>NZ_JBEPMV010000016.1:0-1063 GCF_040545965.1 Sphingomonas trueperi | reverse complement strand
TAGAGCATCTTCACGATGGGCGGAATCGCGAGGGATTCCCTTTTCGGTGGTCGTGTGATTCATAGGCGTCCGTCACGACGGAGGCGGCAATGGGTTGGCGATCTGGGCAGAGTTACTCGCAGGATTTGCGCGATCGGGTGCTGGCAGCGGTGGACGGCGGGATGCCGGTTCGCGAGGCAGCAGTGCTCTTCAAGGTCAGCGTGGCCTATATTTACAAGGCGCGGATCCGGCGACGGCTGACCGGTGATGCCGGGATCAACCCGAACCGCGGCCGTCCCCCGCGCAAGCTCTCCCCAACACAGGAACTGGCGCTGGCGGCGCACATCCGCTCGCAGCCGGGGATCACGCTGGCGCAGGCGCAAGCGTGGCTGCTGGCCGAACACGGGATCGGGCTCAGCACCGGCGCGATGTGGAATGCGGTGCGGCGGCTCGGCCTGTCGTTTAAAAAAAGCCCTGCACGCAGCCGAACAGGAGCGGCCGGACGTCGCGGCACGTCGCCAGTTGTGGCGGGCAGCCCAGCCGTTCATCGACCCTGAGAGCCTCGTCTTCCTCGACGAGACGGGGGTAAACACCAAGATGGCGCGGCTCTATGGCTGGGCGCCGGTCGGCAAGCGCTGCCGCGATCGCGTGCCGTTCGGACATTGGAAGACGATGACCTTCATCGCAGGCCTGCGCCTGACCGGCATGACCGCGCCTTGGGTGCTTGACGGGCCGATGGATGGCGACGCCTTTCGGGTTTATGTCCGCGACGTCCTGGCGCCCACGCTCCGGCGCGGCGATGTCGTGGTGCTCGACAATCTGCCTGCCCACAAGGTCGCCGGCATCCGCGAGGCTATCACCGCCCGGCGCGCCCAACTCTTCTACTTGCCTCCTTACAGCCCCGACATGAACCCGATCGAGATGGCCTTTGCCAAGCTCAAGGCGCTCCTGCGCCAGCAGCCAGCCCGAACCGTCGATGCCCTTGTCGAGCGCATCGGCGAACTGCTTGATCGCTTCCCGCCCTGCCAATGTGCCAACTTCTTCCAGGCCGCTGGATATCAACGGTCAATGTGAAATTGCTCTA
>NZ_JBEPMV010000015.1:0-2500 GCF_040545965.1 Sphingomonas trueperi | reverse complement strand
AACCGAATGCCTACAAGCAGTGGGAGGGGCTTTATGCCCTGACCGCGTACCTCTTGCATAATGGGTCTGTGACTTAATGTATCAAGCAAGCTTAAGCCGATAGGTGTAGGCGCAGCGAAAGCGAGTCTGAATAGGGCGACTTAGTTTGATGCATTAGACCCGAAACCCGGCGATCTATGCATGACCAGGATGAAGGTGCGGTAACACGCACTGGAGGTCCGAACCGATTAACGTTGAAAAGTTACCGGATGAGTTGTGCTTAGGGGTGAAAGGCCAATCAAGCCGGGAAATAGCTGGTTCTCCGCGAAAACTATTGAGGTAGTGCCTCGGATGAACACCCTAGGGGGTAGAGCACTGGATGGATGCGGGGGTCGCGAGATCTACCAATTCTAACCAAACTCCGAATACCTAGGAGTGATATCCGGGAGACAGACGGCGGGTGCTAAGGTCCGTCGTCAAAAGGGAAACAGCCCTGACCTACAGCTAAGGTCCCCAAGTCACGTCTAAGTGGGAAAGCATGTGGGAATCCCAAAACAACCAGGAGGTTGGCTTAGAAGCAGCCATCCTTTAAAGAAAGCGTAACAGCTCACTGGTCTAAATAAGGGTTCCTGCGGCGAAGATGTAACGGGGCTCAAGACGTGCACCGAAGCTTAGGGTGTGATCGTTTACGATCACGCGGTAGCGGAGCGTTCCGTAAGCCTGTGAAGTGGAAGGGTAACCGACCATGGAGGTATCGGAAGTGCGAATGCAGACATGAGTAGCGATAAAGAGGGTGAGATGCCCTCTCGCCGAAAGACCAAGGGTTCCTGCGCAAGGCTAATCCGCGCAGGGTGAGCCGGCCCCTAAGACGAGCCCGAAGGGGGTAGTCGATGGGAACCACGTTAATATTCGTGGGCCTGGTGGTGTGTGACGGATTGCGTGTGTTGTCAGTTCTTATCGGATTGAACTGGCTTCGAAGCAGTCCCGGGAAATAGCCCCACCGTATAGACCGTACCCGAAACCGACACAGGTGGTCAGGTAGAGTATACCAAGGCGCTTGAGAGAAGTGTCCTGAAGGAACTCGGCAAATTGCCTCCGTACCTTCGGAAGAAGGAGGCCCAGCATAAGCGCAAGCTCTTGTTGGGGGCACAGGCCAGGGGGTAGCGACTGTTTAGCAAAAACACAGGGCTCTGCTAAGTCGGCTTCAAGACGACGTATAGGGCCTGACGCCTGCCCGGTGCCTGAAGGTTAAGTGGAGGAGTGCAAGCTCCGAAATGAAGCCCAGGTAAACGGCGGCCGTAACTATAACGGTCCTAAGGTAGCGAAATTCCTTGTCGGGTAAGTTCCGACCTGCACGAATGGCGTAACGACTTCCCCACTGTCTCCAGGACATGCTCAGCGAAATTGAATTCTCCGTGAAGATGCGGAGTACCCGCGGTTAGACGGAAAGACCCCGTGCACCTTTACTGCAGCTTCAGAGTGGCAGTGGAGAACAACTGTGTAGAATAGGTGGGAGGCTTTGAAGCACCGGCGCCAGCTGGTGTGGAGCCACCAAGTGAAATACCACCCTGTTGTTCTTTACTGTCTAACCTCGTACCGTCATCCGGTACAGGGACCCTCTGTGGCGGGTAGTTTGACTGGGGCGGTCGCCTCCTAAAGAGTAACGGAGGCGCGCGAAGGTTGGCTCAGGCCGGTTGGAAACCGGCTGTTAGAGTGCAATGGCATAAGCCAGCCTGACTGCGAGACTGACAAGTCGAGCAGAGACGAAAGTCGGTCATAGTGATCCGGTGGTCCCTCGTGGAAGGGCCATCGCTCAACGGATAAAAGGTACGCCGGGGATAACAGGCTGATAACCCCCAAGAGCTCATATCGACGGGGTTGTTTGGCACCTCGATGTCGGCTCATCACATCCTGGGGCTGGAGCAGGTCCCAAGGGTTTGGCTGTTCGCCAATTAAAGTGGTACGTGAGCTGGGTTCAGAACGTCGCGAGACAGTTTGGTCCCTATCTGCCGTGGGCGTCGAAATTTGAGAGGAGTTGACCCTAGTACGAGAGGACCGGGTTGAACATACCTCTGGTGTACCAGTCGTTCCGCCAGGAGCGCAGCTGGGTAGCTATGTATGGACGGGATAACCGCTGAAAGCATCTAAGCGGGAAGCCTCCCTCGAGATAAGATTTCATAGAGCGGTCGAAGACCACGACCTTGATAGATCGGATGTGGAAGCGCGGTAACGCGTGGAGCTAACCGATACTAATTGCTCTTTTCGCGCTTGAGAGTTTCACACCCCCATCGACAACCCTGGGTTGTCAGGATCCGGGTGGATGAACGTCCAGCCTTTGACAGTGCACGATTTGAAAACCCCTGTTTCCCCAAACGCCACACCTGCTTCATTGCTTGGTGGCCATAGCGTCTGTGACCCACCCGATCCCATCCCGAACTCGGCCGTGAAACCAGACAGCGCCGATGGTACTATTGCTCAAGCAATGGAAGAGTAGGTCGCCGCCAGGCATTGAAGCCGGTGT
>NZ_JBEPMV010000014.1:0-11272 GCF_040545965.1 Sphingomonas trueperi | reverse complement strand
CCATCCCGAACTCGGCCGTGAAACCAGACAGCGCCGATGGTACTATTGCTCAAGCAATGGAAGAGTAGGTCGCCGCCAGGCATTGAAGCCGGTGTCGCGTTTGGACCAGGAAACACGGAAAAACCCATTCACATGTCCCCCGTTTGCCCCACCAAGGGCATCAGCATTGGCGCGGGGTGGAGCAGCCCGGTAGCTCGTCAGGCTCATAACCTGAAGGCCGCAGGTTCAAATCCTGCCCCCGCAACCACCGCCACAGAACGCCACACGCCGCCCTCTCGGGCGGCGTTGTCGTTTGTGGCATACGCAACCAGATTCTCCACCTTCGCGACCACTTCCGCCTGCGGGCCGTCCGGCTCGTCCGGGAAGATCGTGACGCTTTCGACGAGCCGAGACAAAATCTCCGCAGCTTCTGGTCGCGCGGCATCGTTATCGAGCGACGCCCGCAGCTCCGCCACCTTGGCGCGGAACTGCTTCCGCAGTTCGCCGTGCGGCGGCAGAACAGAGCGAGCCGTATTCCCGTTAGTCGCAGATCCGCGGGAGCTGCTTTCCAGCCGCGACTTCTCCGCCTCTCTATCCGCGATCATCGAACGCAGTGCTGGGCTCGCCAGGCCCGCGAGCAGGTTCTGGTAGAGATTGGCGAGTTCGGTCTCGAGCTGCTTCAATCGCACCTCGGCAGCGTCCTGGTGGCAGCCCTCCCGCTGCCCCAGTCGACGCGCTTCACGTTCGAACTCTTCCGCGAACAGCCGCGCATGGTCTTCGGTCAGCAGATGTTCCTGGAGAATGGCCAGCGTTGCCGTCTCGAGTGGGCCTTTGCGCACCGAGATTTCGTTCCCGCAGGTGCCGCGCTCCTTCTGCCCCGCACAGCGATAATAGTCCTTTCCGCTGATCGTGTAGTTGGACCCGCAACGGCTGCATCGGATGAGACCCGAAAGCAGGTGCTTCGCGCGGTTCCGTCCGGCAGGGGAGGCTGCCGATGACGCCCTTTTGCGTTTTCTGATCTCCGCCTGAGCGGCCTCGAATAGCGCGTCATCGACAATGCGGAGATCGGGCACCGCAATCTTGACCCATTCCGATCGGTCCCGCAAGCGGTAGCGGCGTTCCCGCTTTTCGCTGTCAGGGGTTCGCCGCCAGTGACGACGACCCCAGACCAAGCGGCCGACATAGAGCGGGTTGTTGAGGATACCGACCAGCTTCGCCGGGTCCCCGCGGACGGTCGATGCATTCCATTGGCCGCCGCGCGGACCAGGCACAGCTTGCTCGTTCAGGCGCTTGGCAATCTGGATCGAGGAGAGCCCGGAGGCGAACCAATGAAAAATCTGGCGCACGACAGCTGCCTGCGCTTCGTCGATCTCGATGAGCCCGCGGATGCGCTCGCCGTCGTCTCCGAGCCGAACGACCCGCTTGTAGCCATAAACACGCCCACCGGCGGTGCGGCCTACGAGAATAGCCGCTTGCATCCCGCGCAAGGTCTTATCGATCAGATGCTTGAGATGGATCGCGCCGAGGAGTCAGGCGACAGCGAATTTGATCTCGTCGACATGGCCCTCGCTGATGGTGTGGAGTTGCACCATATGGAACGACAGCTTCTTGCCCAGCCATGCGATATCTTCCGCGTCGCGTGCGAGCCTGCCGAGCGACTCGCAGACGATGGTGTCGACGTCACCCGCTTGCACCGCCGCGAGCAGGCTCTTCAGGCCCGCGCGGTCGCGGCGATACCCCGACACCTCTGGGTCGAGCTAGGTCCCGACCACCGTGCCGCCGAGATAGGCGACGAGGCTCGCGCACGATGCGACCTGATCCGCGCTGGAGGTTGCGGTCTGCATGGTCGTGGAGTGACGGCCGTAAAGAG
The DNA here is from genome assembly GCF_040545965.1 of Sphingomonas trueperi. Lineage (GTDB taxonomy): Bacteria > Pseudomonadota > Alphaproteobacteria > Sphingomonadales > Sphingomonadaceae > Sphingomonas > Sphingomonas trueperi_C. The sequence goes on along the minus strand of NZ_JBEPMV010000014.1, from coordinate 9,423 downwards.
CGATGCGGCGAGGAGCGTTGGTCAGCATGGCTTATTGTTTCACACCTTCGGGCGTGCGGGAATCCCGCGTCCTTTCGTGATGGCGTCGCGCTGCCTCTCGGGCGAGCAGCCGAACGAGCTCTGCCAGCGCATGCTGCGTCTCCTCGTCTTCCACCCATTTGATACGGACAACGGCCATGCAGGCGTCTTGGGATGACGTTTTTCAAACGTGCACGAACGTTACAAAATTGTTAGACTGTCCGAATGAGACAACATCGGCCGCCCTGTCGAATGCGATTGCCGAGAGGATTCCGCCGCCTTCGCGATGACCTCGGTGCGATTATCCGAGCCTATCGGCGCGGCGACCGGGGCACGGGATATCCCGTCGCGCCTAAAGTCTTCGCCAGCAACATCGGCATCAGCAGGGGCGCATTATCGCGGATCGAGAATGAGCGGGCATGGCCTGGCCCGGACACGCTGTCCCGTATCATGGATGCGTTCGAGATCGATTGGCCGGTGGTGGCGGAGGTAGGAGAGAACCTTGGTCCGCACCTGAAAACACCAAATACCTGGCAGGAGGGGCAACGGGCAAATCTTTGCACTGCGCTCCGACAAGGGAGGCAGGAGCTTGGCTGGACACTGGCCGAACTAGCCCGACGCAGCGGCTTGTCGGCATCGCAGCTGTCTCGCATTGAGCGCGGCCAGATCGCCCGATCCGCTGTGCTTACCTTGGAATCGGAGGACTTCAACATTTTGGAAGAAGACCGTCGCGTCGTCTTCGCCCATCCGCTTCTGATGCAGGTTGCTACCGGACAGCTCGGCCAGGAAGTTGGTGCAGAAGGGCAGGGAGGTGGCTAGTCGTGGGACAAAGCTGCCATACCCACGTTGCCGGCCGAATGGCAGATACTGGGTGAAGATCGGTCGATCGCGCCAAGGTTTTCATGCTGAATAGGTCAGACGGAATTCGGCGCACCGGTTCAATCAAGGCACCAAGGTGGCCTCCGAGATACGAAGTTGACCCGGCGATGGAGGAGGAAGCTGCACTCCCCGCGGCCAAGGCGCAATTTCCGCAGCATACCGCGCCTCGGCAGCGCCATACGAACATCCTGCCACCACCGTCAGGCGCTCGCGATCAGAAATAGTAAGGCGTGCACGCTCGCAGCGGAGTATCTTCTCACCCTCTAGCACATGGAAGCATTCGGTCACGCTCGCCCGTCGTGTGTGAAGGGCGCGTGCGACCTCGTCATGCGTCAATGACAGCGTGTCGCCTTGGCTGCGATCGTGGAGCATCAATAACCATCGAGCGACGCGGCGTTCCAAGGGATCGATCGTGTTCGAGCCCAGCATCGAGGCCACCTGCTCCAGAAAATTGTCCGCGTACCGCAGCAGATTTGCACGGAGCGTCAGACTTTTCGCGCACGCCTCCAGCAGGGGCCCGGCAGCAATGGACAGGACGGTACCACCCTGCATCTCCACGGTTGCGAGGCTAAAGCTCTCTTCCACCCCCATCAACAGCGACCAGCCCAGCATGCCCTCATGGCCGACTAAGCCCAGGGCCGGCTGACGATCGCCGAGAAGCGCCTGACGAACACAGAAGACCGCAGTTTCCGGAAAGATCAATTGCACCGCTCCGCACGGCGTGCGGCTTACCTGGTCCTCGCGGTCGACGTGCAGGCGGGAGAGGTGCGGGATCAGCAACCATGCGTCGCATTGCGGAAGGGATCGCAGCAGCAGATTGCCGCGGATGTCCGGCGCATAGCGGGCGTTCGGTTTCAGCATCGGCGCGACCCTCTCCTCGTTGCCTGTAAGCTTCGCAACGTGCGGCGCCACGGATGCATGAAAATGCGCGTCATGGGACGTTTTGTACGACACCGTACCCAGCCCGCCCCGAACCGGAACTGCTTGAAAACGCCCGTGGTTCGAGAGCCGCTACCATCAGGGAGGCACTCGCCATGAACCAGGAAGTCGAGCTACTCGAAGCGTTCGAACAACAGGCCCAACGCCGAAAAGACCGCCGAGAATTCTTCAAGGCCTTCGCGCTCACCGCAGTTGCCGGGGGCGGACTTGCAATGGCGACCAGCATCCAGCGCGCCGCCGCGCAGGCCACGCTTACCGATGGCGACGTACTCAACTTCGCGCTCAACCTCGAATATCTCGAGGCGCAATTCTATTCCTACGCCGCGAACGGCGTCGGCTTGTCCGCCGACCTGCTGACCGGCTCCGGCAAAGTCGGCGCTGCCATCGGCGCACGCCAGGCGACGTTCAGGGATCCGGCGGTCGCCGCCTATGCCCAGGAAATCGCTGCGGATGAACGCGCCCATGTCGCCTTTCTCCGCAGTGCCATCGGCGCGACCGCCGTGGGGCAACCCCAGATCGACATCGGGGTGTCCCCCACCAGCGCCTTTTCCAACGCGGCCCGTGCCGCAGGACTCATCGGCGCGGGTGAATCCTTCGATCCCTATGCAAGCGACGAGAACTTCCTTCTTGGCGCGTTCATCTTCGAGGATGTCGGGGTCACCGCCTATAAGGGCGCCTCGCCACTGATCACCAACAAGGTGTTCCTCGAGGCCGCCGCAGGCATTCTGGCGGTGGAGGCCTATCACGCCGCGCTCGTCCGCACGACGCTCGACGCCAAGGGGATCGCGGCCCCGAGCCTGGTGGACGCCACCGAGGCGATCTCCAATGCGCGCGACAGTCTCGATGGGGCAAGCGACGATGATCAGGGCATCCGTCCCATCGGCACGTCCAGCAACATCGCGCCGCTCGACGCCAACGGCCTCGCCTATAGCCGCTCGACGGGCCAGGTCCTCAATATCGTCTACCTGAACAAGGCGGCCGTCACTGCCGGCGGATTTTTCCCCAACGGCGTCAACGGCACCATCGTCACCAGCGCAGCGAACTGATCGCTCGGTCCTAGGGAGGCCTCAGCCATGAACCACGATATCGTTCTCCAGGTCCTGGACGCATGCGACGCTCGCCGCGCCGAACGCCGGGCCTTCATGAAAAACGCAGGCTTTGCGGTCGCGGGAGCTACCATGCTCGCCGCGTGCAGCAGCAATGACGATGGGCCGGGATCGATGATCACGCCCACGCCGACGCCGACCCCAACCCCTAGTCCGTCCGGCGCGCTCTCCGATCAGGACGTGCTCAACTTCGCGCTGAATCTCGAATATCTGGAAGCGCAGTTTTATTCTTTCGCCGCCAATGGCGTTTCGCTGCCGGCGAGCCTGCTGTCTGGTACAGGTCAAGCCGGCGCACCGAACGGCGCGCGGCAGGTGACCTTCAAGGACGACGCCGTGGCCCGCTATGCGCGGGAAATCGCCGGCGACGAACAGGCGCACGTCGCCTTTCTTCGTAGCGCCCTTGGCAGCGTTGCGGTCGCTCAGCCCAATCTCGACCTGTCCGCCGACGTGAACGGCGCATTTTCGACAGCGGCACGGGCCGCCGGATTGGTCGGCGCCAACCAGGCATTCGACCCCTATGCGAGCGACGAAAATTTCCTGCTCGCGGCATTCATCTTCGAAGATGTCGGCGTCAGCGCCTACAAGGGCGCCTCGCCGCTGATCACCAACAAGACCTATCTCGAGGCAGCAGCCGGCATTCTCGCGGCAGAGGCCTATCACGCCGGGCTGATCCGCACGACGCTGTATCGCAAGGGGCTGACGACGCCGTCGCTCATCGATGCCACCGAAGCCATTTCCAACGCGCGCGACAGCTTGGACGGATCGAGCGACCTTGACCAAGGTATCCGCCCGATCGGCACTGCCACCAACATCGTACCGACGGACTCCAACGGCGTGGCGTTCAGCCGCTCCGCCGGCCAGGTTCTCAATATCGCGTATCTCAACAAGGCGTCGGTCGATCGTGGCGGCTTCTTCCCCACCGGCGTCAACGGCACGATCAAGCTCAGCGCCGCCAGCTGATGCCGCCGTTCGAGGGGGACATGGGCGCGTCCGGGGGCTCGACCGCAAGCCGCGCGGCGAGCCTGCCCGGCGCGTTCCGGGGCGTCGCGGTGCCCGCCGCCGCGGGGTTCTGGCGGAAGCTGGGTGCCTTTGCGGGCCCCGGCTATCTCGTGGCGGTCGGCTATATGGACCCTGGAAACTGGGCGACCGGCCTCGCCGGCGGTTCCGCCTTCGGCTATTCGCTGCTGTCGGTCATCTTGATGTCGAACCTGATGGCGATGTTGCTCCAGAGCCTATCGGCGAAGCTGGGCATCGTCACGGGCATGGATCTTGCCCAGGCTTGTCGCGCCCGCTACCCGTTGGCACCTCGGATCGGCCTCTGGCTGCTGTGCGAACTAGCGATTATCGCCTGCGATCTGGCGGAAGTGATCGGTACGGCGGTGGCGCTCAAGCTGCTGTTCGGGCTTCCGCTCGTGGGCGGGATCCTCGTCACGTCGCTCGATGTGTTTTTGATCCTGACGCTGCAGCGTCACGGCTTTCGACAGCTGGAAGCGTTCATCGTTGCGCTGCTGATCGTCATCGCCCTCTGCTTTGCTGTGGAGCTCCTCTGGGCGCAGCCAAGCATCGGGGCGATTGGTGCCGGGCTGCTGCCATCGCCGCAGATCGTCACGAATCCCACGATGCTGTACGTCGCGATCGGCATCCTCGGGGCGACGGTGATGCCGCACAATCTCTACCTCCATTCCTCGATCGTACAGACACGCGCCTTCGACCGCAGCGACTGCGGGAAGCGCGAAGCCATTCGGTTCGCTACGATCGACAGCACGGTGGCACTCAGCCTTGCGCTTTTCGTCAATGCCGCGATCCTGATCCTCGCCGCGGCCGCGTTTCACGGGTCGGGCCAGACCAAGGTAGCGGAAATCAGCGACGCTTATGCCCTACTGGCGCCAGCGCTCGGCGTGGGCTTGGCAAGCACGCTCTTCGCGGTGGCGCTGCTCGCGTCCGGTCAGAACGCCACTATTACCGGGACGCTGGCCGGGCAGATCGTGATGGAGGGCTTTCTCGACCTTCGACTGCCGCAGTGGCTGCGGCGCATGATCACGCGCGGGCTGGCCATCGTGCCTGCCGCTGCAGTCGCGGGCGTGTACGGGGACGGCGGCGTGGCGAAGCTCCTATTGCTAAGCCAGGTGGTACTAAGCCTGCAACTTCCGTTCGCCGTCGTCCCACTCGTGCGCTTTACTGGCGATCGAGCATTGATGGGGCGCTTTGCCAACGGTCGAGTGATCCGCACCGGTGCGCTTTTTGTCACGACCGTCGTGATCACGTTGAACGGCGTTCTGATAACCCAGATGGTCCTTGGTTGATTTCGCGTGTTCGACAATTTGCGAACTGGGTGAGGGATTGAAGAGGCTGGCACTCTCCCGTCGTGGCCCATAGGAGCGCAGTCAGAGGCGTCTTCTGAACGGCGGATTTTGACGCGACCGGACGGTCAGAGGCCGTAAATCAACGACGCATTCTGGTCGACAGATGACGCGTTGATCACGTGTTCGGTAGGGTCGGCTATCGCGCTCTGCCACCAGAAAGAGTATTAGCAGAAACTACTCAGCTCCAATCGCCCTCTTCAGCATTCGGCCCACAACGTCTACATCAGCATCCCAACGACCGATTGGTCTGCTCAATGGTCGGATTTCATCACAACTAGCTAGGTTCAGGATTAAGCCCCCAGCTGGAACATCTGCATATAAGATTGCGCCTAACCGGATGGTCTATGTAGACACACGGAGAGTGGCAGGCGATCCAGATGATCGCAACACAAGGCTGTCGGCTGGGAAATTGGCATCGACGACGGGGGGCCCCCGATTAGCGGTGCTCGGAAGCTTGACTTAACGACGCGAAGCGCACTTACACATCGAGGAGTTGCTGGCGCAGCAGCAGCAGGCCTCGCCCGCAGGCGTCGGACCACACGTAGGCGAGGCGCCGAGATCAGGTCCCGGCGCCCCTTCGAGTTTACAGATTGAGGTTGAGCGACAGCAGGAACTTCCTGCCGCTGCGATACACGCCACGCGGCAATGCGGGGGTGTTCGCGTAGGCATAATATTCGGCGTCGGTGAGGTTCATCGCCGATGCGGTAATGCTGACGTTCGAGATCAGCTTGTACGTCAGCGATGCATCTACGTTTTCCACGCCGCGCACATACATGTTGTCGCCGCGATCAACCCCGGTGAAGTATTTCGACCTCCAGGTATAGGTGCCGCGCAGGCTCACAGGGCCCTGCTCCCAGAATGGGCTCAGGCTCACCTGATGGCGCGAGTTGAACGGCAGATCGGCCCCATCGCGGCCGGACCCGTCCGAGTAGGTATAGTTCGCCAGCAGTCCGAAGCCGAGTGGCAGCTCCTGCTGATAGGCGGCGGCAAACCCCTTCACCTCGGCTGATCCGGCATTGAAGGGCCGGCTGATCTGGTAGGTCGTCACCCGCCCCTGAGACTGGTTGAAGTACTGCTCCGGCGCCGTCTGGTTCAGAATGTAATTGCTGATGTCCTTGTAAAAAACCTCCGCTGACAAGATCGAGCGTGGCGCGAAGTACCATTCCAGCGAGACATTGACATTGTTAGATTTGTACGGTTTCAGGTTCGGATTGCCGCCCCCACCGGTGAGAATGCCGTCGGAAAGCCAGAAGTAGTTGGTAAGGTCGGCATAATTGGGCCTCGCCACGACTTGCGCTGCCGCAAAGCGGAATATGAGATCCTTGCGGACATCAGCTATGACGTTCACGCTGGGCAGGATATTGTCGTAGCTGCTCTTCGTCGTCTGCCAGCGCCAGTTCGATGCGGTGTTACATGGCGTGCCCGAGGCACAAACATAGCCCTGGCTGGAGGTGCCGGTGTGGACGTAGCGAACCCCAAAATTGCCGCGCAGTCCCGCGACCTCAAAATTCGCCTGACCGTAAAGGGCGTGGATGTCCTCATCCACTTCCCAATTGCCAGCGGTAAACTCCGCCGCGGCAAAGATGGACGGGGCCGGCAGGGTTCGCCCTTCGAGGAACTGGACCATCGACGGACCGCTGATCACGAACCGGCGGGCCATCTGCTCGTTGACCTGGAAACCGGCCAGATAGTTGCTCGGCGCCACGCTGGGACTGAACTGGGATGCGGGAGCAGACAAGCCCGAAAGCGCGATGCCGGCATAGCGCTGCGCGGTCTCATGGCGTCGATATTTGTACCCGAACAACAGCTTCTTGATCGGACCGTCGAAGCCGATATCGGCGTCGAGCTGGCCATAGCGCTCCTTGTCCGTCGTCGGCTTGGCGACAGTGTTGCCGCTCCAGCCCGGATCGGTCACGAAGCTGCCCGGCGAACCTTGGACGTTGCTAGAGTAAGTCAGGATACCGGGGGCTTTGGGGGCGCCCGAGATGTCGAAGGTGTAGCTGGCGCTGTTGAGGAACTCCAAGAACACCTGTCGCTTCGTTCCGCCATCGGCATCCGAAAGGCCGCCTTGCAGCGCCACGTTGAACGCACCGCTATGCCACTTGGCACTGGCACGGTAGGTGTCGGAGTGCATCTCTGCTTCGCGATACTGCACGTCCAGCACGCTGAGCGCGTTGTTGAAGCTTGCCTTAGTGACGATCCCATCGCGGACGGTGAGATCGGTGAGCTTGTCGAGGCTGTTCCAGGTATTGCCCTGGAAGGCGTACATCGATTGGTTGAGATTGTTGTAGGTGGCGTCGATCTTGAGCCAATCGAACTGCAGCTCGAAGGCTTCGGACGGGCGCCACTGGGCCGTGGCAGAATAGGACAGGCGCTCGCGGCTCTGCTCGAAATAGGAAGTGCCGAACGCGTTCGGACTGACCGCGTCGAGATTGCTCGTCAGCGTGCTGGCGCAACTGCCCGTGCAGCCCGCCTTGCGCGAGTCCACCGGATTGTCGGCATTGCCGCCGGCCCATTGGCTCGCCTTGATCGTGCCATAGCTTTCCACGCCGTCACGACGCAGCCGATCCTTGGCCCGCTGGAAAGAGGCGAGGATGCCGAAGGTTGCCGCCTCATTCCGCCAGCTGATGAACGCCGAGCCCTGAAGATCCCCCTTCTTCGAGCGGTCATTGTAGAGATAGCCGAGCGACCCGGCGACCGAGAGCGGCTTCAGTGCGAGCGGCGTGCGAGTAAGCACGTTGACCGTGCCGCCGATCGAACCCTCGTCAATCCGCGCCTCGGGCGACTTGTAGACGTCCACGCGGTCGACGAGCTGCGGCGCCAGCAGGGCATAGTTGAAGGTGCGGCCGGGCGTATCAAGGATGAACCAGTCTGCCGAAGCGACGGTCTGGCCGTTGAGCAGCGTCCGGTTCAACGACGGGTCGGTGCCCAGGATCGAGACCTTTTCGCCCTGGCCGAACTGCCGATCGACGGTGACGCCCGGCACAAGGGTAAGCGCTTCGGCGACATTGGTGTTGGGAAACTTGCCGACATCCTCGGCAGAAACCGAATCTACAATCGCGCCTGCTTCCCGCTTGGCCCGGATCGCGGCGGCAAGCGATGCGCGGTATCCGGTGACGACAATCTCAGTATCTCCCGCGCCACCGTCTCCGGCCTGCTCCTGCGCCATAGCAGCCGTTGGAAGCGCGATGAAGAAGCTCGCCCCCGCCAAAATGAGTGCTTTCAAAGCAGCATCCTCCCTAATGCGTTGTTGCGCTCTATTAGCTCGGGAGACCTATTCGCCCCCCTCAGCAGCCCAATCAGTATATAAACAATACCAATGAGTCAAATTGGTCCTGTGTGGGAGCCTTAGCATCTCGTTGGCGGAAGCTACTCACCGGCGTTAGATTACATGCGGTAGCTAGTTTTACCGTTGAAAGCGCGGAAGATCGGACGGCATCTTCGTATATGAGTAAATCAGCTCTTGCTGCTCCACCACGTGCAGAATGAAAACGATTGGACTTCAATTGGGTATGCGAGGTAGAGCCAGTGGCAGAGGCTAAGCCGCGCCTTCAGTCTGGCAGGCACACACATCAGCCGGGCAATCTGGCAGCACTCTTTTGTTACTCCCACAATCGGGTCAGCCGAGAGCTCGTTGCCGCTACGCGTCGGAAAGTATGGCGCATAACCGAACGGCAGTTTGCGCGACCCGAATGGCGGGTTTCAGCAAGAGCCGCCGCTCACATCACGACGCTGAATGTCTTGAACTGGTCGGGAGCGGCCGCGGCGAGGCGAGCAGGTGCACCAGGCAGCAGCGCGCCCACTTCCCGCCGTTCGGAGGATCTCGCGAGCTTTCCAGAAGCGGACGTTCCGCGATTTTCGTTCGCACTCAGTCCCCGTACCGGTTGGGGGGGGCCAAGCAGCCGGCCCCCTGATTGGGGCTCTCGCCAGCCAATGGATTATTCCAGAAGCGGACTCAAACGGACGGTTCTCAGATTCAACCTGGTGACGGCAGTCCGGCGAAGCTGCCGTGTAGCGCAACCGGCTGAATGACGGCTGTCGCAAAGAACAGACATTACAGCCGAGCAAACTGCGAGCTTTCGAGGGCTCGCAGCTAAGCAGCCGTCCACCAGGATTTG
>NZ_JBEPMV010000013.1:0-15538 GCF_040545965.1 Sphingomonas trueperi | reverse complement strand
CTTCTGGAAAGCTCGCGAGATCCTCCGAACGGCGGGAAGTGGGCGCGCTGCTGCCTGGTGCACCTGCTCGCCTCGCCGCGGCCGCTCCCGACCAGAATGCGACGCTCACCAGTCAGGCTCTGAACGGCGGTTTCCACCATAACCTGCCGCTCGCACTTGTCGCCGGATGACCACATTGTACGCGCCTCAACTGAGGTCGAACTCCGCGTCGATGGCGGCATGAGGCCGGTCTGAAGAATTTGCGCCGACGGAGGTGCGCAAACGCCGGATTGCACACGCTGTCGGCGCGGTGCCTTTCCACCACCCGCACAAATCTGAACGGCAAGCGTGCAATGCTGGCCGTTCAAGAACAAATTCAAGAATCTAAATTGCCGTCATCGTCGGAAAGGAGCCGATCGAACTCGAGGCGGTAGCAGATTGCCGCGGGGGGTTCGGGCGCTCGCGAACAAGGACTTCGAGGATGATCACGATGCTGGTGACCTATGCGGGCGATGCGGACACGCCGTTCGACCGCGATCATTGGATCGACGTGCACTTCCCGCTCGTGCGGGAAAGTTGGGGTCCTTACGGTCTCATCAGTGCCGCCGGCTTCTTCCCGCAAGAAGACGGCGCCGGGCTGCTCGCCGTGGGCGTCGTCAACTTCCGAGACATGGCGGCCATGGAAGCGGCGCTCCAGGCGCCGGAGACGGCTCGGGTCATGGCGGACGTCGCCATCGTCACCGCCGTCCAACCCCAGCGCAGCGTCCTCCAGCCGCTCTGAGCGGCTTGCCACTCTCGCCGGAAAACCAGTGGAGCGTATGTCATGAAAACCTGGCTCATCACCGGCTGCTCGAGCGGCTTCGGCCAGCGGCTCGCCCTTGCCGCGGTACGGCGCGGCGACCGGGTCATCGCTACGGCGCGCAACGTCGAGACGATCGCGCATATGGCCGCGCCGTTCGATGGTCGGATGCTCACCCTGCCGCTGGACGTGACCGATCCGGCGGCGGCCAGGGCAGTCGTCGCGCGGGCCGTCGACCGCTTCGGCGGGTTCGACGTACTCGTGAACAATGCCGGCTACGCGCTGTTCGGCGCAATCGAGGAAGCCACGCCCGAGGAATATCGGCCGATGTTCGAAGTCGATGTCTTCGGGCTCATCGAGACCACCAGAGCCGCGCTGCCGGTCCTGCGGCGCGCAGGAGGCGTGATCGTCAACATGTCGTCCGGTGCCGGGATCGAGGGCCGGGGCGGCGGGGGCTATTACCATGCCGCCAAATTCGCGGTGGAAGGCATCTCTGAGGCGCTTGCCGGCGAACTGAAGCCGTTCGGCATCCGCGTGCTGATCGTCGAGCCCGGGCCGTTCCGCACCGATTTTCTGGGCCGGTCCATTGCCATGGCGGCCAACGCGATGTCCGAATATGCCGCGAGCTCGCGCAAGCAGTATCGCGAGACGGGCAACGGCAACCAGGCGGGCGATCCGGACAAGGCGGTCGCGGTGATCCTGCAGGCGGTCGACGCCGAGGACGCCCCGCTCCACCTGCCGCTCGGCCCTGCGGCGCACGCAATCGCCGAGCGGAAGCTTGCCGCCTTCCGCCGCGACATCGACGCCTGGCGCGACGTCACGATCGCCACGGACTTCGACGCGTCCTGAAGCCCCCGCCCCGCCCGAACGTTTCGATCCCATTGGAGAGCGATCATGATCGCAGCCCTGCCGGGCTTTGCCCAGCAACTGGTGCCGGCGAACGGCATCAAGATCAACGCCGTCACCGGGGGCTCCGGCCCGCCAATCCTCCTGCTGCACGGCTGGCCGGAAACCTGGTGGGAATGGCACCAGGTGATGCCGCTGCTCGCCGAGCATTTCAGCGTGGTAGCGATCGATCTGCGCGGCGCGGGGTTCTCCGACTGCCCGCGGGACGGCTATGACAAGGCGACGATGGCGCAGGATGCGCACGAGGTAATGGCTGCCCTTGGCCACGCGCGCTATACCGTGTGCGGGCACGATATCGGCGGCATGGTCGCACTGGCGCAGGCCGCCCTCCACCGAGAGGCTGTCACCCAACTGGCGGTCCTCGACGTGCCGCTTCCCGGCTGGAGCCAGTGGGAGGCGACGATCGCAAGGCTTTGGCATTTCGGCTTCCATGCCAACCAGGACCTGCCGGAACGTCTGCTCCACGGCCGGGAGCGGGACTATATTGCGACCTTCATGGCCGAGCGCTTCTACGACCACAGCAGCTTCGATCCGGCGAACATCGAGATCTATGCGAAAGCGATGAGGCTTCCCGGCCGCACCCGCGGCGGCATGGAATGGTATCGCACGCTCGACGCCGACCATGAAGCCGCGCTCGCGTACAAGAAGCAGCCGCTTGAGATGCCGGTGCTTGCTCTCGGCGGAGAGCAGCGCTTCGGCGCGCGGATGGTGCCGATGCTCGAGGAGTTCGCCACCAACGTGACCGGCGGCGAGATTGCACGGTGCAGCCATTATGTCGCGGACGAGCGGCCGGCGGAAGTCGCAGCCGCGCTGATCGACTTCCTCACGGCCGGATGAACAGGCGACCGCGCCAATACCCGCGGGCAATCGAACCATCAACGAAGGAGAACGTCATGACCGCACCCGTCATTCGCGGCGTCAATCATATCGGCATCACCGTGCCCGACATCGAAGCCGCCAAAGCCTTCCTGGCGGAGGCTTTCGGCGCCCAGCTTATCTACCAGTCGTTCGGCCCGCAGGATCCGCCGCGACAGGGGCCTGAGTTCGAGCGCGCCGTGGGCGCCTTCCCCGGGACGGTTGTGCGCGGGCAGGCAATGGTCAAGATCGGCACCGGACCCGATATCGAGCTGTTCGAGATGCACGGACCCGAACAGGCGCAGCCGATCCGCGCGAGCGACTTCGGCATTACCCATTTCGCGCTCTACACCGACGATATCGATGCATCGGTCGCGCGGTTCGAGAAGGCGGGCGGCACGCCGCTGACGGCGCCGCGTGCCATCCCCTATGCGACGGAAAAAGGTCCCGGAAACAAGGTCTGCTATTGCCGCATGCCCTGGGGCACGACCATGGAGTTCATCACCACGCCGGATCGGATGGCCTATCATGATCAGACCGATCTGCGCAGGTGGCAGGACGAAGCTTAAAAACAACGGAGGAGCGACCCGCATCCTCCTCGTAGACCAGACCCCCAAGGAGGCAGCCGCGCATGGATGAACAAAGCTTCGGTGTGCGGTTGCCCGCCCGCGTGCTTCCTGCGCCTCGCTCGATCAGCGCGGAGGCGCGGGCCGCGCTGGACCGTCTGGTCGACGCCGACGGTGTGCCGATCAATGCCAAGCACCCGATGCCGGATCCCGAGGATCGTGATGGCTGGGTCCGGATCAAGGCGGCGGTGGATGCGCACTATGCCGCCGGCATCAAGGATCTTGCCGGCAGTTTGCGCGCCAGCGTCGAGACCGTTCGGCTCGGCGACACGGTCGTCCATGTCGCCACGCCCGATACCGCGACCATCGCCGAAGCGGCCTATCTCGATCTGCACGGCGGCGCGCTGGTATTTGGCGGGGGCGAGGCGTGCCGGGTCGGTGCGCAGATGCAGGCGGACCTGCACGGCCTGTGCTGCTACGGCGTAGACTATCGCACGCCGCCCGAGCATCCCTATCCCGCCGCATTGGACGATACGCTGGCGGCCTATGCCCATGTGCTGGAGCATCACAAGCCTTCGGACGTGGTGATCGGCGGCAGATCTGCAGGCGGCAACCTTGCCGTCGCCATGCTGCTGCGGGCGCGGGAGGCGGGGCTTCCCATGCCGGCCGGTCTCGTCCTGCTGTCGCCCGAGGTGGACCTGACCGAGTCCGGGGACAGCTTCGCAGTGAACCGCCTGGTGGATCTGATGCTGCCCCTCCCGCTGCGCGCGGCGAACCTGCTCTATGCCCACGGCGCCGACCTCTCCGATCCCGCGCTCTCGCCGCTGTTCGGCGACCTGATTGGCCTGCCGCCGACGCTGCTGCAATCCGGTACCCGCGATCTCTTCCTCTCCAACACCGTGCGCATGCATCGCGCCCTGCGGAAGGCCGGCGTTTCTGCCGAGCTTCACGTCTTCGAGGCGATGCCCCATGGTGGCTTCCTGGGTGGCACGCCGGAGGATCTGGAGCTGAGCGGCGAGCTCGTCCGCTTCGTCCGCACCTGCTTGCGCATTAGCTGAAGCCGTCGGCGCCCTTCTTCCAGGACCCCTATGATCGGCACCGAGCGGCTCCTCCTGCGTCCCTATGAACCCGGCGACGTGCCGGCGATCCTGGCGCTCTCGGCTGATCCCGACGTGCGCAGGTTCATCGGCAATTTACCCGGTTCCGAAGAAGGCGCCTGGACAAGGGTGCTACGCTGCGCGGGCCATTGGAGCCTCTTCGGCTTCGGCGCGCTCGCCGTCGTCGAACGGCCCAGCGGCCGCATCATCGGCGAAGTCGGTGCAGGCTTCTTCCGACGGCGGGTCGATCCGCTGCTCGACAGCGTGCCCGAAGCTTCGTGGCTCTTCTCGTCCGACGTCGGCGGGCGGGGTTTGGCGCTCGAGGCGATCACCGGCCTTCTAAGCTGGCTGGCACAGGCCACGCCCCATGATCGCGTCGCCTGCCTGGTCGAGCCGGTCAACCTTCCCTCGCTGAAGCTTGCCGAAAAGCTTGGGCTCCGGCGGATCAAGGATCTCTCCTACCGGGAAAGGCCGTTCGTCCTGTTGGCTAGCCAGGCCCGACATCCCGCAGGTGCTCGTCCAGCACCGCAATAAACGCGCGGAGGCGCTGCAGATGCTTCAGATCGCGATGATAGCCCATCCAGATGTCCCGGCTCGGCGGCGCCTCCGGCAGGTCGAGCAGGCGCAGCCCGGGGGTCTGGCTGCCGACGGCGCGGGGAAGGACGGCGATGCCGATCCCCTGTCTGCACATGCGCGCCTGCACATTCCGGTTGTTCGAGCGCATCACCGTTGTCGCCTTGGGGAAGCTTTCCAGAAGCCAGGCGATATCGGGAAAATTGCCCGTGGAGGTATCATGGGTGATCAGCCGGAAGCCGGTGCCGTCGCCGAATGCCGGCTCGGGCGTGCTCGCGGCGATGTAGACGCCGTAGTGCAGCCGGGCCAGCCGCCGCTGGACGATGTCGGACGTGTCGAAGGGCACGATCCGGAAGGCGATATCCGCCTCGCGCTGCGCGAGGCTGAACAGGCGCGTGCCGGTCAGGATCTCGACATCGACGTCCGGATGCGCGCGCGTATAGTCGGCGACGATCGGGGGCAGCACATAGGCACCGAACCAGTCGGCCGAGGAGATGCGCAGGCGGCCGCGCAGATTTTGCTCCTGCCCGGCAAGCCGCCGCTCCATCGCCAGCGCGCCTTCTTCCATCTGCTCGGCCAGCGACACGATCGCGCTCCCCTCCTCGGTGAGGATGAGCCCTTCGGCGGTGCGCTGGAACAGCGTCTGGCCGGTTGCCGCCTCAAGCGCGCGCAGCCGCCGGCCGATGGTGGGATGGCTGAGACGCAGCGCGCGCGCGGCGCCGCCCAGCGTGCCGGCGCGCACCACGGCCAGGAAGATACGGACGTCGCTCCACTCCATGGCCTGTCCTTACGCGTTGCCGGAACGGGGTACACCCTCCGGCAGAAAAGTTCGACGCAGAGTGACCCGCATCGCGTCGCGGGCGAATAAGGATTCATGCGCCCCGACTTTCTGTCGAGAATCATCTCAAGGCCGCCCTCCGGGGCGCCGCGGCCCGCGCGCGCGCGGCCTTCCGGCATGGCGCCCGACAGCTGGAGCGGCCTGATGGAAGCCGCCCAGAACGGGCATGGCGGCGCGTATAGGCGGCTGCTGGGAGAGACGTCCGAATGGCTGACGCGCTATTTCGAGCGGAGGCTGCCGCCGGGCGAGGTCGACGATGCCGTCCAGGAAACCCTGCTCGCCATCCATCGGCGGCGCCACACCTATGATCCGCGCTACCCCTTCGCTCCCTGGCTCGCGGCGATCGCCAAGAACAAATGGGTGGACCAGCTGCGCAGCCTGGCGCGCCGTTCGGCGGACGAACTGCCCGACACGATCGCCGCCGGCGATCACGGGGCGGCGGTGGTCAGCAGCTCGGTCCTCGCCAGCCTGCTCGACCAGATCCGCCCGGCCCAGGCCCAGGCGATCCTGCTAGTCAAGGTGCAGGGCTATAGCATCGACGAAGCCTCGGCCCAGACCGGCCTGTCCCCGTCGGCCGTGAAGATGAACATCCACCGCGGGCTCGCCCGCCTGACGGCATTGATCGAGATGACCCCCGATGTCGAATGAAGCCCTGATCGTCGACCTGTCGTCCGAGCTCTCGCCAGTCCGGCGGCGCAGTATGGTGCGGGAAGGCGTGCTGCTCCTCGCGCTGTGTGCGGTGGAGCTCGCCCTTGCCCCGGCTACGGGCCTGATGCGCGCCGACATGCACCATATGGGTTGGGCGCCCCATCTGGTGTGGAGGGTAGCGAGCCTCGGCCTCCTCGCCCTGGCTGCCTGCGTGCTGGCGGTCCGATCCTTTTCGCCGACGGCACGGCCGCGGTACGGGCTGCTGCTCGCCTGCGTGCTGGCGGCGCAGGCCATGGTCGGCGGTGCGTTCGTCACGCCCGCAGGGATGGCCGAGCTGGGGCTGCTCGACCGTATCAATCCGATGAGCGGCATGCGGTGCGCAACCTCGATCTTCGTGCTCTCGCTGCCGATCCTCGCACTGCTCGGGGCGCTGATGCGCCGGGCGGCGCCGACCCAGCCGCGGCTTAGCGCGCTTGCGAGCGGCGTCGCCGCCGGGGCCTGCGGCGCCTTCGTCTTCGCATTCTGCTGCCCGTTCAACGATCCCCTCTACGTGGTGGTCTGGTACAGCGTCGGGTGCACTGCCGTGGTGGCCGTGGCGCGATGGTGCCTGCCGCAACGCTTCCGCCTCTAACGATCACCCACGCGGCAGATCACCAGCCGCACACTGCCTCCACCGCCGACGATCGACCCAACCCACCCCGCTTGCCGGGCGGGCGACGTGCGCCTGCATCACAGAAAGGAACCACGCCATGGAAACCATCACCCACGCGAAGTCCCCGGACCGCGACTGGCTCAAGACCTATTACTATCTGCGCTTCGCCGTCGCCGTAATCTGGGTCGTCCTTGCCTTCACCGTTGCCAGGACCATGCCGTCGCTGGCCGCGGTGATGCTCGTCGCCTATCCGGCCTGGGACGCGCTGGCCAACTATCTCGACGCACGCCGCAGCGGCGGCCTGGCGCGGAACAAGAGCCAGATGCTCAACTTCGTCGTCAGCATCGTGACCGCCGTCGCGGTCGCCATAACCCTGCCACATGGCATGCACGCGGTCCTCCAGATCTTCGGCGTGTGGGCGGTCCTCTCCGGCCTGTTCCAGCTCCTCACCGGCGTGCGGCGCTGGAAATCCTTTGGCGCGCAATGGGCGATGATCCTGAGCGGTGCCCAGTCCGGCCTGGCCGGCGCACACATGCTCAGCAAAGCGGCGGGCGCCGCCCCGGTCAGCATTGCCGACATCGCCCCCTATGCGGCGTTCGGCGCCTTCTACTTCCTGGTCTCGGCGGTTTCGCTGACGATCAGCGACGTGCGTCGCCGCGCCAAGGCCATGGCAGCGTGATCGGACTGGGATTGGAAGGCCACGGCATGGTGGTGCAAGCCATTCTCGCCGTGGCGGCTGCCGCCGCGACGCCCTCCAATGCCGCGTCGCCAGCCGAGAACCTGCTCCCGGTCGACGCCGCGCTTGCGCGATGGGATATGGCCGGCGCACGGATACTGGCGCAGGCGATGCCGAAGGGCGCCGAGCGCTGCGTGGTGGAGGGGATCATCGCCACCCGCGACAACCGTCTCGAGGAAGTGTCGAAATCGCTCCCGCGATGCTTGGCGATATTGGAACAGACCCATTCTGCCCGGGCACATGCCGCATTCGAGGCGCTGCTGGACTCCTATGCCCGGCAGGGTGCGTACAGGAAGGAACATGCGTTGATCGTGCGGTGGCTCGCGGCCCATGGCGACCCTGCCGATCCGGACGAGCTTGCCGATCTGCGTGAGGCGCTCGGAACGGCGGCGGTGTTGCGCGACGTGTCCAGACCAAAGGCGACAGGCAGCAGCTCCGCGACCTTGCACAGTTACCGCAATGTGCTGGGCACGCAGAATGTCGATCTGACGGTGCGCGGCGTCACGCTCTCGTGGAATATCGATACAGGTGCCAACCTTTCCGTTGTAACCGAGAGTGCGGCCCGACGTATGCGATTGGCGGTTCGCGATACCGGCGCACGCGCGGTGGGATTGAGCGGTCATTCGGTCGCAACACGAATTGCTGTCATACATAGGCTGCCGGTTGGCGGTGTGACCCTTCGGAATGTCGTGGCGATCGTCGTACCGGACAGCGCATTGTTCATAAGGTCTCCGCGAGGCAACTATCAGATCCCGGCGATACTCGGCTGCCCCGCGCTCGCGCAGCTCGGGCGATTTCGGATCGATGCCGACGGCACGTTTGCGATCGATCGAGCGGGGCCGTTGCTCAGGTCTGGGGCGACGCTCTACATGAAACAACTGACACCTGTGGTCGAAGTGGAGATCGCGGGGCGCCCGGGCCTGATGAGCATCGACACGGGGGCAAACCGAAGCAGCCTCCACGCGAGCTATGCTATCCGCTTCGCCGATCGCGCGCGCCTCTGGTCGAGCAAGCGAGACACGACATTCGGCCTAGGTGGCAGCACCGAAGGCGACGTGGCAATCGAACCCCGAATGACGATCACGGCAGGCGCGGCGACCGTCGTCGAACAGGACGTGACCGTTACGTTGGAGGGCGACAAGACGGCGGCCGTTCTTGGCAACCTTGGACAGCCCGCATTGACTGCCAGGGGCAGCTACACGTTCGATTTCCGTACGATGCGGCTGTTGCTCGGGCCAGAGATCTCGAATTGATGTGCAGCTCGCTTCGTATCAGCACCGGCTGAAGTGACTGCTGAATGTCGTCTTCTGGCGATAGCGGATGTTCAACTTATCACCGCCCAACGACCGCTTCGTCCCACTCCCGGTCCTTGGCGGGGTGGATCTGCGGCCGGTCGCCCCGGTCCGCTTTTGGGTTGATCAGTCGCCTTGCTGGCCGTCTGAGAGTAGTTGCGCAACTGGGTACCCCCTCCCCTGCCGGCGCGTCGGGACCTACTGCGAACCAGGCTAGCGCCATGTCCGCTTCTGGGAAGCCGCTGAGAACCTTCTAATGACCGGAATTGGGCGCCGAGCTGCCGGCGCTAACGTTTCGAGGCATTTGGCTGCGCCGGACAGTTGAACGCAGAAAAGCTTACCTTTTCGAATGATCGCCCTGCCGTTGCATCAACGGATTTCTCTCGCAGCCCTGTTCTCTTATGTCGCACATTACGTAAGCCTAGATAGCGGCCTCGGGAAGAAGGGCATTGATGCTTTGGGATAGCTCTGAACTCCGAAACGGCTTGGTCAGCCGAGGCAAGTCAGGTGCGATCCCTTCAACATCTGCGTAGCCGGAGACGACGAGGACAGGAAGTTGAGGGATCATACGCTGCGCTCTATGCGCCAGTTCAGTGCCGCTGATCCCAGGCATCAAGTGATCAGTTACAAGGATGTCTGGCATCGTGCCCGATTGGAGCAGAGCGAGCGCTTCCTCACCTGACCCAACCTCGATAACTTCGAAGCCGAAGTCCGAGAGCATATCGCTGGTGCTCATCCGGACAAGGTCTTCGTCGTCGACCAAGAGCGCAACTCCTCGACCAACCCGCGTCTCCACAGAATGACGAACCGGGTCCTGATCTTGGATCGGAGCTGCGCTGATCGGCAACCATAGCGTCACAGCTGTTCCCTGTCCCGGTGCGCTTTCGACGGTCAAACCCCCGCCGAGCTGAGCAGTGAGGCCGTGCACCATGGAGAGTCCGAGACCCGTGCCTTTTCCGATGCCCTTCGTGGAGAAGAAGGGCTCCACAGCGCGGCTTAGCGTTTCCTCGTCCATGCCGTTGCCCGTGTCGCGGACGGAGAGCCGTACATAATGGCCTGCTTTCAACCCTGCGGAGTGCCCTCCGCGGACGCTCTCTCTGGCGGCTGCGATTGTGAGCTGCCCGCCCGCCGGCATTGCATCCCGAGCGTTCACCGCCAGGTTCAGCAGTGCCATCTCGAGCTGGTTAGGGTCGGCGTTCGCCGGCGGCAGTTCGGGATCGAGTTCGACGCGTACATCGATGGTCGGACCTACAGTCGACTCAATAAGTCCTGCCATTTCACCTATAAGGGTGACTAGGTCCACCGCCGTCGATTGCAGCGGCTGGCGTCGAGCGAAGGCAAGAAGCCGCTGCACTAGCGTTTTTGCTCGCTCTGCCGATTGTAGCGCGCCGTCGATCAATCGACGCTCACGCTCGCTGCCGAGTCCCTTTCGCACCAACAGATCAAGCGAGCCGATGATCGGCGTCAGCAGATTGTTGAAGTCGTGAGCAACACCTCCTGTAAGACTGCCCATTGCCTCCATTTTCTGGCTCTGCCGCAAAGCCTCCTGTGCTGCCTCCAACTCAGCCTCCTTTGCTTTGGCGAGGCTTAAGTCGCGACCGACAGCGATGAAGTTGACACCATCAGGTTCAGGGGCGACCGTCCACTCAATCGGCTTCCATTCGCCTGTAGCCGTGGCGATCCGGTTCTCGAACCGCGCTGGGCGCCGCGTCTCGCTCATCTGCTGGATTGCTTCGAGCGTCGGAGGAACGTCCTCAGGATGCATGAAGGTCGCGTAATCGCGCGTGAGCAACTCCCTTTCACTCCACCCCAGCACGCGCTGCCATGCCGGGCTAACGGCTGACATCATCCCGCTATAGTCGGCACGCGCCAGCATATCCTGCGACAGGTTCCAGATACGGTCCCTCTCTGCGGCACGGATTGAGACCTGCTCCTCCAGAGTTTCGTTCAGTTTTTTGAGGGCTGCCTCAGCAGTCTTACGGTCGTGAATGTCGACAGAAGCACCGAACCATCGGACGATTTCTCCCGTGCTGTTGTCGCGATACGGCTCGCCGCGGACGAGGAACCAGCGATACTCCCCCGAGGCTGACCGAATCCGATGTTCGACGAGGAACGTCGTAGCGGTCCTACGGGCCTCATCGAAGGCAGCCATCGTCGACGCCACATCGTCAGGATGGACGTGCTCCGCCGCCATGCCGCTGGCGGTACTCGGATGATAATCCGAGCCAGTGAAGTCGGACCAGTGCTTGTTGAAGAATTCCGTGCGTCCCTGTGCGTCCGTGATCCAGACGATCTGCGGCACAGCGTCGGCCATGAGGCGGAATTGCGCTTCACTGGCGCGAAGTGCGGTCTCGGCTAATTTACGATTATGGATGTCGATCGAGCTGCCGACCCAGGTCGTGATGGATCCCGTTTGGTCCCGAATGGGCTCAGCTCGAGCCACGTACCACCGATATTCGCCGTCGTGCCGCCTGTACCGAACCTCTGTTTCGTACAGCGTCCCTCCTGCCCGGGCGTCCGACCAGGCTGCGGAGGTGAGTTCCTGATCATCAGGGTGAAGCACCGTGATCCAACCGTTTGGAAGTGCCTCAGCTTCCCTCTGGCCAGTGTACTCGTACCAGCGGCTGTTGAAGTAGGTAAGGTCACCCTCAGGATCTGCGAACCACACGAACGTGGGTAGCGCGTCTGTCAGCCGGCGGAGACTGGCCTCGCTCTCTCGTTGCCGGTCCTCCTCCGTTCGCCTCTCATGGATGTCGATGACAGAGCCGACATATCCCAGGTACGAACCATCGTCTCCAAAACGGGGAGAGGCTGCGTCCAGCGCCCAGCGATAGCTTCCATCTGCGCATTGCAGGCGGTACTCAACCCGGAACCCGGACCGCGCACCGTTCGCTTCGCGGAACACCCTCTCCGCCTCCTCACGATCGTCAGGATGAGTTGCATCCAGCCAGCCGAACCCCTCGGCCTCTCCAGGGGACTGGCCCGTCCATTCGTACCAAGCGCGATTCAAATAGGTGCAGTATCCACTCTCATCGGTGACCCACATCATCACCGGCGCGTGGTCAGCCATGTTGCGGAAGCGGGATTCGCTCTCTTGTACGGCGCGTTCGGCTCGGACCCGACCGGTGGTTTCCGTGCAGGCACAGAACATACCGGCGATCTCCCCTGCGTCACCGTAGGCGGGAGAGTAGGAGAAGGTGAACCAGGTCTGCTCGTCGAACCCTTGACGGTGCATCAGCAGCGGGAGGTCCTGACGATAGGTTGCCTCTCCCATCATGGCGGCATTGATGAGGGGTGAGATATCCGGCCAGATTTCAGCCCATATATCCTGGAACCTCTCCCCGAGCGCGGCAGGGTGTTTGTTGGCCAGGATCTCCGCGTAAGCGTCGTTGTAGAGAAAGCCGAGATCCGGTCCCCAAGCTACGAACATGGGAAATTTGGACGACAGCATCAGGCCAACCACTGCTCTGAGAGCCTGAGGCCAGGTGTCCGGCTCTCCCAATGGTGACGCAGACCAATCTCGATGGCGAATAAGGCGGGCGATTTCGCCGTCATGATCAAGGAAGCGGAGGTGGCTGGGCGCAGCGGGAAGGCTCATAGAATCCTTGTTTGTAGGTGCTTCACTGCACTCACAAGCTCAAACAAGCGAAACGTCGTACCTATCCGAAACGGCTGATCCTCAAGCGCTTTCCACCCGCTCGCACTCGCCGCCGGCTCGATCGGCCTAATCCGTTTAGGTCTGCTTCTGGGAACGAGGATCGCTCTGCTGAATGGCAGAAATTGGGCGCTTAGCTCACCAATCACCATTCCCTCTGCGATAAACACCCTCTCGGGCGATCTGCAATCAGATACTCGAAAGCACGAGCTATTTTTTAGAAGCAGGCTTCGCTCTTACGAGTCGGTTAAAAAATGCTTGGAACGTCGCCGCAGGTCCTCTCCGGCGAGACATGCCAGCGGTGGGCGTAACGTCGCTGCGAGACAATCAGTGCATGGGTCGAGAGTATGCCTCAAGCACCGTTAAGGCGACTTCACGAATGACGAGCCATGCTTCCATCTGCTCGATGTTTCCCTGAGACTGCGTTTCGAAGATTTTCGCGCCCAAGAACAGGTGAACGGCGTCGCCATATTGCTCAATGAGCTCTTCCGCGATCAGAAACGCCCTGGTCTTTTCCTCGGGAGTCATCGACACTCCTCTCGTAATGGCGTTACGCTTGGGTTAGCTGTTTCGTGTATCTCAGGACAGCTCGGTTGCAAGCCCCGGCTGTGCCAGCTTTTCTTGCTCGCGAGTATTCGCTTCCAGGAAAGCCTGGTGAGTTTGAACGATCGAATCTGGCGCATTAACGCCATCCGCTTGACCTCGGTAGCTCAACACGCCAATTCGAACACGTGGCCAGCGTATTAACCATCTTTTTTGGGGGCTTGGATGAGACCTCTGCTCACGGAGCTTGAGGCTATCGGAAGGCCCACGACGTCTCAGGGATGCAGCTGGCGAAGCATGAATGCTTTCAGAACGATCTTGGCTGCCACCTAGGCTTCAGGTGGCCTGACAAGCGAAGGGCCCAGGGGTGTCTACCTGGGCCCTTTTGCTTTGTGCTCCTGACGATGGAGCACTCTAAATCCACTTCCGGTGCTCTCAGCCCACATGGGGCCATAGCACCGGAAAAATGGACTAGGCTCAGGCCGTCTGGACGGAACGGCGAGCAGCGTTCGAGCGACGGCGGCGGAGAGTCATGCCCGCAGCACCAATGCCGCCGATCATAAGGCCCCACGAAGCGGGCTCAGGAACGGCCGATGGATCGAAGGTCGCGTTGCTGCCATAGGAGCCCAGACCGCGCGAAACACCAGTGATGGTGATGGTGTTCAGCACACCGGCCTTCACCATTGCGTCAGTGAGTGCAAAAGCTTCGCTGGCGCCGCAGCTGCCCACGCCGCGGGCAGAGCAGACCTTTCCGGCCAGGTCGAAGAGAGTGCTGGTCGCAGTGATGCCATTGAACGTGACGGAGGTGATGTCGAGGTCGGTGAACTTCAGGAAACCCGACTTAGTAACGCTGGTAGTCACCGAACCGCTACCCGTGCCGTCCTGACCCAGGGTGAACTGGAAGAGGTCGGTGAAAGCGCCCGCGGCGATGCCAGTGTGACCGAACGTTGCAGCGACCGGACCGGAGAACGGATCGCCCGAAACAACGAAAGTCGTTCCCTTCGGCTGCGAGCTCGGGGTGATGATCGTGGTTGCAGCCTGGGCTGCGGTCGTGCCAAGAAGGCCCGCCGAAATGGCGGCAACGGCCGCGAGATAGCGCTTCATACAGTAGACTCCCTGAAAAGGTTACCAAGCCGTTAACGATGTTCGGCCGGAGGGCCGAACGCCTAGGCAAGTGCTTGGTTCCATTCAGCAAAAATGCGATCAGTCGAGGCAGATTGCCTTAACCGCCCCAGCGATGAACTCAGCCGTCCCGCAAGTTCGAAATTTGGCCGCGTTTTCAGAACGCTACGGCCGAAATGTGGGCAGCCCTTAGCGCAAACGATATCTTGTCGCGGTACCCCGTAGCTTGGGTCGAGAGCAAAAATGACGGGATTATCATGACATTGGACGCAGTGAATGCGGCTGCCGGACGCGCGTCAGCAGCCGTTGGATCCCTAGCGGCAGAGTGGTTGCATAAAACGCCGCCTGCGGCCGCTGCCGACTTCGGTATCCAAATCGCATCAAATCGGCAGCACCGGTCCGAAGCTGCAGACCTTCTGAACAGAATGTATGGATGGCGGGGTTATGGCTGCGATCATCAAATTCCTGAGGGAGAGCGTTGCACCACATTCCTCGCCGCATCTGACGAAGCGCTAGTAGGCACACTTACACTGACAGTCGACGGCGCTGCGGGCCTTGCTGCTGATCGTACCTTTGGGGATGTCCTAGACACATTTCGTGCTGCCCCAGGCGCTAGCATTTGTGAGCTGACGAAATTCGCTTTCGACGCGTCCACCCCTGCTCGGCCCCGCTTGGCGCACCTGTTTCATGCCGTGCTGATCTACGGATCGGCCAAGCACCAATGCACGGACCTCTTCATCGAGGTGAATCCGCGGCATCGAAGCTTCTACGAAGCCATGCTCGGCTTTCGTCCTGTGGGGGACGCTCGAACAAATGAAAGTGTGCAGGCGCCTTCGCATCTACTTTGGCTCAGCGTAGAGACCATAAGGGCAAACATCGCGAGCCACAGGCAAGCGACCAAGAGCAGCTCGCGCTCGCTGTACCCGTATTTCCTCCGAGAAGTCGACGAAGCAGCGATGGCCGCGGCGTTCCACGACCTCAACGTCGCTCGTGCCGTTTACCCTCAACCCACAGGGCAGGCATGAACCCAGCCGACGCGGCGACGGGTCGCGGAATGGATATTCACCGGCTGACCTGAAGCGTGGGCATTCTTGAAGGCATAAAAGAGCCCGCCGGCTGCGGAGCATGGCGGGCTCTTTCACTGTTGACGGACGGGGGGTGCGAGAGCCCGCCAACTGCGTGACCTAGAGCAATTTCACATTGACCGTTGATATCCAGCGGCCTGGAAGAAGTTGGCACATTGGCAGGGCGGGAAGCGATCAAGCAGTTCGCCGATG
>NZ_JBEPMV010000012.1:0-17900 GCF_040545965.1 Sphingomonas trueperi | reverse complement strand
AGAGCTGGTCGAGATCGACGTGCTGAACGGCGTCTGCCGCGTGGGCGGTGTCGATCGCCTCGCCGCCATCACCGCCGCGCTCGACTGACGCCCCCCCCCCCCCCCCCCCCGGGGGGGGGGGGGGGGGGGGGGGGGGGCCCCCCCCCGGCATTCGCACCGGCATCCCGCGTGGAGAGCGGGGGCCCACCCCCTAGCCCCCTCCCGCTTGCGGGAGGGGGAACCAGCTTGCTCCACCGTTCGGCAAGGCGCCGCGCATTCTCGGCGCGCTGGCCGCGTTCGCCTTTCCAGCGGCGCAGGCGCAATTCCAGGTCAGCGTCAGTGCCCCCCAGCCCGCGCTCGCCGAGCAGCACCGCGACCGCCGCCGCCGTCCGTGCCATGCCCCGCTCGCTCGCGCGCACCAGCATGTGCCCCAGCCGCGGCGGCAGCGGCAGGCGGGCGATCGCCTTGCCATGTTCGGTCGGGCGGCCATCAGCGTCGATCGCCTCCAGCGCCCCCAGCCGCGCGCGCGCCTCGGCGATCGCAGCCTCGGGCGGCGGATCGAGCCAGGCGAGCTGGCGCGGATCGGTGACGCCCCACAGCGCGCAATCCAGCATCAGCGCCGACAGATCGGCTTCCAGGATCTCCGGCGGATCGAAGCGCGGCAGCCCCGCGGTCGCCGCTTCTTCCCACAGCCGATAGGCGCTCCCCGGCCCCTGCCGCGCCGCACGCCCTGCCCGCTGCGTCACCGCCGCCTGGCTCGCCCGTTCGGTGACCAGTCGCGTCATTCCCGCCGCGCGATCGTATCGCGGCCGACGCGCCAGCCCGGAGTCGACTACCACCCGGATGCCATCGAGCGTCAGCGAGGTCTCGGCGATCGAGGTCGCCAGCACGATCTTGCGCCGCCCCTCCGGATCGGGCGCGATCGCGGCGCGCTGGGCGGCGGGCTCCAGGCTGCCGTGCAGCCGGTGGAGCACCGCGCCGCCAATGTCACCCAGCCGCTCGGCGGTCCGCTCGATCTCGGCCACGCCGGGCAGGAAGGCGAGGATGCCGCCCTCCTCTTCGCGGAGTGCCAGCCGCACCGCGCTGGCGACCGAATCCTCGATCCGCGCCTCGGCCGCGCGGCCGAGATGGCGGAGCGCCAGTGGGAAGCTGCGGCCTTCGCTCTCCACCACCGGCGCATCGCCCATCAGCCCGGAAAAGCGCGTGCCGTCGAGCGTCGCCGACATCGCGACCAGCCGCAGGTCGGGCCGCAGCGCGCCTTGCGCATCGAGCGCCAGTGCCAATCCGAAGTCGCTGTCGAGGCTGCGCTCATGGACTTCGTCGAACAGCACGGCGGAGACGCCGGCCAGCTCGGGATCGGCCTGGATGCGATTGACGAAGATGCCCTCGGTGACCACCGTCACCCGCGTCGCCGCCGAGCGCTTGCTGTCCATCCGCGTGGCATAGCCGAAGGTCTTGCCGACGCTTTCGCCCGCCAGCGCCGCCATCCGCTCCGCCGCCGCGCGCGCCGCGAGCCTGCGCGGCGAGAGAAGCAGGATTTCGCCGGTGCACCACGCCTCGCCAAGCAGCGCCGGCGCCACCGCCGTGGTCTTGCCCGCCCCCGGCGGGGCAACCAGCACCGCGTTGCTCCCCGCCCGCAGCGCATCGAGCAGCGCCGGCAAAACAGCGTGGATCGGCAGAGAGGACGTCATTCGGCTGCAACCATTCGGGACAAGCGTGGTTAGGCGGACTCACCGCCAGAGGAGCGCGACATGGCACGAATCCTTTCCCAGTTCACCATCACCCCGGACAGCGACGGCGATTACACCCTCCACCTCGAGGACGAGGACGGTGAGACCATCGAGATGACGGCGAGCTACGAGCAGCTCGACCTGATCGTCGAGGGCATCGAAGAGGTGCTCGACATGGACGAGGAAGACGCGCTCGAAGTCGACGAGGACGACGGCGAAGAGAAGTCGACCGAAGAGTGACTCCGGTCGGCGCGCGTCAGTAGGCGCGCGCCACCGCGAATTCCACGGCTTCGACCATCGCGTCCTTCGCTTCGCAGGCGCGGAAGCCGCCCAGCGCATCGATCGCGCGCTGGCCGTAATGGCGAGCACGCGCCAGCGTGTCGTCCACCGCACGGCAGCTCTGCACCAGCCGGATCGCCTCGGCGAAATCCTCGTCGGCGATGCGGCGACCGGAGATCGCTTCCTTCCAGAACCCGCGTTCCGCCTCGTTGCCGCGCGCATAGGCGAGGATCACCGGCAGCGTCATCTTGCCTTCGCGGAAATCGTCGCCGGCATCCTTGCCCATGGTCGATGCGTCCGACACGTAATCGATCGCGTCGTCGACCAGCTGGAAGGCGATGCCGAGATTGCGGCCATAGGCGTCGAGCGCCAGCTCCTCCGCCTCCGGACGCTCGGCCACCACCGCCGACACACGGCAGGCGGCGGCGAACAGCGCGGCGGTCTTGGCGCCGATGATGTCGAGATAGCGATCCTCGGACAGGTCGATCCGGCGCACCGCGGTGAGCTGGTTGACTTCGCCTTCCGCGATCACCGCGCTGGCGTTCGACAGAATGTGGAGCGCCTTGAGGCTTTCGGCTTCCACCATCAGCTCGAACGAGCGGCTGAACAGGAAGTCGCCGACCAGCACGCTCGCCGGGTTGCCCCAGATGATGTTGGCGGTGCGGCGGCCGCGACGCAGGTCCGAACTGTCGACCACGTCGTCGTGGAGCAAAGTCGCGGTGTGGATGAACTCCACGGCGGCGGCCAGCTTGTGGTGGCGCGTGCCCGAATAGCCGAGCAGCCGGGCGCTGGCGAGCGTGAGCATCGGCCGCATCCGCTTGCCGCCGCCGGCGATCAGATGGCCGGCGAGTTCGGGGATCAGCGGAATCTCGGACTGCATGCGATCGAGGATCACCGCGTTGACCAGGTTCATGTCCTGGGCGACCAGCGCCATGATCGGATCGAGCGAAGGCTGGGTTCGCGAGCCCAGGCGGTGGACGGTTGCGCTCATATGCAACGAGCCTCTGGCCTTTGTGCATTGCAAAGGCAAGAGGTGCTTGCATGGCCGTGCCGCAGCGGCAAAGGAGAATGCCATGACCGACGCGACGCTGACCCGCTATCGCCAGAGCATCGACAATATCGATGCGGCGCTCGTCTTCATGCTCGCCGAGCGGTTCAAGGTGACCCAGGCGGTGGGGCGCTACAAGGCCGAGACCGGCCTTCCGGCCGCAGATCCCGGCCGCGAGGAGGCGCAGATCGCCCGGCTGCGCGCGCTGGCGCAGGATGCCGATCTCGACCCCGAATTTTCCGAGAAATTCCTGCGTTTCATCATCGACGAGGTGATCCGGCACCACCAGCAGGCCCAGCAAGCCGGAACCGCCGGGGCCTGACTCCGTTGCTGGGCGTGAAAACCCATGGGGGCAAGCGCTTGAGCGACGATTATCTGATCTTCCGGCCCGACGATGTCGACCTGACCCGCTCGCCGCTGCGCGCGGGGGTGAACGACGCGACCTATGTCCTCGGCGCGTTCAACCCCGGCTTCGCGCGCCTGCCGAACGGCAACCTGCTGCTGATGGTGCGCGTGGCCGAGGCGCTGCGCGATCCGGTGGTGGACGGCCATGCCCGGGCGATTCGCTGGACCCCCTCGGGCTATGTGCTCGATGCGCATCCCGTGGCGGGCCTCGATATGGGCGACCCGCGCCAGTTCGCGCTCAAGGATCGCAATCCCCGGCTGCTCGGACTCACCTCTTTGTCCTGGCTGCTGCCGGTGGAGCTCGATGCCGACGCCCGCACGGTGGTGGCGGTGCATTACGACAAGGCAATCGCGCCCAGCGCCTCGTACATGGATTACGGCGTCGAGGATGCGCGGATCACGCTGATCGATGGCACCTATTGGATGACGGTGTGCGGTGTCTCGGCCGAGCGGCACTGCACCGCGATGTACCGCTCGACCGACGGGCTCGACTGGGCGCTGCTCGGGGTGGTGCTCGACCACCAGAACAAGGACATGCTGCTGTTCGAGGGGCGCATCGGCGGCTTCTTCCACGCGCTGACCCGGCCGCTGGGCGAAGTCTATTTCGCCTATCGGGACGATTCGCCGTATCTGGGCGGCCCGTCGATCAACCTTGCCCGCTCGCCCGACGGGCTGCACTGGAAGCCGCTCGACCAGCCGGGCCTCCGCGCGCGCAAGGGCTCCACCTCGAACCAGCGGATCGGCGGCGGCAGCCAGCCAGTGCTGACCGATGCCGGCTGGCTGCTGATCTATCACGGCGTCGAGAAGCGCGACGCAGTCGGCATCTATCGCAGTTTCTGGGCGCTGCTCGACCGCGACGATCCCAGCGTGATCCTGCGGCAGGAGGATGCGGTGCCGCTGCTGGAAGCCAATCCGGCCCTGACCGCGGACATCGCGCACCAGCTGTATCTGCCGACGCCGGTGGTGTTCACCACCGGGCTGGTCGATGCCGGCGAGCGGTACATCGTGGCGAGCGGTGAAGCGGACTTGGCGTGCCGGATCACGCATGTTCCGAAAGAGCGGTTCCGGTGAGCCTTCCTGCGCTCCACCGTGCCCCTGCGAACGCAGGGGTTCAGGGCCGCAAGCGACTCCCTCTCCTACCCTGGGCCCCTGCTTTCGCAGGGGCACGCGCTACAGGAAAAGGCAAATGACCGACCCCCTCTGGTGGCAGACGGGCGTGATCTACCAAGTCTATCCGCGCTCGTTCGACGACTCGAACGGCGACGGCATCGGCGATCTGGCCGGCGTGACCGCGCGGCTCGACTATCTGGTCGATCTGGGGGTGGATGCGGTGTGGCTGTCGCCGATCTTCCCCTCGCCCATGGCCGATTTCGGCTATGACGTCGCGGACTATTGCGGGATCGATCCGCGCTTCGGCACGCTCGCCGACTTCGATACGCTGCGCGACGCCGCCCATGCGCGCGGGCTGAAGCTGCTGCTCGATTTCGTGCCCAACCACAGCTCGAGCGAGCACCCCTGGTTCCTGGAGAGCAAGTCTTCGCGCACCAGCCCCAAGCGCGACTGGTATATCTGGCGCGATTCCGCTCCCGAGGGCGGCCCGCCCAACAACTGGCAGAGCTTCTTCGGCGGCAGCGCCTGGGAATGGGACGAAGCCAGTGGCCAATATTATCTCCACCAGTTCCTCAAGGAGCAGCCCGAGCTCAACTGGCGCAACCC
Source organism: Sphingomonas trueperi (assembly GCF_040545965.1). Lineage (GTDB taxonomy): Bacteria > Pseudomonadota > Alphaproteobacteria > Sphingomonadales > Sphingomonadaceae > Sphingomonas > Sphingomonas trueperi_C. The sequence goes on along the minus strand of NZ_JBEPMV010000012.1, from coordinate 12,743 downwards.
GGATCTGCGCGCGGCGATGCTGGACGCGATGCGCTTCTGGTTCGATCGCGGCGTCGACGGTTTCCGCATCGACGTGCTGTGGCTGGCGATCAAGCATCCCGATTTCCCCGACAATCCCGCCAATCCGGACTGGCGCGACGGCATGCAGGACATCGATCGGCTGCTGCCGGTCCACTCGGCCGACCAGCCCGAGATGATGGAAATCATCGCCGCGATGCGCGACGTCGCGGAAGCCTATCCCGAGCGCGTGCTTATCGGCGAGATCTACCTGCCGATCCCGCGCCTCGTCGCTTATTATGGCGAGGGCGGCAACGGCGTGCATCTGCCCTTCAACTTCCATCTGCTCGACGCCCGCTGGGACGCCACGGCGCTGGCGCAGTTGATCGCCGACTATGAGGGCGCCCTGCCCGCCGATGGCTGGCCCAATTGGGTACTCGGCAACCACGATAAGCCGCGCGTCGCCTCTCGGGTGGGGCCGGATCAGGCGGCGGTGGCGATGATGCTGCTGCTCACGCTGCGCGGTACGCCGACGCTCTACCAAGGCGACGAGCTCGGCATGCCCAACGTGTCGATCCCGCCCGACCGGGTGCGCGATCCCCAGGCACTGCGCGAGCCCGACACCGCGTTCAACCGCGACGAGGTCCGCACGCCGATGCCGTGGGACGCGAGCGCCCATGCCGGGTTCAGCAGTGTCGAGCCCTGGCTGCCGCTCAATCCCGATTGGGCGGAGCGCAACGTGATGGCGCAGCGCGACGCGGCGGGCTCGATGCTGGCCTTCACCCGCGCGCTCCTCCAGCTGCGGCGGGCGTATCCGGCGCTTTCGGTGGGGAGCTGGCACGCGGTGTCGAGCGACGGCGCGGTGCTGGCGTACGAACGGCGGCATGGCGACGCACCCGTGCTGGTCGCGCTTAACCTGTCCGATGCGCCGCAGACCCTGGCGCTGCCGGCATGGGCCGCCGCGCTGGCGCCGGTCCTCACCACACCCGGCCACGACCTTCGTGTGGAGGGCACCACCCTTCCCCTCGCCCCCAATCAAGGCATTTTGCTCGCATGATCACCCCGTCCGTGCCCCTGCGAACGCAGGGGCCCAGAGCCACACGCGTTTCGCTCTCCAACCCTGGGCCCCTGCTTTCGCAGGGGCACGGCACTGCTTCGGGCGCCGCCGCATGAAGATCGCCATGCTCGCGCCGATCGCCTGGCGCACGCCGCCACGCCATTATGGTCCCTGGGAGCTGGTGACGAGCCTGCTCACCGAGGCGCTGGTCGCCAAGGGCGTGGACGTCACCCTGTTCGCCACGCAGGACTCCGTCACCACCGCGCGCCTCGCCGGCGTCGTGCCGCGCGGCTACGAGGAAGATCCGGCGATCGACGCAAAAGTGTGGGAATATGCCCACCAGTCGCACCTCTTCGCCCGCGCGTCCGAGTTCGACCTTATCCACAACCAGGCCGATTTCCCCGCCCATGCCTATGCCCCGCTGATCGACACGCCGATGGTGACGACGATCCACGGCTTTTCCTCCGAACGCATCCTGCCGATGTACAAGCCGTTTGAGGAGCGGGTGCATTATGTCGCGATCTCGGATACCGATCGGCACCCGGCGCTGCGCTATGCCGCGACGATCCATCACGGCATCCGGCTCGACGAATTCGCCTTCGACGCGACCGGCAGCGACGACCTGCTGTTCTTCGGCCGCATGCACCCGGACAAGGGCGCAGCCGAGGCGATCGCCGTCGCCCAGGCGACCGGCCGCCGGCTGAACCTCTACGGCATCGTCCAGGACCAGGGCTATTTTGAGCGCGAGGTCCAGCCGCACCTCAATGACCGCATCGTCTATCACGGCCCGGTCGGCGGCGAGGACCGCATCCGCGCGCTGGGGAACGCCCGCGCCCTCCTCCACCTCATCAACTTCGACGAGCCCTTCGGCCTGTCGGTGATCGAGGCGATGGCGTGCGGTACCCCGGTGATCGCGGTCCGCCGTGGCTCGATGCCCGAGCTGATCGACGACGGCGAGACCGGGCTGCTCGTCGCCACGGCCGACGAAGCGGTGGCGGCGGTCGAGCGGGTCGGATCGATCGATCGCGCCGCCTGCCGCCGCGCGATCGAAGCGCGCTTCTCAGTGGAGGCGATGGCGGACGCCTATATCGCGCTCTATCGCCGCATTCTGGGGCGGTAGCTCAGCGCACGCCGAGCAGGGTCAGCGCGCGGGCGAGGTCGGCTTGGCGGAAGGGCTTGGGGAGATGCGCGAAGTCGCGCCCCAGCCCTTCGACATCGGCATAGCCCGAGACGATCAGCGTCGGCAGCGTGCCCAGCCGCGCCTGCACTTCGCGGGCGAGATCGGTGCCGGTCATCCCCGGCATCAGATGGTCGGTAACGAGCAGGTCGGGTGTCAGTCCCTTGTCGAGCATCGCCAGCGCCGCCTCGGCGGAGTCAGCCAGCTGCACCTGATAGCCGAGCGCGCGCAGCATCTCCGCCGCGGTGCTGCGCACGATGTCCTCGTCGTCCACCAGCAGCACCATGCCCGCGCCGTCGTGCGGCTCATGACGCTGCGGCGCTTCTAGTCCCGCAAGCGCCTCGGCACTGACCGGCAGCCACAGCTCGACTTCGGTGCCTTCGCCCACACGGCTCGACAGCCCCATGGTCCCGCCGAGCTGGCTCGCCAGTCCGTGGACCATCGACAGGCCGAGCCCGGTGCCGCGCCCGACGCCCTTGGTGGAGAAGAAGGGCTCGATCGCCCGCGCGAGCGTGGCGGCGTCCATCCCCGATCCGGTATCGCGCACCGCCAGCCGCACATAGCGCCCCGCGGCGAGCGGCGTCGGCGCATCGCCCGCTTCGCCCAGACCCAGCCGTACTTCGAGCGCGCCGCCCTCGGGCATCGCATCGCGCGCGTTCACCGCGAGGTTGAGCAGCGCCATCTCCAGCTGGTTGGCGTCGGCATGGGCCGGCGGCAGCACTTCCGGCTTGGTGACCGACAGCGCGATCTTCGGGCCGAGCGTGCTGGCGAGCAGCGGCACCATGCCCTCGACCAGCGCCGCCATATCCACCGGCGCGGGCTGGAGCGGCTGGCGGCGGGCGAAGGCGAGCAGCCGCTGTACCAGCGTGCTCGCCCGCTCGGCCGAGCGCATCGCGCCGTCGAGCAGCCGGTGCAGCACGGGATCGTCGCCGCGCTTGCGCAGGATCAGGTCGAGGCTGCCGATGATCGGGGTGAGCAGGTTGTTGAAGTCGTGCGCGACGCCGCCGGTTAGCTGCCCCATCGCCTCCATCTTCTGGCTCTGGCGCAGCGCCGCCTCGGTCTCGTGCAGCGCGGCGGTGCGTTCCTCGACGCGGCGTTCGAGCGTCTCGTTGGCGGCGCGGACGTCGGCGATCAGGCCGGCATTGTCGATCGCGACGGCGGCCTGGGCGGCGAGGCTACGCGCCAGTTCCTCATGCCGCGCCGTGAACCGGCCGGGCAGCGGATGGCCGAACAGCAGCCCGCCCAGCACCGAGCGATCGCGCGAGACCACCGGCACCGCCAGATAGCTGGTGACCACCGGATGCCCCGGCGGCATGCCGTGATGCGGCGCGTTGCGGCCATAGTCCGCTTCGCGGGTCACGTCGTCGGAGCGCATCACCACATTGTGGAAGATCGGCTTGAAGACGGCCGTCGCGCGCGGCCGGCCGAGCGATTCGAAGCGCGCGCGATCCTCGCCGGAGAGCGTGAACAGGTGGAGCCGCTCGCCGCTCTCGTCCATCACATTGTGGAAGAAGGCGCCGACGGTCGCGCCGGTCAGTTCCACCCCGGCATCGGTGAGCATCTGTACCAGCCGTTCGAGGTCATGCTCGGCCGACAGCGCAGCGCCGACGCGGTTGAGCGTCTCCAGCGCAGCCTGCGCGCGACGTTCCTCGGTCACGTCCTCGCACGAGATCGCGATCTGGTGGACCTTGCCGTCCCAGTCATAGATCGGCACCCAGTTCTGGCGCCAGCTGGAGTTTCCGTCGGGCCGCCCGCGCGTGGGGCCGGTAATCTCGATGCCGAGCAGCGGCTCGCCGCCCAGCACCCGGAGCAGCGCTGCCACCACCTGGTCGCTGAGTTCTGGGACGATCTCGCTGACGTGGCGGCCGATATGGTCGGCGACCGGCAGGCCGTTCCATTCGGCGAGCTGGCGATTAATCCGCAGATAGCGCAGATCGGTATCGAGCACCGCCAGCCCCACTGGCGAGTTGTCGTACATTACCGCAAGCTCGTCGGCCTGCTCGCGGGCGACCCCCTCGCTTGCCCGCAATGCCGCCTCGCTCTCGCGCAGCCGGCGATCGGCCTTCACCCGTTCGGTCGTCTCCGAGACGACCGACATCACCCCGCCGACCGAGCCGTCTTCGTCGCGCACCGGCGAGAGCGAGATGTCGAAATAGACGATTTCGCCGAAGCCATAGCGTTCGGTGTAGAAGCGGCGGTCGCGCGCCGACAGCGTCTTGCCGGTCGCGCGGACATGGTCGAGCATCGGCCCCAGCTCGTCCCAGGTCTCGGCCCAATAGGGCTGCGCCGGGTTGCCGAGCGCCTCCGGATGCTTGTTGCCGATCGTCTGGGCGTAGGCGGGATTGTAGAGCGCGACATAGTTCGGCCCCCAGAAGATCGCGATCTGGGCGTGCGACGGGAGCATCAGCGCCAGCGCGTCGCGCAGGCTGCGCGGCCAGGTCTCGGGCGGGCCGAGCGGCGACGTCGACCAGTCCCGCGCCGCGATCAGCCGATCGAGCGGTGTGGCGCCGGGGGCGTCGAGGCCCGCCGGCGGGTTCATCCCTCGGCCGGCACGATCGGATTGACGTCGCGCCGCGCGCCGGGCGTACGCCGGTCGAGCGCGGCGCGGATGCGGTCTGCAAGCTGCTCGCGGCGATAGGGCTTGCCGATTACGTCGAGGTTGGAGCCGCGCGGAATGTCGGCGACCAGATCCTCGTTATAGCCGGTGGTCATCAGCACCGGCGTGTCCGGGTGGGTGGCGCGGAACTGCTCGACCAGCTCGAGCCCGCTCATGCCGCCGGGCATGACAATGTCGGTGAACAGCAGGTCGATCGTCTCGGTCTTGAGCCGGTCCAGCGCCTCTTCGCCGCTCGATGCGAGCACGACGCGGTAGCCGAGCGCGGCGATCTGCTCCTGCGCCAGCGCACGGACATCGTCGCTGTCCTCGACCAGCAAAATCGTCTCGCTGCCGCCGCTTGCGCCTTGGCCGGTCGCCTGTTTCGGCGCAGGCGCGGCGGGCGCGGTCCCGGTCGTGGCATTGGCAACGGGGAACAGCATGCGGATCTCGGTCCCCTCGCCGGGCGTGCTGTCGATCTCCAGACGCCCCAGCGATTGCTGGACGAAACCATGGACCATCGCAAGCCCCAGCCCGGTGCCGCGCTCGGCGCCCTTGGTGGTGAAGAAGGGCTCGGTCGCGCGGCGGCGGACATGGTCGGGCATGCCCTCGCCCTCGTCGCGGATGGTGAGGACGACATAATCGCCCTCGGGCAGCTGGTGCATCGGCGCATCGCCGTTGAGCTTCCACAAACGGGTGCCGATCGTCACGGTGCCGCCCTTGGGCATGGCGTCGCGCGCGTTGAGCAGCACGTTGAGGATCGCCATTTCGAGGTGGGTGGGATCGATGTGTACCGCCGGCAGCCGCCGTTCGAGCGCGGTGACCAGCCGGATCTGCGCGCCGACCGTGTTGTCGAGCAGGTCGCCGAACTCGTGGATCAGCTGGTTCATGTCGACAGTCTTGGGCTCGAGCCGGGTCTTGCGCGCGAAGGCAAGCAGCTGGCGGGTGAGCTTCGATCCGCGATCGGCGGCGCGCGCTGCGTTGGTCAGCAGCCGCTGATGCCGCTCATCTTCCACCTGGCTGGCGACGATGTCAACGTTTCCGGACACCACTTGCAGCAGGTTGTTGAAATCATGCGCCAGACCGGCGGTGAGCTGGCCGATCGCCTCCATCTTCTGCGCCTGGCGGAAGGACTGTTCGGATTCGCGCCGTCGCGTCACGTCGAGCTGGCTGGCGAAGAAATAGAGCAGCTCGCCATCGGGCCCGAGGACCGGGGCGATGAACACCGCGTTCCAGAACGAGCTGCCATCACGACGATAGTTGATCAGCTCCAGCGCGATCGCTTCCTTGGCGTCGATCGCGGCGCGCAGCTCGGCAACGGCGTCGCGATCGGTCTCGGCGCCCTGGAGGAAGCGGCAGTTGCGGCCGAGGATCTCGTGTTCCTCATAGCCGGTGAGGTCGAGGAACGCCTTGTTGGCGAAGACGATCGGGTTGTCCGGCTGGTTCGGATCGGTGAGCGTCATCGGCATCCGCGTCATCTGCAGCGCGGCGAAGAACACCGTGCTGCGATCGCCCAGGCCGGGCGTGCCGATGATCGCGCGCTTCCAATGGTGCGTCGGATGGTTGCCCGTCGGGCTGTAGGAGGTCGAGTCGTTCAGATCGCCAGCCGATTCTCCGGTCGCGGCGGGCTTATGCTCGTCGTCATTCTGCACGCGTCTAGCTTCCTCGTGATCACAGCAACCCGCCAGACAAATGCGCGAAACGCCGTTTCGGTTGCGAACCTTTTGGAAGCGTTAGGAAAAACTTAACCGTGACGCCAGTCCAGTTGCGACCAGCCGCGCGCTGCCGCCAGCTTCGCCAGCGGGCCGTGTGCGTTGACCGCAAACGCCTCGTCCGCCCAGCCGAGCAGCGGCGCGTCAGAGACGTGATCGGAATAGGCGCGGACGTAACAGTTAGCCCGGTGCAAGCTCTCCGCCGCCAACCAATTTTCGATCATATGGAGCTTTACGGGACCGTAACAGTTCTCGCCCTCGAGTTCGGAGAGAATATGCCCCTGCCCGTCCCGTTTCGCATTGGTGGCGATCACGTCGTCGAAGCCCAGCTTCTTGCCGATTGCCTCGGCATAATAGCGATGCGAAGCCGTTGCCATCACCAGCCGATAGCCGGCGGCGCGATCGGCTTCGATCTGCGCGCGGGCGCCCTGCAGCACGCCCTTTTGCAGCTCCAGATCGGCGAAGGCCTCGGCAACCGCGGTCATTTCGGCGGGGGGCAGCGCCCGGCCGAGCAGCAGCCGGTGCGACAGGCGCTTGAGCCCCGCGCGATCGATCCGGCGGGCGAGAAAGGCCAGGCCGCCCAGCCCCACCACCGGGAACAGCCCCAGCCGCCACGGTGCGCGGGTGCGCGCGACGTGCAGCAGGAACCGCGTCCAGGTCGGTTTCGCGGTGATGGTCTTGTCCATGTCGTAGATGGCGAGGCGTTGCATTGCGCTCTCTAGCCACGGAGGAACTTGCCGTTCCAGCAAGAATCGCGGAAAGGGGGTTTCGATGAGGGCACCCGCCGACTTTGAACGGTCCGACGACAACGGCGAGGCGGTGCTCCGCTTCTCCGGTAATCTTTCGCTTGCCTGCCTGGGCGACCTGCCCGCGCGGCTGGAAACGGTGGAGGGCGACGTCGCCCGGCTCGACCTGCGCGAGGTCGGCCGGATGGACACGGTCGGTGCCTGGGTGGTCCACCGTTTCGCGCGCGATCGGGGCGCCACGATCGAGGGCCTCGGCGCCGACGAGCAGCATCTGCTGGAGCAGGTGATCGCCGCCGAACATCCGATCCAGCTGCCGCCGCCGCCGCCCGGATCCGTCACCCGTGCGCTTGACGAGATCGGCAAGGCGGTGATCAATTCGGGCAAGACCCTGTACGGCCTGCTCGGCTTCATGGGCGCGACGGTGCTCGCCTTGTGGCACGTCATCACCCATCCGCGCCGCTTCCGCTTCAACGCGACGGTGCAGCGCTTCGAAGTGGTCGGCGTCGGCGCGCTTGGCATCATCGCGCTGATGAGCTTCCTGATCGGCATCGTCATCGCCCAGCAGGGATCGGTGCAGCTGCGCCAGTTCGGCGCGGAGATCTACACGATCAACCTGCTCGGGCGACTGACGCTGCGCGAGCTCGGCATCCTGATGACCGCGATTATGATCGCCGGCCGGTCGGGATCCGCCTTCGCCGCACAGATCGGCACGATGAAGCTGACCGAAGAGATCGACGCCATGCGCACGATCGGCGTCTCGCCGATGGAGGCGCTGGTGCTGCCGCGTGTGTTGGCGGTGGTGTTCATGCTGCCACTGCTCGGCTTCTATTCCTCGATCATCTCGATCCTCGGCGGCGGGCTGCTCTGCTGGGTGGATCTGGGCATCACGCCCGTCACCTTCATCTCGCGCATCCGCGAAGTGGTGCCGCTCACCGATCTTTGGGTAGGGCTCGTCAAGGCACCCGTCTTCGGCGCGATCATTGCGATGGCTGGCTGCTTCCACGGCATGCAGGTGGAAGGCGATGCCGAGCAGGTCGGCCAGCGCACCACCACCGCGGTGGTGCAGGCGATCTTCCTGGTGATCGTGCTCGACGCCTTCTTCGCGGTGTTCTTCACCAATGTGGGCTGGACATGACCGACGCTGCACGCGGTGACGACCGCGACATCCTCATCCGCGTCCGCGGCCTGCGCAACGGCTTCGGCGAGCAGATCGTGCATGATGGTCTCGACCTGGACGTGCGTCGGGGCGAGATTCTCGGCGTGGTCGGCGGGTCGGGTACCGGCAAGTCGGTGCTGATGCGCTCGATCATCGGGCTGCAGACCCCGATGGACGGCACGGTGGAGGTGTTCGGCGAGAACACGATCGGTCGCGAGGAAACCGAAGCGACCAACATCCGCAAGCGCTGGGGTATCCTGTTCCAGGGCGGCGCGTTGTTCTCGACGCTGACCGTCTCCGAGAACGTCCAGGTGCCGCTCAAGGAATTCTATCCCGGGATTGACCAGGCGCTGCTCGAGGAAATCGCCGCCTACAAGGTGGTGATGACCGGCCTGCCGCCCGAGGCGGGCCCCAAATATCCCGCCGAGCTTTCGGGCGGCATGAAGAAGCGCGCCGGCCTGGCGCGCGCGCTGGCGCTCGATCCGGAGCTGCTGTTCCTCGACGAGCCCACCGCCGGCCTCGATCCGATCGGCGCCGCGGCATTCGATGAACTGACCGCGTCGCTGTCCAAGACGCTGGGGCTCACCGTGTTCCTGATCACCCACGATCTGGATACGCTCTACGCGATCTGCGACCGCGTCGCGGTGCTGGCGGACAAGCGGGTGATCGCGGTCGGCACGATTCCGGAGCTGCTGGCGTTGGACCATCCGTGGATCCAGGAATATTTCAACGGACCGCGCGGGCGCGCCGCGGTCGCGGGCCCGAACCGGCCGGTGCATGAGGATAAGAGGGGCTGATGGAAACGCGTTCCAATCATGTGCTGGTCGGCGCGGTGGTGCTGATCCTGCTGGCAGTGCTCGCACTGTTCATCGTCTGGCTGTCGCGGCTGGGCGGCGGCGACGAGCGCCAGTATGACATCTTCTTCAAGCAGTCGGTCGACGGCCTCAGCCGCGGTTCGTCGGTGAGCTTTTCGGGCGTGCCCGCGGGCACGGTGAAGGACATCCAATTCTGGCGTCCGGACCCCAGCCTGGTGCGCGTGCGCATCAGCGTGCAGCCCGACGTGCCGATTCTCGAAGGCACCAACGCGACGATCCAGGGCAGCTTCACCGGCCCCAGCACCGTGCAGCTGGACGGCGCGGTGAAGGGCCAGCCGCCGATCGAATGCCCCAAGGACAATCCGCGCGCCACCTGCCCGCTGGGCGTGCCGGTGATCCCGACCAAGGCGGGCGGCCTCGGCGCGCTGCTCAGCTCGGCGCCGAAGCTGCTCGAGCGGCTGACCACGCTCACCGAGCGCGTCTCCGACCTGCTCGACGAGAAGAACCAGGCCTCGATCTCGGGCATCCTCGCCAACACCAACCGGCTGACCAAGTCGCTGGCGGATCGCGGCCCTGAAATCGCCGCGACCCTGGCCGAGACGCGGATCGCGATCCAGCAGGCCGGCGCCGCCGCGCAGCAGATCGGCGAACTGGCCGGCACGACCAACGGCCTGGTCAACAGCGACATCAAGCCGACGATCGCCAACCTGAACGCGACCATCACCTCGGCGCGCAGGAGCGTCGAGACGCTGGACGCGACGATCGGCGATGCCCGGCCGGGGATCCAGGCCTTCTCGAACAAGACCATGCCCGAGGTCGGCCAGCTCGTGCAGGATCTGCGCGAAATGTCGCTCGCGCTCACCAATGTCGCGCACAAGCTCGATCAGGGCGGAGCCTCCAGCCTGATCGGCGCGCCTGCGCTGCCCACCTACAAGCCGAAGAAGTGAGGTTCCGGATGAACAAGTCCGCCATCGCCGCGCTGCTCGCCGCCGCGTCGCTTTCCGGCTGCATCTCGTTCGCGGCCAAGCCGCCCGCCTCGCTGCTGACGCTGCAGCCGGCGGCGGTGCTGCCGGCGGGCGAGGTCCAGCAATCGGGCACGGTCAAGGCCGTGACGATCGGCCCGGTCAACGCGCCGCAGGAACTGGCGACCACTCGCGTGCCGGTCCATTCGGGCCCGGGCGGCACCACGATCGCCTATGTGAAGGACGCGCAGTGGGTCGAAGGGCCCGCCAGCCTGTTCGGCCGGCTGCTCGCCGACACCATCGCCGCGCGCACCGGCCGCATCGTGCTCAGCCGCCGCCAGTCGCTGAGCACCCCCAGCGCCAGCCTGGGCGGCGACGTGCGCAGCTTCGGCGTCGATGCGGGCAAGATGGAAGCGGTGGTGGTGTTCGACGCGTCGCTCGGCCGCGAAGGCACCCAGAGCTTCGAGCGCCGCCGCTTCGAGGCGCATGTGCCGATCACCGCGGTGACCACCGCCGCGATCGGCCCGGCGCTCAATCAGGCGGCAAACCAGGTCGCCGACCAGATTGCCGACTGGGTCGGCAAATAAGGCTCAGGGCCGGCGGCGGACCGCTGCCGGCAGGTCGCAGACGTTGAGCCCTGTCGCCACGGTCGGCGGGGCAGGGTTCTCGCGCAGCGCCAGCATCGCCGCGTAGCGCGGGTTGTCGGCCGCGCGGACCTGGAAGTGCGGCCGCTCGTCGGGCGGCAGCTGGCTGGCGAGCCGCACCCAGGCGATGCCGGTCCGCTCGGCTGCGGTCGCATAGACGCCCATCGCCGCATCGCTGCGCGGCAGCGCCGAGAGATACTGCATCCCCTCGATGATCCGCCCGACTACCGTATAGTTGCGGTCGAGCCGCCGCGCCGACTGGCCGATCGGAGTGAACAGCTCCGACCCGCTGCCGGTATCGGGCAGCTGGTCGCGCGCGACGCCGACCATGCCGTAGCAATGGGTGAGCCATGCTGCCTTGCCGTCTGTGGCGATCGGCCAGCCATCGGCGGTGACGCCGGTCGCGGTCGCGTAGGAATCGGGCTTGGCGAGGCGCTGGGCGGGCGTGAAAGCGCCGATCTCGAACTCGGCCGGTGGGCGGGTGAGGAGCTCGGGCGGCAGCGGCTTCTTCTCGGTGGGATCGCCCCATTGCGCGACCCAGTTCTCCTGGACGCGGTAGACGCTCTCCCCGTCCCACCAGCGTGCCGCGGCGAGCTTGCGAATGTTGCTGACATGCGCGGGCGCGAACCGCGCGGCAAGGCGGATCGCGACCTGTTTGCCGCTGGCGAGCTGGATCAGCAGGATCTCGTCATCGGGAAGGTCGCGCCAATCCTCGGGCGCCGGCTCGGCCGCTGAGGGCGCGGGGCGCGGGGCCGCGGCGGTCTGCGGGGCATTCTGGGCGGCGAGCGGCGCGGCGGCGAGGGTCGCGGCGAGGACGAGCAGGGTTTTTGCCATGGGGGAAGCTTGGCACGCCAACGGACGCTTGCCTAGCCGCTCAAGGAACGGTAGGGCCGCGCCTTCCAGGTATCCTGCGGAGCGGTGGCCGAGTGGTCGAAGGCGCTCGCCTGGAAAGTGAGTATACGGCAAAACCGTATCGAGGGTTCGAATCCCTCCCGCTCCGCCACCTGCGCCCTTTTTGGGCCTCCCCAAAATCCCTTTTAGACTGCTAGAAGCCGCATAAATCAGCGGGTTTGTCGTTCCGCTGCGTTTCACTCAATCAGACACGATCTCACGCGACGTGTGGGGAAGAATGAGGTGGAGGTGGGATAGGAAAGCTCACTGCGCTCAAGATCCGATCGTTCACCGAGCCCGGTCGCCATTCCGATGGGGATGGTCTGTTTCTCGAAATCAATGGCAAGGGAGCGGTTAGCTGGATCCTCCGGGTGCAGAATAATGGGAAGCGGCAGGATATCGGATTGGGCTCCTCAAAGGTCGTGTCTCTCAAAGAGGCTCAGGACGCCGCCTTCGCTACTCGCCAGAAGATCGCACGGGGCATCGACCCTGTCGCCGAACGGAAGCAGGAGCGGCAAGTCATCTCAACGTTCCGCAGGGCTGCCGAAATGGTCCACGAGGAGCACGAGAAGGCGTGGAAGAACGGTAAGCATCAGAACCAGTGGGTCGCAACGCTGAAGACCTACGCCTGCCCCAAGATGGGCGACCGGTTGGTCACCGAGATCGAGGGGCCGCTGATCCGGGATGTGCTGGCGCCGATCTGGCTGACTAAGCCGACGACGGCGCGCTGCGTCCGGCAACGCATCGGCCCGGTTCTCGACTGGTCCTATGCACGCGGGTTCCGCGCAACCGAAGCACCGATGCGTTCGCTATTCTAGGGGCTGCTTCGCCAGCCCAAGAAGGACAACCATTTCGCGACTCTGCCTTATGCTTACGTGCCGGGAACAGGATCGTTTTGAGCTAGAGCATCTTCACGATGGGCGGAATCGCGAGGGATTCCCTTTTCGGTGGTCGTGTGATTCATAGGCGTCCGTCACGACGGAGGCGGCAATG
>NZ_JBEPMV010000011.1:0-61509 GCF_040545965.1 Sphingomonas trueperi | reverse complement strand
CCATTGCCGCCTCCGTCGTGACGGACGCCTATGAATCACACGACCACCGAAAAGGGAATCCCTCGCGATTCCGCCCATCGTGAAGATGCTCTAGCGAAATCAACTGACTAGCTTCCCACAGGACGCTGAGTCGGGTTGTTTCGCGGCTGAATCACACCTATCCTGGATCAGTTTCCGGGACAGGTCGTTCTGCTTCCCTATCGAGGCCCAGCAGACATGACCCAGCAACTTCCCCCCGCGCTCCGCGACTATTTCGAGAGCTCGCCCGTCGCCCTGTCGCTGGGCGAGGCGGTCGGCGATCATCCGCTGCTGCTCACCAACCAGCGCTTCCGCGACCTGACCGGCTATGCCTCGAACGAAATCGCCGGGCAGAATTGCCGCTTCCTCCAGGGCGACAGCGACAACCAGGAAGCGCGGATGCGCATCCACGCCTTTCTCGACGACGACGCACAGACCAGCGTGCGCACTGCGATCGTCAACTTCCGCAAGGACGGCACGCCCTTCGTCAACCTGCTCTACATGTCGAAGCTGCGCGCGCTGACCGGTGAGGTCCGCTACATCTTCGCCTCGCAGTTCGACGTCAGCCGCACCCAGCCCGAGCGGCTCGCGGACTATGACAAGGCACTGGGGCAAACGATTGCGCGGCTTGCCCCGGTCGTTGCCGAAAGCGGGATTGCGGTGGAAGGCACGCTGATCACCATCGCCAACACCGCCGCGACGATCGCCCAGGCGAAGATGACGCTCTCCGACCTCGACACGAGCAGCTATCTGTGAACGCGCCCTTCGACGCTAAGACCACGACCCTGCCGATCGTCGGCATCGGCGCCTCGGCCGGCGGGCTGGAGGCCCTGCGCGAGATGCTGGCACCTGCCCGCGCGCCGACCGGCATGGCCTTCGTCATCGTCCAGCATCTCGACCCCAACCATGAGAGCATGCTGGCGCAGCTGCTCGACCGCCAGACCAGCCTCGAAGTGCTCCAGTGCGAGGGCGGCGAGCAGATCGAGGCGGACAAGGTCTATATCATCCCGCCGGGCCACGGCCTGGCGATCCGCGGCGGCACGCTGGAGCTGACCGATTTCGCCCAGCCCCGGGGCTTGCGCCGCCCGATCGACGATTTCTTCCTATCGCTCGCCGCCGACCAGCAGGGCAATGCCGCCTGCGTGATCCTATCGGGCACCGGCGCCGACGGCACGATCGGCCTGCGCGCGGTGAAGGAACATGGCGGCGTCTGCCTGGTGCAGGAGCCCGAAAGCGCGCGCTATGACGGCATGCCGCTGTCGGCGGTGGGTACCGGGCTGGTCGACTTCGTCAAGGCGCCGGGCCAGATGCTCGATTGCCTCCACGCCTTCTTCCACCGCAGCGGCGGCGAGGAGCAGAAGGAAGAGGCGTCGCTGGTCGCCGACCATGTCGACGAGCTGTGCAAGGTGCTCCGCACCGCCGTCGGCCATGATTTCTCGGGATACAAGCGCACCACGCTGATCCGGCGGATCGAGCGGCGGATGCACGTGCTCGGCATCACCAGCGGCCGCGTCTATCTCGCCCGCGCCAAGTCCGATTCCGACGAATGCGAGGCGCTGTTCCGCGACCTGCTGATCAACGTCACCCGCTTCTTCCGCGATGCCGACCTGTTCGATCGCCTGCGCACCCAGGTGATCGAGCCGCTGATGCGCAGCTGGACCAGCGAGGAGGATATCCGCGTCTGGATCCCCGGCTGTTCCTCGGGGGAGGAGGCCTATAGCATCGCGATGCTGTTCGCCGAGGCGGCGCGCAAGCTCGCCCTCCCCTCCACCGGCGTGCAGATCTTCGCGACCGATATCGACGAGCAGATGCTGCAGATCGCGCGGATGGGCGTCTATCCCACCTCGGCGCTGCTCGACCTGCCGCCGGCGCTGCGCGAGCGCTACACGCTGCCGCATACCGAGCGCTTCCAGATCGTGCCGCAGATCCGCGACATGATCCGCTTTTCCAACCACAGCCTGGTCAAGGACCCGCCCTTCTCACGGATCGACCTGGTCTCGTGCCGCAACCTGCTGATCTATTTCGACGATCGTCTGCAGCAATCGGTGATGCCGCTGCTCCACTACGCGATCCGGCCCGAGGGCTATCTGTTTCTCGGCCCCTCGGAGACGATCGGCCGGTTCGAGCATCTGTTCCCCGCGATCGACGGCCAGGCGCGCATCTTTCAGCGCTCGCCGGGTGCCCCCAATTATCCGATCGACCTGCCAGGCAGTTCGCGCGCGCGCAGTCCCCGCGAGGATCGCCACGAGCGCCAGGCCGGCCGCGTCGGCGCCGAGGAGACAGCGGCCGTCCGCCGGCTGATCGATCGCTATGCACCCGCCAGCCTAGTGCTCGACCAGGAAGGCGTGATCATCGCCGCCTATGGTCGGCTGGGCCGCTATTTCGATTTCCCGGTCACCCGCACCGGCGGATCGAGCGCGATCGGCCTCGCCCGGCCGGGCCTGCGCAACGTTCTGGGACCGCTGCTTCGCGCGGGGCGCGACCGCCGCAAGCGGGTGGTGGCCCGCGACGTCACAGTCGAGTCCGAATATGGCGCGCAGACGATCGACGTGGTCTGCGATCCGATGCCAGACGGCACCTTACTGTTCGTGTTCCGCGAGACCGCGCCCTTCCGCCCCGCCCTCGACGAGGATGTCGCCGAACTCGACGCCGGCGACGACCATCTCGATGCGCTGGAGGACGAGCTGCGTGTCACCCGCCACCGGCTGCGCACCACCGTGGAGGAATTGGAGACCGCGAACGAGGAGCTGAAGAGCTCCAACGAAGAAATGATGTCGATGAACGAGGAGCTCCAGTCGACCAACGAGGAGCTGTCCACGGTCAATGACGAGCTGAAGGGCAAGGTCGACCAGCTGACCATCGCCAATTCGGACCTGCGCAACTTCTTTGAATCGACCGATCTCGCCGTGGTGGTGCTCGACGCCGACATGCGCATCCGCAGCTTCACCGAAGCGGCGACGGCGCTGTTCCCACTCCAACCAGGCGACCGTGGCCGGCCGCTGGCGGACGTCGCCAGCCGCCTGTCGGGCAACGACTATCTGGCCGATGCCCGGGCGGTAATCGCCGGCGAAGGTCCGCTCCAGCGCCGGGTGACCACGCAGGACGGCAGCCGCACGCTGTCGATGCGCACCCTGCCCTATCGTGCGCAGAACGGCACCACCGACGGCGCGACGCTGGTGCTGACCGACATCACCGACGCGCTCTCGCTCGAGCGCGCGCTGGCGGCCGAGCGCGAGCGGCTCGACATGGCGATCCGCGCCGGCGGCATCGCGGTGTGGGAATATCGCGTCGATACCGGCGAGACGGTGGTCGACGACCATGCCCGCGACGTGCTCGGCATCCCGGCGGGAATCGCGATGAACGATCCGGAGGCGCGGCTCGACCGGCTGCATCCGGAGGACCGGCCGCTGTTCGACCTCGAACTCGCCCAGGTGATCGCCGAGGGTGGCGACCTGGAAATCAGCTATCGCATCCTCGACGGCGACGAGGTCCGTCGGATCAAGACCTTCGGCCGCATGGTGAACGATTCCGGTCCGCGTCGACTGGTTGGCGTCTCGATCGACGTCACCCCCGAATATGCGCTCGCCGAAACGCGCGAGCTGATGCTCCGCGAGATGAACCACCGGGTGAAGAACCTGTTTGCGATCGTCAGCGGGATGATCTCGGCCGGCGCGCGCAGCCATGACGACGTGACCCGCTTCGCCAACGACATGCGCGAGCGGATCGCCGCGCTCGGCCGCGCCCATTCGCTGGCGGCGCCGGCCGGCGCGTTGCAGTCGATCGATCTCGCCGAGCTGGTCCAGGCGACCCTCGCCCCATATCGGGATCATGCCAGCATCGAAATAAATGGCCCGGCCGTGAAGATTCACCGGAGCTGTTTGTCGCCGCTCGCGTTGATGCTGCACGAATGGGCGACCAACGCTGTCAAATATGGGGCACTGGGTGCGAACGGTGGGGAACTCACCGTGCGCTGGGAACCTGTGTCCGACGGCGTTCGGCTCGACTGGCGCGAGACCGGAGACCGCCCCGTTTCGGTGGAATCGGGCACCGGCTTCGGCACAATTCTGGTACAAACCTCCTCGCGCCAATTGGGCGTGACGGTCACCCGATCGGCGGAAGACCATGTCTTCGCCATCCAGATCCATCTGCCTGCGAAAGTGCTTGCGAATGACGAAGACGGTGATGCTCATCGAGGATGAGCTTTTCGTAGCGCTGGACGTGCAGGACGTGGTGGAAGAGGCCGGCTTCGCGGTGGAAGGCCCCTATGTCTCGGTCGCCGAGGCATTGGAGGCGGTGGCGAGCCACCTGCCCGGCTGCGCGATCCTCGACGTCCGCCTGACCGATGGCGAGGTCTTTCCCGCCGCCGACGTGCTGCGCGATGCGGGCGTGCCGATCATCTTCCATTCGGGCCATGCCGACGCGACCTCGCTGCGCGACCGCTATCCGCAAGCGGTGGTCTGCTCCAAGCCCTGCTCGCCGAGCGCGCTGCGGGCGGCGGTGGAGAATGTGTTCGCGGCTTAAGTCGTCCGCACCGCGTCCGTCGTGGTAGCCGAAACGCGCGTCACGGATACCTATGGTCTTCTTCAAGAACGCTTCGATGGGGTTGCGATGATGCTGCCGGCAATCCAGCTGGCGGCCGCGCTGACCGCCATCAGCCCCGCGAGCGCGCCCGCGACCGCGTGAATACTTCCCCACATGGGATGCTATCGGCCGACGAGCGCCGTCCGCACCCGCCAGCGGACCAGCAGCGTCGCGAAGAACCAGGCGACCAGCGCGACGCCTGCGCCGAGGATCAGGTCGATCAGATAGTGTGTGCCCTCCACCGGGGTCGACAGCAGCATCGCGCAGGGAATCGCGGTCAGCCACCAGCGCAGCGGCCCGCAGCGCTGGGCGGCGGCGATGTAGAGCGTGGCGGAAGCCGCATGGAAGCTGGGCGCCGAGACCAGCCCACGCAGCTGGCCGACATCGACCAAGGTCAGGCTATGGTCGCGCAGCGCCGGGATCAGGTCGGGCTGCCACAGCTCGCTCACCGGCATATAGGGGATCGGACCGTGCCATAGGTACGAGAAGGGCCCCACTGCCGGCATCTGGCTGTAGATCGTCAACGTCAGCACCGCGGCGATCGCGAAGGCGGCGAGGAAACGATGCGCTTCGCGGCGCTGGCCTATCAGCGCGAACCAGCCGAGCAGCAGCGCCGGCGTGAGGAAGATGCTCTGATAGGCGGCGATGCCGAGCAACTGAAGCGCCCGGTGCGCCGCAACCAGGCGGTACCAGGCGAGCCAGTCGAACTGGAGGAGCTCGTCGACGCGCTGCAATCCCGCATCGGCAAAGCCCTGGCTCATCGCCGCGATCGGGTAGGAGCTCACCGCCCCGATCAGCGCGAGCGCCATGAAGAGCGTGTAATATTCGATCACCTGGGCAAGAACCAGGCTCCAGCGGCGGCCGTCGCGCAGGCACCACAGTCGCAGCAGGGGCGCGGTGGCGAGAATCGCATAATAGGGGATGTTACTGCGCGCGAATGGGTCGATGTGCAGGCCCGCCGACCAAAGCAACGCCGTGCACGCGGCCACCGCAGCAATCACCGAGCCAACTACCTGACCGCCCGAAAAGCCGATGCTCGCCCGCGGATCGGCCGAAGGCGCCGGAAGCACCGTGGTGGTAACAAGAAGGGCGGAGGCGGGATGCGGATCGTTCAAGGGCATTGCTCGTCGGGAGGGCGGAGCGACCCGCCTGCCATTGCTGTCCGCGCGTCGTGGCCGATCCTATCGCGCCGATGCGCCCGCGCCTAGCCCTCCGCCGCGCTTGTCACGCGTGGCACTTTACCCGGTGGTAAAGTGCCACGACCGGCCGTTTCCCTCGCGCGGCAAAGTGCCATGGCTGGTCCAAGTGCAGACGGGCGCACGGAAGGGATTCACAGGCGAATCGCGATGTGCTTAGATTCCTGCTATGTTCCAGCCCGATCTCTTCGCCGCCGCCCCCCGCGTTCGGCCGGATGCGGCCTCCCCCACCGCCATGGACCTGCCCGCGGTGCTCGACCGGCTGAGCGCCACCTGCGAGCGGCCGCGCTACAGCTTCATGGTCCTCCAGCTGATCGCCCAGGCGAGCGACCGCACCGGCTGGGCGGGCCCCTGGATCGAGCGCGACGGCCGCCGCCTCTCGGTGCGCGACTGGCTGAGCGAGGCGCTGTCCCCGGTCGCAAGGCGCGATCCGCGCCGGCTGGGGCTGACCGCGCGGGCGCGCGCCGAACTGGAGAAAGCGGGCACCCTTCCGGCCGATCCGGAAGCCGCGCAGGCAGCGATCGAGGCGGAGGTGCAGCATCGCATCCGCCTCTCCGGCCGCACCAATGTCAGCCGCGCGGTCTCCGAACTGGTGCGGGCGGGACTCGTGCGGCGGCATTATCAGGGCTTCCGCGTCGATCACCATAATCGCGGCGCCCAGCGGCATGCCGTCTACGCGGTGACCGAGGAGGCGCGTCGGGCGCTCCAGCCCGGCGGCTGACATCAGAGGAAGTAGACGATCACGCCCGCAGCGAGCCCGAGCAGCAAGGCAATCACGAACTCGACCAGGTTGCGGACGATCCCCCCGCCCTTCTGCCGCCGCTGGAAGGTGGAGCGCGGCGCCGGCTGGGCATGCGCCACCTCCAGATAGCCGACCGCCCCGCCCGCGCCTGCGGTGAAGAGCAGCGTGACCAGCGCGCCGGGCACGGTCTCCATCGCGATCGCGACCGGAAGCAGCATGCCCAAAGGCGCCGCCAGCGCCATTGCCGCAAGCAGCTTGGCGAAATCGAGATCGTCCTTGTCGACCGGCGCCACCTTGAGCAGATCAGGCGCATCCTCGGCCGAGGCGGCGAGCCAGGCGAGGCTCGACACCAGCTGTCCGGCGATCACCACGCTGGTAAAGGCCAGCGTCGGCGCCATCGGCAGCGAACCGCTGTCGCGAAAGGCGACGAGCAGGATCGGGGCGAGATAGACGATCCGCAGCAACACCTGGAAGATCAGCGCTGGATCACGGAGGAGCAGCCGAAGCTCCTTGGCGAAGATCGTGGAGAACAGGCCGCGGTGGAAGTGCCGGGCGATGCCGCCCTTGGCTGTGCGCTTCGCCGCAGGCCGCGCACCCCCGGCACGGTAGCTCCGCAGAAAGGCATGCCGCATGCCCCATCCGGCAAGCGCGAACAGCGCCAGTGCACCGCCGAGCAGCACCAGCATCGCCACCGGCTCGCCGAACGCGGCACGGCCGGGCAGGCTGCTCGGCCCGCCCTTCCCATAGCCCGCGCTGCGAAGCGCATCGAACAGCAGCACCGTCCCGGACTCGCGGCGGTCGTCGTGCTGGTTGAGGAGCTGGCTGGCGAGGAACACGCTCGCACCGGTCAGCGCCGCGAGGATCTGCCCCAGCGTTCGCGCCGCCCGCGGCCCCAGGGTGCGCGCGAGCAGCAGCGTCACGCCCAGCCCGAGGCACGCTGCCGTCAGGGCGAGCGCCACCAGCAGCGCCAGCGCGCCGAGCAGCTCTGGATGGCCGAGCAGCGCCACCGGCAACAGGATCGGCAGCAGGAAGATCGAGAAGGTGAGCATCACCCCGCCGGCAATGCCCAGCAGCTTGGCCGAGACGACGGTACGCGGATCCAGTGGGGCGGAGAAAAGCAGGTCGAGATCGCCCGCCTCGTACAAGGTCCGCTGGCTGGCGAGCAGCGCCTGGGTCGTCATGAAGGTGAAGAGCAGGATCGCGGCGATCAGCGCGATCAGCCAGGCGAGCGGCCCGGCCTGCCAATGTTCGTCGGCCAGCAGCAGCCCGAGGCCAACGCCCAGCCCGGTATAGCCGAGCAGCACCAGCGCGAGCACGATCTGCCCCAGCTTGCTCCGGCCGGTGGCGCGCAGGTTGCCGCGCAGCTCGTGCAGCGTCAGCCAGGCGAGGCTGCCGGGCGGCAATCGCCGCATCGTCCAGCCGATCACGGGCGGCTCGTCAGGCGGATGAAGGTGTCTTCCAGCGTCGCCTCGTCGGCCCCGGCGAGCGCGCGCAGCTCCTCCAGCGTGCCCTCGGCCAGCAGCCGCCCGCCGGCGATGATGCCGATCCGATCGGCCAGCCGCTCGGCGACCTCGAGGATATGGGTGGTCACGATCACCGTCTTGCCCTGATCGACCGCGGCGCGCAGCGCGTCCTTCACCGATCGCGCCATTGCCGCGTCGAGCCCGGTGAGCGGCTCGTCGAGGATAAGCAGCTGGGGATCGTGGATCAGCGCGCCGGCCAGTGCCACCTTCTGCTGCATGCCGCGCGAGAAGCCCTCGCAGCGCGTGTCGCGCACCTCCCACAGTTCCAGCCAGCGGAGCAGCCGTTCGGCCTCGGGCGCGGCGCGGTCGGGCGGGATCCGCCAGAGGCCGGCGACGAAGCCGAGATATTCGGCCGGGGTCAGCTTGTCGTAGAGCATCGGCTCGTCGGGCAGCCAGGCGGTGATCGCCTTGGCCGCCTGCGGATCGCTGCGCGCGTCGACGCCGAATATCTCGATGCTGCCGGCATCGGGCTCGGTCAACCCCACCGCCATGCGCAGCGTCGTCGTCTTGCCGGCGCCGTTCGGCCCGAGCAAGGCGTAGAGCTGGCCCGCCCCGACGGTGAGGTCGAGACCTGTGATGACGGGCTTGCCGAACGCCTTGTGCAGGCCGGTGATGCGGAGCGCGGGGGAGGACATCGGCACCGATCCTAGCGGCCGAGCGGTTCGTCGCAAGTGCGCCGTTATGGACCTTTTTCCGCGTTCATTCGTCCCCAGCTTCCGCAAAGTACCGGGAGGGGTAAGGATGTTCGCAATGCCAAGCACGATCGCACCGGAAGTGATCGCCTGCATCGCCGAAGGGCGCCCGCCGACCGCGACCGAACTGGAGCGGGTCGCGCGCCGCGTGCGCGCCGATCTCGGCAACGCCCGCCCCGCCTTTGCCTGGGGCGACGCCGATGCCTCCGCCGCCGACCAGCTGAGCCTGCGCGTCGCCGAACTCGCGCTGATCGGCAGCCGCCGCTAATCGCCTGCGTCAGGCGGCGGCCGGCACCTTCGCCGCCGCATAGCGCGCAATGAACTCGGCATGGCCCGGCAGCTTGGCAAGCTGGGCCGCGATTCCCGCGCGCAGGTCGCCGAGTGCGCGCTCGAGATCCTCGCTGGGAATCTGCGCGGGCATGTGGTGATGGTCGCGCGGGCGCACCCCCTGTCCCAGCATCACCGCGTTCCAGCTGTCGATGCGGAACAGATCGGTGCCTTCCTGATAGGTCGACGCGCCTTCCTCGAACAAGGCGATCCGCGCCGCGAGACTGTCCGGCACCGCGCGCGCGGCATGATCGCGCCAAAAGGGCTCGGGGCGATCGTTGCACTTGTAGTGGAGGATGATGAAGTCGCGGATATGCTCGGATTCCGCGCGCGACTGCGCGTTGAACCGCGCCGACAGCGCCGCCATGTCGCGGCGGAACGGGAAGTTCTGCAGGAGCCTGGTCACCGCGATCATCACCAGGTGGATGCTGGTAGATTCAAGCGGTTCGATGAACCCGCTCGACAGGCCCAGCGCGATGCAGTTGCGGTTCCAGGCCTTCTTCCGCATGCCGGTGGTGAAGCGGATCAGCCGCGGATCGAACAGCGCGCGCCCCGGCACCGCCGCGAGCAGCTGTGCCTTCGCCTCGTCGTCCGACAGATAGTCGCTGGCATAGACGAACCCGTTGCCCATCCGATGCTGGAGCGGAATCCGCCAGCGCCAACCGGCGCCGTGCGCGATCGCGCGGGTATAGGGCACCGGCGCCTCGGTGGTTTCGGACTGAACCGCAAAGGCGCGGTTGGTCGGCAGCCAGTGGCTCCAGTCGTCGAAGCCGGTCTTCAGCGTCTCCTCGATCAGCAGCGCGCGGAAGCCGGTGCAGTCGATGAACAGATCGCCCTCGATGCGAAGCCCCCCCTCCAGCACCAGCGCAGCGATGTCGCCATCCTGCGCCTGCTCGACCTCGATGATGCGCCCTTCAACGCGGCGCACCCCGGCCGGCTCGGCCAGGCCGCGCAGGAAGGCGGCATAGGCGGTCGCGTCGAGATGATAGGCATAGGCGAGCGGCATCGGATCGCCGGTGGCGAACTTCTCTGCCAGCGCGGCTTGCGTCTCGAGCGAATAGTCGCCGAGATCGCCGCCGAAACCACGCCGCCGGGCCTCCAGCCAGAAATGCTGGAAGTCGCACAAAGGCATCGCGCGGCCGACCGAACCGAACGGGTGGAAGTAGCGGTCACTATCGCGCAGCCAGTTCTCGAACGAGATGCCGAGCTTGAAGGTGGCATTGGTTTCGCGGAGGAAGACCTGCTCGTTGATGCCGAGCAGCTTGTGGAAGGTCCAAGCGGTGGGAATGGTGGATTCGCCCACCCCCACGGTGCTGATCGCGTCGGATTCGACCAAAGTGATGTCGAGGTTCTGCCCAAGGTGCCGCACCAGCGCCGCCGCCGCGACCCAGCCCGCCGTGCCGCCACCCGCGATCACCACCCGAAACTTCTGCCCGTCCATCGCTGATCCCCTCCGAAATTTCTGTTGTTCTGCCGTCAGCCTTCGCGGCGTTCCTTGCGCGCGATCAGTCGCGGCAGGTTGCCGAGCGAGGAAAGCTGCCACACCGCGCAGCGCAGGAAGTCCTGCGCGTGAAGCGCCGCCAGCGCCTCTGCGCCGAGCGCGGCGAAGCGGCTGCCCTCGATCACCCAGCAATCGGGTACCTTGTAACGCCGGCCGCTGGTGAGTTCGATATCGAACGTGACCGGCTCGAGCAGCCCGGCCGCCTCGAACGCCGCGAACATCGGTGCCGAAAGCTGGTCGCCGACATAGATCGCCTGCAGCGTGGCGGCGACCCGATCGAGATAGGGCGCGTTGCCGCCCTGATCGAGGAACAGCGGCGCGCCTTCACTGGTCGAGACGCGCGGGTGATCGGTATCGATGTGGATCATCGGCTCGCCCGCTTCGCCGGGGCGCGGCAGGCCGATCGAGAAGGGGCCGATTTCCATCAACGCGGGCAGCTGATCGGCATTCCAGCGATCACCGTCCAAGTACAGATTTTCATCCGCATCGAGGCCGAGCAGCACGGTCGAGCGCCAACTTCCGTCGTCGTCGCGGCGGAAGAGCAGCACATAATCGCGCTGGAGCGCTTCGAATTCGGTGGGGAACACCGTCATCTGGTTCACCGCGTCGCCGAACGCGGCACCACGGTCGAGCCGGATCCGCAGATCGGCATGGTCGATATTGTTGAGCACGGCGCGGGGCATGATGTGCGAACCTTAAACGAGAAAGGCCGCCCGAAGCGAGCGGCCTTTCCCTAGTGTACAGGCGGGCTTCAGAAGCGGAAGCGCGCGCCGGCCAGATACCGGGCCGAGCCTTCGGACTCGTACCAGGTGTTGATGTAATCGCGGCTGTAGCTGCGGACGCCTTCCTCAAGGAGGTTGATGCCTTCGAAGCTGAGCGAGATGTTCTTGGTCAGGTCATAGTTGATGCTGAGATCGACCTGGCCGTACGGATCGTTGAACGCCGGGTTGTGAGCGGCGCCGCGGTTCGTTTCGGCGAGGAACTTGCCGCGCCAGTTGTACGACAGGCGGGCGGAGATGCCGTGCTTGTCGTAGATCAGCGTGGCGTTGGCGGTGTCGCTCAGACCCACCAGCGCGAACTGGTCGGCCGTCGGATCCGCCGTGATGTTGAAGCCGATGTTACCGCGCACCAGCGTGTAGCTCGCGGCGATACCGAGGCCGGTATTGCCGAGGAAGTACTGGCCGGCGATTTCGACGCCGTAGATTTCGGCGTCCTTGTTGTTGATCGGCGTGTTCACCGCGAAGTTGAGCAGCGGATCGGCCGAGGTCGGCTTCACGTCGATCGCGGCCAGCGTGTTGCTGATATAGCCGGAATCGAAGGTCCGCGTCGACGGCACATAGTTGGCCTGCAGCTCGGCGGTCGCCGCAGCGACGTTGCCGCCGTACTTCTGCAGGATCGCGGTGCTGGTGAACAGGTTCACGTTGCTGATGTCGCCGCCCAGGCCGGTGACGATCGCACGTCCCGCCTGCGCCAGCGGACCCGCGGTTGGGTCGCGCAGGCCGAACAGGTTACGCTGCACCACCGAGTTACCGATGAAGTTGTGCACCCGCTTGTCGAAGAAGCCGACCGACAAATACACGTCGCGACGCGGATACCATTCGAGCGAGACGTCGAAGTTATCCGAATCCAGCGGCTTCAGCGCCGGATTGTTCTGGTTGCCGGTCGCAACGCCGCCCAGCGAGGTCGGGTTGTTGAGCGCACCGGCGCCGGTCGAAGCGAACAGGTTGCCGTACGGCGCGCGCGAGATCGTCTTGCTGTACGAAACGCGGCCGATCAGGTTCTTCGCGGCTTCGATCTGGAAGTCGACCTGCGGCAGCAGATTGTCGTAGCTGCCGCGGCCGGTCACCGCCTGCTGGTCCACCGAGTTGAGCACCGAGAAGTCGTTGTCGGCTTCCCACACCACCGCGAGCGGGATGGTCTGGAGCGAGGTCGCCTTCACCTTGGTGTGCTCGTAGCGGATGCCCGCGACCAGGGTCGCGTTGCGGCCGCCCACTTCGCCCTTCCAGGTCAGCTGGCCATAGGCCGCCCAGATGTCTTCCTTAACGCGGTTGTTGTTGTTGGCATCGATGATGTTCTGATGGTTGATCCCATCGTTGGTAATGCCGACATAGTGGTTGTACAGCGCGTTGTAGAGCTTGGTCGGATCCTCTGCACGCCACGCAACCTGGCCCACTGCGTCGGCGGTCGCGTTGTTGTGGTGGAACTGGCAGACCAGGCAATATTGCTGCACGGTGCCGGGCGCGAAGGCCGCGA
Source organism: Sphingomonas trueperi (assembly GCF_040545965.1). GTDB lineage: Bacteria > Pseudomonadota > Alphaproteobacteria > Sphingomonadales > Sphingomonadaceae > Sphingomonas > Sphingomonas trueperi_C. The sequence goes on along the minus strand of NZ_JBEPMV010000011.1, from coordinate 48,676 downwards.
CGTCGGGCGGCAGCGCGTTGTTCCAGTCACCCAGCACCTGGCGGGTATTGTACTGGGTCTGGCGCGTGTCGGTGGAACGGAAGTCGCCGCCGAAATCGAAGCGGCTGCCGCCGCCGAGATCCCAGCCCGCGTCGATCCGCGCTTCCTTGATCTTCTGCGACTGGGTCGAGGCGAACTGGCGCTGCACCGCGGCCGACAGATCGCCGGCATCGAATACGCCGTTGCAGTTGCCGTTCTTGAACGCAACCTTGTTCGGCGTCTGCTGCGAATAGCAGTCGTTGATCGTCAGCGTCTGGGTCGGGAAGCCCTCATTGTCCCAGGTCAGGCCGTGCGACGTGACGATGTTGCCGTTGAACGCCACCGTGGTCGAGGTCTGGCCGTTGGGATTGTCGGGCAGGCTCTCCGCCTTGCCGATATGGCCATCGAAGTTCAGCGTGAAGTTGTCGGCCAGCTCCCACTTCAGGTTGCCGCCGATGTCCCACAGCCGGTTCTTCTGCGCGCGATAGGCGTTCTCGAAGCCCTCGTCCTTCACGCCGTTGAGCGTCTCGTGAAGATACTTGGTCGTCGCGATGCCGTTGCTCGAATCGTCGAAGGTGACTTCATCGAACGGCTTGGAGAACCAGTTGGACTGCGACGAGCGGCGCTCGGACGAACGCAGCTGCGCGAACAGGCCGTCGACCGTGAAGGTCATGCTGTCCGACGGGCGATACTGCACCACGGCCTGGCCGTTGATGCGCTCGCGGCTCGCCTCCGAGAAATGGTGGCGGTAGTCGTCGGGCACCGCGACCAGCGTGTTGCCATCGGTCGGGCGATTGTTGATCTTGGTGTTGGCGGTGATGTAGCCCTTCGACGGATCGAGGAAATCCGACAGGCGGGGCATGTTCCAGTAGTTGTTCGCCTGGCTCGGGAAGCTGAAGTTGCGCTTCTGATAGCTGCCGAACAGGCTGACGCCGAAGCGCTGCTCCTGGTCGCTCCAGCTGGCGATGCCCGAGAATTCCGGGGTCACATGGCTGCCGCAGCTGATGCAGTCGTCGGCCGAGGTGTCGTAGCTCGCCTTCGCGCCGACCGAGCCGGTGAAGCCGGCCTTGCCGTCCAGCGGACGCACGCCGACGATGTTGATGGTGGCGCCGATGCCGCCCGACGGAATCGCGGCGCGGCCGGTCTTGTAGACCTCCAGCGTCTTCACGCCTTCCGAGGCGAGGTTGGCAAAGTCGAACGAACGGCCGAAGCCGCCGGCGCCGTCACCACCCTGGTCTCCGCCCACCGCGACAATGTTCGAGGCCGCGAGCTGGCGACCGTTGAGCGTCACCATGTTGTACTGCGCGCCGAAGCCGCGGACCGTCACGGTCGAGCCTTCGCCGTTGACGCGGTCGATCGACACGCCGGTGATGCGCTGCAGCGATTCCGCGAGGTTGGTGTTGGCGAACTTGCCGATGTCCTCGGCCGAGATCGCATCGACGATGCCGGTCGAATCGCGCTTCAGCGCGATCGAACGCTCGAGCGAGGCGCGGATGCCGGTGACGATGATTTCGCCGTTATCCTGGCCTGCATCCTGCGCGGTGTCGGCGGCGGCAGAGTCGGTGGCGGTGCTGGTCTGGGCCGCGGCGATGCCGGGCATTGCGAGTGCCGTCGCGACGGCGAGCATGGATACCGCGCGGACGCGCGATGACGAACGAATACGCATTGGGTCTCTTCCCCTCCTGAACGGGCCGTTAGGCCCTGATGGTCCGCTGAGTACCGACAATGGTCGGTGACAACGTTGTCTTACTTTTCTTCACACTTTCCCCTTTCGTTATGTTTTCATTTACGAATCGCACCGGCGGGGACCTCTACTTCGCGAATCATCGTCGCGGAAGCAGAATCCTGCCCGACTGCGAGGCGATACTTGCCGGCCGGGATCACCCAGCGCCCGTTCTGCCAGCGCGCGAGCGCATGGCGGTCGGCGGCGAGCGTCACCTGCGCGGACTCACCACGCTTGAGCATCTGGCGTTTCCATGCCGCCAGCCGCGGCGTGCCGCCCTCGGGCCCGGTGACGTAGAGCTGCGGCACGACGGCACCCGCGCGCACGCCTTGGTTGCGGACGGTAACGGTGACCGACGGCGCCGCGCCGCCGGTGAAGCGCGCATCGGTGAGGGCGAAGCGGGTGTAGCTGAGGCCATAGCCGAACGGGAACAGCGGCTGCGTGCCCTTGGCGGCATACCAACGATAGCCGACATTGGCGCCTTCGCTGTAGGTCACGTCCCAGCTCGGCAGGGCGCTGCCGTCGCCGGCACCGGCGTCGCTCGCGGCGTTGGAATTGAGGCCGGCGGGCACCACCGGCTTGGGCCGGGGCAGCTGGTCGGCACTCTTGGGGAAGCTGATCGGCAGGCGGCCGGACGGATTGACGTCGCCGAACAGGATGCCGGCGATCGCCTCGCCGCCGCGCTGCCCGGGATACCAGGCCTGCAGCACCGCCGGCACCTGCTCCAGCCACGGCATCAGCACCGGGCCGCCGGTTTCCAGCACCACTACCGTCTTCGGGTTCGCCTTGGCGACCGCGGCGATCAGCGCATCCTGGTTGTCGGGAAGTGCCAGCGAGTCGACGTCCTGCGCCTCGGTCGCCCATTGCGTCGCGAACAGCACGACCATATCGGCCGAGCGCGCGGCGGCAGCGGCCGCGACAGGATCGCTGCCGTCGACATAGGTCACCTGCGCCTGCGGCGCCTTGGCGCGGATTGCCTGGAGCGGCGAGGAAGCATGCCAGGTCACCCGCGCAAACGACGCGGCGGCGCCGCTGGTCAGCGGGATCTCGACCGGCGCACCGCCGACCGACCGCACCTGGCTCGACCCGCCGCCCGAGAGTACGCCGACATCGGCATGGCCGCCGATCAGCACGATCTTCTTCGCCGACTTGGCCAGCGGCAGCAGGTCGCCCTGGTTGCGCAGCAGCACCATGCCCGCCTCGGCGACGCGCTGCGCGACCTGGGCATGCGCGGCATAGTCGATCGGCTGGGCGGTCGCGGGCGTCGGATGGTCGTAGAGGCCGCTGGCGATCACCCCGGTGAGGATGCGCGTCACCATCTGGTCGATCCGTGCCTCGGTGATCTGACCTGCCTTGATCGCCGCCTCGATCTTCTCGGGCGCGAAGTAGATTGCGTGGTCGAGCTCCTGGCCCGATTCCTGATCGAGCCCAGACATCGCGGCCTTGACGGTGGAGTGCACCGCGCCCCAGTCGCTCATCACCCAGCCGGTATAGGCCCAGTCGCGGCGCATCACGTCGGTGAGCATCCGCGCGCTCTCGCAGGCATAATCGCCTTCGATGCGGTTATAGGCGCACATCACCGAGCCAGGCTTGCCGGCCCGGATCGCGATCTCGAAGGCGAGCAGGTCGCTTTCGCGCAGGGCCGCGTCGTCGATCCGCGCGTTGAGCACGGTGCGGCCGGTCTCCTGGGCGTTCAGGATGAAATGCTTGATCGTCGAGACGATGTGGTTCGACTGGACGCCGTCGATCGCCGCGCCGGCCAGCGTGCCGGCGAGCAGCGGATCCTCGCCGAGATATTCAAAATTGCGGCCGTTCCAGGCATCGCGGGTGAGATTGACGCCGCCGGCGAGCAGCACGTTGAAGGTCTTGGCGCGCGCCTCGGCCCCGATCATCGCGCCGCCCGCGCGGGCCAGCTCAGGGTCGAAGGTCGCGGCGGTGGCGAGGCCCGAGGGCAGCGCCGTCGCGACGTCGCCCTTGCGCTGCTCAACCTGGTTGGCGACGCCGAGGCTCGCGTCGCTTTCGCGTAGCGTCGGGATACCTAGCCGGGGGATGCCGGGGACATAGCCGGCCGATGGGATCATGTCCGCAGGCGCGGGCTGCGCGCGCGGCGGGAACAGGCCGTGGATCAGCTGCAGCTTCTCGGCATGGGTCATGGCGCGGACCAGCGCGGCGGCGCGGGCCTCGGGCGCCAGCTTGGTATCCTGCCATGCTTGCGGGGCGTTCTGCGCGCACGAGGCCGCAGGCGCGGTGCCGGCCAGGAGAAGCAGGGCAAGGGCGCGGGCAGCGTTCATCGGCGCGAGAGTTCCTGATGCTGGGGAAGGGGTGCGGCCCGAAAAATGCGGCCGCCGTCCATCGGGGCGGACGACGGCCGCAGGTAATCCGCCCTTGAGGAGGGGGCCGGAACCGGAAAGCAGATCTGGGTGGAGGCGTGCGTCGGCGCAGTCGCGCGGCAAACGGCAGCAATGCCCGGCATGTCCTCTCCCCCATTTCGACCCGCATTATTGCGAGGTAGTTTTCTGACAGCGATGTCTGGATATATCTGACATCGATGTCAAGCATAAAGCCGATCCGCATTGTCTGACCAGCGGCCGACGCTAAGGTCCGAGTGTGGCATTGACCCCCCTCCCCTCCCCGGCATCGGACATGGTCGCACGGCTGTTTCGCCGCTCGATCGGCATCTTCTTCATGGGCGGCTTCGTCACCGCGCTGGTCGGGCTGCTGGTGCCGCGGCTGACGCTGATCGACCGGCTCGACTATACCCGCGCGGCGCTGGTCCAGTTCGCCTTCCATTCGAGCTATCTGTTGTTCGCGCTGCCGATCACCGCGCTGCTGGTCCGCACCGGCTATATGCGTGCGATCGCCGCGGGGCTGGCGGTGATGAGCTGCGCCTGCGTCGCGCTCGGGGGCGCGGCGTGGATCGGCAGTTATCCGTTGCTGCTGCTGGCGCTGCTGAGCCTGTCGACCGGCATCACCTTTCTACAGATCGCCGCCAATGTCGTGCAGCCCTTGGTCGCGACCGAGGGCGGCGGTGCGGCGCGGCTGACCCTGCTCCAGGGGTTCAACTCGGTCGGCACCGTGCTGGCGCCGCTGATTGGCGCGGGCTTCCTGCTCCAGCTAGGCGCGATGGGGCGGGTGCCTCTGGCGCTGCCGTTCCTCGCCTGCGCGCTGGTGCTCGGCTGGCTGTGCCTCGTTTTCTGGCGCGCGCGCGACCTGCTCGCGTCCCACCCCGCCCCGGAGCGGTTGCCACTGGCGGCGCTCGGCCGGGTGCTGCGCCAGCCGCGCCTCGCCTGGGGTGCGCTCGCGATGTTCGGCTATGTCGGCGCGGAGGTGACGATCGGCAGCCTGCTCGCCAATTATCTTGCGCTGCCGACGATCCTCGCCATCGATCCGGCGAGCGCGGGACGGCTGGTTAGCCTCTATTGGGGTGGGGCGATGCTGGGGCGCTTCGCCGGCGCGCTGGGACTGGCGCGGATCGCACCGGCACGGCTGCTTGCGGGGGTGGCCCTTGGGGCCGTGCTGCTGGTCGGGATCGCGAGCGGTGCGCACGGCATCGTCGGCGCGGCGGCCCTCACCGCTGTCGGGCTGTGCAACGCCATCATGTACCCGACGATCTTTGCCCTGGCGCTCCCCGAGGACCGCGGGCTCGCAGCCTATGCCTCGATGATCCTGTGCATGGCGGTGGTCGGCGGCGCCATTGTCCCGCTCGCAACCGGTGCACTTGCGGATCATGTGGGGCTCGCCGCCGCGCTGGGGCTGCCGCTGCTGTGCTATCTGGGGATCGCGGCCTTCGCATGCATGATAGCGCTATCGCCCGTGAAACGATAAGACTGCGCACGCATGAAGCCGCTTACCCTCAAGGACGTCGCCCGGCAGGCGGGCGTTTCGCCCAAGACCGTCTCGCGCGTGATCAACGGCGAGGCCTATGTCCGGCCCGAGGTGCGCGCGGCGGTGCAGAAGGTAGTCGATGAACTCGGCTATCGGCCCAACGCTTTTGCCCGCGAGCTGTCCAGCGCCCGCTCCTTCCTGCTCGGCCTCTATTTCGACGACCCGGCCTCGGCCTATGCTGCGGACGTCCAGCGCGGTGCGCTCGCGCGGTGCCGGGCGCTCGGCTACCATCTCGTCGTCGAGCAGGTGACGCGCGATCGACTCGGCTGGCTGGAGGAGTGCGAAGCGTCGCTGCGATCGATGCGGCTGGGCGGCGCAATCCTCCCCCCGCCCCTATGCGACTGGCCCGAGCTGCTCGACCTGTTCGCGCGGATGGAGGTCGCCGTGGTGCGGATCTCGCCGGGCGATGCGGACGAGCGCACCGCCGCAGTGGAGATGGACGAACGCGGCGCCGCACGCGAGCTGACCGAGGCGCTGATCGCGCTCGGCCACCGCGATATCGGCTTCATCCAGGGCAATCCCGAACACCATGCCGCCGCCCGCCGGCAGGAGGGCTTCGAGGCGGCGATGGTGGCGGCAGGCCTCCCGCTGCGGTCGGAGCGGACGCTCCCGGGCGACTTCACCTTCCGCTCCGGCCTTGCCGCCGGCGAACGGCTTTTGTCGCGTGAGGACCGGCCGAGCGCGATCTTTGCCGCCAATGACGAGATGGCGCTGGGCGTGTTGGTCGCAGCGATGCGCGCCGGAATTGCGGTGCCAGACCAGCTCTCGATCGCCGGGTTCGACGATGCCGCGATTGCCCGCATGGCCTGGCCGCCGCTCAGCACCGTCCACCAGCCGCATGTCGAGATGGCAGCGGCGGCGGTGGAGTTGCTCACCCGCCCAGCCGAGGGGCGCAAGGCGACGCCGTCGCTGCGCCTGCCCTACACGCTGACGCTGCGCGACAGCACAGGCCCCGCCCCCGCGTCAGAAACCGAGCGATAGCGCCAGCGTGACCGCCCGGCGCGCATGCTCGCCGCCGCGGTAGAAATCGGTGCCCGGGGCCCCGCCGGTCCAGGCGAGCTGGCCGTCGATCCGCCCGAAGCGCCTGGCCACACCGAGGCTGTAATCGAACTGCGTTCGATCCGTGCTGTAGCGGGGGACGGTGCCCAGGAACTGCATCGCGCCGCCATGCGCAAGTAGCCGCCAGCCAGGGGCCGGGCGCACGACGCCGTCGAGCGCGGCGTAGAGCGTCGAGGTGTCGCGCCACAGATAGTCGGGGGAATAGTGCAGCCGGGCCGACAGGCTGCGGCCGCCGATGCCGAGATAGGCTTCGGTATAGCCCGCCGCGCGCGGCGTGGTGGCCCCGTTGCGGAACTCGCGCCGCGTCACGCCGACGTCAAGCACCCGCCCGCCGGACAGCCGCCAGGCATAGCCGGCATCCACGCCCGCCGAGACCAGGGCCGCGCCCTCGGGTAAGGCCGCCGCAGTGGCCGAGGCATCGGCATAGATACCCGAGCGATCGTCATAGCCCAGCGACAGGGTCGCGGCGGGGCGCCCCGCGCTGATGCTGCGGCCACGCCAGCGCTCGTCGTTGGTCACCGAGACCTGCCCGCTCCACTGCGCCCGTGCCGGCACCGCGCCCAGCAGCGCGAGCGCCAGCAGCGCCTCAGGGACGCGCGCTCGCGCATTTTGCCTTCCCCACCACGCTCGCACAGGCATCGATCTCTCCGCCGCCGGGTCTAGCAGAAACGAGCGAAGGTCGTCTGCCTTGTGCATGCTCTTGGCGGATCAGCGCGATCAGCCCGCTCACCTCGGCGGCAGCATAGGAGGAACCGCTCGCCAGATACCAGCGGCCGCCGGGCTGCGTCGTGGGGATATCGCGCCCGGGCGCAGCATAAGGACCGCCCGCCTGCCCCACCGCCGCCTCCGCCACCGCGACGACGCCCGGCATCGATGCTGGAAAGCCGCCGCCGGGCAGCTTGGGATCATAGGCCGCGACCACCGTCGCCCCGCGCGCAACGCCGATCCGCAGCAGCGTCTCGAGCAGCCGGCTCGGCGGCCCGGCGAGGCTGAGGTTGATCACATCGGCGCGCTGCTCGACCGCGAAGCTCACCGCACGGGCGAGGCTGAGGCTGTCGCAGAGCGTCCCGGCACCGGGCCCCGCTCCCTGCTCCGCACAGGCACGCAGCGCGAGCAGCCGGGCGCCGGGCGCGATACCGACGATGCCCACGCCATTGTCCGGCCGCGCCGCGATCACGCCCGCGATGCCGGTGCCGTGGCGCTCCGCCGCGACGCCCGCGCCGTCGACGAAGTTGCGCTCGACCGCGACCTGCCCCGCCAGATCCGGGTGCCGGGCATCGACCTGGCTGTCGATCACCGCGATCCGCGCACCGCGGCCCGTCGTGGTGCGGTGAAGCATCGCGAGGTGCCAGGCCCGCGCAACGGGCTGGGCCGGGTAGAGCGGATCATTGGGCGTCGGGTCGCCCTGCGCCTCGAAGGTCTCGATCGGCTCCGACCATTCGACGGCGGAATCGCGCGCGACCTGCGCAGCTGCCTCGGCGGGGGCGCGGCCCTTGGGGACGGTCAGGATGAAACAGTCGATCCCGATGATCGGCATCGGCCAATTGCCGGCGAGGCGCAGCCCGTTGCGCCTGGCCACTGCGGCTGCGATCCGCCGCCGCGCCGCCGCCGACTGGTCCTCGCCATAGCCGCCGCCATAGCCGCTGCCCGCGCGGAAATGCGCCGGCGCCAGGCGGAGCATCATCAGGATGCGCGGGGCGACCTCCTCGGCGGCACGTGCCTGCACGGGGGCCGCCGCGAGCAGCACCAGCAACAGCGCCGCGCGCAGCCACCTCATGGCGCGGCGTCGACCGGCTGGGCCAGCGTCACCCCCTCCTGCGCCCGCAACCGGGCCAGTGCCGCCGCGCGCTCGCCAGGCGCGATGGCGAGCAGATAGGCGCCCGCCGCCGTCGGTCCATCGACCAGCCGCGCGCCCGAGGCTTCGATCGCCTCGCGCAGCGCCGGCTCGCGCGTGTCGGGCGCGAACATCACCAGGATGTTACCCGCCTGCCCCTGCTGGGGTGAGCCGAGCGCATGATAAGGTTGCGGGGTGGCGACCGACGGCGCCTGGCGCTGGAGGTGCAGCACCACGCCGACGCCGAGCACCAGCACCGCCGCCTGCGCCGCCAGCATCCAGCCGGCGCGGCGGAGGAAACTCTTCGGCAATTGCGGTTGCGCCTCTGATTGGGCAAGTTCGAGCATCATTCGGTCCCAGCCGGCAGCACTCGGCGCGGGCAGGTCCGCAACGGCGCCGTGCAGCCGGCGCTCCGCCGCCAGTTCGTCGCGGCATTCGGGACAGCCGGCGAGATGCGCGTCGACCAGCAGCCGGTCGCCGGGTTCGATGTGCCCGGTCACGTACCAGGGCAGCAGCAGCATCGTCGCCTCGTGCGGATCGCCGCGCAAATGGAGTAGGTCGCCCATCGTCTAGATCCAGTCCGCCAATTCGCCCGCCATCGCACGCCGCAACTGGCGCCGGGCATGGAACATCCGCGTCTTCACCGTATCGACCGGACATCCCAGAATCTCGGCAATCTCGCGATAGCCGATCTCGTGAAAATAGGTGAGGTCCACCACCGCGCGATGCTCGGCCGAGAGCACGCCCATCGCGCGTTGCAGCGCCTGCCGGGTGCGATCGCGCGACAGCCCCGCATCCGCCGTGCTGTCACCCGCGACCTCGGCGAGCAGCGCCGCATCCTCGGCCACGGCGAGCGGCTCGCGAGCACGGGCGCGCACCGCCTTGCGGTAGGCGATGGCGAACAGCCAGGTCGACAGCCGGCTCGCGCCGGTGAAGTCGCCCGCCTTCTGCCACAGCACCATCAGCGTGTCGTTGACCACTTCCTCCACCAGCCCCGGCGAGCGCAGCAGCGTGCCGACGAAGCGGGTGAGCCGCGGCTGGTAGCGGCGGTACAGCTGCTCGAACGCCCGAAGGTCGCGCGCGCGCACGGCCGCGACGAGGCCCATTTCCTCGTCGTCCTGCCTTGCGGTCGAGTGCCGCGCCTGGGGATCGCTCTGTATCACGCACCTGCCTTCGCTCCCCCTTAGTGGTGTGTAGGGGAGCGAAGGTTCAATCGGTGCGACCCGAGGTGCAAATTTTCGCCGGCCGGACGGTTTTGCGCGCCCGGCCGGCGGCGGGAGATCAGGCGAGCGCCGGGGTAGCCTGGCGGCGACGGCGATAGCGGAGCATGCCGCCCGCCGCGCCGGCGCCGAGCATCAGCATCGCCCAGCTGGCCGGCTCGGGCACGGCGGCGGCGAGCGTGGCGTTTTCGGGCGCGAAGTCGCTGATCTGGGCGTTGCTGCCGAAGCCGGTACGCGGCCACAGGTTGAACCCGTATTTGCCCGGCGCAAAGCCGGTGCTTGGCAGCAGCGACAGCGGCACCTTCACCGTCAGGATGTTGCCGGCGATCGCCACCCAGTTCGAATCGAGGGCGGTGCCGCCGATCGCGCCGGTGCCGTCCTTCTGCACCACGATCGCCTGGTCGAAGATCACATTGCCCTGGCCGATGCTGCCGAACGGCCGGATCGCGCCCTTGCCGGTGTTGACCCCGAATACATAGAAGCCGGCGGTACCGGGCGTGATCGCACCGGCAAAGGTGGTGCCGAGCGTGAACAGCTTGTCGGCGGAATCATAGCTTACCGAGAAGCTGGTGACGTCGAGATCGGCGAGCTTCGGGCCGGTATAGCCCGAGAGGAAATCGCCGGTCGCGTCGGTAACGGTTTGGGTCTGTGCCAGCGCGGGTGCGGCGGCGAGCGAGACGAGCGCGGCTGCGCCCAACAAGATACGCATCTTTTGGTTCTCCCTTGATTGGTCCGATCCGGTGCACAGGGGCGGACACCGGATCGGACACGCACGTCGGCCTCGGCCGCACACAGGGGGAACGCCGCGGCCGGAAGCGTTCGCATGCCGTCAGTGCCGGGCCGGACGGGAATGGTTCAAAGCGGATGAAGTTTTTCGGGCTGTCGAAAGGGGAAGCCCGCGCAACCGACGCCGTCCGCCGTGGTTGAAGCCTCCGGCCGGAGCGCCCGGTCGTGTGGAAGGATGCATCATGGCGGAAATGACGTTGGAAGACCTGGCGAAGAAGATGGGCAAGATCGACTTCGGCATGCTCTCCACCCGGACCGACGGGGGTGCCATCGCGAGCCGCCCGATGAGCAACAATGGCGAGGTCGAATATCGCGGCGACAGCTACTTCTTCAGCTATGACAGCGCGCGGACCATCGCCGACATCGAGGCGGAGCCGCGGGTGGGCCTCACCTTCACCGGTGCGGCGGGGCTGCTCGGGGGGCCGCCGCTGTTCGTCGCGGTCGAGGGCGATGCCGATCTGGTGCGCGACAAGGCGCAGTTCGCCGAGCACTGGACCAAGGATCTCGATCGCTGGTTCGAGCAGGGCATCGACACGCCGGGCGTGGTGATGATCCATGTCCGCGCGCAGCGGCTGCATTATTGGAATGGCAGCGACGAAGGCGAGATCGCCCTCTGATATTCGCCCCCGGCACCGCGCCCACCGGTAGCGGCGCCGGGGGCGGGTCTTCAGGCCTGCTGCTGCCAGCCGCCGCCGAGCGCGCGGAACAGGTTGACCTGTGCCTCGGCGATCGCGGCATCGGCCGTCGCCAGCGCGGCCTGCGCGTCGGCGAAGGTGCGCTCGGCATCAAGCAGGTCGAGCGAGTTGATGTCGCCCTCGGTCTGGCGCGCGCGGGCGATCCGCACGGCCGCCTCGGCTTCGTTGAGTGCCGCCTGCAGCGCCGTCCGCCGCTCGAGCGCGCGACCGTAGTTGGACAGCGCGGTCTCGGTCTCCTGCAACGCGGTGAGCACCGTGCCGTCGAAGGTGGCGAGCGCCTCGCGGCTGTCGGCCTCGGCCGCGGCAATCCGCGCGCGCGCCGGGGCCGGGTTCACCGTCCAGTTGATCAGCCCGCCGACGAGCCAGCGCAGCGGCCCCGCGCCGAAGATGTTGCCGAAATCGTTGCCGGTCGATCCGCCCGAACCGCCCAGCGATATGCGCGGATAGAGATCCGCCGTGGCGACGCCGATCCGCGCCGTCGACGCGGCAAGCCGGCGCTCGGCCGCGCGTACGTCCGGCCGCCGAGCGAGCAGCGCCGCGCCGTCGCCGACCGGGATCGGCTGGTCGAGCCGCAGGGTGGTGTGGCGCTCGCGCGCTTCGGCGGGCAGTTCGGCAGGCGTCTTGCCGATCAACGTGGCGAGGCGGAACAGCGCGGCGTCGCGCTGGGCGGCGAGCGCGGGTACGTCCGCCTGGCGCTGGTTGCGCAGCGCCGCGATGCGGGCGACGTCGAGCCGCGTCGCCAGCCCGACATTGCGGCGGCGCTGGGTGAGGTCGATCGACTGGTCGAGCAGTGCCACGATCCGCTCCGCCACCGCCAGCCGCTCGGCCGAGGACACCGCGTCGGCATAGGCGCGCGCGGTATCCGCCGCGACGATCACGCGGACCGCATCGGCATCGGCCTGGGCCGCCGCGACGTCGCCGCGCGCCGCCTCGACGTTGCGCGAGATGCGGCCGAACAGGTCGACCTCATAGGAAACGTTGAGGCCGGTATCGATCTGCCAGTCGTTCTGCGCGCTGCCGATCGGGCGCTGTCCCACGGGCAGACGTCCGTAATTGGCACCGGCGCTGGCGGTCGCCTGGGGCAGCCGGTCCGAAGTTGCGCCGCGCAACGTCGCGCGAGCGCGCTCGATGCGGGCAACGGCGCCGCGGACATCGGTATTGGCGGCGAGCGCCTCCGTCACCAGCCGGTCGAGCACCGGATCGTTATAGAGCCGCCACCAGCCCTCCTGCACCTGCGCGGTCGAGACCGCCGGGGTGGTGGAAAGGAAAGCGCCCGCGGCGCTCTGCGGCCGGGCGGGTGCCTTGTAGTTCGGGCCGGCGGCGCAGGCGGAAAGCGCCAGCGCCGAGACTGCGGCCATGATCGAAGCCATGCGTTGCATGCGAAATCTCCTGCGGCGGGCGCATGAGAGCGCCCGCCGGTTGGTTCAGTTTACTCGGCCGGCTGGAGCTGGTGGTGCGCCCCACCCTGCCCACGCCGCCGGGCGAGCCGCGCACCCAGCGCGCGGCACACCACGTAGAAGGTCGGCGTGAACAGCAGGCCGAAGCCGGTGACGCCCATCATCCCGAAGAACACGGCGGTCCCCAGCGCCTGGCGGAGCTCCGCACCCGCGCCGCTCGCGATCAGCAGCGGCACCGCGCCGAGGATGAAGGCGAAGCTGGTCATCAGGATCGGCCGCAACCGATCCTGCGCCGCCCGCACCGCGGCTTCCACCGGCGACAGACCGTCGCGGACTTCCGCCTGGTGGGCGAACTCGACCACGAGGATCGCGTTCTTCGCGGCAAGCGCGATCAGCACGACCAGCCCGATCTGCGTCAGCACATTATTGTCCATGCCGCGCAGGTTCACGCCCGCCATGGCGGCCAGCAGACACATCGGCACGATCAGGATGATCGCCAGCGGCAGTGTCAGGCTTTCATATTGCGCCGCCAGCACCAGGAAGACGAACAGCACCGCCAGCGCGAAGACCAGCCCTGCCGTGCTCCCCGCCATCTTCTGCTGATAGGCGATGCCGGTCCACTCGCCCGCATAGCCCGCAGGCAGCTCGGCCGAGAGCTTCTCCATCGCGTCGAGCGAGGCGCCCGAGCTGTAGCCCGGTGCGGTATCGCCATCGACTTCCACCGCCGGGAACAGGTTGTAGCGCGTGACGCGATACGGGCCCGTCTTGTTCTCGAAGGTCGCGACCGATCCGATCGGCACCATGCCGCCGGCGTCCGAGCGCGTCTTGAGGTTGGCGATGTCGGCCTCGGTCGCCCGGAAGGGCGCGTCGGCCTGCGCGGTCACCCGGTAGGTGCGGCCGAGCATGTTGAAGTCGTTGACGAAGGCCGAGCCGAGATAGACGTTGAGCGCTTCGAACACCCGCTCCGGCGGCACGCCGAGAATCTCGGCCTTGCGGCGATCGATATCGGCGAAAACGCGCGGCGTCGCGGTGTTGAAGAAGGTATAGACCTGGGCGAGCCCCGGCGTCTTGTTGGCCTGGCCGATCAGGCCGAAGGCGGTGTTGCCCAAGGCTTGATAGCCATGCTCGCTGCGATCCTCCACCATCAGGCGGTAGCCGCCGGCCGAACCGATGCCCTGGATGAGCGGTGGCGGGACCACGAGCAGCATCGCCTCGTTGATGTCGGCGGTGCGCTTGCGCGCCTCGGCCATGATGCCGGCGATGTTGACGCCGAGCTTCTTGCGCTCCTCGAAGCTCTGCAGCGGTACGTATGCGGCAGCGCTGTTCGGGGCGAGCGTCTGCGACGGGCCGTCGAAGCCCGCGAGCATCACCGAACCCTTCACGCCCGGGATCGGCAGGATGCGCGCGACGACCTTGCGCATCACTTCATCGGTACGCTCGAGCGACGAGCCCGGCGGCAGCTGGATGACCGTGAGGAAATAGCCCTGGTCCTGCGCCGGGATGAAGCCGACCGGCGTCACCCAGAAGGTGGCGACCGTGGCGGCGATCAGGCCGAGATAGGCGACCATCATCCGCTTGGGCCGGGTGACCAGCTTGTGGGTGAGGCGGGCATAGCCGTTGCTCATCCGCTCGAAGCCGCGGTTGAACGCATCCGCCGCGCGCGCGAACCCACGCCCGATCCGGCCCTTGGCCTCGCCCTCGTGATGCTTGAGCAGCACCGCGGCGAGCGCCGGGGAGAGCGTCAGCGACACGAGCAGCGAGATGGCGGTGGCGACCGAGATCGTCACGGCGAACTGCTTGTAGAAGGCGCCCGACAGACCGTTGAGGAACAGGGTCGGCAGGAACACCGCGAACAGCACCAGCACGATCGCGACCAGCGCGCCCGACACTTCGTCCATCGAGGTGCGCGCGGCTTCGAGCGGGGTCATGCCCCGCGCCAGGTTGCGCTCGACATTCTCGACCACGACGATCGCGTCGTCGACGACGATGCCGATGGCGAGCACCAGCCCGAACAGCGACAGGTTGTTGAGCGAATAGCCCAGCGGCAGCAGCACCGCCATGGTGCCGATCAGCGACACGGGAATCGCCACCACCGGGATGATCGCCGCCCGCCATTTCTGGAGGAACACGATCACAACGAGGACGACGAGGACGACCGCTTCGCCGAGGGTGTGGTACACCGCGTCGATCGACTGGGCGATGAACTCGGTGGGGTTGTAGATCACGCGATATTCGAGGCCCTTGGGGAAGGTCTTCGAGATCGTGTCCATCTCCGCCTTGATCCGCAGCGCGGCGGCGAGCGCGTTGGAGCCCGGGCGCTGGAAGGCGGCCAGGATCACGGTCGGCTTGTTCGAGAGATAGGTGTTGGAGGAATAATCGGCGGCGCCGAGTTCGACGCGCGCGACGTCGCTCACGCGGACCTGGCGGCCTGCACTATCGGTGCGGATGACGACGCGGCTGAACTCGGCCGGAGTCTTCAGGCGACCCTGCGTCTCGACGTTGAGCTGGAAGGCATTGCCACTGGGGCTGGAGCCCGGCTGGCCGAGCGAGCCCGCCGCGACCTGGATGTTCTGCCCGCGCAGTGCCTGGACGATGTCGCCCGCGGTGAGGTTCAGCGCGGCGGCACGGCCGGGATCGATCCACACCCGCATCGCGTAGTCGCGCGCACCGAACATCCGCACGTCGCCCACGCCCTCGAGCCGCGCAAGGCGGTCCTTCACTTGGGTGAGCGCATAGTTGGAGATGTAGCTGCGATCGATCGAGTTGTCGGGCGAGATCAGGTTGACGACCATCAGGAAGTCGGGGCTGGTCTTGCGCGTGACGACGCCGAGGCGCTGCACCTCTTCCGGCAGACGCGGGATCGCGACCGCGACGCGGTTCTGCACCAGCACCTGCGCGGCATCGAGATTGGTGCCGGTCTTGAAGGTGACGGTGATCGTCACATTGCCGTCGCCGGTCGACTGCGACGACTGGTAGAGCATGTCGTCGACGCCGTTGATTTCCTGCTCGATCGGCGCGGCAACGGTTTCCGCCACGGTCTCGGCCGAAGCGCCGGGATAGCTGGCCGTCACCGTTACCGTCGGCGGCACGATGTCAGGATATTGCGAGATGGGCAGCGCGAAATAGGCGATGCCGCCCAGGATCGTGATGATGATCGCGATCACCGCCGCGAAGATCGGGCGGGTGATGAAGAAGCGTGAGAGGCGCATAGCCTTCTCCTTTTCCTAGCGGACGCGCGTGCTCGCGCCCGCGCTGGATCGCGCGGACGGGCACACGGGAAACTACCTGCCGCCGGGCATCTGGGGTGCGCCCGGCGGCAGTTCGGTCAGCGGGCGAAGGTCGCCTGGCCCGTGACCGGAGCGGAAACGACGGGCGCGTCGGTCGCGGCGTTCGGCGTGATGGTGCCGGCCTTGGGCTGCACCTTGCCGCCGGGCTGGGCGAACTGGGTGCCGGCGATCACCACCTTGTCCTGGGGCGCGAGCCCCGAGCGGACGATGCGCAGGCCGTCGACCACCGGACCGAGCACCACGGGCTTGGGCACCACGGTACCGTCGGCGCCGACGGTGAGCACCAGCTTGCGCGCCTGATCGGTCTGGATCGCGGCGTCGGGCACCAGCAGCGCCTGCGCCTTGCCGCCCGCGGCAAGCCGCATGTTGCCGAACATGCCCGGCGTCAGGAACATGTCCTTGTTCGACAGCACCGCGCGACCGCGGATCGTGCCGGACTTGGGATCGAGCCCGTTGTCGGTGAAGTCGATTTGGCCCTTCCAGCGATAATCGCCTTCGTCCTGCAGCCGGATCTCGACCGGGCTGGCGGACGAGCCCGCCGCGCGCTTGGCCTTGAGGAACAAGGCTTCCGAGCCGTCGAAGGTGAAGTAGATCGGATCGAGCGCGTTGATTGTGGTGAGGAGCGTGCCCCCCTGCCCTTCCCCGGCGGCGACCAGATTGCCGGGATCGACCTTGCGATCGGAGATGCGGCCCGAAATCGGCGCACGCACCTGGGTGAACTCGACATCGAGCGCGCGAGCGCGGACACGGGCCTCCGCCGCGGCGACAGCGGCAGTGGCCGCGCGGACGCGGGCCTGGAGACGTTCGACATCGCTCTTCGACACCGCCTCGACGCTCACCAGCCGCTGGGCGCGGTCGAGGTCGGAGCGGGCGAGCGCCAGATCGCTCTGCGCGCTCGCCACGCCGGCCTTGGCTTCGGCCAGGGCTGCCGTGAACGGACGCGGATCGATGGTGAAGAGGAGCTGGCCCTGCTTCACGACCATGCCGTCCTTGAAGTGGATCGCGGTGACGGCACCCGAGACGCGCGGCCGCACCTCGACGGTGCGGCTCGCCTCGAAGCGGCCGACATATTCGTCCCACTCGTTGACTTCGCGGGCGAGCGGCGCGGCGACGGTGACGACGGGTGCGGCCGGCGCAGCGACGGCAGGCGCGTTGCGTCCGCTCAGCCCGAAGCCGGCGGCGACTACGCCCACCGGCACGACGACCAGGGCCGCCTTCTGCCAGGTGCGCAGACGCTTGGGGCGGCGCTCGGCCACCGCTTCGCCCTCAATGGGCGCGTGCATATTCATGATGGTTCCCCTGATTCATCGCCGCGCGACCACGGCTGATGCTGGTGAGCAGCGTTTCCAGCTGGCCGGGCGTGTAGCCGGCCTCGTGAAAGCGCTGGATTTCGGACTGGGGCACGCGGAAGCCGCGGTGCCACGAGATGACGGCGATGCGGCGCAGCGCCTCGAGCTTGGGATCGGCCAGCCGCGGGTTGCCGCGCTCGCCGCCGAAGATCACGCCGAACGCGATCGAGAGGCGGCTCGGCGCCTCCAGCGAGGACATGCGATCGCGCTGGGCGATCGCGACGACCTGCCATTCGAGCGCGCTCAGCTTGGTTTCCTCGCGCGGGGTGGCGAGGAAGGCGGGGAGC
The DNA here is from genome assembly GCF_040545965.1 of Sphingomonas trueperi. Lineage (GTDB taxonomy): Bacteria > Pseudomonadota > Alphaproteobacteria > Sphingomonadales > Sphingomonadaceae > Sphingomonas > Sphingomonas trueperi_C. The sequence continues at coordinate 31,136 of NZ_JBEPMV010000011.1, read as the reverse complement.
GCGGCGGCGTTGCCGGCCATGTCGGTGAGATCGAGATATGCCATGTCATTCTCCCTCGGTTGCGCCGGCGGGGAGCAAGGCTCCGCCCTCCCGAAAAGCGCCTGCTGCGGTTCCGGGTGCCGGGATGAATTCGTCTGGTTGCGAGCCATGGATCGCAGCGATAGCTCGCTCCGTCCACCTGCCGTGAGGCAGCGCCCGTTACTACGTGGGTATGATCGGTTAGAGCCTAGGGCTCACCCCGTTTCTTGCGTGCAAGCTGGCGCATGTCCGCGTCTCCGTCTGCCCCGCGACCCCGTGGGGGCGGCGGATCACTTTCTATACCAGTCGGTATATAAATCGCGCTGCGGTGCGTCAACAGGCTTTTTATACCGGCCGGTATTTTTCCTCGCAAGCGCATTTTGCGTGTGCGAAACGTTTTCTTTTCAAGCCGCTGCACGCGCGCTCCCGACCTGTTTGCCATGCGGCCGAGCGGCGGGTACACGACCATTGCCCAGGCGTTCCAAACGTCTGCATCTGTTCGTGGGAGACTTGCCCGATGCGCCGTGCCCTTCTCGTTGCCGCCGTCCTGCTCACCGCCTGCGGATCCAAGGAAAAATCCACGACGATTGCCGGCACCACCTACAAGACCGACGAGAGCGCCGGCACGTCCTCGATCACCACGGCGAACGGCAGCATCAAGACGACCCAGGGTGCCGCCGCGGCCGCGGTGGTGATGCCCGCCTATGCGCCGGTCTATCCGGGCGCGACCGTCGATGGCGTGATGGAAACCGAATCGGGCGGCCGCAAGACCAAGATGGTGACGCTCGCGACCCAGGATCCGGTCGCCAAGGTCGGCGATTTCTACAAGGCTGTGCTGGCCAAGGAGGGGTGGAAGCTGCCCCAGTCCATGCTGATGCCCGACGCGGCGATGATCACCGGCGAGAAGGACGGCAAGCAGGTGTCGGTGATGGTCTCGAAGCAGGAAGACAAGACCGGCGTGGTGCTCACCGTTCCCAACGACTGATGCTGGCGATCCGGCGAAAGGCCGGTTTCAGCGTGCCGGCCACATCGAAAGGCTGGTCTGGACCAAGCGCTCGAGATCGGCGCAGCTGGTCCCCGCCCCGCCCTGCAGCGCGATGCCCTGGATCAACGCGATGATATAGGAGGTAAGCCCCTCCGGATCGGCATGCGGCGGAAGATCGTCTTCGGCCTTCGCGCGCTCGAACCGCTCGACGATCGCGCGCTTGGCGGCCTCGCCGCGCTTGAGCACTTCCTCGCGGATCGACTCGGCCTCGGCACCGCAGGCCACCGAATTGATCACGCCCATGCAGCCACGAGGATCGCTGGTATCCCGCTGGCGCTCGAGCGCGCCGCGCAGCAGCGACTCGGCAACGCCGCGGGCGGTCGGGGCTTCGAGCGCCCGGCCGATATAGCACATCTTCTCGCGCTCGTAGAGATCCAGCGCCTTACAGAACAAGGATTCCTTGTTGCCGAACGCCGCATAGAGGCTGGGACGGGTGATGCCCATCGCCTCGGTCAGGTCGGTCAGCGAGGCACCTTCATAGCCCTTGGTCCAGAAGATGCGGAGCGCCGCCGTCAACGCCTCGTCGACGTCGAACTCGCGGGGGCGACCCTTGGCTACGGTACAGGCTGCGGTTTTCATAACGAACGGTATATAACCCCGACGACGGCCGATTGCCAGTACGCGTATTTCCGCACGCCGCAAAGGGGCCAGGCCCCGGGTGGCGGCAGGTGCGCCGCCACCCGGCAGATCCTCACGGACGAACGCCGCGCACGCCGTTCAGTACCGCGAGCGCGGCGATGCCGAGAAAGGCGGCGCTGGTCCAGGGCCGCGCCTTGGCGAAGCTCTTGGCCTTTTCGGTGATCGGAGCATCCCCCGAGAAATGGGCGCGGATGTCGTCGGTGAGCGCGGTCTTGCCGTTGGACACGGTCTTGGCGGCAGTCTGGGTGGCTTCGGTCATGCTTCGTCTCCGTTGATCCGGGCGCAGCGTTGCGCACCCGGCCTCAACGCCCGCCGCCGCTCCGGTTTCCGCACAAAACAAAGGTCCCGGTCTTGCGACCGGGACCAGGAGATCGTCGGGGGGACGAAAGGATCAGAAGTTCAAGCGCACGCCGATGCGATAGGTGCGGCCGATGGTGTCGTAGAGCGCCGGGTTCACGTCGAGGCCGGTATTGGTCTGCGGCGCGGGGACCGGATCGACGTTGAACAGATTGTCGACCTTGAAATAGCCCTCCAGCCCGCGGGTAACCTTGTAAGAGCCGCCGACGTCGACATAGAAGGCGCCGGGCATGAAGTTGCGGCTGATCGTCGGGTTATTGCCCGTCGAGACGGGGCAGTTGGTCTGGCACTCGACATATTGGTTGCCGAAGTTGCCGTCGGAGAACCAGCGCTCCTGCACCAGCAGGCTGAACTTGTCGGTGTCGTAGGTCTGGATCGCCAGCCACTTCCAGTTGGGCGTCGCGCCGTTGTTGGCGCCAGCATTGTCCACCGTCGCCACCCCGGCGATGCCGGCGCGGACGAGGAACTCGCTGACGTGGGTGCCCAGCGCGCGGACGGTGAAGTTGCCCGGCAGGCCCAGCGGCCGCTGCCAGCGATAGCTCGCCTCGATATCGAAGCCGCTGGTCTTCCAGCTCGCCAGGTTGAACGGCTGGACGTTGATGAAATTGCCGCCCTGCACCGGGCTGTTGAGCACGAAGCCGCCGCAGAACGTCTGATTGCCCTCGAAGCAGAAACGGACGATCTGGTCCGGCGACAGCGTCGAGACGACGCCGCTCAGCTTGATCGTGTAATAGTCGAACGACAGGCTCAGGCCCGGCAGCCAGGTCGGGTTGGCGAGCGTGATGCCGACTTCGGTGTTGCGCGCGATTTCGGGCTTGAGGTTGGGGTTGCCCACCGTGTTCTGGAACGCCTGCACCGCAACATTGCGGAACGGATCGTTGAAGTTCGGCAGCGTGGTGACGGTGGGCGCGGCAAACAGCTCCGAGAGGTTCGGGGCACGGACGTCGCGCGAGGTGACCGCACGCAGGCGGATGCCGTCGATCGGGGTCGACCAGGTGCCGCCGACCTTCCACGCCCAGACCGAGCCGGACGTGCTGTAGTGCGTGTAACGCGCGGCGGCGTTCAGATTGGCGCGGCCGAGGCTCTCGCTGTCGAGCAGCGGCAGGTTGGTTTCCGCCGAGAACTCGTAGACATTGTACTTGCCGCCGCCATTCTTGTAGTTGCCCGCCGCCCAGTTGCTGCCCAGCGTCTGGTTGAGCAGCGGATCGACCGGATAGGCGGCGCTGTTGGGGCTGGAGGCACCCGCGCCGTAGGGATCGGCGTTCACCCGGTAGAATTCGCGGCGATATTCGCCGCCGATCGCCAGGCTGAGCGGGCCGGCCCAGAGATCGAACAGATTGCCCGAGATGTTGGCGCTGACCACGTCCTGGGTCAGCTTGGTGTGCTGGAACGGCCCGTTGGCCGGAGTGACATAGGCCAGCGCCGAGGCCGAGGGCGCGAAGCCGCCGAAGATGTTGATCGGCTGGCACCCCGCGGCGCGCGCCACCGGATCGGCGCAGACGATCGCGCCGTTGAGCGCAATCGCATTGGTCGCGGCGACATAGCGGTTCTGCAGCACGATATCCTGGACGTTGATGTCCGCGATCGTCACGCCATGCTCGTAATAGGCGTCGTAATTCCACTCGCCGCCGGCGGCCGAGAATTTGCCCTTGGCACCGAGCACGCCGCGATACTGGCGACGATCGGTATAGACCTGCGGATCGGGGAAGGCGCCGTTGCTGGTGCCGAAGTTGAACGAGGTGATCCCCGCCGTCGCGCAGCGGTCGCGGACCAGCTGCGGCAGATAGGGGTTGGCGCACTGCACGGTCAGGTTCGGGCGGTTATAGCCCGGGCTCGGCTGGTTGTTGGTCTTGACCTGGCCGATGTTGAGCGTGCCGTAGAACTCGTTGCCCGGCGCGAAATCATAGCCGATCCGCGTATAGCCGACGACGCGCTGGAGCTTGGAGACCAGCGACGCGCCCGAGCCCGGCGCACCGGTGAGGTCGCCGCCGACGCAGAAGCTGTTGCCCGGATAGCAGTTGCTCACCCGGCCGTTGCCGAGCGGCTGGCCGTTCGAGCCGTACTGGAAGTTGTACGGATTGCCTGCGGCGTCGAAGGCGATGCCCTGGAGCGGGCCGTTGTTGATCAGGCCGTAGCGGGCGTACTGATAGGGCTGGGCATAGTCGCTGTAGACGAACTGCGGCGATCCGCCAGTGGTGACGCCGGTGTTGAGCAGCGTCGTCGCCTTGTACCAGTCGCGGCTGCGCGCGAGATCGGTGCCGAAGTCGCCGGGGCCGACGCCGCCGTCATGCGCATACTCGCCGCTGACGATCACGTGCAGCCGGTCGCCCGCGAACGAGCCGCCCCAGGCGCCCTGTGCCAGGATCTGCTTGTTGTCGCCGTAGGTGGTGATGCCGCCCATCACATTGGCCTTGAAGCCGGTGAAGCGGGTGTTGGTGATGAAGTTCACCACGCCGCCGACCGCGTCCGAGCCATAGGTGGCCGAGGCGCCGCCATTGACCACGTCGACCCGCTGGACGAGCAGTTGCGGGAACAGGCTGATGTCCGGCACGCCGCTGACGTTCGCCGCGGCGACGCGCTGGCCGTCGAGCAGCGTCAGCGTGCGGATCGGCTGCAGGCCGCGCAGCGAGAAGGAGCTGAGGCCCTGGGTGCCGCTCGAGGTGCTGAAGGTGCCGGTGGCAGCGCCCGTCGAGCCCTGGAGCGAGGGCAGCTGGGCGATGGTGTTGAACAGGTTGGGCTGCGCATTGGCGGCGATCTGCTCGGCGCCGATCACCGTCGTCGGGGTCGGGGCGGTGAAGCCGCTGGCGACGATACGCGAGCCGGTGACGACGATCTGGTCGTTCTGTTCGGCCTGGGCGGCCGTGTCCGCCTGCGGCACTTCGGCGGCGGGCGCCGGCTCGGTCGTGCTGGTCTGGGCATGCGCCGCGCTCGCCCATCCCATGGCCGCGAGCGCGATCAGGCTCGCGCCGCCAAGGCGCAGCTGCGACGTGAGAATGGCTTTCATGCGACGAACCCCTCCAATGTTTTCCGGGCGTTATCCGACCCGTGGCGATAATGTTGCGACGCTAGACCTGCGCGGCGCCGCAGGCATCTACGACATAGGTGGTAGATGCCTGCGGACCGCTCAGAACGGGTCAGGGCCGGGTGGCGTAGAGCGCGTGGTGGGTGAGGATGAACAGGGTGCGCTTGTCCGCCCCGCCGAACAGGATCTGGAGCGGCCGATCGGGCACATCGATCCGCCCGACTTCCTTGCCGTCGGCGCCATAGACGAACACCTGCCCGTTCGCGACATAGACGCGCCCGTCCGGCGCCACCGCGACGCTCTCGCCGCCGCGATTGACGAAGGGCTTGAGGTTGGTCAGCGTGCCCGCCGGTCCCACCGTGCCGGTATAGGTGATGTTCTCCGACCCGTTGGTGACGAACAGCCGCTCGCCCTGCTTGCCGCCGACCAGGCCGTTGGCGTTGAGCGCGTGCGACCAGCGCCAGCCGACATGGTCGATCGGCCCCTGCTGCCACACCCGGAAGGCGGGCAGCGCGACGCTGCCGTCGGGGGAGACATAGGCCTGGGTCTTGGGCTCGCTCGCTTCCTTGGCGAACAGCTCGGCCATGGTGGTGAACTGGTAGGTTTGCTGGTTCAGCTGGTCGCGGAATTCGCCGTTGGCCCACCAGTTGACCGGCAGCAGCGTCTTGGCGCCCGCCCCCGCCCCGATCGGTGTCGGTTCGATGCGGGTCAGTTGGTCGCGCGGCCCGTCGGGATCGATCGAATAGGCCGCGCCCTTGGCGGCCAGCGACGAGAGCACCAGCAGATGCCCCGAGGCATCGACCGCGAGGTTCACCGGATCAAGCGCATGATCGCGGATGATCTCCAGCCCCTTGGCCTCGGTCCAGCGCTGGATCCGCTGGAAGCGGCGATCGATGAAGTAGAGCCGGCCTTGCGCATCCACCGTCGCGCCCGAGATGGAGTAGAAGCCGTCCTCCAGCTTCTCGACCTTGCCGGTGAGCGGCTTCTCCGCCACCTGCCGCTCGACCCCGCCCACGTCCAGCCGCGCGAACTCGCGCTCACGGACCAGTTTCTTGCCGGTCACGTCCTCGATCGCATTGTCGAACGGATATTTGCTGACGCGCAGGAAGGTGCCGCAGCCCTCGTCGTCGCACGCCGCGAAGCCGCTCTCGGCATTCACATGAACGTTGCGGAAGCGGATGTCCGAGGAGTTGAACAGTTTCACCGCGCTCTTTGCCGGGTGGTAACTGCGGGTGACGCGGTAGCCATGGTAATTGGCGAACAGCAGGTTGCGCGAGTTGCGGATCTCGAGCGACACCGCATCAGGGCCGTCGCCCACTTCCTGTTCGGTCTGCGGCGCGAGGAACTCCCAGTTCGCCACATTGTCGAGCACGAACTCGTTGCGGACATGGTGCTCCACCGACATCTCGTAGACATGGCCGGGCGTACTGGTGTTGGTGACGTAGAAGCCGGCCTGGGCGAAGGTGTTGGGGCTCCACACATCGGTGAAGGTGCCGCCGCCATTGTCGGTCACCCAGATGCTCGGATATTGCGCGTCCCACCGGCCTTCGGCCACCGGATCGCCGGTCCGGCCCTGCAGGCTGCCGAGCGGCTTGCCGTCGGCAGTGGGGGTGCCGCCGCCGCCCATGATCTTGACGTCCTGCATCAGGCTGTTCGCGCCCGAGCGCCACAGCACCGCCGAAGCGCGCGGGTTCACCCGGCCGGTGAACAGGCCGAGACCGGAGAGGATGTTGTCGCCCCCCTGCGGCGTCTCCAGGATCGGGATGACGGTGCCGAGCCCGCGATGCGCCGGGTTATCGTCGGGGATATAGAGCTGCGTGGTCGCCGGGTGCAGCCCGATCAGCACGGTATCGGGGCGCAACTTCAGCCGGTCGGTCACCTTGTAGAAGCCGATCGGCAGATAGAGCACGCGGTTGCCGTCGATCGCCTTTTGCAGCGCGGCGGTGTCGTCGGTGGTGCCGTCGCCCTTCACGCCCAGTTTGCGGACATTGACCCACTCGGCCATCGGCGGCAGCGCGCGCACCGCCAGTTCGCGGCGCGCGGGCGCGCTCGCCAGCGGCTGGATCTCCGCCTGGAGGTCGGTCTTCCCCATCTCGCCGAGCCTGGGCACCTTGAGGCCGTAGGAGAAGGCGCCGACACGGTAGGCCCTGCCCTTCCCCGCCACGGTCTTGCCGCTGTCGCGGAAGCGGGCGAAGACCGGGCTGTCGACCGCCACCGCATTGTCGAAGCCGATCTGGGTGAAGGCGCTGTCTTCGTTGGAGATCACCACACCGGCCTTGGACACGCGCTCGAAGCGCACGTCCTTGCCGTACAGCGAGTCCGAATAGCCGCGGTCGATCTCGATCCCCACCGGCGTGTCGCGGATGGCGACATTGACCAGGGTCAGGTCCACCTCATGCTCGCGGATCGCCGCCTCGCGCTGGCCGTCGAACTGCGCGTCGATTAGCGTGAACTGCCAGGCGGGCGAGGTCTTTTCGGTGACGATGCCGTAGCGCCCGCCCTTGAACGCCACCTTCTCGATCACGTTGCCGGCCTGGTAGACCCCGGCGAACGCGCTGCCGAGGCGGAACTCCATGTGGCTGAGAAAGGCATGCTGCGCCATGCGGAAGCGCACGCCCGCCGCCGCCGGATTGCCCTCGGCGATCTCGATGTCGACATTGCTCATCGACGAATAGAAGGTGCCCGAATTGGCGTCGCGGACGACTTTGTCGCGCGGCACGACATTGGGGACCGGCACCGGCACCTTGCCGACGGCATATTGGTCGTCACCGCCGAACACGATCATCGTCGAGACGCCCTGCTGGAATCCCGGCGTGCTCGCGCCGAGCAGGATCGTCGGCCGCGTCGGCCCTACACCGTAGACGCGCACGCCTGCGGGCACGACCAACGTGCGGCTGATGCGGTACCGACCCGAGGGAAGGAAGACGATGCCGTGGCGCGTGGCGTCGCGCGCGTCGTCCAGCGCCTTCTGGATCGCCGCCGTATCGTCGGCCTTGCCGTCGCCGCGCGCTTTCACCGTGACGGCGCGCGGCTCGTCCGGGGCGGTGGGGAACACCGAGGCATGTTGCGCCATTGCCGGCGCGGTGAGCGAGGTCGCGACGAGCAAACCGGCCAGGAAGCAGCGCATATCCATCCCCATTCTAAGCTTAGTTCTTGATTGCATGGGCTAACCTGTTGAAGGTCTAGCGACACCTGCGACCAAGGTCGTAGTTTTCAGCATCGCTGCAGCCTTTCACAAGCGAGGCTGCCCTCTTTTTCGGAGCCCTGCCCATGTCCGACCTGCCTGCCCGATCGCCTGCCGCTGCGGCCGTGATCGTGATGGGGGTCAGCGGCTCCGGCAAATCGACGCTCGGCGCGATGCTCGCCGAGGCGCTGGACTGTGTTTTCCTGGAGGGCGATGCGTTTCACTCGGCGGAGGCGGTGGTGAAGATGCGCGACGGCAACCCGCTCACCGACGCGGACCGCTGGCCGTGGCTCGACCGGATCGGATCGGCGGTGGCGGCATCGATCGACACCTGCGGAGTGTCGGTCGCTGCCTGCTCGGCGCTGCGACGCGTCTATCGCGACCGGCTGCGCGCCGAGATTTCCGGCGCGGTGCAGTTCGTACTGCTCGAGGCCGATCGCGCGCAACTCCTCAAGCGCATGTCGTCGCGGCCGGGCCATTTCATGCCGACCAGCCTGCTCGACAGCCAGCTCGAGACGTTGGAACGACCGCAGCCCGACGAAGGCGTGCTGATCCTGCCCGCGACCCTTCCCCCCGCGACGCTGTGCGACCGCGTTCTCGCCTATTTGGAGCAGCCCGCGCTCAGGGCATGAGCCGGCGACGCCCCTCCCCCAGGTGCCAGCGCATCGCCAGCGCGGCGCGCTCGGGATCCTGGGCGCGGATCGAATCGACGATCACCTCATGCTCGTGGAGCATCACCGCGATCACGTCCGCCGAGCGCGAGCGGGAGATGTCGACGCCTGCCTGCATCACCTTCTCGACATCGGGCCAGAGCGCGTCGAACGCCTGCTGGAAAGCGAGATTGCCGGTGGCGTCCGCGATCGCGCGGTGGAGTTCGCGATCCTCCACATGGGCAGGCGCGCTGGACAGCAGCGCCGCGCGCAGGTCGGCCAGCGCGGCCTCCAGCACTTCCATCTGCTCTGCCGTGCGGCGAACGGCGGCGAGCCGCGCGGCCTCGGTCTCCAGCACGAAGCGCACTTCGTAGCTACCGAGCGTCGCCGGCAGCTCGGCGAGCGGCATGAACGCCGCCAGCCGCTCCGACGGCCGCCCCTTCACGAACGACCCTGCGCCGCGCCGTACTTCGGTGATCCCATCCGAGCCGAGCCGCACCAGCGCCTCGCGGACGATCGCGCGGGAGACGCCGCACATCTCCGCCAGCCGCGCCTCGGAGGGCAGCCGCGCGCCGACCTCGAGATCCTCCGCCTTGATGAGTTCGACGATCGCCGCATAGGCATGATCGGATAGTCGCGGCTGGTTCACCGCTCCGCGCGCCGGGCTGCTGCTGCTGCCATGCCCCTCCCCATGGGCCGCTGGATGTCAGCGGTAACTTATCGGACAGGTTCTAGGCAGAAGCGGGCGAAATTACCAGCCGAAACGATCGATCGGGGGCGCCTGCGCAAATTTCCTCTTGAACCTGTCCTACAAGTTCGCCTACGTTAACGTTAACGAATCTGGAGGCAGTGCCTCACAAAACGGATCGGTTGGGAGGATGGGCATGCAAGCCGCTACTCAAGCACAGCAGGTTGAACGAATCGGCGCCGAGCCTTCGGCACCGCCGCGCCTCACGCCGACGCAGATGCAGGTGCTGCGCTGCGTCCATTCGGGGCTGCTCAACAAGCAGATCGCTTATGAGCTCGGCATGGCCGAGGCGACGGTGAAGGTCCACATGACCGCGGTCATGCGCAAGCTCAACGTCCGCAACCGCACCCAGGCCGCGATCGCCGCCGGCCAGTTCGGCTGGTCGCACGGCTGAGCCCGGCTCAGGCCGAGAGCAGCCGGCGCTCCAGCAGCGCTTGAAAGTCACGGCGCCCGTCGGCGATCAGGAACACGAAGACATGGTCGACGATCACGCGGTAGATCAGTCGATAGGGCGGCGCCACCAATTGGCGGAATTCGCGGATCCCTAGCGCATCGAGTTCGACCGGCACGCTGCCGCGATCGGGAAAGGATTCGAGGCTGTCCACCTTCGCCAACATCGCATCGAGAAACGCCTCGGCCTGTTCGGGCGAACGGTTAGCGGCCATCCAGCCATGGATCTCGGCCAGATCCGTTTCGGCGCCGTCGGTGAGATAGACCGTGTAGCGTCCGCTCATGCGGCGCTATCGGCCTTGCCCTTGCGAAGACGGGCAATGGCATCGCGCGCAGGTGTGGTACGGCCCGCCTCCACATCGCGTGTGCCCAGTGCCATCAGCTTGAGCAGCGCCAGGGTTTCCTGCGTCGCCTGATAGCTCGCGACGTCCTGCAGCACTGCGCGCGCCTCGCCATTCTGGGTAATCACCAGCGGCGCGCCGCCTTCCGCGAGCCCGCGCAACACGTCCGCAGCATTGGCTTTCAAATAGCTGACAGGCTTGACCTGTTCGGTGTAGCGCATCTCGGTCTCCGACCCTTATCGTATCTTTTCAGACCATTATCGGTCCGAATATAGTCCTCATACCCGGTGATAACAATCGTGTGACCCGATAGTTGCGCCGTTTCGGTGCAAAGCTTGCCGGTTTGAACGAAATATGAGATGTATCTCATAACTCTCATTCAACCGCGCGGGGCGAGGCACGAATGCATTCAGACATTGAGCGGATCAGCGAGCTTGCCGACGCCGGCGAGCGCATGATCGAACGATTGCGCCGCAAGGCCTTTCTACCCGAAAGCCGCAAGGGACTCCATGTCCGTTTCGGCATTGCGGAAGCGGCGCAACTGCTGGGCTGCTCCACCAACCGCATCCGCATGGCCGAAGACGATGGCCGCCTCCCCCCGCCCCCGCCCAGCGAAAACGGTCGCCGGCCGGGCTATACTGTCGAGGAGCTGCTCAACATGCGGCAGGTGCTGGGCGCCTCCCCTGCCCGCGCGCCGCTCGATGTGCCGGCGATCATCGCCGTGCAGAACTTCAAGGGCGGCGTCGGCAAGTCGACGGTCACCACGCACCTCGCCCATTATTTCGCGGTACAGGGCTACCGCGTGCTCGTGGTCGATTGCGACAGCCAGGCGACCACCACCACGCTGTTCGGCTTCAACCCGCATTTCAACATCACCCGCGAAGAGACGCTCTACCCCTATCTCTCGATCGACCCCACCCAGGCCGACCTACTCTATGCGGTCAAGAAGACGCCCTGGCCGAATGTCGACCTGATCCCGTCGAACCTCGAGCTGTTCGACGTCGAATATGAGCTGGCCGCCGCCGGCGCCGATGGCGGCTCGATCCTCGCGACACGCTTCCGCAAGCTCAAGGCCGGCTTGAACGATCTCGCCCGTGACTATGACGTGGTGATCCTCGATCCGCCGCCCGCGCTCGGCACGATCAGCCTGGCGGTGATGCAGGCGGCCAACGCGCTGCTGGTGCCGCTGGCGGCGACGACGCCGGATTTCTGCTCCACCGTCCAGTTCCTCTCGATGATGGATCAGGTGCTCCACCAGCTGACCGAGGCGGGCATCGACGTAAGCTACGACTTCGTCCGGCTGATGTGCTCCAAGTTCGACGGCAACGACCCCAGTCATGCGATGGTGCGCCAGATCATGGAGCAGGCATTCGGGCCGGCGCTGCTGCCGGTGCCGATCCTCGAATCGGCTGAGATCAGCCATGCGGCGATGCGGATGATGACGATCTACGAGCTGGATCGCCCGATCGGCACCGCGCGAACCCACAAGCGGTGCAAGGCCAATCTCGACGAGGCGCTCGGCCAGGTCGAGGCGCTGGTCCGGCGCAACTGGGGCCGGGTGGCACCCGCCAGCGAAGAGGATGTCGTCAATGAAGCGGCCTGAGCGCACCGCCGCAACCGGGCAGAAGGGCTGAACCGTGGCACGTACCCAGAAAGACTATCTCGCCGACCTGCTCGCCGAGGAAGCCGCGGCAGAAGCTTCGGCGCCTGCGCCCTCGACGCCTGCCCCCCTCCCCGCCCCGGCGGCCGAGCCGGAGCTGCCGCCCCGCCTCGCCCGCACCCGCGGCACCACCCTGCTCGGCCGCGAGTCGGCGCTGGCCCGGGTCGCGTCGGGCGAGGTGCGCCAGGTCACCCAGCTGCTGCTCGATCCTTCGCGCGTGCGGATCTGGCCGGGCAATGCCCGCGTCTATGCCGATCTCAACGAGGAGAACGTCCGCGAGCTGATCGACTCGATCGTCGCGGAGAACGGCCAGAAGGTCCCCGCCGTGGTCCGCCGGATCGAGGGCGATCCGGCGCATGACTATGAGGTCATCGCCGGCACGCGGCGGCACTTCGCGATCTCCTGGCTGCGCGCACACAGCTATCCCGACATGCAGTTCGTGGCGCAGGTCGCGCAGCTGGACGACGAGGCCGCCTTCCGCCTCGCCGATCTGGAGAACCGCGCGCGCAAGGACGTGTCGGACCTCGAGCGCGCGCGCAACTATGCCGAGGCGCTCAAGGCGCATTACGGCAACCACCTCACCCGCATGGCCGAGCGGCTGAAGCTCTCCAAGGGCTGGCTGTCGAAGATGATCAAGGTGGCGGGCATTCCCGACGCGGTGATCGCCGCCTTCGCCTCCCCCGCCGACGTGCTGCTCAAGCCCGCCTACCCGCTCGCCCAGGCGCTGGACGACAAGGTTGCCGCCAAGGCAATCCTCGCCGAGGCCAAGGCGCTTTCCCGCGAACAGGGCGATCGCCGCGCGAATGGGCATGCGCCGATCGCCGCCGCCGACGTGCTGCGCCGGCTGCTCGCTGCGCCTTCAGGGCCGCAGGTAGCGGACGAGCTGTACCAGTGGGCGATGCCCAGCGGACGCACCGCGCTCAGCGTGCTGTCAGTCAACCGCCAGGGCGTGACCGTCCGCCTCCACGCCGGCTCGGGTGCGAGCCGCGATCACCTCGTCAATGCCTTCCGCGATGCGCTCGACCAGCTCGAGCGCGAAGGCCGCGGGTTGCAGCCATGACCGCGTTTCCCCGGGGAAACAGCGGTGCCGAACCCGGTGACCGTTCCCCCGGGGAAACACCTTCCCCGCGTCACGCTCCCTGCCATCCGATCCGTGTCGCGATCCCGCGATCGCCCTCCGTTTCCCCGGGGAAACGCCCCTCCCCCACCCTGCTTCCAGAGGCTTCATGACCCAGGCCGATCGCCAGTCGATCCCCGAACAGTTCGACCTGTTCCTCCCCTATCTCGCCGACATGCCGCTGCGGGATCAGCGCGAGATGATGGAGCGCCCCTTCTTCAGCCTCGCCAAGACCAAGCGGGTGAAGCCGATCGATTACAAGAGCCCGGACGGCAAGCTTTGGGTCCATGTCTCGGCCAATCCCGATTACGGCATGGCGACGATCTGGGATGCCGACATCCTGATCTACTGCGCCAGCGTGCTCGCCGACATGGCACGGCGCGGGCGCAACGACATCCCGCGCAAGCTCCATTTGATGCCCTACGACCTGCTCCGCGCGATCGGCCGCCCGACCACGGGGCGCGCCTATGAACTGCTCGGCCAGTCGCTCGACCGGCTGGTGGCCACGACGATCAAGACCAACATCCGCGCAGAGAACCGCCGCGAGGCGACGTTCAGCTGGCTCGACGGCTGGACCCAGCTGGTCGACGAACGCACCGAGCGCTCCCGCGGCATGACGATCGAATTGTCGAGCTGGTTCTACGAAGGCGTGCTGATGACCGGCGGGGTGCTGTCGATCGACCGCGCCTATTTCGACCTGACCGGCGGGCGCGAGCGGTGGCTCTACAAGGTCGCGCGCAAGCATGCGGGCGGGGCAGGGGAGGCGGGCTTCGCTATCTCGATGCCGACCCTGTTCGAGAAGTCGGGTGCCGAGGGGCAGTATCGCCGCTTCAAGTTCGAGCTCGCCAAGATCGTCGAACGCGACGAGCTGCCGGGCTACACGCTGTCGCTGGAGACGCCGGCGGGCAAGCGCGAGCCAAGCCTGCGGATGCGACGGCGCGGGGAATGGGAGGTTCGGCCCGCGCCTCCGATCGCACCGGTGGAACCCGCCAAAAAGCCCGACGACACCGCGCCGCAACCGCTAAGCGTCGAGGCGCGCGCGCTGCTCCGGCGGACGGTCACCAGCCTGGCGACGCGTGGTACCAGCGGCATGCTCACCGATGCCACGCTGGAGCAGGCCCGCCGCGAATGCCCCGGCTGGGACTATCAGGACCTGCACCGCCAGTTTCGCGATTGGGTGGAGGCAGATCCGGCGCGGACGCCCGCCAACTATCAGAACGCCTTTCTCGGCTTCGTGCGCCAATGGCACGCTCGAAACAAGCACCAGCTGCGCTGACGCGCCGCGCGGTGCGGCGCCCTATCCGTTCCCGAAGTGTCGGGCGGCGTCGAGGCTCGGGAGAAAGCGTCGCCATTTGGGACGGTGGTTTGAACCACTTTATCCATAGCCGCCCTCCAACTGATTCAACCTCGCGATCCTCAACCCACAAACGCATCATAAATCAGGCAAGCTGCACCGCCTTTCGACCCTTCGGGAACGGCATTCGACCCTTCCGGAACCCTTTATCGACCTTTCGGGAACGGCAATGTCGACTTTTCGGGAACGGATCCTCGACACAATGGGAACGCACCATTTGCGCGAATCGTGGAGTCACCACGATTCGGAGGATCGACGGCGTCGCTTAACTCCGTAACGACTCAAGAAACCCTCTAACCAGGCGTCGAGTCTTCTTCTTTGGATAAGGAGAGAGTAGGGGGATACGGACAGTTCGACACGCCAGCCAAAAAGGCCCAATCGCCGCAACCCAGGCTGCAACAATAATATACATCAACCGTCAGCAACTTGTTGAAGGCATGGGCATTATCCACACATGCCCGCCTACCGCTTCCGCCTCTGCACCCCGGATCACCACCCCCACACTGCCGAGCGTCGCGAACTGCCCGATCTGCGCCAGGCACTCATCGCCGGCCACAGCCTCGCCCGTTCTCTACTGCGGCACCGTAACGGGCGCACGCCGGTACGCGGCAGCCTCGACATCGAAGATGATCGCGACCAGCCCGTTGCCCGCATCCTGCTGGCGGATCTCGCCCGACAGCTTTCGTAAATCGCCCCGACCGGCTTGCCTGCCCCTTGCGGGCGTGGTTTGAAGGGCGCCTGACATAAAGGGGCGCCGGTGACCGATCTGTCTTGCTTCTCCCGCCTTGCCGCGACGTTGGTGCTGAGCACGGCCGCCATCGCCCCTGCCGCCGCGCAGCACCTCTCGCCGGCAGAAACGGCGATGGCCCGGACCGTCGACGCCGACTATGATCGATCGGTCGCGCTGCTCGAAACGCTGGTCAACCAGAACAGCGGGACGCTCAACCTCGCCGGCGTCACCAAGGTCGGCGAACGGGTGCGTGCCGAGCTGGAGCCCCTGGGCTTCACGGTGACCTGGAAGCCGATGGACGCGGTGCAGCGCGCGGGTCATCTGATCGCGGTCCATCGCGGCAAGCCCGGCACCAAGCGCCTGTTGCTGATCGGCCATCTCGATACCGTGTTCGAGCCCGACTCTCCCTTCCAGAAATTCGTCCGCAAGGGTGATCTCGCGGAAGGCCCCGGGGTAGGGGACGACAAGGGCGGCATGGTGGTGATGCTCGCCGCGCTCCGGGCGATGCAGGCCGCCGGCACGCTCAATGCCGCCAATATCGATATCGTGCTGACCGGCGACGAGGAGAAGTCGGGCACTCCGCACAGCATCGCCCGGGCCGACCTGATCGCCGCCGGCAAGCGCGCCGATGCTGCGCTCGATTTCGAGGGATTGGTGATCGACGGCGGGCGCGACATGGGCTCGATCGCGCGGCGGTCGGCGATTGACTGGCGGATCACCGCCACCGGCAAGACCGGGCATAGCTCGCTGATCTTCGGGTCCGAGTTCGGCGACGGCGCGATCAACGAGCTCACGCGCATCCTCGCCGCCTTCCGCAAGGAGCTGCCCGAGCCCAATCTCACCTTCAACACCGGGGTGATCGCCGGCGGTGCGCGCGCCACGATCGACGAGAGCGGCAATGCGACCGCGGGAGGCAAGACCAACATCATCCCCGCGACGGCAATCGCCACCGGCGACTTCCGCACACTCAGCCCCGAGCAGACCGCGCGGGTGAAGGCCAAGATGGAAGCGATCGTCGCCGCGCACGCGCCGGGCACCAGCGCAACGATCGACTTCGGCGAGGGCTATCCGGCGATGGCGCCGACGGAAGGCAACCGCGCGCTGCTGGCGGCACTGAACGGCGTCAACCGCGACCTCGGGCTGCCGGAGATGCCGGCGCTCGATCCGCTCAAGCGCGGGGCAGGGGACATCTCCTTCGTCGCCGCCGATGTCGACAGCCTGGCGGGGCTGGGCACCTACAGCACCGGCGACCATGCCCCGGGCGAGACGGTGGACCTCGCCAGCATCCGCCGCCAGGCCAAGCGCGCGGCAATCCTGATGTCGCGGCTCAGCGCGGAACGCAGCGCGCGATGAAGGCGGTGGTCCGCTTGTTGCTGGCGCTCGCCGCGCTGCTGCTGCCGACGGTGGGGCGGGCCGATGCGCAGTTCACGCTGCTGGTGATCGCGGCGCCCAGCAAATATCATTACGAGTACATCCCCGTCGCCCGCGAAAGCCTGGAAAAGCTCGGCCGGCTCCACGCCTTCGCCGTCGACTGGCGCAAGGATGGCGCGCCGCTCGACGGCGACCTTGCACGCTATGCGGCAATCCTGCTGCTCAACACGCCCGCCGACGAATTCTCCCCTACCCAGCGCGCTGGTCTGGAGCG
Source organism: Sphingomonas trueperi (assembly GCF_040545965.1). Classification (GTDB taxonomy): domain Bacteria; phylum Pseudomonadota; class Alphaproteobacteria; order Sphingomonadales; family Sphingomonadaceae; genus Sphingomonas; species Sphingomonas trueperi_C. The sequence goes on along the minus strand of NZ_JBEPMV010000011.1, from coordinate 14,176 downwards.
CTATCTGCAAGGTGGCGGCAATGCGGTGGTGGTGCACCGTGCCGCGATCATACCCACCGGCGTGTGGCCCTGGTACGAGAAGCTGGTCGGGCGGACCTTCGTCAACCACCCGATGATCCAGACTGCCGTCGTGAACGTGCTCGACAAGGGCTTCCCGGCGGCGTTCGGGCTCCCGGACCATTGGCTGTGGAGTGACGAGTTCTACGTGACCAGCAATCCGTTCGACATCGCGATCCACCGCGTGCTCGTCGTGGACGAGGCGAGCTATGATCCCACCCGCATCTGGCCGGGGCAGGTGGGGCACCGGATGGGCAAGGACCATCCCGAGGCCTGGTTCCACCGCTACGAGAAGGGTCGGGTGTTCGTCACCCTGCTCGGCCACGAGGCGGAGATGTACCGCGACGCCCGCTATCTCCAGCACCTGCTGGGCGGCATCACCTGGGCGGCGACAGGACTCGGCGAGCAGCGCTGAGGCAGGTCAGTCGGCGCGCGCCATCCGCCGCGAGGCCAGCACCAGGTTGATCCGGCTGGTCGAGCGATCCTCGACACAGTCCTTCAGCAGGCGCCGCGAGGGCACGCCGTCGGCGACGCATTGCTCGGCAACGCCGCAGGGGATCGCATCGAGGTCGCTGTGCCCCGAGCCGCGCAGGATGCGGCAACTGCGCAGATGCAGGCCGTCCTCGCGCTTGTCGGTCTTCAGGTCGACCTTGATCATGCGCAACTGGCGCGAGACGACGATGATCTCCTCCTCGGCGTTGAACGCCGGGGCGGTCTGGAGCATCAGCAGCAGAACGGGCAGAATCATGGCGCCATTCCTCTCCGGTTTTTGTTTTCTTCGGCCAGCCTAGGCCGGGGGAGGGGGCAGCACAATGCGTCAATCGCCCGCCATCGCCTCCAGCTGCGTTTCGATCCGGGCGAGCCGCACGGCGGGATCGTCGATCCGCTCGGCGAGCAGCAACCGGTCGCCCTTGGCGGTGAGGCCGGCCGCCTTCGCATCGCCGGCGAAATCGGCGCGCGGGGTGAAGGCGATCGCAGCCGGGCCGGCATCGATCCGCGCAATCCGCAGCGCCAGTGCCTGCGCGCGGACACGGGCGATCGCGAGCAAGGTCGTGGCCGCCTCGGGGAGGGCACCGAAACGGTCTTCCAGCTCCGCTTCCAGTGCGTCGATGGCGGGTCCGTCCTCGGCGCGGGCGAGGCGGACGTAGAAGCCGACGCGCAGCTCCTCGTCTGGGATCCACGTATCGGGGAGGCCGCCCTGCAGGCCCAGATGCAGCTCGGGCGTCCAGCGTTCCACCGTCTCGCCGCGTGCAGTGCGCAGCGCGGCCTCAAGGAGATGCTGGTACAGGTCGACGCCGATCAGCTTCATGTGCCCGGCCTGTGCCTCGCCGAGCAGGTCGCCGGCGCCGCGCATGTCGAGATCCTGTGCGCTGATCGCGAAGCCGGCACCGAGCCGATCGAACGCCTCCAGCGTGCGGAGCCGCTTGAGGGTGCGGGCGCCGATCGGCTTGTCCGGTTCGGTGAGCAGCAGCACCTGGCCGCGCCGGCTGCCGCGCCCCACCCGGCCGCGCAGCTGGTGGAGCTGGCTGAGCCCGAAGCGATCGGCGCGGTAGAGTATCATGGTGTTGGCGCGCGGCACGTCGAGCCCCGCCTCGATGATGTTGGTCGCCAGCAGCACGTCGCCGTCGCCGCGACCGAAGCGCACCATAGCCTCGTCGATCTCGGCCGCGGGCATCTTGCCATGGGCCTGCAGCAGTTCGAGTTCGGGCACCAGCCGCGCGATCTTGGCGGCGAGCGGCGCCATATCCTCGATCCGCGGCACGACGACGAAGCTCTGACCGCCTCGGCTGCGTTCGCGGAGCAGCGCTGCGCGCACCATGGCCTCGTCGAACACGCCCACGGCGGTGCGGATTGGCTGGCGGCGGGCAGGGGGCGTTGCGATCACCGAGAGATGCTGGATGCCCACGAGTGCGGCCTGCAGCGTGCGGGGAATCGGCGTGGCGCTGAGTGTCAACACATGCCCCGCGCCGAGCGCGCGCAGCTTGGCCTTGTCCGCGGCGCCGAAACGCTGCTCCTCGTCGATGATGACCAGCGCGAGCTTGGCATAGGCCACGCCCTTGCCGGCGACCGCGCCGGTGCCGATCACCACCTGGATCGAACCGTCGGCGAGCCCCGCCTTGACCCGCTTCTTCTCGGCCGCGCTGGACAGCCGGGAGAGGCCGGCGGCTTCGATGCCGGTGCCCTCAAAACGCTCGGTGAAGGTCTCGAGATGCTGGCGGGCCAGCACGGTCGTAGGGGCGGCGACCGCGACCTGATGCCCGGCGAGCGCCGCGAGGGCGGCCGCACGCAGCGCGACTTCGGTCTTGCCGAAGCCGACATCGCCGATCACCAGACGGTCCATCGGCGTGCCTGCCGCAAGATCGCTGCGCACGGCATCGATCGCGCGGGCCTGGTCGCGCGTTTCGGTATAGGCGAAGCCGGCGACGAACCGCTCATATGCAGCCGCATCGGGGGAAAGAACCGGAGCGGTTAACTTCATGCGTTCTTCTGCGAGTGCGATCATCCCCCGCGCGGTCTCGGCAATGGCGAGATCGATCGCGCCCCGCCGCTTCTGCCAGCTGGAGCCGTCGAGCTTGTCGAGCGCCACCGCATCGGCATCGCCGCCATAGCGCCACAGCCGATCGGCCTCGGCCACCGGCACCAGCCTCACGCCGCCATCGGCATAGGTGAGGGCTATAGCGTCGCCGCCGGCCTCGGTCTCGCCCGGCATCGGCGCGAGGCCGGTGACTTCGGCGATGCCATGATCCTCGTGGACGACGAGGTCGCCCAGACGGATCTCGGTCTGGCCGAACAGCGTAGGGTCGGCGGCGCCGGTCTGCGCGGTGTCGCGCTCTGCTCGGCTGCCGAGCAGGTCGGCGGCGGCAATGGCGAGGATGCCGTCGCGGCGGAAGCCACGGTCGACGGGCGCCTCCAGCAATGCGACGGTTCCCTTCGGCGCGCCCTGCAGCGCGGCCCAGCTCGGCACGTCGTGCAATTCGGTCTTCAGCACGCCCGCGATGCGGCTGCGCAGGAAGCGCAGGTCGCGGGCGCTGCCCAGCACGACGACCCAGTCTTCCGCCGAGAGTGCGTCGCGGGCCACCCGGGCAAAGGCGCGCAGCGGCGCACGCCCCTCGATGAAGCGGGGCGGCGGGTCGCCGGCGGCGGCAAGCGCGAGCGCCGGATGGTCCTTCGCCGCCGTCTGCCATTGTTTGTCGTCCAGCACGTCTCGCAGCGCGCGGCTCGGCCGGCGACGCTGCGAGTCGGCGGCGAGCGCGAGGAATCGCTTGCGGCGATCCTCCGCCGCGGGCTCGATCGCCAGCAGGGCACCGGGCAGATGCGCGGTGAGCGGCACGGCATCCTTGCCGAGCGGCGGTTCCGACACGCGGCCCAGCTCCTGCGCCTCGCAGTCGCCGGTGGTGCGCTGGGTGCCGGGATCATAGCTGCGCAGCGAGAGCACCACGCCGTCGGCGACTTCGATCCTGCGCGGTTCCTCGGCGTCGGCGGGGTAGACGTCGAGCACTTGGCCGCGCAGCGCAACTTCACCGGGCTCGTCAACGCGTTCATCCTCGACATAGCCCGCCTCGACCAGCGTCTCGAACAGCGCGGTCAGGTCGAGGGGCGCGCCGGTGGCGATCCGCGGTGGGGCGGCTTCAAAGGCATTCGGCGGCGGGTAGAGGCGGGCGAGCGCCTCGCCGGTGGTGATGCAGGCGATCCGCGACCGCGTCTCCCCGGCCTGGGCGAGGCGCAAGCGGCGCAGCGCCGCGACGCGTTCGCCGACATTGGCGGGGGAGGCGGGGGCGGCATCGCCGGGCAGTGCGTCGCTGCCGGGGCAGAATACCACGCAGGCCTCGGGGGCCAGTGCGGCCAGTGCCCGCGCGACCGCGATGGCGCGGGGTTCGTCGGCGGCAGCGAAGAACAGGTCGTCCGAGGCCAGCGCCTCGGCCAATAGTGCGGCGGTCTCGCCGGTCGCGAGGGCAGGGGCGGTCTTGGCGGGCGCGATCGCGCGGGCAACGGGATCGCGGGAAGAAGCCATGCGGGAAAAGCCTTTGGAACGAGCGAGCTACCGCTAACGAGCAGGCAGGGCGGCCGTTCCAGAAGGCAGGGGTGGGGCCGGTGGAGGAACACCGGCCCCGAGGAGAGCTCAGAAGGTCAGCGTCGCACCGACGAACAGCGTGCGGCCCATCGGATCATAGACGCCCGGATAGGTGTTGCCGTTGCCGAAGCTGGCCAACACGCCCGAGGCGATCGCCGGCGGCGCCTTGTCGGTCAGGTTGTTGATACCCATGCGGAACTGCAGCTGCTTGGCGGGCACCACGGTCGCGGCGAGGTCGAAATACTCGGTTGCCGGGATCGTGGCGTTGATGATGCTGATCGGACCGGCCTTCTTGAGGAATTCGTTCGACGAGGAGGTCGACAGCGCCGTCTTGGCGAAGTGGCGCCAGGCGAGCGACAGCGTCGCCTTCTCGCCGGGCACGGTCCAGGTCAGGCGCGCGACATGCCGCCAGGTCGGGTTGGGCTGGCCGCAGCTATAGCCATAATAACCCTTGCAGTCATAGCTGCCGAGGCCGGGCAGCGGCTCCTGCACCTGCTGTTCCAGCCAGGTCCCGACGATGTTGGCGTCCAGTTTGCCGAGATTGCCGATCCGCGTCGCATAGGCCGCCGCCACGTCGATGCCCGAGGTGAGCAGATAGCCGGTATTGAGCGTGCTGCCGACGACATAGCCGTTGGTGCCGAACAGCGCGCCCGAGCGCGGATCGCGGTGGAACAGCCCGCAATAATAGGGATCGCCTGTGCTGGTGCACTGGCTGACCACCAGTGACGGCGCGATCGAGCTGATATAGCCGTTCACCTTGATGTGGTAGTAATCGACCGAGAGCGAGAAGCCGCGCAGCTGCTTGGGCGTCAGCACCACCCCGAAGGTGTAGGTGTCGCCCACCTCGGGCTTTACCGCCGGATTGCCGCCATAGGATTGGCTGCAGGTCTCTGCCGGGCACTGGATGATGTGGCCGTACTGCGCATCGCTCACGCCGGTCAGCTTGCAGGCCGCGAGCGACGCGTCAGGCGTCGCGCCGGCGCAGGGATCGGTCAGCGAGACGTTGCCGATGCCGCGCGCGCCGAACAGCTCGCTGATATTGGGCGCGCGGATCGCGCGGTTGTAGCTGGCGCGGAAGCGGGCGCCATCGACTGGCGACCAGGTCAGCTCGGCCTTGTAGGTCCAGGCCTTGTAGTGCGATTCGGTCGCGGTCGAACCCTGGCGGTTGGTATAGTCCGAATAACGCAGGCCGCCGTTCACGGTCAGGTCGTGGAAGAAGGGCTTGTCGGCGATCAGCGGCAGCTCGAGCTCGCCATAGGCTTCGTTGACGGTGATCGAGCCGTCGGCATCGGCGCTGCCGCCCTGCTTGGCGACCTCGTCGGCGGTGAAGTTGAGCGTCTCGCGGCGGCGCTCCAGGCCGACCGCGAGACCCGCACCGCGCGTCGCCCAGGGGCTCTGGATGCCGAAGGTGCCAAGGTCGCCGTTCATGGAGCCCGAGAAGACCTCGAGCGTGTTGCGCGCGGCGGTGCTCGACGGGCTGAACAGGTAGCGCGCCTGATCGGTGGTGATGCCGTCGGCGCGGAAGATGTCGATCGGCACGCAGACCGGATCGGAGCCGTCGATCTTCGAGCGGCAGGTCGGCGTGCCGTTGACCGACACCACGTCCAGCGCGCGCTGCGCCTTCACGTTGTCTACGTTGTTGAGATAGGTCTCGTTGTAGCGCGACAGCGCGTACAAATAGCTGACATCGTAGCTGAAACCGTGGCCGATATCGCCCTTCACGCCGCCGTTATAGCGATAGTCCTGGTGGCGCAGATCGTCGCGGCGCGAATAGGCGCCGTTGAGGCGGTAGCCGATCAGCGTGTCGATCGTCGACGACGTGCCGGCGGCGGGGCCGCACAAGGCGGTTTGCTGGCCCGCGCTCATCAGCGGATTGTTGCAGGGCAGGGTGAAGGTGGTGCCGAGGAACAGTGCCGAGGGCGCGACCTGCGAGAAGGTATGGTCCTTCATCCACATGAAGCTGCCATAGACCTTGGCCACCGGCGCGATCTCGAACGAGGCGCTGCCGCCGGCGGTGTAGCGCTCGTCCGAACGCTGGATGTAGTTGGTCGGCGAGTAGTTGTACGCGTAGCTGTCGTTGTACGGCACCCAACTCTTCGAGCCGTCGCGCGCGTTGGTGAGGTAGCCCAGGTCCTTGCTCGGCCCGTCCAGCGGCGCGAAGGTGCCGTAGGTGGTGTTGCTCGAGCCGCCACAGACCAGCGCGCTGGGGCCGTTGGCGTTGAGCGCGCAGGACGAATAGTCGCGCGTCGCCTGCAGCACCGGATCGGTGTGGCGATAGCCGCCATAGACGGTGACGTTGCCGCGTCCGTCGGCGAAATTCTTGCCGAACGCGCCGTTGATGTCCTGCTTGGCCCCGTCGAACACGTTGCGCGGCGCCAGCTGATAGCCCTTGTCCGAGACCAGGCCGCGGACATAGGCATTGTCGTTGGTGTGCTGCGCGACGCTGGTCTGCGCATCGAGCCGCAGCCCGTCGAGATGGTCGCGCAGGATGAAGTTGACCACGCCCGACATCGCGTCCGAGCCATAGACCGCCGAGGCACCGCCGGTGACGACATCCACCCGCTCGATCAGCGCGGTCGGCACGAAGTTGATGTCCGTCGCCTGCGAGGAGAGGATGCGCTGGCCGTTGATCAGCGTCAGCACCCGGTTGGAGCCGAGGTTGCGCAGGTTGATCTGCGCCGAGCCGTCCGAGCCGTTGGAGACATTCTCGTTGCCGTCGGCGGTAAACTGCGGCAGCCGCGCCAGCATCGTCTCGGCATTGACCGCGCCCTGGTAGCGTACTTCTTGCGCATCGACGCTGGTCAGCGGGCTGTTGCTCTCCAGGTCGGGGCGGCGGATGCGTGTGCCGGTTACGGTGATTTCCGCACGATCGCTGTCGGCCCCCGCCGTGTTGCCTTCTGCCTGCTGCGCGTACGCCGCGCTGGAAACCAGTGCCATGGCGAGCGCACTGAGCGCCGCTCCCGTTCGAATTGTAAGAAAATTACGCATATCCCGCGCACCCCGTTTTTTGAGTCGCGCATATGCAACATGAGAAGCAGAATTCAGTCAAATAAATTATACGATATCGTAACGCTTCGTTGCTGCGCGCGGTTACCCCTTTCGGGATTTGGGAAAATATGCGTTGGTGCATAGCAGCCTTGCGCATTTGCCGCATACGGTATACGAAATCGCCAACCCAGCGGAGGATCGTGTTCTTATGACTGCAGCCAAGACGCTCTGGACCGGCGTCTATCCCGCGGCGACGACTCAGTTCGCCGAGGATCTCTCGATCGACCTCGATGCCACCCAGCGCACGCAGACCGCGCTGGTCGATGATGGCGTCGACGGCCTTATCCTGCTCGGCACCTGCGGCGAGAACAACTCGCTTGAGGCGGACGAGAAGCGCGTCGTGCTCCAGGCCGGCGTCGAGGCGGTGGGCGGCCGGGTGCCGCTGGTCGCCGGCGTCTCCGAATTCACCACCGCGCGCGCGATCCAGTACGCCCGCGATGCCGAGAAGATCGGTGTCGACGCGCTGATGCTGCTGCCGGCGATGGTCTATGTGCCGACCGCCGAAGAGCTCGAAGCCCATTTCCGCGCGGTGGCCGAGGCGACCTCGCTGCCGATCATGCTCTACAACAACCCGCCGGCCTATCGCGTGTCGATCGACACCGCGACGCTGGATCGGCTCACCGATGTGAAGAACATCGTGGCGGTCAAGGAAAGTGCGCCCGATCCGCGCCGCTTCACCGATCTCTTCAACCGCTATGGCGATCGCTACACGCTGATGGCGGGGCTCGACGATGTCGCGCTCGAAGGCATGTTCCTCGGCGCCTCGGGCTGGGTCTCGGGCCTGACCAGCGCCTTCCCCGAAGAGTCGGTGCGGCTGATCGCGGCGTTCAACGAAGGCCGTTACGACGAAGCCCGCGCCATCTACCGCTGGTTCATGCCGCTGCTCCACCTCGATGCCGAGCACGACCTGGTCCAGTCGATCAAGCTTGCCGAGCAGATCATGGGCCGCGGCAGCGAGCGCGTCCGCATGCCCCGCCTGCCGCTCTCGGGTGCCCGCCGCGCCCAGGTGATCGCCTGGGTCGAGGAAGCCGCCGCCACCCGCCCGAGCCAGCGCGCCGCAAAGGCGGCCTGAGGATACCCATGCGCCACACCTTCTTCTGCATCGACGGCCACACCGCGGGAAACCCGGTGCGGCTGGTCGCGGGCGGCGCACCGCTGCTCCGCGGGGGCGACATGCTGGCGCGGCGCGCGGACTTTCTCGAGCGGTTCGACTGGATCCGCACCGGCCTCTGCTTCGAGCCGCGCGGGCATGACATGATGTCGGGCGGGTTCCTCTACCCGCCCACCCGTGACGACGCCGATTGCGGCATCCTGTTCATCGAGACCTCGGGCTGCCTGCCGATGTGCGGGCACGGCACGATCGGGATGGTCACCTTCGGGCTCGAACACGGCCTGATCACCCCCCGCACGCCCGGCCAGCTGCGCATCGAAGTGCCGGCGGGGGTGATCGACATCACCTACGCAATGACGGACGATCGGGTGCGCTGGGTGCGCATCCGCAACGTGCCCGCCTATGTCGCCGCGCGCGGTATCGAGATCGAGGTGCCGGGCTTTGGCCCGCTCCGTATCGACGTCTCCTATGGCGGCAACTATTACGCGATCATCGAGCCGCAGGGGCCCTATACCGGCCTCGACGATCTCGGCGCGTCGCGCATCGTCGAGCTCAGCCGCACCATCCGCGAGCTGGTGCGCGACAAGGTGGAGCCGGTGCATCCGCTCGACGACCGCATCCGCGGGGTGAGCCATGTCCTCTGGGCCGACAAGCCCAAGGGCGAGGGGGCCGATGGCCGCAACGCCGTCTTCTACGGCGAGCGCGCGATCGATCGCAGCCCGTGCGGCACCGGCACCTCGGCGCGGCTCGCGCATCTGGAGCAGCAGGGGCGCCTCGGCGTCGGCGACCGCTTTGTCCATGAAAGCTATATCGGCAGCCGGTTCATCGGCCGGGTCGAGGAAGCGGTGATGGTGGGCGATCGTCCCGGAATCATCCCCTCGATCCAAGGCTCGGCGATCGCGACCGGCTTCAACACCATCTGGATCGAACGCGAGGACCCCTTCTGGGCCGGCTTCTCGGTCGTCTGAACCAAACAACGAAAATATCGGGGGTTGCATGGGATTTTGGGGACCGATCAAGCCGATCGAACGCAGCACGGCTCCTAGCGCGCATCGGCTGCGCCCCACGCTTTCCTGGCCGCACCTGATCGCGCTCGGCGTCGGCGCGATCGTCGGCACCGGCATCTACACGCTGACCGGCGTCGGCGCCGAGCGGGCAGGGCCCGCGGTGATCCTCGCCTTCGTCATCGCCGGTGCGGTCTGCGCCTGCGCCGCGCTCGCCTATGCCGAGCTTGCGACGATGATCCCGGCGGCGGGCAGCGCCTATACCTATAGCTATTCGGTGCTGGGCGAGACGATCGCCTGGGTGGTCGGCTGGAGCCTGATCCTCGAATATTCGCTGGCCTGCTCGGCGGTGGCGGTGGGCTGGTCGGGCTATCTGGTCGGCTGGCTGCAATCGGCGGGGATCCATTTGCCCGCGGTGCTGCTCCAGGGGCCGCATGCCGGCGGCATCGTCAACCTGCCGGCGGTGCTCGTCTCCTTCGCGATCGCCGGCATGCTGATGCTCGGCACCCGCGAGAGCGCGACGCTCAACATCGTGCTGGTTGTGATCAAGCTGGTCGCGCTTGCGGTGTTCGTGGCCCTCGCATTGCCCGGCTTCGATGCGGCGAACTTCCACCCCTTCATGCCCTATGGTTTCGCCAGCCACGCCGACGGCGCGAGCACCCGCGGCGTGATGGCCGCCGCCGCGATCGTGTTCTTCGCCTTTTACGGCTTCGACGCCGTCGCCACCTCGGCCGAGGAAGCCAAGAAGCCGGGCCGCGACCTGACCATCGGCATCGTCGGATCGATGGCCTTGTGCACCACCATCTACATCCTCGTCGCCGTCGCGGCGGTGGGGGCAATGTCCTACACCGCGCTCGGCAACTCGCCCGAGCCACTGGCGCTGGTGCTGCGCACGCTCGGCCATCCCTTTGCCGCCTGGGCGATCGCGGCGGCCGCGCTGGTTGCGCTGCCCTCGGTGATCCTGGTGATGATGTATGGGCAGAGCCGCATCTTCTTCGTGATGGCGCGCGACGGGCTGCTGCCGCGCAGCCTCGCCAAGGTTTCGCCGCGCACCGGTGCGCCGGTGCTGGTGACCGGCATCACCGGGCTGTTCGTCGCCGCCGTTGCGGGATTCCTGCGGCTCGACGAGATTGCCGAACTGGCCAATGCCGGCACGCTGATCGCGTTCATCGCGGTCGGCGTCTGCATGATGCTGCTCCGCCGCCGCGCGCCCGACGCGCCGCGTATCTTCCGCTGCCCGCAACCTTATCTGGTCGGCACGCTGGCGGTGCTCGGCTGCCTTTATTTGCTCTTCTCGCTTCCCGAGAAGACGCTGGTGCGCTTCCTGATTTGGAACGTCGCGGGGCTCGCCGTCTACTTCCTCTATGGCCGCGCGCGCAGCGTGCTGGCGCGCGGCTGAGGGCTCAGCCGTTCAGCTGGCGGCGGAGATCGGTGAGGGTGCCTTCGATATGCGCGCGGGCCAGCGCCCGGGTGCGATCGGCATCGCCGCTTTCCCACGCGGCCATCAGTTCGGCATGTTCCAGATGCGCGCGATCCTCGCGCCCGGCGGGTTCGAGATGCTTGTGGACATAGCGTTCGGCGAGGATCTGCAAGCGCTCGACCAGCTGGGTGGTGAGCAGCCGCCCGCCGGGGCGGACCATCGCGATGTGGAACTCGCGGTTGCGCGCGGCGACTTCGTCGAGATGGTCGTTGGCGGCCAGGTCGAGCGCAGCCAGCGCCTCGCGCGCAGCGGTGCGATCGGCGTCGGTTGCGGAAAGCGCGCCGGCGGCGACGGCATCGGGCTCGATGGCGAGGCGCAGCGCGAAGATCTCCTCCGCCTCCCCCGACGACATCGCGCGGACGAAATAGCCGCGGTTCGCCTGGCCGACGAGCAGTCCTTCCTGCTCCAGCCGCGCCAGCGCCTCGCGCAGCGGGATCTTGCTTACGCCCAGTTGGTTGGCCAGCGCATCCTGGCGGATCGCCTGCTCCACCGGCAGCTTGCCGGAAACGATCTGCTCGCGGACGATCGTGAAGATCTGTTCCGACAGCGTGCGGACGACGATACTCATGTGCTCGGTCTTTCCCTGGAATACCCGCCGTCGGCGCCAGGATTTCCCCGTCCTGAGGGCGCGGCTTGTGGCAGGCGAAACGTACAAATACAGTATACCTGTACCCCAAAATCGGCAAGGCGAAGTTGATGCAGCGCAATATCCTAGTGATCGGCGGGGGCGTTGTCGGGCTGTCGAGCGCGATCGCCCTGGCGCGGTCCGGCTGGTCGGTGCGGCTGGTCGATGCCGATCCCGATCGACGCGCCGCCTCCTGGGGCAATGCCGGGCATATCGCGATCGAGCAGGTGGCACCGCTCGCCTCCTGGGCGACGGTGCGCAGCCTGCCGCGGCGGCGCTTCGGGGCAGGGGGTGCGGTGTCGCTCCCGCCCTCGGCCTGGCGGCACTGGCTGCCCTTCGGACTGCGGCTGCTCGGCGCGGCGCGCCCGAGCGTGTTTGCGCGGGGGCAAGCGACGCTGGGGGGCCTGCTCGCCGAGGCGATGCCCGCCTGGCAGCGGCTGAGCGCCAGCCTCGACACCCCTGATCTTTTGCGTGACCAGGGCCATATCGTCGCCTGGAGCAGCCCTGCATCGGTCGAGGCGGGGCGGCGCGCCTGGGCGTCGGCGGACATCGGCACCGCCGCCTTCCGCGACGCCACCCCCGCCGAACTGCTCCAGCTGCCGGGCAGGGCGATGGCCGGCGCGATCCGCTTCACCAACACCGCGCAGATCAGCGATCTCGGCGTGCTCGACCACGCGCTGCGAGCGGCACTGGTCGCGGCAGGCGGCACGATCCTCTCGGGCCGCGCGACGCTCAGTCTTGCCGGCGGCGAGGCACGGCTGGCGATCGACGGGGTGGCGGTGCCCGATGCGGACCAGCTGCTGGTCGCCGCCGGCGTCGCCTCGGGCCGGGTGCTGGCCCCGCTCGGCCACCGCGTGCCGATTATCGCCGAGCGCGGCTATCATCTCCGCGCCACCGATCGCGACTGGCCTGCCGATCTGCCGCCCCTGGTGTTCGAGGACCGCTCGATGATCGTCACCCGCTATGCTGGCTGCGTGCAGGCGGCGAGCTTCGTCGAGTTCGCCGGCATCGACACGCCGCCGGATCCGGCGAAATGGGAGCGGCTCGAGGCGCACATCACCGCGCTCGGACTGCCGCTGCGCCCGCCCTTCACCCGCTGGAGCGGCGCGCGCCCGACGCTGCCCGATTATCTCCCGGCGATCGGCCGCAGCCGCAAGGCGGGCAACCTTCTCTATGCCTTCGGCCACCAGCATCTCGGCCTCACCCTCGCGGCGATCACCGGCGAACGCGTCGCCGCGCTGGCCGAGGGTAGGGGGGACGACCTCGCCCCCTTCGATCTTCAACGCTTCCACGCATAAGGACGTCTCTCCATGACCATCGGCGGATCCACCGCGGAAACCGAACTCGCCGCGCTCGCCCCCTGGGCCGATCGCGCGCCGGCCATCGCCCTTGCCGAGCGCCGCGACCGCCTCGCGCGCGTGCGCGAGCGTATGGAAGCGATGGGCGCGCAGGCGCTGCTGGTGAATGCCGGCATGTCGCTGCGCTATTTCGCCGGCGTCCCCTGGGGGGCGACCGAGCGGCTGGTCGCGATGCTGCTGCCGCTCCGCGGCGAGCCGATCATGCTCTGCCCGCGCTTCGAACTTGGCTCGCTCACCGCCGACATGGCCTATGACGCGGACATGCGGCTGTGGGAGGAGGACGAGGATCCCTTCGCGCTGCTGGCCGACGCACTGGGCGGCGTCACCACGCTGGCGATCGACCCCGCGCTTCCCTTCCAGATGGCCGAGCGCCTCCGCCGCGCCGCGCCGAGCGTCACCCTGGTCGACGGCGCCCCGGCGATCGACGGCTGCCGCATGCGCAAGTCCCCCGCCGAGATCGCGCTGATGCAGCAGGCCAAGAATATGACGCTGGCGGTCCACCACGCCGCTGCGCGCATCCTGGCGCCCGGCATCACCACTGGCGCGGTGAAGCGCTTCATCGACCAGGCCCATCGTGCGCTCGGCGCCGCGGGATCGAGCTTCTGCATCGTCCAGTTCGGCCACGCGACCGCCTTCCCCCATGGCCTGCCCGGCGAACAGGCGCTGGAGGAGGGCCAGCTGGTACTGATCGACACCGGCTGCACGGTGGAGGGGTATCATTCGGACATCACCCGCACCTATGCCTTCGGCCGCGTCTCCGACGAGGAGCAGGCGATCTGGTCGCTGGAGAAGGAAGCCCAGGCGGCGGCGTTCGATGCGGCGCAGCTAGGCGTCCCTTGCGAGCAGGTCGACGCGGCAGCGCGCACCATCCTCGAAAGGGCAGGGCTTGGCCCCGACTATCGCTTGCCGGGTCTGCCGCATCGCACCGGCCACGGCATCGGCCTGTCGATCCACGAGCCGGCCTATCTGGTGCGGGGGGACAGGACGCCGCTCGACACGGGCATGTGCTTCTCGAACGAGCCGATGATCGTGGTGCCCGATCGCTTCGGCATCCGCCTCGAGGACCATTTCTACATGGCTGAGTCGGGCCCGCGCTGGTTCACCGAGCCGCAAAAGGCGATCGATCGGCTCTCTTGAGCCTGATTCGTCGGTTCTAGCCCCTGATTCGGGGATGATTCGGGGTGATTCGGCTCACATAGGTCATAAAATGGTCATGTGAGCCGCCGCCATGGGCACGCAAGAATGGCGGTTTCCTGCTGGTTTCTGGATCGGTTCCACGCCAAACGACACAAAATTGCAAAACGGTGTTGACGGGTCGGGAGCTCCCGCATAGAAGCCACTCCACCGACGCGGTGCTCCTCACCGGAACGCAGCGACGGTCACCGAAATTCAGGCGCAGCGGCCGCCCCGAGAAAAAGGGG
>NZ_JBEPMV010000010.1:0-117691 GCF_040545965.1 Sphingomonas trueperi | reverse complement strand
ATCGGCGAACTGCTTGATCGCTTCCCGCCCTGCCAATGTGCCAACTTCTTCCAGGCCGCTGGATATCAACGGTCAATGTGAAATTGCTCTAGCGTTCCGATCAGTGCCGCAGAGCGGCATCGCCCCAGACGATCGGCAGTCGCTCGTTCACCGCGCCGGCAGAACGTGCCACCAGCTCGACCAGCTTCACGCCGGACACATCCGCCACGAGCGGCTTGGCGATGGCCCCCCGGCGCACGGGGGCGGAGGTGGCGAGGAGGCGGCGGTCGCCATAGATCTGGAAGGTGACGGCGTGCGCCGCATCGGTCGCTGAATCGTCGACGCCCACCGAGACGGTAAGCTGACGGTAGCCCGCATTGCGCACCTCCAGCCGCGAATTGGCGAGCACGCCAAGCCCGGCGGTGAAGTGCTTGCCCGCCACCGCGAGTTCGCGGCCATATGGGGTGGCATCCGCCTGCGCGCCGCCCCAGCCGGCATAGAGCGGCCGCTGCCCCGCGCCGCGCGTGCCGCTCCACGAGACGACCGCGCGGTGGATCATGGGATCGGCCATCGGCGCGGTGACGCCGTCCACCGCCGGGTTCACGCTGCCGGGCATTTCGGACAGGTACAGCCCGTCAGCGAGCAGCCGCGTACCCTTGGCACGGAACACCAAAGTCTCGTGCGGCGCGAGCTTGAACTTGGTTTCCTTGCTGAAGCTGGAGGTCTTGCCGGTCCAAAGATCGGTCAGCGCAACCGGCGCGTCGTCGCGCAGCTTGAGGTGCTGCGCGGTGAGGATCGCCTCCATCGGCGCGGCGGTTCGGTTGAACAGCGCGACGGCCTTGTCGCCACTGGCCAGCGTCTTGACGAGGATCTGGAAGTCGTCGCTGTCATAGGCGAGCACCGCCTGGTTGCCGGCGGGATCCTGGTCGATCGCGATCAGCGCCGCATTGCCGAAAATGTCCATCAGCGACTGCGGCGTGGTGCGCAGGTCGGCGCCGATCAGCAGCGGCGCGGAGACCATCGCCCACAGCGCGAAATGCGAGCGCGCCTCGAGGAGGTGATCCGCGTCGAACTCGCCTTTGCCGATGAACAGCATGTCGGGGTCGTTCCACGAGCCGGGATGGGCATAGAGCGGGCGTCGCGCGGCGGTGTCGAAATTGGTGAGCAGCCGGGTCCAGTGCGGGGTGATGTCGTCGCTGGTCCGCGAGATATTGCCGACGTCCTTGGCCCAGCTACGCACGTCCGCCGAGCCCCAGATGCACAGCGACAGCAGATAGTCCTGGTCCGGATCGGCGCGGACGAGTGCCGCCTTTACCCGCGCGAACATTGCTCGCACCGCCGAGATATTGGAGCGGTTGACGCTGTCGAGGTCGAGGATCGGCGCCAGCGCGCGGTAGCGGCCGGCTTGGACCAGCGGGCTGTCTTCGCCGTATGCGCGCAGGCCGCAGCCATCGATCTTGATGTAATCGAAGCCCCATTCGCCGAAATAGAGCGCGATGTCCTGGTCGATATGGCCGTAGAGCCCGACCTCGCGTTCGAGCACGCTGCCGCGCGGCAGGTTGGGCTCGTTGGGGCCATAGGCCTGGGCGCAGGTGTTGCGGCCGAGATCGGTATAGATGCCCGCCTTGAGGCCCATCGCGTGCAGCCGATCGGTGAACGGCTTGAACGAGGTCGCGCCGTCGGCGGTGCGGGCGGAGGGGAACTTGTCCGCGCGGACCAGCATCCGGCCGTCGACGCGGCGATGGTCCCACCAGCCCTCGTCGAGGTTGACGTAGCGATAGCCCTTGGCGGCGAGCCCGGTGTTGACGATCTTCTGTGCCGAGGCGAGCACCTTTTCCTCGTCGACATCGGTGGCGAAGGCGTTCCAGCTGTTCCAGCCCATCGGCGGCGTCTGGGCGCGGCCATCGGTGTTGGCCGACCAGCGGCCGGTGGGGGCGAGCGGATCGCGCGGGGCGGCCTGGACGCTCGCCGATGCCAGCAGCAGCGCCGAAATGCCCGCCAAGGTCTTGATCGCCATCCCACTCTCCCCTCGTTTATTTGTCCGACTAACCGGAGCGTCGTGCGCGAGGCAAATGCTTTCGGCGGGTCTACGACCATTGCCCGCACCGTCGCCGCGCCGTAGCTAGGGGGCATGAACCCGATGCGGCGGATCCTGATCCTGGGCGGCGGCACTGCGGGCTGGCTCACCAGCGCCTATCTAGCCCGCTATCTCGACATTGCCCATCAACAGCGGTTCGCAATCACGCTGCTGGAATCGCCGGCGCTGGGGATCGTCGGCGTGGGGGAGGGGGGCTTCCCGACGATCCGCGAGACGCTGCAGTTCCTCGGCATCGACGAACGCAGCTTCGTCCGGCGGGCGAGCGCCACCTTCAAGCAGGGCATCCGCTTCGACGACTGGCTATATGCGCCCCGGTCTGACGGCACGCGGCACCGCTTCCTCCATCCGTTCGAGGCGCCGTTCCATACCGAAGGCGCAGGGCTGGTGCCATACTGGCTGCTCCAGCCGGAAGCGAAACGTGCGCCCTTCGCCGAGGCGATGACGATCCAGAACCGCGTCGCTGCGCAGGGCAGGGCGCCCAAGCGCGCCGAAGAGGCCGGGTTCGGCGGGCCGCTTACCTATGCCTATCATTTCGATGCGGTGCGCCTCGCGCAACTGCTCCGCGACCGGGCGATCGAACTGGGGGTGACGCATCTGGAGGGCGAGGTCTTCTCCGCACATACCGATGCCGAAGGCGCGATCGACCGGATCGAGACGCGCGAGCATGGCAGCCTCACCGCCGATCTCTATATCGACTGCTCGGGCTTCGAGGCGGCGCTGATCGGCAAGGCGTTGCGCACGCCCTTCACCTCGGTGCGCCACCAGCTGTTCACCGACCGCGCACTCGCTTGCAAGTTGCCCTATGCCGACCCCGAGGCGCCGATCGCGACCACCACCGTGGCCGCAGCGCATGAAGGCGGCTGGACCTGGGACATCGGGCTCCAGCATGCGCGCGGCTTGGGCTGTGTCTATTCCTCAGCGCATCTGAGTGATGAGCGCGCGGCAGAGATCCTCGACAAGCATCTTGCCGGGGCGCTACACGAGGCCCGCTTGATCCGGTTCGAGCCTGGTTACCGCCGCACGCCCTGGGTGAAGAACTGCGTCGCAGTGGGGCTATCGGGCGGCTTCCTCGAGCCGCTCGAGGCGACCGGCGTGGTGCTGATCGAAGCCGCCGCGGCGATGATCGCCGAGCTGTTCCCGCATGCCGGTCCCGTCGATGCACCCGCCGCGCGGTTCAACGCGCTGATGACCGCGCGCTACGAGCGGATCGTGGATTTCCTCAAGCTCCATTACTGCCTCAGCCGCCGCGAGGAGCCCTTCTGGCGCGACAATCGCGATCCCGCCTCGATCCCGGAGACGCTGCAGGCGCTGCTCGCGCAGTGGCGCCACCGGCCACCGAGCCGCTTCGACTTCCTGCTCGACGTCGAGAGCTTCGCCTTCTTCAACTATCAGTACATCCTCTACGGGATGGACTTCCGCACCGACCTGTCCGGCGCGCGCGAGGGCTTCCCCCATGCCGAAGCCGCCGCGCGCCATTTCGCCCGCATCCGCGGCTTCGGCGAACAGGCGGTGGCGGACCTGCCCGCGCATCGCGAGCTGATCCGCCAACTGGCCGGCTAGACCGTCGCCAGCTGGCCGTCGATCGCGTCCAGCTCGCCGCTGGCGCGCGCCTTGCGGCCATAGACTGCCTCGAACAGCGGGGTGGCCATCACCGTGGTGACGATCGCCATCAGCACCAGCATGGAGAAGAGCGTCGGGCCGATGATGCCCTTCTGCAGGCCGATGTTGATGATGATCAGCTCCATAAGTCCACGCGAGTTCATCAGCGCGCCGATGCCGAGCGCGGTGCGGTTGTCCTCGCCGGCGACGCGCGCCGCCGCCCAGCAGGCGCCGAACTTGGCGAGCACCGACACCGCCAGGATGCCCAATGCGACCAGCAGCAGCGGGGGCGAATTGACCATGTCCATCCGGGTGTTGAGCCCCGAATAGGTGAAGAACATCGGCAGCAGCAGCACCACGGCGAGCGGCTCGACCTTGCGCTTGAGCTCCGTCACGAACAGGCCGCGGGGCATGGATACGCCCATCAGGAAGCCGCCGAAGATCGCGTGGATGCCGATCGCATCCATAAAGAAGGCGGACAGGCAGAACAGCATCATCGTGACCGCGAGGACCGCGCTGCTCATCTCGCCGCGCGCCTCGACGATGCGCCCGAGCGGCGCCAGCAGCCGCCGACCGAAGACCAGCATGAAGCCCGCATAGAGCACCGCCCCCCCGATCGCGAGCACCGCCACGCCGGGGCCCGCGCCGAAGGTCGCCAGGACCAGAGCCAGCACGCACCAGGAGGCGGCGTCGTCGAACGCGCCGGCGGTGAGCGAAAGCGTGCCGAGCGCCGAATCGGCCAGGCCCCGCTCGTTGATGATCCGCGCGAGCATCGGGAAGGCGGTCAGCGCGATGCAGGCGCCCATGAACAATGTCGCATTGGCCTGGCTGATGCCGGCGGTGAACAGCCCCGGCACGGTGAGCAGATAGGGCGTGATCAGTGCCGCGAGCAGGAAGGGCGCGGCGATCCCGGCGGCGGAGACGCCCGCCGCGCTCTTGGCCTTGGACTGGAAATGGTCGAGCCGCAGCGTCAGCCCGACCATGAACATGTAGAGCCCGACTCCGAGCTGCGCGCCGGCATAGAGGACATTGCGCGTCTCCTTCGGGAAGATCGCCAGCTGCAGATCGGGGAAAAACAGGCCGAGCAGAGAGGGGCCCAGCACCACGCCCGCGATCATCTCGCCGACCACCTGGGGCTGCTTCAGGAACTTCTGCCCTGCCCAGCCGACCACGCGGCAGGCGAGCAGGATGATCGCGAGCTGCAGGAAGAAATGGATGCTGAAGTCGCCGGGCGCATAGGTCTTGGCGGCGTGCACCGCCGGGCCGTGCGGATTGAGGACGTCGGTCAGCGCATGCCAGGCGCCGGTCAGCAGCTCGTTCATCTGGATCCCCTCGTGCGCCCGACATCTCCCGCGTCGGCGCGAAGCTCTAGGAAGCTTGCGCAGCGCGTTCGGGCAAGGGCGGATCGACGCGGCAACGCACTTTTCCCTGCTGCCGGGCCGGAGTGTTGCAGGAGCTCCACAAGGTAGGTACGTACCTACGCCAAGGACATGCCTTGAGGCGCAGGATGAAGGTGATCACCAGCCGCGAATTCAACCAGGATGTCAGCGCGGCAAAGCGATTCGCCCGCACCGAACCTGTGTTCATCACCGATCGCGGCAAGCCCACCCATGTGCTGATGAGCATCGCCAGCTTCCGCGCGTTCACCGGCGAGCGCGAGAGCATTGTCGATGCGTTGGCGGCGGCCGAGTCCTTCGAGATCGACACCCAGTCCGGACGCTGGTGAATGTACCTGCTCGACACTGCGGTGCTGCTCGACCTGCGCAAGGCGCGCGCCGGCAGCGCCGACCCGCGGCTGACCGCCTGGGCGGGCGGGGTGCCGCGCGAGCAGCTGTTCGTCTCTGCACTGACGTTGGCGGAGATCGAGGCCCAGGCAGCAAAGGCGCCCCGCGGCGAGGGGGCGGGCGCGCTCCGGCGCTGGATCGACGACCAGCTGGTGCCCGCGTTCGGCGCGCATCTCTTGCCGGTCGACACCGCCGTGGCGCGGCGGCGGGGCCAGGTGGCGCTGGCGAGCGACCGCCACGCATTGGTCGCCGCCACCGCGCTCGAACATGCGCTGACGCTGGTCACCTATGACGCCGCCGCCTATCGCGGCGTGCGGCTCAAGCTGTTCGACCCACGCCGCTACGATCCGGACGAAGCGGTGGACGACTGGCGCGCTGCGGCCGCGCGCAGCGGCCCGGTCTGGTTCCGCAATCTCTTCCTGCGCAGCTGACGCGCTGCAACCCGCGCGGCCCCCAAGCATTTGTCTGCCAAGGAGAAACGCCATGGCTGACGACAAGCACGCGACCCTCTACCGCATGGTCCTGCCCGATCATGTCTGCCCGTTCGGCGTCCGCGCCCGCGAACTGCTGCTCGAGCGCGGCTATGAGATCGACGACCGGGTGCTGCGCACGCGCGACGAGGTCGAGGCGGTGAAGGACGAGTTCGGCGTCGCCACCACCCCGGTGATCTTCCTCGGCGAGGAGCGGTTCGACGGGGCCGACGCGCTCGCACACGCGCTGGCCCGTCGCTGACCGCGTCTCAGGCCACCGACGCCGCGGCTTCGAGGATGACCTTCGCCACGGCCTCGGGCTGCGAGAGCAGCGAGAGATGCCCGGCGGCGAGTTCCGTCGTCGTCGCTTTCATTCGCGCGGCGAATTCGCGCTCCAGATCGACGCTCACCACCCGGTCCTCGGTCGAGACGATGTACCAGCTCGGCACCTTTTCCCAGGCGGCCTGGCCGATCACGTCGCCGAAGGTGCTGGCGGGCAGCGGCGGCTGGAGCACGGCGAGCACCCGCGCCTCGGCCTCGGGCAGGTCGTTGGCGACGTCCTCCACCCAGCCTTCGGCGCTGAGCGTGAGGTTGCCTTTGCCGTCGTCATGGATTTTGCCGAGCGCGGGCGGGTTCGGATATTTGCCGACCAGCGGGCCCAGCGCCTCGCCGGCTGCAGGGGCGAAGGCGGCGACATAGACCAGCGCCTTCACCTTGGGGTCGTTGCCCGCCTCGGTGATCACCGCGCCGCCCCAGCTATGGCCGACCAGCACCACCGGCCCGTCGAACGCGTCGAGCGCCTGGCGGGTCGCGGCGACGTCGCCGGCGAGCGACTGGGTGGGGTTCTGCACCGCGACCACCTTGTGGCCCGCCTCGAGCAGGATCGGGATCACGCGCTGCCAGCTCGATCCGTCGGCCCAGGCGCCATGGACGAGCAGGATCGTGGGCGAAGAAGTGGTCGTCATGCGGAAAGCCTCCATGCAGGATGTTGTTGCATGGCCTAAGTCACGGGAGGCGCGGCGGATTGTCGTATTCGCCGGTTTCTTGGCGGTTCTGCCCACCCACTCGACTCGTCGCGTTCGCGTTACCCTCTCGGAACAAAGCGCCGCGTCGTTGATTTCCGCTGCCAACGATTTTCGACTGTACCAACGTAAAAGGGTAATGATGATGAAGAAGATCCTCGTGCTCGGCGCCGCTGCCGGCCTGATCGCGCTCTCGGCGTGCAACAACACCCCGCGGGAGCAGGCAGCCGACAACATCGAAGCGAACGCCGAAGCGCGCGCCGACAACATCGAGGCAGTGGCCAGCAACGCCACCACCGATGCGGCGCAGGACAATCTGCAGAACCAGGCCGATGCCGTGCGCGCCGAGGGCGACGCCAAGGCCAAGGACATGCGAACCCACGACGCAGACACCAACCTGCACAACGGGATGTAATTCCGGAAGCTTTCCGGTCCGGGTTCCCGCCGTTCCCACGCAGGCGGCGGGCCCTAGCGAAGGGCGCTCGCAATCGCGGGCGCCCTTTTGTGTTTGCGCCTTTTAGCTCCGCTTCGATTGCAATCGATTGTTGCTCCTCGTCATGAATCCTTCCATAAAGGAAGGATAGAACAGACGGGCCCGGGGAGGGGGCGACGATGAACCCTGCAAGCGCGAAGCCGCGCCTGTCGCTGTGGCGCATCCTGGAGATGAACCTGGGCTTCCTGGGCCTGCAGTTCAGTTTCGGGCTGCAGCAGGGCAACATGGCGCCGATCTATTCCTATCTCGGCGCCTCCGAAGCTTCGCTCCCCCTGCTCCAGCTTGCCGGGCCGATGACCGGACTGCTCGTCCAGCCGCTGATCGGCGCGATGAGCGATCGTACCGACAGCCGCTGGGGGCGCCGCACGCCCTATTTCCTCGCCGGCGCGGTGCTGTGCTCGGCGGGGCTGTTCTGGATGCCGCTGAGCAGTTCGATCGTGATGGCGGTGTCGCTGCTCTGGCTGCTCGATGCCGGCAATAACATCACGATGGAGCCCTATCGCGCCTATGTGTCCGATCGGCTGGACCCCAGCCAGCACGGCCTCGGCTTCCTCACCCAGAGCGCGTTTACCGGGCTGGCGCAGATGCTTGCCTTCCTTACGCCGTCGCTGCTCGTCTGGGCGGGGATGAGCCAGGACTGGGTCGACGCGCACCACATTCCTTATACCGCACGGGTGGCGTTCATGGTCGGCGCGGTGCTGGCGCTGGGCACGATCCTCTGGTCCGTGCTGCGCGTCCCCGAGCTGCCGCTCACCCCGCCCGAGCGTGCGCATATCGCGGCCCAGCCTAAGTCGCTGGGCGCCACGCTCGCCGAGATCGGCGGGGCAATCCGCGACATGCCGCTGGCGATGCGCAAGCTCGCGCTGATGAGCCTGTTCCAATGGTATGCGATGATGGCGTACTGGACCTATGTCATCCTCACCGTCGCGCGCTCGGTCTATGGCACGGCGGATTCGACCGCGCCGGGCTTCCGCGCCGCGGTGCTGACCAATGGCGAGATCGCCGCCTTCTACAACGCCGTCGCCTTTGTCGCCGCCTTCGCGATGGTGCCGATCGCGCGGCGGATCGGCGCGGCACGGCTCCATGCCGCCTGCCTGGTCTGCGCCGGGATCGGCATGCTGTGGCTGCCGCAGGTGCAGGACAAGGCGCTGCTGTTCGTCCCCGCGATCGGGCTGGGCCTCGGCTGGGCGAGCATGATGGGCAATCCCTACGTGATCCTCGCCGGATCGATCCCGCCCGAGCGGACCGGGGTCTATATGGGCATTTTCAACATGATGATCGTCATTCCGATGCTGTTGTTCTCGGTTACCCTGCCGTTCCTCTACGGGCCGCTGCTTCACGGCGACGCGCGCAACGTGCTGCGCCTGTGCGGGGTGCTGCTGTTCTGCGCCGCGCTTGCCGTGTGGACCGTGCGCGAGCGGAAGGCAGCATGAGCGCGACCGCGGAATGGACGCGCGCGGCGGTCGCCGGGATCGCCGTGCAGACCGGCGCGGTGCTGCCGCTGCTCACGCCGGGCGGGGAGTCGCCGGCGCCGGGCATGGACCTGTGGGACATGTGGCCGATCGCCGATGCCGCGGGTCGCACGGTGCTGCGCGGCGGGCGGAGCTGGTGGTTCTTCCTCGCAGCGCCCCGGCTCGACGATCCCGAGGGCCGGCACGACATCGCCCGCATCCGACTGACCAGCCATGGCGAGGATGGCTGGCGCGACCATGGCGATGCCTTCCCGGACGGCTTCACGCCGGGCTCGCGCGAATGGTCCGGCTCGGCGGTGCTGGAGCCGGACGGCGTCACGCTCTCGCACTATTTCACCGCCGCCGGGCGCCGCGGCGAAGCGACGACGTATGAGCAGCGCTTGTTCGTCAGCCAGGGCCGGTTCGTGCTCGACGGCGAGAGCCCGCGGCTCGACGATTGGACGGCGCCGCAGGAGATCGTCGCGGCCGATGGCGCTCTGTATACTGTCGCGAACGAGATGGTCGCACCCGCGCACGGGATCCAGGGCTTTCGCGATCCCGGTTATTTCCGCGACCCCGCCGATGGCGCCGAGTATGTGCTGTTCACCGCCAACGCCGCGTGGAGCGACGCCCAGGCCAACGGCGTGATCGGTGTCGCGCGCCGCGACGGCGAGGGCTGGCGTCTCCACGCGCCTCTGCTCTCGGCAATCGAGGTCAACAGCGAGCTCGAGCGGCCGCACATCGTCGTCCGCGACGGGCTTTATTATCTGTTCTGGAGCACCCAAGCACGCCGCTTCGCCGACGGCATCGTCGCGCCGACGGGCCTGTACGCCATGGTGGCCGAGGCGATGGCGGGCCCTTGGCGCCCGGTCAACGGCACCTGCCTGGTCGCCGGCAATCCGACCGAGGCGCCGACCCAGGCCTATTGCTGGTGGGTGACGGGGGAGGGCGAGGTGCTGAGCTTCATCGACTATCCGGGCGTCGGCCCCGAAGATGCGGCGCTGCTCGCCGATCCCGCCCAGCGCCGCCGCATCTTCGGCGGCGTGGCGGCACCGTTCTTCCGTCTCGCCTTTGCCGGCGACCGGGTGACGATCGCCGCTTAAGCGGAGTCCCGCACCACCAGTTCGGGCGCCATTACCAGCGAGGGCGCATCCTGCCCGGCGATCCGCGCGAACAGCCGCTCGACCATCGCGCGGGCGCCTCTCGCGATGTCCTGCCGCACCGTGGTGAGGCGCGGCACGGTTTGCAGGCCGAGCGGCAGGTCGTCATAGCCGATCACCGGCACGTCGCTCGGCACCGCCATGCCCTGGTCGGCGAGCACGCGCAGCGTCGTCATCGCGATCATGTCCGATCCGGCGGCGATGCCGTCGATCCGGTCGAGATGGCGGGTGAGGTGCGCGGCAATCTCGCGCTCCATCATCTCGGAGGCGAGGTGCGTGTCGAGCTGGAGCGGCGCGGGCAGCCCGGCCGCCGCCGCCGCGGCGCACACGCCCTCGAAGCGTGCGCGGATCTCGGGTGCGCGGAGTTCGCCGAGAAACGCGATCCGCCGCACGCCGCGGGCGATCAGATGCTCGGCGGCGATCCGCCCACCCGCGACATTCTCGGTGCCGACCGCGCAATGCACCTGCCCGGGCAGGCTGCTGCCCCAGGCGACCAGCGGGCGATAGCGCGCCGCGACGCGCTCGATCGCCGCCATCTGGTCCGACTGACCGATCAGCAGCACGCCGTCGAGCATGCCCGAATCGACGATCCGCTCCAGCCAGTCCGCGGCATCCGGGATCACGCGCGAGAGCATCACGTCATAGCCATTCTCGGTCAGCGCGTCGGCGAGGTGGCCGAGAATGGTCATGAAGAACGGGTCGGAAAGGTGCTGGCGGCGTTCATGGCCCAGCGGCACGACGACGCCGATCACGCCGGTCTTCTGTGTGCGCAGCCGCCGCGCCATCTGATTCACCCGGAAGTCGTGCGCCGCGGCCAGCGCCTGGATGCGCTCGCGCGTTTCGGCATTGACCAGGCTGCTGCCCGCCAGCGCGCGCGAGACGGTACCGGTCGAAACCCCGGCGAGGCGCGCAATGTCGGCCAGCGTGCGGGCCGGCCGATGGGAAGGCGGTGCGTCTTGGCTCACACCACAAGGTGTGACCGGATTGGCGGAAAACCGCAAGATCGCGCCGCTCCGGACAAATGCGGGGCTTGTTGCAATCGATTGCAATAGGAGATATACGGATTTGTGAAGGGCTCCCAACAAGGAGGGCCCCGATCAGGGAGAGAGGCTCATGGCCATGTCTGTGCGCGCGAACCACCTTCGCCGGCTGCTGCTGATCGGCAGCATCTTGGCGATCCCCAGCGTCCCCGCCTTCGCGCAGGACGCGACCCCGCCGCAGGAAGCGGAAGCATCCAACTATACTGAAATCGTCGTGACCGCCGTGGCGCGCGGGCGGGACCGGCTCGATACCGCGATCTCGACCAGCTCGCTCAAGGCCGACGACATCCAGAAGGCGGCGCCGCGATCGGTGGCGGAGATCTTCCGCAGCCTGCCGGGCATCCGCTCGGAAAGCTCGGGCGGCGAAGGCAATGCCAACATCTCGATCCGCGGCCTGCCGATCGCCTCGGGCGGCGCCAAGTTCCTGCAGCTGCAGGAAGACGGGCTGCCGGTGCTCGAATTCGGCGACATCACCTTCGGCAATGCCGACATCTTCCTGCGCGCCGACCTCAACCTGGCGCAGGTGGAGTCGATCCGCGGCGGCTCGGCCTCGACCTTCGCGTCGAACTCTCCCGGCGGCGTGATCAACATGATTTCGAAGACCGGCGACACGGAAGGCGGTGCGGTGCAGGCGAGCACCGGGCTCGACTATAAGGACTATCGCCTCGACTTCGATTACGGCGCGAAGCTGAGCGATTCCTTACGCTTCCACATGGGCGGCTTCTACCGCCAAGGCACCGGTCCCCGCCGCATCGGCTATGACGGCAACAAGGGCGGCCAGTTCAAGTTCAACGTCACCAAGGGATTCACCGGCGGCCATATCCGCCTGTACGGCAAGTTCCTCGACGATCGCGCTGTCGGCTATCTGCCGATGCCGGTGCGGGTGACCGGCACCAACGCCAACCCGACCTATCAGGACCTGCCCAATTTCCGCTCCAACCGCGACCAGCTGCTGACGCCCAACTTCACCCGCAACGTGACGCTGGACGGCAACAACAATCTGGTGACCGACGATATGCGCGACGGCCAGCACCCGCTGGTCAAGTCGATCGGCTTCGAGGCGGAGACGACGCTTTCCGGCTGGGTGGTCACCGATCGCTTCCGCTACTCGGACATCTCTGGCCGCTTCATCGCCAACTTCCCGGCCAATGTGGACTCGGCCAGCGCGATCGCGACGTCGATGGGCGGTGCAGGGGCGACGCTCGCTTATGCCAGCGGTCCGAACGCGGGCAAGGCGATCCCCAACCTGGCCGGGCTTAACGGCAACGGGCTGCTCGCGCAGATTGTGGTGTTCGACACCAAGCTGAACAGCCTCGACAACATCACCAACGACCTGCGCGCAAGTAGGGCGTTCGATGTCGGCACCGGCAAGCTCACGGCGACGGCGGGCTTCTACAAGTCGCGCCAGACGATCGACACCGACTGGCTGTGGACCTCGATTCTCACCGACGTGCGCGGCGGTGGCGATGCGGCGCTGGTCAATGTCACCCGGGCGAACGGGACGGCCGTCACCCAGGACGGCTTCTACGGCTATAGCGCCGCCTATTTCGGCGGGTGCTGCCGGCGCAGCTACAATGTCGATTACAACGTCAACGCGCCCTTCGCTTCGCTCAACTATCAGGTCGGCAAGGTGTCGATCGGCGGCAGCGTGCGCTTTGATTTCGGCGACGCGAGCGGCTCGATCGCCGGTGCCGATCTCGGGGGCGGCCGGGTGGGCACGACGAGCCGCGACATCAACGGCGACGGCGTGATCTCTGACGCGGAAACCCGCGTCGCGGTGATCCCGCTGACCAGCCCCGCGCCGGTCAACTACAGCTATCGCTACTGGAGCTACTCGGCGGGCATCAACTATCGCTTCGTCGATTATATGTCGGTCTTCGCGCGCTACAGCCGCGGCGGCCGCGCCAATGCCGATCGCCTGCTGTTCGGGCCGGCGGTCAGCACCACCGACGGCCATCTGGTGAGTTCGGCAGCGGCGGTGGACTTCGTCAACCAGGCGGAGCTCGGCGTGAAATATCGCGAAGGCCCGCTGACGCTCAACCTCACCGGTTTCTGGGCGCGTACCGAGGAGCAGAATTACGAAGCGACGCGGCAGGTGTTCATCGATCGCACCTACCGCGCCTATGGCCTGGAGTTCGACGGCGCGGTGCGCGAGGGCCCGTTCAGCCTGACCGCGGGCGCCACCTGGACGCACTCCCGGATCGTCGCCGATGCGCTCAACCCGGCCTCGGTCGGCAACACGCCGCGGCGCCAGGCGAGCCTGATCTTCCAGGCGACGCCGCAGGTGGAGATCGGCCGTGCCTCGATTGGTGCCAATGTGATCGGCACGACGAGCAGCTATGCGCAGGACAACAACCAGCTCAAGCTGCCGGGCTATACGCAGGTCAACGCCTTCGCCCAGTTCCGGCCGATCCCGAAGCTGCTGGTTTCGCTGAACGCTAACAACCTGTTCAACGTCCGCGGCTTCACCGAGGCGGAGGAAGGCGCCATCCCGGCCAATGGCATCGTCCGGGCCCGGTCGATCAACGGCCGCACGATCAGCACCTCGGTGCGGATCGACTTCTGACCGACGCGATCGGGGCCGGAGGGTTACGCCTCCGGCCCCTGTTGCTCACCAGATCCGCACGCGGTCCGCGGGCGCGACATATTGCTTCTGGCTGGGATCGATGTTCCACGCCGCATACCAGGCATCGACGTTGCGCAGCGGGTTCACCGCGCGGATCTGCCCCGGCGAGTGGGGATCGCTAACCAGCTGCTGGCGCAGCGCCTCGTTGCGGAACAGCGTGCGCCACACCTGACCCCAGCCGAGGAAGAAGCGCTGGTCGCCGGTGAAGCCATCGAGCACCGGCGCCGGCTTGCCGCCGAGCGAGGCGTGATAGGCGTCGAGCGCGATCATCACCCCGCCCAGATCGCCGATATTCTCGCCCATCGACGCACGACCGTTGATGTGGAGCCCGGGCAGCCCCTCAAAGCTATAGGCCTCATACTGTGCGCCGAGCCGCACCGCCTGCGCCTCGAACTTGGTCGCGTCCTCGGCGGTCCACCAGTCGCGCAGCACGCCGTTGCCGTCCGACTTGCGGCCCTGGTCGTCGAAGCCGTGGCTGATCTCGTGCCCGATCACCCCGCCGATCCCGCCATAGTTGACCGCGTCGTCGGCCTTGGGATCGAAGAAGGGCGGCTGCAGGATCGCCGCCGGGAACACGATCTCGTTCTTGACCGAGTTGTAATAGGCGTTGACCGTTTGCGGCGTCATGCCCCACTCGGCCTTGTCGACCGGCCCGCCCAGCCGGTTGCGGCGATAATCCCATTCGAACTTGCCGGCGCGCTCGGCATTGCCGACCAGGTCGCCGGGGCGGACCTCCAGCGCGCTATAGTCGCGCCACTTGCTCGGATAGCCGACCTTGACGGTGAAGCCTTGGAGCTTGGCGAGCGCCTGCTCCTTGGTCGCGGGGCTCATCCAAGCGAGGTTCTTGATGCGGCCGGCGAGCGCCACGCGCAAATTGCCGACCAGCACGTCCATCTTCGCCTTGCTCTCGGGCGGGAAGTAGAGCGCGACATAATCGCGGCCGACGCCTTCGCCGATCGCGCGCTCGGTAAACGAAACCGCGCGCTTCCAGCGTTCGCGCTCCTTGGGCTGGCCGTTGAGGAAGCGCGAGCGGAAGTCGAACTGCGCATCGGAGAAGCGCTTCGAGAGCAGCGGCGAAATGTCATCGGCGATGCGGAAGGCCTGCCAGGCCTTGAGCGTCTCCAGATCGGTATCCGCAAAGACCTGGGCGATCTTCGGCACCGCGCTGTTCTGCGCGACGATCACCCGGCTCGCCTTGGAGAGGCCGGCGGCCTGCCAGAACGGATCCCAGGCGAAGCCCGGCGCCTGCGCCTTGAGCTCG
This sequence comes from Sphingomonas trueperi, assembly GCF_040545965.1. Lineage (GTDB taxonomy): Bacteria > Pseudomonadota > Alphaproteobacteria > Sphingomonadales > Sphingomonadaceae > Sphingomonas > Sphingomonas trueperi_C. The sequence goes on along the minus strand of NZ_JBEPMV010000010.1, from coordinate 102,708 downwards.
GCGACGGTGACGGGGTTGTAGGTCTTGTCGCGGTCGCGGCTCTGCGCGCGGGTCCAGTGCGCCTCGGCGATACGGGTCTCCATCGCGACGACCTTGTCGGCGGCGGCCGCCGCGTCGGGCCAGCCCGCCATGCCGAGCAGCTGCGCGACATATTGGCGGTAGCGCGCGACTTGCGGTGCGAACTTGGGATCGAGATAAAGGTCGCGGTCGCCCAGGCCCAGGCCGCCCTGGCGCAGGTACAGCGCATAGACATCGGGCTGCTTGGCATCGTCGCTCACCCCGACGCCGAAGAAGCTGGCGCCGAACCCGCCCATCGACGCGCCCATCTGCGCGGCGAGCGCCGCCTTGGTCGTCGCCGCCTTGACCGGGGCGAGGCGCTGGGTGAGCGGCTGGGCATCGAGCTTCTCGATCGCCGCTTCGTCCATATAGCCGCGATACAGCGTCGCGGCCTTGCGACGATCGGGGTTGGCGGTGTCGGTGGGGCTATAGCCTTCTATCAGGCCGCGCAGCCGCATCTCGGAAAGGTCGCGCAGCACGATGAAGGCGCCGAAGGAGGAGCGATCGTCGGGGATCTTGGTGCGATCGGTCCAGGCGCCGTTGACGAAGCGGTACCAGTCGTCGCCCGGCTTCACGCTGCGATCCATGCCCGAAAGGTCGAAGCCCCAGCTGCCATAGCGGGTCGCCTCGGCGCTCGGCGCAGCGGGAGCGGTCTGTTGCGGCTTCCGGCTGAGGGCGGGGGCGGCGAGCGCCGCGATCGACAGGGTAGAGGCCAGGAGGACGTGCTTCAGCGCCAAGGAAAGTCTCCAAATCAGTCGGTTACCCGACAATCAAGCCTAGTCTACACAGTGGCGGGCGGCTGGCAATCCGTCGCGGAAAATTGGCGGTTGGGCGCTTGCGGCGGGCTTGCCGATCGTGCGGCCAGCGGTAGAGCGGATGGTGATGCAGACCTCACCCGAACTCGCCATCCGCATGGCCCGCGCCGCCTTCAACCGCGCGCTGGCGGCGGCCGACCTCGCCGCGATCAGACCGCTGCTCGCGCCGGACGTGGTGCTGGTCGCCGGGACCGATAGCGCGATGATCACCGGGCGCAAGGCCCAGCTCCAGGCGTGGAAGCACGAGTTCGCCGCCCGCGCGCGCAGCGTCTACAGCCGGATTCCGGAGACGGTGCTCGTCTCGCCCGTCGCCCCGATCGCCTTCGAGCATGGCCAGTGGCAGGGCGTGGCGGCCTCGGACGGGGCGGTGCAGGCCAGCGGCAGCTACACCGCCAAGTGGCGCGAAATCGGCGGCGCCTGGGTCATCGAAGCCGAACTCTACCTGACGCTCGCCTGAGCGAACGCCGCGGAACGAATGGCGCGCCGCATCGGTTGAAGCGGTTACCTCCGCCCTGTGGGACGCGCTGCCGTTCCGGGAGACGCGCCATGCCCAGTTCCCGTTCCTTCTTCGAACGCCGTGCCCAGGAAGAGCGCGCCCGCGCCGCCTCGTGCGGCAACCCGGTCGCCGCCGCGGCCTTCCGCCGGCGGGCAGAGGCCTTCCAGCATCGCGCCAACGCGCAGTTCGAGGATGCCTTCGACCTGCGATGAGGCGACGCGCGCTGCGTTTCGGCCCCCCAATCTTTTCTTTCCTGCATTCCTAGCTGGAAGATGGGAAATCGTCCGTCGACAAGAATGAGATCAAGGGGTTGACCATGCGTACCTTCCGCCACGCGCTGCTGATCGCAGCCTCCACCGCCGCATTGGTTCCCGGCGCCGCCCAGGCGCAGCAGGCCAGCCCGGAGCCCGCGCAGACCGACGCGGCGGTAGGCGGCGGCGACGAGATCGTCGTCACCGGTACGCGCAGCCAGGGCCGTTCGCGGCTCGATACCGCATCGCCGGTCGATGTGCTGAGCAGCGAGGCGCTGGGCCGCCAGGGCACCACCGAACTGGGCGCCGCCGTTGCGGCGGTCGCACCGTCGATCGACTTCCCGCGCCCCTCCGCCACCGACGGTACCGATGCGATCCGCCCCGCGACGCTGCGCGGCCTGTCGCCCGACCAGGTGCTGGTGCTCGTCAACGGCGTGCGGGTGAACAGCTCGGCGCTGCTCAACATCAACGGCTCGGTCGGGCGCGGCTCGGCGGCGGTGGACCTGAACACCATCCCGACCGCGGCGCTGGAGCGGATCGAGGTTCTCCGCGACGGCGCCTCGGCGCAATATGGCTCGGACGCGATTGCCGGTGTGATCAACCTGCGGCTGCGCGAGGCCCGCTCGGGCGGCGCCGCCTCGGCGACCTACGGCATCTACCACACGGACATCGACACCGCGCGCGGCAGCCGCTCGACCACCGGCGAGCCGGCCTTCACGGCCTCGGTATGGCAGGGCTTCGGGCTCGGCGACGACGGGTTCGTCACTGTCACCGGCGAATATGTGAACCGCCAGGCGACCAACCGCGCCGACTTCGACCCGCGCGTCACGCCCACCCGCGTCACCGGCCGCTTCGGCGATCCGCAGGTCGAGCAGTACACCGGCACGATAAATGCCGGGAAGGGCATTGGCGGCGGCTGGAGCCTCTATGGCTGGGGCAGCTACCAGGACCGCGACACCCGCAGCGCCGCCTTCCCGCGGCTGGCCAGCGCCACGACCACGCTCGCCGGCTATCCGGACGGCTTCCTGCCGATCATCAACACCAAGTCGACCAATGCGGTCGGCGCGGTGGGGGTGAAGGGGGATCTCGGCGACTGGGGCATTGACCTGCACGCCGGCTATGGCCGCAACAAGATCGCCTACCGTACGCGCAACTCGGCCAACTATGCCTATGGCGCGGCGACACCGAAGAATTTCTACGATGGCGCGCTGATCTTCGACCAGTGGGTGGCGGGCCTCGACGTGCGGCGCAAGTTCGACGTCCTCCAGTCGCTCAACCTGGCCTTCGGTGCCGAGGGGCGGCGCGAGGGCTACAAGATCACGCCGGGCGAGGCGGCTTCCTATGACGCGCCCGCCACCGGCGCGGTCGCCGGTGCGTCGCCGGGCGCACAGGGCTTTGGCGGCTTCGCGCCGGTCAACGCGGTCGAGCGCTCGCGCCGCAGCGTCTCGGGCTATCTCGACCTCGAGGCGCAGGTGACCCAGGCGTTCCTCGTCGACGTCGCGGTGCGCGGCGAGCATTATTCGGACTTCGGCGACACCGCCAACGGCAAGCTTTCGGCGCGCTACGACGTGGCGCCGTGGTTCGCGCTGCGCGGCACCGTCTCCACCGGCTTCCGCGCGCCGAGCCTGCAGCAGCAATATTTCACCTCGATCGCGCAGGTCGTCCAGAACGGCACCCCGATCCTCACCGGTACCTTCCCGTCGACCGCGCCGGTGGCGGCGGCACTGGGCGGCAAGCCGCTCCGGCCGGAGAAGTCGACCAATTTCTCGGTCGGCACGGTGATCCGTGCGGGCGACTTCGACCTCAGCGTCGACGCCTATGAGATCCGCCTGCGCGACCAGCTCGGCCTGTCCGAGAACATCCAGGCAAGCTTCAGCCCGCAGGTCGCGGCGATCCTCACGCCCTTCAACGTGCCGTCGGCGCGGTTCTTCATCAACGGCCTGCGCTCGCGCACCCGCGGCATCGATGCCGTCGCGCATTACCGGCTGGGCAACGCCGCCGATCCGGCGGGGTCGTTCGACTTCATCCTGGCCGGCAACGTCAACGAAATCGTGGTGACCCGCGTGCCGACCAACACGGCGACGGTGAACCCGGCGCCGGTGCTGTTCGCCCGCAGCCGCGTGCTGACGATCGAGCAGGGCACGCCGGGCGAGAAGGTCACCGGCACGATCGACTGGGCGAAGGGGCCGGTGGGGCTCACGCTGCGCGGCACCTATTATGGCGACGTCAACCAGCCGGGCACGACGCCTGCGGCAGACATCCATACGGGGCAGCACCTGATCAGCGACCTCGAACTGCGCTTCCAGCCGCGCAAGGGCGCCCAGATCGCGCTCGGCGCAAGCAACCTGTTCGACGTCTATCCTGACCGCTCGATTCCAGCGAACAATTCGACTGGCGTGGTGGGCTTTCCCTATTATTCGCCGTTCGGGTTCAACGGGCGCTATCTCTACGCCCGGCTTGGCGTGAACTGGTAAGGCCTCTGCATGGCGGTGTCCGCTCGCAGCCGGAATTTTCGGTAATTTTACATAAGATAGATTATCGATCGAAGGTCTATGGTGGGGCTGTAAGCGCAACGTACAAATGTCACTCTTCCGCCAGATAGAGATGTCACAATCTCTGGTCGGCACCTTCCGAGTGGCATGCCGCCCGAGCAATTGGGGGCACGCTGATGACGGTGGTCGCGATGAGCCGGAGCGAGTTGTCACGGTACGAAACGCTGGAGCGGGTCGAGCGCGGCGAGATTACCGCACGCGAGGCCGGCGATCTGCTCAGGCTATGCCGGCGCCAGGTCTATCGGCTGCTCGACCGGTTCCGCGCTGACGGCGCCGCTGGCCTGATATCCCGGAAGCGCGGTCGGCCGAGCAACCGCCGCTTGAGCGAAATCTACCGCGAGCAGATCCTTGGCATCGTCCGCGAGCGCTATGCCGATTTCGGCCCGACGCTGGCGGCTGAGTATCTGGCCGAGCGCCACGGCATCACGCTCTCGCACGAGACGCTGCGGCAGCTGATGATCGACGCCGGCCTTTGGAAACCCAAGGCCGCCAAGCGTGCCAGGCTTCACCAGACCCGAAACCGGCGTGAGCGCCGCGGCGAGCTCATCCAGGTCGACGGGTCGGACCATGACTGGTTCGAGGGCCGCGGCCCTCGCTGCAGCCTGCTGGTCTATATCGACGACGCCACCAGCGAGCTGATGCACCTCGAGATGGCGGAGAGCGAGAGCGCCCTCTCCTACCTGCAGGCAACCCGCACCTATCTAGAGCGGCACGGCAAGCCGATTGCCTTCTATTCGGACAAGCACAGTGCCTTCCGGAACAACCGCGCAACCGCCGACAGCGACGGCATGTCACACCTCGGTCGCGCCCTCCACAAGCTCGGCGTAGAGATCATCTGCGCCAACTCGCCCCAGGCCAAGGGGCGGGTCGAGCGGGCCAACAGCACGCTCCAGAACCGCCTCGTCAAAGCGATGCGGCTTGAAGGCATCTCCTCGATCGAAGAGGCCAACACCTTCCTCCCCTCTTATCTCTTGCGCCACAATGCTCAGTTCGCCTGCCCACCTGCAGATCCCCGGGACGCGCATCGGCCGCTCGCGCCGCACGAGAACGTGGAAGCCGAGATGGTCTGGCGCGTAGAGCGCTCCGTCACCGGCGCTCTGGCGCTCCACTACAACAAGGCGATGTTCATCCTGGAGCCGACGCCGCTAGCGCGGACGCTGGCCCGCAAGCGCGTCCACGTATGCGAATTTCCCGATGGACGTATTGAGGTGCGGCACGGCGAAGTGGTCCTGCCCTACCGGGTCTACGACAAGATGCAGCGGGTCAACCAGGCCGAGATCGTCGAGAACAAGCGCCTCGGGGCAGCGCTGGCTATGGCGGCCGCAATCCAGGCTGTGACGCCTCATCATCAGCAAAGGAACAACAACGCGCCGGCGCGAGACTCACGCTCGGTGGGCGTTTTCGCGACGCCGCGCGTGGCTCTGGGTGAGGGCCGATTGGGGACCGAGCCCCCAAAGCGGCGGGGAAGACCATCGCTCCCCCGCGTCAAGCGTCAGCTGGACACCGTCGCGGAGGAAGAGCAGAGTGTCCGCTGATGATGGGAAAGCTGCCGGTCTGCTTTCGCCCAGTTTCGGTCATTCGCGGCAGCGGTTCACCCAGATCCAGACAAGGTCGATCAGCTTGAGCCTAAGAATAAAGGTGTCAAGTCTCGACCGCATGGAGCTCAAGCATGTTTCTGGAAACTCGAAAAAATGCCGGAAGGCAACGTCAAAGGCCGGTGCTAGCCTCGTTGATCAGCGTGGAGATCGCAGTCAGAAGCTGTGCCGGAGCAAACGGCTTTTGCACCAGAATGCTTTTGGGAACCCCTTGAGCCGCCCAGTCTTCCGCGCTCTCCGCCGTCATATAGACGACCGGCATCGTAGGTTTCAGCTCTCTCGCGCGACGGGCAACGTCCCATCCTGTTGAACCGGAGCCAAGGCGCACGTCAGTGATCAACCCGGCGATGGTTTCTGCATCAGCTTCGAGGATTCTGATAGCATCCTCTGCGTTACTTGCGTCTAGAACCTCAAACCCCCCGTCCTGCAAGCTATCCTGGGCATTAATTAGAAGCATCGGTTCATCCTCTACGAGAAGGACGAGAATCGAGTTTGTCATTATGTGCTTCTTTCATGGGATCTGCAGGCTTAAGCCCTACGACGGTAGGTTGATTTTTCGCTCGCGTTCTTGAGGTAGGTGGTGGGCTGCGGCCGCAGCAGTCAGGAATACTACTCTTGATCTGCATCACATAACTGCGAGCGAACACTCGGACGCGCACCTTGTTCCGCGTAGGGAACAACCGACCTGGAGGCATGCGTCCCAATTTGGATCAGTGCGATTGCCCGGTCCCGTCGTAACGAAAAGGCACTTGGAGAACGTCGCGCTTCGCAGGCGGTCGCTTCGGTGAAGAAAGCGGACAGGCAGCTCCCGCCCACTTGCGGACCTTCGCGCAACCGCTCAATCTCGCTGCTATACAACGTCAGGAGGAGAAGAAGGGGATGGCTGCACTTCGGCAGGTTATCGGCGGGGCGGGTTTCATCTGTGGTGCAATATTTGCTGCATCTTATTGGAAACTCATTCACATCAGCCTAGCGCTAGAAAACGGTTTTATGGTCTGCTTCTGTGCTACTCTCCTTGCCCTGAACGTTGTTGAGCTGTGGGCTGATAGAAAAGCGCGCACTCGAAAAGCGTAACGGACGGCAGCTTCCCACCCATTTTCCGTAATGGTGGCTCCTGCTCACGAGCGGACGTTGACATTCTAAACTATTGGGGCGCCATGGTTTGTTCGGACCTCCACCAATACACGAGAGCCCCTTGGGAGATTTGACGGCAACCGCCGAGCGAAAGCTTCGATGGGCAAGGCAATACGAGGTAGCGGCGCGCTGGCTCAGCTACAGCGGAATGGCCATCATCGGGCTGGCGGGTTTTATGGGATCATTTGCGACCGCTCTCGCTGGCGTTTGCTTAGCGATGCCGGCGGCATGGATTTTCAACTTAAGGTGTCCAGCGTGTGCCTGGCTCATCTATCGAGATCATGGATCTGCCAAAAGGCATGCTCAGGATCAAATGCTGGCGCCGCTTTACGCAAAGCAACTCTGGCATCAGCCGTCTGCGTGCACCAGATGCGCTTTGCCACTCCACACAGCCAAAAGGCTGTGAAGCAACGTCCGCTTCCCACCCATTTTCAGCCGCTGACCGCCGCGCCTGACCCAGGAGCTGCTGTTCCGCTTCGGATGGAAAAGCAGCCGGTCTGCTCCCGCCCCAATTGCAGCCGTTCGGCGTTGAGCTATCATTCGAGCATGGATGCTACCGGTGCGAACGCAGATATGGTCGTCGCGAAGATCGACGACGGGGTTCTTGCACCGAGGAGCCAGAAGGTCGTTCGCGCGCTTCACCGCTATATGCGACTGAGTGAAGCGGTTCAGCAGAGGGCCATGAGCATCTACGACCGTGGTGAGCAAGGCAAATATGGTGAGGAACTCGCCGGTGAGCTGTGGGCGCTTATCAAGAGCGCGCCCGCTGATCAGCAAAGCGGCTTACGTCTCACCAGCCTTCTGATAAGCCCGGATGAAGCTGTGGATTGGCAACTCGCAGAATACCTAGTGCTATGGGCGCGCGAGCAGAAGCTATCTGAGCAGCAGATCATGGACGCTTTTCACGCACACTAAACGGCAGCTTTCCACCACTCCCGGCCATCGCGCCCAGTGCCCCGCCCGAAAGCCGCCGTTCCGCTCCCGCCCCAAGACCCGACGCTACCATAACGACTACGCGCATGCTGTCGTCTCATCTTGAGACAACAGCACCTCAGTTCATTGGTTTCAAATTCAAGGAAGGATTGGCATCTACTGCCTTATTGATAAGTCTTCGTACACATTCTATTCAAAAAAAATTGGGGGGGTATATGAAGCGCATCATCCTTGCGGCAGCTCTTGCTGGCTCCGGCATTTCCGCCTCAGCACCAGCTGCTACCATCACCTATCAGCTTGGTGGCAGCTTCGGCGGAAGCCTAAATGGCAAAAGCTTTGATTTTGATGCTGTTTTTACCGGGATTGGTGATCCGAAAAGCGGATGGAGCAGTATCGGTGCCCCCTATCGCGATCTGATGTCGTTAAGATTCGTCGTCGACGGGATTCCCTACTCATCGGCTGGTCCGGCGTATTTTTACGGCGACGGCGGCTTCCAGGATTCCGGCTTTGGCACGCTCTCAAGCGGCTACTTCATAGCGTTTTCGGGCCTGAATGGCTATGATGGCATTTCAAATCTAGCGAGCACGCCCGTTTCATTCGAGTTTCCAGCCGACCAGCCTCTATTAACTGATCACGGCGCTGTATATATCAATAGGGCTAGTGGCCTCACCTTCTCTGCAACTGTGTCAGGAGTTCCCGAGACCTCGTCTTGGGCTATGATTATTGGTGGGTTTGCTCTCGGCGGTGCGGCTCTTCGGCGGACCCGCCACAAGTTTGCCGTCACCTTACCCGAAGCGTGCGCATGAACAGGTGGCTGACAAGGTTTGACCTGCTCCCCAGAAATCATGCCATTGGTAAGTTAGCTCGTCAGTTGGAGACGAGTGATGCGGCGAAGCCGATTTACCGAGGATCAGATCATTGGGGTGCTGCGGGAGCATGAGGCTGGCGTGAAGACCGCCGACCTGTGCCGGAAGCACGGGATCAGCGATGCGACCTTTTACACCTGGAAGTCGAAATATGGCGGCCTGACGGTTTCGGACGCTGCCCGGTTGCGAGCGCTGGAGGACGAGAACCGCCGGCTGAAGAAGCTGCTGGCGGAGTCGATGCTCGACGTGTCGGCGCTGAAGGATCTGCTGGGAAAAAACTGACGCGGCCTGTGGAGCGCTATGCTGCGGTGGAGAAGCTGATGGCCGATCACGGTTTCTCCGAGCGTCGCGCCTGCAGGCTGATCGGGGTCAATCGGTCGGCGTGGCAATATGAGCCGCTTCGCGGGAAGGACGATGCTGTCCGCGAGCGGATGCGCGAGATCGCGAACGAGCGTCGTCGGTTCGGCTACCGACGGCTGGCGATCCTGCTGCGACGTGAAGGCAAGGGCATGAACCTGAAGAAGGTGTAGCGGCTGTATCGCGAGGAGCGGCTGACGGTGCGCAAGCGTGGCGGCCGCAAGCGGGCGCTTGGCACGCGGACACCGATGGCGATTCCGCAAGAACCCAACCAGCGCTGGTCGCTCGACTTCGTGTCGGACGCGTTGGCCTGCGGCCGGCGGTTCCGTATGCTGAATGTCATCGACGATTACAGCCGGGAATGCCTGGCCTGTATCGTCGACACGTCGCTGTCGGGCCGGCGGGTCGTTCGTGAACTGAGCGCCATCGCCGAACGTCGCGGGCTGCCGTGCATGGTGATCAGCGACAACGGTACCGAACTGACCAGTCACGCCGTCCTGGCCTGGTGCCAGGATACTGGGGTCGAGTGGCATTACATCGCGCCGGGCAAGCCGCAGCAGAACGGCTTCGTCGAAAGCTTTAATGGTCGCTTGCGCGACGAGTGCCTGAACGAGCACCTGTTCCCATCGCTGGCAGCAGCAAGACGGATCATCGAGGCATGGCGGACGGACTACAACACCGTGCGTCCGCACAGCAGCCTCGGCGGATTGGCACCCGCCGAGTTTACGAGCCGCCCCCGCAAAGGGCATAAGGACACCCGAGCTAAGTTATCCGCGGCCTGAAAACGGGGAGCAGGTCATTAGCCACGGAATTCATCAAAATGCGCTGATGATTGAATCAACGATGCCGCTATTCGCCGCCACCACTAGCGGCGTTGGGAGGGCAAGGAATAACGAGATCGCCCATGCCAAGCGCGTCGGCTTTTCGGTTCGTCTTAAAATTTCCGAAGCCAAGATCGCACTAAGTCCGAATATTAGCGGCACCAATATGAGAGCCTGCCATGCCGGTTTGAGATGGTCGAACATGTATGATGCGGCAAGGGCGCAGAAAAATCCGGACAACCAAAGGGCCACACGCAGTTGATTTTTGCTCGTAAACCAGCGCTTGAGTTTGTCCTCGGCCGAGCCGGGCTTAGCTATCCACCCCATGCCGGTAGCCTGCCTCCTTCCTCTATAAAGTGCAATGTCTGCTTCTGGGGCGTAAGCAGACTGGCAGCTTTCCCGCTTGGAGCGGACCGCCCGCGCTTTTGCAGTCTCTTCGAAGCATTGGCTATCTTGGTGTAAACGAGATGCTCTACCAACTGAGCTAACCGCCCGGTCACCCGCAGTGCTCGGAAATGTGCGCTTTGTAGCGTCGGTCAACACGCCATTCGTGAATAGAGCGGATACGAGCGGCAAAGTAAGGGACCAGCTGGACAGGACTATTCCCGGAGCTGGACACGACCTGTCTCTTCCGTATGCTGCGGGGAGAGAGAGCTAGGATACATGGACCGAGACCCAGGAGCTGACCGGCAGCTTTCAGGACCTGAACGAGCGCTGCAGGCGATGGCACCAGCCGCGCAATCAGAAGCACGGAAGAAGTTTGCTCGCCACAGGAGGGAGCGAGCCGTTGCGGGCGCCGCCGCAATGGACGGTCAAATGCTGTCATCTTCGGCTTGGCTGAATGCTTCACTTCTCGCAATCAACTCTGGTGGCGCGGTGGCGACTTTGAGCGCGGGAGACAAACTCGAAAGCCCAATTTACGCCGGCGCCTGCTTCTCAATCGGCATTGTGTTTGCAATGCTTTCAGCAACACTGATCCAGACCATCCAAGAGGCCGTTCATAACCCCATGGAAGGTATGATCGACTATTGGACTGAAGTTGAAATATGCGGGGAACCGGACGAGGAGCGTCAAGGAGCGCTGAGCCAAAAAATCGACCATGCGCATCGGCACAGCGCGGTTCCGCCCGCGCTCGGCTGGGTTTCCGGTGTTGCGTTCATGGTCGGGGTGATCTGCCTTGGAGCATCCGTGACCCGGCCCAGCAGTTACACTCTCAGCCAGTGCACCGCCCTGCAGCGGGACATGGGGAGGCTGGAACCTAAGCGCACAGACTCCCGCGAACTTTTCATTGCCCTCAAGTGCCCAGTGCAAGCGGCTGGACCTATTCAGTTCCGCCGCTAAAACCTAATCGCTGCATCGGGCGGGCTTGGGGGGGGTCGGCAGCTTCCGAACCGTCCACCTTTAGAGATGACCGAGATTGAGGCGGTAGCTGCCCTGGCTGAACATGGTGGGAAGCGGACATCGTGAAAGTCTGAAAAGAGGTTGAGAGGGTGACAGCGTGCCCTTTCCCGAAACCTTACCAAGACCGAACCTGTCCAGAGCTCCCTGCCACGTCGCATTTCGCTATGCTTGGCACCGCCTAAGTTATTTGCTGTAATGCTGTAAGCTTATTTAACAGCGTCCTATAGAATACCATTTCTGGCATCAGAAATGGCATCATGAAAATGGGTTGGAACTCGCGCGGGTGCATGAATCGCAAGGTAAGATACCAGTTTATCGCGGTGAAACCGGCAATGAGAACCCACGCTGTAAGCGTAAGTACCAAGCGATCAGATATGACTATCAAGATCATGGTCATCAAAGAAAGTATCGAGAACATGATCGCGTAATCTGAATATGAACTTTTCGAAAAATAGAGATAAATGAAATAGGTCGGTACGAGGCATGCAGCTGCGAGGCCAAAGGCATATCGGCCGAAGGGGTGGCGGTCCGGACTATCGCCTACTTCTTCGTTCGCGTTGTGCTCAGGCATGTGAGCCATCTCCTGCAGGCCTATCGTCAGCGGAAACATCACAAAGGGCGCGAGCGTCCGCAAGTGGGGCGGGAGCGGACCGGCAGCTTTTTCCTCCGAAGCGGAACGGCGGCTTCTGGTACGGGCGCGGCGCCGAACGGCTGAAAATGGGTGGTTAGCTGCCGTTCACGGATGGTCCGATTGGACCGGCATCAACCCGCACCTCGGTCTTTATGCGCTTGAACCCGGCACGAGCCGCCGAACGACGAGCAGTCTCGACGCATCGAGTTGGAGTGCTTGGGATGTGGGAAATGATAATCGTGCCTCGCCGATCAAATCGGCTTGCGAGGTCGCTCTGGAATTCGACCGCGGTGAGACCAGCATCCCCTGTCCAGAACCAGCATTCGCCCTCGGAGAAGGTCACTGCGGCTCCATAGCTGATTTCATGGTCCTGCAAGAATGCAGCCGTATAGCCGCCCGGAAGCAGCGCGAGCAGAGACAGTGCGAATATTAGGCCCATCGCCGGAGTTTGGACCACCTTGGCAATGTCTGCAATTGGGGCGGAAGCTGCCTGTCCGCTTTTCGTCGCCTTCCGGTCATGGATCCACCGGAACCGATAGCAAGTGAGCGTCCAGCTGCTGGCTCAAGCCCTCCTGCGGGGTTCGATAGCCGAGGCACTTGCGCGGCGTGTTGTTCAGCCGATCGACCATCCCTTGCAACTGCCGGTCAGATATCGCGGCGATGTCGGTGTCGAAGGGCAGAAACCGCCGGATGCGACCGTTGGTGTTCTCGACGCTGCCCTTCTGCCAGGGTGCTGGCGGCTTGCAGAAGTAGGACACGATGTTCAGCGCGCTGGCGAGCCTGGGATATCTCGCGAACTCGGTGCCGCGATCGAACGTGATGGAGCGTCGGAGGGGAGGGGGAAGGGAGCGAAGACGTCGCTCGATGCCGGTGATCACCTCGGTCGAGTGCTTGCTCGGGTTAGGGCACAGGATCGTGAAGCGGCTGCGCCGCTCGACGAGCGTGGTGAGGTTTGCTTTTCCATGAACCGCGCGGAAGGCGATCAGATCGCCTTCCCAGTGACCGAAGCTGCTCCGCTCGGCGATCTCCGGTGGACGCTGGGCAATGGTGTTCGCCTCGGGGATGCGAGCGGCGCGCGGCTTGCGCCCATAGCGCGATCGGCGCTTCTTTCTGGCCATCGGGAGCAGCTTCCACAGCCGTTGGCGCTTGCCGTCCTCACTATAGACGTACTGGTAGATCGTCTCGTGGCAGACGTTCCCCGATCCGGTGCGGTGGCGACGCAGATAGCCGGTGAGCTTTCCATTTGAAGTGCGAAAACGGCTGTAGCAGCAGGGGCTGCGTGGAGCCATCCTCCTAGCGCAGCGCTGCCCCTGCTGGTGCCCCACACTCCCGGCTCCTGTCCCCGGACCCGCTGCGCATGCAGCGGGCTCGGTCACGCCGCCTCAGCCGCTGATGCTCGTGTTATCGGGTAGGGCTTCGATGGCAGCTTCGGCAGAGAAAGCGGACCGGCAGCTCGCGCCCCAGTTGCGGTCATTCACATTGGCCGCCACAAGAGCAGCATGAGGCTTGCAAATCGGACGCTGCTTGGGCTTTGCCTCTGTGCATCAACTGCTGGTTGTGATGCCTACCTCCGCCTAGAGATCCTCAACGCTACCGAAGATGGCTTTAGCGTCGTTGTTGAGGGGCGTGACGCTCGGGTGGAGCCTGGCCTCAGCTATTCGGGCCCATACCCTTCTGGTGGATCAACTATCACGATTCGTACTACAAAATGTTCACGGGATTACACGACGCCCGAGCTTGATCAGCCGCCTTGGAAGTATTTGATTGGTCGGTCGGTCAAATTAAGAGCAATCTCATCTGGCGACCTTATCGCCTATCCGCCGACGCCTGACGCGGAAATAAAAGGCAATCCCCTACGAGCAATGCGGGATGGCGCAGTAATCCTCCACCCTCTGCGGACCACTTGCCGTCAATCGTGAGCGGCAGCCCGGTGTCCGCTAACCACCACTTGCCGCTACACCGTGACGCATGTGACACTGCTTGGATGAAAAGGGTATCCGCTGCGCTCATAGGGTCAGTGCTCATTTCGGCCTCAGGCTGTCACAGCCGAGAGCCGGAGATCTGCCGCTCCTCGCCGCCGGAGAGTTCCGAACAGTACGAGAGCTGGGAGAAAGATCTCTCAGCGGCCCACTGCGAGCGTCCGCCTGCAGACCGACCCGCTCCCGCAAATCTACCTCACGTCGCTAAGGGCGGCTGACGAGACCGCACGCGAGAACGGGACGTCCGCTTCCCACCCATTTCCCGCCGCTCAGCGCCGCGCCCGTGCCAGGAGCCGCCGGTCCGCTTCGGATGAAAAAGCTGCCCGTCCGCAAGCGCCCCAATAGTCGCCGTTCAGCCTAGCCACCTAGGCGGCCGCGCTTAAGCTTATTAGACCATGCCGGCGCGCATCGAAAAATGGGAGCGACAAGGATGATCGGTTTGCTGGCTGCGGCTTCTGCAATTTGCACTCCGTTTCCTGATGCTGATGTTTTGTGGGCGGACAAGTCGACGAGATGGGTCATCGTCGGCGAGGATCATGGTACAAATGAGCAGCCCGAGGCTTTCAGTGAAATTGTCTGCAGCGCCTCTGAACGCAGACGGGTTTTGGTAGCCCTGGAGCAACCAGTCTCGGAGCAAGCCGCGATCGACGCCTACATTCGCTCGAACGGTGGGCCTCAGGCGAAACGGGAATTCCTTAAAAGCCAGATTTGGCTGAACGGCTTCAAAGATGGTCGCTCAAGTACCGCCCAGTTCCAGCTTTTCGACAAATTGAGGGTTCTCTACAAAGCTGGCCGTATCGCCGGCGTCTTTGCCTTTCAACCTGTGACCGACATCGAAAGCGCTGGTGAGTACGAGAAGGTTATGGGGCTGAACGTCCGCAAGCTGTCCGAAGGCGGTAGCCTAGTACTTACGCTTGTGGGAAACGTACATGCGATGCGGACGCCGGTTTCTTTTTCGGGACCAGCGTACATGCCAATGGCGGGGACGCTACCCAAGAACGGCGTAGTCTCTGCGCTTCTGGTATCTAATGGTGGCGATCAGTGGGCTTGCACCTCGCCCACAGAATGCGGCGTGTCGATGGTCGGAAAGCCCGAAGAAGCTCAGTCCAAAAAGGCCATCCGCAAAGAACCTTCGTTATCACCGTACTCGGTCAAGATTTTCCTGGGATCACAAGCTACTGCGTCTCCGCCCGAGATCCCTCAGGCGAGCGACGGAAGTGCTCCCCCGCGCTGACTTTGCGTCCGCATGACCGGTTTCCACCCACTCTCGGTCATTCGGCCTAGCGGTCGAGCCAAAAGCCGTCACTCGCCTCTGGTCGCAGGCTAACTGCCCCTCCCAGCCCGAACCTCGCCGGGAGCGTCCGAGATTGGGTGGTTAGCCGACGTTGCCATCGACTCGCTAACCGCTATCCTCAGGTGTCATGAAAGCCATCGAACTGCCCTCCACCGTGCATGACGCGATCACCCATTTGTGTGCTGACGGCGACGTGCTTGCCGCCTCTGGCAAATTCGAGGAAGCAATTGCCGAGTATAATCGAGCATGGGAGATTTTGCCGGAACCAAAGAGCCAGTGGAACGCATCCACATGGATTTTGGCTGCAGTCGCCGACGCTGCATTTCTAGGGGGCTTCAAAACGTCTGCGCGTGAGGCACTTGAGTTTGCAATGGCGTGCCCGAACGCCATTGGGAATCCGTTTCTTCATCTTCGCTTGGGCCAGGTTCTACTCGACGCTGGCGAGCACGACCGCGCCGCGGACGAACTCATGCGGGCCTATATGGGGGCAGGACCGGACCTGTTCGCCTCAGAAGATGAGCGATACATTTCCTTTCTCGGTACTCGGGCGGCGCTAGACTGAGTGTCCGCTATTGCGGCGCGAGCTGCCGGTCCGCTCTCTCTGCCGAAGCTGCCATCGAAGCCCTACCCGATAGCACGAGGATCAGCGCCTGAGGCGGCGTGACCGAGCCCGCTGCGTGCGCAGCGGGTCCGGGGTCAGGAGCCGGGAGTGTGGGGCATCAGCGGGGGCAGCGCTGCGCTATGAGGAGGGCTCCACGCAGCCCCCGCTGCCAACGGCGTTTGTGCCATTTCTATCTTGCGGCTGAATGTGCCTTTTCTAATTGGCGGCAACAGGTCTATGGTGGGGCGGATTCCAAATGGAAGTGCGAAAACCTGGGCAATCTGCGGTGTTCAGCCGCTTGAGGGTTTCGCAGCATGCGCCATTATCGGCGTCTGAATCTGGACGAACGGCGACGTCTCTATCAGCTTCGGCAATCCGGCAGAAGTGTTCGTGAGGCTGCCACGGAGCTTGGCCGCCACGTGTCGACCGTTTACCGGGAGTTGAGCGGAACCGGCACCTGGATGACGAGGCGATGTTCCGCGGCTACTTTCCGACGGCTTGCGAATGACAAGGCAGCGGCGCGCCGGCGCCGAGGACTCAAGATTTCACTACCGATGTCCGCAATCCACCCAATCTCGGTCGTCGCCGGGAGGGTTCGAGCTAGAAGCGGACGTTTGCCTGGGGCGAGCACCGAACAACGGCTTTCGGCACGATCGCCCGACTGAACGGCCGAGAGTGGTGGTTAGCTGCCGTTCGCGTCAGCGTTCTCATGTGGCTGTGCCGAGGCGGCCCTGAGGGCCGCGCGCCCAATCAACGCAAGCAGGGTCCCAATTGCCCCACCGGCGGCCAGGAAGATAACGATAGCTATGTCAGAGAGCGGCTGGCCAGTGTTTCTGTTGTAGAGCGGAACACCGAAGACGAAATGTTCGACAGCCATCACAAGGGCAAGCAGCACGAACCCGCCGCCAATGAGGATCATATACTGCGGGATACGCTTAGCGGGATAAGCACTGCTCATCTCAGCGATACTGCTCCCATTCGGGAACGTCCTCAACAGGGGCGAGAGCCGCCATGGCGGAAATGGTGGGAAGCGTACGAACACTACCAATCGTCTCGTCTCTGCTCTGATCTATGTCGGTGCACTTCCCTAGCGGCCGAGTGCCACAAGCGCGTCTCGAAGTATTTTAGCTCTCTGCCCGACTTCTCATCGCCAGCCTTCGCTGCCCGCCTGAGCCAAGTGCGGTATCCAACCAGATCATTCCGGTTGAAACTGGAGATTGCGGCGTTTCGTGCCGCACGTGCATCGCCGTGACGGTATGCTCGGAGATAAAGTCCGGCGGCACTAAACCGATCCTGCGGAGAGCCGAAAGCTTGCAGGCTATCTCCCTCTGCGAACCAGTCTGCCAGGTCAATCATAGCATCTGTGTGTCCTCGCAAAGCTAGATGCCACATCATCGGCACCCACAATCCGGACGATTGACGGTGCTTGACGCGCAATGCCTTGAGATACAGCCGCCCCATCGGCGTGCCATCGTTAAGGTGACTCATCCACCCAACGTTGCACGGCATCGCCATGGCAGCAAAAGGGGCGAGAGCTGCCTGTCCGCTTTCTCGGCCGAAGCCGCCGTTGACGCCCTACTCGATAGCACGAGGATCGGCGTTCGAGGCGGTGTGACCGGGCCCGCTGCGTGCGCAGCGGGCCCGGGGTCAGGAGCCGGGAGTGCGGGGCATCAGCGGAGGCAGCGCTGCGCTATGAGGAGGGCTCCACGCAGCCCCCGCTGCCGACGGCGGTGTGCCATTTCTATCTTGCGGCAGAATGTGCCTTTTCTAACTGGCGGCAACATCTCTTCAACAGCGGTGCTGGGCAGTTGGCTAGCGACGAATAAAGTCAAGAAGGGCGCGAAGCGGCGGCGGCACGAGGCGACGACCGGAGTAATATAGAAAGGGGCCCGAAAAGGATTGCCACCAATCCGGCAGCACGGGTTCCAGCGAGCCGTTTTCCAGTGCCGGGCGCAGCCAGTCCTCGAACAGGTGAAGGATACCCCCGCCCGCGGCCGCCACATCAACCAGCAGATCCACTGCACCGGCGACGCTGGCAATAAGCTGCCCTCGCGGCTCGATCCGCACGATCTCGGTGCCGCGCTCGAACTCCCAGGGACTGGTCAGCGCACCGCTGGTGAAGCGGCCGCAAAGGCAGGCATGGTCGAGCAGGTCGCGCGGGTGGGTCGGTCGGCCGCGCGCGTCGAGATAGGACGGTGCCGCAGCGGTTGCGAAGCGCTGCACGCGCGGGCCGATCGGCACCGCGATCATGTCCTGCTCCAGCCGCTCGTCATAGCGGATTCCCGCGTCGCATCCCGACGCCACCAGGTCGACGAAACCGTCCTCGGCGACGATCTCGACGCGGATATCGGGATAGGCGGCAAGGAAGCCCGGCAGGATGGGCGGCAACACGAGCCGTGCCGCGCTGACCGGCACGTTCAGCCGCAGCGTGCCGGCCGGTCGGTCGCGGAACAGGTTGAGGACGTCGAGCGCGGCCTCGACCTCGCCCAACGCCGGGGCAAGCCGCTCGATCAGCCGGGTTCCTGCCTCGGTAGGCGTCACGCTGCGGGTACTGCGATGGAGCAGCCGCACGCCCAGTCGCGCCTCCAGTCGCCGCACCGCCTCGCTCAGCGTCGATGCGCTCGATCCGATGGCACGCGCCGCTTCGCGAAAGCCGCGCGCCTGCGCGACTGCCAAAAATGCGTTGAGATCGGCAAGATCGGCCTTCATTGTTCGGTTATCCGTACAGCCCGTGCAAATCCCTCCAACTTATCGCGATCCGTCGCAAGCCGTATCTCCAGCGCAGCAAAGGAGAATTCGGATGATCGACCAGGCAGGTACCTATTCGTTCGCCGGGCGCGATGTGAAGCGGCTCGGCTACGGCGCGATGCAACTCGCCGGGCCCGGCGTATTCGGGCCGCCGCGCGACCACGACCAGGCTTTGGCCGTGCTTCGTGCGGCGCTCGAGGCGGGGGTGAACCACCTCGACACCAGCGATTTCTACGGCCCCCACGTCACTAACCGGCTGATCCGCGAGGCATTGTCCCCCTATCCGCAGGACCTGCTGATCGTCACCAAGATCGGCGCGCGCCGGGGAGACGATGCGTCCTGGCTGCCGGCGTTCGCCCCGGACGAACTGGCGCGCGCCATCGACAACAATCTCGAAAACCTCGGGCTGGAAGCGCTCGATGTCGTCAATCTCCGCCTGATGTTCGACGTCCACGGCCCGGCGGAAGGATCACTGGCCGCCCCGCTCAAGGCAGTGGCAGACCTGCAGCGGCAAGGGCTGGTGCGCCATATCGGGCTCAGCAACGTGACGCGCACGCAATTCGAGGAAGCACGGGAAATCGCAGACATCGTCTGCGTCCAGAACCAGTACAACCTCGCCCACCGCGACGACGACGCCTTTGTCGATGCGCTGGCGGCGGAAGGGGTCGCCTATGTCCCCTTCTTTCCGCTCGGCGGCTTCAGCCCGTTGCAATCGGCGGCACTGTCCGACGTCGCAGCTGCGCTCGACGCGACGCCGATGCAGGTCGCGCTTGCCTGGCTGCTCCAGCGATCACCCAACATCCTGCTCATTCCCGGAACCTCGTCGCTGGCGCATCTCCACGAGAACCTGGCCGCAGCATCGCTGACTTTGCCGCAGGACGCCGTCGCCAGGCTCGATGCGATCGGCGGCTGATCAGACAGGCCGGCTGGCGAGCACCGCGTCGAGCAGGCCCGGGAAGCGGCGATCGAATTCCGATCGCCGCAGGGTATTGATCATCTCGCGGCCGGCCTGCGTGGTCTCGATCAGCCCCGCTGCGCGGAGCAGCTTGAGGTGATTGGACAAGGTGCTCTTGGGGATGGCTTCGCAGGGCGCGGCATCCGAACAGCGCAACCGTTCGGCGGCTGCCAGCCGCGCGACCATCTCCAGCCGATTGGGGTCGGCCAGCGCGTGCAGCGCCAGGTCGAGCGGAACGTCTTCCAGCCTTGGATGGGTGAAGCGGGCCATGGAACCGATATAGGGCGTCCTGTACAATTTAATAGTTCGGGAATATTGAACCTTTGAGCCGGCGCGCCATATCCCGCTTGCCGACAGCGCACGACGCCGTGATCGCGGGCACATCTTAGGAAGCATCCACATGTCACTTCAGGGCAAAACGGCACTCGTCACCGGTGGTTCGCGCGGGATCGGCGCTGCGATCGCCAAGCGACTGGCAGCCGACGGCGCGGCGGTTGCGATCACCTATGCCGGCAACAAGGCGGCAGCGGACGCCACCGTGACGGCGATCGAAAGCGCCGGCGGCACCGCCTTCGCCTTCCAGGCCAATGCAGCCGATCCGGACTCGCAGCGCGCAGGCGTCGACCAGGCCGCCGCCGCTCTTGGCGGGATCGACATCCTCGTCCACAATGCGGGCGTGGCGGAGTTCTCGACCGTCGCGGAAGACACCGACGAAACCTATGATCGCCAGTTCGGCGTCAACGTGAAAGGCCTGCATGTCGGCACACGCGCGGCGCTGCCACACCTTCGCGACGGCGGACGGATCATCCTGATCGGCAGTATCTCGGGCGAAATGGCCTTCCCTGCGACCACCGTCTACAGCGCGACCAAGGCAGCGGTCGCGGCGCTGGCACGCGGCTGGGCGAAGGACCTCGCGCCGCGCAATATTCTGGTCAACACCATCCAGCCGGGGCCGATCGACACCGACATGAACCCGGCCGACAGCGACTTTGCCGGGCAGGTCCTGAGCGCCATCCCGCTCGGGCGCTATGGCAAGGTCGAGGAGATCGCGGGTGCGGTCGCGTTCCTCGCCGGACCGGATGCCAGCTACATCACCGGCACGACGCTCAACATCGATGGCGGCGCGACGGCGTAAGACGGCGCCTCCGCTCCGGTCAGGGCTGGTCGTCGAGATAGGCGGCCAGCCCTTCCGGCGTTGAATTCGGGAAACCGCTGCGGCGTTGGCGGCAGCCTAAATGATATTGGGAGATGTCAGTCTCCGGGTGCGTATCCGGCAACTGGCACGCTTCGGCATTTCGCTGTCCGTCGCAGTTGGCGCCTTTTATGACCAAGACATTCTACGGGCACGCACGTAAAGGTTGAAAACTTCGAACAGTGCGGCCCTACTCCTCAGCTTGGGATGATAAGGTTTCTACGAAGAGCCGAGCCTTGGACCCCGGCGCTCCATATTTTGTAAGAGGGGTACTGACCCCCGAAATCTGGGAGAGATGCATGAACCTTGTGAAGGCAGCCTTGCCGAATGCGCGAGCACGAGCCTGGACGATTGCCGCCATGGTCCTGCTCGCAGCATGTCCGGCACGCGCGCAGATGCAGGACCAGACGCTCGGCACCAGCGAGTGGGCGATCTGGGGGGCGTCCTACCGCCACCAGCGCGACAGCGCCGTGCCCGGGCAAGCCGTCGTTGTCGTACAGGCCGACCCGCGCCCGACGGCGGCCTGGTCGAGCGGCGCCACCATGCCGATCCCCGATGCAATTGCCGCGGGAGAGCAGGTGACGGCGGTGTTTTGGGCGCGTGCGGCGCGCCCGGTTCGCTTGACGGTGGGACTGCAGGGCGGCGCGCCCAGCTATGCCCGGTTCGGCACCGCCGAGCTCCGCTTGACCCCGCACTGGCAGCCCCTTGTAGTGGCTGGCACGGCGCCGACGGCATTCGCGGCGAAGTCCCAAAACCTGTCGGTGCCGTTGGGGGACGCGGGTGCGGCCGTCGAGCTCGGGCCGGTCGCCTTCCTGCGCGGCGCCGCGAGCAGAACGGACATCGCGCGTGCCTTCGTGGCCTTCCGCCCCTCCGAGGTGGCGACCGACGTGCGCATCGCCTCCGAGCCCGGCGTGACGCTGGCAGGCACGCTCCACCTGCCCGTCGGAACCGGCCATGCGCCCTACCCGCTTGCGATCCTGCTTCAGGGGCATGGGCCCAATGGCCGCGGCGGGTACACGGAAATCATCCGCCGCCTGACGGCACACGGAATCGCGGCGCTGGAATATGACAAGCGCGGCATCGGCCAGTCGACCGGCATCTTCCAGGAGGATGTCGAAAGGCTGACGGCCGACGCCAAGGCCGCGGTGGCGATGATGCGACGCAATCCGGCGATCGACGGCCGCCGCATCGCGCTGATCGGCCATAGCCAGGGCGGCGTGATCGCGCCTGCCGTCGCCGCTGCCGACCCGACGATTGCCGCGGTCGTCACGCTTGCGGGCTCGGTCGGCGACGGCTTGCCCTATCTCCGCCAGGCAATGCTCGGTCAGATGCGCGCCGCCGGTCGGCCCCAGGCGGTCGCCGAGCCTGCGGCGGACGCCGCCATGGCGCTGCTCCAGGCGCGGGTCGATCGCAAGGATGCGGCCACGATCGCGCAGCGCCGCGCAGAGGTGATCGCACGGTTCGAGGCGGCGGGCTTTCCCCGGCCGCTGGCCGAAGGCGCGCTAGCGAGGATCGATACCGAGGAAGTCTGGCGGGCGGACAAGCTCCGCTCCGCGTCCGATCTCAAGACGCTGCAGATGCCGGTACTCGCCGTCTTCGCCGAAAAGGACCCGCTGGTGGTGGCGTCGATCGAAGCGGCCGAAGCGCGGAAGGCGCTTGCCGCGAATCCGCAGGCGTCGGTGGAGGTGCTCGGCGGGCTGAGCCACTGGTTCCAGGAAGGGGCAGTCACGGGCGGCGAGGAGGAGGTCGCGAGACTGGGCCCCAATGCGGGATCGCTCCGGCTGGTGGCGCTGGTGGGGGATTGGCTCGACCGCGTACTCGGCGCGAAGCCGCAGGTCGCAGCGACCGCCCCGCCCCGCTAGTCGGCTGGGCTCAGACGGTACAGGTGCGTACCGCCTGGGCGAGTGCGGTCAGCGGGTCGCCCGTGGGCATGAATTCGTGCGCGAAATAGCCCTGGAAGCCGAGATCGGCGACGCTCTTCGCCACCGCATGCCAGTCGACCTCCTGCGTGTCGTCGAGATTGTGGCGGCCGGGCACGCCGCCGGTGTGGAAATGGCCGATCCAAGGCAGGCTCTCGCGGATCGTGGCGATCAGGTCGCCCTCCATGATCTGCATATGGTAGATGTCGTAGAGCAGCTTCACCCGCGGCGAGGCCACTTCCTTGGCGACCTGCACCCCCCAGGCGGTGTGATCGGCCATATAATCGTGATGGTCGCGCTTGCTGTTGAGCAGCTCGACGCAGATGGTCACGTCATGATCCTCGGCGATCGGGGCGAGCCGCTTGAGCCCGGCGATGGTGTTCTCCGCGCCCTCGGCGTCGGACATGCCCTGGCGGTTGCCGGAAAAGGCGATGACGTTCGGCACGCCAGCCTTGGCCGCCTGCGGAATGCCGGTGCGGAATGCCTGCTCGAAGGCAGCGTGATGCTCGCGCCGGTTGAGGCCGTGTGCGATCGTCATGCCCGGGGCGGCATAGCCCATGGTGCAGCGCAGGCCGTGGCGGCGCGGCGTCTCATAGTCGGCGGGTTCGAGCAGATCGATGCCCTGCAGGCCCATCTTCGCGGCGGCGGCGCACAGCTTGTCGAGCGGAATGTCCTGATAGCACCAGCGGCTCACCGACTGCTTGAGCCGACCGGCCGGTGCCGAGCAGGCGGGCACGGCGGACACCGCCCAGGTCGCAAGAGACGAAGCCATCAGTCCGCGCCGCGTGATCATCGCAATCCCTCTCCTCTTGGACGGCCGAGGATAGGCGCTGCGTCGGATTTGTCATCTAATTCGTTGCTGCGGTCCTCAGGCGCGCGCGATCGAGGCGTGGATCGGCAACAGCGCCGCACCCAGCGCCGATCCCGCGCCGCCGAGCTTCGAGATCTCGATCGGGTAGCGGCCGCGATCGCTGGTCGCGACGTGATCGCCCCAGGTGATCGCGCGGCGATTCAGCCGCTCGGCCAGGCCGTGCATGATCGGCGCGGGCAGCGGGCTCATCAGCCGGATCGCCCCGGGATCGAGCCAGGCCAGCGCCGAGTTGATCGTCTGCAGCAGCTGGTCGGCGGCGCGCTCCTGCCAGCCCTCGACGACCGCTTCATAGCCGGGGATCGCCTCCTCGAAATCCGCGAGCGACTGCACCGGGCAGCCCGCCGCCTGCAGCGTCGCGATCAGGTCGAGCGTGGTCGGGCGCGGCCGGTCGCCGGGGTAGAACATGCCGATCTCCCCTGCCCCGCCCGACTCGCCGCGCATCAGCCGCCCTTCATGGACGATCCCCGCCCCGACGCCGTGGCCGAGCAGGAGCACGATCGCCGTGGTGCAGCGCTGGATGAGCCCGCCCAGATAATATTCGGCGAGCGCCGCCGCGGTCGCGTCATTCTCGATCCACACCGGCAGCCGCAGCGTCTCCTCGAACAGGTCGCGCAGCGGCGCGTCCTTCCAGCCGGGCAGGTTGCGGACGATGTGCCAGCGATTGCCGTCGCGCGACAGCGCCGGGCCGGGCGCGGCGAAGCCGATGCCATAGAGCCGGCGGCCGAGCAGGCGATGCTCGAGCGCAAGATCGTGAATCCGGCGGTCGACATGGCGCGCGAACCCCTGCGGATCGAGCGGCGCGATCTTCTCCGATGTAAGTGCGATGGTGCCGCCGGCATAATCGACCACGGCGATCTCCAATATGCCTGCATAGAGCGCCAGCCCCACCGCATAGCCGCCGACGGGGGAGATGCGCAGCGGCACCGTCGGCCGTCCGCGACCGGCAAGCGGCGCGGCGGGCAGTTCCTCGACCAGCGCCTGCCCGATCAGCCCCTTGGTCAGCTTCGAGATCGCAGCGTTGCTGATCTGCAGCACCTCGGCCAGCGCCGAGCGCGACTGGGGACCATGGGTGCGCAGCTGCCAGAGCAGGCGCTTCTCCTCGTCGAGCAGCGAGACCGGCGGATATCTCATGATAGGTAAGAGGATAACGATCGTCGATTAATTTTCCCAGGAATAAATAAATCTGTCATCGACCCCGCGCATCGGCGCGTGCAAGTTGAGAACAACTCGGGGGAACGATCCGATGAAGAAGCACCATTTCGCCGCCGGCTGCGCCGTGCTCGCGCTGAGCCTCGCCGCACCGCCCGCCTTCGCCCAGACCAGCGAAACGCCCGCCGCCGATCCGGCCCAGGCCGAGGCGGACAGCGGCGGCGACATCATCGTCACCGGCTCGGCGCGCGCGCAGCGCCGCTTCGACGTATCCTATGCGATCAACTCGCTGAGCCAGGCCGACGTCCAGAAGATCGCGCCGAAGAGCTTCGCCGATCTGCTCGGCACCGTCCCCGGCATCCAGGTCGAGGCGACCGGCGGCGAGGTGCAGAATATCACCCGCATCCGCGGCATCCCTACCGATCGCGGCTATCTGATCTTCCAGCAGGATGGTCTGCCGCTTTACCACGAGATCGACGGCGTCTTCTTCAACTCCGGCGAAGGCATGAACCGCTACGACCTGATGACCGAGCGGGTCGAGATCGTCCGCGGCGGTCCGGCGCCGATCTATGCGAGCAGCGCGGCGGCGATCGCCAACAACATCACCGTCTCGGGCACCCAGCAGGCGCGCGGCAAGGCGCAGGTGACGCTGGGCGATACCGGCCTCTACCGGCTCGACGCGATGCAGTCGGGGCCGCTCAGCGACAACACCACCTATGCAATCGGCGGCTTCATTCGCCAGCATGACGGCTATCGCTATGGCGGCTTCCCGAGCGACAAGGGCGGCCAGATCCGCGCCAACATCAAGCGCCAGCTGAGCAACGGCACGCTCAAGGTCTCGGCCGAATATGTCAACGACCACAATGTCTTCTACCTGCCGATCCCGACCAACGATCCGCGCAATCCCTCGGTCTCGCTCAACAAATATATCGACTATTTCGAGGGCACGCTGAACTCGCCGTCGCTGCGCAACGTCAACATCAAGTATCGCGACGGTTCGGGCGCGCTGCAGAGCATGAACCGCGACCTGTCCAACGGCCGCCACATGCGCTTCTTCAACGCGGCGATCGACTATGACGCGGACTTCAATGGCTGGCAGGTCTCGGCCAAGATCGGCGGGACCAAGGGCGAGTCGAGCTTCGACGCCTTCTACTCGACCACCAACCCGGCCGATGCGACGACCTTCGCCGCGGGCTATCTGAGCGCCGCGCGTACCGCCTTCGGCCCCAATGTCGCGCGGCTAGGCTATGCCTTCGCGGGCACCAATGGGGCGTCGATCTACGATCCGTCGACCGCCTCGGGCCTGGTCCTGTCCGGCCAGTATCGCGCATCGGAATCGGACTTCTACTCGGTCCAGGGCGACCTCAGCGTCACCCGCAAGTTCGAGACCGGCTTCGGCAGCCACGACGTGCGCGTAGGCCTGTACAGCGCCTTCTACGGCAACACGCTGCTCCAGGCCTATCAGGACATGCTGATCGAGCTGCGCAGCCAGCCCCGCACGCTCGACCTGCTCGCCTATTCGGCGACCGGGCAGGTGCTGGGCTCGGTTACCCAGAACGGCGTGCTGCGTTACACCACCACGCTCAACCAGGGCGAGGGCGACGCGCAGATGATCGCCTTCTACGCCAACGACACCTGGGAGGTCACCCGCGGTCTGCGCGTCGATGGCGGCATTCGCACCGAGTTCTACGATTACAAGGGCATCGCGCTGCCGACGACGCAGGTGAATCTGGGCGATGGCACCACGCTTGCCGACGACACCACCCGCGCCTTCACCGGCCAGGTGCTCGACCAGCGGCTCAAGCCCAAGGCGACCAACTGGACCGTCGGCGTCAATTACGATCTCAACGGTCATTTCGGCGCCTATGGCCGCATCTCGAACCTCGAAGTGCCGCCGCAGCTCGGTGTGGTGACCGGCATCAACGCCACGATCATCAAGACCAAGGCGCGCCAATATGAAGTCGGCCTCAAGGCGAGCTTCGGCCCCAACTATCTCTACGCCACCGGCTTCTACACCAAGTTCAACCCGTTCAACGCCTCGTTCGCGGCGTTCAACCCGCTGACCGGCCGCAACGACCAGACGCTGCCGTTCATCGGCGAGGCCTCGGTGAAGGGCGTCGAAGTCGATGGCCGCGTGTCGCCGATCCGCTGGTTTGCGCTCGATGGCTCGGTCACCTGGCAGAACCCGGAATATGCCAATCTGCAGAACACGTCCGGCGCCGACCCCAGCGCCGTCAACGGCAAGCAGATCATCCGCGAAGCCAAGTTCTTCGGCAATCTGCGCCCGAGCTTCGACTTCGAACTGGGCGAGCAGAAGGTCTCGATATTCGGCCGCTACGAATGGGTCGGCAAGCGCTATGTCGACCTGTTCAACCGCACCGCGATGCCGGGCTACCAGACGATCGGCGGCGGCGCCTCGCTCGATTGGGGCGCGTGGCACTTCCAGGTGGTCGGCGACAATCTGTTCAACGCGCATGGCCTGACCGAGGGCAATACCCGCACGGACCAGTTCGCCGGCCAGGGCACGTCCGAGGCGATCTACGGCCGTCCGCTGTTCGGCCGGAACTTCCGCTTCATCGTCAGCCGCAGCTGGTGATGCGGGCGCTGTTCTCCGCCGCGGCGATCGCGTTGATCGTATGCGCTGCCCCGGCGGAAGCGGCGGACGATGCGATGATGGCAGCGCTCTCCGCGCGGCTGTTTCCCACGCTCGACGCCGCCGGGCACGACCCGGCGGTGCTCGACCGGATCGCACACGCGCCGGGGATGGAGAGCGTTTTGCGTGCGCGGCGTGAGCGGCGCGCTGCCTGCGGGCAGGATCTCGCCTGCCGCGCGCAGGCACTGCTGTGGAGCGAGCCCGAAGCTGCCGCGCTGCGTAGCGCGGTGGCGGCGGAGGCTCGCCTCCCCGCCGCCGAGGATGGGCGCGCTGCGCAACTCGACCGCGAGATCGCCGGCATCAACGGGATCGTCCGCGTCTACGCGCTGGGTGCCACCCCGGCGACGCTGATCGACGGTCCCGGCCAGATCGCACCCAAGGATCTTGCCGCCCGGCTCCAGGCGGCCGACTGGCTTGCCGAGACGCCGCCCGATGGATCGGCACAGCGGCTGGATCCGAGCATCGACTATGCCCTCGCGCTGCTCGACACGAGCGACCGCACGGACGCGATCGGCCATGAACCGCTGACCGCCGGCGCCAATGCGGCGCCGATGGCCCGCGCCAAAACGCTCGACTGGAAGCGCTATCGCTACAGCGCGATGATCGTCACCGGGGTCGGTCCGGAGATCGAGGGCGAACCGCTCAGCCCGTTCGGCAAATATCATCTCCGCCTCGCCGCGCGCCGCTTCGCGCAGGGCGATATCGCCTTCATCCTCGTCACCGGCGGCCGGGCGCATCCGCGCGCGACGCCGTTCACCGAGGCCGACGAGATGCGCACGGCGTTGATCGAGCGCTACGGCATCCCCGCCGACGCGATCGTCAGCGAACCCTATGCCCGCCACACCACCACCAATCTGCGCAACGCCAGCCGGCTGCTCGCCGCCATGGGCGCGCCGATGCAGATGGAGACGGTGATCGTCTGCAACCCGCTGCAGAGCGGCTATATCGAAAGCGCGAAGTTCACCGAGCGCAACGCTGCAGAGCTCGGCTACCAGCCCGGCACAATCGTCCGCCGCGTCTCGCCGACCGAACTCGTGTTCCGCCCGTCGCGCGCGTCCGAGCGCGTCGACCCTCGCGATCCCCTCGACCCCTGAAAGGAACCGCGATGCGCCGCTTCGCCCTGGCCGCCGCCCTGCTGCTCGCCCCCGCCGTCGCCCATGCCTGGGGGCATACCGCGCACGCCGTGATCGACCGCGCCGCGATCCAGGCGATCCCGGAGGGGGGCCCCACCTTCCTGCGTCGCTATGCCGACTATATCGCGACCTCCGCCACGCTCCCCGACAGCTGGCGCGGCGATTCCGAGGGCTTCTCGAAGATCGAGGAGGATCCCAACCATGGCTGGTTCCGCGAGCAGTTCGCTTTCCTCAAGCCGATCCCGCGCTCGCGCTACGCATTCGTGATCGCGCTCTACAAGCATTACGAGACGATCAAGGACAGCGATCCGGCCACTGCCGCGCGCACCAATGTCCGCTGGACCGGCACCCTGCCCTATGCGGCGATGGAGGCCTATGAGCGGGTGATCGTCTGCATGCGCGGCATCCGCGCGGCGCAGGCGAGCGGCGGCGATACCGCGGTGCCCGAGCAGCACTGCGCCTTCGACGTGATCCGGCTCGGCCATTATATCGGCGACGGCGCGCAGCCGCTGCACGATTCCGTCAACTCGGACGGCTGGCTCGGGCCCAACCCCAACAACTATACCCGCGACCGCAGTATCCATGGCCGGTTCGAAAGCCGCTTCGTCGATGCGATCGGGCTTACCCCGGCCGACATCGCGTCGCGGATCGCCGCACCCGCGCACCAGCAGGGCGACATGTTCACCGCCGTGCTCGGGTTTCTCGACCAGTCGGGCGACCGGATGGAGCGCGTCTACCAGCTCGAGAAGCGCGACGGCTTCTCCAACGCTGCCGACCAGGACGTGCGTGCGCTGGTCTACGAACGGACCGCCGCGGGAGCGGCGATGCTGCGCGACATGCTGTGCCGTGCCTGGGCCGAGAGCGCACGACCGCCGGCCAAGGTAACCCCGTCGCCGCTCGACTTCTCGAACCCCAAGTTCGATCCGGAGACCGGCTCCGCGCCCGCCTGACGCCGGGCCAGCGCCCGCAGCAGCCGCGCGTGCTGGGCATGGCCGAGCGTGAATCGGCGCAGCAGCAGCATCGCCAGCAGCGCCCCCGCCAGCGGTACGCCGAGCCCCAGGCCGAGCATGCCGAGGCGGACGCCCGTCGGCTGGACCGCGCCGGGAATATAGCCGAGCGCGCCCAGCACCCAGCCGATCATCGCCGTCGAGGCCGCGCCGCTCGCCTTCACCAGCACCAGGTAGAAGGCGAACAACCCGGTCTCATAGCGTCGCCCGTGCCGCCACTCGACGACATCGACCGCATCGGCGAGCAGACCCCAGGGCAGCATGAACACGCTCGCAAAGCCGAAGCCGATCAGCGCGGCACCGGCCATCTGTCCCACAGGCCAAGCGGTGCAGAGCGCGAAGACCAGCAGGCCGGCGGCGCTCACCGCATGTCCGGCGGCCAGCAGTTGGCTTTTGCCAAAGCGGTGGGTGAGCGCGGTCCAGCCGAGCACGCCGCCGAACTGCCCGACGGTCATCGCGCCGAGCAGCAGCGTCACCGCCCCCGGCCGCGCGATCACATAGGTGCCCAGATACATCAGCATCCGGCCGAAACAGGGCATGGCGAAGCCGGTGATCAGCGCCAGCGCGCCCATCCCCAGCACCATCGGCTCGCGCAGCGGCACTGCGATGCAGTCGCCACGGAGTGCGGTTGCGCCGCCGCGCTGTCCGCCACACGCCCAGACGCAGAGCAGCATCGTCAGCGCGAAGGCGAGCCCCGCGCCGATGCCGGTGAGCGCCAGCGCGCCGAACTGCCGGGCATGTCCCGCCTGCTGGACCAGCGGGGTGAGCACGCCCGCGATCGCCAGCGCACTCGCCGTGCTGAAGAACAGGCGATAGCCGGAGACCCGCCCGCGCGCGCGGCTGTCGCGGCTCACCTGCGCCATCAGCGCGTTGTGCGGCACGTCCACCACCGCATAGGCGCCGCGAAACACGAGGATTGCCGTCGCCAGCATCCAGCCGCGGTGCAGCCCCAGCGCGGGCATCGCATAGATCAGTGCGAAGGCCGCGCCGCACGGAATCGCGGCAAAGGCTATCGCCCAGCGATAGCCCCGCCCCGCCGCCCGCCAGCGCAGTACCAGCCGCGCCGCGAGCAGGTCGAACACCAGGTCGCCGAGCACCGCAAACAGCATCAGCCCCGCCGCCCGCGCACCGTCCAGCCCCAGCACGTCGGTGAGCAGGAACAGGATTGTCAGGTCGGCGCCGCTGAACAGCAGCGCCTTGCCGAAATTGCCGGACGCATAGGCCAGCATCCGGCCTTCCGTGGCGAGCGTCGCGATGGGAACCTCTCTCGTGCAAAAGCCCTTGGCATTCGTGCGCTTAGGTCGGTTCCATTGCAGTTCGGCGACGCGCCTGCGTCAATAGGCCCAGTCCATCTGCAGCCAGAAGCGGCTGGTATCGGTCGCGAAGCGATCGGCCTCGTAGCGGGCGTAGCGGACCGAGAGCTGGGTCTTGCGCAGCTTGGCGGTGGCGAGCAGGTTCCACTCGTCGCCATAATGCTGACTCAGCCGGTCGCTCTGGTAGCGGTGCCACACCGCCTGTAGCGACAGCGCGTCGATCCGTCCCAGCTTCTTCCAGCCATAGCCGCCGCCCGCATAGAAATCGCGCACGCCGTTGGGCGGCGTGACCGTCAGCTTGTCGGCCGAGCCCTGGAACTTGAACACGCTGCCGAGCGGGGTCTGGAAGCTGGCGAGCGGCTGCCCGCCATCGGCGCCCAGCACTTCATAGCCGGTGTTGAGCGTCCAGCCGCGCACGTCCAGCGCCGCATCGGCGAGCCAATAGTCCGCCTGATAGCGGGTAGGATTGTGGTGATAGTCGGACTGCCGGGCCCAGCTCAGCTGGTAGCGCAGCTTGGCCTGGGGCGCGATGGCGCGGCTGCCGGACAGCCGCGCGCCATAGCTCTGGCTGGAGAGGCGGAAGCCCTGCACTTCGGCCTCGTCCTGGTCGACCAGATAGGCGAATCCGGTGAGCGTGCCGAGCGGCGTCGCCGCGCCGAGATTGGCGAAGATATTGTGGCCGCCGACCCCGCGCTGGCGGGCGCCGCGTCCCTCGGTGCCCCAGATGGTGCGCACGTCCCAGGCATAGGTGAGGTCGAGCTTGAGGCCCTTGACCGGCACGATCTCGGTGCGGACGGCATCGAAGGTCTGGGCGTTGTTGCGGATCTGCGCCCCACCGACGAAACGCTCGTCGTCGAGGGTTATGCGCTGGCGCCCGGCGGTGACGGTCAGCGGCGCCGAGCGATATTGCAGCTGGGCGCGATAGATCGCGACATTCTCGGGATCGCCGATCGTCGGACGATTGGCCGGGCCGTGCAGCCCGTCATAATAGTTGCCGACCACGGCGAGGTTGCCCTGCGCCTCGCCCAGCGCGATCCAGCGGCCGCGGGTCACCTCTGCGCCGGCGCGGACGCGGATCGTGACGGCATCGGAGACATCGGCGAACTCCGCCTGGTCGAGATGCTCGTAGCGGGTGCGCGCCTCGATCAACGGTTTGATGGCGACCTCTTGCGCGCAAGCCGGTCCGGCGGCGACCAGCAGGGTCGCGGAGGTGATCCAGAAACGCATATATTGCCCCTTTTCGCGAGACGGCGGCGCTAGCCGTCCGTTCGGCCCTCTCCCAGTTACAAAGTTTGTCCGAGCAGGGGCTTGCAGGTCAAGTTTGTGGAGAAGCGGGATAGGTTTTGGGTTAGCTAGGCGCAAAGCATCGCGTGGGAGAGAAGCGCATGAAGGCATGGAAAGCGGCGTTGATCGGTGGCATGGCGGCGTGGATGCTGCCCGGCGCCGCGCTGGCGCAGGCAAGCGGCCCGGTGGCCGCGACGCAGAGCGGCAAGGTGCAAGGCGCAGTCGAGGACGGGGTCGCGAGCTGGAAGGGCATCCCCTTCGCCGCGCCGCCGGTCGGCCCGCTGCGCTGGCGCGCGCCGCAGCCCGTGGCGGCCTGGAGCGGCGTCCGCCCGGCGACCGAATACAGCCATGACTGCATGCAGAAGCCCTTCCCGAGCGACGCCGCGCCGCTCGGCACCGCGCCCGCCGAGGACTGCCTCTATCTCAACGTCTGGAAGCCCGTGGCCGCCAAGGCCAAGCTGCCGGTGATGGTGTGGATCTATGGCGGCGGCTTCGTCAACGGTGGCTCGTCGCCGCCCACCTATGCCGGTGCCAACATGGCGAAGCAGGGCGTGCTGTTCGTCAGCTTCAACTATCGCGTCGGCCGGTTCGGCAGCTTCGCGCTGCCCCAGCTCAGCGCCGCGAATCCCGATGGGCTGCTCGGCAACTACAACTTCATGGACCAGATCGCCGCGCTGAAGTGGGTGCGGCAGAACATCGCCGCGTTCGGCGGCGATCCGGCGAACGTGACGATCATCGGCGAGAGCGCGGGCGGCATGTCGGTGCATACGCTGGTCACCTCGCCGCTGGCGCGCGGGCTGTTCCACAAGGCGGTGGTGATGTCGGGCGGCAATGCCCAGACCGCGAAGAGCGCGACGCTGAAGGACGCCGAGGCGATCGGCGAGAACCTCGCCCGCGCCCACGGCATCGATCCCGCCGCGCCCGACGCGCTCGACAAGCTCCGTGCGCTCACCGCCGAGCAGGTGACCGACGGCCTCAGCATGATCGAGCTGTTCCAGCCCAAGCCCGGCCCGCGCACCTATGGCGGGCCGATGCTCGACGGCACGCTGCTGGTCGACCAGGAAAAGGCCTATACGAGCGGCAACTTCGCGCATGTGCCGATGCTGATCGGCGCGACCAGCGCGGACATGGGCGGCAAGACCGGGTTCATGATCGCCGGCGCGCGCGAGGCCAGCACTCGCATCGCCGCGCAGAAGGTGCCGGTGTGGGAATATCGCTTCTCCTATGTCGCGGACTCGGTCGGCAAGCCGGGCGCCGGCCACGCCACCGACATTCCCTTCTTCTTCGACAATGCCGCGATCAAATACGGTCCGGCGACCACGCCGCGGGACGTGCAGATGGGCAAGACAATCAGCGCCTATCTCGCCAACTTCGCCAAGAAGGGCGATCCCAACGGTGCCGGCCTGCCGGCCTGGCCGCGCTTCACCGCCAAGGACGACGCGATCCTCGACTTCGCGGCCGACGGCAAGGCGTTGGCGGGGCGCGATCCCTGGGGGGCAGAGATCGACGCGGCCGGCCTGTCGCAGCGCTAAAGCCAGCCATTCGCGCGCGCGGTGCGGCCAGCCTCGATCCGGTTGGCCGCACCGAGCTTGCCCGCCGCTTCGGAGAGATAATTGCGCACCGTGCCGGGTGAGAGGCCCAGCCGCCGCGCAATGTCCTTGTTCGACAGCCCCTCTTCGGCAAGCCGCAGCGCATCCCGCTCGCGATCGGTAAGCGGGTCGCTGCCCGCTTCCCAAGCCGCGGCGGCGAGCTCGGGCGGGATCACCCGTCCCCCGGCGGCAACGGTACGGATCGCGGCGACCAGCGTGTCGACCGGCGCGTCCTTGAGCAGATAGCCGCGCACCCCTGCCGCCCGTGCCCGGGCGAGATAGCCGGGGCGTGCGAAGGTGGTTACGATCACCACCGCCGTGCGCGCCTTCTCGGCCGCGAGGACCTGCGCGCAGTCCAGTCCGGTGCGTCCCGGCATCTCGATATCGGTCAGCAGGATGTCGGGCGTCAGGTCGCGCACCAGCCCGAGCGCGGCATCGCCGTTGGCTGCCCTGCCGACGATCTCGAAGTCGCTCTCCAGCGCCAGCAGCGCCGCGATGGCGCCGAGTACCAGCCCCTGGTCCTCGGCGATGACGATGCGGATCGTCATGCCGGCACGCTCGCTTCCAGCCGCGTGCCGGGCTGGAGCGCCTGCAACTCCAGCCGCCCCCCCGCCGCGACCAGCCTCTGGCGCATGCCGCGCAGGCCGTTGCCCTCGCGGAAGGAGAGGCCGACGCCGTCGTCCTCCACCACCAGCCGGGCATCTCCCCCGTCCGCCTCGAAACCGATCGCGCAACGCCGCGCCCCGGCGTGGCGGATCACGTTGGTCACCGCCTCGCGCAGCGTCATCGCCAGGATGGCGCCGGCATCGGCCGGCACCGCCGCGGGGTCGCCCGTGACGACCGGCTCGATGAGGGCCGTCTCCAATGCGGCCAGCGAAGCGCTGGCCTCGGTCGCAAGCGAGCCGCCCAACTGCCCGGTCAGCGCGGCCCGCACCTCGGCAAGGCCCGAGCGGGCCGCCGCCGCGATCGCTTCCAGCTCTGACCTGGCGGCGGCGGCGTCACGGTCGACCAGCCGAGCCGCGAGATCCGCCTTGAGGGCGACCAGCGTCAGCGTGCGGCCCACCACGTCGTGCAAGTCACGGGTGATCCGCTCGCGCTCGGCGGTGCCCGCGAGGCGACGTACCTCTTCCTGGCTGGCGAGCAGGGCCTGGGTGCGCTCGTAAAAAGCGAAGCTCGACATGGTGGCGACCCCGCTCATCACCACGAACAGCACGCCGGGCGCGAACCACAGGATCGGCTGGTGCCAGGCAAGGCCGGTCAGGGCGGTGACCACAGCGATGGCGCCGATGCCGATCCCGGCCTGCCGGCGCGACCGCAGCCGGGCGACCGTCACCCCCGCATAGATGCAGAAGGTCGTCCAGCCGAGCGGCAGGCCCGCGACCGCAATGCCCAGTGCCAGCATGGCCAGTGCAATCGGGATCAGCGCCCGGTCCGGAACACGGGTCGAGGCCAGATAGAGCGGCAGGAACAGGCCGATCGCCACTGCCGCCACGAGGATGGTGGTGGCGTCGGGGCTGGCCCAGAGCCAGGGGAAGGGCACGAAGATCAGATAGGCGAGCCAGGGCCAGCCATTCCCCCGCAACCGCTGATAGGACGTCTCGGTCTGCATCGCGCCAGCCTCGCGGAGGACGGGGTGCGCGGTCAAGCCGGGCTCCGCCGCCAGCCGGTCCAGGCCCAGGTGGCGCCGGCCACCGTCATCGCGAGAATGGCCGCGCCGTGCGTCCAGGGGCTGCCGATGGTGTCCGCACCGACGATGACCCGTGCGAGCTGGCCGAGATGGTAGGACGGCGTCCATGCGCCGATCGTCTGCATCCAGCCCGGCAGTAACCGGCTCGGGATCCACAACCCGCCCAGCACCGAGCAGCCGAGGAATAGCGCGTTGGCAACGGCGACGGCCCCCTTGGCGCTCATCCGCATCCCCATGCCGAACCCGATCAGCGCGAAGGGTATCGCGGAGGTGAGGTGGAGCAACGTCAGCAGCGCCCAGGTGCCCGCGGAGAGCCGCACGCCCGCGACGATCGACAGCGCGTCGATCAGCACCAGCGCCAGCGCGGTCATCGCCACGGCGGCGGTGAGCTTCGCCGCGACATAGGCGCCCGCAGGCATCGGCGAGACGCGCTTGAGCTCGATCAGCCCCTGCTCGCGCTCCACCGCGACGCCGGCACCGAAGCCGAACAGCGCCGGGCCGGTCGCGGCGAACACGCCGTACCCTGCCAGCGTCGCTGCGGCGAAACCGGGTGCGGGATCATGCGGCAGCGCCAGGGTGAAGAGGCCGTAGAAGCCGGCCGGCGTCAGCACCGTGGGCAAGAGGAATTGCGGCAGGCGCAGGCTGCGCTTCACCTCAGTGAGCGCCTCGCGGCGCCAGACGCCGTGCGGGAGGGCAAGGGCGGTCATGCGGCGATCCTTTCCTGGACGGGTGCGAGCAAGGTCGCGATGGCGTCTTCGAGCGTGGCGTCGGCAATTCGCAGCGCGGTCAGCGCCGGATCGGCATCGAGCAGCGCGCGGACGGTGGCGGCGGCATCGGCGCTGACGATGCGCAGGTCCGCGCCCTCCATCTCCGCATCGCGTGCGCCCGGCAGCAGGGCAGCCGCGGCAGGGACCAGCGTCGAGCGGCAGCGGAGCACCGAGCCCCCTGCCCGCGCCCGCAGCGCTGCGGGCGTATCGTCGGCGACGATCCGGCCGGCGTCCATCACCAGCACGCGGTCGGCCAGTGCATCCGCCTCGGCAAGATCGTGGCTGGTCAGCAGCACCGCGGCGCCGTCGTCGGCGAGAGCGCGGACCGTGCCCCACAGCGTGCGGGCGGAGCCCCGGTCCATCGCCGCGGTCGGCTCGTCGAGCACCAGCAGGTCGGCACGCCCGCAGATCGCCAAGGCGTATTGCACCCGCCGCGCCTGTCCGCCCGAGAGCGCGCCGCAGCGGCGATCGGCCAGATCGGCGATCCCGGCCAGCGCCAGCACCTCGTCGATCGGGCGCGGATCGGGATAATAGCCGGCGTGCAGCGTCACCAACTCGCGGATGGTCAGCACGTCGGGCAGCCCGGCGCTCTGCAGCATCACCCCCAGCCGCCGGCGTGCGGCCGGCCGGCGCGGGTCGAGCCCGAACAGCTGCGCGGTGCCCGCATCGGGTGCCAGCCGGCCGGTGAGCAGCGCGACCGAGGTCGTCTTGCCCGCCCCGTTGGGCCCCAGCAGCGCGGTCACTTCGCCGGCGCGGATCGTCAGGTCGAGGCGATCGAGCACGGCCCGCCCACCCAGCCGCTTCGATACGCCGGATAGCCGCGCGACGGCGGCAAGATCGTCGATCATCGGTCGAACCCCTTTTCAAGAACGACCCGAAGATGCCGCGCAGAGACCGGCCGGCCCAGTGACAGATGTCACCCGCCGGGCATGCCATCGCACACCGGCTGATTGTGACTCGCAACAGGAACATGGCGGTTTTGCAACCGCTTAGCCTTCAACTGCCACCAAAGCCGGAGCATCCCCTATGTCGATACTGGACCAGGCGATCGCCGCCATCACGCCTCCCGAAAGCGAACAGGATCGCCGCGAGGCGACCGCCAAGGCCGAGGCGCTGGCGCGTCCCGGCGACTGGCTGTCGCAGATCCTCGGCCATCACCGCGAGATCGAGGCGCAGTTCGAGCGGCTCCGCAGCGCCGCGCCCGCCGAGCGCACGGTCGAACAGAAGCGGCTGGGCCTGCTGCTCACCGCCCATTCGATCGCCGAGGAAGTGTCGGTCTACCCGGCGCTCGCCGCCGATCACCAGGTCGGCCATGCCGAGCTCGCTTATCAGGAACAGTCGGCCGCCAAGATGGAGCTGGGCCTGCTCGAGCGGCTCGACCCCGCCAGCCAGGACTATCACGACAAGCTCGAGCATATCCGCGGCGCGGTGCTCCACCATATCTATTCGGAAGAAGGGACCTGGTATCCCAAGCTGATCGAGTCCGCCGGTCCGGCAGACCAGCAGCGTGCCACCGCCCGCTACGCCGAAGAATATGCCCGCTACATGGGGCAGGATACCCAACTCTTCACGCGCTGACCATCGTGATGGGGCGGTGCACGCCGCCCCGGAACGGATCGCCGGTTCCGGCGGTTCTGCCTCTTGTTCCGGATCGGCAACAAGGGGAAACGAATGCGCGGGCGGTGGTCTTCGGCGGTGCTGCTGCTCGTGCTCGCCGGCTGTTCGGGGCATCGCGGCGGCGGCGCGCCGCCCCACGCCAAGGACCGGATCGAGGTAAAGCCCGAGCTCTCCACGCTCACCCTGCCGCTCGAAGCCAATCTCGACGATCTCGCCGCGACGCTGGAGCGTGCGGTGCCGCGCCAGCTCTGGGCGATCGACAAGCCCGACCAGCCCTGCGTGCCGCCGAAGAAGCTCGACCTCGGCATTGCCAAGGTGAAGACGCCGACGATCAAGTGCCGCATCGTCGGCGAAGTCACGCGCGGGCGGATGACGATCGGCGGCCAGGGCCAGGTGATCCGGCTGGCGATGCCGCTCCACGCCGTGGTGCGTGCCGAGGATATCGGCGGCGTGCTCAAGCGCGAGACCGCGACGGCGGACGCGATGGCGCACGCCGTCATCACGCTGTCGCTAGGCCCGGACTGGAACCCGCGCGGCAAGATCGACATCGACTATGACTGGGCCAATGTGCCCCATGTCGACATCCTCGGTCAGCGCATCGAGTTCACCGACAAGGCCGACCAGAAGCTCGCGCCCGTGATCGCCAAGCTGGAGCGCGAGCTGCCGGGCGAGCTGCAGAAGCTCGGCGTTCGCCAGAAGATCGAAGAGGCGTGGCGCTCGGCCTTCACCACCCTGTCGCTCAACCGGGACAACCCGCCGGTCTGGATGCGGGTGACGCCCAAGCAGCTGCGCTATGGCGGCTATGCGATCACCGGCAAGCGGCTAGAGCTACGGTTGGGCATGGAGGCGACCACCGAGACTTTTGTCGGCCAGAAGCCTGCGGATCCCGCCCCCGCCCCGCTGCCGCCGATGCAGCCGCTGCAGGGCCAAACCGGCAAGGTCTCGCTCTTCCTGCCGGTGATCGCCGACTATCGCGAGCTGGAGCCCGTGCTGATGAAGGCGCTGGTCAAGCGTCAGGCGCGGCCGTTCGAGGTGCCCGGCGTCGGCCCGGTGCGGGCGACGTTCGAGAAGGCGACGATCTACGGCACCAAGGGCAAGCAGATGGCGGTCGGCCTGCTGTTCTCGGCCGAAGACGTGGCGGGCACTATCGGCCGGACGCGGGGTACCGTGTGGCTGACGGCCACGCCCGTCAACCTCCCCAATTCGCGCAAGGTCGACTTCCAGAACCTCGGCGTCAGCGGCACTACCGACATGACCGGGGGCGACCTGATCCTCCAGCTGATGAACGCGCCGGGGATGAGCAGCTTCATCGCCGCCGCGCTCAGCCAGAATTTCGAGCGCGATTATGGCGAGCTGCTCGGCAAGGTCAGCCGCGCGATCTCCAGCCGGCGCGAGGGCGTGTTGCGGATCGACGCCAAGCTGGAGCGCACGCGCACGGGCACGCTCCAGGCCTCGGGTCAGGGGCTCTATCTGCCGGTCTGGGCGGAGGGTACGGCGACCGTACGCCTCGCCAGCCCCACGTCAGGCGGAGAGAAACACCACGCCCGGTAGCGCCACACCCTTGGCTGCGGTGCCGAGTTTCCCATCCGCGCCGATCGCCAGCCGGGCGATGTTGCCCGAGCGCTCGTTGGCGACGAGCATCTCGCGGTCGCCTTCGCGGAGCAGGAACAACCGCGGCCAGTGCCCGCCGCTGCCGGCATGCTGGATCGGCGTGAGCCCCCCGTCGCGCTGAATCGCGAATACCGCAATGCTGTCATGCCCGCGATTGGCAATGTAGAGCCGCGTACCCGCCGCATTCACCGCGATGTGCGCGGCCGCGGAATTGCCGGTGAAGCCCTTGGGCAGCGTCGAGAGCGTCGCCAGTGCGGTGAAGCGACCGTCGGGGAGCGCGCGCAGCACCGTTACCGTGTTGGCC
Source organism: Sphingomonas trueperi (assembly GCF_040545965.1). GTDB lineage: Bacteria > Pseudomonadota > Alphaproteobacteria > Sphingomonadales > Sphingomonadaceae > Sphingomonas > Sphingomonas trueperi_C. Next base: position 63,126 of record NZ_JBEPMV010000010.1, on the reverse strand, counting down.
AACTCGGTGACGAGATAGGCGATCGGCAGCTTGGGGTGGCGAGCAAGATGCCGCGGACCCGCCCCTGTTTCGGTGCGATAGGCGATGCTGGTGTCGACCGCACCACCAGCGCCCAGCCGGTGCAGGAACACCGCGTCGGCGCCGAGATCGACCGAGTGCAGCTGGTTGGTGCCGGAGAAGCCCACCCAATGCGCATGCGGGCCGGCCTGGCGCTCGCGATTGGGGCCGCTGCCCTCATGCTGGATGCGGCGCCCCTCGCCGGCTAGGCGCCCGGTGCGGTCGAGATCGAACAGCGCGACGCTGCCGCTCGAATAATTGGCGACCGCGAGACGGCGCCCGTCCGCCGACAGCGCGGCATGGCAGGGGTCGGCACCCAGTGTCGAGGCGGTGCCCAGCTTGGCGAGCCCGGCCGTATAGACGCCGACCGCGCCCTGGGTCTGCTCGTCGAGCAGATAGCGCATACCCGTCGTCGCCGAGCGCACGCCGAACGATGCGTTGCGGATCGCGGCGATCGGCGTGCCGCGCTGCCAGCCCCCTGCGCCGTGGGTCAGCGGCACCAGCCCGGGCCCGCCCTCGTTCACATAGGTTCCGGCGATCAGCCCGCCGGTCGTGCGGGCAAGCAGCGCCGTCGGGCAGGCGCCGAGCGCCACGCTGGCGCCGACCAGCGCGCGGCGCGTCAGCGGGAATGCGGAGATAGTCATATCCTATTGAAGCCTTTTGGTTTCTTGCCGTCAACGCTGAACCTTCGCCGATCTCGCGCGCTGAACCCAATGCAACAGGGAGCTGCGCCATGACCGACGAACCGAGCCGCCGCGATCTTCTGAAAGGTGCCGCTGCCGCTGGCGCTGCTACTGCCGCCGGACCCGCCTTCGCGCAAGCCGCGAACGGCGGCCCGGCACCCGATCCTCAGACCAAATATACCGACAAGCCCTTCCCCGAGCAGCGCCAGAAATGGCCGGCGCTCCAGCGCGAGATGAACCCCGTCCCCGATTGCGGCGAGCGCAGCTATCGCGGCTCGGGCAAGCTGGCCGGCCGCAAGGCGCTGGTGACCGGCGGCGACTCCGGCATCGGCCGCGCCGCCGCCATCGCTTTTGCGCGGGAAGGCGCCGACGTCGCGATCAACTATTTCCCGACCGAGGAGCCCGACGCGCAGGACGTAGCCAAGCTGCTCCGCGGCGAGGGCCGCAAGGTGGTGCTGCTGCCGGGCGACCTGACCGACCAGGGCTTCTGCGTCGATCTGGTGGGCCGGGCCAACCGCCAGCTCGGCGGGCTCGACATCCTGGTCAACAATGCCGCCTATCAGCAGTCGAAAGCTTCGATCGACGAGATCAGCTTCGAGCAGTTCGATCGCACGATGAAGACCAATCTCTACGCGATGTTCTGGATCACCAAGACCGCGCTGCCGCTGATGAAGCCGGGCTCGGCGATCATCAACACCGCTTCGGTCAACAGCTTCGCCCCCGAGAAGGAGCTGCTCGACTATGCCACCACCAAGGGCGGGATCGCGATCTTCACCAAGGCACTGGCCAAGCAGATGGCCAAGAAGGGCATCCGCGTGAACGCAGTGGCGCCGGGGCCGATCTGGACGCCGCTGCAGGTCGCCGGCGGGCAGCTGCCGGGCGAGATGGGCAAGTTCGGCCAGGACACCCCGCTCGGACGCGCGGGCCAGCCGGCGGAGCTGGCCCCGCTCTACGTGGCGCTCGCCTCGAACGAATTCAGCTATACCGATGGCAGCGTGTTCGGCGCGAACGGCGGCACCGGCGCGGTGTGAGGCAGCGATGCCGCGCAGATCATTTCGGCATATGGCTTAGCCGGAAGCTGATCGGCGTATCCTGCGCGGAGCAGGCGACACCGTCTTCCGGGCGGTAGCTGCTGGTGTAGCGCAGCCCCTTTGCCATGGACGTCGCCGCATCGTCGAACACAAAAGCAGGGTAGGAACTCACCACCCGCGGCGCGATCGTCTTGCCGTCGGTGGCGACGTCGAACTCGGTCCGCACCCAGCCTTCGAAGCCTAGGCGCTGCGCCGTGTCCGGGAAGGCGTTGCTGAGGTCGCCGGTGCTCCGGACCGCAGGCTTGAGCCCCAGCAGCGCACATTGGCGGCTGGTCAGGCCGGTCTGCGCGAAGGCGCGCTGGGCGGCAGCGAGGTCGCCGTTCTTCGCCGCGAGGTTCGCGCGCTGAAGCAACGCCGCCACCTTGAGCGGATGGCGTTCGGGCAAGCCGGGGGCCGCAACTACCGCTGCAAGTAGCGCGTCGGCATCGGATGGCGCGGACGTGCGGAAACCGGGCATGGAGATCAGCAGGCGAAGCGTCGCCGCGGCCAGCGGATCGTTCTGGAATTCAGGCCGTGCCAGCAGGGCGCGCCGCCCCGCCGTGCGCCCGCGATGTCCGGCAGCCAGGTCACTCTTTTGCAGTTCCAGATAGGCGCGTGCCGCAGGCGGTGCGCCAAGCGCCGCGCCCCATGCGGCGGCCTCGACCGCCAGCGTCTTCCGCTCGGCTTCGGGCACCACGCTGTTCTCGACCAAAGCGAGCGCGGCCGCGGTCATGCCGGGGCGATCGTCCTTTGCCCGCGCAGCGGCGAGCGCGGCGCGCTCGAGCGGTGCCGCCTTGGCGTCGGGCAGCGCCTTCCAGCCGGCATCCGCGACGCCCTTGCTCTCCAGCCACGCCTCGGCGGCGGTGGCGAGCGGCTGGGTCAGGTCGGGGCGCTCGCCGGCATTGGTGCAGCGCATCTCGATGCGCGTGGTCAGGCGGAACAGCAGCGGAATGGCGCGGGCTTCTTCGGGCGCCCAGGACCAGCCGCTCACTTCACGGGCGAAGGCGATCGCCGCGGTGCGACCGGCCGGCGCATAGATCGGCAGCACGCCGGCGACATGTCCGTCCTCGGCGAGCGAGAACTGGATGATCGCCATGTCGTCGGGCTTGAGCCCGGTTTCCGCGCCGCAGGCGGGCAGCGTCATGTCGCGGGCACGCTCGAACGGCGACTTCTCGAAACGTCCGGCACCGGTATAGGCGAGATAGTTGCGCGCCGAGTCCGCATCATGATTGAGCCAGGCGGCGATCGCCAGGTCCGAACGCGTCGCCAGGTCGGACACGCCGACCTTCATCGTCAGCCCGCCCTGCTTGCGCAGGCTGTCCTTGAGTTCCGCATAGGCCTCGGGCGCGCGCCCGGCGTTGAGCAGCGTGCGGGCATATTGGGTCTGCACCGACGCCCGCGCCTTCTTGTCGAAGCTGGCATCGGCCAGCGCGATGCTGCGTGCCTCGGTCGCGTAGCGCAGCGCCTCGCCGTCCTGGTCGAACATCGTCACCTGGCTGAGCGCCATGAGCGGCTTGACTCGGTCTGCACCTGCGGACGAGTCCAGCACCAGCCGGTATTCGGCGGCCGCGCCGCTATAGTCGAAGCGCAGCATCGCTACCTGGCCGAGCGCGAGGTGCGCCTGCCGCACCTCCTCAGCAAAACCGGCGCCCTTCGTGGCGAGTACCGGCAGGCCGCGGCGGATCGCCGCTTCGCCTTCGTCGGTACGTTCGAGCTGTGCCAAGCAATAGCCCTTGCGCACATCCACCGCCGCGCGGACGGTGGGGTTGGACATTGCCTTGGCGTTCTTCTCGATTTCCTCGAACGTCTTCACGGCGTCCGCGCACTGGCCTTCGGCGCCGGCCTTGGTCGCCTGGTCGAACAGTTGCTGCAGCGTCGGCGCGGCACTGGATGCTTGTGGCGCCGCTGCCTGCTGCCCACCAGCCAGCAAAAGCGCGAGAATCAGCGAAGCCATTCTGCTACCCCTCCCCCAAAGGAAGTGCCTTCCAATCATGATGCGGCGGGATTGTCGAGCAAGATGCGTATTTTGATCCAGCAACTTGGCAGGATCGCGTGCTTGCCGCTTCTATTCGGCGCTGCGCCGGCGCCCTTCGGACCGCCCGAAAGCATTCTGCTGTTCGTCGCTTCCTGGTGTGCGCCCTGCCACGGCGAGCTGGCGCGACTCGACGCGATCGGTCGCGGGGCGCAACCCTATCGCGTGCTGGTGGTGCCGTTCGACGACAGCCGCGCCACTCGGGCGATGCTGGAGCGGGTGCCGCCCGCGCAGCGCTGGCAGCCCGATCGCGGCACCCAGCGCCGCCTGGCCGCCGAAGTGGCACAACGCAGCGCGGGGCTGCCGTTCAGCCTCGCCCTCGATCGCGATGCGCAGATCTGTGCCGCGCACGCCGAAGCGCTCGACGCTGCGAGCGCCGCAGCAATGGTTGCCGTCTGTCGCCGGTAACCCTCGCTTAACCATAAGCGCGAGCCGCCGATTAACCTTATCCCCTTAATAACCAAGACATTCCCAGTGCGCGATCGAAGGAGCGGGGGGCGTGTCAAGCGTAACGAAACTAGCCTTGGCGGCAGGTGCCGCCCTGGCGATAACCCTGCTCTCCGCCTGTGACGGCGGTGGTGGTGGCGGCAGTTCCGGCGGCGGCCTGGTTTCCGCCCCGCCGAGCCCCGCTCCCGCGCCCGTGGCGGCTGCCGCACTCGACGATTCCGTGCGCCTCGCACAGCAGGCGAGCTTCGGCCCCACGGTCGCGCTGGTCGATCGCATCCGCGCGCTCGGCGTCAATGGCTGGCTCGACGAGCAGTTCGCCGCGACCGGCAGCACCTATAGCGACCTTGCGGTGGACGTCCGCGCCGATTCCTGCGCCTCGGGCGACACCGCCTGCTCGACCCAGCGCTTCACCCGCACGCCGGTGGCGATGCGCTTCTACGCCGATGCGATCACCGCGCCGGACCAGCTGCGCCAGCGCGTCGCCTTCGCGCTCTCGCAGATGATCGTCGCGTCGGAGGCGGGGGTGCGCTCGACCGCGGGCATCGCCGCGTTCAACCAGCTGTTCCTCACCGGCGCCTTCGGCAATTATCGCGACCTGCTGCTCGGCGTGACGCTCAACGCCTATATGGGCGACTATCTCGACATGGCGGACAGCCGGAAGGGCACGCCTTCCGAGAACTACGCCCGCGAGTTTCTCCAGCTGTTCACAATGGGCCCGGACCAGCTCGGCATGGACGGCAGCCTCCAGCGCGACGCGAGCGGCGGCCCGATCCCCAACTATACCGCCGACGACATTCGCGAGATCGCCCGCGCGCTGACCGGCTGGACCTATGCCCGGGTCGGCAGCGCGGCGGCGAACGACGGCCAGGCGGTTGCTTATGCCCAGCCGATGATCCCCTCGCCCACCCGCTATGACAGCGCCGAGAAGCGCTTCCTCGGCACGGTGGTGCCCGCGGGTGCCACGCAGCAGGCGAGCGTGACGGCAGTGGTCGACGCCGCGTTCAACAACGCCTCCACCCCGCCCTTTGTCTCCCGGCACCTGATCACCCATTTGGTCACGCCCAACCCCTCGCCCGCCTATATCGGCCGGGTCGCGGCGGTGTTCGCCAACAATGGCAGCGGCGTGCGCGGCGACCTCAAGGCGGTGGTCCGTGCGATCCTCACCGATGCCGAGGCACGCGGGCCGCAGCTCTCCACGCCGGGCAAGCTCAAGGAGCCGGTGCTGGCGATGACCAGCCTGGCCCGCGCGATCGGCTTCACCACCGACGGCTATGTCTTCCAGGCCCGCGACGGCACGTTCGGCCAGCCGGTGATGCGCGCACCCTCGGTGTTCAACTTCTACCCGGACGACTTCCCGCTGCCCGGCAGCGCGACGCTGCGCAGCCCCGCCTCCAAGCTGCTGACCAGCGCCAACCAGCTGCGGCTGCACAATCTGGTCTATGACTGGACGGTGAGCGGCGACGCCGGCCGCAGCGAATATGCCGCGGTGGCGACGCTGGCCGGCACGTCGGGCACCGCGCCGGTCTGGGCCGATTGGGAAGCGATCGGCGACAATGTCGACGCGATGGTCGATCGCATTGATCTGCTGCTGTTCGCCAAGGGGCTGAGCAAGACCCAGCGCGACGCGCTCAAGGCGGCAGGCACGGCGATCACCAATGCCGATCCCAAGCTGCAGGCCCGCAAACGGGCACAGATGATGCTCTATGTCGCGGCCACCAGCCCGATGTTCCTGGTCGATCGCTGAGGACTTTCCCCATGACGCTTTCCCGTCGCGATTTCGTTCGCCTCACCGCCGGCACCGGCGCGCTCGCAGCGCTGGGCCAGTTCGGCCGTACCGCCGCCATCGCCGCACCCACCGGCAGCTACCGCGCCATGGTCGGCATCTTCCTGTTCGGCGGCAATGACGGCTGGAACATGGTGATCCCCACCGATGCCCGGCACAGCACCTATCTGGCCTCGCGCGGCAGCGTCGGCATCCAGCGGTCGGCGCTGACGCCGCTGACCAACAGTGCCTATGCGCTCCACCCCGCCATGGCGGCACTGCGGCCGATCTGGGACGAAGGATCGCTGGGGCTGGTGCTCAATGCCGGCACGCTGTTCGCGCCGCTGACCAAGGCGACCTACCAGTCGCGTACCGATCTGCGCCCAGCCAACCTGATGAGCCATGCCGACGAGCAGGATCACTGGCAAGGCCTGCGCGCTCGCGAGGCCAGTCGCGACGGCTTCCTCGGCCGCATCGCCGACAAGATGTCGGGGGGCTCGCTGCCGCCGGTGATGTCGGTGGCGGGCGCGACCGTCGCGGTGCTCGGCCGCCAGACTACCCCGCTGATCCTGCCGAGCACCGGCGGCCTCCCCGGCCGCAGCGGCTTCACCGCCGGCAGCAGCGCCAAGAACAGCGCAATCACCGCGCTCGGCAGCAACGGCGATGGCAGCGCGGTCCTCGACGGTGTCGCGCAGACGCTGACGCGCAACTACGATCAAGCGGCGACGGCGAATGGCATCCTCGTCGGCACTGCCGCCACGGACGCGTTTTTCGTCAACCCGACGACCGGCGCGGCGCTGACCAGCGATGTCGCCCGGCAGCTGATGGTGGTGGCGCGGATGATCGCCGCGCGCGGCACGCTGGGCCATACGCGGCAGAATTTCCTCGTCAGCCAGGGCGGGTTCGACACCCATGCCGGCCAGGTGCAGACCGGCAATACCGCGGTGGGTCTGCATGCCAGTCTGCTCGGCGACGTCGCCAATGCCATGGCCGGCTTCCACAAGGCAATGGGCTCGCTGGGGCTAGCGGGTAATGTCACCAGCTTCACGATGAGCGACTTCGGCCGGACCTATCTCGGCAACGGCCAGGGCGGCACCGACCATGCCTGGGGCAGCAACCACCTGGTGATGGGCGGCGACGTCGCTCCCGGCGCGGTGCTGGGCAGCTATCCCGATCCGGTGCTGGGCGGCGCGGACGACATCACCAAGGAGGGTCGCTTCGTGCCCGGCGTGGCGCAGGAAGAATATCTCGGCGCGATCGCCCGCTGGCACGGCGTCGCCGATGCAGACATGCCCTATGTCTTCCCCAACTGGTCGACCTGGAGCAGCGCCGGCCGCGGGCCGCTGGCGCTTTTCAAGCCCTGAGGCGAGGGGGACCCACACCGGCATCCAACATCCGTCATCCCGGCGAAAGCCGGGATCCATTCGCCTCTAGGTTTTAGCAAGAGCCTAAACGGCGACCCCAATGGATTCCGGCTTTCGCAGGGATGACGCTGGGGGAGCAACACCGTTTACGCGCGTCGCGGTCGTTACCGCTCCTCGTCGGGATAGGGGCCCTTGCCGCCTTCCTGGATGAACTGGTCGGTGCGCTGGTCGATCACGGTCAGCGGCACCGATCCGAGCTGCAGCATCGCATCATGCCAAGCGCGGATGTTGAACTTCGGCCCAAGCGCTTTTTCGGCGCGGGCGCGGGCATCGAGAAACGCCAGCTCGCCCATATAATAGCTCAGCGCCTGACCGGGCCAGGCAATGTAGCGATCGACCTCAGTCTCGATCTCGTGGTTGCTGAGCGCGGTGTTGTCGCGCAGGAAAGCCTGGGCCTGTTCGCGCGTCCAGCCCATCGAATGGATGCCGGTGTCGACGACCAGCCGCGCCGCCCGCCACATCTGGTAGCTCAGCATGCCGAACTGGTCGTAGGGCGTCTCGTACATCCCCATCTCGACGCCGAGCTTCTCCGAATAGAGCGCCCAGCCCTCGCCGTAGGCCGAGAGATAGGTGTCGCGGCGGAAGGGCGGCAGCGCCTTGTTCTCGTTGGCGAGCGGCATCTGGAAGGCATGGCCCGGCGCGCTTTCGTGCAGGGTCAGCGCGGTGAGCTGGTAGAAGGGCCGCGACTTCAGGTCATAGGTGTTGACCAGATAGACGCCCGGGCCGCCGCGGCCGCCGGTGTAGAAGGGCGCAAGATCGTCCGGCACGGGCACGATCGCGAAGCGCCGGCGCGGCAGATGGCCGAAATACTGCCCCGCCTTGCCGTCGAATTGCTTGGCCGCCCAGGCGGCGTGATAGAGCAGCTCGCGCGGTGTCTTGGCGTAGAATTGCGGATCGGTGCGCAGGAAGTTGAGGAAGGCCGGCAGCTCGCCCTCGAACTTGGCCTCGGCCTTTACCGTCATCATCTCGGCGCGGATCTTTGCCACCTCGCGAAGGCCGACGGCATGGACCTGCTCGGCGGTCATGTCGCGGGTCACATATTCGCGGATCTTCGAGCGGTAATAGGCCTGGCCGTCGGGCAGCGTGGTCGCGGCGAGCTCGGTGCGGGCGCCGGGGATGTATTCGGTGCGCAGGAACGTCAGCAGCTTCTGGTGCGCCGGCACCACCGCCTCGCGGATCGCTGCCTGGCCCTCGCGGCGCAGCTCCGCCTGCACCGCCGCGGGGATCGCTCCGGGGAACTTCTTGAACGGCGTGTAGAACAGATTCTCCTCGAGCGGCGCCTCGACCACCTGCGCCACGCCGATGTCGCGGCCGGTGAGCGTCACCTTGGGCGGCGTGAAGCCGCGCGCGAGACCGGCGCGCATATTGACGATGTTCTGGTCGAAATAGCGCGGCATGTCGCGCAGTGTCTTGATGTACGCGCGGTACTGGTCCTCGCGGACGAAGGCGTCGCGCGCCGATCCGGCGATGTCGCTCCAGAAGCTGCTGTCCGAATTGAGCGGCTTTTCATAATCGCGGAAGCGCTGGGCGGCGAGCAGCGCGTCGATCTGGCCCTTGTAGACCAGATAGTCGATCCGTCCCTTGGGGCTCAGCTTCGCCGGGTCGATCGCAGCGAGTGCCTGCGCGGTCGCGGTCCAGCGCGCCAGCCGCGCCGCCTGTGCGGCCGGGCCGACATCGGGCAGGCCGCCCTTGGCCGCGGGATTGTCCTCGCCGGGGCCTTCTTGCTCGACCCGCCACTTGTATTCGCTGTCGATCAGCGCCTTGAGCCGCGCATCGGCGCCGACCGGCTTGGGCGCGGGCACCGCGGCGGTGGCGAGCAGGGCGGCGGTGAGAAGAAGAATGGGCTTCATCGGGTAAGGCTCGCTTCCAGCGCTAGAATGTCGGCATAGAGCTTGTCGGGGATGCGCACCCCCTCGGCAAGGCTGCGGGTACGGGCGGCATAGCGGCGCGACGAGGGCAACCGCGCGCCCTGCGCCTCGATGCTGTCGAACATCGCCTCGGCGCGGGCGAGATGCTCGAGCACCGCATCGCCGAGGAACCCCGCCGGATCGATCGCGACGATCAGCTCGCCGCCGAGTGGCGAGGCCCCTGCCCCACCGTCTGCTGCGATCGATTCCGCGCTGGTCAGGTCGCCGATCAGCGGTCCGGCGGCCAGCTCGACCATCGCCGCGAGCGCCGAGCCCTTGTGCCCGCCAAAGGTGCGCATTGCCCCGTCTAGGATGGCCGCCGGATCGCTGGTCGGGCGGCCTTCGCCGTCGATGCCCCAGTCCTCGGGCACGGCCTTCCCGGCGCGGCGGTGCAGCTCGATCTCGCCGCGTGCGACCATGCTGGTGGCGAAGTCGAAGACGAAGGGCGGCGCCGGCGCCGGACGTGGCCAGCCAAAGGCGATCGGGTTGGTGCCGAACACCGGTCGCGTACCCCCGGCGGGCGCGACCCAGGCATGGCTGGGGGTGAAGGCCAGCGCGACCAGCCCCGCTTCGGCAAGCGCCTCGACCTCGGGCCAGAGCGCGGCGAAATGGACGACATTGTTGAGTGCCAGCGCGGCAATGCCGCAGGCGCGCGCCTTGGCGACCAGCGCGGGCTTGCCGACCGCGAACGCCAGCTGCGCGAACCCGCCCTTGCCGTCGACCCGCGCGAGCGCCCGTGCGGGCTCGGATAGCAGCGGCACCGCATCGCGCACCACCTTGCCCTTGGCGATGGTGTTGGCCGCGACGAGCAGCCGGTAGATGCCGTGCGACGCGCAACCGTCGCGCTCGCCCGCGACCATCGTCTCGGCGACCGCATCCGCATGATCCTCGGCGAGGCCCGCCGCGCGCAACACCCGGCGGGCGAGTGCGCGCACCTCGTCCAGCGTCAGCGCGACGCCGCTCACGGCTTGGCGGTGAGCAGCACGACGCCGAACACGGGGCCGGCGGTGTTGCGATCGTGCGGCACAAAGCGGACGCGCACGCTCTTCTTGCCCTTGGTGAGCGTCTCGGGGAGTTTGTAGGTCACGTCGAAGAACTTGCCCGGCGCGTCCGTCTCGCTGAGGTGTTGGGTCGCGATCTTCTGGCCATCGACGAGGATGTCGAAGTCGCGGTCGCGCTCGCCGCCCCAATAGGTCGCCTGGAGCAGCAGCGGGCCGTCCTTGACCTTCATCGTGAAGTCGAACCAGCTGCCGGTGCGCGCATCGCGGCCCTGCCGCCCGCGATAGGCGACCGGATAGGACGCGCCTTCGGTGCGCAGGTCATGGTCGCGCTCGGGCTGCATCTCGCCCAGGTGCATCACGTCGACCGAGCGGGCGGCGACATCCTTCAACCGCGCCTGTTCGGCGAGGAAGGCGGCCTCCTCCTGCCGCCACTGCGCTTCGCTGAAGCGCTTGAAATAGACCGCGCTGCGGCGTTCATATTGGCGGTAGAAGGGGACGAAGCGCAGGTCGCCGGGCCGCACCACGCCGTTCGTCTCGAAGATCGCCGGCTCGGCAGTCGGCGCGAAGCTGGCGAGCAGGTCCTGCCCGACCAGCGCGGGATCGGCCCCCGTCCACGGCGTCTCCGCCGCGCCCAGGTCGCCCGCCAGCACCATCGGCCCGCGCAGCACCGCGACGACGCTGTCGTCGCCGGGCGTCGCTTCAAGGCGCAGGTCCATCGGCAGGGTGATCGCCAGCGTGTCGCCCGCCTTCCAGCTGCGTGACACCAGCGCATAGCCGCGCTCGGACCGAGCACCGGCGGTCGCGCCGTTCACGGTCACGATCGCCTTGCCCGCCGCCCAACCCGGCACGCGCAGCGCCACAGTGAAACGGCCTGCCCGCGCCAGCCGCGCAAGCTTCAGCGTCGCGGTCCCCGCGAACGGATAGGCGGTATCGAGCACGAACTGCGCGCCCTTGGCCTTCCAGTCGATCGTCGCGGGAATGTAGAGATTGACCAGGAAGGCGCCCTCGCCCTCCCAGAACGCCGCTTCGCCATGCTTGGCGTGGCTCTCCATCCCCGAGCCGACGCAGCACCAGAATTCCTCCGCCTCCGGCCCGGCGAACTCGCGCCTGGTGCCGCTCATCAGCGGGGTCATGTAGGTGAAGCCGCCGGTCTTCGGGTCCTGCTGCGCCATCACATGGTTGAGGTGCGCGCGCTCGTAGAAATCGAAGAACGCCCCGTCGGGCTGCCAGCTGTAGAGATGGCTGGTCAGCTTGAGCATGTTGTAGGTGTTGCAATGCTCGCAGGTCTGCTCGGTGATGTGCTGGGCGATGCTGTCCGGTGCGGCGAAATACTCGCGATCGGCATTGCCGCCGATGACGTAGCTGTGGTGCTGGGTCACCCGCTCCCAGAAGAAGCGCGCGGCCTTGGCGTCGCCGGCATCGCCGGTCAGCTCGTGGATGCGCGCCAGCCCGATCAGCTTGGGTACCTGGGTATTGGCGTGGAAATTGGCGAGCTTGTCCTCGCCGGCCTTGAGCGGATCGAGCACGCGATCGTCGTAGAGCCGCTTCGCCACCACCATCCAGCGCGCGTCGCGGGTGCGGGCGTAGAGCTCGGCGAAGCTCTCGTTGAGCCCGCCATATTCGCAGCCGAGCATCTGCTGCATCTGCACATCGTTCAGCGCCGCGAACACCCGCTCGAAATAGCCGGCCAGCCCGAGCGTGACCTGCAGCGCTTGTGCATTGTTCCAGCCGGCATGGACGTCGAGCAACCCGGCGAACAGCTTGTGCACCGTATAGAGCGGCGACCAGGAGCCGTTGAGATCGAAACCGCCCGACTTGATCTCGCCGCGCATGATCTCCTGGAAGATCACTTCGCCGTCGCTGATCTTGCCGTCGCGCTTGCGCCCGAGCGCGCCGACATAGCCGGTGCCGCGCTTGGCCTGCGCCTCGGCCAGCTCGGCGACGATATAATCGGCGCGGCGGCGGAGCTCGCCGTCGCCGGTCTGCTGCCAGCTGAGCACCAGTGCGGAGAGATAATGGCCGAGCGTATGGCCGGCGATCGTGTCGCTTTCCCACCCGCCGTAGATCGCGCCCTTGGGCTTCAGCCCGGCATAGAGGCGGAAATTGTGGAGCAGGCGATCGGGATCGAGCCGGAGCAGATAAAGCTGGTTGACCTGGACCGCCGTGGCATAGTCCGATGGTGCGAGCTTGAGCGCGGTGAGCGGCAGCGGGGCCAGTTTGGGCGGGAACGCCGCGACGTCGGCAGCGCGCGCAAAAGAGGGGGCGGCCCCTGCGCCCGCCACGAGCAAAGCGCTTCCGGCGCTTGCCAGCATTTCCCGTCGCGTACGCCGCATCGCTCTTCCCCTCAGTAATCGTATACGATCTACGGAGGCTATGTCGGCGGGTCAAGCGCTTAGCTGTACGTCATAATATACCGTATAACATTCTTGACCCGATTGTCGTGGCATGGTCTACCCACGCGCAAGGGGGAATACCGAATGCTTCTACCAGCTCGGCTCGGCAGGACCAGCGCCTTGGCAGCATGGGTGCTGCTCGCGCCGTGTCTGGCAGCGGCGCAGACAGACGCACCGATCGAAGCCCGCTACGCCGCGGCCGATTGCTATCTGGGTGACGGGCTCGCCAAGCTGATCGTCGATCGCAGCCTGCGCGCGGGCTTCACCACCGACAGCGCCGGGATCGTCTATCGCCATGGTCCCGAGGGCGAGCGGATCGTCGCCTATTACGACCTCGCCACCGGCCAGTCGCGCCCGATCGCGCCGGAAGCGGCGATCGCGGCGGCGCTCACCAAGGCGCTCGACACGCCGATCAAGCCCGCCGCGCTGGCGATCGAGGACGCGAAGATCGAGGGCGGCACGCTGCTGTTCAGCGCGTTCGGCAAGCGCTGGACCTGGGCCGGCGACGGCGCGCTCGCCCCCGCCGCGAAGGGCGCGGCCGACGGCGAGGAGGCGCTGTCGCCCGACGGCCGCTTCCGCATCGTTTCGCGCAATTTCAACCTGTACGCCGTCGAGGTTGCGAGCGGCCGCGAAGTCGCGCTGACCGAAGACGGCACCCGCGACCAGCCCTATGGCCGCGGCATCCCGGTGCTCGCCGACATCCTCGCCCAGGGTACCGAGGATCCGACCATGCCGGTCTCGGTCCGCTGGTCGCCGGACAGCAAGCGCATCCTCACCTGGCGGCTCGATACGCGCGACGTGATCCGGCTTGGGATCGTCCAGGCGACCCCCCCGGGGACAATCTACCCGCGGACCTTCCGCTACATCTATCCGCTCGCCGGCGCCGAGAAGCTGCCCCAGGCGACGCGGCTGGTGATCAATGTCGAGCAGGCGGTGCGGCGTCGCAAGGCGCGGCTGGTGCCCCTCGCCATTCCGAGCGAGTCGCTGCTCTATCCCTATGATCCGGACATGGCCTGGGTGAACGGCCAGGTCCGCGCGCAATGGACCGAGCGCGGCTACAAGCAACTCGTCGTCTACAAGGCCGACCCGGAGACCGGCGTGGCGACGGTGGTCGCGCGCGAGGCGCTGGCGCCCAGCGTCTCGGTCGTCTCCAGCTCGCTCCAGCCCGCGCCCGAGCTGGGCGGCGAGCTCGTCATTTCCGAACGCAGCGGCTGGGCGCAGCTCTATCTGGTGCGTCCCGACGCGCCCGAGGGCGGCATCCCGCTCACCCGCGGCGACTGGGAGGTGATCGGCGTCGACCATGTCGATGCCGCGACGGGCACCATCCTGGTGAAAGGAGTCGGCCGCGAGCACGACCGCAATCCCTATTACACCGCGCTCTACCGGGTCGGCACCCACGGCGAACAGCCGCTGCTGCTCACCCCCGAGCCGGTGCAGCACGACGTGCAGGTCGCCCCCGACGGCAAGACCTTCCTCGATGTGCTGTCGACGCCGCTGCAGCCGAGCCGCACCGTGTTGCGCAGCGCAACCGACGGCCGCATCCTCGCCGAGCTCGGCCATGCCGATCCCGCGGCGCTGCTTGCCAGCGGCTATCGCATGCCCGAGCCGTTCCAGGGCGTCGCAGCGGACGGCAAGACGCCGATCTACGGCATGATCTATCGCCCCGCGCGCTTCGACCCGACACGCCGCTACCCGGTGATCGACAATGTCTATACGGGTCCTACGACCAGCCAGGTGCCGGTCAGCTGGACGGCGACGGTCGGCGCGGCCGGCTCCAGCGTCGCGCAGCTCGGCGCGATCGTGGTGATGATCGACGGGCGCGGCACCTCGCGGCGCGGGCGCGCCTTCCGCATGCACGCCTATCAGAATCTGGGCGAGGTCGGTCTCGACGATCATATCGCGCTGATCCGCCAGATGGCCGAGCGCTATCCCGAGTTCGACCTGTCGCGCGTCGGCGTGTTCGGCGGCTCGGCCGGGGGCTATGACGCCGCGCGCTTCGTGATCCGCCGCCCCGGCTTCTTCAGGGTCGGCGTCGCCTCCTCGGGCAACCACGACCTGCGGCTCGACAAGGCCTGGTGGCCCGAGACCACCATGGGCGCCGCCAGCCCCAATGACTGGGCGCGCAACTCGAACATGGTCGCCGCCCCCAATCTCGGCAGCCACCTGCTGCTGATCCACGGTGATATCGACGACAATGTGCCGGTGACCGAGAGCTTCCAGCTCGCCACCGCGCTGATCTGGGCGGGCCGCGATGTCGACATGGTGGTGCTGCCCAACACCACCCATGCGGTCTACCAGCCCTTCTTCTGGCGCAAGTTCCGCGACTATTTTGTCCGCAACCTGCTCGGTGAGGCGCCGCCCGCCGATATCGGCTTCGACACGCCCGCCTGGCGCGAACAGCTGCCGCTGCTGCGTCCCGAGAAATGAGGTTCCCGATGCGTGCCCCCCGCCTGTTCCTCGCCGCCGCCGCCCTCGCCGGGGTGAGCAGCCTGCCCTTCGCCGCCCCGCTGCTCGCGCAGGAGAAGGAAACGACGAAGCCCGTCTATCCGCCGATCCGCACAACGCCGGTGCGCGTGGGCGCCTTCCTGCTCGAACTGCGCAGCGACACCGGCACACTCGCCCGGCTGTCGCCGGCTGCGGAGCCGGCGTTCGACTTCGTGCCCGGCGGCCGCGAGGCGGAACGCCAGGGCGACGGCTTCAACCATATCGGCGACCTCAACCTTCGCCTGCGCACAGCGGGCGGGGCATGGCAGGACTTCGCCTCGTCGCGCGCCCGCAAGCCGATCCGGCCGCTCCCCCTCACCCCCGGCGTGTTCGCCGCGGCGGACATTACCGCGAGCATGGGAGACGGTATCCCGCTCCGTATCGAGCGGCGCTGGGTGGATGCCGCGGGCGTACCGGTGTTGCGCTTCCGCATCGTCAACACGTCCAGCGCGCCGGTCGAGATCGGCGGGCTCGGCATGCCGATGGTGTTCGACAACATCATCCGCGACCGCACGCTGGAGACCGCGCACGCCCAGGCAAGCTTCGTCGATCCCTATATCGGCCGCGATGCCGGCTATCTCCAGGTCACCAGGCTCAACGGCAAGGGCCCCGCGCTCTTGGTGCTGCCCGACGGCCGTACCCCGCTGGAGAATTACGCCCCGCTCAAGAACCCGAGCGAGCCGGGCGCGATCTTCACCGACAAGAGCCCGCGCAGCCAGGTTTCCGAAGGATTTTACGACTGGACGGTCGCCTCCAAGGGGTTCGTCGAGCAGGAATGGCGCAAGGCGGGCGAGCAGTGGAACCCGCCCACCAGCTTCACCCTCGCGCCGGGGGAAGCCCGCGACACGGGTGTGCGGCTGGTGCAGGCCCCATCGATCCGCGGCATCCAGTCCGCGCTCGTCGCGCTGGGCAGGCCGGTGGTGCTGGGCGTGCCCGGCTATGTCGTGCCCAGCGATCTCGAGGCGTCGCTCTTCCTGAAATATGGCCAGCCGGTCGCCAAGCTCGAGGTCTCCCCCGCCGGAGCAATGACGGTGACCGCGGCGGGCGTGGTGAATGGCTGGCGGCGCTATGCGGTGCGGGGCACCGGCTGGGGCCGGGCGCGCGTCACCATCACCTATGCCGATGGCAGCGTGCAGACGGTCCAGTATTTCGTCACCAAGCCGCTCGAGCAGACTATGGCCGATCTCGGCCGCTTCGCGACGACCCGGCAATGGTATGACGATGCCAAGGACCCGTTCGGCCGCGCGCCCGCGATCCTCAGCTACGACCATGAAGCGGGCAAGATCCTCACCCAGGAACCGCGCGTGTGGATCGCGGGCATGAGCGATGAGGGCGGTGCCGGCGGCTGGATCGCGGCGATCATGAAGCAGCTCGACAATCCCGACCCGGCCGAGGTCGAGAAGCTGGAGACGCTGGTCGACAAGACGATCTTCGGCAAGCTCCAGGTCGCGGCCGGCGAGCATATCGGCGCGGTCAAGAAGAGCCTGTTCTACTACGACCCCGCCGCCTTCCCCGGCTATTACGACTCGGCCGACAATTGGAAGACCTGGACCAGCTGGTCGAAGAAGGATGCCGACGATCTCGGCCGCTCGTTCAACTACCCGCATGTCGCGCTCGGCTATTGGACGCTCTACCGGCTGGCGCGCAACCATCCGGGGCTGGTCACCCATCACGAATGGCGCTGGTATCTTGACCATGCCCGGATGACGATCGTCGCGATGATGCGCGATGCGCCCTATTACACCCAGTTCGGCCAGATGGAGGGCGAGGTCTTCGTCGACATCCTGGAAGACCTCAAGCGCGAGGGGATCGCCGACGGCGCCGCGCAGATCGAGGCGCTGATGAAGTCTCGCGCCGATCACTGGGCGAGCCTCGCCTATCCGTTCGGCAGC
The DNA here is from genome assembly GCF_040545965.1 of Sphingomonas trueperi. GTDB lineage: Bacteria > Pseudomonadota > Alphaproteobacteria > Sphingomonadales > Sphingomonadaceae > Sphingomonas > Sphingomonas trueperi_C. The sequence continues at coordinate 45,974 of NZ_JBEPMV010000010.1, read as the reverse complement.
GAAATGGCGTGGGACTCGACCGGGCAGCCCGAGGTGTATTCGTGGATGTGCTATTTCCACCATCCGAAACAGGCGGACGAGACGGTGGAGGTGATCCTCGGCTATGATCCGCTGATCCCGCACTGGGGCTATAACGGCAATGCCCGGCGCTATTGGGACTTCCTTTATGGCGGCAAATATCCGCGGATCGAGCGCCAGATCCACCATTATGGCTCGACCAACAACGCGCTGCCGCTGTTCGAAGCCTTCCGCGCCCACCCCGCCGACCTGCACCTGCTGCGCGTCGCTTACGGCGGGCTGATGGGCGGCATCACCAATATCGATCGCGACGGCTTCGGCTCGGCGGCGTTCCACAGTTGGCCGGACCGGATGGCCTGGGACCCGTATAGCGGCGACTATGGCTCGGGTTATTTCGCCCATGCCTATGGTGCGGCGACCTATCTGGTGAAGGACCCGGTGTTCGGCTGGCTCGGCTATGGCGGCAATGTCCGCGTCGCCGCCGATGCGGTGACGATCGCGCCCAAGGACGGCGCCCGCAGCCGACTGTTCGTCGCCCCCGCCGGCCTGTGGATCACGCTGGAGGCGGGCAAGATCGCCCAGGCCCGCTACCTGCCCGCGACCGGCGTGGTGACGCTCACCCTCGGCCCGCGCAGCGCGATGACGCCCGATGCCCTGGTCCGGGTGGAGAAGACCGTCGCCGGTCGCGGCTACCGCGTCGAAGGCGGCACGCCGGAGCGGGGCGCCACCGCGCTGCCGCTCGGCGCCGGGCCGACCGAGGTCCGGCTGGTGCCCCGCGCCGGCTGAGCCGCGTCAGGCGGGGTCGATCGCGAGCAGCAGCCGCGTCTCGCCGGTGCCCAGGATCGGCGGCGAGCGGTGGAGGATCGCCGGTGTGTCGGTCGCGAGGCGCCCCTTGAAGATGGCGACGTCGCCGGTCCGCAACTGGCGGATCGGCGTGTCCGCTACGTCCGGGCCATAGCGCCACTGGGTGCCCTGCCCCACCAGCGTGCAGAGCAGTCGCGCCGCGACATAGTCGGCGTGGAACTTGCGGCAGGCGTCGGTCTCGATCACCTCCAGCCGCACCGTCACGGCGTCCAGCTTCAACGCGCCTGCGAAGTGCCGCGCGAGCCCGACGATCTCGTCGCACAAGGCCGTGCCTCGCGCGCCATAGGGATAGCCTGCCGCTGCCAGCCCGTCGGCGATGGTCACCGGCAGCACCTCGACGCGACTGGTCAGTTCGCAATCGTCGATCGCGCTCCAGTCGAGACTGCCCAGCCAGTCGAGTGCCTCGGGGAAGCGTCGATGCCAGACGGCGAGGTGCACATAGGGTTGCGCGGCGGCTTCCAGCACGGCGGGCTCGCATCGTTCGATGGCGAGCGCCGGGGAAACCGCCCCCCGGTCCGGAACGTCCAACGCCAAGCTTGCCTGCGCCACCATCTTCTCGCCCTTGCATGATACACTGTATCATTCTCTTGCCGCGATCGAGGCGCGGCGCAAGCGGGGGTGCGACGAACAGAGGCGGTGGCGGCGATCAGAAGCGGGACAGGGTGAACCGGTCGACGTCCAGCGCCCCGCCCGCGGCCCCCGGGTTGAAGCAGGACAGCGCGAACTGCACGCCCTGGAAGGTGCCCGTCCGCCAGTCATAGACCAAAGGCACGGTGCCGCCGAGCGGGGTGAAGCTGCGGCCGTCCTCGCTGTACGAGAGCAGTGCGGTCGCCGCGGTGAAGTCCATCTCGGTGCGTAGCCACAGGCGCGGCGCCTTGGTCGGGATCGCGGCGACGCGGATCTCGGTCTTCGGCCCAGAGGTGGTGGACTCGGTCACCCGCATCGACAGCGCGCGGCTGCCGTCGGGCTGGCCGATCACGGCAATCGCCGCGCTATACTTGCCGAAGGTGCCGAAGCCGCAGACGTCGCCCGGCCGGATTCCAGCGGGATCGACGATCACCTCCCCGCGCGAGCGCGGCGCCTGCCCCTTCTGCACCAGCGTGTTACGCGCCCACCAGAGCTGGTCGGCCTGCACCGCGCGCAGCCGCAGCCAGCCGCGCCGCGCGGTGAGCGACCAATAGGGATCGAGCGGATTGTGGTTCCACTGCCATTGCCGGCCGAGCGTCGCGGCGGTGAATTCGTCCGACGTCGGCGGCTCCAGGAAGCGACCGCCCTGGATCGGCTTGCGCGCGCGATCGGGTACGCGGCCGGGCTGTTCGGGCGTGCCCCAGACCGGCCAGCCGTCCTGCCAGAACACCGGGCTGATATTGGTCACGCGGCCGATCGGGCCGGAATCGCGCATGACGAAGCCGACATCCGTGCCGTCCGCCAGATCGACCAGCGCGCCCTGGTGGCCGCCCGTGGTGTCGTCGATCTGCGGCCTGGTTTCCCACGGCCCGTCGAGCTTCCGCGCCCGCGAGACGGTGAGCGCCAGCTTGTTGGGGATGGAATTGAACAGATAATACCAGCCGTTCCGCTTGAGCAGCTTCGACCCTTCCGCGCCCTTGTTGTAGTAGATCACCCGGCTGGCGGTGATCTTCGACGCGGTTTTGTCGAGTGTGTGCAGCGTGATCGTGCCGTTGGTGCCGATCGAGGTGGCGAGATAGACCTGCCCGTCATCGTCGAAGAACAGCGCCGGATCGAAGGCGGCGCGGTCGAGCGTCGCATAGGTCCAGGGCCCGCGCGGATCCCGCGCGCGGTAGATGCGGGTGTTCTGGCGGATCGGGGTGACCGCCAGATAGTAGATCCCGGCATGGTAGCGCAGGCTCGGCGCATAGACGCCGGCGCGATAGCAGCCGCCGTCCTTCAGGTCGAACTCGGCCGCGCCGTTGAGCCGCGGGATGACGTGGCTGAGAATGTCCCAGTTCACCAGGTCGCGCGAGTGGAGGATGGTGAGGCCCGGCACGTTGGCGAAGGTTGTGCTGGCGAAATAGAAGTCCTTGCCGACGCGGATGATGTCCGGATCGGGATAGTCGGCGTTGAGCGGCGGGTTGCGATAGGTCCCGTCGCCCTGGTCCGAGCGCCAGACCTGGGCGGCAGCGGCAGCCGGCAGCAGCGCCGCGGCGACAGTCGCGAGGAGAATACGCCGCATCACTGCGCCATCGGCCCGATGATCGTGCCGACGAACCCGCTGGCTTCGTGGGTGCTGAGGAAGCGCGCGTCGAGGTCGCGCTTGAGCGTGCCCTTGGTCGCACCGCTGGCATAGTCGAACGCCATGGTGCCGCCGGTGATCCGCAGCGTCAGCGTCACCGGTGCGGCGCCGGGCAGCGGGGTCGAGGCGACCAGCTGCTCGTCGACCTTGGCGCGGGTGTAGAGCGCCAGCGTCCGCGTGCCGCCGATATTGGTGAGGCCGTAGAAGAGATAGTGGAGGTCGCTCTGCACCGCCGCCAGTCCTGCACGTTCGCCGGGCTTGGCGGGGGCATAGCGCACCGTGACGCTCACCGTGGCGTTGGCATGTTGCTGGCGGCGTCCGACGAAACCGGGCACCTGGTCGAGATCGCCGAGCGGCGCGGGCTTGGTGATCACCAGTTCGCCGCGCTCGACCTTGTAGAAGGGCGTCTTGGGGGTGCGGATGCCCACCCATTGCATCGACAGCGTGTTGCCGGCGAAGCGGTCGACATAGCTGAAGTCGCCGCTGGTCGGCAGCGCGGGCGCGGGTTGCGCGGGCAGATTGGGTGCCTTCACTACCATCGGCACCGGTTTGCCGTGGGGCAGGATCATCGGCCAGCCGTCCGTCCAGGTGACCGGCAGCAGGAACGTCTCGCGGCCGGTGTTGTAGAAGTCGTCGGCATAGGGGCGCACGCCGAGGAAGGTCGCCCACCAGTCGCCCTTCTGGGTCTGCACCAGCGTCGCATGGCCGGTGGAGGTGACCGGGTTCGGCCGGCCGGGATCGAGGTCGCGCTGGGTCAGGATCGGGTTGCCCGCAAACGGCACATAGGGCCCGAGCAGGTCCTTCGATCGGAACACCACCTGCGAATGGTTGACGCTGGTCCCGCCCTCGGCGGCAGTGAGATAATACCAGCCATCCTTCTTGAACACGTGCGGCCCCTCGATCCACACCGGCTTCTTGGTGATGTCCACCCCACCGTTGATCAGCTGGGTGCTAGAGCCGACCATCTTGCCCGCGCGCCAGTCATATTCCTGGATCCAGATCGCGCGGTGGCCTTCGTAGCGCGGGGTCTCGTCGGGCGCGCGGTTGTTGACGATATAGGCCCTGTCGCCCTCCCAGGTGATCGAGGGATCGATGCCCTCGAACGGCAGCCAGATCGGATCGGACCAGGGCCCGCGCGGGTCCCTGGCGGTGATCACGAAATTGCCTGCGCAGCTCACACAGGTGTTGACGATGTAGAAGGTGCCGGCGTGATATGAGATATCCGGCGCGAACACCGCCTGCGAGGTGCGCATGCCGGTGAAATCGAGCTGGCCGGGCCGGTCGATCGCATTGGCGATCTGGGTCCAGTGGACCAGATCCTTCGAGTGGAAGATCGGCAGCCCAGGATAATGGGCGAAGGACGAGAGGACGAGATAATAGTCCTCGCCGACGCGGGTGACGGAGGGGTCCGGGTAATAGCCCGAGAGGATAGGGTTGCGATATTCGCCGGGGCCGGGCTTGGCCGCTTCCATTGCATGGCCGGCATAGCGGAAGTCGCTGAACCGCGCGGGCGCCTGGGCGAACGCAGGGGCGGTGCTCGCGCCCAGCAGCACCGCGGCAGCGGCGATCGTCGAAATCTTCATAGCATCCCCTCGCATCCGCTTCGGCGGCATCGACTTTCCGACCGACGGGCAGCCCGCGCCGACCTTCGGTAGCGCTACCATATCGCGGCCGGCGCGGATGACCAGCCTCCACGTTGCGCCTAGACGCGTGTATAGCAGCCGGAACGCACGCAGCGCTGTACCGTTCGGCTGTCATGGTCTCCCTCGCCGAAGCCGAGCGCCTCAAGCGCGCCGCTGCCGCTGCCGCGGTGGAAGAAGTGCAGGAGGGCATGGTCGTCGGTCTAGGCACCGGCAGCACCGCGGCGCATGTCGTGCAGCTGCTGGCCCCGCGCGTGGCGGCCGGGCTCGACATCACTGCGGTTGCAACCTCGCGCGTCACCGAAGCAGCAGCCCGCGCCGCCGGCATTCGCCTGGTGGCCCCGGATGCGCTCACCGCGATCGATCTGTGCATCGACGGCGTCGACGAGATCGACCCCCGGCTCCGCGCGATCAAGGGCGGCGGCGGGGCGATGCTGCTCGAGAAGATCGTCGCCACGCTCGCCCGCCGCAACATCGCCATTGCCGATGGCTCGAAACGGGTCGCGCGGCTGGGCGCCCGCGCAGTGCCGATCGAGATTCTCCCGGCCGCGCGGGGGCTCGTCGCCGCGGAGATAATGCGCTTCGGCGGCACGGCAGAGCTGCGCCTGCGCGACGGAGGCCCGTGGGTGACGGACTGGGGTCACCACATCCTCGACGCGCGCTTCCCCGATCTCGCCGATCCAGCGGCGCTCACCCGCACTCTCTCCGCCATCCCCGGCACGCTCGGCCACGGCCTGTTCCTCACCGAGATCGACGCGCTCTACGTCGCCGCGAGCGACGGAGTGAGCCGCCAGGAGCGGCCGATAGATGAATAGGATTGCAGCCATTTGCGAACCCACCCGTTGCACCGCAACGAACGGAGTTGCCTGATCCATGTCCGACCTCGACCAGAAGATTCACGAAGACGGCTCGCCCGATCGCCTGGCGATCGACACCATCCGCACGCTCAGCATGGACGCGGTGCAGAAGGCCAATAGCGGCCACCCCGGCACGCCGATGGCGCTGGCGCCGGTAGTGCACACGCTGTGGAGCCAGTTCCTCCGCTACGACCCCACCGCGCCCGACTGGCCCAACCGCGACCGCTTCGTGCTGTCGGTCGGCCATGCCTCGATGCTGCTCTATTCGGTGCTGCACCTCGCCGGCGTGCGCGAGATCGATGCCGATGGCCAGCCGACCGGCAAACCCGCGGTGAGCCTCGACGACATCAAGCAGTTCCGCCAGCTCTCCTCCAAGACCCCCGGCCATCCCGAATATCGGATGACCACCGGCGTCGAGACCACCACGGGTCCGCTCGGCCAGGGCTGCGGCAATTCGGTGGGCATGGCGATCGCCGAGCGCGCGCTCGCCGCCCGCTACAATCGCGACGGCTTCGACCTGTTCGACCATGACGTCTATGTCCTGTGCGGCGACGGCGACATGATGGAAGGCGTGTCCGGCGAGGCCGCCTCGATCGCCGGACACCTCAAGCTCTCCAATCTCTGCTGGATCTACGACAGCAACCATATCTCGATCGAGGGCAGCACCGATCTCGCCTTCGACGAGGATGTTGGCCAGCGCTTCCAGGCCTATGGCTGGAACGTCCTCCATGTCGACGATGCCAACGACACCGCAGCGATTGCCGAGGCGATCGCCACCTTCCGCGCGACCAGCGATGCGCCGACCTTCATCATCGTCCATTCGGTGATCGGCTGGGGCTCGCCCCGCGCCGGCAGCGAGAAGGCGCATGGCGAGGCGCTGGGCGAGGACAATGTCCGCGCCACCAAAAAGGCCTATGGCTGGCCGGAGGACGCGCAGTTCCTGGTCCCCGACGGCGTCGCCGAGCGCTTCGGCGCGGCGGTCGCGGATCGCGGCAAGCCGGCGCGCGAAGCCTGGGAACAGCTGTTCGCCCGCTACCGCGAAGCCTTCCCGCAGGAGTCCGCCGAGATCGACGAGCTCCGCCGCGGCAAGCTCCACAGCGGCTGGCAGGATGCGCTCCCCAGCTTCGATGCCGACGCCAAGGGCCTCGCCTCGCGCGACAGCAGCGGCAAGGTGATCAACGCGGTTGCTCCGCATCTCCCCGCGCTGCTCGGCGGTGCCGCGGACCTCTCGCCCTCGACCAAGACCGACATCAAGGGCGCGGACTCGTTCGAGGCCAATAATTATGGCGGCAAGAACCTGCATTTCGGCGTGCGCGAACATGCGATGGGCTCGATCGCCAACGGCATGGCGCTGAGCTACCTGCGCCCCTACACCGCGACCTTCCTGGTGTTCGCCGATTACATGCGCGCGCCGATCCGGCTCGCCGCGATCATGGAGCTGCCGGTAGTGTTCGTGTTCACCCACGATTCCATCGGCGTCGGCGAGGACGGGCCGACCCACCAGCCGATCGAGCATCTCGCCACGCTGCGCGCGATTCCCGGCCTCGACACGATCCGCCCTGGCGATGCCAACGAAGTCGCGGTCGCCTGGAAGGTTGCGCTCGAGCACAGCCATGAGCCCACCGCGCTGATCCTGTCGCGCCAGGCGATCCCGACGCTCGACCGCAGCAAATATGCCTCGGCCGAGGGCGTCGCGCGCGGCGGCTATGTGCTTGCCGATGCCGAGGGCGGCGCGCCGGAGGTGATCCTGATCGGTACCGGTTCGGAACTGCCGATGGTCGTCGAGGCGCATGAGCGGCTGACGGCCGAGGGCGTGCGCTCGCGCGTCGTCTCGCTGCCGAGCTGGTATCTGTTCGAGAAGCAGGACCGCGCCTATCGCGAGTCCGTGCTGCCGCCGGAGGTGACCGCGCGCGTCGCGGTCGAGCAGGCCGGGTCGATGGGTTGGGACCGCTATGTCACCAGCCATGGCGCCACGATCACCATGTCGACCTTCGGCGCCTCCGCCCCGCTTGCCAAGCTGCAGGAGAAATACGGCTTCACCGTCGACAATGTGGTGAAGGTCGCGCGCGACGTGCTGGAGCAGAGCAAATGAGTGCGGACAGCAAGCTGAAGCAGCTGCACGCCGCCGGACAGGCCGCGTGGCTCGATTTCGTCGACCGCAGCTTCCTGCGCGACGGCGGCCTGCGCACGCTGATCGAGCAGGACGGCCTCACCGGCGTCACCTCCAACCCGTCGATCTTCGAAAAGGCGATGGGGCATGGCGAGGCCTATGACGAGGGCTTCACGCGCTTCCTCGGCACCGGCGACGCCAGCGTGGCCGATGTGTACGAGAGCCAGGCGATCGCCGACATCAAGGCGGCCGCCGCCGATCTGCGCCCGGTCTACGACCGGCTGGGCGGCCGCGACGGCTATGTCAGCCTCGAAGTCTCGCCCTATCTCGCCAACGGAACCGAGACGACGATCGAAGAGGCGCGGCGCCTCTGGAAGCATGTCGACGAGCCCAATTTGATGGTGAAGGTACCGGGCACCGAGGCCGGCGCCCCCGCGATCCGCCAGCTGATCGAGGACGGGATCAACATCAACGTCACGCTGCTCTTCTCGCAGGAGGGCTATCAGGCGGTCGCCGAGGCCTATCTCGCGGGCCTGGAAGCACGTGTCGCGCGCGGCGAGGCGATCGACCGGATCGCGAGCGTTGCCAGTTTCTTCGTCAGCCGGATCGATATACAGATCGACAAGAAGATCGACGCACGGGTAGCCGAGGGCGATCCCGAAAGCGAGGCGCTCAAGGCGCTGCGCGGCAAGGTCGCGATCGCCAATGCCAAGCGCGCCTATGCCTGGTATCTCGAGATGATCGCCAGCCCGCGCTGGCAGGCACTCGCCGCCAAGGGGGCGATGCCGCAGCGGCTGCTCTGGGCCTCGACCGGGGTGAAGGACCCGGCCTATCCGGACACGCTGTACATCGACACGCTCATCGGGCCCGACACGGTCAACACCATGCCGCCCAAGACGATGGACGCCTTTCGCGACCATGGCACCGTTGCCGAGACGCTGACCGACGGCCTGGAAGAAGCCCGCCACGTGCTGGCCGAGGCAGATCGACTGGGCCTCGGCCTCGACGAGATCACCCGAGCGCTGGTGCTCGACGGCGTGCAGCAGTTCGGCGACGCCGCCGATGCGCTGCTCGGTGCGGTGGCTGCCAAGCGCACCGAGCATCTCGGCAAGCGGCTGAACGGCTTCGCGGCGCAATTGCCCGAAGCGCTGGAAAAGGCCGTCGAGGATCGCCTGGCGACCGCCCGTGCCGACGCCTGGTCGCGCCGGCTCTGGGCGGGGGACGCGACGCTGTGGACCGGCGGCGACGAAGCCAAATGGCTCGGCTGGCTCCCCGCCGCGCGTGGCGAGCAGGTCGACATGGCGGCGCTCCAGCAGCTGGCGGAGCAGGCCAAGCATTTCGCGAACGTGGTGCTGCTCGGCATGGGCGGATCGAGCCTCGGGCCGGAGGTGCTCGCACAGATCCTCGGCAATGCCTCGGGCAGCCCCAGGCTGCACGTGCTCGACACCACCGATCCCGGCCAGATCGCCGCCGTGCAGGCGCAGATCGATCCGGCCGAGACGCTGTTCATCGTCTCCTCCAAGTCCGGCTCCACGCTGGAGCCCGAGCTGCTGCGCGCCTATTTCTTCGAGGCGAGCGGGCGGAAGGGCGACCACTTCGTCGCGGTAACCGATCCCGGCTCGAAGCTCGAAGCCACGGCAAAGACCGACGGCTTCCTCGCCGCCTTCCCCGGCGATCCCGCGATCGGCGGCCGCTATTCGGTGCTGTCGGTGTTCGGCATGGTCCCCGCTGCCGCGATGGGCCTCGACGTACCCGGCTTCTTCGAGGCCACGCAGCCGATGGTCTATTCGTGCGGCGCGGATGTGCCGCCGGCCGCCAACCCCGGTGTCCACCTCGGCGTGCTGCTGGGCGAGGCTGCCAAGGCCGGCCGCGACAAGCTGACCATCCTTGCCGAACCGCCGCTCGCCCCGCTCGGCGCCTGGCTCGAGCAGTTGCTGGCCGAGTCCACGGGGAAACAGGGCAAAGGCATCGTTCCCGTCGATCTCGAACCGCTCGGCGCACCCGAGGCGTACGGCAACGACCGCGTCTTCGTGCAGTTCGCACTGTCTGGCTCGGCCGTCGGGGCGGACTCCGCGAAGCTCGATGCCCTCGCCGCTGCGGGCCATCCGGTGGTGCGGATCACGCTCGATACGCCGCTGCTAATCGGGCAGGAATTCTTCCGCTGGGAAGTCGCGACCGCGGTCGCCGGCGCGGTGATCGGCATCGATCCGTTCGACCAACCCGATGTCGAGGACGCCAAGGTCGCCACGCGCAGGCTGGTCGATGCCTTTGAAGCCTCGGGTGCGCTCGACGCCGAGCAGCCGGTCGCCGAGAATGCCGATTTCGCGCTCTATGCGAGCAAGGGCCAGTCGCTCTCCGGCAGCCCCGCCAGCCTGCTCCGCGACCATTTCGCGGCGCTGGTCACCGGCGACTATGCCGGCTTTCTCGCCTATATCGAGCGGAACGATGCCGACACGGCGGCGCTGACCGCGATGCGGGTGGCGGTGCGCGATACCAAGCGGGTCGCGACGGTCGCCGGCTTCGGCCCGCGCTTCCTCCACTCGACCGGCCAGGCCTATAAGGGCGGCCCCGCCGGCGGCGTGTTTCTCACCATCACGCGCGAACCCGATCCGGACCTTGCCGTGCCCGGCCGCAAGGCAAGCTTTGGCACGGTCCAGATCGCGCAGGCGCGCGGAGATACTGACGTGCTTGCCGAACGCGGACGCCGCGTGCTGCGCGTGCATTTGAAACGCGGCGGCGACGGGCTAGAGGCGCTGACAACGGCCGTGCTTGCGGCCCTCTGAAGATAGCGAAAGGAATACAGCGGATGCGTCTTGCAATGATCGGCCTCGGCCGCATGGGTGCGGGGATCGGACGCCGGCTGATGGAGCACGGCCACGAGATCGTGGCGTTCGACCGCAGCACCGACGCGGTCGACGCGATGGCCAAGGACGGTGCGACCCCCGCCACCTCGCTCGAGGACGTCGTCGCCAAAATGGCCGCGCCGCGCATCTTCTGGGTGATGCTCCCCGCCGGCGAGCCAACCGAATCTACGGTGGAAGCGCTGATGGCGGCCGCCGAGCCCGGCGACATCATCATCGACGGCGGCAACAGCTTCTACAAGGACGATATCCGCCGCGCCAAGGTCGCGGCAGAGCGCCAGCTCCACTATGTCGATGTCGGCACCTCGGGCGGCGTGTGGGGCCTCAGCCGCGGCTTTTGCATGATGATCGGCGGCGAGAAGGACGTGGTCGATCTGCTCGATCCGATCTTCGACGCGCTGGCACCGGGCCTCGGCACCATCCCGCGCACCGCCGAGCGCGCCGACCGTGAAGGCTTCGATCCGCGCGCCGAGAAGGGCTATATCCATTGCGGCCCGGCGGGCGCGGGTCACTTCGTGAAGATGGTGCACAACGGCATCGAATACGGCCTGATGCAGGCCTATGCCGAAGGCTTCGACGTGCTAAAGAGCAAGTCGTCGGAAGCGCTGCCGGAAGACGAGCGCTTCGACCTCAACCTGACCGACATCGCCGAAGTGTGGCGCCGCGGCTCGGTGATCTCGTCCTGGCTGCTCGACCTTTCCGCCCAGGCGCTGGCCAAGGACGGGATGCTCGAAAACTATAGCGGTAAGGTCGCCGATTCCGGCGAAGGCCGCTGGACGATCGACGCGGCGATGGAAGAGGCCGTGCCGGTACATGTCCTCACCGCGGCACTGTTCGCGCGCTATCGCAGCCGCGTCGAGAATACCTTCGGCGACAAGCTGCTCTCGGCGATGCGCTTCGGCTTTGGCGGGCATGTCGAGATGCCGCAGTGAGCGAGGCGCCGCCGGCACCCGCCGCGACGCTGGTGATCTTCGGGGCGATGGGCGATCTCGCCGGTCGCCTGTTGATGCCCGCGCTGGTCCATCTGGAGCGCGACGGGCTGCTCGACGGCGACACCACGCTGCTCGGCATCAGCCACGGCGAAGGCGATGACGACGCGCTGCGCGAGAAGCTCGGCGCGTTCATCGAGGGCGACGAGGAGGCCTGGGGGCGCTGGCGGGAGCGGATCACCTATCTGCGCGGCGACTTCACGGACGACGCGCTGTACGCGACGCTGAAGGAGCGGCTCCACGGCAACGCGGTTTTCTATCTCGCCACCGCGCCCGGCTTCTTCGGGCCGATCGGCGAGAAGCTCGGCACCAGCGGGCTGCTCGACGAGGACGACGGCTTTCGCCGCCTCGTCGTCGAGAAGCCGTTCGGCACGGACCTGGAATCGGCGCAGGCGCTCAACGCCAAGCTGCTCGGCCATGCCGAGGAGACCCAGATCTACCGGATCGATCATTTCCTGGGCAAGGAAACGGTACAGAACATCACCGTCGCCCGCTTCGGCAACGCGCTGACCGAGGCGGTGTGGAACAACCGTTATGTCGACCATGTCGAGATCACCGCCGCCGAGACGGTGTCGGTCGGCACGCGCGGCAAATTCTATGACGAGACCGGCGCGCTACGCGACATGGTGCCCAACCATCTGTTCCAGCTGCTAGCCTTGGTCGCGATGGAGCCGCCCAACAGCTTCGACGCCGAGGCGCTGCGCACCGAAAAGTCCAAGGCGATCGCAGCCGTGCGGCCGATCCGACCCGAGGATGCCGTGCGCGGTCGCTATCTGGCCGGCACCGCCGGCGGCAAGGACGTTCCCGCCTATCGCGACACGCCCGACGTCGCCGCCCATAGCAATACCGAGACCTATGTCGCGCTGAAGGTGGCGGTGGAGACGTGGCGCTGGCACGGCGTCCCCTTCTATCTCCGCACGGGCAAGGCGCTGACCGCGCGCGATACCGAGATCGTCATCCACTTCCGCGCCGTGCCGCCGCTGATGTTTCGCGACACGCCGGCCGAGGCGCTGCCGCCGAACCGGCTGATCCTGCAGATCCAGCCGGGCGAGGCGCTGAAGCTGGAAATGTCGGTCAAGCGGCCCGGCCCGGTGATCGAGACGGTGCCGGCCTGTCTCAGCTTCGCCTATGCCGACGCCTTCGATCTCGGCCACCGCACCGGCTACGAAACCTTGCTCTACGACGTGCTGATCGGCGACCAGAGCCTGTTCCAGCGCGCCGACCAGATCGAGGGCGGCTGGCGCGCGGTGCAGCCGCTGCTTGACGCCTGGCAGAGCGGCGAACCCGAGGACTATCCCGCCGGCAGCGCCGGCCCCGCCTCCGCCGACGCGCTGCTGGCGCGCGACGGCCGCAACTGGCATGAGATCGAATGAACCTGCGCCTCTTCCTCTCCGACGTCGACGGCACGCTGGTGCGGCCCGACAAGACACTTGGCGAACCCGTGGTGGCGGCGGTGCAGCGGCTGGTCGCGGCGGGCGTGTCCGTCTCGATCATCAGCGCGCGGCCGCCGAGCGGGCTGCTGTGGATCGCCGAGCGGCTGGGGCTCACCACTCCGATCGGCGCGTTCAACGGCGGCACGATCGTGCGGCCCGACGGCACGGTGCTGTCGGAGACGCATCTCGATCCGGAGGTCGCCGCCCGCACCCTCGCGCTGGTCGACCGGCCGGACGTGATCCGCTGGGTCTTCGCCAAGGGGCAATGGTATGCCGATCGGCTCGACGACCATTATACCCCGCGCGAGTGCGTCACCTCCGCGCAGGATCCGGTCGTCTGCACCGATTTCGGCCCGCTGCTCGATGCGATCGACAAGATCGTCGCGGTATCGTCCGATCACGACATGCTCGCCGGGCTGGAAGCCGAAGTCGCAGCGGCGCTGGGCGACGGGGCCGAGGTCGCGAGGTCGCAGCCCTATTATCTCGATGTCACCGCCCCCATGGCGAACAAGGGCGACGGCATCGCCGCGCTGGCGGCGACGCTCGACGTGCCGCTCAGCGACGTCGCGGTGATCGGCGACCAGTATAACGATCTGCCGATGTTCCGGCGCGCCGGACTGTCGATCGCGATGGGCCAAGGACCGGAAGAGGTCCGCAAGGCGGCGATGCACGTGACGGGCGGCAACGATGCCGACGGTGTCGCCCAGGCGATCGAGACGATCCTGCTGCCGCTGCTGAAGGCCTAGCCGGGGTCCCGTTCGAGGATCTCCAGCGTCGCCGGGTCACGCGTGCCGCCGAACCAGCGGTCGAGCGCGGCGGCGAATAGCGGGCCCGCGCCGGCAGCTTCGAACAGGGTCAGCGACGAGCGGAGCTTGATCGCGTCGATCTCGCCGAACACGCCCTCGGCGGTGCCGCTGGTCAGGTCCTGCAACGCCGAGACGCTGTCGCGCAGCCGGGGGCCGAGCAGCGGATGCTCGAGATAGGCCCGTGCCTCGGCCAGCGAGGCGATCGCGTAGCGCTGCGCCATCGCGCTCCGGCCCAGCCCGGCGACCTGCGGGAAGATGTACCACATCCAGTGGCTGCGCTTGGCGCCGCGGCGGATCTCGGCGAGCGCCGTGTCGAAGCTCCCCTCCTGCGCGGCGACGAATCGGTCGAGGTCGTGCGGATCGCTCATTCCTGCCACCCTAACCGGTTTTGCCGGGAAGCGCGCTGAGATATGCGAGAAACATGTCGGCCATCGCATCGGACCAGGCGAGGATCTCCGCCTCGCTGCGAGGGCTGGCGGAGAAGCTGGCGCCGACCTGGCTCAGCGTCATCTTGATCAGGTCGCCGGCGCGGTGCCGTTCGGCTTCGGGCACGTCGGGCAAGGCTTCCTCGACGAACGCGCGGTAGATCCGCGCGGCCTCTCCCTTTGCGGCCACCGCCTCGGGCGCATCGCGATAGAGCGGGGCGGCGTCCGCCAGGGCGGTGCGGACCGCCGCCTCCTCGCATTCCGAGCGGACAAAGGCATGGACCAGTTGCCGCATCCGCACCGGCGGCGGCACGTCGTGCTGCTCGAGGATGTCGGAGAGGAGCGTGGTGGTGCGGCGCCATTCGTCCGCCTGCAGCCGGAACAGGATCGCCGCCTTGTTGGGGAAATATTGGTAGAGCGAGCCGACGCTCACCCCCGCCCGCTCGGCGACTCGCGCGGTGGTGAAACGCTGCGCACCCTCGACCATCAAAACCTGAACAGCGGCTTCGAGCACCGCTTCGATCAGCTGGGTCGCGCGCTGCTGTTTCGGGCGTTTCCGCGCGTGAATCGGCGGGGTTCGGGTGGCGGCCATGGGGGTCCTCGGCAATGCGAATAGGCGAAGCTGACGAATTAGTCGTATTTTGGCGGTGCCGGCAAGTTCCTGCCGGTCGCCGGAGCATCCCCATGACGAATACGCTTACCAGCGCCCCCGTGGCGCCCCTGATCGCGCGCCTGTTTGCCGAGGCCGAGGCGAACCCGCCCGCGCTCGCCCCCGCTTTTGCCGGCATCAGCGGCGAAGAGCAGCGCCGCCTGCTGCGCAGCAAGACCGACTATACCACGCTCTACGCCCGGCTCGGCAATTTCGCCCTGCCCGTCTCGCCCGCGGTGGGCACCCTGCTCTACATGCTGGGCCGCGCCACCGAGGCACGGAACATTGTCGAGTTCGGCACCTCGTTCGGCATTTCGACGCTCCACCTCGCAGCAGCCCTGCGCGACAATGGCGGCGGGCAGCTGATCGCGACCGAGTTCGAGCCTTCGAAGATCGCCCGCGCCAGGGCCAACCTCACCGAAGCCGGCCTGTCCGATCTGGTCGACTTCCGCGGAGGCGATGCGTTGCAGACGCTGGCGGCGGACCTGCCCGAGACGATCGACCTCGTGCTGCTCGACGGCGCCAAGGCGCTCTATGCCGACATCCTCGACCTGCTCGAACCGCGGCTGCGCCCCGGCGCGATCCTGATCGCCGACAATGTCGATCATTGCCCGGACTATCTGGAGCGAGTGGGCAATGTCGCGGGCGGCTATATGTCGATGCCGTTCAACGACGAGGTCGAGCTTTCCATCCGCCTGCGCTGAGCTGCGAAAAGGCCTTGCAGTCCAGGCCCTTCGCTGTCGTTATCGCAGACATGCTGGTGTTTATGGACTTCGAGGCCTCGTCACTGGGCAAGCGCAGCTACCCGATCGAGGTGGCGTGGGTGTTCGAGGACGGGCGGAGCGAGGCGCACCTCCTCCGCCCCGCCCCCGACTGGGACGACTGGGATCCCGCCGCCGAGGCGATCCACCACATTCCCCGCGCAACGCTGCTCGCCGAAGGGGAGCCGCACGACGCGGTGGCGCAGCGGATGGTCGAGGTGCTGACCGGCCATGATTTGCTGGCCAGCGCGCCGAGCTGGGACGGCAAGTGGCTGAGCACCCTGCTCCGCGCCGCCGGGCTGCCGCGCCACAGCCTGCGGCTGCGCGATACCGAGGCCGCGTGGCGCGAGGCGGCCCGCGCGGTGCTCGACGGCCACGTGCCGCCAGCGCTGCTCGACGCCACGATCGAGGACCTGCTCGTTCATGCCGACATGCAGGATCGCGCGCCGCCGGCGCACCGTGCACTCGCTGACGCGCACGAAGAACGCGATCGCTGGCTCGCCGTCCGGGCGGCGGCCACGGCGCACGTCGCAGGAGACCAAGGATGATCCGTTCGACTCTCCTACTGGCCTGTGCGCTGGCGGCGGTGGCCGCGCCCGCCTCGGTCCCGAAGCCGCCGCAGGAGGTCGCCGCGGCCCCGCTGCACGGACGCCTTGAGGGACCCTTCGAGCTCCAGTCCCGCGTTTATCCCGGTACGGTGCGGCGCTACTGGGTCTATGTCCCCGCCGGCTATGACCCGGCGCGGCCGCCCAACCTGCTGCTGTTCCAGGATGGCCAGCGTGCGACCAATCCCAACGGTTCGCTCAAGGTGCCCGCGGTGCTCGACGCGCTGATCGCACAGGGCGCCATTCCCCAGACGCTCGGCGTGTTCGTCACCCCCGGCAACCGATCGGCGCACTATCCCAACACGCTCGGCATGCAGAACCCCGACCACCGGGTCGAGGAATATGACGCGCTGTCGGACGCCTATGCCCGGATGACGCTCGACGAACTGCTCCCCGCGGTGGCCCGGCGCTGGCGCTTCTCGGCCGATCCGAAGCGGCGCGCGGTCGGCGGCACCTCCAGCGGGGCCATCGCCTCCTGGACCCTTGCCTGGCGCCACCCCGAGGCGTTCGGCAACGTGATCAGCTGCATCGGCAGCTACACCTCGATCGGCCTTACCCTCGGCGCGGACGGGCAGCCGCGCGCCTATGGCGGCGATATTTATCCGGGGCTGATCCGCAAGAGCCCGATCCGGCCGCTGCGCGTGTTCCTGCAGGATGGGCGCGAGGATCTCGACAACGAGCACGGCAACTGGTTCCTCGCCAACCAGCAGATGCTCAAGAGCCTCGAATGGGCCAACGCGCACGCCGATGCCGAGAAGCGGCCCGGCCCCCGTTACGACGTGCGCCATGCCTGGACCGCGGGCGGCCATTCAGACGCCGAGGGCGGCGCGTTGCTGCCCGAGATAATGCGCTGGATCTGGCGCGATCAGCCGGCGGACACGGCCCGTCGCTGAGCGCCGCGCAAGGGGCTCGGCGGTTGCCGAGCCCCTCTCGCCCCTTAGAAGCTGCCGCGCAGGATGAACGAGAAGCGACGGTCGTTCATGAAGTAGGAGCGCGGCGCCAGGTCCTTCGGATCGCCCGTATAGGCCTGGGTCGTCTTGGTGATCGTGTTGGTCAGGTTCACGCCCTGCACACCGATCTTGACGTCCTTGGTCACGTTGACGAACAGCGAAGCGTCGAGCGTCCCCACCGGCTCGTTGAAGATCGAATAATAAGGGAAGATCACGTCCGATGCGGTCAGCAGGAAGCGCGAGCGCCAGTTATAGGCCGCGCGCACCGAGATGCCGCCCAGTTCATAGAACACCGCCGCGTTGACGTTGTGCTTGGACAGCTGCTCGAGCGGCAGGTTGCCCGACGGCGTTACCGTGGAGACGTTCGAGGGCGAACCGCCGTTCAGGAAGCTGTTGGGCAGGCCCGAGCTGTCGATGAACGTGTAGTTGGCCGAGATGCCGAGCCCCTTCAGCGGGCCGGGCAGGAAGTCATAGGTCTGCTGATAGGCGAGCTCGAAGCCCTTGATCTTGCCGGTGCCCGCATAGTTGGCCGGGCCGCGGACGAACACGTCCTTGGTTACGCCGTTGCTGGTGAGCGAGCGGTTGGTCACCTGCTGGTAGAAGAAGCCGTCGATCGCCTTGTAGAAGCCGTTGAGGGTCAGCGAGCCGACACGCGCGAAATACCATTCGAGGCTGGCATCGAACTGCCAGGCGGTCGCCGGGCGCAGATAGGGGTTGCCCGCGGTCGCCGTCAGCTCGCCGCTGGTGCCCAGCCCGATGCTCAGGAAGTTTCGAATATTGGCGTTGTCCGGACGGGTCAGCACCTTCGATCCGGCCAGACGGATCAGCAGCGTGTCCGACAGGCCGAACTTCAGGTTTAGGCTGGGCAGGAAGTAGCTGTAGCTGGTCTTGGCGGCGTTGAAGGCATCGAACCCGGCACCGGCAAACTGCTGCAGTTGCACATAGCCCGACGGGCCGAGCGTACATACGCCGCCCTGCGGCTGCGGCAACGTGCCCGGCGGCGCATTTGGCGGCACCGTCAGCGCGCAGCGCGTGGCATAGGGTTCGAGGATGTTGAGCTCGGCCTGACTCGGCACGCCGATCCGGCCCTCCGAACGAATATTGCTGCGCACCCATCGCAGGCC
This sequence comes from Sphingomonas trueperi, assembly GCF_040545965.1. Taxonomy (GTDB): domain Bacteria; phylum Pseudomonadota; class Alphaproteobacteria; order Sphingomonadales; family Sphingomonadaceae; genus Sphingomonas; species Sphingomonas trueperi_C. The sequence continues at coordinate 27,631 of NZ_JBEPMV010000010.1, read as the reverse complement.
GATATTGCCGGAGAAGCGGATATTGCCGAACAGCGTGTCCGATCCGAAGCTCGCCATGCCATAGGCGGCCGTATCCAGCTGGCTGACCGGCTGGATTTCCGACGGCAGATAGGGCGTGCCCGCAACGGCGCGCGTGCGCCCGGAGGCAGGCACCCAGGTCGGCGACGCGCCGAGACCGGTGGCGATCGCCTGCACCGCCTGGAAATCCTTCACCGCCTGGTCATAGCCACGGATCAGGTCGCCACCATAATAGAAGGCGCCCGGCGGGGCCGCGGTCTGACCGCGGAAGAAGTTCGGGAAATTATACCGGGTCATCATGCTCGCCGGCGTGTCCGAGAAATTGACCGGGCGAGATCCCGACCAGGTCTCGCTCAGCATGCCCCAGTTATAGGTGGAGTAACGGACGGTCTGGTCACGATCCTGGTAGCGCGCGCCAAACTTCACGCGGCGCAGGAACGAGTCCTCGTCGAACTTGTACTCCAGGTCCCCCTGGAACGCATATTGCGTGCCGGTGCTGTCCTCGAAATGGTCCATCGCCGCGCGCCAGAACTGGAAGCGGGGGTCGTTAAAATATTGCGCATCGGTGGCGCTGGCGAGCGCGGCGTTCGGCGTCGACCAGTTATAGCCGAGATATTGCGGCTTGTGCGGCGTCACCGACGGGATCTTGCCCGAAATGTCGAGTTCCTGGTCGGCGAAGCTCGAGCCGAACACCGAGAAGTCGAGCTGCTGGCGGTGCGACTTGGCGACCTGGCCATCGAGCGTCACCGTCAGGCGATCGGTCAGCTCGGTCTTGAGCCGCAGGCTCCAGTCCTGGTTCAGCGTCTCCTCGCGCGACTGGCGGCGTGCCAGCGACTGCTGAAGGCCGCCGATCGGCACATAAGGCGAGGTGCTCGGATCGCCGCGCCAGCCATTGCTGGTGTTGACGATATAGCCCGACTGGAACAGTCCGTTGGCGTCGTACTGGAAGTCCTGGAATTTGCCGACCGGGCACTCGGCACGCGAGGTTGCCGAGCCCGCGCTGCCATCGGCCGGAATGGTGTTCGGACCGTTCGAGTTCTGCAGGCAGCCCTTTGGATAGGTGGTGTATTCCGCAAGATCCGGCGCGGTTTCGAACGTGTATTCGCTCCACTCCTGGGTGGTGTGCGAGCGGACATATTCGGCGGTCAGGGTCGTGCGGTGATCGACCGACTCGAACTGCGCGGCAAGCGACATGCCGTCGCGCTTGCGATTGAATTCCTGGGTGCGGAACTGGCCGCCCGCCGGCGCAACACGCGAGCGGGCAAAGTCGGCGAAGCCGTCCGCGCCGGCGCCGCTCGCCGTGCCGCAGGGCGCGTTGGCTGCCGGCAGCGTGGTCGTGTCGGTGGAAGACGGCAGCGGGTTGCGGCAGACGAGCGTGCCGTTGGTATTCGCCGCGTTGACCAGCGTGTTGTCGCGCGTCTGGTAGTTGGCGACCTGAATGCCGTCCGAGCGGCTCTTGATCTGCGAGAAGGCGCCGCTGGCGAGCAGGCCGAACCGGCCGATGCCGGTATCCCAGGTGTTCGAGATCAGACCCGAGATCGTCGGCGTCCACTTCTTGCGCATGTCGCCATAGTTCGCCTCGGCGCTAAGGGCGGCATGCAGGCCGGTACGGTCGAACGGCTTGCGGGTGTTGAGGTTGACCGTGCCGGCCAGGCCGCCTTCGATCATGTCCGCGGTGGTGTTCTTCGCGACGATCACCGAGCCGAGCAGCTCGGACGGCACGTCGGCAAAGTTGAGCGCCTGGCCGCCGACGCCCGCTGCGAATGCGGTGCGGCCGTTGAATTCGGAACGGACAAAGGTGAGGCCGCGCACCGCGACGCCCGAGCCTTCGACCGAGAAGTGATCGGGGTCGTTCGATCCGGCGAAGCGGTTGATCGACACGCCCGGCACGCGCTGCAGCGCTTCGGTGACCGAACGGTCCGGGAGCGAGCCGATGTCCTGCGAGGTGATCGCGTCGACGACCGTGTCCGAGTTGCGCTTGATCGACTGGGCGGTGGCGAGGCTGGCGCGGATGCCGGTGACGACGATCTGATCCTGCTGTGCCTGGTCGACCTGCGTCGCGCCCGCCTGCTGGTCATCGGTCGCGGTCTGGGCATGGGCGGTGCCCATCATCCCCGCAACACACAGCGCGCCCACCGACGCACTCCGCAAGAAAGATCCGATTCTGTTGATATTGCGCAGACGCGCACGCGATGACGACCGCATGATCCCCTCCTCCGATTTTTTGGTGACTCGTTGGCCACGACAATGTTGTCAGTATGTACATCAGATCGCCGCGCGCTTGGCAATGCGACCGCTACCATTTTTGGAAATGTTTTCGCAAACACTGTAACCTGGATGCAACGCTCGGGCACCTGCCCTCTGGGTCAGGCGCGAAGGAACGTTTGACATAGCGGCGAAAATTGCCGGTAATCGCGCAAAAGCGGGAGGGGATGCAGCGATGACCGGGCAGCCGAGTCTACGCGTGGTGATCGTCGGGGGGGGAACGTCGGGCTGGATGACCGCGGCGGCGCTTGCCCGTTTGTTGCCAGAACGTTGCAGCCTGCACCTCATCGAGTCCGAGGCGATCGGCGTCATTGGGGTCGGCGAAGCGACGCTGCCGCACATCCGCGGGTTCGTCGAAAAGCTCGGCATCCGCGAGGCCGATTTCATGGCCTGGACGCGCGGTACGTTCAAATTGGGTATCGAATTTCGCGACTGGGGAAAAATCGGCGACAGCTATGTCCACCCCTTCGGCACGTTCGGCCGCGGCACGGGCGAGGTCGATTTCCACCATTATTGGACGCGGCTGCGATTGGCGGGCGTCGCGGTGCCGTCGCTCGAGCGGTTTTCCTATGGCTGCATGCTCGCCAGAGCCAACCGGTTCGACCTGCCCGCCTCGGATCCGGCAGTGATCGCCTCCACCTATGGCTATGCCTATCAGTTCGATGCGCTGCTGTTCGCCCCCTATCTGCGCGGCATCGCCGAAGGGCTGGGTGCGCGGCGCACCGAGGGAAAGGTGGTGGAGGTGCTGCGCGACGGCGCAAGCGGCAACATCACCGCCGTTCGGCTGGACGACGGCCAAGTGATCGAAGGCGACCTGTTCGTCGACTGTTCGGGCTTTCGCTCGCTGCTGCTCGGCGAGGCGCTGGCGGAGCCGTTCGAGGACTGGAACCACTGGCTTCCCGCCGATCGCGCAGTGGCGATGCCCTGCCGCACCGCCACTTCGGTCACGCCCTATACCAGCGCGATCGCGATGCCCGCGGGCTGGCGGTGGCGCATTCCGCTGCAACACCGCACCGGCAACGGCTATGTCTATGCCAGCGCCTTCACCTCGGACGAGGCGGCGGCGCAGGCGCTTACCGGGGCAGTGGAGGGCGCAGCGCTCGCCAATCCGCGCGTGCTGCGCTTCCGCGCGGGGCGGCGGCGGCGCAGCTGGGTGAAAAATTGCGTCGCAATCGGGCTGGCGAGCGGCTTTCTCGAACCGCTCGAATCGACCAGCATCTATCTGGTCCAGCAGGCGATCACCGCGCTGATCGAGCTGTTTCCCGAAGCGCCCGACGCGCCGATCGAGCGCGACGAGTTCAATCGGCTGATCGACCTGGAATATGATCGCATCCGCGATTTCCTGATCCTCCACTATCACGCGACCACGCGCACCGACACCGACTTCTGGACCTACGTCCGCACCATGACCGTGCCGGACAGCCTGGCCGAAAAGATCGAGCTGTTCCGCCACGCCGGCCGGGTGGTAAAGTATCGCGAGGGCGTCTTCCTCGATGCGAGCTGGATCGCCGTCTATGTCGGCCAGGGCATCCTGCCCGAAGGCTATGATCCTCGCGCCGACGCCGCCGATCCGACGGCGCTGCTGCAGGGCATGCGCGCGCTGGAAGCGGAGATCGCCGCGACCGTCGCGCAGGTGCCCGAGCATCTGCGCTATATCGATCGCTATTGCGCGATGGCGGCAGCGGCATGAGCATCGCCCAGGTTCTCGTCGTCGGCGGCGGCCTCACCGGCTGGTCGACCGCCGCGGCGCTCAAGCGCCGGGTGCCCGCGCTTGCCGTGTCGATCCTGCCGCTCGCGCCCCCGGGCGATGCGCTGGCGGATCGGATCGCCACCACCCTGCCTTCGATCCTCGGCTTCCATGCCGATCTCGGCATCGGGCTGGGCGACGGCGTCGTGCGCACCGGCAGCATCTATCGGCTCGGCACGCTGTATCGCGACTGGGTGGAGGGTCTGCCCGACTATGTTCACGCCCATGGACCGCATGGCGAGCCTGTCGACGGCGTCTCCTTCCACCATCTCTGGGCGCGCGCGGCACGGGGCGACGTCGTGGCGCCGTTCGATGCCTTTTCCGCTGCCGCGGCAATGGCGCGCGAGGGACGCTTCGTGCTGCCGGCCGAGGGCGGCATCCTGGGCGAGCATAGCTTCGGCCTCGCGCTCGACGTGCCCCGCTATCTTGGCATGCTCCAGGCGTTCGCCCGGCATGTCGGCGTCCGCACCCTCGACGGCGGGTTGGCGGAGGTCGAACGCGCGGCCGATGGCAGCATCGCGGGCGTGGTGCTGACCGATGGCCTCCGGGTGACCGCAGACCTGTACTGCGACTGCAGCGGCCCCGCCGCCCGCGTGCATGGGGTGACGGGAAGCGCGCGCGAAAGCTGGCAGCGCTGGCTTCCCTGCGACAGGTTGCTCCTGGAGGAACCGACACCGGCCGAGGACGCGGCACCGATGGAATGCGTGACCGCCACCGCACGGGGCTGGCGGTGGACGAGTGCCACCCAGCAGGGCGCCGTCTACAGCGCCGCACACAGCCATCACGAGGATGCGGCGATCCGCTTCGAGGCGGGCGCGACGCTCGAACCCTGGCGGCACAATGTCGTCGCGATCGGCGATGCGGCGGTGACGATCGAGCCGCTCGAATGGGGCAACCTCCATCTCGCGCACAGCGCGATCGACCGGCTGATATCGATGCTGCCCGCCGGTTCGCCGCACCCGCTGGAAGCCGCCGAATATAACCGCCAGGCGCTGGCGGAGGCGCGGCGGGTCCGCGATTTCGTGCTGCTGCACTATGTCACGGCGCGGCGTGCTGGCGCGTTCTGGCACGACGTCACCAGCACCGAGCCCCCGGACTCGCTCGCCCATACGCTACGCCTGTTCCGCGAACGCGGTCGCCTGCCCTTTTACGAGGAGGAGACCTTCGATCGCGACGGCTGGCTTGCGGTGCTGTTCGGCCAGGGCGTGCTGCCGCGCCGGATCGATCCGCTCGCCGATGCGGTGCCGCCGGCCCGCGCTGCCGACGCCATGGCCCGCCATCGGGATCGGATCGCCCAGGCGGTTCGCCCCCTCCCCACCCTGGCCGCCTATCGCGCCGCGCAATCGAGGCATTTGCATGAACGAGCATAGTATCCGCGACGTCGTCATCGTCGGCGGCGGCACCGCCGGCTGGATGGCCGCCGCGGCGTTCTCACGCTTTCTCAACAACGGCTATACCCGCATCACCCTGATCGAATCCGACGAGATTGGCACGGTCGGCGTCGGCGAGGCGACGATCCCGCCGATCCTGCGCTTCAACCAGATGGTCGGGCTGGACGAGAACGAATTCCTCGCCGCGACCGGCGGCACCTTCAAGCTAGGCATCGAGTTCGTCGACTGGGGCGGGCTGGGCGAGCGATATTTCCACCCCTTCGGCAATTACGCGCAGGATCTGCAGGGGGTGCATTTCCACCAGCTCTATCTGCGCGAGCGGGCGCGGCGGGCGGTACCGGACATCGCCGAATGGTCGATGAGCGCGGTGGCGGCGTCGATGGGCAAGTTCGGCCGCCCCTCTCCTACCGCACAGACCCCCGTGCGCGAGCTGTTCTACGCCTTCCACTTCGACGCCGGCCTCTATGCCCAGCTGCTCCGCCGGTTGTCGGAATCGCGCGGCATCACCCGCATCGAAGGCAAGATCACCGACGTGACGCTGCGACCCGACGACGGCTTCGTCCAGTCGGTGACGCTGGAGGACGGCCGCACCGTAGCCGGCGACCTGTTCATCGACTGCTCCGGCTTTCGCGGCCTGCTGATCGAGGAAGCCCTGCAGGCGGGCTATGAGGACTGGCAGCACTGGCTGCCCTGCGACCGCGCGGTCGCGGTGCCCTGCGCCAATGTCCGCGATCCCGACCCCTTTACCCGTTCCACCGCGCGCGCCGCTGGCTGGCAATGGCGGATTCCGCTCCAGCACCGGATGGGCAACGGCCATGTCTATTGCAGCGAGTTCATCGACGACGACACCGCCGAGCGGCAGCTGATGGCTTCGCTGGAGGGGCCGGCGCTCGCCGATCCGCGGCGGCTGCGCTTCACCACCGGGCGGCGGCGCGAAAGCTGGTCCCGCAACGTCGTCGCCCTGGGGCTGTCGAGCGGGTTCCTCGAACCGCTCGAGTCCACCAGCATCCACCTGATCCAGAGCGGCATTGCCCGGCTGATCGCGCTGTTCCCGGACAAGCGCTTCGATCCGATCGAGCGGCAGGAATATAACCGCCAGATGCGCGACCTGTACGAGGACATTCGCGACTTCATCATCCTCCACTACAAGGCGACGACACGCACCGACACGCCCTTCTGGAACCGCGTGCGCACGATGGACATCCCCGAAAGCCTCGCGAACCGGATTGCGCTGTTCCAGAGCAAAGGGCGGCTGTTCCGCGAAGGCACCGAGCTGTTCACCAACACCAGCTGGGTTGCGGTGTGCCTCGGCCAGCACATCGTGCCGCGCGAGCACGAACCGGCCGCCGATGCGCTCGACGAAAACCTCGTCGCGAAGGCGCTGGAGCAGATGCGACAGGGCTATTGGGAGACGGCGCAGAAGATGCCGACCCATGCCGCGTTCCTCGCGCGCATCGCTCCCCAGCCGGCATCCCAGCCGCCGCCCGCCGCCGAACCGCTGCCGGTCTTCTCCTTCGCGCAGGACGCGCCGTTCGCAGCACCCGGATCGCCGGTGTGAGAGACGACCAGATCCGGCGGATCGTGATCGTCGGCGGCGGCACCGCCGGCTGGATGGCCGCGGCCGCGCTCGGCAAGCTGCTCGGCGCCCTGCCGGGATTGCAGATCGAACTCGTCGAGTCCGATGCGATCGGCACCGTCGGCGTCGGCGAGGCGACCATCCCCCACATCAACCTGTTCAACCGGATGCTCGGCATCGACGAGGCCGCGTTCGTCCGCGAGACCAGCGCGACCTACAAGCTGGGCATCGAGTTCGTCGACTGGCAACGGATCGGCACGCGCTATGTCCATCCGTTCGGCGTCTACGGGATCGACATGCTGGGCGTTGAGTTCCACCATTTCTGGCTCAAGGCGCGTGCGCTCGGCCATACCACGCCGCTCGACACCTATTCGATCGGCATCGCCGCGGCCCGGCGCGGACGCTTTGCGCATCCCACGCCCGGCCAGCCCAATTCCCCGCTTGCCCGGCTCGGCTACGCCTTCCAGTTCGATGCCGGGCTCTATGCCGGCTTCCTGCGGCGGCTCGCCGAGGGGCTGGGGGTGCGCCGTAGCGAAGGCCGGATCGTCGAGGTCCGCCGCGACGGCGAAACCGGCCATGTCACCGCCGTCGGGCTCGAATCGGGGGCACAAATTGCGGGCGACCTGTTCGTCGATTGCTCGGGCTTTCGCGGGCTGCTGATCGAGCAGACGATGGGCGCGCGCTTCTGCGACTGGACCCATTGGCTCCCCTGCGATCGCGCCGTCGCGGTACCCTGCGCGCCAGGCGGGGACCGACTGCCGCTCACGCGGGCAACGGCGCGGGCCGCGGGCTGGCAGTGGCGGATCCCGCTCCAGCATCGCACCGGCAACGGCTATGTCTATGCTGGAGACCACCTGTCCGACGACGAAGCGACGGCGACGTTGCTCACGAACCTCGACGGGCCGGCGCTGTCCGAACCGCGCGCGCTACGCTTCCGCGCCGGGCACCGGGACCGCGCCTGGATCGGCAATGTCGTGGCGCTGGGGCTCGCCGGCGGCTTCCTGGAGCCGCTTGAATCGACCAGCATCCACCTCATCCAGTCGGGCATCGGGCGGCTGATGGCGCTGTTTCCGAGCCGTGGGTTCGATGCGCCCGAGATCGATCGCTTCAACCGCGAGACCGCGCAGGAATATGCCGATATTCGCGACTTCCTGATCCTCCACTACAAGGCGACCGAGCGCGACGACACCGCATTCTGGCGCCGCTGCCGCGACATGACGCCGCCGGACAGCCTGGCCGAGCGGATCGCGCTGTTCCGCCGCAACGGCCGCATCCTTCGCGAGCAGCACGAGCTGTTCCAGGACGCGAGCTGGCTTGCGGTGATGAACGGCCAGGGGATCGTGCCGGCGGGCTATCATCCGGTTGCCGATCTGCTATCCGATGCGGAGACGCTCGAACGCCTCAACCACATCGCGCAAGTGATTGACGAAACGGCCAACGCCATGCCGCTGCAGGACGATTATCTCCGCCGGATCGGCTGCGCGCTGCCGCCGCTGCGACAAGCATCGTGAGCGACCTGCCCGCGCCACGTCCGATCCGCGAACTGGGCACGATCGACCGCGAACGGTTCGATGCAGAGGTCCGGCGGGCGCGCGAACCGGTGGTGCTGCGCGAACTGGCCGCCGACTGGCCGGCGGTGCATGCCGGGCGCGCGGGTGGCGAGGGGATCGTCGCCTATTGCAAGCGCTTCAGCCATGACCGCCCGGTGAGCGCGATCGTCGGAGAACCGGCGATCGAGGGCCGGTTCTTCTACAACGACGACTTCACCGGCATGAACTTCGTCCGCGGCGTGTCACCGCTCGATCCGTTCCTCGACCGGCTGCTCCGCGAGCTGGAACGCCCTACCGGCTATGCGATGGCGATCCAGTCGATCCTCGCGCCCGAGCTGCTTCCCGGCTTCACCGCAGAGAACGCAATCAATCTTGTCGGCGAGGAGGTCGTGCCGCGGCTTTGGCTGGGCAACCAGCTGCGCGTCGCGGCGCATTACGACCTGATGGAGAATATCGGCGTGGTCGTCGCCGGGCGGCGGCGCTTTACGCTGTTTCCGCCCGAACAGGTCTCGAACCTCTATATGAGCCCGCTCGAATTCACCCCGGCGGGGACACCGACCAGCTTTGTCGACATCGCCGCACCCGATCTCGCCCGCTATCCCCGCTACGCCGAGGCGGCGCGCCACGCGCAGGCGGCGGTGCTGGAACCGGGCGACGCGATCTACATCCCGTTCCAATGGTGGCACGCAGTGGACTCGCTCGATCCGGTAAACCTGTTCGCCAATTACTGGTGGACGCACCCCCAGCGCGCCATCCTCAACCCGCACGACGCGCTGTATCACGCGCTCTTCTCGTTGCGGCTGCTTCCCGAGGACCAGCGGCTCGCATGGCGGGCAATGTTCGACCACCTGGTGTTCCAGCTCCACGGTGATCCAGCGGCGCATATTCCCGAGGCGGTACGCGGTGTTCTCGGCAAGCCCACACCCGAGCAAGTCGAACGCGCACGAGAAACGCTGCTTCGCGCATTGGGTGCCCAAGGCTAAACGCTATTGTCGGCTACCTGCCAAAACTTTCTCTTTATGCAGCAAACAGCTTTTTAGGCCGATCGTACCATATTGAGTAGCTTGCAGCTCAATGCGCAATAAGGTGCGATATGAACATTGTTCTGCGACTTCCAACATATTTTAGAAGACGAGTGAGATACACCACTATAAACAAGTGTACGGCCATAAGCCGTGTAACAATGAAGAGGGACGCAACATGCCTGATCAGATCCACCCCGATCCCGTTGAACTCGCGAGCGATCTCACTATCGCCTGGCTCTCGAATCAGAATAATCGGGCGACGCTGGAGGATGTCTCTACGTTTCTTCGGAAGATGCATGCCGATGTGATCGCGCTTTCAGGCGCCGCCGGGCAGGCCGACGATGCCAGCGAAGAAACTTCTGCCGGAGCGTTCACGCCGGCCGTCTCCGTTCGCAAATCGCTTGCGTCGAAAGATCATATCATCTCGATGATCGACGGTAAGCCGTACCGGACATTGCGCCGGCATCTGAGCACGCACGGCCTGACGCCCGAAGAATATCGCGAGCGCTACAATCTCAAGCCGGATTATCCGATGGTGGCGCCGACCTATTCGGAACAGCGCCGCGCCATGGCGCACAAGATCGGCCTCGGCGCCAAGGGGCGCGCGGCACGCACCGCCGGTGCCGATGCGCCCGCGCCCAAGCCCGCACGGAAGCCGCGCGCCAAGCCCCTCGCGACCGCCTGAACGGCTGACGCAATGCGTCCCCGGCAGCCCGGCTGCTGGGGATTCGGCGACTGCTTGCGCATGCGAAGAGGGCCGGAACGACGGGCCCCGCAAGGCAACGTCCACCGCGCCCCGAATAAGCCTCCGCGCCGCCACGATGCCTCGCCTCTTGTGTCCCCCGCCGCATCCGCGCAAAACCGGCGACCAAGGAGCACGTGAACGATGCGGCCGCGGCGGGTGAGAGGGGCAGAAGGCGAACGCGGCGCGTTGCTGGACCGGCTCGCGCGCCGCTACGCGCGGCCGCTGGCGCGCTTCTTTGAACGGCGCGTCGCCGTACGCGACGACGTGCCCGATCTTGTGCAGGACGTGTTCCTCAAGCTCAGCCGGATGCCCGATCCGGGCGCGATCGACCAGCCGGATCGCTTCCTCTTCGTCACCGCGGCCAACACGCTCCGCGATCGTGCCCGTCGTGAGGCGGCGCAAGGCGGAGCCGTCCACGAAAGTTGGGACGACGAAACCCATCCCGGTTCGGATTTCTCGGCCCATCGCGTCTTGGAGGGTAGGCAGGCAGTGCTTCGGCTCCGCGATGCCTTGCTCGAACTGCCCGAGCGCACGCGCGACATCTTCGTGCTGCGCGTGCTCGAAGGGCTGAAGATCGCCGATATCGCCCGGCTGGTCGGCATCTCGACCCGGGCGACGGAGAAACATGTGGCGCGTGCGATGGCGCATGTGACCACGGCATTGGAGGCGTGGCGTGAAGACTGACGGGACCGCCACGACAACGATCGCCGCCGAGGCGGCGCGCTGGCACGAGCGGCTGGCGCGCGACCCCGACGCCGCACCGCCCGAGGCGTTCGAGCGCTGGCGCATGGCGGATCCGGCCCATGCAGTCGCCTTCGCGCGGATCGAGGCCGCGCACGACTGCGCCCGTTCCCTCGCCGCACATCCCGAGCTGCTGGCGCTCCGGCAGGCGACGGCGACCCGCATCGCGGTGCATCGCGCACGCTCGGCGGCGCGCAAGCAGAAGGCGGGCGCGGCGCTCGCCGCACTAGCGCTGGTCGCGCTGCCGCTGGCCGGCTGGTACGCCGCCGAGCATCGCGGCCCCGCCAGCACCGACGTCGCGCAGACCAGGCTGTTCAGCACCGGCGTCGGCCAGCGCCTGTCGATGATGCTCGACGACGGCTCTCGGCTGACGCTCAACACGGCCACCTCGGTCCGCGTCGCCTATACGCCGAGCGAGCGCCACCTGATCCTGGAACGCGGCCAAGCCTGGTTCGAAGTCGCCAAGGGCCAGCCGCGACCGTTCCGTGTCACCGCCGGTGCGCATGACGTGATTGCGCACGGCACCGCCTTCGACGTGCGGCTGGACGTCGATCGCACCACCGTGCTGCTGGTCGAGGGCAAGGTCACCGTCGGCACCGTCGCGATGGTGCCCAACGACCTGCTGGTCGCTCGCGGCGACCGCATGACGCTGCGCCACGGCGGCGATGCGCGCCAACTCGAAGCGTGGCGCGAAGGGCTGGTGGTGTTCGCCGACACGCCGCTCGCCGAGGCCGTGGCCGAGCTCAACCGCTATGCCCCGCATGCGCTGGTGGTGAAGGATGCACGCGCCGGCACGCTCCGCATCAGCGGCGCCTTCCGCACCGGCGAAAGCGCGACCTTTGCCGAGGCGCTGGAGACCAGCTTCCCTGTCGCGGCGGTTACGCGGAGCGACGGCACAATCGAGCTTTCCAGCCGCCGCTGAAATTTTTCGCGGAGGCAGGTTCGGGTTTTTGGGTCGGCTGCGTCATGGCGGGTAGAAGCGCTGCACCAGACGGCGCCTCGTGAACCGATTTGGGAGGATCCTGATGCCCCGACCCCTTTCCACGCTCGTCCGCAGCCTGGCGCTCGCCGGCGTCGCCGCCTGCGCCCTCACGCCCGCGCTTGCCGCGCCCGTCGCCGAACCCACCGTCAGCCTGGCGATCGGCAGCCGCGATCTCGGTGCTGCGCTCACCGAATTCGCCCGCCAGAGCGGCCGCCAGATCCTGTTTGCACCCGACCTGGTCCGCGGCAAGCGCGCACCCGAGCTTCGCGGCCGCTACGGCGTCGACCGCGCACTGGCGATGCTGCTCGCCGGCAGCGGCCTGCGCTACCGCACCACCGCCAGCGGCACCTTCGTCGTCGAAGGCGGCGGTACCGAGGGAGCGGCGGCGGCACCCGCCGCGCGGGCCAGGCAAGCGCAGGTCGCCGCGGCGGATGCGCAGGAAGCGCCTGCCGCCAACGACCCCGAAATCGTCGTGACCGGCACCGCCGGCGCAGGCACGCGGCGCCAGGACGCGTCTTTCGCCGTCACCACGATCAACGACGCGGCGATCGAACGGCTGGCACCCGCGAGCACCGCCGAAGTGCTTCGCGTCGTGCCCGGCATCAGCGTGGAGAGTTCGGGCGGCAAGAACGGCGCCAATATCTTCGTGCGCGGCTATCCTTCGGGCGGCGACGCCGAATATGTGACGATCCAGTCCGAAGGCGTGCCGATCTTCTCGCCGCCGACGCTTTCCTTTCTCGAGAACTCGCAGCTGATCCGCATCGATTCCACGCTCAAGCGGGTGGAAGCGGTGCGCGGCGGCACCGGGGCGCTGTTTTCGTCCGGCCAGCCTGGCCTGACGATCAACTTCGTCCAGCGCGAGGGCGGGTCGACGCCCGACAATCTGCTCAAGCTCGGCGTCGCCAGCTATGGCGACGTGCGTGCCGACGGCTATCTCTCAGGCCCCCTCGGCGCGAGCACGACCTATATGGTCGGCGGCTATTATTCGGCGGGCAACGGCGTGCGCAACCCGCGCTTCACCGCCGAGAAGGGCGGGCAGATTACCGCCAATGTCCGGCATGATTTCGACAATGGCTCGGTGCTGGTGTTCGGCCGCTACCTCAACGATCGCGGCCAGTGGCTGCTGCCGATTCCGGTGGTGCAGAATGGCAAGAAGATCAGCCAATATGGCAGCTTCGATGCCGGCACCGGCACGCTGGCGGGCGGCGAGACCCGGCTGGGCGTGCTCAACGACGGCACCCGGGTCGATCTCGCCGACGGGCGCGGGGCCGATGTCGTCAATCTCGGCGGCAATTTCGAATATCGGCTGGGCGACGGATTCAAGCTGCGCGATCGGCTGAGCTGGCTGAAGGGCGATGCCAACACCACCGGCCTCGTCCCCGGCGGCACCCCGCCGCAGAGCGCCTCCGCCTATGCGGCGAGCAAGGGCGGCACGATCGGCAGCCTGAGCTTCGTCAATGGCGGGCAGGCGGTGCCCGGCACCACCCAGGTGGTCGAGGCAGGCCTGTGGCGGGTGCAGAAAAGCATCGAGAACTTCTCCAACGATTTCGCGCTCGAATGGAAGAAGGGCGGCAACACGTTCACGGCCGGGGTCTATTATGCCGCCTATTCGTCGCGCGACCTGTGGAACCTCGGCAACAGCCAGCTGCTCACCGCCGAGCCCAATGCCCGGCGCCTGAACCTGACGCTCGCCGATGGCCGCATCGTCACCCGCAACGGCTTCACCAGCGGCTCCACCTTCAACGTCAATGCCGATTATGACGGCAAGGACGCGGCGGTCTATGCGGTCGACGAGCTGCAGGTGAACGACCAGCTCCGTCTCGATGCCGGCCTGCGCTACCAGCACCATTCGGTCGACGGCACGCTGGAGAATAACGGCAGCGCCCCGGCGGGCGGGCTCGATCGCAACCCGAACACGCTCTACGACAATGGCGATGCGGTGCTGAACGGCACCTTCTCGACGATCCGCTATCGCGGCGAGAAATGGTCGTGGACGGCGGGCGCCAATTACGACTTCACCCGCTCGATCGGGCTGTTCCTGCGCTACAGCCGCGGCAACAGCTTCCCCTTCTTCGACAACCTCCGCGACGGCATCACCGTGGCGCCGCGGGTCGATACCTATGAGGGCGGGCTGAAGGTCTCGACCGATCTGGCGAGCGCCTATCTCACCGTGTTCCACAACGACTTCAACGGCCTCGCCACCACGGTGATCACCAGCGGCGCGCCGATCGCCTCAGTCGGGGGTGCGAAGGCCACCGGCGTCGAGCTGGAAGGCGAGCTGCGGCCGGTGCGCAACTTCACCATCGGCTTTTCGGGCACCTATCTCGACAGCAAGTATCGCGACTTCTTCACCGACAATGGCGCGACCAACCTCACCGGCAACCGCGTGCAGCGCCAGCCCAAATGGCAGTGGCGGGTTTCGCCGGCCTATTCGGTGGAGTTCGGGCCGGAGAGCAAGGCGACGCTGTTCACCTCGGTCACCTATATCGGCGACCGCTTCTCCGACGTGCAGAACGCCCAGTTGCTGCCCAACTATTACAAATGGGACGCGGGGCTGACCGTGGACGTCACCAAGCGGATCACGCTGCAGGCCTCGGTCGATAACATCACCAACACGATCGGGCTGACGGAGGGCAATCCGCGCACGATCGGATCGCAGGGCAGCGGGGTGATCCTCGCGCGGCCGATCCTCGGCCGGTCGGCGCTGTTCAGCGCGTCCTACCACTTCTGAACACCCCAGAGGAACCGGCCGGGCGCAGCGCTCGGCCGGTCTCGTGCGTTGTGCGCCCGATGAGGATGACCCGATGAGCCGCCGCCTGTTCCCGCTCGCCGCCCTGCTGTGCGTCGCCGCGACCGATCCCGAGCCGCAAAGCCCGGCGCAATTGTTCGGCCCGCTGTTCGATGCGGTGCAGATGGCGCAGGTGTTTCCCGACGGGAAGACCTTCGTCGACGCGGTGCCCAAGGAGGATCCGGCGGCGATCCTGGCGGCATACCGCAAGGCGAAGCCCAACACGCGCGAGGCGCTGAAAGCGTTCGTCGAGGCGCATTTCACGCTGCCCGCGCAAGGCAATGGCGCGCCGGCGCCGCAGGAGAAGCTCGGTCTGCGCGCACATGTCCAGGCGCTGTGGCCGGCGCTGTCGCGCCCGGCGCTCGCCCCTGAGCCGGGCAGCTCGGCGCTGTCGCTGCCAGCGCCCTATGTCGTGCCCGGCGGGCGTTTCCGCGAGATTTACTACTGGGACAGCTATTTCACCATGCTGGGCCTCAAGGTGGACGGCCAGCAGGCGATGGTCGAGCACATGCTCGACGATTTCGTGAGCCTGATCCAGCGCTACGGCCATATCCCCAACGGCACCCGCAGCTATTATCTTAGCCGCTCGCAGCCGCCCTTCTTCGCGCTGATGCTCGACCTGTCGGACGCCCGCGATCCGGGGGTGCTCCGCACGCGGCTGGCGGCGCTGCGCAGCGAATATGGCTATTGGATGCGCGGGGCTGGCTGCATCACCGCGGCCCAGCCCGCTTGCGAGCATGTCGTGCGGATGGCGGACGGCAGCCTGCTCAATCGCTACTGGGACGCCCGCGAAACGCCGCGCGACGAAAGCTACCGCGAGGACGTCAACACCGCCAAGGCCGCGGCGGGCCGCCCGCTCACCGCCGTGTATCGCGACCTGCGCGCGGGGGCGGAGAGCGGCTGGGACTATAGCTCGCGCTGGCTGGCCGACGGGAAGACGCTGGCGACCGTGCACACGACGGAGATCGTGCCGGTCGACCTCAACAGCCTGCTTTGGGCGATGGAGCGGGGAATCGCGCAGCGCTGCGCGACGCTCGCCGACGCGGGCTGCGCGGCCGACTTCACCCGCCGGGCTGCCCAGCGGGGCAAGGCGATCGACACCTATCTCTGGCTCGGCGTCGAACAACGCTACGCCGATTACGATTGGCGCCGACAGCAGGCGACCCCAGTGCTTTCGGCCGCGACCTTGTTTCCGCTCTTCGTCGGCGCGGCGAGCACCGAGCAGGCGAACGCCGTCGCCGCCACCGTGCGCGCCAGGCTGGTAGCCCCCGGCGGCCTGCGCACCACGGGCAACCGAACGGGCCAGCAATGGGATACGCCCAATGGCTGGGCACCGCTGCAATGGGTCGCGATCGACGGGCTCGCCGGCTATGGCCAGCGCGATCTGGCGAAGGATATTGCCGGGCGCTGGCTGACGACCGTCGACCGCGCCTATCGCGCGACGGGCAAGATGCTCGAGAAATATGACGTCGAGGAGCAGGTGCCCGGCGGCGGCGGCGAATATCCGCTGCAGGACGGCTTCGGCTGGACCAACGGCGTGACCAGCGCGCTGCTGAACCTCCAATACCAGCCGCGCGGCGATACGAGCCGTTGATCCCAAGCCGCCGCAGATCACGGCGACGCCCGGCAAGTGTCCGGTTTATCGCTGCGACCGCGGCGCTTTGAAGGGGGGCAGCGCCTGTCCCGAAGGGTCGTATATACGGTCGTATGCCTGTTAAGGCGTTCATAAAGAACCTAGTCTCGGGCCGCACTGACCCGCCGAACGTCAGATAAGGAAGCCTGAGTGTCAGAGCGCGTGATTGTTGCCGTCATCGACGACGACGAGGATATTCGTCAGGCGCTCGCTGCGATGTTCACCAGCAACGGCTACGGGGTGGAGTGCTTCGTCAGCGCGGAGGAATTCCTCGGGCGAATCCAAACACGCGCGATCTCCGTCATCGTCAGCGACCTGCAGATGGCCGGGCTGAGCGGGCTGGAACTGTCTCGGGAGCTACGCGCCCGGGGCGTGGACACACCGATGCTGCTGATCACCGCTTTCGCAAGCGATGCCGTGCGACTGCGGGCCAAGCGGCTGGGCGTACGCGTCGTGCTGGAGAAGCCCTTCGATCCGGCGACCCTGCTGCGCGGGGTGGCAGCGGCGGCAGGCTGACCCGCGCGATCGAAGCGGTGCGCCGCATCGCGACGCGCGACCCGAGGCTATAGCCGACGTGCCAGCCGAAGTCCGAAGCTGCGCGGCCGCCCGGGGAAGCGCACGATCACGTCCGGCGCTGCGGTGCTGATGAAGCTGGCATAGGCCTGGCCCGCGAGGTTGCGGACGAACAGTTCCGCCGTCCAGCCGCGCGCGAACGTCATGCCCGCCCGCGCATCGACCACGGCATAGGGCGCGATCCGCAGCACGGGGATGTCGCCCAGATCGGCGTTGGAGGGGGACTGGAAGCTGCTATTCACCGCCACATAGGCCTCGCCTCCGCGGCCCGCGGCCCGCGGCCCAGCGATATACCGCCTCGCCGACCAGATGCCATGTCGGTGACAGCGGGAAGCGCTCGCCCGCCAGGTCCTTCAGCCGCCCGAGCCCATCATAGTTGACGAAGGGCCCGTCGATCCGGGAATGGGTGTAGCTCGCGCCGCATGCCTGCGACTCCAGCTTGGATCGGAACCGCCATGTCCCTCTCAAATCGTGCCGCACTCGGCGCCTTCGCACTGATCGGTGCCATCGTCGTCGCGCTGCTTGCCGGCTTCGGCTGGGCAGCGGGCTGGCTCGGCGCCAGCCGCACCAGCGGCGGCGACATCACCGCCGCGCTGGAGGCCAACAACGGCGGCGCGGCGCGCGGCTATCGCCGCGCCCATGCCAAGGGCCTGTGCTTTACCGGCGACTTCGCCGCGAACGGCAGAGGCAGCACCCTGAGCACAGCCAGCGCGTTGCATGCCGGCACCTATCCGGTGCTCGGACGCTTCTCGCTGGGCGGCGGCAATCCGCTCGCGGGCGATGGTCGGAACGTCTTCCACTCGATGGCGCTGCTGCTGAAGACACCCGATGGCCAGGAATGGCGGATGGCGCTGGACCATACCCCAATCTTCCCGGTCGCCGACGTGCCCGCCTTCCTCGCCCTCCAGCGCGCGACCACCCCCGATCCCCAAACGGGCAAACCGGATCCGGCGGTGCTGCAGCCCTTCCTGGCCGCGCATCCGGAGGTGAAGGCATTCCAGGCCTATATGGCCAAGGCGGTGCTGCCGAACAGCTTCGCCAACGCGACCTATTACAGCATCAACGCCTTCCGCTTCACCGATGCCGCCGGCGCAACGCGCCTCGTACGCTGGCAGTTCGCGCCGGAAGCGCCGCTCGCCGGCCTGGACAAGCAGCACCTCGACCAACTTCCCCGCGATGCGCTGTTCCAGGAGATGCTGGCCCGGACCGCCAAGGCACCCTCGCACTGGCACCTGCAGCTGGTGGAGGCGAACCCGGGCGACGTGACCGATCGGGCGACTGTCGCGTGGCAGGGGCCGCACCGGACGATCGATGCCGGTACGCTGACCATCCGCGCCGTCCGGCCCGAAGAAACCGGGGCCTGCCGCGACCTCAACTTCGATCCGACGATCCTGCCCGCAGGGATCACGGTCTCGGACGATCCGCTGCTGGCTGCGCGTTCCAAAGCCTATTCCTCGTCGTTCACGCGGCGCGCCGACGAAGGGCCGCACCCCAGCGCCGTCGGCGAGGATCTCGCCAAGGAGAAGCAGCAATGAGCCGCGCATCCCCCGATTTCCACCCGGCCCTGCGCCTGCTGCACTGGCTGATGGCAGCGCTGGTACTGGCGATGCTGTTCATCGGCGTGTTCATGGTTTCCACCAGCGGCCCGGCCTATGTGACCCTGCTCGGCCTGCACCGTCCGATCGGCATCGCCATCCTCGCGCTGGTGCTGCTGCGCCTGCCGCTCCGCCTCGCCACCGGTGCGCCCGCTCTACCGGAGGATCTGGCGCCGGCGCAGAAGCAGATCGCCTGGGGATCGCATGTGCTGCTCTACGCCACGCTGTTCGCCCTGCCCCTGATCGGCTGGGGCATGCTCTCCGCCGGCGGATATCCGGTGCGCATCGGTGGCGGCATCGTGCTGCCGCCGATCCTGCCGCATGACCTCGCGCTCTATGCGGTACTGCGCGCGGCGCATACCGCGATTGCGCTGGCCTTCTTCGCGCTGATCCTGCTGCACCTCGCCGCAGCGCTGATGCACGGGCTGGTGCGGCGCGACGGCGTGCTGCGGAGCATGACCACCGGGCACCGCCGCCCCGCGGCCCCACCTACAGCTAACGATGACAAACTCGAGGAAAACGCTACGCTCCCGACATGACCCTCGAACAGCTTCGAATTTTTGTCGCGGTCGCTGAACGCGAGCACATGACCCGCGCGGCCGAGGCGGTCGGCGTTACCCAGTCGGCTGCGTCCGCCGCCATCGCCACGCTGGAGGCGCGGCACGCCATCAAGCTGTTCCACCGTGTCGGCCGCGGCATCGAGCTGACCGATGCCGGCCGCTTCTTCCTCGGCGAGGCGCGCGCCGTCCTTGCCCGGGCGGCCGAGGCGGAGTTGGCATTGGGCGACTATGCCGGACTGAAACGCGGGCATCTGCGGCTCGTCGCCAGCCAGACCATCGCCGCCTATTGGCTGCCGGCGCGGCTGGCCGCCTTCCACCGCCGTTATCCGGAGATCGAACTGTCGGTGGCGATCGCCAACACCGAAGGCGCGGCCCGCCAAGTCCGCGAAGGCGAGGCCGAGCTCGGCTTCGTCGAGGGCGCGGTCGACGATCCGGCGCTCGCGCACTGGAAGGTCGGCGAGGACCGCATGCTGCTGGTGAGCAGCACGCCCGCCGAGGCCATCACCAACGCCTGGCTGATCGACGCGCCGTGGGTGATGCGCGAGACCGGCTCCGGCACCCGCGCGACCTTCGAGGCTGCGATCCGGGATCGCGGCCTGGATCCGCGTAACCTCAACGTCGTGCTCACCCTGCCCTCCAACGAGTCCGTCCTCGCTGCGGTGCGGGCTGGAGTCGGCGCAGCGCTGTTGTCGCAACTCGTCGTTGCGCCGCTGCTGGAAGCGCGCGCGCTGTTCGCCTTGCCGCTTGCCTTGCCCCCGCGACTTTTCCACGGGCTGCGACAGAAGGAGCGCTACCGCAGTAAGGCGGCCGACGCGCTGCTCGAAGCCATCGAAAGCTTCGGCGCGCAGCCGGACTGGGTGATCTGATCGCTTCCGCACGCGATATGCAGGCGAGGAGGATCAAACCGCTTGCCCGCCGGGCCCGGGCAATTTGCGCGCCAGATCCGCCCGCCGAGCGGTTTGGTAAGGCGAGTCAAGTCCACCTTGATCGCATCGAGTTCAGCGAAGCCGGAGATGATCGGGGCGTCGGCCGATGCTGGAGTCGTTGGATGAGCTCTCCCATCGTGATCGGTTTCGCAACGAACTGATGCAAGTCCGCGGCCTCCATCGCTCGAGCATCAAAGGCACCGCTAGGGTCGAACAGAATGGTGGTGACCACCTCCTGTTTGCTTGCGGCAGCCAGCAGTGGGGCTAGATCCGCCGCTGATTCGGGTTCCGCGTTGACAAGCAACAGATCGGTGGAACGCGTCATCAGGTAAGAATGGGCCGCGTCCGTCGAGCCCACCGCATCTACCTCGAACCCAGCCTGTAGCAGAGAATGGAGCGAGACGCCCCGCACGAGCGGGTTAGCTTCAACGAGCAGTAACCGCGGCCCCGGAAGTGGCTGAGCCGCTTCGATATCCGCCCCCGAGGCTGCCGCGCCTTCCGGCAGGCGCAGTTGAAAGGTTGCGCCTGCGCCGGGCGCACTCTCGACCGTGAGGGTGCCTCCCATCGCGGTGGCGAAGGTGCGCGCGAGCGCTAGGCCCACGCCGATACCACCATAGGCGCGTTTGGTACCGCCATCGACCTGGTAGAACTTGCCGAAAACGAGCGCCTGCTGTTCCGCCGCGATGCCGATGCCGGTATCCGCGACGACAATCTCGGCTCCAGGCCTTCCATCCAATGGCCGAGCGGTAAGCGTGACACCGCCCTCATGGGTGAACTTAACCGCGTTGGAGAGAAGATTGTGGACGATCTGACTGACCCTTCGCGCGTCACCAGTCAGCGTCTCCGGGCAGTCGGTGCACTCCAGTGTGAACGCCAGTCCCCGCTGCGCCGCTTCGACTGACCACCGCTCGGCAATGGTTCCGATCATTGCCCGCAGGCCGAACAGTGCCTGTTCCAGCGCAATATCGCCGCTGTCGAGCGAAGCCATGTCGAGCACGTCGTCGACAAGCGCCTGCATCGAGCGGCCAGCGTCTCGCAGCACCCCAACACGGGCCCGAGCCTCTTCGCCCAGCGTCGTGTCGGCGAGCAGCACTTGGCTCATACCCAGAATGCCGTTGAGCGGGGTGCGAAACTCATGGCTAGTGGTAGCCAGGAACTCGCGCTTGGCGGCGAGCGCCTTACCGAGTTCAGCGTTGCTGGCGGCGAGGTCGCGATTGGCAACGCGCACTTCCCGACGGCTGCGGTGGATATTCGCCAGCGCGAAGGCGAGCAGTGCCGAGCCGCCCACCGCGACTAGCAGCAGGCCGCCGACTAGCAGCAGCTGGAAAAGGGCGCGATCGCGGGCAAAGCGGGCGCGCTGGTTGGCCTCGTTGGTGCGCAGTTTCTCGATGCGGAGCTGCTGGTTGGTCGCATCGAACCGGGCGGCGAGGAGCGCGGTATTGGTGTCCGTCGCGACCTTCGTCACTTCGTCGTCAATCCGCTTCAACGCCTTGAGATGCGCCAGCGCATCGGCGGTCCGGCCCGCACGGGTGTAGATGTCGACCGCAGCCTCGTGCACCTCGCGCCAGACAGGGGAGCTGGCATCGCTGATATGCGCGAACGCCGCGTCGATTTCCATCACCGCGTCGCTGACCAGGCCGCGCTTGAGCGCTATCTCCCCACGCAGTGCATGGAGGCTGCCGTCATACTCGGAGCTGTGGCCCAGCCTCGCGGCAAAGGCGCCGTCGCTGTGGCGTTGCGCGGTGGCGAGCTTGCCCTGCTTCAGCGCCGCTCGGGCGAGATTGTTGAGAATGGGCACCTTCAGCTGGGACTCGCCCGACGCGGCCGCGAGCGCAAGCGCCTGCTGATATTCGCGACTGGCGTCGGCAGGGCGCCCCATGTCGAGCAGCGCGTTTCCGCGATTGTTGAAGATTGACATGCGCAGGTTGCGGTCGCCGGATTCCACATCGAGCGCGGCCTTGAAATAGCGGAGCGCAGACTCGTTGTCGGAGGCGCGGTTGTAGAGGCTGGCAATCATTACAAGCGCGATCGCCTGCTTACGTGGCTCGTGCAGGCCGCGGAACAGATTGTGCGCCTGCTGAAAGGCATCAAGCGCCACGGCGGCGTGGTTGCGATTCTGTTGAATCCCGCCCCAGGTCATGAGCAGATCGGCAAGAAGACGGGTATTCGGCCAGCGCGCGCGCGCCTCCTCCAGGGTGCGCGCGATCACCGGTTCCGCCTCGGCATCGCGATCCAGCCGCGACAGTGCCTCGCCTTCGAGCCATCGAGCCTTGGCAGCGAGAGGACTCGGCTTGGGCCCCTTGTTCGCAGCGCCCTCGGCAGCACGGGCGGCGGCTAGTGCAGCCTGCGGGTCGGCGAACATGCGGTCGATGGCGCGGGCAACCTGCTGCTCGGCAAGTGGCGCCTGCGCGGAGACAGGCGCTGCGATCAGCAGCGTCGTACAGGTTATGATCGCGGCTGCTCGCATCGTACTCCCAGCGCGGAAGGCGCGCTCCCAGCATTATAGGATCGTTGCAGCACAGCGGATCAGTCTGCTAAACCACAGAGGCGAAACGAAAATGGCGAGGCCTGCACCCCGGCGATCTGTGCCTTGGCAGGAAACACCCATCAGACGGATCACTCGAATTGTTCGACATCGTGGAAGGCCGATGCGGGCAAAAGAGGCTGGGAATCGAGATCCAGAAGCCCACGCCCCTTCTTTCGGCGTTCAACGGGACGCATCGCCCCCCATCCTGCGTCAGAGCAGTTCACTGAAAAACAAGGTTTTGTTCCTAATCTGAGGAGCAAGCAATGAAGGCTGCAACGGTCCTGAACCAGGCAGTCTGAAGAACTTGCATCAAGTCTTTCTTGGTTGCGCAGTTGCATGTCCCACCGTCCTGGCTTTCCCCCTCTCAGCCCCGTTCTGCGGTTCGCCACCTTCGTGGCGGCACCAGCGCTCTGCCTTGCGGTAGCGCTGGTTCTGTTCGGAACCTGGAGCTTGTGGGCAACGGCCAATCAGGTCGACGAGTCGATCCGCGCACGGCAGGCGAACGATGTTCATCTGGCTTTGGGCGCGGTGCTCGACGATCTCGCGCAAAGCCAAGCCGGTGTAGCCATCTGGGACCCGGCTTATGCGGAGGTGCAGAAGCCGAAGCCCGATGCCGAATGGCTCGACAAGAATGTGGGTGTCTGGCTGAACTATGTGTTCAATCACGAGCTGGACATTATCATCGACGGTCAGGATCGGCCAGTCTACGCCATGCGAGGCGGTGCGCGGATTTCCCCTGCCATCTTCGGGCGCGTCCGACCGGAGCTGCTCCCGCTGATCCAGGCGGCGAGAGGCGCGCTCCGCCGGGCACCGAACACCCATGAGCGCCTGCCTGGCCAAAAATTGGCGCAGAACAGCACGGTGCGCACCTCGCCGGCCGCATTCCACGCGACCGATCTCGTGCAGATCTCCGGGCGCGTGGCTGCGGCCAGCGTGATGCGGATGATCCCCGATTCCAAGCTCGTGTTCGGCTCTCCCGGGCGGCAGCCCATGCTGGTCAGCATTCGCTTTCTGGACGGCAAGGTAATGGGGGACCTGGGCCGCATCCGCGGCATCCGTGATGCGCGGGTATTGTCGGGCCCCGCCTCGATGAAAGCCGGGATGTACAGCGTGCCCCTGCGCTCGTCGCAAGGCGAGCTGCTTGGTCATCTTGGCTGGCGGCCGGACATGCCCGGTCGCGACATTCTCCGGTCGATAGCCAGGCGCGGCGGCGCGGCGGCGGCTGCGCTGATTGCGTTGCTGGCGGCGCTCGTCTTCGTCGTAGGGCGATTGATGTTCAGGGACGCCCGTTCGATCGGCGCGCTTGAGGCCGCACGGGTCGAGCTTCAGGCGAAGGAGGCGCGCGCGCAGTATCTCGCCAATCACGACGTGCTCACTTCGCTGCCGAACCGGGCCGCGTTCAATCGTTTCGTCGATGGCGCCGCGGGCAACATGGCCCAGCAGGCGCTCGGCGTGCTGCTCATCGACTTGGACAAGTTCAAGCACGTCAACGACACGCTCGGCCATCTTGCCGGGGACCAACTGATCCAGAGCGTTGCCGGCCGCCTCTCGGCCCAGTTGCCCAAAGGCGGGCTGCTGGCGCGGCTGGGCGGCGATGAGTTCGCCATCTGCCTGGCCGAGGGCGTCGAGCAGGAAGCGCTCCACGCGCTTGCGGAGGCCTGCCTCGCGGAGCTGCGCAATCCGTTCCCGATCCTCGGATCGGAAGTGCAGATCGGCGGCAGCATTGGCATCGCCGTGGGCACCCCACACGGTGCCGATCGCACCGAGCTCCTGCGCAAAGCCGACATTGCGATGTACAGCGTCAAGGCCAGCGGTCGAGATGGCTGTCGTTTCTTCACTGCGGAGATGGACGAGAGTCTCGCCAATCGGCGCGAGCTGGAGGGCGATCTGCGAAAGGCGCTTAGCGCCCGGCAGCAGCTGTTCGTCGCCTATCAGCCGAAAATGGATGCGACCGGCACGACGGTGGTAGGGCTGGAGGCACTCGTCCGTTGGGATCACCCGACGAAGGGTCTGTTAACGCCCGATCTTTTCATTCCGATCGCCGAGGAAGCGGGTCTGATTCACGCGCTGGGAAGCTGGGTGCTCGCGGAAGCTTGCCGCGTCTCGGGGAAATGGCCCGAACTCACGATGGCGGTGAACGTGTCTCCTGTTCAATTCAAGGCGGAAGGCTTTGCCGCGACCGTTCGATCCATCGTCCAGCGATGCGACGTGCATCCGCGACAGATCGAGCTGGAGGTGACCGAGGGTATCCTTCTCGATGACAGCGAAGCGGTGCGCGCTGCC
The DNA here is from genome assembly GCF_040545965.1 of Sphingomonas trueperi. Classification (GTDB taxonomy): domain Bacteria; phylum Pseudomonadota; class Alphaproteobacteria; order Sphingomonadales; family Sphingomonadaceae; genus Sphingomonas; species Sphingomonas trueperi_C. Next base: position 2,706 of record NZ_JBEPMV010000010.1, on the reverse strand, counting down.
CTGCATGACCTGCGCAACGCGGGCTTTCGAATCGCTCTGGACGATTTCGGCACCGGTTATTCCAGCCTGAGCTATCTCAAGCAGTTCAAGGTGGACCGGATCAAGATCGACAAGAGCTTCATCAGGCGCGTCGGGCGCGATCAGGAGGCGATCGCGATCGTGCAGGCGGTCATCGCGCTTGGTCACGCGATGAACCTGTCGGTTACCGCCGAAGGCGTCGAGACCAGCGAGCAAGGCTCGTTGCTCCGAACGGCCGGCTGCAACGAGCTACAGGGCTATCTCTTCTCAAAAGCTCTCCGAGAGGAGGAGTTATCCGTAGGAATTCACGGCGTCCTGAACCCGCGAATCACTGGCCGATTGGCTAGCTGAGTTTCAGTGTTCGAGCTTGGCAATTGCTCTCAGTCGTCAGACCATGGGTCTGCGAGAAACCTACCAGTTTCTGTTGCTAGCCGCTTTGACCGGATGCTGTCGTTTGCGTCCGCTTTCAGGAAGGGCGGTCGGCCTCCTGAAGGTCCGGCTTTGGGCGCGCAGCAGCCTGGCGCGCCTACCCCTGCCCCGGGGCCGTTACCGCCCCCTTTGCAGACATTATCTAACCGCACGATCTTGCTAGAAAACCGCCATCCGGACATGTCTGTGTCGCCGTCAACCACACGACGCCAGTCCACCACGAGACAATCGGGAGCCTCATGCGAACCTTCGATTATGCAATGCGGCTACCTTGGCTCATCGGGCTGCTCATCATCCAAATTTGGGCCGCGCACGCGTTAGCATTTTTCCCGCACGAGTATGCGCATTCGATCGTCGCTTGGTTGCTTGACTGGAAAGCTAACCCTCTCGATCTCGACTATGCGCATCCCACTCCGATTGTTTTCCTGTTTCAGCTCGGCATCAATCAGAAGGTAGACGAAGCGCCAATTTTCGCCAGCGGGCATGGCGTCGATGCCGCACTCATCGCCGCCGCCGGCATGGTGATCGGCAACGCTATTGCCTCCCTTGGGCTGGCACGGTTGGGATGGCGGCTCGCCATCGCGAGAGGACAGCGCGGATGGGCAATGCTGGCCTACTGGGTTACCGCAGCAAGCATCGGGAATCTCCTTTCCTACGTACCGCTTCGCGTGTTCGTGACGGATGGGGACATGCTCTCCGTAGTGCGCGGGCTCGGCGTCTCGCCCTGGCTGATCCTGGTCGTGCTGGGCATTCCGACGCTGGTAGCGCTCATATGGTTCGTGGTTCGAGTTGCGCCCCTCAGCCTGAGGACGCTTTGGCCGGATGACGCGCCCGCTCGGGTAACGGCTGCGCTTTTCACCGGAGCATTCGTGTTTGGCTTCTACGGCTTGGGCGGGCTGCTAGAGGATGACGCGACTGCTCACCTCATGGGACAAATCTGCATCTTTGCGCTCGCTCCAATGGTCGCCATGCTCGAGATTGCGCTGGTGCTACCTAGCCCCCGATCGCCTGATCGGGCACGATGATCCACGAGTAGGACTTGCACCCTCGAACGGGCGGTCTGCTTTCCACCTACTTCTAGCCGCCAACCGCGAGGATTGAGGGCCCGCCGTTTGCGTCCGCTTTCAGGAAGGCCGATCGGCTCCCTGAATGTCCGACTTTGGGCGCGCTGCTGCCTGGTGCCCTGCCCTTCCGTCTGCGGCCGTTCGCACCAGAAGGCGACAGTCGGCGCCCGCATGGCTGCTCTTGCCGCCATCCGCCACTCTCGCGTTCATGAGTAGACCGATCAGCCCTGCGCCGCTGGGTGGTCGCCTACCTTTCGGCAGCTCCAACGGCAGCGGATGCTTGTTCGGTCATCTGCTTGCAGAGTGTGCGCTCAGACAACTTCTGTGCCCGAGCATTCTCGGCGAGCGATATCCTTTGGCCCTCGCGGACCTCCTCAGGATGCGCAGGATCAGCCGGGTTCATCAACCCAATAACCTGCGGTCCAACAATGGTGCCGCGCCGGCCAACCTCTTGCTGCGCAAGCGCGGCGGGCGTGGCAGTCATTCCGCTCAAGGTCGCAGCCACGATCCTCCGCGCGTTCACCACATCGCCTGTGTTCGCGAAGCCGTTGGCAGCGCAATATTCAATAAGGCCTAAGCGATTGTAAGTCGCGCCAAATGCCCTTTGAAGCTGTTCATCGGAAGGCAGGTCCTGTGCCTGCAGACTGCCAACGGACGCCGTGCCGAGCGCGGCTCCGACCATGAGCTGGAGATAAAACGTACGCATACAAACCTCCTTAGCCGGCGAGGGAACGTTCTTGAACAGGATCCCATGCAGATGAAGTGGGATCACACATGGCGTTCGGAGACGGCGTCCGTCTTGCAAGATGGCATATCGGATTCAGCAAGCGACGCCCCACATGCCCCGCATGCTGGTGGCAACGCCGCCGTGGTCCACCGTAAGAACCGCGCGACCGCCGCTGCTATCTGTCGCTGCATTCGATGTGGCGCGGCCGGTGGCCTGGATGTGCAGACGGTACCCCGAACAGGAAGCGCTGCCCTGCCCTGTCTCCAAGCCCTCGCCCTCTTTCTCGGTCAACCGACACGAGCGTAAGCCCTGCGGATCTCGGAGCATGAGCTCGCTGCCAACAAGCTGGAGATAGTCGTGGCCTGCCGCCGTAAACGTAAACGTGCAGCCTGTCTCTTGCGTCGACTGCTCGTCGGCGTCGCTCAGCGCCACAAGAGGCATCCGCTTCGCACTTGCCTGGGCGGCGAC
>NZ_JBEPMV010000009.1:0-157403 GCF_040545965.1 Sphingomonas trueperi | reverse complement strand
CCATCCCGAACTCGGCCGTGAAACCAGACAGCGCCGATGGTACTATTGCTCAAGCAATGGAAGAGTAGGTCGCCGCCAGGCATTGAAGCCGGTGTGTGTCGCTGCGGAAACAGGAAAAACCCATTCACATGTCCCCCGTTCTGCCTCCTCGCGAGGCAACAAGCTTTGGCGCGGGGTGGAGCAGCCCGGTAGCTCGTCAGGCTCATAACCTGAAGGCCGCAGGTTCAAATCCTGCCCCCGCAACCAATCACACATATACCAAACCGCTTCAGGACATCCTGGGGCGGTTTTTTGGTGCTGCCGCGAACCCATGCCTCACCAATCGTTCTGCGCCTGGGGAGGAGACGGTGGCCGGCGGCGGGCGCAACAGAAAGGCCCCCGAGAAGCGGATCCCCGGGAGCCTTGGTCTGGACCGGGAGGCGGATCAGCCGTCGACGTTGCGCCGGAAGGTTTCGGGCAGGAAGATCAACCCGAAGACCAAGGTCGCGGCGGCCACTACCACGGGATACCAGAAGCCGTGATAGATGTTGCCGTTGGCCGCGACCATTGCGAAGCCGATCGCCGGCAGCAGCCCGCCCAGCCAGCCATTGCCGATATGATAGGGCAGCGACATCGAGGTGTAGCGGATGCGGCTGGGGAACAGCTCCACCAGCATCGCTGCGATCGGGCCATAGACCATGGTGACCAGCAGCACGAGGTAGAAGAGCAGCGCCACCACCAGCGGCTTGTTCATCGCCGCCGGATCGGCCTTGGCTGGATAGCCGACCTTGGCGAGCTCGCCGGTGACGGCGGGCTTTGCCGGATCGCTGCCCTTGGCGGGCACGGCCGGCGCGCCGACCACCTGGGCAGTGAAGGCGGCGATCGCCTTTTTCCGCGCATCGCCGGTCACCTTACGCGGATCGGGGGCGGGGAAATGCTTGCCGCCGATGGTGATGGTGGCGAGCGTGCCCGGGGCGGCCTTCACATTCTCATAGTTCACGCCGGCCTTGGCGAGCGCGTTCTTGACGATGTCGCAGCTCGTAGTGTCGAACTTGTTCTGGCCGACCGGATCGAACTGCGACGAGCATTCGCCCGGATCGGCGGTGACGGTCACGGGGGCCGAGGCCAGCGCGCGGGCCAGCGCCGGATTGGCGGCGTTGGTGAGCGCGTGGAACACCGGGAACAGGGTGAGCGTCGCGAGCGCGCAGCCGGTGAGGATGATCGGCTTGCGGCCGATCTTGTCGGACAGCCAGCCGAAGAACAGGAAGAAGGGGGTCGCCAGCACGAGCGCGGTGATCGCGAGCATGTTGGCGGTGAGGCCGTCGACCTTGAGCATCTTTTCGAGGAAGAACAACGCGTAGAGCTGGCCGGTGTACCAGATCACTGCCTGGCCGGCGATCGCGCCGAAAAAGGCGATGAGCACGATCCGCAGGTTCTTCCACTGGCCGAAGGCTTCGGTGAGCGGGGCCTTGGAGGCGGTGCCTTCGGCCTTCATCTTCTTGAACACCGGGGATTCGTGCAGCTTCAGCCGCAGCCACAGGCCTAGGGCGAGGAACAGGCCGGAGAGGAGATAGGGCACACGCCAGCCCCAGGCCTTGAACGCTTCCTCGCCCACGCCGGTGACCGGTGAGCGGACGGTGATGACGATCAGCAGCGCCATGGCGAGGCCCGCGGTGGCGGTGATCTGGATCCAGCTGGTGTAGAAGCCGCGCTTCCCTTCCGGCGCGTGCTCGGCGACATAGGTCGCGGCGCCGCCATATTCGCCGCCCAGCGCGAGGCCCTGGAACATGCGGAGCACCACCAGCAGGATCGGCGCCGCGACGCCGGCCGTCTTGTAGGTGGGCAGGCAGCCGACCAGGAAGGTGGAGAGGCCCATCACCAGCAGGGTGATGATGAAGGTGTAGCGCCGCCCGACCATGTCGCCGATCCGCCCGAAGACCAGCGCGCCGAACGGTCGCACGATGAAGCCGGCCGCGAACACAAGCAGCGCCATGATGAACGAGGTGGTGGGGTTGAGCCCGGTGAGGAACTGCGCGGCGATGATCGTCGTCAGTAGCCCGTAGAGATAGAAGTCATACCATTCGAAGACGGTGCCGAGCGAACTTGCGGTGATCACCAGTTTCTCGCTTCGGGTCGCCTCGTGATGCCGTGGCAAGGCATCGTCATGGCGGGTGGCCATTGCATTCTCTCCTCGTTCGGCGGTTCCGTGCCGCCCGTTGTTCGGACGGTTCGATTCAGAACCCGTATTCCGCGGCGCATCCGAAACCCGCTAGCCTTCGCCGGGCTCGAATCCGATGCGCGATCGACATTCTTGACCGGTAGAGGGCGCAGGCTCACAGCAACCTGCGGCACGCTGATCGTTCACGGCGATACTGGCAAGCGGCAGCACGCTTGCATAGCCGACTCGTTGGAAGGGGCCGACCAGCTTCGCGCGCTAGGTGCGGCGTCACAGAGAATGTGCGTCTGAGGATGCGCTGGGCGTCCTGACGCCCCAGGGGGCGGCGCAAGCGCCGCCCCCTGAGAACGTCTTCAGCAGCAGCGAGTCAGAGCCGCAGGTTGGTCCGAGCAAGGTCGACCAGTTCGCCGGCGCGGCCGTCGAGCACCGCGCGCAGCGTGAACAGCCCGAACTTGTGTACCTCTTCCAGCGTGATCGTCGGCGGCATGATCAGCTCCTGGCGGGCGCTGACCACGTCGAGCAGCGCGGGGCCCTCATGCGCAAGCAGCGCCTGCACCGCCTCGCGCAGTTCCTGCGGGCGTTCGACGCGGATGCCCTCCACCCCCATCGCCTCCGCCATCGCGGCGAAGCTCGGGTTGGTGAGACCGACGCCCTCGGGCAGAAAGCCCTGGGCGCGCATCTCGAGCTCGACAAAGCCGAGCGTGCCGTTGTTCAGCACCACCACCTTCACCGGCAGCCCGGTCTGGATCAGCGTGACGAACTCGCCCATCATCATCGCAAAGCCGCCATCGCCGGAGAAGGAGATGACCTGCCGCCCGGGATAGGTCGCCTGCGCGCCGATCGCCTGCGGCATCGCGTTGGCCATCGAGCCATGGTTGAACGAGCCGATCAGCCGCCGCTTGCCGTTCATCGCCAGATAGCGCGCCGACCAGGCGACCGGCGTGCCGACGTCGCAGGTGAAGATGGCGTCGTCCGCGGCTTCCTCGCTCAGCACGCGGGCGAGATATTGCGGGTGGATCTTGGGGGTATCGGGTCCGCTTTCGGCCAGCGCATCCAGCTGCGCGCGCGCCTTGCGATAATCGGCAAGCGCCGCGTCGAGGTGGGCAGAATCGGTCTTTTCCGTGATCTGCGGCAGCAGCGCGTCCAGCGTGTCCTTCACCGTGCCGATCACGCCCAGTTCGACCGGTGCGCGGTTGCCCAGCGCCTCGGGTCGCAAATCGACCTGGAGGATGCGCGCGTCTTTTGGGTAGAATTGGCGGTACGGGAAATCGGTGCCGAGCAGCAGCAGCGTGTCGCACGACAGCATCGCCTTGTAGCCCGAGGCGAAGCCGATCAGCCCGGTCATCCCGACATCATAGGGGTTGTCATATTCGATGAAGGTCTTGCCGCGCAGCGTATGGACGATCGGCGCCTGCAGCTTGCGCGCGAGCGCGACCACCTCGTCATGCGCGCCCTCGCAGCCGGCACCGCACAGCATCGTCACCCGGCGGCCGCCGTTGAGCAGATCGGCGAGCCGCTGGAGATCGGCGTCGGCGGGGTGGACGATCGGCTTGGGCGGCACCAGCATCCCCGGCACGTCCTGATTCAGCGCCTGCAGCGCGATGTCGCCGGGCAGCACGACGACCGCGACGCCGCGCTTGGCAACCGCTACCCGGATCGCGCGCAGCAGCACCTGGGGCAGCTGCGACGGGTGCGAGACCAGCTCGACATAATGGCTGCAGTCCTTGAACAGGGTCTGCGGGTGGGTTTCCTGGAAATAGTCGGTGCCGATCTCGCTGCTCGGGATGTGCGCGGCGATGGCGAGTACCGGCGCACCGCTGCGATGCGCGTCGAACAGGCCGTTGATCAGGTGGAGATTGCCCGGGCCGCAGCTGCCAGCGCACACCGCGAGCTCCCCGGTCAGCTGGGCTTCGGCAGCGGCGGAAAAGGCGCCGCCTTCCTCGTTGCGGACATGCACCCACTCGATCGTGCCTTGCCGCCGCAGCGAGTCGGTGAAGCCGTTGAGGCTGTCCCCGACCACGCCGTAGATGCGCTTCACCCCTGCCTGGGTGAGCACGTCCGTCATATAGTCCGCCGCCGTCTTGCCCATGTGCGATCCTTTCCTGAGAGTTTGGTGCGGAACGCGTTCAGGCGTTGTAGTCCCGCAGGATCTTGAGGTCGGTGACCGTATAGGCCATGCCGAAACGGAAGCCGCGGCCGACGCGCAGCGGCGCCAGGCGGTGCATTTCCTCGCCGGCGACTTCCGGGATCGAGAGCTCGGCCGAGCCGGCCCAGAGCTGGACGATCGAGGCATCGTCGGTCACCGACAGGACGAGTTCGTTGACCGGCGGCTTGACGTCCGGGGCGCCGGCGAGCTGCGGGAAATAGCGGCGCATCACCGTCGGGCGGTTGAACACCTCGCGGGGATCCGCGATCGGCGCCTCCAGCTGGACGCGCGCGGTGCCGAGCCGCTCGCCATGCGCCGAGATGCTGGCGCCGAAGCGGCTGCCGGGCGCCAGCGGCGCGGCGGCCGGGCTGGGGGCGGCGAAGGTGCGGGTCTGGAACACCGAGGCGAGCCGCTTGGGGAAGCCCTGGGTCCAGCCGCGGGCGATCGCCGAGTCATTGTCGACGAAGATGAAGGGGCAGTAGTTGATGGCCATGCCTTCGAAGCGCGCTTCGATCAGCAGGAAGGCTTCGCGATACTGGTAGCGCGCGGGATCGGTGATCTCGTCGTTGGAGCCGGTGAACTGCCAGTCGAGGAAGCAGAACATCGCACGGCCGTTCGATTCCGCATCGAGCTCGACACCGTCCGGCAGGAATTCGGCCATGGCGGCGGTGTCGCCCCAATATTCGACGGCCATGCAGTCGCTGGAATAATACCAGGGCGGCGCGGTGACGAGCGACGACTTTCCGGTGGGCGTCAGCGGAACCGTGAAGCCTTTCAGCATCGGGAATACCTTTCCTTGCAGAGCCATTTGGGCGTTGAAGACAATATGTACGGCCGCATTCCTGATGCGCGCCGCGTCCCCTCCAGCCGACCCCGGGAGATCTAGCTCGGGCCGAGCCCGTGCTGAATCACACTTCTGTATGTGGTCGGCCGAGCGGGAGGTTAGCGGGGCAGGGCCGTCGCGTTCTCCGACCACCCGCCGCCGAGCGCCTGGTAGAGCGACACCGCCGCGGCCAGCCGCTGGGCGCGCAGCTGGACCACGGACAGGTCGGTGCCGAGCAGCGTGCGTTCGGCATCGATCTGGTCGAGATAGGGGGCGTAGCCCTCGCGGTAGCGCTTGGTCGCGAGCGTGAGCAGCGCCTGGGTGGAGATGCGCTCGCGCAGCACCAGCTGTTCCTGGCTGCCGGTCTTGTCGATCGCGGCCAGCGCGTCTTCGACTTCGCGGAAGGCCTTCAGCGCGGCGGCGCGATAGGCGAAGGCGGCCTCGTCGCGCTGTGCGGCGGCGCCGCTCTGCTGCGCGCGCAGCCGCCCGCCGTCGACCAGCTGCTGGAACACCGAGCCGCCGAGCGAGAACACGCTGATCGGATTGTCGAGCAGCAGCGACGAGGCGACATAGCCGCCGTCGCCGTTCAGCTTGACGCTGGGCAGGAACGCCGCGCGGGCCGCATCGAGCGAGCGATCTGCGGCGACGAGTTGCTGCTCGGCGGCGGCAACGTCCGGCCGTCGGCGCAGCAGTGCCGCCGGGAGCACCGGCGCGGGGCCCGGCAGCTGGAGTGCCTCCAGTGCCGCGCCGCGCGGGATGGCCCCGGGCGCAGTCCCGAGCAGCAGTGACAGGCCGTCCTCCTGCTGGCGGATCGCCAGCTCGGTGGCGGGGATGAGCTGGGCGGTTTCGTCGCGCTGGGCCTCGGCCTGGCGGAGCTCGAGCGCGGTCGAATAGCCGGCATCGCTGCGGCGCCGAGCGAGGCGCAGCGCGTCCTCGCGGGCGACGAGCGTCGCCTGGAGCACGCGCAGCCGGGCATCGAGCGCGCGTAGCTGGATATAGCCCGACGCCGCGGCCGCCGCGACGGCGAGCCGCACCGACTCCCGGGCATCTTCGCTGGCGAGCAACGCCGCGCGCGCGGTGCCGGAGCTGGCGCGCAGCCGCCCGAACAGGTCGAGATCATAGGCGATGCTCACCACGCCCTGGCCGGCCCAGGCCTGGACGGCATGGCCGAACGGATTGACATAGCGCTCGCGCATGCCGCCACCGGCCAGCGCGACATTCGGCAACTGCTGCGACGTGGCGAGCTGGAGCCGCGCACGCGCTTCCTCCACCCGCACCGCCGCAATCGCGACATCGGTATTGTTGGCCAGCGCCTGGCGGACAATGTCGCTGAGCACCGGATCGCCGAAGCCGCTCCACCATGCGGGATCGACCTGGTCCGCCGCGGTCGCGATACCGTCGCGCCAGCCAGCCGGTGCGGCGATGGCGGCGGCCTGGGGCGGCTGCGGGCGCGGCCCTGCACAGGCCCCCGCGGCAAGGGCGAGCAGCAGCGGCCAACGCTTCACCGGCGGGTCTCCACGCCCGTCTCGACCGACATGCCGGGCCGCAGCCGCGCCGCCAGCGCCTGCCCGCCATCGACTATCATACGGAGGTTTCGTCCATTGGTGGTCGGTGCTGCGGGAACTGGAGCCACCTCCACGAAGGTAGCCGCCGGACTTTCGATCTCCTTCGAACGGGCAAGCACTCGTACCAGGGGCTCACCGACCGTGCACGGTCAGGACCGTAAGCCCGGCGTGCCCGACCCTCAGCTCACTCCCAGCGCGGACGCGCACCGCGGCGCCACTCTCGAATGTGCCTGGGGTCGTCAACAAGGGGCGATGTGCGCATGTCCCGATACTGCAAGTTACCGCAGACGTTGAGGCGCAAGGGCTCGGCGCATGGCCCCTGAAGCGGGTCTCGCGCGTTCAGGCTTGATGGAAGTGACGATAGAAATCCTGCAGCAGCAGATGGACGAGGCCGTAGCCGCGCTGGATTTCGAGACGGCCGGACGGTGCCGCGACATGATCAACGCCATGCGCGGCGGCGCGACTGCTGCAGAGGCGGAAGCGGCCAATTTCGCTGGACTGACGCGTCAGGCGCCGGGCGCGATGGGCCTTGGAACGAGCCAGCAGAAGCTGACTCCGCCAGCAGGTTGGCGCGCCCCGCCCAAGCCGGACACTATGACCGCAGGTCGCTCAAGACGCGGCCGCGCGTCCAAATCTTGAACCGACCTGCCGCAGCAGGGCGACTGCGGCCGCCCCGCTCTTTGCGTCAATCGACCCAGTCGAGCCCGATCTCGCGGTAGAGGCCGCGATCCTCTTCCCATTTCGGATTGACCTTGACGTGCAGGTAGAGGTGCACCGGCACGCCGAGCAGCTTTGCGAGCTCGGCGCGCGCACGGCTGCCGATTTCCTTGAGCCGCTGGCCCCCCTTGCCCAGCACGATCGCGCGCTGGGTATCGCGCGCGACGAGGATCTGCTGGTGGATCTCGACCGAGCCGTCCTCGCGCTCGCTATATTTCTCGGTCTCGACCGCGCTGGCATAGGGCAGCTCGGCATGGAGCTGGAGGTAGAGCTGCTCGCGGGTCACTTCGGCGGCGAGCATGCGATCGGTCGCGTCGGAGACTTGGTCCTCGGGGAAATGCCATTCGCCCTGGGGCATCGCGCCGGCGAGCGCCGCCTTGAGGCCGGGGACGCCATCGCCGGTCTGGGCGGAGACGAAATAGGTCTCGTCGAACGCCAGCGCCTCGTTGAGCTTGGCGGCGTGGCCAAGCAGGCGCGGCTTGTCCGCGATGTCGACCTTGTTGAGGATCAGGATCTTGCGCCCCTTGCGGCCGCGCAGGCTGTCGATCACGGCATGGACCTTGGCGCCGATGCCGCCCTTGCCGTCGACCACCAGCGCGACGAGGTCGGCGCCGTCGGTGCCGTCCCAGGCGGCGGCGACCATCGCGCGATCGAGCCGACGCTCGGGCTCGAAGATGCCTGGCGTGTCGACCAAGATGATCTGGGTGTCGCCCTCGATGGCGATGCCCATCACGCGGGCGCGGGTGGTCTGCGCCTTGGGGCTGACGATGGCGACCTTCTGGCCGACCAGGGCATTGACCAGCGTCGACTTGCCGGCGTTGGGCGCGCCGAGGATCGCGACGACGCCGCAGGATTGGGTGGTGGTGAATTCGGTCATGGGTTCCGGTTGTACTAGGGAATGGGGTGTGGGGCGAGGGGGAAGCCCTACTTAAGCCCCTCCTCCTGGGAGGAGGGGTTGGGGGTGGAGGGATTCCAGAACGTAGCGTGGTCTCGGTGAGACCCTGCCCCACCCCAAACCGCTCCCCTGAAGGGGAGGGGCTTAAGAAGAGCCCAGCTTCGCCAGCAGCGCTGCGGCCGCAGCGGTTTCGGCTTCCTGCTTGTTGCTGCCCTCGGCGCTGGCTTCGGCCAGCTTGCCGATCGACACCTTTACCGTGAAGCGCGGTGCGTGGTTCGGGCCGGAGCGGTCGACGATCTCATATTCGGGCGGGCGACGATTGCGTGCCGCCGCCCATTCCTGGAGCGCCGACTTGGGGTGCTTGGGCGCCTTGGCATGTTCGTCGATGCGCTCGCCCCAGGCGCCGCGGACGAACTTCCGCGCGGCATCGAGCCCGGATTCGCGATAATAAGCGCCGATCAGCGCCTCCATCACGTCGCCCAGCACATTGTCGCTGTCTGCCGCGCCGTCGTCGCGTGCCTGCTTTCCGAGGCGGAGGTGCGGCACAACGCCCAGTTCGCGCGCGACATCGGCGCAGACCGGGCCGGTGACCAGCGAGTTCAACCGACGCGAAAGCGCGCCCTCCGGCTCCTCCGGAAACCGCTCGAACAGCCATTCGGCGACGATCAGCCCGAGCACCCGGTCGCCGAGAAATTCGAGCCGCTGGTAATTGCCGGCGGCCTGGCTGCCATGGGTCAGCGCGCGCTGAAAGCTGGGCAGATCTTTGGCGGGGCGGCCGAAGGTCTTTGCGACCCAGCCGCCCAGATCGGGGACGCTCAGAAGCCTTCTCCGATCCGGCTCCACCGCGCCGCGGTGAACCAGGTCCAGGGCAGCAGCCAGTTGGCGCCGCCATCCGTGGACCAGAAGTTCACCACCGCCTTGCCCTCGATATTCTCGATCGGCACGAAGCCGATGCCCGAGCCATAGGGCGGCTGCTGGAAGCGGCTGTCGGTGGAATTGTCGCGATTGTCGCCCATCAGGAACACATGGCCGGCGGGGACGGTGTACACCTGGGTGTTGTCCTGCGGCAGATTGTCCTGGTCGAGCACGTTATACTGCTTGCCGTTGGGCAGCGTCTCGCGGAACTGCGGGATGCGGCAGATCGGCGCACCCTTGGCGTCGGCGGTCTGGAACTGGGTCGGGCAGTGGGTGAAGTTCGGGGTGATCGGCAGCACGAAATCGGCGATGCGCTGCTTGGGCACCGGCTTGCCGTTCAGGATCACCTGGCCGTTGACCATCTCGATCGTGTCGCCCGGCAGGCCGATGACGCGCTTGATCCAGTCCTCGCCTCCATGGTTCGGCGCCTTGAACACCACCACGTCGCCGCGGGCGGGATCGCGCGGCAGGATGCGGCCCGGGATCAGCGGCAGGCTCCACGGCAGCGAGTGCTTGGAATAGCCATAGTTCCACTTGGTGATGAACAGATAGTCGCCGATCAGCAGCCGCGGCAGCATCGACTCGCTCGGAATGCTGAACGGCGAGAAGATGAAGCTGCGCACGATGAACACGATCAGCGCCAGCTTGAGCAGGAAGGTGGCGAGGTCCCGCCACTCCGACTTCGGCTTTTCCGGCTTTGCGACAGGTGCTTGCCCGTTTTCGGGGCGCGAGGCGACGGGTTCGGTGGAGGCGGGCGTTTCCATGGGCACTGCTCTGCTAGGGCGCGGCGGGGAGGTCAAGCGGCGGAATGAGGCTGGAATGGGCCGGTGCGGGACGATAGGGGAGCCCTGCCACCAAGGAGATGAACATGGCCTTGCCCGACTGGACGCCGATCCAAGCCCTTCCCACCACGAAGCTGACCGACCTGTTCGCTGCCGACGCCGATCGGCTGTCGCGGCTGAGCGTCGATGTCGCCGGCATCCATTTCGACTGGTCCAAGACGCACCTGACGCCCGAGGCCGTGTCGGCCTTCGCCGCGCTGGCGCAGCAGATGGATTTCGCCGCCAAGCGTGACGCGCTGTTCGCGGGCGAGGTGGTCAACGTCACCGAAGGCCGCGCCGCCGAGCATACCGCCGAGCGCTATGAAGGCGCCCCCGAAAGCGTCGCCCGTGCGCGTTCGCAGCACGAGCGGATGCGCGCGCTGATCGACGCGATCGAGGCCGAGGCGCTGGGGCCGATCCGCCACATCCTTCATATCGGAATCGGCGGCTCGGCGCTGGGGCCGGACCTGCTGGTCGACGCGCTGGGCCGAGACATGGACCGCTACGACGTGGCGATCGTCTCCAATGTCGACGGCGTGGCGCTGGAAGACGCGATGGACGCCTTTGATCCGCAGGCGACGCTGCTGGTGATCGCCAGCAAGACCTTCACCACGACCGAGACCATGCTCAACGCCCAGAGCGCGCTGGCTTGGATGGCCGAGGGCGGCGTCGAGGATCCCTATGGCCAGGTGGTGGCGCTGACCGCTTCGCCCGACAAGGCGGTGGAGTGGGGCGTCGATGAGACGCGCGTGCTGCCCTTCTTCGAGAGCGTCGGCGGGCGCTATTCGCTGTGGTCTTCGATCGGCTTCCCGGCGGCGCTGGCGCTAGGCTGGGACGCGTTCGCGGAACTGCTCGAAGGCGCGGCCGAAATGGATCGCCACTTCCGCCTGACCGATCTCTCGCAGAACGCCCCCGCGCTCGCGGCGTTCGCCGACCTCTACTACAGCCAGGCGCGCGGCTGCGAGACCCGCGCGACCTTTGCCTATGACGAGCGGCTGAAGCTGCTGCCGAGCTATCTCCAGCAGCTGGAGATGGAATCGAACGGCAAGCGCGTCACGGCGCAGGGCGAGGTGGTGACCTACCCGACCTCGGCGATCACCTGGGGCGGCGTCGGCACCGATGCGCAGCATGCGGTGTTCCAGCTGCTCCACCAGGGTACGCATCTGGTGCCGCTCGAATTCGTCGGCGTGATCGAGGCAGGCGACGCGCTCGCGCCCGAGCATCACCGCCAGCTGCTGCTCAACATGTTCGCCCAGGGCGCGGCGCTGATGGCCGGCAAGGGGCATGAAGACCCCGCGCGCAGCTATCCGGGCGATCGTCCGTCGTCGACGCTGCTGCTCGACGCCGTCGACCCGCGCACGCTGGGCGCGCTGATCGCCTTCTACGAGCACCGCGTGTTCGTGAATGCAGTACTGCTCGGCATCAACCCGTTCGACCAGTTTGGCGTAGAGCTGGGCAAGGAAATGGCCAAGGCGGCCGACAAGGGCGGGCTCGATTTCGACCCCTCCACCAACGATCTGATCCAAAGGGCATTTGGCGCATGAGCGATGACGAGTATGTGTTTGACGAGGCGAGCGGGGAGTGGATCCCCGCCGCCGAGGCTGCTGCCAAGGCAGCGGCCGCCGACACGGTGGAAGTGCGCGACTCGGTCGGCAACCTGCTGCAGGACGGCGACCAGGTGACGCTGATCAAGGACCTCACCGTCAAGGGCGCGGGCCAGACGCTTAAGCGCGGCACGCTGATCAAGTCGATCCGCCTGACCGGCGACGCGCAGGAAATCGACTGCAAGTTCGATGGCATCAAGGGCCTGGTCCTGCGCGCGGAGTTCGTCCGCAAGCGGTGAGGGCTGGAGGCGGCGGCCCTTGTTTTCGGGCGCCGCACCCTATCTTTGCCTCGACCCCTTCTCCCGGCCTTCCGTGCCGGCGCATCTCCGGAGTGACCCATGTCCGACTATGACTTCGACCTGTTCGTGATCGGCGCAGGCTCCGGCGGCACCCGCGCCTCGCGCATGTCGGCGGCGTACGGCGCGAAGGTTGCGGTGGCGGAGGAGTATCGCGTGGGCGGCACCTGCGTGATCCGCGGCTGCGTGCCCAAGAAGCTGCTGATCTTCGGCGCGCATTTTGCCGAGGATTTGAAGGACGCGCGGCGCTTCGGCTGGGACGTGCCCGACTGCCACTTCCACTGGCCGACGCTGCGCGACAACGTCCTCGCCGATGTCGACCGGCTCAACGGCCTCTATACCCAGGGGCTGGAGAATAACGGCGTCGAGATCTTCCACGAGCGCGCCACCATCACCGGCCCGAACGAAGTCACGCTGGCGAGCGGCAAGGTGGTCAGCGCCAAGACGATCCTGATCGCCACTGGCGCGCATCCGCACGTGCCGAGCTTCCCCGGCAGCGAGCACGGCATCACCTCCAACGAGGTCTTCCATCTGGAGACGCTGCCCAAGCGTGTACTGATCGCCGGCGGCGGCTATATTGCCAACGAGTTCGCCGGCATCTTCAACGAGTTCGGCTCGAAGGTGACGCTGGTCAACCGCACCGACGTGATCCTGCGCGGCTATGATGCGCAGGTCCGCGACCGGCTGCTCCAGATCTCGATGACCAAGGGCATCGAGTTCCGCTTCTTCGCCGAGTTCGAGAAGATCGAGAAGCAGGCGGACGGCAGCCTGCTCGTCTCGATGAGCGGGCATGATCCGATCGAGGTGGATTGCGTGCTGTTCGCCACGGGCCGCGTGCCCAACACCAGGGGGCTGGGCCTCGAGACGGTGGGCGTCGAGCTCAACGAGCGCGGCGCGGTGAAGGTCGATGCGGACAATCGCAGCACGGTCGAGAGCATCTATGCCGTGGGCGACGTGACCGATCGTGTGCAGCTGACGCCGGTGGCGATCCGCGAGGGCCAAGCCTTTGCCGACACGCTGTTCGGCGGCAAGCCGCACCAGGTCGATTATCACTGCATCCCGAGCGCGGTGTTCAGCCACCCGCCGATCGCCTCGGTGGGGATGACCGAGGGCGAGGCGCGCAACAAGCTGGGCTCGGTGAAGGTCTACACCTCCGACTTCCGCGCGATGAAGAACGTCCTCGCCGGGCGCCACGAACGCGCACTGTACAAGATGATCTGTGACGGCGTCACCGGCAAGGTCGTCGGCCTGCACATGATCGGCCCGGACGCGCCCGAGATCCTGCAGGCCGCCGCGGTGGCGGTGAAGGCGGGGCTGACCAAGGACGCGTTCGACGCCACGGTCGCGCTGCACCCGACCATGGCCGAGGAACTGGTGCTGCTGAAGTAAGGGATGCGCGCCTCCCCAAGGGGAGGCGCTTCCCTCAGGCCTCGTGGCGCAGGATCGCGTCGCCCGAGACCTGCTGCGCGCCTGCCTTGCGCGACAGCCAGATCGTCGTCGCAAGGTCCCAGGTGACGTTGCCGACGGTGCGCATGATGTCCGGCAGCGTCTCGACGGCGACGAGCAGCCCCAGCGGCGTTATCGGCGCACCGATCGTCGCAGCGACCGGCGAGATCGCGCTGACATAGCTAACCGTGCCGGGCAGGCTGACCGAACCCAGCGAGGTCAGCATCGCGACGACCGCACCGACGAGCAGCGTCGTCGGGTGGAGCGGCACGCCGAACCACTCGGCGACGTAGATGGCCACGGCGAAGTTCATCGCCGGACCCGTCGAGCGGAAGATCGCCACCGCCAGCGGCATGGTGACGCCCGAGACCGCAACCGGTACGCCGACCTCCTCGGCGCCCTCGATCATCACCGGCAGCGTTGCCAGCGACGACTGGGTGCTGAGCGCCACCGCCTGGCTGGGCAATGCCGCGCGGAACATGCGGCCGAGGCCTATCCGGCCACCAAGCACGGCGGCCGGATAGGCGAATAGCGTGATCACCAGCCCCACCGCCGAGACGATCAGGATATAGTGGAGCAGCGCGCCGAACGCGCCGGTACCCGCCTTGGCGCCGACGACCAGCGCCAGTGCGAACACGCCGACGGGGCCGATCCACAGCACCCAGTCGATCACCACCAGCATCACGTCGCGCACCGCGACGAAGAAGTTGGTGAGCAGCGCGCGCGATTCCGCCGCGACCCGGGTGATCGCGAAGGCGAAGACCAGCGAGAAGATGATCAGCGACAGGAAGGCGTTTTCGGCTGCCGCCTTGACGATGTTCGCGGGAATGATCGCAGCGAGGAACTCGCCCAGCGGCGGCACCGGGCCGATCTTTTCGGCGCCGGTCAGCGCCGCGCGCAGGCTGGCAGCGGATTCCTGCGGCAGCGGCGCGATCTTGAGGAACAGCGGGGTCAGCAGCGCGGCGAGCAGTGCCGAGCAGAACAGCAGCACGACGTAAAGCGCGATCGCCCGGCCGGCGAGCCGACCGGCAGCGGCGGCTTCGGCCGTCGCGGTCACGCCGGTGATCAGCAGTGCCACGACCAGCGGCACGATCGTCATCTGCAGGCCGTTGAGCCATGCCTGGCCGACCGGCTGCGCCCAGCCGGCGACGGTAAGGCCCAGCTGCGGTGAAGTGGCCGCCAGCGCGGCCCCGATCGCCAGCCCAATCAACAAGGAAAGAAGAATACGGGTAGGTTGCGACATGCTCGCCCTTTGAGATTTTCGCCGCTATCACAGCACGCACACAACGCCACAAGGGCGCGAGAACGAGACGCATGGCAAGAAAATATTTCGGCACGGACGGCATTCGCGGCGCCACCAACCTCGCACCGATGACGGCGGCGATGGCGATGAAGGTCGGCATGGCCGCCGGCGCCCACTTCCGCCGGGGCGACCATCGCCACCGGGTGGTGATCGGCAAGGACACCCGTCTCTCCGGCTATATGCTGGAAAATGCGATGGTTGCCGGCTTCACCAGCGTCGGCATGGACGTGGTGCTGGTCGGCCCGATGCCGACCCCGGCGGTGGCGATGCTCACCCATTCGATGCGCGCCGACCTGGGCGTGATGATCTCGGCAAGCCACAATCCGTACGCCGACAACGGCATCAAGCTGTTCGGTCCGGACGGGTTCAAGCTTTCCGACGCCGATGAAGAGGCGATCGAGGCGCTGATCGACGGCGACGTGCCGCTGGCCGCCTCGGCGGATATCGGCCGAGCCCGCCGCGTCGAAGACGCGCGCGGCCGCTATATCCACTTCGCCAAATCGACTTTCCCCTCGGATCTGACGCTCGATGGCCTCAAGGTCGTGGTCGATTGCGCCAATGGTGCAGCGTACCAGGTAGCGCCTTCGGCGCTGTGGGAACTGGGGGCGGAGGTCGTTTCGATCGGCGTCAGCCCCAATGGCAAGAACATCAACGATGGCGTCGGCTCGACCGCGCCGCAGGTGCTGAGCGAGACGGTGGTCGGCTCGGGCGCGGCGCTGGGCATCGCGCTCGACGGCGATGCGGACCGGCTGATCGTGGTCGACGAGACCGGCACGGTGATCGACGGCGACCAGCTGATGGCGCTGATCGCCACCGGCTGGGCGCGGCAGGGCAAGCTCGCAGGCGGCGGGCTGGTCGCCACCGTCATGTCGAACCTCGGACTGGAGCGGCATCTGTCCGCGCAGGGGCTCGGGCTGGTGCGCACCAAGGTGGGCGACCGCTATGTGCTCGAGAAGATGCGCGGCTCCGGCTACAATGTCGGCGGCGAGCAGAGCGGGCACATCATCCTCTCCGACTATGCCACCACCGGCGACGGGCTGGTCGCGGCGCTGCAGGTGCTGGCCGAGATCGTCCGCGCCGGCGCGCCGGCGAGCGAAGTGCTGCATCGCTTTGAGCCGCTGCCGCAGCTGCTCAAGAATGTCCGCTTCGCCGGCGGCAAGCCGCTGGACGACGCACGCGTCCAGGACGTGATCGCTGCCGCCGAGGCCGAGCTCAAGGGCCGCGGCCGGCTGGTGATCCGCGCCTCAGGCACCGAGCCGGTGATCCGCGTCATGGCCGAGGGCGACGACAAGGCGCAGGTGGAAGCGGTGGTCGACCGTGTGTGTGACGCGGTGCGCGTTGCGGCGGGGTGATCGGCCAGGCATTGCTGAAGCGTAGCTTCATGGATCGCTCTCCCCACATTTTGGGCGCCGCGTCGAACCTGCTCGGCATCGCGCTGCTCATCATCACGGGCCTCAAGCTGACCAAGGTCGCCGATCAGACGATCGCGGACGAGGTCGCCATGGGCGCGTGCCTGTTCTTCGCCATCAGCTGCCTGCTCTCCTATCTCGCGATCCGTTCGCCCGAGGCGACGCGGACGGAAGACATTGCCGACAAAGCCTTTCTGTGCGGGCTGGGCGCGCTGCTGATCGCGGTGCTGATCGTCGCCTTCAACCCGCCGCACTGAGCGGTGCTTGCCTCCCGCGGCAAGGAGACTAGAAGATTGCCCGATGCTGGAAATGCGGCCTGATTGCGAACGCTGCGGCGTCGACCTCCCCGCCGATGCCGGCGGCGCGTTCATCTGCTCGTTCGAATGCACCTTCTGCGCCGAATGCGCCGACGACATGGACGAGCGCTGCCCCAATTGCGGCGGCGAACTGCTCGATCGTCCTGCCCGCGTCGGCGACGCGCTGAAGCGACATCCGGCATCCACCGAGCGCAAGCACAAGGGATAAGGCCATGGGCGCACGCGTGCTGATCATCGCAGGCTCGGATTCCGGCGGCGGCGCCGGGATCCAGGCGGACATCAAGACCGTCACCATGCTCGGCGGCCATGCCATGACCGCGATCACCGCGATTACCGCGCAGAACACGGCGGGCGTGCAGGCGGTGCACCCGGTGCCGACCGACATGGTGATCGCGCAGATCGATTCGGTGGTGCGCGACATCGGCGTCGATGCGGTGAAGATCGGCATGATCGGCTCCGCCCGCACGGCGCTCGCGGTGGCCGAGCGGCTGGCCGAGCTGCCGGGCGTGCCGGTGGTGTTCGATCCGGTGATGGTCGCCACCAGCGGTGCGCGTCTGGCCGATGAAGCGACCGTCGCCGCGTTCGAGCGGCTGATGGACCGCGCGACGGTGATCACGCCCAATCTGCCCGAGCTGGAGGCGCTGGGCCGCGACCCGCAGGAGATCGTTGCGGCGCATCGCTGTGCGGTGCTGGTCAAGGGCGGCCACGGTACCGGGCCCGAGGTGGTCGATACGCTCTATTCGGCCGATCCTGAGGATCCGCCGCAGATCGAATGGCGCGATCCCAAGATCGATACCGAGAACGACCATGGCACCGGCTGCACGCTCGCCTCCGCCATCGCCTGCGGCCTCGCCTGCGAATGGGATCTGCCCGAGGCGGTGAGCCGCGCGCGGCGCTTCGTGCGGATCGCGATGCGCGAGGCCGAGGGGCTGGGGCGGGGACATGGGCCGATGGCGCAGCAGGCGGTGCGGCTCGACCTCAACATGAGCTTCTTCGAGCCGATGCTGAACCAGGTGACGGTGCCGGCCAAGGACCTGGCCGCCAGCGAGCGCTTCTACCGGCTGCTCGGCCTGCGGCAGGTGGTGCGGGCTTCCCCCCGCTATGCCCGGTTCGAGACCGAGGGCGGCGCCACCTTCTCGATCGCGACCGACGAAGCGTACACCGCGCCGGTGGTCTATTTCGAATGCGGCGATCTGGACGTGACGGTCGCCTATCTGCAGCAGCAGGGCTTCCGCTTCGAGCAGGAGCCCAGGGACGAGAAATGGGGCTGGCGCGAGGCACGGTTGCGCGATCCCGCCGGCAATGCGGTTCGTCTCTATCAGGCTGGCGAGATGCGCCGCTTTCCGCCATGGCGGCTCGAGGACGATGCCTGACTTTTCCTACGAGACCCGTTACTTCCAGCTCCACTTCGGCCCGGTCGCCGGGGTGGACGAGGCCGGGCGCGGTCCGCTGGCGGGGCCGGTGGTTGCCGCCGCCGTCGTGTTGGACCCGGACTGCATCCCCGAAGGCATCAACGATTCCAAGGCGCTGACCGCCGCCAAGCGTGCGCGGCTGTGCGAGGAACTGCTCGCCTGCGCCAAGGTGGGGGTGGGGGTCGCCAGCGTCGAGGAGATCGACCGGCTCAACATCCTCTGGGCGACGATGCTGGCGATGACGCGCGCGGTGGAGTCCCTCGGCTTTCCGCCCGCCTTCGTGCTGGTCGACGGCAATCGCTGCCCGAAATGGGAGCATCGCAGCGAGGCGGTGGTCAGCGGCGATGCGCTGTGCCTGTCGATCGCGGCGGCCTCGATTGTCGCCAAGCATCGCCGCGACTGCATGATGGTGGAACTCGATGCGCAGTTCCCCGGCTATGGCTGGGCGTCCAACAAGGGCTATGGCGGTAAGGCGCACCAGGAGGCGCTGCGCGCGCTCGGACCGACGCCGCACCATCGCCGCAGCTTCGCGCCGGTCGCGCAGGCGCATCTCGACGTCGGGCCGATCGCCGCCGAATAACCCGGCAAATTTTGCCTAGTGCGCCCGCAGGCCCCGCCGCTGTCCTATGATGTTGGGATAGCAGCGGGAGGAAAGCGGGCATGGCGTATATGGGCAGCTTGATACGGGGGACGGCCGGCGGGTTTCAGCCGGCAACGCGCTATGACCCGGTGCTGGCCGAGCTGCTCCGCGAGGCGATCATCGGCCCGGCGAGCTTCCACGAGATGGCCGCGATGGTGCGCTACGCCGAATCGCGCGGGCTCGGCGCCATCCGCTTCCGCTTCGACGACGATGCCGCGCTGACCGACCCTACCCATCCGCTGCACGTCGCCTTTCTGGAGACGCTGCGCGATCCCGTGCTGGCCAGCGACTATGCCGATCTCGGCGAGATCACGCCGTGGCGCGCGCGTGCGCTGGCGGTGCGGCTGCCCTCCGACATGCTTGGCACGCGCGCCAGTCGCAAGGCGGTCCGGGCTGCGATTCTGGCGCAGGGGACCTCGTGGGAGGTTCGCGTGGCGCTGTGCGTTGCCGCCCGCATCCGATTCGGCGGCGAGGCCGAATGGTTCGGCCGCGAGGCGCAGGCGCTGTACGAAATGGGGCTGTTCACCCAGGCCCGCGCGCGGCTCGCGGCGAGCGTTGCGGGCGGCGGCGAGGCCATTGCGATCGGCTGAATCGTTTGCGGAACGTTCCAGCTTATCCACAGGCCGGGAAAATTTTCACAGGTCTGAAACTGAGTCTTTCGCGCCACACCTACCAGCGCTTGGGCCTGTGGATAACTTCTTGACTCAAGATATGGCGGGTGCCGAAATGTTCCGCCGCGCCAAGCACCTGCTTCGGACCACTACCGTGCGTTCCCCCCTCTTGACGGAGGAGTCGCTCGGCCCCGAATAGGGGTGCCTTTTGAGCGAAGGGGCAATGATTCATGGGCGTGCTGGAGAAGGTCAAACGGGCGGGTGTGCGCGTCGCGAAGCAGGCGCCGGCCGTGCTGCCGCTGGACACGATCCTGCGCCAGGATTGCATCGAGGCGATGCGCGGGCTGCCCGACAAGTCGATCGACATGATCTTCGCCGATCCGCCGTACAATCTGCAGCTGGGCGGCGACCTCAACCGTCCCGACGGCAGCCATGTCGACGCGGTGACCGACGAGTGGGACAAGTTCGACAGCCTCGCGGCCTATGACAAGTTCACCCGCGAGTGGCTGGCGCAGGCGCGCCGCATCCTGAAGGACGATGGCACGATCTGGGTGATCGGCAGCTATCACAACATCTTCAAGGTGGGCTCGGCGATCCAGGATCTGGGTTTCTGGATCCTCAACGACATCATCTGGCGCAAGGCCAACCCGATGCCCAACTTCAAGGGTACGCGGTTCACCAACGCGCACGAGACGCTGATCTGGGCGTCGAAGGGCGAGAAGTCGCGCTACACCTTCAACTATCGCTCGATGAAGACGCTCAACGACGAACTGCAGATGCGCAGCGACTGGGAATTCCCGATCTGCAGCGGGCAGGAGCGGCTGAAGAAGAACGGCACCAAGGTCCACCCGACGCAGAAGCCCGAGGCGCTGCTGTACCGCGTGCTGCTGTCCTGCACCAAGCCGGGCGACGTGGTGCTCGATCCGTTCTTCGGCACCGGCACCACGGGTGCGGTGGCCAAGCGCCTCGGCCGGCGCTGGATCGGCATCGATCGCGAGGGCGTTTATGTCGAGGCGGCGCTGGAGCGCATCGCAGCGGCCCTGCCGCTCGACGAAAGCGCGCTGCAGACGATGCAGGCCCCCAAGGCCGCGCCGCGCGTGGCGTTCGGCCAGCTGGTCGAGAATGGCTATTTGGCGCCGGGCACCGTGCTCAGCGACCACAAGTCGCGCTGGCGGGCGACGGTGGGCGCGGATGGGTCGCTCAGCTGCGACGGGCAGGCGGGCTCGATCCACAAGCTGGGTGCGACGCTGCAGGGCGCGCCGAGCTGCAACGGCTGGACCTTCTGGCATTACGAGGACGAGGGCGGGCTCAAGCCGATCGACGCGCTGCGCCAGACCTATCTGCTCGCGACGCAGCCGTAAGTCTCTCTCTTCAAGTCCCCCTCCCGCTTGCGGGAGGGGCGCGAAGGTTGGGAGGGTTGCGCTTTTATTGCAAGCGTCGCGCCGGTAGCACGAGCGAATGCTAGACCTTCCCCCCGCCGCGCGCCCGTACCTCCGCCCGATCCAGTTCGTCGACACGCCCGTGGGCCGCGACGGCGAGGTCGCGCGGCTGGCCGGCGGGCTGTTGTGGTTCTCCGCCTATGAATTGATCGCGGTGGAGAAGGGCAAGCGGGTCCTCCAGCGCGTCCTCTCCATCGCTGAGGCCGAAGCCGATCCCCGCCTTGCGCCCATGGCAGCGCGAATTACCGCCACCCGTCCGCCGCTGACCCTCGGGCCGCGCACGCTGCGCTTCGACCAGCCGCAGGTGATGGCGATCCTCAACATGACGCCGGACAGCTTCTCCGACGGCGGCAAGCATCTCGGTGACCCTGCGGCGGCCGCGCAGTCGGGCGTCGATATGAGCATTGCCGGTGCGGCGATCCTCGACGTCGGCGGCGAGTCCACCCGCCCCGGCGCGGAGACGGTATGGGAAGGCGACGAAATCGCCCGCGTCGTGCCGGTGATCGAAAAGCTGGCGGCAAGTGGCGCGGCGATCTCGATCGACACGCGCAAGGCAGCGGTCATGGAGGCGGCGCTCGCGGCGGGCGCGCATATCGTCAATGACGTGTCGGCCTTGCTCTACGACGATCGCGCGCTGGAGGTGGTGGCGCGCGCGGGCTGCCCGGTCGTGCTGATGCATGCCGCCGACCCCAAGCATGGCGCCAAGGGGAAGGGCGCCTACGCCGACGTGCTGCTCGAAGTGTATGACTGGCTGGAGGCCCGCGTGGACGCCGCGGTCGCCGCAGGTGTCGATCGGTCGCGCATCGTCGTGGATCCCGGCATCGGCTTCGGCAAGACGCTGGCCGACAATCTCGCGCTGATGAACGGCTTGGCGCTGTTCCACGGCCTCGGCTGCCCGATCCTGCTAGGGGCCAGCCGCAAGCGCGTCGTGGGTGCGCTCGCCAACGAGGCCCCGGCCGAACAGCGGCTGGCGGGATCGCTGGCTCTGGCGCTGAAGGGGGCCGCGCTGGGGGTACAGCTGCTGCGCGTCCACGACGTGTTCGAAAGCGTCCAGGCATTGCGCGTGTGGCGCGGCATGCAGGACGCCGCGCTCACCGCGCCTCACGCTGCGGTCTGATCGATCCCCAGTTCGCCGAGCTTGCGGTAGAGCGTCGACCGACCGATGCCGAGCCGGCGGGCGACTTCGGTCATCCGGCCGCGATAATGGCCGATCGCCAGCCGGATCACGTCCGCCTCGATCTCGTCGAGCGGGCGCAGGTTACCGTCCGGGCGGAACAGCGTGATGCCGCCCATGCCCGAGTTGTTCACCACCGGCCCGGACGTCATCGGCTTGCCGAGCGCGATCTGGGCGATCTGCGGGAAGTCGTCGCGGGTCAGCCCTTCCTCGTCGCAGAGCACCGCGGCGCGGAACAGCGCGTTCTGCAGCTGGCGGACATTGCCCGGCCAGTCATAGGCGGTGAGCAGCTGCAGCGCGTCCTCGCTGATACCGAGCTGGCGCAGGCCCGGCTGCTCGGCGATCCGCGCGAGCAGGTGGCGGACGAGCGCCGGGATGTCGCCGGCGCGTTCACGCAGCGGCGGGATCGTCACCTGGACGACGTTGAGCCGGTAATAGAGGTCCTCGCGGAAGCGGCCGGCTTCCACTTCGGCAAGCAGCGGCACGTTGCTGGCGGCCACGACGCGGACATCGACCTCTCGCGGGTGGCGCGCGCCGAGCGGCTGGATCTCGCCGGTCTGCAGCATGCGCAGCAACTTGACCTGCGCCTCAAGCGGCATCTCGCTCACTTCGTCGAGGAAGATGGTGCTGCCGTCGGCATCCTGGAGGCGGCCGACTTTGCGCTCGAACGCGCCGGTAAAGGCGCCTTCCTCATGGCCGAACAGTTCCGATTCGACCTGGTTGGCGGGGATCGAGCCGCAATTGACGCAGATGAGTTCCTTTCGCGCGCGCGGCGACGCGCCGTGGATCGCTTCCGCGACGACATGCTTGCCCACGCCGCTCTCGCCCTCGATCAGCACCGGTACGCGAGCACGGGCGGCCTTGGCGGCGACCGCCAGCGCGGCGCGGAATTGCGGGGCCGAGCCGACGATTTCGGCGAATCCGAGATTGGCGGTGAGCTTCTCGGTGAGCGGGCGGAGTTCGCCGGCGCTGCTGCCGCCCATCGCGCTCTCCAGCGCGGCGAGCAGGCGTTCCGAAGCGATCGGCTTGACCAGGAAGTCGCTGGCTCCGGCGCGCATCGCGCCCACGGCTGCGGCGACCGAGCCGTTAGCGGCGAGCACCAGGATCGGCATGTGCGGCCGGCGCGCGCGCAGCTCGGCGATCAGGATCGCGGCATCGGCATCCGAGGCGGGGTGGTCGAGCAGGATCGCATCGACCGCCAAGCCGTCGGGCGTGCCGAGCGTTGCCAGTGCGCTCTCCGCATCGTCGGCGAAAATCGTCCGCCAGCCACGGCGCGAAGCGATCGCGGCCACCAGACGCCGCTGCGCCGGTTCCGAATCGATCAGCAACAGAAGACGTTGCCCGTTGCGCGTCATGCCGACTCCAGTCCCAAATGTCCCGTTTCGAGCCGCATCGGTTAGACCAGATGCGTAAAGTTCGGCTTAAGCAGGGCCGAAACAGTTCTTTGTAGGGCGGGGTTGAGGCAAGCCGGACCAGCGGTGTAAGACATCGAGCACCTAGGAGAGGAGCGCATCAATGGCTGAAACAGGTGAAAACGCCGGCGAGATCCAATCGCATGTCGAAACCTTCAACGGTTTCACGGCTTTGATGAAGTGGGGCACGGTGGCGGTTTTCCTCATCGCTGCTTTCGTCGTTTTCCTGATCGCCCGCTGACGTGAAGATCGCAGTACTCAAGGAAGCGGCGATTGCCGAACGACGTGTCGCGGCTACGCCCGAAACCGTCAAGAAATTCATTAATTTGAAGGCTTCGGTAGCGGTCGAGTCCTCGGCGGGACTTGCCGCCTCCTACGACGACGCCGCATTTAGCGCGGCGGGCGCTACCACCGGCACGCGCGCGGAGGTGCTGGCCGACGCCGATATCGTGTTGGCGGTGCAGGGGCCGGACCCAGACAGCCTTGCCGGGCTGAAGCAGGGTGCGTGGCTGGTCGCCGGTCTCAATCCATTCGACGATCGCGGGCGGATCGATCGCTATGCATCCCTCGGCCTCGAGGCGCTGGCGATGGAGTTCATGCCGCGAATCACTCGCGCGCAATCGATGGACATTCTTTCGTCCCAGTCGAACCTCGCGGGTTACAAGGCGGTGCTGGATGCCGCCGCCGAATATGACCGCGCCTTTCCGATGATGATGACCGCCGCGGGCACGGTGAGCGCCGCCAAGGTGTTCGTGATGGGCGTCGGCGTTGCCGGCCTCCAGGCGATCGCCACGGCGCGGCGGCTGGGCGCGCAGGTCTCCGCCACCGACGTGCGCTCGGCGACCAAGGAGCAGATCCTGTCGCTCGGCGGCAAGCCGATCTTCGTCGAGAATGTCGCCGGGATCGAGGGCGAGGGCTCCGGCGGCTATGCCACCGAGATGAGCGACGCCTACAAGGCCGCACAGGCCGAGCTGGTCTCGGCACACATCGCCAAGCAGGACATCGTGATCACCACCGCGCTGATCCCCGGCCGCGCGGCGCCGAGGCTGATCAGCGACACCCAGGTCGCGACGATGCGTCCGGGCAGCGTGATCGTCGATCTGGCGGTGGAGCAGGGCGGTAATGTCGA
This sequence comes from Sphingomonas trueperi, assembly GCF_040545965.1. Classification (GTDB taxonomy): domain Bacteria; phylum Pseudomonadota; class Alphaproteobacteria; order Sphingomonadales; family Sphingomonadaceae; genus Sphingomonas; species Sphingomonas trueperi_C. Next base: position 133,174 of record NZ_JBEPMV010000009.1, on the reverse strand, counting down.
GGGCTCGGTGGTGGGCGAGATCGTCGAGCGCCACGGCGTGAAGATCGTCGGCCATCGCAACGTGCCCAGCCGGCTGGCGGCGGACAGCTCGGCGCTGTTCGCGCGCAACCTGTTCAACTTCCTCTCGGCCTTCTGGGACAAGGAGGCGGGCCGTCCCGTGCTCGACGAGGAGATCGGCAACGCCGTGCGGGTGACCCAGGGCGGCAAGGTGGTGCACGAGAGGCTGTTGTCGTGAGCAACGATCCTCCCCTGGAAGGGGAGGTCGCGCGCGCCAGCGCGACGGAGGCGCGTAGCCCTTCGATTGAGGCAGGGACACCCCTCCACCAGCCTGCGGCTGGTCCCCTCCCCGTCGGGGAGGATCTTTCCGCGCCGCTGCGCGCGGATCAGGAGTAGATCATGGACTTCATCTCGATCCTCTCGGTTTTCGTGCTGGCCTGCTTCGTCGGCTATTATGTCGTCTGGTCGGTCACGCCGGCGCTGCACACGCCGCTGATGGCGGTGACCAACGCCATTTCCTCGGTGATCATCGTCGGCGCGCTGATCGCGGCCGCGGCCGGTAGCCTGGGGGGCGCGGGCGAGACCTCGAAATGGCTCGGGCTGGTCGCGGTGGTGCTGGCCAGCATCAACATCTTCGGAGGGTTCGCGGTGACCGCGCGGATGCTCGCCATGTACAAGAAGAAGGTTCGCTGAGCATGGAGAGCATCGCGCAAAATCCCTGGGCGGCACTCGCCTACCTCGTCGCGGGCGTCTGCTTCATCCTCGCGCTGCGCGGGCTGTCGAGTCCCGCCACCAGCCAGCGCGGCAACCGCGCCGGCATGATCGGCATGACGATCGCGGTGGTGACCACGCTCGTCACCCATGTCCCCCGCATCGCACCGCCGTGTCCCACGGGCGCGATCTGCGAGAATTACGGCACCCCGGTGCTCGACACGCTGACGCTGGTCGAACTGCTCGCCGCGATCGGCATTGGTGCCGCGATCGGCATCGTCACCGCGCGGCGGATCGCAATGACCGCGATGCCCCAGCTCGTCGCCGCCTTCCACTCGCTGGTCGGCTTGGCCGCGGTGCTGGTCGCGGGCGCGGCCTTCCTCAATCCCGGCGCGTTCGGCATTGCCAATGACGGCGTGATCTTCCTCCAGAGCCGCATCGAAATGGGGCTGGGCGTCGCGATCGGCGCGATCACCTTCTCCGGATCGGTGATCGCCTTCCTCAAGCTCAACGGCAATATGGGCGGCAAGCCGATCCTGCTGCCGGGCCGCCATGTGCTCAACCTGGGCGTGCTCGTCGCGATCCTGGGCCTGATCGCCTATTTCACCCAGGACCAGAGCCCCTGGATCTTCTGGACGGTCACCGGGCTCAGCTTCGCCATCGGCTTCCTGCTGATCATCCCCATCGGCGGGGCGGACATGCCGGTGGTGGTGTCGATGCTCAACAGCTATTCGGGCTGGGCGGCGGCGGCGATGGGCTTCACGCTGCACAACTCCGCGATGATCATCACCGGCGCGCTGGTCGGCAGCTCGGGCGCGATCCTCAGCTACATCATGTGCCGGGCGATGAATCGCAGCTTCCTCAGCGTGATCGCGGGCGGCTTCGGCGGCGATGCCGGAGGCGGGGCCAGCGGGGCGGCGGCGGTCGACCGGCCGTGGAAGCGCGGCAGCGCCGAGGATGCTGCGTTCCTCATGTCCCAGGCCGAGCAGGTGATCATCGTCCCCGGCTATGGCATGGCGGTGGCGCAGGCCCAGCATGTGCTGCGCGAGATGGCCGACAAGCTCAAGGCGCACGGCGTGCGGGTGAAATATGCGATCCACCCGGTCGCGGGCCGCATGCCGGGGCACATGAACGTGCTGCTCGCCGAGGCGAACGTCCCCTATGACGAGGTGTTCGAGCTGGAGGACATCAACTCCGAATTCGCCCAGACCGACGTCGCCTTCGTCATCGGCGCCAACGACGTGACCAACCCCGCTGCCAAGACCGACAAGTCCTCGCCGATCTACGGCATGCCGGTGCTCGACGTGGAGAAGGCCAAGACCGTGCTGTTCATCAAGCGTAGCATGGGCGGCGTCGGTTATGCCGGCGTCGACAACGAGCTTTTCTACCGCGACAACACGATGATGCTGCTCGCCGATGCTAAGAAGATGGTGGAAGAAATCGTCAAGTCGCTGGACTGAGCGGGGGATGGGGTGGTCGGATCGATCCTGGGCGGTGCGTTCCGCCTGTTGCGGCAGCATTCGCTGGCGGTGCTCGTCTGGGCGATCCTCTACCTGGTCGGCATCTTCGCGATCGGGCTGCTGCGGATCCTGATCGCACCTGCCGATCCGGATACTGTCGCGGGGGGCCTTGGCGCGGCGCTGCTCAGCCAAGGGTTGGCGCTGGCGCTTGTCGCGGTGCTGATCACCGCGGCGACGCGCGCGACGCTGCACCCGTACAAGCGCGGGGCCTGCTATCTGCGGCTGGGCGCCAACGAGCTGCGGGTGTTCGCGCTGCTGGTGCTGCTGACGATCGCCACCTTGGTTGCGACCTTCCTGCTGACGCTCGCCAACGGCTTCCTGCTCGGGCTGCTCGCCTGGCTGGTGCCTGGGGCCGCGACCGGCTGGCTGGGTGTCGCGCTGCTGCTGGTGGAGCTGGCCGGGCTGATCTTCGTCCAGGTGCGCCTCTCGATCGCGCTGCCGCTCACCTATCTCTACGAGACGATCACGGTCGATGAGGCCTGGGCGCAATCGCGCGGGCATTTCTGGTCGATCTTCGGCGCGTTCGCCGTGCTGGCAATGCTGATCGCGGCAGCGGGGCTGGCGCTGCTCGCCTTCTTCTTCCTGCCGATCCTCGCCACGCTGGTGCAGACCGGCGCCAACGCGCAGGCATTGATGGAAACGTTGCTAATGATCGTGCTCGCGGCCAAGAACCTGCCGGCCGCGTCGCAAGTCGTGCTGGTGTCGGGCATCCTCGCGCTCACTGCCCTGGGCTTTGTTCTGATGACCGCGACTCTCGCCAGTGCCGCACGGACCATGCTTGGATTGCAGGAGGGGCAGGTCGAGGATTTGCGCCGCAAACGCGGTTAGTTCCAACTTCTTTGCTCCACTTTGGAGAGGCCATCTAAACGGTCTGCCAAATCGCTCCGATTTGGAGTAGAACAGACTCCGCCATTTCGGAGCCATACGGCATTTGTTGGGGAACAGATGTCGAACCATGGGGGCGGACATGTACGAGGCAATTGGGGCCGGGGGGCTCGAAAGCATTTCCTACGACATCGCGGCCGATGTCGCGCAGATCGTCGCGGGGTCGCCGGGGGGCGCGGCGGCGGCGGAGCGGATCGTCGCGGCGGCCGGTCTTCGGGCCCGCCAGCCTCTGGACGCCGCGAGCGCATTGCATGCCGAGACGCTGTTCGACGGCGTACAGCTGTTGTTGCTCGAGGCTGAAGGCGTGCCGCCGGATCTGCTCGAGCCGCTGCTGATCCGCCTTGGCGCGATGGCGGAGGCACGCGGCATTCCGCTGCTCGCCACGGTGACACCCGAGCAGATCGACGCCGCGATCGGCCTGCTGCCGCACTCGGCGATGGTGCAATGTGCCCCGAGCGATGTCGATCGGCTTGGGGCGATTCTGTCGCTTCGCAGGGAGCCGATAGCGCGGCTGCACGACGGCATGCGCGACCAGGAGACGATGCGCATGCGGCGTTTCCACGAGGAAGTGGCACGCATCGCCGACTCGCTGTCGCGCCTCACCCGCAGCGAGTTGCCCGAGCGCAGCGCGACTGTTCGCAACGAGTCCATGGCGTTCCGCATGGACGGCGGCAGCGAGACCGTCGAGACCGACGCCGCGGAAATCCGGCGGGTGATCCGGGCGCGGCGGATGCGGGCGGACTATTTCGAGGGCGATCTGTTCGCCGATCCCGCCTGGGACATGCTGCTCGATCTTTATGCGGCGGAACTCGAGCATCGCCAGATCTCGGTCTCCAGCCTGTGCATCGCCGCGGCGGTGCCGCCGACGACCGCGCTGCGCTGGATCGGCACGCTCAACGAAGCCGGTCTGTTCGACCGCAAGGCCGACACCACCGACCGCCGCCGGGCGTACATTGCGCTGAGCGAATTGGCCCGGCGCGGCATGGAGCGCTATATCGCGGCGGTGAAGCGGGCGGGACTTTCGCTCGTTTGAGGCTTGCCCTTCGCGCGCAGCTTTGGCATCGGCGTCTAACGCAGACGCCATTGGCGCGCGCGGGCGGTTAGCTCAGTTGGTAGAGCATCTCGTTTACACCGAGAGGGTCGGCGGTTCGAGCCCGTCACCGCCCACCATTTTCCTTCGGCTGAATCAGGAAGCAGGGTGGCGGCTTTCGGCCAATAGCGGGCGTTCGTATTGCATCCGCGCATCGGCCTTGTAGGCTAGTTCGATGAGGACCGCTCGCCTTCGTTCGATGAACGTCGCATCACGCTCGGCGCTAGCCCTCGCTGTGCCTGTTGTCGTCATGGTTTTATACGTCTGCTCCGTCTATGGCGTGCCATGGAGGCCTTCTGGGTTCGTCGTCTTCGTTGTCGCAGGTCTGCCAACTCTGTTCGGCGCGATCCTCTTTACTTTTGCACCTTGGTGGCCACTCGCGAGAGCCGCGGTTGTGAGTGTGTACGTGGTGGGGATGCTGTGGCTGCTGACGTTCGTAGGATTGTTTGTGTCCTGTGCTTTCGGTGATTGCATTTAACGAAGCGGCCCTCGCATATCTGCTTCTCACCAGTCCCGGCCGCTTACAGCGAGTAACGAGAACGGTTGAGCCTGCATCCCCACCTAGTCCCGATGCTCCGCCAGCCGCGCCGTCAGGTTGCTCTGCGCATCGCCGTACAGCGGCACCGCAGCGGGCTGCACCAGCACGCTGTGGGGCGGCACATCGTCGAGCAGCCAGACATTGCCGCCGATCGTGCTGCCGCGGCCGATCGTCACCCGGCCGAGGATCGTCGCACCCGCATAGATGATCACGTCGTCCTCGAGGATCGGGTGGCGGGCATAGCGGCTGCGCGGGCCCGCCGGGGCCAGCCCCAGCGGGCTGCGCGCGCCGAGCGTGACATGCTGGTACAGCCGCACGTTGCGCCCGATGATCGTCGTCTCGCCGATCACCACGCCGGTGCCATGGTCGATGAAGAAGCTCGGCCCGATCATCGCCGCCGGGTGGATGTCGATGCCGGTGCGGGCATTGGCGAGCTCGGAGAGGATCCGCGCGACGATCACCGCGCCCAGCCCGTGCAGCTGGTGGGCGATGCGATAATGGAGGATCGCCAGCGCGCCGGGATAGCTGATCAGGATCTCGTCGACGCTGCGCGCGGCGGGATCGCCGACGAACGCCGCGTCGACATCGGCGTCGAGCAGGGTGCGGATCTCGGGCAGCGCGGCAGCGAACAGGCGGACGAGCAGGTCGGGCTGGTCGCTGTCGAACGGGGTGGCGCTGTGGCGCTGCCAATAGTCGAACTCGGCGGCGAGCTGTTCGCGAAGGATCGCGAAGGCATGGGACAGTTGCTCGGCGACGAAATCATCCTCGCGTGCGATGCCGCCGCGAAAGCCGCCGAGCCGGGTGGGGAACAGCGCCGCGGCGACATGCTCGACGAAGCGGGCGAGCTCGGCCGGCGCGGGGAAGCGGGGGAGGCCGCGATGCTCGGCGCGGCGCTCGCGCCAGGCCGAGCGGACGGTGTTGAGCGCCGATACCGCATCGGCGATTTCGCCCGCGAAGGCGTGTCCGGACACCATCGCGTCAGGCCGTGGCGGCATGGGCCGGGGTGCCGAGCGCGTCCGGGGCGAGCAGGCCGCTCTGGCGGGCGACGATCGTCGGCACCAGCGCCTGGCCAGCGACGTTCACCGCGGTGCGGCCCATGTCGAGGATCGGATCGATCGCCAGCAGCAGCCCCGCGCCCTCCAGCGGCAGGCCGAGCGTCGACAAAGTGAGGGTGAGCATCACCGTCGCGCCGGTAAGTCCCGCCGTCGCCGCCGAGCCGACCACCGCGACGAAGGCGATCAGGCCATAGTCGGCCAGGTGCAGCGGCACGCCGAAGAATTGCGCGACGAATATCGCCGAGACGGCGGGGTAGATTGCCGCGCAGCCGTCCATCTTGGTGGTCGCGCCCAGCGGCACCGCGAAGGCGGCATAGGCCGAGGGTACGCCCAGCCGCTCGACCACCTCCTCGGTCACCGGCAGCGTGCCGACCGAGGAGCGCGAGACGAAGCCGAGCTGGATCGCCGGCCAGGCGGTGGCGAAGAAGCGCAGCGGGTTCAGGCCGTTGGCAACGAGCAGCGCCGGGTAGACGACCAGCAGCACCAGCGCGAGGCCGATATAGACTGCCGCCGCGAAGGCGCCGAGCGCCGACAGCGCGTCCCAGCCATAGCGCACCACTGCGTCGCCGATCAGCGCGGCGGTGCCGATCGGCGTCAGCGCGATCACCCAGCGCAGCAGCCGGCGGAAGATGGCGAGCGCCGAGGCGTTGAACTGGAGGAAGGCGCTGCCCGCCTCGCCAACGCGCACCGCCGCCGCACCGATCGCGATCGCCGCGACGATGATCTGGAGCACGTTGAACGACAGACCGGTGGTGGCCGTGCCGTCCTTTAATGTGGTGGCGGCGGTGAGGCCGAGGAAATTGGCGGGGACGACACCTTTCAGGAAGTCGAGCCACGAACCGGTGCTCGACGGCGCCTTGGCCGCGCTCGCTGCGACACCGGCATGCAGGCCCGGCTGGAGCAGCAGGCCCAGCGCGATGCCGATCAGCACCGCTATCAGCGCGGTGGCGGCGAACCAGAACAAGGTGCGGGCGACCAGCCGCGCGGCATTGTCGAGGTCGCGCAGCGCCGCGATCGAGGCGATGATCGCGGTGAACACCAAAAGCGGCACCAGCGCCTTGAGCAGCTGGACGAAGATCTGCCCGGTGGTGTGGAGCGCCTCGCCGAGCCCGGCCTGCCCGGTCGCGCGGACGGCGAAGCCCAGCGCCAGGCCGGCGGCCATGCCGAGCAGCACCTGAAGGGCGAAATTGGGGCGGATACGGGCGGGGACGGCGTTGGCCATGCGTGGCGGCTCCTTTCGGAGTGCCACGATATCCTACTCACCAAGTAGGAGAACAAAGATTTGCTATCAGCCCGGCGCGGCGGGCTTGGGGGCCGGGCGACCGCAACGGGCCGCCCGGCGCGCCGATCAGTTCGCCTTGAACGTCGGCTTGTCGCCGGTGAAGGCGACGATGACATAGCTGTTGTCGCACAGGTTGATGTTCGACCAGACCGCATTGGTCTTGTCCTCGAAGGTGGCGCGCACGTCGAACTTGCAGGCGGTTGCCGCCTTTTCGAAATGCACCGTGGTCTTGCCGCCCGGCTTGACCTTGCCGTCCTTGTTGAGCTCGGCATCGACCTTGTTGTCGACCCAGCTGCCGCTGCCGGCGGCGGCGACTTCGATCTTGGTGATCAGCTTGCCGGTGGCGTTGGTGAGCATGAAATCCCAGTCGTCGGCCAGCGCAGGGCCGGCCGCGGCGAGGAACGCTGCGGATGCAATGAGAGCCAGTTTCTTCATGGTCTTCTTCCCTCCTGTTGCGCAGCATGTTGCGCCCAACAGGTGCAGCGAGCAAGGGCGTAACAATGCCTATAGCGTGCGTACCAGGCGCACCGCGACGGCGATCCAAGCGGGGTCCGTCACCACCTGCTGGCGGCCGCCCGCGCCGGGGGGGAGCAGCTGCAGCCGGGTTCCGTCGCGCCCGATCAGCCGCCCGAACAGGAAGCGGCCGGCGGGGCGCGGCACCAGCACGTCGCGGTTGAGCGCACGCCCGAACTCGGCGGGGGCGAGCCGCTCGCACCAGATCGCGTCGCCGCTGCGATAGTCGCCGATGCTTGCCTCGACGGCGATGGCAATGGTGCCGGCCTCGGGGCGGGGCGGTACCAGCGTTGCGGGGCGGCGCGGGGCATGGGCGCCGTCCGCCTCCAGTATCGCGGCCACCGGCACATCGGGGCGATCGGGAAGCTGGACCAGATCGGCGGCATCCACCTCCAGCGCAGCGGCGATCCGGTTGAGCCAGGCGACCGAAACGGTGCGGGTGCCGGTTTCCAGTCGGCCGATCGTCTGCGCGGTGGTGGGCGGCTGGCAGCGGCGGGCGACGTCGTCGAGGGTCAGTCCCTTGGCCCGGCGGACTTCGCGTATCGCGGTGATCATGGCCTGCTCCTAACCAAATCGGTTTTCCTCTTTCCTACAGATGCGCCGCGATGGCAAGAGGGGCGCTTAGGAACAAAAGGAGATCACGGCATGCGCGAGCTGGTGGAGCGGTCAACGGGCAAGGGCCGCAGCGTGACGGTGAATCTGGGCGAGTCGCCGCTCGACTGGCTGCGCGCTCGCGGCCATGTCGATGCGCGGCAATATGAGGCGGGGGAGCGACTGCGCGGCGATTACGAGACGGCCTCGCTGGGGCCAAGCGTGACGATGCGGTGGGATCCCGCGCCGCGCGAGGGCGGGCGGCGCGCGGCGCCCGAGCCGCTCGACCCGACGCTGGCGCAGATCGCCGCCAAGCGCCGCTTCGATTCGGCGATCGCAGCGGTGGGCGGCGGGCTCTCCGACATTCTGTGGCGCGTGGTCTGCGCGGGCGAGGGGCTGAGCGCCGCCGAAAAGGGGCTCGGCTGGCCGAGCCGCGCGGGCAAGCTGGTGCTGTGCCTCGCCCTCGACCGCGTCGCGGATCACTATCGGCTCAGGTAAGCGGCGGTGCCTCCGGCGCGGGGGTGGGGCGGGCGAGAAAGCGGCTATAGGCCCAGCCGATCGCGATCAGCGCCACGCCGAGTCCCAGGAAGGAGAGGATGCGCAGCAGCCCGTCCAGCGCGGCGGCATCGATCAGGAACACCTTGCAGGTGGTGAGGGTCAGCAGGCCGAGCCCGGCCAGCCGCAGGTCGTGCCGCCCGGCCGCGATGCCGCGCCACAGCCAGGCGAGTGCGAGGAGCAGCAGTGCCGCCGAATAGCCGCCATTTTCCAGGCTGCTGATCGGTCCGGTGAGCAGCGTGCCCTGCGCCGCCCATCGCACCGCGGCGAGTGCGGCGGCGATGCTGAGCAGCGCGGCCGGGATGCGCAGGCGCGGCAGCGTCCAGCACCAGAAGGCGGCGAGGGCAAAGTGGGCGGCGAGCAGCGGCCCGGCTTGCTGCGCGACGAAGGCGGGGTTGAGCAGGAGCAGGTCGAACCAGACCAGCCGGGCGAGGCCGAGCAGCAGCAGCGTCTTGACCAGCCCGTGCAGTCGACCGGCGCGGAACAGCGCCCAGCCGGCAGCGAGTGCCGCCTGGGTGAACAGCGCACGCTCGACAAAGCCCCAGGCCAGGAAGCGCTCGGGCGTGGCGATCGCCAGAGGCTGCTTGGCGAGCGTGTAGAGCAGCAGCACGGCGCTCGTGCCTGCGAGGATCGCGGCGCCACGCCGGGCGCGTCCGAAGGCCCGCGGGTCGACGAAGAGGAAGGCCAACGCGACGGCAATCGGCAGCCCGAGGACGCGCAGCAGATCGGCGAAGACCGGCAGCTCCTTGTAAGGCAGGCGATCACCGATCAGCGCCACGAAGATTGCCGAGGCAACGTCGAGTAACGGCGGCCCCGCGGCGACCAGCGCGGCGAGCAGCCACAGGATCGGTAGCGCGAACAGGGTGGGCGCGCGCACCTGCCGTGCCCAGACGGCCAGCCCCCCCAGCACCAGCGCGAGCGGGACCGACAGCCAGCCATGCGGCAGCGGCTGGGCCAGCGCCACGGTCAGCAGCAGCGCAGATGCCAGCGTCGCGGCGATGAGCGCGGGATCGTCGGCGTCGCTGCGCAGCATCCAGGCGGGCCGGGCGCAGGCGAGCGCCGCGCCGAGTTCGAGCAGGCCCCAGCCGAGCGGGGGCAGCAGCGCCAGGGTCAGCACATGCGCGACGAGCACGGGGCCAGCGGCGCCGAGCAGCGCGAGCGCGATCCATTGCCGCCCGCGTGCCGCCAGCGCATGGCCGGCGCTGGTGAACAGCAGCGCCGCAATGAGCGCGCCAGTCGGCGTGCTGCCGTGGTGGACGGCGGTGAGCCCCAGGGCCTCGAGTGCCAGCAGCAGCGCCATCGCGGCGAGCGCGCCGGGGAGATAGACGGCGTCGCGCCAGGCAAGCACCAGCGTCGCGGCGGCGAGGACGAGGTAAAAACTCCAGGCAAGCGGCCCAAAATCGAGCCCCGGCGCGATCGCCACCAGCTGCAGCAATCCGACCAGCAACGGCGCCAGCCGCAGCCAGCGGTTGCGCAGGCCCGCGGCCGGCAGCGCGGCGCTCGCCCCACCTGCCAGCAGCATGGTGTAGAGGCCGATGGCGGAGAGGTTGACGCGCCCGTCGAGCACCGCGATCAGGAACTGGGTCCAGCCCAGCCCCGCGACGCTCGCCGCGAGCGCCAGCCAGCCCCAGCGGCGATGCACCGCCAGCCCGAACAAGGCGGCGACGAACAGCCCGAGATAGACGAGCAGCGGGGCGATGCCCGCGGCGTTGAACCCGGCCACCAGTGGCGCGAGGAAGCCGCCGGCCAGCGCCATGATCGCAGTCGGCGGGCCGTGGCGCAGCGACAGCCCCATCGCGCCCAGCGTCACCAGCACGACCGCGCCGAACGCGGTGAGCGGGGCGATCAGATGGTAGAGCGCGGCAGCCATGTAGAGCGTGCCGTACAGGCTCGCGATGCCCGCGCCGGCGAATACCTGGCCCAGCTGCGCGTCGTCGCGGGTGGCGGGCAGGCGGCGCACCGCTTCGCTTGCCGCGACCAGGGCGAGGCCGAACAGGGCGGCGATGCCGGTGCGCGCGGCGGGGCCGAGCAGGCCCTGCTCGATCGAATAGCGCACCAGGAAGAACCCGGCGAGCACCAGCGCGACGCCGCCGATCCAGATCGGCAGCCGTCCGCCGACCAGCGTCTCGAAGCTCAGGCGGGGCAGTGTGAAGGCAGGACTCGGCGGTGCGGGGGGCGCCTCGATCGGCGCGTCTTCCCACACCAGCGGCGCTTCGGCTTCCACCTCGCGGGCGGTTGTTGCTTCGGGCTCGACCGCGGTTCGCAGGCTCGCTACCGGCCGTGGCGCCGGCGCCTGCGCGCGGCCGTCCAGCCGCGCGAGCCGCACCTCCAGCGTCTGCAGGTCGCGCTCCAGCCGGTCGATCCGCCGCTTGAGCACGGCGAAGGCGGTCGCGGCGGCGACGGCGAGCAGCAGGAAGGCATAACCGGTCATCGCGCCCGACTTCGCACGTTCGCGCGGCGATGTCGCGCACAGGCCGCGCGACTCGGCGCAAAATCGGCTATGCTGCCGGCCATATAGGAGAGGAACGCCGATGATCGTCTATGGTTCGACCTTGTCCCCGTACGTCCGCAAATGCATGGTGTTCGGGGCGGAGAAGGGCTTGGAGTTACAGCTGAAATTCGCCGGGCCGGGCAGCCCGGACCCCGAGTTTCGCGCGATCAGCCCCTTCGGCAAGATGCCGGGTTTCCGCGACGGCGACTTCACCATTTCCGATTCGACCGCGATCGTTACCTATCTCGAGGCGAGATATCCCGAGCCCAACCTGATCCCGCCGGCACCCGAGACGCGCGCCCGGACGATCTGGTTCGACGAACTGGCCGACACGATCATGATGGCGGCGGGCTCGGCGATCTTCGGCAATCGGTTCGTGAAGCCCCGGGTGATGCAGTTGCCGTGCGACCACGCCGCCGCCGACCAAGCCGAGAACGAGCTTCTGCCGCCGATCTTCGCCTATCTGGAGACGGCCATCCCCGACAGCGGCTTTCTCGTCGAGGATCGGCTGACCCTGGCCGATATCGCGGTCGCCAGCCCGCTCGCGACGCTGGGCTGCGTCGGGGTGTGCGTCGACGCGGCGCGCTATCCGCGCACTGCGGCCTATGTCGACGCGATCCACGCCCGGCCGAGCTTCGCCGCGATCCTCGCCCGCGACAAGGCGCAGGTAGAGGCGATGGGCGGCGCAGTAGCCAAGGCGCCCGCCGCCGCCTAAATGGGCGGCATGCGTATCGAATTCACCAAGTGCCACGGCTCGGGCAACGACTTCCCGCTGATCGACGCCCGCGCGATGACGCTGTCCGAAGCCGAGTGGGCGATGCTCGCGCGCCTGCTCGCCGATCGCGCCGGGCCGGTGGGCGGCGACGGCCTGCTCGCGCTGGTGCCGGGCGACGACACCCACACCTTCGGCATGCGGATGTGGAATTCGGACGGCTCCGAGGCCGAGACCTGCCTCAACGGCCTGCGCTGCACCGCGCGGCTGGGCTTCGACCTGTTGGGGCTGGACGCGGCGCAGGTGAAGCTCAAGACCAGCTCGGCCAGCGTCGCGCGTGATCCCGAGATCGCCCCGGGCGTCGCGACGATCCGCACGCTGGTGGGGCCGAACTCGACCCGCGCCGCCGATGTCGGGCTGGTCGGCGCGCCCGAGCAGGTGCTGGACGCGCCGATCGCCGGCCTGCCCAACGCCCGTGCCTTCACCGCGGTGGCGATGCCCAACCCGCATCTGGTGACCTTTGTCGAGCAGGTCGACGAAGCCGAACTTGTGGCACTCGGGGAATGGTGCGAGAGCCGCCCGGCACTATTGCCCGCGCGCGCCAACGTGTCGTTCGTCGAGGTCCGTGGCCCGACCCGCCTGTTCGTCCGCACCTTCGAGCGCGGCGTGGGGCTGACCGACAGCTGCGGCAGCGCAATGGCCGCCTCGGTACTCAGCGCCGCGCTCACCGGCCGCGTCCCCTTCGGCACGCCGATCGAAGTGTTCAATCGCGGCGGCATGGTCCGCGGCCAGGCTGAGCCGGACACGCGGGTGATGCTCAGCGGCAACGCAACGTTCGAATCGGAGCAGGCGGTGGAGGTGGATTTCGACGCCGGCACGCTCGGCGCGGTGGAGACGCTGCGCGATCGCGACGCGGAGCGCGCGGCCTGGGAGGCGATGGTCGTCGCGCTGGCGGGCTGAGCGCGGGAAGCGCCCAGCCCAACCCGTTCAGGCGTGCGCGAGCGCCCGCTTCTTGCGGCGCGTCACCGCGCCGACCATGCCGAACCCGGTGATCAGGATCGCCCAGCTCGCCGGTTCGGGTACCGGGGAGATGGTGAAGCTGCCCAGGGTGAACTGGTACACGATCCTGTGCTCGGGCCAGGGATCGTCGCCCGTATAGCCCGCCGGCGGCGTCGCCTGCCAATTCACCTCGTCTTCGTTGTAGCCGAGATAGCTTCCGTCGTTGCCGAGCGAGAAATCGAGGATGTTGTTCTTGCTGCTGTCCAGCGGCCCATAGGTATCGAGGAACAGCGCCCCTCCGATATCCGTCCGCGTCGTCGACGTGATCGGCCCGAGCGTGCAAGCGCCATAGGGTTGATATCCGGTGTTGCAGAGATCCGTGATCGTGGGCTTGGCGATCTGCACTGTCGATGGCAGCGACAGGGCGTTGTAGCGTACCTGCAGGACCTCCTCGACGCTGGGATATCCGAACTCGAGGCTGGGGATCGTGGCCCAGCCCAGGGTCAGGTCCATGAAGGACTTCGCAGCGGTGACCCCGTCGACTTTCGTGTCGAACATCGCGGCGAAGCGCGTCTTGGAGGAGACGATATCGAGACCCCATTGCCCCGTGGAGGTGGTGGTGACGACCTGCGGGTCGTTGATGATCGCCTGGAAAGACATGGTGCCGCTTTTCGGCGTCCCCGGCGTGTAGAGGGTGTCGTAATAGGCGTTCATCGTAATCTTGTACGGCGTCGCTTCCGCATTCGTGCCGAGCAGCAGCGCGGCAGCAATCAGCGCAGTTCGTATCATGGTTCCCACCTGTTCGATTTCGGGCAATCGATCGTTCCGACCGGCGCAGTGCCCGCTGCGCCGGTGGAGATGCTTGTATTGCCTGGAGGAGGCTGGATACGCGCATCGGCGCCGCCAGCCGCTTCCATTCAGGCGTGCGCGAGCGCCCGCTTCTTGCGGCGCGTCACCGCGCCGACCATGCCGAACCCGGTGATCAGGATCGCCCAGCTCGCCGGTTCGGGGACCGGGGAGATGGTGAAGCTCGCGAGGCTGAAGTCGATCGTACCGGGGCTGCCGGGCGAGGGGGCCTCGCCGTCATAACCCGCCGGCGGGACTGCCGTCCAATCGATCCGTGCGAAGGTGCAGCAGGTATTGATGTTGGCATCCTTGCCGATCGAGAAGTCCAGGATGTCCTTGCGCTTGTCGTCCACGCTGATGTTGGTGTCGATGCCGATCGCATCCGAATAGTAGGATATCATCTCAGACGAAATACCTTGCAGCGTGCAGGCGCCATAAGGCTGGTAGGCGGTCTGGCATTGCTCCTCGATCTGTGGCCTGGCGATCTCCGCCATCGACGGGATCGAGAGGCTATTGAAATCGACCCGAAGCACCTTGTGGATGCCGAAATAGCCTTGGTCGTAGTTGGGAAGGGTGAGCCACGACAGGCTCAAGTCCATGAACGACTTCGATGCGGTGACGCCGTCTACCTTCGTGTCGAACATGGTGGCGATTCTGGTTTCGGAATTGAATTCTTCCAAGGGGCCATCAGGCCCCTCGAAGGGGAAGATCCTCGTGATGACCTTCGGGTCGTTGACGATCGCCTGGAACGACATGGTGCCGCCCTTTGCTGTCCCGGGCAGATAGCTGGTATAGTATAGGCCGGTCATGGTGATCTTGTAGGGCGTTGCCTCGGCGGCGGTGCCGAGCAGCAGCGCGGCAGCAATCAGCGCAGTTCGTATCATGGCTCCCACCTGTTCGATTTCGGGCAGTCGATCGTTCCGACCGACGCCGTGCCCGCTGCGCCGGTGGAAATGCCTGTGTTGCCTGGAGGCGGCTGGATGCGCGCATCGGCGCCGCCAGCCGCGTTCGTTCAGGCGCGCGCGAGAACCCGCGTCTTCCGGCGCATCGCCGCGCCGACCATGCCGAAGCCGGTGATCAGGATCGCCCAGCTCGCCGGTTCGGGCACCGGGGAGATGGTGAAGTTGCTGACGTTGAAGTCGATCACGCCGATGCCTTGAAGCACCGGGTCCGGTCCATCGTAGCCTGCCGGTGCGGTGACCTGCCAGCCAATCTCGGAATATACGCAGCACGGGTTGATGTTGCTGTCGTTACCCAGCGAGAAATTCAGCACATCCTTCGCAGCGTCATCCTTACCGAGATAGGTGTCGATGCCGATGAGCTCCGAATAGGGGGCGATCATAAGGGTCGATGTCACCTCCTTGGAAGCGCAGTTCCCGGCGGGCTGATATGCCGTTTGGCACAGCGCGTCGATCGGCGGCGTCGCAATTTGGGTCATCGCGGGAATCGACGCGTTATTCAGACCCACCTTCAGAGTCTTGTGAATGCTCAGCCCGCCTGTCTCGTACGTCTTCCCGGTGTCCCACGAAAGCGTCAGATCCATGAACGACTTGGTCGCCGAGGCACCATCCACCTTGGTGTCGAAGTAGGTGGCGATCCTCGTCGTCGACTTGAAGATATCGAAACCGAAGATCGGATCGCCGCCCGGCGTGAATGTCGTGATGACCTGGGGATCGTTGACGATCGCCTGGAACGTCATGGTGTCGAGTTTCGAGCCACCGGGAAGGAAGCTGGTGTAAAGGCCCGCCGTCATCGTGATCTTGTAGGGCTTTGCCTCGGCGGCGGTGCCGAGCAGCAGCGCGGCAGCAATCAGCGCAGTTCGTACCATGGTTCCCACCTGTTCGATTTTGAAGATCGGGACGTTAGTGGGTAATCGCGGGTTGGCAACATGGTTAACGTTTTAATATCCGCTGGTTACTGCAGGTATATCAACTTTCTTGAGGAGCGATTTGACCCCCTCGTCGCACGGTTCTGATTGTCTCGTTTCAAAGCAACGCCAATCGAGCATGCGAAAGACTGACCCGCGCCGGATGTCTCCACCGCACCAAAACCTCCCACGTTTTTGGCATAACCAAATGGGATAAATACTCTTGACATCGTCACGCTGATATGGCACAAAACAGGAACGATGAAGAAGTGCGAGTCGCCGGGCGCGGCTCGAAGGGACGGGCCGGGCACGGGGTGCTTTCGGCCCGTTTGTGTTTTCGGGAGAGGGCGGATGGCACTGACGATCGCTTCGGGGAACCAGCGGCGGCGGCAGATCCGAAGCGTATCGGATCGCGGCTGGACGCGCGAGAAACGGCAGACCTTCCTCGATATGCTGGCGGTGACCTGCAATGTGGGGCTCGCCTGCGCAGAGGCCGGGATGTCCAATGCGGGGGTGTATGCGCTGCGTCGGCGCGATCCGGAATTCGCCGCGCTGTGGCGCGACGCACTGCTGATGGGGTATGATCGGCTGGAGGAACGGCTGCTCCGCCGCGCGGGCGCCGGCGTGAACGACGTCGAATTCGGTACCGGCGACGTTCCGGAGGAACCGCTCGACGCCGAGCTGGCGCTCAATCTGCTGCGCAACCATCGGCCCACGGTGGAGGGCCGGCGCAAGCGCCTCGGCGGGCCGGTCCATCGCATCAGCCGCGAAGAGGCGCAGGCGGCGCTGTCCAAGCGGCTGGATGCCCTGGAAAAGCGGCTCAAGGCAGAGAAGGGGAAGTGAGGGATCCGCTGGAGAGGCTCGCGCTGCTGCCGCGCAAGGAACGCGATCGGATGCTGGAGCGCATGTCCGACAGCGAAATCCGCGTGTTCAACGAATGGTGGGAGCGCTGGGCGCATGAAGGCCAGTTCTGGCCCGACGGCGCATGGCGGGTGTGGCTGATCCGCGCCGGGCGCGGCTTCGGCAAGACGCGGGCGGGCGCCGAATGGGTCAGCCAGATGGCGCGCGAGGTGCCCGGCGCGCGCATCGCCCTGGTCGGCGCGACGCTGGAAGACGCGCGGCGGGTGATGGTGGAGGGGCCGTCCGGGCTGCTCGCGCTGGCGCTGGAGGGGGAGACGCTCGACTGGCGGGCGACGGCGGGCGAGCTGGTGTTCGCGTCGGGCGCCCGCGCGCTGGTCTATTCGGCCGAGGCGCCGGAAAAACTGCGCGGGCCGGAGCATGATTTCGCCTGGGCGGATGAGCTGGCCAAATGGTCGGCCGGGACCGCTGATGCGACCTGGGACAATCTGATGATGGGGATGCGCCGCGGCGACACGCCGCGGGTGGTGGTGACGACGACGCCGCGCCCGGTGAAGCTGATGCGCCGGGTGATGGCGATTCCGCGCCCGGCCTTGCACGAAACGCGGGGGCGGACCCGCGACAACATCCATCTGCCGCGCAGCTTCGTCGAGGCGATGTTCGCCGAATATGCCGGTACGCGGCTCGGGCGGCAGGAGCTGGACGGCGAGATGATCGACGATGTCGCGGGCGCGCTTTGGCCCCGCGCGCTGATCGAGCGGCAGCGCCGCGCGGTTGACGTGCCGCTGGTGCGGGTGGTGGTCGGGGTCGATCCGCCGGCGGGCACCGAGGGCGATGCGTGCGGGATCGTCGCGGTCGGATTGGGCGAGGACCGGTGCGGCTATGTGCTCGCCGATGCCAGCGTCGCGGGGCTCAGTCCCGAAGGCTGGGCGGCGGCGGTGGCGGACTGCGTAGCGCGCTTGGAGGCCGAATGCGTCGTGGCCGAGAAAAACCAGGGCGGCGCGATGGTGGAGAGCGTGCTGAAGGCCGCCGATCACCGGCTGCCGTTGCGGCTGGTCCATGCGAGCAAGGGAAAGGTGCCACGCGCCGAGCCGGTGGCGCTGCTCTACGAAAAGGGCGTGGTGTGGCACGCGGGCGTGTTTCCCGCGCTGGAGGACGAGCTTGCCGGGCTGCAGGTGGCCGGCGGCTACCAGGGGCCGGGCCGCTCGCCCGACCGCGCCGACGCGCTGGTCTGGGCGCTGACCGAGCTGATGCTCGGCCGGCGCGGCAAGGCGGCGGTGCGGGTGGTGTAAGGGCGCGTCCCTAAGCCCCTCCTCCTTGGAGGAGGGGTTGGGGGTGGAGGGATTCCAGAACGACTGTTGGTCTCTGCGAGACACAGCCCCACCCCAACCCCTCCCCTGAAGGGGAGGGGCTTCTTACCCGATAGGAGAAACGCAATGCGAAACTGCATGGCTGCAGGGCTGCTCGCCCTGCTGACGGGCGCGTGCGCGCTCAATGCGCAGACGGGACTTGCGGTGGGCGCGGGTGTCACGGTCGCGGTGAACGACCGCGACGGTGACGGCATGCTCGATGCCGCCGAGGTGCAGGCGCTGGTCGCCAAGGTTTTCCCGCCCGACAAGCTGCCCGGCGGCTTCTGGGACGGGATGCGCGCCAGCCTCACCGCCGCCTATTGGGCGCGGGACCTGGATCATGACGGCAGGCTCAGCGTCGCGGAGCTGGCGCGATGAAGTGGTTCGGGCGCAAGGCCGCGCGCGAGGGGCAGCGGCCGGCATTGGCGCGCGGCGGCTGGGGCAGCTTCGGCGACTGGCCGCGCAGCTACGAGGTGCAGCTGCGCGAGGGCTATTGCCAGAACCCGGTCGCCCAGCGCGCGGTGCGGATGGTGGCGGAGGGCGTCGGCGGCGCGCCGCTGACCGGCACCGACCCGGCGCTGCTGGCGCTGGTCGTCGCCCCCTCGGGCGGGCAGCGGCTGCTCGAGACGCTGGCGGCGCAGCTGCTGCTCCACGGCAATGCCTATGTCCAGCTGCTCACCGACGAAGCGGGCACGCTCCACACGCTCTATGCGCTGCGCCCCGAGCGGGTGACGGTGGAGCCCGATGCCGCCGGCTGGCCGGTCGCCTATCGGTATAGGGTCGGCGAGCATGTCGCGCGGCTGGCGGCGGACGATGGCGGGCGGCCGCAGATCCTCCATCTGCGCGCCTTCCATCCCGCCGACGACCATTATGGCCTGGGCTGCCTGGATGCGGCGGCGGGCGCGATCGCGATCCACAATGCGGCGACGCGGTGGAACAAGGCGCTGCTCGACAATGCGGCGCGGCCGAGCGGGGCGCTGGTCTATGATCCGGGCGACGGTTCGGCGCTGGCGCCCGACCAGTTCGCCCGCCTGAAGGACGAGATGGAGGCTGGGTTCGCCGGTGCGGCCAATGCCGGGCGACCGATGCTGCTCGAAGGCGGGCTCAAATGGCAGGCGATGAGTCTGACCCCTGCCGACATGGATTTCGTAGGCCTCAAGGCCGCGGCGGCGCGCGAGATCGCGCTGGCCTTCGGGGTGCCGCCGATGCTGCTCGGGCTGCCCGGCGACGCCGCCTACGCCAATTACCGCGAGGCCAACCGTGCGCTGTGGCGGCTCGCGATCCTGCCGATGGCCGAGCATCTGCTCGGCGGGCTGGTGCAGGGGCTTGGCGCCTGGTTTCCGGGCGCCGCCCTCGCGGTCGATCTCGATCGGGTGACGGCGCTGGCCGAGGAGCGCGAGCTGCTCTGGCGGCAGGTCGCGGGCGCCGACTTCCTGACGAGCGAAGAGAAACGCAAGATGGTGGGGTTGCCATGACCGATGGAACGATGCTCGGCCAGCTGATCGCGCAGGCCGAGGACGAAGGCGCCGAGCTGACCACGCTCCGCGCCATTGCCGAAGAGGCGGGCACCGTGGGTGCGAACCGCGCGCTGGCCCGGCTGGGGCTGGAGGATAGCGGTGCCGCCAAGGACATGGCCGAGCTGCGCGAGCTGCTGAGCGCGTGGCGCGATGCCAAGAAGTCGATGATCAAGGCGGTTATGCAGTGGCTGGGCCGCACGCTGGCGGCGCTGGTACTGGTGCTGCTGGCGCTGCGGATGGGCTTTCCGGGCTGGCTGAAATGAGCGTGCGCTTCGCCGGCTATGCGGCGGTGTTCGATCGCGAGGATCGCGGCGGCGACGTGGTGCGGCCGGGGGCGTTCGGCGCGGTGGGGCCGGTGCCCTTGCTCTGGCAGCATCGCGGCGCGCCGGTCGGCACGATCGAGGCGATCGGCGAGGATTCGCGCGGGCTGCGGGTGATCGGCCGGGTCGAGGATCCGCGGCTCGCGGCGCTGGTCGCTAAGGGCGCCGTGGCGGGGCTGTCCTTCGGCTACCGCGTGGCGGCGGCCCGGCGCGGCCGGGTGCGCGAGTTGACCGCGCTCAAGCTGATCGAAGTGAGTCTGGTGGCCGAACCGATGCAGCCGCTCGCGCGGGTGCACGCGGTCGGCTGAGTTTTTCCGAATTTTCTTAAGCGGGAGATGAGCATGGACGCGATGGAATCGAGCTTCGAACAGGTGACGCTGCCGCCGGTGCGGCCGATGCTTGCCGGTGGCCGGCCGGTGTCGAGCGCGGCGTTCGACGGCTATCTGCGCGGCGGCGTGGAGACCAAGGCGCTGTCGGGCAATAGCGGCGCCGAGGGCGGCTATGCGGTGCCGCGCGAGATTGACGCGCAGATCGACGTGACGCTGCAGGCGATCTCGCCGGTCCGGGCAATCGCGAACGTCGTGAAGGTCGGGTCGAGCGGCTATCGCAAGCTGGTCGCGAGCGGCGGCTTCGACAGCGGCTGGGCCTCGGAGACCGCGGCCCGCCCGATCACCGCGACGCCGACCTTCAACGAAGTCGCCCCGCCCTTCGGCGAACTCTACGCCAACCCGGCGGCGAGCCAGGCGATGCTCGACGACGCGATGTTCGACGTGGAAAGCTGGCTGGCCGGCGAGATCGCCCGCGAATTCGCCCAGGCCGAGGGCACGGCCTTCGTCAACGGCAGCGGCGTGAACCAGCCCAAGGGCTTCCTCGCGGTGCCGACCTCGACCGCGGCGGATGCGACCCGCGCCTTCGGCACGCTGCAATATCTTGCCACCGGCGCGGCGGGCGCCTTCGCGGCGAACCCGGAGGAGAAGCTGATCGACCTGGTCCAGGCGCTGCGCGCGCCCTATCGCCAGGGGGCGAGCTGGGTGATGAATTCGGCGACGCTCGCGCGGATCCGCAAGTTCAAGACCAGCGACGGCCAGATGCTGTGGCAGCCCGGCATCGCCGCGGGCCAGCCGGCGACCTTGCTCGGCTATCCGGTGGTCGAGGCCGAGGACATGCCGGACATCGCCGCCAACGCCTTTTCGGTCGCCTTCGGCAACTTCCGGGCGGGCTATCTGATCGCCGAGCGCGGCGACACCCAGCTGCTGCGCGACCCCTATTCGAACAAGCCCTTCGTCCATTTCTACGCGACCAAGCGGCTGGGCGGCATGGTGAGCAATTCGGAGGCGATCAAGCTCCTCAAGTTCGCCGCGAACTGAGCCGGGAGGAACGCAACATGGCAGACAGTTTCGCGAACCGGGCCGACCATGTCGCGGCCCCGGCGACCTCGGCGATTGCGGTGGTGCCGAGCGACACGGTCGCGCTGACCGACATTCCCAAGGCGCTTTATGTCGGCACCGGCGGCACGGTGACGATGCGCGGGGTCAACGGCAGCGTCGACACGGTGTGGAAGAACGTGGCGAACGGCACGATCCTGCCGTTCCGCGCGCGCTATGTGCGGGCGACCGGCACCAGCGCTGCCGACCTGCTGGCGCTCTACTGATGGACGGGCTGTCGCTGTCCATCCCGGCGGTGGCGCGCAGACGCGTGCCGCCGCCGGCAGGGGCCGGGCTCTCGACGCGGGTCGACCGTACCACCAGCACCGTGGATTCCACGCTGCGCAGCACCGACAGGAGCTGAGCATGGCCAAGCAGAGCATCAATGTCGGGTCCGTCGCCAATGACGGCACCGGCGATACCGAGCGTGCCGCCTGGATCAAGGCGAACGCCAATTTCGACGAACTCTATGACGGCGCCGCGCGGCTGCCCAAGATCGAGAAGACCGCCGCCTATACGGCGTCGAGCGACGATTGCGGCAGCTCGATCCGCGCCGATGCGAGCGGCGGCGCCTTCGCCATCACCCTGCCGGCGAGCGCGGTGCGGGAGGGCGATTTCCTGCGCGTCCACAAGGGCGATGCCAGCAGCAACCGGGTGACGGTGCGCAATGCTTCGGCAAGCGATCTCGCCTGGCTCTCGGCGCCGGGCGATGCGGTGTGGTTCGTCTGGTGGAAGGGCGTGTGGGAGGCGTTCGACTGGCGGATCGCACCGCTGCGGATCGTCTATGCCAGCTCGGGCACCAGCACGAAGCCGCCGCTGGCGACCAGCCTGGAGGTGATGGCGATCGGCGGCGGCGGGGGTGGGGGCTCGGGCCGCTGCGGCGCCAGCGCCTCGATCCGCACCGGCGGCGGGGGCGGCGGCGGCGGCATGGTGCAGCAACTCCGCTTTGCCGCCGCCGCGCACGGCGCGACCGAATCGGTGACGGTGGGGGCGGGCGGTAGCGGCGGTCCCTCGCCGGGCACCGCTGCCGCCAACGGTGTCGCCGGCGGCACGGGCGGTGCGAGCCTGCTGGGCGCGCTGGTCCGCGCCGATGGCGGCAATGGCGGCGCTGCCGGCCAGGCGGCGAACGCCGGTGGCGGCGCTGCGCTGGCGATCGGCACCTTCGGCACGCTCGGCGGCGGCGGGGCAAGCGCCTCGAGCACCACCGCGGGGGTCGGCGGCAATGGCGCGACCGGGGGCGGTGCCGGCGGCGCCAGCATCGATGCGGGCAATGTCGCACGACTCGCCGCGGCCGGCGGGTCAGGATCATATCACGCCGGGGTGCCGCTGGCGGGTGGTGTGGCGGGCACGGCGAGCAGCGCCGCGGGCGGGGCCGGGGCTGCCGCCGATCCTGCGCTGCATTCCGGCGGCGCGGGCGGCGGCGGCGGCTATTCCGGCAACCTGACCGGCAACGGCGGCGCGGGCGGCACCGGCGGTGCGCCCGGCGGCGGGGGCGGCGGGGGAGGCGCCTGCGATGCCGGCTTTGCCCCCGGCGCAGGCGGCAATGGCGGACGCGGCGAAGTGCGCGTCACCTGGACCTTCGGCTGAGGCGCGGGCGATGGCAGTCTATCGGGTGATCGAGGCGGGCGCGGTGGTCAACCGGATCGAGTGGGACGGCACGTCCCCCTACGATCCCGGCGAGAACCGTACGCTGGAGGCCGAGGCGGAAGCCTCCGCTTAAGCCGGGCGCCAACCAACAGAGGGAGAAGAACCATGGACGCACCGCCCTTTCCGGCGGCGGCGATCGCGAGCGCGTGCGCGGCGGTGAAGGACTATCTGCGCATGGCGAACGGCACCGACGATGCCGCCGTCATCGCCGCCGTCCAGACCGCGCTGGCGCTGGGCGAGGCCTTCACCGGCACCGCCTGGATCGCACGGCAATGGCAGGCCTGGCTCGGCCGCTCGCCCGATTGGCAGCGGCTGCCGGTGGCGCCGGTCACTGCGATCGGCGCGGTCGAGACGGTCGATGCCGCGGGTGTCGCGACCGCGCTGTCGGTGGCGGCGTACACGATCGATCTGGATGCGCGCGGCGAGGGCTGGGTGCGCCTTGCTCCGGCGATCGCGCCAGCCCGGGTGCGGGTGACCTTCGCCGCGGGCACCGCACCGGGCTGGGAGAACCTGCCGCCGCCGCTTGCGCAAGGCGTGGTGCTGCTCGCCGCGCATCTGCTCGAGGCGCGGGGCGACGCATCGGTGCCGCCCGCGGCGGTGGTGGCATTCTGGCGGCCGTGGCGGCGGCTGCAGCTGATGGCGGGGGCGCGGCGGCAATGCTGGAGCAGCTGAAGGCGCAGGCCGAAAGCGCGGGTCGAGCGGCGGCCACGGATGCAGCCGGACGGTTGGCCGAAAGGGTGCGCGAGGCGGTGCCGGGCGTATCGGTGGCGGTCAAGGGCAGTGCGGTCACGCTGTCGGGGCGGGGGCTGTGGCGGCGCTGGCTCGCCGATCCGGCGCTGCGCTGGCTGGGAGGATTGTTGCGATGAGCCCGCAGGAAGCGATCGCCGCGGCGATCCGCACGGCGCTGAGCGGCGCGGGTGCCTTGTCGACACCGGTGAACGGCGTGTTCGACGCGCCGCCGCAGCGCGCGGTGCGGCCCTATCTGCTGGTCGACGAGGCGATGCTGACCGACTGGAGCACCAAGGACCAGGACGGCCGCGAGGTCCGCACCTCGGTGCTGGTGCGCGATTCCGGCGCGACGCGGCAGCGGGTGCGGGCGCTCGCGGCGGACGTCGAGGCGGCGGTCGAGGCGATGCCCGCGGCGCTGGGCGGCGGCTGGCGGATCGTCAGCCGGGTGCTGGTCCGCACGCGGGTGGTGGACGAGGGCGCGAGCGGGGTGACGGCGGTGGTCGAGCACCGGGTGCGGATGCTGCTGAGCGCGTGAGGGCCCCCTCCACCACGCCGCTGGCGCGGCGCGGTCCCCCTCCCCCGCTATCGCGGTGGAGGAAACGCTATCCGCGCAAGGGTTTCCTCTCCCGCGAAGCGGGGGAGGGGGACCGCCGCCGAAGGCGGTGGTGGAGGGGCCCACCCCCCAGAACAACCAACAGGAGACAGACATGGCAGCGGAAAAAGGCAGCGCCTTCCTGCTCAAGGTGGGCAATGGCGCGACGCCGGTGGTGTACGCCACCGTGGCGGGGCTGCGGACGACGCAGCTTTCGGTGAACGGCGAGGCGGTGGCGATCACCAGCAAGGATTCGGACGGCTGGCGCGAGCTGCTGTCCGGCGCCGGGGTGCGATCCGTGAGCGTGTCCGCCGCGGGCGTATTCACCGGATCGACCGCGGAGGTGCGGGTCAAGGCCAATGCGCTCGCCGGCACGCTCGACGACTATCGGCTCAGCTTCGAGAGCGGCGAGACGATGACGGGCAAGTTCCTCGTCACCCGGCTCGACTATGCCGGCGATTTCAACGGGGAGCGCAGCTACACGCTGAGCCTGGAAAGCTCCGGGCCGGTGGTGAGCGCATGACCGGCGCGGCCAATCCGGTGCGCGGCGAGGCGACCCTGCGGTTGGGCGGCGTGCCGCTCGTCCTGCGCCCGAGCTTCGAGGCGCTGGTGGCGGCCGAGGCCGAGCTGGGCCCGCTGTTCGCGCTGGTCGAGCGCGCCGCGGCCGGGCGGCTGGCGCTGGGCGAGATGGTCGCGCTGTTCTGGCATTGCCTCAAGGCGGTCCCCGAGGGGCTGACGCGCGAGGTCTTTTCAGAGGGCGTCGCCGAGGCGGGGCTGGTGGCGGCGACGCCGGCGCTCAAGGCGCTGATCGGTCAGATCCTGGCGGGGCGGTGACGAGCTTCGCCGAGGCGGCCGGGCGGCTGGCAGGACTGGCAGGGCTCGCCTTCGGCTGGAGTCCCGATCAGTTCTGGCGGGCGACTCCGGCGGAGCTCGCCGCGCTGCTGATGGCGGGCGCGCCCGACGCAGGAGAACCGCCCAGCGCGGACCTGATCGCAAAATTGCAGGAGCAATTTCCCGATGGATGAGGAAATCGAACGGCTGGTCGTGTCGGTGCGTGCCGATACCGCCGGCTTCGCGCGCGACGTGGATGCGATGCGCGGCACGCTGGAAGGGCCGCTGGCGACCGGCGTCGACCGCGCGGGCAAGACGATCGAGACCACGCTGCTGCGCGCGGTGCAGACCGGCAAGCTCGGCTTCGACGATCTCGCCAAGATCGCGATCCGCGCGCTGGAAGAGATTGCAAAGTCGGCGATGGGCGTCAGCTTTCCGTCGAGCCGTGGGAGTGAAGGCGGCGGCGGCGGCGTGCTGTCGCTGCTCGGCGGGCTGCTCGGGCTGCCCGGCCGTGCCACCGGCGGGCCGGTGAGCCCCGGCCGCCCCTATTGGGTCGGCGAGCGCGGGCCCGAGCTGTTCGTGCCGACCAGCGCGGGGCAGGTGGCGCCCGCCGGCGGGCAGGCCAGCGGGCGCGACGTGCGCGTGTCGATCACCGTCAATGCCGCCGCCGATGCCGCGCCCAAGGCGCTGGCGCAGTCGAGCCGGCAGGTGGCACGCGCGGTGCGCTCGGCGCTGGCGGGGCTCGACTGATGGGCTGGTGGCTCGCCGCGCGGCGGCGCGACCAGGCGACCGACGTGATCAGCCGGTTCGATCCGGTCTATTGGACGGTGAATTTTCCCCGCCCGATGATGGCGAGCGTGGTGACCACCGCGCCCGATGGGCTGCGCGTCGACCTGGTGTTCCAGCGGCGCGGCGATCTCGCCGGGCTGATCTGGGAGGCCGAGGACCGTTGGGACCACCCGCTGCTCGCCTATGCGACCGCGCGCGACTTTCGCGGCTGCCGGCTGCGGTTCCGTTGGCGCTCGTCGGGGGTGATCGCGCTCGACGCGGTCAACGGTCCCGTGCTGACGATCGAGGGGCGCGACGCGGGCGGGGCGCCGCGATCCTGGTATGTGCGGCTGTGGAACTATGCCAGCGGGTCGCCGAGCGATGCCGAGGTGACGATCGACTTCGCCGATGTCGCGGGCGGCTTCCTACTGCCGGGCGAGGCCGATCCGGTCTGGGCCGGGGACGTCGACCGCATGTTCGTCTCGCTGGTGCCGCCGGGCTATGTCGCGGGCGACACCACGCCGCTGGCGGTGGCGCAGGAAGGCTGGGTCGAGCTGACCGGCATCGCCTGCGACGGACCGGGATCCGTGCTGGCGATCGGCGACGTGGTGCTGCCCGAGCACGGCCTGTCGATCGCGACCGGCTATGACGACGGCTACAACCAGACGCCGGCGCGGCTGCTGCGGAATATCCTGCAGCTCGGCTATCGCGGCGACATTCTCCATTATGTGGGCATCAGCCATTATTTCCGGCTCGAACCCGCCTCGGGCGGCTTTTATGCGAGCCTCGCCGGCGGGGTGCTCAACCGGGCCTGCGCGGCCTGGCATGCGGACTTCGCGGCGCGGGCCAAGGCGCTCGGCTATGGCGTGATCTGGTCGCTGAGCTACGAGCTGCTCGACCAGCATTGCTGGGGTGACTGGAAGCAGCGCGCCGCCGATGGCAGCCCGGCGCTGACCGGATGGAGCCCGCCCTCGACATTGCTCTCGCCCGCGCATGGCGGGGCGATGGCCTATCTGCGCGCGGTGGCGCTGGCGTTCGTCGGCATTGCGCAAGCCGCGGGGCTGGCGGTGAAGTTCCAGGTCGGCGAACCCTGGTGGTGGGTGATGGCCGATGGTCGGCTGTGCATCCACGATGCGGCGGCGAAGGCGGCGCTCGGCAATCCGGCGCCGCAGAATCTGAAGGGAGTGGTGAACACGGGGGTGCTCGATGCGGCGGGGGCGCTGCTCGCCGCCTCCACGCTGGCGCTGCGCGATGCAGTGAAGGCCGCCGCGCCGGGCGCGCAGGTGCTGCTGCTCACCTATCTGCCCACCGTCCTCGACCCCACGATGCCCGAGGCGAAGCGCGCCAACATGCCCGTCGGCTGGGCCTCACCTGCCTTCGATGTGCTGCAGCTTGAGGATTATGACTGGGCGGCGGCGGGCAATGCCGCCGCCTCTGAGCGCGCGGTGGCGGCGGCGCAGGCGCGGCTCGGCTATCCGGCGGCGCGGCAGCATTATCTCGCCGGCTTCGTGCTGCGCGCCGAGGACCGGCTCCAGTGGCGCGCGATCGCCGACGCGGCCGAGCGGGGCCGCGCGCGCGGGGTCGCGGCGACCTTCGTCTGGGCGCTGCCGCAGGTGGCGCGCGACGGTTTCACCCATTTCGACCAGGAGGCGGAATTGACGCCCTTCGACGACGTGTCCTTTCCGATCGCGCTCGGCCGCGAGGCGGAGGTGGTGCCCGAGCTCTCGACCGCGATCGTCACCAGCGCGGGCGGTGCCGAGCGGCGCAACGCCGCCTGGGCGCAGGCGCGGACGCGCTATGATGTCGGCCCCGGCGTCCGCTCCGAGGCGGACATCGCGGCGTTGCTGGCCTTCTACCGCGCGCGGATGGGGCCGGCGCGCGGGTTCCGGCTGCGCGATCCGTTCGATTACCAGGCCAAGGACGAGCCGCTCGGCACCGGCGACGGCCAGACCGCGCGCTTCCAGCTGATCAAGACCTATGGCGACACGGTGCGGCCGATCACCCGGCCGGTGGCGGGCACGGTCGCGCTCAAGCTGAACAACGTGGCGACCTCGGCCTTCACCCTGGGCGCGGGCGGGGTGGTGACGCTCGACGTCGCCCCCGCCGCGGGGGTGAAGCTCACCGCCTCCTTCCTGTTCGACGTGCCGGTGCGCTTCGCCGAGGACCAGCTGCGGGTCAGCCGCGCGACCTTCCTCGCCGGTGCTGCCGCCTCGGTGCCCTTGGTGGAGATCCGCGAATGAGCTGGCTCGACGGCACGCTGACCACCGTCACCCTGTGCTGGCGGATCGAGCGGCGCGACGGGGTGACGATCGGCCTCACCGCGCACGACCGCGACTTGCTGATCGACGGCGTGCTCTACAGCGCCGCGCCGGGGATGACCCCCAGCGCGGTCGAGCGCAGCGCGACGCTGGAGGCGGACAGCATGGACGTGCACGGCATGCTCTCGGGCGACGCCATCTCGGAGACGGACCTGCTGGCCGGCCGCTGGGACTTTGCCCGCGTGTCCCTGTTCGCCACCGACTGGACCGCGCCGGGCGAGACGGTGGCGCTGGGCGAGGGGACGATCGGTGCGATCGAAACCCGCGACGGCGCGATCACCGCCGAGCTGCGCGGGCTCACCGCCGCCTTCGATGCGCCGGTGGCCGAGGCGACCTCGCCCGATTGCCGCGCCGAGCTGGGCGACGCGCGGTGCCGCGTGGCGATGGCGGGTCGGCGGCGTTTCGCTCGGGTTACGGCGGTGGCCGACGCGGTGGTGACGCTCGATGCCGCCGAACCCACCGCCAATGCCTATGGCAATGGCCGGCTGCGCTGGTTCGGCGGGGCAAACAGCGGGCTGGAGGATGCGATTGCCGCCTCCGAGGGCAGCCGGGTGACGCTCCGCCGCCCGCCGCGCTTCGACGGGGTGGGGGCGCTGGTCGAGCTGATCGAAGGCTGCGACGGCCGGTTCGAGACCTGCGCGGGCCGCTTTGCCAACGCCGCCAATTTCCGCGGCGAGCCCTTCCTGCCGGGCACCGACCTGCTCACCCGGTATCCCGGCGCATGAGCGGCGCTGCGGTGGTCGCAGCGGCGCGCGCGGCGCTGGGCGCGCCCTTCCGGCTGCACGGGCGCGACGTGGCGACGGGGCTCGACTGTGTCGGGCTTGCGGTCGTCGCGCTCGGGCGCGGTGCGCCGGCAACATATCGGCTGCGCACCGGCGATGTGGCCGGCACCGCGGCGCAGCTGCGCGTAGCCGGGTTGGTCGAGGTGGCGGAAGCACGGCCCGGCGACCTGCTGCTCTGCCGGAGCGGGCCCGGCCAGCTGCACCTCGCGATACGCTGCGAGGACGGAATCATCCATGCCGACGCGATCGCGCGCCGCGTGGTCGAACGCCCCGGCCCCGTACCCTGGCCGGTGCTGAGCTGCTGGCGTCTGGAGGAGGAAGGCTGATGGCGACGGTGGTGCTGACGGTGGCGGGCGGGCTGATCGGCGGGCCCTTCGGCGCGAGCCTGGGCGGGCTGATCGGCGGTGCGATCGACCGCCAGCTGCTGTTCAAGCAGGGCCCGCGCGAGGGGCCGCGGCTCGCCGACCTGCGCGTCCAGACGTCGAGCTACGGCACCACGGTCCCGCAGCTGTTCGGGACGATCCGGGTGGCGGGCAGCGTGATCTGGGCGACCGACCTGATCGAGCATCGCGCCACCGAGGGCGGCGGCAAAGGGCGGCCCTCGACCACCTCCTACAGCTACACCGCCTCCTTCGCGGTGGCGCTGTCGACGCGGCCGATCCTGGATGTGGGGCGGATCTGGGCGGACGGGCAGCTGCTCCGCGGCGCGGCGGGCGACTTCAAGGTGCGCACCGGCTTCCGGCTCTATACCGGCGTGGAGGACCAGCCGGTCGACCCGCTGATCGCGTCGATCGAAGGCACGGGCAAGGCGCCCGCGCATCGCGGCACCGCCTATGCGGTGTTCGAGGACCTCGAACTCGCCACCTTCGGCAACCGCATCCCCCAGCTGAGCTTCGAGGTGATCGCGGACGCCGAGCCGGTGCCGGCGGGCAGCGTCGCGCAGGCGCTGGGGGTGGCGGCGGACGGGCTCACCACGCCGCTTTCCGGCTTCTCCGCGCAGGACTCGCTGCGAAACACGCTGGACGCGCTGTGCGCGGCGACCGGTGCCTGGGTGCAGAGCGACGGCAATACCCTGTCTCTGCAGACCGGCACGGGGGCGACACGGGCGATGTCGGATGGCGGGGTCGGAGCCGATGCCGAGCCGACCGGCCGCGGGGTGCGCGCGATCGCGGCGGCGGATGCAGCCCCACGGCGGCTGAGCATCGGCTATTATGATCCCGCGCGCGACTATCAGGCCGGCGTGCAGCAGGCCTCCCGCCAGGGCACCGGCACGCGCGAGACGCGGATCGACCTGCCCGCCGTGCTCGACGCCGGATCGGCCAAGGCGATGGCGGCCGGCGCGCTGGCCCGGACCGATCTGGCCCGCGAGCGCCGCACGCTGACGCTCGGCTGGGAGGCGCTGACGCTCGCCCCCGGCGCGCGCATCACCATCGACCGCGCGCCCGGCCAGTGGCGGGTGGATCGCTGGTCGCTCGAGAACATGGTGGTGAAACTCGAATGCGTGCCGATCGCCGAGGCGCCGCTCTCGGGCGCGGCGAGCCCGGGCCGCTCGGTCAGCACTCCCGACGAACAACGGGGCCGCACGATTCTGATGCCCTTCGAGCTTCCGCCGCTCGACGAGGCTGCGGCGACGACCCCGAATCTCGTGGTGGCGGCTGCGGGCACTGCTAGTGGCTGGCGCCGCGCCGCGCTGCTGGCGAGCATCGACAGCGGCACGAGCTGGGCGCCGGCTGGGGATGCCGCCTATCCCGCGATCCTCGGTTGGGTCCGGGTGTCGCCAGGTACTGCCCGCTCGGCGCTGATCGACAGCGCAAACTTTGCCGAGGTGGAACTCGCCCGGGCCGACATGGTGCTGGCCAATGCGGATATCGCGGCGCTCGATGCCGGCGCGAACCTTGCCATGCTTGGCGATGAACTGCTCCAGTTCGGTCAAGCGGAGAGCCTGGGTGGAACGCGTTGGCGCCTTTCTCAACTATGGCGTGGGCGCCGCGGTACGGAGGCGGCGATCGGCACCCAGCGGGCGGGAGATCGCTTCGTACTGGTATCGCGCGACACAGTGAAACCGCTCGATCTTCGCGTGCCGATCGGCGGAACCGTGCAGCTGCTTGCGCAAGGCGCCGACGACCCCATCGATGCGCCGGCCGTCAGCGCCGCTGCGACGGGGATATCGCTGCTGCCGCCGTCCCCAGTTCAGCTTCGCGCGATTCGGCAGGGGGATGTCACACAAATCGGCTGGGTCCGGCGCAGCCGGGTCGGCTGGGCGTGGCGCGACGGCGTCGACGTGCCGCTCGGCGAGGAGAGCGAGCGCTACCAGGTGGAGATCGTGCGCGGGGGCGAGCGCAGCGTGCGGACGCTGAATGCGCCCGGGCTCACGCTCTCCGCCGCCGACCGCGCGCTGCCGCTCACCCTCACGGTCCGGCAGATCGGCACGCACGGCCTGTCGGCCGCCGCCCAGCTTTCGCTTCCCAGCCTTGGAGACGACCAATGACCGTTTCGCCGACGCCGCGCCTTGCGTTGCCGCTGCTCGAATCCGCACAGGCGCAGAAGGAGATGTACCACAACGAAGCCCTGGCGCTGCTCGACATTGCGACGCAGGCGGCCGTGGTCGCAGCGATGGTCAACGTGCCGCCGACGGCGCCGAGTCTCGGCCAGTGCTGGATCATCGGTGCTGCACCGCAAGGTGCGTGGGCCGGGCAGACACGCAAACTAACAGGTTGGACCGAGGGCGGCTGGCGGTTTGTTTCGCCGCGCGACGGGATGCGGGTGTGGGTCGAGGCGGATCAGGCGCTCGCGTTGTACAGCGGCGGAGAATGGTACCAAGGGCGTACCTATGGAAGACTTTTTATCGAAGGACGACAAGTAGTTGGGCCCAGACAGCCGAATGTGGCGGAACCGACAGGGGGCACGACGGTTGACGCAGAGGCGAGAAGGGCGATCTCTGCGGTCGTGCAAATGTTGCGCCAACACGGGTTGATCGGAGTCGATTAACATGTGACGTTTGTGCAACAGTCCGCGGGTTTGTGCGCTTGCGCCGAAACTTTGGTTTGAGTAGTGAGTTTGGCCTGTCCGTTAGGACGACCATGAAAGGGGATTATGATGCGGAAGCTTGCCGTCACTTTGGCGCTCGCCACGACCGCGCTCAGCACGCCCGCCTTTGCCCGCGACGACGCGTGGTATGTGGGTGTTGAAGGTGGCGCGATGCTCGTCGAGGACATTCACTTCGACGTCGGCGCCAGCCAGGATGCTGTGACGCAGAACAACCACGTTGGGTACGACGTCGGCGGCGAAATCGGCTACGATTTCGGTCCGTTCCGTGCGGAAGCCGAAGTCAGCTATCGCCGCTCGCGTGTCGACAGCGCACGTACGGCGATCCTGCTGCCCTCGGGCACGGGGCTCGTTGCTCCGGCTGGCAGCTATGAAGATGCCAGCGGCAAGACGTCGGCACTGTCGTTCATGGTCAACGGCCTGCTTGACTTCGGTGACGACAACGGCCTGCAGGGCTTCGTCGGCGGTGGTGCGGGTGTTGCCCGCATCAAGGATCGTCTGCGCGTCGGCGCGAACGACACCGTCAACGACTCGGACACCGTGTTCGCCTGGCAGGCGCTGGCCGGCGTTCGCGCGCCGATCAACAAGAACGTCGACGTGTCGCTGAAGTACCGCTTCTTCAACGCGCCGGACGTCAAGCTGGTCGACATCGGTGGCAACCAGTGGAAGGGTCGCTATCGCTCGCACAGCCTGCTCGTCGGCCTGACCTACAACTTCGGTGCGCCGGAAGAGCCCGTCGCTCCGCCGCCGCCGCCGCCGCCGCCGCCGGTTGCTGAGCCGGCTCCGCCGCCTCCGCCGCCCCCGGCTCCGGAAGCCAAGGTCTGCACGCCTGGGCCGTACATCGTGTTCTTCGACTGGAACAAGTCGGACATCACGCCGGAAGCAGCGAGCATCCTGGACAATGCGATCAGCAACTATGCCGATTGCAGCAACACCAAGGTTGTCATCGCCGGCTACACCGACCGTTCGGGTTCGGCGAGCTACAACGTTGGCCTGTCGCAGCGTCGCGCCGACACCGTCCGCAGCTACATGGGTGGCAAGGGTATCCCCGACGCCGCGATGTCGGCTCAGGGCTTCGGCGAGAGCAACCCGCGCGTTCCGACCGCCGACGGCGTTCGCGAACTCCAGAACCGTCGCGTGGAAATCACCTACGGTCCGGGTTCGGGCATGTAATTGCCGCCTTCCCGCAAGGGATGGATGCAAAAGAGGGGAGACCGGGCAACCGGTCTCCCTTTCTTTTTGTGTGCTGCGGCCACGCCGGGAGCGAGAACGGCCCGTTGCTTGGCGACGTCGTGGATCAGAGCGAGAGGGTCATTTCACCTTGCGTCATCCCGGCGAAAGCCGGGATCCATTTGCCTCTCGGTATCGGCAAGTGCGGCGACGGAGCCCCCAATGGATCCCGGCCACCGCCGGGATGACGGCGTGGTAGTGGGCCGCCGGGCGCAGAGCAGCCGTCAGGCTTCGGCGGCAAGCGCCGTTGCAAGCCAATCGGGCACCAGCGCATCGCCGAGCGCTTCGACGCGGCGCAGTTCGATCATCTTGCTGAATTCGGGATAGGTGACGCGGGTGCGATCGCCCGGTTCAGCGAGCGGGGCGACGACCAGCCGGCGGTTGACCTTGGCGCGATAGTGCATCCGCGCAGTGTTCTCCTGACCGACATAGCAGCCCTTGGTGTAGCTGACGCCGTGCAGTTCCTGGGCATTGCATTCGAGCCACAGCGTCTTGTCGCTGCCGAGCTCGTCCAAGCCTTCGGTAACTCCCAGCGCCAGGCGATGCGCTCGCCACGCGCGTGCGGCGCTTTCGCCCGTGGCATCGCCCAGCCAGCGATAGCCGAGCGCCGCCAGCCGCGGATCGGGAACCGCGCCGGGACGTGCCGCCGGCGACCAGTGCACGCCTGCCTCGATCGGCTTGATCGTGATCGCGCGGCGAAGACGGTACATGGTCAGCCGCCGGGCTATGGCGTCGCGCGCGCTCGCCTCGCAGTCGATCAGGATCGCGTCGCCGTCCGCCCAAAGTAGGAAATCGAACAGTGCCTTGCCCTGCGGGGTAAGCAGCCCGGCCCATTGCGGCGTCTGGGGCGTGACGCTGGCCATGTCCTGCGGCAGCAGCCCTTGCAGGAAGCCGCGAACATCGTCGCCGGTGAGGCGCAGCAGCGCGCGATCGTCGAGCCAAGTGCTGGTATCGTCCATGCCGAACAGGTAGGACGCGGCAAACGCTGACGAAAGAGGCAAGCCATGGCGAATGTCGAACTCAAGCTGCGCGGCGGCCGCGTGCATCTCCCGAGCGGACCGGCGGAGGTCGATGTCGGCGTCTCCGGCGGCAAGATCGTCGCGATCGGGAATGTCGGCGATGCGGGCGAGACGATCGACTGCACCGGCCTCGACGTGCTGCCCGGCGTGATCGACAGCCAGGTCCATTTCCGCGAGCCGGGGCTCGAATATAAGGAAGACCTGGAAAGCGGCAGCCGCTCGGCGGTGCTGGGCGGGGTGACCGCGGTGTTCGAGATGCCGAACACCAAGCCAAACACCGACAGCGCCGCCGCGGTGGCCGACAAGCTCCGCCGCGCGCACCACCGCATGTGGTGCGACCACGCCTTCTATGTCGGCGCGACCAACCACAATGCCGAGCATCTGGCGGAACTCGAGCGGCTGCCCGGCACGGCGGGCGTGAAGATCTTCATGGGCGCCTCCACCGGCGACCTCCTGGTGTCCGACGATGCGAACCTGGCGCGGGTGCTCGCCTCGGGCCATCGCCGCGTGGCGATCCATGCCGAGGACGAGTTCCGCATGCAGGAACGGCTCGTCGAGCGCGTGCCCGGCGATCCGTCCTCGCACCCGGTGTGGCGCGACGACGAGAGCGCGATCCTCGCCACCCGCCGCATCCTGCGGCTGGCCCGCGAAGCCCGGCGGCGGATCCACGTCCTCCACGTCACCACGCCCGCCGAGCTGGAGCTGCTCGGCCAGAACAAGGACATCGCGACCTGCGAAGTCACCCCCCAGCACCTGACGCTGGCGGGCGAGGAGGCCTATCCCGCGATCGGCGCCTATGCGCAGATGAACCCGCCGATCCGCTCCGGCGCGCATCGCGACGGGCTGTGGCATTGGCTGCGCCAGGGCGTGCCCGACGTCCTCGGCTCGGACCATGCGCCGCACACGCTCGAGGAGAAGGCCAAGCCCTATCCCGACAGCCCCAGCGGCATGCCCGGCGTGCAGACGCTGCTGCCGCTGATGCTCAACCATGTCGCGGAAGGCCGGCTGACGCTGCAGCGGCTGATCGACCTGACCAGCGCCGGCCCGCAGCGGATCTTCGGGCTGGTCGGCAAGGGCCGGATCGTGCCGGGCTATGACGCCGACTTCACCGTGGTCGACCTCAAGTCGCGCTGGACGGTGGACGAAGCCTGGCTCGCCTCGCGCTGCGGCTGGTCGCCGTTCACCGGCATGGAGCTGACCGGCCGGCCGGTCGGCACGATCATCCGCGGCAATCGGGTGATGTGGGAAGGCCAGCTCGCGAACCAGGCGATCGGCGAGCCGGTGAAATTCGAGGCGGTCGAATTCGGCTAAGGGCAGGGGCGGGGCTGCCGATGCGGCCCCGCCCTGCGCCCGCTCAGAAAGGCAGCCAGCGCTGTTTTTCGCTGAACTTCATATAGCCGGCATTGACGCCCAGTCGCCAGCCGACACCCAGCCGCACCGGGATCAGCACCACGTCGCCGCGGCGGAGATACGAGGCCGAGAAGCCGCCGACCAGATAGGCATGGCCCTCGCCCTGCGGGAAGCGCTTGTAGATCTCCTGGCTGTCGTAGAGATTATAGACCAGCACGAACACCTTGTTGGCGTCGCCGCCCAGATCGAAGCCGATCGAGGGCCCGGTCCAGTAGATCGGGCGCTGCCCCTCCACCTTGTGGAACATCTGCCCCTTGCCGTAGCGCAGCCCGACGCCGATCGCACCCGAGGCTTCGCTGCCGGCGATATAGGCGTTGGGCTTGCCCTGATCCTTCAGAATGTCCTCGAGCAGCTTGGCAAGGCCCGAGGCGCCCTTGCCGAACGTGCCTTCGGCCGCGGCGAGCAGATCGTCCTTCTCGAACGTGTCGGTCGCCGCCTGGCGCGCCGTGGTCGCCGAGGGATCGGCAGCGGCCGGGCTGGCTGGCGCGGTCTGTACCGGCGGCGGAGCGCTGTCGACCGGCGGCGGCGCGGTATCCGCTGGGGGATAGGATTCCTGCATCTGCGTCGTCGCGGGCGGGGGCGCGCTCTGCTGCGGCTGTTGCTGCTGTTGCGGCGACTTCAGGTCCGAATCGATCGCGGTATTGGGGTCGATCGTCGTCATCTGGGCGGATGCGGGCACGCTGCCCAGCCCGGTGACGGCAACTGCCAGAAGCGTGAACCAACCCGATCGCATCATCAAAATTTCCCGAACCCTGCTGCTTTTGCGGGTGTCACCCTAGGGCCGCAGGGCTGTCGCGGCAATGAATGGGCGCCCGATCGACTCGATTTCACGTTCATGTGGTTATCCCCGTTGATTGCGGGCGAAGGGCTCGTTATAGGGCTCGACCTCGGCGCATCCGGAGACGTGGGTGAGTGGCTGAAACCAGCGGTTTGCTAAACCGCCGTACGGGGATTACTCGTACCGAGGGTTCGAATCCCTCCGTCTCCGCCACTACGACCGCCTCGGGCGGTTGCGCGCTTACTCCGACAATTGACGCGATCCGCACTCCGTGGTTGAACCGCGCCCGCGCGGCCCCTAAGTCGCGCGTGCGGCTTGTTACCGCTAACCTGCAATTTCAGAATCATCCTCGACTATCGGAGAGATCTCGCCATGGCGCTGACCGGAGAATTGTTCATCGCATCGAAGCGTGTTGCCCGCGACAGCGGCTTCCGCGCCGTTGCCGCCGCTACCGGCAGCGAGATCGAGCCCAGCTTCAGCACCGCGACGCTGGAAGATGTCGACGCCGCCTGCGCCGCCGCCGAGGCTGCGTTCCTGCCCTATTCGAGCCTGTCGCGCGAGGAGCGCGCCAAGTTCCTCGAAGCCATCGCCGAGGAAATCGAGGCGCTGGGCGACGAGCTGATCGAGCGCGCGATGCAGGAAAGCGGCCTGCCGCAGGCCCGCCTGCAGGGCGAGCGCGGCCGCACCGCCGGCCAGCTGCGCCTGTTCGCCAAGGAACTGCGCCTGGGCGACTACCTCCGCGTCCGCATCGATCATGCGATCCCCGATCGCGCGCCGCTGCCCAAGCCCGACCTGCGCCTGCGCATGGTGCCGCTGGGCCCGGTCGCGGTGTTCGGCGCGTCGAACTTCCCGCTCGCCTTCTCGACCGCGGGCGGCGACACCGCCTCGGCACTCGCCGCCGGCTGCCCGGTGGTGGTGAAGGGCCACCCGGCGCATCCGGGCACCGCGGAGCTGGTCGCCAGCGCGATCACCCGCGCGGCGGAGAAGACCGGCATGCCGGCAGGCGTGTTCTCGATGGTTGCCGGCACAGCGAACGAGCTGGGCGAGGCGCTGGTCCGCGATCCGCGCATCACCGCGGTGGGCTTTACCGGCTCGCGCGGCGGTGGCCTGGCGCTGGTCCGCATCGCGCAGAGCCGCCCGGTGCCGATCCCCGTCTATGCCGAGATGAGCAGCATCAACCCCGTGTTCCTGCTGCCGGCAGCGCTGGAAGCTCGCGCCGAGGCGCTGGGCAAGGGCTATGTCGCTTCGGTGACGATGGGTGCCGGCCAGTTCTGCACCAATCCTGGCCTGGTGCTTGCGCTGGAAGGCCCGGCGCTCGAGCGCTTCCTGGCGGCCGCCAGCGAAGCCATGCTCGGTGCGCCCGCGCAGGTGATGCTCACCCCGAACATCCACAAGGCCTATGAGAGCGGCGTGGCGAAGCTCGCCGGCGTCTCGACCGTCGAGCAGATCGCCCAGGGCGTAGAAGCACAGGGCCCGACCTGCGGTCGCGCGGCGCTGTTCACCATGAAGGGTTCGGACTTCATCGCCGATCCGAGCCATGCCGAGGAAATCTTCGGCGCGACCTCGCTGCTGGTGCGCTGCGCCAGCGTCGACGAGCTCAAGAAGGTCGTCTCGCTGCTCGAAGGCCAGCTGACCACGACGCTGCATATGGACGCGGGCGACGTCGCCGTCGCGCAGGAACTGCTGCCGTCGCTGGAGCGCCTGGCCGGTCGCATTCTCGCCAATGGCTGGCCGACCGGCGTCGAAGTGACCGACGCGATGGTCCATGGCGGTCCGTTCCCCTCGACCTCGGACGGCCGCAGCACCTCGGTGGGCACGCTGGCGATCGACCGCTATCTGCGCCCGGTCTCGTACCAGGACCTGCCGGAAGCGCTGCTCCCGGCGGATGTGCGCGACGGTACGGGTGTGCCGGCGCGGGTGGACGGCAAGCCGACCGTCTGAGGCTGTCTCTTTAAATCCCCCTCCCGCAAGCGGGAGGGGGATTGGAAGATTGCCCCTGGTGAGGCGATTTGCGAAGCCGCGGCTTCATATTGCAGCATTTCTGTGTTGAACGCTCCGCGAAAGCCGCTCGCCGCCGTCAATTCCTCTATAATCCTCATGCGCATAGTCGGTGATCTTGCCAGATCGGCGGGGCAGCTGTGCCGCGATCGAAGGGGGATTTGATGGTTGGTGCTGTACGCAGCGATGTCGGTTCGTCCATCGCTTCGGCTGGAGCCGCTCGGGAGAAGCCGGCGGCGACGCAGAATTTCCGGCTGCCGGAAGACGCAAAGGTGACCCCGGTTTCGAGCCTGAAGGCTAGCCAGCCGCCGCAGTCGGTCCTCGACGCAATGGCGGGATATGGAAAATTGGCTGAACAGGCGCGCGCTTTCACGGGCGTTGCCGACAACGACGTGTCGAAGATCTGGGGCAACATCGAGATCAACGGCAAGGTCGTGGCGCAGGTCTACGAAGGCGGCACCGTTGCCTTCGAGTCGAAGTACCAACTGCCCGATCCGGACATTGAAGGCCCGGCCGGGCGCGCAGCATCGTTCATCGAAGCCTATGGCGGCAAGCTGGTCCTGCGGAAGGACATCAAGAACCTGGTGCCGTTTAGCGGCTGACGTCGCAAAAGCGTCCGCAAGCTGCGGCCGGTCGCTACCGATATGATCCTCCCCCGCGGGGGAGGATCACTGACGTTCAGAACTTCGCCTCGCCGTACACCCGGGTGATGTCCCCCTGCCAGTCGCCATGGTAGCGATCGAGCAGTACCTGCGCCGGCACCTTGCCGGTCCGCACGA
This sequence comes from Sphingomonas trueperi, assembly GCF_040545965.1. Lineage (GTDB taxonomy): Bacteria > Pseudomonadota > Alphaproteobacteria > Sphingomonadales > Sphingomonadaceae > Sphingomonas > Sphingomonas trueperi_C. Next base: position 94,128 of record NZ_JBEPMV010000009.1, on the reverse strand, counting down.
TCTCGCGCAGCGGGTCGAGGAAACCGGATTCATTGTCGCCCGAGCCGTTGAGCCGGGCGCGCGCCTTGAGCCCCGCGCCGGCGATCTCCAGCACTTCGCCGGCGATGTCGGCCAGCTTGCCGCCGCCCGGCAGGGGCGCGTCGAGCGCCAGCTTGGGCACCGCGCTGCGCAGCGCCTCGCGGCCTTCCATCGACCAGCCCTTCACCAGATCCCAGGCGGCATCGAGCGCGCCCGAATCGTAGAGCAGGCCCACCCATAGCGCCGGCAGCGCGCAGATGCGGCCCCAGCGGCCGCCATCGGCGCCGCGCATCTCGAGGAACTGCTTCATCCGCACTTCGGGGAAGGCAGTGGAGAGATGGTCGGCCCAGTCGTCCATCGTCGGCAGCTCGCCGGGCAGGACCGACAGCTCGCCCTTCAAGAAGTCGCGGAAGCTGAGGCCCGCCGCGTCGATATATTTGCCGTCGCGGTAGACGAAGTACATCGGCACATCGAGGGCGTAGTCGGCATAGCGCTCATAGCCGAAGCCGTCCTCGAACACGAAGGGCAGCATGCCGGTGCGCGCCGGATCGGTGTCCGACCAGATATGGCTGCGGTAGGAGAGATAGCCGTTGGGCTTGCCCTCGGTGAAGGGCGAGTTGGCGAACAGCGCGGTCGCCAGCGGCTGCAGCGCCAGGCCGACGCGGAACTTCTTCGCCATGTCGGCTTCGCTGGCATAGTCCAGGTTCACCTGGATCGTGCAGGTGCGCAGCATCATGTCGAGCCCCATCGAGCCCACGCGCGGCATGTGGCGCAGCATGATCTCGTAGCGGCCCTTGGGCATGATCGGCAGCTCGGCGCGGGTCTTGTCCGGCCACATGCCCATGCCGAGGAAGCCGATGCCCAGCCGGTCGCCCACCGCCTTGACCTGCTTGAGGTGGCGGCCGGTTTCGGCGCAGGTGTCGTGCAGATTCTCCAGCGGCGCGCCGGACAGCTCGAACTGGCCGGCGGGCTCCAGGCTGATCGCGCCGTCGGGACCGGACAGGGCGATGACATGCTCGCCCTCGTAGATCGGCTTCCAGCCGAATTCGGTGAGGCCGATCAGCAGCGCATGGATGCCGCCGCGCTCCTCATAGCTGGGCGCTCGGTGGCTGCCGTCCATCCAGTAGACGAACTTCTCGTGCTCGGTGCCGATGCGCCAGCGTTCCGCCGGCTTCTCGCCCTTGGCGAAATATTCCACCAGCTGGGCGCGATCCTCGATGACCGCCGCGGTCTTGGTCGAAACGGTCTTGGTGCTCATTTTCGCGCCTCTAGCGGTGCCGGCGAAACCACGCCAGCGGATTTTTGTACCGGTCGGTTACCAGTCGCCTGCGGCTCCCATCCACAGGCTCACCGCCGCCGCCGCCGCGGTTTCCGCCCGCAGGATGCGGGGGCCGAGCGCGATGCCGATGGCTTGCGGAACGGCGCGGATCGATTCGCGTTCCTCCGCGTCGAATCCGCCCTCCGGCCCCACGAGGATCGCGGCGGGGCCGGGATGGGCGCGCATTGCCTCCAGCGCCGGCACGCCGCCGGTCTCGTCGGCGAAGAACAGGGCGCGCTCCGCCGGCCAGTCGCGGAGCAGGGCAGGCAGCTTCACCGGCTCGACCAGCTCGGGCAGGGCGGTACGGCCGCATTGCTCGGCGGCCTCGATCATGTGGCTGCGCAGGCGATCGAGGTTGAGCCGGTCGATCACCGTGCGGCGGGTGAGGACGGGCACGAGTCGCGCCACGCCCAGCTCGCAGGCCTTTTCGGCCACCCAGTCGATCCGGCCCTTCTTGATCGGCGCGGCGCAGAGCCACAGGTCCGGCACCGCTTCGTGCGGGCGGAGTTGCTCGGTGATCTCCAGCGTCAGGTCGCGTTTGCCGACGTCGCGGGCGATGCCGAGCCATTCGCCGCTGGTGCCGTCGAACAGCTTCACCGCTTCGCCCGGCTTCAGCCGCATCACCGATCCCAGATAATGCGCCTGCGGTCCGTCGATCCGGCGCATGCCGGGTTCGAGCGGGCCCTCGACGAACAGGCGAGGGGCGGATTGCGGCGGCCAGGCGGGGGTTGCGGGCATGGCGGCTGCTGTAGCCGGGCCATGCCCCGTTCGTCCATCCGGGCGCGGGGTCACTGCCCCTGGTAGCGGATCTTCCACAGCTTGTAGGGCGAGCCGTCGGGCAACTGCACCGGCTCCAGCCAGTCCGGCACCTGCCCCTTGGCGAGCTGCGCGTAGAAGCCGACCGGGTTGTGCGACCGATACACGGTCGTCTCCGCCATGTTCGGGCAGAGCAGCAGGTAGGCGGCTTTGTGGCGCGCGGCGATGGGCCGGAAGCCGTCGGCGGTGCCGGTAAAGGCGTGGTGGACGTCGAGGATCGCCTGGCCGTTGCGGTGATAGGGGCCGGCGACCGCATTGTGGTGGGTCACCACGATCAGCCGCGGCCCGAGATCGACCTGGGTGAACATCGTCGCGGCGGGAATCGCATCGAGCGTGCGCAACTGCGAGGTGCGGGTGCAGGCGATGTTCGCCTGGCGTACCTTGTCGCTGCCGGGCTTCGACGCGGTCTTGTTCGCCCAGGGCATCTTCACGCCGCTGGCGACCACGCCGACGATGGCAAAGGCGAGTACCGCCACGCCGATCCGCACCCAGAGCGGGCCGCGCCGGACGAGCAGCGGCACCAGGATCCAGATCAGCGCGGTGATGCCCGGCACCGCGAGCAGCTGGGCGCCCGGCGCCGCGCGCATCTGCCAGAGCAGCATGGCGGCGGCGAAGGCGGTGAACAGCGCAACCGCGACCCAGCCGACCAGCTTGACGCTGCGCCGCGCGTTCCACACCGCCAGCAACGCACCGAGCAGGCCAAGCCCCGCGACGATGGCAACCGGCACCGCCGTGTCGGCGGGGTGGCGATAGATCGGCCGTGCTTCGCGGACGTTGGAGAGCCAGGTCTTGTAGAGTTCGTCCGAGACCTGCTCGGGGCGGCCCAGGCATTGCGGGAAGAAATGCACGAAGCCCGCGGCGATCAGGCCCCCGGCGACCAGCGCCAGCGCCAGCCGCACCCAGCGCGAGGCCGGGTTGAGCAGTGTCAGCGCGACCAGCAGCGCGCCCGCGGCGACCAGCACGCTCAGCCACACCGGCGTCAGCGCATCGCAGCGCATCGCCTGGTTGGCGTACGACGCAAAGGCCGCGAAGCCGATCGCCGAGCCGCCGCCCAGCGTAAGGCCATAGACCATCAGCCGGGACCGCTCGGCCGCATCCCATACCCAGCGCAGCGCAAGGATTGCCCCGGCCATCGCGCAGAAGGGCAGCAGCTCCAGTCCGATCGACAGCGAAAAGGCGCTGGCCAGCCCGACCACCGCACCGCCGCGCGCGCCCTTCGAGTCGGCGATACCGGCAACGGTCATCGCCAGCGCCGCGAGCTGCCAGCCATGATGGTCGATGCGCAGCGGTGCGTACATCGGCAGGGTCGTGGTGCAGACGGTCACCAGCAGCACCAGCGCGACCGGCCAGGCGAAAGGCGAGACCAGCCGGCGGGCGGTGAGTGCCAGCCCCGTCATCGTGATCGACAGCGGCAGCAGGGGCGCGAGCCCGCACGCCCATTTCTCCGCCGTGGCCATGCCGAGAAATGGCTTGAGCAGCAGAATCAGTCCGGCGATCGGCAGGTCGACGATCCGCGACCAGTGGATGTCGAATCCGCCCAGCGCCGGGTCCATCCGGTACTGGCGCAGATCGTACCAGTCCTGACCCGCCAGCAGCGCGCGGACCTGCATCAGCCGCATATTGTCGTCGGTGTCGCCGAGGGTCAGCCAGTAGATATTGCCCTGGCGCTGGGCGACGAACCACACCGTCACGCAGGCCCAGGCAACCAGCGTCCAGAGCAGCCAGTGGCGGTCGAATTCGTCTCGAAGGCGGAAAAGCCGCTGGATGTTGGGCGTCAAAATCGCTTTCCTCGGATGCTGCAGCGCATTAGGGCGAGCGCCGGTCGGAGGGCAAGCGAGATGACGGCAGTATTGCAACGCGTTGAGGCATTGCGGGCCAGCGGGGTGCTGGGCCAGTTGATCCGCTTCGTGATCGTCGGCGGGCTTTCGACGGTGGTCTATGCCGCCGTCTACTGGCCGCTGGCCACCTATGTCATCAACCCGGTGGTCGCCTCGGTGGCGGGCTTCTTCGTGGCGGTGATCTTCGGCTATTTCATGCACAGCCGCTGGAGCTTCCAGGGGCACGGCGCCGAGGAAAACGCGGCGCTGAAACTGAAATTCTTCGTCGTGCAGGCGACGGGCATGCTGCTCAACGCAGGCTTCACCTGGCTGCTGACCGGCCCCTGGGTCCATGGGCCGACCTGGTGGCCGCTGGTGCCGGCGGTGCTCGTCACCCCCTTCGCGACCTTCGCACTCAATCGTCTGTGGGTTTTCGGCTGAATGGACCGTATCGTTTACGACCGCATGGCGGCGCATGATTCCACCCATTGGTGGTACCGCGCCCGCCGCGACATCCTCGCCGACTATCTCGCCCGCTACGGCGCGGTGCCGAAGGACGCCAGGATCCTCGAGATCGGTTGCGGCACCGGGCACAACCTGCCGATGCTCGGCGCATTCGGCGATGTCGACGCGATTGAGATCGATCCCGCCGCGCGCGAGATCGCCAGCGAACGCCTGGGCAAGCCGGTGGGTTCGTCGCCGCTGCCCGACCTGACCGGCGTCGCGCCCGGCAGCTACGATCTGATCGCGGTGCTCGACGTGGTCGAGCATATCGAGGACGACGTCGGCGCGCTCAAGGCGATGGCGCGGGTGCTCAAGCCCGGCGGCAAGATCCTGATCACGGTCCCTGCGCACCAGTGGATGTGGAGCGCGCACGACGTGGTGAACCACCACAAGCGGCGCTATTCCAAGGCGACGCTGCTCGCCGCGCTGGACAAGGCGGGGCTCAAGTGGCGCAAGCTGCGCTGGTTCAACTCGCTGCTGTTCCCGGTGGCGGTGGCGGCGCGCTTTGCCGGCAAGCTGATGGGCAAGGACGACAGCGACGACTCGCCGCCGCCGGCCGTGCTCAACAAGGCATTCGAGACGATCTTCGGGCTGGAGCGGCATCTGCTCGGCCGACTGCCGATGCCGCCGGGGCTGTCGATCATCGTGATCGCCGAGCCGAAGCAATAATCGATCCTCCCCTGGAAGGGGAGGATCTAAAGGCGGATCACTCCGCCGCGTCGTTGTGGCGGGCCTGGGGGGACACGCTGATCGCGCCCGAATCCTGGTGGCGATAGCCGAGCGAGGCATGGCCCTGCACCGGCCCCGCCACATCGGCGATCAGGTACAAAGGCCGCCGCTTCGATTCGACGTACAACCGGCCGAGATATTCGCCGATCATCCCCAGCACGAACATCTGCACCGCGCCGATCACGACGACGACCAGCATGGTCGAGGTCCAGCCCTGGATCGCATGGCCCATCGCCCAGGCGATCAGGATGTAGAGGATCAGCAGCACCGAGGCGCCGGTGAGCAGCAGACCGACATGGCTGGCGAAGCGCAAGGGGGCGGTCGAGAAGCCGGTGATCGCGTCGAGCGCGAAGCGGATCATCTTGCCGAGCGGGTACTTGGTCTCGCCGGCATGGCGCTCGTGCCGGTCATAGACGAAGGGCACCTGGCGGAAGCCGATCCACGCGACCATGCCGCGGATGAAGCGTGCCTGCTCGGGCAGCGACAGCAGCGCATCGAGCGCGCGCCGGCTCATCAGGCGGAAGTCGCCGGTGTCGAGCGGGATCGGCGTGTCGGTGATGCGATCGAGCATGCGGTAGAAGACCGCCGCCGTCGCCTTCTTGAACAGGCTCTCGCCCTCGCGCTTGCGGCGGACGGCATAGACCACGTCGGCGCCCTGCGCGGCCATCGTCGCGCGCATCTCGGTCAGCAGCTCGGGCGGGTCCTGCAGATCGGCATCGATGATCAGGATCTGCTCGCCCGCGCACAGGTCGAGCCCGGCGGTCAGCGCGAGCTGGTGGCCGTGGTTGCGCGACAGGTTGATGGCGACGAGGTGCGGATCGGCGGCGGACAGCCGCTGCATCACCTCCCAGCTGCGGTCGCGTGACCCATCGTTGACGAAGACGATTTCATACGACTCGCCCACCGCCGCACGCGCGGCGGCGCTGACGCGGCCGTGGAGCATGTCGAGGCATGCTTCTTCGTTGTAGCAGGGGACGACGACGGAAAGCTGGGGACGTTTCATGACCGGCGCTCTGTAGCGCTGCCGGAACGGCCCGTCGAGCGGGCGCGCATCAGGCGAACAGGCTCATGACGAGCCAGATATTAGCGCCGCTGATCGCGACGAACAGCAGCCAGCCAATCGCCTGCAGCCAGACGGGGCTGGCGAAGCGGCCCATCAGCTTCCGGTCTGCCGTGAGCAGCAGGAGGGGCGCCATCGCGAACGGCAGGCCCGCGGAGAGCACCACCTGGGTCAGCACCAGCAGCCGTCCCACCGCGCCGTCGCCCATCAGCAGCACGCCGAGCAGGGCCGGAATCAGTGCCAGCCCGCGCGTGATCAGCCGGCGGACCCAGCAGGGGATCTTGAGGTCGAGAAAGCCCTCGAGAATCACCTGGCCCGCGATCGTGCCGGTAAAGGTCGCGCTCTGCCCCGAGGCGAGCAGCGCGATGCCGAACAAGGGCGCGGCGATCGCGGCACCGGTAGCTGGCGTGAGCAGGCGATACGCATCCTCGATCTCGCGCACGCCGGTGTTGCCGTTGGCGTGGAAGGCGGAGGCGGCGACGATCAGGATTGCGGCGTTGACGAAGGTGGCGGCGAGCAGTGCGGCGATGATGTCGAATTGGGCATAGCGCACCGCTTCGCTGCGGCTGGCCTCGTCGGTGCCCGAGACGCGCGTCTGCACCACCGAGCTGTGCAGATAGAGATTGTGCGGCATCACCGTCGCGCCGAGGATGCCGATCGCGAGATAGAGCGCGTGCGGGTCCGCCAGCCGCGCCGGATCGGGGATCATGCCCGCCAGCACCGCCGCGCCGTCCGGCGGCGAGAGGAACAGCTGCACCACGAAGCAGGCGGCGACGGTGCCGACCAGTCCGAGCATGATCGCCTCCATCTGGCGGAAGCCCTGGCCCTTGAGGCTGAGCACGATCACCACGTCGAGCGCGGTGATCAGCACCCCGATCCACAGCGGGATTCCGAGCAGCAGCTGGAAGGCGAGCGCGCTGCCCAGCACTTCGGCAACGTCGGTGGCGATGATCGCCAGCTCGGCGAACACCCAGAGGAATTTGGCGACGCCCGGCGAATAGCGGTCGCGCACCAGCCGGGCGAGGTCGCGCCCCGTCGCGATGCCCAGCCGCGCGCAGAGCGATTGCAGCACCATCGCCGCCGCGCTGGAGGCGAGGATGACGAACAGCAGGCCATAGCCGTAGCGCGAGCCCGCCTCGATATCGGTCGCCCAATTGCCGGGATCGATATAGCCGACCGAGACCAGCAGCCCCGGCCCCATATAGCGCAGAAGCTTGGCCAGCGGCGACAGGCCCGCGGGCACGCTCACGCTGCCCCGGACCTCGGAGGGGCAGAAGGGCGCGGTGGCGGTGCGGGGAAGGCGGAACATGGCGGGCTCGCGGACACGGGAAAGGCAACCGCCCTTGTGGCGGCGGGTTCCGATTGCCGCAACCATACTGGGGCTGAGAAATCCTCTCCTGGAAGGGGAGGTGGCGCGCGCAGCGCGACGGAGGGGTGTCAGCGGCCGTAGCGACGTACGCCGCCCTAGCGCGGACACCCCTCCACCACCGCCTGCGGCGGCGGCCCCCCGCCCCCTCCGGGGGAGGATCTCAAAACCTCAGGCCATCGCCTTGGCGCGTTCCTCCACCAGCCGTTCGAACATGGTGAGCGGCATCGCGCCCAGCCGGATCACCTCGTGGAACTGCTTTAGATCGAACTTGTTGCCGGCGATCTTCTGGGTATTGGCGCGCGCCCGCGTCCAGGCGATGTGGCCGAGCTTGTAGGCGCAGGCCTGGCCCGGCATCGTGCAATAGCGCTCCACCTCGCGCTGCGAGCGGGCGCGGGGGAAGCCGGTGGTCGCCACCAGATAGTCGGTCGCCTGCTCGCGGCTCCACTTCTTGGTGTGGATGCCGGTATCCACCACCAGCCGCGCCGCGCGGAACAGGAAGGACTGGAGATAGCCGGCGCGTTCGAGCGGCCCGTGATAGGCGCCGATCTCGTCCGCCAGCTGCTCGGCATAGAGCGCCCAGCCCTCGGTATAGGCGCTGAAGAAGCCGAACTTGCGGATCAGCGGGCCTTCTGCCGCCTGTGCCGTGCTGATCTGGAGATGGTGGCCGGGCAAGCCTTCGTGGAAGGTGAGCGACGGCAGCGAATATTTCGGCCAGTCGCCCACGCTCTTGAGGTTGATCCAGTAGATTGCCGGGCGCGAGCCATCCAGCGCGGCGCGGGTGTAATAGCCGTTGGAGGCGCCGTCCTGGATCTCCACCGGCACTGCGCGAATCTCCAGCGGCGCCTTGTTGGGGTTGAGGAACGCCTTGGGCAGCAGCGCCGCGACGTCCTGCACGCTGGCGTTGAGGCCCGCGATCAGCGCCGTCCGCCCCTCGACGGTGTCCGGATAGAGCTGGTCGGGCCGCTCATTGAGCGCCGTCAGCCGTTCGCCGACGCTGCCCTTGGTGAGCCCCTGTGCCTTGAGCAGCGCATCGAGCTTGGCGCTGATCTCCGCCACCTGCTCCAGACCCATCTTGTGGACCTGATCGGGGGTGAAGCTGGTGGTGGTCCATTGCTCCAGTGCTGCGGCGTAGATTTCCTGGCCGCGCGGCACGTCCCACAGGCCCGCCGAGGGGCGGCCCTTGGCGTGGAGCTGCTGGATCAGCGCATATTGCCGATCGAGTGCGGGATAGACCTTGTCGCCGACGATCTTCGCGGCGCGGCCCTGCCAATCGCCCTGCAACTGCTTGGCGGCCGCGCGGCGGACGAGCGACTGGGTGAGGGTGTTTGCGGCTGGGTCGGGCTGGCGCAGCTTGGCCATCTGGGCGAGCGTGAGTTCCAGGCAGAAGACCGGCGCCACCAGCCCGCGGCCTGCGGCTTCCTTCTGGTCGGCCGTATCCTGGTCGAGCGCTCCGGCAAAGGCGTCGAGGCGATCGAGATAGGCCCCGGCATCATCCTGGGTGACGATGGTGTGGCTGGAGTTGAGGAAGTCCGGGGTCGAGAAATAGGCGCCGCCCTGTTGGGTGATCGGGAAGGGGCGGCCGACTGAATCGATCTGGAACTTGTCCTGCGACACGGTGGCGCTCCGGAGCGAATAGAGCACCACTTCGCGGTCGAGCCGTGCGCCCTCGGACAGGGTGGCGGGGTCGAACGCCTCGATCTTGGCGATCGCCGCCTTCGTGTCGGCGAGGTTGCGCGCCTTGGCGGCGGCGCTGCCGTCGCTCAGCTTGTGCTTGAGCGCGGCGTTGGTGCCCTTGTCGAAGCCGAGCGAGGTGGCGAATTCGGGCGAGCGCTGGATGCGCTCAGCGACGATCTGGTTGTAGACGGCGTTGATCTCGGCATCGCGGGTGCCGGCCACCGCGGCGCGGGCGGCGGCGGGAAGCAGCGCGGCCAAGGCTGCGGTGCTAGACGAGGCGAGGAAGGTACGACGATTCAAGGCTTTTCCCCCAATTGCTGTGTTTGGTTGGGGGCAGCCTACCGCGAATTTGGGCAAGGTCCACAGCGTATCCTCCCCCTGGCGGGGGGGATACGGCATTCCGTCACACCCGCTCGGCCGAACTCACCGCATCCGCCGCGCGCAGCGCCGCGAGCAGCTTCATCAAATGCGCGGCGTTGCGCACTTCCAGGTCGATCGTGTTGGTGTGGAAGGTCGTGTCGCGATTATCCAGCCGCAGCCCGAGGATGTTGGCCTTGTGCTGGCCGATCAGCGTCGCCACCGTGCCCAGCGCGCCGGGTTCGTTCTTCAGCGTCACCGCGATCTCGGCCACGCCGCCATCGGCCTTGTCGCCCCAGGTCAGGTCGACCCAGTCGGCTTCCTCGACATCGGCGAGGCTGGGGCAATCGATGCGGTGGACGACGATCGGCTGGTCCGGCTTGCGCACGCCCAGGATGCGGTCACCCGGCACCGGGCAGCAATCCTCGGCATAGGTGAACGCCACGCCCGGGGTGAGGCCCTTGATGTCGATCGCGTGATGTTGCGGCGGCAGCTGGTCGTCCTCGCCGCTGGCGGAGCCGGGCATCACCGCTTCCATCACCTGCCGGTCGGTAAGGCTGCGACGGGCGATCGCCTCCATCAGCGACTCCGCATCGGCCAGTTTCAGCCGCTTGAGGGCCTCGCCCAGCGCACCTTCGCCCGGAGGGGCGGGGAGGCGGGCGACGATGTCCTCATAGAGCTTGCGGCCCAGCCGGATCGTCTCGTCGCGTTCCTTGTGGCGCAGGTGCCGGCGGATCGCCGCGCGCGCCTTGCCGGTGATCGCGAAGTTCAGCCAGTTGGGCTGCGGCTCCTGTGCCTTCGAACGCAGGATCTGCACCTGGTCGCCCTGCTCGATCTCGGTACGCAGCGGCACCACCTTGCCGTTGACCTTGGCACCGACCGACTGGTCGCCGAGATCGGTGTGTACCGCATAGGCGAAGTCGATCGGCGTCGCGCCCTTGGGCAGCTGGATCAGCTCGCCCTTGGGGGTGAAGGCGAAGATGCGATCCTGGTACATCGCCATGCGGGTATGCTCGAGCAGCTCTTCGGGGCTCTCGGCATGTTCCAGGATCTCGATCAGGTCGCGGATCCAGCTGACCTGGGTGTCGGGGCGGACCGCGCTTTGCTTGTACGCCCAGTGGGCGGCGAGGCCGAATTCGGCCTGGGCGTGCATGTCGCGGGTGCGGATCTGCACTTCGACGCGGGTATCACCGGCATGCATGATCGTGGTGTGGAGCGAGCGATAGCCGTTGCGCTTCGGCGTCGAGATATAATCCTTGAACCGGCCCGGCACCATCGGCCAGCGGCGGTGGATCACGCCGAGCGCGCGGTAGCACTCCTCCTCGGTATCGACGATCGCGCGGAAGGCCATGATGTCGGACAGCTGTTCGAGGCTGACATGGCGCTCGGACATCTTCTTCCAGATCGAATAGGGATGCTTTTCGCGCCCCGTCACCTCGGCGTCGATGCCGCCGCGGCCGAGCAGCAGCTTGAGGCCCGAGGCGATTTTGAGCACCCGGTCCTCGCCCTCGACGCGGAAGCTCTCCAGCCGCTTGGTGATCGATTCATAAGCTTCGGGTTCGAGCTGGCGGAAGGCGAGCGTCTGCATCTCCTTCATGAACTCGTACATGCCGATCCGCTCGGCGAGCGGGGCATAGATGTCCATCGTCTCGCGGGCGATGCGGCGGCGCTTCTCCTCCTTCTTGATGAAGTGGAGCGTGCGCATGTTGTGGAGCCGATCGGCCAGCTTCACCAGCAGCACGCGGATGTCGTCGGACATGGCGAGCAGGAACTTGCGCAGATTTTCCGCCGCGCGCTCGCTCTCGGTCTGCGCCTCGATCTTGGACAGCTTGGTGACGCCGTCGACCATGCGGGCGACGTTGGGCCCGAACAGCCGCTGGATCTCCTCCGGCGTCGCCACCGTGTCCTCGATCGTGTCGTGGAGGATCGCCGTCGCGATCGTCTCGTCGTCGAGATGGAGGTCGGTGAGGATGCCCGCCACCTCGATCGGATGGCTGAAATAGGGGTCGCCCGAAGCCCGCTTCTGGGTGCCATGGGCATTGACCGAGAAGACATAGGCCCGGTTGAGCAATGCCTCATCGGCTTCGGGGTCGTAGGAGAGGACCCGGTCTACAAGTTCATACTGACGCAGCACGCCTTCTAGATGGCGTCACTGGCCCGGTTTTTGCAACCGATTTGAAGGTGCAATCGCGGCTTAACGGCGCAGCTGTGGCCGAAGTGCTGCGCCGGGCCGGTTTCCCACCCCCCTTTTTTGCGATAGGGTGCCCGCATGGGTGGAGCCGTTCGAGAAACGCTGCGGGCCATGGCGCGGGAATGCAGCCTGCCGGCCGCGCTGGAGGCGATGGGCGAACGCTGGTCGTTCCTGATCCTGCGCGGCGCGTTCAACGGCATCCGCCATTTCGAGGAATTCCAGAGCGAGCTGGGCATCGCCCGCAACATCCTCGCCAACCGGCTGGCGCGGCTGGTGGAGCATGGCATCCTCGCCCGGGTCCCTTGCGCCGACGATCGCCGCAAGGTGGAGTATCGCCTCACCGACAAGGGGCACGCGCTGCTGCCGACGATGGTGGCGCTGCGCCAATGGGGCGAGCGCTGGGAGACCGGCGTGCCCGCCTCGCCGATCCTGGTCGATGCGCGCGACGGCAAGCCGATCGCGCCGGTGACGGTGCAGGCGCAGGACGGCCGGGTGCTGGGCAAGGGCGACCTGCTCTGGGCGCTCCCCGAGGATGCCGAGGAAGCCCGCGCGGCCGAGTAAGTCTGCCCGCATGCTCCGCCAAAGCGTAAATGCTTCTATAATGCGCCCGTGCATCAGGGAAATTTGCGCATGACGTTCGGCATTTCGACGGTGGGTATCAATGGCGTGCGGGGCGTGGCGGGAACCGCTGCAGCCCATGGCAGCACGAGCGGCCCCGTCGACGAGACCGCCGAAGCCTTTCTCCGGGAGGCCCGCAAGAGCCCGGCCGAGCGCACCAAGGAAGCCGTGCTCAAGCGCTACAACCTGACGCAGGAGCAGTTCGACCAGCTCGCCCCCGAAAAGCAGGCCGCGATCCGCAAGGAAATCGAGGACGAGATGAAGCGCAAGCTGGGCCGCGCCCAGGGCGGCGCCTTTGCCGACGTGGTCGTCTAGCCGCCGATCGCTTCCAGTGCGGCGCGCACCGCGTCCGGGATCGGCTTAGGACGGCGCGTCTCCAAATCGAGATGGACGCTGACCAGCTCCACTTCGGCGTGGAGCTCGCCTGTCTCCGCATGGCAGAGGTCGGCGCGCATCGTCATGCTGGTATTGCCGAGCCGCTCAACGCGGACGAACACCTCGACCAGGTCATCGAAGCGGAACGGGCGCTTATACTCCACTTGCGCGCGGACGACGTTGAACTCCGCCTCCATCCACTCCGGCCCCAGCTTGGCGAGATCGGCCCAGCGCCAGAATTCGGTGAGCCCGACATCGGCATATTCGAGATAGCGCGAGTTGAAGACGATCTTCTGTCCGTCGATCTCGGAATAGCGGACGCGGAAGCGGGTGGAAAAGGGGAGACCGGGGCGGGACATGGCGGCGGGCTTTGCCCCGAGCCGGGCGCGGTTCGCAAGTGCGGGGTGCGCATGCAGACGTGCCGTGTTCGAACACGACCGTCATCCCGGCGGAAGCCGGGATGACTTTTGGGAGGAGGAGCGGCGGGTAAAATGGCGCAGCCACCGTAGCGGCTGCGCGCATATCCTTACCCCGCGTTCGCCGCCGGCGTATTCACCCCCATCGACTGGAGATACTTCTTCACGTTGCGTGCGGCCTGGCGGAGGCGCTGTTCGTTCTCCACCATCGCGATGCGCACAAAGCCTTCGCCATTCTCGCCGTACCCCACGCCCGGCGCCACCGCGACCTTGGCATGGGTGAGCAGCTGCTTGGAGAACTCCAGGCTGCCGAGATGCGCCAGTGCCGGCGGCAGCGGCGCCCAGGCGAACATCGAGGCGCGGGGGGAGGGGATCTCCCAGCCCGCACGCGCGAAGCTCTCCACCATTACGTCGCGGCGCTTGTGATAAAGCTGGCGGTTCTTCTCGACGATGTCCTGCGGGCCGTTGAGTGCTGCGCAGGCCGCAGCCTGGATCGGCGTGAAGGCGCCGTAGTCGAGATACGACTTCACCCGCGTCATCGCCGCGATCAGCTGCTTGTTGCCCACCGCGAAGCCCATCCGCCAGCCGGCCATGGAATAGGTCTTGCTGAGGGAGGTGAACTCGATCGCGACGTCCTTGGCGCCCTTCACCTGCAGGATCGACGGCGTCGGCTTGCCGTCGAAATACAGCTCCGAATAGGCGAGGTCGGAGAGTATCCACACCTTGTTCTCGCGCGCCCAGGCGACGAGCCGCTCGTAGAAGGCGAGGTCCACCGTCTCCGCGGTCGGGTTCGACGGATAGTTGACGACGAGGATCGACGGGCGCGGCACGGTGAAATTCATCGCGCGCTCGAGGCTCTCGAAATAGGCGTCGTCAGGCGTGGTCGGCACCGCGCGGATCGTCGCACCTGCGATGATGAAGCCGAAGGTGTGGATCGGGTAGCTGGGGTTCGGCGCCAGCACCACATCGCCCGGCGCGGTGATCGCGGTGGCAAGGCTGGCCAGGCCCTCCTTGGAGCCCATCGTCACCACCACTTCGGTTTCGGGATCGAGCTCCACGCCGAAGCGGCGGCCATAATAGTTCGCCTGGGCGCGGCGGAGGCCGGGGATGCCCTTGGACTGGGAATAGCCATGCGCATCGGGCTTGCGCGCCACTTCGCAGAGCTTCTCGATCACATGGTCGGGCGGCGGCAGGTCCGGATTGCCCATGCCGAGGTCGATGATGTCCTCTCCGCCCGCCCGCGCGGCCGCCCGCATCGCGTTCACTTCGGCGATGACATAGGGGGGCAAGCGCTTGATGCGGTAGAATTCTTCGGACATTTCCTCGACTTTCAAGGGTTCTGGCATGCGACACAAAATTGTGTCGTGCGTTCGTTCTACGCCATAATAACCAAGTCGGGAATGACGCATTGCATTGCCTGCGCTAAGGCGGGGCAAAGGAGAGGACCGAATGCCCGACACGCTCACGCCGACCCTGCCGCGCCTCGAAGACCTGCAGCACTGGACCTGGGTGCTCGGCCGGGCGCAGCAGATGATGCTGGAGCACGGGCTGGACCTGATGGAGCATGTGCCGGCGGCCCCGCCCTTCGGCATGCTGTTCGATCCTACCCCGGCGATGCGCGCCAGCGCCGATTTCTGGGCGGACACGATGCAGTTGTGGCAGCGCTTCCTCGACCCCGCCCATGCCGAACCCTTTGTCGAGACGCCCGAACAGGCGCGCGACAAGCGCTTCAAGGCGCCGCAATGGCGCGAGGAGCCGATCTTCGACTTCCTCCGCCAGAGCTATTTCGTCATCGCCGATCATCTGCTCAAGAATGTCGAGGCGCTGGAGCATGTCGATGGCCGGCAGAAGGACCAGATTCGCTTCGCCACCCAGGGCTTTATCGACGCGATCAGTCCCACCAATTTTCCTGCGACCAACCCGCAGGTCATCGAGAAGATCGTCGAAACCAAGGGCGAGAGCCTGCTCAAGGGCCTGCAGCACATGCTGCAGGACATGGCCAAGGGCCAGATGACGCAGACCGACGCGGGCGCGTTCGAGCTCGGCCGCAACCTGGCGATGACGCCGGGCAAGGTGGTGAAGCGCACGCCGCTCTACGAGCTGATCCAATATGCGCCGACCACCGACGAGGTGCTGGAAACCCCGCTGATCATCTTCCCGCCCTGGATCAACCGCTTCTACATCCTCGACCTGACGCCCGAGAAGAGCTTCATCCGCTGGGCGGTGGAGCAGGGGATCACCGTGTTCGTCGTCTCGTGGCGCTCGGCCGATGCGAGCATGAAGGACGTGGTGTGGGACGATTATGTCGAGCGCGGCCAGATCGACGCGATCGACACGGTGCGCGACCTGCTCGGCGTCGAGAGCGTCCACACCATCGGCTATTGCGTCGCGGGCACCACGCTGGCGGCGACGCTGGCGGTGCTCGCGGCGCGCGACCAGGCCGCGAAGGTGGCGAGCGCAACCTTCTTCACCGCCCAGGTCGACTTCACCGAAGCAGGCGACCTGCGCGTCTTCGTCGACGACGACCAACTGGCGATGATCCGCAGCCTCAGCGCCGACGGCTTTCTCGACGGGCGCTACATGGCGGCGACGTTCAACCTGCTGCGCGGGCGCGACCTGATCTGGAACTACGTCACCAACAACTATCTGATGGGGCAGGAATATGCCCCCTTCGACCTGCTCCACTGGAACTCGGACGTCACCAACCTGCCGGCGACCTGGCATCTCAGCTACCTGACCGACCTGTACCGCGACAACAAGCTGATCGCGCCCGGCGCGCTGAGCATCGGCGGCACCCCGGTCGATCTCTCCAGGGTGACGACGCCCAGCTATATCCAGGCCGGTCGCGAAGATCATATCGCCCCTGCCAAAAGTGTGTGGAAGTTGACCGAGCATTTTCGCGGGCCGCACAAGTTCGTGTTGGCCGGATCGGGCCATATCGCAGGTGTAATAAATCCACCATCCGCAAAGAAATACCAATACTGGACCAATCAAGATCCCGCCGAGTCGCTCGAATCCTTCCTTGAAGATGCGACGGAACATGCCGGAAGCTGGTGGCCGGACTGGCTCGACTGGCTGCGCGCGGTGAACGGTGCCAAAGTTGCGGCAGACGGCGCGCGGGTGCCCGGAGGTGGAAACCTTTGTGCGATTGCGGAAGCCCCCGGCGATTATGTTAAAATGCGCTGATAAAATGCTGTTAGATTGAGGCATTTGTAACTTTTTGTGCACTGCACAATGGCGCCTTGCAAATCTGACGCCATGCCGTTATATGCTGCGGTGCAGCAATAGGCAGGGAAGCTAGTCACATGACCAGCAAGGGACCTAAGACGACGGCCAAACCCGCCGCCAAGACGGCCGCACGCGGCGTACCCAAGCCCGCGATTCTGGCCGAAGCTGCCGCGGTGACGCCGCCGCCCGTACCCCCGTTGGCCGAGACGATCGTCCCGGCCGCGGCCCTGGTACCGGCGCCGGTCGAAACCGCTGCACCGCAGGAAGTGAAGACCCACGTTGAAGAGACGATCGCCGCCCCCGCGGAAACGGCCGAGGCCGTCGCCGAACCGGTGATCGAAGCCGCAGAGACCGTCGCGCCGGCGGTCACCACCAGCACCGCGAAGGAAATTTCGATCATGGCTACCACCTACGAGAACGCGACCACCCAGGCCCACACCGCTTTCGCCGATTTCAACGAGCGCACCAAGGCCGCCGTCGAGAAGTCGACCAAGCTGGTCGAGGAAGCCAACGAGTTCGCCAAGGGCAACATCGAGGCGCTGGTCGAGTCGGGCCGGATCGCCGCCAAGGGCTTCGAGACCCTGGGCCAGGAAGCTGCCGACTATAGCCGCCGCTCGTTCGAGAGCGCGACTGCGGCGCTGAAGAACCTGTCGTCGGTCAAGACCCCGACCGACTTCTTCAAGCTGCAGAGCGACTATCTGCGCGGCGCGTTCGACTCCTATGTCGCCGAAGCCTCGAAGCACACCGAAGCCGTAATCAAGCTCGCCGGCGACGCCGCGCAGCCGATCTCGAACCGCTTCGCGGTTGCGGTCGAGAAGGTGAAGACCACCGCCTGATCGGCCTCGCCGATCCGGATCGGAACGAATTGGGGGCGGTCGCTACGGCGATCGCCCCTTTTTCGTGGTGACAAAATCGAGATGGAGCCTCGGCACGCCTTGCCCTTGGGGGCAGTGCGACATATTTTGCCACGCCTATGGTCGAGCTTCGTACAACACAGATTCGGATGGCCGAGGACGGCGACCAGGATGATCGCGGCAACGACAATGCCGTCGGCATCGCCACGCGCACCCGCACCCGCACCAAGAAGCCGACCCCATACCGGGTGTTGATGCTCAACGACGATTATACCCCGATGGAGTTCGTCGTGCTGGTGCTCCAGCGCTTCTTCCGGATGAACATCGAGGAAGCGACCCAGGTGATGCTCCACGTCCACCAGCGCGGCGTGGGCGTGTGCGGGGTGTTCAGCTATGAAGTCGCCGAGACCAAGGTCTCGCAGGTGATCGACTTCGCCCGGCAGAACCAGCACCCGCTGCAGTGCACGCTAGAGAAGGCGTAGGCGCTTTCGCCCACATCCTCAGGCGTCATCCCCGCGAAGGCAGGGATCCATTGGCGCTGAAGCTCCGGTTCTTTCCCCAAGCGTCCTGGCAAATGGATTCCCGCTTTCGCGGGAATGACGGTTGGGGTGCGGGAAGGGCGGAACTCCCGCAGCTCACCGCGCCGGCGGCAGCCAGCGCAGGTCGAGCCCTTCATAGCGATTGACGTAATTCGCCGCCCCCGCCAGCGCGCCGCGATCGAGCAGCGTCACCCGGCCGCCTTCGCGCGCGATCATGCCTTCTTCCTCGAGCTGGCGGAGCATGCGGTTAACATGCACCGCGGTGAGCCCCGTCGCGTCGCCGATCTCCTCCTGGGTCAGCCCCAGCGGAAAGGATCGGTCGATCGACTTGTCGGTCGCGCGCAGCCGGTTGCGCAGGTCGAGCAGCAGCGCGGCGACGCGCGCCTTGGCGCTGGTCCGCCCGAGCGCGGCGAGCCGATCGGTCAGCGCCACGCGCTCGATCTGGCTGTAGACGAGAATCATCGCCGAGAGCCGGGGGTGCTCCTGCATGATTCCCGACAGCGTTGCCCGGTCGAAGGGGCAGACCACCGTGTCCGAAAGGGCGCAGAGCGTCTCCGGCGCCTCGTGATAAATTGCCGAGGAAATGCCGAGCATGTCGCCCGGGAACAGGAATCGGAGGATTTGCCGGCTGCCGTCGTCGAGCAGCACATAGCTCATCATCAGCCCCTTGCGGAGTATGAACAACTCCCCGCAAGGTTCGTTCTCACGCTGTAAAATTGCCCCGCGGCGCACATGGCGCTGGCGCAGTTCGAGCGCATCCAGCGCCTCGCGCTCCTTGGGCGTGAGGTGGATGAACTCGCTCAAAACATCGGCAAAACAACTGGATGACACGCTCTGCACTTTCCCCCGGTTCGCCCTGCAAAGCAGCGCAACGGAATCAGCGCATTAAAATCGATCAAGCCGACCCGGCAGCCCACCGCTTGCGCGGGCGCGCAGAGCGGCTAGAAGCTCGCCATGGACCGTATCCTCATCCGTGGCGGCAATCGACTTGCCGGCAAGATCGCGATTTCCGGGGCGAAGAACGCCGCCCTTACTCTGATGCCGTGTGCACTGCTCACCGACGAGCCGCTCACGCTGCGCAACCTGCCACGCCTGGCAGATGTCGACAGCTTCGGACATCTACTGAATGAACTCGGCGCTTCCACCTCGGTAGAGGGCACGCGCCCGAACGAATTCGGCCGGGTGCTCTCGGTGCGTGCCAGCCGGTTGACCTCGACGGTCGCGCCCTATGACATCGTCCGCAAGATGCGCGCCTCGATCCTGGTGCTCGGCCCGCTGCTCGCCCGCGAAGGCGAGGCGACGGTGTCGCTGCCCGGCGGCTGCGCGATCGGCAACCGCCCGATCGACCTCCACCTCAAGGCGCTGGAAGCAATGGGCGCCGAGATCGAAATCAGCGCCGGCTATGTGAAGGCGACCGCGCCAGGCGGCCGCATTTCGGGCGGGCGCTTCCGCTTCCCGGTGGTTTCGGTCGGCGCGACCGAGAATGCGCTGATGGCCGCGTCCACCGCGCGCGGCACCACAGTGCTGGAGAATGCGGCGCGCGAGCCCGAGATCGTCGACCTGTGCAACCTGCTCGTCGCGATGGGCGCGGTGATCCGTGGCATCGGCACCGAGACGCTGGAGATCGACGGCCGCGATCGGCTGCACGGCGCCACCTATGCGGTGATGCCCGATCGTATCGAAGCGGGCAGCTATGCCTGCGCGGCGGCGATCACCGGCGGCGATGTCGAACTGGTCGGCGCCTCGGCCGAGGACATGCGCGCGACGCTGGATGCGCTGGTCGAGGCCGGCATCACCGTGGAGGAAACGGCCAACGGCGTGCGCATCGCCGCCGAGAACGGCATCCGCCCGCTGACGCTCAACACCGCGCCCTTCCCGGGCTTCGCGACCGACATGCAGGCGCAGTTCATGGCGATGCTGTGTAAGGCGGACGGGGCGAGCACGCTCACCGAGACCATCTTCGAAAATCGCTACATGCACGTGCCCGAGCTGGCCCGTATGGGCGCAGATATCGAAGTGCACGGTCGCACCGCGATCGTGCGTGGCGTGAAGAAGCTCACCGGCGCGCCGGTGATGGCGACCGACCTGCGCGCCTCGATGAGCCTGATCCTCGCAGGCTTGGCGGCTGAAGGCGAGACCCAGGTCAACCGCGTTTACCATCTCGACCGCGGCTATGAGCGGCTGGAAGAGAAGCTGCAGGCGGTCGGCGCGGACATCGAGCGCGTCGGCGACGGCTGAGCCGCCCCGTACGAGCGGAAATTGCAGGACTGCACCCGTCATCCCGGCTTTCGCCGGGATGACAGCTGTTGGGAAGAGCTCGCTTTAAAACCGCAGTATCAGCGTATGGCAGGGGCCGACATCGAATACGGTCGGCCCGCCACCGGCACCACCGCCCGGTTGGGCGTCGCCTGCATCGCGAAGCGCAGCTCGCCGCCGCGCATCAGCTCCTCGTGCGTCACAAATTGCCGGTCGAGCTTGCGGCCGTTGAGCGTCACGCTGCCGACATAGCGGTTCGCCTCCGAAAGCCCCGGCGCGCTGACCGTGAAGCGCTTGCCGTTCGGCAGCGTCAGCGTCGCGCGCTCCAGGAACGGCCGGCCCAGCACATATTGGTTGGAGCCCGGCGCGACGGGGTAGAATCCCAGCATCGTGAACACCAGCCAGGCCGACATCTGGCCGAGATCGTCATTGCCCGCGAGCCCATCCGGCGTCGGCTTGTACTGGCTGTCGACGATCTGCTTCAGCCGTTCCTGCGTCCGCCAGGGCTGGCCGGCATAGCTGTACAGATAGGCGACATGGTGGCTGGGTTCGTTGCCATGAATATACTGGCCGATCAGCCCGGCAATATCCTCGGCATGGCTATAGTCGATCTTCGAATTGTCGAAATCGAACATCGCGTCGAGCTTGCGCACCACCGCCGCATCGCCGCCCATCAGACGGAACAGCCCCGCCTGGTCCTGCGGCACGAACCACGAATATTGCCAGGCATTGCCCTCGGTATAGTCCGAGCCATAGTTGATCGCGGTGGGATCGAAGGGCGTGCGGTACGCGCCGTCGCTCTTGCGGGCGCGCAGGAAGCCGGTCTTCACGTCGAAGCTGTTGCGCCAGTTGTCCGCGCGCTTCTCGAAGGTCGCGGCAAGATCGTCGCGGCCCAGCGCGCGCGCCATGCGGGCGATGGTCCAGTCGTCATAGGCATATTCGACGGTCTTGGAGGCGGCTTCAGGCTCCTTGTCGATCGGTACATAGCCAAGCTTCTGGTACCAATCGAGCCCGCCATAGGGGCCGTAGGTGGCGCTCGCCACCATCGCGTCGAGCGCCGCCTTGCCGTCGAAGCCGCGCAGGCCCTTGAGGTACGCGTCGGCGATCACCGGGACGGCGTGATAGCCGATCATCGTCCAGGTCTCGCGGCCCTGGAACTGCCAGACCGGCAGGATGCCGAACGGGCTCGCCTGCTGGCTGGCGATCAGCGACTTGATAATGTCGCGGTTGCGCCCCTCGGGCTGGACGAGCAGCAGCAGCGGGTGCTCGGCGCGGAAGGTATCCCAGAGCGAGAAGGTCGAGTGGAAGGTGAAGTCTTCGGCCTGGTGGACCTGGTCGTCGGGCCCGCGATAGCGGCCGTCCGCGTCGGAGAAGACGCTGGGTGCCATCAGCGTGTGGTAGAAGGCCGAGTAGAAGTTGCGCAGCGCGGTGTCGCTGCCCTGCGCCTCGATCGCGCCCAGTGCCTGCTTCCACGCACTGGTGGTGCGGGCATGGACGGCATCGAAGTCGCCGGTCTCGGTGGCGAGATTGGCGAGCGCGGCATCCTCGTCGACGCTCGACAGCGCCACCCTCAGTTCGAGCGGCCGATCGAGTACGCCGAAGTCCAGCCGCGCTACGATCGAGCGGCCCTGCAGCTGGGCGACGCTATCGTCGCCGCGGCCGGGCCCCTGGAATCCGCGATAGGGAACCTTGCCTTCGGTATCGACGAAGGCATGTCCCTTCAGCGGCGCCGAGGGGCGGATCGCGAAGAACAGCTTGCGCGCCGGCGCCCAGCCGCGCGTCTCCCGCGCGCCGGTAATCGTCCCGTCGGGGCGGACCCGCACCGAGGACCAGAGGATCTTGCCGGGATAATTGTACAGCGAACTGCGCAGATCGAGCACGAGGTGCGCGGCCTTGCCCGCCGGGAAGGCATAGCGCTCGACCGCCACGCGGGTCCCGGCGGTCATCTCGGCGCGAACGCCCTGGTCCTGCAGCGTCACCGCGTAATAGCCCGGCCGCGCGACCTCGTCGGCATGGGCGAAGCGCGAGCGATAGCCCGAGCCGGGTTTCTTCGGATCGCCCGGCTCCAGCGGCACGGTGTCGCCCGCCACCGGCGCGATCAGGAAGTCTCCCAGATCGGAGTGGCCGGCGCCGGAGAAATGGGTCAGCGAGAAGCCCTGGATCGTCGGATCGCCGTATCGATAGCCCGCGGCATGGCCATAGCATTCGCGGATCGCGCAGCCGGTATCGGTGTCGGGGCTCAGCTGCACCATGCCGAAGGGCGCTACGGCGCCGGGAAAGGTGTGGCCCTCGCCGCCGGTGCCGACCAGCGGATCGGCATGCTCATAGCCGGTCTGGGCGGCGAGCGGCGTCGCAAGTAGCGACGTGGCGGCGAGTGCGAGCGCGGCGCGCTGAAAGGTCCCCTGCATTGCCAAGGCTTAACCGAGCAAAGCTGAGGACGGAAGGCCGTCCCGGATCACTCCGCCGCGAGCGGCAACATCGGGGTTTCGCGGCTGGGCGCGGCGACGACGCGGTTCCGCCCGCCTTCCTTGGCCTGGTACAGCGCGGCATCGGCCATGCCGAGCAGATCGGCGACCGAACGGGTGCTTTCGGGGATCGACGCGACGCCGAACGAGGCGGAGACCTTGGCGTCGTGCGTTGCGGACAGTGCCTCGATCCGCTCGCGCAGGATCTCGGCCTTGGCGACCGCTTCGCTCAGCCCGCATTCGGGCAGGATCACCAGCAGTTCCTCGCCGCCGTACCGGCAGGCTACATCCGAGGTGCGCAGCGCGCCCATGATCTGCGCCGCGGTCTCGCGCAGCACCGAATCGCCTACCGCATGGCCGAACTCGTCGTTGAGCTTCTTGAAATGATCGAGGTCGATCATGATCGCCGAGAGGTGCGCGCCGGTGCGCTCCGCCAGGCTGGCGTGGCGGGCCAGCGCATCTTCCATGTAGCGGCGGTTGTAGAGCCCGGTCAGCGGATCGCGCAGCGCCTGGGTGCGCAGCTTCTCGCGCAGGGCGATGTTGGAGACGGCGAGCGACATTGCGTCGGCGATCGCGGTGGCGAGCGGCTGGATCCGATCGAGCTGCGCGGCGGCATCGGGCAGGGTGGTCGCCACCTTGAGCATGCCCTGGATTTCGCCATGCGCGGTCATCGGGATCTCTAGTACCGTCGCACAGCCGAGATGATGCTCGCAGCGCAGCGCGCCGCGCGCATCGGTGTTGAGGTGCGGCTTGCCACGCTTGAGCGCCCAGCATTGCGATGGGGTGAGCATCGGCCGCAGCGTATCGGCCTCGGGCCAGCGCCAGCTGGCGGACAGTTCCAGCCGGTCGCGCGAATTGTTGAACACGTAGAGCGCACCCCCGAACCCGGAGAGCAGCGAATCGATCGTCGCGCCCAGCACCGCATTCGCGTCGGCATAGCCGTTGGCGCTCTGCAGCATCTCGGTCATGCGGAACAGGTGGTTGACCTGCTTGCGCTCGGCATGGGCGCGTTCGGCATCCTGGCGGCGCTCGCGCAGCACCCGCAACGTCTGCGGCCCGCCCACGAGCAGCAGGAGCAGCGCGAGCGCAGCGCTGCCGAATTCGAGCGCCGCATCGACCAGCTTGGTGTCGTGACCATGGGCAAGCGGGTGCAGCAGGTGGGCGACGACCATCACCATTACGGCCGCCGACGCCGCGACCACCCGGCGCTGCATCGAGCGTTCGAGCGGATCGTAGCTCTTGGAGTCGGGCTGGCTGGCGTCCACGTTTCCGGTTCCCGGCCGCGGCATTCGCGCCGCGGCTCCAGGAACATTATAGGGGTGGGCGATCGATGGATTGTCTCGGGGAACCGTCGCTAGGTAGTATTACAGCATCGATCCCGTCTCGATGAAGCGCTGGTGCCATGCGAGCGCCTCGCCCGGCAGCATCGGCGTCTGCTTGCCGTAGCTGCCGGCCAGCGCGCGCTCGTAATAGTCGCGCAGCATCGGCTTGTAGGTCGGGTGGGCACAGCGCTCGATTACCTGCTCGGCGCGCTTGCGGGGGGCGAGGCCGCGCAGATCGGCCAGGCCCTGCTCGGTCACCACGATCTGCACGTCCTGCGCGATGTGGTCGACATGGCTGACGTGCGGCACGATCGACGAGATCGCCCCGCCCTTTGCGGTGGAGGGCGACATGAAGATCGAGATATAGGCGTTGCGCGCGAAGTCGCCTGATCCGCCGATGCCGTTCTGGATGCGCGAGCCCATGATGTGGGTGGAATTGACGTTGCCGTACAGGTCCGCCTCGATCATCCCGTTCATCGCCAGGCAGCCGAGGCGCCGCACCACTTCGGGGTGATTGCTGATCTCCTGCGAGCGCAGCAGGATGCGATCGCGGAACGTGTCGAGATCGGCGTTCAGCCGCTCGGCCGCGCTCGGGCTCAGCGAGAAGGCGGTGCAGCTCGCCATGCGCAGCTTGCCGGCGGCGAGCAGGTCCAGCATCCCGTCCTGCAGCACCTCGGTATAGGCGGTGAGGTTCTCGAACGGCGCGGTCAGCAGCCCGGCGAGCACCGCATTGGCGATGTTCCCCACCCCCGATTGCAGCGGCAGCAGCGACGGCGGCAGGCGGCCCTTGCCGACCTCGTGGCGAAAGAACTCGATCAGATGCTGGGCGATGGCGAGCGCGCTGGCATCGGGCGCGGCGAAGGGCAGGTTGCGATCGGGCGCGTTGGTCTCGACTACCGCGATCACCTTGTGCGGATCGCAGCGCAGCGTCGGCTGGCCGATGCGCTGGTCGGGCGCGGTGAGCGGGATTGGCACGCGGTTGGGCGGCAGTGCGGTGCCGTAATAGATGTCGTGCATCCCCTCCAGCGCCGGGTTCTGCCAGCTGTTGACCTCGAGGATCACCCGCTTGGCAACGTCGAGCCAGGTCTTGTTGTTGCCGACCGAGGAGGAGGGGATCAGCGATCCCTCCTCGCGGATGCCGGCGACTTCGATCACTGCGACGTCGAGGGGGCCGAGAAAGCCTTCCCAGGCGAGCGGGGCGACCTGGCTGAGGTGGAGGTCGACATAGTCCATCTCGCCCGCGTTGATCTTCTCGCGGGCGATCGGGTCCGAATTATAGGGCAGCCGCGCGGAAATGCCGTCGACGCGAGCGAGTGCACCGTCGAGCTCCGGACCGGTCGAGGCGCCGGTCCACACCTTGAGCCGCATCGGCTTGCCGGCGGCATGTTCCGCCTCGATCTGCGCGGCGAGCGCGATCGGCACCGCCTTGGGATAGCCGGAACCGGTGAAGCCGCTCATCCCCACCGTCATCCCATCGGCGATGAACGAGGCGGCGTGTTCGGCGGTGGTGACCTTGGCGGCCAGTCCCGGGTGCGCAATTCGGCTCATGGATCCTCTCAAGGGCTGCATCATTGGCGGCGATGCAGCCCTATCGAGCCAGGTGCAATTGTTGCAATTACCTACTTGGTATGGGTGGATGCACCCGGCGCATGCGCGACCATGGGGCAGGGCTCCCTGTCCTCGAGTGATGGCCGAACATGACAGATCAACGACTGCCAAGTGATTGATCTGGTTGAATCGACGGGAACTCCCCCCTTCGGCCGGGGGTTTAGGCTGCCAAGCAGGAGAGAGAATTCCCCATGGCTACCCTCGCGCGCGACTTCGCGCCACGCATTCGTTCGCAGTTTTTGACCGACAGCTTCCAGCGCGGGCTCGCCCACTGGAATCGCGAGCGGCTGGAACCCGGCTTCCCCTCCGACGACTGGCAGCGCCTGTTCGAGCGCGACGTGCGCATGGAGCGGCTGCAGGGCGCGTTCCTCGAGGAACTGCGCGCCGAGGTGATCGACGAGGCCGCCGAAGCGCCGACCGATGTCGAGGGCTTCATCGAGTGGTTCGAGGGGCTGAAGGCGACGGGGCCGGGGCAGGGCGACCCGCTCTTCCCGTGGCTCGCCGAGCAGGCTGATCGAGATCAGCTTCGATGGTTCTTCGAGCAGGAAGCCGCTGGCGAGGCGGGGTTCGACGACCTGGTCGCGATGACGCAGGTCAAGCTACCCACCCGCCCCAAGCTCGAACTCGCCCGCAATTACTGGGACGAGATGGGCCATGGCACCGAGAAGGGCATGCACGGCCCGATGCTCGACGCGCTGGTCGAGACGCTGGCGGTGACGCCGGTGATCGAGAACACCGTGTGGGAAAGCCTGTGCCTCGCCAATGCGATGACCGCGATGGCGAGCAGCCGCCGCTATGCCTGGCATTCCGTCGGCGCGCTGGGCGTGATCGAGCTTACCGCGCCGGGCCGCTCGGCCGCGACAGCAGAAGGGCTGAAGCGCGTCGGGCTCAGCCCCAAGGAAGCGCGCTACTTCACGCTGCACGCGGTGCTCGACATCAAGCATAGCGAGGACTGGAACCGCGAGGCGATCCGTCCGGCAGTGGAGGAAGATCCGCGCCGCGCGACGGCGATGGCCGAAGGCGCGCTGATCCGGCTGCGCTGCGGTGCGCGCTGTTTCGAGGCCTATCGCGATCACCTCTGGGGCTGACGGGACTGCGCGCGGTTGCTAGGCAGGCGCCATGCTTCGCCTAGCTCTTGTCGCCGCGCTGATGTTCGCGCCCGTCGAAACTTCCGTTCCGCTGCATGCCGGCGGGCGGGTGACTACCGATGGCCGGTTCGGCTGGCCCGGCGTCTATTTCGAGGGGCGGTTCAACGGCACCTCGGTCACCGCATCGGTGGAGGCCGGCGAGGATCATCTCGCGGTGCTGATCGACGGCGTCGAGCGCGCGGTGCTGGAGAAGCCCGGCAAGGTGCAGCGCCGGTTCGACGGGCTTTCGGCCGGCGAGCATGTCATCCGCGTCGAGAAGCTGACCGAGACGCAGAGCGGCTATAGCCGGATGATCGGCATCACCACCGACGGCACCCCGCTAGCGCCGCCGGTGCATGCGCGCCGCGTGGAGTTCATCGGCGATTCGCACAGCGTCGGCTATGGCGACACCGCGACGGTGCGCGAATGCACGCAGGCGGTGGTGCACGATACCACCAATACCCAGCTGGCCTTCGGCCCGCGCCTCGCCAAGAAATGGGATGCCGACTATCGGGTCATCGCCTTTTCCGGACGGGGCGTTGTCCGCAACTATTCGGGCGGCAATCCGGGCGATACGCTGCCGGTGCTCTATCCGCGCGCCATTCCCGGCGAAGCGGCCCCGGCGGCGCCGGATGGCTGGAAGCCGCAGCTGATCGTCATCAACCTCGGTACCAACGACTTCTCGACGCCGATTCATGCCGGCGAAGCGTGGAAGGATGATGCGGCGCTGCATGCGGACTATCACGCCAAATATGTCGCGTTCGTGCGGCAACTGCAGGCGGCCAACCCGGGCGCGCGCTTCCTGCTGATGGGGGCGCCCGCCTTTATTGCGGACGTCCGCAAGGTGGCAGCGGCGACGGGCACCACCGCGGTGGCAGTGCCGCAGCTGGAATTCACCGCCTGCAACTTCCATCCTTCGCTGAAGGATCAGCAGCTGATGGCAGATTTGGTCGAGCAAGCGGCGGGCACGCTGAAGTAAGCGTCCCCTCCCGCAAGCGGGAGGGGAGCGATAGGTCAAACCGCCTTCAGCGCATTCTCGAAGTCGGCGATCAGGTCGTCGGCGTCTTCCACGCCGATCGAGATGCGCACCAGATTGTCGGTGATCCCCAGCGCCTGCTTGCGCTCCTCGGCGACGGACAGGTGGGTCATCCCCGCAGGATGCGAGGCGAGCGTCTCGGTGCCGCCCAGGCTCACCGCTAGCTTGGCGATCTTGAGCGCGTCGAGGAAGGCGAACGCCTCCTTCTCGCCGCCCTTGAGGTAGAGCGAGAAGGTCGACCCCGCGCCGGTGCAATGGCGGCGGTAAATGTCGGCCTGGCGCTTGTCCTCGCCGCGGTCGAGGAAGCCGAGATAGCCGACCTTCTCCACCTTGGGGTGGCTCGCGAGGAATTCGCAGACCTTGGCGGCATTCTCGCCCGCGCGGCTCATGCGCAGTTCCAGCGTCTCGAGCGAGCGGAGCAGCATCCAGGCGGTGTTGGGGTCGCAGATCGTGCCGATCGTGTTGCGCATCAGCCGGATCGTGTTGATGTGCGCCTTCGATCCCAGCACGCCGCCCGCCACCAGGTCCGAATGGCCGCCGGCATATTTGGTCAGCGAATAGACGACGATGTCCGCACCCTGCTTGAGCGGTTGCGCCCAGAGCGGGCCCAGGAAGGTATTGTCGATCGCGATCGGCGGCTTGGTGTCGCCCGTGAAGATCGCGTCGCGGCTGGCGGCGACGGCTTCCACGTCGACCAGCGCGTTGGTCGGGTTGGCCGGGCTTTCCAGATAGATCAGCGCGACATTGCCGGTCGCCGCCTTGCTCAGCACCGCGTCGATCTCCTCGCGGGTGGCGCCGGCGGGGAAGTCCAGCCAGTTCACGCCGAAGCGGCCGAGGATCCGAGAGATCAGCGTCTCGGTCGCTGCATAGAGCGGGCCCGAATGGACGATCGTGTCGCCCGGCTTTACCATCGACAGGAACAGCGTGGCGATCGCCGACATGCCCGAGGAGAAGGCGAGCGCATCCTCGGCTTCTTCCCAGACGGCGAGACGATCTTCGAGGATCTCCTGGTTGGGCCCGTTGAAACGCGAATAGACGAGGCCCTCGGCGCCACCCGGGCGCTTGCCTGTCACGCCCTCGAAATGGCGCTTCCCCGCAGCTGCGTTGGGGAAGACGAAGGTGGAGGTGAGGAAGATCGGGGGCTTGAGCGCGCCTTCCGAGAGCATCGGATCATAGCCGTGCCCCATCATCATCGTCGCCGGCTTCAGCTTGCGATCCCCGATCTTCTCGACCTCGCCTTCGGGGCGGGGGCGGGGGGTGCCGCCGGTCAGATCGGCTTCGGTGGCGTCGGTCATGTGCAGGCTCTCCGGTTCTCTATTCTACGGTTGGTTGCGAGTGTAACCGCTTGCGGCCGGCAAACCAGCCAAGTCCGTAACCGCCTTCGCGCAACATCGTTTCGTCTGCGCGACGTGGAAGACCCCTATCCGTTCGGATATACTGACACGAGCGGCGGGATCGATCAGTGTGCCCGGACTTATCCATTTCATCGATCGCTCTGGCCGTGCGAGGCTTTGCGCAGACCACAGCTCGAACCGCAAGGAGATGCCCGAATGAACGCCGAATCCCAATGCCCGATGCATGGCGGCAAGATGGAGGGTAACGCCGTCCTGTTCGACATGACGAACCGGACCTGGTGGCCCAACCAGCTCGACCTGACCGTGCTCCATCAGAACCCGCCCGCCGGCGACCCGATGGGGGCCGATTTCGATTATGCCGCGGAGTTCCAGAAGCTGGATCTGGCGGCGGTGAAGGCCGACATCTTCGCGCTGATGACCGACTCGCAGGACTGGTGGCCGGCGGATTTCGGCCATTACGGCCCGCTGTTCGTCCGCATGGCCTGGCACAGCTCGGGCACGTATCGGATCGGCGACGGCCGCGGCGGCGCGGGCTCGGGCTCGCAGCGCTTCGCGCCGCTCAATAGCTGGCCGGACAACGCCAATCTCGACAAGGCGCGCATGCTGCTGTGGCCGATCAAGCAGAAATACGGCCGGGCGTTGTCCTGGGCCGACCTGCTGATCCTCACCGGCAACTGCGCACTCGAATCGATGGGCTTCAAGACCGCCGGCTTCGGCGGCGGCCGCGCCGATATCTGGGAGCCGGAGCGCGACATCAACTGGGGCCCCGAGCGCGAATGGCTGCAGACCAGCGACAAGCCGGGCGGCCGCTATTCGGGCGAGCGTGACCTCGCCAATCCGCTGGCCGCGGTGCAGATGGGCCTCATCTACGTCAATCCCGAAGGCCCGGACGGTAACCCCGACCCGCTGCTCGCCGCGCGCGACATCCGCGAGACCTTCGCGCGCATGGCGATGAACGACGAGGAAACCGTAGCGCTGATTGCCGGCGGCCATACCTTCGGCAAGACCCACGGCGCCGCCGATCCCAGCCAATATGTCGGTCCCGAGCCGGCCGGTGCGGGCGTCGAGATGCAGGGGCTCGGCTGGGCCAACAGCTATGGCAAGGGCAATGCCGGGGACACGATCACCAGCGGCCTCGAAGTCACCTGGACCGAGACGCCCACGCAGTGGGGCATGGGCTTCTTCAAGAACCTGCTCGACTATGAGTATGAACTCACCAAGAGCCCGGCCGGCGCGCACCAATGGGTGGCGAAGGATGCCGGCGAGGTGATCCCCGACGCGCATGATCCGTCGAAGAAGCACCGCCCGACGATGCTCACCACCGATCTCGCGCTGCGGGCGGACCCCGCCTATGAGGCGATCTCG
This sequence comes from Sphingomonas trueperi, assembly GCF_040545965.1. Taxonomy (GTDB): domain Bacteria; phylum Pseudomonadota; class Alphaproteobacteria; order Sphingomonadales; family Sphingomonadaceae; genus Sphingomonas; species Sphingomonas trueperi_C. The sequence continues at coordinate 63,711 of NZ_JBEPMV010000009.1, read as the reverse complement.
CGGCGCTTCTACGCGAATCCGGACCAGTTCGCCCACGCCTTTGCGGAGGCGTGGTACAAGCTGACCCACCGCGACAGCGGGCCGCATGGCCGTCTGCTCGGGCCGGAAGTCCCCGCCGAGCCGCGCTTGTGGCAGGATCCGGTGCCGGCGGTGGACCACCCGCTGATCGATGCCGCCGATATCGCCGCCCTCAAGGCCGAAATCCTCGACTCGGGCCTGTCGATTTCGCGGCTGGTGAAGACCGCCTGGGCCTCGGCCGCGACCTATCGCGGTACCGACAAGCGCGGCGGCGCCAATGGCGCGCGCATCCGGCTTGCGCCGCAAAAGGACTGGGCGGTGAACGAGCCGGCCGAACTCGCCAAGGCGCTCGGCGTGCTGGAGGACATCCAGGCCAAGTTCAATGCGAGCCAGACCGGGGGCAAGAAGGTGTCGCTCGCCGACCTCATCGTGCTCGGCGGTACCTCGGCGGTGGAAGCGGCGGCGAAGAAGGCCGGGCACGTCCTGGCACTGCCCTTCGTGCCTGGCCGCACCGACGCCAGCCAGGAACAGACCGACGCGCACAGCTTCGAACCGCTCGAGCCCAAGACCGACGGCTTCCGTAACTTTGTCGGCCAGTCGACCGGCTATTCGGAAGAGGAATTGCTGGTCGATCGCGCCGCGCTGCTGACGCTCACCGCGCCGGAGATGACTGTGCTGGTCGGCGGCCTGCGCGTGCTCGGCGCCAACCATGGTGACTCGAAGCACGGCGTGTTCACCGATCGTCCGGAAACGCTGACCAACGACTTCTTCCGCAACCTGCTGTCAACCAGCTTCACCGCCAAGTGGGCAGCGCAGGGCGACGGCAGCTTCGTCGCGACCGATCGCAAGACGGGCGAGGCCAAGTGGACGGGCACCCGCGTCGACCTGATCTTCGGCTCGAACGCGCAGCTGCGCGCGCTGGCCGAGGCTTATGCGACGGACGATGCCGAAGGCGCATTTGTCGAGGCGTTCGGCAAGGCGTGGACCAAGGTGATGCACGCCGACCGCGTCGACCTGTAAGTCATCGAGAAGGGGCCGCCCGGCGCTGCCGGACGGCCCCTTTCGTCGCTTCAGGGGACCTTAGTAGGTGCCCTTGAAGCTCGCGTTGAGGTTGCCGGTGGTGTTCCAGTCCTGCGAGCGCTCGCCCGTGCCGGTCTGGCCGGTGGTCGTCGCGGTCGACTTGGACTTGTCCTCGCCGAACATCGCGCCCGACTGCTCTTCGTCGCGCCAATGGTTCTTGGCTTCGTCCGCGGTCTTGCGCAGCGTTACCTTGTCGTCGACGGTCTGGATCCAGCGCGACGGGATCGAGTGGTGGCGACCCTCGGCATCCGTGTCGTTCTTGGTCAGGATGATGCGATCGCCGCGCACCTTGTCCACCGTGCCGACATGGCTGCCGTCCGAACCCAGCACTTCCATATGCTCGGTCACACGGCGGAGCGAATCGCGCTGGCCGGTGCGCTCGGTGCGGAAATTCTCGAACTCGCTGTGGAAACGCTGGGCGTTTTCGCGGCGATATTCGTCATAGTCGCGGTCGAACTCCTGGAGCCGGCTGCGGCGCCATTCGCCATAATGGCTGTCCGACGCGCCCTCGTTGCGGGCCTGCTGCTCGTCATAGCGCTGGTCCTGGCGGCGGCGGCGCTCGGCTTCCTCGTCGCCGAACCACGAGCGGACCTCGTCGCCGGCGCGGTCGAGGAAGCCGCGGTCACGGTCATAACCACGCAGGTCTTCGCCACGGTTGCGGTCATAGCCATAGGCGCTGCGGCCCTGGTCCTGCCGGCCGTAGCGCGAGCGATCCTGGTCCGGCTGGCCGTAGCTGCGCGCGAACGAATCGCGGCTGCCCCAGTCGCTGTTGCCGTAATTGCGCTGGCCATAGTCGCGGTCGCGATCCTGGGACGAATAGCCACCATAGTTGCTGTAGCTGCGCGAGCCGGTGTCGCTCCAGTCGTTGTTGCTGCCATCCCAGCCGCTGCGCTCCTGGCTACGCTGGCCGTAGCCCTGCGCGCCATAGCTCGAGCGATCCTGGTTGCGCCCGCGATTCCAGTCGTCGCGCTGGTTGCGATCGCGTCCGCGGCCATATTCGCCGGCGGCGGCATAGTCGCGCGCGCTGCTATAGGTGTAATCCCGGCCCGAGCCGTAATCCCGGCCATAGTCGCCCTGGCTGCTGCTGTCGTTGTAACCGGTGGGGCCGTACGGGCCGTAGCGATTGTTGCGGTCGTCCATCGTATCTCTCCTGCTGAGATTTCGGCGGCTGCGGCATGCTTGCCGTCACGCACCGTCCAAGCGAGCAGAGGGGCGGATGGGTTCCCCGGATTTTAACCTGCGTCACAGGCACTTCGTCGCCAGCGATATGAATCCGAGCGAAAGATGCGACAAGCCAGTTGCATCGCCCGTTTCGGCTCGCTAAGGGGAGCGCCTCCCGGGTCAGCCCGGGACCAAGGCGGCGGGGCTGTAGCTCAGATGGGAGAGCGCTGCAATCGCACTGCAGAGGTCAGGGGTTCGATTCCCCTCAGCTCCACCAGCCGCCTCAAGCCACTGAAAAGCGGCTGAAACCCCGGAAAACTAAGGCTTCTTACAAGCGCCTGTTACGTTGTGGTTCGGACGTGGCCATGTGCGCCTGTGCCGCCGGCCGATCTATCTATTGTCCTGCCGCGCCGTGCCGGCCACCCTTCACCCGAAACGCGTGGGGGTGCTCAGGCACGCGAACAGTGCGATCTCGGCCTGAGGTGCCTTGGGGCGTGGGGAGCGATCGAGGATGGTCAGAAGGCGTGTTCGATGACACGGCAGACGCGTTCGACATCCGTGTCGGTCATGTCGACGAAATAGGGGAGACCCAAGGTTTCCCGCGCAAGCATCTCCGTCACCGGAAGCGGCAGACGCGGTAGTTCGGCGAAAGCGGACTGAAGATGAACGCCGGCACCCCACCAGGCGCGACTGCTGATGCCGACGGCGTCGAGCCGCGACACGAGCCGCTGCTGGTCCGCGCCGAAAAATCGCGCGACGCAGACGCTGCCGCACCATTCGCTTCCAAAACCAGCCTGAAACGCGATCTGCTGCCGCCGTCCCAAGCGCTCGCGATACGCCTCTGCGACCGCTCGGAATCCCTGCAGGTCGCTTGCATAGGCGTCCATCGCCGCCAGACCGACGGCCGCGTGATACTCGCTCATCTTCGCGTTGGTGCCGATCGCACGGGCGTCGCGCGAGCCGGAGAAACCGAAATTACTACGTTGCTTGATGTCGGCAATCGTGTCGCGCCGCCGACAGACGACATAGCCGCCTTCACCTGCGCCGAGGATCTTCGTGGCGTGAAGACTGACGACGGCGGGGGAGGTGCCGACGCGCACCGCGTCGTGTCCGGCGGCAGCGTCGATAACCACCGGGACGCCGGTTTCCTCGGTGAAGCGATCCCAGGCTTGGGTGTCCATCGGCGCACCGAAGGGCGCCACGGGCATCACCGCGGCAACCGGGCCGTCGATCCGCGCCAGGGCGTCGCGCGCGATATCGGGCGTCAGCGCCCAGGATCCTTCGTCGACATCGACGAGAAACGGCGTCAGGCCGGCACTGCTGACGGCATGTGCCGTTGCGACAAATGTCCAGGACGGAATGAGGCAGTAGCCATTGGCGTTCCCGACGACCGACTGCAGGGCGAGCGCAAGGCCCGCGGTGCCATTTGATACCGTGACGATGCACTCCGGGTGGACGCCCAGTCGCTGCGCCAGCCTGGATTCGAGTTCCGTCACGAGCGGGCCGAAGTTCGAATAGCTCCGCCGGTCGTCGATCCGTTGCAGATAGGGCAGCAGTGCTTCGGCCCGAGGCATGCGGGGACGCAGGACGGGAAGGTCGTCGGTAGCGACGACGGAGAGCATGGCTCTGCTGCCGGTCGCGTTCCGTTCTACTGCTGCACTTGTCTGAGTCCGCATCGGGCCGCTTTCGGATGGATGGTATCTTTCTTTATAGGTCGGTAGCCGTTTCCCGAGAAACGCTTGCCGAGATAAGCGCTGGTATTCCCGGAAGATCTCGAATCGGTCGAGCCTCTGAGGCGGTGGCGGACTAGCGCTCGCGGCGGTGCGAGGGCCTCGGCATTTGGCCGGCGGTGAAGAACCCCCCCCGCGCCAGCAACTTCAGGCCGCTCCGATATCCGTATTCGATGTGGCGGTGCGCGCCCTGGCGCCTGAAGGCCTTGTGCACCGCGCGCAGATTATAATGCGGGATCGACGGAAATTGATGGTGTTCCAAGTGGTAGTGCATGTCCGCGTAGAAGAACGCGGTAATCGGATCCAGAACCACCGTGCGGGTCGAGGCTTCATACTGCCCACGAACCTCGTCGGCGGACAGGTTGAAATGCTGTAGCGCCGCCAGCGTACGGTTGGGGAAGGTGAGGCAGAACGGCGCAAGGCAGATCGCGGCGGCGAGATAGGGGCCGCCAAGCACGAGGCTGACGACGAGGATCAGCGCCTGTCCCGCAAATACGGCGCGCGCACCGTTCTTGAGCTGAACCGCCTCGCGCGATCCCGGCGCGAACAGCGTGGCGAAGCGCCCCTTGGGAATCGTGCCCGCCGCGTTCAGCGCCAGCACGCGGACTCGCCGCCAGATCGCGGGCACATCCACTGTCAGCAGCGCCAGCGTACCCAGCCAGGACAGCCGCTCCTGCGGCGACGCTTCGAGGTCGTTGGCACCCAGCGGGGTCCGATGATGTTGCGGATGCGTCACTGCGAAATAGCCGTAGTTGCTCCACGTCAGGATGGAGCATAGCCGGAACAGCACCACATTGGGCCATCGTGCGGTGAAGACCGAACGATGGAAAAGCTCATGGCCGATGCCCGCCCAACCCAGGAAGGACCAGGTGAGGAAATGTGGGATCAGGACGAGCAGCGCCGCCCAGACATGGCCATGCGCGAAGAGGTGCGTCCCCGCCGTCAGCAACGCAGCATGGAACGCCACGCGGATCGCGATCAGCAGCGCGGCGAGAAGATCGCGCTTTTGGGACCAGCGCCGATAGGCGTCTCGATCGAGAAGCCTTAGCCCGCGCGCTTCGCCGTCGGTTGCTGCCATCAGGCCCTATCCCGAAGGGCGCCGTCGACGCCCATGCCGAGAAACCGTTCCCGGATGTCGCCCACGAGCAGCATTGCCATCATCGTATGCTGGACGTGGATCACCAACTCGTCCTTCGCGAGCGCCTCGACGAAGGTGGTCACGTCGCCATGGATGGACGATCTGAAATCGTGCCAGAGGATCACGCCGCTGTCGCCGATCATCTTTCTCGCATTGGCGGTGTCGATCGCTACGGTTTCCAGATCATGGCCGCCATCGACGAAGACGAGATCGACCCCGCCGACCAGCCCGTGCGCCGCGGGATCGAACACGCGGCTGTCCTGCTGGAGCAGGGTTGTCCGGGATTTGTCCGCATCGGTCAGCCCACCGAGGTAGCGAGGAGCAGACGCACTCTGGACGGCGCGCAAATACGCGTCGTTGATGTTGCCGTCGCGCCGCAAGTCCGCATCGGTGTAAGAGTCGACAGTGTCCCCGGCGGCATGGCTCTCACCGAGATCGAGCGAGTATACCGCGCATTCCGCGCCCGAATTCTCGACCAGCAGGGCGGTGGAATAGCCGAGAAAGGTGCCGAACTCGAAGATCTTGCGCGGCTGGATCAGCTTGACGATCGAGATCAGCGCGGCGGCCTCCAGCAAGGTCACGCTGCCGAGCCCGCTGGAGGGCACGTTGATCTTCATCGGCACGGGGCTCGGGTTTTCGGCCTCGATCTTCAGGAAGAGGACCTTCGGCTTGATCGCCACGACGCCGGCGCGGTGCGTCTCGCAGTGATCGAGCAAGCCGGCAGGGTCGTCGATCGGTGCGGGGGCGAGTGCGGATTGCAGAACGGGCATGTGAAAATTCCGATTGTCGACAAGGAAGTGAAGGTGCCTGGGCAGGGTGTTGCGCCGGTCACGCCGTCAGATGAAGAACATCACCGTCTCCGACCAGCCCTGGGTGTAATGCCGAAGATAAACCTGGTAGTCGGCGTGTAGCGAGCGAACATATCGCCAAATATCGCGGAAGTCGCTTGCGCGGTGGTACACGGCAATGGCCAGCTTGGGCCGGTCCTGGCGGATGTGCCGCTCGCACCCGGCAAGCGCCTTTATCTCCCACCCTTCGAGATCCATCTTGATGAAGCTGACCGGATCGGGGATGGCCAGGTCCACGGTCGTCATCTCCACCAGTTCACGCCCGCCGCTGGTGACTGCGGATGCGGACCCCGCCTCGCTGTCGAAGGCGATCTGCCCCGGTGCGTCGGAAAGCGCCTTGGCGTGGAAAGCGATGTCGCGATGTCCGGCCAGCCGGGCTTTGGCGGCGCGTAGGTTCCGTTCCGAAGGCTCGAACAGGTGCACCTGCCGATAGTCGGGGCAGCGCCGGCAGAATTCCTCGGTTGTATCGCCGTCGAAGCCGCCAGCGTCGACGAACACTTCCGATCGCAGATCCAGGAAGGGTTCGAAATATTGCTCCTGGGTGCGCACGGCATAGCCGCGCATGAAGGCTGCGTTCGCCGTCAGCCGGTAGCGCAGCACATCGGCGAGCGTCCGGCGCGACGCTTCGTCCGCGAGCGTATCGAAGAGGTCGGCCCATTCCGTGGCGAAGCGATCCCAGTCCGCGCGCTGTTCGCGAACGACCTCGGCGTCGGCGATCGCGCCGCCCGATGCGTGGGCGAGCTCCTGGATGGAGACGACCGAGCGGACCCCGGCATCCGCGAGCCGCTGCTCGACCGCCACCGGACTGATCGAGGTCGAGCAGTTGATGACCGCGGCATCGGGCGGCAATTGCGACATTCCGACCGCCGTGAGCCCGTGCCATACCGAACCGGCCGGCGCGAAATCGTCGACGATGCCATCCAGGCGCAACCGGCCGATCAGCCCGAGCGACTCGGCATTGCGCCCGATGACGTAGCAGGGGCGGTCCTGGGCGGACAGCAGGTCGCTGGCTAGCTGCTGGTTGGCGGCAGGCGCTGCGATCGCCGAGTCCAGCATCGCGCTGAAATCCTGTTTGGTCATGCTCTCGCCTTTCGATCTGCCCCAAGTACCGAATATAGTTCGCCATCCAGCGTGGCGCGCATCATCCTGTCCAGCGCGCCCGCATCCTCTGCCCGCGCAAACAGGATACCGATCCGGCCGAACGGGCTGGCCGCGATGCGTTCGCCGGCGAGGGCGAGCGATACGAACATCTCGATATCGATAGGCCGGTGGAACCGGAGGCCCTCGAAGACCTGCGGCTCGCGCAGCGAAATCGTGTGGCGCAGGATCGGTCGGTAGGATTGGGCATGCCCGTCGAAGCCTTCGCCAAGAAAGGGGCGGGCATAGTTTTCGGCATAGTTGAAGCCGGTCGAGCTTGCGATCAGCTGGCTATACAGATCGCCGGGGCACCGCCGGGTGATCTCGATGATCCAGAAGCGCTCGCCATCGGCGATGAACTGAGTGTGGATCAGACCCGAGGTCAGTTGCAGGTCCTGCGCAATCTTCTCGATCGCTGCCCGCACCTTGCTCGCCAGCGTCGGGTCGAAGGCCGGAACGACATAGCTGGTGTCGACGGCGAACGGATTGACGGAGCCATGCTCCTCGACGAAGAAATCGGTGCGGATGCCATCGGGGCCGAGAAAGGCGGAATGGCTGTACAGCTGCCCCTGGACGAACTCTTCGATCAGGCAGGCTCCGTTTCGGGAGAATTCCTTGGCGCGCTCGATCGCTTCAGCAAGATCCGCGGCAGACGGCGCCGGCAGGGCCGTCACGCCGCGGCCGCTGAAAGCCTCCGCGGGCTTGACGATCACCGGACCCGCCGCCAGCGCATCGGCTTCGGCGATGCGGCGGGGGGCGGGAATGGCGGCGGCTTCCGCATATCGCCGGAAATCCTGCTTGTTGCCGAGGACGCGGACGGTCTCGACCGGGTCGATCCCGGGGAAGGGGCGCTTGGCGCTGATCGCGGCACAGGTCTCGTAGGAGAGATCGTTGCAACCGGGGATGAGGAAGTCCGCGCCCAGCCGCTCCACCAGCGCCGTCACCGCCTCGACGTCCGAATAGTCGAGCTTGACGTACTTGTCGGCGGACATGGCGAGCGCGTTGTCCGGCTTGTTCCCGACGACGGTCACGTCATGACCTGAATCGACGAGATACCGGTAGATCGGCACGGACGCGGCATTGGTGTCGAGAAGGATGGCGACGGCCATTCTGGATTCAGCCTTTCACGGAGTTTCGCGGCACGATTAGGCGTCGAGTTCCACCAGCGACCTGGTTTCGGCGGACCTTCGGATCGCCTCGGCGACCCGCACATTCTGGGCCCCGTCGAAGGCCGGCACGATCGGGTCGGCGGTGCCGAGGATTACCGCCAGAAAATTCTCGAGCTGCCGGGCGAGCGGATCTTCCCGCACGACCGGAATGACCTCCTCCACGAGCGGGGTGTGCCAGGAAGGGGATTGCGGTGCCGGGTGGGACAGCAGGCGCATGCTGGGGAAGTCGAACGTCCCCAGCGTTCCGGTGATGCTGTAGCAGTCCTCGGTGGGGTAGGTCGGATAGACCGGGTTCTCTCGCGAGGTCTGCTCCCAGCTATGCGGCGAGGCGCCGGCGTCGGACAGGAGGAAGGTGCCGAGCACGCCGTTCCGGAATTGCAGGTTGATCGCCACGGTATCCTCGACCGGAAACTGCCGGATCGCGTTGGACGCGATCGCCTGCACCGCGGCGATCTCGCCGCAAAAGGTGCGCATGATGCCGATCTCGTGGATGAGATTGATCAGGATCGGGCCGCCACCAGGCTGGCTACGCCAGGGGCCCGCCTCGAAATACGCGGCCGGCTTGTAGAAGATCGCGCTTCCCTGGAAGGCGACCAGTCGCCCGAGCCGCCCGCTGTCGATGATCGCCTTGGCGGCGGTCAGCAAGGGCGAGTGGACCCGGTGATGGCCGACCAGGACCTTTGCGCCGCGCCGCGCCGCGAGATCCACCAGATCGAGGGCCTCGTCATGATCCGCGGTGATCGGCTTCTCGATCAGCACGGGGATGCCACGCTCGATGCACAGCTTCGCCTGCGCGTAGTGGAATTCGTTGGGCGACGAAATGATCACGCCCGACGGGGTTCCCGCTGCAAGACAGGCCTCGAGCGTGTCGAAGATCGGCGTGTTCGGCAAGCGTTCGCCAATGTTCCTGCTGCCGTTGCGCCCAGGCGTGACGATGCCGGCCAGTTCACAATGCGGATGTGCCTGGATCATCTCGATATGCTTCAGGCCCATAAGGCCCGGGCCCACCACAATGATGGATGGCGTCGTCATCGTACGGCCCCGATCATCTGACTCATCCCGCACCATCTTGCTTCGTGCATAGAAGCTGTTGAACCACGCAAGGGCGCGCCGGTTGTCTCACCCGGCCGTTCACCTGCCGGGGTCGAGCATCGCCCCGCCGATCCATTATAGGACGTGCGTCAGAACGGGACACAAATTGGCGCAGGGCAATGTGGATGTTCAGCGTCCGAACGTCGGCCGCGCCGCTTGCGGCAGGCCGCTACGAGCGGCGGCGATGTGCTTCTCGTTCCCGCAACTGCACGTCTCCAGGGCGGAACGGCCGCTATAATGGGTTTGTCGCACCGGCTGCGCTACAGGATGAATGAAATGTCTGTGACCTTGGTCTTTCCCGTCTCCACCCCCGATGGCCGGACCTATCTCAAGCAAGCGCTGGAGCGGGGAGAGCCGGTGGTGGCGGCATCGTGCGACGTCAGCGACCCCACCAATGGGGCGGCCCCCTGGATAAGGCTGCCACTGGTCAGCGAACCGGCGTTTCTGGACGCATTCACCGAAGTGGTGCGCCGGCATGACGTCACGCGGATCCACGCCTCGGCGCACATCGTCCACGCGGCGTTGCGCAATCTGCTGCAGGAGCAGGATCTGGGTCCGCTGCGGATCATCAACCGCTCGGCGCTCGAACTGGAATTCGAGCGGTGGGACGACATTTTCGCGCGGGCGGAGCGGTGGGCGGAGTTCATCGCGACATTGGTGCCGGCCCAGTCGCAGCCCAGCCTTGCGTTCATCGCCGGCGTCGTGCGGCTTGCGTTCAATCTGTTCGGCGAATCCTACGACGACAAGCTGGCAGCGCTGCTCGCCTGCCTGCTCGATGCGCCGGAGGGTGACATTGTCGAGATCGGTTCGCTGTTCGGCCGCTCCGCGAGCGTGCTGCTCGCAGGACGCGCGCTCGGGGTGGCGGAGCGCAACATCTTCGTGTTCGATCCCTGGTGTTCGGATGCGGGCGCGCAGCAGGATCTGCCGGTCGCGCTTCAGAAATACACGCGTTCGGCCGGGCTGGAGCGGGTCGCCCATGCGTTCGAAGCGACCTTCGCCGCACTGGCACCGGCGGGGGCAATGACGGTGTACCGAACGCCCTCGGTTTCGGGCCACGCCGTCTATCGCGGCGAGATCGACGGCGAGGCCTTTCGCCTGTTGAAGCCAGCGAAAGCCTCCCGGCCGACGGGTCGGATCGCGCTACTCCATATCGACGGCAATCACGACCGATCGGCGGCCGCGGAGGATGTCATGCTCTGGTCCCCGCACGTCGCGCCCGGTGGCTGGGTGGTGATCGACGACTATAACTGGCGCTATGGCGACGGCCCCAAGGAAGCGGGAGACGCGCTGCTCCGGCTGTGGGGCGACAAGGCTGCGCGCGCCTTTGTGGCCGGCGACTGCCTGTTCATACAGCGCGCATAGGAGGGGGCCGCCCTGCCGGCACCGGCCGTAACCCGGCATTAAACAGTTTTCTTTACCGTCTCGGCCATGATCGCGAGCGAAGCTATGGATATGTCGGTACGGCCGAGCGGGTCTGGGCCGCTTCGGTTCAGCTGGTTGCAGCAAGAGCTTCCCCGCGGCGCATGGCCCGAACCCCTCCGCGCCGAGGTAAGCGCCGTGATGAACCAGATCGGCTGGCCGGCGGTGCAGCAAGGTGAACGCGCCCGCCTCGAAGCGCTGTACCGCGACTTCACCTCCCTGTTCCCCCGCTTTCTCGTCGCCGCCAGCGATATCGACCGGGCGGCCGACCTCTACACGCTCATCCACATCCTGTTATGGCGCAGCACTCAGAACCTGGCCGAGTTGAAACGGTTCAACACGGATGTGGTGCTGCCGTTCGCCAGCTATCTAGCACGGCACTTTCCGAAGCGACCGCTGCGTCCCGCTACACGCGCAGTGCCCCGCATCGCCTATCTTTCCGAGACGAGCGATCTGTTCAGCAGCAATGCGGTAGCCAAGACCACCGTTTCGCTGATGCTGGGCCAGCACGCGCTCCGCGCACCGGAAGACTGGCCATTTCTGTACTGCATCAAGCAGCCCGTACAGAATATGTGGGACTTCGCCGCCGAAACCGGCCTTCGGGTGCGCGACATGTCCCGCCCGACGCCTTCGCAGATGACGCAGGCGATCCTGTTGCAGCTCGAGGCGGACGGGATCGACATCTTGATCGCCGACAGCAATTGCGCCGTCGCGACGATGGTGCTGCAGCAGCGCCCCTGCCGGGTGCAGGCGTTTCACGAGAATGGGTTCGCGCCCTGGGCCATCCCGGAGCTCAACCTTGCTTTCATGGGTATCACCAAGCCCGCGCCCGGCTTGTTCGACGACCGCGTCGCAATGCACGAGACGCCGCGGAACACCGCCTCCGTCTTTCACTGCGTCACGAGGCCGCAAGCCCAGATCGATGCCTTGCGAAACGTGCTGTGCGCCGGGACGGGGGTTGCCCAGCCAAGCGCCATCTACGGTTTCTATGGTCGCATGGCCAAGATCACCCCTGAATATATGGTGCTCGTCGAGGAGATACTGGAACGCGATCCGCAGGCGATCTTCTTCGCCGGCGGTACCGGCTCGACCACGATGATTGTGGAACGCCGGGCGGCAACGCCCGCGGGCGACCGCATCATTCTCTATGACGAGTTCATCGACGGGCACCTCGTAAGCGAATGCATCGACATTTTCCTCGACACCTTCCCCTTCCCGGGCGGCAATGCGTGCCTGGAGACACAGGCGCATGGCGTGCCGGTGGTGTGGATGGCGCCGGAGCCGGACAGCGAAATGCAGCTCGTGTTCACGCTGCGCGACGAGCGCCTGAAGGCGCGCGATGGTGCCCAGTTCGTCGCATTGTCGCAGCGGTTGGCCGATCCCGACCAGCGCCGGGAACATGGCAATTTCGCACAGGCGCTCGTCGCCCGGCACGGCGACATGACCGAGCAGGCTACCCGCGTGGAGGATCTTCTACGCGCAGCCTGGAATCAGGCCGTGTGATAGTTGCCTGACCCTGTTTCGAAGACAGTGCGCGCGCCCGCGGTCTCGCAGCAGGCTTTGCCCTCAGCTCCACCAGTCGCCTGATCCTTCTCCCGATCAGCTGCATTCAGCCCGCGAGCGCCAGCCGCAGCGCCACGCGCAGGCCAGGCTCGGCATCTTCCAACGCCAGCGTGCCGCGATGCAACCGCGCGATCGCCAGCGCGAGGGGCAGGCCCAGCCCGTGACCGTGCGTGTGGCGGCTGGCGTCTAGCCGGCCGAAGCGGCGCAGGGCGCGATCGCGTTCTTTCGGCGGGATGCCCTGGCCGTTGTCCGCAACGTAGAGCAGCGCGATGTCGCCTTCGCGGCGCACCTCCAGCCGGATCGTCGTTCCGGGTGGGGTGTGCGTCACGGCATTCTCGATCAGGTTGACGATCAGCTGGGTAAGGAGGCGCGGGTCGCCCTCGACGATCACTCCCTTCGCGGCAGCAGGGGCCACGAAGTACCGGCCATTCTCGGTCACCAGCAGCTCCAATCCCTCGCCTACGTCCGCCGTGAGGGCGGCAAGGTCCAGCCGCTCGAAACCCGCGCGCCGTTCGCCGCCCTCGATCTCGGTGATGCGCAGGATTGCGGCGAAGACTGCGAGGATCTCCTCGCTCTCGGCAACGGCGTCGGCCAGTTCCTCCCGCACCGGCGCCGCTTCTGGCGTGTCGGCGAGCGCCGCCAGCCGGCCGTGCAGCCGCGCCAGCGGCGTGCGCAGGTCGTGGGCGATGTCGTTGGAGATGCTGCGCATGCCGGTCATCAGCTCGCCGATGCGATCGAGCATGCGGTTGAAGGTCACCGCCAGTGCGCCGAACACGCTCCCCGGCCGCTCCACCGGCACCCGCGCGCGCAGATCGCCGTCGATGATCGCTTCCGCAGTGCCGGCGATCGCGGCGATGTTGATGCGGATCGCGCGGATCAGCGCGAAGGTGCCGATCAGCAGCAGCGCCATCACCGCGCCGAAGCCGATCACGAGGATGCGTCCGCGCTTGTGATCATGCTGGTCGATCGGCTCGCTCTCCGCCACCAGCGCCAGCGTCTCGCCGCCGGGCAGTTGCTTCACCCAGGCGCGCCCGCGGCTGAGGCCGGGGATCGCCGCGTCCGTCTTCACCGTCGAGACGCCGATCGGCAGCGGATGCGCGGGGGCGATGTTGCCGGCGATTCGTTCCCCGAGGGAATCGCGTAGCAGGAAACCGATATCGGCGCTCTCGCGCTCGCTGCTCTCGCGGGCGATGCGGCGGGCGATTTCGGGCACGCCGGCGCCGCCTTCCAGCAGCTCGCGCGCCTCGCCTTGCAGCCGCAGGTCCACCTGATGGTCGATCGCGTCGAGCAGGGCGAGATAGACGCCCACCCCGGCGAGCGCCGTCGTCGCGGAGAGCGCCAGCGCGAAGGCAATCGCGATCCGGCCGAGCGAGCGGAGGCGCCGGCGCGGCACCGCTCAGGCGCGGAACATGTAGCCGACCCCGCGCACCGTCGCGATCGGATCGGGCAGGCCGGGCATCTCCAGCCGCTGGCGCAGCTTGAGGATATGGACGTCGACGATGTTGGTGGTCGGCACGAAGTCATAGCCCCAGACGCGCTCGATCAGCATCTTGCGCGAGAGCACGCTGCCGGCTTCGCGGACCAGCTCGGCGAGCAGCTTGAGCTCGGTCTTCTGCAGCTCGATCGGCTTGCCGGCGCGGGTGACGCGGTGGCGGAGCACGCTGACCGTCACGTCGCCCGCGGTCAGCGTCGCTGTGTCGGCGGCGGGGGCGCTGCGGCGGCGGAGCACCGCACGGATGCGGGCGTTGAGCTCGTCGATCTCGAACGGCTTGACGATATAGTCGTCGGCGCCGGCCTCCAGCCCCTCCACCCGCTCCTGGGTGAGCCCCAGCGCGGTCAGCAGGATCACCGGCGTCTCGACGCCCTCGGCGCGGATGCGGCGGAGCACCTCCACCCCATTGATCGCTGGCAGCAGCCGATCGAGCAGGATCGCATCGAATTGCGCCTGGCCCAGCGTGGCGATCGCAGCGCGGCCGTCTGCAACCGCTTCCACCGTGTAGCCGAGGCCGCCCAATTGCCGGGCGAGCAGGGCGCTGAGCTGGGCGTCATCCTCGACGACGAGGATGCGAAGGGCGGGCGACGGGTCGGACGGGGACTGCATGATCGGCATCCTTAGGGCGGACGCCTGTTCCTAACCTTACAGTCCATGCAGGTCGACCCGCCGCGAGCGTGGACGCCTCAGCCCTTGGGCAGCTGGGCGAGCAGGTCGATATGGCGCTGGACGATCGGCACGGCGGTAGCGGCGACCTTGCGCAGCGCGGCGTTGTCGCCGTTTTCGGCATAGCCCGAATGGAGCGCCAGCGCTTCCTGATGCGCCATCCGCTGCTGGCGGAGATAGGCCGCGTCGAACTGCGCGCCGGAAAGCCCGCGGAGCTCGTCGATCATCTTCTGCTGGCGCGGCGCGAGTGCGGGCGGCGGCGGAGTCATACCGGCGGCGCGGGCGGCGCTGGTCAGCGCCTGCGTCGTCTGGGTGTGGTGGTCGATCATCATCTGGCCGAACTGACGCACGGCGCCGGTAGCGGCCTTTTGCTGCGCGAGCCGCGAGGATTCGATCTCGTACAGGTCGCCGGCGCCGGCCATGCGGGCATAGCCCATGGCGTCGCGCGGCATCTGCATCTGCGCCGGGACCATTGGCTCGGTCTGCGGCGCGCTTGAACGGGGTGCCTCGGCCGCGGTGGCAGCCGTCATCGCCAGCGACGCGAACGCGCCGCACAAGAATATCGTCTTCATCTTTTCCCTCCTGGTCGTGGCCGATCAACCGGCCAGACACAGGATGGTTGCAATTTAACGTGTGTTTACTTGCTGTTACTTCATTGTGACGGTCGCCCTAAAATAATCCCGGCACCTCGCGCTGGGCGGTATTCGGTCGTTCGGGCGTCAGCAACTCGTTGGGCGCGGAAGCGGCCCGCGCCAGTGCGAAACCGCCGATCGCGCTGCAGCTGCGACCCGCGACGAAGTCCAGGGCCGCCTTGACCGAGGCCTCGCGCACGTTGCCCAGCGGCTGCGAGAGATCGTCGCTGGCGGCGCAGCTCACCTCGACATTGCTGGCAAGGCCGTTGAAATAGCTGCCTTGGCGGTTGGCGTTCTGCGTGGCGAAGGCGATCACGCGCAGCCGATCGTCGCACTCGCTCTTGTCGATCGCGACCTGGCCGACCGGCTTGCCATAGGTGTTGGTGCCGATCAGCCCCAGATTGGCGTGGAAATAGGGGATCATGCCGTTGATCACCAGCTCGCTCGCCGAGGCGGTGCTCCGCGTGCCAATGAAAGCGATGCGGGTGGGGGCGATTGATTCGGGCTGCGGGCCGAAATAGCGGGTGCTGTCGTTCGCGGACTTTTCCGGACGGAAGCTGGTGTAGCTGAACACGTCGGTCGTCGGCCGTGCGCCGCCGAGCAGGTCGCCGAACAGCTGCGCGATGGAGACCAGCCCGCCGCCATTGTAGCGCAGGTCGACGATCACCTTGTCGATGCCCTGGGCCTTGAAGTTCGAAAAGGCGCTGCGCAGCGCTGGATCGGCGGTGTCGATGAAGGTGCGCAGATTGACATAGCCGACGCGGCCGCCGCCGTTCGGATCGGTAAGGATCTGCGCGCCGTAGCGGCTGGATACCGGGGTGAGGGTGAAGTCCGACTTCGCGAGCGTGACGGTGCGGACATTGCCGTTCGGATCGCGCACGCGCAGCACGCGGGTGGTGCCGTTGGTGTCCGGCCCGAGCGCCGACTGCACGCCGGCCGAACCCTGCGTGCTGAAGATCGTGCTCACGTCGCGCAGGTCGCTGCTGCTGGTGCCGATGGCGAGGATCTGGGCGCCCCGGTCGATGCCGGCCTGCAGCGCGTTGCCGCCCTCGAAGCTCTCCGCGACGGTCAGCGTGCTGCTGCCGTCGCTGGTCAGGCGGAAGCCGAAGCCGGCGCTGGAGCCGCTGGTATAATAGGCGGTCTCCTGCGCGATCGAGGTGAGGTAGGTGAAATAGCGGTCGCGCCCCTGCGCCCGCGCCGTGGCGGTGAGCGCGTCGAGATAGTCGTCGGCGGTGCCGTAGCCCGACGGGTTGAGGTTCGACGGCAGCGTCTCGGGGAAGAGATACCATTCGCGCATCGTCGCCAGGATCCAGTCCTGCCGGGCGCGCAGCGTGCAGGCGCTGGAGGTCGGGGCGGGCGTAGCAGCGCCGTTTCCGGGCTGGACGACATTGCCTGCCCCATCGCCACCTCCGCACCCGGCCAGCAACGCGGCCAAGACAACCGTCGAAATCCCAGGTCGCACACGTCGCATTGCGATGATCCCCCGTTTCGGAGAAACTAGCCGGGCGGCCGGTGCCGCGCCAGCGCCTTCCTCACAGCCTTGATCGCGCCGCCGTGGCGTAGGCAAGGGCTTCAACAGGTATATACGTGGGCATAGGTTGACACGTTTCGACCTTCGCCTGTCATAAGCATGTTGTCGGCGGAGTATAAAAAGGCAACTGCGCTCCAAGGACCACAAAAAATTCTAGATGGGCAAGTAAGGCCCCAAGACTGGTACGCTTTCGCGGTGTCGGAGGGGGTGGGCTGTTGCGGAGCTTTGCGTGAAGCGGATTTGGTGTGGCGGCCAATCGGCTTGGCAAATCGTGTTACAATTGCAACGCTCCGCGCGGCATCTGTTCTACATCATCGCTGTTTGGTGTTGTCGGTCCTGTTAGAGCGGTTCGTGCAGCCATATATGCGGCGGGCTGCCACCTGCCCCTGAACCGACGGCCGCACGACTGCGGATGCAGAGATAAATTCAGGTGAAATGGGGTAATTGCGAGCACCAGCTATCGAGTTTCACACGGAGCAAGGCTGTACCGGATACTAGTTGACCTGTTTGTTCGGTCAGGCGAGCCATATCGCCGAGTAAATGTTGATTTTGAGGTAAGTAAATGAACGCAGAAGTTTTCGGTGATGCCGTTGTGCCGGCCACGCCGCGAGTTCTAGTCGTGGATGACGACGCAGCGATGCAGCGCATGATTGTTTCCTATCTCAGTGAAAACAACATGCAGACGGCTGCCGTGTCGGGGCGGGAAGGCGTGGTGCGTGCACTCGCCGGCCGCGAGCCCGACGTCATCCTGCTGGACCTCAACCTCGGCGATCAGGACGGGCTGGATCTTCTCCGCGAGGTGCGCGCCAAGAGCGTCGTGCCGGTCATCCTGATTACCGGCCACCGTCGGGACGAGGTGGACCGTGTGATCGGCCTCGAACTGGGTGCGGACGATTACCTGACCAAGCCATTCGGCATGCGTGAGATGCTGGCCCGCGTACGCTCGGTGCTGCGCAGACGGTCGATGGATCGCCTGCATCCTGCGCGTCAGCCCGAACAGAGTTTCGAATTCGCCGGCTGGGTGTTCAGCCAGCGATCGCGGCGGCTCGTCAGCCCGGACGGTGAGACCGTGCCGCTTACCAAGGGCGAGTTCGCGCTGCTCAGTGCCTTCGTCGCCGCGCCGCGGCGGCCGCTCACCCGCGAACGGCTGCTGCAGGCGACGCGCGTGCACGAGGACGTGTACGATCGCAGCATCGACGTGCAGATCCTCCGACTGCGGCGCAAGCTCGAACGTGACGCGAGTGCCCCTAGGCTGATCCGCACCGAGCGCGGTGTCGGCTATGTCTTCGATGCCGAGGTCCGGACAGTGTGAGCTTTCGTCTGCGGATACGAACGTTGCCCATGCTTGTAGGCGGCGCGATGCTGTGCGCGGGCGCGGCGCTGGCCGGCCAGTGGGGCGCGCGCGACGAGCCGATCACGCCGCTGCCGCCGGCGCCGGCGGTCGCGCCGGCCAAGCGCGCGCTGGGAGCGCTGCTGTTCCGCGATCCGCGACTGTCGCAGCGCCAGACGGTGAGCTGCAACTCCTGCCACGACGTTGCCACCAGCGGGGCCAGCGATCGCAATTTCGACATCGCCCAGAACGGCGGTACCCTGCGGATGAACACGCTCACCGTGTTCAATGCGGCGCTCAACTATCGCTTCAACTGGCGCGGGCGGCGGGAGACGTTCGAACGCTTCACCGCGCAGGTGCTCGACGATCCGGGACTGATGGGCGCCGCAAACGGGGGCGCGGTAGCGCGGCTGCGGCGGGATCCGGCGATGGTCGCGCGCTTCCGACGGGTATATGGCCGCCCGATCGACGAGGCTGCGCTGGTCGATGCACTTGCGGCGTACCAGCGTAGCCTGGTCACGCCTGGCGCACGCTTCGATCGCTGGCTTGCCGGCGACGACCGCGCGCTCTCCGCACAGGAGCGGCGCGGCTATGCCCGCTTCAAGGCGCTGGGCTGCATCTCTTGCCACCAGGGTGTGAACATCGGCGGCAACCTCATGCAGCGCCACGGCGTCTTTCATCCGATCGGCGCGGCAGATCCGGTGCTGGTGCGGGTGCCCAGCCTGCGCAACGTGGCGGCGACCGCGCCCTATTTCCACGACGGCAGCGCGGCCACGCTGCCGGACGCGGTGCGCGCGATGGGCCGGGCGCAGCTCGACCTGAAGCTGTCGCCGAACGAGGTCGACGACATCGTCGCGTTCCTAGGCACGCTTACCGGCACCTATCAGGGCAAGCCGGTCCGCCCACCCGTGCCGAGCCGCCGCCCGTGAAGTCCGTCGCCATGCTGCGCGCCTCGGCAGCTATCACCGCGCTAGCGGCGGTGCTGCTGTTCGGCGCGGCGGCGCGGATGCGGACGATGGGCGATGGCTGGGCAGTGGACGCGAACCGGGCGATCGAACGCTACGCCTTTGCCGATCGCTCGCTCACACGCGACATGTTGAGCGCGCGAATCGGGTTGTTGCGCAACTACGACATGATCAACCAGGATCTGGCGAGCGCGGACGAAAGCATCGAGGGGCTGGTGCAGCTCGCAGGCGACGACCTGCCGCTCCGCGACGCCGTCTCGCGGCTCGGTGATCACACCCGGGCGGCCGAGGCGATGGCCGAGGAGTTCAAAAGCGAGAACGCACTGCTGCAGAACTCGCTCGCGCGGGTCACGGCGCTGTGCAACCTGCTGCAGGACTCGCCGCGGGCGGGCACGGTCTCGGCGCGCTTCCTGCGGCTGACGCTGGACACCAGCCCCGCGGCGGTGGCGGCGGCGCAGGCCGCGCTGGCCGGAGTGACGGGCGCGCGGAGCGATCTCGAAGCCCAGCTGGTCGCGCATGGCCGCCTGTTGATCGCGCTGTTGCCCCGCGTCGATGCGATCCTCGATGCGGTGCGCGAGGGCAGCCGCGACGGCGAGATCGAAATCGTACGCCGGCTGATTGTCGAGCACCAGCAGCGCATCGAGGCGGGGCACCAGCGCGCTTTTCTGGGGCTGCTCGCCGCCGGCGCTGCGGCGGGGATCCTGTGGCTCGCCCTTCTTGCCGCGCTTCGCGCGCAGTCGCGAGAGCGTCGACGCCGCCGCGAGAATGAGCGGCTGAGCGCCACCGTCGCCAGCCTGTTGCTCGAAGTCTCGTCGGAACAGCTCGAGCAGCGGATCGGGGATGCGCTGCAGCGACTTGCCGCCCATGCTGGCGCCACCGATGCTTATCTCGTGCTCCAAGGGGAGCAGGCCGGCCGCACCTATGTGTGGAGCAGCGACGGACGACTGAGCGAAAACTGGCCGGTGCGGGTGGCGGCGGCGGCGCAGGACTCGCCGCTCTGGGAAGAGGACGTGCTCCACCTCGCGCTGCCGCACGGTGCCGACACACCGCTCGGCGCGATGCTGCTGTCACGCGGGACGACGTCGCTCCTTCTGCTACGGGCATCGACGCCGGTGCCGGCACTGCTCGGCTTCGAACGTCACGATACCGACCGTGGCCGGTCCGACGTGATTGCCGGGTTACACATGGCACAGGCGGCGATCCTGCAGGCGCTCCGCCGCGACGGGCTGGAGCGGGCGCGGCTCCAGCTGGAATTGCGTCTCGCCCGCGCCCGGCGGATGGAGGCGATCGGTGCGGTGGCTAGCGGTGTGGCGCACAATTTCAACAACATCATCGGCGCGATCGGCGGCTTCAGCGAGATCGCCGAGATCCATGCGGGGCACAACCGGGTGGTGCGGGAAGACCTTTCCGAAATCCGCCAGGCAGTCGATCGCGCGCGCGAACTTGTCGACGAGATCCTCGCTTTCGGGCGCGGCCATGATGCCGAATACAGGCCGCTGGCGCTGCAGGCGCTGGTGGAGGAAACCGTGCGGCTCGTGCAGGCGACGGGGCGCGGCACGGTCCGCTTTTCCGCCCAGGATTGGCCTGTAGGGCGCGAAGTGCAGGGCAATGCGACGCAGCTCCAGCAGGTGTTCATGAACATCTGCAACAACGCCTTCCTCGCAATGCCTGGCGATCCGCATGTCGACGTGACGCTAGGCTTCCGCGTCGAGTGCAGGCCGCGCGCGTTCAGCCATGGCAGTCTGGAGGCGGGGGACTATGCCATGGTCACGATCGTGGATCGCGGGTGCGGCATCGCCGCCGCCGCCCAGCCGCGCCTGTTCGAGCCTTTCTTCACCGGGCGGCAGGGCGGTACCGGGCTGGGCCTGTCGACCGCCTGGGAGATCGTCCAGGCGCATGGCGGCACGATCGACGTCCGCAGCGCGCCCGGCCAAGGCAGCCGCTTCGACATCTGGCTGCCTGCGATGCGCGCGCAGCTGCCCGCACCGGTGCAGCAGGCCGCGGCGCCACTGTCGGGCAATGGCGAAGGCGTGCTAGTGGTGGCGCCTGCGGCGATACGCGAGGCAGTCGAGGATCTGGTGGCGCAGCTCGGCTACGAACCGGTGAGCGTCGATCCCGCGCGTGCGGACCTGGCCGAGCAGGCAGATCACGCAGGTGCCGATGCGGTGCTGCTGGTCGACGCGCCGGGCGCCGCGCACCATTTCCTGCCGGACGGCCGATCGGGCTCGGAACAGGGCGTGCTGCTCCTGATGCGACCGGCAAGCGGGCAGGCGTTCGCGCCGGTGCCGCTCGCAGCACCGCTCGATCCGGTCGCGCTCGCGGCCGCGCTCCACCCGCTAACTGGCGCGCCAACACTACAGCCGTAACCGCAGCCCACGCCATCCGACATGCGCGTGAAACCGTCCTGCTGGCACAGCCGGCCGGACGGTCGCCGCCTGTTGTTGGGAGTGGATGTGTTTCGAACCGGGAGTTTCTGCCGCCGCTGCGGAAGCGCGCATCGTGTCCGCTGACGGGCGCGTCGCCTGGCGCGAGGGGCTGTTCCTGCGCCAGCAGCATTTCCAGCAGCTCGAGCGCCATCTCGATGCGGAGCTCGCGGCCGCCGCTCGCCATGCCGGGCCCTATCGCTGGGGCGTGACCGAGCTGGTGATCAACCAGGATCTTGCCGCGCTGGGTAAGTTCGCGGTCGAGAAGCTATCCGGCGTGCTGCCCGACGGGCTGCACTTCGCCATCCCGGGCACGCTGCCCCCGCCGCCGCCGATCGACATCCCAGCCGATGCGCGCGACGGCGGCATCCAGCTGACGCTGCCGGCGCACCAGCCCGGCGCGGTGGCCTTTCGCGATGTCGACGCCGCCGGTGCCGAGGGCGCGCGCTTCCTGGTCGAGACGCGTGACGTCGCCGACGTGTTTTCCGAAGAGCGGGCGAGCGAGCCGATCGAGATGGCGCGGCCCAATCTGCGCTTCGGCATCACCCGCGACCAGACCTATGGCCGCGTCACGCTCGAGCTCGCACGCGTCCGCGAGGTGCGGAACGGCGCCATCCAGTTCGACGAGCGGCACATCCCGCCCGCGCTCGACCTGCGCGCGAGCCCGCGACTCGCCGGCTTCCTCGCCGACATCTTGGGGCGCGCCGGACAGCGCGTCGACGAACTCGCCCTGCGCGCGGTCGAGGCGGCGGAGGCGGGGGCGGAGAGCATCGCCAATTTCCTGCTGCTCCAGGCGCTCAATCGCTGGCGCCCGCAGCTCGCGCATCTGGCGAGCCTGCCGATGGTGCATCCCGAGCGGCTGTACGAGGCGCTGCTCGGCATGGCCGGCGAACTGGCGACGCTCACCCGCTCCGAACGCCAGCCGCCGCCTTTCCCGGCCTATGACCATCTCCGCCTGCGCGAGACGTTCGAGCCAGTGGTCGAGGCGATCCAGGCGGCGCTGTCGGCGGTCTATGATCGCGCCGCGGTCCAGCTGCCGCTCGTCCAGGCGGGGCCGGGGGCCTATACCGCGCGGATCAACGATTCGGCGCTGTTCCAGACCGGCTATTTCTACTTGGTCGCCTCGGCGCGCATGTCGCTGGAGGATCTGCGCGCACGCTTTCCCTCGGTCGCCAAGATCGGGCCGGTGCAGAAGATGCGGCAGATCGTCGATTCGGCGCTGGCCGGCATCCCGCTGCGCCACACGCCGACCCCGCCGCCGCAGATCCGCGCGCTGCCCGGCCACGTCTATTTCGAGCTCGATCGCTCGGCACCCGACTGGCCCGCGCTCGCCGCCGCGCCCGCACTGGGGCTACATGTCGCCGGCGACTGGCCCGAGCTGCGGCTCGAGCTCTGGTGCGTGAAGAAGGCGCCGCGGTGAACGACGACGACGCCCTGGGCAGCGACGGCCACACCGTCTTCCAGCCGACGCCGCTCCAGCAGGCGCGCGCCCGGCTCGCCGAGACGCGGGCCGCACCGCCCCTCGCCGACGAGGATTTCCCCGAGCCGCCGGTCGCGGCGCGGGCGCACAATCCGATCGTCGCGGCGGCGGCGCCGCTGCTCGCGCTGATCGCGTCGGCGCGGTCGGAGCGGATCGCGCTCGACCTGCCCTCGCTGCATCGCCGCGCGTCGGCCGCCGCACAGCGTTTCGACGCGGCGATCGCGGGGGGCGGCTATGACGCCGAGACCCAGCGCCGCGCGCGCTACGCCGTCTATGCGACGATCGACGACATCGCCCAGAACCTGCCCGGCCAGTCGGCCGACGGCGCCGAATGGGCGCGGCGCAGCATGGTGGTGCGCGGCTTCGGCGAGAATATCGGCGGCGACCGCTTCTGGGCCTTGCTGCGCGAAATGCTCGCGCAGCCGGCGGCGCATGCCGAGCTGATCGAGCTCTACCATGCCTGCCTCGCCGCAGGGTTCGAGGGGCGCTACCGCGTGGCGCACGACGAGCGCGGCCAGCGCGCCGCGATCCTCGCGAGCGCCTATGCCGCGATCCCCGCCGAGCGCGGGCTTTCGGAAACCGAGCTGGTGCCGCACTGGCGCGGCGAACCGACGGCGCGGGGGCGGATCGGCTTCTGGGCGCCGATCGGGCTGGCGGCGAGCGTCGCGCTCGGCGTGCTGCTGCTGGTCGTGCTGGCCTTCCGGCTGGTGCTGATCCAGACCGGCCAGCCGGCGATGACCGCGCTGCTCGCGCTCAACCCCGAGCAGCCCTTGCGCCTTTCGCGTGCGGCGGCGCCCGCGGTGGTGCCGATCGGTGCGCAGCAGCAGCGGCTCCAGGGCTTCCTCGCCGACGCAATCGCGCGGAAGCTGGTCGTGGTCGAGCAGGACCCCAACAGCGTGCGGGTGCGCACCACCGTCGGCACGCTGTTCCGCTCGGGCTCGGACCAGCTAGCGCCGGGCCGGCAGGCGCTGTTCGAGAAGATCGCCGAGGCCGTGGCCGGTGAGAAGGGCCAAGTGCGGGTCGAGGGCCATGCCGACAGCGATCCCGTCGCGAGCCTGACCTTCCCCGACAATGTCGCCCTGTCCAAGGCGCGGGCCGAGACCGTCGCGGCGATCCTGCGCGCGCGGCTAGACGATCCGGCGCGGGTCGAGGCGCAGGGCTTCGGCGCGACCCAGCCGATCGCGCCCAACGCCACCCCCGACGGCAAGGCGCAGAACCGGCGCGTCGAAATCGTGATCGCGCGGAACGGATAACGAAATGCAGAAGCTGATGCGCAACTGGATGGCGGTGACCGCCTCCGCTGCGGCGATCCTCGCGATGATGGTGCTGTTCGGGCTGCCGACGCTGTTCCCGCTGTTCCGCGCGACCTGGATCCGGCTCGCGCTGGTCGGCCTGGTCGTGCTCGGCTTCGGGCTGGCGGTGCTGTGGCGGTGGTGGCGCGGCAAGCGCGCGGCCGACGGCCTGGCGGAAGGGCTCGCGGCGACCGCCGCGGAGGAAGGCGCCGAGGAAACTCGCACGCTCGCCGCGCGGATGCGCGAGGCGCTGGCCGAGCTGAAATCACTGTCCGGGTCGCGACGCGCCTATCTCTACGACCGGCCCTGGTACGTCATCATCGGCCCGCCGGGGGCCGGCAAGACGACGGCGCTGGTCCAGTCAGGCTTGCGCTTCCCCTGGGCCAAGCGCGCGCTGAAGGGCGTGGGCGGCACGCGCAACCTCGATTTCTGGTTCGCGGACGAGGCGGTGCTGGTCGATACCGCCGGGCGCTACACCACGCAGGATGCCGATGCCGGCACCGATGCGGCGGGCTGGCGCGGGTTCCTCGACCTGTTGCGCCGCCATCGGCCGCTCCAGCCGATCAACGGCATCCTCGTCACGCTCGCCACCGACATGCTGGCCGGCGCCGACCGCGCGACTCTGGACGCGCACGCGGCGGCGATCCGCCAGCGGCTGGCGGAGTTGCGCCGCACGCTGCAGGTGGACGTGCCGGTCTATCTGCTGCTGCCCAAGGCCGATCTGCTGGCCGGCTTCACCGACTTTTTCGGCGATCTCAGCGCCGAGGGGCGGCGCGCCGTGCTCGGCGCCACGCTGGCGCCCGGCAGCGTGGCCGACGGCGTCAACGTCGCCGCCGAGTTCGACGCGGTGGTGCAGGCGCTGTGGCAGCGGCTACCGCGGCGGCTGCATGAAGAGCCCGATGCCGCGCGCCGCGCCCGCATCCTTGCCTTCCCGGCACAGGTGGCGTCGCTGCGCCAGCGGCTCGTCTATCTGGTCGAGGGCGCGTTCCTCGCCGATGGCGACGGTGCGCGCGATTTCCGCGGCTTCTATTTCGCCAGCGGCGTGCAGGAAGGCGCGACACTCGATCGCGTGCTGAGCGCGATGGCGGCGGTGTACGACGCGCCGCAACCGCCCGCGCGCGAGGGGCAGGGCCGCGCCTATTTCCTCAACCGTCTGCTCACCGAGGTGGTGATCGCCGAAGCCGGCATGGTGCGCGCCGCCCCGGCCGTGCAGCGGCGGCGGCGCGTGCTGCTGGCGAGTGCGATCGGCGGCATGGCGCTGCTGGTCGTGGCGATGAGCGGGCTGTGGGCGGGAAGCTTCGCGCGCAACAAGGCGCTGCAGGCCGATCTCGCCGCGCAGGCACAGTCGATTTCCGGGCAGGTCGGCGCCTCGGGGGTGGACCTCGTCGAGGTCCGCGCCAGCGATCCCGATCTCGAACAGGTGCTGCCGCTGCTCGATCGCCTGCGCGCGCTGCCGCGCGGCTTTGCCGATCAGGCGCAGGGCGATCCGTCCTGGCGGATGCGGCTCGGGCTGTTTCAGTCGGGGCATGCGGCGACCGCGCGCGGCGCCTATCTCGAAGCATTGCAGCGCATCCTGCTGCCCCGGCTGCTGCTGCGGATCGAGCAGGTGCTGCGCGCCGATGCGGCGACGCCGGCGGCGCTCTACGAGCCGCTCAAGGTCTATCTGATGCTCGGCGGGCAGGGGCCGCTCGACCCGCGGGCGGTGCGCGCCTGGGCGGTCGCCGATTGGCGCACTGGCCCGCTCGCCGGCGACGACCGCGCCGATCTCCGCGTCGATCTGGCCCGGCATCTCGACGCGATGCTCGCCGATCCCGATCTCGGCCGCGTCTGGCCGAACCGGCGTGCGCCCCTCGATGGCGCGCTGATCGCCTCTACCCGCGCCGCGGTGCAGACGCTGTCGCTCGCCGATCGCGCCTATGCCGAATTGCGAACGCGCGCGGCGGCGAGCGGCTGGCCGGACTGGCAGCCGAGCGGCGTGCTCGCAAGCGGCGACGCGCAGGCCTTCCGGAATGGCGGGGCGCTGCTCGCCGCGCAGGTGCCGTGGTTCTTCACGCGCGAGGGCTATGCCAAGGCCTATCGGCCGGGGCTGGCCGACGTGCAGGCGGAGCTCGGCAACAGCCTCTGGGTGCTGGGGCCGGATGCCGCGCGCCAGTCGATCCGCGAACAACTCCCGGCGCTGCGGGCGGCGGTGGCCGCGGCCTATGCGCGCGACTATATCGCCGCCTGGGACGGGCTGCTCGCGCAGGTGCAGCCGGCCGACTATTTCGGCAGCCCGGCGGCGCTGGGCGCGTTCACCCGCACGCCGTCGCCGCTCAAGGTGCTGCTCCAGGATGTTGCCCGCAACACTCGGCTAGGCAGCGAGGGCGGACAGGCGGGCGATGCCGGCGGCACGATCACCGCGCACTTCGCCGATCTCGCCCGCTATGCCGGCGACGGTGCTGCTCCGGCGCCGGTCGATGCGCTGGTCGACGGCGTGCGCAAGGCCGCGTCCGCCCGATCCGCGGCGAGCGTGGCGGGGGCCTCACTCGGCAGCGACGCGGCGCAGGGGCAGCTGGCGGTGGCGCTCGGCGACCTGACGACCAGCGGCGCCTCGGCACCCCCGCAGCTCCAGGACTTCGCGCGGCAGGCGACCCGCAGCGGCGCAAGTGCCGCGGCGAAGTCGGCACAGACCGCGCTCGGCACCGAATATGCCCACGACGTGCTGCCCGCCTGCCTGGCGGCGACGCAGGGCCGCTATCCTTTCGCGCCCGGTGCGTCCCAGGATGCGGCGCTGGCCGAGGTGCAGCAGGTCTTCGCCATGGGCGGCACGCTCGACCGGTTCGTGCAGCAGCGGTTGCTGGCCTTGCTCGATCTGTCCGGGCCGGTCTGGCGTTGGAAGTCGGGCGATCCGGTCGCCGCCAGCTTCGCCGCGAGCAGCGCCGCGCAGTTCCAGAAGGCGGCGGCGATCCGCGCGCTGCTCGCTGGCGGGATCGCGATCAATGTCGGGGTGGCGCAGCTCGGGCCGGAGGTGCGCGCGGTGCAGTTCGCTGCCGGGGGCGCTAGCTATCGCTTCGATGCCGCCACGCGCGATCCCAAGCCGGTGCTGTGGTCGGCAAGCGCCTTGCCGAGCGCGAGCCTGCAGCTCTCGGCCGAGCAGAGCATCCTCTCGACCATCGAGACGCGCGGCAGCTGGGCGCTGTTCCGCCTCGTCGATCGCACGCGGGTCGCCAATGCGGGACCGTCGACGCTGCGGCTCGGCTTCGGCGAGGGCGCGCAATCCGCGAGCCTGACCATGGTCCTGCCGGCCAGCGAAAGCCCGTTCGGCCGCGGCGGTCCCTTTTCCTTCCGGTGTCCCGAGCGGCTATGAGCGGCACAGCCTTCCTGTTCGGCAAGCTGCCGTCGCGCGGCGAGTTCACCAGCCGCGGCCTCGCGCCGGCCGAGCGCCTGCGCTGGGACGCTTGGTGCTGCGCGGTGATGGGCGACGGCGCCGAACGGCTCGGCGAAAGCTTCGAGTCGGCGTTCGACGCCACCGCATCATGGCGCTTCGGCCTGTCGCTGGCCGATGGCGGCTGGCAGGCGGGCTGCATCGCGCCGGCGTGCGACCGTCATGGGCGCCGCTTTCCGCTGGTGCTGGGACGCAAGGGCACCGATGTCCCTGCGCCGCTGTTCCTGGCGGGCATCGCTGCGGCGATGGCGGAGGCGATTCAGGCTGCCTTCGCGCCGGCGCTCGACCTCGACGCATTCCTCCCGGTCTGCGCGGCGCGTGTCGCCGATCCTGCGGCGCCTGCACCGGAGATGACCGACTGGCGGCACGATTGGATCGGCCGATGACGACCGCGACGCGCCTTCGCTTCGAACAGGGCGCGCGCAGCGATGTCGGCTGCGTGCGGCGGGTGAACGAGGATAGCTGGGCGGCGCGGCTGCGCGACGGGCTGTGGCTGGTCGCCGACGGCATGGGCGGGCATGCGCATGGCCAATGGGCGTCCTCGACCATTGCCGCCGCGCTTGAAGCCGCGCCGCTGCCCGAGACCTTCGAGGAAGCCGCCGCCGCCGCCCGCGCCGCGCTGCTCGCCGTCAACGCCCGGATCTATGCCGCCACCGGCGCAGACGGGGCGAAGATCGGCTCCACCGTCGCGATGTTGCTCGCCCGCGAGGGCCGGGCACGGGTGATGTGGGTGGGCGACAGCCGCGTCTATCGCCTGCGCGAGGGCGCGCTCGACCAGCTCACCACCGATCATTCGCAGGTCGAGCAACTGGTCGCGCGCGGCCTCCTCACCCGCGCGGAGGCGGAGCAGCATCCGATGGCGCATGTGCTGGCGCGTGCCGTCGGGGTCGAGCCGCGGCTGAACGTCGACATGCGCGACGAAATGGTTCTGGCGGGGGACGTGTTCCTGCTGTGCAGCGACGGGCTGACGCGGATCGTCGCCGATGCCGAGATTGCGCAGACGCTCGCCACCGAGCATCCCCGCCGCGCCGCCGACGCGCTCGTCGCGCTGGCGCTGGCGCGAGGGGCGCCGGACAATGTCACCGTGGTCGTGGTCGGCTGCGACTCGACCACGCTGATCGGCTAGCGGCGCCCGCGCATCGTCGCGATCTGCTCCTCATAGGCAGTGCGGAATTCCTTGGCGAAGCGGTCCATGAACGCCTCGTCGGCGCCGCGCACCACGCCTTCGAAGTCGCGGACATAGGCGCGCCACAGCGCCGCCTCGCGGGCCTGGCGCGACCAGCGGGAGAGGCCCTTCGTCTCGGGCTGCCGGGCCTGGATCGCGTCGGGGGCGAATTGCGCCAGCGTCTGGGTGAGCGCGCCGCGCATCGCCGACAGCGTCGCCATCTGGTGCGCCTGCAGGTCCTGATAGGCGTCCTCCACCGCGCGCGCGGCGTCCATGAAGCCCGGCTCGGGCGCGTCGAGCAGCTGGAGCAGCGCGCGTTCGGGCGAGCGCACGAACTTGATCGGGTTGTTGCCTTCGAGCTCGAGGCTCGTCGCCGGGGTGCCGAGTTGCGCCTTGGCGCGGGCGCGGGCATCGACCATCAGGATCAGGCCGCTGACCATCTGGCGCAGCATCGCGCCGGCGGCGGCAAGCGCTTCGGCCGGGCGGCTGCGCAGCCGATCGACGGGGACGCCCGAGGCGCGGAGGAACGCCGCCCAGCCGTCGTCGCCGATGGCGGCAGGGGCGGGGGTCGCCTCGACGGCATAGGCTTGCGCGGCGGGCGCAGCGTCCGCCGGCTGCAGCGGCAGCGCGAGGGGCGCAGGTTGCTGCGCGGCGCTCCACGCCTCGGCGGCGGCGAAATCGCCGCGCGACCAGTCGATCGCGCTTTCGGCGGCAAGCTGCCCCCAGACATCGGTCGCGGAGGGCTGGGTGCTTTCGCGCGGGGCGCTGGCCCAGTCGGAGGGCGCGCGCTGCGGTTCGGGCGCTGCCCAGAGGCCGGCATCCGGCGGCGGTGCGGCCGGCAGGTCGTCCCAGCCCGAGGGGGCGGCGGGCGGCGCGGCCGGGGCCCAGCTGCCCCAGGGCGATTCTGCCGGTGCCGCCGCTGCAGCCGCGACCTGCGTACCCGCGCCTGCGTCTGCGGGAAGCCATACCGTGATCCGATAGTCGCCGATCGCGATCCGGTCACCGTCGCGCAGCGCGTGGGGTGCCGTCAGCCGCTCGGGGGAATCGTTGACGAAGGTGCCGTTGGTGCTGAGGTCGGTGAGCAGATAGGTGCCGTCGCGATAGCCGATCTCGCAGTGGCGCGATGAGATGTGGTGGCGCGGATCGGGCAGGTGCCAGTCGGCGTGCGGCGAGCGGCCGATCAGCGCGCCATGCCCGTCGAGGCGCAGCGGGGCGGGCTTGTCGGGCGCGTGCGCCGTGCCGGGCTGGAGGGTGAGGGTCAGCGTCATGGGGTGGTCTCCGCCTCGCGCCGGGCGAGGGCCGTTCCGAGGTCGAGGGCATGGTCGAGGGCCGCGCGGTGGTCCCCGCCGGCGGTGGCGACGGCAGCGAGCACTGCGACTGCGGCCAGCGTGCCGGCGACTTCGCGGGGCGGTGCCGCGGGCGGCTGGTCCGGCGGCGCGATCGAGCCGCCCGAATGGAACACCGCGCTGGCGGCGAGGGTCGCGGCGCTGGCCGGGAGGCCTTGCAGCGCCGCGGTGCCGGCGGCGCGGCGCTGGGGCTCGGCGGGATTGGCCAGCCAGGCCTGCACTGCCGCCATTGCCGCGGCATCGGCAGGGGTTGCAACGGGCGCGGCGACCTGCGCCGCCCAAAGCACCGCCTCGAACCGCGGCAGCGCCTGGCCGAGGAACAGCGCCGCCTCGGAAGCCTTCCCCTCGGCGCGCAGACGCTCGAAGAAAAGTTCGGGCGGCGCGTCGTCGCCGGGCAGCGCCGGCCAGCGCAGCAGCGCGTTGATCTGGCGGGCCTGCGCCCAGATGGTGCGCGGCCAGCTCACAGGATCACCAGCGATCCGCCGACCAGGGTCAGCAGGCCTGCCGCCGTGACGGTGGCGGTGCCGAGGCTGTTGAGCGTCAACGCCCCCGTTGTGTTTCCGGTGATCGTCAGGCCGTTGAGCACGATCCCGGCCTGGGTGATCATGACGCTGTTCATGCCCACGCGCAGGGTGATGGCGGCTTCGTTCATCGTGATGGTGTTGAGCCCCACCGCGAGCTTGATCTCCCCAGCCGCGGTGATGTCGGCGCTGCCGCGCGCGACGTCGAGGCTGTGGTTGCCGGTCTCGACCGACAGGCTGTCGTCGCCGTGGACCTCGGTCGTGCGATCCCGGCCCACCCGCGTCTTGCGATCGCGCCGGACGCGCAGCTCGTCGTCGAGCATCACCTCGGCGAGGCGATCGCGCTGGGCGCGGAGATAGACCTGCTCGGCGCCGCCCTTGTCCTCGAAATACAGCTCGTTATAGCCGCGCCCGCCCGGCGCGCCGCCCTCGGCGCCGGCATAGCTGCCGCTCGCCCCGATCGTCTGAGAGCGGTAGAGCGAGCGCGTGCGATGCTCGGGCAGCGCATAGGCAGGCACGTGCTCCGAATTGTACACGCGGCCGGTGAGGATCGGCCGATCGGGGTTGCCGTCGAGAAAGTCGACGATCACCTCTTCGCCGGTGCGCGGCAGCGTGACGTGCCCGAACCCCGCACCTGCCGAAGGATAGGAGACGCGCAGCCAGCAGGAGCGCGCCTTCTCCTCCCCCTCCGATGACCGTTTCCAAAGAAAGCGGACGCGCACCCGGCCCTGCGAATCGACATTGCTGTCGTCCGCGCCGCCGTCAACGACGATCGCGGTTTCCGGTCCGGCGACCGGCGCGGGCGTGACCGCGGGCGCGCGCCACGGCGTGTCGGCAGGCACGGCCTCGATCGACACGCGGCGCGGCGTCGCGTCCGCGCCGGTGCGATAGGGTTCGGCCTCCATCGCCATGTCGAGCGCGGTGACGACGAACTCGGCCCCGCGATCGAAGGCGTCCTGCGAATCGAGCGTGAACCGCCCGCCGCAGGCAAGCCCGATCGCGTCGCCGGTGCCGGTATAGACACGCTGGTTGGCGCGCGCCGCCTGCAGCGCCACCTCGGCCCAATGCTGCGCCAGCGCGGGCTCGACGAAGTCGCCGGTGTAGCGATGCACCTCCTGGCTGTCGGCCTTGTTGCGCGCGGGGCCCTGCTTCTCGCCCTCGCGCACGGTGCTCGCCTGATAGTCGAAGCTCTGTAGCAGATAGCGTTGCTCGCCGCCGCTGCGGACATGCTCGTGCCAGTCCCACAGCGCCTCGGCGAGGCCGCCGCTGCGCCCCGACCAGTCCGGACGGAGCTTGACCGTGGCATAGCCGGGTGCCGGCTTGTGTGCCGAGGGAGAGTCGCACAGCACCAGCACATGCTCGCCCGCCTCGTGGCGGAAATAATAGTAGATCCCCTCGCGCTCCATCAGCCGCGAGACGAAGGCGAAGTCGCTCTCGCGATATTGGGTGCAGTATTTCCAGGGACGATAGCTGCCGGTCAGCCCGCCGAAATCGACGCGGCGGCTATACGGCTCCAGCACCGCCTTGAGGATGTCGACCACGCTGCGCTCCTCGAACACGCGATAGGCCAAGTTGTGATCGAGCAGGTGCAGCCAGGGCCGCAACTCCAGCCTGTAGTGATAGCCCTGGTCCTCCTCGCGCAGGAAATGCGCTTCGGCGAGCTGCGCGTGGAAGTAGCGGACATGCGCATCCAGCTCGAACACTTCGATCTTGGCGGCATTGCCGAGCCTCGGCATGAAGTCCACCTTGTCGCGCACGACAATCTCGGCGGTGATCGTGAACAAGCCGCTCAGTCGCTCGTGCGAAGCGAAGTTCACCAGCTTGATCGGCGAGCCGACATCGAGCGTTATTTCCGCCTGGCGCTTCATGCGATCACGCTTTCCATTCTGTTACTGTTGTCACCATGTCGTCGATTGATCGGCTTCCGGGCCGCGCTTAGGCCCGGCGCCGCCCGCCGGGCTCCGGCGGTCCCCCGATCAAGGATGCTCCCGACATGGCCATCGACCTCGAAACGCTGCTGGCGCCCGTCTCCGACGAGGATCCCGCCGGGCCCGACCTCGCCTATGATCCGCAGCGCCACCGGATCGAGCAGGCGTTCGACACCTCGGTATCGATCGACGCCTCGGGCA
The DNA here is from genome assembly GCF_040545965.1 of Sphingomonas trueperi. Lineage (GTDB taxonomy): Bacteria > Pseudomonadota > Alphaproteobacteria > Sphingomonadales > Sphingomonadaceae > Sphingomonas > Sphingomonas trueperi_C. Next base: position 30,960 of record NZ_JBEPMV010000009.1, on the reverse strand, counting down.
TCGTTGAGCAGCGGGGAGACACCGACTGGCGGCAGGTGATGGACACGATCGCGACGCTCGCCACGCGGACCAAGGACCTGTGGCTGGGGGTCTATTTCTGCCGTGCCGCGGCGGAGTCGGGCAGGCTCGACCAGGTGGAGCTGGGCGTGGCGTTCGTCGCCGGGCTGCTCGACCGCTATTGGGAGGCGGTGCACCCGCGGCTCGACGAATATGGCGTGGAGGCCCGCAAGAGCGCGTTCGATGCGCTCGCGTCCGCACCGGCCTTTACGGGCCCGCTGCGGCGCATCGTCTATGCCGATCACGCCCGGCTCGGCCGGATCACCGGGGAAGACATTGCGCGCTTCCACCGCGGCGGCGACGGTGAGGAAGGCTATGGCATGTTTCGCGCGATGCTCGCCGAGGCCGAGATTCGCGCGGCGCTGACCGAGGGGGCGGCGGCGATCGAGCGGATCGAGGCGACGATCCACGCCATCGACGAGCGGTTGATGGCCAATGCAGGCGCCCGCAATGCCACCGACTTTTCCGCGCTGTACGATGCGCTTGCGACCCAGAAGATCGCGCTGCGCAGCTTCGTCCCGGCGCCGCTCGACGCGGAGATCGACATGTTGAGCGAAGATGCCGTCGCCGGCGCCGATGGGGCGCCGGGCGGCGTGCAGCCGGTGGGCGGCACGGTGCGGAACCGGGAGGATGTCGCCCGCGTGCTCGATCTGGTGCTCGATTATTATCGCCGGCACGAGCCGTCGAGCCCGGTGCCCATGCTGGTGGAGCGGGCGCGCGGCTGGATCGGGCTCGATTTCATGGCCGTGCTCGAGGACATCGCACCCAGTGCGCTCGTCGATGCGCAGGCGATCCTGCGCATGCGCGGCCAGTAAGGCAGGGCAGGCGCGTTCGGCATGGCGATGTCGGGCGGCGAGCGACGCTGCCATGTGCTGCGGTTCCCGTGGTGGTGTGAAGCGGTGGCCCTGGAATAGGCGTGGCCGGGCGCCGGGCGGTAGGAGGATTGCGTTGCGCCTGAAATATTGCGGGCGCCGAGGGCGCCGCTTTTCTCGTGCGTCCAGAGCCGCTTATTTCGATCGTAGCTTCGCCGCAGGCTTCTGAAATCGGGCTGAAGCCGTCCACCCGCTACTCGACAAGCATCGCACGGCGGGAGCCCCAACCGGTCTCCCCGTACAATCGCAAACGCACGAGGTGGCTATGGTTTCGGCACGAGGCGGTCAGCGCTTCATCAAGGAGAACAGGGCGCCGCGCGTCCATATCGAATATGAGGTCGAGACCTATGGCTCGCGCCAGAAGATCGAGATCCCGTTCGTGATGGGCGTGATGTCGGATCTGTCCGGCAAGTCGCTGGTCGAGAAGAAGCCGCACGACCAGCGCGACTTCGTCGATTTCGACATGGACAATTTCGAGGAGCGCATGGAGCGGATCGCGCCGCGCGCTGCCTTCACGGTCGAGAACACGCTGACCGGCGAGGGGCGGCTGGGCGTCGACCTGACCTTCAAGACGCTCGAGGATTTCAGCCCCGGCCAGATCGCCCGCGGCGTCCCCGCGCTCGCCAAGCTGCTCGAGGCGCGCGAGCAGCTCAACGACCTGATGCTCTACATGGACGGCAAAGCCGGCGCACAGGAGCTGCTCGACAAGGTCCTGAAGGACCCCGAGCTGATGCGCTCGCTCGCCGCGAGCCGCGCCGTGCATGCCGAGCCGGCCGAGACGGCGGCCGACGGCGACGCGGCCGCATAAGCGCAGACCCCGTATTCAGGAGGCAGATATGGCCCAGCAAGCAACGCAGCAGGACGATCGCGTCCAGCTGACGGAAGACGGCGCCGCGGACGAGTTCGCGATGCTGCTCCAGCGCGAGTTCAAGCCCGGCTCGGACACCAAGCGCGCGCGCATCGAGGAAGCGGTGAAGACGCTCGCCGAACAGGCGCTCGCCGACGCGGCGGTGATCGGCGAGGACGTCTACATGACGGTCGACGCGCTCAAGGCGGCGATCGATCGCAAGCTCAGCGAGCAGGTCAACGCGATCCTGCACCATCCCGAATTCCAGCAGCTGGAATCGGCGTGGCGCGGGCTGTGGTACCTGGTCGGCAACACCTCGACCGGCAAGGATCTCAAGATCCGCGTGCTCAACGTCTCCAAGGAGGAGACCCGCCGCCAGTTGCGCCAGTATCGCGACGCGGCCTGGGACCAGAGCCCGCTGTTCAAGCGCATCTACGAGGCGGAGTTCGGGCAGCTGGGCGGCCAGCCCTATGGCGCGATCGTCTGCGACTATCAGTTCGATCATAGCGGCCCCGACATCGAAGTGATGAAGGGCCTCGCCAAGATCGGCGCGGCGGCGCACGCGCCGTTCCTCGCCGCAGCGGGGCCGGCGCTGATCGGCATGGACAGCTGGCGCGAGCTCGCCAATCCGCGCGATATCGCCAAGCAGTTCGACGCCACCGACTATATGGCCTGGCGCTCCTTCCGCGCGTCGAACGACAGCCGCTACATGGCGCTGACGCTGCCGCGCTTCCTCGGGCGCCCGCTCTACGGCGCGAACACCGATCCCGTCGAGGAATTCGCCTTCGAGGAAGAGGTCGAGGGCGATCACGACAACTATCTGTGGCTCAACGCCGCCTATGCGCTGGGCGTGCGGATCACCGAGGCGTTCAAGACCTATGGCTGGTGCACCCGCATCCGCGGCGTGGAATCGGGCGGCACGGTCGAGGATCTGCCGACCGCATTGTTCCCCACCGACGAGGGCGGGCTCGACGTCAAGTGCCCGACCGAGATCGCGATCTCGGACCGACGCGAGGCGGAGCTCTCCAAGGCCGGGCTGATGGCGCTGGTCCACCGCAAGAACACCGATCACGCGACCTTCATCGGCGCCCAGACGCTGCATGCGCCCAAGGCCTATGAGGATCCGGACGCGACGGCGAGCGCCAACCTCTCGGCGCGGCTGCCCTATATCTTCGCCAGCTGCCGCTTCGCGCATTACCTGAAGTGCATGGTGCGCGACTGGGTGGGCAGCAGCCGCGAGGCGCCGGTGCTCGAGCGCGACCTGCAGAGCTGGATCATGCAATATGTCGACGTCCAGCCCGACTTCTCGACCGAGGATACCAAGGCGCGCAAGCCGCTGAAGCAGGCGTCGGTGGAAGTGATCCCGGACCCCGAGAACCCCGGCTATTATCGCGGGCTGTTCCGCATGATCCCGCACTATCAGCTCGAGGGCATGGACGTGTCGCTGAGCATGGTCTCGCGGCTGCCCAAGTCCGGCAACTGAACCGCGGGCGCTTCCAAACTTCCTCTCTCCCTCTTCAAACCAATCAAGGGTGAATCATGGCTGTCGATATCTTCCTGAAGCTCCAAGACATCAACGGCGAGTCGAAGGACTCCAAGCACGAGAACGAGATCGACGTGATCGGCTGGAACTGGGGCATGAGCAATGTCGGCACTGCGCATATGGGCGGGGGGGCCGGCACCGGCAAAGCCAATTTCCAGGACATCACCATCACCAAGTTCGTCGACCTCGCCTCGATGCCGCTGATGCTCAGCTGCGCGCAGGGCAAGCACATCACAAAGGCGACGCTCACCATGCGCAAGGCGGGCGGCGAGAGCCCGCTCGAATATCTCACCATCGTGATGGAGGAAGTGCTCGTCTCCAACATCCAGCACGGCGGCAGCAGCGGCGACGAGCGCACCACCGAGATGGTCTCGCTCAACTTTGAGAAGATGCACATGACCTACAAGGAGCAGACCAAGACCGGCACCTCCGGCGGCGCGCCCGAGTTCAAGTGGGACATCCTGAAGAACACCAGCGCCTGATCGGCCCTCGGGGCGCCTCGCATCTGCCTCGGCATGAAGGCGCGGCGCCCCCCTTTTTTCGGTCCCAGCAAGAGAGCCAAGATGATGCCAGCCGATGTCGCGCAGGAACGGGCTATCGCGGCGCAGCTCGCCTCGGGCGATCTCGCCGCTGCGCGGCAGGCGTTGGTCGCCGCGGTGCGCAACGCGCCCGGCGACCAGCGCGCGCGGATGTTCCTGTGCCAGATGCTGTGCCTCGACGGCGCATGGGACAGTGCGCGCAGCCAGCTCCGCGCGCTGGCGCAGCTCTCGCCCGAGGCGCAGATGCTGTCCGTCGCCTATGGCCAGGCAATCGATGCAGAGCGGCTGCGTGCCGCCGCAATGGCGGGCGAGGAACGCGCACCGTTGCTCGTCCGCGATGATACCTGGGCGGAAGTGTTCGTCGATGCGCTCGCCGCGGTGGGCCCCGATGCCGGGCTGCTGCGCCGCCACGCGCTCGACGGCAGCCCCGATACGCCGGGCGAGGTCGACGGCCACCGCTTCGACTATCTGTTCGACGCCGACAGCCGCTTCGGGCCGATGTTCGAGGCGGTCGTGGCCGGGCGCTGGGGCCTGATCCCGTTCGCGGCGGTCGCGGAGATCACCAGCGAGGGGCCGGTCGACCTGCGCGACCTGGTATGGCTCCCCGCCGAGATCCGCCTGCGTGACGGCGCCGGGATCGCCGCGCTGCTGCCGGTCCGCTACCCCGGCACCGAGAGCCACGCAGAGGGCGCCATGCGGCTCGCACGGCGCACCGAATGGCGCGAGGCGGGCGACGCCGTGCATGGCCTGGGCCAGCATCTCTGGACCACCAGCGACGGCACCGACATCGGCATCCTCGGCTTCCGCCGCATCCGCTTCGATCCGCAGCCATGACGCAGCGGATCAACCCGACGCTGTTCGACAAGCTGGTCGCCGATCTCGAACTTGATGGCTTGCGCGACGAGTCGGTCGAGGTTCGCGGCATGGATCGCACTTCGCTGCGCTTCTACACGGTGCCGCGGATCGAGCGGTTCAACGAGGCGGCGCTGCGCACGACGGTGCTGCGCGAGCTCAACTGGCTGCTCAACACCATCTCGCTTGCCTCGGCCGAGGATCTTTCGGCGGCGCCCGAAGTGGCGAGTTCCGTCCTCAACTATGGCCTTGCCGACCTGACCGGCAGCCTGCTCACCCGGCCGGGCGTGCAATCGCGTGCGCGCGAGATGCGCGAGGCGGTGGCACGGTTCGAGCCGCGGGTGGCGCGCGGCAGCCTCGAGGTCGAGGTGGACCCCGACCGCACCCGCGCCAGCAGCGTCGGCTTCGTGATCCGCGGCGACCTGATCAGCGCGGTCGCCGCGCTGCCGGTCGAGTTTCGCTCGGACGTCGAGATCGAAACCGGCGCCGTCGCCTTCCGGGAGCAGTGATGGATCCGCGACTCCTCCAGGCGTATAACGACGAACTCGTCTATCTCCGCGAAACCGCGCGGGAATTCGGCGAGGAGCACCCGACCGTCGCCGGCCGGCTGGGACTCGACGCCTCGGGCGAAGTCGATCCGCATGTCGAGCGGCTGCTGGAGGGCGTGGCGTTCCTAGCGGCGCGCGTGCAGCTCAAGCTGCAGGACCAGTTTCCCGATTTCACCCAGCATCTGCTGCAGGTGGTGCAGCCGCACTATCTCGCGCCGACCCCGTCGATCTGCATCGCCGGCTTCGAGCCCCATGCCGGGGACGGCGCGCTGGCCGAAGGCGTGGCGGTGCCGCGCGGCACCCGGCTGCGCGCGCTCGCCGCCGATCGGGACAACTCCCCCGTCCAGTTCGTCACCGGCCATGCGGTGACGCTGTGGCCGCTGCGCGTCGTAGAGGCGGAATATCTCGGCTCGCGTGCGGCGGTCGCGCCGTTCCTCACCGCCACGGGCGCAGGCGACACGATCGAGGCCGGCATCCGGCTGCGGCTGGGCACGACCGAGGGCATGCGGCTGGCCGATCTGCCGGTCGACGCGCTACCGCTCTATCTCGACGGTGCGGGCAGCGTGCCGGGCGAATTGTACCGCCAGCTGATCGGCGATGCCGTCGCCGTCGTCGCCCGCGCGTCCGAGTCCGGCGCGGCCGGCGCGGTGCGCCTGCCGGTGCCGGCGCAGCATGGCTTCGACGAGGACCATGCGCTGCTGCCGCACGACCGGCGCTCGCACCGCGGCTATCGGCTGCTCGGCGAATATTTCGCCTGCCCCGAGCGCTTCCTGTTCGCCCGCCTCGAAGGGCTCCGCGCCGCCTTCGCCGCCTGTGAAGGCGAGACCTGCGACGTGGTGATCCTGCTGCGCCGCGCCGCGCCGGTGCTCGCCGGTGCGCTGTCCTCGGCCAATTTCCGGCTGTTCGCGACGCCGGCGATCAACCTGTTCGAAAAGCAGCTCGATCGCGTCCCGCTGCGCGGCTTCGAGCACGAGCATCAGGTGATCGCCGATCGCACCCGCCCGCTCACCTACGAGGTGTGGCGGCTGCTCGACGTGAAGGCGCATGGCCGCGAGGCGGACGACGTGCAGCCGGTGCTGCCGCTGCACGATTTCGCCGGGCTGCTCTATGACTGGAGCGACGCGATCTTCTACGTGCCGCGGCTGCGCTATCGCCGGCTCTCGACCCGCGAGCAGCGCGCGCGGCGGCGCGGCGACTATACCGGCACCGAGACCTGGATCAGCCTGACCGCGCCCGGCCGCCCCGATCGCATCGAGGAGATGGGCGAACTGTCGGTCCGCGCGCTCGTCACCAATCGCGAGCTGCCCGAGCTGGTGCGCGGCACCGGCGCGGCGCTTTCCGCCGACGGCCTACCCGTTCGTGCGATCACGATGCTGCGGGCGCCGACGCCGCCGCGGCCACCGCTCGGCATCGGCGATGCGGCGTGGCGGGTGGTGAGCCACCTCACCCCCAATTACACCGGCTTCGCCAGCGGTCCCGACGGCAGTCCCGACGTGCTGCGCAGCCATCTCGCGCTCTACGGCCGGGTCGACGATCCGGCGCTGCGGCGCCAGGTGGACGGGGTGCGTGCGGTCACCGCGCGGCCCGTTTCGAGGCGCGTGCCCGGCGAGGCGCAGCCCGGCTTCGTGCGCGGGCAGCAGTTGCGCGTCACGCTCGACGAGGCGGCGTTCGAGAATGGCCGCATGTTCGTGTTCGGCGCGGTGCTCGAGCGGTTCCTGAGCGAGTTCGCCGCGGTCAACAGCTTCACCGAGACGGTGTTCGAGACCCTCCAGCAAGGGAGGTTGGCGCAATGGCCCGCGCGCATCGGCCGCCGTCCGACCATCTGAGCTATTTCGCCCGCGCCGCGCAGCAACTGCGCCGGCTGGGTCCGCTCGCGCTGCTGCGCGGGGCGGAGGCGCGCGCGCCGGGCCTGCCGCGGATCGGCGAGGCGAAGCTGCCCGCGCAGGACATCGCGACGCTCACCCACACGCCGTCGCTCGCCTTTCCCGCCGCCACGCTCGACGCGATCCGGGTGGAAGACGGCCGCGCGACGGTGGCCGGGCAATGGCTGGGGCTGACCGGGCCGATGGGTCCGCTGCCGCTCCACCTCAGCGAGTTCGCCGCCTATGAGCAGCGTTATTCCAAGACCCAGCCCTATGGCGGTTTTCTCGACGTGCTCGCGGGGCGGATGCTCCAGCTCTTCTATCGCGCCTGGGCATCGACCAGCCCGGCGGCGAGCGCCGATCGCCCGGCCGACGACCGCTTCGCCGATCGCACCGCTGCGCTGACCGGCGCGCAGGACGGCGCGCGCGTGGACAGCGCCTTTCCGCCCGCCGCGCGGCTGCGCCATGCCGCGCTGTTCGTATCGCCGCGCAGCCCGGCGGGGCTGCAGGACGCGCTCGCCGACCTGCTCCGCGTGCCGGTGCGGATCCGCGAATTCGTGCCGCGCTGGCGCGCGGTGGAGCCGGAGGACGGCACGCGGCTCGGCGGGCGCTGCGCGGGGCTGGGGCAGGATGCGATGGCGGGCGGCCGCGTGCGGACCTGGCAGGATGCCTTCCGCGTTGAACTCACCATCCGCGATCCCCGCGACCATGCCGCCTTCCTGCCCGGCGGGCAGCGTTATGCGCTGCTGGTCGCCGCACTCGATGCCTTCGCCCCGCCGCATCTCGAATGGGACATCGAACTCGCCGTGGCGGCCGAGGCGATCCGTCCGGCGCGGCTGGGCGGCGGCGCCCGGCTCGGCTGGAGCGGCTGGACCGGGCGCGCGGTGCCCGGCGGCATTCGCGCCGATGCCCGGCTCGGCCCCAGTGCCCGGCGGCTCGCTCGCACCCTTTCCAAGGAGACCATCACGTGACGGAGATCAGCCGGTCGGCGCTGTTCGGACGCCTCAACCCCACCGCCCTCAAGGCGATCGAGACCGCGACCGGCTTCTGTCGGATGCGCGGCAATCCCTATGTCGAGCTCGTCCACTGGCTGCACGTGCTGGTGCAGGATGCCGGCAACGACGTCGCCGCGATCCGCAGCGCCTTCGCGATCGACGATGCGCGACTGGCGGCCGACCTCGCCGAGGCGCTCGATAGGCTGCCGCGCGGCGCCAGCGCGATCTCGGACTTCGCGCCGCAGATCGAGGAGGCGATCGAGAAGGGCTGGCTGTTCGCCTCGCTGATGTTCGCCGCGCCGCGGGTGCGCAGCGGCCACCTGCTGCTCGCGATGCTCAAGACGCCAACCTTGCGCGGGCTGCTCCACGCCACGTCGGCCGAATGGCGCAAGCTTTCGGCCGAGCGGCTGGGCGCCGACTTTGCCGACATCGTCCGCCACTCGACCGAGACGGCGGGCGCCGAGCCGATAGCGACACCGGACACCCCCGCTCCGGCCACCGGAGAAAGCGCACTGGCGCGCTATGCCATCGACCTCACCGAGCGCGCCCGGACCGGCGCAATCGACCGGATCGTCGGGCGCGATGCCGAGATCCGGCAGGCGATCGACATCCTGCTGCGCCGCCGCCAGAACAACCCGATCCTCACCGGCGAGGCGGGGGTGGGCAAGACCGCGATCGTCGAGGGGCTGGCGCGCCGCATCGCCGATGGCGACGTGCCGCCCGCGCTCGCTGAGGTCACCCTCCACGCGCTCGACATCGGGCTGCTCCAGGCGGGCGCCGGGGTGAAGGGCGAGTTCGAGAAAAGGCTGCGCACGGTGATCGACGAGGTCGAGGCCTCGCCCAAGCCGATCATCCTGTTCATTGACGAGGCGCACACGCTGATTGGCGCGGGCGGCCAGGCCGGCACCGGCGACGCTGCCAACCTGCTCAAGCCCGCGCTGGCGCGTGGGCAGCTGCGCACGATCGCGGCGACCACCTGGGCCGAGTATCGGCAATATTTCGAAAAGGATCCGGCGCTCACCCGGCGCTTCCAGCCGATCGCGGTCGGCGAGCCCGATACCGAGACCGCGATCGCGATGCTGCGCTCGGTCAAGCCGCTGATGGAGGGGCATCACCGCGTGGTGGTGCTCGACGAGGCGGTCGCCGCCGCGGTGCGGCTGTCGCAGCGCTACATCCCGGCGCGGCAGCTGCCGGACAAGGCGGTAAGCCTGCTCGACACCGCCAGCGCGCGCGTCGCGGTGTCGCAGCATGCCACGCCGGCGCCGGTGGAGGATGCCCGCCGCCGCATCGAACTGCTCGAAGTGGAGCTGGGCATTGCCGAGCGCGAGGCGGCGGGACGCTATGCCGATGCCGGGCGGATCGCGCCGCTGCACCTGGCGCTGGCCGAAGCCCGCGCGAACTTCGCCACGCTCGAGCAGCAATGGGCGGGCGAGCGCGCGGCGGTCGCGGCGGTTGCCGAGGCACGCGCCGCGCTGGCGAACGGGGACGACGCGGCGCTCGAAGCCGCGCTTGAAGCCGCCGATGTCGCGCGTGGGCACCGGGCGATGGTACATGGCGAGGTGACCGAGGAGATGGTCGCCGCGGTGGTCGCCGACTGGACCGGCATCCCGGTCGGGCGGATGGTGCAGGACGAACTCACCGCCGTCCTCGAGATGGAGGCACGGCTCCAGCGCCGCGTGATCGGGCAGGACCATGCGATGGCGGCGATCGCCCGACGCCTGCGCACAAGCCGCGCCCGGCTGGACAATCCGGACAAGCCGGTCGGCGTGTTCCTGCTTTGCGGCCCCTCGGGCGTCGGCAAGACCGAGACCGCGCATGCGCTCGCCGAACTCCTCTATTCGGGCGACGACAGCCTGATCACGATCAACATGAGCGAGTTCCAGGAAGCGCACAGCGTCTCCACGCTGAAGGGCGCGCCCGCGGGCTATGTCGGCTATGGCCAGGGCGGGGTGCTCACCGAAGCGGTGCGGCGGCGGCCCTATTCGGTGGTGCTGCTCGACGAGATCGAGAAGGCGCATCCGGACGTCCATGAGATGTTCTTCCAGGTGTTCGACAAGGGATACATGGAAGACGCCGAGGGCCGGTACATCGATTTCCGCAACACGCTGATCCTGCTCACCTCGAACGTCGGCACCGACCTGATCGCCAGCCTGTGCGAGGACGAGGAGACCGCGCCCGCGCCCGAGGCGCTCGCCGGGGCGCTGCGCCCGGCGCTGCTCCAGGTGTTCCCGCCGGCCCTGCTCGGCCGGTTGAGCGTGCTGCCCTATCTGCCGCTCTCGCCGGCGATGCTGCGCCGGATCGTCGGTCTCCAGCTCGATCGCATCGTGCGCCGGGTGGCGGACAACCATGGCGCGGCGCTGGTCGTCGCACCCGCGACGATCGACCTGATCGTGTCGCGCTGCGAGGAGGTCGCCTCGGGCGGCCGGATGATCGATGCGATCCTCACCAACACGCTGCTCCCCGATCTCTCGCTCGGGCTGATCGAGCGGCAGATCGCGGGCACCGCGGTGACGGCGATCCATGTCGGCGTCGACGGCGACGGCTTCACCTATCGCTTCGAGGGCGAGGCGATCGAAGCCCCCGCGCTGGCGGCCGAATGAGCATGGAACCGATGCCCGACCGGGACCAGCCCGGCGACGCCCGCACGGTCGTTGCGATCGAGCCCCGCGCGTGCGGATCGCTGCCGGGTGCCGGCGGCAGCGGCCGGCGCGGCTGCAGCCTGGTGCCCGGGGATGTGCTCAACGGCATCTACCGGGTCGATCGCTTCATCGCACGCGGCGGCATGGGCGAGGTGTTCGAGGGCATCAACGTCGAAAGCGACGAGCGCGTCGCGATCAAGGCGATCCGCAGCCACCTGGCGCAGGAAGACAAGATCATCGCGATGTTCCGCAAGGAAGCGCGCGTGCTCACCCAGATCGCTCACCCGGCGATCGTGCAGTACCGCGTGCTCGCGCGCGATCCGATGCTCGACCTCTACTACATTGTCACCGACTTCATCGACGGCGAGCCGCTGTCGACGCATCTCGGGGATTCTCATCCAACGGCAGGCGAGATCGCGGTGCTGGCGCGGCGGCTGGCTGCGGGGCTGCAGGCGGCGCACGAACATGGCGCCGTCCACCGCGACATGTCGCCGGACAATGTGCTGTTGCCCGGGGGGGTGATCGCGCGGGCGAAGATCATCGATTTCGGCATCGCCAAGAGCCTGGACATCGGCGGCGAGACGGTGGTGGGCGAGGGCTTTGCCGGCAAGCTCGGCTATGTCGCGCCCGAGCAGTTCGGTGATTTCGGCCGCGATGTCGGCCCGTGGACCGACGTGTACAGCACGGCGCTGGTGCTGCTCGCCTTTGCACGCGGCAAGGCGCCGGCGATGGGCAACACCCTCGCCGACGCCGTCGAGCGCCGTCGCCAGTTGCCCGATTTCGACGGTGTTACCCCCGAGCTCGTGCCGCTGTTCCGCAAGATGCTCGCGCCCAATCCTGCCGAGCGGATCCGGTCGATGGCGGAGGTGCTGGCGTTCCTCGACGCGCTGGTGCTGCCGGAGGAAGATGCGACCGGAACATCGCCTGTGCCTGTCCCGACGCCGGCCGCGCCGCCTGCCCCGGAAACCGTGTTCGCGCCTGCCGTCGCGGTCGCCCCGAAGCGACAGGCCGCCGCTCCCAGGCCCAACCCTCCGCACACGCGGCGGCGCGGCAAGGCGACAGGGGCGCTCGCCGCGCTGCCGATCGCCGGTGGCGCATGGTGGCTCGTCGCCACACCCGCATCGCATCCCCCCGCTGCCCCGCCGCCGCCACGAGAGGTAGCGCGCGTCGCCCCCCAAGCGCCTGCCGTACCGCGTCCGGCGCCGGCGGCAACGCAAGGCCCCCGGGCGGAAACAGCCGAGCCGGCTTCCACGATCGCTGCGCTGCCCGTGCCGACGGCGACGCCGACCCCGGCGGCATCGCCCACCGTGCTCCCGGAGGCCAAGCCCTCGCCAGCGGCGCCCACGCGCAAGCCCGACGAAGACGGGGAGGGCCAACTCGTCGACCTGCAGAAGCTGGAGCGCAGCCACCACTGGCAGGCCAGCGGCGTCGGCGCCTGCTACCGTTTTACCGGCGACTGGAAGCTGATCGGCTATACCAGCAAGGCAGCCTGCGCGCTGACGGTGTTCTTCAACCAGTGCCAGGTGAAGAACGGCCTGTTCGACCAGATCGCGCTGCGCCGCAACGGCCCGCGCATCGAGGAATTGCGCGGGCGCAAGTGGCAGCCGCTCTACGCCGATCGCCGCTGCGGGTGAGTGCGGCGCCGAGCACCCGACCGCAGGTCAATTCGGTGCGAAGGAGGGCGGGGCCGTCGTTCCCCAATGCCGGTTCGGTGTCGCCGCAAGCGTGAAATCCAATGTCCCGCCGCGCTGGATGAAACGGGCCGGCAGCCAGGTCTGGTTGCTCTGCCGGCCATCTACCCCGAGAGACACGACGTAGGGCGCAGCGGGCCCGGCACCCTTCGCCCGAATGACGATGCGCGTGCCGGGGCGGTCGATCGTCATGCTCGGAAACGATGGGCTGCCGATGACCAGATCGGCGCGGCCGGGATAAAGCGGATACAGCCCCATCGCAGCCCATACATACCAGGAGGACATCTGCCCCAGATCGTCATTGCCGGAAATGCCTGCGGGCGTGTTGGTCCAGATGCGCCGCATTGCCTCGCGTACCGTTTCCTGCGTCTTCCATGGCTCGCCGGTGAACAGATAGAGCCAGGGCGATGCGATCGACGGCTCGTTGTCCATTTCCGCATGTAGCGGCCCCGACTTGGTGACTGCCCAGCTGCCGTCGGGCTTGCGGAAAAAGGCATCGAGCCGTTGGGACGCCCGCTCGGGGCCGCCGAGCGCGGAGATCAGCCCGCCTGCATCGAACGGCACCATCCACAGATATTGCGCGCCGCTTCCCTCCACGAACTCGTCTTCGGCGGCAGGATCGAACGTCGGCCAGCTCCCGTCGGCATTGCGCGGCTGGATATAGCCGCCGTTCGGCGTCGCCTTCGGGTTGAACAGGTTGCGCCACCATCCGGATCGCGCGCGGAACTGGCGCGCGCCGTCTTTATCGCCCGCCGCGCGCGCCAGCTCGCCCAAGCCGAAATCAGCCGCCGCCAGTTCGAGGGTGTCGGCTGCCGAGCCCCAGCCGGGTGCGCCGACGGGCATGTAGTGAAGCCGCAACCATTGATCGAGACCGGGCCGCTGACCGACGCACAGCACCGGGCAACCCTTGCGGCTGAGATCCAGCGCCGTCGGCACCGTCGCTGCCCGCTTCAGCGAGGCATAGGCGCGCTTCACGTCGAAGCTGCGTCCGCCGAACGCATGAATGGCAGCCAGCGACGCGGGCGACGGGTCGCCGTTCATCACGCTCGTCGCGCCGGTGAGATGGGTCCAGCGATCCCAAACGCCGCCATTCTGGTCGGCCTGGTTGAGCAGCGACTGGGCGATGTCGGCGCCGCGCTTCGGATCGAGCAGCGTCACCAGTTGCAGCTGGGAGCGATACACGTCCCAGCCGGAGTAATTCGCATATTGCGCGCCTTGGCCCTGCGACAGCCGGTGCACCCGGCCGTCGAAGCCGCTATAGCGGCCGTCCACGTCGCTGTAGAGATTGGGCGTCAGCAGCGCGTGGTAGAGCGCGGTGTAGAACACGGCGCGCTCGTCCCGCGCGCCGCCCTCGATCGCGATCTGGCCGAGGCGTCGGTTCCAGGCAGCGCGCGCCGCCGCCTGCACGGGCTGAAGCGTGGTGCCTGCCGGACTTTCGCGGTTCAGATTGGCGCGGGCACCGGCGGCGTCGACATAGGAGACGCCCACCCGCATCGTCACGACCGGGGTGCGCTTCGCGTCGAAGCGGATCCAGCCGCCCGCGCCCTTGCCGATCGGCGGATGCCCATCGCTGCCATAGCTGGTTCCGCCCGAACCCTGCGCCGCGCCGGGTGACACGGTTTCGTCGCGCCATGTTCCGCCAATTTCGAACGGTTGATCGAATACGGCGACAAAGTGCAGCGTATAATAGCTCTCGCGCCGGTCAGCGGCGAGGTAGCCGCAAAAATTGCCGCTGGTGACCGAGCCGGTAACGGTGCGCGTCGCGGGATCAATGGTGATGGTCGAGGCGGTGCTGCCGACTTCGCTGTCCGACGTGCGAAACAACAGGTTCGCCTGCTGTCCCGCGGGAAAGGCGAACCGCCCTATTGCAGTACGGTCGGTAGCGCCAAGCTCGACCTTCACGCCATTGCCCAAGGCAACGCCGTAGCGGCCCGGACTCGCGCTTTCCTTGGAATGGTCCAGGTTGCTCGCATAGCCAGTCCCGGCCGCCGCCGACGCGGGCGACATGGTCACCGGCGTCGTGATTGGCATGATCGGGATGTCGCCGCTCGCCCCTGCGCAGCCTGTCCCCGAGACGTGCGTCAGGCTGAAGCCGCGAACGCTGTTCGCACGCCATTCATAGCCGCCGGGCGCGGCCACGGCGGAGCGCCGGCCCGGCAGCGGCAGTTCCTCGGGGCTGAACGCGACCATGCCGAAGGGCATCGAGACGCCGGGGAAGACGTTGCCGCCGTTGGTGGTGCCGATGAACGGGTTCACTTCGCCGGCGGGATCGTCGACGGCTTCAACTTGACCGGCGGCTTGCCCGACGCCGGCGAGCCCCAACATAGCTATGGCGATCGCCCGCATTTCAACACTCCCGATACAAACCGTTGATCGCGTTACCGGCCCTGATGTTCCGCCATCGGCCGATACGCGCTGCGAACCAGGGGAATGCGCCACCTGCCGAACGGACGCGCGCCAAGGCTGCGCTGGGCGTTATAGCCTTCTCCGGACTCCAGGGCCCTGGTTGCCTCGAGCGCGGCCGTCGATGCGTGCTGATCCTGGGAAACGACGTCCGGATCGAGCGTGCATTTCCGGCATTGGTGCGTGCGGCGCTGGGGGTAACCGGCGTTCCATACCGCTGGGAATATGGGTTCGATCCCGCCGACGGTTGAGCACCTCGACATCGAGCCAGGATCGATGATGCGCAGGCGAGCGACGTTCCGTCTGCGAACGTCGGGTCCTCGCCGCGCCTGATGGCCGGCAAGCTCAGCAAAAGCTGGTGGGTGAACGAGGCGCGTCCCCGGACTATTTGGACAACGCGGCGGATTGCCGGGGGTGTGATCGGCAACTTGGCCGCGCTCATGCAAGCTGCGCATGCTCCAGCCTCGGCAGCACATGCCGCGCGAACAGGTCTGCCTCGGCGGCATGGGGGTAGCCGGAGAGGATGAAGGCCTCGATCCCCAAGGCGCGATAGGCGTTGAGCTTGGCGAGCACCTGGTCCGGATCGCCGACGATCGCGGCGCCGCAGCCCGAGCGGGCGCGACCGATGCCGGTCCACAAATTGTCTTCCACATAGCCGTCGCCAGCCGAAGCCTCGCGCAGTTCGGCCTGGCGGCGGACGCCCGCCGACTGGGCGTCGAGCGAGCGGGCGCGGATCGCTTCTCCCTGGGCGGCGTCCAGGTGCGACAGCAGTCGGTCGGCGGCGGTGCGGGCCTCGGCCTCGGTCTCGCGCACCACGACATGGACGCGGTAGCCGAAGCGCAGGGTGCGGCCACGTTTGGCGGCGCGGGCGCGGAGGTCGTCGAGCGTGGCGGCGACGGCATCCATCCGGTCGGGCCACATCAAATAGACGTCGGCGCCTTCCGCCGCCGCCTCGCGCGCATCCTCCGAGAGGCCGCCGAAATAGAGCTGCGGCGCGCGGCCAGAGACGGTGGTGATCCGCGGCGGCTCGACCTTGAGCTGCCAGAACTCGCCCTGGTGATCGAGCGCTTCCCCGTTCAGCAGCGTCTTCAGGATGTGCATCGCCTCGATCGTACGGCGGTAGCGCGGCGCCGAGGCGAGCGTCTCGCCCGGCAGGTCCGAGGAGATGATGTTGACCGCCAGACGACCGCCGAGGATCCGGTCGATCGTCGCGATCTGACGGGCGAGCTGGGGCGGCCAGCTCTCGCCGACGCGTACCGCCATCAGCAGCCGGATGCGGCGGACCAATGTCGCGATCGCGGCGGCGAAGGCGGTGGTGTCGATGCCCAGCGCGTAGCCCGAGGGCAGCAGGATATTGTCGAACCCGGCGCTTTCCGCCGCCAGCACGATGTCGCGGCAATGCTCCCAGCTGGAGAGCAGGCGCGGGTCGGGCTGGCCAAGAAACTCATAGTCGTCGTCGCACAGGGCGGAAAACCAGCTCACTTCGCAGGGGGGAAGTTGTTCTTGCTTGCCGGATGCGTCGGTCTGGGGATGGGTGGTCATCGTTCAAAGCCTCTGGAGAAGAGAATGGCGTCGCGAATTCGGTACGGTCTGGTCGGGTGCGGGATGATGGGCGTGGAGCATATCCGCAATCTTGCGATCACGGACGGCGCGGAGCTGGTGGCGATCGCTGATCCGGTCGAGACCTCGCTCGGCTGGGCGCGCGAGGCGCTGGGCGGCAAGGCGCAGGGCGTGACCGCCTATCGCGATGCCGAGGCGCTGGCCCAGCATGACGGGCTCGACGCGGTGGTCGTCGCGAGCCCGAACTTCACCCATCGCGGCACCGTCGAGCCGCTGTTCGATGCCGGGCTGCACATCCTGTGCGAAAAGCCGCTGGCGACGACGATTGAGGATGCCCGCTGGATCGCCGAGCGCGCCGCGCGCCACTCGGCGGTGTTCTGGACGGCAATGGAATATCGCTACATGCCCCCGGTCGCCGCGCTGATCGCGGGCGTCCATGGCGGCGAGATCGGTCGGCTGCGCATGCTGGCGATGCGCGAGCACCGTTTCCCCTTCCTGGTCAAGGTGGGCGACTGGAACCGCTTCGCGCGCAACACCGGCGGCACGATGGTGGAGAAATGCTGCCATTTCTTTGACCTGATGCGCTTCATCGTTCGCAGCGAGCCGGTGCGCGTCTATTGCTCGGGCGCGCAGGACGTGAATCATCTGGGCGAGCGCTATGACGGCGCCACCCCGGATATCGTCGACAACAGCTTCACCACCGTCGATTTCGCCGACGGCACCCGCGCGCTGCTCGACCTGTGCATGTTTGCCGACGGGGCGGAGGAGCAGGAGGAGATCGTCGCGACCGGCGATGTCGCCCGGCTCGACGTAAGCATCCCGGGCAGCGTGCTCACCCGCTCGCCGCGCACCGGCTTCGGCAATCCCAAGGCACCCGAGAAGCGCCACATCGACGTCGACGCGGCGGCGCTGGCGGCGGGATCGCACCATGGATCGACTTTCTACCAGCATCAGGCCTTCGCCCGTGCGGTGCGGGGAGAAGGACGGGTGGAGGTCACCGCAGAGGACGGACTGAAGGCCGTCGCCATCGGCATGGCGGCGGAGATCAGCCTTCGCGAGTATCGGGTGGTCGACATGGCCGAGCTGCTGGATCAGCCCGCGTCCGCATAGGCGGTGCGCGGCAGGATCCAGCGCACCAGCAGCGCGCCGGCGAGATAGGAGAAGGCGGCGATCCAGAACATCGGCGCATAGCCATGGCCATTGTCGAGCGACCAGCCGGCCAGCTCGAGAATGGCCATGCCGGCGAGGTTGCCGGCAAAGGCGCCGATGCCGATCACCGATCCGACGCGGTCGGCGGGGATGATGTCGGTCGCCAGCCCGAACACGTTGGTCGAGAAGCCCTGGTGCGCGAACAGCGCCAGGCCGAGGAGGAGGGCGGCGACCCAGGGATTGCTCGCCACCAGCACCAGCGGGATCGGCAGCACGAGCAGCGCATAGCCGAGCAGCGTGGCGTGCCGCACCCGCTCCGGTGCCCAGCCGCGGGCGAGCAGCCAGCCCGGCACCCAGCCGCCGCTGATCGCGCCTAATGCGGCGAGCGAATAGGCCAGCGCCACCGGCAGGCCGAGCGCGCCCTGTTCCAGCCCGAACTGGCGGTGGAACAGGTCGGGCGTCCAGAACAGCAGGAACCACCAGACCTGATCGCTCAGTACCTTGGCGACGGCGATCGCAAGCGTTCGCCGGTCGCGCAGCAAGTGGAGCCATGGCACCTCCAAGCGCGGCCCCCGCACGCTGGCCGCAGCGGGCACATAGCGCAGCCAGACGGCCACCCAGGCGAGGCCCAGGCCGCCCGCGAGCAGGAAGCTGCCCTTCCAGCCGACCCACAGCGCCAAGGCCGGGATCAGCAGCGGGGTGAGGATTGCGCCGACATTGGGCGCGGTGTTGCCGATGCCGAGCGCGCGGGAACGCTCGGCGGGCGGGAAGAAGGTGGCGGCGGACTTCACCGCTGCTGGCGTGCCGATTGACTCCGCCGCGCCCAGCACGGCGCGCGCGGCGACGAACTGGGTGACGGTGGTGGCGAAGGCATGCGCCATGCCGGCAAGGCTCCACACCGCCACGCCCAACGCGAAGCCGCGCCGCAGCCCCACTCGGTCGAGAAACCAGCCGGTGCCGAGAAAGGCCAGCGCCGCCGCGAACTGGAAGGCCGAGGCCATGTGCGCATAGTCGCGGTCGGACCAGTGGAACTCGCCCTGCAGCATCGGCTTGAGCAGGGCGAGGATCTGCCGGTCGACATAGTTGAGCATCACCGCGCCGAACACGAGCGCGAGGATCGCCCAGCGACCCTGCGCCCCGGCGGTGGTGTCAGTAGCGGATGCGCGCATTCAGGCCGACATAGCGATCATTGTCCCGGGGCACGTAACGGACGACACCCGCGGTGGTGCCATAGACGAGATAGTTGGAGTAGTGCTGGTCGAGGATGTTCTTCACCAGCGCGCGCAGCTCCCAGCGATCGCCGCCGATCAGCGCGATGCTGGCGTTCCAGAGGCCATAGGCGGGCTGGATCGTGTCCGGGTTCTGGGTGATCGCGTACTGCGTCTTGCTCTTGTAGCTCGCGTCGGTCTGAAGCTCGACCGCGAGGCCGTCGGTGATCGGCAGCTTCCACGCCGCGCCGCCGCTCAGCTTCCAGTCGGGGGCAAAGGGGAGGGCGCCGCCGTCGATCGAGGTGCAACTGGTCGCCGCCGGGCAGTTGAAGTGGCGGATGCGCGCATCGGTGCGCGCCGCCGCGAAGTTTAGCGTCAGCCGGTCGGTCGGCCGGGCGTTGAGGTCGGCCTCGACGCCCTTGGTCCGTACCCGACCCGCGTTGATCAGCCGGGTGACGATCGCGCCGAGATAGGTGTCGGTGTAATTGGCCTGGAAGCCGTCATAATCGGTGAGATAGGCAGCGATCCCGCCGCTCACCCGCCCGTCGAACAGGCTGCCCTTGAGGCCGACTTCGTAGCTGGTTGAGGTCTCGGGCGCGAGCGGCTGGGTGTCGAACGCCTGCATGTTGAAAAAGACGTTGTAGGCCGGGCCCTTGTAGCCGCGCGAGAAGGTGAAATAGGTGTTGGCGTTGGGCGCCAGCTTGTACTGCACGCCGGCGCGGGCGCTGTAGTCCACCCGGTCGGTCTTGCCGCTGCTGGCGAAGCTGGGGCGGATGCCCGACACGCCGGTCGCGGTATCCGACACGCGCTGGTGGAAATAGCTGAGCGAATCGTGGATCAGTCGCCCGCCCGCGATGAAAGTCAGTTTGTCGGTGGCATGGAGGTTGGCCTCGCCGAACAATGCGTGGTTCTGCGCGCGGATGCCGTAGTTCGCCACGCCGTTGTTGGTCACCGGCGCCCCGGCGATCAGCTGGGTGACGCTGCGCTGGTAGCGCTCGTCGGTATCGGCCGAGAGCAGATAGGCGCCGACGACATAGTCGACCAGCCCGCCCTGCGGCGAGGCGAGGCGGATCTCCTGCGAGAACTGGTCGAAGTCGACGGTGCCGTCGTCGCGGCCCTGCGGGAAACCGGTGGCGAGGATCGCGCGCGCGTCCCAATCCGGCGTCTGGTGGTTCTTCCACTCGCGATAGGCAGTAATCGAGGTCAGCGTGTAGCCGCCGCCCAGCCGCCAATCGAGCGTGATCGAGCCGCCATAGTTGCGGTCGCGCACGTCGGCGTCGAAATTGGTGTTGATCCGGGTGTTGTTGGCCGATGGCGTGATGCCTTCCTGCGTCAGCAAGCCGGCCAGGGTCGCGTTCGGCATCACCACGCCTATCGGGTAGGCGACGCGGCTGGAGCTGACATAGACGCCCTGCGGGGTATCGTCGCGATTGTAGAAATAGTCGCCGGCGAAGGTGATGGTGACGTCGTCATTGGGCTTGGCGACGATCTTGCCGCGCACGCCCCAGCGGTCATAGCCGTTCACCCAGTCGCGCGTGCCGACATTGTAGACGTTGCCGCGATAGGCGGCGTAGAGCCCGCTCAGCGTATAGCCGATGTTGCTGGTGATCGGGCCCGAGACGGTGCCCTTGATGCGCCCCTCGCCGCCCTCGTAATAGCCGCCTTCCAGCGATGCGGTCTGCGTCCTGGTCGGGCCCTTGGTGACGAGGTTGATCACGCCGGCCGAGGCGTTCTTGCCGAACAGCGTGCCCTGCGGCCCGCGCAGCACCTCGAGATGATCGAGATCGAGCAGGTCGAGCGTCGCCTGGCCCGGGCGCACCAGCACTACGCCGTCGATCACCGTCGAGACCGAACTCTCCACGCCCGGCGACGTGGTGATCGTGCCGACGCCGCGGATGAACACGGTACGGTCTTTGTTCGACTGGCCGGTGCGGAAATCCACCGTCGGGATGACGGTCGACAAGTCCTGTAGCGTGTTGAGGTTGCGCGAGGCCGCAACATCGCCGTTCACCACCGAGACGGCGATCGGCACGTCCTGCAGATTCTCGTTGCGGAAGCGGGCGGTGACGACGATGTCCCCCGCGCCATCCTTTGCGGGAGTCTCGGCGTCCTGTGCCTGGGCGAGCGCCGGCTGCGCCACCCCCGCCATCAGACCCGCGACAACCCAACCGTGCATGCGCCCCATCCGATCCTCCTTATGTGTCGCGGAGGGTCGTAATTCCCAGCTGTGCGCTAGGAAAATGAGCTTTTGCTTGGGGGTGGCAAAGCAGGCCTTCGCGGGCTTGCGAAAACCTTTTCAAACAAGGCGTTGCGGCTGAGCGTGGTGAAGCCGAGAGGCGTTGCGACGAAAGGCTTCGCCTGATCAGGAGGCGGCCGGATCAAGGCCACGGTTTCTTGCCACATGCGTGCAACGCAAAGCTTCGTGCCGCTCCGGTCCCTCAGCCGTGGCATGCGCAGCGGCCTAGGCGGACATGACGATTTGCCCCACATCGACGCCTTCGAGGCCGAGCCACTTCGCCATCCGCTCCAGTTCGATGATCAGGCGTTCGCGGGTATCGCTCGGCGCGTTCTGCTCGAGCGTGACCTTGTGTGCCCGCAGCACGCCAGCCTGGCGATCGGCTTTGAGGTCCACGCGGGCGACCAGCGCCTCGTCGAGCAGGAATGGCAGCACGTAATAGCCATGGGTGCGAAGCGGCTGCGGTACATAGATCTCGATACGATATCGGAAGCCGAACAGCCGCTCGGTGCGACCACGCTCCCAAACGAGCGGGTCGAAAGGCGCGAGCAGCGCCGCACCGCGGATTCTGCGTGCGTGCACGGTGTCGCGGTGCAGCCAGGCCTTTTGGCTCCAGCCCTCGACCTTCACCGGTGCAAGGACTCCCTCTTCGACCAAGCTTGCTATCGCCGGATCGCTTTCGGCGGGTTTCAACCGGAAATAATCGCGGAGGTCGGCGGCCGTGGCGACGCCGAGTGCGCGCGCGCTTCGCTCGATGAGCATGCGCTGCGCGTCCGTTTCGCTGGGGGTGGGCAGCGCGAGGACATCTGCGGGGATGACCCGTTCGGTCAGATCGTACAGCCGTGCGAAGCTGCCGCGCCGCGTCGCGGTCGTGATCCGTCCCGCCCAGAAGAGATATTCCAGCGCGTGCTTGGTGTGGCTCCACTCCCACCAGCCGCTCCGGCTCGAGCCGTTCTCGAAGTCCGCGGCGGCGAGCGGACCGTCCGCAACGATCCGCGCGAGCACCGCATCAGCTTCGGCGCGCCGCTCGGTTGCGAAGCGTCGGAGTGCGCCATACCCGGTTTCGCCGCGCTCGGCTTTCGCCATTCGCCAGCGCAGCAGCGGGTGCAGGCTCATCGGAAGCAGCGAGGCTTCATGGGCCCAATATTCAAAGAGGCGCCGGGCCGACTTGGGACCCCAGGCATCGCGCTCGAGCGCCGCGCGATCGTAAATGCCGAGCCTAGAGAAGGCGGGCAGATAGTGGGCGCGAGTCAGCACGTTGACGCTGTCGATCTGGAACAGGCCGAGGCGGTCTACCGTCCGTCGCAACTGCGCCGTGCCTACCCGTGCGGGGTGCCGCGCGCCGAAGCCCTGCGCCGCCAGCGCAATCCGGCGTGCATCGGCGAGGGAAAGGCTGGTCGTCATGCTTTGCTGATTGGATGGTGCGCGCTAGAGGTCAAGCAGCGTTGAAGACCGGCAACGCTGCTTGCCGGTAGGCGGTGCTGGGCGGCGGCGCCGTGGGGCGCCGCCGCCGCCGCCTCAGAGCTTTATCCGCACGCCGAAATTGTAGCGTGCGCCGGTCTCCTGCTGGAGCAGATACCGCTCCTCGATGGCCGACCATTCGTCGATGTACTCGTTCGTCACGTTCACGCCTTGGAGATAGACCTGGAAGTTGGGCGTGAGATCGTACGACAGGTTGAAGTCGAGCTGGCCGTACGCCGAGCGATTGCGCGGCCGGGATTGGCTGTCGCGGCAGTTGCGCAGATAGTCCGAGCGCCAGTTGTACGATACGCGGGCCGAAATTCCGTATTTCTCGTAGAACACGCTGCCGTTCGCGGAGTGCGGCGACAAGCCGTTATAGCCGCAGGAGAAGTCGCTCAGCGTCTGGTCGCGCTTGGCGCTGCTGGCGACATAGGTGTAGTTGCCCGTCACGCCGAACCCGCCGACGAAGCCGCCCAGCGCGTCAAGCGAATATTGCGCGCCGACCTCGATGCCCTTGATCGTCCCGGTCTGGCCGTTGCGGGTGCGGGTGTCCTGATAGATCCTGCCGAAGCGCTCGACGGGCAGCGTCTGCAGCTCGAGGAAGTCGGACAAGTCCTTATAGAAGCCGCCCACACTGATGTAGCTGACGCGCGACAGATACCATTCGAGCGAGACGTCGTAGTTGGTCGAGCGGAACGGCAGCAGGCTGGGATTGCCGCCCGACGACAGCGGCACTGCAATGCGGCCGCCATAGTCGTTGTTGACGCCCAGATCGGTCAGCGTCGGCCGCGTGATCGTCTGCGAGAAGGCGGCGCGGGCGATCAGCTTGTCGGTCAGGCTGTACTTGATGTTGGCGGAGGGGAGGGCGTTGACGTAGCTGCTGCGCACCGCGATCGCCGTTGCGGGACCATAGGTATATTGCAGCGTGTCGTCGCCGGGCGTGTTGTTGATGCTCGTCACCGGCGTGTCGAAGCCCGAGGACAGCACCCGGGTGCGGATCACGCGGACACCGGCATTGCCGGTCCACCGATCGTTGCCGAACTGCATGCTGATATAGCCCGCGGTGAGCCGCTCGCGCACGTTGACGGTGCCGCGCAGCTGCTCGCGGACGCCGAAGGGGCCGCCGTCCAGCGCCTGCACCTGTGCCGCGAACGCCGCCTGCTGCTGCGACGTGCGCCCGTTCGAAGGAATGTTGAGCGTCGCCGGATTGTTCAGATAGGCGAGGAAGGCCTGGGGATCGACCTCAAACATCGAGGGCGGGATGTTCTGGCCGCCGCCGAGCAGGTCGCCCCATTGATAGGGTTTCAGCAGCCCCTGCGCGATCGGCACCTGATAGCCGCAATAGGTGCAGCTGGTATCGCTGTTGTTGAACGACCGGTTGATCTTGCGCCGTTCGGTGTAGGACAGGCCGACCATGACGTTGCGCAGGATCGATCCGTCGACGTCCCACTTCGTGTCGAAATGATATTCGGAGCCACGATCGCGCGAGCGGTTGGCGTCGATGCCCATGTAATGCAGCCGCATCAGGTCGGCGTTGTTGATGATATTGTTGTCGTAGGAGATCGACGGGATGCCGTTGCCGCCGTCCAGCTTGAACTGGTAATTGTACGGCAGCAGAGCGCCATAGACGAGATAGGCGTTGGGCGAACGCCGGTTGGCACCGGTGGTGGAGGCGTCGAAGCGCAGTTCGATGTTCTCCGCCGGGTTCCACTTGAGGTTGGCGCCCACCTGGTAGCTGTCCGACTTGCGGTTGGTGGTGTTGTAGACGTGATCGACCTTGGCGTTGACGCCGTTGTTGGTCAGATCAGGGTTGGCCGCCAGGAACTGCGGGTTTTGGGCGATGAAGTCGCGCCCGAGCATGGTCAGGCTGGTGGCGGTATTGGTACCGTCGAACGTCGGCTGAAAGTACGGGGCCGCCATGAAGTTGTCGAGGCGGCGCGTTACGCCGGAGATGTTGAAGCGCGAATAGATGCCGTCGACGGTGATCTCGAGATTGTCGCTCGGCTTCAGCTGGATCGCGCCCGACACGTTGATTCGCTCGCGTTCCTCCTGCGCGCGCTGATAATAGAGGCTCTGCGGCAGGTTGGCGTTGCCGGTGACCGGATAGCGCGGGTCGGTGCCGGTGATCAGCGTCGGCACGCCGCCGATCGACTGCACGATGTTCGGTCGGCCATTGATCCAGCCGTCGATCGCGATCGTGTCCGTCTGGCTCTTGCGCTTGGTGTACGACCCCGCAAGCAGCACGCCGAAGGTCTTGTCCGGGTTGGCATAGGAGACGGTGGCCGCGAGATCGGGCGACACGCTCTTGCGCGAACGATCATAGATGCCGCCGATCTGCGCCGCCGCCTGGAAGCCGCCGGGGCCCTTGAGCGGGCGGGCCGTCACGATGTTGACCGTGGCGCCGATTCCGCCTTCCTGCAGCTCAGGTACGCTCGACTTGAAGACATCGGTGCGCTGGATCATGTTCGACGAGAGTACGTCGAACGAGAACTCGCGACCGGCATTGTCGGTCGCCATGACGCGACCATTGACCAGCACGGTGTTGAACTCGGGACCGAGGCCGCGGACGGTGATGAACTGGCCTTCGCCGCCCGATCGGTCGATGGCGACACCGGTGATTCGCTGGAGCGATTCGGCGATATTCGCGTCGGGAAACTTGCCGACATCCACCGCACTGATGGAGTCGACGATCTGATTTGCCTCGCGCTTCACCTGTGCCGAGGAGCTCAGGCTGGCGCGAATGCCGGTGACGACAATCTCATCTTGCACCGCGGTGCCATTCGGAGAGACGGCGGTATCCTGCCCCACCGCCGCCGCTGGGGGCGTCTGGTCTTGTGTTGAAGGCGCGAGATCAGGGGCTGATCCCGTCTGCGCGAGCGCAGGGGCGCCCCCCAAGATGCTGCCCAGCAGTAGGCAAAGTTTGAGCGACGTGGACATGACGCGTTCCTCTCCCATTGAAAACCGTGCCGCTCGCTGGCGGAGATTATTTTGGTTTTTCAACGTATGAGAAAAACAAATTAAGATATCAAGGCGAGAATGTAACCGGTTAACTTGTGACCGCTAACATGTGGTGGCGGGCCGACCAGGATCTGCTGTTCTGTACGTAGGTGCTTCTATGCACAGGCTCGGCGTTTGATCCCGCAGTGTGGTGGTACGATTGACCAGCATGCAGCGCGGAGCGGAGCTATGGGCGAGGTTCTACACGGCAGCGCCCGAACGACGAAGGCAGTGCGTCGAGCGGATAGATGACGATCGGACAAACGCCTCTGCGCTAACGTGCCGACGCCCGAACACAGCTGCGGGGGCACAGCCCAAGCCTCCGCTTTCCGGATTTGCTAATGCGAGGCTGTTGCAGGATGCAAAATTGTCTTCTATCGCCTCCCGAAAGGGGAAGACGATGAAGTTTGCCATCGGCATGATCGCCGTAGCTGCCATCTGGACGGGAAGTGCCAAGGCGCAAGACACTCGCGCCGGGGAGGATGCGCTCGAAACCGCGCGGGAAAACATCGTTGTGACGGCGGCGCGGACCAACTTGCCGGCCAGCGCGCTGCCGCTGACGGTCGACGTGATCGACCGCGATACGCTGTCGCGGCAGGTTGCAGTGTCCGGTTCCACCGTCGATGCGGTGTCGGCGCTACTCCCTTCCTTCTCGCCGACGCGCGAAAAGATCACCGGCTTCGGCGAGACGCTGCGCGGCCGATCGCCGCTCTACGCGATCAACGGCATTCCGCAGACCACGCCGATCCGCGACGGCGCGCGCGACGGCTATACCATCGATCCCTTCTTCATCGATCGGGTCGAAGTGATCTACGGCTCCAACGCCCTGCAGGGCATCGGGGCGACGGGCGGGGTGGTCAACCAGGTCACCGTCGGCGCGCCCAAGCACGATGGCTGGAGCGGGCGGACCCTGCTGCAGGGGAATAGCGGTGACGACTTCTCCGGTGACTCGCTCGGCGGCAAGGTCGCCGGCTTGGTCAGCGTCCGCAGCGGCCGGTTCGATGCCACCGCCGGCGCTGCCTTCGAGCGGCGCGGCGTGTTCCTCGACGGGCGCGGCCGCCGCATCGGGCTCGACGGCAACCAGAGCGAGATCCAGGATACCGACAGCCTTTCCTTCTTCGGCCGGGCAGGCTTCGATCTGTCCGACACCGCGCGCATCGAAGTGATCGCCAACCGGTTCCGGCTGGAAGGCAACAACCATTATCTGCCCGTCGACGGCAACCGGGCGCTGGGCATCCCCGCCACCAGCCGGCGCGGGCAGACGCCCGGGCAGCCCTCGAGCGGGCTGGCCGAAATGGTGTCCGCGTCGCTCACCGACGACGATCTGGCGGGCGGGGCGTTCACGCTGCAGGGCTTCTACAACCGTACCAGCGATACCTTTGCCGGCGGCATCCTGGCGACGTTCCAGGACGCGCGGCTCGCCCCGTTGGGCACGCTGTTCGACCAGTCGCGCAACGTGTCGCGCAAGATCGGCGGCAAGATCAGCTACGAACGCGCCGTGCCGAGCTTCGAGGCGCTGACGCTGACCGCGGGGTTCGACGCGCTGATCGATCGCACCAAGCAGGATCTCGTCCAGACCGGCCGCGCCTGGGTGCCGCAGACCGATTTCCGCAGCCTGGCGCCGTTCGGGCAGGCCAATCTCAAGCTGTTCGACGGCGTGGTGCGCCTCGCCGGGGGCGTGCGCTACGAGAATGTCCAGCTCGACATTCCCGATTACACGACGCTGGCCAGTGCGAATGCGCGGGCGGTGATCGGCGGCAAGCCCTCGTTCGAACGGGCCTTGTGGAACGGCGGCGTGGTGGTGGAGCCGATCAAGGGCATCCGCGCCTATGGCAGCTATGCGGAAGGCTATACGATCGCCGATATCGGGCGCGTCCTGCGCGGCATCACCCAGCCCAACATCCGCATCGCCGACTTCCTCGACCTGACGCCGGTGGTGTCGAACAACCGCGAAATCGGCGTAGAGGTTACCCAAGGTCCGCTGGAGGCGAGTGCCACCTATTACTGGTCGTCGAGCGACCTGGGCCAGGTGCTGGTGCGCGCCAGCGACGGCATGTTCAACGTGATGCGTCAGCCGATCGACATCGAGGGGCTGGAAGTGAACCTGGACGTCCGCACCCCATTGCCGGGGCTTAAGCTCGGTACCGGCTTTGCCCATGTCAGCGGGCGCACGGATACAAATGGCGACGGCAGGATGGACGCCGATCTCGACGGCGCCAACATCTCGCCCGACCGGCTCAACCTCAGCATCGACTATGCCCGCGGACGCTTCAGCGCGCGCGTGCAGGGCCGCTATTATCTGTCACGCCGATTCCAGGGGCAGCCGATCGCCAATGATTTCGTCGGCTACCGACTGTTCGACGCCTATGTCGCCTACGACTTGCCGATCGGCCGCATGATGTTGAGCGTCCAGAACCTCGGCAACACCGACTATGTCACTTATTACAGCGACACGCAGGGGCCGACCGACAATGCCCGCTTCTACACGGGGCGCGGCCGCAACTTCACGCTGAGCTGGCAGGCCGGGTTCTGATGCACGTCCTCGCCCTGCTGCATCGCTGGATCGGCGCGATCGGCGGCCTGTTGCTCGCCGTGCTGGGGCTGACCGGTACGCTGCTCGTGTGGCGGGACGAACTCACCTTCGTGGCGCATGCGGGGGATCCGGTGCGTGCCGATCCGGCCGCGCTGGCCAGGGTCGTCGGCCAGCTGTCGAACGCGGCACGCCCGATCGACCGCATCACCTTTGCGGGCGACGGTCTCGGCATCCATCAGGTGATCTTCAGGGACGGAGGCGGCGCCTATCTCAGCCAGGCCGGGGAGACGGTCGCGCGGTGGTCGGCATCATGGCAGCGGCCCGAGCTATGGCTGTTCGATCTCCACCATCGCCTGCTGATCGGCGATACGGGGGAGACGATCACCGGCGTCGCCGGTCTCGTCGGGCTGTTCTTCGTCGTGACGGGAGTCTTGCTGTGGTGGCGGACGCGGCGCCGTTTCCGCCTGCGGCTATGGCCCGCAACGATGAAGTCCGGCGCGATCGTCCACCATCATCGCGACCTGGGCGTGGTCGCCGCGCCCTTGCTGCTCGTCTCGCTGGTGACGGGCGTGCTGATGGTCTTTCCGGTCTTGGCCGGCAGCCTGATTGCCGAGGCCCGTTCGCGCCCGCCGAAGCTGG
The DNA here is from genome assembly GCF_040545965.1 of Sphingomonas trueperi. Classification (GTDB taxonomy): domain Bacteria; phylum Pseudomonadota; class Alphaproteobacteria; order Sphingomonadales; family Sphingomonadaceae; genus Sphingomonas; species Sphingomonas trueperi_C. Next base: position 2,329 of record NZ_JBEPMV010000009.1, on the reverse strand, counting down.
AGGGGCAACGAGCGGCGCCGCCTGTCCGGGATCTGGCACCGCTGTTCCAGGTAGCAGCGGCGACCTTCCCCGGCGCCGAGTTCCGCCGCCTGCAATGGCCGCGCAAGGCCGGGTCGCCCATCGTCCTCCGGCTGCGGCAGCCGTTCGAGTGGACGCCGAACGGCCGCACCTTCGTCTATGCGGATCCCGCTACGCTGGCGATCATCGGCCGCGCTGATCCCGCTGGCGGAGGCAGGGCGGCATCGATCCGCGAGAAGCTCTATCCAGTCCACGCTGCCAAGACCGGAGGTCTGTTCTGGAAGCTAGCCATGAGCGTGTCCGGCGTCGCTCTGGCCCTGCTCGGGAGCTTGGCGGTATACGCATTCTGGCGAACCCGGTGGAATATACTTGGCGCCAAACGCAGGAAGTCTAAGGATCGATCTCAGTTCGAAATGCAGAAGAACCTTGCTCCGACCAAGCGCTGAACTTGGGCTGGAAGCTTGTGCGGCTGCTACGCTTATCTCGATGCATGCCTGTTCGTACGTTGATCGGGGAGAAGGGCTGAGTGAGGACCTGGAAGATTGGCGGCACGGCGCTCGCGGCCCTGCTGCTTTCGACAGCCGCGGCGCAGCCATGGTCTGCTGAGCAGGACCACGGGGACATGATGAAGCAGCTGGGCATCGAGCAACTGCGGCCCGGCGCGAATGGCGACCCTGCCGCACCGAACGCCGCAAATTATGATCCCGCTAAGGCCAATCCATATCCCATCTGGCCTGAACTGTTGAAGATGGCGGACGGTCGCGCCGTGATCGATGCTGAGATGTGGCGTCGCGAACGACGCCCAGAACTCCTCGCTCTGTTCGAACGTGAAATTTATGGTCGCGTGCCCGACAAGGTGCCGCCCGTGATTTGGCGGATAGATGCGGCCGATCGGGAGTTCATTGCGGGGCGTCCTGTCATTGCGCAGCAGCTTGTCGGCCACATTCATGACTCCAACGCGCCTTCCATCGTCGTCGATATAAGAGCGACCCTCGTGCTCCCGGCAGGAGCCAGGCACCAGGTGCCGCTACTCATCATGTTCGCGCCAGCGCGGTATCCTTCCCCCAGTCAGCCCAACGCAGTTGAAGCGGGACGGTTCGATCAGGCGATGAAGGCGATGCTCGTCGCACAAGATCCCTCGTTCGAAGCAGTGTTCGCGAAGCATCCCGGGTTTGAATTTGTGAAGCCTGGCGGCTTCGTCACGCCGCCGCCGGAAGACGATCGAATCACGAAGCTCGTCGCCGACGGCTGGGGCGTGGCGCTGCTCGATACCTCCACCATTCAGGCAGACGATGGTGCAGGTCTACGCGAAGGAATCATAGGGCTCGTCAACAAAGGTGCACCGCGTACCCCAGATCAATGGGGAGCGCTGCGCGCATGGGGCTGGGGCGCCAGTCGCCTGCTTGATTATCTTGGAACGCGGCCCGAGATCGATGCTGCCCATGTAGGCGTGGAGGGTGTGTCGCGCTGGGGCAAGGCGGCCCTGGTGGCTGCGGCCTTTGACGAGCGCTTCGCGCTCGTCTTGATCGGCTCTTCGGGAGAAGGCGGTGTCAAGCCGCACCGCCGCAACTTTGGCGAGCAGGTCGAAAACCTGACAAGTGCCGGCGAATACCACTGGATGGCTGGAAATTTCCTGAAATACGGTACCGAGAAGGGCAGGCTCGGTCGGCGGACCGCAGCCGACCTTCCGGTCGATGCGCATCAGCTCTTGGCGCTCGTTGCTCCGCGACTGGCCTTTATCAGCTATGGGGCCCCGGAGGCGGGGGATGCATCGTGGCTGGATCAACAAGGCAGCTATATGGCGGCGATCGCCGCAGGTCCCGCTTGGACGCTATTGGGCGCTCACGACTTGGGACGAGGTAGCGACTATCAGCATGCGATATTACCGCCACCGGAAACCGATCTTCTGGAAGGAGAGCTTGCCTGGCGCCAACATCGCGGCGGCCACACGGATGCGCCAAATATCTCAGCCTTCTTGAGCTGGGCTGATCGGAAGATCGGGCATCGTTCGAGCAATTAGAAGCACGCTGCCTCGACAGCTTTTGCCAGCTAAAGTCGCGCTGACGTAGCTTGAAGTGTAGCGGCAGAAGGCCTGGTTTCGCGCCCGCTGAACTGCGAGGATTGAACCGCGAAGCTTTCCACCTGGCGGAAGGGAGCATCAATCGCAAAGGCTGGAGCCGATCGGGCGAACTTGGCTGGTACGGCAGCAGCGGAAGCTAGAGCATCTTCACGATGGGCGGAATCGCGAGGGATTCCCTTTTCGGTGGTCGTGTGATTCATAGGCGTCCGTCACGACGGAGGCGGCAATGGG
>NZ_JBEPMV010000008.1:0-194122 GCF_040545965.1 Sphingomonas trueperi | reverse complement strand
CCCATTGCCGCCTCCGTCGTGACGGACGCCTATGAATCACACGACCACCGAAAAGGGAATCCCTCGCGATTCCGCCCATCGTGAAGATGCTCTAGTCGAACTGCGCAACCCCCACGATTTCGGCCGCTACTTCACTCTCGGCATCCGTATCGCCGACGAGGACGCCGCGATCTCAGCCGCGGCAGACTATATCGAGCAGGTCGAGAACGGGCTCGGGAGCTGGTTTGAGGCCGGCTTTCGAGCGCCCGTCAGAAACGATGACGCCGGCAAGCCGACCGAAGTCCGCGACCTGGCGGACGTCATCGTATCGGCTCTTCTGATCACGCGGCCCGCACCCGATGGGGTGTTCGCTCTCCCCGAGAACGCCGCCATCCATCAGCACCTGGTCGACGCCTATCCCTCCGCGGCGGCGATCGCCGCGGCGCGCCTAACGGGCGCCTGCGCGGGAGCTGCGGAATGAGGGCGGAGACCGTATCCCGAACGGAGCGCATTGCGCAGCTGAATGATCTCTGCCGCCGTGGCGTGTACCCTAACGGGCGCCACCAAATGACGCGGACGCTTCGCGCTACGCTCGAAGAGCCTGGTCCGGTGCCCGGACTGCTCGCGACCTCTCGCCTCATGAAGGCGATCCGCGAATACGAGTTCACCGCCGACGATGGTCCGGAGCGCGACTCTGGAGCCTTCGATTTCGACGGACACCGGGTTTGCTTCAAGATCGATTATTATGAGCCGACCATGGTGTATGGCTCGGAGGATCCGAGCGACCCATCGATCACGGTGCGCGTCATGACGATCATGCTGACGAGCGACTATTAACGCGCTGCCGGCCCTCAGCGATGACGATGACGCATTCGGCGAAGGCTATGGTCTCGACGACGGCGCCGTCGAGGAGGACATCGATTTTCCCGTTCATATCGATGCACCCTAACCCTAGGTCCTCGGCGAGGATCGAGCGAACATAGTCGATCGCGACGCGGCGCGCTGCCTCGCGATCGGAGCACATCGTGCCCTCTGGGTCGAGGAGCGATCCGTTTTGGTCGTGGACGTTGAAGAAGTAGCGCTGCATCGGCGCGGTCCATTTCGCCCCGCCTAAGCACCAGAAGAGCCCGCCAACGCTCGGGGGGAGGGGCGGGCTCTTCCTTGTGTCGCTCGGGGGGAGGGGATGCCCCGGCGCCATCGCGACCCGGCATGTCTTGTGGACTGGTCCCGGTGGAGAAGTCCTGCCTCAATCAGGGTAACGTCGCAATTAGGTACATAGACTGTATTTTGGATAGATCAGCCACCACGTGCGTTCGGACGCCTAACGTCCCGGCCAGTTGTGGTTAACGCGTGTCAAGCAACGCAGGTTGGGCAAAGAGCGTATTTTCGCCGGACTTGTACGCGCATAGGGAGAGGTAATGGGACAGCGATTTTCTTCGACGGTGCTGATTGTTGACGACGAGGAGTATATTCGTACCCTTGCATGCGCTGTGCTGAAGGACGAGGGCTTCGAGGTTCTCGAGGCTTCCGGGACAGCAGAGGCGCTGGAGCTAGCGGCGAGGCACAACATCGACGTGCTTCTGACCGACCTGCACATGCCTGGCTCGTTGGACGGCCTCCAGCTCGCGGCCGAGATCCGCGCAACTGACCCCTTGATCCGCGTGATCGTCTCCTCCGGAGACGATCCATCGGTGCTCAAGGACGACGCCAGCGGCGCGATCTTCCTCGCGAAACCATACCGACCACATCAGCTAATGGGCGCGGTCCGGATGCACAGCATCGGTTAGAACGGGTTGTTGCCGCCAGTTAGAAAAGGCACATTCTGCAGCCAGATAGAAATGGCACACCGCCGTTGGCAGCGGGGCTGCGTGGAGCCCTCCTCATAGCGACGCGCTGCCCCCGCTGATGCCCCACATGCTCGGTTCCGGCACTCTGACCCGCTGCGCGCGAAGCGGGCCCGGTCACATCGCCCCAACCTTCGGCGCTCGTGCTATCGGGCGTTTGATAAACCAGCAGACCTATATGGGGGTCGATTGCGGCTGTGGAATTCGGCGGAACGACCGCAGTGGAAAACGTTTGCCCTGGGCTATGTCGTACAGAGCCCCAACCCTCTCTAGAGGAATGCTGCATGCCTTCGGTGGCACGCGGCAGCCGTCGACCCTTCACCGCTGACGACCTGAGGGGCAGGACGGCAAGTTCCGAGCAGTGTCGATCACGTCAGAATGTGAGGCTCTCCCTTGACCGCCTCTGCCCATATTGGCTCGATGCAGTCTAAAGCGCAGCCTAAGCGTGCAAGCCATCGCATTTGACCTGACATTGTGGACGAGACCGATCTCGCTCGCGTAGCCCCGAGCACCCGCGTCGAGCAGACGGCAAGGGGAGGGGAGGAGAGGCCGATAGCGTGCGTTCGTGATCGGCATTCCGGATACAGGACTAGCAACCGCAACCCCGACCCGATACCACAATATTCCGGCGGGCGCTGCTCGCTCCAAAGTGAGGCACAATGACTCAGGCTCTGAAAGCTTTTCCTACGACCCCGGCCAAGGTCATGCCGCTTCGCGCCAAGCCGAAGGGGCCGGCCTCACTTCCGAACCGAGCCATGAGCTACCCCGAGTTGCGCTACATGGGGTCCAAAGCGCGGCTGCTGCCCTGGATCCATAGCGTTCTAGATGGTTTGGATTTTGAGACGGCGTTGGATCCTTTCTCCGGCACCGGTTGCGTTGCCTACATGATGAAGGCGATGGAGCGACGCGTCATCGCGTCGGACTTCCTGAACTTCACCAGCACCGTTGCCAGAGCGACCGTTGAGAACAATAACACTCACCTCGACGGCAAGGCGATCAAGCGCCTGCTCGATCGCACACCAGCGACACATCACTTTATCGAAGAGACTTTCAACGGCGTGTTCTACACACCTGACGATTTGCGATTTCTAGATCGGCTCTCAGGTAACATTGGCCAGCTTCAGGATCGCTACCAACAGGCGCTTGCCTATGCGGCTCTGTTCCGCTCATGTCTCAAACGCCAACCCAGAGGCGTGTTTACTATATCGGGCGACCTATCCCGCTACGACGATGGTCGTCGTGATCTTCAACTTTCGCTTGAGGAGCATTTTCTTGAGCAAATAGAAGTTTACAATGCGGCGGTTTTCGACAACGGCCGACGTAACCAGGCGCTGCGGTCCGACCTGTTCGAGCTGCCCCGCCGCAAGGTAGATCTCGTTTATCTTGATCCCCCTTACGTCCCGCGTGCTGATGATAACTGTTACATTAAACGCTATCACTTCCTGGAGGGGCTTTCCTGCTACTGGCAGGGACTGCCTGTGAATCCCTCGACCAAAGTGAAGAAGATCGCGAAGCGCTTTACGCCGTTCAGCTACCGCCGGACGGCGGTGGAGGCGTTTGACCGCATGTTTGCCCGCTTCGCTAAAAGCCAAATCGTGCTTTCCTACAGCTCCAACGGCTTCCCCGATCTCGGTCAGTTGGAATCCCTGATGAGGCGCTATAAGGATAGCGTTCGTGTGTTCGAGAAGCCGCACAGGTATCATTTTGGTACTCACAAATCTGTCGAGCGCGCCGCCGTAGTCGAATATCTAATCGTGGGGAAGTAATGCAAATACGGGACCAAACGATCCAGGAAATCGAGGATAGTCTAAGCCCGTTGAATGTTAACTGGATGGACGACACGGCAATCGAAACCCTCGCTTTGCTTGCCGAAATTCCTGTTAAAAAAAAATATACCAGAGAAGACGTCAAGAACATACTTGATCAGGGATATGATAAGGGGATTCTTTGCATCCGGCTTTTTCTTGGGTTGTCAAAAGACGCCATGGAAACTGCCCTCTCTGAAATATTGTCGCCGGGTCTGACTGGTGCTCTACGGTACAAGCGGGAATGGGAGGTTTTTCTAGACGCTCTCGACGCGCTTGGAGTGCCGGAGCAGATGGCTGCCACAATCAACTATCAGCCGGTATGGAGTGATATTTTAAAAGAGCGGCTGCGGTCGGGACGAGGATCTGCCATCCAAGGGCAGAAGAGGGGCCGTGAGCTCGAAAACTTTGTCGAAGAACTGGTCAAAGCCGTGTTTGGAAACGCTTACGAAGCGCGCTGTTCCTTTACGGGTGCAGACGGCGAACTCGCGAAGTGCGATTTCGCCATTCCAAATAAAAACCGGCCACAAATTGTGGTCGAAGCTAAAGCTTACAATGCTACAGGATCTAAGATGACCGATATCATCGGCGATCTAGATGCTATTATCAAATCGAAACGGCATGATACAAGACTGCTTTTTGTAACTGATGGTTCTACGTGGCGGGCTCGACGGTCAGACCTAAGAAAGATCGTTGAACGCCAAAACCAGGGGAAAATAGCGCGTATCTACACTATGAAAATGGCTGAGGAGCTGTTGTCGGATCTTCAGAGCCTCAAAACCGCTTTGAGGCTCTAGTATTTGCGAGGCCGGCACTCGATTGTGCGGCCAGCCGCCCATACCCTAGGTAGCTCGAAACAAATCGACGAAGGTTTCATTTGATGTCTGACGCCTCCAGGGAGATGACGATCTTTTATGCTTGGCAGAGCGATTCACCGCCGGCGACGAACCGCAATGCCATTAGGACTGCGCTGACACTTGCAGCTGCCGACGTGGAGGCAAAACGGCCAGGGGTCACGCTTCGGATAGACGAAGCCACGCGCGATATGCTCGGCGCCGACAATGTGCCCGATAGCATCCGCTCGAAGATTGAGGCCGCTGATGTCTTTATCGGCGATGTCTCCGTTGTGACCTCTGCATGTCCCGAGGGCGACAAGATGCGTCCCTGTCCTAACCCAAACGTCACATTCGAGGTCGGTTATGCGGCGGCGCATCTGGGATGGAAGCGCTTGATACTATTGCTAAATGTAGCATTTTCTAGATTCGAGGATTTACCTTTTGATTTCGATCGGCAGCGTGTCTCGTCGTATAAAATCGCGTCAGCGACGGATCGCTCCGGGAGCCAAAATCTCAGGTCCCTCCTTGCTACCGCACTTACTGCCATACTCGATCGTCCTCCGCAGCGCCCCGCGGAGCTCAAGGCGGTCGACCCTTCTGAGATTCGTACACGCCGAGACATCGAGAACGCCACCTGGGCGCTCGAACAGCTCCACATTCCGATCGTCGAGAGCCACATCGAGGCGCTCCCACACGTAGTTGAAACCGGGGCACTCCACTTTTACCATAATTATCTGGGCGTGATCGATAATGGTCTCTTCCACATCAACGATCCCGAACTAGACGCGCCGTTTCGCAGCTTGGCTGACGCGTGGAGACGGGCTCTACTCCCGAGCAGTAACTACCATACGAATAGTGGAGGAAACGCGATTTTCAGCAGCCCAGGTGATGCTCCTCTTACGCCGGATCAACAGAAGGACTGGGACGATATTCTTGCGGCTCGGGAGGAAATGGCGGCTCATTTGAGCAGGCTGCTTGATGTTGTTCGAAAGAAATATGTGACGATCGAGCTAAAGGAGACCAATCGGGTAGCTTTTCAGACGTGGCAGCGAGAGAAGGCCGCTTTCAAAAGCAAATATGAGATGGAAGTAGACAGAACTTAAAAAGGCACTCGGCCAGATATTCGACCGCCAGCGTCGGGACGAAATCGGCATAGCGCTCGCGGACGATGCCAAAAATCTGCTCGCGGTAGATTTCGCTCAACCGGCGGTTGCTCGGCCGACCGCGCTTCCGGGATATCAGGCCAGCGGCGCCGTCAGCGCGAAACCGGTCGAGCAGCCGATAGACCTGGCGCCGGCATAGCCTGAGCAGATCGCCAGCCTCGCTTGCGGTGATCTCGCCGCGCTCGACCCGCTGCAGCCTTTCGTACCGTGACAACTCGCTCCGGCTCATCGCGACCACCGTCATCAGGGTGCCCCCAATTGCTCGGGCGGCATACCACTCGGAAGGCGCCGACCAGAAAATGTGACATCTCTATCTGGCGGATGAGTGACGTTTGTACGTTGCGCTTACAGCCGTTTGAGCTTTCCATTCGAAGTGCGAAAACGGCTGTAGCAGCAGGGGCTGCGTGGAGCCATCCTCCTAGCGCAGCGCTGCCCCTGCTGGTGCCCTGGAGTCGGGGCTCCTGTCCTCGGACCCGCTGCGCATGCAGCGGGCCCGGTCACACCGTCTCAGCTATTCAGCTCGTGCTATCGGGTAACGCGTCGACGGTGACCCCGCTGCACAAGCGGAGGGGAATACCAAACGCTTAGAAGGAGACGCGACCACCGATCCGAAGCGTCCGCGGTTCCACGACCCGGCTCAGTCGCCCTTCGACCGGGCCGTCGCGATCCACCGAGGGGATGTAGGACTCGTAAAAATAGGCGATGTCCTTGTCGCGGCTGTCGAGCAGGTTCAGCACCTCGCCATAGATCTCCAGCCGCCCGATCTTCCGCGCGGCGCGGAGGTTGACTACCGTGCTGCCCTTGTCCCGCGCGCCGTTGTCCTCGATCAGCGGGTAGGGCCCGAGGTGACGGACGCGGAGGCTGGCTTCCCACGGCGCCAGCACTATGGCTACCCCTGCAGATGCCGCGTTCTCGAACGCGTTGGGGATGCGGTCGCCATTGTCGTAGCGCGAGCGGCTCGCCGTATAGTTGCCGTCGATCGCCAGCCATGGGACAGGCCGCCAGAAGGCGACCAGTTCATAGCCGTGTCGGCGACTCGCACCGGTCGGCTCCACCGCGTTGGAATCGCCGACGAAGCGGAGTTCGCTACCGACCTCCAGCCACCAATAGGTGCCGGTCAGCGTCAGCCCGCCACGCTGCCAGCGCGCGCCCAGTTCTTTGCCGGTCCCGCGTACCAGCACCGGCACCGGCGTCTCGACATTCACCGCGCCGCGCACGTCGTTGGAATGGAAGCCGCGGCCCCAGTTGGCGTAGAGTTCGATCTGCGGGGTGAGGGCATAGGCGACCGATGCCTTGGGCGAGACGATGCTGTCGCTGCCGGCACCTTCACCGAGCGCCGCCGCCGCGGCGTCCCGCGCGCGCACGGCATAACGATAGGCATCGCCGCGAAGCCCGCCGATGACGCGAAGACCCGCAAGCGGTGTCCAGATCGCCTCACCGTAGAGCGCGGCCGAGGCTTCCTCGACATGGTAGCGCCCTAGCGAGAACAGCGGTGTGCGCTGGGCGGTTCGGGCCACACCGACATTGCCGATATGGTCGTAGCGCCCCTCGCTGCCGATCGACAGCGCCAGCGCGGGCGCTACCTGCCAGCGCTTCTCGGCGCGTCCGCCGACGATCCAGCGCTTGTCGAACTGGCGGATCTGGGCGCTGGTCCCGTCGGGATCGGTATAGGTCGGGTTGGAGTACATCGACCAGTCGTAGAACTGGCCATAGAGGTTCGCGTCCCAGCTCTGCTGATGCACGGCGACGTTGCCGACCAGCCGCGTGGTGCGGCCCCGCGCGCTGGGGTCGGGCGAGCAGAACACGTCGGGGCAGGCCGCGGTGCCGATGCTCCGCTCGGGGATCTGCTCGGTCGGGCGCCAGGTGGCGTGATAGGCGTGCAGCGTGACGTCGATCGTGCCAGCGCCGAGCGGGGCGGCATATTTGGCGAAGCCGGAAGCGTGGCGCAGATGCTCGGGCTCCTGCCACGGGCCGTCATAGGCGCGCAGCTGGCCGACCAGCGTCAGTGTGCCCGGGCCGACGCCGTTCGCCGTGCCGCCGGCCGCGATCCGGCGATAGCCATAGGAGCCGCCCTCGACCGAAAGCCAGGGGCGCGCGAAGCCGCCGATGGTCGACATGTAGGCGGCACCGGCGAGCGCGAAGTCGCCGCCGTCGGCGCGGTACGGGCCTTTGCGGAAGTCCTCGCGACCGACGACCTCCGGGATCAGCCCGTTGAGGTCGAGATAGCCCTGGCCGTGGCCGTGGGTGCGCAGGTTCATCTGCACGCCGTCGACATAGGTGGTGAAGTCGGTACCGTGGTCAAGGTTGAAGCCGCGCAGGAAATACTGGTTGGCCTTGCCGCTGCCGGAATGCTGGGCGGCGATCATGCCGGGCACGGCCTCCAGCAGCTCGGCGACCCGCAGCAGGGGGCGCACGAGCAGGTCGGCCCCGGTGATCGAGCCTTCGCTCGCCGCCTGCGCTACGCCGATCTTGCTCTCGCCGCGGCCGAACACGACGATGTCGTCGCTTTCCTTGGCGGGAGCGGGCGGCGGTGTCTCGGACTGCGCATGGGCTGCGGTCGCGCCGCACGCGGACAGCGCGGCAAGGCCGGTCAACAGGATGGTTTTCAATCGTCTTCTCCGGGCGTCGTGCGACTGCCGGCGGAGGCCTGCCGTTCACGAACGGTCGGCACGTCCCGAGCGCGGACGCCGGGAGCGCCACAAGACGAACCGATGCGGCCTCCACCGCTCGTTCGTCGCTCAGACGGAGAACCGTGCCACGGCCATCCCCTGGGCCAGGGCAAGAGCGACCTCTCGCTGGCAGGTCTCCTGGCTCACGGGTCGTCGCTCGATGCGCACCTTCCCAGGTCGGGTGACCCAGTGGCTGCTTCCATCGAAGGAAGCGCGTGCATCTCGCTCGCCGCTTACAGTTGCAGGGACAGCCTCGGCTTCGGGGCGCAAGCGCCCACACCGTGTTCCCTTTTAAGCTCCTCTCGGAGCACCAGCGCGATCATGGTTCGGCTGAAGCGGACTTCAGCCGAATGGAGGCGGCGGTAGCGGCAAGAGATCGCGACCGCAACAAATCTCCATCAGTGAGCCTTCTCGTTGCCTCTTTTGAGAAACGAGCGGTGGCGGCTACAAGGTTGTCATCCCCAGCATGGAAAATGCGGGATGCTGTCTTGCGATGATCAAGCCGCGAGTTCTTTGCGGATGATCTCCGCCCCGGCGCCAAGCGCCTTGAGCTTGCCTCGTGCGACATCGCGCGAGAGCGGTGCCATCCCGCAGTTTGTGGCTGGATAGAGCTTGTCCGCATCGACGAAGCGCAGCGCGCTTCGCAAGGTGGCAGCGACCTCTTCGGGCGTTTCGACAATATTTGTCGCAACATCGATCGCACCGACCATCACCTTCTTGCCGCGGATGAGTGCGATCAGATCCATCGGCACGCGCGAATTCTGGCACTCCAGCGAGATGATATCGATCTTCGACTTCCGGAGGTTGGGAAAGGTCGCCTCATACTGGCGCCATTCGGAACCGAGCGTCTTCTTCCATTCGGTGTTGGCCTTGATGCCATAGCCATAGCAGATGTGAACGGCGGTTTCAGCCTTCAGCCCTTCGGCCGCGCGCTCCAGCGTGGCGATGCCCCAGTCGTTGGCCTCCTCGAAGAAGACGTTGAAGGCGGGCTCGTCAAACTGGATGATGTCGACGCCGGCCGCTTCAAGCTCGCGGGCTTCCTCATTGAGGATGCGGGCGAACTCCCAGGCCAGCTTCTCGCGGCTTCGATAATGCGCATCGTAGAGCGTATCGATCATCGTCATGGGCCCCGGCAGCGTCCACTTGATCGGTTGATCGGTTTGGGCGCGCAGGAAACGGGCGTCGTCGACGAAGACGGATTTGGGGCGTGAGACGGCGCCTACGACCGACGGCACGCTGGCGTCGTAGCGGTTGCGGATCCGCACCGTCTCACGCTTCTCGAAATCGACACCGTCCAGATGTTCGATGAAGGTCGTGACGAAGTACTGGCGGGTCTGTTCGCCGTCCCCAAGGATGTCGATGCCCGCTTGCCGCTGGTCGTCGACCGCCAGGCGTAGCGCGTCCTGCTTGCCCGCGATCAACGCCTCGCCCTCCAGCTTCCAGGGCGACCAAAGGGTTTCGGGCTCGGCGAGCCAGGATGGTTTGGGCAGGCTGCCCGCCGTCGTCGTCGGCAACAATGTCGTCATGGGGAATACCTTGATATGCATGGAAATCAGAGGCCGCAGGTCGCGGACCAGCGCTGGAGCGCGGCAATGTGCGGCTTGATGAAATGCTCTTCGGCGAATTTGCCTTGCTCGACGGCGAGGCGGGCACGCTCCTCGCGATCATAGACGATGCGGGTCAGCGAATAGTCCTGGTAGGTCAGGCTCGGTTGATAATGCTCCGCCGCTACGGAATTGGCGTTGTAGATTTCCGGACGGTAGATCTTCTGGAAGGTCTCCATCGTGGCGATCGTGCTGGCGAGTTCGAGGTTGGTGTAGTCGCTGACCAGATCGCCGATATGGTAGAAGGCGAACGGTGCAACGCTGTGCGGCGGCATGAAATACCGCACCTTCATGCCCATCTTCGCGAAATACTGATCGGTGGGCGAGAATTTGTCGTTTCGGTACTCTACCCCGAGGATCGGGTGGATGTTGGCGGTCCGGTGATAGACTTCCTTGCTCGACACGCTGAGGCAGATTACCGGCGGCTTGCGGAAATGATCGCGATAGGCGCTCGACGCCAGGAAGTGCTTGAACAGATTGCCGTGCAGATCGCCGAAATCCTCCGGCGCGCTGCGACCCCCGGCCTTGAGATGGTTGGGCAGGACGACGCTGAAGTCGTAGTCCCGCACATAGGAAGAGAAGTTGTTGCCGATCATGCCATCGGACCGCTCGCCGCTGGCCTTGTCGACCACAACGGTATGCAGGATCTCGATCAGCGGGAACGCTTCGTCGTGCGTGCCGTCCCCGAGCGTGAGCGCGGCCGACACGATCTTCAGTTCCAGCGTGTAGCGGTCGCCCTTCGGATTGTCCCAGTGCATCAGTGCGTTGAAACGGTGGTCGATCATCACCAGCGTGTTGCGCAAATTCTCCCGGCGGCGTTCCCCGCGCGCGAGATTGGCGAAGTTGGTCGTGGTGCGTGTGCTGTCGGCCGGACGATACTCCTCGTCGAAGGGCAAGCTGCTGATCGAGAATGTGAACCCGCTATTCGTCATGACTCACCTGGCGTTATGGGCAGAGGTCAGGCGAAAGCGCGCAAGGCGTGGAAAGGCCCGGAAAGGCGTGTAGCCCCGGAGCCTAGCGTCGAGCGCGATCCACCGGAGGAACCCCCGTCCGAGGAACGTTATGGCGTCGGAGGCAGGTCTCCTGGCTCACGGGTCAACGCGGTGGCTCCGGCCTTCCCGGGCGCTGTGCGAGCCCAGTGACACAAATTGGAGCCGCCGCTCGCCGCTTACAGTTGCGGGGGCAGCGCCGGATTCTGCCCTGACGGACACCACCGGCTTCCCGTCTTAGCCCCATCGCCATGCCTGGGATGGGGAACCTCGACAGGCTCTTTCAACACGATATACCCGTCATTGTCAATGCTGATATAAAGATATGTTTATATCTTGATGCGAAGTGCCTGTAGCTGATATTGGGATGGAAGCAGCCTCTCTGCTTACAATCCCCTCCCGGTCATAGATCCACCGAAGCCGGTAGCGTCGGAGGTTCCAGCTGCTGGCTCAAGACCTCCTGCGGGGTTTGATAGCCGAGACACTTGCGAGGCGTGTTGTTCAGCCGATCGACCATGCCTTGAAGCTGGCGGTCAGATATCGCGGCGATGTCGGTGTCGAAGGGTAGGAATCGCCGGATGCGACCGTTGGTGTTCTCGACGCTGCCCTTTTGCCAGGGTGCTGACGGCTTGCAGAAATAGGACACGATGTTCAGCGCGCTCTCGAGCGTGGGATATCGCGCGAACTCGGTGCCGCGATCGAACGTGATGGAGCGCCGGAGGGGAGGGGGAAGGGAGCGAAGACGTCGCTCGATGCCGGTGATCACCTCGGTCGAGTGCTTGCTCGGGTTGGGGCACAGGATCGTGAAGCGGCTGCGCCGCTCGACGAGCGTGGTGAGGTTTGCTTTTCCGTGAACCGCGCGGAAGGCGATCAGATCGCCTTCCCAGTGACCGAAACTGTTCCGCTCGGCGATCTCCGGCGGACGCTGGGCGATGGTGTTCGCCTCGGGGATGCGGGCGGCGCGCGGCTTCCGCCCATAGCGCGATCGTCGCTTCTTCCTGGCCATCGGGAGCAGCTTCCACAGGTGTTGGCGCTTGCCCTCCTCGCTGTAGACGTACTGGTAGATCGTCTCGTGACAGACGTTCCCGGATCCGATGCGGTGCCGACGCAGATAGCCGGCGATCTGTTCTGGAGACCAAGCTGCCTGCAGGCGGTCCAGGATATAGGCCGCCAAGGGCAAGTTCCGCGAAATCTTGAGCCCTCGGCGACGGCGAGCCGCTGCCTTGTCATTCGCAAGCGTCGGGAAGTAGCCGCGGAACATCGGCTCGTCGTCCAGATGCCGGTTGCGCTTCAGCTCCCGATAGATGGTCGACTCGTGGCAACCGAGCTCGATGGCAGCCTCACGAACACTTCTGCCGGATTGCCGAAGCTGATAGAGACGTCGCCGTTCGTCCAGATCCAGATGCCGATAATGGCGCATGCTGCGAAACCCTCAAGCGGCTGGACACCGCAGATTGCCTAGGTTTTCGCACTTCGATTTGGAATGCGCCACCGATCCGAAGCGTCCGCGGTTCCACGACCCGGCTCAGTCGCCCCTCGACCGTGCCGTCGCGATCCACAGAGGGGATGTAGGACTCGTAGAAATTGGCAATGTCCTTGTCGCGGCTGTCGATTGTGAGGGCACTGTCGAGGGACGCATGAGCCGCGTCGTGGAGCCCAGGACTCTGCGGATCGGCACACGCTTCTCCTTCTAACCAGCTTAGTCGCCTGGGCCTTAAGGAGCTTTCTAAAAGAAGGCACACTGCTCCGTGGGCGCGAAGTCGGATCGAGGCAGGCTTGGTCCGTCGATCATGGGCGTCCGATAACCGGGTAAGTAAACTAACCGGGTAGGTGGACGCGCATAATAGGCCACCCTTAGGACACGCGGCGGCTGCGCGCCCGAGTCCAGCGGTTCAGAAAGTCGATCAACCTTCCGAGCAAGGACGTAAATGGACTGCCTCCGGCTGGTGAGGGCGTTGGAATCAGTTGGGCGCACGCGAATAAATCGATGAATTAGAGCACACCGACGCCGGAAGCATCTCCAAACAGAGAATATTGAGCTCAAAGCCAAAAAATATGAGCGGCACTTCATGCCTTATCTAAAAAATAATTTAGATGAAGTTTTAGTTAGAATTGTAAATGTGCATTGTTGACTGCAGGTAATACTTCGGAATCTGGTTTACCTAACATGTAAGGTCGATTATTTTCTATTGATTAGGCAAGGCAAAAATGCATGGTCAGCACAGAAAAGACGAAATCTTATAATATCCATGCCGTACCCGTTTCAATATTCCTCTTTTTCTGAGTTGACTTATATGTTGACGTGAAATGCCCATGCTCTGCAGATAGCAGCTAGAGACTACACCGCGATCTTTGAGTGCATGGATAATCTCAAAAGATGTCACGGAATCGGCTCCGTATAATCGAGCTTTCCGGCGATATTAAAGGCGGCCGTGGGCTTATCCATCCTTTAAAATGTGTCCCTAAGGTTTAATAGGCGTGCCAATTCGGGGCTGACGGCGTTTGGCGTGGAACACGCGGCGCCCAGATCCGCCGGACGGCCTGCGTCGGCGACCGCATAGCCAATCGCCGTGAGGGGCGGGTCGGGTTACTGCAAAAAGCTCGCATTAGCATTGACTCTGCTGAGGGAGAGACCGATACGGTGGCAAAACGTTAAAAGGGGTTATAGTTGTTCAAGTCCCATTCAGTTCATGGGGGGCGCGTTCCTTCCTTCCTCGCCATTGCATGTGTGGGCTTTGTCGCCACTGCGCCAGCGCAGGCTAGGTCGGACACAAAAAGCTCAGATGCTGATGACCAGGACCGGATCGTAGTCACCGGCCAAAGCGTGCGAGAACAAGCCAACCCCAAGGCTGTTGCGCCAGTCGTGAACACTCCGCGCTCGGTGGTGGTTCTCTCGGCGGAGATCATCGACCAGACTGGCTCCACTACGTTGGCTGAGGCGTTGCGCACCGTGCCGGGAATTACGTTCGGCGCGGCCGAGGGCGGTAACCCGATCGGGGATCGTCCCTTCATCCGCGGATTCGATAGCCAGGGCTCGACCTTCGTCGACGGCGTGCGCGACATCGGCGCGCAGACCCGCGAGGTGTTCGCCACCGATCGCGTCCAGATCGTCCGCGGCTCGGATTCGACTTTGGGCGGCCGCGGAAGCGCTGGCGGCTCGATCAACATCATCTCAAAGCTGCCGGTGTCTGGCAATTTTGTCTCCGCCTCGGCCAGTGTCGGCACGGCCGATTTTCGGCGCTTCACCCTCGACGTGAACGAGAAGGTCACGGACAAGATCGGGGTCCGCATCGCCGGGATGTTCCATGATCAGGATGTCGCCGGCCGCGACGCGATCTGGAACCGCCGCTGGGGCATCGCGCCATCGATCACGCTGGGCATGGGCACGAATACGCGCCTGACCGCGGCCTATTATTACTACGAGACGCACGAACTGCCCGACAGCGGCATTCCCTACAGCTACACGCTAGCCAACGCGCCGGGCACGGGCACGATCTACAGCCCGCCCGCGATGGGCGACTTCACCACCATCGGCGGCACCAAGGGGCATATCGATCGCTCCACCTTCTACGGCCTCGCCAATCGCGACTTCCGCGACACGCAGGTCCAGCAGGCGACGCTGCGTGCCGAGCATGATTTCGGCGGCATCACGCTGCGCAATACGGCACGCTACGGCTATACCAACCAGTCCTATATCTACACGCAGCCGGACGACAGCCAGGGGAATGTCTACGGCACCAGCGCCACGGCGGCGACCGGCGCCGCGGCAGCGCGCGGCGACCAGATCCAGGGCGGCTATGTGTGGCGCCGGGCCAACACCCGCTATGGCTATACCGAGACGCTGACCAACCAGACCGACCTGTACGGCACGTTTAAGACCGGCAGCATCGAGCACAGCTTCTCGACGGGCGTGGAAGTGAGCTGGGAGAAGGCGCGGCGCGGCACCTATGTGCTGGCGACCGGCTCGACGGCCAGCCCGCGGTGCAACACGAGCACGATCGCGCGCTACAACTGCACCAGCCTGTTCAACCCGAATCCCAACGATCCGTGGGTGAACTACGCCAGCGACACCTCGCCGACGCCGGCCGCAATCACCAAGGGCGCGCCGATCACCGAGACGCAGAACGACGCCAGCACCGTTGCGGTCTATGGTTTCGACTCGATCACGCTGCTGCCGCAGTTGATCCTCAACCTCGGCGCCCGCTATGATCGCTTCAAGTCGACCGTCACGCCGGGCCAGACGGCGACCGCGACCAGCACCTTCAGCCTCAGCAAGACCAACAACCTGTTCAACTGGCAGGCGGGCCTGGTGTTCAAGCCGACGTCCAACACCAGCCTTTATGCCAGCTACGCCACCGCCGCCACGCCGCCGAACAGCTTGATCGGTGAGGGCCAGGAAGGCAATGCGCTCGGCACCACCAACACCACGACCGCGCTGGCGCTGCTCGACAGCCTGAAGGTGGAAAAGACCAAGTCGTACGAGGTCGGCGCCAAGGCCAGCCTGTTCCAGGAGCAGCTCGCGCTGGGCGCGGCACTGTTCCAGACCGACACGGACAATGCCCGCGTGACCGGCCCGGACAACACGGTGGAGTTCGTGGGCAAGCGCCGGATCCGCGGCGTGGAGCTGACCTTCAACGGCAACGTCACCAAGTGGCTGAGCGTGTTCGGTGGCTACACCCATCTCGATGCAAAGATCCTCGATGGCGGCTCGACCATTCTCACGGCCGCGGCGATCACGCAGACCGTGAACGGGGTCACGACCACCATCCAGGCCGCGAAGCCCGTGCCTGTGCCCTCGGTCAACACCGGCCGCCAGGCGACGCAGACGCCGGAGGACAGCTTCACCCTGTCGGCCAACTTCAAGCCGACGCACCGCTTCAGCTTCGGCGGCGGCGCCTATTATATGAGCCGGGTGTTCGGCGGCTATCAGGACAATCGCAGCGCCACCCAGGATGCATCGGGCTTGGTGACGGTGAACCCGGCCACGAAGCTGCTGGTGCGCACCGTGCCCTCCTATTGGCGCTTCGATGCGCAGGCGGGCTACCAGCTGACCGACAAGATCCGGATCAGCGCCAACATCCAGAACCTCACCGACAAGACCTATTATACCCAGGCCTATACCTCGCATTACGCGACGATCGCGCCGGGCCGTTCGGCCTTCGCGACGCTCAACGTGAAGTTCTGATGCGGGTCGCGCTCGACGCACTGACCGCCGACGATATCACCGCCCGCCTCTCCGGTTCGCCGGAGGCGCGGGCGGCGCTGATTCGGGAAGGGGCGGAGGCCGGCGTGGCGGAAGCGCAGACGGTGTGGGGCCAGATGCTGCTCGACCAGGGCCGCAAGACCGAAGCGTTCGAATGGTTCGGCCGCGCCGCCCGCGCGGGCCATCTGATGGCGCTCAACATGCTGGGGCGCTGCTACGATCTCGGCTGGGGCACGGCCATCGACAAGGTCCGCGCCGCCGAATGCTTCCGCGTCGCCGCCGAGCGCGGGCTCGACTGGGGCATGTACAATTACGCAACCGCGCTGGCGCTCGGCGAAGGCTTGACCGAAGACAAGGCCGCAGCACTCGGCTGGTTCGAAAAGGCCGCGGCGACGGGCAATGTCAAGGCGATCAACTATGTCGGCAGCTTCCACGAGGATGGCTGGGTGGTGCCGCAGGACATGGTCAAGGCAGCTTCCTGCTATGCCCGCGCGGCCGAGGGCGGCGACTTTCGCGGCGCGTTCAACCATGCCCGCATGCTGGCGGGCGAGGGGCTGCTGGACATGGCGGCCCACTGGCTGACACGCTGCCGCGAAACCGCGACCCCGGCCTTTGTCGAAAAGGCCCGCGAGTGGCTGCGCCGCTCGCCCTGGCCCGAGCTGGAGACCCATCTTTGCTGATTTCCATTCCCGACCTGCTCAGCCTCCAAGAGGTCGCGCAAATCCGCGCCATCATCGATGCGGCGGAATGGGTCGACGGCAACGTCACCTCGGGCGCGCAATCGGCGCTCGCCAAGCGCAACGAGCAGTTGCCGGAAGGCAGCGAAGCGCACCGCCAGGCCGGCGCGATCATTCTCGACGCACTGGCGCGGTCGCCGCTGTTCGTCGCCGCCGCATTGCCGCTCAAGGTGTTTCCGCCGCTGTTCAACCGTTACGCCGGTGGGCAGGCGTTCGGGACGCATGTGGACAATGCCATCCGCATCCAGCGCGGCAGCGACTTCCGCATCCGCTCTGACCTGTCGATGACCGTATTCCTCGAGCCGCCCGAAGCCTATGACGGCGGCGAGCTGCGGATCGAGGGGCTGTTCGGAGAGCAGAGCGTCAAGCTGCCGGCGGGGCATGCGATCCTGTATCCATCGTCGAGCCTGCACCGGGTGGACCCAGTGACGCGGGGTGCTAGGACCTCCAGTTTCTTCTGGCTCCAGTCGATGGTGCAGGACGACGGCGAGCGGCGCGTGCTGTTCGATCTCGATCGCTCGATCCAGGCGCTCGCCGTGGAGGTGGGGCAGGGCCATGGCGAGGTGGTGGCGCTGACCGGCGTCTACCACAATCTGCTGCGCCGCTGGGCCGACGCTTAGAGCTCGCGATTGAGTGTCGGCTTCTGCGACTACTGCGCCTTTAGGCAGCACGGTCTAAGCCAGAGCCCCGCAAGGCTTCGAACTACAAGCTGGCGGGCAATTGCGCGCCGAAGCTCAGACATTCAACATGGCGATTTGATCACCCCAAAAGCGGACGCGAACGACTGGCTTTTAGATCCGCCCCGCCAGGGACGCAAACCAGGACTGCTGCCGTTGGCAGATTTCACGGCGAAGTTCCGCTCTCGCCCAGAGCCGACATCTAATCGTTCGCAACCGTGCACTCGGAAGAGCAATTGGGCTGCAGACTGAGCCGAGTACGCGTCGTGCCTACAACGGTCGGTTACACCAGCCTAAGGCGGGCCATTAAGGGGGCTGCATTCAATACCGAAGCCGCACACCAGCCTCAAAGCTTTGTCTATAGAATTCGCGCTGAACGGTGCGATTCGAGAATCCCTCATAGTAGCGGAGCGGGGAATTGTTGAGGTTTCGCGCGTTAAAATACACGCCCACACTTCTTGCGATCTGATACGAGGTAGTCAGGTCGAGCTGGGTGCGCTGATCTTCGAACGTGTCGAAGTCGGGGCCGCCGCCGACGCCAAAGATCGCCGCATCGACATGGCTGAGGGACAGCCGCAATTGTAGGCCGTGCGCCTCGTAAAAGGCCGCGACGTTGTAAGTAAGTGGCGAGGTGCCTGGAAGGCGGCTCGTCTCGCCGGGTCGGATTGCAAACTTGGACCAGACATAGGTGATGTTGCCAAGGATGCCGAAACCATCGAATGGTGCCGGGAGGAAGCTGAACTTCTGGCTATACTGCGCTTCAATCCCACGCGCATGCGAGTTCTTGACGTTGCTGTAGCTGGTGACGTCATACCCGGCATAGGATGTGCCGCCCGCGTCGACATAGGTCGTGTTCTGTTGCAGATTATTGATGATATAGTTGTTGAACTCCTTGTCGAAACCACCAATCGACAGGATACCCAAGTCCGCAAGATAATATTCGAGCTGCGCATCGAACGCGTTGACGGTGGTTGGCTTCAACTTCGGATTGCCGACTGATACGGCGAGGTTCCCGGTGTCGATCACCGCGCCCGACAGCAGTTGAAGGAAGCCGGGCCGGCCGATGCCGGTGGAGTAGGTTGCGCGCGCGACCACGTGCGGCGCGAGGTCGTAGCGCAGCTGTACCGTCGGAAACACATTGGTGTACCGCGACGCCCTGCTCGACGGGTTGAACGTGCTGCCGTCGGTGATCGACGTGCCGCGATAGGTGCCTTCGGTATCTTCGACACGAACCCCGGCAAGAACCCCGAGCTTGCCGAAGGTGCCGGAATATTGCGCGTAGCCGGCATAGACATTCTCGGTGTCGTCGAAGAAGCCCTGCGCATTGCGCTCCGCATTGGCAGCGCTCGTCACCTGGGTGAGCGGCGCCAGCACTGCACGGACCCGAAGGATGCTGGGCGCATAGCCGATATTGTAGGTGCCGCCGTAATAGTTCGTGTATGGACCGCCACCGAGAACGGCGTTCAGGGACGTGGCCGGTACGCCCACATAGCTGCGATTGTCGGGCTGGTCGATCTTGTCGCGGAAGCGCAGCTTGCCGCCGACCTGGAACTTGCCATCCCCCCCAAGCAGCGTGGTCGGCACAGTGAGGTTGAGCAGGCCGGCATATTCGCGGTCGTGCGCCCGCTCGCTGGCATTGGTGGCGCTGGCCAAGGTGAACTGGGTCGGGTCGCTCGGGTTGAAGCCCCTCGGCGTCAGCGTCGGATAGACCAGTGACGTGTTGTCATAGGCCACGGTGAAGCTGGGTTGGCCCGATCGCTTGAAGGTCGAGTTGCGGTCATAGTCGCGGTGGTAGGTCGAGGCCGTATAGGAAAGCTGGTAATCGACGATTACCGGCCCAAGGTCGTTGCGGCCGCCCGCCGCAGCAATGAAGTTCAGATGGGTTTCCTGCTCGTCCCGCAGCGTTACCCGCGCATCAACGCCTGTCGCCGTGATGGTGCTGCGGCTGGTTGTGGTCGTGTCGCCGAGCCCACGATATTGCAGGATCGAGCGATGCACCGACTCGGTGTAGCCGGCATTATTGACGCGCACATAGTAACGGCTCTGGGCATCGGGGTTCCAGTCCATTTCCCCACCGAAGCCGAACCGCCGTCGGTTATAGGTATAGCGACGCAGATCCAGCGTATCGAGCACCCGGTCTCCCGGCGTACCCGGCTGCACGGCATCGAGCAGGCCGGGCTCGACATCGTCGAAGCCGCGCTTGTCGGTGTGGAAAGATCCGGTCAGGACGATCGCGAACCGCCGCTCGGGGCCGAAGGCCGTGCCCACCGCTGCCTCGCCGACGAAGACGTCCGCGCTTTTGTGCGCATTCTGATAGCCGCCTCCGATCGTTCCTTCGAAGAACGACTTTGTCAGTCCTACGGCAGTACGCGGGGTCAGTTCGACCGAACCGCCCAGGCCTTCGGCCTCCTGGTCCGGCAACCCCGTCTTGCGGACGACGAGCCGATCCACCGCGCCGATCGGCACGGTATCAAGCTCGACCGCACGGCCGCCACCGCCGAAATAGGTGCCGCCCGGCTGGGTGTTGAGCAAGGTGACACCGCCGAAGGTGGTGCCGTTCAGATTGCCGTCGATCCCGCGAATGTTCACGAACCGGCCCTCGCCGGTGTCGATCGCAAGGCTGACGCCCGGAACGCGGCCGAGCGCCTCCGCAGCGTTGAAATCGGGATATTTGACGATGTCTTCCGCCGCCTGAACGTTGATCAGATTCGGTGCTGCGCGTTCCTCGGCGCGCGCAGTCTCCGCGGCGCGCTTGCCAGTAACGACAATGTCGCGACTGTCCGCCTGCGGCTGCGAGCCCGGCGTCGTCTGCGCGTGAGCAGGCAAATGAGCGAGCGAGATCATCGCCGTCGACAGAAGCGACAACGTCCGATTCTTCATGTTGGCAATCCCCAATATGTTCTCGCACCGGCCTTTTCGAAGCGGTTGGGCGGTGCTGCGAACAGGGACTGGGTGAGCGCCGAATGTTACAACAATGGGACTTTCAGACTTGTTTTGCGTAGGTTGGGAAGAATCAATCTTGGACCAACGAGGACCGCGTAACGGGCGAGCAACTCCCTCAAGGCGAGGCTATCGCTGATCCGTGGCTGCTGCCGGCCGGTTGAGGAGCCACCAGGCGATTGCCCACCAGAGCAGCGCCCAGACTGCGCCGGTGATCCACCCCATGGCGACATCGGTGGGCCAATGGACACCGAGATATACCCGCGAGACGCCGATCGCCGCGGTCAGCGCTACCGCACAGGCGATCGTGTAGATGCGCAGCCGGGCCGTTGGCACCACACGCATCAACAGGCCAGCCAACGTCAGATACACCACCGCCGAGTCCATAGCGTGGCCGCTTGGCAAGCTCGCCGATCCGAAGCTGGTCAGGTGCGGGACGACGTCGGGACGCGGTCTATTGAACAGATGTTTCAGGATAGTCGCGACCCCGCCGCCGCTACCCGTTGCCGCGAGGAGCAATAGAGCGAGGTTTCGTTCGCGAGCAAGCAGAAGAAAGCCGAAGATCATGGCGACGACGATTGTCAGAATGTCGTTGCTGCCCAGCGCCGTGATGCTCTGCATCAAGGTCAGCAAACCGGTCTTCCACGGCGCGTCGCCATCAGTCGCTCGGCGCAGGTGTAGGAGTAACGCCCGGTCGAAGGCGAGCGTGTCTCCCTCCAATATCTCGGCGCCTATATACAGAACGGCAAGAAGCGTCAGTCCCGTAATCGCAAACGCCAGCAGGACGACCACTTCGGGTCGCCTGCTTGCGAAGGCGCGCAGCTTGTCGATCACGTCCGCTTGACGACGAGGATGCGGAACGATCCGGGGACCATCGCAGGACGAGCTCCAGGCGCCGCGGGTCCACCGAAATCTGCAGTCGGCAGATAGATCGTTCCGGTCTTGGGATCGAGGGCGCCGGTTCGTGCTCCGACCGCCGTCTTTACCGTTCCGACATGCGTGACCTTTGGTCCGGCCAGGGACAGGATATCGAGAACGCCGTCCTTCCCGCAGGGGATGAAGGCCAAGCCGCGCGCGTCGTCCAGAAGGACGGCATCCGGACCGGCTCCAATGGCAACCAAGCCCGCAAGCTGCCGCTTGTGCACGTCGACGATCGCGGCCTTGCCGTTGGCGCACGCGGCGATCAGGCGATCATGCCCCTTGTCATAGGCGAGGCCAGTCGGGCCGCTGCAGCCGGGAAGGGCAATCGGCTTGCCGGTCGAACCATGGGCGACATCCACGACGTCTACTTCGTTGGCATCCTCGTTGTTCACGAACAGCGTTCCGTCGGCTCCCAAGGCCGCATATTCTAGCCCAGGCTTCACCGGGATGGTCTTGGTCACGTTCGCCGACGCCAGATCGATCACCGACACGGTGCCGCTTTCGGCGTTCATGATGAAGGCGCGCGTCTTGTCGGCATTCAGGATCGCGGCATCCGGCTTCTTGCCGACCGGAATGCGCGCGGTTTCGCTACCCGAAGCGAGGTCGATCAGCCGCACCGTGCCGTCGGTCCCGCTCGTCACCAGCAGTTTGCCGCCGGGCAGCGGAACCGCGGCGTGCCCGCGCTGCACCGCGCCGAGCGAGGAAACGGCGCCGGTGGCCAGATCAACGACCGTGACGCTGGTGCCCCGCGCGACATAGAGATGCGCGCCGTCCGCATCGGCGCGCGCATAGTCCCAGGGCCCATCCGGGCCAGCGATGGATTGGGCAACCGTGTATGTAGGCGCGGAGGTGGTGGCGACGGTCAGCGGCAAAGCAGCAGCGAGCAGCAGGAGGAGGCGTGAGCGGCGCATGGCGGTCTCCAGGATGTGTTCATCCCTTTTGGCGCCGTGGCTGCCCCAGGTCACGTTACCGATTGCCAACCTGTTCGGGCGGCGAACCGATGGCCAGCGCGGGAAAGGTCAAGCGGACGAGCAGCCCAGGCGCGTTGTCGAGCAGTTCCAGGCGCACGTGATGTAGCGAGGCAATCGCGGCAGCCATCGACATCCCCAGGCCGGAGCCCGGCAAGTTGCGGCTGCGATCCAGTCGATAGAAGCGCGTCAGAACATTGGCCCGCTCCTCTGCTGGGATACCGGGCCCGTCGTCTCCGATCGTCACCACAACGCTGCCTTCGATCAGTCCAATCTCGCTGCGGATGCGGCTGCCGGCGGGTGTGTGCCGGATCGCATTGTCGATCAGA
Source organism: Sphingomonas trueperi (assembly GCF_040545965.1). GTDB lineage: Bacteria > Pseudomonadota > Alphaproteobacteria > Sphingomonadales > Sphingomonadaceae > Sphingomonas > Sphingomonas trueperi_C. The sequence goes on along the minus strand of NZ_JBEPMV010000008.1, from coordinate 171,458 downwards.
TTGGTCATCATCTGCGCCAGCAGGCCTTGGTCGCCCTCCACCAGCAGATCCGGTGCATGCTGCGCGATGAGCAGCTTGCCTTCGTCTTCGGCAACGGGCTGAAGCGCTGCGACGATCTGGTTCAGTAGTTCGCTAAGGTCGACCGACGCAAAATATTGGCGACCATCGCCCCCTTCGAGCGTGCCGATCCGCAGCAGCGCCCTGAAAATGCCCAGAATCTCGTCGGTCTGCGTGATCGCATGTTCGATGCTCGTTTCGTAATGCGCCGGACTACCCGCTTCGAGTGCAGCCTCGAGCTGTTGCCGCAGCCGGGTCAACGGGGTCCGAAGATCATGTGCGATGTCGGTGGTGACCTGGCGCAGGCCGTTGATCAATGTGCCGATCCGATCGAGCATCGCGTTCAGGTTGATCGACAGCGCGTCGAATTCGCGGCTGATACCGATCCGCGGAAGACGTTCCGCAACGTCGCCGGCCATCACGCGGGCGATCGCAGCGTTGACGCGATCCAGCCGCCGCATGAAGAGCCCGCCGATCAGATAGCCGCCGATCAGCGCGAAGAGCGTGATCGTCAGGCCCGCAGCGATCGTGAATTGATCGAGGCTGGCGCGCAGCTCTTCGATGTCATAGGTGTCGGTGGCGACGACGAGCGTTCCGCCTTGCGGCAGTGCGACGCCCAAGGTCTTGAGAGTTTCCAGATGCGCACTTGGCTCCTGCGGGTCGTCGCGCAACGTGACATGCCCCCAGCCGAGACCGGTCGATCGCGTACCGAGGTCGTCGACCAGCAGCTTTCCGCCGATGTCGATCACCTGATAGCGATAGGCTTCCTCGCCGCCCGCGCGACGGTGCAGCGCGATCGCGCGGAGCAGGCCGGCCCGCCCGCCCTCGCGATCCTCGGCTTGCAGAATCGCGGCTTCGCTCTTCAGGCCACCGTCCGTGGCGACCGTCGCATACTGCGAAATGGAGCGCTCGACGACGAAGAGAAGCAGCGCCGCGCTGACCGCAAACATTATCGCCAGCAGGAAGGCGAAGCGGAAGGCGCCGCTCCGGAAGCCGTTAAGCAGGGGCATCGATTCGATAGCCGGAGCCGCGGATCGTGCGGATGAGTTCCTGGTCGAAGCCGCGATCCACCTTCGCGCGAAGGCGGCTCATGTGGCTCTCGATAATGTTGGTCTGAGGTTCGAAATGGAAGTGCCAGACATTCTCCAACAGCATCGAGCGCGTCACGATTTCGCCCGCGTGCCGCATCAGATATTCGAGAAGCTTGAACTCCTGGGCCTGTAGCTGAATGGGCCGGCCACCGCGCCGCACGCTGCGTTTGAGGAGGTCCAGTTCAAGATCGGCAACGCGCAGCACAGTTACGGTGCTGGTCTCCGGCTGCCTGCGCGAGAGCGCATGCACCCGGGCGATGAACTCGATGGTTGCGAAGGGCTTGATCAGATAGTCGTCGGCACCGGCGTTCAGCCCTTCCACCCGGTCATGCACGCCGTCCATGGCGGTCAGGAAGAGCGCGGGTGCGCGTATTCCCGCTGCGCGCAGGGCTTTCAGGACCGCCAGGCCGTCCACCCCGGGCACCATCCGGTCGAGGATCAGCACCGCGTGCTCGTTACTCGATCCCAGAAAGATCGCATCGCGGCCATTGTCGCATACATCGACCACGAACCCAGCTTCGCCCAACGCGCGCTCCAGATGGGCCCGCGTCGCTTCGTCATCTTCGAGCAGCAGCAGTTTCACGGCGCAAGACTACTCCCGGTTGCACCGCGGGTCACTAGCCGCAGGGCGGACCTCGCGCGCAAGTTGGGAATAATCAATCTTCAGGTCATCTCCGGCGCAGGGCGGCTGGTCTAGGAGGGGCAGTCCCGCACTTTCAGGAGCATGCACCGATGAAGCGCAGTCTTGCCAGCCTCGCCATGATGACCGCCCTGGCGGTGATCACGCCCGCAATCGCCGGCGGCGCCGGCAAGCTGCACGGAGCCAAATACCTGCCGCTCGCGCGCATCCCGCTCGCCAAGGCACGCGCAGCGGCGCTCAAGGCGCGCCCCGGGACGATCACGGATCAGGAGCTGGAAAAGGAAAAAGGCGGCAGCGGCCTTCGCTATTCATTCGACGTGCGGCGGCACAGCAAGACCTATGAGGTTGGCATCGACGCAAAAACGGGCAAGATACTCGAGAATCGAGCGGAAGGCCCCCACCCGGACTGACCGGATCTTGCACGATCGAACAAGTGGCGCCTGCTTGTTCTGGAGGACGGTTTCCTTGCGCCAGTCGGAATTCATGAGCGACAGATCACCATTTCTACGGAGCCGGGCCATCCGCATCGCTGCGGCGTTGGCGGTCGATTTCGTCGCCGGATGTAGCCATTACACGCCGCTTCCGCTGGCGGCCGCGCCTCCCTTGGCCGCCGACCTGCACGCGCTGCAGCGGCGCGATGCGGGCCTCCCCCCCGAACCTCTTTCCGTTGCACGGGTCGTCGACCTTGCACTGGCGAACAATCCTGACCTGAAGGCGGCGCGACGCAGGCGGGCAGTGGCCGCGGGGCAAACCCGACAGGCCGGCATCTTGCCCAATCCCCAGCTCACCGGCGCTTTCCTGCCGCTGCTGTCCGGGGTGGGATCGGTGCCCGCCTGGAACATAGGGCTTGCGCAGGATGTGCGGGCGCTCGTCACCTATCGGTCACGCCGTCGCGCCGCTACCGACAGCGAAGCCCAGGTCGCCGCCGATATCGTCTGGCAGGAATGGCAGGTTGCCGGACAAGCGCGCCAGATCGCAACCGATCTGATCGTCAACGCCAACAGCCGAGCGAGCTATGTCGGGGCGTATCGGCTGCTGGCGGCGCGGAACGCGAAGCTCGAGCAGGCGCTCGCCGCCGGCAACGTGACACTGGTGACGGTCGCCCCCGATCGGGTGGCGCTGCAGGCCGCCCGCAGCGCGCTGAACGCGCTCGACCAGCGCCAGCTGGCGCTGACGCACCAGCTCGACGCGCTGCTGGGCCTTGCACCCGATGTCGTAGTCCCGCTCGCAACACGGGCGGACCTGCCGCCCTTCGATCCGGCTGCGATCCGGGCAGGGCTGGCCAGCCTGCCAAAGCGACGCCCGGACCTGATCGCCCTGCAGATGGGCTATGCCGCAGCCGACGAACAGCTGCGCCAGGCGATCCTCTCCCAATTCCCCGATCTGGTGCTCGGCACCAGCGTCAACAGCGACAATTCCAGGGTCGTCAATGGCGGACCCAATCTGGCCGTGGGCCTCCCGATTTTCGACCGCAACCAGGGCAATGTCGCGATCGCACGCGCCACCCGGCTGCAGCTCCATGAAGAATATGGCACCCGTCTCGCTGCCGCCGTCGGCACCGTGGAAGCCATGCTGCGCGAGATGGAGCAGCTGTCGGCGCAGCTCGCCGCCGCGCGGGCGGATCTTCCGGCGGCACAGCGCGCCGCGACCCGTGCGGAGGCGGCCTTCGGCGCGTCCAATCTCGACGAACGCGGCTATGTCGACCTCGTCTCGAACCGCTTCATCAAGGAACAGGACATCATGACGCTCGAGTTGGCGCTGCTCGATCGACAGATCGCCATCCAGACGCTGGTCGGCGACGGCCTCCCCGCCGTCACCCTGCCGGCGGCCGATGCGGACGCGATGCCGCGATGAGGCGGTTGCTCTGCCTTGCGGCCGCGTCGATGCTGGCCGGCTGCAGCACGGGCGCGGCGCCCGAGGCATCCTCCACGGCGACGCCGAGCGTGCTGGTTTCCACCATACTGCCCCGCCAGGGCGCATTGCCCCAGACCGTTACCGCCTATGGCGCGGTCGCGCCGGCGGTGACCGGCACCCAGACCTTCAGCGAGGCACAGCCGGGCCAAGTCACGCGGCTGCTCGTCGCCGCGGGCGCGGCAGTGCGCCAAGGCCAGGCGCTGGCGGTGTTCGCCACCGCGCCGTCCGCGCGCAGCAGCTACCTTCAAGCGGTCGACGCGGTCGCCGCGGCCAGCAAGCAGCGGGCGACCACCGCACAGCTGCTGTCGCAGCAGCTCGCGACCCGCGACCAGTTGGTGCAGGCGGAGAAGGCGGTTTCGGACGCCGAGACCGCGCTTGCCGCCTTGCGCAGCGAGGGCGCGGGGAGTGCATCCCACACGCTCACCGCCCCCTTCGACGGCGTGGTCACCAGCGTCACCGCGGCACAGGGGGATCGCATCCAGCCGGGCGCCGCGATCCTGACCGTCGCCAAGGCGGGCAGCATCGTCGTCAGCGCCGGCGTCGATCCTGCCGAGCGCGGCAGGCTGGCGGTTGGCCAATCCGCATCGCTGACGCGGCTTTCCGGGGGCGCCCCGCTGTCGGGGCGGGTAATCCGCGTGAACAGCGCGCTTAACCCCAAGACGCGCCTGATCGATGTGGACATCGCCTTTCCCGCGGGCACGCTGCTCGCCGGGGAGGGCATGCAGGTGGCCATCGCCACCGGGCAGGTGCAAGGCTGGGTGGTGCCGCATCGCGCGGTGGTGACCGCCGGCGGGCCTGCCCATGTCTTTCAGGTGGATGGCGCGAAGGCGAAATCGGTGCCCGTCGCGATCGCGCTGGCGTCCGACACGGGCGACGTGGTCACCGGAGCGCTGGATCCGCACCGCCGGCTGATCGTCGACGGCGCCTATCAGGTCGGCGACGGCGATGCCGTGCGGTGGGCGCACTGATGCTCGAACGGCTGCTGCGCGAACAATCGCGCGCGTTCGTCCTTATCGCGGTCGCCGTGGCGCTGGCCGGACTGGTCGCGGCTTGGTCCTTGCCGATTGGCCTGTTCCCGCAGGTTTCCTTCCCCCGCGTCGTCGTCGATCTGGATGCGGGCAGCCGTCCGGCCGATCAGACCGCACTGACCGTCACCCGCCCCGTCGAGGAGGCGATCCGTGCCATCCCCGGCGTGCAGGACGTGCGCTCGGCGACGAGTCGGGGCGCCGCGCAGATCTCGATCGATTTCGGCTGGGGCCGCGACATGATCGCGAGCACGCTGCTCGTCGACTCCGCAGTGGCGCGCGCGCTCCCGGCGCTGCCGCAGGGCACGCAATATACCGTCCGGCGCATGGACCCGACGGTCTTCCCGATCATCTCCTATGCGCTCGTCTCCAGCTCGGCCAACCCGGTCGCGCTCCAGGATCTTGCCAAATACCAGATCACGCCGCTGCTCTCTGCGATCCCCGGGCTCGCGCGCGTTGGCGTGCAGGGTGGCGATACGGCGGAGGTGCAGGTTCTTGCCGATCCGCACCGGCTGGCCGACCACAATCTGTCGATGGCCGATGTCGCCGCGGCGATCCGCAACGGCAACGTGCTCAGTGCCGTCGGCCAAGTGCAGGATCGCGGGCGCCTGTCGCTGGTCATCGCCGATCGCAGCATGGCGAGCGCCGCGCAGATCGGCGCGATCGTCGTCAGCGCCGACCCGCAAGGGGTTGTGCGCATGCGTGATGTCGCCACCGTTCAGGACGGCGCGGTGCCGGTGTGGCAACGCATCGTCGAGGACGGCAAGCCGGCGGTCCTGTTCAACATCTACGAACAGCCCGACGGGAATGCGGTCCAGATCGCCCAGGCCGTGCAGCAGCGGCTTGCCGGCCTCAAGCTGCCGCCTGGCGTCCAGCTGGTCTGCTGGTACGACCAGAGCGAGCTGGTCACCCAATCGGTGGCAAATGTGCGCGATGCCGTGTTGATCGGGCTGGTTCTCGCCGCGCTGGTGCTGCTGTGGTTTCTGCGCAGCTGGCGGGTGACGCTGGTCGCCGTGATCGTCGTGCCGGCGACGCTGGCCGCCACCGTGCTGGTGTTGCGCATCCTGGGCATGAGCTTCAACATCATGACCCTGGGCGGGATCGCCGCCGCGGTGGGGCTGCTGATCGACGACGTGATCGTGATGGTCGAGCATATCGCCCGCCGCGCCGCTGCGCCGGGGGAGGACGGCCAGCCGCTCGGCGACGCCGCCGTTCTGCCGGCGGCGCGCGAGTTCATGGCGCCGCTCACCGGCTCCAGCCTGGCGACGCTGATTGTGTTCATCCCGCTCTCGTTCCTCAGCGGAGTGACGGGCGCGTTTTCGCAGGCGCTGTCGTTGACGATGGCGGCGGCGCTGGCGATTTCCTGGGCGATGACCGCCTTCGTGGTACCGGTCCTGGTCCGCTGGCTGGTCGATTTCCGGCGCTGGCACGATCCCGGCGAGCCGGGCCAAGGCAGGATCGCGCGCGTGCACGATCGCGCGCTGGGCGCGCTTGCGGCACGTCCCTGGCTGCTCGCCGTCGTCGCGGTGCCGCTGCTGATCCTCGGCTATGTCGGCTATGCCAATGTCCCCAGCGGCTTCATGCCCAAGGTGGACGAAGGCGGCTTCGTCATGGATTACTACACCGCGCCCGGCACCTCGCTCGACGAAACGAGCCGCCAGGTCGGCCAGATCGATGCGATGCTGCGCGCCAACCCGGACGTCCTGACCTTTTCGCGACGTCTCGGCACCGGGCTGGGCGGCGACCTCGGGCAAAGCTATCACGGCGACTATTTCGTCCGGCTCAAGCCGACGCATTCGGCGCCTACGGAAGAGATCGCAGCGGCGGTGGCCGATCAGGTTACTGCCAAGGTGCCGGGCGTGCAGGTCGAGGTCGCCCAGCTGATCGAGGATCTGATCGGCGACCTGACCGCCGTGCCCCAGCCGATCGAAGTCAAGCTCTACGCCGCCGATCCGTCGGTGCTGCAGGGAGAGGCGCGCAAGGTCGCTGCCCGCATCGCCAAGATCGACGGCGTGGTCGAGATCAAGGACGGCGTGCAGCTCGCCGGGGACGCGCTCAATGTCCATATCGATCCGGTGCGCGCCGGCCTCGAGGGGGTGACGCCCGCCGAGGTGGAGAACCAGCTCAACACGGCGCTTAGCGGCACTGTGGCCACGACGCTCGCGGGGGCGACCAAGGCGGTCGACGTGCGTGTGCGGCTACCCGACGCGCTGACGATGAGCGAAACCGGCCTGGCGCAGCTGCCGATCCGGGCGCCGGATGGCCATATGTTTTCCTTGTCGCGCGTCGCGACCGTCCAGTCGGTTACAGGGCAACCCCAGATCAGCCGCGAGAATCTGGAGCCGATGGTGGCGGTGACCGGGCGCATCCAGGGGCGCGGCATCGGTGCGGCGGTGGGCGACGTGAAGGCGGCCCTCGATGCGCCGGGCATGCTCGAGCCCGGCGTGCGCTACGAGTTGGGTGGGCTCTACCAGCAACAGCAGATCGCTTTTGCGGGCCTGGTCAAGGTCTTCGGGGCGGCGCTGGTCGCCGAGTTCGCGCTGCTGCTGGTCCTCTATCGCCGCATCTGGCTGCCGGTGATCATCATCGGCTGTTCCCTGCTCTCGACCACCGCGGTGTTCACCGCGCTGTGGGTCGCGGGCGTCGACCTCAACATCACCGCGCTGATGGGCATGACGATGATCATCGGCATCGGCACCGAGATGGCGATCTTCTATGTCTCGGAATTCGAGGAACTGGCGAAGACGATGCCGCCCGCCGATGCCGCGCGCGAGGCCAGTCGTAACCGCCTGCGCCCGATCACGATGACGACGCTGGCCGCGATCCTGACGCTGCTGCCGCTGGCGCTCGCGATCGGCCAGGGCTCGGGTATCCAGCAGCCGCTGGCGATCGCCATCATCTCCGGGCTGCTGCTGCAATATCCGCTCGTCCTGCTGGCGATGCCGGTACTCGTCCGCTTCGGCTTGTCGCGCAGGGACGTTGCCGGCGCAGAGGGATAATCGAGATTGCCCGCCGCCAGCGATCAACCATCCGGGACCAGCAGCGACAAGGCGCGGTGGCGCGGTGTTCCTCCGGGCGTCACCTCCGCCTTGTGGAGCATATCGTCATGCCGCCAGTAGATTTCATAGTAATGCCCATCGCCGTGCACCTCTTCGATCAGGACGATCGTACCCGCGGCTTCGATGCCCGGGAGAACCGCAGAGACGGGTGCCGGCAATTCCGAGCGCGCGATGGCGCGCTCCACGACCAGACCGCCATGCTCCTCGCGCTCGAGCGAAATGCGGGGGACACCGCCCCAATATAGCTGGATCTCGTGCTCATCCCCCGGCGCGACGTACGAAACCCAGGCGCGATGGACCGCCATGATCTGGCTGCCGGACAGGCTGAACATCGCAATGCCCGATGCGACCATTGCGAGCAGCCCTGCACGGCGAAAGATGCTCTCGCGCATCAGCGAGAGAAGATGCCGGGCGGCGAACGATGCGGCGACCGCGGCGACAGCGACCAGGGCGCCGGCAATCAGCGCGGATCGCGGCAGCAGCCCAAACGCCGTGTAGAGCCCAATTTTCAGAATATGCAGCAGCACTTCGTTGGTCGCGCGGGTCGCGACGATCTCCTCCTTGTCGAGCCCCATGCGATAATAGGCGCGGTTGAACACCACGCCGACGGCACCGGTGAAGCCGGACAGGAGCCCCGCCGCAGCCCCGAGCAATGGGAGCCGGCCGAGCGACAGCGGGCGCTCCGTTCCCGCCGGGGACGGCCGGCGAAACAGCGCGGGGAGGTTCAGGAGCAGGAAGCAACCCAGCAGAAACTCGACATAGACGGGCTCGAAGCGGGTCAGCAGCCACGCGCCCAAAGCTGCTGCAGGGATTGCGGTCGGGACGAAACGCCGCACGACGTCCCAGCGGATCCGTCTCCAGAACAACCAAATGCGAGATAGTGAACTCGCCGCGGTACCGATCGACAGGGCGCCGGGGATAGATGCCACTGGAAGGATCAGCCTGAGGAGCGGCACAAGGACGAGGCCTGCCCCACCGCCAGCCACGGCACTGACGACGAATGCGAGGAAGGCGCTGATGACAACGAGCGCTACGATCATACCGTCTGGTAGCCTGTCAACTCCGCGGCGCCCATGGCTGTGCATGTTATGTTTTGTTGCGGGCTTTATTCAAATCACGGGGTGGCCTCGCTGGATCTGTAAGGAAAGCAAGAGTTGTCAGGATAGGACGGTGCGAACGCCGGTTGCCGGTTGACGGCCAACATAAACCCCAGCGTCGCTAAGGGCCGCTTACGGGCTAAGCTGCCATTGTCGGCAACCTCCCGGAACGGCGTATTTTGGGCGGGAGCCGCCTGTCCGCTTTTCGTCGCGTTCCGGTCATGGATCCACCGGAACCGATAGCAAGGGAGCGTCCAGCTGCTGGCTCAAGACCTCCTGCGGGGTTTGATAGCCAAGGCACTTCCGAGGCGTGTTGTTCAGCCGATCGACCATGCCTTGCAGCTGCCGGTCAGATACCGCGGCAATGTCGGTATCGAAGGGCAGAAACCGCCGGATGCGACCATTGGTGTTCTCGACGCTGCCCTTCTGCCAGGGAGCTGACGGCTTGCAGAAGTAGGACACGATGTTCAGCGCGCTGGCGAGCCTTGGGTATCTCGCGAACTCGGTGCCGCGATCGAACGTGATGGAGCGTCGGAGGGGAGGGGGAAGGGAGCGAAGACGTCGCTCAATGCCGGTGATCACCTCGGTCGAGTGTTTGCTCGGGTTGGGGCACAGGATCGTGAAGCGGCTGCGCCGCTCGACGAGCGTGGTGAGGTTTGCTTTCCCGAAAACCGCGCGGAAGGCGATCAGATCGCCTTCCCAGTGACCGAAGCTGCTCCGCTCGGCGATCTCCGGCGGACGCTGGGCAATGGTGTTCGCCTCGGGGATGCGAGCGGCGCGCGGCTTCCGCCCATAGCGTGATCGACGCTTCTTCCTGGCCATCGGGAGCAGCTTCCACAGGTGTTGGCGCTTGCCCTCCTCGCTGTAGACGTACTGGTAGATCGTCTCGTGACAGACGTTCCCGGATCCGATGCGGTGCCGACGCAGATAGCCGGCGATCTGCTCTGGCGACCAAGCTGCCTCAAGCCGGTCCACGACATAGGTGGCCAAGGGCAAGTTCCGCGAAATCTTGAGTCCTCGGCGCCGGCGGGCCGCTGCCTTGTCATTCGCAAGCGTCGGGAAATAGCCGCGGAACATCGGCTCGTCATCCAGATGCCTATTGCGCTTCAGCTCCCGATAGATGGTCGACAGGTGGCGACCAAGCTCGGTGGCGGCCTCATGAACACTTCTGCCGGACTGCCGAAGCTGATAGAGACGTCGCCGTTCGTCCATATCCAGATGCCGATAATGGCTCACGCTGCGAAACCCTCAAGCGGCTGAACACCGCAGACTGCCTAGGTTTTCGCACTTCGATTTGGAATCCGCCGTTAGAACGGGTCCGCAACGATAATAATAGTTATGTAAAATCAGGTACTTAGTGTCTCGCTATGGGCACCGATTGAACACGTAGCAGCCCACAAAAGTCGCGTTCACCGGTGCGCTGGCCAAGCCGACGATGCTGATGCCGGTAACCGCGCAAGCCACGCTCGGTCGCGTGAACGAACAAGCCGACCAGTTGGCGACTGCAAACCAGACCACGATCAGTGCCATGAACCCTATCAGGTTAAACGGCATGTTGAGCAGCTGCGGCGCGAACAGCAGGAGCAGATAGCTCGCGACAATCAGAACTGGTGTGATCCATGCCCGCATTCGTGCGGGTTTATTGGGAGCAGGCACGCCATGCCAATTAAACGGATCAAGGCCCAGAACGGAAACGGGGCTACGAACCGGCAGTGTTCGCAGCCCCGCATCCCAAGGAGATCACTTGCGTAAGATCTGATCCAAACGCGCACCACTGGGATCAGGATCCGATGCCTATCACGGCCTTCCTTTCCACTCCATTGACGGAAATCGCGTATGTGCAGCCACAATCTCTCGCCGCTCCGCGGCAAGCTCGCTTCACCGGAAAACGCCTACGCTGTCGCCGTGCAGCTCCGCGCCGCCAGCGGCACCGAGCAGTTCGTCGTCTCCACCGGCAACCCGATGCAGCCCTTCCGCGTCAGCGAAGAGCCTCCGATCGGCCAGGAGCGGTTCCTCGCGCTCGTCGCTTGAGGAACCACTCAGCGGAAGGCGTCCACCTTCATCAGCTCCGCGGCCGTCGGGCTCTCCACCGTATCGGCATCGGTGAAATACCGCACCTGAACGTGCTTCGATGCCGCCTTCGCCATGCTGCCGCGCGCATACAGGATGGCCTTGAGCCAGCTCAGATCTACCACCGCCTGCGAAAGATGCAGGTCGCACACCAGATGCCAGATCCGCTTCTGGAACGGCCCGCCATCCTTCAGGATATCCTCGATGGCGAGGTAGCCGGCGCCGAACCGCAACCCCTTGCGGTGATCAATCTCCAGATCGGCGATACCTTCGAGCAGCTGCGCGACCGAATAATAGGCCGCCGCGAGATCGATTCCGATCGACGCACCCGCGAGCATCCGCCGCGAGTGGCTTAGCTTCGTATCTTCGAAAGCATCGCGGAGCGCGATGTCATAATCGAAGTCACGCAGAGCATCGTTGACGTCCATGGGTACTCTCCTTTGCAGGCGCGCCGTATAGAACATAATAAGAACACAGGCCAGCATTATTTGCTGTTGCCTGCGCAGAAGCTTGCAACGCTCGCACACTCAACAGATGCTAGTTTACCGACTTCTTGGATAGGATTGCTGCATGAACCCCGTTGACGATGCTGAGCGCCTTGCGCTCTGTCTGCCTGAACGCATCGCCGGCCTTTCCGACGAGGAACTCCGCCAGGAATACCTCAGCAGCTCGGCTGAAGCTGGCGATCCTTTGCAAGACGCGCTGGCGGCGGAACTCGAGGTTAGGGGCATCGACATATAGGCTGTCTCGAAGTACCCGGGGAAACAGGGCGACGCAGCCATCCTGTGCTTCATGTTGCAAGGGCGGCGAGCTGGCCGCGGCGGAACGCTCGCAAGGTGAGCTGAAGATTCAGGTGGGCACAATCTATGTTTAATCTTGTGATGGGTAACCACAATTGGGACGAGAGATCGTTCTCGATGGACCTTGAAAGGGTGTTTCAGTACACAAACCCTGACCTCATCCAGCGCTTCAGCCAGAATGAGACACCGTTATTCGAAGAGTTGCGTCATTACCCAGCGCTTTTCCTAAAGGAGGGAACGGGGCAGGAGCGGGCGCTTGTCGGTACGATAACAGCTGCGCGCCTCACAGGAAAAGAGGTGCGCTGCGATATAGCTGTTGATGACAACATTCCACCCATAACCAATGCAGCCCTATTCGCCGTGCGGCAACAGCTCGACATGAATTGCCACGTCCGGCATTGGGATTGGAGTAGGAACCATTGGGCGGTTAAAGACCCGGATCTCTATAGAGTTCTTCTGCGTGTCATTGCAGGCCAGAATCGACCGACTGCTTTCCAGATCGGCGGAGGAGTATCGACTAGGCCACGACAGCTATCCGTCATGATGCCGTTCAGCGCCGATTTCGCTCCAGTATATGAGGCCATCAAAGCTGCAGGGATCGAAAACGGCCTGCATGTTGCTCGCGCCGATAATGTTTGGGAACACCAGACGGTCATCCAGGATGTGATAAGCTTAATCGACCAGGCATCGATCGTCGTCTGTGACCTGTCCGGCAGAAATCCTAACGTATTCTACGAGACTGGAATTGCTCACTCACTTGGACGAGAGGTCATTATGATAACTCATAGTGACGGCGACGTGCCTTTCGACCTAAACCATCACCGATATCTTAAGTATCTCCCAAATACGGAAGGGTTGGAAAAGATGAAAAATGCTCTTTCCGGGCGAATCAGCACCATTTTAAGTTGTCTCGAAGCTTAACCGGCAATTGTCGGTGGTTCAGTGGAGCTGCAGGCAATGGTCCTGTTCCTTCGGCCGACCCGGGTGTACTATCCCAGCGACTGAGGCCGCTCCGAGCTAGTTCGCGGGCCGCCTGCCCTGTTGAGTAACGCCTACCTATCAAGTCGAATCGCGACGATCACGCTCCCACCGCACCTATCGAAGGCTAAGCTGGCATCCGCAGCAGCCTTCCGTCGTCAAATAATGCCCATCGGCTGTCATAGCTCGCTTTTGAGCCTTTAATCTGAAGGCCCTCGCAATCGCCTCCAGCAGGCACTTGCCAGCGCTCCGGGTCGCCCACGTAAGAGAAGTTAGCCAGCGCAGCAGACACCGAATAGATCAGGGAAGGCGCCCGAAAGCGAGGAACTTTAGCTGACCCTGGCGATCCATTCGATCCCACATATACTTAATGAGTTCAAACGCGGCATCCTCCTGCTCTTGCAGTGACGCTCCGCTGTCTTCCACAAAAGAGAGGAATGAAAGCAACATACTACGACCCTGAATGCCCTGCAGCAGGGTATAAAAATATGCTGTAGCGACATCGCTCGTGTTGATGTGTTGTCCCAGCGAAGACAGAAAGCGCTCACATATCTGCATATCACCGCGCCACGGACGACGTTGTTCCATCTCGGCGGGAGACAAAGATTCCAGAAAATGCAACCCGTCCTTCAAGTAAGCTGAACCAGAGCGATGAGATGAAGATGAAGGCGCCGCCCGCGTATCGGTTTCGTTAGCGATTGATCTATGCGTTAGACTGATACTTGTCCCGCGCCCCGCACGCCCACGTGTGAAAAAAATCCAGTAGATGCGACCCGAAATTTGTTTTTCAAAGCCAATAGAGTCCCGCATGTCTGGGTATGAAGTCGCACCGTTGCTTCGAGCATATGCACGAGCTGCGTCAAACCCTAAGGATGGGTAATCCGCCTCAGATTGGCCATGCTCAATCATCCCGTAGACATACTTCTCTACGTTTTTAGCAATTAAACGATCTAAAATCCCCACGCGCCCCACCCGAAAAGAGCTTGCTATATAGCCGAGCTAAGGCTGGCACCATACTCTAGATGATATCTCCCATCCAAGCCGTCATGAATGGACTTGTGGCGATTGCCGGCGTTGGAATTGGCCTGCGGCCAATGCGTTTGTTCGTTTGGCCGGCACCGGTGCCCTATCTCCGCGCCTGAAGGCGCTCCGACCGAGCCCGCAAGCGGTCTCAGCCCTGTCGGGTGACGACCACCTATCGTTGGACCCGCGGCGATCGCACGCCCCTCCCCCCAACCTGGCGCCTGCTCAGCCTGCATCCCTAGCAGCCTTCGGCTGTCGAATGACGCGCATCGGCGCGTCATGGGCTGCTTGTGAGCCCATGATCTCAACGCACCCTTCGCCGCCTCTCAATGTCTCTGCGTTGCAGGCCTGCCCGCCCCGGTCGGGGGCATTGATGTATCGGCCTACGGCCGATGCTTTTGTTTATTGGTAGCCCCCTCAACAGAAATACCGGGTCGCTTCTGATTTGGCCTGCGGCCAATGCTTTTTGTTTGTTGGCCCTACGGTTTCCAACGCGCAAGCGCGTCGGAGCCTCCGTCATTTATGTTGCCCGCGTCGAACAGGCCTGCCCCTTGAGCCCCTGCGAGGACGGCTCCGGGTGCGATGAGATCAAGGGCGAGCCGCGCTCAACGCAGCTATAGAGACAGAATTGGCCGCATGAGCGGCCAATGCGTTATTTGCCTTTTTCTTTGCGCCCCTAGTCGGGGCTTTTTCTTTGCTCGGACTCACCGAGTACGATGAGTTTCTGTCAAGAAATCAATGCGCTTCAATACTTAGAGGAGAGGGAGTAAAAGGAAGATGTCGGAAGGGAAGGGGAGAGGCCCCAACCGAGACACAGGGGGAAAAGCCCCCGCCTAATGGAGTAATGATCATGAACATCGGTCAGTTCAAGCGCGCGGACAACGGCGATCTTATCGGTTCGATCGCCTCGGTTACTATCGACCTCCCGCGCCTCGGTCTCCGTCCCGTTCGCAGCGACAATGATCGCGCCCCCGCTTTCGAGATCATGGCCCTGAACGTCGCCCGCCGCTGGGTCGTCGTGGGTGCCCTGTGGGAGCAGAAGAGCAACACGAACGGCGAAACCTTCTATCAGGGACGGCTCGAAGATCCGAGCTTCCAGAACCCGCTTCCGATCATGCTTTTCGGTGACGATGTGGACGGCTTCCGCGTCGTGTGGAACCGCGAAGAACGCGGCAACCGCGACATGGACGGCAACCGCCGCCGCCGCAATCGGTCGGATAACACCGCCGAGGAAGCAGGCGAACCCGCCATCCCGCCGCTGTCCGATATGGCTGGCGAGGGAGCCGCACCCCGTCGCCAGCGCGGCCAGCGCGGCCAGCGTAGCGACGCCTTCGAGGGCAATGCGACCGAGACAGGGAAGCTGATCGACGCCGCCGCCGAATAACCAACCGTCAGACGGGCGGGGAGAGCGGTGGAAACGCTCCCCCGACCCTGATCGCAACCGACTGCCAAGGATTGCATGCCATGACGAAGGAAACGACTAGCCGCCGCCTTACCAGCTTTGCCCAGCTTGGCGAAGCCCTCCGCACCGAACGGGAACAGGCGATTGCCGCCGCGTTCGCCGAAGAAACCGCCGCCCCTCAATTTGTCGAAGCGTTCGGCGACGTCGGCGCGCTTTCCATCGTGGAAGCTGGCGCGCCCGCGCAAGAGCTGGACATGCCCGAGCCCGCCGAGGCGCAGCACGATTGCCATGCAATCATGGTCACCCTTTTCGACCTCTTCCGCGATACCCGCCTAGAGACGAGCGCACAGGCGATTGCGTGGGGGTTCGTCAACAGCTTCCACTTTGAAGCCGCCAAGCTGGCCCGCGAAGAAGACGCCCTTTCGCTCGAACTCGGCGAATTGATCCGGCACCCGGACCCCTCGGAAATCTATGCGGCCGAGCTCGAGGAGCTGCAGCTGCGCACCCAAACCAAGATGGAGCAGCGGGCCGCTATCGAGTGCATGCGCGACTATGCCGCCGAATGCTACCGCAGCGAGACAGGCCGCCCGTGGAGCAGCGCGCGCGGAACCCGCGTTTCCAGCGCCACCAACGCAAGCCAGATCGCCGCCGCGGACTTCCTCAAAGCCCACGCAACCGCCCTTCGCGAACAGCGCGCCCCGAGCGGCCCGCTTGTCGTCTTTTCCGGGGGGCAGGAATGGCACGACCACGAACAAATCTGGACCCGGCTCGACCAGATCAAGGAGCGCGTGCCCAACATGACGCTTTGCACCACCGCGCAGCGCAAAGGAGCCGACGCGATCGCCACGGCATGGGCGGCAAGCAAGGGCGTGCCGGTTGTCGCCTTCACCCCTAACACGGCCCGCCATGGCAAGCGCGCGGGCTTTGTTCGCAACGACCAGTTGGCGGGCCTGCGCCCCGTTGAGGCAATCGTCTGTGAAGGTTCGGGCATTCAGGCAAACTTGCTCGACAGCCTGAAAAAGGCAGGCGTTCCCACCCACGCATTCCGCCATTCCAGTCAGGCCCCCGCCCCGCAGCGTAGCATGTGGGGATGAGGCAAAGGGCGGCGCCCCTCGCGCCGCCCTCCCCCGTTTCCTTGGCAGGAAAGAGACTGGCCAGCCCCGGGGCGATCCCTCCCCGGCGCTGGCCCTTTGTCGTGCTTTCGGGAGTGGGGGAAACCCTACAGGTTCCCCCCACGCCAGGTCGCCGCGCGCGCCACCACCAGCCTCGCCCCCGCCGGGGCTCGCTGGCGGCGTCGCGCGCGGCGACCTTCCCCCCTCCGGTAAAGGGCTGCCGCAGACTTTCATCATAGATCAACCGCGCATTCCGTAGCGGCCCACCCGGCAATTCTTGCCGCCTTTTGCGACGAACCGGGAAATCCTTGCCGCCCCATCCGGCTCGCTCGCAACGCGGCCAAGCCCTTCGGCTTGGGCGCGCTGGCTACGCCTCGCCGGCGGCCACGCTTCGCGAGCCCGATCGGCCTGTAGCCGAGAGTGGAGAGGGAGAGAAAAGAGCGGTCTCAACCGCGTGAAAGGCAGCATCATGCTCCTCTCAACCTGCATCGCTATCATCGCCTCGGATTATGCTCGGATCGTCCGATATGCGGAGCGGCGATCGCGCTTCCTCGACGCTTTGGACTGGTCGCAAATGACCCCGGAGTTCTGCCGCCGAACCTCAATGGCGGACGAGTGGGTCAACGATGAAACCGCCGAGGCATGGCTCTACCTCCAGCACCTTGATTCCCGGCTCGCGCGCGAAGGCGACGGCCCAATCGAGATGTTCGCGCGGTTCGTCATTCCCCCGCATCTCCTGCTCGCCGCGGTGCCCGCCTGAGAGCTTACCGGAAGGGGTAAGGACGATGAAGATCACCCTCGAGAAGATCCGCTTCTGTCACGAGCTTTCGCACGAGACCTGCGCCTACACCGCAATATTGTGCGTCGACGGAACGCCCGCGTTCCATGCAAGCAACCAAGGCTGCGGAGGGGCAGATCTTTACCGCCCGCTCCCCGGCTTTGCTGGTCCTACCATCGAGGAAATCGATCGTTACCTGACGGCCAACGGACCGCCCGTTCAGGCTGGGGGAGAAACCTTCGCCTGCGACCTCGAGCTGACGGTCGCCAGGCTCCTCGATCAGAAGCTGGCAAGGAACCGCCTCTCAAGCTTGCTGACGCACAAAATCGTCCTGATTCAAACGGAGGACGATCGGCCAGTTCTATACGCGTACCCGTTTGCACCCACCGCATCTGCGCTGGCGAGAGTTCGGCTCGACGTCGAGCGCGGGAAGCTTAGCGGCGTTTCGGTCAACGGCGCTGAAGAGTCCGTCATCGCCCGCGCGCTGGCGCTGGTATGATCAGGCTCGCTCGCGTCGGTACGGCCCCTTCGGGCCTCCCCTAGCTACGCATTGCCTCGGCCACAGGGGGAAATTCTCTCTCAAGTCGTCCCAGTATGTTGGCCGGCGCGACGAGCCTCAAGGACGGCGGGGCCCCACCATTTTCCCTGCGGGAAAATCGTTGCCCCCACCGCCGCTGCGCGGCCGCTGCGCGGTCCTTGACCCCCGCCACGCCGGCCAACGTGAAACCTTCGTCATCAAGACAAAGGAGACGAACATGCCTGCCATCAATCCCACTTCCGAACGTGCTGCGCCAAGCTTCAATCCGCTGCGGAACTATGCGCCTCATGAGGCCGGGTACTGGACGGCTCAGAGCTACGGCTTCGAGATGATCAGCCGCGTTGAGAATGCGATCCGGGATCGGGACAGCTGGGCGGGTCGATACACCGGCCAGCTTAATCCGGATACCGAGGAATATGACGACATCAGCGACTGCTCGGGTGAGTACGATGCTGCCGACCTCTACGCTCGGGACCTCGCTGCAGACGCAGCGCTGGGCAACGCTCGGATGATCGTCGTGGCGCAGGGACGCACCGATGAAGCCGCTCAGATGATCCTCGCCGTGCCGATCGAGCCGGGATGAGCGGGAATCGCATCGCTCGGCTCGCTCGCGTTGGTACGGCCCCTTCGGGCCTCCCCTAGCTACGCATTGCCGCGCAAAGGCGTGAACCGGGGCATCGAGCCCCGGCCCACGCCATGGGCGCGTGTGGGGATCTCTTTCTCAAAGATGTCCCAGTGTGTTGGGCGCGGCGACGAGCCTCAAGGACGGCGGGGCCCCACCATTTTCCCTGCGGGAAAATCGTTGCCCCCACCGCCGCTTACGCGGTCGCTGCGCGATCCTTGACCCTCGCCGCCGCACACAACGCGAGGGACCGTCTTTTCGACGATCTAGGAGGATCATCATGGAGGTTCTGTTGTTTCGTGCTCTGAAGAGCGCTAATATCGATGAGGAAACTGCCGCCAAAGTGGTGGAAGCGCTCGAGGAGCACATCGACGTGGCTATCGGTCAGGCAAACAAGGCGCTGGAAGCGAAGCTCGACGGCATCAAAATGAGCGTCGACGCGGTGAAGGCTGGCAACGAGCAGATGCGCGTGTGGATGGTTATCATCACGAGCATTCTTGCAATCATCGCGCTGCTTGGCAGCGTCGCGAGCGTGGTGGTGCAGGTGCTGAAGTAACATCGGGGGAGCGCTCTGCTCCTCCTTTTTCAGGGCCGCGAGGGCAACCTCGTGGCCCTTTTTCATGCCTGCTCGACAGCCACTCCCGCCGGCTCGCTCGGCCTCTGGCTTCGGCCCTGGCGGGCCTCGCGAGGCACTACGCATCGCCGGCGATATCGAGACGATCAGAAACGCTCAGGGGCGCAAGAGAGGAGAGGGAAAGAGAGGTGCGGTTCAACCTAAGGAGGTGGCGATGTCCATCAGGTTCCGCGTCGACGACGGCTTCAATCCCCTCACCATCACGCCAGCGATCATCAGCTCCGACCAGCTGGTCGAACTCTGCCGACTGCTTCGCCGGGAAGCGCAGCGGCTCGGCATCGACCTGATCATCCCGGAGAAGGCGACGATCGTCGAACGCAGCTTTTCGTTCAGCGCGCGCGTCTGCCCTCTATCGCTCGCCTCGGTATCTGCGTGCTTCGACCACTATCCCGGCGTCATCGAGGTGCTTGAGGAAGCCCAATTCCGCGGCCGTCGCATCCGGGTCTGGCGATCCGACGATCGAGATATCTGGCTCGGCCTCTCCTGCGATTCCGACGCTGCGCCCGCACTGGAAGTGCCTGACGAGCGCGGCTCTGCAATCCTTGAAATGCTGGGGCTCGACGGCTCGGAAACCATGGGCGCAATCCCATTGGATGAGCTGCGCCGTCGCCTGTCTGATCCGATCATTCACCGACGGATTTCGGACGAGCCGGACTTGGTGACCTATTTGCCCCAGCTCAACGAGATGGCGCGCGTGAAGACGCTTGAAGGTGCACCGCATCTCGCTTGGGCCTGATAGCCCAATCTCGGCCCGCAAGATCGAATGGGAAGCACTGGCCTGGCGGCCACGCTTCCCATTTTTTTGCCTGATACCGTTGAGCCGGCGGAGCCACGCCCCTGCCCTGCTCGCTCGGCTTCCGGCTTCGCGCCCACGGCGCTCGCCGTCGCCTCACATCGCCGGACAGGCAAACGGCCGCACGCGGGTTCCTGTCGCGTGCGGCCGCCGCATCGCTTGGATCCCGGGGAGACTAGGCTGAAGCCTCCAGCCTCTTCTCCACGGCGTCCAAGCCCAGCTTCTTCACCGCCTTCATCAGGCCCTCCAAACGGTCGATCGGCATCCGGAGCAATCCGGCCTTCTCGACCGCTGCGATCGCCGCTTCCCGCTGCTTTGCCTGAAGCGCCTTTCGGCGCTCAGCCAGCTTGCGTTCGTCGGCCTCGATCGCGGCCTGTTCAGCATCCAGTGATTTCGCCATTTCCATGCCTTTTCGGTCAGGCTGATCGGGCTCTGAACAGGCCCATCTTAACCGCTCCCGGATCGACGGAAAAGACCCCCTACCCCCCTACAGGATCGCCACCCATGCAGACCAGTTTGCAGCGAGCCGTGACCCCGCGCGAAGCGCCTTCCAACAACCAGTTTCGCCGTTCGGCGAGCCGGTGCCCCGCGGAATCCGCAACGGCATCCCAACGATCTGAATCGATCAGCGGCAGGATCAACTCCACCCACGATATGGGACTACAGAGAGCACACCCTACGCACCAAGGTGCTCAAAAAGACCACAGTTAAAAGTAGGAAGGCCAATGAAAACAATGTGATAGCTCTGCCGCTACCGGCGCCTAAACGCGGTCTTTCGACACCATCCACTGGCGCCCCGCTTCCCAAAACCGGCGCCGATCAAGGCCTATCTGAGAGCCCGAATCAGAAGAGAAAATTCAGGCTGGACGGCCACTTCGCGCGGCGCCTGAACCTTGCGCCGGGGCTGTATTGGGACGACCGGCTCCCTGGCTTCGGGCTAAGAGTTGCTTACAAATCCCGGTCCTGGATCGTGCAAACCCGCGACAGAGGCGAGACGCGACGGGTGACGATCGGGAAGTGCGGTCTGGTCAGTGCGAAGCTGGCTCGGCGCAATGCACGACAGGCGCTCGCCGCCCGTGCGCTGGACGGTCTGCCGGTTAAACCCGTCCCGACGAGCAAAGATGTGTCGACAACGTTCGCTGCGTTTCTTCCGGTCTTCTGGGAGCATTGTGGCGACCAGTGGAAACCGTTGACCCAACGGCGGGCACGCTCTGGCATTCGAGCGCATCTAGAGCCGGCGTTTGGCGATTTACGGCTGTCCGAGATCCGCCGTGCGGACGTGATGGCCTGGCGCGACGGCATGGCGCAGCGGACAGGCGCGTTTAATCGGACGCTCCCTACCTTGTCCGCGATCCTTCAGCGCGCCGAACTCCTCGGCTATCGCGCGCGCGGCACAAACCCGTGCAAGGGCATCGCCCGCTATAAGCGGCCGAAGAAAGAGCGCTTCCTCTCGCTTCGCGAATTACAGCGACTCGGCAACGTTTTGCGCGAGTTTGAGGGGGAGCGATCGCTTGCGATCGCGGGCATTCGACTGCTGATCTACACAGGCGCGCGGAAGAGTGAGGTGGTTGGTCTGCGGTGGGAGTGGGTCGGCCAGAACTATGCGGACCTGCCCGACAGCAAAACTGGACCGAAGAGGCTTTACCTCAATCGCCAGGCGAATGCCGTGCTGGATCGGCTGGGACGAAAGCCAAGCGGGCGGGTGTTTGAAGCCGCGGGCCGATCCGATCCATTGGCTTGCTGGCCAGCCATCCGCGATGCTGCGGGATTGAATGATCTGCGCCTGCACGATCTACGGCATAGTTTTGCGTCCATCGCGATCATGCAGGGCATTTCGCTCACCAAAATCGGCGCGCTACTGGGGCACGCGCTACCAGAAACGACCTTCCGGTACGCGCATCTGTCCGATGACAGCGTACAGGAGGCGGCGATCCGCGTGTCAGGCTCGATTGCCAAGGCGATGGGGGTGGCGCGATGACGGCGCCTCTCCGCCAGGTGGTGGACGATGCCCTCCTTGAGGGGGGGCTTGAGCCTTCTCCAGGCACCGGCGGCGGGAAGGTGAAAGCCACGATCTGGGCAGACGATCAGCCGTGCTTCGGCCTGCGCACCTATGCCTCCGGTCGGCGCGTCTACATCGTCCAGGCGAGGATGGGCGGGAGAACGCGCACGGTGACAATCGCAAATGCCGCGCTCGTCTCGCGGGCGAACGCGCGCGACGTCGCGAGGCGGGTGCTACTTCGTGCGCAGACCGGAGGCGATCCCGCGACCGATCGCCAACGAGCCCTGGCAGTGCCGACGTTTGACAGCTTCATCGCCCTTTATTGGGAGCGCATGGAGCCACGCTGGAAGCCCTCCACCCGCAGGAGCCAAGCGGTTTACCGCCGGCACTATATCGATGGGGCATTTGGTCGGAAGTCTGTGGACAAGGTCGATGCTGCGGACGCAGCGCGGTGGTTCGCGAGGACGGCTAAGAAGGCCGGTCTCGGAGGTGCAAACCGCTGCCTGGAGATCGTGCGCGCCGCTTTCAACAAGGCGGAAGCGTGGGGCATGCGGGCTCCCGACACAAACCCGACGCGCGGACTGAAGCGGTATCCGCAGCTGCGACACGCACGATTCCTTCGCCCGGAGGAGATAGCGCGTCTCGGCGCGGCATTGGATGCAGAAGCGGAGGCCCATCCGCTGCAGGTAGCCGCCCTCCGCCTTCTACTGCTCACCGGATGCCGATCGTCAGAGATTCGGGGGCTGCTTTGGTCGGAGGTTGTTGGGACCCGCCTTAAGCTAACGGACTCCAAAACGGGTCCCAGGACCGTATGGCTCGGCCACGAAGCGCGGTCGCTGCTCGGCAGCCTTCCGAAGCCGGAAGGCTCGGACCTCGTGTTCGCACGGCCGGGCCAGGATCAGCCGGTCCAGCTCGATTGGTTCTGGCGCTATCTGCGTGGCAAAATCGGCTTTGAATGCGTGCGGATACACGATCTTCGCCATAGTTTTGCAAGTCATGCAGCGATGGGGAGCGAAACTTTGCCGATGATCGGCAGCCTACTCGGACATGCGAGCGCGAGCTCAACTGCAATATATGCCCATTTAGACGATGCCGACTTGATAGAAACGGTTCAGAGTATCGGCGACGTATTGGAGGCGCATCTAGGTGGCACACTATGCCGATCATCGGTATCGTGAGCGGCGAGCTGTGGGACAACCCGTCGTTGGTGCGTACAGCTGGGAGCGCCAGGTTTCGGATGAAGCGGCCCTTTGAGGGACGGCGTTGGTCATCCAGCGAATGACCAAATACTGAGCCGCCTGCCGACCGACAGCTTTCAGGTCAACCAGCGCGCTGAGCTGCCCTTCATTAGGGTCCCAATGCCGCTGGGCACCGGCGAATGAGCTATCATCGATCTGGAAATTCGGCTCCCTCTGGAGTAGCCAGCGTTCACGCCCATCCGGGCCAATCGAAACTGACGGAGTAGTGGAGTGGCGGATCTGTGGTCCAAGCGCCGATGGGCGAATCGGAACGATCCGGCGCCTTCCGCCGAGCAGCAGGCCGACGCCGACGCTGCGGAAGCCGTTCGCTCGCGCTATCAGCAGGACTATGACCGCCTGCTATTCTCGACACCTGTGCGGCGCCTCTCGGACAAGACACAAGTTTGGCCGATGGACGAGAATGACGGCGTCAGGACCCGCCTAACCCACTCGCACGAGGTCGCGAATCTCGCCCGATCGATTGGCACCCGCGTCCACCATGGCGATGCCTCGCTCTTTGGCGATGCGGACGTACATCACGTCGTCCAGCCGATGCTCTCAGCGATAGGTCTCGCGCATGATCTAGGAAATCCACCCTTCGGGCACCAAGGAGAGGCCGCGATCGGCGGCTGGTTCGAACGTCACCAAGACTGGATATTCACCAAGGTGAGCGAGGACGGAGCGGATCTGCCCGTCGAGATAGAGAGCGAGTACCGCAAGGAGTTCACCAGCTTCGACGGCAATCCGCAGACTATCCGGCTGCTCGCCAAGCTGCAGACGTCGATCTCGCACTCGGGTCTCGATCTGACCGCCGCTACGCTAGCGGCGACGATCAAGTATCCGGTCGGCGCGCCCAACCAGGATGACAAGAACCTCATCGCCAAGAAGC
This sequence comes from Sphingomonas trueperi, assembly GCF_040545965.1. Lineage (GTDB taxonomy): Bacteria > Pseudomonadota > Alphaproteobacteria > Sphingomonadales > Sphingomonadaceae > Sphingomonas > Sphingomonas trueperi_C. Next base: position 147,699 of record NZ_JBEPMV010000008.1, on the reverse strand, counting down.
ACGGCTACTTTCTCTCCGAACAGTCGCTGGTCGACTGGCTTCGAAAGGAAACGGGGCTCGAGGAGGGACAGCGCCACCCGCTCACCTGGATCATGGAAGCATGCGATGACATTGCCTACTCGATCCTCGACGTCGACGACGCCATGAAGAAAGCGGTGATCTCGCCGGACGACGTCATGGCGATCCTGATTAACGATAGCCGCACGAAAAATCATGCCGTTGTCAAAAAGGCGCTGGCCGCGTTCAAGCGTGTCAATGCCGCCAAACGCCGTCCTGAGGTCGCCCGGGACATTAAGATTGGATATCTCCGAGCTTTTTTCATCGAGGCGCTGATAAGCGACGCGAGCGACGCCTTCGTGACAAATGGCAAGGCCATCAACGACTTCTCGCACACGACGCCGCTTATGGAGAAGAACGGCTTCTGCGACACGTTGAAGGGGATCGCCCGGCAATATGCCTTCAACAACCCGGCGGTGCTCAAAATGGAGACGATGGGCGCGGAGGCGCTCAATGGCTTGATGACAGCGTTCTGGGATGCGATCAGCGACCGCAAGCCGAAGGATTTCGACAATCTCAATGCGAAACGTCGCGGCGCCAAGAACAAATACGTATTCGCCCTAATCAGCCAGAACTACCTCGAGGATGCGCTCCGTTGCGCGGAAAAGGGGATCGCTGGGTCAATCCGCTATCGCGAACTTCGGTTGTTGACGGACATGCTGTCCGGTATGACTGACACGTTCACTATCAAGCTCTGGAACGACATCAAGAGCCTTAGCTGATGAGCGTCGCCGCCAGCATCCCGCTGCTTAAGAATCGAATCTACAGGTATCTCAGGGAGACCGGCTCGCCGCACAAGGCGCTTCGCGAATTCCTGAACGTCGAGCTCAAGGACTTCGACCGCATCGCGATTGTCGGCGGACTCGTTCGCGATCTCGCCCGGAGGGGCAAGGTCGGCTTCAGATCGGATATCGACATCGTAATTGACGGCGAAGTGGAAAAGGTCACTGAGTTGGCGCGGAGACTTGGAGCCACGCCCAATCGGTTCGGCGGCTTCGGCTGGAAGAGCGATCGTTGGAAGATCGATTTCTGGGCACTCGGCACGACGTGGGCCTCGACTAACGGTCACGTTCTCGTCGCCGAGCTGAGCGACATTCCGAAGACGACGTTCTTCGACTGCGATGCAGTGTGCTACGACTACAGGGCGAAGACAGTCCATGCCTCGCCGGACTACCTGCCGCGCCTGCGCGCACGAACGATCGACATAAACCTCCTCCCCAACCCGTCCGTCGAAGGCAACCTGCTGCGCGCTGCGCGCAGGATACTGCTATGGGGGTTTCGGCCAGGCGAAACTCTTCGAACCTTCATCGACGATCATCTCGATGAGGCCTCATTCCGATCGATCGCTGGCATCGAGGCCGGCCTTTTCCATAGTCCGGTGACTCAAGCCTTCGACGGAGCTGCCGAACTCAAGACCGCGCTGTTGGCCGACCAACTGACCAGTTTGCTAAACACCGCTGCGAACGAGCAGCTCATCCTCCCCGGAATGCGAGACGTGCGCACCTAGCGATCTAATCGAGATCGACGGCGTTGAGAATGGTCGGCGAAGAGCCCCGTCATCTCTTCACCGCTGCGGAGGTGACGATCGGCAAAGCGCTCTCGCCGCAACCTCAGCTTGTCGATCATGGTCCTCTCGCGGATTCGGGCACGAGCAGTTGCGGGGATGCCGTGACTGCTACTTTATCGTTCTTCGAACGTTCTTGCCTTCCCGGCACTGCGAGTCTATCGATTCATGATAGACTTGGGGAGAAAGTGTGCCGTACGATCGGAGCCTAGCTATCGCGGAGAGGCATAAAGCCCTACTCGCGCTCATCGAGACCGGTGGGCGCTCGGCTGCAACCCTTGCAAAGGCGCTCGGCGTTTCCGAGGCGACGATCAATCGCGATGTTAGCTTTTTGCGCGGCAGGGGGCACTCGATCATCGCCCGGCGCCTCGCATCTGGTTGGGCCTTCGAATGCAATGGATCGGGCCAAACGCGCTTCGCCGCCAGCGAGCAACAGCGATGACCGTTCAGCCGACCGAGGAATGGTGTAAAAGCGCCGGGATAGACCGCGCGCACTATCCCAGCCTCTTCCTTTCGTCCGATGAGGTTACACCCGCGACCCCCCAAGCGCACATTATCCGGCATGCGTTCGAGACTCTCGGACTCGATGGCGTTTTCTGCACGGAAGGCGCTCCGATCGTCTTCTTCAAGCTCATCGAGAGCTTTGCTTTGGATGAAGTGCTCGTAACCCACAAAACCTTCTGGAATCATGGCGGTGCGCCGGTTTTAGTTTTGATGTCAGGCGGACGTGCGGAAATATACTCTGGCATGTGTCGACCGGTCAGCCGTGAAGACGTCGGTACCGTCGTTCCCGCGCTCATTACCACGCTCGAGCAATTGACTACTGCCATGCCGCAGTTCCTTCTTGCCATCGAGACTGGCGCATTCTTTAGAGAACATGCCCGCTCGTTCGACGCCAGCAAACGCGTCGACCGAGACCTCTTGTCCAATCTCGGCGACGTGCGCACCAAGCTCAGCGAAGGAGCGCCCGACGCAATACCGATTGATACCCTCGACGCGCTGCTCTGCCGGCTCGTCTTCACGTGCTATCTTTTTGATAGAGGCGTCGTTGGCCATCGGTACCTGGAAAATCTTGGTTTAAGTCCTGCCAGACACTTGCGAGATGTGCTTGGCCAGAGGCCGCTTTCCCAAGCAAAGGCAGGTCTATTCAAGATATTCAGGCAGCTAAGCCAGGACTTTAATGGCGACTTGTTCAGCGACAATATCGAGGCCGAAGCACGCTTGGTTTCTAATGACCACGTGGCGATCCTCGACGCCTTCTTCCAGGGCACTCAAGTCCGCACCGGGCAGCTGTCGTTCTGGCCTTACGATTTCCAATACATTCCGATCGAGACGATCAGCGCTATCTACGAGCATTTCCTCAAGGCTGAGGATCAGGAAGACGGCGCCTTCTACACGCCGCGCTTTCTAGCCGAAATCGTTCTGGATTCCGCGCTCGAGGGAATCGGCTCGCTTCTCGGCAAGCGCTTTCTCGATCCGGCATGTGGGTCGGGGATTTTCTTGGTAGGCCTGTTCAACCGGATCGCGGAAGAATGGAAGCTAGCCAACCCAGGAGCGCGCAACGACCGCCGTGCACGGGAGCTGAGCCGGATTCTTCAGCAAAACCTATTCGGAATCGACATCAACGCGACGGCCTGCCGGATTGCCGCATTCAGTCTCTACTTGGCCTACCTGGATCAGCTCTCGCCGCGCGATATCCAAGGTCTCCAGGAGAAGGGGCGCGCCCTACCGCGCTTGATCGCCGAGCCATCCAATCCCTGCGTCGTCGCGCGCGCGGACGAGCCGGTAACGATACGCTGCGCCGATTTTTTCAATGATCAGGAATTTGCGCGGGATATCGACCTCATCATTGGCAATCCCCCCTGGGGAAGCACGGCAGGGTCGAAAACCCAGGCCGGGTTGTGGTGCGCCCGCGCCGGAAAGCCGCTTCCGGACAGCCAAATCGCGGCTGCCTTCGTGTGGAAAGCGGTGGAGCATGTGTCGGGCGCGGGGCGGATCTCCTTTGTCCTGCCGCACGGCGTCCTATTTAATCACAGCCCTGCAGCCGTGCGCTTCCAACAAAAATGGGTTGAAGAACATGCCATTGAGCGGGTTCTGAATCTCGCTGACCTTCGATTGTTTCTGTTCAGTGAGGCAATCCATCCGGCGCTTGTCGTCAATTATCGGGCACCTAGGGGAGACCGGACACGGGATTCTATCGAGTATCTTACACCGAAGGCGACCTGGACCACGACGCAGGCCGAGGTGATCGTTATCGGCGCGACCGACCGCCGTTCAATCCGCCTCGACAAGCTGCTCCTGGATCTTGATGGACCAGACGCCCCGCAGGTCTGGAGCCAAAACTTCTGGGGCTCCCCGCGCGATCTTCGTTTCATCGACCGGATGCTGCTGCAACCCCGTCTGCGCGACCTTGTGAGGCTGCCCTCCGAAGAACCGGGTGGAAAGCGCTGGGTTAGAGCCGAAGGCTATCAGCCAGCAGGAAAGAATGACGATCCGAAGCGTGCCAAGCGCCTCAAGCTTCCATCGGGACGCTTCATCAAGGCCACGCACCCCGCGATCGACCTCTTCGTGCTGCCGGAGGACGCGGTCGACCTTCCTGAAAGCGAAGTTCTGGTCAGGAGCCGGTCAAACACGAACACCGAGATTTTCCGCGCGCCGCACGTCCTGATTACCAAAGGCTTTCAGCGGATCGCTTTTGCTGACTTCGACGTCAGCTTCCGGCACGCGGTGCGGGGAATCCATGGTCCGCAGGAAGATCGCAGCTTGCTCATCTTTCTCGCGGCCTATTTGAGAACCTCGCTCGCCAAATACCTCATGTTCCACACCTCCTCTAACTGGGGCATTTACCGCCCGGAGGTCCACGTCCAAGAGATCCTCAGACTGCCAATGGTCCTGCCCGATGGCCATGAGGATCCGGTAGCTGCGCGCGTGATCGTGGAACAGGTCGTCAAGATTATTGACGGTGCTATTGGCGCGGCCTCGATGAATTATCTTATCCGCAACAACGCCGTCGCCGACGCAACACGTGCGATCGAACCGCTTGTCGACGAGTATTTTGGCGTACAGCCTTCCGAGCGGCTGCTGATCGACGACGCCATAAACGTCGTCATTCCCAGTGTGCAGCCGACCCGCTCACGGGTCGCCGTCCCAACGATGATGCCGGCGGCTGATGCCGTGCTGGCAGCGTACAAGGAGCGGCTTTGCGCGACGCTAGGTCAGTGGTCGCGAACCAATGCGGTCATTGGTCGAATCGTGCGGTCCCAGAAGCTCGGCATTGCCATGGCCGTTATCGAACGGACGGACGCGCAGAGGCCACGCGCGGCCGACGTCACGGTCGACGATATGGACGTTCTGACAACCATAGACAGGCTGCAGAAGGCTTTCCCCAGCACGAGGCGGACTCTTGATTTTGTAAGGGGGCTAATGGTTTTTGATGGTCCAAGCCTCTACATTGTTAAGTCAGATGAATGCCGATACTGGACGCAATCCTCCGCCGTGAACGATGCTGATGAGATCGCGGGGAAGCTGCTCACTCATCCGGCTCAAGCCCGTCGATGAGCTTCGGAGGCGACCCGACGGCCTGGCTGGATCTGATCGATTCCCAGGTGCCGGACATTCTTCGCCTTATCCTCTCCGCGTGGGACGAAATGCCGCCCCTCTCACCGGATGCGCTCGAAGATCCGACGACGGAGGCGCTTTGCCGCGCTCTGCGCAAGAATCGGACCAGCGCCAGCCTGCCGTTTCGCATCGATATTCAAATGGTCGAACTAGATCCAGCCGTGGGTCAGGATCAAGGTCGAATGGATATCGCGTTTTCACCAATGGTTCCACACGAGGCCTTCTACTTCTGCTTGGAGTGCAAGCGCCTAAACGTCACCCTCATGGGCCGACGGCGGACCTTGGGCACAGAGTACGTCACTCAGGGCATGTCCCGCTTTGTAAATCGGCAATACGGCGATCAAGTCCGTCATGGCGGCATGTTGGGCTACGTTCTCGACAGCCGCGTTGATCTCGCAATCACTTCGGTTCAGACTGCGATCCGAGGCCGGCGACAAGATCTAAAAATTGCCGAAGAGGGCGGTCTGCGGCAGTCGAGCGTCCTTCCCGAGGCGGAGAACGTTTTCGAGACGGCGCATGTTCGCGACGAGGCAGTCCCCCATTTCCTACTACAACACATCTTCGCGGCGGCGACGTGATCTAATGGTCGCCGGTTGAGATGACGCTCCGTTTCACGAAGCGTCTTTTCCGCCCAACACGGGAAAGTGATCGCCGCGCGCCAGTGCATCCCAGTTGGTCTTCACCAGCATCTGAAGGCCCGACAGATTGTTCAGGAACAGCACCTCGTTGTCCGTGTCCGTGACATCGCCCATCATGAGCAGCGCTGGCTCGGTTAGGTTAATGGTGCCAAGCACCCCGTTGGCACCCAGTGCGATGGCCGGCCTTCCACCCGCTGCCCTGACCTCGCGCACGCCTTGTTTGAGCCAATCCCAATCGTGATTGCTAGGCGCGACGGCGTTCAACTGATGGGCCACGGCGGGCACCAGCGTATCGAGCAGGCGGAACACATTCATTGCACTGTGATCATCCCAGGCCGTGGTCCTCGCGACCAAGTCGGCTAGGCGCAGCTGTTCATGATGGAGAGGACCGTTGGCTTTGGCTTCGGCCAGCAGGGAGAGTGCTGCGGCACGGACCTCGGAGAGTTCAGGCTCGAGCTTTGCGCGAGTAGAAGCAAAACTGTCGCCAGTCGCACGCGCCAGCGCGCTTGAGAGGGCGACTCCGCCGCGCATTCCGAGGTTGAATGCCCGGACAAAATGGGATTCGTCGCGCAGAACTTGTCTCGAGATCCAGCGGATCAGATTGCCCGTCTGCTCCTCTGGCAAAAGCACCGCCCGCAGCGAGAAGTGGAGTTCGTCTAGGGGGGCCATGCTGCTTGTCGAGCTGGCGACCAGCATGAGTTCCTCCAGCATATGTGCCGTGGTGTACGAATTCCAGAGGAATGCGGGTTCAAGCACCGGCAGTGCGGAAACCGCATTCGGATTGTTGATGATCTCACGCAGGCCACCATCCATGCCGAGCGCCGAACCAAGGGCAAAAGCGTCTGACAGATGGATTTCGCCGTCGCGTAAGAACTGGTTACCGCGAAAGGACTGAAGCAAGAAAAGCCCGAGAAAGGGATGGGTCCAGTCCATCCTGCCGCCATCAAGCAAGGACCTGCGATATCCGCGTACCGCTGGGTTAGTGAGGTAGGCCCGCGCGTGATCGCCGAGCATTCCCCAAAACTCGAATGAAATCGGCTCGGCGCGACAGAGATAGGTCTCCCGTGCTGTTTCCCAGTCGAAAAAGCCCTCCATCGTGACGCTGGCAAATTCCTCGATCACCGGACGGATGCTGCGCACGAGCGCAGATAAGGACTCGGGTGCCGTGCGCGGAGCCGCCGCCACTGCCTCCTGAAATGGAACTGTGAAATGTCCTTGAGCGCGGGTGACCTTCCCGGTGTCGACAGCCGCGTCGAAAAAGGCAATAGTATCGACGCCGCCGACCGTAATGTGGAATGTGCGATTAGCGGGATCGAGGCGGTCTCGCCACAGCATGGCAAAACCGTGTGCGCCCGCACGATCACCGGAACGCGCGAGCAAATTCATCGCGACGTATAGGCGCTGGTCGGGATCACCCTCTTCATCGGCCGCAGACCCCTCTAGGGTGAGCTGGAACGTCTGCAGACTCTCTCGCGGAAAGGCCGTTACGCCGGTGATTGACCAAGCCTCCGGGATGCGCGGCGTCAACGTGACGGCACCGCTATCGAGGCCCGCCTCAAGGCAGAGCAACTTTTTGCGCGACCATGCGCAGGCCGAGGCAGCGCTATGGTCGAGCAATGTTGACCATTCCGACGAGATCAGGACGAAGTTGAGATCGTAGTTGGCGAGAAACGGTAGATAGTTTTTGATCTCGTGCTCATAGCCAAGAAGCTCGGTGATCGCCTCTCGCGCGGTCTGTGCTGATTTTTTCAACTCGATCAGATAGACCGAGTTGGTCGACACAGAAAGGCAGATGAAATCGGGACGCAGTGTCTCGCCCCGACTCATAGATATATTGGCATCGCTTGTCAGCACGATGAGGTCGTCGATGTCCTCCAGCACATCACGCGCCGCGGCGAGCATCGCCGCGCGGGCCACCCGGTCGATAGCAAAGATCGGCAACACATCCGGCGCCGGTGCCGCGAGCCGGTCGATGTTATCTCGGCCCACGATCGCGTTGCCGAACACGCCGTCTGAAAGCAGTTCCTCGATCAGCCGCTGCATCTCCGCTTCACTGCTAAAGGTCATGACATTTTAATTCCTGTTCGTGGCAGCGATGCGGCCCACACCGTGGTCGAATGAGCGAAGCTGCATGCGCTCCAGACTGACCAATTGCTCGTCGATAAGCGACAGTTTTCTTCGGTAACAGACATTCATGGACGAGCGGCCGAGCGGCGTATGTTGGTCGGGGGCTGCCTGCGGATCATCGGCGTCTTTCGGGACATTTCTGCCGGTCGCGAGCACCATGCGGAATGTCAGGTCTTGTCACACGCCGACGTTCGGAAATGCGCGCTCGGTTAGACGTGGCTCAATGGCCAAGTATTGCAAATTTACTTTGGTGGAGGGCCGTCCACCCCATCACGTCATTTCCGGCAAACCCGGCGCGGTTTAGCCTGTTACAATCGTCGCGCCATTTAGCCCCGTTGTAGCGATACGAGGCGCGTCGAGGCTCAGAGTTTTTCTATAATCGGGTCGGCTTTGGACGCCGCCTGAGCCAAGATTACAGCGGGGTCCAAGCCGCTCGCCAACAGCAAGGCTTTCGAACGGGAGGTGATGGCTATTTGCTTTCGAAACGCCGATTTGCTTACTGAAAACGGTGTCTCTTAGGCGCCGTTTCGGCTATGGAAAGCCCATCGGAAGCGCAGTTTTCAGCCGTTTTTTGCTCAAGCTGTGGCGACCGGACCAAGCAATCTTTCGAGGCTATATGCAACACACCGTACGCACCAAGGTGCCAGTTTTTCCGTGGACTTACAGAGGGTTATCGGGGAAATTGGAGGAAACCCGGCGCAACCCACGGCGCAACCCAGTGCAACCCAGGGAGAAAATCGCGCTACATCAATCACGTAGGCGAAATACAATGCAACCCAGCAACTCACCGCAACCCAGCAATATACTTGCAGCGGCACAGGATGACGGGTAAGAGGATTCCGCCTTACGTAACCCACTAGCCTCCATCGCCAATGGAGGTGGGCTTGAAAAACTCTACCCAAACATCGCTACGGTTCGACCCGGAGCTATACGCCCGTGTAGAGAGATTTGCTGCGTCTCAGAGCCGCTCGATTGCAGACGTAGTTCGCTCGGCCTGTGAGCAATATCTGCTCGGCCAGAAGCTCCTTCATGACAGCGATTTGCGGCTTCGACGCGTTTGCGAATATGGGCAGCTCGCGCTCGACGCGATTCTGCAAGAAAACCATCCCGAGTTCCGCGATCCAATTCTCCTGGAAGTCGACAAGCGCATGGAGCGTTTCCATGGCGCGCGCTGACATCAGGAGTGACGGACGTCCCGTCACGGTCCAGCATCACTCCGCACGCGGCGAGGTTAAGCGCAATTCGGGCAACTTTACCCGCGGCAGCCAGCTCCTCAGCCATGAGGTTTTGATGTGGCTGTCGGGCGCGAAAATGCCTGTCCTGATGTGGCTGGTGATCTTCGCCCTAGCGTACACGATCGTGCTGTCGATCACGCTCGATGAGAACAACATCCAGCTCATCTGCATGCGCATCCTTTCGGCGCTTTGGGGCTGGGTCTCGCTTGATCCCATGAAGCAGGTGAATCTCCTCCTACCCGACGGGTCCGTGCGCCAAACCTACATGGGATATGTACCGTATGTCCCCGAGGTCGCGCTGGCCTGGCACAAGGCTGTGCGGGGCCTGATTGGCTGCCTGTTCATCGCCACCTTCATCACCGTCCCAGCGGCTGTCTGGTACGTCGATTTCTCCCGCCGTCGCGGCAAGAACATCCTTGAGGAGCGGCACGAGCGCGGCGCCATGCTGGTGACCCGGGAGGTGCTCCATGCCGAGATCGTCCAACACAACCAGGTCGAGTTCGAAAAGGAGGCTGCAAACCTCTTTCCCGGCCACACGCCGCAGCAGGTTCTTCGCATGCCCTTCGGGGCTCGGAAGGCCGCTGGCATCCACCACCCTTACACCCTCGCCGGCATCCCCTATCCGCACCGCCTAGAGCAGTCTCACACGATGCTGATCGGTACCACTGGTGCCGGTAAGACGACCGCGCTGCGCAAGCTCATTAAGCAGATGCAGGAGCGCCAGGATAACGCCGTCGTGTTCGACCTGACCGGTGCCTATGTGGAAGCCTTCTACGATCCGGAACGCGACACGATCCTGAACCCGCTGGACGCTCGCTGCCCCGCTTGGTCGATCTTCAACGACTGCGTGACCTACTCGGAATTTACCGCCGCTGCGGCCGCGCTGATCCCGTCGGACGGCGGCTCGGCAGAGCCTTTCTGGGCCATGGCTGCGCGTACCCTTTTCATCGAAATGTGCATGAAGCTGATCGAGAAGAAGCAGACCAGCAACCGTGCGCTCGCTGAGAACCTGATGACGGCCGATCTGAAGGCGGTCCACAAGTACCTGGCCAAAACGATCGCAGACCCGCTGACAGCGCCGGAAGCAGCCCGAATGGCAGAGTCCATCCGCGCCGTTTTCAACACCAACGCGCAGGTGCTCCGCTTCCTGCCGGATGACGGTGAACCCTTCTCGATCAAGGACTGGATCACCCGCGACAAGAAGCCGGGTTCGATCCTCTTTATCACGTCGAACTACACCGACCTCGAGATGAACCGCGCGCTGCTCACGCTGTGGAGCAACCTCGCCATCTACGCCCTAATGGAGATGCCGCGCACGCGGTCGCTCCGCACCTGGTTCATCTTCGACGAGCTCGGCGCTTTGCACCGTCTGCCGGCGATCGAGAGCGGCCTGCAAACCGCCCGAAACTTCGGCGGCGCGATGATCCTCGGGCTGCACTCTTTTGACAAGCTCGTGCATGTCTACGGCGAGGAAAACGCTCGCAACCTGTCATCCCTCGCACGCACCAAATTGATCCTCGCCGCCGCCGACCTGGAGACCGCCGAACAGTGCAGCCGCTACATCGGCAGCCGGGAAGTTCGGCAGATGGATGAGGCCTATAGCTACGGCTACAACAACACCCGCGACGCCTCGACGTTGACGCCCCGCAAACAAGTCGAACCGCTCGTCATTCCTGACGACATCACGAACCTTCCCTCGATGCACGGGTTCGTCAAATATCCTGACGGCTTTCCTGCCGCGCGCATCCAGCTGCAGTGGGAGAATTACCCCACGGTTGCACCCGGCTTTGTGAAGCGTCCGCCGGCCTCGCCGGCGGCAAGTGTTCGCGGAAGGGTTGGTGGAGGTGAGGACGGCGAAGAGGCGGGTGGCAGAGACGGATCGCCCGAGCTGGCGGAAGAGGTTGAAACCTCCCCAAGCGCCGCCGCAGCTTTGGCTGCTGGCATCCTGGCACAGCCTTCGGAGGCGTCTGAGCAAGAGGCGCAGATTAACCGGGAAGCGCAGGATCGGATAGATCCGTCCGCCCCACGCCCGACCACCGACAAAGGAGACGGAGAACGCGACCCGGAGATCACGCGAGCCGCCGAGTTGGAACGGCCGCAGACTCTTGAGCATCGAAACGACATGGCTGCTCCGCGTCCCGCAGAGGTCGAGGACCAGACAGCCATTGAGCTGCGCCAGGACTTCGGTCCGAGCGACGACGGGATGGGGATGTAGGCCATGCATTCCATCGCCTCGATCGGCTCCGCAGGCGGCGCTGCTGACTATTACGGCAAGGATGATTTCGCCTCGGCCGACTACTACGCGGGCGAGAATGCCGCCGACTATAGCGAGTGGGGCGGCGCCGCCTCCGAAGATGCCGGCGTCTCCGGCGAGGTCACCAAATCGGACCTGGGCAAGATCCTGAACGGCCAGCTCGCATCCGGCGAGAAGGTCGCCGACTATCAGGGGCGCCGCCCAGGCTACGACCTGACCTTTTCAGCGCCGAAGTCCGTATCGATCATGGCCCTCGTTGCCGGCGACAAGCGGATCCTCGGCGAGGACGGCGCACACACGAAAGCGGTGCGCGCCACGATGGCGTGGGTTGAGAAAAACCTCGCCGAAACACGCAAGGACATCGACCGCAAGAAGGTGCCGGTGAAGACCGGCAACCTGGTCTACGCGCTCGTGCAGCACGACACCTCTCGCGCGCTCGATCCGCAGCTCCACATCCACGCGCTTGTTGCGAACCTGACCAAGGGCCCTGACGGAAAGTGGCAGGCGCTCCACGCCGACAAGATCTGGTCGAACAACACCGTGATCGGCTCGATCTACCATGCCTTCCTGCGGGCCGAGATGGAGAAGCTTGGCTACCAGATCGAGACCAAGGGGAAGCACGGCACCTTCGAAATCGTCGGAGTGCCCAAGGACGTGATGGAGGTGAACAGCCAGCGTCGTGCCGAGATCCTGAAGGCCGCCGCAGCGCTCGGTATCTCGTCTCCCAAAGGGCTGGATGGGGTGACGGTCCGAACCCGCGATCCCAAGCTTTCGCTCGAAGATCGCGACAAGATGATCGCGGATTGGCGGGAGAAAGCCGCCGCCTACGGATTTGACGGCAAGGAGCTTATTGCCGCTGCTGTGCGGGCCTCAGCCGCGCCGGAGAACGCAAGCACGCTGCAGCGAGGCTATGCCTTCATGGCCGAGGTTGTGCGCGGAGCTCGGGAATTTGTCAGCAACCTCACCCGCACGCCAGATCCGTTGGTCGACAAAGGTGTCGCACGATTGGCCTCCTCCCCGGAGGCAGCGCGGGCGCAGTTCGCGGTTGCCTCGGCGATCAGGATCCACGCCCAACGCGAGGCGGCATTCGACGTCAATCGGCTCTCCAAAACCGCACTCGACCTCGGCCTCAAGGGCGTGACCATCCAGCACGTCACCGAGCGGATCGAGAAGCTGGTCGAGCAGGGGCGCATCATTCCTGGTGTCACGCGAGAGGGCGAGACGAGCTGGACGATGGTGACCACCCGCGAGGCGCTGCAAGCCGAGCAGCACATCCTCGACCGCATCGAGGCGACCAAGGGCCAGGCAACCCCGATCGTCAACGCAGAGGCCGCGCCTGACCGCGTACAGGCCGCATCCAAGCACGAGCTCAACCCGGGGCAGCTTGCCGCCGCGACCCTGATCGTCTCGAGCACCGACAAGATTGTGGCAATCCAGGGCGTCGCCGGCTCGGGCAAGTCGACGATGCTGCAGGCGGTTGCCCAAACCTTTGAGGGCGCTGCTCGCGTCGCAGAGACCGGTGGCAAGCGCCTGCACGGCCTCGCCTTCCAGACTAAAATGGTCGGTGACCTTAAGGAGGGCGCAGGGATCGAGGCGCAGACGATCGCCGCCTTCATCTGGCAAAACGAGCGCTTCCTCACCGACAAGACCAGCCCTGAAGCCGTCGCGAAGCGCGCTGAGATGAAGAACACGATCCTCGCCGTCGATGAGGCGTCGATGGTGTCGACCGACGACATGGTGAAGCTGATCAACATCACCGAGGCGCTGGGTGCCGACAAGCTCGTCCTGGTCGGAGATCGCAAGCAGCTCGGCTCGATCAACGCCGGCAAGGCATTCTCGCTGACCCAAGCGGGCGGGATCACCATCACCTGGATGAACGAAAACCTTCGCCAGAAGACGGCCCAGCTGCGGACCGTGGCAACGCTGGCGAACACCGGGAAGGCAAGCACAGCGCTGAAGGTGCTGGGCGACAAGGTGGTTACCAACGAGAACCCCGCGCTGCACGCAGCCGAGCGCTGGCTTGCTCTGTCGCCCGAGAAGCGTGCCGCCACGGCTGTGTTCGCGTCGGGGCGAGATTCCCGTGCAACGATCAACAACCGCATTCAGGAGGGCTTGGCGGCGGAGGGCACACTCAAGGGTGAGGGGCTAACTCTCACCGTGCGTGAGAGGATTAACCTCGCCACCGAGGAGCTGCGCTACGCCAAGAGTTACGAAAAGGGGCAAATCCTCGCCGTCGCCGAGAAGGTCCCCGAACTCCGCCTACACCGCGGCACCTTTACCGTTGTGGGCGTCACCGCGCGCGGCAAGGTCGAACTGGACATGGGCGGCCGCCGGCTGAAGATTGACCCGCAAAGGCTGGATCCCACCATTAAGCGAGATCGCCTCGAGCTCTCGGTGCCAAAGCAGATCCGGATCCATGAAGGCGACACGATCCGCTGGACCGAGAAGGACAAGGATCGGGATTTGCAGCGGTCCGCCCTCGCCCGCGTGACGTCGATCGACAGCAAGGGCGTGACGGTCGAGACGGCCAACAAGCAGGTACTGACGCTTCAGCACGGCGACGCGATGCTCTCGCGTCTTGACCTCGGCTACTCGCTCAACATGCACATGGCCCAGGGCGTGACCGCCGATAAGGGCATCATGGCGCTGTCGAGTGCCGAGACGAACCTCACCAACCAGCAGCTCTTCAACGTCGGCGTCACCCGCGTGCGCTCGGACCTGACCGTTGTGGTGAACGATCAGGAGAAGGTCTCCCGCCAGCTTGATCGGAACACCGGCATTAAGACGTCGGCCATGGAGACCGTCGGCCGCATCAACATCGATGGTCCGGGGAGCAGCGGCTCGCCGAACACCGGCACCGGATCGAAGGCGTCGAGGGGGCCCTCCATGAGCTTCAGCCTCAGCTCGAGCGACCTTGGCTCGCTGCCGCCCCTGCCCCGGTTCGATGAGAAGGATGCGGCCCGCTACGCCAAAGGCGGCGACGACATGGGGCTCAGCAAGAAGCCCGACGACATGGGGCTCGGGGACGCGGCCAAGAGCGCGAAGGGGCCGCCGGTGCCGGAGAAGAACCTCGGTCTGGAACTCTGACAAGTTGCACATTCAACAGGGGGAAAAGGGTGATTTCCAAGCCATCTACACGAGCTGACGAACTGCTCGAGGCGAACGAGATGATTGCCCGCGCAATGGCGCGTGGACCATCAGATCGGATCAAAAAGAAGATGCTGGCGCACAGGCGCGGCATCATTGGCGAGAAGCAGACCGCGCATATCCTGGATCGACTATTCTTCGATTCGAAAGATCATCTTGTAATCCACGACCTGCGGATACCTGATGGCATTGGGAGCTTCGCCCAATTCGATCACATCATCCTGTCGCGCTTGTCGCGTAAGGCATCTGTGGTGGAGGTGAAGAATTATTCGGGCCGCATGTCGCGCAACCAGCACGACGAATGGATGGTCTGGTATGAGGGCCGCCGCAGGCCTGTTCCAATCCCCAACCCCGTTGCCCAAGCGCGCCGGCAGCGCGACGTCTTACGGGCCTGGCTGA
The DNA here is from genome assembly GCF_040545965.1 of Sphingomonas trueperi. Lineage (GTDB taxonomy): Bacteria > Pseudomonadota > Alphaproteobacteria > Sphingomonadales > Sphingomonadaceae > Sphingomonas > Sphingomonas trueperi_C. Next base: position 132,660 of record NZ_JBEPMV010000008.1, on the reverse strand, counting down.
AGGCCCATGACCACGACAAGGCGTTCAGTGAGGTAGGCACCTTCGTCGTCATCCCTGCGGATGGGCAGCTCGATCGCACGAAGATCACCGAGGCGCTGCCGGTCTACAAAGTCGATAACTTCCACCGGGCCTGGGTAGAGTTCGCCGGCGTCAGTCCCATCGGCAAGCTCTTCTCGAGCGGCGTGCCCAGCGGCACTCTAGCCGCGATCGGCGCGCAGCTCGCAGCCGCCCACGTCTCGGACGAGCAAACCATGGCGCAGCGGCTCGGCCTCGAACCGCGATCCTATTCCCACAAGGGCGATGACGCTGCTGCCCAGGTGGATGAGCCCGCAGACGAGGAGCAGCTGGCGGCTGAAGCAGCAGAAGCCGCATTGGACCCAGATCTATCCCTACCGGTGCGGGAGGAAGAGGGAGAGATTGTGGTCATGTCGGCCGAGGAGGAAGAGGCCGATGCTCCCACCCCGCCCCTGCCCGAACAGGAGGAGGAGGCGCTCCCAGTGGCGAAGCGCAAGGCGTCGGCCGCGGTCGTGATCTCGCCGGGAATCGCAGAGCGCGAGCTGCCCGATGGACGGATCGCATTCCTCGCAGCGAGGGACAATGAAGCGGCGAAGGAGCGGCTTACTGCCGCGTGTAAGGGCCGCGCGCGCTGGCAGCCGCGCTTCCAGAACTGGATCTGCAGCGACAATGCAACCGCGCTCGAGATCCGCACCATGATCAAAGACCAAAGCAACGAGCACCAGGAGGAACAAGATGCGTAAGGATCTACTCACCGCGGCCGCATTGGCTCTTTCGATCGGCACCGCCAATGCACAGAAGATGGGCAAAGGCGGCACAGGGGTCGACGAGACCTCCGAGGTGCCCAAGTGCGCTCAACCCTTCGGCACGATGGCGATCGTCGAGAAACGCAGCGCAGCGTCGCCAACGGACGGCCTCCCTCCTCAGATCGCGGCTATGATGCGGATGGCAGAGGCCCAGCAGAACGGCGGCCAGGCCCGAGTTGACCCGATTCCGCTTCTGAAGCTGCTCGCGGCCAACTCGAACTGCTTCCTGATCGTGGATCGCGGCGAAGGCTTCGATGCCCTGCAACGGGAGCGCGAGATGGCAGGCTCGACCACTGCCGGCGCAAAGACGAACACGCTCCGAGCCGCAGACTATCTCCTCACCGCAACCGTGGTCTACTCGGACGGGAACGCGGGCGGCTATGGCGGCGGCGTCGCCGGCATGTTCGGCGGCGGCATGGGCTTCAAGAGCAAGAAGCTGGAAGCCCAGGTCATGCTGGCGCTCGTGGAAGTGTCTACTGGCATCCAGCGCGCGATCGCCAGCGGCCAGGTCCGCAAGAAGGATCTCTCGATCGTCGGCGGCGGCGTGCTCCTCAACGCCGGTATTGGCGCTCTCGGCGGCAGCTATACCAGCACCGACATGGGCAAGATCACCTCTCTGGCCCTGCTCGACGCCTACCGGAAGCTCACCGCGGACGCGAAGGTGCGGCTTGCCCCGCCCGCTGCGGCGGCAGCTCCCGCGCCTGCTGGCGCCGGCGCTGCGCCAGTGCAGCAGTGAGGAGAGGGGGAGAGGAAGGGCGAGGATGCCAGCTGGGCAGCCTCCCCTTCCCTTCCTGAGAGGTGCGCGATGGAGCAGGCTGATCTCTTTTCGGACGCCACGACACGTGAGATGGTCGAGTTGGAGGCCGAGACTCGGCAGCCAATGGCCGCGCCATGTGCTTGGCGGAACGCTGCGAACAAGCCGTGCCGGCGGCTCGCGCACGAGCCGGTTCTGATGGACGGCGAGCAGTTCTTCTACCGAGGGCATCCGATCCTTCACTGCGTGTCCGAGTGCTTTCGAGTGGCGATCAATCCAGCAACGGAGATTGACGATGGCGTCTGATCCCCCGATGCGGCTCTCCGGCAAAATGACCAGGACGCCGCGCGGCCGCATGCTCTGCGACAATGGCGGCATGCGTTGGCGCCTGACCGGAGAAGCTCTCTCACAATGCGACGACGCCGAGGAGGTCACGATCGAAGGTGTTCGACGCGGCCTCTCCGTGATCGAGGTCTATTACGTCGGAAGGGCAGGCGCATGAATGCTCCCATGCAGATCCAGGCAGCGCACTGCCCATATTGCAAGAACATCCTGTTCCAGAACCTGAAGCGCCATAAGGTTCGAGGCTGCCTCACCTGCAAGCGACCGCTCGTGATCGCCCGCAGTCCCTTCGGACGCCCGCGGCTCTACCGGATCTACAGCGTCCTGGACGTCGGCATGCTGGTCTATGCGCTGCTCACGATGGCACTAATCGCCTTCTTCGCGCTCACCGGCCACGGCGTCACTGGCTTCGTGAAAGGCTTCAGCATCGCGCTCTTCATCGTGGGTTCGGTTCTCTGCGTCGATGGGGTGCTCGCTGTACGGACAGCGAGAGACAAGACTTGGGGGAAGCAGCGCCGAGGCATCTCCGCGCGCACCATCGGCGCAGGCAAGGTGATCACTGGCCTAATTGCGTTCTTCATGACCTTTGTGGGTGTTACACTCTGAGGACTTTGTAGCGAACTGTCGCAGGTAGTTGAACCCTGGCGGCGTGTTGGTATTAGTGCCGCACGACCCAAACTTAGTAGGCGCTCCGTGGTGGAGCGCCCTTTTTTTGCCTATGCTCTTCGTCCGCGCGCGCTCGCAAAATGTTTGGGCAGGCACCTATTTCGCTGCAACGTTCGATCAATCATGGCGTTTTACGCCCCCAAACGAGGGGAAGTCATGATCGAGAGCCCAGCTTACTGTAACGACCGCGCGCGCGAGCACCGTAAGGCCGCTGAGGCAACGCCGCTCACCAACGTCCGCCAGAAGCACTTGCAGGCCGCGGACACGTGGGAGCGAATGGCTGCGCGGAAACCCACCCTCAGCCGCCATTTGGATACGCCGGCGGGAGACGGATCCTCGGAATAGCGGCAGCCGCGCAGGCTTAGGCCTGGCTATCGCCTTGTGCTTCGATCTCTGCCAGTTCGGCACGGTACTGTTCGATCGACCGCATTAGGAAGCTTGGCGCATCAGGGGATGGGCGTTCTTCCCGCAGCCGGCGGGCCCAGCGCCTCACAAACGTCTCGATGCTCTGCATGGCGTCCTTCGTGTGCTTCGGTGTCGTGATGTGCGTGTCGTTCTCGAGCAACGAGGCGATGCAAAGGGACAGAGTGTCGATAAGGTCATCGGCCGTCGCAACTCTGTCGGAGGACATGGCTCGAAACGTCTGCATCATCGCAGGTACGATGTGCGCTGCGACCTCCTTCTTGTTCTCGTCCGACACGGTGAAATCAGGGGTAGGGGTGGCGGCCAACTTTAGTCTCCTGAGCCAAGGCGAACGCCTAGCAGGCGATCATGCTTGCGCAACGTCTGCAACGAACACCGTTTCCTGAGAAGCTCATCAGCATTTCATGCGTTCTCCTTCGCTTAGGAGAGCAGCTATGTTCGACGAGCAGGAGCACAACCGGGCAGTTGAGCGAGCCCGGGCCCTTCACGCCCAAGAGGAACGTGAGAAAGCGATCGCCAGAAGCCTGCCCCCAGGTCCCGAGCAGGACGAGCACTGGATGCTGGGAGAGCGCCTCTCGGATACTGCTTGGTCGATAGAGGAGGAGTTCGACCTCGATGCTGCGCCGAGCGGCCTATGGCCGGAGGAACAGCTCCCCGCAGGAGGAACCGCAACCCGCGCGCGCAACGAGAGTTCAGCCCGCATGACAGCAAAGCCAAATAAGAAAGCCCGCCCCCAAAACGTCGAAGCCAAACGGCCGTCAAAGGGGTTCCTCAGAAGGAATCGCGGCCTGATTGCAGGAGCCGCAGGTGTGGCGGCCCTTATTGGAGGGGCAATCTACCAAACGCGGAAGCACGCTGATGAGCCGGGTAGCCCCTCAGGCGATACCAGCGCGTAGCTCCGAACACCCGCTAATTGGCAGCGATCGATATCACCCGCCGAGGCTGCGATCTCGGCGAGGCTCAGCGGTTTCGCTTTGAGAGGAGAAGATATGGCAGACGATAAGACGCAGGTTGGTGGCCAGGACCGCCAGCGGATCTCGCTGAGCGAGGACTATGAGGTTCGTGACTGGATGGAATCCTTCGGTGTGTCGAAGGAGAAGCTCGTCGAGGCAGTGAACGCCGTAGGCGATCGTGCTGACGACGTTCGCGAGTATCTAAACCGCTAACACGACGAGTGGCACCGCGCTGAGCAGAGCTGAACCTCGCTCGGCGCACTTCCGCAGTTTCAGCGAGCGGCGCCTCCCGCGCGAGGAGACGGCACATACGGGTAGGCCAAGCGCACCACTTCGGCGGCTTTCTCGATTGCCTCCAGCTCCCCGGGTTTGCCCTTGGGATCGATCCGCCAATTTGATCTGGGCGCGTCGATGATCGGCAGAGCGGTCACTGGTCCGATCAGCTTCAGCCAGTGCGCTTCATCCTCACCCGCCGCGCCGGCTAGAAGGTGCGCAAGCAAGTCGCGGATATCGTCGGTCGTTGTGGGCTTCGTCTCCGGCATGGTGCCAACCCTTCCTACCGCTTCAACACCGGAATAGGAGAAATGGTGGCATGCCCGCGGCGCCGGCACGTGCTGCACCGCAAGCGGATCACGGCTTGCTGGACGCTGCTGTCCGTGCCGAACCGCGAGAGGATCTTGTCTGCGGGCACGTTGATCGTCCGCCCGCATTCGCAGACGATCCGCATGTCCGCGCGCTCCACCGCCCACTCGCCCAGAGTCTTGTACGGACCTTCAACCTTAGCCGGCATATAGCGCTCTATCGAAGATCATGCGGCGTCACCTCCTCGTAGCAGCCGGCGCGCCGCAGCTGCCGCACAATGCCGTTGAACGCAGCAGTCACCCCTTGGGACCGCCCGATCTCATTCTCCTGGCCCGCAGCGTCCCAATAGCAGGTGAGCGGCCACTTCTCCGGGCAGTGGGGCAGCAGGCAGCGCAGCGCCAAGCGGATCTCGGGCAGATCGACACGGGATTGCGCGCACCTGGTCACCCCGCTTCTCAGAATATGCACCGAGAGCGCGATCACGACGCGCTGGTGCCTCGGCAATTTGGCCATGGCTCAATGGAAATCGTGCGACTTGAACCGCACGACGTCCTCCGGATCCATGCCGTCCGCATGCGGCGGCCAGTATTGGTTGCGCGCCTCGGGCTTCCAGGCTTCATCGCCGCGGTCCGGCGAGCCTGCATGCCGCGCGCCGTCGCCGCGGCCAGTCCTGTGCGGGAACGACATCTCACCCACCCGGTGCAGGAGATCGCCGTGGTCGATGATGCGGTCGCAGATGACGTGGATGACCTCGCCTTCCTTCTGCACCCGCCCCTTCAGGCCCACCATCGACGCTGACATGATGGTGCGGCGCTGCGCCTCAAAACGGTCGGGCCAGAGGATCCCATTAGCGATTCCGGTCTCGTCCTCGATCGTGATGAACAAGACCCCCTTTGCCGATCCCGGCTTCTGGCGGACCAGAACGATGCCGGCGACCTCGACGTGTCGACCGTCCCGGATGTTCGCGAGATCGGCGCACTTGGTAACGCCCCGCCGCCGCAAATCGTCCCGCACGAAGGACAGCGGGTGTGCGCGCAGCGACAGCTGCAGCGAGCGATAATCCTCGATCACCTCGCGCCCGTCGGTCAGCGGTCGCAGCGCTACCTCAGGCTCCATCCCTTCCGCGTTGAAGCGCTCGGCCGCGCGATCGGCGGCAGCGAAGAGCGGCAGCGGCGCTTCGCCGAGCCCCCTCACCTTCCAGAGCCCTTGCCGACGATCGGCGCCGAAGCTGTGGAAGGCGTCGCCATCGGCCAGCTTCTCGATCGACGCCCGCGGAACGCCCGACCGCCGCCAAACCTCTTCGACGCTGGTGAAGGGGGCGGTGCCCCGCGCCGCCACGATCTTGGCGCCATCGGCATTCGACAGCCCGCGAATCTGCCGCAGTCCAAGCCGGACAGCCAGGTAGCGGCCGCCCGTCCTCTCGAGCGTGCAGTCCCAGCGGCTCGCATTGATGCAGGGCGGTCGAACCTCAACGCCGTGCTCGCGCGCGTCCCGCACGATCTGCGCCGGCGCGTAGAAGCCCATCGGCTGCGCGTTCATCAGCGCCGCGCAGAACACATCCGGGTGATGGTGCTTCATCCAGCACGAGGCGTAGGAGATCTTCGCGAACGAGGCGGCATGGCTCTCCGGAAAGCCGTAGGAGCCGAAGCCTTCGAGCTGGCGGAAGGTGCGCTCAGCAAACTCGCGCGGGTAGCCGCGCTCGACCATGCCCTCGATCAGCTTCTCGCTGAAGTGGGACACGCCGCCCGTGAACTTGAAGGTCGCCATCGCGCGGCGCAGCTGATCCGCCTCGGCCGCGGTGAAGCCGGCCCCAACGATCGCGACGCGCATCGCCTGCTCCTGGAACAGAGGTACGCCCAGCGTCTTCTCGAGCACCGCGCGCAGCTCAGGGCGTGGGTACTCGGGTTTCTCCAGCCCTTCGCGCCGGCGCAGATAGGGATGCACCATGTCGCCCTGGATAGGGCCTGGCCGCACGATCGCGACCTGAATCACGAGATCGTAGAAGCGCTGGGGCTTCATGCGTGGGAGCATCGACATCTGCGCGCGGGACTCGATCTGGAACGTGCCGAGGGTGTCCGCCTTCTGGATCATGCCGAACACTGCAGGGTCATCCTCCTGCAGATCCTTCATCTCGACGTGCAGCCCCTTCTCCGCCTCAAGCAGGTTGAAGGCGCGGTTCATGCAGCCGAGCATGCCCAATCCCAGGATGTCGACTTTCATGAACTTGAGCGCGTCGATGTCGTCCTTGTCCCACTCGATGATCTGGCGATCCTCCATCGCCGCCGGTTCGATGGGGACCAGATCGTCGAGGCGATCATGGGCGAGGACGAAGCCACCCGGATGCTGACTCATGTGCCTCGGCACCCCGATCAGCTTGCGGGCGAGCTCCAAGGTCAACCGCAGCCGGCGATCTCCGATATCGAGGTTGAGCTCCTCGACCTGCTTGTCCCCCACCCCTTCGGCCGACCAGCCCCAGACCAGGCCAGCAAGCGAGGAAGTCAGGTCCTCGGGTAAGCCGAGCGCCTTACCGACATCACGCACGGCGCCGCGGGCGCGGTAGCGCGTCACGACTGCGGTCAGCGCCGAGCGATCACGCCCATAGGTCTCGTAGATCCACTGGATGATCTCCTCACGGCGCTCATGCTCGAAGTCGACGTCGATATCCGGTGGTTCCCGCCGCTCGCCGGAAACGAACCGCTCGAACAGCAGCTCGTGCTTGATCGGATCAATCGAGGTGACGCCCAGCACGAAGCAGACACAGGAGTTGGCGGCCGAGCCGCGGCCCTGGCAGAGGATCCCGCGCCGGCGCGCCTCGCGCACGATCGCGTAGACGGTGAGGAAGTAGGGCGCATAGCCAAGCTCCTCGATCAGCTTCAGCTCGTGCGCGATCTGATTGGTATAGGCCTCCGGCACGTCGCCATCGAACATCTGGCTCACCGCCTCAGTGGCCAGCTGCGAGAGCGCTTCCTGTGCGGTCAGCCCGTCGATCAGGCGCTCATGCGGGTATTGGTAGGCCAGCTCGCCCAAGTCGAAGGTGCAGGCGCGTGCGATGTCGACGCTCGCTTGCAGCGCATCGGGATAGGCGCGGAAGCGTCGGATCATTTCGTCGGGCGACTTGAGCGCGCGATCGGCGTTTACCTCGCGCCGGTAGCCGAGCTCATCCACCGTGCATTTCTCGCGCACAGCCGTCACCACGTCCTGCAGCAGCCGCGCGTCGGCTGCGTGATAGAGCACGTCGCCGGTCACGACCGCGCGCACGCCGGCACCGCCCGCCTGCCTCGCCAGCGCGTCGATCCGCACCGCGTCCCCGGGGCGACGACGCTGGAACAGCGCCATGTAGCCGCGGCGGCCGTAGACCTTCTTCAGATCGCGGAGGGCGGCCAGGTTCTCCTCGTCGGCCTCATGGGGCAGCAGGATGGCGATGACGCCCTCCGACCAGGTCTCCAGATCGTGCCAGTGGAGCAGGCATCCCCCCTTCCCTGCCCGCTTCTTGCCGACGGTCAGCAGCCGCGTGATGCGGGACCAGGCAGGGCGGTCGGTCGGGTAGAGCAGCAGCCGGCGGCCGCAGGACAGATCCACGCGCGTGCCCGCGATCGAGCGAACCCCCGTCGCCTTCTGTGCTTCCCATGCTCGCACGACGCCGGCAACGGTGCCGATGTCGCTGATGCCGATCGCCGGGTAGCCGAGCAGCGCCGCCGCGGCGAACAGCTCGTCAGGGCTCGAGGCACCGCGCAGCAGCGAGAAATGGGTGAGCACCTGCAGCTCGACATAGCGGCTCATCCGAACACACCGTGCATCCACCAGGACAGGTCGCCCGTGTTGTCCTGGAAGCCGTCGCCGCGGCGGAATACCCAGTAGCGACCGCCCTCCTCGTCCTCCACGCGGTAATAGTCGCGCACCGCCCAGGTCTCAGCATCGCGCCGCCACCACTCGCCGTGGACACGCTCGGGCCCGTCGCCGCCGACGATGGTGTAGCGCTTGCCCCGCCACTCGAAGCGGCGTGGAGGCTGATCGGGCAGCAAAGCCAGCACGTTGAAGAGCGGCTCGGGCCGCGCGAACAGGCGGATCGGTCGCTGCCAACCCGGCCACTCTCCCGGTTGCTCATTGGCATCGACCCGCGCGACCGCGCGCTCGGGCACATGGCTCTCGACAGGCGCAATGCGGAAAACGGCGCTGGGGCCGATCCTGCCGGCGATGACGTCGACGAGGCGCGAGGGGTCGCGGACCATCGTGTCGCCGGCGAGCACAGCGCCAAGGTCAAGGGCATCGAGCGGCTCGGTGTGCGGCGCGACGAGCCAGAACTGCTCGAGACCCATGCCGGGATCGATGCGATCGATGCGCAGCTTCAGTAGCCGGAGAAGGTGCGATACCTCGCGCGTCGGCCGAGATGTGCCGATCGCCACCACCTGCTCGCCGCCGTCGACGCGCAGACCCGTCAATCGAAGGGATCGAGCGCCGAGACCCCTCTCCTGCAGCACTTGGGCCAGGTCGCCCAGCAGATCGCCCATGACCTGCTCGATCGCCTCGGCCGTGCCGATCGGCTCCAGCAGTCGGCGCTCGACGAACGGCACCTCAGCGTCCTCACGAGGCGTGATGGGCTCGGCCAACGCGCCCAGCGCCTGATCGAGGCGCTCGATTGCCGGCAGACCGAGGCGTCGCGCGAGCGGGCCACGCGCGACAGGCAAGAGGTCTGCAATGCGCTCGAACCCGAACTTGCGAGCTGCAGCTTGTGCAGTCGCGGATAGGCGGAGGGCTGCGATCGGCAGCGGTGCGAGCGCGCCAGCGGTCCGGCCAGGCTCGACCCGGATCAGATCCTCTATGCCATAGCGGGCAAGGGCATGTGCCGCGCCGGGAGTGTCGGCCACTGCGACGCGCGCGGTGAAACCCGCGCGTCGGCAGAACTGGTGGAGCCGTCGGCAGAACCGCTCCTCGCCGCCATGCAGGTGCTCGCAGCCGGTGAGGTCGATCCAGATCCCGTCGGTCGGCGTCACAGCCGCCGTCGGCGACCAGCGGCGCACCGCCAGCAGCGCTAGGCGATCGAGAAGCGCTGCGTCGGCCTCGGGCTCCGCGGGACGGAAGTCCAGGTCAGATACCAAGGCGCGAGCGTGCGTGGCGGCCATGCCGGGGCGAATGCCCAGCGCCTGCGCGCCTAGGCACGCGGCCACAACTTCCTCGCGGCGGCCCACCTTCCCCACCAGCGCCAGCGGCGACTCTGATGTGATTTCAATATGAAAACGCGATGATTCCGTGGTGCTTACACTGTGAATTGCCTTGTACGGGTTGCTGGCGGGCTCCGAGCGTCGGCCGAGCTCGCGCATCGGCGGCTTCGCGTGCGAGGGCAGCGCTGCGATCTGCGCTTCGACGTCAGCGCGGGGATCAGCACCTTGCCGCGCCCAGCGGGCACCAGGTCGCCAGCCTCCGCGCCTCGGCACCGAGCAAGCGCCGGGATCATCGTCGACGGGGAGCTGAAGTGCTGGCCGCTCAGGCGGTCGCGATGCGGGCCGTTCCAACCGTCTCAGCCGCTCGATGGCCAAGTTCGGCAGGAACAGCGAGACGACCCGTCTCATCGCTACCCTCCACGATCAGGGAGAAGGATGCCCCACCACGCTGGCGTGCCAGCTCCACTGACCAGCGCGGCCGCCCCACCCCGGCGACGCTCAACCGCTCGGACGGTGCGGCGCCAATGCGCCACCGAGTCCATGCAGCCGACGGTTCGTCCAGCGGATCCTGGTCGCGGGCTCGCCGGCGGCGCAGCAGCAGCACCGGCATGTCCGCCTCGGCGGCCACAAGCTGAAGGCGGCGCGTCGCGACCATCGACACCCGGGTTGCCTCGGCCACGATTACAGACGGGGTGCCGTCGCGCACCGCGTCCTCGATGACGGCCAGGAGTGCGGCATCGTCACGGGGCTGCGCGTAGATCACGCTGGAGGATGGCAGGCCCGCTTGAGCCAGCCCTGGCGCGTACAGGTCGCTGCGGCAGCTCGCCCACAGAACCGGTCCATTCGCCTCTGCGGCTTCGCGCGCGGCGATACTGGCGAGGAAGAGCGTCGTCGCGGCATCGTCGACCATTGCGACGCTCCGCGCCGACGCCTCGTGCAGCGCACCGGCACGCAGCCCCCCTGCCCCGAGCCTGCTGTCGATCGCGTCGACGCCGAAAGGCAGCACCCGGTAGTCGGTCGCGGGCGTCGCGATCGTGCGGAGGTGCGCTATGCTGGGCGCAAGGGACTCGAGAGCGACGGTCATCGTGTTCTAAGACTCTACTCGTTCCCTTTATGTTCCCTTAAGGGGCTCGATCGGTCAAGGCGGGGCAATCACGGAGCTGTGGATTGACGGAACGGACGTGGAACAGCCCATGGCTTCCGAGGTTCGTTGCAGAGGAGGATCCGGATGCTAGATTGCCCCCATGTGCAATAGAGCGCGCTATAGCGGTGAACCCGAAACGCTGTTTGGATCTGCGGCCGAGCTGTTTGAGGAGCGGCCTCGAGACAACCGGTTCAACCCGGTCGAGCTGCGGCCGAAGTCGCGGAATTATGTCATCCGCGAGCAGGATGGGAAGCGGGCCTGGGACGTGATGACGTGGGACGTCCTCGGCGGGCAAGCCGCTTACCCGATGACGAACGTGAGGAACCTCAAGCTCCGCCAGTGGCGCCGGCTAGCTGAAAAGCCTGAGAACCGGTGCATCATCCCGCTAACCGAGTTTTGCGAGTTCACCCCGGAGAAGCACGATCTGGGTGACGGCAAGCCGCCGCTGAAGGGCGAAATGTGGTTCAGCGTTGTGGATCAGCCGACCTTCGCCGTTGCCGGCTTCTGGCAGCACACGGCCATCGGCCCCAGTTTCACGATGGTGACGTGCGACGCCAACGCCTTGGTTGATCCGATCCATCCCAAGGCGATGATCACGATCCTTGAGCCTTCCGATGTGGACCGATGGCTTAGTGGATCGTACGAGGACATCGTGGACCTGCAGCGGCCCTATGATGCTAGCCGCATGACCGTTGCTGGTCCGGTTTTCCCGACGAGGCAGCAACCACCTTCGGCATAGACCTGGACGCCCTCCGTCGCTGGCCAAGTACGGCTCACCCGCCGCGCGTTCTCGAGATTAACGTACAACGGCGGGCGCGCGCGCTGCGGTACGAGTGCGTTTCCTCAGCCGATCGGGGTGATGCGAGCCTCGAAGAAGGCCCAGTTGCCATCCTTGTCCTTGAAGTCCGGTCCATCCGCCCAAGCCGATTGAAGGGACGCAAAATCCTGCATCAGGAACATCACCGTCTCGCGGTGCCCCTCTGAAATTTTGATCGTCTGATGCTCTTTCGCGTAGAGCTCGAACGTGGGATCTCCCGAAGGCCAGTCGTAGGTAAAGACGTCAAGCTCCGCCAGCATTAGAGACGAGGGTGGGTTCTTGAGATAGATAGCTAGCTGAGGCCGCTCGATCGAGTATCCACTGCTCTCTTGCTTCTCGAAGATCAGATCGAACGCGGCAAACATGTAGTCGCCATCATCGAAATGCCCCATGCCCACGGAGCTCGGGCTGGTGTACTCGATCCACCCTTTGTCCGGGACGCTCGGGCGATCCGGCCTCAGCGTAAGCCACGGCGTTTTCAGGTCATAGGGAGTGGTCTTGCCTAGAAGCTTGGCGACGCGAGCACCTCGCGTGCGCATCAGCTCGGCACTGCGGGCCTGGTCGATCCGGACCCTCTTTGGATCAAATCGCTTCGTGGTGATCGTTCGTAGAATTCTTGGAGAAAGCATCGTCGAATCCCCCCAGGTGAGGCCTCGAACTATCGCTGAAAGCACGGAGATCTTCAAATTAAAGTTCGGCTTCTGAAGATCTTGAACTATCTTGTTTGGCAGGCATCTTATTCCGCTCGCCTGACTGCACCGTCGCTAATCTGATGGCCCGATTTCGATCTCTTTGGCCGCCGCACCAGTTGATACTCGACGCCGATGCGTCGAGGCGCGCTGGCGCGTCTTGAGAGGGTTCGCTCAACAAACTGCCGCGCGGCGGATTCTGATTGGAATGACACGCGCAGGCGTGAACCAGCCGCCCCGATGCGTCCCCACGCGAGCTCTACGAGCACGCACCCGAATAGATCTTCGCTGACGGTGATCTCGTAGGATCGCGCCATATTCTTGGCATCACAGCGAGCCTCGAGCTCGCAACGCCAATCGATCAGCTTGGTCGGCAGGTCCAGCATGGCTGAGACCTGCTTTGTTCTCCGCGACGAAGCCAACGGAGAGTTTGAATCAGTGGATGCTTGGTGATTCAGCCGTTCGATCAATGCCTGAGGCCCCGTGCCTGAGTCGGGCGGCAGGCGCCGGTGGCGAGTTAGGTTTTGAAGACCTAAATCCCGGCAATGACAGCTCACTCAAAACCGTTGCTTGATGGCCCCAGGCTCGCTCCTGTCGCGGGCGGTAAACCAACTGGCTTAGTCGTACTCCTCCACGGATACGGGTCCAATGGCGACGACTTGATCTCCCTTGCCAGGATGATCCAACCCTCCCTGCCGGGGATAGCCTTCGTTGCTCCAAACGCGCCATCGCTGATGCCGCGGATGGCAAACGCTCACCAGTGGTGGCCCATTGAGACGTTCTCGGCCGCGGAGCGGGCGATGGGTGTTGCAAACGCGGCGCCTGATCTGGACCGATTTCTCTCAAACGAGCTGAAATCCCATGGTCTCGCAGACGACCGACTGCTGATTGTCGGCTTCAGCCAAGGCGCCATGATGGCGCTCCATGTAGGGCTGCGCCGACGGAACGGGATTGCTGGGATCATCGGTATCTCGGGGATGCTCGTCAATCCGGCGAGCCTGAAGGCGGCGATTACCAATCGGCCGCCGGTACTGCTGATCCATGGGTCGGCAGATGATGTGGTGCCGTTTCGATCTCTGGAACTGGCGTCGCAGGCACTGAGCGCTGCACACGTCCCCGTCACCACGCACATTTCGAGCGGCCTCGGACACTCAGTGGATCAGGAGGGGCTTGCGGCGGCCGCAGCCTTCGTAGCTCGCGTGTTGTCCTGATGCACGAGTGGTTACGCGTGCTCTTGGGCCGTATGCCGCCAGGCAGCTTTTAGGGCGAGAAATGCGAAAGCGGACATCGGCTTGCGGCGGCCGACTCGTGCTTTCAGGTATCGCGTCCCCTGTCCGCCTCTGGGCCGTAAGCTGCCAGGCGGCTTTTGGGCTCCGAAATGCGAAAGCGGACATAGGCTTGCGGTGCCTGACTCGTGCTATCAGGTATCGCGTCCCCCGCCCGCCTCTGGGCCGTGAGCTGCCAGGCAGCTTTTGGGTGCGGAAGTGCGAAAGCGGACATAGGCTCGCGGTAGCTGACTCGCGCTATCAGGTATCACATCTTCTGCCAGATTGAGTTGGAACGGTAATCACCAGCGGTGTGCCCCATTGCGGCAGCAGGCTCCGAGGGCCTCAATCCCTTATTGTTCCCTCCTGTCTTTGCCTTGGCCCGGTGCTAATTGCAGACCCATGAGCCGCCTCTCTTCACCGTCCGATTCGAACGAATATGTCCAGCTTCTTGAGACGCTGAAGGAGCGCATTCGGTCGTCTCGCCTCAAGGCTGCGCTCGCGGTCAACGAGGAACTGATTCTCCTCTATTGGGGTATCGGACGAGACATCCTCCACCGGCAGGAAAGCGCCGGTTGGGGGGCAAAGGTCATTGATCGGCTGTCGTCGGACCTGAAGCGCGACTTTAGCGAAATGACCGGATTTTCGCCACGGAATCTCAAATACATGCGAGCCATGGCCGAGGCCTTCCCTGATCGCGAAATCGTGCAACGGGTCATTGCACAATTGCCATGGGGGCACGCAATCACGCTTGTCGAGGCGGTCAAGGATCCCGCTCAGCGCACTTGGTATGCCGAACAAGCAAGGGAGCATGGCTGGAGCCGGAAGGTGCTTACTCACCAAATCGGCAGCGACCTGTTCGGGAGGCAGGGGAAGGCTATCACCAACTTCGCTCGCACCCTCCCCGCACCGCAATCGGAGCTCGCCCAAGCACTCCTGAAGGATCCCTACAGCTTCGACTTCCTGGGCTTGGGACCGGACATATCAGAGCGCGAACTCGAGCGTAGTCTTCTCGATCACCTTCGCTCATTGATTCTCGAGCTGGGCAAAGGATTCGCTTTCGTCGGTAGCCAATATCACCTCGAGGTAGGCGGGCAAGACTATTACCTCGATCTTCTGTTCTATCACCTCCAATTGCGCTGCTTCGTTGTCGTCGAGCTCAAGATCGAAGAGTTCAAGCCAGAGTTCGCCGGCAAAATGAACTTCTACCTTTCGGCGGTTGACGATCTGCTGCGTCATAAGGAGGACGCGCCAACGATCGGCATCATTCTGTGCCAAGGCAAGAACGCTGTGGTCGTTGAATATGCGCTGAGGGACTCTCTGAAGCCCATGGGCGTAGCGGAATATAAACTTTCCCAAGCGCTGCCCACTCCGCTTCAGGCCGCCCTGCCTACGGCCGAGGAGCTTTCCCACGAATTTCCGCTTCTTTCCTTGGTGAAGCTACGGATCGACATCGAACGGCAACTGCGCGCCCTTGCCGAGGAAACCGGGGTGGCGTCCGAAGGGCCGATGGGATTGAACGAACTGGTTAGGGCTAGCGAAGGTGTGCGCCAGCTGCCGTCCACGGCCAAATTCATGCGGATCGTAGACGTTCTTCACAAGGCGGCCCACGGGGTTGAGGTGCCAAGGAACGATGCGGATCACGCGACCAAGATCTCTCAGCTCTTCCTCGCCGACATCCAAGAGTATCGAGCGGCTCGCTAACGCTAAGGCCGCCTCAACGCCTGCCATCGGCCGGGGTGCCGGGGGCGATCGCAAACCTCGCAACCGAAGCATCTGGGACATTGCTGCCCTTCTGGAAAAATAGGCTGAATGGCGGCTTTTGACATACGCCGACGATCAGCGTCCCCACAGGCAATATCGAAGAATGACAGAAAAGAGGCTACCACGCACCTCGCCGTCGCCAAAAACTTGAGAATCGCTTGAGGCCTCTTGTTGCCGCCTTTGGTTCTGCGGCACGCCCCCCGCAGCATAATGCTGCGCGGCATTGAGCATCGATTAGTCTGGCGCGAGCTCAACAACCAAGCGATAACAGCAACTACGCTTTGCTCCCAATCGCCACAACCGCCCGCGTTGTCAGTGTGATCTGCCCGTTTACCGCATGCTCGTCGACCAACGACTGGATCGCCTCTTCCACCTGCATCCGTTCTTCGGGCTGCAGCGCCCTATAGGATGGCATATATCCATGAAGGTCGCGAAGCGCGTCGAGATAGGCCGGTCCGGCGACGCCCTTCCACTCCGCCTCAATCTCCTCGACCCGCACCTCGTGCAGCCCGCTATCCAGCAGAGCACGTTCCATGCGCAGGGGATCGGACAGTGCGACAAATCCTTCCGGTGCAGGCGGCGCCGGCCGATCGGGGAAGACGGCGCGCATTGCGCGCGCCATGAGAAGGAAAGGCCCACCGCCCGGGAGCGTACGCCAGGTCGCCAGTGCCACGATGCCTCCCGGGCGGACTACACGGATCTGCTCGGCGAGTCCGCGCCGCCAATCCTGGAACAGGCTGACGCCGAGGATCGAGACGGCGATGTCGAATGCGCCGTCATCGAAGTCGAGCGCCTGCCCATCCATGACGAACGCGTCGGCGTCCGGAAAAGGCTTCAGGCGATCGTTGAGCAGTTCGACCATACCGGGAGCAATGTCGACCGCCGTCACTCGTGCGCCGCTATGCGCTGCGGGGATCGCCAGCGCGCCGCTACCGGCACCGATGTCCAGCAGGCGCGTTCCGCGGCCTATCGCCCCGAGCCTTTGAAGGACCGAATGCGCTATCGGTCCCGTGATGCGCGTCGCCGTCTTTTCGTAGGTCTGCGCGAACGCCAGGGTCATGTGCGGCGAGATCGAGGACGCATTCATTCTCGTTACTTTCTGGTAGTGCCCTTGAGCGAGGCAGGTGCAGCCGGCGAACGTCGGACCATCGTCCAACGTCTGCGACTTGGCCCGCCGCTTTCAGGTGATTTTTGCCGGACGCTACTTGCTCACTTTTTCGATCTTCCCGCAGGCGATCGGCAGCGTGACATGCGACGGCACCGGCCCGAGCGAGGCCACCGAGGTGGGCAGGCCGGAATTGCTCTCGACGCCGTGCACGTAGAGCACGCGCTTCTCCAGATCGATATGTCTGCCCTTGTAGGTTCGATCGAACGTCGCGGCGAGTTGGGCGAGCGGCACCGATTTCACATATTCGAAATCGCCGGCACGGGATGCGTGCGGATAGGTGTGCGTTGGGATCTGCATGTCTTCGGGTCGGTCGTTGAACGGCACCATCGTCGTCCCGGACATCGGCTCGGTCTCGATCAGGTCAACAAACCCGTCCTTGTTGGTGTCGTCTCGGGCGGCGGCGCACGTCGCGTTACGTGCGTCCGGGAAGCCGTGGAAATGCTCCCAATGCTCGATATTGGCCGGAACGCCGCGCATCTTGATCCGCACTTCCAGGTGGTCGCCGACGATCCGTAGCGTGGCATCACCTTCGGCCGCGCTTCCGATTTTGCCGCTGTTCAGCGCGGTGAGATGCGCGCGGTAGGTCTGCGCCTGTGCCGTCGCAGCAGCACAGGTCAAAACGAACGCCGCGCCGATCAGCGTGGCGGAAATTGGTGCGCCCATTTGTGGCCTCCATGAAGGACGGAGAGGACCAGACGCCTCCCGACAACGACTGGGTAAACGCCTTAAATGGCATATGTCAAAGATATTTATGTCATATATTATTTGTCGATTACTGAGCTTGATTTGCGCAGTCGCCGCTCGATCTCGACGCGCGCGCGTGGTTGCGTGCCGCACCTTTTCGGCGGCGGTGGGTCGATCCAGTCCGCGATAGCGCCGGTTTCGGCGGCGAAGCTCAAAAGGTCCGTCTGGCATCTTCCAGCGGCGGTTGATCGAAGAAATCGATCTGAAGCTCGACGGGCCCGACGAGCTGGACGAAGTGTGCTTCCTGCGGCGCGACGGTGACCCAGCGCGTCGGCGTCAGCAGATAGGGTGGCGTGCCATCCATCGGGTTATACTGCAGCGCGCCCGCCAGGATGCGGATTTGCGCCCACACACCCGCTTTCGTGCGGTGCTCGCGCTGCAACCCTTGCGGCAAGGTCGCCGCGGTGAATATCGGCGATGAACGATAGGGCTGCGCCGCAGCCAGGATGTCGATGGTTTTCATTGCAGCTCCTCTTTTCGATGCGGTCCGGGCGGTGCGCCGAGGATCGTCGCGCCGCCCCCGGTCGTCAGGCCGCGATGAGTTCGTCCGCGGGGCCGAAAAACTCATAGTGGATACGATCCGCGGCGACGCCGGCCAGCGCCAAGCCGCTTACAAAGGCACGCAGGAACGGCTTGGGACCGCAAAGATAGATGTCGGCGTCGTGCAGCGGCGTGGTGCGCGCCAGCCAGTCGATCGAGACGAAACCTTCGCCATCATGCGTTTCGCCGAGACGATCCGCGGTACCGGGCTCGCTGTAGAAGGTTGCGACGCGCAACTTGCCATGCTCGGCAGCCAGGCCGCGGACATGCGCGTCCATCGCGTGCGTGTCGCTGTTGGTGGTGGCGTGCACATAATGCGCCTCCAGGTCCGCGTGCTGGGCGGCGATCGTCTCCGCCATGCTGACCATCGGCGTCAGGCCGACACCGCCGGACAGCAGGATGACGGGGCGTTGCGGCGCGTCGCTAAGGAAGAAGTCGCCTGCCGGCGGTGTGGTTTCCAGCACGTCGCCGACCTGTATATCGTCGTGCAGGTAGCGGGATCCCCCCTGCCCGTCGGCCTCCCGCTTGACCGAAATCCGATAGAAGCGGCCATTGGGTGCGCACGAGATCGAATAGTTGCGCTTGAGCTCGGGGGCACCCGGAGGCTGCAGGCGGAACGTGAGATATTGTCCCGGGCGATGGCGCAGGACCGGTCCGCTATCTGCGGGGCGGAGCACGAACGACGTGATGGCGCTGCTCTCGCGAATCTTCTCCGCGACGACGAACTGGCGCCAGCCGTGCCAACCGCCTTCGGCGCGTTGGATCTCGCCGCGCAACACCGCCTCGCGCGCGGTCAGGAGGTTGGCGAGGAACCAATAGGCTTCGCCCCAGGCCTTCAGCACCGCCTCGCTGGCAGCCTCGCCGAGGACCTCCTGGATGGCGCCCAACAGCGCGTTGGCGACATAGGGATAATGTTCGGGCAGGATGTGATAACCGACATGCTTGTAGGCGATCCTGTCGATCACCGGCGCCAGCGCGCCGAGATTGTCGATATTCTGCGCGTAGGCGAGGATCGCCGCCGCCAGCGCATGCACCTGCGCGCCGCTCTCTCCCTGGTTGGCGTGGTTGAACAGGTTGCGGATATGCGCGTCCTCGAAGAGGCGCGCGTACATGGCGGTAGTGATCGCCGTACCGTGCTGGGCGAGGGCCGGGACGGTCGCCTTCACCGTCTCGATGGTGGCTTGGCTGAGCGGTTCGGTCATGATGGTCTCCTTGGCAGATGCAGGGTCAGAGCAACGCGCCGCGGGACGCGGAGCGGTAGTGCAGGGCGAGTTGCAGGCTTTCGGCGATGCGCGCGGCCTTGGCCTGCATCGCCTTGGCGGTCGCGGGCGGCAGCATTTCGTCGGTCGTATGTCCCCAGAGCTGGAGCCACCGCGCGAAGGCCTCAGGGGTCAGCGCCTCGGCATGGCGGGCGTGCAACGCCACGGGATTGCCCTTGTACCGGCCGCTGGTGAGCATCACCGACGACCAGAAGTCGGTCAGCCGGGCATGATGGTCGTTCCAGTCATCGATCGCGGCAGCGAACACCGGGCCCAACGCCTCGTCAGCCCGGACCCGCGCATAAAAGCGTTCGACGACGGGGCGGATCTCCCCCTCCTCCAGCGCGGCATCGGTCATTGCGGCACTCCCGAATCATAACATCTATGTCGGATGCATCTTATTCGGCTAAAAAGATACATAGCAAGTGAATCTTTCTCTTGCGCCGTCGCCCAGAAAGAGTCATTTCGATTGCACCTTATGCGACTCGCCACCCTGACGCGCCGCGCATCGAGGGAGGAAGACATGATCCACCACGTTCCCGTCCGCATCGACCACCGCCGGCCCGAAAACCTCGGCGACCGGATCGCACTCGACTTCACCAAGACGATGCGCTTCTTCGCGGATGCGCTTTTCCGCGAGCGTCACGGCCACCGCGCGATCGTCATCGAAACGGTTGCGGCCGTACCGGGCATGGTCGGCGCTACCCTGACGCATCTCCGCTGCCTGCGCCGAATGAGCGACGACCAGGGCTGGATCCGCACGCTGATGGAGGAAGCCGAGAACGAGCGGATGCACCTGATGACCTTCGTCAACGTGGCGCAGCCCAACCTGTTCGAACGGCTACTAATCCTGCTGGTGCAATGGGGCTTCTACTGCGCCTTCTTCGCGCTCTACCTGGTCGCACCCCGCATAGCGCACCGCGTCGTCGGCTATTTCGAGGAAGAGGCGGTGATCAGCTACACCCATTATCTCGAAGCGATCGACGCCGGACGGATGGCCAACGACCCCGCCCCCGCCATCGCGTGCCATTACTGGAAGATGCCCGCGAGCGCGACGCTGCGCGACGTGGTGCTCAAGGTCCGTGCCGACGAGGCGCATCACCGCGACGTCAACCACGGCTTCGCCGACGAACTCGGCGGCAAGGAGGCCCGCGAGAGCGCGCCCTATCCGGAACATGCCGCGCAGCTCGACGCGGCATGAAAAGGGCCTACCCAGCGCTCGAACGGCCCGGCCCGCGCCGGGCCGTTTCGCGCGTCCCGCGGCGATCTGCTAAGCACCGCCGATGCAACTGACCCGATATACCGATTACGCCATTCGCGTGCTGCTGCATGTCGGCGCGCGGGACGAAGGAAGCCTGTCCTCCATCGCCGAGATTGCCGCGGTGTACGACATCTCCAAAAGCCATCTGATGAAGGTGGTGCAGGACCTCGGCCAGGCGGGCTTCCTCACCACCGTGCGCGGTCGCAACGGCGGCCTCAAGCTCGGCAGGCCGGCCGAGGAGATCTCGATCGGCCAGATCGTCCGTCGTACCGAACAGGGGTTCGACCTGGTGGACTGCAGCGCGTGCATTATCGCACCGGCCTGTGGCCTGCCCAATATCCTCAGCGAGGCCACCCAGGCGTTCCTCGCCGTTCTCGATCGCTACACGCTTGCCGATGTGCTGCGCCGGCGCGCGGACCTTCGCGGTCT
The DNA here is from genome assembly GCF_040545965.1 of Sphingomonas trueperi. GTDB lineage: Bacteria > Pseudomonadota > Alphaproteobacteria > Sphingomonadales > Sphingomonadaceae > Sphingomonas > Sphingomonas trueperi_C. The sequence goes on along the minus strand of NZ_JBEPMV010000008.1, from coordinate 111,880 downwards.
GTTCGGCGGGTTTCAGCAACTGAAGACGACAATCAAGCAGGTCGTGAACGAGGCCGAGGCGGAAGGCGCATTGGATCAGGCATAGCGCGTGGGCAGCCCCGCTTTACTCGCCGACAAGTGCCCACTAGGCGTGCAGGATGCCGCACTCCTATCTACACGGCGAAACGGCCGCCGACATCGCTGCCTCGATCGAGCGCGCCGTGCGTCTCGAACACGTACTGCCCGGGGACCGGCTTCCCAGCGTGCGCGATGCAGGCGAGTTGCTGGGAGTGAGTCGGAACACCGTCGCCGCAGCCTATGGCCGGTTGCGCGACGCCGGCCTGCTGATCGGCGGACCCGGGCGCGGCGGCATGCGGATCGCGCGCGTCCATCCGTTCGAAGGGCGTGCGCTGGAGCTGCCGAGCGGCGCGTGCGACCTTGCCTCCGGCAACATCGATTCCGCCTTCCTGCCCCGGCTGGAGCATGTCCTCACCGACGTCGACCTGCGCAGCAGCGGCTATGATGCCGAGAGCGACGATCCCGGCTTCGTCGCCCTTCTCCGCGAGCGCCTGGGCTTCGAAGGCCTCGACACGCGGCACTTGTGCCTGCTGTCCGGCGCCCTGGACGCGATCGAGCGGGCGCTCCGCACGCATATTCGCCCGGGTGCCTATGTCCTGGTCGAGGATCCCGGGTTTCCGCCGCTCTTCGATCTGCTGCGGTCGCTCGGCGCACGCCTGAAGCCGATGCCGATGGATGCAGAGGGCCCGACGGTCGAAGGCGTCGCCGCCCAGCTTCGCGGGGGCGGCGCGGCCGCGGTCATCCTTACGCCGCGCGCGCAGAACCCTATGGGCGTCGATATCAGCCCGGCACGCGCCCGCGCGCTGACCGCGCTCTTCGCGAACCATCCGGACATGCTGGTCATCCTGGACGATCACTGGGGCCCGCTGTCCGAGCACAGCCTGGCCATGTTGCCGCCGCGACAGGGCCGCTGGCTGTTCATCCGATCGGTATCCAAGTTCCTCGGACCCGATTTTCGCCTGGCGATCGCCTTGGGCGACGAGGTGACGATCGATCGCATCCGGCGCCAGCATGCGCTCGGCCCGCGCTGGGTCAGCCGGTTGCTGCAACGCATGGCCGGCGCCCTGTGGCAGTCGCCCGAAACCGAGCAGCAGATGGAGAAGGCTCGGGTCGCCTATCGCAAGCGGCGGAAGGCGTTCCTCGCCACCCTCGCCGAACATGACATCCCGGCGATGGGCACGTCCGGGGTCCATATCTGGGTTCCCGTTCGACGCGAGGCCGAACTGGTGCAGGCAATGCTGGGGCTTGGCTGGGCCGTGCAGGCGGGCGAACCCTTCCGCATCGACAGCCCGCCGGCCGTGCGGATCGGACTTGCCAACTTGACCGTCGACTCGGCCCGAAAGGCAGCGAAGGACCTGGCCCAGTGCCTCACCGGCCCCCGTCGCTTTCTTAGCTGACACAAGCACCCCGCTGTAATCCCACCCGTATCGACGCTACGCACATCGCGGCAGATTGCGCCGTTTTAATGCAATTTTATGTCATGTGTCATTGAAAATATTTGTTGTGCCAAAACCTGAGAATGACCCTATCCCATTGTTAACCGAGGATTGGGAGGGGTTCGATGACCAAGCTGACCACCGCATTCGGCGCGCCTGTCGCCGACGACAACAACATCCAGACGGCGGGGCCGCGCGGACCAGCGCTGCTCCAGGACGTGTGGTTCCTCGAGAAGATCGCGCATTTCGATCGGGAGGTGATTCCGGAGCGACGGATGCATGCCAAGGGCGCGGGGGCGTTCGGCACCTTCACCGTAACGCACGACATCACCCGCTTCACCAAGGCGAAAATCTTTTCCGAGATCGGCAAGCAGACCGAGATGTTCGTCCGCTTCTCCAGCGTCGCCGGCGAGCGTGGCGCCGCCGATGCCGAGCGCGACATCCGCGGCTTCGCGATGAAGTTCTACACCGAGGAAGGCAATTGGGATCTCGTGGGCAACAACACGCCGGTGTTCTTCATCCGTGACCCGCTCAAATTCCCCGATCTCAACCACGCTGTGAAGCGCGATCCCCATACCGGCCTGCGCAGCGCCGAAAACAACTGGGACTATTGGACGCTGCTGCCGGAGGCGCTGCACCAGATCACCATCGTGATGAGCGACCGCGGCATCCCGAAAACGTGGCGGCACATGCACGGGTTCGGCAGCCACACCTTCAGCTTCATCAACGCTGCGCAGGCGCGGGTGTGGGTGAAGTTCCACCTGCGCACGCAGCAGGGCATCGCCAACCTGACCGATGCCGAGGCGCGGCAGGAAATTGGCGGTGATCGTGAAAGCCATCAACGTGACCTCCATGCGAGCATCGCCGCGGGCAACTTCCCCAAGTGGACGATGTACGTCCAGGTCATGACCGAGGAGGAGGCACTGCGCTCCCCCTTCAATCCGTTCGATCTTACCAAGGTGTGGCCGAAGGCCGACTACCCGCTGATCGAAGTCGGCGCATTCGAGCTGAACCGCAATCCGGAGAATTTCTTCCAGGATGTCGAGCAGGCGGCGTTCGCTCCGTCGAACATCGTGCCGGGCATCGGCCTGTCGCCGGACAAGATGCTGCAGGGACGCCTGTTCTCCTATGGCGATGCGCAGCGCTATCGCCTCGGCGTCAACCACGCCCAGATCCCCGTGAACGCGCCGCGCTGCTTGGTTCATAGCTATCATCGGGACGGGGCAATGCGTGTCGACGGCAATGGCGGGCGCAACGTGCACTATGCCCCCAACAGCAAGGGCGTGCTGCAGGACCAGCCCGATCTTGCCGAGCCGCCGCTGCCTATCGATGGCGCCGCCGCGCATTGGGATCATCGCGAGGACGGCGACTATTTCAGCCAACCCGGCGCGCTGTTCCGGCGGATGACCCCCGATCAGCGGCAGGCGCTGTTCGAGAACACGGCGCGGGCCATTCACGGCGCGTCGGCGCCGGTGATCGCGCGGCACATCGCCAACTGCAGCCAGGCCGATCCGGCCTATGGCGACGGCGTGGCCGAGGCGATCGCCAGGCTGCAACAGCCCAGAAGCGAGCCCAACGCCGTCACCGATCAGGCCGCTTGATCGGCGTTACCGATGGTCGGCGCGGCGCGCCGGCCATCCTTTCGCGCCACCGGGGGAAGCCGCGCATGTTCACAGGCCTTTCTGCCTTTCCGCCGACGCCGAGCGACGCAGACGGCGTCGTCGATGCCCAAGCCTTCGCTATGCTGATCGACCGCGCGGCCTCGGCCGGCGTCGATTCGATCTGCATTCTCGGCAGCACCGGCGGCTTCGCCTATCTGGATCGGCCGCAGCGCGTCCGCGCGGTCCGCATTGCCGTCGAGGCGTGCAGTGCGCGCGTGCCGATCGTGGTCGGGATCGGGGCGATGCGCACGCGCTGGTGCACCGCCCTCGCCCAAGACGCCGAGCAAGCCGGTGCCGACGGGCTGCTGCTTCCACCGCTCGCCTATCTGCCCCTGACCCAAGGCGAGGTGGTGACGCACTACATGGCGGTCGCCGGGGCCACCGGGTTGCCGCTGTGCATCTACAACAATCCGTCGACCACCCCCTTTCACTTCACCGGCGATCTGATCGGACGCCTGGCAGGCGTGCCCAACATAGATGCCATCAAGATGCCGCCGAGCGGCGATCCCGCGGCGTCGCTGGCCCTGCTTCGCGCGACAACTCCGTCCGGGTTCAAGATCGGGCATAGCGGCGACTGGGAAGCGGCCGCCGCGCTCGGCGCGGGCATGGACGCCTGGTTCAGCGTCATTGCTGGCCTGCTGCCCGCACCCGCTCTGCGCCTCACGCGTGCGGCACAGCATGGCGACATCCAGCAAGCCCAGGCGGTCGATGCGGCCTTCGCACCCTTGTGGGGGCTCTTCCAGACTCACGGCAGCTTTCGTCTGCTTTCGAACATCGGCGACCGGCTGGGCCTGCGGCTCGGCGATCCGCCCCTGCCGCTCCAGCGAGTCGATCGCGAGGTCGCGTCGCAGATCGATGCCTGTCTGGTGCAGCTGGCTGCGCTCTAGCCTTGCCGCGGGACGTGACCGACCACTGCCTCGTTCGCCGCGGCCGAGCCATCGGACACGCGCCCCTGTTCCGTGAACCGCTCCCATGCATCCTCCTGCGCGCTTGCGGGCGCCTCGGCATGTTCGGGGCAATTGAGGCGCAGATGGCGATCGCCGAAGGCCGCATCGACATAGGCGCAATGATGCGGGTTCAGCTTGTCCGCATGGACGAACGGACGGAAATGCTCGCAGGTGACGCACATGCGCTGATGCGGGATTTCGTCGCGGACCTGCAAAGCCCGGATCACCTTGACCAGCGCCCGCAGCAACGCCGCCTGCTCGGCCGCATCCAGCGTATCGACCGCATCGGCAAGGAAGTCCGGCCACTCGCGGGTCTGATCGGCAAGCGCCTCGCCCTCCGACGTCAGGACGAGGCTGATCGAGCGCTTGTCGAGGCCGGGCGTCTTGGCGGCGAGGCCCTTGGTGACCAGCGTGTTCATCGCCTCGCTGGCGGTCGGCGCGGAGATCCCCAGCAACTTGGCAATCGCACCCAGCCGCATGCCGTCCGGCGCGTCGCGCAGCAAGCCCAGCGCATGGCCCTGGGTGGGGGTGACGCCCGCGGTGCCTGCACCTTTCCAGGCGCGGCTCCGCAGCACGAGCCCGATCTTCGCCAGGCCGGAGGTCACGCGCTTTGCGATCGGTTCGCTGATGGCATCGAAGATAGCGGTCAAAAGATAGCACTCCTAACAATCAGCTTGACGGCTGCTTGGTCATTAGTTAGCACACCTAACATTCCTTGTCCAACCACAGGGGCACGGAGGAACCGGAGGATATCATGAAGATCAAGTCCCATCTCTTCGCCGGCCTGGCCATCCTGGCCGCGCTTCCCGCCAGCGTGCCCGCGCAGCAGATCGCGGCGAAGCAGGGCAACGCTGCCAATGCCGACTTCGACATCGTCCACACCGAGATAACGCGCGCCGGCAAGGACCTGATCTTCAAGATGGCGGTGAGCGGCAAGGCCGGCGCGACCCATCCGACGCCCTCGGGCAAGCTCGCCGGGTCCTCAGTCTACTCTTATGTCTGGCCCACCAGCATCAATTCGGCCGCGGTCGGGTTCGAAAAGGATCAGGGGATCCTGGCATTCGCCGTGACGTCGCATCCCGACTTCGACGATACGCCGCTCTACGACGAGAATGGCGATGGCGATAAGACCAACGACGGCAATCTCTGGCACAGCCACTGGGTCGTCCTGGTGCCGGACGAGGCCTGCGGCAAGGGCGCGCTCAAGATCCGCGACATCCCGGAAGGTACCAAGCCGAAGCTGCCGGCAACCTGGCCCGGCCTGCCGATCCTGATCGACAGCCCCAAGATCACACCCAAGCTGACCGGCACGACGGTTACCGTGCGCGTGCCGGCCGCCAAGCTCGGCAACACCGCGGGCGTCAAGTTCGACGGGGTGACCTCGGGGCTGCGGATCAACCAGTCGGTGCACGCGCCGCTGGTCTGCGTCGCCGATGTCTTCGACGTGGCGAGCGGCGACCTCAGCCTGCCGGGCCGCATCCGCAACTGAAGTGAAGCGGGATCGGGCAGGCATCGGCTTTCGGTGGAAACCTGGACGCCTGCCCACCGCAGAAGGAAAACACATGCCAATGCCAATTTCCGCGGCGCCCGAATGGCAGGTCGAGCGCTGGCTGAACACCGACGCGCCGCTCTCGCTTTCGGCATTGCGCGGCAAGGTCGTGCTTGCCGGCGCCTTCCAGATGCTGTGCCCGGGGTGCGTCTCGACGCTCATCCCCCAGCTGATCGAGGTCCACCGGACCTTCCCGACCCAGGACCTGGCGGTGATCGGCCTGCACACCGTGTTCGAGCATCACGAAGCGATGGGCCCAGCCGCGCTTGCCGCTTTCGTTCACGAATATCGCATCCCCTTCCCCATCGGCATCGACCACCCAGGCCCGCGCGGGGATCTCATGCCGCGGACAATGCGCCGCTACCGCATGCAAGGCACCCCCACGCTGCTCTTGATTGACCAGGAGGGGAGGCTGCGTCGCCAGATGTTCGGGCATGTTCCCGATTTGCAGCTGGGCGCGCTGCTGGCCTCGTTGCTGGAAGAACAAGCAGGGCCGATTGTCGACGCGCCCGTTCTCGATGAGCCGTCGGCATCTGCCGGCGGAACCTGTACCGAGGCGGCCTGCACTCTGCGCTGAGCCGCATTGTCCAACCGAGCCGCACTCTACCTCGAGCGTGGGAGCCACCCGTGCCAAAGACCGTCGTCGCCATTCGCCACCTGATGTTCGAGGACGTCGGCTGCTTCGCGCCCGTGCTCGAATCGTCAGGCTATGAACTCCGCTACGCCGATGCTGGAATCGATGCGCTAAGCGAACCGATGATCGAGCAGGCGGATGTTCTGATCGTGCTGGGCGGGCCCATCGGGGCCTATCAGGAGCGGGAATATCCCTTTCTGGCCGAGGAGTTGGCGCTGCTCCACAAGCGTCTTGAGCGTGATCTCCCCACCTTGGGCATCTGCCTGGGTGCACAGTTGATGGCGCGCGCGCTCGGTGCAGAAGTGAGACCGGGACCTCGGTCCGAAATTGGCTTCGCACCGCTGACGCTTACCGATGCAGGCGCTCGCTCGCCCCTGGCCGCCTTCGTAGATGCGCCCGTATTGCATTGGCACGGGGATGTGTTCGGCTTGCCACGCGGCACGACACGCCTCGCCTCCACCGAGGCCTGTACCAACCAGGCCTTTTCGCGCGGGCCCAACATACTGGGCTCGCAGTTCCACCCGGAAGGGGCTGGCGACGCGTTCGAACGCTGGCTGATCGGCCATGCCGCACAACTGGTGGCAGAGGGCGAAGACGTCCCGTCGCTGCGCCAGCACCACGCCGCACTCGCGCCGCAGCTTCGCGCCAATGCGGAAAACTTCCTCCGCACGTGGCTTGCGGGATTGGCGGGCTGAGCTGATGGTGTCGATCGACACCTTGCGTGTGGGCCGGGCCGCACCTCACGGCAAAGATGGCTATCGCAGCGGCATTGCCAAATATCCCGTCGATGTACCGACCAGGCTAACTCGCGACGGGTTCGTCGGAGACGAACAGGGCGACCGGCGCTTCCATGGCGGCCCCGAAAAGGCAGTGCATCACTATGCGGCCGAACATTACGGCCATTGGCGCGAGGCGCTGCCGAGGGCCAATTGTCTAGAACCCGGCGGCTTCGGTGAAAACCTCTCGACGCACGGAATGGACGAAGCCGATATTGCGATCGGGGACGTTTTTCGCATTGGCACCGCGCTTGTGCAGGTCAGCCAAGGCCGCCAGCCCTGCTGGAAGCTCAACGATCGGTTCGGCATAGCGGACATGGCCGAACGCGTGCAGTCCACCGGGCGCGCCGGCTGGTATTACCGCGTGCTTGAGGAAGGCATCGTGGCAACCGGAAGCGAATGTCACCTGATCGATCGACCGACCCCCGAATGGACGGTGCGGCGCGTATGGCAGATCTTCTATCTCGATCCGCTCGATCGCGCGAGCTTGGAAGGGATCACCGCACTTCCCACCCTATCAGACTCCTGGCGCGGACATGCTCGGCGACGTCTTGAGACGGGTAAGATCGAAGATTGGCGCCAGAGACTGTATGGACCCTCGGGCGCCCCAGCCCGCCTTGCGACGGAGTAGCATTCACGTGACGTTGATCGACGCAGACACGCACGACGCGGAGGAGATCGCCACGCTCGTGAACGCGGCATACCGCCCCCGCGAGCGTGGACAGGGCTGGACCGACGAACAGGGTTTGGTGGAAGGAGATCGGATCCTTCCCGCGGCCGTGGTACAGGCACTTGCTTGCGATCGCTTCGTCCTGCTGCGCGATTCCCCCGGAAGCCCCATCCTTGCCTGCGCCCGGGTGTCGATGGCCGAAGACACGGTGCACCTGTCGACGCTCGCCGTCGATCCTGCCGAACAAGGTCGCGGCCTTGGCACCATCTTGATCAAGCGAGTCGAAGATTGGGCGCGCGAATCCGGCATGCGCAGCTTGTCGCTATCGGTAATCGAACAGCGCGAAACGCTGATCGCGTGGTACGAACGGCGTGGTTTCGTGGCGACGGGCGAAGTCGAGCCGTTCCCCTACGACAATCCTGCCGTAGGGCGGCCGCTGCGCGAAGATCTGGCGCTGGTCACTCTGCAGAAGCGGCTGTAATCGCATCGAGCAGCCGCGGCAGGTTGCCATAGGCTGCCTCGGTCGATTGGCGTACCCGGCGCAGCAATGCCTGACGCGATGCGTCCGCCGGGTCCACCTGCGCCGCCTGCCGGGCAAAGCCGTCCAGCCGGGATTGCCGGATCCATTCGCGCAAGCGGGGCTCGCCGGCCGCCCGCAATCGGTTGTCGAGATCGGGGACCAAGCCGCGGATATAGTCCTCGACCGTCGTCGTCACCGGGACTGGGGCTGCAAAGCGGTTTTTCTCGACATCCTCCTCGAAAGCGGTCTCCACCACTGCCAGATAGGCCGCGCTGAAAGGGATCTGGGGAAAGCGGATCGCTTGCAGCACGATGCGTCCGGACTGGAAGACCGGCTCCGCCGGCACGGGTGCAAGTGCCGAAGCGGTACAGTCTACGTAGAGCGTGCCAGTCCGCGCCTCGATCGAACCACGCTCAAGGTGCAGGCGGTTGGGATCGATCGCATACACCCGTCCAAGCCGAACCACGTCTTCAATTTGTCGGAGCACCGCCAGCTCGCCTTCGGAGACGTGCGCCGCATGGAACATTTCCGGAAGGCGCCGCGGGTCGAGACGAAGCCAGAGCCCGGATCGTTCATGGCGCAGCGCGAGATCGATCGCCGAGGTGGCGGCAGCGATATCTTCCCGCCCTTGGACAAAGCCTTCGAGCGCGTCGTCGAAGAAATCCTCGCCTGGTTGAATGCGGGCACGGTTCACGAACCATTGGTCCCGCGGCACCACCCAGCGGATGCGATCGGGCGCGACTCCGCCCTCCAGCAGCCAAAGGCAGCTGTCCATTCCCGTCTTCCCGCCGCCGAGAACGGTGAAGTTGGTGAAGTTCGCGGCCATCCGCGGCAGATCATTGGGCGGAATGCAGGCGAGGTCCTCCGCGGCGGCAAAGCCGCGGCGGTGAGTCAGTGGTATGCTGTTCGTATAGCGCGTGGCGTCGACCCGCTTCCGCCGCACGGCGATGTGGGTCCGAGCACCCGACAGGAGGTGACGCACGGTACCATCCGCCTCGACGCGCGCTCGCGGCAGGTAGTGCACCCGCCCCGAGGGCAACAGCCTGTCCCGCATCAGCGCATGGCAATAGCCGGTGATCTCAGGACCGCCGGCAAGGCTGTGAAACCCGGCGTTGGGACCCTCGCGATCGCGTGCGTCACTGCCAAGCGGCCGCGACTCGACGCCGTAAAAGCTGGATGGCTGATGCAGTTTCACGAACGGATATGCGTCGTTCCAGTGGCCACCGGGCGCATCGCGCATATCGATGATCGCCATCGTGGCGTCGCTTCGCGAGAGCAGTGCATCGGCAAAAGCCAGGCCGCTGATGCCGGCACCAACGATCAGATAATCCACGCTTATTTCCATCTGCGGCATCCATGCCTCCGCTAAGATTTTCCGCGCTGACGCCAGCGGTTTTCATAAAGCTGTAAATGTCATGGGTCATAAATCATGTCAAATTAGTTCGGAGTGCGAAATTTCAGATTGACGCATCCAATTTTAATTAGTACTCCGAATTATCGGCAAGCGAGATGGCTGGTCGAGCTTCCACTGGCCTCCCCCATGGGTCCGGCCGCACGATAAAAGGACATTCATCATGAGCAGAGTTCCGCTGATCGATCCGAAGACCGCAACCGGCGAGCGCAAGGCACTGCTGGACCAAATCACCGGCGCCTTTGGCGCAACCCCCGGCATGTTTCGCGCCGTTGCCAACTCGCCCGCTGCCCTCAAGATGATGTGGGCCGGTTTCGGCGCGCTCGGTGCCGGGACGCTGGATCACAAGCTGGGTGAGCAGGTCGCGGTGCTGATCGCCGATCGCAACGCCTGCGAATATTGCCTCGCTGCACACACAGTGCTCGGCAAGAAGGCGGGCGCTTCCGCCGAGGAGATGCGCGAAGCACAGGCCGGCCGCTCCACGGATGGCAAGACCGCCGCTGCGCTCGTTTTCGCTGCGAAAGTGGTCGCGGATCGCGCCCAGTTGGGCGACGCGGACGTCGAGGCGCTCCGCCAGGCCGGCTTCTCCGACGAGCAGGTGGTCGAACTGCTCGCCCACATCGCGCTCAACCTGTTCACCAACTATGTGAACGTGGCGTTCGACGTGCCTGTCGACTTCCCGCGCGTGAAGCTGCTGAACGCAGCCTAACCTGCACTTCGGGGCGGCGACTTTGCCGCCCCCCATTCCTCCTTCCGGGAACAAGCCGTTGATCAGGATCTCGATCGCGACGCTGCTGGCGTCGACATCGATTGCGCCGGCGTTCGCCCAAGCGACAGCGAATGCGCAGGAATCGGAGACGATCCTGGTTGTCGGCCAGCGCGACCTGCTCGCCCTAGAGGCGCGCACCCAGGCGGGCAGCCGGCTGCCGCTCACCGCGCGGGAAACGCCTGCCACAATCGAGGTGATTACACAGGACGAATTGCAGCTTCGGGGCCTGCGAACTGCGCGTGAAGCGTTCAACGACGTCGCAGGCGCCGTTTCCGGCAACGTGCCCGGCAACCCTGCCGTGATCTCGTTGCGGGGCTTTTCGGGCAACGCGGTTTCGATCCTGCAGGACGGGGTGCGGATTTCCACATCGACCGTCGTGCAGCGGGACAGCAACACCTGGCACTATGACCGCATCGAGGTGCTGAAAGGCCCCGCGTCCGTGCTATATGGCGAAGGCGCGCTGGCGGGCGTGATCAACAAGGTGACCCGCAAGCCGACGCTGGACGGCCGACAATTCGACGCGCTCGTGTCTGGCGGGAGCTTCGGCACCGTCTTCGCAGCGGCCGGCGTCAACCTGCCGCTCTCCGCGAAGGTGGCGCTGCGGGCCGACGCCAGCTATCGACGCTCGGACAGCCTCTACGATGTCGACAACAACGGCACCATTTCCGCAGGGCTGACCGCCAGCCTGTTGTTTCGCCCGAGCGATCGCCTGACGGTGCTGGTGGCCATCGATCATTTCGAAGATCGCTACGACGCGACCTATCAAGGTTTGCCGCTGGTTCCCCGCGCCTATGCGCGCGATCCGAGTGATGCGGTATCTTCGATGTCCGATCTCGTCGCCGACCGTGCTTTGCGGCACCGCAACTACAATCCGCACGGGGCCTTTTCCAACGCCGACGAGACGACGGCGCGTGCGCGGGTCGACTGGCGAGTAGCGCGCGCTTGGACGCTCGCGCTCGATCTCACCGGCTATACGGCAAAGCGCGCCTTTGTGTTGAGCGACGACCAGCGTTTCGTTGCACCGACCGCGACCTTCCCGAACGGCAGTTTCCGGCAGAGCTTCCAGGACTTTCGCCACGACCACCGGTTCGTGAACGCACGCGCGACGATCGTCGGCGACACCAGCATCGCCGGCATGCGCAATCGCATCAGCCTTGGGGCAGAGGCGAACCATACCGACTTCGAAACCCTGCGGCAGGAAACAGGTGAGCAGGCGCTTCCGCCCATCGACGTCGCCACGCCCCGCCCCTCACCTCTCCCGACCGGACCCGGCATCTTCGATAGTCTCGACGTAACCTTCCGCTCAAAGCTCAACCAAGTGTCGCTGTTTGGCGAGAATGCACTGAACCTCACACCGCGCTGGCTGGTGGTCGGCGGCGTTCGCTGGGATCATATCGCCCTGGATCGCACGACAATCGCCAATGCGACGGGCAGCACCGACCGAAATGCACCAAGCTTCGACCCGGTGACGTGGCGGGTCGGTACGACCTACGCGGTGCGGCCGGAACTGACCCTGTACGCGCAGTATACCACCGCCGTGTCTCCGGTGTCCTCGATCCTGCTGGCGTCGATCGCCAATTCGCGGTTCCGGCTCACGCAGGGGCATGCCTATGAGGCCGGCTTTAAAGCCAGCGGCGCGAACGGCCGCTTCGACCTCACCGGCGCGGTCTTCCGCATCGAGCAACGAGATATTCTGACGCGGGACCCTGGGAATCCCGCGCTGGCGGTGCAGGGCGGTCGGCAGTCCGCACAGGGGGCGGAACTGAGCGCGGCGATGCTGCCCTCGCCGCGCCTGCGCTTGACGGCCGGCCTGTCCTATACTGACGCGCGCTACGATCTGCTCGCAGAGCGGGTCGGCGGCGTCCGCTTGGACCGCAGCGGCAATCGGCCGATCAACGTGCCTGCCACGACCATGAATGCAACAGCGCTATACAAGGTTACAGATGCGATCACCGTGGGCGGCTTTGCCCGGCATGCGGGCAGCTTCATGACCGACACCGCCAACACCATCCGGGTCGCCGGGCATACGGTGGTGGATGCCAGCATCGCTTGGCGCGTTCGGCCCGGAACGACGCTGACGTTCCGTGGCCGAAACCTGACCGACGCCTTCTATGGCGAGTTCTCCGGCTACCCGTCGACCAACGTATATATCGGCGCGCCACGATCCTTCGAGATCGCGCTCGCCGTTCGGATCTAGGCGGGGGAGGCCGCATCTTGATGACAACGACCACTACCCCGAAGCTGGCCAGCACCTGCCCCAGCGCCGCGCGCACCATAGGAAAGCCGCAATGACGCGGCTTGCGCTGACCGTCACCCGGCACGGGCGCCAATGGTGTGACATCGTGATCGACACGGCTGGAGCAGAGGACGTCGCTCGTGACCTGCTCCAACGGCTACCCGAAATGCAGGGCTTTCGGTGTCAAACGTTCCGCGAGGAAGAGGCGCGTCGGATTGTGGAGATAACCGACCAGGCGCGCCTGCTGAGCGTCAAGTATATCCGGGCCCCCTTCGTTATCGGAGATGAAGAAAGAGGGACTGACTGAGGCCGAACCAATAAATGAAATCCTTACTGCGAGGAGCATCTAGATGATGACACCCGAAGAAATCGCAAAAGCATTTTATGGCGCTTTGGCAAAGCGCGACTGGGAGGCGTTGCGAGCTCTGTTGCACCCAGACGCCACTTGGACCCTGCCAGGAGAAAACGCCGTGTCGGGAATGACCGTAGGAGCGGCAGACGTTATCGACCGCGTGAAACTGATTATCAGTTATGGAGTTTCTGTTAAATTAGAGAATATTCTTCTGAGCCGAGACAATATGGCATTGAGTCTCCACAACACAGCGGAGCGCGATGGAATTTTTTTGGACGAGAAACTCGCAACAGTTTGTCACCTTGAAAAAGGACTAATTGCCAGTATAGAGACTTTTTTATCCGATGTTCCTGGTATGAATAATTTCTTCGTATGATTATTTTCCGGACCCGTCGATGTTAACGTTTTGGCTCGTTCGAATTGCGCGGAGATACCCGAACAAGCGACTCCCTGAATGTCCGACTTTGGGCGCGCTGCTGCCTGGCGCCCCCGCCCGCCTCCCATCGGCCGCTTCCGACCAGACCCGGCCGTTCCGGTGTGCTTCTAAGAGCGTCAGCTTACGCCAACACCGGTCCTCCCGAGAACATTGAGGCCTTCGGCCGCAGACGCCGAAAGAGGCGACAATCCCGGCCCCGAATTGGTTCACCGATAGCTGCCGCACATTCAGCAGCTTACCGACGACGGTCGCTGGGTCGAAAGCTGACTGGCAGGTTCTGGTCGTTGAATGCCAGATAGCCGCCATTGCAAATAAGGCCGCCGCGAATGACGCTGGCGAACACCGACGTCGTGGTCATTGCGGCAGGCCTTCCGGGCGCAACGGTCTTCGCCGCGTTACCGCATGATCGCGCGTTCCGTTACCGAACGTGCAGCGAGAAACAACGCGCTGAGAAGTTGCTCCCGGATCAGCTAACCCGATAAGTCGCGTCTTGTCTGTTTGGCACGCACTGGGCCGATGGTCTATCATGGCTGGATGAGCAGCATACGCGTCCACGACCTGCGAACACGCATCGCCGAGGTCGTCGGTGGCAACAAGGCCTATGACGTCCCGGCCGTCTGCATCCGTCTGGGTCTGGCTGAGGGAACCGATGACGAAGCGATGCGGGGCAAGTTCCGATACGTGCACTCCCGACTAGTGCCCCTCTCCACCGTCCGCGTGGTAGCCGTCGCGAGGGAACTGCTGGAGCAGGACTGGGACTTCTGGCTCGCCGAGCTGGTCGCCAAGGTCACGGAGCACGGAACCCCGCAGGTCTCCACATTGACCCGTCGTCGCATCTTCGACGTCTTCGATGGGCAGCCGCTTTGCACCGAATATGACCAGTTGGCCTTTCTTGAGGACGTCTTCCCGATCGGGACAATGCCGTCGGCCTTCCCCGACGTCGACGTCTGGGGCCACCGATCGCTGAAGGACGACATCATCCAGCACACCATCCGGAACGACGACTGGAGCAATCGCGAACTGTTCGAGCGGCTCGGCCTACTGGACGCGTCGAAGGCCCTCCTCTTCCGCTTCCTGGAGGCCGCGGTGCACCCGACGGCCATCGAAGAGGCCTGCCAGAAGCAGCGGGTAGAGAGCATCAACCGGCACCTCCAGCATGACGGATACTGCCTGTCGCGGACCGGCCGGATGTCCGGCAGCCCGGTCTACACGGTCTACGCCGCTGCGATCGGCTCACCCGCGGACGCCGCGATATCGGACACGCTGGCCAGGTTCGAACCCGATCAGGTGCACGCCCGGTGGACAGCAGCCCTAGACCGGCGCAGCGACGACCCCGCCGGGGCCATCACGCTCGCCCGCACCCTGCTCGAGGACGTCTGCCGATGGCTGCTCCACGACCTCAACATAGTAGCTTCGGAGAAGGACGATCTGCCAGCGCTCTACCGAATGCTTTCGAAGGCGCTTAAGCTGGCACCCGACGATCACAGCGAACAGGTGTTCAAGCAGATCCTCGGCAACTGCCAGTCCATCGTCGAGTCGCTGGGGGCGCTTCGAAACAAGCTGGGCGATGCGCATGGCGGCGGGCCGAAGCGGGCGCGACCAGCCGCCCGCCATGCGGAACTCGCAGTCAATCTCGCGGGCTCGATGGCCACGTTCCTGGTATCGACGTGGCAGACGAGGCGCACTTCGACAGTCGCGACGCCAACCCCCGCATGATTAGACAGCAACGCGGGAGGTGAACAAGGTACATTGGACCTACCCTTGGCCGAGCAGACCCCACGATCTCCTGATCACCGGACAGGAGCATATCGGCCTGAGGCCGTGCGACAGTACCCTAGGCGTCCACAGTAGCAGATTGCGGTGCGCGCGTCGAAACCTTCGCTATCGGATCGACCGGCGCTCGAGGTGTCGGCAGGGGTGACAATACTTTGGCTAGCTTGCTTGCTGGCAGGCGTCAGTCCTTTGCGCCGGTCTCGTGTTGTTCAGGCTCGTCGAGGGATCTTGATACCGAATGAGTAAGCAACTCGCCTATCATCTGGCCGGTGTCCGAAAGCCGCTCGCCATGATATCGTGCCTTCATCGAGAACATGAAGTCGGTCGCGGCGTCGAATGCCGCTCCATGGTCCAACTCCGGGTTCTCCTGCATCAGACGCTCGGCCCGCTGTGCGCGAATGCGATCCATCAGTTTGCAGAAGTCGACATAGACGCGCGACGCGAGTCTTGCGATCTTACGATCCTCCTCGATGATGCGGCGCGTGAGTGCGTCTCCGGCGACCATGTCTGCATCGCAGAAATTCGTCGTGCTCGACATCTTGATGGCCAGCTTCCGCCCAACTCGCTCACCGAGCTGCTCCGCCTCGGAGAACAAGGCGTCGTGCGCAGCCGAGAGGGCGTCAGAAGTCGCTGATTGGCTGTAGCCGTAAGCTTGGCGAGCGACTTGTTCGTGCAGTTCGAACCAATCGGTGCCCCTTTTATCTGTAAGCCACCGCGTGACGAAGTAGTTCGCGCCGAGCGTGACGGCGATTCGTCCGCGCACCTCTCCGGCAGTCATGTCGAACCGTTCGTATCTGCTCTCCAGCCATTCCCGGTAAAACTGCTCGACGACGGCCCACTCGATGCCGCCCATGTAGGACCAGCCCGACCCGACCTGTTCATTTCGCGTTTCGAAGATCGAGGGCGCGTGGGCCCTAACGGCATTTAGCTTCTTCTTATGGTTTCTGGGAGGCTCAATCCCCGCTTCCAGCAATACGGCGGAGAAAAGGGCGTCGATCGACGAGAAACCATCAGCTATCGCTTGTCGAGTGGTGCCCGCGAAGCGCGCGTTGTGCATGAACTGCTCGGCTATCGCGAGCGTCTCTATGACCTTCGAATCCATGTACGGCGATATGCGCCTTCATCCTTCCTGCGGCAACGACGCGGCACATTTTAGGCGGCTTTCGGGAGCTGCCGCCACGTTACTTTGTGATCGATACTGGAGCTGAAAGACCGACTTCGCGATATCCAATCCGACCACATGTACGTCCGCCATGGCACTTCTCCTCCATTCGAGCGGAGCAGATTAAATCGACTCCGCGATATTGGAGAGCCGTCCACGGCATCAATTGCGGACGTTTTAGGGCGAACCTCACAGCCCCGCGGGATGATCGGAAAGCCAATTAGGCCATGCGGCCTTCAACTGGCGAACGCCTTCCCGCGATTCCGGGAACAGGTCGAAGCCGCCGTCATAAGGCGCGAACACCGCACCGTTGTCGCACCTCATCCAAACCGCACGCCGAGGCTCATCGTCGGCAATCGACAGCAGCTTTGCGTTGCTCGATCCCGCGCGCCAACGTTCGTGGCGGACGTAAAAACTCCAGACGGGATCGTCGGGATCATCGGTTTCTCGGCCCGAGAGCGCTACTTCGCCCGCAGCGGTCGGATCATCGGCGTCGCCCTCGATCACCCAACACCACTCGTTCTCCCCGAGCAACCAGTCGGCCAACGCATTTGCTCGCGAGAGGATGATGCTTCGCTCGGCTTCATCGTCTGCGTATCTCTTCGAACCGGGGAGAGCGTGAAACCGGACCCAGGGCGCTCTCGCGCAGCTACGGAGCATCCATCCCAGCGGCAGGCATGTCGGATGATACCGCGCCCAATCGCGTCGAAACTGTTCGCCAGTGGCGCTGTCTCCGGTCATCGCTGCTACCTACAATGAACGTCCGCTTTCCACCAGTTTCAGCCGCCGGGAGGGTTCTTCGGGCTTCGCACGTCCTCGTCCGCTTTCAGGAAGGCCGATCGGACCGCTGAATGTCCAACTTTGGGCGCGCTGCTGCCTGGTGCCCCCACCTGCCTCCCCGTGGCCGCTCCCGACCAGAATAGGACGTTCGTCAGCTGCGCCTCGAAAGGCAGCCTCCCTCAACAGCCGACGTCTAGCACTGCCTCAACCGATCATCGAAGTGCCCCAGAAATGGACTTTAATCGGCGAGACCGCTGTCCGGCGAGGATATGCGAGAGCGGACATCGGCTTACATGGCTCGAACGTGCTATCGGGTATCGCGTCCCGCCCGCCGCTGGGCGCGCAGCCGTCTACGTCTCCAACAGCATGCGCAACTAGTTCTCGGCACCGCCGCTGAATACAGCAATGAGAAGCGGATCAGCGCTCCAGCTCATTCGCCCGGCTGCTGTCTAGACCTGCTGGGCGCCTTGAAAGGCGCTGCACCTACCCACTGGACGACGCGCGTTGAAAATTGAATACCGCCTGTTCTTACCCATGTTTGGGCGCGATCAAGCCTCTGAACAGGTGAAGCGGCCGCGTTATTATTCAGGTCCCGTGCCCTGCTCAGCTCCCAATGCGCGATTTGAGCGGTCGGAAGGTTGAATTTCGTTCAGACGACCTTCAACGAGGAGCCCTACGTCACAACGAGGGGCTCGAGTGAAGAAAATTGCGCAGGTTGTTTGCATTGTGGTCATTGCCGCCGCGGTGATGTTTGGAGGGCGTTGGTACATGTATGTGGCTCACGCAGGCAGCCCTTATGACGAGGTCGGCATCGCTCTGAACAGCCAAGCGCCGAAACCGTTGCGTCGCTGGGGATGCCACCGGCTCCAAGAGCGGTTCCCACGACAACTGCCGCCCTACGGCTGTGCAGGACAGGAAGGCCGCACCTGGCTCTAACTGCCTGCAGCGCAACTGATGGGGATCGGCCATTTCGCCGACGCACGTCGGACTGATAGAACGGAAAGCAACTGGAACGTTATGAAACATTCTAAATTCGTTATCGCAGCGCTGGGTGCAGCATGTCTATGCTTGGGCGCATGTGACAAACCCAGCGGCAATAGACATAGTGATGCCGTCTCGGCCGCCGCCACCCCGAATCAGCTAAATGCCTTCATCGCGGCTCACAATCGTTTACTCGATTCTTTTGGCCTTACCGAAATGGCGACAAACTATCGCAAGGCTAATGTTGTACATGCCACGACCGACGGCGAGTTCTTGGTCGGTCCAGGCTCGATTGACAAGGGCATCGAGCAATTGAAGGCCGCTCGGGCGCTATCAGGCGCTTCCGCTGATCTGAACGGAGCAGCGGACGCGTTGATCGTATCCTCGACCAAGGCGCGAGACCATTTGGCGGATCTTGCTCCCTATTACACCAGCAAGGCGTACCTGAATGACAAGCTGGCTCGCGGGCGAAAAGAAGATCCGCAAATGCTCGCCGAGCTCGATGCTGCCGATGCCGATTTAAAGCGGTTCGGCGAGATGCTCGATCGCGAGACGATGAAACGGGACATCGCGGCGATCCAGAAGCTGAAGGCTGAAGGCAATGTGCTGGATTATAATCGGCGACTGGCAATGTTCCACGCAAATGCCATGATCAAGCGTTTTGTAGCGCCCCAAGCTCCCAACGAAGCTCTGTTTGCTTCCTCCGATGCCGATGCGGCGATCATCGACAAGGCGATCGCAGCCGCGCACGCTGCGGCAGTCAAGTCGGGCGGGAAGGATCCTGCTGAGCTTCATTTCCTGTCATCGATGCTGGGAAGCTATCGGACATTCAAAGAGACGCGTCGCCCTACGCATGTTGAGCAGATGGTGGGAAGCTACAATACCGCGGTTGAAGCGGCCAACTGGTAAACAGCGACGAAAAAGCGTACTCAGCCGCGTCTCAAGCTAGCGAGCTTGCTGCAACGGCCAGATCGCCTTAACGCGGTTACTTGACGCAGCGGACGAGATCCGTCGTACGATCGGCCCCCAACATCCGGCCGCCATCCGCAGAAAGGCGCAGGAGACCCTTGGAGGGCTCCTCGCCATCGGTGGAGATATACTTGCTCGTGTATGCAAGGCTGTTGGGGCCGGTCATCCGAACCTGCTTCACCTCTTCGTGATCTTCGTAGTAGACAATGGTCTTGGCTGTGACGGTAAAGCCCGCGCTATTTTCGCCTCCGCGCAGGTTACAGTCTCCCAGTGTGCGAGCCCACTCACCTCGGAACTTGGCTGGGATCACGGCGCCTGCTTGTCCAACTGAGCCGCTCGCCAGGGACACGGCTGCCGCGAGGATGAGTGGTAGGCTGTACATCGTTTTCCCCAATCCGGATCGTCGCGGCCGCTATACCCGCTCGTGCTCATATAGCTAGACTGGACGGATGTCGCCCGCTGGCCGCTGAGCGCCCTTTGAGGCGGACTTGGGCAACGCCTTAAGGGGGGGGGGCTGGCGGATGCTCCTTTAAGGAAGCGCGTACATGATAAGAATGGCCGGTTCTGGGCAGTTTACTGGGCCTTTTGAACGGCCAAATGGGTGCGCAGCTGCGAAGGAGCGCCAAGCTCTGCGCCTCGCTCGCTCAGCTCGCCGATGTCCAAGACAAATTCATTCCGCGTCTTGCGAACGGAACGCTGCCTGCTAGACCGTTTACATGCTTATCGCTGCCTTCTTTCTCCTTCAGGTTCAGGAAGACGAGAACCCCGTCGTCGCCGATTACGTGACGTGTGTCGTTCACCAGGTGGAGAAACTCTACAAGGCTGCGGACTCGGCTGAGACTGTTGCACACGCTGCCATGAAAAGCTGCAAAGATAAAGAACCCGGACTGAAGGCGTCAGTTCGTGATGACCTTGTCAATGACTTGGTTAAGCAAGGCATGTCGGTTCATAATGCTGAGCGAGCTGCCGATAAACAAGTCGGGGAGGCCTGGACTGAATATATGAGCAACCTCGAGCGCAACGCGGAGGAGACAGTCGTGCGCTTCAGGGATCGTCTTCAGCCCTGATAAGGGCAATTGAGCTAACGCCAGCGGCGCCAGCCTCTCGCCAGTTCGGCTGAGCCAACTTCGAAGGATTGAAACGTCGATCGATACTCGGCCTTTTTTTGGCTGCTTCATTGAGACAAAGAAATCCTGCCGGCGCTACACCGCTCCGCAAGGAAAGTCCGCTTTTAGGCGAATCACCAAGCCCCCTGAAAGGCTACTTTTGGGCGCGATACGGCCGCCCCGTCGCGGGATGTGAAGGAACTAGGCCTCGGCCATCAACCTAGGGATCTCTCCGGGAAGTTCGCGACTAAGGAAGCCAATCGGCCCGATCCGGTCGGCCAGGCGACGCCCCGCCTCACCATGCAGCCATACCCCCCAAGACGCAGCAACAAGCGGGTCCACGCCGCGCGCTAGCAACCCACCAATGATGCCTGCCAGAACGTCGCCGGAACCACCTGTCGCCAAGCCGGGGCCGCCGCCCGGATAGCGAAGGACCATCCCTTCGGGAGTCGCAACATGGGTGTCGGCCCCCTTCAGCGCCACGACCGCGCCGAACCGGCGCGCGGCCGCCTTTACGACGTCGACAGGAGAACGGGCAATCCGATCTGGATCTTCGTGCATCAGTCCTGCCATCTCGCCCGGATGTGGCGTTAACACGGTGCGACCCACGTGCGTCTTGATCGCCTGGTGACGATCTGCCGCGACTCCGAGCGTGGCCGCGTCCAGCAGCAGCGTTGGCGGAGGCTCCTTCGCAGCGAGCACTGCATCCAGTAACGCTCCTGCATCGGCTTCTTTACCAGTGCCTGGACCGAGGATCAGCGTGTCGCATCGTCCCAGAAGTCCGACGAGCTGGCCTCCAGCTGCGGCGCCTAGCTCGCCCGCGCCATTCGCCGGCAGCTCGAAGACCGCTGCTTCAGGCATTGCAAGCCCCAGCGCAAGGGCTGCGCGTTCCACCGTAGCGAGTTGAACCTTGCCGGCGCCAGCGCGCAGCGCGGCCTCGGCTGTCAGCCGAAGTGCGCCGGGCACCCGCTCGGATCCACCCGCGATTAGTACCCGTCCGCGCGCATTCTTGTCTGTGGCTGTCTCGCAAGGGGGCAGCGGGTTGGCAGCTAGCCAAGCGCGATCAAGCGGTTTCATCCGCGAGCCCCGACCATAGCGTCGGGAGCTGCCGTTACAGTCGTGCCCGCACCATCTTCCATCGGCGCGGTGACGTTGTAGCGTACCAGTTCAAGACCCTTGTCGTCACAGACATATTCGGTGACCGAACAGTTGGCGACGTCTCCCTCCTTATCGACTGCGAGGATCTCTGCCTCGCTAAGTCCTTCGAGAATATAGCGCATGCAGAGCACCACCACCTGGTGCCCGACGATCATCACCTGCTTCCCGGCATAGTGCAGCGAAACAGTGTCGAGCAAGGACCGCAAACGTAAGATTACATCACACCAGCTCTCGCCGCCCGGCGGGCGATGATAGAATTTGCCGAGCAGCCGCCGAAACTCGGCTTGTTCGGGAGCCAGCGTTGCGATGCCCGCGGTTGTGAGCCCGTCGAGAATGCCGAACTCCTTCTCGCGCAGCCTCTCATCGATGCAGAGCTTTGTCTCAACCGCAGCCCCGCCCGCCCCTCGGAATAGCGTCGCAGTCGCGTGCGCGCGGGCGTACGGGCTGCAGAGGATCGCATCCGGGACGCCGTGCCCCTCTCCTGCCGAGAACCATCGCCCCAGAGCGCGCGACTGTCGCTCACCTAGCGCAGACAGCTTTACGTCTACGTCTCGCTGATCGAGCGCGATCCGCGCCGCTCCGGCGCTATGGGCCGCGTCTCGCGCGACGTTACCGGCACTTTGTCCGTGCCTGACTAGCCAAAGACGAGACGGCCAGCGGGAAGTAGCTGAGGTCATTTCCAGTAAATGCGGACCGGGCGCGCTCGTTCCTCCTTGCATAGCATCGCCAGAGGCTGACATGCAGGAAAGTGACCAGACCCGAGACGGACAGGGACGTTTGGACACCGTCTACTCCCGTCCGCTTTTGGGAAGGTCGATCGGCTTGCTGAAGGTCCGACTTTGGGCGCCCAGCTGCCTGTACACTGTACCGGAGGGGGACGTTCGGTGCTGACCTAAGCAACGAGCAGCTTGCTAGCTGTGCCACCGGCGAGGAGAATGAAGGCACAGGAGAGAGAACAGATGTTTGACGGGGGCAACCTTCAGCACGGATCAATAGATTTCTTTGGCGGAATCGCGCTTGAGCCTTCGTCAGGGTCGACGCGCGAAACATCCCTTCCACCGGCGCGGGTGAGGCTCATGGAGGAGGAGTTTGTTGGTACGCCCCAGCTCCTTTTTCGCCTTGCCTCAAGGGCGGCAGCCACCCTTCAGTACAAGCTCGAGGAGCTAGACGAACCTGGCTACTTCATCAGCGTCCCCGCAGGATCGGGACTACGCAGGCTCATCGCCGCGCCGTGTGCGCTTCAGTTCGAAAAAGTGGGGGTCTATCGGTTCCGGGTAGCACCTCCTGCGGAGGTATCCGCCTCCAGGCGCAGCAGCCGGGCCGCGCGGAAGCTGCTAAAACAGATGCGGCGCTTGGCTCAATAGGCGGATAGCACCCACTTCCAGCCGGCAGCCGCGAGGATTGAGGGCCCGCCGTTTGCGTCCGCTTTCAGGAGGGCCGATCGGCCCCCTGAATGTCCGACTTTGGGCGCGCAGCTGCCAGAGGCCGATTACGACCGAGTGACCTGCCGAAGCTGAAGTGAACTAATCATGTTGTCATTGCGCACTGCCGGAGGAGGTACGGGGTGTTGTTACAATATTATGACGATATGTTAGAATAATGTTGGGGAACCTTAACGCATGAAGTGCCTTTTCGCGTAGGCACAGCGCGCCGTAGTGGCTGGCTGCCTGGGGGCGTCGAAAGTTCTCATGACAAATTGGCTCCGATCCATCTTGCCGCGTGAAGAGAAGTTCTTCCCACTTTTCGATAGTCACAGCGATCTAATCCAGCGCGGTGCCACGCAATTGCAAGAGATCCTCCGCGATCCAGGCGCTTCAGCTCCGTTCGATCAGCTTGATCGGACGATTGAGGAGGGCGACAAGATTAGCCGCCAGGTGCTGGAGCGCCTGCGCGCCTCGTTCGTGGTGCCGTTCGATCGTGCCGACATCAAGGAAATGACGGTCGCGATGCAGGCGTCACTGAAGGCGATGATGGGCGCCGCTACCGCCCGTCGCTCGCCCCGGCTAGACGGCGTGGCCGCCGTGCTGCCCCCCTTCGGTGCGCGCATCGTAGCGCTGGCCAGCGATGTTCGTACAGCAATCCCGTTGCTGGAGGGCTTGGATCGGAACACGGAACAACTGCACCAGATCTGCCAACGTATCGGCGACGGCCATGCTGATCTGGTCGAACAGCGCGACGCTGCGATGATGCAGCTGTTTGACGGCGGCAGCGATCCCGTTGCGATGCTGGCCGGCGTACGCCTGCTGGAACGCGTAACGCTGGTCGCCGAGCGTCTGGACGCGGTCGCCGATCGGATCGACGACCTCGTACTCGATTACGTCTGAGAGCGGACAAATGGATGCCGGACAGCTCCCCTTCGCCCTGCTGATCGCGCTGATCGCGATTGCCCTCCTATTCGACATGATGAACGGGCTGCACGACGCGGCCAACTCGATCGCCACCATCGTGTCCACCAACGTGCTGTCGCCGCGCGCGGCGGTGGTGTGGGCAGCGTTCTTCAACTTCGTCGCCTTCCTGGTCTTCGGGCTGGCGGTGGCCAAGACGATGGGCACCGGCATCGTTTCCGAAAAGGCGATTGACGTGACGGTCCTGTTCGGCGCGCTGGTCGGCGCGATCGTATGGGATGCGATCACCTGGTGGTGGGCGATGCCTTCCAGCTCGTCGCACGCGCTGGTCGGCGGCATGGTCGGCGCGGGGCTTGCCAAGGGCGGAACCGCGGCGATCGTCTGGGGCGGCGTGCTCAAGACGGTGGTGGCGATCATCCTCTCCCCGTTGGTCGGCTTCGCGCTGGCCGTGCTGCTGACCGCGCTCACCACCTGGGTCGTGCGCAGGTTCAACCCCTACAAGGTCGATCGCGGCTTCCGCGTGCTGCAATTCTGCTCGGCGTCGCTCTACTCGCTCGGCCATGGCGGCAACGACGCGCAGAAGACGATGGGGATCATTGCCGCGTTGCTGTTCACCCAGGGCTATCTGAAGGGCGGCTTCCACGTGCCGCTCTGGGTGGTGCTCGCCTGCCACGCCGCGATGGCGCTGGGCACGATGATCGGCGGCTGGCGGATCATCCGAACGATGGGCATGCGGATCACGTCGCTAAAGCCGTTCCAGGGCTTCTCCGCCGAGCTGGGCGGGGCGCTGACGATCTTCGCAGCGATCGGCTTCGGCACGCCGATCTCGACCACCCACACCATTGCCGGTGCGATCGCGGGCGTGGGCACGATGAAGAGCAGCTCGGCGGTGCGCTGGCCCATCGCCGGCGAGATGGTGTTCGCTTGGGTGCTGACTCTGCCGGCCGCTGCTGGCGTGGCGGCGCTGGTTTACTGGCTCACGCATCTGGTGACGGGATGACCCGCCTACGCACGGCGCTCCTCGCGCTGAGCGGCACGCTGCTGCCAGCCAGCGCCTGGGCCCAATCGCCGCCGGCGTCGCCTGCTTCCTCCACGGAAAAGCCCGGCAAGGAGGAAACGGCGCCCAAGCAGGACGAGACCGGGCTCATCCTCTCGCTTGCCAGCCGCGCCCGGTACGAGACGGTGAGCGGCCGGCCGCGACCCGGCTACGCGACCTCCGAGGACGCGTTCCTGCTGCGCACCGGCCTAGCGATCGAATATGGACCCGGCCCACTGGCGATCGGCGGCGAGCTGATCGACAGCCGCGCCTATGGTCTCGACCGGCGCAGCTATATCGGTCGCGACGACATCAACGCAGTCGAACTGCCCCAGCTCTACGTGAAGCTTAAGCTCGATGGCGCGCTGGGCCCAGGCGGCAAGATCGCCGCCGAGGCGGGTCGCTTCTTGCTCAATCTGGGGTCCGGCCGGCTGATCGCCACCGATGAATATCGCAACACGGTGAACGGCTTCACCGGCCTGCGCGTCGATCTCGAGCCCGATGCCGATACCGAATTCGCCTTCTTCTACGTGCTGCCCCAGGAGCATCTGCCGAGCGACGCCGACGACTTGCGCCGCAACAAGGTCGTCTTGGATCGCGAGACCCTCGACCGCGTGCTGTTCGGTCTACACGCGCAGCGCAAAAAACTGCTTGGCGGCGCGACCGGCGAACTCGCTTATTATCGGCTGTTCGAGCGTGACACGCCGGGCCATCCCACCGCCGACCGCCGACTTCACTATCTCGACATGCGCCTGGCGCGGGAAGCCAGGCCGGGCACAGTCGATTACGATGTCGAGGCGGTCTATCAGTTCGGGCGGGCAAGTTCGGGCACGGAACCCGGGAAGTCCCCCGCCCGCGTCTCCGCCGACTTCGCCCATGGCGCTGTCGGCTACAGCTTCGACACCCCGCTCAAGCTGCGCCTGGGGCTGTTCTACGATTATGCCAGCGGCGACCGGCCGGGAGGCAGCTTCGGCAGGTTCGACACGCTGTTTGGGAGCCGCCGCGACGATCTCGGCCCGTCCGGCAGCTACGCCATGGTGGCGCGGGAGAATATCAGCGCCCCCGGCGTCCGTGCCGAGGTAAAACCGGGCAAGCGCTTTGAGGGGCTTCTGGACTACCGTCCGATCTGGCTCGCCTCGCGCTACGATCGCTTCGCCGGCATCGTCGATGCCAGCGGGCATTCGGGCAGCTTCGCCGGTCACCAAGTGGAAGGTCGGGTTCGTTACTGGCTCATACCCGAGCACGTCCGCCTGGAGTCTAACTTCGCGCTGCTCGCGATGGGAGAGTTCATGAAGAACGCCTCTACGGCAACAGCCAATGGCTCGGGCACCGTGCGCTTCCTGGAAGCGAATATCCAAGTGACATTCTAATGCGTCAAAGGGCCGGCTTTTGCCTCCTTCACCAACGAGGAAGCACGTGTAGCAAATGACCGGCCTGGGCTTGCGAGATTGGGTTGCTTCGAGTTTCGAAAGGATATGGCAGGCTTCTCGAGCTTCCCTCTCTGAGCCGTAGACCACATCTACAAAGCGCTTCTCCTTGAAATCGAAAATGCCCCATGACCCGGTGCTTGCCTTTTCAGGAAGCACCGCCGCCTCGTATCGAGCGTCCACCTTTTGCAAGCGCAACCGTCCCCTTGAAAACTTTGCCCACGTTTCCGCGCTTGGGAGGAGGGGCAGCCGCACCTCCGTCCGACGTCGCTTCTCATAGCGGTTGAAGCGAGCGAAATGTAGCTCGGCGTCTTGTGGTACTGCTGCCAGCCCCAAGTAGGCGTTTGCAGAGAGGCTGGAACCGTTCGACGCTCAGGATTGGCGCTCCGGCGCTCCCCAAGCGGTAGATCCTCACAGTCAATCATCGCTCTTTTGGTACTCGCCGCGACGAGAGGGTTCGACGACCTCAGTCTTGACTCGGAGCCGCCTCGCTCCCTTGCCCTATCCAGATTCGACGGCGGACTTCCCCCCCCCATCGCGAGCAGCGCGTATCGGCCGCCTGTTACTTTGCGTCCGCTTTTAGGGGGGTCGCTGAGGAAGGCCGGTGTCCCGCTCTGATAGAACTCACCGTTCGTAAGTCCGGTCTGGAACACACGCCTCGTCCCACTCCCAGTCCCCGGCAGTGCAGACGTGAGTGCCACTCGTCCGAGTCGGCCTCCGGGTTGATCAATTGCGTCGCTGGCGCTTGAAAGTAGCTGCGCAGATGCCCTGCTTGCGAGGGGCGGGACCTATTGCGAATCAAACCCCCGTAATGTCAGCTTCTGGGAAGTCCTCAAGCACCTGCTAACGGCGGGAATTGGGCGCGCAGCTGCCTGCCTCTCGTAACGTCCGGGCCCCGGAGGATGCCTTCTCATGGGAAAGGCCAGCCCCTGTAAACTGAGGCTGGCCCTGCGACCCGAGATCTTACCGCTCGGAAGTTTGTGATGATAGCTCACAGATCATGGGGAACACCTCAGTACATCACCTGATCTGATGATGCGGAAGCGACGTTCACGAATAAGTTGGCTAGGCTGCGACGGCCTGCCGATCGCGACGCCGACGAGCGGCGAGACCCAGTGCTCCCATCCCGGTCAGGAGCATAGCCCAAGTGCCCGGCTCAGGCACCCCCGACGGCGGGGTGAGGAAGCTGCCGCTACCATTGTAGGTCCCCAGATGAATCTCGCCATTGAGGGTGAAGTTGCGGGCGACGATGCTGCCTTCCAACGCACTGCTGTTAGACACGCTTGCGTTCGGCGCCAGCACGCTCCCGTGGAACCCCTTCAGCGACAGGCTCTGGGCTTCGTTGAAATTCCAGATGACCGCTTGGTTGAGCAGCTTGCTGTTCAGGTTGCCTTGCTCCACAAGATCGGCGCCCAGTACGTTAATGATTGTCGTCACGCCGCTTGGCATGCCGCTGAACAGCGTGTCGAAATTGGCGTTCTGGTTTTCGAACGCTGCCTCCGTCATCGTGAACACCGCGAAGCCCTTGGTCGCGCCCGAATAGTCGAGCGCAGTCGCCGTCGAGGTTATTGTGGCGAGCGACGGCATTGCCGCCAGCAGGTTCGACAGCCCGGTTAGGTTCGCCTGTAGCGAGCCCATCTGCACCTGCAGAGCAGCCGCGACGTCATTCGCGCCGCCAGCTGCGAGGCTGGCGTCCTTCACGGCTCCGTTCAGGCCGCCCACGGCGGTGCCGCCATAGCGCACGCTGTTATTGTTGACGTTGAACGAAGACGTCAGATTACCGCCCGCGACTAGAGCGCCGTTCACGCCGCCCGTCGTGTTAAAATCCATCTCGCCAACATTGCCGCCGATGCGCGCCGTGGTGCCGACGATGCCGTTGGCGCCATTCTGATACCCAGCCTTTAGGCGGAACGGGCCCGTGGCGTTACCCACCACGCTCAGCACGTCGAATGACGAGGGAGCGGCGCCTTGGCTGCTGTTGCCGATGCCAAAATTGGTAAAGTTTGCAGATGCCAGCGTTCCGACGAAGCTGCGGCCTTCAACCTCCTGACCATTGGTGGTCAGCGTGTCGAACACCACGAGGTTGAGTTCGCGCAGTGCCTGGAGGCCAGCGGCCGGGTCCGCTGCGGCGACCGCCGGTGTTGACACGAGTGCAGCGGCGATCGCTGCGATGGAGATAATCCGCATTTAGCCTCCCCTGGAATGGCCGAGTGGCTCCTTCGGAGGATCTCACGCGGCAGCTAGTTCACTTGCGCAGCTAAAAGATTCGCGGGACGACGGACAGATCTCATCATCAGCGAAGATTCTCGTTTCGGCACAGGCACAATGATGCTGGCCGGATGCGCGTGCGCGAAAACACTCCGTCAGCGCCCTCCGCCGCCCCTAGCCGGCAGCGTCTATCGGATATGGGCGGTTTGCGCGCGCGATGTGGTGGAAGATCAACTCGCCATTCACTCCCTAGCGCCGGCTGCTCGCTCTTTTGCGTCCGCTTTCGGGCAAGCCGAGCGACCCGTGCAAGGTCTGAAGTTGGGCGCGCTGCTGCCTGGCGCCCCTGCCCTTCCGCCCTGCCTTCAACTGCGGCCGCTCACGACCAAAATGCGCCGTTGAAGGAACGGGCACGGAGCGGCGGCGTGTTCCAAAACGCGCCGTTCGCCAGACACCTGCTCCTCCGACAGCAAGGTTACTTTCAAGGGCTACTCTGACAAGCCGGCCTTTGCCCGGATGATCCAGCACGCGGCGTTAAATGCCGCATGGCCTTCGACGATAAAGTCGGCAAACGCCGCGTCGAGCTTCGCGATAACGTCTTCACGGAGCGCATCGTCTAGGTGGGGCAGGATCGCGCCAACGCGCCCCATTCGCCGACTGTAGGTAATAAGATCGCCTGCCGTCAGGCTGCATGCCACGTCTGCGGGCGTGATATCGACATCGCGCCACCCCGCAGCGCCCAGGATACGAAAAACGTGGGTGGCACTGGCGAAGGCGAACTGGCCTGGTGCTTCGGGCTTGGCCTCGGGCGCATCCTCCCACCCGAGCAGCGGCCCCGCCGCGCGTTCCGCCGCCGTCATGAAGGGGTTTTCCTCGCGGCCCCGCCATACCACGCAGGTCATCGTGCCGCCGGTGCGCACTGCGGCGCCGATATTCGCGAAGGCGGCGACAGGATCGTCGAAGAACATGACCCCGAAGCGCGACACCACGGCGTCGAATGTACCGGGTGAGAACCGATGGCGCTGCGCATCTCCAGCGATGAAGCGCACGTTATGCGCGCCTGTCGCAAGGGCGCGCTGGCGCGCATGGTCCAGCATCGCCTCCGACACATCGACGGCAGTGCAATGCGCCGACTGCCCCAGCCTGTCAGCCAGTGCCAGCGTAATGGCTCCGGTGCCGCAGCCTATATCGAGCACCGCCTTTGCAGGCTCGGTCGTCACGATATCGACCAGCATCCGCTCGAACGGCAGGAACAGCCGATCGAGCATCGGCTGAAGGTCCACCCAGACGTTTCCACGCTGCTTGTTCCAGCGAAGCCCGCCGCTGTCCTGATCGTGGTCGTGGTTCACTGGCTTATCCTTGATACGGTTGATGATTCGCTGCACGGTGCCACTTCAAGTCAGCTTGAGGTCAAGGATGGGATTGATCGATATTGCTGAGGTCGCGCGCCGTTCCGGCCTCCCGGCCTCGACCTTGCGCTATTACGAACAACAGGGATTGATTGAGTCACTTGGCCGCCGGGGGCTGCGGCGTACATTCGCCGCCGACGTGATCGACCGGCTGTCGCTGATCGCCCTGGGCCGGTCCGCCGGCTTGTCGCTGAGCGAGATTGGCGGGATGCTGAGCCCCGACGGCGAAATTCGGATCGATCGTGGGCTACTCGCGGCGAAGGCGGACGAGATCGATCGCACTATCAGGAAGTTGGAGACGCTTCGCGACGGTCTTCGAAGCGCAGCGCGTTGCCCAGCGCCGAGCCATGCCGAATGTCCTACCTTTCGCAGCCTGCAAGGAGCCGCCCTGGGTTGCTGCCGTGGTCACAGGCAATAGCTCGGCAGGATCAATGTGGCGCGCACCTTCGCGAGCTTCTGCTTCTGCCGGAAGCCGTCATTCGAACTGCCTGCCTCTGATGACGGCTTTGTCCCAGTTCCAGTCTGCTGAAGCGCGGATCTGAGCGTCGGTCATTTGCGTCCGCTTCTGGGAAGATCAATCGCCGCGCTGAATGGCCGAAAGTGGGCGCCGAGCTGCCTGCTCCCTGCCCTTCCCCTCTTTGACCGGTCTCGCCCAAATGCGGTCGTTGGCGACTCGCGCAGGTTCCGCCATGATAAGGCGATGTCGCAGAGATTGAGCCTCACTACCCTCCTCGTCGACGACTATGATCGAGCGATATCCTTTTATGTCGACCAGCTCGGCTTCGAAGTGCGTCAGGACACGCGACTGACAGACGAAAAACGATGGGTTGTTGTAGCGCCGCTAGGTGCAGAGGCGGGCCTCCTACTCGCACAGGCGGCGAACGAGCGGCAGCGCGAAGCAGTTGGCGATCAGAGCGGCGGGCGAGTGTTCCTGTTCCTCGAGACGGACGACTTCGAACGAGACCATTTCGCCTTCACGCAGCGGGGTGTCCGCTTCACCGAGGCGTCTCGCCACGAGCCCTACGGTACGGTGGCAGTGTTCGAAGACGTGTACGGCAATCGTTGGGACTTAATCCAGCTCGCGTTCAACGGCAGCTAACCACCTACTTCCAGCCGCCAGCCGCGGGTGTTCAATGCGAGCCGTTTGCGTCCGCTTTCGGGAAGGTCGATTGGCCTCCTGAATGTCCGAAACTGGGCGCTTACCTGCCTGGCGTCCTGCCCCCGCGTCAGGCCGCTAATCGCCAAAAGCCGACGCGGATCTGGTGATCGACACATCCTGCGGCCAGGAGCGGTAATTAGGCGGGCAGCCTCCGAGCGCGTGTTTGCTGCAGCTGGCGCTGCAAGAGTAAATGGAGCTTGATAAGCTGGGAATGCGGGCTCCCTTTCGTTCGGCAAGCTGCTCCCGCTTTTCCTACGTAGAAGTGCATATCGAGCCCTTCGAATCGAGTAAATGTTTCCGCGGTATGTCCCCTAGTTACGGGGTAAGGGCTCTGCCCCCGTGAGTAATCGGAGCGGTTCCCTCAATTCGGGAGCTTCTCGCTAGCTGTCCATTGAGAGGTAGCATGAATATCGATTGGTTTCGGGCCACCGCCCCCATCCGCCTCAAGCTCCAGATCGCACGCAATGTGCTGCTCGCGGCGATGGTAGTGATTGCACTAACCGCGCTATTCCTTCCAACTACCGTAGCCGCGCCGATAATTGTGTTGTTGATATTTGGCGTCCAGATTCAAATGCGCCGCTACAGTAGTGCCATCGCTGATCCGTATGTATCGACCGTTGTGCGGATGGAAGGTCTCGCCGCAGGCGACCTCACCAGCCCAATTGAGTACACGGATTACAAAGATTGCGTCGGGCGGATGACGACGGCGATGCACGCCTTCCGCGATGCCGCTATCGAGCAGAAGCGGCGCGCGGAAGAACAGCAAGTCGCTGTAAGCAGCCTCAGCGCAAGCCTTGACCGTCTCACCCAGGGCGACCTCACTGCTGAAATCGGTGATGATTTCCCAGCCAGCCGTGCAGAGCTCCGCACCAACTTCAACACCGCGCTCGCCTCCCTGCGTCAGCTTGTAGGCTCCGTGATGGAGACCTCCACGACGATCCAGACCGGCTCGAATGAGATTGCGCAAGCCTCCGAAGACCTGGCGCGACGCACCGAAGCGAATGCCGCAAGCCTTGAGGAGACGACCGCCGCGGTCACCCAGATGGACGCGCGTCTGAAGGCCACGGCGGCGTCCGCAGGACGTACCGTCGAGCGCGCGGATGGGGCGATGTCGACAGTCTGCGGCGGCCGCTCGATTGCCGAAGAAGCCGTGCGGGCAATGAGTCGGGTCGCCGATGGTGCCAAGGGCATCGACAGCGTCATCGAGGGCCTCGATAAAATCGCTTTCCAAACCCGCGTTCTCGCAATGAACGCCGCCGTCGAGGCGGGGCGCGCCGGCGAGGCGGGCCGAGGCTTCGCAGTTGTTGCGGATCTTGTGTCCGCGCTCGCCATGCGCTCCGAAGAAGAAGCGGCGCGAGCTCGCGACCAGCTCACCGCAACCCAGACCGACATCGTTGCCGCGGTGGGAATGGTCCAGAAGGTGGACCATGCTCTCGCCGACATCTCCGGCGATGTCGGTGAAGTCCATCAGCTTTTGGGGATGATGGCAGCCGACAACCAGGCGCAGTCGATTGCCATCAGCGAGATTTCAATCGCGATAGGAACAATGGATCGGTCTACACAGCAGAACGCTGCGATGGTGGAGCAGACTTCTGCGGCAGCTCGCAATCTGACCGGCGAGGTTGCCGCGCTTGCAGAACGAGCCGCACAGTTTCAAGTCGGCACCGGTCCGCGCTCGTCGATCGTCAGACCTAACAAGGCCAAAGTCGGCGGACCCGTTAAGCCACTACCGGCAGCGGCGGTCTCAGCGCTGAAACGAAGCCCGGCATTCGACGATTGGGCATCATTCTAAACGCAAAAAAGACGCAGCTTTGAGCTCTTGACGCACCTCCTACGACGAGCGGCGCGAACACCTCGTTGTCAGTCGGTCTTTTCGGAACTCTACATCGGCCTAGGAGAAAAGTATCAAGGGCCGCCTTTCCGCTTCGGAGGCAGGAGCTGCCGGTCCGCTGCCGCCCCACTACCGGTCCTTGGCGAGGTGGATCTGCGTGCCGTTCGCCCGGGTCCTCTTGTGGGTTGATCAGCCGCCTTGCGTGGCCGTCTGAGAGCAGGTGCGCAGCTGGGTGGCCTCCTCCCCTGCCGGTGCGTCGGGACCTACTGCGAATCAGGATCGGGCCATGTCCGCTTCTGGGAAGCCGTCGAGCACCTTCTAACGGCCGGAAGTGGGCGCCGAGCTGCCCAGTGCCCCTGCCGTTAAGCCCGCGGCCGGTATCCCACAAGCGGACGTGACGCTGATAAGACTGGAAGCTAGACGCTTACTATGAGTGCACCGTTCTACTCGCTGCTTCCTTGGCTCGACATGGCTGGCCTATCCGTCTTTGCCGCCTCTGGGGCGCTTGCCGGAGCCCGCAAACGTTTGGACTTTGTAGGGGCTTGTTTCTTCGCCCTGATCACCGCGACGGGCGGAGGCACGCTGCGCGATGTACTTATCGGAGCCCCCATCTTTTGGATGCACGAGCCTGCACCTGTTCTCCTCTGTGTGGCCGTCGGGGTAGCGGCTTGGTTGGTTCCGCTGCGCTGGTG
Organism: Sphingomonas trueperi; assembly: GCF_040545965.1. GTDB lineage: Bacteria > Pseudomonadota > Alphaproteobacteria > Sphingomonadales > Sphingomonadaceae > Sphingomonas > Sphingomonas trueperi_C. Next base: position 78,393 of record NZ_JBEPMV010000008.1, on the reverse strand, counting down.
GCCTGAACGCGGGTTAGAATGGCTAGATGCAGTCGGGCTTGCGGCTTACGCGGTATATGGAGCGGGGAAAGCGTTGGCCTACGGCATCAATCCAGCTCCCGCCGTGGCCGCCGGAGTAATCACAGGCTGTGTTGGTGGTATCATTCGTGACATCACCGCTGGCGTGCCTTCTGTCCTCATGCGCCACGAGCTGTACGTCACCGCAGCTTTGAGTGGCGCGGGACTTTTCGTGGCGCTGTCGGTCTTAGGCATGCCCGCGCCGTGGCCTGCAGCCCTCGCCACCACACTCGGATTCGCGCTTCGGGGCGCGGCGATAAGGTGGACAATCAGCTTGCCACCTCATCGAGGCAGCTAGCGCAGTTTCCCACCACATTTTGCCACCCGCAGGGGCCGGTGAGTTCGGCACTGCCGCATCCGCTTTTGCGGAGGACAATCAGCCTCCTGAACGTCCTGAAGTGGGCGCGCTTCTGCATGATGGTCCGTACCTCGCGCTATGTGGGTGAGATCCGCATCAGGAAGCCTGATGCAATTCGGACATGACTGAGGACTTGTAACGGGAGAAACTGCAACGTACGTCAATCTAATACCAATACGATACCGGAGATAGAAATGGCAGCGCCTAAGGTTGAACTCACGGCATCGGCTCTGTTGCTGGTAGCCACTGCGCTCGCCTCACCCAACGCTCTGGCAGAACCAACGGTTCTTCCTGCCATCTTCCCCGCCCCCGTTTCGATCGCGCTGGAGCAAGGCCGTGTGACGTTAGGGAGCGAAGTCGTGCTCGTCGTCGGGTCAGGCGTCGAGCCGGGGATCGTGCAGGTCGTGAGAGCGACACTCGCCAACGCGGGCGTTCGCACTGTCCAAATGGCGCGTCGGGTGCCCGCGAATTTGGATCGTCCACATCTTTTGCTGAGCGTAGGCGACAGCGGAGCTGTCCGCGAGGCGCTGGGCCCCAGCGGCGTCACACTTGATGCAAACGCGGAAGGATACACCATCGTGGTGCGAGCGCAGGGCGCGGGCGGCCTGATAACGCTCGCTGGGCGCGACAGCGACGGCCTGTTCCATGCGGCTCAAACCTTCCGGCAGCTCGCGCAGCGAGGCACCATACCGGCACTCGTTTTGCAAGATCATCCCTCTATGCCGGTCCGCGGTACCATTGAAGGCTTCTACGGCGCGCCTTGGACGATGGCCGATCGCACCAAACACCTCGACTTCCTAGGGACCATGAAGGCGAACACGTACGTGTACAGCCCCAAGGACGATCCCTATGCTCGGGCCCGGTGGCGGGATCCCTACCCCGCTGAAACGCTAAAGGCCCTAAGCACGCTGGCAACGACAGCTCGGCGCAATCATGTCGACTTCGTGTATGCGATCTCGCCCGGGCCAACGGTGTGCTTCTCCGACCCGGCCGACGCACAGGCGCTCGAGCGCAAGTTCGACGCGTTGCGCGCTATTGGCATTCGCGACTTTTACGTCGCGCTGGACGACATCGAGTACAAGAAGTGGAACTGCGACCGCGACGCTACGGCGTTCGGGCCTTCGAGCGCTGAAGCGGCCGGTGTTGCTCAGTCGCAGCTTTTGAACGTGGTGCAAGCCGACCTCGTCGCGAAAGACCGCACAGCGCGCCCGCTAATTGTGGTGCCGACCGAATATTTTGACGCGAAGGAGAGCCCTTACAAGGCGGCGCTTCGCAAACACCTAGATCCGAGAGTGGTTGTGCAATGGACCGGCACCGATGTGGTGCCGCCTGCAATCTCGGTGCCGGATGCCAAGGCAGCAACCAAGGCATTCGGCCGTAAAACTCTGCTTTGGGACAATTATCCGGTCAATGATTACGCCCAGACGACCGGTCGACTGCTTATGGCGCCTTATGTGCAGCGCGAGCCCGGGCTTTCGGGCGAGCTGACCGGGGTACTTTCCAATCCGATGAACCAGGAGGCACCTAGCCGCGTCGCGGTGGCGGGAGTCGTCGCGTTCGCCTGGAATGACAAAGGCTACGATGCTCAGCGCACCTGGCACGCTGCCGCCCGTGATCTGGCCGGAGGCGATGCCCAGGCGACCGAGGCGCTGCTCAGCTTATTCGACACCCAGCACCTTGCTCCGACGTTTGGGACGCAAGCCTGGCAGGAACAGGCGCCGCAAATGCGCACGCTGCTCGACGGCGTACGCGAGACGATCTCCGAAGGCGATGCCTTAGGGCGCCAGGCAGCGCTCGCAAGCTTAGCAAGGCAGGCAGACGCCCTTGCGGGTGCATCAGACCTTATTCGTGCCGGCACCGTTGATCCCAGCTTTGTCGAGCAGTCGCGCCCTTGGCTCGACGCCTTGCAGCTCTGGGGACGGGCGCTTCAGCAGACCGCCGCAGGGCTGCGGGCAGCTGACCAGCAAAGCGAAGCAGCCGGACGCTATTTTGCTCAGGCGAAGGCGCTTGCTGGGCAAGCGGCAGCGGTGCAGAGCATACCAGGTGCCACCCGCTTCAGCGGTCCGATCAAGATCGCTGATGGCGTGCTCGATCGCTTCATCAAGGATGCTCCGACCCTCATCAGCTGGGAACGGGCAGTTCCTACTGAGCGCTGAGCGAACCAGCCTCTCGCAAGGTCCGATTTTGCGGAGCGCCCAACGCCTTTTGATGGCCGAAAGTGGGCGCGCAGCTGCCTGCTGCCCTTGCCCGGCGGGAAGGGGTAGCTGTACTCTTACCTAGTGGCATTCTCATAAAGTTGCCATCTAGGCCGCGTACGCCGACCTTGTTCGGGAGGAAAGAATGGTACGTTCAGAGTTGGTTAGCTGTCTGCTTCAGGAGAACGTGAGTCTCTCGGTCGCGGAGGTAGAGCACATCGTATCTGTCTTCTTCGATGAGATCGTGGGCCAGCTTCACCGTGGCGGTCGTGTGGAACTGCGAGGCTTCGGCGCCTTCTCTGCTCGTAGCCGAGATGCCCGGATCGGGAGAAATCCGCGTACGGGAGCATCCATCGCGGTGCGGCCGACGAGCGTGCCGTACTTCAAGCCCGGTAAGGACATAAGGCAGCGGCTGAACGCGTAATCGCTTCCGGCGAGCTTGCTGATCCTGCCTGCCCTCGGCCGCAGTCATCGCTGATCGTTAGGCCGGGCAGCGATCAGATCGCTCACGGCAACCAGGCCGGCTCGAATGCTAGCCGTCGGAGCGGCAAAGGCGATAAAGACTGGAGCTTCGGCACGTCCGCCAACTTGATCCTGTGATCGCTGCGAGCAATCAGCCCCTCCCGCTCCATGTCTCGGATCGTCCGGTTTACATGCACCGATGTCAGCCCGAGAAGGTCGCCCAGCATTTCTTGCGTAAGCGGCAGGTCGAAGGCGTCATGCTCCACCAGCCCGAGCGGTGAAAGCCTTGCGCGAAGGTCCAGTAGAACCCTGCTCAAGCGCGCCCTTGCTGATGCGTGGCCGACTGCCGCGAGCATGTCCATGAGACTTAACCGCTCGATCTGAACCGCCATGGTGAACAGGGCGGCGACGCGAGGGGCACGCGTGTAGAGGTCGCGGAATCGAGCGTAGGGCACGAACGCGGTCACCGCGTCCGTGATACACGTCAAGGTGTCTGCGGCTGACTGGAGGGCCATACTTGGAGTCCCCAAGATGTCCCCTGGCAGATGCACTTTCTGGATTAGCCTCTTGCCGCTGCGGAGCACGATCGAGGACGATATCCACCCGGCATTGTGGAGATGGAAGCCACTGAGTTGGTCCCCTTCTCGCTGGAAGGTTTCTCCGCGTCGCCTCATGGTCTCAATGGGCCCGAGCTCACGGAGAGCAAGCTCCTCTTTGTCAGTCAGTTCGGCTAACGCCCTGTACCTGTGGATCGGGTATGCCACCGCCAAATGCCTGCTCGATCTTCGTAGGGACCAAAGCCCCACCAACCTCCATAAATCCTACTGCGCAAGGAGACCGCGCGTGTCTAGGTGCAGAGCGCACTTCAAGAGGTGCACACCGGCGCGACATTCTTTGCCAGGTCAGCCAGTAGCTGATGTGCTTAGACTAACCTAAGCCAGCTGGGTCGCCCCTTAAAGCTCGCGTCGTTGTCGTTCGCCGCTGCGAACAGCCAAGTGGGAAGCCGTTTACCGAAGTGATCGAGGTCGACGATGTCCATCGCTGTGCCGCTTCTTAGGAAAAGGATCGGCTTAGATGAGAATGGTTAACAGGATGCGACGGGCGCTCTGCTTGAGGGCCAGCACTCCTAGATGTTGAGCGAAGCGCGAGCAGTTGCCCAAGGCATATTCGCCTTGTCCAGGAAGTGCGACAGAGCTTCGGTCGGCAGGAAGCGTGCCTGCAACAGCTTGCCTCCCCCCTCCCCTGCCAGCGGCTAGGAAATAGGCTGATCATCGGCAACGGGTGCATTTTGGGTATACCCTCAGGGCATCGGCCCACGCTGGTTCATTTAGTGTCTGAAAACGGGGTATAAAAACACCGCCCGATTGCGTGGCCGGTCCGCTTGGGGTCTTACGCCAAGAGGACCATACGGCACCCATCCAAACGGCACCTCTGTCGCTCGAGGAGAGGCGACCAGTTCTGAAAGTGCCATGGTTGCGGCGATATCTTGATGGGGCGACTAGGCACAGTCTGCGCAGACATTCGCGATCTACTGCACCGAAAACACCTGTTTGTCGTGCATTCGTAACGACAACTAGGCTTTCCCTCATCCTGCGCATGCAGGGGCTGCCGCTGATACTTTTCTGCCGTTCTCCACAGAGTTCTCAATCGGCGGCTTCATGCGCAAGCGGACACTCGACCTAACTGATAAGCTGGATGTCGGCTTGGTCCACAAGCCTAGCGACCGGCCGATGCTATGCATTGCTCGCGTCCCCCGTAATTTGGCCATCAAGCTCAGCATCGGCTCGCCATGTAGTCACGGTCAACGGACCGCGGGCAGCCGTGAAACTGCCTGTGGAAGGGGCGCTTCTCGTAGAGTCGATTTCAACACCTATAGACGAACACTATCTCGCCCAACGCGGTGGCCGCACGTTTCTCCGTGCACGCCACCCGCATGCGATGTCTCGGAGCGGGTGGGAGCTTGGCCGAAGTTATGGCACCTTGAAGGTGGTGGTCGTCATATTATGGACGGTACGTACAGCGCCGCCTGCCAGTACGGCTTCGCCATCCTCCTTGACCGCTGCAGACAGGATGTAGCGACCCCGCGCTTGAATCGGCACTTCGACCACGCCTTGCGCATTGGTGACAAGCACCTTGGATATCCTGTCCGGGGTGATCACTATCACTTTACTGCCGGCAACCGGCTTGCCATGACGGACGAGCTGGAACCGGCTAGAGTTGGAAGCGACTGGCGCAATCTCGAACGGGAGTTGCGTGGCGACTTCGGTTCGACCGGCGCGGGCATAATAGACCACGCCTTCCTTGGCGCCGTCGGCGCCCCAGGGCTTGAACACATCGTTGTCCCAGACGCGAATGTCGCCAGCTGGTACCACCGCCTCGATGTACCCGGCCTTGCGGACCAGAGTGGGGTGGTTCACCTTCAGGATCCGGGGCGCCTTCAAGTTCGCGAACTCGGGATCGCCGCCTTCCGGTGCCGCTTCCGCCGGCTCGCCAAGATAGATCCGCACCGGGCCGGTGCCATCGCGCTCCACCCACACTTCATGCGCCTGCGCGGCGCCGGCCATCGCCGCGAGCAGCACGGCCGTCAAAGCCATTTTCATGGTCATCACTCCCTTGCCTTAGGTGCTGAAGATGTTGGTTGCGGCCAGAAATTCACGGCGAGAAACACCAGCGCAGCGGCAAGCATCACCGAGCCGCTCCACAACACCGGCCCAAAAACTGCGCCTCCGCTCAGGCAGGCGAGCGGCAACGCTGCGGACAACGCGGTCCATGCCGCCGCCCGCAGCCGCCGTTGTCGTGCCGGCGTAGCCCGCCCGCTCAGAAAACGCTGGTGATGTTCCTGCGTCGCCAGCGCGAGGAGCGTAAAGCCGCCGACGGACAGTAACAAGGCGAACAGGCTCATTCTGCGGGCTCCAGTGCGGGCTCGGCCGAGGTTGCGGCTCGACGTCCGCGGGACGCGGGCCGGGCAATCGGGCGATGGCGCGTAACGCGTATCCCAAGCGCGAGGTATGTTGCGCCGAACGCGAGCATAGCCAGATCGATACCGGCCAGCATCGCGTCGCCGCGCGAGAGGGTTGCAGGCAGCCCAGCCGGGGTGGCGAGCAGGTTATATGCCGGGAGAAGCGCCAGCAGCGCGCCGGTTGCCGCGAACAGCGCCGGCCAGACCTGTTGCGGCCGACGCAGAAGGGCCAGCAGCGCGGCGGCCGCCCAGGCGAGGAACAGGCAATGGACTTCCCACTCCGCCCTCGCCTGCATCCCCACCGGCAGCAGTCGGTTCGCCCAGAACATGCAGGCTATTCCGAGCGGAAAGCCGCCGATCGTCGCCACATTCAGCCGCTCAACCATGCGAAAGCCAAAATGCGGGCGCTGCGGATCGGGCAGCTTCTCGCGCCGCTTGACCGTCCATAAGACGAGGCCGCTAGCCACCATCACCGATCCCGCGACACCGCACAGGAAATAGATCCAGCGCAGCCAGCCGTCGGCAAAGCGGCCGGCGTGCAGCCCGACCATCGCCCCCGCCGTCACAGCTGCGGCACCAGGCGCAGGCGATTGCCAGACGCGCTGGCCCGTGCTGCCGTCATAGGCCAGCATCGGCGTCCGCGCGGAAAGCAGCGAGCCCGGATGCTGACTAACGAGCACGCGCGCGGCGGCATTCCCTGGATTGCGCACTTCGAAATAGCCGAGCGGCGACCCCAGCCGCCGTTGCGCATCGCGCGCGATGATCCGTAGATCTACCAGCGGCGCGGGGCGTGCAGCGGGCTGGGTTTCGGCAGGTTGGGGGAAGATCGTCTCGCTGAACTTCGTGGTGTCGGCATAGTTGGCGACCACCGCCCAGGGCATCAACATCGCCATCAGCGTGACCAGGCCGGTATAGGTGATCATCAGGTGGAATGGCAGGCCGAGCACCGCCGTGGCGTTATGGCCATCGAGCCAGGAGCGCTGGCCCTTGCCACGCCGCAACGTGAAGAAATCCTTGAAGATCTTCTTGTGCGTGACGATGCCGCTGATGATCGCCACCAGCATCATCATCGCCGCGAAACCGACGATCCAGCGCGCCCAGACCACCGGCATATAGTGGAGATCGAAATGGAAGCGGTAAAAGAACTCCCCGCCCCGCGTCTGGCGCGCGACAGCGGGTTCGCCGTCCGCCCCGATCAGCGCCTGGTTCTCGCGCCGGCCCCGTCGCCGCGGCGGCTCGCCCCTTTTTGGCTGGGGCACCCAGAATAGCTGGGCCCGGGGTGCCGCCGGGTCCGGCATGGCGATGAACCAGCTTCTGGCGCCGGGCGCCTTGTGCTCTAGGAAGCGCTGCGCGCCCGCCAGCACCTGCGCCGGCTGCTCGATGCGGGCCAGCTCGGGCCGCATCCACCGGTTCAGCCCCTCTCGGTAGAAGGCGATGGTCCCGGCCACGAACACCAGGAACAATACCCACCCGAGCAACAGGCCCGACCAGGTGTGGAGAAACGCCTGCGACTGGCGGAAGCCCTTGTTCATAGTCGCCCCGTCATGCTGATCGAAGCCCAGCCGATCGCCGAAGCAACGGCGCCAACGAGGCACAGGGTCCACAAAGCCCGCCAACCGCTACGGGCGGCGAACGCCCATACCGCCGCCGCTGCGCACAGGACGAGCGCCAGCAGCGTTGCAGTGACGCTCGCCTCCGATCGCGTGCCCGGAAGGATCCGGGCAAGCGCGATCGCCCAGAGGCTCGCCACCGCATAGCCGAGCGGGATCGCGGCAATCACGCGCAGCACCATGTCCCCCCGCCGCCGCCAGGGAGAGGCGAAGCCCAGGCTCACGGGATGGCGAACCGCAGCGTGGCGAACACCGTTCGCGGGCTGCCGTAATAGTTGCCCCGGCCCGCCGCAGCGATGCGGGCATAATAGGTGCGATCGAGCAGGTTGTTAACGTTCACCGCCAGCGACACGTTTTTGTTGAGTTTATAGCCGGCGCGAAGGTCGACCACGGCATAGCTGCCCTGACGGACGATCGTGGAGAGCACGCGCTGGTTATTCGCCGGGTTGATGTAGGAGGGAGCGCCGCCATATGTCGCGTCGAACCAGGTAACCCCGCCGCCCACGCTGACTCCGCCCAGCTTCCCCCCGACCGGTGCGTAGTTGGTGAACAGCTTCACCATGTGTGCCGGCGTGATCGGCGTGAGCGGAATGCCCTCGAATGCGGTATTCGCATCCTCGAGATACTTGGTCTTGGTATAGGTGTAACCGCCGTTTAGGCGCCATCCGGGCAGGACTTCGCCGGCGATTTCTGCCTCCACGCCGCGCGCCCGCACCTTGCCGATTTGGAGGTAGACGGTCGCGTCGTCGGGATCGTTGAAAAGTCGGTTGGTCTGCTCGATCTGGTAGGCAGCCAGCGAGAGCAGCAGCCTGTCGCTCATTACCGACAATTTGGCGCCGCCTTCGAACTGCTTGCCGAGCAGCGGCAGCACATCCGACCCATCGGGCTTGCTGCGCCCGCTGGGCGGGGCCTGCGGCGAGAAGCTGTCGGCATAGCTGGCATAGAAATTGAGGTTGTCGGTCACGTCCCACACGATGCCGGCATAGGGAGTGAAGCGCCCCTCAATGCCCTGGCTGGTGCGGCTGCCGAGCCGTGGCAGGAGCACCTGATTGCTGCTCTCCCACCAGGTCAGGCGGCCGCCGCCGGTGATCGTCACCCCTTCGATCGGGGACAGGCGGAGCTGGCCGTACAGACCATATTGCTCGACCTGGGTGCTTGTGCCGCCATAGACCTGCGCCACGCAGGTTGCGGTGGCTATCGTCAGGCCCACGCAATTCGCATTCGATCCCTGCACCGGATAGAGGGGTGAAGGGCCGTAGGGATTGAGCGGCGGTTCGGCCGGCGAGACCGGATCGAACACGTTGATGCGCGCATAGTTCGAGAGGCGCGTGTAGTAGCTATCGTAATCCTGCGCTTGATAATCGGCGCCCAAGATCAGCGTCTGATCGCGGCCGAACAGCGGGAAGCTGCCGATACCGTTGAAATCGAACGCGGTGGTCTTGGCAAAGCTGTCGCCGCGATAGGCGATGTGGTTGGTCAGCCCGTTGTTGGGCGTGCCGCTGGTGTTGGCGGGCGTGGTGATCGCTTGGCTGCCGATATAGCTGTAGACGTCGATCCGCTCGACATCGCTGTACAGACCACTTGCGCGCAGCATCCAGCGATCGCTGATCCTGTGCGACAGATCGGCGAAGGCAGTCCAGCTGTCCGAACGGAAGCGGTTCCAGTCCGCGCCGAGATAGGTCGAGCGATCGACATCGAGCAGGCGCCCTTCGCTGCCGTCCGCTCCGCCGGCATAGCCCGGCAGGCCGGACTGGATCGCCGGTTGATAGCGATCATAATTGCCGCCGACGGTCAGCGTCGTGTTCGGCCCGAGTTCGGCGGAAAGAACGCCGAAGCCGGCCAGGCGAAAGCGATGGGCGACATCGAAGAACTGGTCCTGATCCTGCACCATCGCGCCGCCGCGCACCGCTATCCCGCGCCCGAGCGGCGCCGAGACATCCAACTCGCCGCGGACGTTGTTGTAGCTGCCATAGCCGGCAACCGCCTGCGCCTTGAAGGTGTCGAGCGGGCGTTTGCGGACCAGGTTGATGCTGCCCGCCGGATTGCCCGATCCGCTGAACAGACCCGCCGGGCCGCGCAACACCTCAAGCCGATCGTAAAAGAACAGGTCCGGCACCACTGAGGGGAAGTTGAACGCGAGCGTCGACACCCCGTCGACGGAATAGTTGTTGATCGCAAAGCCGCGCGACATGAACGAGGGGTCCTCGCTGCCCACGCCGGTTACCGTGATGCCGTTGGTCGCGGACATCGCATCTTCCAGGTTCTGCAGGTTCTGGGCTTCGATCTGAGCACGATCGATGATGGTGATCGTGTTCGGAATATCCTTCAACGGCGTGATGGTCTTGCCGACTTCCTGGCCATAGCTTTTGCCGACGACAATGATTTCGTCCCGCCGATCCGATGCAGGTGCGTCGGGGTCATTCGGCGTCCGATCCCCCGCCATTGCGGATCCCGGCAACGCAATGACCGCAAAACTTGCCAATAAACCTCTTATACTCCGCATCGTACGTCGCGCCCCTGTTTCGCTCTTCCGGCGCACTTATCCGCAATGCGAGTGCGAGTCACTCGCAAGAAAGGTTAGCAACAATTTGTTACATTTTTCGGTGTTCAATCGCGGTGGATTCACCGAGAGTCTCTGCGTGTTGAAGCTCAAAAAGCTTTGGTTGGCGCCCGTCAGCTTTTCGACGCGAGCTGTGGGGTTGGCTTTTGGTTTTGAGGTGACACTGCAGCTTTATACTATCTCCTGCCCGGACGGCGGCTCTCGTCAGGCTGGTCTGTCGCCGCCCCAATATTGAACGTCAGCCTTGTCCTCGATCCGGTCCGACGCATCCCACGGGCAGGTTCTGCACGAGCGTACGTTCACGGCTATCTTTGGAATGAGCTTATCGGAAGCGGCTTCGCCTTACTGTCGGGAGACACATGATTGCGGGCGAGCTCTGCCAGCCGGGCAAGCGTAACGGCCGATCGCTGCAGAAGGCGAAAGGCGCTTCGGCCAGCGCCCTCAGTGGGGCTGGCCTTGTCTGGGGCCGTCCGAAATCACCTGTTTGTCGTACATGCGCCTAGCGCTTTATCCGGAGTGGGTTCCGCCGCTTCCTGAGCTAAGCCCTCCACTTCGCTCTCGCGTCTGCGGATCGCATTTTCGCGCCGGGCCAGTTCCTCAAACCGGCAAAGGGGTGGGCTGGACGTGTCTTCCATCTATCTCTCCCACGACTCAAATCTTGGGCGGAGCTGCTAGGCCGTAAACGCATGTGCAGGAGAATTGAGCCTCCGAGTGCGCCTCAACGCCTCCTGCCAAAGCGGAGACGATCCGCGGTGGCGGCGCACCGTCAAAGCTCAGCCAGCAGCGCCGAAAGAGTGGGTCGCAGCCGCCGAAGCTCCGCACGGTGCTCTTCGGAAAGCGACTGCAGCGTGGCCTTCCCCGCCTCGGTCAGGTCGAGCTCGGTTCGGCGGCGATCGATTGCTGAAGGGCGGCGCTGAATTAGCTCTAGTCGTTCCAGCCTATCTGCCAACCCGCTCACGCTATGAGGGCGAAGGAGAAGTCTTTCTGCGAGCTCGCCAACCGTCAGACCCCGCTCAGCGCGGATCGCAAGGAGTGCCTGGTGCTGCTGCGGGGTGAGTCCAGCTGCCTCGGCGGCCCGCTCGCTGAAGTGGGTGAACTCCCGCAAGGCACGGCGGAAGCCCGCCAACGTCTGGAAGTCTGTGTCACTAAGTTCCTCTGGTTTCACATGCACTCCATCAGCTTGTTGAAACGTATCGTAGTGCGATATATCTGTCAGCCGCGTCGTTGCCAGCAGGAACCTCTCTTGTCATCTCCCCTTCCGTCTCATGTGGCTCCAGGTCCACGTCTTGCCGACCATAGCGCCGACCGGCGTATGCTCCTCCTTGCCGCTATGGCCGTCGTCGTCGGCAGCGGCGGTGCCGCGGCCGCGTGGTTGCTGCTCAAGCTGATCGGGCTGGTCACCAACCTTGCTTGGTTTGGGCGCGTCTCGACTTCCGCTGCAAACATCGCTGACGCTGCATCCGGTCCCATGGTTATCATCATTCCGGTCACTGGAAGCATCGTGATCGGACTGATGGCGCGGTTCGGCTCGGAGAAAATCAGAGGCCACGGCATTCCCGAAGCGATTGAAGCGATCCTATTCGGTCAAAGCAGGCTTTCCGCCAAAGTAGCGGTGCTCAAGCCCTTATCCTCTGCGATATCCATCGGCAGCGGCGGCCCCTTTGGCGCTGAAGGTCCGATTATCATGACCGGCGGAGCCATTGGCTCTTTGTTCGCGCAGTGCTTTCATCTGAGCGCTGCGGAACGCAAGACGCTCCTGGTCGCCGGCGCTGCATCGGGAATGACAGCGATCTTCGGAACGCCCGTCGCAGCGATCTTGCTGGCGGTCGAGGTGCTGCTGTTCGAGTGGAAGCCTCGCAGCTTGGTCCCCGTCATAGCGGCCGCGCTGACTGCCCTAAGCTGGCGGCCATTGATGATCGGGGTCGGCCCGCTGTTCCCCTTTACCGGCGACGTCGTGACCGGCGCTTTGCCGCTTGTCGCTGCGGCTGGTCTTGGCGTCACCGGCGGAATGCTAGCCGCGCTGCTGTCGAGCACGCTGTACCGCATTGAGGACCTGTTCCATCGCCTGCCGATCCACTGGATGTGGTGGCCAGCCATCGGAGCCGTTGCCGTCGGGTTGGGTGGCCTGGCCGACGCACGGGTGCTCGGGGCTGGTTACAACAACATCCAGGATTTGCTGGACGGCTCCGTGATTGGAGAGGCCCTCGCCCTGCTGTTGCTAGTCAAAGCCTGTGTGTGGTTGGTTGCACTCGGATCGGGCACCTCAGGGGGTGTACTCGCGCCGCTGCTGATCCTCGGTGGAGCCCTCGGAGCGCTGGTTGGGACCCTGCTACCAGGCGACACCGGCTATTGGGCGCTGCTCGGGATGGCAGCGGTAATGAGCGCAGCCATGCGTGCACCACTGACGGGAGCTGTATTCGCCATTGAGCTGACGGGGCGGCTCGACGCCCTCCCTGGCACCGTAGCCGCCGCGGCGGCGAGCTACGCGGTTGCGGTTTTAGTTCTCCGCCGCTCCATTCTCACCGAGAAGATCTCGCGACGGGGTCGCCACATCCTCCAAGAGTATGCCGTAGACCCACTAGCCATTACCCAGGTGGGGCAGATTATGACCCAGGACCCGCAGACACTGCCCGCGGAGATGCTGGCGAGCGCGGTTTCGGAATTCTTCGCGAGTGACGCCCGTCACCGCAGCTACCCGGTGATCGACGACGATGGTCAGGCTGTCGGCATGGTCTCTCGCGCTGATGCTTTGCGGTGGCAGCTGATCGAGCCTGACGGTACGTCCACCTTGGGTGAGCTCTTGTCCGACCGGTCCCTCCCATTGGCTTATCCTGAGATGCCATGCTCGACGGTCGCTGAGCTAATGGTAGCTGAGGATACCGGTCGAGTGCCGGTCGTGGACCGGCAGAGCGGTCGTTTGGTCGGCATTGTCGCGCGTCGGGATCTGCTTCAGGTGCGGGCCGAGCAGCGGCGGGACGAACATGAGCGAGTTCGCTTCGTGCAGCGGACCCGGCGAGCGGACGCAAAAGCATGAACTGGCTTCGTAGCTTCCTCCCGGAGCAGGTGCCCACCACCTACGCAGAACGGCTGCGGGCGAGCGTTGGAGCGTTCCTTGGGATCGCTGTGACCGGCATCCTCTCCACCGCTTGGTACGGCCACTCTAGCGCGGCCCCGTTGCTGATCGCGCCCATGGGCGCATCCGCGGTGCTGCTGTTCGGTGTGCCAGCGAGCCTCCTTGCCCAACCATGGTCCATCTTAGGCGGCAACCTCGTTGCCGCTCTCGTCGGTGTCACGGCTGCGAGAGAAATTGGATCGCCCCTCGCGGCCGCCGCCGCAGCAGTTGCGGGAGCGTTCGCGGTTATGTCGCTGCTCCGATGCATTCACCCGCCCAGCGGCGCGGTGGCGCTAACTGCTGTCCTGGGAGGGACGCATGTGACAGCTGCGGGCTATAGCTTCGTTCTCCTCCCGGTTCTTGTGAATTCCGCGGTGCTCGTGGTCGCAGCGCTGGCCTACAACAACTTGACCAGGCGCTCCTATCCTCACCGCCCACACGCGCCAATCCATCCTCATCCCCCAATCAGCCGTCTTCGGCTGACGAGCGAGGACATCGAGGATGCGCTCACGGACTATGGTGAGGCTCTCGATATCAGCAGGGATGACCTCCACAAGCTATTTCACGAATTGCTCGGTCGCGCACAGCGCCGCGCGATCGCGGAGTTGTTCGAGCCGTGAGGCAGCTCCGACCAGAGGGGAGGTAGAGAGTGCGGATAAATGCCTGACCTTGAAGGGAGCCCGCTATGATAAACGACCGTGATTCCGAACTTCATCACTCGCTTAACCTCGCTGGATTTCGAGCCTTGGCTACGGCGGCTGGGCTCCTGCAGTTATGCAGAGAGTTGAAAACTGCGGGCATCCTGAATGCTGAAGCCATCGACCGTGTTCGCGACGCGATGTTCAAGGAGTTGATCGAGGGCGCTGCTCCGTCCCGCAGGCATGACCCGGCATTCCGCGATCACCTCAGCCACCGGCTGGAAGGTCTGTTTTCTGGTGTCGAGAGCCTGAACGACAAGCCGGTTGTACCAAGCCGCTAAGCGTGCGCCGTGACCGCCGGTCATCTTCTTTGCGTAATGGCCTCCGCATTCAGGAACTCGCCGTAGTGACGAGCCTGACGGTGAGTGCAAAAAATCGAAGCTAGGTCGCAAAGCCGTCGAGATAAGGCAGCTGCAGCGCTGCCGTCCACGATGCGCATGTCAATCTGATCCAAGTATTATGCCGATCAGGGCTTCAAATGCGCGACTTGAACTACGAGGAAGTTCCACCCGTCGTGCCGGCGAATGTCGGCGGCAGCGACGGGCGATCACCTTCGCGCGCTGCCTGAGCGCGACCGCCGATAATGAGGTCTTGCGCAAGGGCAAAGGGCCTCGACCTCACTCCCATCCCAAACACCCCGCACGTCCGCTACGTACATCCCCCTAAGGGCTGCACACTAGGGACAACATCCAATTTCGCGCCCATCTCGCGGAGCATAGAGGTGCTCCAACGATCACGTTGCAAGTTGCTGGAGAATTTCTGTGACCCCTCCCCTGATAGATCTTAGTGTTCACCATCAGGCGAAAGGTTTGTCTGACCGCATTGCGCTTGGCTTTACCAAAGTGCTGCGGTGGACGGCCGACACGTTCTTTGCTGAACGGTACGGCCATAGGGCGGTTGTGCTCGAAACGGTCGCGGCCGTTCCCGGGATGGTCGGCGCAACTATCACGCACCTCTCCTGCCTTCGCCGCATCTGTGACGACAAGGGCTGGATTCGGACGCTGATGGATGAAGCAGAAAATGAGCGTATGCATCTGATGACGTTCATCGAGATTTCGAAGCCCACCTGGTTTGAACGAGCTGTTATCATCGGTGTGCAATGGGTATTCTATGTCTTCTTCTTCGCTCTGTATCTCATTAGCTCGAAAACGGCACATCGCGTTGTCGGATACTTCGAAGAAGAAGCGGTGATCAGCTACACGCATTATCTTGCCGAGATTGACGAGGGGCGTAGCGAGAACGTTGCAGCTCCCGAAATTGCGAAGCGCTACTGGGGTCTGCCTGAAGACGCGACGCTGCGTGACGTTGTCCTGGTTGTGCGCGCTGACGAAGCTCACCATCGGGACGTCAATCACAGCTTCGCCAACGAGCTTGGCGGCTTGCCGACGGGAGAGATCGCGCAATGCCCGCCGCATGCAGCGCTCGAGCCGATCTGGAAGAAGGTAGCCTAATCTACTCCTTTGAGGGCGGGCCCGCAAAGCCCGCCTTTTCGCTTGCCCGGAGCTTGACCATGCGCAGCATATCCCCGACCGCCGCCGCTATCGTGAAATCTACTGCGCCGATCATCGAACGGCAGGGGGTCGCAATCACGACGGCCATGTACGCTCGTCTTTTCCAGGACGCGGCGATCAAATCCCTGTTCGATATGGCCGCGCAGGAAAGTGGCGAACAACCACGCCGGCTAGCCGCCGCCATACTCGCGTACGCCAAAAATATCGACAAGTTGGAGAACCTCGGTCCTGCCGTTCAACGCATGGTAACCCGCCATGTCCAGACCGGGGTACAAGCAGACCATTATCCCGCCGTGGCTGCGGCGTTACTCCCGGCGATTCGTGACGTGCTGGGTGATGAGGTTGCTACAGACGAGGTGCTCGCCGCGTGGGGCGAGGCCTATTGGATGCTGGCCGACATACTCATCGCCGCTGAATCGGCCGCGTACGGGCAGATTGCTAGATAACCGATCATCTAAAGCGAATGGCGACAGCTGCCGCGGGCTTCCCGCGGCAGCTTCTTAGTTATCGGGCCCTTATCAGTTCGACGGCGCGAGCTTGGTGTTCAGGACCCACCCGACATTGTCGTTCTCGTCGGCGACTTCCCACCACAGGCCGTCCTTCTTGCCAGTCGGGTAGAGGATCGCACCGACCGGCACCGTGCGGATCACCTTGCCCGTGGCCGCGGGCATGGTGCGCATCGCCACCGGCGCCTGCGCGGTAAAGGTCTTGGTTGGTGCCGCCTGAGCGGTGCCGGCATCGCCCGGCTGGACCAGGCCGAGTTCGTTGACCATCTTGGAATAGGCGTCGATGAATGCCAGCGTGACGATGCGGCCGATGTCGGTATTGTCATAGCCGCCGCCGACGGCCCCCAGGCCACCTCCGATGAAGCCGACGCCACCGCCCGCACCCCAGCTCACGCTGTTCTTCGAGGCATAGCCTTCCTGCGTCGCGATCGTCTCGGTGGTGCGGACGTTGGTGAGCGACAGGACGGTGTTCGCTTCCATCTTGCGCGACTTGATGCCGCCAATCAGGCCGCCGATCGGCCCGCCGAGCACGCCGCCGGCTGCGCCGGCAATGCCGTTTCCGGCTGCATTGCGGTTCGACGCCTGCACTTCGGCAACGAGGACATAGTCCGCCGCCTTGATTTGGCCCTGGCCGACATTCGCGCCACGCTGGTGGCCGAGATCGCCGCCGATGTTGCGCTCCAGCTGCGCGGCCTGCAGGCCCGAGCCGCGATCGACGAGGTTGAAGCAGCCAGAACGCTGCACCAGCACCTTCAGCAGCTTCTGCGGCGGCGCCAGCGAATATTGCGTCCAGCCCCGGGGATCGTCGCCGTCCACGATCGACAGGGTGCCGAGCTTACGGGCGCAATGCGGCACATCCTGCATCGCTTGTTCCTGCGTGCGCTGGGTCTTGGTCGGCTTGCTCTGCGCGAGTGCGGGTAGCGCGCTCATGCAAACCATAGCCGCTCCGGTAACCAGTAAGTGCTTCATCATGTCTGCCCTGTTGATCTAGAAGGTCCGCGCGATGCACTAGCGGAACGTTCAGCGTAGACAAGCGCGTGCTGCTTGCCCCCGACAACTCTTGGCGCTGGCTTTCCCAGCAGTTAGATCGAACTGATCGCTTGTTCGTCGAGAGACGGCGAGAGGTCAGGCAACAGCTTACGCGCCCTCTGCAGCGGGTGACGCAGATATCAATCTGCTTGGACATGATTGTAGGTTTTGCGGCCACCAGCCCCGCTGCAGGTTGATGATTGCGGAGTATCCGGCTCTCCTCGCCCACTGCGCCAGCTCGTCGGTCGTTTCCTCACCTAAGACGATGCCGGTACCCGACCAACCTCGCGAGCGAAGGCGCGGCAGAAGCTGCTCGACATCGCTCTGGTTGTTACGATGAGCGGCTGCAAGCAGCAGTCGTGCCAAGAGTGCCCCAGGGCTCTCAAGAGCGTTGAAAGCGAGTGAGTGGGACAGCACATGAAATCCTGCTGCAGCCAAACGCAGGTGCGTGTCACGTCTGGACTCTTCATCGGGATCGACCAGCAGGAGTGTCGTACGCCCAATAGCGGATGGTACCTTCATCGACCCTGCCTCCGCGACGGTCATAACCGTTGGGGGCTGTCTGATCTGTACGTATAGCTCCGCACCAAGAGGCCCCTTGCCGAAGCCGCATCATCGGCTCAAGCGACAGAGCAAATATCTTCCGCGGGGACCATCCGCCGCCCTCAACAACTGATGCGCACAAACCGCCCGCCCCTGTCCGGGACGGTTCCGCGAACGGCAGCCCATGATGGGAGCCGCCATTCGCTTAGTCGATGAGTTTTACTCGGCGGCAGACATCCACTGCACGGCATCCGCACCTGCCGCGATCCTAAGCGGCGCGTTCGGATCGATGGCTGCCCGCCAGACCGCCGCGGCGACATCGACTGCATGTGTGACCGGGCCGCCGTTCTCACGGGCATGGGTGATGAAACCTTCGATCATAGGCTTGTAATCGGGATTATCGAGCCCGCGCAGATGCGGCATCGCGTTGCTGCCGAAGCTCGTCTCGGGCGCGCGTCCAGGCAGCACGATGTGCACGCGCACGTCGAATGGCTGCATTTCGATCGCGAGGCTCTCGGTAAGCGCGTCAACTGCCGCCTTGCTCGCCCGATAAACGCTGACCAGCGGCAGAGGCCTGAGCGTCGTCGCAGACGTGACGTTGATGACCGTGCCGCTACGACGCTTGCGAAAACCCGGTAAGACAGCCTGCACCATCGCCAGTGTCCCGAGCGTGTTCGTTTCGAACAACTGGCGAGCGGTAGCCGGGTCGATCAGCTCGATCGGCACGGCGGCACCGAAACCTGCATTGTTTACCAGCACGTCGATGTCGCCGGCCTGATCCAGCGTCGCTGCGATGCTGTCCGGGTTCGTGACGTCAAGCGGCAGAACCGTGAGATTATCGGATGCGGGCATTATATCGGCTTTGGGTTGCCGCATCGTGGCGACGACCTTCCAGCCGTTCTCTAGGAACAGTTTGGCCGTCTCAAGGCCGAAGCCCGAGGAACAGCCGGTGATAAGGACGGTGGACATAAGCGCGCTCCGAGGTTGTTGGCGTCACCCGGATATGGCAGCCGATCGAGAGATCGGCTATGCGTTGCTGTCTCGATTCCATTGGCGATAGTCCTGATATGAATGTCGATCCGCTTGCCGAGATCGTGACGCTTCTCCAGCCCTCGGCCAGCTACTCCAAGCTTGTCGAATATGCCGGACGGTGGCGCATCCGTCGCAACATCGAAGGCAAGCCGGTCTTTTTCGCTGTGCTTGATGGGGAGTGCCGCGTCGTATCGTCCGGTCGTCCGCCTATCATCGTGAAAAAGGGCGATTTCGTGCTGTCCCCGTCGACCAACGATCACATTGTCGAAAGCATCGACGCGCCGCGGCACGGGGTCGAGTTGATGCCAACCGAAATGGGTGAGGGACGATTTCGAGTCGGGCCGTCTGGCGAACCCGTGAATCTGAAAATGCAGGTTGGCGTGTGCAGCTTCGCCTCGCCAGATGCCGCTTTGCTCGTCTCCCTATTGCCGGCAATGATTGTCGCGCGGGGCGAGCCACGCCTTGCCTTGTTGCTTCAGTTGGTGGGGGACGAGAGCCGCCAGTCCCGGCCGGGCCGCGAACTGGTGCTTGAGCGCTTGCTTGAAGTTCTGCTGATCGAGACGCTTCGGAGCGGGGCCGATACAACCTCGGTTCCGAGCGTTGCGCGAGGTTTGTCAGACGATCGCCTAGTCTCGGCCTTGCGCGCCATGCATGCGCGCCCCGCGCACGGATGGACGGTCGTCGATCTTGCTGCAGAGGCTGCAATGTCCCGTTCGGCTTTTTTTGCCCGTTTCAGCCGGATCGTCGGGCTGCCGCCGATGGAATATCTCTTAGCATGGCGCATGGCCCTAGCCAAAAGACTGCTGCGCGCGGATCGGGTCTCGATCGAGCACGTCGCAACTCAGGTTGGGTACGGCTCGGCAAGTACGTTCAGCACCGCTTTTTCACGGCATGTCGGGATGGCGCCGATGCGATATGCGCGGATGGCATTTGCCGCTTAGCTGCAACGAGCGGATTCCGGCCCATCGCGATCATCTGCATGGCGGGCTAAGCGATCGCGGCAGCTATCGCTGAAAGCCGTCATCAGATCCAAGCATTGTGAACGGCGGCTTTGTCCCACTTCCGGTCTCACGCAGAGCCGATCGCGAACTATCCGTTTGCGTCGGCGTTGAAGTGATCGGTCTGCCTGCTGAATGGCTGAAGTGGACATACATCTGCGTAGGTCCCGCTGCCCTCTCGCGGCCCGCCGGCTCACGCCGGGCAAGAACCCCTCCCCTGTCCTACCGTTCGCTGCGTCAACGGATCGCTACAACCTTGACGTCGACCGCGTCTGCGACCTTCTTCCAGTTCTGATCACTCGTCCAAGCTGGTAGACCATCCCGCCGAGCCAGAGCGAGACAGAACCGATCACCCAAGCTCAAGCCCGCCTCCGCTGTCGTGCCACGAAGCCTACCAGCGATCTGCGCGAGCGCCTTGTCCGCAGGAATGATGGTCATGGGGAGCGGATCTAGCATGGCGTCAACCTCTCGCTCCGGCATGCCGGCATGGACGAAGTGAGTGACGACCTCAGCATAGTTCACGCTGCTGACCCGGGCCTCGGCAATGGCCGCTGCAACCTTGGCAGCGCCACGCTCGCCTCGAAGCATGGCGATTATGGCACTTGCGTCGAGTACGATGCTCACTCCCCGCTTTCCTCCCGCCGTCGCGCTAGAAATGCATCCACCGACGCACCCGGATTGTCGCCGGTGTACCGCTTGGCCAAGGCCTGGGCTCGAGCCACAGCCTGATTGGCTGTCCGCAACACGACACCATCTTCGGTTTCGTCCAGATACACCGCTCCGCCGCCCGTGAGTCCCAAGCGCTTGCGAACGTCAGCTGGCAGGCTCATGCGCCCATTTGGGGTTATATTGATCTGCAGCGTCATAGGGTACCTCCGAAGCAGATTGGCACGGCGTACCTAATCTAAGCAATTGTGCTCGACACGGCAAGGAACTTCCTCCGGTGCATAACGCCTTCCGTATGGCATGACCGGTCGCCTTTGTCTGAACACCCTCCCCTGCCCTCCCGCTTGCCTTGGATCCTCAAGATGGTCGCTGGCGATCGGTGCGTTGTGGGTATCCCTTTCGGGCACTGGGCGGGAGCAGGTACTTCAAGTGCCCCGCAACCACTCAAAACAGACTGGGCCTTCGGGGACCACGTATCGCAGACCACTTTGATTCGGACGGCAAGGGGTGTCGGAAAACACATGATTTTCGACACTCTGAGCGACAACCCTGCTTCCGCGGTGAGCTTGTCTCGGAAAATGATCGACAAACCCTGTCGCTTTGGCGCAGTGTACGGAAAGCTTATTTCGAGGGTTTGTCGTACATGCTTATTGGATACATGCGGGTGTCGTCCGCCGATGACCGCCAATCGGTGGATCTGCAGCGTGACGCACTCACGATGGCGGGTGTCGATCCGCGGCACATTCATACCGACAAGTCTTCCGGCGCACGGGACGATCGACCAGGCCTTAAAGCCTGCCTCAGCTATCTGGCTGAAGGTGACACACTGGTGGTTTGGAAGCTCGACCGCCTCGGCCGCTCGTTGCCCCACCTACTCTCGATCATAGCGGACCTCAAAGAGCGCGGCATCGCATTCCGCTCGCTTACCGAGCATATGGACACGACGACCCCGCACGGTGAGCTGCTGTTCTCCCTGTTCGGTGCTTTGGCACAGTACGAGCGAGCTTTGACGCGCGAGCGAGTAATGGCCGGCCTCGCCGCTGCAAAGCGGAGAGGCCGTAAGGGCGGCAGGCCGCCGGCGATCGATGCGGAGAAGATGGAAGCGGTTATCCAAGCACTGGCATCTGGCACCAGCAAGGCGGCGGTGTGCCGGAATTTCGGCATCGCTCGATCTACCCTCGTGGGCACCCTTGCTCGTACCGGGTGGAGGGGTCCTTCAGACATTTAGCCGCTTCCCCTCACGGGTCAGAAGCCGCCGGTCCGCTCTCGCCCCACTTGCTGCCGCTGCGTTGGATGATATGCTCACAATGATTGACTGAAGCCGCGGGCATGGGCGGGCGCTATGATGTCGAAATGGTATGCTGCTGTTTGGATTGGCGCAGTTTTGGCCGTCCCGATGTGGACTGAATTTCATGAGCCTAATCAGCTGATCTGGAACGTATTTCTCGCGGCCTTTCTAGTGGGTATGGTGACCGCCGCGTTCTTTTGACTGCGCCATCTGGAGCGGAATCAGGTCTCGGTAGGCGAGGCCCGTTTCGAAGCGCACCGGCAACGTAGCGACGGCCGCTAACCACCCACTTTCAGCCGCTCGGCGCCGCGTCGGCGCCAGGAGCTGCCGTTCCGCTTCGGATGGAAAAGCAGCCGGTCTGCTCCCGCCCACTAGCGGACATCGCGATCTCCTGCGATCTGTAGTTGTTGAGCTGAGACGCAGGACACGTGCATCGCGTGAGGGGGCGGCATTCCCCCGAAGGGCGAGAATGGGCATGTCGCAATTCTTCTGACGCTAACCTGCCTGCCGCCCGTAAGCTGAGGCGGCCCCGCATGTCCTCTCATGATACGTAAAGGAAAAGGGCGGCCGAAGCGGGCCGCCCTCCATGCGAAGATGTACGTTGCTTCAGGCGGCAGCAGCGACAGTCTTGCGACGTCGACGGCGAATTGCCGCGCCGGCCATTCCGCTACCGGCAAGCATCATCCCCCAACTAGCGGGTTCGGGCACGCTGGTCACAAATGTCAAGTTGTCAACAAAGGCGTCACCCTCTGCTAAATCACCGTCTCCTAGAGTAATATCGGCATCGAGGAGGAAATAGCGCCGAAGCCTTATATTCTCGCAACCAGGACGTGCATCAGGAAAATGAATCTGATCCATGCTAAACTGGTCCCATACTGTCACGGGAGTTGAAGCGCTTATGTCAAATCGCAGCAAACTAGTTTTTGAAAAGTTATAGGGACCCGAACAGCACAGGTCATCTATGGACAAGCCCCCATTGGTTGGGATATAAATCGAGCCATCAACGATGAAGTTATCGACTTGTTTTCCCGAGCGGTCGAAAACGAAAAATTCAAAACCATGAGAAAGCCAGGTTCCATGGTCAGTCATCGATCCTGAATTTGGCGAAAAATCTACCGTGAATACTTGTGCGTCGACAGGAACAGAAAGCAAGCTGATTGCCGTTGCCACGGCCGCCGTAAACCAGTGTCTCATCGATTTTCCCCTGTTCGCAAATATTTGCCAATATTGGTTAATGGATTATTCCCTAAATCGCAATCTAGATACGGCGCGTGACCTGGCCCTACGAGCCCCGTTGCATCCGGCGGTTTTGGCAGCTTCCCACCCACTCTCGGCCGTTCAGTCGGGCGGTCCTGCCAAAAGCTGCCGCTTCAAGCCTTCCTCATGTTCCAAGCAGGCGCTAACTCTTGCGTCGAAATACGCGAGCGCATCGGTTCTGCGTTTTCCGGAGAGCTTGGGTAGCGCGGACGGTGCTGCTCGTCCCATTGCGAGGGCAGCTCCGCAAGCCGTGGCCCCCTCTGTACGCCGTGAACAGGCACGGCTTGCATCTTGAGGCCGGGCACTATGCACCGCCGCAGAGCACGACCGAACCTTATCTGCCAGGCTCGGTTCAGCCAAGCTCACGATGAGAATCGTTAGGAACATCGTGTGATCCATTCAAAAAAGCCTAGATGATCAAGGCGGGTGCAGACCGGCGGTCGAGGATGGCAGGACCTCAATGAAAGCGCTCTCTACGCTGCAACTGATCGAGGATCTGTTGCATTTGGCGTGCGCGCGTCTCAGGCCTCTTGGCAGTCTGAAGCCGATAGTAAATCGGGTAGAGGTTCTTGCGATCGAGGGTTTGAAAAAAGGCCTCCGCTTCCGGATAAGCCGATAACGCCTCCAGAAAGTCCTGCGGAATGACCATGGATGCAGACCCTTCATAAGCGCTATCCCACCGCCCGTTCGCACGGGCCGCCTCTACGTGCGCAAACCCCGAGGGAGTCATGCGAGCTTCGGCGATCAAGCGCACCGCGTGCTCGCGATTCTTCGTCGACCAGTTGGAGCCGGCTCGGCGCGGCGTCAGCCGCTGATAGTAGAAACTCTCGTCACCGGCTTGCTTCACCCCATCGATCCATCCAAAGCGGATCGCCTCTACAACACAGTCCGTCCAGGTGACCGATCTGATGCCAGAGCCCGCCTTGAAGATACGTACCCACAGCTCATTCACTGTCTTGTGGTTCTGAGAAAACCAGTCCGCGAGGTCTGCGGCCTGCTCAAAAGCGAGCGCCTCCTTGGGGATAATCGTCATAGTACAACGTTATCGGGGCACCACACGGCTGAAAAGGCGTGTCCGCACCACTGGTCGTCCCCCGCCCGAGTCTGTCCTCTCCGGCTCGCTTTGGCCACGCAGCTGCCCTGTCAATTGCCCGGGCGCAATCGAGGCCAGCTGACGGAGTTGCCGCGCAGCTACTTGGGCACCGCCTCAACCCGTCAGCTGCTCCTCCACCGTCGAGCCAGAACTGGTTGAGAGACAGGTCCAGGTATGTCTGCTTCTGGGAAACGCGTCGGAACGTCTCAACGGCTAAATTTGGGCGCGCACCTGCCTGGCGTCCCCAACTCCCGCCACGCGGCCGTCACCGCGCTAATCTCGGACGTTCAGGGGCGCACCGGGATCCGCCGGAAGCAGCCATTCGCGCGCCTCATCTTCCCGATCTCTTGGACTGGATTCGCCCGTGCGTAAAAGAGTGATGGTAGCGGCGTTTTGGGAAACCGAAGGCCGAGCGGGTCGCCTCGGCAGTAGGCTCGCCCACTTCCCATGCGTGGGTTCCTGGACCGGCGCTTCCGGCTGTCCCAACAGCTCTTCGTCGCGGGGCCTTGGAAAAGCGGTCCGTCTCCGCACACCGAACATTTCGCCGCCCGCCTTCGAAAATGCGTTACGCGAGCCACAGAGATATGCCTCTTGACCATATATAACAGCGCTTATACATGACTCGTATGGACATTCGCTCACCTACATTAGGCACGCTCATGCGTCATCTGATCGATTTGCTTGATGCTGATGTCGAGGCGGCTTACGTCAGGGCGGGTCTCGATTGGCGGCCGCGCTACACCCCCGTGCTGCGCGCGCTGCAGCAGGAAGGCGCCATGTCCATTCGGGCGTTGTCCCGCGTGATCGGCATCACCCATTCCGCTGTCAGTCAAACGGTCTCGCAAATGCAGCGGGACGGCTTGGTCGAGCTGAAGCCAGGCGCAGACGCTCGGGAGCGGATCGTCGTGCTCTCAAGCAAGGCGCAGGCGATGATCCCGGCGCTGCAGAGACAATGGACTGCAACCAATGCCGCGGCCGATCAGCTCGACGCCGAATTGTCGGCGCCGCTCTCGAAAATCGCGACCGAGGCGATTGAGGCGCTGAAGTTGATCCCCTTTGGAGAGCGGATCGAGCGCGCGGCAGAGACGCTCAATTTCTCCAACGACTTCTAGATCTTTCCTTTTCCTCATCCGGAGTATGTGAATTGAAAGTCGTATCTGCGGCAGCGATGGCGCTCGCCCTTTTTTTGTCTACCGGCGCTGGAGCGCAGGTGGCACCCGTTCCCTCGGCCCCAAATTCGCAGGCCTTGAGCCAAGCGCAGCGGGCCGCGGTCGTGCAGGCGGTGAAGGCGGCGTACGCTAAGTCCTATGTGTTTCCCAACAAGGTTCCAGCCATTCTGGCGCAGCTTGACAAGGGGATGAAGTCGGGCCGCTACAACGTCATGAGCGCAAACGAGCTTGCCGGGCAGATTACCAGCGATCTCCAGGCGGCGAGCAAGGACGGCCATGCCTATCTGCAATATGATCCTCAGCGTTATGCGGCCGCTACAGCTGAAGGCGGAGCTGGTGCTTCGTTGCAGAATTTGAGTGTATTCGAGGCCTCCGCGAGCCGCCGCGATCATCATGGACTGGCGGAGCTCCGCATCCTTCCGGGCA
This sequence comes from Sphingomonas trueperi, assembly GCF_040545965.1. GTDB lineage: Bacteria > Pseudomonadota > Alphaproteobacteria > Sphingomonadales > Sphingomonadaceae > Sphingomonas > Sphingomonas trueperi_C. Next base: position 52,864 of record NZ_JBEPMV010000008.1, on the reverse strand, counting down.
ACGTTCGCTATCTCAAGATCAGCGGCTTCCGTTGGGTGCCTGACGAGAGCGGGCAGGCCTATGACGATGCTATGCGCTTTCTTCGCGACGGAGACGCTGTCATCATTGATTTGCGTGGCAATGGCGGCGGCGCCTCGGAAGCGGTGCAATATCTCGTCAGCCACTTCCTGAAGCCGGGCACGCTCGAGATCACGTTTCTCCAAGCCGGTCATGAGCCCGTCCAGACACGCGTGCTAGACAATCTTCCCGCCGGTCGAATGGTCGGCAAGCCGCTCTATGTGCTGACAGACCAAGGAACCGCCTCAGCCGCGGAATCCTTCGCCTATGACGTGCAGCAGTTCAAGCTCGGCACGTTGGTCGGCTCCGGCACGGCAGGAGCGGCTAACAACAACGACTTCGTGGCGATTGCGCCCGGCTTCATGCTGAGCGTCTCGACGGGGCGACCTGTGCATCCGGTCAGCAAGACAAATTGGGAGGGCACTGGTGTGCAGCCGGAGGTGGCGGTGGCCCCGCCTCAGGCGCTCGACGAGGCGCAGGTGCTGGCGCTGCAGGCGCTTGCAGCGCGCGCGCTCACGCCGGAGCTGAAGGCTGACTATGCTTGGGCGCTGCCGGAAGCGGAGGCACGGCTTCACCCAGTCACCATATCGCCTGCAATCGTGCAGGCCGCGCCCGGTTCTTACGGCAAATACATCGTGGCGACTGACAAGGGCGGGCTCACCCTCGCGCGTCCTGGCCATCCGCTGTGGCCGGCACCGCGTCGGCTGAGTCTTCTGACCGCAGATGGCCTGTTCGCCGTCGACGGCGTTGACATTCTCCGGGTCGGCTTCAAGCCCGGTGCGCTCGAACTTTTCTGGAAGGACGAACCCGCGCCCCGCTTGATCAAGCGGGATTAGGACTTAGGCTGAGCTGTCCTTCTTTCGGGTGGACAGCTCTGGCCTCGGCAGCACCTGTCGGGGCCTCGCACATCCGCAGCACGACTAAAATGCCAGAGAATCAATCGTTTTCCAGGCGGCAGCAATTTAGAGCGCAGTCGCGAAAGCCGCCTGTCCCCTTTTCACCACTTCCAGCCGCCAGCCGCGGGGATTGGGGGCCCGCCGTTTGCGTCCGCTTTCAGGAGGGCCGATAGGCCCCTTGAATGTCCGACTTTGGGCGCGCTGCTGCCTGGCGCCCCTGCCCTTCCGCCCTGCCTTCAACTGCGGCCGCTCACGACCAAAATGCGCCGTTGAAGGAACGGGCACGGAGCGGCGGCGTGTTCCAAAACGCGCCGTTCGCCAGACACCTGCTCCTCCGACAGCAAGGTTACTTTCAAGGGCTACTCTGACAAGCCGGCCTTTGCCCGGATGATCCAGCACGCGGCGTTAAATGCCGCATGGCCTTCGACGATAAAGTCGGCAAACGCCGCGTCGAGCTTCGCGATAACGTCTTCACGGAGCGCATCGTCTAGGTGGGGCAGGATCGCGCCAACGCGCCCCATTCGCCGACTGTAGGTAATAAGATCGCCTGCCGTCAGGCTGCATGTCACATCTGTGGGCGTGATATCGACATCGCGCCACCCCGCAGCGGCCAGGATGCGAAAAACGTGGGTGGCACTGGCGAAGGCAAACTGGCCAGGTGCTTCGCGCCTGGCCTCAGGCTCATCCTCCCACCCGAGCAGCGGCCCCGCCGCGCGTTCCGCCGCCGTCATGAAGGGGTTTTCCTCCCGGCCCCGCCATACCATGCAGGTCATCGTGCCGCCGGTGCGCACTGCAGCGCTGATATTCGCGAAGGCGGCGACAGGATCGTCGAAAAACATGACCCCGAAGCGCGACACAGCGGCGTCGAAGGTACCGGGTGAAAACCGATGGCGCTGCGCATCTCCAGCGATAAAGCGCACATTATGCGCGCCTGTCGCAAGGGCGCGCTGGCGCGCATGGTCCAGCATCGCCTCCGACACATCGACGCCAGTGCAATGCGCCGACTGCCCCAGCCTGTCAGCCAGCGCCAGCGTAATGGCTCCGGTGCCGCAGCCTATATCGAGCACCGCCTTTGCAGGCTCGGTCGTTACGATATCGACCAGCATCCGCTCGAACGGCAGGAACAAGCGATCGAGCATCGGCTGAAGGTCCACCCAGACGTTTCCACGCTGCTTGTTCCAGCGAAGCCCGCCGCTTTCCTGATCGTGGTCGTGGTTCACTGGCTTATCCTTGATACGGTTGATGATTCGCTGCACCGTGCCACTTCAAGTCAGCTTGAGGTCAAGGATGGGATTGATCGATATTGCTGAGGTCGCGCGCCGTTCCGGCCTCCCGGCCTCGACCTTGCGCTATTACGAACAACAGGGATTGATTGAGTCACTTGGCCGCCGGGGGCTGCGGCGTACATTCGCCGCCGACGTGATCGACCGGCTGTCGCTGATCGCGCTGGGCCGGTCCGCCGGCTTGTCGCTGAGCGAGATTGGCGGGATGCTGAGCCCCGACGGCGAAATTCGGATCGATCGTGGGCTACTCGCCGCGAAGGCGGACGAGATCGATCGCACTATCAGGAAGTTGGAGACGCTTCGCGACGGTCTTCGAAGCGCAGCGCGTTGCCCAGCGCCGAGCCATGCCGAATGTCCTACCTTTCGCAGCCTGCAAGGAGCCGCCCTGGGTTGCCGCCGTGATTACAGGCAATAGCTCGGCAGGATCAATGTGGCGCGCACCTTCGCGAGCTTCTGCTTCTGCGGGAAGCCGTCATTCGAACTGCCTGCCTCTGATGACGGCTTTGTCCCACTTCCGGTCCTTGGCGAGGTGGATCTGCAGGCCGTTCGCCCGGGTCCGCTTTTGGGTAAATCAGTCGCCTTGCTGGCGCTCTGAGAGTACGTGCGCAGCTGGGTGCCCCCTCCCCTGCCGGCGCATCGGCACCTAATGCGAACCAGGCTCGCGCCATGTCCGCTTCTGGGAAGCCGTCGAGCACCTTTTAATGGCCGGAACTGGGCGCTCAGCCGCCTGGCTCCCTAGCCCTCCCGCTGTTCGGCCGGTCCCGCCCCGCTTGCGGACGTTCGATCGCGATCGTTGCACGTCTCAAAGCAGACGTGGAGACATCATCTGGGCCGGAGTTCCCACCTAGGAGAGAAGAACCGTTCGACGGCTTCTCACCAGAAAATTTGGCTCGTCAAGCCTTTTACTTCGCGCGGCTATAGGTAAGTCTATATCGTATCGGCGTAGAGAGCAGTGGACTTATGATTGTAGTCTCCTCCACCAACTGCTGTCCAACGCTACGATACACCGTCGTTCGCTCACTGTCGTCCCCGTGGAATTTCAGGGATACAGCTTCATCATTCGCTTTCGCTGATACATCGAAAATAAGGCCTTCGATGAGCGTCCACTTGATCGGCTCTCCGCCAATCCAAACGACGATAGGCGCTTTGGCATCGTACGTGATCGAGAGACGGTCTCCTGTACTTGAGATTCTGATTATGGACACGGCAATCGACTTGCGCAAAATCATGCGCGCGCGAGGGCGCTTAGCGTCAGGGACGGCGGCAATAGCGCTCTCGATCGCTTGAAAGGCGGTGTCGCGCGACTCCGAGTCGCGGTTATAAATGCCTGAAATCACACCGTGTGACGGGCTCGCTGAGCTTGTGCTGGAGATCATGATGGCAGCTCCGATCGCCGCCGGCAAAGTCCAATAGCGCATCACGCCCTCCTCGAATCCGGCTGCTCGCCGTCATCGGTGTAGTGACGATCCGGTTCCACGCATAGGTGATGACTTGGCTGTTAAATCGAGGGACTTCCTCCTCTTTGTAGCCGCACGTGACGGCGAAAGGCTGGCTATATCGAAGGGTCGGGCCTGGCGACCGCCAACTCGGTCCGCGAGCACAGAAGCGGACAGTCGGCTTCCCACCCACTTCCAGCCGCCGACCGCGAGGATCGAGGGCCCGCCGTTTGCGTCCGCTTTCAGGAAGGCCGATCGGCCACCTGAATGTCCGACTTTGGGCGCCGAGCTGCCGGCGTCCCTGCCCATCTCTTCTTTGACCGCTCCCGCCTCAAAGGGGACAATGAAAGTCGCGAGATGCTTCCCGGAAATGGACGTTAGCCGCCGGGCTTGACCAAAGTAGTTGTCCCAGTTTTGGACCAAGCGTGAGGAGGCTTGGCCGTGTAGGCTTTGAAGTCCCATCGGCGCTTGTATCGCAACGCTGAAGAACGCATGCTGGTGCTAAGATTTAGAAAACAGGGGAGAGTTCTCATGCGCCGTACGCCAGTCGCGATGATCGCCAGCTGTTTCATCGCAGCTGGATCCGGGGCCGCCGCGGCTCCCGTGACGTATAGCGGATCCGGTACGCTGTCGCAGGTCTCAGGCAAGCTCCCGCTGACCGGCTCGGTTCCGCTCGGCAGCGCCTTCAGCTTCTCCTTCACCTTCGACCCCGCGAGGGCGGCGCTATTCGAAGCGTCCCAGGGCTATGCGATCTATGATTTATCCCTTTCAAGCGCGGCAGTTACGCTTGGGGGCTATGCGTACCCGCTGTCTTCCGAAGCTGTGTACACCCCTTTCATTGAACTCTATCGCGGCTTCTCGTTCTTCCCTGGATCGAACATGAGCGAAGAATCACTTGTCTTCACTTTTTTTCTGGCAGGGAAGGCGACCGTTGGCGACCCGGCTGAGCCCTTCGGTGGGAGTGCGGGCAAAAACCAAATGGTCTCCATCGGTGGTGTTCTCCGACAGGCCGACGACGGCATGCCACTCACGCTCGACGGCATCTTCGGTCAAGGTCCGACTTACTACTCCAATTTTGAATACGGGACGCGCGACCCGATCACTAGGCAGACCGGCTTTCTCAGTGGTACATACGTTGGAGGCTTCGCGAGTGGCGTCCCCGAACCCCATCATTGGGCTCTGATCATCGCTGGGGTCGGTATTAGCGGTGCAATTCTCCGCCGACGGAGGAATGCCCGACGGTCGCAGGAGCGTTCCACCGCTTGTTGAGGCAGCCGTTGCTGCGCTGATGCGGCTAAATGAGCGAGCATCTCGCTTCCGTCACTCTCGGCCGCTGGGAGGGTTCTTCGGATTGCAGTCGACGTCCGCTTTTGGGGATGTCGCTCAATCTTCTCAATGTCTGAAAGTGGGCGCCGAGCCGACTGAGGCCTACTGCGCCCTGCGATTCGACGCTCATGACCACGGCCAGCCAGTGGATTCTGTGGGCAGGCCATAGCTAAAAATTTGAGGAGCACACCTGCGGCGTGGCAGCCGCAATGAAAGTGCAACAGTTATAGTTATCTACCGTTCTCTCTTCGCTGCCTAAGCGTTGCAACGACCTCTCTAGGTCGAACCAGGGGAACCAACATGAAGGCTATTCTCGCAGCTGCACTTGCCGCTCTTTGCACGCCTATCGCAGCTCAAGCTGCTATTGTTATCAACGTCCAGCAAGTCGGCACATCCGTCGTGCTCAAGGGTTCGGGAACGTTCGACACAAGTGGGCTGACGCTGTACGCGGCAAATCTGCAGGGTTCTCCGAGGATCAATCCAGCCTTCGGTTCGATCAGCGTCGGAATTTCAGCACCGATCAACATGTTCACAGGGATCACGGGGCCAGGGCTCGGTTATCTTCAGCGCTCTCAGCTTGCTTCCTCAGCAACCGGAGACGTGTTTGGCATCGCGCAGTATATGGGCGCGATCAACCTTCCAGTTGGCTACCAGTCAGGCTCCCTCCTGAGCGGCTCGGCTACCTATCTGGATGCAACGATCGCCAGCCTCGGGCTGAAGGATGGTCAGTATGTCTTCCGGTCGTCGAACGACTCCCTCACGGTCAACATCGGTGGCTCCGCAGTCCCTGAGCCCGCGATGTGGGGGATGATGATCGGTGGGTTCGTGTTTGCCGGTGGGACGCTTCGTCGCCGCAGCGGTCGGGCCATGCTGCGCGCAGCGTAATGGTTTCCTTGGCGTCGCCCGCCCAGCGAGGCGGCGCCACTAAGGTATTGCGGTCACAGCTCCGCTAGAGAGCGCGGCGCGCGGGCTGCTCATGGGAGGCCATGCCCAGGTTCGATGATGATGTCCGCTTCCAGGTGCTGAGCAAGCGCTGCTCAATGGCCGGAAGTGGGCGCGCTGCGGCCTAGCACCCTGCGAATGGCCAATGCTGCGCATCCACTTACCCGGTTTCTCGACTTATCGGATTAGTCGACTAACCGGGTTATCGAAGCCCCCGGCCAGCGGACAAAGCCGGCCTCGAGCTGACTTTTAGGAAGCTGCTGGAGGCCGACGGATGGCGATGAGCCGAGGCGCGCACTGCCCCGTCCCTCTTCGACGGACCTCGAGACAAATTGCGAACCAAACCCCCGCCATGTCCGCTCCTGGAAAACCCTCGAGCACCTCCTAACGGCGGAAGTTGGGCGCGTTGTGGACGAAGTTCAGCCTACGACGCCCCAGTTTCTGCATGCTCCGTACCTGGAGAGTCTTCGCTTCGAGCTCACAAGTTAGGTCACGCTGCTGATCGCCTCCCCTGGATCAAAATTGTTTGCGTGCCCGAACGCTCGTCGACATCGCCCTCTCGTCCTCCGCTCCGCGGAAGCCGAGATTGATCGAGAACTGCCAATCCGCGGGCAGGTCGAGATCAATGCCCGGCGCCAGCACGAACTGTTCGCGCCCCCAGTTTTGTGCACGCAGCCGGTAAACGGAAGGGCCGGCGATGTCGGCATAGTCGACGCCTTGCAGCGCCCCGCCCTGGAACTCATGCTGCCACTCGCCGCGCAGGTTCACCGTCATCGAACCATTTGGAAAGGGCTGGCGAAGCGCGGTGCGAAAACCAAGGGTTCCCGTGGTGGAGCGGATAGCACGGGAGTCGAAGCGGAGGTCGTAGACGCCGGCGCCCTCCTCCACATAGCCGTGAAGGTTGCCGTTGCTCGTGGCCGCCCTCCCATAGACCGACCAGCCCAACGGTCCGCTTACGCGGTCAATGCCGATGGATAGCGCGATGCTTGTGAGGCGGCCGGAGCGCTCACCCGAAGCAAGCGCTCCCGTCGTCGCGTCGGTGCGGCGCGTGCGGAAGGTCATCCAACTGGTAGTGGCCACCCCATCGACGAACAGCCCAGGGACAGGTGCGGCGCTGCCGTACAAAGCAAGCGTGGTTCCTTTGGAGAAGAGGCGGCCCTTGCTACCATCAATCCGGCTGATGTCACGGCTGAGACCCGCACCGGCGCCGAGATACAGCCCATCGCCCACCTTTGCATCGACACCGCCGCTGAGCCCGCTCGTCGCAGCGCTGATCTTCGCGCGGCCTGTAGCAGCGTCGCGTGTTCCAAGTTCCACCGTGCCACCGCTCCAGACGGCCATGCTGCGACAGCCCGTTTCGACGCCACGCTTTGCGTTGGCGCGCTGCTGCTGTTGCGTTTCCTTGGTGCGCTCACCGCGGCGGATCTCGGCTGGATCGTCGCTACGGGGTTCCGCTGCAGGCGGAGCGAGGTCGCGCGATGCCACGCGCACACCGTTGAAGGAATGTCCGCAGTCACCGTGCAGCGTTTCGGCACGCCGCAGGAAGTTGGAGACCTGCGCCTGAGAGAAGCGACGCGCAGCTTCGGCTTGCCCGTCGCTGATCGCCTGTACCACGGGATCGGCGGACGGATCGGGTCGGCGGGTGACATTGACCGTCACCACCGCCGGCGCCGATGTCCCGAACGCATTGGTGAGGGTGTATTGGACCAGGACGGCACCGCTGAAACGCGCCTTGGGCGTGACACGAACCTTGAAGCTACGGCTGGTTCCACTGCCGCCAGGCACTATTTCGGCTGCCGCCTGCTGTGCTGGCGACACGCTGATGATGGCGGCATCGACAAACGGGCCCTCGGTAGCACCTGCGGTGAGGTCGACCAGCACCGCCTGCCCGTCCAGCGTGTTCGCCGTCAGCGCCTGCGCCGTCGGGATCCTCCCAACCACGTTGATGACGACCGATGCAGGAGCCGACACGCCGCCGGGGCCAACCGCAGCGAATTGGAAGCTATCCGGACCGTGATAGTTTGGATCTGGCGTGTAGATCGCGATGACTTGGCTGGGCAGGTCAAGCATTCCGAACACAGCAAGCGCCGCCATTATGCCGGGCGTGCCGCCGGCTCGCATCGCCACCGTGCGGGTGATTGCTACCGACCCGTGCTGCGGCTGACGCATAATCCGGATGTCGGTGTATTCGCCTGACACTAGGCTGGTCAGGTTGATCGCGACATTCTGTCCTGCTTTGGTTTCGGTGTTCGCCGGGACGCTTGCTGACGTCGAGTCTGCGGCCACCGGTGGAGGCGGCGGTGCGATGACGATGGAGTAGTTTTGCGCGAGCACTGCGCCAAAGGCATCGGTGGCCGTTACGCTGGCTTGAAAGCTGCCGTCGGTCGTGGGCGTGCCGGTGATCGCCCCAGTTGTGGCGTTGAGGGTCAAGCCTGCCGGCAATCCGGTTGCGGTGAAGCTGTACGGCGCGGTGCCTCCAGAAATCGTGATCGTCTGGCTGTAAGCCGTCCCAACGGTACCATTCGGCAACGCTCCGGGTGCTGGGCTGAACACCAACGTAGGTGCTGAGACCGTCACCGTTACGGTCGCTGGTGCACTGATGCCGGCGGCGTTGGTGGCCGTATAGGTAAAGCTGTCGGTGCCGGAGAACCCGGCATTGGGCGCATAGCTGATCGCGATACCGGATGCGCTCGCAGTGCCATGGGCAGGCGCGGTTGCAACTGCCACGCTGGTGGCAGCGCCGCCAGCAAGACTGAGCGGGATGGCGGTCGCGCTGCTGTTCGCTCCCACCGCGACGGTGGAGGCACCGGCCACGGGCGCCTGAACACTGATCGCGATCGTATAGGTCGCAGCGCCCGTCACGCCATGCGCGTCCGTAACGGAAATCGTCACGTTGTAGCTGCCGGCGGTCGTCGGCGCGCCGCTGATCACGCCCGTCGCGGCGTTGACAATGAGGCCTGCGGGCAGCCCCGCCGCGGTGAAGCTATACGGAGCGGCGCCGCCCGTTACCGTGATGGTCTGATTATAGTCGGCTCCGACGGCGCCATTGGGCAGCCCACCAGGTGCGGGTGCGAAGCTGAGGGTCGGCGTAGAGACCGTCACTGTCACTGTGGCAGGCGCACTGGTGCCAGCGGCGTTGGAGGCCGTGTAGGTGAAGCTGTCACTACCGGAGAAGCCAGCGTTCGGCGCATAGCTGATCGCCGTACCCGACACGGTTACAATGCCGTGGGCGGGAGCCGCGGCGACTGCAACGCTCGTGGCAGTACCGCCGGAAAGGCTGAGCGGTACGGAGGTCGCAGCGCTATTCGCAACGACGGCGAGGCTCGTAGATCCCGTCAATGGCGCCTGCATAGCGATGTTCAAGGCATAGGCTGCTGTCCCGCCGGCACCATAGGTATCGGTGGCGGTGACCGCGATGGTATAGTTCCCCGGCGTCGTGGGAGTACCGATGACTGCGCCGGTGGCGGCGTTGAGGGTCAAGCCTGCGGGCAGTCCCGTCGCGATGAAGCTGTACGGGGCAGTGCCGCCTGTTGCCGTAATGGTCTGGCTATAGCCGGCGCCAACGGTGCCGTTCGGCAACCCGCCGGGTGCGGGGCTGATGATCAACGCGGGTGCTGAGACCGTGACGGTTACCGTTGCCGGCGCGCTGTTACCCGCGGAGTTCGTGGCGGTATAGGTGAAGCTGTCGCCTCCCGAGAAGCCGACGTTGGGCGTATAGCTGATCGCCGTGCCCGAAGCGGTCGCGGTTCCATGGGAGGGGGCCGTCGCGACGGCCACGCTGGTGGCGGCGCCGCCGGTGAGGCTCAGCGGCACGGTGGTTGCAGTAGTGTTCGCTGCAACTGTGACAGCAGAGGCGCCGGCCACCGGCGCCTGAACGCTAATCACTACGGTGTAGGTCGCCGATCCCGTTGCGCCATGCGCGTCTGTCACGGCGACGGTCATGGTGTAGCTGCCGGGGGTCGTCGGCGTGCCGCTGATCGTTCCCGTCGTAGCGTTGAGGTTCAGCCCCGCGGGTAGCCCCGTAGTGGTGAAGCTGTACGGAGCGGTGCCTCCGGTGGCCGTGATGGTCTGGCTGTACGCAGTGCCGACCGAACCGTTGGGCAGGCCTCCTGGTGCAGGTGCGAAGCTGAGCGTAGGTGCGGCCACAAGGCTCGAGTAAGGCGAGCCGCTTATATTGGTGCCGTCGAGCTTGATGCTCACAGCGTCGGTGCCCGCAATCGTGGGCGTGTAGCTGAAGCCGTAACTGCCGCCGCCACGATCGGCGATCGCTGAAACCGAGGTGCCGGCGTTGCTGCCACCGATGCTCGCTGACAATGCTGCGGCCGCACCGGTGACCGGATTGCCGCTGCTGTCCCGTACAGTGATGGTGACGAGAGTAGGAAGGCCTGCGCTGCCGTTGGGAACTACGGCACTGGACTGCGCCGGGCTTCGCACGCCCACGGATGTCACTGTCACCGTGGCGGTGCTCGTGAAGGTGGAGCCGTTCGCGGACGCTGTGGCGCTGTAAGTGACGCTGCCAGCAGCATTTGATTGGACGGAGAAGGTCGCCTGACCGCTGCTGTTCGTGACTGCAGAGGCTGGCGAGATGGTGGTGTTCGCGGAGGGATTTGCATTCAAGGTAACGTTAGCGCCGGCCAGCCCAGCTCCGCTGGACAGCTTCACCGTCACAAGGATCGTAGCCGTTTGCCCGACAGAGACGGTAGCCGACAAACCGCCGTTTACGCTGAGAGTAGTCTGGCCCGCATCCGGTGCGGTAGCGTCCAGATATTCGTTCAGCTTCGTGACGACGGCGTTGGAGCTGCCGCCATAGCTCGTGCCGGCGGTGTAGCTGCCTCCCAGGACAAGCAGGCGGTCACCGCCAGAGTTAGCGGTGAAGGCCACGGCGTCGATCATGGTGTTGCCGTTAGGATAACGGGAATTCAGCACACCCACTTCTGAGTACTGGACGCCGTTCACCGTATAATACAGCGTGCCGGTGGTGTTCTGAAATGCGCGTTGCGTACCTCCATCGGCAAACCGGATTGAGCCGGGATCAGCGTTCAAGAGAGTGGTTGTAGCGAACGTTTGGCCGGTCAATGTGCCAACGTACGCCCGGTTGAAGCGCAATTCGGCTGCTTGCGAGGATCCCGCCCACCCATACATGAGCAGCATGGAGGCCAAGAGCGCGGAGAGCGCGAGCTTCAAGAGCTGGCGACCTTCTTCAAACCGCAGATACGTCATGCACGCCTCGAACTGAAAACCGTTCGAATGCATAATCTTGCTTGGTTAATGGGAGTGGCTTGATCGCCCTCCGTTCAAGCACGTACCATGGCTGAAAGAACATAGGGCCAATTGATCGAAGCTCGTCCCCGTGCATCACTGGGCAGCCAACGGCGCATTGAGACAGTTGCGAATCAGAATACCGCTACGTCCGCTTTTGGCGTGCCTGCGAGCTTCTCCGAATGGCAGGAAGTGGGCGCGCAGCTGCCTCGGGCGCCTGCCTCCTGCCGTGCTCGGCCACGCCTCGCCTCCCGGCGGTCCAGATCTACGGATTCGGCGTGTGGGGGCGCTTCGGGCGCAGCATCTGGGTTTCGGAGCAACGGGCAAGACAGGGGCCCAGGTTTGTCCACCTGAGCCCCTTTGACCCGTTACAATCCGATGGGAGCGTTTAGCTCCTGCGCTTCGCTGCCGTTCGCTTGCGCGATTGCGGAAACTCCAAGCGCGTCATTCTGGCCCTAGCCCGCTTGAGCCAGCCGGCGGGCGTCGCTGGAACGGCGGCGGCGGAGGCTCAAACCCGCAGCCCCAAAGCCAGCGATCATGAGACCCCACGTAGCGGGTTCGGGGACTGCCGAAGGATCGAAAGTGGCGTTGCCGCCGTAAGAGCCAAGGCCTCGTGACACGCCGGTTACGGTGATGGTGTTGAGCACGCCGGCCTTCACCATCGCGTTAGTGAGTGCAAAAGACTCACTAGCCCCACAGCTACCGACCCCACGGGTCGTGCATACATTGTTATCAAGGTCGAAAAGCGTCCGCTCTGCGGTTATGCCGTTGAAGAGAACAGAGGTGATGTCGAGATCCGTCGACATCAGGAAGGCAGTCTGCGTTACGCTGGTCGTCACCGACCCGCTTCCAGTGCCGTCCTGCCCGAGGGTGAATTGGAAGAGATCGGTGAAGTCACCCGCTGCAATGCCGGTGTGGCCAAAGGTGGCGGCAACGGGGCCGGAGAACGGATTGCCGGCGACAACGAATGTTGTTCCCGTAGGCTGGACACCAGGAGTGATGATCGTGGTTGCCGCATTGGCTGCGGTCGTGCCGAGGATGCTCGCGGAGATCATGGCGACGGCCGCTAGATAGCGCTTCATACAAACTCTCCCTGCTTACATTAACAGTTCGTTAACGAACCTGTTGTCGCCGGAACGTTTGGCTTTGGCCTCGGTTGCGCCCCCTTGAATTGCATTTTAGCGGGACCTGTCCCGAAATGGAGCACATGGAACATAGCTTTCAAGTCGCGGCCAAAGGTCTGAGCTGCTGCACCTTTCCTCACCTCATTAGCCAAAAGGTCTTGGAAGCACCCCGTCTCGCCGCCGCCGATCACTTGCAGCAAACCATCCACTTCAATTCGCTGGCAAACCGAAAAGGCGTCATCCTGTGGCGGCGGCTCTGCGAAATAAGTTGGCCTGGGAACACCGTGCGGTGGACGAGCAGCTGCGGGCGTCATCCGCCGGCGTAATGGTTGAGGGCGGGGATCGGCTCCCAGCCTTCTTGGCGTTCGCTCTACGATCGGCTGGGTGCGACTTCAGAACGCCCAGGCTTGGCGTCCCCTCGACTCACCGCTGATCTGCTTGACCTTCGCTACTGACCAAGTCAGGTTCGCTAGAATCGACGGTTAACCATGTTTTGCTGAGGACGCCATTATCAGACGATCCTGCACCAGTTGCAGAGGCTAGCTGTAGCTAACCTCTCCACTACCCTCAGAACGGGAACACCCCCTCAAAGAGGTGGAGCAGCGAACGAGTGGGCTCTATTTTTGAAACAAACTTGACTGCCGCCTATATCCTAGGTGGACTGGCAAGCGAAGGGCCCAGGGGTGTCTACCTGGGCCCTTCTGCCTTTGGCGCTTTGCGAGAGGCGCTTCTGATCCAACACTCTTTGGTGCTGTTGCTCCAGAAGATGCAACAGCACCAAAAGCACAGATTAACGTCAGGCCGTCTGGATCGAACGGCGAGCGCTGCTGGAACGACGGCGGCGCAGGCTGAAGCCGGCCGCACCGATGCCGCCGATCATGAGACCCCACGAGGCGGGCTCGGGGACGGCCGACGGATCGAAGGTTGCGTTGCTGCCATAGGAGCCGAGACCGCGCGAAACGCCGGTGATGGTGATGGAGTTCAGCACGCCAGCCTTAACCATTGCATCCGTGAGAGCGAAGGACTCGCTAGCTCCGCAGCTACCGACGCCGCGGGTAGAGCAGACGTTTCCGCCGAGGTCGAACAGCGTGCTGGCCGCAGTGATGCCGTTGAAGACGACCGAGGTGATGTCGAGGTCGGTGAACTTCAGGAAGCCCGTCTTGGTCACGCTGGTCGTGACAGATCCGCTTCCGGTGCCGTCCTGGCCGAGCGTGAACTGGAAGATGTCGGTGAAAGCGCCCTTGGCGATGCCGGTGTGACCGAACGTTGCAGCAACCGGTCCGGAGAACGGATCGCCCGAAACGAGAAAAGTCGTGCCCTTCGGCTGCGAGCTCGGGGTGATGATCGTGGTTGCAGCCTGGGCTGCGGTCGTGCCAAGAAGGCCCGCCGAAATGGCGGCGACGGCCGCGAGATAGCGCTTCATACAGTAGACTCCCTGAAAAGGTTACCAAGCCGTTAACGATGTTCGGCCGGAGGGCCGAACGCTTAGCTAAGTAATTGGTTCCATTCAGCAAAAATGCGACCAGCGGATACGCTTTGCCGTCTGCAGTCTGCATTTCTCCACATCGTTTCAGCTCTCCAGAATTTTTGCCGTGTTTTCAGCACGGTATGGCCGAGATGCGGTGGGCCCTTAGCGCAAACGTTACGCCGTCGCGGTACCGGTTGCTCGGGTCGAGAGCAAAATGACGGGGCTTTTCATGACATCGGACGCAGTGAATGCGGTTGCCGGACGTGCGTCAGCGGCAAGCGGAACGTTGGCGACAGAATGGCTGCACAAGACACCACGTGGGGCCCTAGCGGAGTTTGGGATTCAGATCGCCACAAGTTGTCAGCAACGATCTCAAGCAGCGGACCTGCTGAACAGAATGTATGGTTGGCGGGGTTATGGCCGCGATCACCAGATTCCCGAGGGGGAGGGTTGCACAACATTCCTCGCCGCCTCGACGGAAGGGTTGGTCGGCACTCTCACACTGACGGTCGACGGCGCTGCTGGCCTTGCCGCTGACCGTACCTTCGGAGATGTCCTAGACGCCTTTCGTGCCGCTCCGGGCTCCAGCATTTGTGAGCTGACCAAGTTCGCCTTTGACGCGTCCACTCCGGCTCGGCCCCGATTGGCCCACCTGTTCCACGCAGTGCTGATTTTCGGATCAGCAAAACACCAGTGCACAGACCTCTTCATCGAAGTGAACCCTCGGCATCGAGCCTTCTACGAAGCCATGCTAGGCTTTCGCCCTGTGGGAGACGCCCGCACAAATGAAAGCGTAAATGCGCCTTCCCATCTGCTCTGGCTCAGCGTCGATGCGATAAGGGCGAACATCAGCAGCCACAGGGAAGGGGACAGAAGCAATTCACGATCGCTGTATCCTTATTTCCTGCGGGAAGGCGAAGAAGCGGCGTTGGCCATGGCTCTCGATGAGATTGAGGGTACTCGCGCCATCGATCGCTATCCCTCTGGGCAGGCATAAACCGCACCTGGGTTGTGCCAGCTCGCGTTGTGGGTGGCTTCATCGCATCACTGAAGACCTAGGCGATCGAGTAGCTGGCAGTTTAGGAGACCGCTTTTCGACAGCGCAAAAGAGCCCGCCGGCTGCGAAGCTCGTCGGGCTCTTCTACCAGTCGACGGACGGGGGGTGCGAGAGCCCGCCAACTGCGTGACCTAGTACACTGTTCAGGGAACATAAAAACGAGCGTGGTCGAAAAAGGTTGCGAGATCAGAGCGAGTTATCTTGCGTCGTTCAATACCAAGGTGTGCAAACGAGCATGCGGTATGGGCCCTTATGCACCTACGAGCCTCAAACTAGTTGCCGTTTTCCCTTTCCCACCCAGACCGCTCGCGAACCCGGGATCGGCCTCCAGCGGAGCCGCCAGAGGTCGCCCGGTTTGCATCCGCTTTCGGGAGTGTCGATCGGTCCGCTGAATGGCGGCAATTGGGCGCCGAGCTGCCTGGCTCCCTAGCCCTCGCGCTGTTCGGCCGGTCCCGCCCCAATAGCGGACATCATTGATGCTTGAACGTCCAGCTTCGATCCTCGCCGGGTTCGCCGTTGAAGAGGTACCGAATACCGTCGATGTCTCCGTTCGGCCAGACCACCAACTCGCGTTCGTTGATGAAGTCGATCTGCAACGTGTCGCCAGAAGTGGGACCGTCCCAGATGAGTGTCAGCTTATCGCCGGGTTCCAGTTCAAAGCACTGTGGCCAAGGCTCGACTGAGACGTAGATCGGACCATCCTTTCGGTTGACGAAGGTGTGCTGCGCTCGTGCCATGAGCCCAACCTAAGGCTACTCACCGCTGTGGCCAACGGCCGTTTTCCACCCATTCTCTGCCATGCGCACAATGCAGGGCGCGTGAAAGCTGCCGATGCGACTATCGACAATTGGCACGCGACGTCAGCACGGCCCTTGAAGCGCCGCAAACGTTCTCTGCTTTTAACGATTGCAGGCAATTTGAGCCGTGGCATCCTGTCGTCCAACGACTCGAAGGGAGAGGATCACCATGTTCCGTGTGTCCACGATCACCGCCGCGGTTTTCCTGATCATCACACCGGCTCTAGCAGCTGGACCGTGCAAGGACGCTAAGGGCAAATTCGTGAAGTGCCCGCCGGCGGCTGCAGCGGCAGCGGCGAGCGGCATCACAAAGGACAAGGCTGGAAAGTGCCACATCGCTAGCGGGCCTAAGAAGGGCCAGTTCACGAAGTGTCTGTGAAAATCCGCCGTCCTACAGCTCTTGATGTCGGGGCCGTTGTCCTAGCGGCACTCCTGGTGGCTGCCTCGTCCTTTCAGCTGCTTTCGCTACTCCGATAGCACCTGCGGGGAATCTGGAGGCGTAGACGGTAAGTTCGTTAAGCTTGCGACTCTAAGAGAGTTTCGCCGCCTCCGATTCCCCCCTGGTTTCCGGAGGCGGCAACCTCCCCAGCGAGAAATCGCGCGCTGGCGCGGAGGCAACTGCCAGGTAGCCTCAGAGCGTCTGCCCCCAGACCGGTTCTCGTCTGAACCTCATCGTGGATGACCAAGGAAGGCTGGATTGCGACCTGCGGTTGCTCCGGCGTCGTACGCCTCGCTGCCAGCTTGCCGGGGATGAAGGTCTCCGCTTGGAATTAACAATCTAAATGGTGGTACATCCCGCCAAAGCTGCGAGGTGCTGATGCAGTACTTCTTCAACTCGGTAGACGGCGGCATGGAGACTGATAAGGTTGGTGCGGAGTTTGAGAGTCTCGAGGCGGCGAGGGTGCATGCGATCGCAGTCAGCCTTTTACAGGATAGTGCACAGTCGGTCTGGCATGAACGCGACTTTCGCATAGAGATCACCAACGACCGAGGTTTGGTGCCCTGCACCCTCATCATCATCAACATCGACAGCGCCGCCGTAGCCCAGCAGCGTCGGTCTGATGCTGCCTGCCGCCGCACGTCTCAACGTAGGACCTTGCGCTTAGGGAGCAAATTGACACAAGGCCAGTGGCCGGTATCGTGGCCGGCGCAGTCAATGAACCTTCTGCGATGTTCTTCGGAGCCTTGAAACCCGGTCACCCCATGCCGCGGCTGGCCGGATTTTTTGTGTCAAAAGGAGATTAGTTACGTCCGTGACTCGCGTAACTATCTGCAATATCGTCTGAGCGTTGCCCTCTCTTGCGTTCTGACTTACCCCACCCCGGGCGCTGAACGCACCCCCTGAGAGCGCGGCAACCTTGCAAGCATTTCAAGTCAGATCCCAAGCGTCTCAGCAGGCGATATCTCGACCGAGCCGACTTGGTCGGGCATTCATAACAACTCCATAGCGTATCACCGTCTGCAGGCGTCCTTCGTCTCGGCATAACAGCGGGCGGTGACCCTATTGTCCCGCCTTTTAGCTGTTGTTCACGAATCTAAATATTGGAGTAACCATCAGAATTATCGCGGGAATCGTCAGCAGCACAATTTTTTTCCCAAAATGGTCTGGCGGGGCAGTTGTGCCCGGTAGCGGGTCGGCGCTTCCGATCCGGGCTGCAGAAGCGGCCCGTGTACCAAGAAGGAAAACATCATGGCTTTTTCGGTTAACACGAACGTCGGCGCAATGGCGGCTCTCCAGAGCCTGACTGCGACCCAGAAGGACCTGGCCACCACGCAGAGCCGCATCAACACCGGTCTGTCCGTGTCCTCGACCAAGGATGACTCGGCTTCCTACACGATCGCTGGTGGCCTGCGTGGCGACCTCGGCGGCCTGAAGGCGGTTTCGTCGTCGCTCAGCCGCGCGAAGAGCGTGACTGACGTCGCCGTTGCCGGCGCCGAGCAGATCAACGACATCGTCAACCAGATGCAGGCGAAGGCCAAGCAGGCTGCCGACGCTGGTATCGACACTTCGACCCGCGACGCCCTGAACAAGGATTTCACCGCGCTTCGTGACCAGATCACCACGATCGTCAACGGCTCGGACTTCAACGGCACGAACCTGCTGAAGGCTTCGGGTGGTCAGGTGACCGCGCTGCAGTCGCTGCAGGACTCGAACACGGCGACCACCGCGTGGAACCCGGACTCGCTCACCGTGGCGAACCAGGGTCTGGACCTCGGCGGCTCGACGATCACCGTCGCTTCGACCGGCCAGATCAACACCCAGGCCGCTGCGCAGACGATGGTCGACACGCTGAAGACCACTTCGGCGAACCTGAAGACCACGCTCAGCACGCTCGGCGCCGCTTCGCGCAAGATCGATGCTCAGCAGACCTTCACCAGCAAGCTCTCGGACGTGATCGAGGGCGGCATCGGCAACCTCGTCGACGCCGATCTGGCGAAGGAATCGGCTCGACTGCAGGCTCTGCAGGTCAAGCAGCAGCTCGGTGTTCAGGCTCTGTCGATCGCCAACCAGGCGCCGCAGACGATCACTTCGCTGTTCCGCTAATAGCCCAAGGCCCCAACCCTGGGGGGCCGAAGGCTTGCGAAGGGCCGGGATGGTACGCCATCCCGGCCTTTTGCGCCAGACTAGCTCTATCGATGGCAAGCGGCGCGAAGGCGGTATAGGAAAGCCGAGGGGCGCCCGACGCCCGCCTGCCGACTGATTGCATTGACCGCGGCAGTCATCTTCTGACTGCCCCCGTAGGTGTCGGAGCCCTGCCCCGCCTCCGATCGCCCAAAGTCAGCTTCCAAAACCCGTCGATCCACCTCCGCTCCGCACCGCAGAGGTGCACAAACGCCAACCAACCGCAACGCAGCCGAGGCTAGCCTTGAAGGTCTGCGCGTTCTGGCATCCGGGAAAGAGCGGATCCCAGTTGAGCGCATTCGTTAAGTGTGCCCGCTTAAAAGTGCAGCACCACCTCTGAGGTCGCCCCATCCCCTCAGAGGTGGCCCCTTCGCCCGCGACGCCGGTCAGAGCTGCATGCCGACCGATCAGCGCTAACTCGGATTTAGAAAAATATCCGTACAGAGGAGCAGTCGCCTCACGCGACACCCTTTCGCATCCATTGCAAAGCGGCGCGCAGATAACTCGACGCGACCCCCGTCAGCGACTCGCTAAAATGCAAAACGGCCCGGAGGCGAAGCCACCGAGCCAAAGGTGTAGGCGCAGTCCGCCAACGTCCTTTCTATGCGTGATGCAGAATCGATTATCAACTGGGCGATTTCATCTCGCATCAGTGAATTGTCGCCTCACCTGGAGATGCGGAAGGGAACCGCGTGAGGCGACGGACTTGGCTTACGGGATTATCCATAAGGACCAGTTAAGGCTGATCAAGCGGTGTCACCCCTACCCGGCAGACCCGTCGGCTTGCGCACTCGAGGTGTGGATTGAGTGCGGCCGAGAAGGAGTGACCAGCGGCTTCTTACCGCTGACGACCCAGAAGGCAACCCGCGCAAGGCATTCTAATGGCTCGACTTCAGGGCGTATCCGAGCACCTTTGCTCGGACGCCACCGTGCCGAGCCTGCGAACTAAGCACCATCACGAAGGGGAAGTTGCCGCCCCCAATCGAAAGAACGAATCACTCGATTTTAGGGCCCGTTTGCGCGCGGGAGGGGGCGGCAAAACTTAGATAGGATTGGAACTCGCAGCTGTCCACAAAAGTTGACGTCTTTCGGTCAAAAAATCGCTGCTATTGCAAACGTTTGAGCGACAGTGACCTTCATCGTACTGCAAGTGCGGGGCGAAAAAAAATCGCTGATCTATGAGTAAGATAGTCGAGTTGGAACGGTTGCATCTCGCAACTGCAATATTTCACGATTGACAAGTTGCGGCCTTCTGGAGAGTGCTCGGCTGCCGGCATTAACCGGTCTTTAACCAAAGTAGGGGAATGTATGCGCACTCGTGTTCTCGCGTTGCTCGCTGCCACGACGGCAGCGGTTGTAGCTCCCACGGCCGCGTCGGCGGCCACCATCGTCGGCACGCTTGCTGGCGCAGTGTTCAACGTCGGCACCTCGACGCCGGTAATCGGCGCTGGCACCACCTTCACCAACAGCGGTACGGTCACCACCAGCAACGGCACGGGTGACCTGAGCCCCGTCTCGTTCTTCTCCCTGTTCACCCTCTCCAACGTGACCGCCACCTCGGGTTCGGCCGTCACTCTCAGCGGCGCATACGGCACCTTCGTGGGCACCATCTCGAAGGTGGACCTGTCGACCGTAGGCACCAGCGCCGTGGTCTCGCTGTACACGCTCGGCACCTTCACTCCGTCGGTCGCTCTGGCAGGCTTCGACCCGGGCGCCGCTTCGCTGACCTTCAGCTTCACCCAGACCGGTGGCGCTGGTTCGGCCGTGTCGGGCAGCTACACGCTTGCTTCACCGCCGAGCGGCGTTCCCGAGCCGGCCGCTTGGGGCCTGCTGATCGCTGGCGCCGGCATGGCTGGCGCGGCTGCGCGTCGTCGTCGCAGCGTCAAGGTTTCGTACGCCTAAGACGCAATCTGCGTAACGTGAAAGTGGGCGGCCTCTTATCGAGGTCGCCCTTTTTCATTTGGGCCATCGTTCAAAGCTTCACGGGATCGTTCGAGCCGAGGCAGTGACATGACAGCCAACACAAATGCTATCCTGATGGACGCTGCGGCTCGCCTCGCGAAGCTCGACGCTCTAGCTCGAGAACTGAATGATCCGCAACTGGCAGAGTGCGTACATGGGCTGTCGGTGTTGATGCAGGCGGTGCTAATTCTTCTCTCTGATCTACCGAGAGCCGTCAATGAGGATGCCAGCTTCGTTCGAGATATCCAACCTGAGTGTACCGCAGACTAAGCATCCTCGCATAGTGCGCGGCCTCGGAGGCTTCCTCTACCCTGTAGCCTCTACCTCGGCCTTCATTGTCAACTTTCGAACTATCTCGAGAAGCTGCCGAGCATCGTCACTTGCCAGCGAATAGAAGATCTTTTGCCCTTGACGGCGGGTTGAGACGAATCCCGCTGCTTTCAGTATGGTAAGCTGTTGCGAAACCGCCGTCTCCAGCACACCGATTGCAGCGGCAAGCTCGCGAACCGACTGCTCGCCGTCGAAGAGTTCCCGAAGAAGGAGGATGCGAGTGCGGCCCCCCAAGACCTTTAAGAAATCGGAATCACGTGCCGCCTGCCGATGTCGGTTCTCTATCATCAACGCTAGCCTATGAACCCGGCCTGCGGCGTGCAACCTGGCAGGTCCAAGCACCTAACGTAAGTTATTCTATTCGGCTCACTTTGAGTGCCGAAGCATACCCATTTGACAGCGCTGCAAACTACGCCATGCCGTCGACAACACGCAGCCCTCGAGGAGAGTACTTCGCTCCAACAACAGCGCTGTACGTCACGTCGTGAACGGCGTTGCAGGTACCTTCCAGCCGCACAGTGAGCGGCGTGCGGTGCACGCGAACCACTGAAATGGGCTCGTTGCGACCTCTGAGATAAACAGAGACGGTAGATCCATCGCCAAGAGCCAGTTCAACGTTTTTTATGATCTCCTGACCGGCTTCACCGTCATCTGCGCTCATCGTGAAGTCTCCTCAGGTCCACAATGGACGTGTTGCCGACGAACGCGCATTAATCCGAAATGATGCAACGCAGCAAGAGTGCGCGCGGCAAACTGATGGTTAACCGAGTTAAACTATTATCGCGCATACCAGTTCCGGTGACCCTAGCCAACTAATTGCAAGCAAAAGGAATCACGCGCACTTGATTGAGAGCCGCTGCACACCGGCACATTCCGCTAGCGCTTCCAGGGCGGTAGAAAGCCAGCTCCAATCCTCTGCACTGCCCTCCCGCGCCAATAGGCGGTCCAGCCGCAGCGGACCGCAATCTGGATTGATGTCCACCACCATCTGATCGAACAGCACGCGAACTGAATGACCACGCCGTCCTGCGATCCGCAACGTGTCGTTGAGCCAAGCCTCCTGCCGGCGATGCCGCTCGACGTCTTTCCTCACCGCAGCCCGCTCCGGTCAGTCAGTGCGCAGCCTAGCGGCTAAATGCAGTTTCCCACCCCTTATTGCCGCCCACAGGGTCCGGCGAGCTCGGCACTGCCGCGTCCGCTTTTGGGGAGGACAATCAGCCTCCTAAACGTCCTGAAGAGGCGTGCACCTGCCCGCGTCCCTACCCCCGCCCCGCGGCCGTTACCGCGCCATGAGCCGCAGTTCCAGACACGCTCGATGCTGACGTCAGGAGCTCGAGCATGGATGCTTTGCAAAGGTGATATCAATGACGACGATGCTACCGCCTTGCTCAGAGGACTTTCGACTGTTGCTATAGGAAAGCAGCGGGCGCCCTTGGGCGCGCTGCCGCCGAGATTTCCGCGTCTGCCCGATGCTGCGCATCCACTTACGCGGTTAGTCGAGTTACCGGGTTATTCGACTTAGCCGTTATCGATACTCTGCGGCCGATGGATAAAGGCGCTTCGGGGCGACTTCGCGACGCGCGGACCAATGTGCGCTTTAGAAAGCTGCTAGGGGCAGGCGAATGGCGACAAGCGGGGGCGTGCGACGTCCCCCCTTCCCCTTCGGCGGGCCTGGACAAGTCGCGAACCTGAATCACGTGATGTCCGCTTCTGGGAAGCCTTGGAGCACCTTCTAGCGGCAGGAATTGGGCGCGCAGCTGCCAAGCGGCTTCAAGCCGGTCAAGGGCAGGTTCTGGCGAGAGCTGCCGTCACACTCCTGGGGCGGGAACGGCAGGAATGTCCCAGTTCTGGTCACGGGCGGCGCGGACCTCCAGGGCTTCGAGGAAGCCTAACGGGGCACGAAGCTTCGTGCCCCCCTCCCCCGGTACACAGGGATCGATTGCGAACCAGTCAAAAGACATCTCCGCTTGCGAGAAGCGGTCAAAACTTCCGAACGATGCCAAGTGGGCGCTCAGCTGTCACCGCGCTCAAAGCCATATTCCCAGCTATAGGGCACACCTGTGGGACCTATAGCGGCACGCACTAGGGCCGGAAAAGCCGTCTCGATCCGGACGTCGTTACCAAGAATCACAACGCATCGGCGTCCGCGCTCCAGGCAGACAAGTGTGTTGGCTGTTACTTCGTTGTGTCCGCCCTTCAGCCATCCGGGGCCTTGGGGGCCGTTGAAGGCAATAACGCCCAAAGCAGCTTTAGCCGTAGTTCGCTCGCCTGCTGGTGCAGCATTCTGCATTGTGGGAAACTGCGTCTTGCCGGTAATCACTTGCGTCCCGCGTGCGAATTCAGCTCGCCAAGCTGCGGGCAATCCATAGCCTCGGACCATCGCCGCGGCCATTTGGGCGAAATCGGCGATCGTGGTGTCCATCGATCCAGCCGCTCGCACGCGACTGCGATCGTCATGCCGCTCGCTTTTGCCGCTCTCGTCCCATCCATCCGCCAGGTTTGTGCCGAAACTGCCCTGCCATACCAATGACGTCCGCGTCATACCCAAAGGACGGAAGAAACGGCGTTGCAGCTCGTCCTCCACGCTTAATCCCAAGCCCTTCTCAACCCCAAATTGTAGAAGAGAAATTCCCTCTCCAGAGTACGCGTAGCGGCTCCCGGGGTCGAAGTGAAAGCGCAGCTTGCCATCAGGCTCAAGGGAGGAGAAATTCGCAAATCCGGTAGAGTGATTGAGCGCGTGACGTGGGGTCACCTGCTTCCATCTAGGGTCATTGGCTAAATCTCCCCAGGCTCCATAAGCGTCGATGTTCCCATAGGACGGGAGCGGCTGGGGCAGCATAGAGGCGATTGGTCGATCGAGGGCTAACTTCTTTTCGGCCGCAAGCTGCGTGACCAGGTAGCCAAACACGGCTTTGGTCAGTGAAGCGCCGTACATAATGGTATCTGGACTGAGCGGGTCCCACGCGGCGTTCCGGACTCCATAAGTTCGGACAGAGACGACTTTGCCTCGGTCGATCAGCGCAATGGCTACACCCTTGGCCCCAGTTCTCGCCATCGCAGCATGAACCGCAGCATCGAGTTCGCGATTTGCAAAAGGTTTCGCCTGTGCTGATCCGCTGCCGAGCACCGCCACCAACCAAAGTGAAGCCAAAGAGTTTCGGGCAAGCATTATCACCCCTTCTGCAGCTGGAGGAATCCAGCGTCAGGCAAATCAGGCGGGTTGTCAAATTACCCATGTCATCTACTCGTGGAGTTAAGACATCCCTCTATGATCGGGGGTTTTGCGGTACCGATGACCGTTGGTCTAAACGCCTAGGCAGACTAGCCTGCAGATTCACATTGTGCGGCGAGAGCATCAGCGCTCCATTCAAGCAGGTATTATGTCATGATCTGACGCTTGGACGAAAAGCGATAAACACTTCCCCGAGAGATCCCGAGCTCGCGAGCGACATGTGCTGGTCGAACACCTTGCGCGAGCAGGTTGCGAACCGCTTCCGGGTCGATACGGGGCTTGCCCCCCTTATAGACGCCCCTCGACTTGGCCGCTTCAATCCCTTCCGCCTGGCGTTCTCGCCTGAGATTCGTCTCAAACTCCGCGAAAACGCCAAGCATGTCGAGGAAGGCTTTGCCAGCCGCTGTACCAGTGTCGATTGGCTGCTCGGTCGCTTTGAGAGCCACCCCCCTCCCCTTCAGCTCATGCACAATGTCTTGAAGATCCTTCATGGAGCGTGCGAGCCGATCGATCCGTGTGACCACCAAGGTGTCGCCTTCCCGCAAAAAATCCAGGAGCGTCTGAAGCTCCGTTCGGCCATTGCGGTCCGATCCAGGCTTCTTCTCTGATCGGATAGTCTGACAGCCGGCAGCTTTCAGGGCATCCAGCTGGACTGCGAGGTCCTGCCCCGCCGTCGACACTCGAGCATAGCCAAAAAGCGTCATTGTACCCTCTTTCTGTTCGAAGAGGGTCTAGACCGTTATGACTAAGTGTTCAATGTATCTGAAAGCGACCCTGATTTAACACACTATCGTTCAGTCGTATGTGTGCAGTCAGGGTATACCCATCCTGGCTACGGGAGCGCCGATGGCTAGAAGGGTGACCTGGGAGGTCATCGAAGCCTAGCTCGCCACCCAGATCCTAATTGGCCGTCTCGCTGGCACGGGGCAGAAGGCGCCGTGCGAACCATGACCCTCTTGAACAGGTCTGAAGCTATATGGCCAGCTAACCAAGCATTCAGGTGCGGCAGCGCCTGCGTTCCGAACCACGCAGGATCTGTTGCGGCGAATTGGCGAACAAAGGGCATGATCGCCGCGTCTGCAAACCCGCGCTCGAATCCGCAGAGCTGACCAGCTGCAGCGAGGCGCAGATCGAGTTCCTGTAGAAAGCTGAGGGCGCGCGAGCGGTGAACCACGGCATCCGAGCCATAGCGATCAGCATATTTGTAGCGGTTCAAGTGGTGTTTGAACTCGCGGTCATTAGCCTCGATCAGCGCGACGTCAGTGCGGGATAGCCAGTTCTCCGGATCCCGGGCTTGAAGCACATGCATCATAATCTCCAAGCTCTCGTCGATCACAATTCCGCTGGGCAACTCGAGGACAGGAACAGTGCCCTTCGGCGAGATCCTCAACATCTCAGCCGGCTTGTCGGCCAGCCTGACTTCGCGAAGCACGTACCGAGCATCGCTTACTGTGAGCGCTAGACGCGCCCGCATCGCATACGGGCAACGACGGAAACTGTAGAGAACCGGCTCAGCCATCAGCAGCGTGTGCTCGTCGAATTGGGCATACCGGGTCTAGGTGTGAGTGAGGCCGAAGAGGGCCTGAGCCGCTGCCGGTAGGATGGTGTAAACAACCTCACGTTGCGCGCCCCGATTGATGTGATCAACCCTGTAGCCCTTATAATGGCGGCGGACCAAGCCCGCACGAACCAAATCAGAGACCGCCCGACTGACGTTGCAGCGTCCTGAACGGCGGACCCGTTCGCGCACCTCCTCGTCGAGGCACCTAGCCGCTTCAGCGGCATCAGTCGGCAGCGTGCCTGCGCGCTCAAGTTCAATCCGCACATCGTCAATCTGCGCCAGTCTTCTGGCGTCGCGATTAGCCATCGGCAGCAAGGCATCGCAGAGCCAGTCGCGTAAGGGAATACGTCGGTCTCCTACCCCGACATAGGGTCCTGCGCTCAAAGCGCTGGGAGCGGCAGCACGGGCAATCAGCTGCAGCACCATGAATGCATATCGCGGCCGCAATGACACTTCAGCGATGCGCTCGATGACGGCAGGGAGGGTCATGGCCTCAGCAGTGTGCTCAGGTGACGGGGTGTCAAAGAGGTCGGCCTGATAGAACATATTGCGAATCTAAGCGCTAATCCGACTGCTGTGAATCCCTCAAACGTCGCCTTTCCGCGCTTTTCCACGGCTGACACTCAAGGGGCCAGCTCGCAACGAGGCATGCTGTCTTCCATGACACTTTACCGCAAGCGGAGGTAAAGTGTCAGACGTGAACCGGTATCTGTAAGGCAACACCGCCTGAGAAGGGGGCGGGCCAAAACATGGCGCTCGTGGGCGATTCCTCTCCGATCGCGTGACCGCAACTGGCTAATCGCCGCCGCCATGCCGCTGATGATGCACCGCGCCGGTTTCACGACCCGCGTCATTCCGTCCCTGGTCCTACTGCCGAAGTTCCTCCCCCACTCCCCTGCCGCGCTTACAACGGCGATCGCCGAGGCTCTTACTGCTGCGGCCACGAGCGGCCTCCGCGAGCTCGGGGCCATCGAGCGGGTACTGGAGCGGGGCAAGTCAACCGGCAGGTTACCAAGCGAAGCAAGGCCCCTGCCCTCGCTCGTCTCCTGGTCGCCTACCCCGGGCTTCAGGCATCAGCGGTGGCCCGCCTGCTTGGCGTTACTCCACAGGGCGCCAGGAAGCTCCTAGCAGGCCTCTCAGCGCCATCAGCTCCAGTGCTGGTCTAGGATCGCCTGCAAAGCCTCCTCGGCATCCTGCCGCGACGCGCCCCCCTTGTTGAGCAGTGTGAGCCGAATGCCCTTCCGATCGGCGCCCTCAATTCGAAGGACCGGCTTGCCCCCTGCAGTTGACACGGTCTCGGCTTTTCCTGACCTCTTGGGGGATCCTGACTTTTTGGGGGGGTCAACCGCTAGGCTCAGGATTTTGATTGTCTCGACCACCGATTGCGCCGGTGCCCCCGCGTTGCGTGCATCGGCGATACGCGCTGCTTCTGCGAACGCCCTCGCCTTGCGATCTTCAGGCTTCAGCAGTGCCTTGAGTGCGATCGCGTTCCGAACGCCGAGGTCCTGAGGGTTTGCAAAGGCACAGGTTAGCTCTGGAGGTAGGCGCGCAAGATCGAGGTAGCGGGTCAGCCAACTCTCGGTGACGTTGAGGCGTTCTGCCATCGTTCTCTGACGACCGTCGTAATAGCGACCGAGCGCACGAAGGTAATCCTTCGCCCGCTCTAGATCGGTCAGATCATCACGTGCTCGGTTTTCGATGTCGGCTAGGCGGAACGCCTCCTCATCGCCAATCTCGCGGATATCGATGAGGAACTTGAAGTCGGGATAGTTGTGCGATCGTAGCCAGCTGATCGTCCAGTGCCGCCTAGCACCGCAAATTACCTCGAAATCGAAGTCCGGATCGTTTGACAGGCGCCGAACAATCGCCGGCATCTCCTGCCGGCCCTGAGCTTTGATGCTCTCGATTAGGTCGGCGCAGCGCTCCTCCGTAAGCAGCGCGTAATCGCGGTTATGCCCCGCCCACATCCTGCAGCGCGCAGGATCGACAAGCTCGTGCATTCGGTTTACGACGGCACCAGAAGCGAGGTCCGCAAGTCTGTTTGAACGGCCTGTCAGAACATTCGAGGCGATGCCAGTTCGGCGCTGCGGCGCAGGCTCCTCCGAAAGGTTGATTCCAGCCGCAAGATCGGCTGCAAAGCCGCTGTTTCTCCTGCTCATAGGAGCATCCTTCTTCCGAAATTGCACGCGTGCAATTTACTCATATTTTTCGTTCCGGTACGCGTGCAACGCGCACGCCTCACGCCAGCGCCGCCTTACGAAGCGCCGCTTGATGGCTCGGCCACATCGAGCGAATGTCGACTTCAATCTCTGCGTTCACCCCATCAAGATACCCCAGACAACGATTGCGGACCGCCGAGCTAGTCGCAGGTCCGTCAAGCTCGTAGACGGTCATGAGCCGAGCGGTCGCGTTGTCGATCTCGGCCGAATCCTTAAGCGGCGTCCGGATCATGGCGTGGCCGAACAGCGTTCTCATCAACTGCAGCAGTTCTTTCTGCATCGACTTGTTCTCATCGACCTTGGAGCCGACAAACCTGAGAAACTGGAGCTCCGGCGCCATGCCTCGTTCGGCAAGCTGCTCAATTGTCTCGTCGAGCATTGAAAGGAATGCGGCCGTGGACGAAAAGTCCATTACAGTCGGCGGCACCGGCACGACGAGCGCGTTCGCTGCACGAAGGACGGATAGCGATATCGCTCCCAGTGCGGGCGGAGGGTCCATTACGATGACATCGAAGCGGTCGGCGATGCTGTCGATCCCGACCTTCAAACGATTGAGGAGCGCGTCGAACCCTCCTCGCGCCATACGCGCGGCGAGTTCGTACTCGGAATTGAAAAGCCGCAGGTTTGCGGGGATCAGTTCGAGGCCATCGAAGTGCGTCTTGCGAAGTGCATAGTCGAGTGACGTCCGCTCGTCTTCCCGCAAGAAGGGATAGAGCGTGTCATCCTCGTCTAGGTCAAGATCGGGCACATAGCCGAACAGTGTTGTCGCCGAAGCCTGGCTATCGCAGTCCACCAGTGCAACTCGGTAGCCCCGTATAGCGAGATACTGAGCGAGGTGGACCGCCACGGTGGATTTACCAACGCCGCCCTTGAAATTCTGCACTGCAACCACGCAACAGGGGTCTCCCGCAGCGCGGTAAGGCCGAGTTCCGAAAACGCCGCGCATATCGTTGAGCTGCGCGAGCGTGTAGCGTTCGCGGCGATTATTGTCGGTGCGCGATGGCTCGGGGAGTCGACCGTCCTTCTCAGCGTCGCGGATTGCCGCCGGTGTCCGGTTCACCAGCTCTGCCGCTTTGCCGATCGTGAAAGTCGGCTCCCTCCGGTCGTCCGAGCGCGCACTGCGCGCCGAATCTCTCAGCTTCTCGAGTACCGACGACGTTCGCCCCGCAAGCGCAGCGACCGATACCAGCCGATCGGCTTCCTCAAGATCGAGTCCGTTAGCCACATTTCACCTTTCGCAATTCAATGGGTGGTATCTCAATTTGCGCTTTTCAGTCAAGATAACGGCTAATTTCGAAAGTTACGATGGCATTTCGAGGCGTTTTGGGCATTCAACGCTTCAACCTGACTCGCTGGGGGATGGCAAATTGCACGCGTGCAATTCTCTTATGACGGGCGTCCGCGCCGGTTCACCCAACCTTCGCAAAACCCCTTCCAAGATGCGATCATTTTGGCACCACGCAGCTTTTCTAGTCGCTCGCCCATATGCTCTCGATAGGCGTCCGCGATCATGTTCACGTCCCAACCACCGCCATGGGCTCGGCCTATTGCCAGGAGATCCTCCGCGCCGAAGCTGATCGACCCCCTTGGGAATGTTCGCTCTTCCGTTTTCTTGGGCGCAGCAGCGGATGACGGCAGGGCGGCTCGCGCAACCTGACCTATCGACACCCCCTCCACAGTTCCATCACGCCGCGCCTTTCGGCCTACAGAATGTCGGTCTAACTCGCCGACGGTCTCAATGACATCCGGTGGTCCCTTGGGCTCGAAACGAAGTTCGAGTTCAGTGACAGTTCGGCCCTTGCGG
The DNA here is from genome assembly GCF_040545965.1 of Sphingomonas trueperi. Classification (GTDB taxonomy): domain Bacteria; phylum Pseudomonadota; class Alphaproteobacteria; order Sphingomonadales; family Sphingomonadaceae; genus Sphingomonas; species Sphingomonas trueperi_C. Next base: position 23,488 of record NZ_JBEPMV010000008.1, on the reverse strand, counting down.
ATCTCACGCCACTCCACCTTGAAGTGCGCAAGCTGGTCTACCTCCGCCTTCGCTTTCTCGAGCACCTTTCGCCGGAGCTGGGCAAAGTCGGTGTATACCTCGGGCGGGATGCCGAGGGCCGCTCGAAAGCTTGCCATATCGCCCTTCCATGTCGAGTGCCGGCGGTGAAGGCGAAGCGCACCAAGTTCATAGAGCTTGAGTGCATAGCTTGATCGAAAACCAAGGACCGCTTGCCGATTAAGCACTGCGTAGGTCTCGGAAGCCTGGATCAATCTGCGAGCGTCAGGCGTGAACTCCCATTCGATCCACCCTGCTTCGCCATCCTCGTCACTCTCCTCCCGCGATCGGGATATCAGCGAGAACCGGAGCGTGGCCTTTTTTCCACGCCATGACCTGTCATCCACAGCAAACAGTGTGCGGTGAAGCTCCTCGAGCATGTCGCTGATACGCTCGTTGCCTTTGTGTCCGCGGCGGATGTCGGCTTTGCGCATCCGATGAGGGCGATCTTCCCAGGCATCTCCGCCCGCTGTCAGGATCATGAGCGCCAACAATCGGGATGCTGTGAGGCTTAGAGACTCGCCCTTCACGAATTTCACTTCGATGATATTGCCCGGCTTGGCGAATTGGTCACCTCCCTTTGCCTGGAGGGCCGCAGCGACACGCATCGCCCGCCCTGGAGCGTTCGCCTCGGTCTCTTCTCGTGCCGCCTCAATCATTTGGTCAGCGTTATCATCCATGCGCTACTTCGATCTGAATCAGGTCGCGGAACCTAAGGGCTGCCTGACCTGACCTCATCCGTCAAGGCAGGTCAGGATGACGCAGTCTCTTGCCCCCCGTCTGGTCAGGATAAAAAATGACCGCAAATTCGCACCAATCCCTAGGCGAACTGCCGAGTCGGGACAGGGTTGTTCTTGGCCGCTTGAGGCACTTGAAAACACAGTCTTTCCGTGATCGACCACCAGGATGCAGCTCCGAACGCGCTGATTACGGGCCGCCCCCAAAAGGTCAGGAGTGCCCCCGAGCGGTCAGGAAAAGCCCCCCAAGAAGTCAGGTTGCAGCCCCCGCGAGGACAGGCAAGTTCCCCCATCCGGTCAGGACGACCGTTTTAACCGACTGAGACTGCACCACATTTCAACCGCTGAATCTGAATCTTTCGAATCTCGAATCCTTCCGCTGCGAGCAGCGGCGATTGTAGATAGGTTTCTTCAAACAGAAGAAACCGACTCGCCCGAGGCGAACGGATGCGCAGGCTTGTCGCGCCACAGCCTATATTCCTCGATCCCGATCCAACCGGCTATGTTCACGGAGCTATTCAGGGCCGGCAGGAGGGGCAGCCTTGGCGGCGTGCGGCAAGGCGCGCGAGGCTAGCATTCCTGAAAGGGGTCGAGGCCAGGATGAGTTCACCCGCAGGAATGACAATGCGTGTTGCGCATTCCCGGGCGCTTGACCAGATCATCATCGGCAGCACTACGACCGTGCAGCTTCAGCCATTGTCGCCGGCCAGGCACTGCTGCGACACGCAGCATGTGGCACTGAAGGATCACGGCCCAGGTGAGCAAATGCTAACGCGATCCGGGTCCAAGGAACGTTGGCGGGAACCAGCTTGCCTACGCTGATGCGCAAACCGCTCCGGTCATGCAATGCTTCAGCCCCGGCGTCGAACCACCTTCCTTCGCCCAGGTGCGGAACAGTATGGAGGTGAGGGCGAGCACATCTCTCGCAACGGCCGCCGGCTCGCTGGAACCTTATCAAACTGGAACGTTGGCACCAACCGATCGGATTTAGCCATAGGGTTTCGGGGCTGATCGGCATGCCGATCCGATGAATCGATGACAGCTTGATGCCAAGTACAAAAATGCCGTTTCGTTCTCTTTACAGTCATATCATGTTTTTTGCGGGAGTCGAAAATGGCAACCTCAGCTGGACCTCTGGGCTAGCGGGTAGGGGAGGCGCCAACCAACCGCAGCGGCCGCACGAAGATCCGTGCCTCACCGATAAATGCTCGCCCCAGGTACGCTGCCGAGACCATGACCCTATGTACCTGTCCGACACGCTCATCTCTCCCAAAGGAAGAGCACTGCAGCTATTGCGATGCAGCTGAGAGAAAGCCAAATCATCACTTGACCGTAGATATGCAGCACGAGGCGGAGCCAAGGATGCCGCTTACGTATGAGCGTTGCTGACGCGACCGCAGCGAATAATACGATAGCACCCGGCACCGTGGCGCAATCTGCGCCGGCGGGGCGAGGGGATGCGCGTGACCCGTGCTGAGCCGAGACCAGCTCGAGAGAATGGCGCTGACATAGGCCTGCGTTTCCGCGATCCGCGGCACGGTGGTTTTCACACGCCCCGGGCCCGCATTGTAGGCCGCGAGTGCGAGGTGGACCTGCCCGTAGCGATCGAGCTGCTGGCGTAGATAGCGCGCGCCGCCGCGGAGGTTCTGGACGACATCGTAGCGGTTCACGCCAAGGCCATAGGCCGTACCCGGCATCAACTGGGAGAGGCCGAAGGCATTGGCCGAGGAGACGGCCTGTGGGTTGTACCTGCTCTCGCGCATGATCACCGCGTCAAAGAGCCCTACGGGGATCCCATGCTCGCACGCGATCGCGCTCATCATGGAGTAGTAGGTCGCGCGCCGCACCTCGGCCGCATAGCCGAGCAGGCCCGAGGGTGCGTAGGGCACCGAAGTACACTCAGGTGTATACGGGATCGACGGGAATGCCGCGCCCGCGCGTATCCAAGCCGGCACCGCGATTGATGAAATAGGCGCGACACGGGTGAAGCCTGTCGCAGGCTGTTCAAGGGAAGGCGCTGCCGGGCTGCCGAAGCCCTGTGCCATCTGAAATTCCACATAGCGGCGGCTCAGATCGTGGACCCGAAAGGCGCTCAACATGGCGTCAGAGACCGCTGGTTGAGGTTCTTCTGGGACGCTGCCCCCTGCCATAGCGCCGCCTTCCGGGGCGAATAGTTGTGCGGCACCCAGGTGGATGAGCTGCACCCCCCGAGTGGGGCGGTTTTGGGCCGCAGCTGACGGTGCAAGGGCGGCGCTCAAAACAGAAGCGAAAAGGATCGAGCGGAGCATTCTGGCTCTCCAGGGGCTGTTTCATGAAGTGGAGAGCGAGGGGGGAAAGCTTGTCAAGCGGGCGCAAGGTAGAGACACTCTATTCGACCGCTGATTTGGAAGTCAGAGCGATGTGGCTTATAGACCGCGACACCCCAGGACTTGACGGATCCAGGATCCCACTTCCCAACATCGTGCGGGAGGCGTTGGTCCGCTGGTACGTCGGCGACGGCACTCACCACGACGAAATTGCCGGCATCAACCTGGTGCAGCAGGCGCGCATCGGCATGAAATGGATCGCTTGCGATTGCCTAGGCCGCGAGAAGGCGCCTCCGATCCTGACGCCAGCATACCTCTCGGAGGCCGAAACCTATTATCTGCGGCGGCTTACCCAGCGGCCAGAGCATCGCGAGGACTGCCCGTTCTTCCGCGACCAGGCCACGAACCGGGTGACTGAGGTGCGGTCCAGGGCGACCGCGAATGATGCGCCGGCAGGGTTTTTCTCGGTTCTGAAGCCGGCGCCGGAGAACCTGTCGAAGCGCCCCGAGAGCGATGTCACGGACGATCGGACGCGAAATGCATCGACACCGCGCCTCGCGCGGCTGCTCTGGCGGCTGATGGACACGAGCGGCGTGAACGTGATCGCGCCCCTGGCCGCCGGAGAGGAATGGTCAATCCGCGAAAACTTTCAGGCGATCGGGCGGGCGGCAGCCCAGATCGAGATCGCTCCCGGTATAGAGCTCGCCAGGGCATTTTGGACCCACCACCGCCCACTCGAGGCGAAAGCGGTTTACGCCACACTCCGACGCCTCAGCCATGATTGGCCCGCCGAGCATGAACCCCAGGGCTTCGTTCTGCTCTTCTCGAAAGGCCATAAGGCGAACGAAATCTTCCTCACGAACGGGGAGAGCGTCTCAGTCGCCAATCGGGTGCAATCACCGGCAGTTCGGGGCAATCCGGTCACCGGCCCCTTTCTCACCATGATCGTCGTCGGCAAATATCCGGAAGCGCGGGGATACTCGCCACTCCGCGCCTATGCGCAGCCCATCTACAACGGCCGCCTGTTCGTGCCCGTGGATTCTCAGCTCGAGCGCGATGCCTTTCGCGGCCTGCTCGAGGTGCAGCGCCGACTGCACCGGGGAGATATCGATGTGGCGATCAGAAAGCCGATTTTTGACAGCCAGACACCGGCGGGGAATTGCCGACCCGATTTCATCCTCGAAGCCCGATCGAGGCGAACCGGCGAAATCAAGACGCTGGTGATCGAGGTGATGGGCTTCGAAAACGACACGTACAGAGCTTCAAAAGCCGTGACACATCCGAGGATGTCTCACCTCGGTACACTCACCATGCTGTCCGCAAGGGAAATTGAAGCGGGCAAGGGAGCCCACAATATTCTACAGGCATTGAACCTGTAGCGAGGCGTTAGCCTCAGCTCCAAGCCATGGAGGCAGCAAAATAGCCTACTATACCGAGCGTCACCGGCGTCGAGAGCAGGTATAGCTTCTGCCAGCGCCACCATGCCTTCGGCAGAAAGAGGACGGCGCCCCTTACCGTCGCAACGTCAGCCCAGGCACGATCCCTCCAAAGTCCATGGAGCGTCATCGATACTGAGAGAACCATGGCGATCGTGCAGCAGAGGCCAGCGGCGAGATAGATGGCAATCCAGTTGCTGATTTCGAGCGAAGAAAGCTGGGTCACGAAAACCTCGAAACTTGGGCACCTGTGTCGGTTCAACCGGTGCGTCATGGTCACAGTTCCGAAACTATAATCAAGCGGCCTTAGCGCACGGTAAATGCATGAGGCGGAGAGAGGAGAGGGAAGGGGAAGATCGCTTGGGAAAGTGAGGCATCACGGACCTGAGCGGATCCGGCGCAGCCCGCTGCGCCAAACCTCACTTCCGAAAGGCCGCTGCCATGTCCAAAATACTCTTGCTCATCCGGCGACCCGGAAAGCCAGATCATGCGGAGGTTCACCCAGACCGTGAGGCGGCTCGGGCGGCACTTTTCCGCTACGTGCGCGACCATTGGCGCTTCAATGACATGCGGTGCCCCGCAGACCAGGAGACCGCCATCCGGATCTTCTTCACGCGTTCCCCTACGACTTATGTTCTGGTCGGTGTCGAGCAGGGCTCGATCGCGGGCCATGGCCAGATCGGAGAGGCGTGATGACGATCATCGCAAGGCGCCCGAGCCAGGAACTGGTCGATCTCGTAGCAACACTCGATGGGCATTGGGACGGCTACAAAGGCATGTGCCGGTGCCCTGCGCACGAGGACTCCACGCCAAGCCTTTCGATCCGACAGGGCGATCGCGGCATTCTCGTGAACTGCTTCGCCGGATGTGCGAGCGAGGACGTGCTCCGGGAGCTGGCGCGGGTTCGCGTGACCGGAAGGCACCCGATGCCGGAGGATCGCCCAAGCGGAACCGCCAACGTGGCGAAGATCTGGGAGGAGGCAGGACCGGTGCGCGGGACGTTGGCGGAGCGCTACCTACGGCGCCGCGGCCTGCCACCAGACCTGAACGACCTGCGCTTTCATCCGCGTTGCCCGCATCATCCAAAGCCGCACACGGTCTACAAGCCGGCGCTGCTGGTGGCGGCCCGCGAGGGCAACACCCTGGTCGCAGTCCAGCGCATCTTCCTCGATCCGGAAACCGCTTGGTACACCGAGAAGGTCACGCTTGGTCGCCTAGGCGCCGGGGTGTGGCAGGGCGGCGGCTATTCAAGCACCATCGGTCTTGCCGAGGGCATGGAGACGGCTGCCAGCTACTCGGAGCTGAAGGAAGTTCCCTGCTGGGCATCGTTCGGCACGCGCCGGTTCGATCTCTGCCGGATCCCTGAGAGCGTCACCAAGCTGATCCTCGCCGGCGATCCCGATGGCCCTGGTCGCCTCGCGGTCACCAAGGCCATCCAGCGGTACGTGACGGATCAGCGGATCGTCCTTGTCGACTATTCGCCAAGCGGCGCTTCCGATTGGGCTGCGGTGCTCCAGCGACAGAAGAGAGGAGAGGGAGGGGAGGGGTGAGGCTGCGCGTGGGCGCGGCCAAGCCAGGAGATCCCCATGCGCGACCTTATCGACCTTGCGACGCGGCCGCCGGCGGATGCAGCCACGGCGATCGCCGAACTGCTGGCAACCGGCGAGAACATCACGCGAAAGCACCTGAATGCAGCAATGACCGAGGCTCTGGGCGGTACGGATGCCGAAGGGCATTGGTCGCAGCGCGATAGCTTCGAGGCGCTCGAGCGCGCGCTTACCCTCTACCTGCGGGCCAAGCCCTATGGCCTCACCGGCTTCGGCGATGTGGCGCATGCGATTCGGTTGATGGAGCGGCTTCCGACGCAGACCGTGCGCAGCGAGCAGCAGGTGCAATTCCAGCAGTTCTCGACGCCCGCAGACATCGCGGCGATCGCGGTGCTCATGGCGGCGATCGGGCCCGATGACGTCGTGCTCGAGCCGAGCGCCGGCAACGGCCTGTTGATTGCCCAAGCGCCAACGTGCGCCGCGCTGCAGCTGAACGAGATCGATGACGCGCGGCGCGCCGGACTGACGCGAGGCTTCGTGGCCGCGACCATCACGGCCGATGACGGCGCCATGCTGGTGACCAAGCATGCCGCGCTGGCGCGGCCATCTGTGGTGCTGATGAACCCGCCCTTCGCACGCAGCTTGGGCCGCGGGGCCGACGACCTGGCCGCCGCTCGCCACCTGATGGCGGCGCTCCGACGGGTTCGCCCCGGGGGCCGCGTGGTGGCGATTATGCCGGATTGGTTCACGAACAGCGCGCGCATGCGGGACGCCTATGCCAAGGTGCTCGCCGGTTCTTCCGTGCGCACCTCACTTCGGTTCGAGAGCTGCTACCGCAAGCAGGGCACCGACGTCGCGGTGCGGCTCTACGTCATCGACAAGGTGCCGGAGAAGCTGGAAGCGGTGACGATCCAGCGCGGCAGTGTCGCCGAGTTCTTGGACGTCATTGAGGTGCCCGCGCGCGCGGAGCTGAAGGCAGACCGAATGCCGATCGCCGCCGCGCCGGCTCGGCCGTCACTATTCGGGGCGAGCCGGAACGCGAGGCCAGCGGCCGAGCGCAGGATTGAAGCGGCGAAATCGCATGCCGTTCTGCCGGTCACCTATGCGAAGCTGGAGGAGCCGGCACCGCTCGGCGAGCAGGTCGGCATCTACCTGCCGTATCGTCCGAGCCGCATTGTCTTCGACGCTGCCGGCGAACACCCGACGGCACTGGTCGAATCCGTCGCCATGGCCTCGATCGCGATGCCGGTGCCGAACCATGTCCCGCAGCTGCCGGAGCGCATCGTCTCCGAACGTCGACTGTCGGCGTCCCAGCTCGAGACCGTCGTCTATGCAGGGCATGCCTGGGAAAACTACCTCCCCGGCAAATGCCGTCCCGCCAAAGAAGGCGTGACCCTGGTCCTGCACGAGGAAGGCCGCCTCTACCGGATGGGCTTCTTCCTTGGTGACGGCACCGGCGCCGGCAAAGGACGCCAGATCGCTGCCAGCATCCTCGACCAGTGGCTGCGCGGTAAGCGCCGGCACATCTGGGTCTCGAAGAACGAGCCGCTCCTCGAGGACGCGCGGCGGGATTGGTCCGCACTCGGGGGGCTGTCGGGCGACGTGCAGCCCACTTCCAACTGGAAGATCGACGAGAAGATCACGCTGCAGGAAGGCGTGCTCTTCGTCACCTACCCGACGCTGCGCTCAAGCCGCGGCGATGCCGATCGGCTGCAGCAGATCCTGACCTGGGCCGGCGAGGATTTCGACGGCGTGATCGCGTTCGATGAAGCGCACGAGATGGGCGGGGTTGCCGGCGGTGAGGGCGCGCTCGGGCCCAAGGAAGGATCCCAGCAGGGCATATGCGGCGTCCTTCTCCAGAACCACCTGCCCGACGCGCGCGTGCTCTACGCCTCGGCGACGGGTGCCTCGGACATCAACAACCTCGCCTATGCGGTCCGTCTCGGTCTGTGGGGGCCGGAGACGTCCTTCGCCACCCGGGAAGAGTTCATCTCGAACATCCGGCTTGGCGGGATCGCCTCGATGGAGCTGGTCGCGCGCGACCTGAAGGCGCTCGGCGTCTACATTGCCCGCGCGCTCAGCTTCGCCGGCGTCGAATATGAGGTGCTTCGCCACGAACTGACGCCGGACCAGATCGAGATTTACGACACCTATTCCGAGGCCTGGTCGATCATCCATCGGAACATGGAGCGAGCACTCGAGATGACGGCTCTGGTCGACGGCTTCGGAGGCGGGACGCTCAACTCCGGCGCCAAGGCGGCGGCCCGCTCGCGTTTCGAATCCTCCAAGCAGCGGTTCTTCGGGCAGGTGTTACTCAGCATGAAGATGCCCACCGTCATCCCGGAGGTGGAGCGCCACCTGGCCGCAGGGCAGTCGGTCGTGTTCCAGCTGGTGACGACGGCGGAGGCGTTGCTCGATCGCCGGCTTGCCCAGATGAGCCCTGAGGAGCGGGCCGAGATCACCCTGGATCTTTCCCCTACGCAGATCTGTATCGACTATCTGATGCGCGCCTTCCCTACGGCTCAGATGGAAGAAAGCGTTGATGCAAACGGCCATGCCTTCTCACGGCCGATGTATGAAGACGGCAATCCGGTCCACAATCCGGAGGCGATCGCCGCACGCGACAATCTCATCGAGCACATCTGCGCGCTGCCGCCGATCAAGACGGGGCTCGACGCGCTTCTGGACCATTTCGGGCCCGACCGCGTGGCCGAGGTGACGGGCCGAACAAAGCGCCTCATCACCGGCGCCGATGGACGCCAGCTCGTCGAAAGCCGCTCGGCGCGCATGAACCAGGTCGAAGCCGCAACCTTCATGGAGGGCCGCAAGCGGATCCTCCTTTTCTCCGATGCCGGCGGCACGGGGCGGTCCTATCACGCGAGCTTGGACGCCAAGAACCAGCAGCAACGCGTTCACTTTCTGCTCGAGCCGGGTTGGCGCGCCGATCGCGCGATCCAGGGGCTCGGCCGCACCCACCGGACCCATCAGGCGAACACCCCGCTGTTTCGTCCCGTCACCACCGACTGCAAGGGCGAGCTGCGCTTCACCTCGACCATCGCCCGCCGGCTCGACACTCTGGGGGCGCTGACGCGCGGTCAGCGGCAGACTGGCGGACAGAACCTGTTCGATCCCAAGGACAATCTGGAAAGCCAGTACGCCAAGGATGCGCTGCACACCTGGTTCCGCCTGCTTCACTACGGCAAGCTGAAAAGCTTGACCTGCGAAGCCTTTGAGGCTCGCACAGGGCTTTCACTGCGCGATCAGGACGGAGCGCTGAAGGAGGAGCTGCCGCCCATTCAGCGCTGGCTCAACCGACTGCTGGCGCTGCCGATCGGCATGCAGAACAGCATCTTCGAGGAGTTTCTCGCGCTCGTGGAAACCCGCGTCGAGAAGGCTCGCGAAGCCGGCACGCTGGACGTGGGCGTAGAGACGATCATGACCGAAACGGCGCGCGTGATCGATGACACGCTCCTGCGCACCGATCCTCGCACCGGCGCTACATCGCATCTGCTGACGATCGAGATCGCACGGAAGCGCAGCGTACTTTCGCTTAGCCGGGTGCTCGAGCGGGCCGAAGCCTTCAGAGACGCTACCTTCGTCCGCAACGCCCGCTCGGGCATGGTGGCGCTGCGCACGCGCGCGGACTCCTGGATGGGGGACAATGGCGAACCGATCCTGCGGGTCGAGCTCCAGCGCCCGAGCCGGCGGGAGTTCATGCGCGAGGCCGATCTGTTCGAGAGCGCGTGGGAACCCGTGGACCGCGCCACCTTCATCGCTCAATGGCAGGCAGAGGTGGAGGAGGCGGCCGAGAAGCTGGATGTAGAGACCATTCGGCTCGCCACAGGCCTCCTGCTGCCCATCTGGTCTGCGCTTCCACGCGACCACCTCGCCGTCCACCGCGTCGTCGACAAGGCCGGCAACAGCTGGCTCGGCCGCCTCGTGTTCGACCAGCACGTCGTGGACCTCTTCACCAAGCTCGGCATCTCCAAAACCGAAGATATGCCCGCAGGTTCGATCATCGATGCCGCGCTCTCGGGGAGACCGATAGAGATCAAGCAGCCTTTCCCGATGACCATCAGGCGCGCCCGCGTGAACGGGAACGAGCGGATAGAGATCGAAGGCGCACCGGCGGGCCAGCTCCCCTGGTTCAAGTCGCTGGGCTGCTGGACCGAGCTGATCAACTTCAAGACCAGGCTCTTCATCCCGGTGAACGATCAGTCGCGCGAGATATTGAAGGCGATCATGGCGCAATGTTGATCAGGATCGCGGCGCATGCGGGAAGTCATGCTATGCTCGGTTCCTCGACGGGTGAGCTGAGGGGGCCGTGCCTGCATGCACAGAGTGATCCTGGTACTAATTCCAAAACGTAGTTTGCCGCTTTGGCTGCAGCTCCTGGCCGGTGCCGGGTTTGCGATCATCGGCTTCGCTCTCCAGCTGAGCCTCAGCGGAATTCTAAACGGATTTCCCCTCTTGCTGTTCGTGCCGGCGGTTTTTTTATCTGCGGTGGTCCTGGGGAAAACAGGGGGGCTTACCACCACCCTGCTTGGCGCCGGATTGGCCGCGTACTTCATTGTTGAGCCCAAATTTTCCTTTGCCCTTCAGCCGAGTGCGACCCTGGCGATCTCGATCTTCGTGGCCGTGGGTTGCGGTATGTCGATGCTGATCGAGGTGCTTCGGCGAACGATCGACAGATTGAATGAGAGCGAAGCCGCGAAGGCGCTGCTGCTGGAGGAGCTTGCCCACCGGACCAAAAATGACCTGGCGATCATAAGCTCGGCCATCACTCTCCAACGGAATGCGAGCAACGATCCAGCGGTTCGCGATGCGCTGGAATCTGCAAATGCCCGCTTGATGGTTGTGGCCCGAGCGCAAGAACGCCTCAGAATGGCTGAGGGCGGCAGTCGGATCGATCTGAGGGCCTACGTGTCGGACCTGTGTCGAGACCTCGGCGACTTGCTAAGGGACGTGCGACCGATTGCAGTCTGCGTGTCTTCGCCTCGGCTGCTTGCACCAACCCCCGTCGCGGCCAATGTGGGCCTCATCGTCAACGAGCTCGTGACCAACAGCTTGAAGTACGCCTTCCCTGGCGATCGAGGAGGTACAATCGACGTCGCGCTGGTATGCGATAGTCAAGCACTGACCATCGAAGTCCGGGACGATGGCGTCGGATGTGCTGACTTATCGAAGGCTGGGCTGGGATCGAAGCTCGTCCGACTTCTGGCAAAGCAGCTCTCGGGAACGATCGAGCGTGAAGCCGCAGATCCGGGGTACCGCGTGCGGGTCACCCTGAATGCGGAAGGCATCGAGCGGCTACCCTAGGCGGCAGGATCCTGAAAGCAGGCATGAAGCCTCATGTCTTCGACTCAGATGGCTCGGTCGGTCCGCTGCGGAGCAACGCTTGAGCCGCTGACCACTTAGACCACCACGGAGAGGTTTCATCGAAGGCGTCAGGTAGCTCGGAGATGAACAGGAGCAGGTCCCGGAGCAGGTCGGCAATTCGATACAAGTCGGCGACCAGCGACGAATCGGGCATCAGCTTGGCAACGGCGACAATCTCCTCGATGTGGCCTGCGATTTTCGACAGCGTTTCAGTCCTACTGACGGTCACCATTTCACCTCGAGAATGCGCGCTTAGGGAATGCAGCCGACCGCGCGTGAAACGCGTCGATCCTGCGATCCCACCCCCGAGAGGGTCCATGCGCGGGGGCGGGATCGCGATCAGACCAGCTTAGAAGCTGGCCCAATCCTCGCTCTCGAGCGTCACAGCTCGAACCTGAGCAACGCTGCGCGCCTTGGGCTGATAGGATGAGGGAGCCGGTTCCTTATGAACCGGCTGAGGCGCGGCGTGCGATCGCCTCCCGCCGGTATTGAAGCGAAGGGCCTGAGCCTTAAGCGCGGCTACTTCGGAATTGAGGTTGCGAGCTGCAGCGGAGGTCTGCTCGACCATGGCGGCATTCTGCTGCGTCATCTGATCGATGCTGTTCACTGCGGTCGAGACCTGCGTAACCGTAGTGGCCTGTGCCTGATTGTCGGTTGCCATGGTCTCGAGAAGGCCGTGGACCTCGTTCACGTCGCCGACGATCGCTCCCAAGGCCGCATCCACGCGCTTGACCATCTCGGCCGCTGCGGTGACGTCGGCCTGCGTGGCGGTCAGTTGGTCACGAGCGCGGCCAGCCTCTTCTTCGGCGCGCATTGCGAGCGCAGAGACGAGATCGGCCACGACCGCGAAGCCGCGGCCTGCTTCACCGGCACGGCCAGCTTCCACCGCGGCGTTCATCGCCAGAACCCGGGTCTGGAACGCGATCTTATCAAGGCCCTCGATAACCGTGTCGATGCCTTTGGCGCTCTCAGACACTCGCGACATCGCCTGCATCGCTTCATCGGCAACGCTGCGGCCAGAGTCCACGACGCCGATCGCGCCCGTTGCGCGGTCAACGGTCTGCGTTGCTGCCGTTGCGGTGTTCTTGATGCGCTGATTCATCTCCGTAACCGCCGCCGAGGTCTCCTCGAGGCTTGCTGCAGCACCTTCCGTGCGGCGCGCGAGGTCCTCGCTGGCCTGCGCGATTTCCGCCGAACCGGTAGAAATGGTCTCCGCACTCTCCATGACGGAGGCGATGAGGTCGCGCAGCGCTGCGACGGCGGCGTTGAAGTTAGACTTCACGCCCTCGTACTCGGGGGCAAAATGCGCGTCGATCGAGGCGGTCAGATCGCCCTCGGCGAGCTTCTTCAGGCGATCCTCGAGCATGTCGACGACCGTCTTTTGGGCCGCATCGCTCGCCTCCTTGATCTTTTCAGCTTTCGCCTGCTCGACCGCTGCCTGCTTGAACACCAGAACAGACTGAGCCATCGCGCCGACCTCGTCCTTGCGCCCCGTGCCGGGGACGTCGACTGCGTTGTTACCGCGGGCAAGCGCCCGCATCGCATCTTGGAGACGCTCAAGCGGCTTCACGATCTGACTCTTCGAGAGGACTGCGGCGACGCCGATGGTCGCGATGAGCGCAATTAGGGACACCGCCAGAAGTGTCGTGCGACTAGAGACCGAGGTCGCAGTAAGGTCGTCGGACGTCTTGGTAGCTTGTTTGATACGGCCGTCGTTGATGGCCGCAAGCGCCTCGGTCAGTTTCGATGCGGTCTGGTCGGCGCTGACGAGGGCCTGCCGAGCACCCTGGTCATCATTTCGAAGGCCAAAGGCGATCGCGGTTTGAACTTGCTCGTGGAGTGTAGCGGCCAGGTCACGGAGCGGGCTGATCGCAGCGGCCTGTTCCGGCTCTGCTTTGATCACCTCGTCAAAATACTTTGAGACCTTCTCGAAAGAAGCCCTCTCTTGGTCCGCGGCGGCACGGGCTGTGGAGGAAGCACCATCGTACGCCATCACCTTGTAGCCGGCATAGATCATCTCGATCGTGACGCGATTGGCGCGCACGAGCTTCACAGTGTCGGGCATGGTTTCGCCAACGATCTCGCTGTAGCTGTCGTCCGCCTGCTTAATAGCGCTACCGCCGTACCAGGCTACGCCCAAGGTAACGAGACCGAGTGCCGCAAGCAGAAGGATGATCTTCAGCTGGATCTTCAAATTGGCGAATATAGTCATGTTGCGTCCTCTCCACGCCAGCTCGGCCAACGTACTGGTGCGAAATTAATCCTGAGATCATTGTAGATTGGTGAAGGCCAACGTGGCCGAGTAGTTCTACCTAGACCGGCTATGATCTTCATTGAGCGTCTCGAGGATCTGCGGCTCAAGAGAGGAGGGAGGAAGGGAGGGGTGTCCGGAAAAAGCCGGACATCCAGAAGGAGATCCGACCATGACGAAGCCCGCAATCCAGTCCGTGAAGCTGGCGAAGCTGCAGCTGTCCGCGATAAACGTCCGCACCCCCAGGAACGACCTGATCGAGCAGCTGGCGGCCGACGTGGACGCACGCGGCATCATCCAGAACCTGATCGTGGCGCCGCTGAAGAAGCCCCGCGGCAGCTTTGCGGTGATCGCGGGAAGCCGGCGCTACCGCGCGCTGATGCTCCTCTCGGAGCGCGGCCAAATCGATGCAGCGCAGTATGACGTGCCGGTGATGGTCATCGAGGCCGATGACGCGGCGCTCTCGGAAACCTCGCTCGCCGAGAACTTCCACCACCTGGCAATGTCGCCGGCGGACGAATGCCGCGCCTTCCAGCACTTCATCGGCGAGAACGGCAACCTCGATGCGGTCGCTAAGCGGTTCGGCGTGACCCGCAAGTTTGTGGAAGGCCGCCTGCGCCTCGCAGATCTGGCCGAACCCATCTTCAACGCGCTCGCTGAAGGTAAGATTACGCTCGACATGGCGAAGGCCTATGCGACCACCCCCAGCCACGATCGCCAGCTGACGGTCTGGAACAGCTACAAGAACTACAACTACAACTCGGACGCGATCCGCCGCGTCATCCTGAACGAAACGATGAAGTCGACCGAGCCGATGGCGATCCTCGTCGGCGCCGACCGCTATGTCGCCGCCGGCGGCGTGATCGAGAGCGATCTCTTCAGCGACAACGGCGATAGCTGGGTCAACCGCGAGATCGCCGAGGGGATCGCCGCCAAGATCATGGAAGAAGAAGCGGCTCGCCTCGGCGCAGAGCTGGGCCTGGGTTGGGTGCGGCCGATTGCATCGAGCAGCACCTGGGAGGTCGCGCGGGAGCTGCACCGCGTGACCTTGCCGAGCGAGCCGATGACTGAGGCGCAGCGCGCCCGTATCGACGAGATCGATGCGCGTCTCGAGGCGATCGAGACCGAGATGGAGGACGAGGAGCTCAGCGAGGAGGCATTCAGCGTCCTCGAGACCGAGGCCGAAGCGCTCCAGGAGGAGCGGAACGACCTTCACAATCTGCCGAAGATCCTGCCCGACGAGCTGAAGCCGCGTGTCGGACGCATCCTTTCGCTGAAACAAACCGGCGAGATGCTGCTCGAGGCCGAATATTACAGCGAGACGCCGCTGCGGGTGACGCCGATCGTGGAAGCGCCGGAGCGCGGCCAGGGCGATGATGGTGAAGGCGTCGATGACGGTGGCTCCAGCGAGGCCGAAGACCGCGATGAGGGCGAAGGCCGGATCACCGGTTGGCAGATCGAAGAAGGCCAGAGCGGGCGCACCGGAAGCGGCGGTCCGACGGCGCCGGTGAAGCCAATCGCAGCGGCGCCCGACGGCAAGGCGCTGAGCCAGGTGCTCTTCGACCAGCTGGCAGTGCAGCGGCGCGATGTTCTGGGCGCTGCGCTTCTCGGCAATCCGGCGCTCGCGCTCGACTTCATGCTTTTCGCCATGGTCGACGAACGCGGCTCCTACAGCATGGGTCAGAGTGGCACCACCATCAAGGCGAGCCGCCCCGATGATCCAGTGCGGGGCGATGCCGTGCCGCCGTCCAAGGCGCGCGCCTATATCGACGAGTTCGCCGAGGCCATGGAAGACGGGTGGCGCGACGGCGAGACGAAGGTCGATCGGTTCGAGGCCTTCCGGCTGCTCAGTGACGAGGCCAAGGCGCAGTGGATGGCTTGGGTGGTCGCAACCTCGCTGACCGCGAAGGACTGCTACGGTCTGGCGGACTCCAATCCGCTGCAGAACCGGCTTGCGACCATCCTCGAAGTCGATGTCGCCTCCTGGTGGCGGCCGACGTCGCTCAACTACTTCGATCGCATCTCTAAGGGCGCCATCCTGTCGCTCCTTGATGAGGTCGGGGGGCCTGCGCTCTCGGGTCGCCACGCGACGCAGAAGAAGTCGGAAATATCCGAATCCTGCCAGAAGCTGTTCGCCGGCGAAGCGATCA
Source organism: Sphingomonas trueperi (assembly GCF_040545965.1). Lineage (GTDB taxonomy): Bacteria > Pseudomonadota > Alphaproteobacteria > Sphingomonadales > Sphingomonadaceae > Sphingomonas > Sphingomonas trueperi_C. The sequence continues at coordinate 7,625 of NZ_JBEPMV010000008.1, read as the reverse complement.
TCGAGGCCGAGGTTCGCGAGGTGGTCACGCGCTGGGTGCCGGAGGCGATGCGGTTCACTGAGGCCGCACCGTCGACGCCCAGCGAGACCGATGACGACGACGATCTCAGCCTGACGGACGAGAGCGGCGCGGGCGAGGACGAGCTGAGCATCGACGATGAGGAACAGCTCAGCCTCGGGGACGACGACGATCTGGAGCTGGGCGAGAACGAGGACGACCCCGAAGAAGACGGCGTGGGTCTGCCGATCGGCGACGAGGACGATCTGACCAGCGACCGCGAGGCCGAGGACGACTTCGGGGTGAACGACAGCCTCCACGCGATCGCGGCCGAATAGCTTCCAGCCTCCTTCTGGAACCCCTGGCACCGCCGGCGGCAACCCCGTCGGCGGTGCTCTTTTTGGAGGACACCGACCATGAACAGCATCGCCGAAGAGGTGACGAAGCTTCTGCTGCAGAAGCTCGAGCAAGGGATTGTCCCCTGGAAGCGGCCTTGGTCGCTCACCGGCGAAGGCGGGCGCCCGCTGCGGCATGAGGGCACGGCGTACACCGGCATCAACTGCCCATGGCTTTGGAGCATTGCCGATAGCCGCGGCTACAAGAGCCGCTATTGGATGACGAAGCGTCAGGCCGAGGAGCTGGGCGGCCGCGTCCGCAAGGGCGCCGAGGCAACGATATCGATCTACGCATCGAGCTTCCGCAAGCAGGGCAAGTCACTGCTGACGGGCGAGACCACCGCGCAGCTGATCCGCTTCCTGCGCAGCTACCTCGTCTACAACGCGGATGAAATCGACGGCTTGCCGGCTTGGCACTACCCGAGGCCCGTGGCGCCGACACCGACGCTGCTGTCGCTACGTCAGGAGGCGATCGACGCCTTCTTCGAGCAGATCCCCTCTGTGGTCCGTTATGGCGGCAGCCAGGCATATTTCTCACCGCTCAGCGATCACATCCAGATGCCGCGGCTCGCTCATTTCACCTCGGTCGACCTGTTCGCGTCGACCCTTGCGCACGAACATGTTCACTGGACAGGGGCGCGAAGTCGGCTCGATCGCACCTTCGGCAAACGGTTCGGCGACAAGGCATATGCTTTCGAGGAGCTGGTTGCCTGCCTTGGGCAATCCTTTATCTGTGCCGAACTCGGGCTGCCGACCGAGCTTCACGACAACCATGCGAGCTATCTCGGCTCCTGGATCCGTGTCTTGAAGGACGACAAGGCCGCGGTCTTCCTCGCCTCCACCAAGGCTGAGCAGGCGGTCAGATACCTACAAGCATTCGCCTCGGTGACGCCCGTTGCCAAGGCCGCCTGACGGAGGAGCATTCCATGGGTTGGCTGGAAATGAGCCGCACGTCGATGGGGGGGCACGACACGCCCAAGGCCTATCTGGACGCGCAATTCACCTACGAGAGGGCTGTCGACGGCGGCACCCGCGGTCACAAGGTGCTTGCCTCTTCCTGCGTGAACAACAGGGTGTGGTACGGCGCCGTGCAACAGGTGGAAAATGGCGTCGCCGACGAGGTCTTTGCGGTCGTTTGCCTGGTCAAATGGAACCCGCGCTCCAGGAGCGGATATCATTTCGCGTACAAGGACATGGACGAGTCCATGGGTCCGCATGAGGCGGAATGCCCCGAGCGGATCCTCGACCTTCTCACCGAGACGGACCGGCCACACGCCCTCGATTGGCGGGCGCGGTGCCGTGCCGCGATCGCGAGCCGGCGCCGCGATGCGCCCGATGGCGCCCTGGTGCGGTTCGAGAACCCGCTCACCTGCAGTGACGGCCAGGAGGCCACTGACTTCCGCGTGCGAAAAAACGGCACCAAGCTGCGCTTCTTCCGCGCAGACGGTGCCGGTCCCTATCGGGTGCGCAACTTCTACAAGCTTAGCTGGTCGATCGTGCCCGAGACGAAGGTGCACCGCACCGTCTTCGCGCGCGCCGGCGATCCGAAAAAGGAGATGCTGAAATGCGCCTGATCGCGACTCTACTCCTGTTCGGAACAAGCAGCTGCGGCGTTCTTCCCAACGCGAGCGCAGGGCAGCGGGACCACGACGGCTTCGAGGCGCAGGCGCGCGCGATCGACGGCGACACGATCGCGGTCGACTTTCGCCTGTTCGGCGCCGATGCCGTCGAGCGGAAAGCGCTTTGCGCGAAGGGGCCTTCCTGTTGGCCGTGCGGCAAGGCCGCGCAGGACTTTGCCTCCAAGCTCATGAAGCGTGAGCCGGTGTCGATCCGGCTGACGGGCCAGCAGAGCTATGGGCGGCCAATTGCGGTGGTCGACGTAGGCGGCCAGGATTTGGGGGAGACGATGATCGCCGCCGGCTACGCGGTGCCGACGCCCAACTTCCTCAAGACCGATCCGATGCGAGCACGTCGCTATGAGGCAGCCTTCGCCCAGGCCGAGGCCAAGCACCTAGGCGTCCACGGCGGCGAGTTCATCGAGCCAAGCCGGTGGCGCAAGGGGGCGCGCCTTTCGTGCGAGCGCCGCGGACGTTTCGGGGGAGATGAACGCTAGGCGGCTCGCTCGTGGTCCTTCTGGATCTCGGCCGCGCCGGCGTTCTGCAAAAGCAGCTCGCGAAGCGCGGTCACGAAATGTCGCGCCTCGGCGCTGGTGAGAGAATAGAACCGCTTCTGGCCGCTTCGCCGCGTCGAGACGATTCCTTCGCCTCTCAGGATCGCGAGCTGCTGTGAGACTGCAGTGGTGCTGGAACCGACAGCCTCGGCGAGGTCGCTCACCGACCTCTCACCGTCGAGAAGCTCCCAGATCAGCATGCTTCTGGTCCGCCCAGCGAGAACCTTGAGGAACGCTGATGCGCGCGAAGTGAAGTCGGACAGATCCTCTCTCATGCAACGACGACTATGGAGCCCGTAAAGCCCATGCAAGGCTCTGCATCTTCCAGATTATCGCAGGTTAGCAACTATCTCGCTCCGCGATGACCGGGAGCGCCCAAGGCGATCAGGAGAGGAGGGGGGAGAGAGGAAGGGAGCGTGCTTTCGCGCTCAGCTTCCCGGAGACCGTCCATGACCTTTGATGTCGCTTTCCGTCACCAGCAGGCCCTCGATCCCAGCGCACTGACCACAATCAGCAGCACGCTTCATGCGATCAGCATGGCCATGGAAGACTGTCGCAACGCTGGCGTGAGCGCCGAGGAAGATCCTGCGGTCATCCTGCTCGCTCGGCACTTCTCGGCGGTCTGCGATCAGCGTCCCGCTGCGAACGAGCTGCAGGGCCGCTGCATGCGGGCGATCAAGGATCTGCGCGGTGCGCCCGTCCTGCTAACGCTCGCGCACCGCGGCGTGTACCATGAGGCGGCCGCGAAGAACGCGTTCCACTCAGAAGGTCAAAAGGCGATGCGCGCGCTGGCCAAGGCCCTGCAGCTGGACAGCAGCGAATATGAAGTGCGCTCCTGCCGTGGTGGACCTGCTGTCTCTGGTGAGATCATCCTGCACACCGACAAATGCTACGTGCAGCTCAGCCTCGGTCTCTGTGGTCTCGATAACGAAGTGCTCTATCGGACCTGCCGCGGCCGTCAGGACTATACCGGCGGCCGCAACCATTTCGCCGGGGTTCGCGACCTGGTGGACCCGGACCGTTTCGCAAGGCGAATCGTCCACGAGCTGCAGCTTGGGTACGCCCTGCCCGATCAGGCGGAGACGCTGTTCGGCTAAGCTGCGATCGGAGCGCTTAATCCGCGTCTCCGGTCTGTTCCTCGATCAATTGCGTCAGCTGCGCAGCTCGGTACGGTTTGGGGAGAAAGACGCTGTGGTCGGGGAGGTCCTCAGGGCCGAGCCATTGCTTCCCGGATGTGACGATCACCTTCACCTGGGGACAGGTCTCCGTGACGATCCTTGCCAGCTCGAGACCATCGATCGGTCCAGGCATGTTGATGTCTGTGAAAACGACGGCAATCTGATGCTGCTTTAAAAGTTCGAGAGCGACAGATGCGTCGGGCGCTTCGAGTACGCGAAATCCGCTCTCTTCAAGCATATCGGCGGCGATCATCCTGACGAAGCTCTCGTCTTCGACAACGAGGACCGTGGAATCGTCGGCTTTATTCATAAATGCCTCCAACCAAACAACTGAACGGCGCCGGTCCTGTTCCTCATGAATAGGAATTTGCTCGGATTATATTTTCACGAGGCGTTCACGGATACGGAAAGGGAAGGGTGAACCATGGCCTTGTTCGATGCTCGCTTAACTGACCTACACCCGAGATTGTGGGCGCCGTACTCGATCGTCGCATATCCCTACGGCTTCCACGCGTGGCCCGAAGAGTGGGCCGATCCAGCCTGGGAGCCCCACGCGCGGGTGATGACGGACGCCGGCTCGAGCTCACAGAAGCTCGGTGAGTGCAGCACGCTCGATGACGCCCTCGCGGCGTGCTGGGAGCATCTCGTAAGCCTTGGCCAGGCCTAGCCATTCAACAGATGGGATCAGGTCGATGGAACAGTTCGATCCTACCTCTGCATCAGCTTGGACCGCGCGCGGCCGCAGCGCTGGTGACGCCGAAGCCTTGGCTTCGATCTGGCGCGACTACCCGGATTTGCCACCGACGGCGCCGAGCGAAGAGCGCTTGATGCGCTGCCGCGCCCGCATTGCAGCGATGCGGCCAATGCATGAGGCAGCCCAGGCAGAGCAGGAACGCGCGCGCCGCGCGCGAAACTTCGCGTTCGTCGAGGGGAAAGCTGCAGACGGCACGATCGACGATCGTGATCTCGCAATCCTGCGCGCCCGCGACGCGCACGGTTTCGATTGGAATGAGGCAGTCCGATACGCCGAGGGATGGTATGCCGCACGCGCGGGATGGTCGTACCGCGAGCGCATGCCCCATCTCCGCGAGGAGCCCACCGAGCGAGCCGCATACGACGTCGGCTTTCGAGACGGGGGTGGCGACCGCACCGACCTCTTCGACGCGGCGCGCCGCGCTTTCATTGCTGCCGCACCGTCCAATATCGTGGACAGCAAGGCGCCTGCAACGAGACCAGGGCGCTTGCCGAGCACCTGGCCGAAGCCCAGCGACGCGCCCAGGCCAGTGCGGTGGTCACGGCGCTTGGCTATCCTTGCGCCTGAGGATCTGATCGCCCGCGAGCAGGGAGGCTCCGGGTTGGGCATCGACGTCCTGGAGCACGAAGATCAGGGCCTGACCGTGATCGTCTTTCGACAAGGACAATGGGAAACACCCTCCGGGGTGCAACTCGCTGCTGAAGATCTGCACGCGCTGCTCCGAGCTAAGGAACTGGAGGACATCCTCACTACGATACAGGGCGACGAGCTTGAACGCCTCGATGCGGCCACGATGCTCCTCCCGATCGTCGGAACATGCGAGCGAGCGCAGAACTCCTTGCTTCAGCGACGAGCGCATGTGCGCACCTGGCTCTCTCGGGGGCTATCTGACGGGCAGAACGCCGGCGCGGGCCACATCCGATGGAGCAAGGCAGCGAAAGGCCTGAGGGCATCGCTCGGCGAGTTCACGGCTGTCTATCAAGGCAGCACGGGGCGGCGATCGCACACGATAGCGGTGCTGCTCGATGACGGCTCCACCGCCGGCGGGTTCGTGGACGCGGTTGGAAACCCGATTAACCCGTTCGTTCGGTTTTCAAACAGAGCGCATGTCAGGCGCGAAATGGAAAAGGCGCTAAGGGCGTTCGGCGGTGCAACCCAATTGAGCGTCGACCCGATGCGACCTGCCGTTGCTACACCTCTCAGGGCAGGTAGCCTGACAGGCACCGGCGAGAAGAGGGGGAAGAAGATGGGCAGGCATGTTGCCGTGCAAGCGGGAGCCTCCCCATGATCTCAAACCGTCGCCCCACCGTGCTGGCCTATGGCGTTGGCGTGGACAGCACCGCAATGCTGGTCGAGCTCGTCTCGCGCGGCGAGAAGCCCGACTTGGTGCTGACCGCCGACACGCGCGTAGAGAAGCCGCTGACCTACGCCTATCTCGACATGATCAGGCCCTGGATGGCCGCCCATGGCATCCACTTCGAGCTGGTCACCTATCAGACCAAGCGGTTCAAGCATTGGCCACCCTATCAAGGCCTGGCTGAAATGGCGCTGACGAACGGTACGCTGCCGAGCAAGAGCCTCGGAGGCTCCAGCTGCAGCTTGAAGTACAAGAAGGCGCCACAGGACACCTATCTGCGCACATGGCAGCCGGCGATCGACGCGTGGGCGAGGGGCGAGAAGGTCGTGCGCCTGATCGGCCTCGATGCCGGGAAGCAAGACAGTCGCCGCTACGCACACGCGGCGACGATCGAGGATCCGCTGTACGAGTACCAGTATCCGCTCCGCGAATGGGGCTGGGACCGGGAGCGCTGTATCAAGCGCATCCGCGAGGCAGGCTTGCCCGTCCCGCCAAAGTCGTCCTGCTTTTTCTGCATCGGCATGACCCCGGAGGAGGTGCGCGAGCTGCCACGCTGGTGCCTGCGGACGATCGTCCTGGTGGAAGCACGCGCCGCCCCGCGTCTCCATACGGCAGAAGGGCTCTGGCGCCGCGGCACCAAGATGCGTCCCGGGTCGATGACGGCCTTCATCCGGCATGAGCTGCTGCTGCCGGAGGCTGAGATCGATGCCATCGTCCGAGATGCTCCGACCGAGCTGGTCAAGTTCCAGGACGGTGCTGCGCGACTTCCACTCGAGCAGCGGCCCACCCTCACCGATTGGCTCTCCCGCTTCAATGCCGGCGCGAGGCGCGCCGCATGAAACTGCCAGCTCTCTTCCTCAATCTCTCAACCTGCAGGTGTTTCAATGAGCCGCTATAAGCTGACTGCGCGGGAGGACCGCACCGACATCGATCACGCAGTGGTCGGTTGGGATCGGCCCCTTGAAACCTTTTTCGCTCAGGTCTTCACCAAGGCTTCGCCCGAGGAAGACGCAATCGTGTGGGTCGGGACCGACTATCGGGAGATCCGTAGCGCTGAGGCAGCGATCGCGGCTGTCGAGCAATATGCCGTCGTCCCGGAGGAGATCCGCTCAAGGTTGATGAGCGACTTCGCCGACAAACCCGCACGTCACCCCGATGCCCGCCTCACGCATATCAGGGTTCGCGTGCAAAAGAGCGAAGATGTTGATCCAGATTTAGTGGGCCGGGAGGGTAATCTTGTCCGTGAGCACCTGAGTGGCTACATCGTAAAACTGGATCCTAGCAGCACCGAGACAGCATCACGTAGCGAGTACTTCGCTGCGAGGTCCTTGGTCCGACTCCGCTGAAGGCATGTAGATTAGCAGGCAGACCCTCACGTGGCCCCCCGCGTGAGCAGCGGTCGCCTGCTAAAGGACCCCGCTCCGCCAACCCCCCTTTCGGTGGAGCGGGGTCCGCCTTCGAGCCGGTGCGATGAGAGAGGAGGGGGAGGTGGAGATCGGATCTTGGTGATCCGGGAGAACTCCGATGCCTCACATCATCGATATCGGCGGTACGCCGGCAAACGAGAACTGCGCCCAGCTGGGGCAGACCGATGACTTCGAGCGGCTCAACCGCCTCGAGGTCGCCGCTTACAAGGCGGCACTGATCGGGCGCTATGGCCCGCCTCCAGCGGGTTGTGAGCTAGAGCAATTTCACATTGACCGTTGATATCCAGCGGCCTGGAAGAAGTTGGCACATTGGCAGGGCGGGAAGCGATCAAGCAGTTCGCCGATGC
>NZ_JBEPMV010000007.1:0-261387 GCF_040545965.1 Sphingomonas trueperi | reverse complement strand
GCATCGGCGAACTGCTTGATCGCTTCCCGCCCTGCCAATGTGCCAACTTCTTCCAGGCCGCTGGATATCAACGGTCAATGTGAAATTGCTCTAGCATGGGACGTACGAAGGAGATCCCGATGCTGCTCTCTCTATTGACGGTCGCGAGCCTATCCACTGCCGCTGTGGTACCGGCAGGCGCGCCGCAAGCGGGGCAGTGCTGGTTCGATGCGATGTCCGAAGCGCAGAAGCGCGACCTCGTCTATGGCTACATACAGGTCAAGAAGACGCGCGGGGATGTGGCTGCGAGCGCGTGGGCGAAGCAGCAGCGCGCGGCCTATATGGCGGCGGCCGAGAAGGCGGGGACTTGCCGCACAGCTGACAAAGCCCCGGCGCCCGAGCAGGAAGCCCGCGCGGCATCCGCGACCAAGAAAGGCGATGAATCCTGCAAGCGCCTTGAGCTGGAAAATGTGAATGTGCCCAATCCCGGCGGCTCGATGGGCTATGCGCTGATCTACGTCTGCAAGGACTGAGCACTTCCCTTTGAGGCTGGCGGCGAACGCCGCCCTTGCGCGTTGCGCTCTCGATAGGGAGCCCAATGCTATGACACAAAACGACGAACAGTGGATGCGGATGGCGATCGAGGTGGCGCGGTCGAAGGGATCGGATCCGTCCACCTCGCCGCTCGGCTGCGTGATCGTACTCGACGGCAAGGTGCTCGCGGCCGAGCGCAACCAGACACACGAGCTGCCCGATGCCACCGCCCATGCCGAGATGATGGCGATTCGCCGCGCCTGCGAGAGCACGGGCGAGCTGGAGCTGCGCGGGGCGACGCTCTACTCGACGCTGCAGCCCTGCGGAATGTGCACCATGGCGTCGATCTGGTCGAAGGTCGGCCGGGTGGTCTACGGCGCCGGGCGCGACGATGTGCATCCGATGTATTTCGAGGCAAAACACGTCGATACGCTGAGCTTCATCGGCGATGCTTATCGAGACGACATCGTGATCGAGGGCGGTTGCCTCGCCGCCGAATGTGCGACGCTCTATTATCCTCCCGATGCCGAATTGCCGGTGGAGGAACAGGCCAATCTCTAGCGGAGCAGCCCTGCGAGGATGGCGAGCGCGCCCAGCAAAGCTGCGGCGCGGGCGAGGCGGACGTCATAGGTCAGCCCCAGCAGGACGAGCGCTGCACTGAACGGCAGCACGCCGCCCCAGGTCACCAGTGCCGTCGGCCAGTCGGATGCGGCGAGGCTGGCGGCGAGCGCTGCCAGCAGCAGCGCCCACCCGGCGATCCGCAACCGGGTGCTCGACACCCGGCGTTCCCATGCCCCCAGAAGCACCGGCGCATGGCGGGGCATGGCCGCGGCGAGCGCGAACATGCCGAGCAGCGTGAGGCCGGCGGCGATCATGCGAGTTGCTCGCGCGTGCGGCGGCGGATCGGCGCCGGCCGGGGGCGCCATTGGTGAAAGCCCAGCCAGCCAAAGGCGAGGGCTGCGGCTAGCAGGGTGAGGCTCACGCTCGCCTGCACGCTGTCCGCGAAGGCGCCGCCGGGGAGCGCAGCTGCCGCGCAGCCGAGCGCAAGGAGGGTGAGGAGCAGCGGCCAGCTTCGCTTCGGTGCGAGCACGGCGCCGACCGCCAGCGCCGCAGCAGCGCTCCACAGCGCCACCGACACTTCGGCACCAGCGCGATCGGCCATGCCGAGCGGCAACAGCCGGTTGGCCAGCAGGAAGGCGACGCAGCCGATCGGCACGCCCGCCAGCACGCCGGCATTGAGCCGCTCGACGATGCGGTTGCCGAGGCTGAGCGGCGCGCGCTCGCGGCGCTTGACCACCCACAGCACCATGCCGCTCGCCACCGCCAGCGTCAGCATCGCGCCGCAGAGGAAATAGAGCCAGCGCGTCGCCAAGGGCGCGAAGCGGGCGAGGTGGAGGCCATAGGCCACGCCATAGGTCTGCAGCGCCGGACGGTTCTCGGTGAAGTCGGCGAGGACGCGGCCGCTGGTGCCGTCAAAGCTCACCGCACCGGCGGCATAGGCGATCTGACGCGCATCGTCGCGGAACATGGTGACCACCGCGGCCGCGTCGCCCGGATGCGCGATCGTCACCCGGCCCACCGGCTTGCCAAGCCGCCGCTCGGCCTCCGCCAGCATCGGTGCCAGCGGGGCGAGCGGGGCGAGCTTGCCCACGGCGGGGCGGTCGATCTGGCCCGGCTGGAAGGCCTGGAACATCGCCGCCATGTCCTTCCCGTAATTGGCGCTGATCGCCCAGGGCATGTTGAGCGTCGCCAGGGTCAGCAGGCCGGTGAAGCTGATCATGAGGTGGAAGGGCAAAGCGAGCACGCCGACCGCATTGTGCCCGTCCAGCCAGGAACGCTGGCCCTTGGCCGGGCGGAAGGTGAAGAAGTCCTTGAAGATGCGGCGATGGGCGATGATCCCGGTGATCAGCCCGAGCAGCAGCACCATTGCCGCGAGCGAGGCGAGCAGCCGCCCCCAGGGGAAAGGCAGCTGCAGCTCGAAATGGAGCCGGTAGAAAAATTCGCCGCCCAGCGTTTCGCGCGGCGCGGGCGCGCCGGAGACGGGATCGAGCGCGCGATAGACGAAGCCGGTGCCGGGGTCATAGGTCGCCTCGACCGTGTTCATCCGGTCGTTGGGCAGCGTCAGGTACCAGCCGAAGGATTTAGGCGCATTCTTGCCGAGCCATGCGCTGGCGGCCGTGAGTGCGGTGGCGCGATCGGCGGTCGCGATGGTCTCGGGGCGCATCCAGCGGCCGATCTCGGGCTTGAACACGCTGAGCGTGCCGCCCAGGCACATCACGAACAGCACCCAGCCGAGCAGCAGCCCGGTCCAGCCATGCAGCCACGCCATCGCCTGGCGGGCGCCGTCGCGCACCGCGCTCATGCCGCGGGCGTCCCGGCGGCCCAGGCGATGCCGGCGAGCAGCGCGGCGGCGGCGAGAATGCCGCCAAGCGCGCGCAGGGGGCCGGGGGCGAGAAACGCCCAGATCGTCGCTACGGGGGCGACGAGGAAGGCGAGCATCGTCGCCGGCACGATCGCGTCGAGCCGGGGGAGGGGCAGGGTGCGCGCCGCCGCCGCGGCGAAGCACGCAGCGACCAGATAGGCGCCGAGGCTGCCGGCCACCGCGCGCGTTGCGATGTTCGCCCGATAGCCCCAGCCTCTGCGGACATGCACCCCCATGGCCAGCCTCAGTAGCTGAAGCTGATGCTGCCGAGCACGCTGCGCGGCGGTGCGTAGAAGGCCTGACCCCACATCACGCTGCCCAGATAGCTGCTGTCGGTCACGTTGCGGACGTTGATCGCCGCGCGGACGTGATCGACCAGGCGGATGCTCGCCATCAGGTCGAGCACGGCATAGTCGTTCTGGGTCACGGTGAAGTCCGGGCTGCGGATCTTGTTCTGCCAGCGCAGCTGGGCACCCATCTTGAGGTCGCGCAGCTCGGGCACCGTGTACGTCGTGGCGAGCTTGAGGCTCTTGGTCGGGATGAACACGCGGGCGGGGTTGCCGGCATTGTCCTCGATTTCGAGCCCGGTATAGCCGCCGCTGATCGTCCAGTTGTCGGTCACCTTGCCGGCCAGTTCGATCTCGAAGCCGCGCGAGGTGGTGTCGAGGCCGCTATAGTAGCTGCTGCCCGGCTGGCCGGTATCGCCGGGGCCGAAGGTGCCCGCAAAGGTTGCGAGGTTCTTCTGCTTGGCGCGGAACAGCGAGGCGGTGGCATAAAGCCGGCCGCCGAACCATTCGGTCTTGAACCCGCCCTCGATGCTGGTGCCGGTCACCGGGGCGAGCCGCCGGCCGGTCCGGTCCACCTCGATCTGCGGATTGAAAATGTCGGTATAGCTTGCGTAGAAGGAGACGTTCTTGGTGAGGTCATAGGTCAGCCCGGCATAGGGGCTGACCCGGCTGTTCTTGCGATACTGGTCGGCGCCGTAGGAGATGCCGCTCGACTTGAGCCAGGTCGCGCTGCCGCCGACCACCGCCTTCAGCCGATCGGTGACGTTGAGGTGCGCGGCACCGTAGGCGCGGGTCACCTCAGTGCGGCTATCGGCCTTGAGCGTGATCGGGCCGGTCCCGGGATCGGCGATCACCGCGCTCGAAAGGTTGGGCACCGCGGGATAGGCGACCAGGCTGTTGCCGGTGCCTTCCCATTGGCGGTTGTCGAGCCGTCCGGTCGAGACGCCGAACGCCAGCTGGTGCTCGCGCCCGAACAGGTGGAGCGGGCCCGAGGCGGTGAAGTCGCCGAGATACTGGTCGGTCTCGGACGGATAGGCGCCGACCTGTCCGACGATGCCAAGCCCGGTCGCCTTGTCCGGTGCCAGGAAGGCGTAGAGCAGCCGCGCCTGCTGCTTGTTGTTGCTGTAGGTGAACACGCCCTTGGCCTGCCAGCCCTTGCCCAGATCATAGGCGAGCTCGCCGAACGCGCGCTGGTCGGTGGTGTCCCAATAGGTCCAGGGCGCCGAGGTGGTCGCCGAGCGTGCATAGGGGATGCGGCTGCCATCGGTATAGGTCAGCGGCAACGCCCCCCAAAGCACGCCGTCGGCATCATTGTCCTGGCGGCTATAGCCGACCGTGGCGGTGAGCTGCGGCGTCACCTTCCAGTCGGCGATCAGGCCGTACACATTGCGGTTGACGTGGTTGTAATCGAGATAGCTGTCACGCTGCTCATGCGCGTAGATCGCGCGGACGCCGACCGTGTCCGTCACTGGCACCGACACATCGGCTTCGCCGCGCCAGCGGTTCCACGAACCCGCCTGCGCCGTGGCGGTCGCCTGCAGCGTGTCGGTGGGGCGCTTGCGGACATAGTTGATCGTGGCGGACGGGTTGCCCACGCCGGTCATCAGCGCATTGGCGCCGCGGATCGCCTCCACCCGTTCGAACAAAGCGGTGTCGAGGTCCCCGTACTGGATGCCATAGGGCAGCGGCAGGCCGATCCCGTCGATCTGGAAGCTGTTAATGTCGAAGCCGCGCGAGTTGTAATAGGTGCGGTCGCTCTCGACGCGCTCGACATTGATGCCGACGGTCTGGTCGAGCAGGTCGTTGATGTTGGTGAGCTGAAAATCGCGGATCCGCTGCTGGTCGATGATCGTGATCGACTGCGGCGTCTCGCGCGGGGTGAGGGTGAGGCCGGTGGCGCTGCGCGAAGGCTGCGCCGCCACGCCGGTCACCACGATCTGGTTCTGCTGGTCGTCGCTGTCGGCGTTGCCGTCCGTGCCCGCGATGGCGACGCCTGGCAGGGCGAACAGCGCGGTGGTGAGCAAGGCGGTGCGAAGCGACAGGTGCATGATCCGGCAAATCCCTTTGGGTCTCGTTCTCTGGCCGAGCCTTTAGGGATGCTGTGTATTGCGAGTCAATCGCATTATCAAATTTAAGGTCGGAATCGGCCTCAGCGCAGGCCGCGTGCGATCCGCAGCACGTAGCTGATCACCTCGGCCACGGCGGCGTAATGCTCGACCGGGATCGGCTGGTCGAGCTCGGCGCTGGCATAGAGGGCGCGGGCGAGCGGGCGGTTCTCGACGAGCGGGATGTTGTGCTCGGTGGCGATCTCTCGGATCTTCAGCGCGATCGTGTCGACGCCCTTGGCCACCACCACCGGCGCACCCATGCTGCCATGGTCGTACTGGAGCGCGATGGCGTAGTGCGTCGGGTTGGTGATGACGACGCTGGCCTTGGGCACGTTGGACATCATCCGGCTGCGCGAGCGCTGCATCTGCATGCTGCGGATCTTGGCCTTGATCTTCGGGTCGCCCTCGCTCTGCTTGTATTCGTCCTTCACTTCCTGAAGGCTCATCCGCATGCGCTTCATGAAGGAGCGGCGCTGCCAGACGAAGTCGAACAGCGCGAGTGCGCCGACCAGCGTCGCGATCGGACGGAGCATCGAATGAACGATGTCGCTCGCCGCCGCGCCGGTGTCGATCAGGTCGGCGCCGACCAGCCGGTCGATCGTCGCGGCATGCGGCCAGGCGATTGCCGCGCCGATGCCTCCGACCAGGCAGAGCTTGGCGAAGGTCTTGAAGAACTCCACCATTGCCTGCTTGCCGAACATGCGCTTGGCGCCGTTCATCGGGTTGAGCTTGTTCCACTTCGGCTTGATGCGCGACCAGCTGATCATCGGTCGGCCCTGGAGCACGCCGCCGAGGATGGCGAAGCCGAACAGCGCGGCGAGGATCGGCGCGAGCGCCGTGCCGACCGCGCCGAACAGCCCGGTGGCGAAGCTTTGCGAGCCGTCTGGCTCGAAGCGGAAATCGTCTGCACCGCCCCAAAGCCGAACGAACAGATTGCCCAGCTGCTGGATCGTGTAGGTGCCGAGACCGCCCATCACCACCAGCGCGGCCACGAACATCGCGGCATGGCGCATTTCGGGCGCCATCGGCACTTCGCCGCGCTTGCGCGCGTCCTCGAGCTTCTTGTCGGTAGGTTCCTGGGTCTTGTCGTCCGAATCGTCGCCGCCGCCTGCCATCACCAGCCCTTTTGCAGCACGTCACCCATGGTCTGGGTGAAGAAGGTGAGCATGGTACCGATGGTGGTGATCATCAGCGCGACGCCGAGCAGCAGGTTGAGCGGCTGGGCGATGAAAAACACCTGGATCGCGGGTGCGACGCGGGCGGCGAGGCCGAGCGCGACGTTGAAGACAATGCCGTAGACGAGGAAGGGTGCGGCAAGGCTGATGCCCAGCGTCATCGAACGACCGATCGCCTCGACCGCCAGCTCGGCGAAATCGTGCATCGGCGGCATGCCGCCGATCGGGAAGGTCTGGTAGCTGTGGACGATCGCGCCGAGCCACAGGTGGTGCACCTGCATGCTCATGCACATCAGCGCGGCGACGATGCCGACCATCTTCGACAGCATCGGCGCCTGTCCGGACTGCGAAGGATCGAAGATCACCGCGGAGGACAGGCCGATCTGAAGGCTCATCAGCGAGCCCGCCATCGATATGGCGAAGAACAGGATCTTGACGATCATCCCCATCGCCAGCCCGGTGATCAGCTCGGTCACGAGGATCGCGGGGAGCACGGCGCCGGCCTGCACCGCGGCGCGGGCGGGTGCACCGATCAGGCAATAGATCGCGAACGACATGGCGAAGGCGATGAAGAGGCGGATGCGGCCTGGGATCGCCTCTTCGCCGAAGACGGGGAGCAGCATCAGCACCGCCCCGACCCGCGCGAAGACGATGAAGAAGGCCGAGACCTGCAACGCGAGATCGGGGGGGACAATCATCCGTGGATGATCATGTCGCTGATCTTGGCCATGAACTGACCAAGGGCCTGCCCGATGGTGGGCAGCATCAGCAGGAACACCAGCCCCATCGCGACCAGCTTGGGCACGAAGGTGAGGGTGGTTTCCTGGATCTGGGTGAGGGCCTGGAGCAGACCGACGAACACGCCGACGATCAGCGACGTCAGCAGCAGCGGCCCGACAACGGTGAGAATCAGCATCAGCGCGGATTCGGTGAGGCTGATCAACTGCGCGGGCGTCATGTCGCGGCCTGCCTTCGTCAGATCTGCATGCGCATGATGTCGGTATAGGCACCGACGACGCGATCGCGCACCGCGACCATGGTGTCGAGCGCGGTCTCGGCGGCGCCGATCGCGGTGACGACGTCGATCAGATCGCCCTTGCCGGCAACCTGCTTGGCCGAGGCGGCCTCCGCGCTGCGCAGCTTGTCGGCAGTGCCGCCGACGAGGTTTTCGACCATCGCGCCGAAGCCCGACTGCTGGTCGTCACCGATCTCGCCGCCGCCGGCAGCCTTGCTGAGCGTGTTGCCGATCGACGCGGCGCGGCCATAGGCCTTGCTGGCGTCCAATGCTCCGATGGACATGATCCGGATTCCTTACTTGAGCAGGTCGATGGTGCGCATCGTCAGGCTCTTGGCCGCTTCGATGGCGTTGAGATTGGCTTCGTAGCTGCGCTGCGCCGCCTTCATGTCGGCGGTTTCGATCAGGCCGTTGACGTTGGGACGCAGCACATAGCCCTGCGCGTCTGCCGCCGGGTGGCCCGGCTGGTAGACCTTCACGAAATCCGATTGGTCGTTCTGGATCGACTTCACCTTCACGCCGGTGCCGCCATTGGCGCGGTCCACCGCCGCCTGGAAGCTCACGACCTTGCGGCGATAGGGATTGCCGCCCGGGGTATCGGCGACCGAATCCTGGTTCGCGAGATTTTCCGCGATCGTGCGCATCCGCAGCGACTGCGCGCGCAGACCCGAGGCGGAAACGCCCAGCGAAGCATCCAAATCCATTGTTGATCCTCCACGAGCCTGAAAGCGGCCCACGCCATCATTGTAGGCAAATTTTGCCGGGCTGGGCGTCGGGGGCGGAAAAAAGGTTCCTATAAGTCAGGGGGAAAGGGAGACGCATGTCCGTACTCGATGGAATCATGATCGAAATGTCGGTGGTGCTCGGTTCTACCGAAGTGCCGGTCCGGCAGATCCTGCAGATGAGCCGCGGGGCGATGATCCCGCTGGATTGCGGGCAGGACGATCCCAGCATGGTCTATGTCAATGGCGAGCTGGTCGCGCTGGGCCGCATCCTCGTCGACGGCGAGGTCATGTCGCTCGAAATCTCCGAACTCGTAAAGAAGTCGCGCCACTAATGGATCTCTTGTCGATGCTACGTACGCTGGGCGCGCTGGGCCTGGTGTTGGGGATGCTGGCAACGGCATTGTGGGTTGTTCGTCGCTATGATCTGAAGTTGCCGGGCCGTGTGGCCGGCGGGGGACGCAAGCGGGTGGAACTGGTCGAGCGGCTGGCGGTCGACGCCAAGCGTTCGGTCGCGCTGATCCGTCGCGACGGGTGCGAGCACCTGATCTTCATCGGCCCCGAGGGCCATGCCACGATCGAGACCGGCATCGTCGCGCCGCCGCAGCCGGTGGCGGAGGCGACCGCAGCTGCCGATGGCTCGGCCAAGATCGAGGACGATCTGGCGGTGCTGAAGGCGGGTGTCGCCAAGCTGGCCGGCAAGCTCGACTTCAAGGCAATGGTGGAGCGGGTGCGCCCGGACGCTGCCCCGGGGGCCGAGATTGCGGCGGAGAAGCCCGTGGAAGCACCGGTCGTCGCTGCTGCGGCAGAGCCTGTGCCGAGTCTGCCGCTGGCGGCGAACGATGCCGAACCGGATGCGACAGTGGAAGCCGAAGCCGAAGCCGAGCCCGTCGCTGCGGAGCGCGCTGCTCGCCCGCGCGCCCGTGCGCAGGCCCGCACTCGCATCCCGCGCGACACCACGCGCTGGAACAAGCGCGCGGTGCGTGAGGCTCTTAATGCGTAAACTGCTTGCCGCGGCCGCACTGCTGATCGTGCTGCCGGTCGCGGCGCACGCGCAAGCCGTTGCGCCCGCCGCCCAGGCGGCGGCGCAGGGCGCGACCATCAGCATCGGCGGGGAGGGGCCGCTTTCGGCCAAGGCCATCCAGCTGGTGCTGATGCTGACCGTGCTCAGCCTGGCCCCCGGCCTGCTGATGACGGTGACCAGCTTCACCCGCATGGTGGTCGCGCTGTCGCTGCTGCGCACCGGCATCGGTACGCCGGGCGTGCCGCCGAACCCGGTGATCATCAGCCTTGCGCTGTTCCTCAGCTTCTTCGTGATGGCGCCGACCTTCGAGAAGGCGTGGAACGAAGGCGTCGAGCCCTATACCAAGGGCAAGCTGACCGAGGTGGCGGCATTCGAGAAGACCAGCGAGCCCTTCCGCCAGTTCATGCTCGGCCAGGTGCGCGACAGCGATCTCAAGCTGTTCGCCGACCTTGCCAACAAGAAGATCGCGACCCGCGCAGACACGCCGCTGACCACGCTGGCGCCGGCCTTCATGATCTCCGAACTGCGTCGCGCATTCGAGATCGGCTTCCTGCTGCTGCTGCCGTTCCTCGTGATCGACCTGGCGGTATCCGCGGTGCTGATGGCGATGGGCATGATGATGCTGCCCCCGCCGACGATCGCCTTGCCGATGAAGATCATCTTCTTCGTGCTGGTCGACGGCTGGGCGCTGGTCGCCGGCTCGCTGGTGAAGAGCTTCACGCACTGAGCCTACGCCCTCCCTGGCGGGAGGGAGGCGTACCGGATCGCGCCTACTGCGCCTTTCCACAACCTGCCGTCATCCCGGCGAAGGCCGGGATCCATTCGCCTCTAGGGTTCAGCAAGAGCCGATGCGGAGTGGCCAATGGATTCCGGCTTTCGCCGGAATGACGGTCGATGGGTTGGTCAAAGAAGTCCCGTCAGACCTGCAGCCCCACGGCCTGCTGCGCCGCCTTGAGCGTCGGTGCCGCCAGTGCGCTGGCCCGTGCCGCACCGGTGGCGAGCTTGGCGCCAACCTCCGCGCGATCGTCCAGCAATGCGGTGAGCCGCTCGCGGATCGGCCCGAGCACCGAGATCGTCAGCTCCGCCAGCGCCGGCTTGAACGCGCCGAAGCCCTGGCCGGCATATTCCGCCACCACCGATTGCGGATCGCGGTCCGCCAGCGCGGCGAAGATCGTCACCAGGTTGCGCGCCTCGGGGCGTTCGGCGAGCGCATCGAACGAATCCGGCAGCGGCTCGGCATCGGTCTTGGCCTTGCGGCACTTGGCGGCGATCGCGTCGTTGTCGTCGATCAGGTTGATGCGGCTCAGGTCCGACGGATCGGACTTGGACATCTTCGCATTGCCGTCGCGCAGGGACATGATCCGCGGCGCGGCCTTGCTGATCAGCGGCTCGGGCAGCGGGAACAGCTCGACGCCGAAGTCCTGGTTGAACTTCGTCGCGATGTCGCGGGTGAGCTCGAGATGCTGCTTCTGGTCCTCGCCGACGGGGACGTGCGTCGCCTGGTAGACCAGGATGTCGGCGGCCTGGAGCACCGGATAGGTGAACAGCCCGACGCTGGCGCCGTCGCGGTTCTTGCCGGCCTTGTCCTTCCACTGGGTCATCCGGTTCAGCCAGCCCATCCGGGCGGTACCCTGCAGGATCCAGCACAGCTCCGCATGGGCGGGCACGCGCGCCTGGTTGAACAGGATCGAGCGGTCGTCGATGCCGGCGGCGAACAGCGTGGCGGCCATCTCGATCGTCGAGTTGGCGAGCTCCTGCGGGGTCACCGTGCCGGTAAGGGCGTGGAGATCGGCGAGGAAGAACAGGCATTCGCCCCCATTCTCCTCCAGAGAGTCCTGCATCGCGACCCACTGCTTGATGGCGCCCAGATAATTGCCGAGGTGAAGGTTGCCGGTGGTCTGGATGCCCGAGACGACGCGCATGGAAATGTCACTCCGCACCCGGTTGACCGTTCGGCCGTTGGACCGGCCGCGGGTCCATGGCGGCGGGGGTGCTTGCGGCCGCGCGATCTGCCAGGACGCGGGCGCTCTAGCGCGCGGCGCGGCGGCGGACCAGCGCCTTGATGTCCGAGAGCAGGAAGGCGCGGGTGGCAAAGCAGGCGGCGACATAGATCGCGCAGCCGGCGCCGACCAGGATCACGAGCCCGGTATAGCGCTCCCAGATCCGGCCGTTGAGCCACGGATCGAGCAGCCCGGCACCCGCCCAAAGCGCCACGCCCATCAGGATCGCGGCGAGCGCCAGGCGCGGCACGCGGCGGGCGAGCTGCGCGTCCACGGTGAAATGCCCGCGCTTGCGCAGCGTGAGGTAGAGCATCGTCACGTTGACGGTCGAGGACAGCGCCGTCGCGAGCGGCGGCCCGAGATGCGCGATCAGCGGGATCAGCGCGAGATTGGCGGCGATGTTCACGCCCACCGAGATCATCGCCAGCCGCACCGGCGTCTTAGTGTCCTGCCGGGCGTAAAAGCCTGGGGTCAGCACCTTGACGAGGATGTACGAGGGCAGGCCGATCGAGAAGCCGGCCAGCGCCCAGGCGCATTTCACCGTGTCCTCAGGGGTGAAATGGCCGTACTGGAACAGCCCCCGCACGATCGGCTCTGCCGAGACGATCAGCGCGACCATCGCGGGTAGGGTGAGGAACAGAGCCAGCTCCATGCCGCGGTTCTGCGTCTCCATCGCCTCGGCTTCCTTGCCCGCGCCGAGCAGCCGCGAGATGGTGGGCAGCAGGATCGTGCCGAGGCCGATGCCGATCAGCCCGAGGGGCAGCTGATTCAGCCGATCGGCATAATAGATGTACGAGATCGACCCTTCGTCGAGCAACTTGCCCGACAGCGCGGTGGAGATGACGAGGTTGAGCTGCACCGCGCCCGCGCCCACCGCGGCCGGGAGGATCAGCTTCATCAGCCGGCGCACATCATCGTCGAGGCGGGGCAGGCGGGGGCGGAGCGACACGCCGGAGGCGCGACAGGCAAGCGCCAGCCAGCCTAGCTGGAGCAGACCGCCGACCGGCACCGCGATCGCCTGCACCCGCGCGGTCTGATCGGGGGTGCCGTGGAAGAAGATCAGTCCGCAGACCATCGCGATGTTGAGCAGGATGGGCGCTGCGGCATTGACCCAGAATTTGTCGAGCGAATTGAGGATGCCGCCCAGCAGCGAGGCGAGGCAGATCAGCATCAGATAGGGAATGGTGATCCGCGACAGCTGCACCGCGAAGGCGAACTGGTCCGCGGTCGGGTGCTGCTTCTCGAAGCCGCCGGAGAGGACGGCGGTCAGCGGCCAGGCGGCGGCGAGCGCCACCAGCGTCAGCGCCAGCAGCACTACGAACAGGACGGACAGCGTCCGCTCGGCGAAATCATAGGCAGCGCCGCGCTCGCCGTTCACGCCCAGCTTCTGGTTGAACATCGGGATGAAAGCCGATGCGAACGCCCCCTCGGCGAAAAAGGCGCGGAACATGTTGGGCAGGCGAAACGCGACGAGGAAGGCGTCCGACGCGAAGTTCGCGCCGACATAGCGCGCCTGGAGCGAATCGCGGACCAGCGCGAGGACGCGACTGGCGAGCGTGAGACCGCCCACCGAACCCAGGCTGCGCACAAGCTTCATCGAGATTTCGCCGTCCTATCAAAGAAAAGGGGGCGCCACCGGCATGCGGCGCGCCCCCATGATCAGGCTATAGCCCGGTTCAGGCGTGGCCGGCTTCTTCGAAGCCGATCGCGCCTTCCTGCTGGGCGCGCTGCTGCATGTAGATACCGGCGAAGTCGATCGGCTCCAGCATCAGCGGCGGGAAGCCGCCGTCGCGGACCTGATCGGCCAGCACGCGGCGGGCGAAGGGGAACAGGATGCGCGGCGCTTCGCCGAGCAGGAACGGATCGAGCGCTTCCTGGGGGATGTTGCGAAGCGCGAACAGGCCCGCATAGGTAAGGTCGACGATGAACGCCACCTGCTCGCCTGCCTGCGCGCGGACTTCGATCTTCAGCGCGACTTCGTACACGTCCTCACCGACCTTGTTCGAGCCGATGTTGAACTGCACGTCGATCGCCGGCGGCGTTTGCTGCTGGTAGATCGCCGGTGCGTTCGGATTCTCGAACGACAGGTCCTTCACATATTGCGAGAGCACGCCCGCCTGGGGCGCATCGTCCGCGCCGCCTTCAACGCCCATGCCGGCGTAGGTGTCGTTCTCGGCCATCCAACTTTCCTCTTTATGCAGGAGAATTTTGCGCCCCTGGGGCGTTACGGGGCAAGCGACTAGCAGGCGTGTGCCGGTGGTGCAATCGCACGGCCCATCGTACGGTTTGAATCCCGAGGCACGAAAGCCTATGTACTAGAGACGGAGGCTTTGGAGGGCCAGTGTTCTACGTCATTCTGTTCGCGATGGTGGCCGGTTTTCTGGCGCTTCGGCTGTATGCGGTACTCGGCAAGCGTACCGGGCATGAGCAGCCGCTGCCCAAGCCTGCCGAGGAGCGCATCGCCGCGCCGCCCGTAACGCGGACGATCGAGGCGCTGCCCGAGGTCCGCGACTCGGCGAATCGTGCGATCGACTCGGGTGCCGAGACCGGCCTGCGCGCCGTCGTTGCGGCGGACTCGAGCTTCGACGTGGCCAAGTTCCTGGAAGGCGCCAAGTCGGCCTATCGCATGGTGCTGGAAGCCTTTTGGAAGGGCGACGAGGAAACGCTGCGCTTTCTAGTAGACGACGAGGTGCGCGCCGCGTTCGAGCAGGCGATCGCCCAGCGCAAGGCGACGGGTGAGGTGCTCGACAACCGCCTCGTCTCGATCGAGCGCGCGACCATTTCCGAGGCCGGCGTGGAGAACAAGGTGGCCCGCGTCACCGTGCGGTTCGACGCCGATATCGTCGCGCTGACCCGCGATGCCGAGGGCAATGTGATCGCCGGCTCGCTGAGCGATGCGGTGACCACGCACGACGTCTGGACCTTCGCGCGCAAGCTGCGCAGCGACGATCCGAACTGGAAGCTGGTCGAGACCGACGAAGCCTGAGGGGCAGCATGCGTATTATCGGGGGATTGGCGCTCGCGGGCTTGCTCGGCGCATGTTCGAGCGGCATCGTTCCCCCGGAAGCGGGCACGCGGCCCGCGCCGACCCGCCCCGCGCCGACCCGCCCCGCGCCGACGCGACCGGAACCTGCGCCAGAGCGTCCGCGCCCTGGCGCTGTGTTGCCGGAGACGCCGGCAAATCTTCCCGCCCGTCAGCCGACCGCCGCGACGCCGCTGCCCGCAATGCCGGCCGCACCCGTCACCACCGGCGCGACCACCGCGGCGACGGCAGGGCTGGTCGCAGGTCCGGCGATCGAAACTCTGCCGATCACGTCCGAAAATGCGAAGCGCGCGCTCGCCGCGTTCAAGCTCAGCTGCCCGGGGCTGCTGCGGCGCACCGACGCATCGGGTCTAACTACCGGTACCGACTGGACCAACGCCTGCGCTGCCGCGGCAAGCTGGTCGGGTGACGCGGCGCCCTTCTTCGCGCAGTGGTTCGAGACGGTACAGGTCGGCAACGGCGCTGCCTTCGCCACCGGCTATTACGAGCCCGAGATCGCTGGCGTGCGCGAGCGACGCTCGGGCTATGACGTGCCGGTGTACGGCGTGCCGGACAATCTGATCGAGGTCGATCTCGGGCTCTTCTCCGATGCGATGAAGGGCAAGAAGATCCGCGGCCGCGTCGATGGCCGCCAGTTCGTGCCCTATTACGATCGCACTCAGATCGAGCAGGGCGCGCTGGAGGGCCATGCCCCGGTGGTCGCCTGGGCGGCCGACCCGATCGAAATGTTCTTCCTGCAGGTGCAGGGCTCGGGCCGGCTCAAGGGCCCGGACGGGCAGGTGCTGCGTATCGGCTATGCCGGGCAGAACGGCCGCGACTATACCGGCATCGGCAAGCTGATGAAGGATCGCGGTCTGCTCGGCCCGGGTCAGACCTCGATGCAGGGCATCGTCGCGTGGCTGCGCGCGAACCCCGAGCAGGGCCGCGCGATCATGCGCGAGAACAAGAGCTTCGTATTCTTCAAGGAACTGGACGGGGCGGGGCCGTTGGGGGCGATGGGCTATCCCGTCGCCGGCTGGACCAGCGTGGCGGCCGACCCGAAGTTCATTCCGCTCGGCGCACCATTGTTCCTGTCGATGGACCGCACCGATGCTACCGGGCTGTGGGTGGCGCAGGATACCGGCGGCGCGATCAAGGGCGCCAACCGGATCGATACCTTCTGGGGCGCGGGCGACGATGCGCGCGCGATCGCCGGGGGCATGTCCGCGCGCGGTACCGCCTGGCTGCTGCTCCCCAAGGGCACGCTCGCCCGGCTGAATGCGACCCAGCCGGTGGTGCCGCAGTCCACGACCCCCCAGCCCGCGATTCCTCAGCCATGAGCGGGCGCGGGCGCCGCGATCTGGCGCCCGAGGAAGCGGCGCTTTGGCAGAAGGTGATCGCCAGCGTCACCCCGCTGCACGTTCGTGCCGCGCCTAATCGGCCGCCGCCCGAACCGGCACCGCCGCCGATGCCGCAACCGGTTGCCCGGCCGGCTCGCGCGCCGCTCGCCATACCGATCGGCAAGCTCACGCCGACGAGGCCGGCCCGCCCGGCGATCACGCTCTCCACGCCGATGCCCGACACGCACGAGCGCCGGACGCTGGACGCGAGCTGGGACCGCCGGCTGTCGCGCGGGCTGCTGGCGCCGGAAAGTTCGATCGACCTGCACGGGCACAATCTCCACGCCGCTTATGACCGACTCGATGCGGGGCTCGCCCGGGCAATCGCGCGCGGCGACCGCGTGTTGTTGCTGGTCACCGGCAAGCCACCCCGCCCCGAGTCGGAGCGGCCGCACGCCCGCGGCGCAATTCGCGCCGCAGTGGGGGACTGGTTGGCAGCTTCGCGCCACTCCGAAAAAATTGCGGCGGTACGCCAGGCGCATCCACGGCATGGCGGTGCGGGCGCGCTGTACATTGTGTTGCGGCGGCCCCGGTCTTCGTAGAACACCGGGATTTCTTAACTAATGCGTGCGAAGTCTATAGCGGCGCCATCTACTGCCGGCGCAACTGGGGATCTTTGGAGCGTCGATCGACAATGCGCTGGGGGGAGCGAGGCATGGGGAGGGGAGTGGCGAGCGTCGCTGCGCTTGCAGCCTGCCTGCTCGTCGGTGCGGCATGGGCGGCCGGCGCGACGCTGAACGTGCTGGGCGTTGCGATCGCGCTGGCCGTGCCGCTCGTCGTCCTCACCGTCCTCGCCGTGCTCGTCCTGCTCCAGCCGCGCCGCAACGCCGTGCTGACCGCCGCAGTCGATCGCCTGCATGCCGCCGCGCTGGGCGACCTCGAAAGCCCGCTGCCGACCGCGCTGGCACAAGGCGCCCCGCGCCTCGCCGAGTCGATGGACGAACTCTTCCTCAAGCTGCGCGGCAATTTGGAGAGCGTCCACCGGCTCGCCATGTTCGACACGGTGACCGGCCTCGCCAACCGCCCGCATTTCCGCCGCAGCGCCGAGCGGATGCTCGAAGACGCGCACGAGGAAGCCCGCGCGGTGCTGTTCTTCATCGATCTCGATCGATTCAAGACGGTCAACGACACGCTGGGCCATGCGGTAGGTGACGTGCTGCTCGGCATGGTCGCCAACCGGCTGCGCGCCGTAGGCGACCAGTGCGCGGCCTTCAACCATGGCGAGACGCCGCTGATCGGTCGCCTCGCCGGCGACGAGTTCACCCTGTTCTTCGCCGACCTGCCCGATCCCCATGCCCGTGCGCGGGTGGGCGAGAAGGTGCTGGAGGCGCTGTGTGCGCCGTTCGATCTCGCGGGCCAGCAGGTCTGCATCGGCGCGTCGGTGGGGCTGGCGCTCTATCCCGATCACGGCGTCACGCTGCACGAGCTGATGGGTGCTGCCGATGCGGCGATGTACCAGGCCAAGACCCAGGGCCGCGGCCGGGTAGAGACGTTCAGCGACGGCCTCGCCGCGCAGATGATCGCCCGCGCCCGACTGGAGACCGAGCTTCGCGCCGCGATCGAGCATGACGAATTCGCGCTGGTCTTCCAGCCGCAGGTTTCGGCGAGCACCGGTTCGATCGTCGGCGCCGAGGCGCTGCTGCGCTGGCAGCATCCGGACGGCACCAAGCTGCCGGGCAGTTTCCTGCAGCGCGCCGAGGAAACCGGGCTGATCGTTGAGATCGGCGACTGGGTGGTGGCCACGGTGGCGAACACCATCGCGCGCTGGGCCCGGCTCGGCGTCGAGCAGCGGCTGGCGGTCAATGTCAGCCAGCGCCAGATCGACCATGCCAGCTTCTTCCGCCACCTGCGTGCGGCGATGCTCGCGGCGCAGGCGCCCGCCCGGCTGCTCGAGCTGGAGATCAGCGAGACGCTCGCGATGCATTGCTCGGAGGACGTGCTGCGCGCGATCGCGACGCTGCGTTCCGCCGGCGCCACGATCGCGGTCGACGATTTCGGCACCGGCTATTCAAACCTCGCCCGGCTGCGGCGCTTGCCGATCGACCGGGTGAAGCTCGACCGCAGCCTGATCGAGCATGTCGCGACCAATCCGGAGGCGCGCGCCGTCGCGCAGGCGGTGGTCGGCCTGGTCCATGGCATCGGCTGCGAGGCCGTGGCCGAGGGCATCGAGAGCGAGGCCCAGGCCGCCGTGCTGCGGGTGATCGGCTGCGACGTGCTGCAGGGCTATGCGATCGGCGCGCCAATGGGCGAGGCGGACTTCCTCGCCTGGGTGCAGGACATGGCGCCGCGTCGGGCGACGGCGTAAGCGCTTACACCCGCCGCAGGATCTCCGCATAGACGTCCGTCAGCGCGCGCAGGTCGGCCAGCGCCACCGCCTCGTCGAGCTTGTGCATCGTCGCGTTGAGCAGCCCGAATTCCACCACCGGGCAGACGCGCGAGAGGAAGCGCGCGTCGGAGGTGCCGCCGGTGGTCGACAGTTCGGCGTCCACTCCCAACACGTCGCGGATCGCGCCGCTGACCAGCTCCGAAAGCGGGCCGGGTTCGGTGAGGAAGGCCTCGCCATAGACGCGGCCGTTAACCTCGGCATGGGGGGCGTGGCGCGCGACCACCGCCCGAATACGCTCGATCAGATCGGGACCCCGCTGCTGGTCGTTGAAGCGGATGCTGATGCGGGCGGCGGCGCGGCCGGGGATGACGTTGGTCGCCTTGTTGCCGACGGCCAAGTCGATCACCTCGATGTTCGAGGGCTGGAACCAGGCATTGCCTTCGTCCAGCATGATGGCGTCGATCTCGGCCAGCGCGCGGACGAGGCGGGGGACCGGATTGTCGGCGAGATGCGGGTAGGCGACATGGCCTTGGCGGCCAATCACCGCGATATCGATCACCGTCGAGCCGCGCCGGCCGATCTTGATCGTGTCGCCCAGCCGGTGTGCGGAGGTGGGTTCGCCGACGACGCAGCAATCGGGGACGAGACCGCGTTCGGCCATCCGCTCGATCAGCCTGGGCGTGCCGAAGGTGGCGGGGCCTTCCTCGTCGCCGGTGATGATCAGGCTGGTGGTGCCGCGTTCCGGCACCTGTGCGGCGGCGGCGACGAAGGCGGCAATCGCGCCCTTCATGTCGACCGCGCCGCGACCATAGAGCAGCTCGCCGCGGATCTCGGGGGCGAAGGCACCGCTGGTCCAGCCCTCGCCGGGCGGCACGACGTCGAGATGGCCGGCAAAGGCGAGGTGCGGGCCGCCGCTCCCCCGCACCGCGAGCAAATTCTCGACCGGGCCGTCGGGTGCCTCGCCCTCGACGAAGCGCTCGACCCGGAAGCCTAGGGGCAGCAGCGCCTGCTCCAGCACGTCGAACACGCTGCCGCGCGCGGGCGTTACGCTTTCGGCGCCGATCAGGGCCTTGGTGAGTTCGACGACGTCCGGCACACTACCTCCCAAACACAAGGGAGGCGACATTGCCCAAGCTGGACCTGGATACAATCCCGCAGACCAACGCCACCGGCTATCCGCCACCGTTCGACGCGCCGGTGGCGGGCCGCTGGTATCGCCGCTTGGCGCCGCCGAGCGGGCTGACGGCGATGGGGGTGAGCCATGTCGTGCTCAAGCCCGGCGCCTGGTCGTCGCAGCGCCACTGGCACGATCAGGAGGACGAGTTCGTCGTGATGCTGGCGGGCGAGGCGGTGCTGGTGGAGGAGGGCGGCGAGACGCTGCTGCGCGCGGGCGACTGCGCGGCGTTCCCGGCCGGGGTGGCGGATGGGCATCATCTGCAGAACCGTTCCGAGGCGGATGCCGTGTTTCTCGCCATCGGGGCGGGGCCGCGCGGAAGCGGGGAATATCCCGACATCGACATGGTGTTCACGCCCGAAGGCTATTTCCGCAAGGACGGCACGCGGTACGAGACCGAGCGGTTGAAGTAGGTCCATCGCTTAAGCCCCTCCTCCTGGGAGGAGGGGTTGGGGTGGAGGGATTCCAGACCAGAGGTTGGTCTCTGCGAGACACTGCCCCACCCCAACCCCTCCCCTGAAGGGGAGGGGCTAAACAAAACGCCTTAAACCACCGGCAGTTCGTACTTCTCGATCACCCATTCCTCTTCCTGCGCACCGGCGATCCAGTCTTGCATAAAGGGGTGCTGGAGCACGGCGAGCATGTAGCTCTGCGCGAAACGCGGAACAGGCAGCGAATAGGTGACGATCCGCGTGACCACCGGTGCGAACATGATGTCGGCCGCGCTGAATGCGCCGAACAGGAACGGCTCCTCGCTGCCATAGCGGGCGCGGGCCTGCGCCCAGAGCTCCATGATCCGCTCGAGATCGGCTGCCACGTCCGCATCGACCGGGGCGGCCGGATAGACCTGGCGCACGTTCATGCTGTGCTTGCTGCGCAGCGCGGTGAAGCTGGAGTGCATCTCCGCCGCCATCGACCGCGCCATCGCGCGCGCGGCGGGGTCTTCGGGCCAGAACAGCGTGTTGCCGGTCTTGTCGTTGAGATATTCGACGATCGCAAGGCTGTCCCACACCACCGCGTCGCCGTCCCACAGGATCGGCACCTTGCCCGAGGAAGGGGCGAACTCGGCGCCCTGACGGCGCTTGTCCCAATCCTGGTCGTACATCGGCACGACCGTCTCCTCGAACGGGAGCCCAGAGAGCTTGCAGGCGAGCCAGCCGCGGAGCGACCAGGACGAATAGGCCTTGTTGCCGATGATGAGCTTCATGCCCCCGGGATAGCCTTGGGCGGGGGGGACAGCAACCATCGCCATTGCGCGTTCTGGAAATCGGTCGCAGCTTGCCTGCTACCGCGGCGGGGGCCGCGAATCGGAGCTTGTCTGGGGGCAGGAATGCAGAAGAAGGGGCGGCTGCTGGCGACAGCGGCAATGCTGTGCGGGTTGGCTATTCCGGCGGGCGCGCAGCAACAGGTGACGGCCGAGGCGGCCAAGGCCGCGGCGCCGGCGCGGCTCGACGTAGCGGTGTTCGCCGAACTGCCGCCGGTGCAGCGCCCGGAGCTGTCGCCCGACGGCAAGCACGTCGCGGCCAAGCTGGCGATCAACGGCGCGCAATATTTCGCGGTCATGGATCTCGACGGCGGCAACCGCCAGGTCATCGGCGCCGGCGACATCGACATCAACTGGTGGAGCTGGGTGAACGATGCCTGGCTCGTGATCGGTATCCGCCGCGAGGTGGAGGTAGAGGGCGACAAATGGCCGATCACGCGTGCGGTCAGCGTCGAAGCGGCGACCGGCAAGCTGGTGATGCTCAACACCCGCGACACCGCCCAGAACGGCGACGACGTGCTGTGGATGCCGCATGACGGTTCCACCAAGGTGCTGCTCTCCGCCCAGACCTCGATCTACACCAACGAACCCGGCTTCTGGCCGAAGGTGGACGAGGTCGACGTCACCACCGGTCGCCACCGTTCCGTGATGGAGGGCCGCGAGGGCGTGATGGACTGGTATGCCGACGGCACCGGCACCGTCCGCATGGGGGTGGGCACCTCGATGGACGGCCGCCAGCGCCGGCTGCTCTACCGCCCCAGCGCGCGCGACAGCTTCCGGGTGATCGACCGCGCCAAGGGCATCAACGAGGGCCTGCTGATGCCCAAGCTGTTCCTGTCCGACCCCGGCAAGGCGCTGGTGGTGCAGGACGACGACGCTGGCTTCTCGGCGCTCTGGGAATATGACCTAGCGACGATGCAGCGGGGCAAGAAGGTGTTCGGCGTCGCCGGTTACGACATCGACGGCCCCGTGATCGACACGCGCACCTCCACGCTGTTGGGGGTAGGCGTGACCGAGAAGTCCGCGCGGACCGAATGGCTGGACCCGGCCATGGTGGCGCTGCAGCGCAAGCTCAGCGAGCGGGTGAAGGGCGCGCGCGTGCAGATCACCAGCTACAGCGCCGATCGCTCGGTGGTGATCGCTCATGTCGGCGATGCGAGCGCCCCAGGCGCCTATTTCATCTACACCGCCGCCGATGACGGGATGACCGCGCTGTCGATGAACAACCACACGCTGGGGTTGCGCCGTCTCCACCCGGTGACGACGATCCAGTACAAGGCGCGCGACGGCCTCGAAATTCCCGCCGTGCTCACCGTGCCGCGCGGCAGCACGGGCAAGAACCTGCCGCTGATCCTGATGCCGCACGGCGGCCCGCAGGCGCGCGACGAGGAAAGCTGGGACTTCATCGCCCAGTTCCTCGCCGATCGCGGCTATGCGGTGATCCAGCCCAATTATCGCGGCTCGTCGGGCCTCGGCACCAGTTTCCTCCGCAAGGGCGACGGGCAATGGGGCCTGGCGATGCAGGACGACCTCAACGACGCGGTGAAGGCGCTGGCGGAGCGGGGGGTCGCCGATCCGAAGCGGGTATGCGTGGTCGGTGCCTCCTATGGCGGCTATGCCGCGCTGCGGGCGGCGCAGCGCGACGGCGCGCTGTTCCGCTGCGCCGTGACCTATGCCGGTGTGTCCGACCTCCAGCGGATGGTGAGCTATGACTCGCAGTTTCTCGGTGGCGGCGCGGTGAAGGACTATATCAAGTCCAAGGCATAGGATTTCCGGGCGGTATCGCCGGTCTTCCACGCGCAGGACTTCTCGATTCCCGTGCTGCTGGTCCACGGCAAGAAGGATCGGCGCGTGCCGTTCAACCAGAGCAAGGTGATGGTGGATGCCCTCAAAGCGGCGGGCAAGACCTACGAGTTCCTCGAACAGCGCGAGGCCGACCATTTCTTCAGCCGTGCCGAGGACCGGCTGACTTTCCTCACGGCGATGGAAGCCTTCCTCGCCAAGTACAACCCGTCCTAGGCTTTCACATACACCCAGGCGCGGGTGCCCGAGGCGAGGGGCACCCGCACCCGAACATAGTTCTCGCTTTCGTAGATGTCGGCGGCTTCCAGCTCCTTTTGGGTGAGCTGGAAGACCTTGCCCGGGATCGGTGGGCCGTCGCCGGGGACCAGCGCGAGGTGCGTCTCGATGCCGCTGGCGTCGAGCACGGCGGGATCGCGGATCTGGATCTCGGTGATCATATAGCCGTGGAGCACGTCTTCGGTGCCGTCGAGCAGCCGGCCGAACTGGCGAAGCTGTACCTGGTCGAGCTGGAGCGTGCCGTAGGAGAAGAGCGGCTCCATCCCCGCGCTCAGCCGATCGCTTCGAGCACCGCGGCGCGCAGTTCGGGCAGGCCCATGCCCTTGTCGCTGGACGTCGCGAGGATCTCCGGGTGGGCGGCGGCGCGCTTGCGGGCTTCCTCCACCGTGCGGGCGGTCACCTCTGCCAGCTCGCTCGCCTTGATCTTGTCGGTCTTGGTGAGGACGATGCGGTAGCTGACGGCGGCGTCGTCGAGCATCTCGAGGATCTCGCGGTCGACATCCTTGATGCCGTGGCGCGAATCGATCAGCACCAGCGCGCGCTTCAGCTCCTGCCGGCCGCGCAGATAATCGTTCACCAGGTAGCGCCACTTGCGGACCATGTCCTTGGGCGCCTTGGCGAAGCCATAGCCGGGCATGTCGACCAGGCGGAAGCGCAGCGGCTCGCCGACATCGAAGAAGTTGAGCTCCTGCGTGCGCCCGGGGGTGACCGAGGTGCGCGCGAGGCTGTTGCGGTTGGTCAGCGCGTTGATCAGCGACGACTTGCCGACATTCGAGCGGCCCGCGAACGCGACCTCCGGCACCGTCGGCGCGGGCAGATGCTCGAGCGCGGGCGCGGACTTGAGGAAGGCGATGGGGCCGGCGAACAGCTTGCGCGCGGCTTCGATCTGGTCGGGGTCGAAGGACATCAGGAAATCAGCTGCCCCGACGAGCGGGGCCCTTTCAGCATATCGCAGGCGGCGGTGCCTGCGTTCCCCTCCCGCTTGCGGGAGGGGCTAGGGGAGGGGCTGCAACCGCGCAGCACTGCCTCCACGTCAATCCCTCCCCCGACCCCTCCCGCAAGCGGGAGGGGAGCGCAAGCGCCGCCCTCGTGCTCACCGGAGGCGTGGAGAAGGGGCATACTCACTTGGCCTTGGCCGTGCCCGGCTTGGCCACCGGCACCTTCATCTCCGGATGGCGCGCGTACAGCCACTGCTGCTGGAGCACGGTCAGCACGTTCGAGGTGATCCAGTAGATCTGCAGGCCGACGGCGAAGGGCGCCATCAGGAACATCAGCATCCACGGCATGATCGCGAACATCTGCTTCTGCATCTCGTCCATCGGTGCCGGGTTCATCCGCATCTGGAAGAACATCGACACGCCGAGCAGCACCGGCACCACGCCGATGGCGAGGAAGCTGGGCAGGGTGAAGTGCAGATAGCCGAACAGGTTGAGGATCGTGGCGGGATCGGGGGCCGAAAGGTCCTTGATCCACAGCACGAAGGGCTGATGGCGCATTTCGATCGTCAGCAGCAGCACCTTGTACAGCGCGAACATGATCGGAATCTGCAGGAGCATCGGTGCGCAGCCGGCGAGGGGGTTCACCTTCTCCGCTTTGTACAGCTGCATGATCTCCTGCTGCTGGCGCGCCTTGTCGTCCTTGTAGCGCTCCTGGATCGCCTTCATCTTCGGCTGCACCTGGCGCATCTTCGCCATCGAGGCGAACTGCTTCTGGGCGATCGGGAACAGCAGGCCGCGGATGGTGATCGTCAGCAGGATGATCGCCACGCCGAAATTGCCGACCAGCTTGAACAGCCAGCTGAGGTAGGTGAAGATCGGGCGTTCGATGATTTCGAACCAGCCCCAGTCGATCGCGCGCTCGAACTTCGCGATGTCATACTGCTTCTGATAGGCGTCGAGCAGCTTCACTTCCTTCGCGCCGGCGAAGAAGTGGCTGGTATAGGTCGCTTCCTTGCCCGGGCGGATCGCGATCGGCTGGGCGAGCGCCACGTCTGCCTGATACTGCTGCGCCGCGGTGCCGCGCTGCTGGATGTTCACCCCGCCGCGCTGGTCCGGGATGGCCGCAGTCAGCCAATAGTGATCGCTGAAGCCGACCCAGCCGCCGGTGGTGGCGAACTGTTGGGGCGTGCTCTCAATGTCCTTCCAGTTGATGTAATGCGCCGCATCGTTGGTCGCGGCGACCGGGCCGACATGGGCGGCCCACTGGCTGGTATCGGTCGAGCGCTGGCCGCGCGAGATCAGCGTATAGGGGGTGACCGCCACCGGCGCGCCGCCGCGATTGGTGACGGTCTGGCGGACGGTGAACATATAGTTCGAATCGACGCCCAGCTCGACCGTGAAGGTCTGGCCGGCGCTGTTGGTCGTGGTGAGCTTGACCGGCGCGGCGGGCGTCAGCGTCTCGCCATCGGCCTTCCACACGGTGTTGCCGTCGGGCGCGCCCGCGCCCTGCCAGCCGAACTGCGCGAAATAGCTGCCCTCGGCACCGCTCGGCGAGAGCAGCCGGATCGGCGGCGAGTTCTTGGCAACGGTCTGGTCATACTGGCGCAGGACGAGATCGTCGATGCGCAGGCCCTTGAGGTTGATCGAGCCCTTCAGCGCGGGCGTGTCGATCGCCACGCGGGGGCTATCGACCAGCACCGCATCGCGGCTGCGAATCGTCTTGGGCGCGTTGGTCGCCGGATCGACGCCCGAGTTGGGCACCGGCTGCAGCTTGCCGTCGACCATCTTCGCGGGTGCGGCCGGCTGCTGCGGGAAAAACCAGTGGCTGATCATCGGCCAGCCGAGCAGCACGAGCGCCGCGAACGCCGCGAAGAGGATGAAGTTCTTCTGTTCTTCTTTCACCGATAATCCCCGGAAGGAAACTCAAGGAACGGGATCTGGGCCGTGCCCGCCCCATGGATGGCAGCGCGCGATGCGCCGTAGCGCAAGCCAGCCGCCTTTCACCGCCCCATAGCGGCGAAGCGCCTCGATTGCATAGGCCGAACAGGAAGGCTGGTAGCGACAGGTGGGCGGCAGAATCAGCGACGGACCCAGCTGCCAGGCGCGCGCGAGCAGCATCAGCAGGCGCGCAATCACTGGTCTACCTTGGGGCGCACGCGCCGAAGCGCCTTGGCGAGCTCCGCCTTCAGATCGGCATAGGGGCGTTCGATTCCGCCCATCCGGCCGATCAGCACATGGTCCGCGCCGGCGATTCCCGCCTCGGGCAGGATTTCGCGCGCGAGCATGCGAAAGCGCCGCTTCATCCGGTTCCGGATAACGGCGTTGCCAACTTTCTTGGATACGGTAATGCCGATCCGCATGGACGGATCGGCATCATTCCGTTCGCGCATCAGCAGGACGAAACCGGGCATCGGTGCCCGGTTTCCCCCGTTGGCGGCGAGATAGTCCTTGCGCTGCGTGAGCCGGTCGAGGCTCAGCAAGGGCGTGTCGGTGCTTACGCCGACAGCTTCTTGCGGCCGCGGGCGCGGCGGGCGCGGATCACATTGCGACCGCCCGGGGTCGCCATCCGTGCACGGAAGCCGTGCCGGCGCGCACGCACCAGGTTGCTCGGCTGAAAGGTCCGCTTCATCGCTCATCCTCGAGTATCTAGAACGTAAAAGGGCCGCCACAGGGGCGGCCGCGTGTCGAGCGCCATTACGGGCAAGTGGCGCAGGAGTCAACGCAGGATGCGGAGATTGGCCGGGTTCGGAGCACATCGGCCGGAAGATGGGAGGGGTGTGGTGCTTGTGCAATACGCTGCGCACTGATTGTACCGCTTCCGTAGCGAGCAAAAGCCGCTATGCTCCCATATCGGGGAGGGGGCTCTCTTGGTCGCCAGCGTCTCGACGGTAGCCTATCTGGGGTTGGAAGCGCGCGCGGTGGAGGTGCAATGCAACCTCGTCGCCGGGCTGCCCAAGTTCGTCGTCGTCGGAACACAAGACCCCGTATTTCCCCGTAGTCGGCCGGACTGCCTCGTCAGTGATTGACTTATTGCGGCGTTACGCGCTGCCCGCCTCCATAGCGGCAGGTGTCGGTACTTTCGCGTGCCTATGCTTCCTTCTCGTCGCTTTAAGCGGACCTCCTCGATGCCGTGACGGATGGCTTTCCCCGAGCATAGGCCATCGTGGTGCCTGCTCGTGGCACGGGGGCGTCGATCGCCGCGGTCGTGCACTTATGTTGCCGTTCGGGGCGCTGTCTTGGTTTATCGGCTTCTGCGTGTTTGATGCCTTGGAGCGCGGCCCCAATCGTCGTCGCGGTGAACCCAAGGAAACGTCGGCGCCTGCACCTGGAGGCGATGAAGTATCGCCATCTGTTGAGTCGGATCGCTTGCCGGCTGGTGGCGCCCAGATAAGGCCTCCGGTGGTCGGAAGGAGTTTCAAGGGACGCTCGCCGACATCGAAACCTTCGTCTGCCGCCTGTGGCTTGCCGATGCGCCTGCGCACAGCGAAGAAGGGGCGTCGGACCGGGCGACCGTTCTATGGATGCGCAAACTTCCCGAGATGCAGGGGTACTAGACCCTTTCGTGGCCAAGCAAAAAAGTAGCAAAATGCAGACGGTCCGCAACTGCGGAGCTTAAATGTGATGATGCCACCGGCGTAAATCTATAATTCCGGCCTGGTGAGTCGGGAGGTCGCATTGATTAGGCTTGTGGATGGTCGATGGGTAGTAGAGCTTCATTCGGAGTCCGGGGCTCTTTCGTATAAGAGTTTCGCTTCCGAAGGGCGGGCGAGGGCATGGGCGACTTTGAGGCAGGCGGCGTTGGTCCACTACGCGGCTCTTGAACAGGCCCCTGATCCCTACGTGGATACTCTCGGTGACCTGCTGGCGCGATATGAGCGAGAGGTATCCTCGAAGAAACGTGGGGCGTCCGTGGAGGCGTACCGAATCGGCAAGCTTCGGCGGTCGCTATTGGCGGCCCTGCCGGTCGCCGAGCTTACGAGTAAAGCGGTCGCTGACTACCGGACCGAGCGATCCGCTGAGGTAGCTCCCAGCTCCATCCGAAGCGAAATAAGTCTCATCAGGCGGACTTTGGAGACTGCGAGGCGCGAGTGGGGCTATCAGCTCCCGACGAACGTCGCGGCCCTTGTGGCCCTGCCGGCGCCTGGTGCTGCTCGTGACCGGAGATTGCGGGCAGGCGAGTACGAGGCCATTCGGGACGCTCTAGTGGGCCATCCGCTCGCCTGGGCCTACGTCCGGTTCGCGATTGAGACCGCGATGCGCAGGGGTGAAATACTGTCGCTGCGATGGCGCGATGCGTTCTTGTCGCAGGGCTGCGTTCATATCCCCAAGACGAAGAACGGTCGGCCGCGTACCGTTCCACTAACCGACGAAGCTATCGACGTGCTGAAGGCACTGAGGCCACAGGGCGAATACGTCTTCCCCATCGACATCCACGCTCTCCGGTGGGCGTGGACGACAGCCTGCAAGCGAGCGAGCATTGAGGACCTTCGGCTGCACGATCTGCGACACGAAGGTGTATCCCGGTTGCTGGAGCTCGGCCTGTCGCCGCCGGAGGTCGCCACGGTCAGTGGTCACCTGACACTCTCTCAATTGATGCGTTACACGCACCCGGACGCGCAGCGTATACGTGCGAAGCTCGCCGGGCGAAGGACGGGCCAGTCGGTCGACTGACGCTCGGGGCCCCTCTCGAGAACGATCTTAGCGGCCGCCTAGGCTTCAGGCGAACTGCGAAGCGAAGGGCCTAGGGGTGTCTCCTGGGCCCCTTTTGCTATCCACGACGCTCGAAGCTGCGCCACAGGATCAGCTATGCTTTGCCACCTGGTCTTGGATGGTCTCGGCGAGCTGCGCATAGTCGTAGGGCTTCGGCAGGTACACGCCGTCATCTGGAATATCGCCGTCTTGGAGCTGGTGCATCCCAGACGTGACCACTAAGCCCACCTTGGGGTGCCGAACGGCCACGATGTCCGCCAGCTCAAGGACATCGATCGGACCCGGCATGTTGATGTCGGTAAACAGAACCTCGACGCCATGGGCCGCCAGGATGTCCAGGGCCTCCACCGCGCTTTGGGCTTCGAGGATCGCAAAGCCGCTCTCCGATAAGATATCGGCTGCCAGCATGCGAACGTACAGCTCGTCCTCGGCGATCAGAACGGTAGGCTTCATGGTGAACATCCTTCCCTTCCGTACATGTTGACCAACGCGCGGGGGAAGGGGAGGCCACAATAGCTTTGCTAATATTAAATACGCGGCGGGACTGTCTACGGAGCTGCCGCTTCATCGCCTGGAACTCCGCTTGCCTTGCTGGGCTGATCGGAGAGGGTGCTCTTACAAAGCCTAGAGCGCGCTTTTTGCAATCGATTCAGCCTCAACAACAGACTCGATGAACGGGGCCGGGTCTCGGGCGATCTGCTCAGCGACGCTGTTCAGGGCGTCATATTCCGCTTTCTTAGCTGCCGGCGTGGAAGCCTCCCGGCTCATTATAGTGCAGACCCTGCTGAACCCACCTGAAACGCCGCTGGAAGTTCTTTTAAGCCTCACGTTTACCCAGCCGTACGACCGTTCTGCCAGCACTCCGCTATCTGACACGATAGCTAGGGTAAGACCCTCCTGCTTCAGTCGCTTACATAGCGCATCGTATCCCTTGAAATTAAATCCATCCTCGCGAATCGATTCCTTCAAAGTTCCTTCTGCCGTATGGCGGATAGCGCACGTCTGAGGATCTTGCACAGGTGCCACTGGGATTGATATTCCCAGCACTGACAGAATCGCGGATATGACAAGCGGCATACGACCTCACTAGCCTAAGAGATTCTATTTTGCAGTAACAAGAAACAAGCCGCAATAGTCGGAGCATAGATTTTCACCACAAGAAGTTATTTGGCGGATGCTTGAAAGGTGTTCTCAGGCTCGACGCGTCTCTCGCCTTGGAGCTTCCGCTTCGTCGCCTGGCGTTCAGCTTGAGGCGCGGGGGCGCAGCGGTGAGGCGGCAACATGGAAGTGGCTTGCCGGCGCAGGCAACGTCGACCAACGTACAAGGCAGGGGGCGCAATGCTCAAAATTTCAGTGGCAATTATCACCAGCATACTCGCGATCTTCTCGTCAATGGACGCTTGCTCTGAGGTGATCCAAGTTAAAGCGGTAAAATGCCGCGAAGCGCCAAGGGAAAATGCACGCGCCGTCGCTGTGCTCAGTCGAGGAACCGAGGTGTTCGTACAGTCGCGTCTTGGTAATTGGCGTTTGGTGCTGGCAAAAGGACGCTCGTGTTGGGTGCCCAGCCAGTACGTTGTCGCTGCGCAAAGCAACCTACCTCAGCGAGGCTTTGAGGGCGAGCAAGGCCGCACGCCGGCAGTCCCGGTCCAACATCACACGCAGAGCCCGTCAGCGGCTAAATGGACGGTGGGGCCTATTCACGCGGTCGCAGCGAAGAGGACACGGAGTTCTCGAAGTGCCCGGAGCCATAGCGGCGGCAGCAGATTGCATGGCTATACGCCGATCCCGAAGCGCCGCTCATTCGGATATGGGGGCGGGGGGGCTTGTGCTTGCTCCGGCGGCAATGTGTGCGTTGGACCACGAGGCGGGCGCTATTGCATCACGAGCGGCGGTAACAGGAGGTATGGCGTCTAGGTATGACTGCCGCCACGCCGGCCTTCCAACAGTTTTCGTTTAGAGCCAAGAGGGTAAGCGGGAAGTCCGCCGCCCCAAGAAACTCATGTGAACGAAGTGCTCCGGGCGTCGAGGACCGTTTAGCCGCATCCTCCGCCCCCGTTGTTCACGAGGGCCGCTAAAGTCGCCCGGAGCTACATCAGAATATCAAGTTGCCGCTCGCGCTTCTAGACGCGGTTCCGCGATGACGATCTTGGCGGCCGCCTAGGCTTCAGGCGGACCGAGAAGCGAAGGGCCTGGGGGAAACCCTGGGCCCTTTTGCTTTACCTATTGTCATCGGCGGTCTT
Organism: Sphingomonas trueperi; assembly: GCF_040545965.1. Classification (GTDB taxonomy): domain Bacteria; phylum Pseudomonadota; class Alphaproteobacteria; order Sphingomonadales; family Sphingomonadaceae; genus Sphingomonas; species Sphingomonas trueperi_C. The sequence goes on along the minus strand of NZ_JBEPMV010000007.1, from coordinate 230,968 downwards.
TCACCTGGTGCCGCATGGTCTCAGCGAGCGTCCGGTAATCGTATGGCTTCGGCAGGTACACGCCGGCATCGGGCACCTCCCAGTCATCGAGGTGCTGGCGACCGGAGGTCACGACTATACCGACCCTAGGATGCCGAACGGCCACGATGTCCGCCAATTCGAGACCGTCGATCTCACCGGGCATGTTGATGTCGGTAAAGAGTACCTCGACCTTGTTCTCGGCGAGCATGTCGAGGGCCTCCGTGGCGCTTTGAGCCTCCAGAACGTTGAAGCCGTCCTCGCCCAGGATGTCGGCGGCAAGCATCCGCACGAGCGGTTCATCCTCAGCGATTAGCACGGTTAGGCCGTCTTCTTGACTCATCGTCATCGTCAGCTTCCCCTTGATACACATTGACTAACGGCCAGGATGCCAAAGGGTTCGAAAGAATCTCGCTATCGCGATCATTTAGCCGCGATAACGCCGCTTCAGCGCCTGGAACTCGGCCTGAGTCGCGGGGCCGATCGGCGGGCTATTCGGCTCCTCCAGGCTCGCACGCATCGAACAGAGCTTTTGGCGGCATATCGTGCACCGGAAGAAGTTGGAGAGCATGACGAGATTGAGCGGCCAGACCTTGAGCCGCGCCAGGCGCTCTAGGGGCGCCGCATCGATGATTCGGACGCGATTGCAGCTCTTACATACCAGCTCGACGGCCAGCCCTTCCTTCACACAGGCGTCTACGGTCTTGCAGCGGGCGCGTCGGCGTTGCTCTTCTGGCGGGTGGTCCATCCCGGAAGGCATATCAGAACAAATCGGGAACATGGAAGAGGCTTGCGCACTTGATCGGCAGACGGCATCCCAATACGATGCGCTTCCCTCTACTCGCCCCGCTCTGCCTGCTTGTAGCTTCCGTGGCGGCGGCGGCGCAGAGACCTACACCCTCTATCGCACGTCGAGCGTCGAGCTGGCGACGAAGAGCACCCAGGACATTCGGGTCCATTGGGCGACCTTCGACGCCACCGAGTCGAACCCAGCGTACAATCTCGACAACTGCTCAATGGCTATGGAACTGCTCAACGAGAACGTCGGACGTCTTAATGGCGGCAAGCACCCTGTAAGGTTCTGGTGTGAAAAGGGATCATATCGTGCCTGATGAGTGTGCCACTGAAGGAGCAAAAGGTTTGAAAAAGCCCACAACACTGACGGTACCAGCAGCCTATGCCAATCTCATGGAGGAGATAAAGCAGCGCCTCATTGTCATAGAGGCTGCAGTCAATGGCGCCACCTCATTGCCTCCTATCTTTGTGGAAGACTTTTGCTTCTTGCAGCTTCGCTTCATTGGGGAGACGATCGGCATAGCTTGCCTGCTCGCTCATGGCGATATCCCTGCACCTGAGATCACATCCAAGCTTAAGCAAACTTGGGACACCGATCGAATAATCAAAACGCTTAGCAACGTGCACCCCGACTTTTTTCCCATTCCAGTCAAAGTCGAAACGCGGTGGACCGATGAGCACCCAGAGGGCGAAGTTCATCTCCACGAAGCACCGCCGGGCAATCTCACAAAGGATGAACTTCTAGGGTTCCTCGGCAAGGTGGGCAACCGCCTGCACCGGGGCGGCCTAATGGACTTAGAAGGCGACCGCGCCATCAATAGAACAGCTGATTACTCGCCAATTTACGATTGGTACAACAAGGTCGCAAAACTTCTTAACGAGCACCAGATACGACTTCTCGGCGGTGAAGTTACGATGTACCTCTGCATCCTTGCGGCACCTCCCAATGGCCAAGTCGTAGTGGCGGCGGGCGGCCGGGCGCCTGAAGAGTAGGAAAATAAAAACCCCCAGGCACCCGAAGGCGCTAGGGGGTCTTTGAGGCAGCATTAGGCGGCTGCGGGCGCCGGCTTGGACGTCTTCGAGGCCCTGGAGCGGGGGAAGCCCTCTTCGGCCTCCAGCTCGTCCTGGAGCATCGCCAGGGCACGCCAGGCAAGCCGGGCCGTGTGCCGAACGCCTCGCCCATCGAAGCGCCCACGGTCCACCAGGTGCCGCAGGATCTTGTTGGCGTGGTCCGTGGACTTGTCGCGAGCCCAGTGCATCGGCTGGCCGGGGTTGTGGTGGTCGTTCTCGAAGCCGCTGGGGATCGCGTCGTACGGTTGGGTCATGGTGTTCCTGGGGGCGGCCTTGCGGCGGTGCCCGGTCGATTGGTCGTCATCGTCGGGCCATTCGATCGTCTTTTGACAACCGTGGCAGTAGAGGCGCCCGGAGGCGTAGCGGGCCGCATTGTCGCGGGAGCCGCACACCGGGCAGGACTCGTGGCCCACGAAGGCGCTGTCGTCGCGCTCGTCTCTCATATGGTGTTCCGAATTGACTACGTGTCTAAAATCCTCATGTTCCCCAGCCGCAACAGGGAGCTTAACATGCAAATGACAGACGGAGAGAAGTTGCTGGCGGTAATGCTCGCCGATGTACTCAAGGCTTTGGAAAGCGACGGAGAGATTGATCCTGGCTTTGTGACAAGCGCGATTACCAGCGGCAACACCTGGGCGTTCAAATGGAAGTACCCCGGTATTTTCGAAGATTCTGCCCCAGACGAAGATGTCGTGAGTGAGGTCGGGCGCATTTTGACCATGAGCTCCTTCGTTGAGTACTCTATAAGTGAGCTTTCACCCGAGGAATTGGAAAGTATCCCCGATAATGAGCGTCAGGTATTTATAGGCTTCGATGGAAACAACGAGCCGCATTATGGTGTCGCAACGTTCCTCGTGGAGGATTTGAATCGCTTCAGTGAACTGAAAGGTCGCAACATGAACAGCCACATGCCGATGGTGGCCAAGTATTTGCGGATGGCGGAAGCCTTTGATCACGTGCGGGGCGGGCTTGGGCCGCTCTCTCTCCAAAACATTCAAACGATCCTCAGCGCTTAGCCTCGACTGATAAAAACGGGGCCAACCGTGGTGTTCGATTGGCCCCGTGGGGTATCCTCAGGCGCGTTCGACGCGGAGGAGCTGCTCGCCCTGGAAGCGGACGCGATAGTCGCCGGCCGTGAAGGCTCGCGTATCGACGCCATCCGAAGCGGCATAGGCGCCCGCAGCATCCACCAGCGCCTCTACGGCAGCGGTAAGGGCCTCGGCAGGCGTGGCGGCGGGGCTCCAGGTGCCGAGAGAGCGTTTAGCCGCATCCTCTGCCCCCGCGGAAACGAGGGCCCGCAAGTTCACCTGGAGCGGCTCGGCGGTACCGCCGTGCAGTCCCGCCGTCCAGCCGGTGAGATGCGCAAGAGATTTCGTACCAGTACGCTCTCTAGGTGGCCCTCCGCTCGCTAGAGGCGTTAGGCAGCCTTAAGCGAAACTCTGAGCATTGTAATTGGTGTACCTCCAATCACGCCCCCAACGACGTCAGCAAAGCCGTTCTCTATTGCCATCCTTGCCTCGCTCTGGGCGCCGGTGGGCACTATCAAGCTGTCGTGGACGGGCAGGCTGGGGATGCCTTTAGCTCGCAGGGCGCCCATAGCGTGCCTCAGGATTTCGCTTTCGTGATATTGCAGCTCCAGCACCGGGATTGCCTCGGGGGTGCCAAGTGTCTGCAAATGTGAATGGGCGCTTAGAACGCCCTCCCGCAGAGCCATAAAGTCATGATCCTCTGCCAGCGAGCGCCCCTTGGTCTTCCTCGCGTACTCCTGTCGTGCCTGCGCTGGCCACTGCTTCCCGCTCGCGGCTTCCTTCCCGAGAGCCTGGGCAATCCAGAGCTTCACCCCGACCCGGTCCAGCCCCGGCAGGGTATAAGGGTCCTCCTCCAGGCCGGCGGGCAGCTCCAAGCCGCTCAAAGCGTAGAAGAGCCGGAGCTGTGAGGCGTTGATGTCAACTTCACCGACCGCTTCGCCACCCAAGCGCAGCACCCGGCGCCGCTCTTCCCCGCTCCGCTGTTCATAGGCGCGCTCCATGCCGGGAAAGATAACGGAGTAGAACCGGCCGCCCCACTGCCAGCGGAAGCCCGGTACGTCGCCATTGTTGAAGATGCGTCGAAGCCCCACGAAGTCCGCACCGTCCACGCCCGCTTGGGCCAGGAAGGCGTTGTGGGCCTCCAGGTCCCGGAGCATCTCAGCGACCTTCGGGTTTCGGACATCCACAGCCATACTTGCGCCGGGCGCCCCCTTGCCAGCTCGGGGCTCTTTGGCCGCTCGCAACTCGACCAAGGGCGCTCCCAGCTCTCTAAGTACGGGGAGGGCAGTCGCGGTCACCGATCGCCCCCAATGGTCGCGATGATCGCCACTAAGCACCCCTGCCGAGGCCGCTAGAGAAAGCGCCTCCGGTGAAAGTCGGAACCTAGACCGCCAGCCGCCGGACAGCATACCTGCAGACCCGTCCGTCATCGTCTTCGGGCTGGCCCTGCGCCCTTTTCCGTAACTCAGCCACCCGGCCGTCTCTAGGCCCTCGACCACCTCCATGAAGGCCGGCCGTCCGAACCCGAGCAGCTTCGCGGGGAGGTCAGCGGGCCGCGTTCCGTGGGAGCCAGCCTGTCCCTGGACGTAGAGGCGCAACAGGTCCGCTAGGAGCGCCTGCACGGCCCTACGCATCTTCAAGGCGTTGCTTGGCCGGCTCTGTTTGGTGCTTGCGCCATTGGCCTTCTGGGCCGCCTCCAGGGCCATCGCGCTAAACGCCAAGGCCTCGGACGACACAGCGACGCTGCGCAAGTACATCTCTCCAGCGGCCTTCCATTCAGCCGGTGAGAAGCCATCTCGCTTGGTCACTCTCCGGTGCCCCCCGTTCCGCTTGGCCTCTTCACTTCCAGGCGTGCAAGCAGGTTCCGCACAGACGAAGCGTGCCACTTGCCACCCTGCCGCGTTGGAATGGGAATAGCGTTCAACCCGTCCGCAAGCTCCCGCAGCGACGTGCGCCCCTCTTGCCGCAGCTTTGCAACCACCAGGTCAAGCCGCTGGGCCGAATGATCCGCCCGCACCTTCCGCTCTGCGACTGCCGCACTGTTGCCCTTGCCGGCACGCTGGAGGGCAGCGGCCCCGTTTGGATTGCCCAGACGTACGCCCCGTGCCTTAGCTGCCGCGAGTGCCTCCCGAGTACGCGTCCCAATCGCCTTGCGCTCCGCCTGCGCGACCGCAGCGAGGATATGGACGGTCATCTCATTCGCCTCTGGCATATCGGCGGCAATGAAGCGGACGCCACTATCCTGAAGGGTAGCAAGGAATCGCACGCTTCGGCTTAGGCGGTCCATCTTCGCCACCAGTAGGGTCGAGGCAGTGACGTCGGCCCAGTGCAGCGCCTTCGCCAACTCGGGGCGATCGTCGCGCTTGCCGCTCTCGACCTCCACGAACTCGGCGAGCACCTCACAGCCCCGTTGTCGGCAGAAGGCTTCCACTGCCGCCCGCTGCGCTTCCAAGCCGAGCCCCGAGCGCTCTTGGGCCGCCGTGGATACTCGCAGGTATATTACGACGCGCATGGGGTCGGCTCCGGTGTACATCATTGCGCAATGAGCGTTAGGCGGTGTTGTACAACGCGTCAAGGAAGCTCGGGGCAGCGGGGCTATAGGTCCCTCGGCGTCCGGCCACCTCCGCAGTGTGTTGTCCGACCGGCACACTATCCATGGCGTTGGATAGCGCCGAAACTAGCCGCCAACCGGCGGCCCTAATGTCCCCCTCTTAACGCGCTGCTGCCAAAGGCCCAATCCGCCCCGCTTGCCGCCCGTAGCGAGACCCGCACTGGCTCCTGCATCCAGTAAGGAAGCTAGGTTTCCTGCGGCCTTCGGGTCCCGTGGGGGACTCAGGCGTGGGGCAATCGGCCACTTCGGGTCCCTTCCGCCGCTCCCGATGGAACCGCCCGGACGCGATCGGATGCGGTTCGCAACTGGCGGTTTCGCTAGAGCGCTGACAGCGCCAGTCCGACCCTAATTGACGCAGCGGTTCCCCTGAGTTTTCTGAGAGTTACCCGAAGTTCTGCGCGACTATTGAGGTTCGCTCTGGACCCGGAACGATCACCCGATTATTTTCCTTTTGGATGTGCTTGATGCGCATCAAGACTCGGGAGGGAGGTAGTGTGTACACTTCACCCATCGGCGTCCGTGAGATGAGCAACGCGCCGGCTGACGGCCACTCCAAAGGCTGCCGCTTGCCGCCCGAGGAGGGAACGGTGGAAACCGTCCGACTGATACCCCTAAGCGAAGACCTAATCATCCTCCAGGGCTTGGACCCCGAGAAGGACATCCAGGTCTCCTTGCATTCGAGTGCTCGGATGAAGCTGCTAGGGTCCAAGCTAACCGACTTCGATCCCCTGGACCCTGAAGTCACTCCTCGCATCCGTAGCGCCGTGCAGCGCCTGCTGACGCTTGAGGGGGCCGGGAGCGAGCCTATCACCCTTACGGCTCTCGATATCGATTAGAAGGACGCGAACCCTATCGCGCTTGCGGGATCGAGACAGCCGGAGCTTGCCGTGCCTGGAGGGCGCGATCCGCATCATCGACCGCACGGAGTAGCTCGTCGAAGCAGGGCGCCTCGTCCACGCTATAGATGCGCATGACCGTGTCCCCAAGTATCTCAGCGGATGTTGGAGGGCCGACGACGACCACTGGATTTTCCTTGGGCATGCCGGTCCCTGTGCGTTCGAGCGCCTCGCATCAATAACCCTGATTAACCCAGAATGTTGCGCGATCTAGCAGGGATAATGGGTAGGTCCCTTTTGGCCCCGTCGAGGGACCCAAAGACGCCTTCCGCTGCTCGCCGGTTGACCCGTTGCCCTCTTGGAGCTGAAGGTCCCCGTGGGTCCCCTATGACCGCTGGGAGAGGCCCGCAGACGTCCCGAACAACCGCGCATTGACCCGTTACCTCGTTCAAGGCGGGAAGGGACATGGGGTCTCCTGTCCTCGTATCGCTGATGAGGGACTCGACGGTTATAGGCGAACACCCGTACCTAGCGCCTGTCGTGCGTGCTCGATCTTCTTTGCTCCTCAAGGCTGTTGGCGGCGCGTGAAGGGTATATGCGCGTCCGAAGATTTCTTGAATTGCGCCATGTAGTTGCAAGTCTGGTCTCGATCCTGCGCCGTCCACTCGTTAGACTCAGCCGGGGCAAATGAGGGGGGCGAATGAGGATCAAAGCTGTTCTAGGGGTGCTCATGGCGCTCGCTGTCACTGCATGCAACGCAGAGGCGGGATCGACGAAGGAGGCGCTACAAGACCGCATTGCGGAGCTTGAGGAGCAGAAGGCCGACCTTGAGCAGCAACTACAGGAAGCGCAGTCCGCGGCCGACGAGGCGCAGAGCGCAGCAAGTGAGCTTCAGGACGCGGTGGGGCGGCTCGATAGTGAGAACTGGCGCGATGTTGTGCCGGACATTCAGTCGGCTAGCGACCAGGTGGACAGCGCCGTGGAGGACGCCAAGAGCGCCGCGGAGGAGCAGTAAAGCCGCACGTGCGTTCAGTCGCTGAAGTCATCTAGGGAGGCCGCATGTCCGCAGAGGAAGCCAATACGGGCCGCGAGATCATCGGCAAGGCCATTGCGGCGCTTGATGAGGGCTATTCGGTCCTGATCAGGCTTAGAGGGCGCGGCAGGGGCATCAAGGCTGTCAAAATCGTGCCAGACAGCCTGAGCTTCCGGGTTGATGAGGCTGATGGGTTTAGCTGTGATGTGGCGTTCAGTGCCGTCGAGCACGTGGCGTACAGCAAGGATGCTGGAGGCGAGAAAGGCTTCAACATGGAAAACCTGACCTGAGAATGGCTGCCTCCGCTTTCGATGAAGCGGATTTGCGGGGATTGGGACGAAGCCGTCGTTCGGGCACAGTGGGCTGAACGGCAGCTCCATCGTCAGAACCTGACGCTTAGCGGACGGTCTTCCGAACAGGAACTTTAACGGAAACCATCTCCGCCACGTCAGCTTATTTGGGACTGTCGCGGTATTCCTTCTGAAACAAAGCATGGGATCGCTTCACAATCATCACAAACGTCAAAATGAAATGAGAGTAAAGTACAACCGCGATTGCTGGCCAAAGCCCTTCTTTTAGTTCCGCGACATAAAAGATCAGAAACGCGATGAGGGCGATGCAGCTAACAATCGTGAGGTATGAAATGTTCGAATTTAGCTCCCCTAGAAGCTTGCGGCGATCTGCTAAGTCCATCCTTTGCGCATCGGCTTGGCGTTTGTCCGATGGCTCATCCCACTTCCGCTGAAATATTGCAAAAATAGCGACCTGAATGTTCAGCAGGAGCGCCAGAAAAATACCGAAGAAGGTTATTGAGACATTATATCCCTCAGGTTTAACCTTGAACGACAAGAAATATGCAATCGCCCCCGCCGCGATTGGCGCTCCGTAGAACACGATCACATCGACAAAGTTTGTCCGGTTCGATTGAGCATCGTAAAGCGTTGCCCAATGATCACGAATGATCGAGGTGACGTTGATTTTCACTCCTTCGAACCCTCTAACGTTTCAAAAAAGTCCCGTAGGATCGAATCGGACTCCTTCTTCAGCGATTCGAACGTGGGATGTCCATCGGCACCTCGAACGATCACGTCGGTAACGTCGATCACGCCCGCCTCGCCATTGAAGCCCAACACACCAACTCGTCGCGTCCGATTCCCTACGCGAATCTCGGCAACGGCCTCAGAAAACTCGATACCATCGTGCGTAATGATGGTTTTTGCGCCGTCGCTTCTGACTGATTTTAGCAGAGACGTGAGATCTCCAAGATTTTTTCGCCGCCTTGCCGACATTATAATCTCGAAATCGATCGGCTCGGGCGAAGGGTTGTCGAAATAACGATCTGCGATGTCACTCGAAGCCTTACGCTTTATAAGTCGAAGCTGCTTCACCGGGGCCGAGTAATAGGCGCTACCCTTCGCATCGTTCGGTAATAGCTTCTTGAAGCTGAGAATGTGATCTGGGTTTGCATTTTCAAATGCTTCCTTCATCTTTGTCATCACTAAGCTGATACATGATCTGCCCTGAAATGACTGAAATGTAGCCAAGCCAAATGCGCTCTGGTCGGGGCACCAAAATTCGTAAAAGAGGGGGATTTCTTCGATATCGGTGGTTTTCCGCCGATAGTTTTTCTTCTTGGTCTTCGTGTCTATGAAATCACTCTCGAATCCGAAGGTGCCGTAATGTACGTATCCCTGGCTGTTTCCAGGCCCATCCTCGTCCTTCTCTTCGAAATACCAACTGCGTTCCAACGCGTCGTTCTGAACGACACTGTTGTGCAGCTTCATGAAGGCAGTGATAAAGTCCGGAACCGACTGGTTTAGTTTTTCATCGTCGAAAGCAACAAGCGAAGATTTTCCACGTGCGTGCACACCAATCCGGTAAACTCGCAGGCCGATAGCACTTGCCATAGAATGTCCTGTTCTCAAATCAAAAGAATCTGTAGATAAAGACAGATGTGCGCAAATGCCACTAATGTCTCGATATAGGTGAACAAGCGCCCAATTTCTCACTGCTCCCAATTTTGACGATCGCTTTTAAATCGGCGAGGGTGAGCGGAATGCGGCTTCGATGCGCCATGCGGTGACAGTTCGCGCATAGCAAAACCAAGTCCGTTAGCTTAGTCTTCGTGCCGGGCTTCATCATGTGAACGGGCGTCGTGTGGTGGATTTCGATGAACTGTGCACCTAGCGGCCCGTAAGTCGCTTCGAAATCAAAAGTGCATGCTTCACACTCGAAGTCTCCAGCAGCTCTTGCGGCTTTGAGCTTTTCTCGAATAACACGCGGATCGCGTTCGTGGCGCTTGTGAAGGCGCATGATGACGCCGCCTTCCTCCCCCTCATAAGGTTCTACCGTTGGCAGTTTTGCCACGGCTTCCTCATTTGTGTTCGCCACGGCATCTCGGATTGCCTTCGCATCGGCTGCCAGCTCGATCCGGCGCCCGACGTATTCCGCCCAAACCGCTTTATCGAGCGATCCCCCGGCCTTCATGCCCACTTTGCCTTGCACGATGAATGTCGGGTCTAGAGCCCGGATGTTCATCATCTTTAGATATACGCCATCAGGATTTCGAAACGTCGTACCGCCGACGCCACCAGATAAGCGATGGATCTTGTTCAGGAGGTGCGACAGTGCCGCCACCGCTGCACTCTTTTTCCCCGGCGGATTAGCCGGATTTGTGAAATATAGTTCTAGCGCGAGGATCAGTTCGTCGCGCGTCCAATCCGGGTTGCGTCCTGGCGTTCCAATTTCAAATCCCAGTTTGCGCAGCTTGCGAACTACCGTGGCTTCTCCACTCTTGAATGCCGACGCAACGAGCGGCACCCCGTCCACGAACTTGTGTGCCGCGCCTGCGATGGCCTTGGCTGGATATTGATTGCCGTTGAGCTTGATCCAAATGCGCTTCGGTTCCGGGAAGCCATACTGCGACAGGAACGGCTCGTGCCCCATGGCTTCATATTCCGCCAATGCGGCTTCTACAGCCGGTCTCGTCAATTCACTAAGCCCCATACTCACAGCATGGCAGCGAATCCGCCTTTACGCTAGATCGCGCCAGCGGATACCCATCCGCGACCGACGATTATCGAGTCTTATTCAGGCTTCTCGGCTGCTTCGTGAGCAACTACTTCTGGGATCGACGACAGTCGCCTGAACCGCTGAGATGCGCCGCCAACTGGCGAAAGAGCGATCATTGACCGCTTCCAGCCTGAGCGGCCGTTCCTGCCCTCCGCTCGGAACGCCGTATATTGGTTGTTAGCTGCCATGCCAGCGCCGCGGGGTCTGTTGCAGCTACCCGGTGAGAGCCCGGCGGATAACTAGATGAAGCACTTGGCCGCCGATCTTCGAAAGAGATCAAGGCCTCCATCGAGGTGCTCCACGGCAGCTGTGGGCGGTCGATCAGTGGTCAATTAAATCAAATAGTTAGCGCTAGTACGGATATAAGCACAACAGTCGACGATAGACGGCGGCCGCCGCCTCTCGAAAGTTCGCGACCGACTCGCGCCGCATTAGCGTGCAGACATCTTATCTTCCCTACACCCGAAAGGATCGCGCTGCATGATTGAGCGCACCCTGAGCTACGGCAAGCAACCCATCCGTATCCATGTGATGCCGGACGGGTGGTGGCTTGCCGCTTACGACATTTTCAGAGCCACGAAGTGCGAGCACGACCGCGAGTACCTATCGTACTTCGATCCCGCACACCTACGCCGGCTGACATTCTCGTCCACTGAGGGGCCCGTCGAGCTGACAGCCGTGTCGCCTCTCGGCGCGGCAACGATCGCGCTCGGCCTCTACTTTCCGTCCGATCGCATCATGGATGCCACCATCCGCAAATGGGATGGCCTCCTCGCCGCTGAGTTCGGCTTCCCACCCATGGGATGGACCGTCCTCGCAGACGGCAGGCTCCCGGTGAAGCCGCAGGGTAGCACAGAGCTTTTCTACCACTGGAAGGGCTTGGAGATGCAGATGCCGGACACCTGCGACCGCCGGGACCCCAACTTCTACGAACCGGCGCTGTTCGACAACGCACCGGGCGTCCCTCCGCACGATCCTGCGGCAATCTTCGGCGAGGTTGAGGCTGCGAACGCAAAAGCCGAAGCCAACCTCCAGCCCATCACTCCCGGACCCGCCCGGTACACCAAGTCACGGCCCAGAAGCCGCAGACGCTGAAAGAACCCAATGCACCTAACACCTGCCTACTCGTGGCCGCGCTATCGCGTCCGCGCTCGCACCGTCACGTTCAGACCGCAGGCCCTTCCGGCCGCCCAAAGAAGAGGCTGATATGCTGCCATTCATCGGCTTCCCCGGCGTTGCATCAAGCCCCGCCTTCGCCGCCTCTTCGCTTCCAGCCGCTCCCCCGACCGGCGCTGATGGCAACCACTTCCGCGACCCCTACAGGGACTATCCCGGTGACCTCCAAGCGCCTTCCGCACCCGGCAGCGCCCCCCGTCTACCTTCGGCCCCGCCCGTCCCTGGGGCGCACCTTTGGGACCCCGGCAACCGCCACAAGACGCTGATCGCTCTCGGCACTGGGCTCCTCTCAGGCAACAGCCTCGCAGACGGTATCGGCCGTGCAGGGGCGAACGCGCTGGGCCTCGAAGAGCAGCTCAAGGCCGAACGCCGCGCCCAGCTCCCACAGCGCCAGTATGGAGGCCCGGACGACGCTTTCGAGATCGTCACGAACCCTAGCACCGGAGAGCACACTGTCCGGTCGGTCCAGCAGTTCATGGACTACGCGACGGCCAAGCGCACCAAGGCCAAGGACACCGCAGACCTCAATGGTCGCGCCATGGCGGCGCTACAGCAGCTTCCCGAGGCCGACCGCCCGGCGGCCTACGCCATGATGCTCCAGCACCCCGACCAGTACGGCATCGACGCCGAGCACATGCCGGCCGCTTACGATCGCCAGTACGCGGACATGACATCGCGGATGGGGATGACTGTTGCCCAGGCTCAAGCGATTGAACGCAAGGCCGCTGAGGACGCCGCAAGGGCTGAGGCTCGCAAGCGGGCCGACGAGGATCGAGCGGCACGCACCAGGGCCCTGGTCTCCCGCAGTGCAGCACTCACGGCCCAGGGCCAGCAGCGTATCGGCATCGCAGCCGCAAAGGCGAAGACCGGCGGCCCTCACAAGGCCGCTGGGGCTCACCCCGACCTCACCTACGTCTTGAACTAAGGAACCCCCATGTCACAGAATGACCCCCTGAAGGAGCGCATTGGCCTCCTCGAAATGGGCGAAGCAAAGGGTAGGTTGAAGCCCGAGCACCAGGCCGAGCTGGCGAAATATCGCGCCCAGGGCCTCGCTAGGCCGGCGCCCTCTGCGGACGGAAGCCCGAGCATGTCCCTGGAGATGCCGAAGGCGCGAGACGACGCCCGAAAGGCCCTTGCGCTTATCGACCGCGTTACTCCCCTCCTCGACAACGTGGACAAGCTCCAACGGACCGCAATGCGGGGACAGGGCCTTGCAGGGCTCAAGGAGTACAACCCGTGGCGACGCGAGAACCAGGAGTACGATGCGGCTACCGCGATGCTGGCAACCGCTGTCCGGCCGGCGACCCGAGTGACCGGCGAAGGCTCCACTTCGGACTTCGAGTCCAAGCTCGCCCTCCAGGTCATCCCCGATCGCTGGAACTTCGACGCGAGGAACGAGGGCGCCATTAAGAGCCTCCGGACCTTCCTCAACACCAGCCGCGAAAACTACACGAAGCAGCTCGGCGGCGGTCTCCCCAAAGCGCCTCCGCCCCGCAGACCCGCCGCTCCCGCCCAAGGCGGCGGCTGGACGGTCACCAGGACGAAATGATGCAAGACACATTCACGGTCCGCGCCCCCGATGGCTCGGAGTATCGGGTCCAGGCTCCCGCCGGGGCCACTGAGCAGGACATCCTAGCCCGCGTTCAAGCGGAGCACGATGCTGCCCCCCAGCGGATGTCGGCAGAAGACGAAGCGGACTACATCAAGCTCGCTCAGGACCCGCACGCCACGGCCGGACAGCTCGTGGACTATGTGGCCTCTAAGGGCTTCAACCTGGATCGCCGCACCGCCGACGAGTTCATAGAGCAGCGGGAGGCCGCAGGCGGGCAGGCGGGTAGCCGAGTGTCCTATTTGGACGCGCAGCCGTCTCAGGCCGCGCCAGAGTCCCTCCGGGCCGCCCCAGCGGCACCCGAGGAGCACAACAGCCTTCGCGAGGACATTCGGGCCGCCGCCGGCCGGATTGCGGATGGTGCTCTGCCGGGTGCTGCGAGCACCATCCGGGGCCTCCGAGGCGCGATCGACAACGCTTGGGACTGGGCAGTCCACGGCAAACCGCTGGAGCCCGGCAAGGCGTTCGACGAATACTCCGACGACATGAAGAAGGTGACGAAGCGCTTCTCAGACGAGCACCCCGACCTCGGGGATGGCCTTGGCTGGGCAGGCTTCGGTGCGAGCTTTCTGGCGCCCGAGCTTCGGGTGGCCAGGGGCGCAGGCCTCGGCTCCCACGCCGTCAACGGGCTCGCCACCGGCGCGGCTTACGGCACTGCCGGCGGCCTCCTCAACGATAGCGGCGAGGGCCGCTTAGCGAACGCAGGCAATGGCCTCATGTTCGGCGGTGCCGTTGGTGCCGCTGCACCCGCACTTTTACGCGGTGGCGCCGCTGCGGGCTCCTATGCGCTCCGCACGGTCCCCTTCGCCGACCGAGCCGTAGAGGCCATCGGCGACGCCGCAAGCCGGGTCCGCGGGCTCCCTGTGCCCCCTCCGAACCGTGCAGCCCGCGCCCAGGCCGAACGCCTGATCGGCACGGAGATGCGCAACGGCAACCTCGCTCAGGGCATGGGTGCAACCGGCGCCGCAGCGACCCCGGCGAGCGTCGAGGCCGAAGTGGCCCGCCGGCAGGCACTCGGGACCCCCGCGATGCCCGCAGACACCACGGAGGACCTTCGCCGGCTCACGAGCTGGGCCCTGCAAGGTCGCGGTCCGATGACGACGCGAGCCCGCGCGGCGCTGAGTGCCCGACAGGCACAGCAGGGGACTCGCATCCGCCAGCACGTGCAGGATGAGCTTGGGCAGGCCGTGGACCCCATCCAGGCCGCCGAGGACATCAACGCCCGCGCTGCGGCTGCATCTGGCCCCGGCTACCAGCGGGCCTATGCGCAGCCGATGGTGCTCACTCCCGAAATCGAGAGCATCATGCGGACGCCGGCCTTCCGCAACGCCCTCCCGCAGGCCGTTGAGAACATCCAGAACGCTCAGCGCAACCCGACCGAGTTGGGCTTCCGGCTCCACCCGGACGGCTCGATCGAGGGCGCCAACACGCTCAGCGTAGAGGGATTCGACCAGGTCATCCGGGCCATGCGCGATTCCGCAACGGCCGCTATGGACACCTCAGGCTTCCGTCCGAGGAACACGACCAACTCGGTTCACATCAACGCCCGTCGCCAGGACCTTCAGCGCCTCATTGGGGAGCAGAACGAGCCCTACCGCGACGTGGTGGCGAACTATGCGGACGAGATGGCCATTCGAGATGCTCTCGGCCAAGGCCAGGAGGTCGCGAAGCTCACTGGGCCTGAGATTGCCGGCCAGATGGCAGATATGCCCGACCACGCCCAAGAGGCGTGGATGACCGGCGCTCGGACTGCTCTGGCAGACAGCGCAACTGAAGGCGGCCTGAAGCCCACGGCCAACGTTGCCCAGCGCATTCGCCAGCAAGTCGGCCTCTCCGGAGGCGGCAGCTACGCGGCTCCAGGCGACGCAGCGAAACTCCAGGCCACCGAGACCATGTCGGGCCGCCCCGGCGTCATGAACCGCCTGGATGACCGGCTCGAAGCCGAGGACCAGGCCTACAAGACCTTCTCGGAGACCTTCGGCAACTCGAAGACCTACGGGCGGCAGGCGTATGACGAAGCCATCAACGGCGGGGATGCGAAGGTTGCGGCGAAGTTCCTCACAGGTCGCGCAATCGGCGCCACCATGGACCTTCTGTTCCGTGGCCGTGGCGCAGGTCGCTTCAAGCAAGCGGTCCAGGAGCGTGTCGCCGAAGTGCTGACCGCTGCCAACCCGGCGGACGTCACCGAGGCTATGGCAGCGATTCAGCGCCGTGCCGAGACTGACCGGGCCTTCAACGCCTCCCTTCAGCGGGCAGGCATCAAGCTCGGCCAGCTCACCGCCCTCCAAGCAGCCGGTATGCCCACCGCGGCGGACCCCGTGCCTCCCGCAGCCATTCCCGGCTACCGCTAACCACCTAACGAACCCCGCCGGCAACTATCCGCTGGCGGGGTCGTCGCACATGAGATTACACCATGCCCTCTAAGCCGACTGGCCGCCCTCGTGGGAGACCCGTGGGAGTCAAGAACAAGCCCAAGACAATTGAAGCGTTCGTACTCCAGCAGATCAGCTCTCCGATCTCGCCGCTGTCCTTGCCCCCGAAGAAGGCGCCGCGAGGACCATGGGCCAACATGACCCCCGAGCAGCGCAAGGAATACTCTGCGAAGCTCGTAGCTGCACGGAAGGGCAATCGCCCAAACACGAACCTCCCCGGCAAGCCTCGCCGCCTGACCCATGGGCAGTGGGCAGCAATCAAAGAGGAGGCGGAAGGGGACGCAAAGCGGATCATCGCCAGAATGAAGGACGCCGGCCAGCTCCCTGATGACCCCCGCGCCGTCGAGGCCCTCCAAAAGGCCGTTACGACCTTGCGATCCTCTCAGAACCCGAAGGACGTAGCCGCCCTCGGGCGCCTCATCCTCGACTTCACGAAAGTCCGACCGGCCCAGAAGGTCAACCACACGGTCCGGTCCGCTGAGGACATCCTCGACGAGATGGCCGAGGACAAATGACCCTCCCGGCTTCTTCGTCGTTCCCAGCTGCAGCCAGATGCTAACTACCCCCAGCGCCCTCTTCGGGTGCCGGGGGTATTTTATCGACCAGCCTCCGATTTAGCCCCGCAGCTTGGCCAACAGCAGCTCAAGGTCCTCCTCGGTGAGAACTACGCGATGCCGCATTTTTCTTCCGGGCTCCGCCTGATCAACGACGATCAGCCCATCACCCATGAGTTCTGCGACGATGTCATTCTCGGGGATGTGAATGGTCAGGCGATCGGAGGAGACTACCAATTCGGGTGACATCACGACGCCTGCTCCGAGTTCGATTCATGATTGCTGGACGCCTGCACATCGAAAAGGATGGCGTAAGTGATCCGGCACAAGCCGCCAGCCTTCCACTCAAAGTCTAGGGTCCCATCCGGCGAGTTGACTATAACCCGGCTGAACAGGGTTCGGAGTGCTTGATTGGCAGCCGCTCGGTCTATTTCGCCGTTGGTCTTGTTAAGAGCTTCGATGGCGCGATCGACCCTTGCGGCAATGATCGTGTGGTCAGCGGCGACGTTGAGTTTCCTCAGGCGCTCCAGCTCTTCGCTTTGGTCCTTACGCGCCTCGGCGAGCTGCCGCAGCTTTTGGCGCAGAATGCGACGGACATTCTCATCGTCCTCCGCAGCCAGATCGTCGACCAAGCGCCCGATGTCGTCGCTCACGTGGCTAAGGCGATCTTCTGTTTCGGCTATCCGGACTGCCAGGTCACCATCGGTGGCATCCAGGCCCTCCCGCTGCCGGAGCCTTGCGGGAAGGTCCCTCAGCAAACGCTCTTCGATCAGCGCGTACCTTACGGATCGGTACTCACATGCCTTGCCCGCTTTCGCCATCGAGCAGACCAAGCTGGGGTACGAGCGCTTGCCCTTCATCACGCGGACCATGCTGCCCCCGCACTTCGGGCAGGCAGTCAGCCCAGCCAGCAAGTTCTGCGTGGGGAAGAGGGCCCTAGGGGCACGCACGCGGTCACCTCGGGCGGCTTTAGCGGCGTTGGCTTCCCTGAAGATCTCCTCCGATACCACAGGCGGATAGTAGTCCCTTACCGTCTCTTGAGGCACCCGCGACATCACGCCTTCTTCATCGTGCGCGGTGCGGTGGAGGGTGATTTCTCCGATCGCGGCAGGGTTCTTGAGGATACGGGCGATATAGGACCGGTGCCACATCTTGGCCTTGCGCTTCCCTCGCCCCCATGTGTCGACGCCTTCGGCGTTGAACGTGTTCGCTATCGCCTCGACGCCAGTGCCACCAATCGCCATCTCAAAGATGCGGCGGACAACGGCCGCGCGTTCTTCGATCAGCTCCAGCTTGCCTGTCGCATCGTCCAAGGCGATCCAAGCGGGGGTCATTGAGGTGAGGGGCTTCGAGCCTATCTGCGCCATCTTGTTGCCCCATGCGGCGCTGCCGCGCTCGGACTTCGTGCGGCTTTCCTCATTCGCCCGCATGAAGAGCACCACGGCCATGATCAGGGACGTGAAGTCCTTCTTCAGGGACTCCCGAGTGTACTCCCGGCCGTCGCTAATCGTCACCACCGTCACGCCGTGCCGCACGATGTCACGAAGCACATCGATTGCGTCCAGCGGGTCCATTCGACTGATGCGGTCTAGCTGTTCCACCAGGAGCACGGAGCCGGGCTCCACATGTCCGGCCGTAACAGCCTCCAGGAATACAGCGAGCCTTCCAGCCTTGTAATTCGCGCCGCGGTATCCCGAGCGGCCGACGTCATGGAAGGTGAGCGTCTCATCCAGTTCCAGCCCATGCTGCTGAGCGTACCGCTTTGCCAGCTCGTGCTGGCGCCGGAAGCTGTCCCCCTTACCCTGCTCGGGCGTACTGAACCTGATGTAGGAGTATGCTTTCCGAGGTCGCCCACCCGCCGTGTTGTCCGTTTCCATTTCCAACCAATCTTCGTCTCGGTAACGCATAGATGCCTCGGGCCCCGAGAAACGCGCCAAGCTCAACCGCTTTGGCTCCCCGCTCTCTGTGGGTCAACTGTCCCTACAAGGGTCGTCGTCGGCCTGCCCGACAAGGCGGTGGCGGAAAGCCGCGAGCGGGTGCGCGCCGCGATGGCCGCGATCGGGCTGGCGCTGCCGCCCAAGCATATCGTGCTCAACCTCTCGCCCGCCGACCTGCCCAAGGAAGGATCGCATTTCGACCTGCCCATCGCGTTGGCGCTGCTGGCGGCGATGGGCGTGATCGATGCCGAGACGATCGCGGGCTATGTCGTGGTCGGCGAACTGGCGCTCGACGGGCGGATCGCGCCCTCGCCGGGGGTGCTGCTCGCGGCGATGCACGCGGCCGAGGCGGGCAAGGGGCTGGTCTGCCCCGCCGCGCAGGGGCCCGAGGCGAGCTGGGCAGGGCAGGTGGAGGTGCTCGCCGCGCCCGATCTCATCAGCCTGCTCAACCACTTCAAGGGCAACCAGCTGCTCCCCGGCCCGGCGCCGGGCGAAGTCGACCCGCCGGGTGCGGGGCCGGATCTCGCCCAGGTAAAGGGGCAGGAGACCGCCAAGCGCGCGCTGGAGATCGCGGCGGCGGGCGGGCATAACCTCTTGTTCGTAGGGCCGCCGGGGGCCGGCAAGTCGCTGATGGCGGCGTGCCTGCCGGGCATCCTGCCGCCGCTGGAGGCGGCCGAGGCGCTGGAAGTGTCGATGGTCGCCTCGGTCGCGGGCACGCTGCAGGGCGGGCGGCTGACCCGCACCCGGCCGTTCCGCGCGCCGCATCACTCGGCGTCGATGGCGGCGCTGACCGGCGGCGGGCTCAAGGTGAAGCCGGGCGAGGTGAGCCTCGCGCACCTAGGCGTGCTGTTCCTCGACGAACTGCCCGAGTTCCAGCGCGCCGTGCTCGATTCGCTTCGGCAGCCGCTGGAGGCGGGCGTGGTGAGCGTCGCGCGGGCCAATGCGCATGTGACCTTCCCGGCGCGGGTACAGCTGATCGCGGCGATGAACCCGTGCCGCTGCGGGCATCTCGGCGACCCCGCGCTCGCCTGCGCCCGCGCGCCGCGCTGCGCGGCGGACTATCAGGCCAAGGTCTCCGGGCCTTTGCTCGACCGCATCGACCTGCATGTCGAGGTCCAGCCGGTCACCGCCGCCGACCTCGTCCTGCCGCCCCCCGCCGAAGGATCGGCCGAGGTCGCGGCGCGGGTCGCGGCGGCGCGGGCGCTCCAGACGGCGCGCTATGCGGGCACGTCGGTGCGGACCAATGCCGAGGCCGATGGCGAACCGCTGATGGCGGTCGCAACGCCCGACGATGCGGGCCGCAAGCTGCTGGCCCAAGCGGCCGAGGCAATGCGGCTCTCGGCGCGGGGCTATACCCGGGTGCTGCGGGTGGCGCGCACGATCGCCGATCTGGCAGGCGCCGAGGGAGTAGGGCGCATCCATGTGGCGGAGGCACTCAGTTACCGCCGCCAAGCGCCGCGGAGTTGAGGCACGAATGTGGATCGAGGCGATTTTGGAGTATCTTGTCGCGATCGGTAGTCCCGATCGCGAGACATGGCGGCTGTGGCTCGCGATTTTGGTGGTCGGCATACTCCTTTGCGTGGTGCTGGCGATATTCGCGTAGCGCGGCAGCGGCTTCGTCAGAGGCCCGTCCGTCAAGACCAACCCGCGGATGCCTTACCCAGCATTTTCGGGCTCCTACCTTGAGGCGCAGGGCGCGCGCGATTTTGTGGCCGCCACCGGAACTGCAGATGATCGCCTTTTTCAACCTCTTCCACGTCGCACCCGCCGATCGGCAGCGCGCCATCGACTTGCTGCGCGGCATCACCGACGCACATGTCCGCAACGCGCCCGGCTTCATATCTTCCACGCTGCACCGGAGCGCGGATGGGGCAAAGGTCGCGATGTACGCGCTGTGGCGCGATCAGGCCTCCTATGACGCGATGCGCCGCGACCCGGCGCCCTCGGCGGCGCTGGCGGAATTGATGGAGATCGCCCGCTTCGAGCCCGGCCAGTTCGAGGTCGTGCAGACCTTCGCCGGGCAGGGCTGACCCTTCGCCCGGCAACCTCCCGCGCGCCACCGCGTTCAGGCCCGGTGCAACAGCCCCGAAACGAAGCGCCCGAAGGCGAAGAGCCCGATCTTCCTCCCGACGAGGAGGAAGAAGTCCAGGACCGCGAGGCTGCGTCCTCGCGCGTCATCCATGAGGTCATTCGCCGCCAGGGCGACGAGGAGCTCGACCGGCCGGCGAGTTCGCTGTTCTTCTCCGGCGTGGTCGCGGGCGTGGCGATGGCGGCCTCGGTGCTCGGGCGCGGGCTGATCGAGAGCCATCTGCCCGACACCGAATGGCGGCTGCCGGTGGCGAGCATCGGCTATTGCCTGGGCTTCGTGATCGTCGTGCTCGGGCGGCTGCAGCTGTTCACCGAGAGCACACTGTCCGCGGTGATCCCCGTCGCGGCCAACCCCAGCTTCCGCAACTTCGCGCGGCTGGGGCGGCTCTGGGGGCTGGTACTGGCGGCGAACCTCGCCGGCACGCTGCTGATCGCCTGGCTCGCGACCG
Organism: Sphingomonas trueperi; assembly: GCF_040545965.1. GTDB lineage: Bacteria > Pseudomonadota > Alphaproteobacteria > Sphingomonadales > Sphingomonadaceae > Sphingomonas > Sphingomonas trueperi_C. The sequence continues at coordinate 210,259 of NZ_JBEPMV010000007.1, read as the reverse complement.
AGGGCTGGGTAGGCACGGAGGCGAGCACCAAGGCGATGCTCGATACCTCGCGCAGCCTGCTCGAACTGACGGGATGGGACGCGGTGCGCGCAGCAGTCCCGGCGGGGTTCCTGATGGCCGGCATCGCCTGGTCGCTGCCCGGCGCGCGGCGGCAGGAATTCTTCGTGCTGGTGTTCTGCACCTATTTTATCTCGCTCGGCGAGTTCGCCCATGTCGTGGCGGGCGCGGTCGAGGCATGGATGCTGTGGCTGGCGGGCGAGGCGAGCCTCGGCTGGGTGCTCGGCGGCTTCCTGGCGCCGGCGCTGCTCGGCAACATCCTCGGCGGATCGGTGCTGTTCGCGCTGCTGGCGCATGCCCAGGTCCGCGAGGAGACGTGATCGGGCAGAACGTCGCGCTACCTTTCCGGTTGCAGGGCGCGAGCCGCGCGCTATAGGCTCGGTGGCCATCACGCGGGCGTGGCGGAATGGTAGACGCAACGGATTCAAAATCCGTCGTTGGCAACAACATGTCGGTTCGAGTCCGACCGCCCGTACCACCCTCCCTGCGCAAAAGCCGCCCAATGCGGGCTCCGCCCTGCGGACCGGCACGCCGAGCCTTGGTTCTCGCTGGCGCGCCGCGCGTGCGTTGCGCATGCGCCGATGGGCTTTGATTTGACGCCGCCTTCCATTTGTCTGACTAGTGAGCCGCGCAGACCGCCTCGATGTGGGCGGCTGCACGCGGAGAGGCGGAAATGATGGAAGAAGCAGGATTATTCGACAGCACCGACGCGCCACGGCAGGGCGGCGACGCGTCCACGGTCACGCGCCGCCTGTTCCTGGGTGGTGTGGCAGCCGTTTCCGCGATGCCGGCGATGGCGCGCACCACCGGGACGATCGTCAACCCGGTCGTTCGGCAGCGGGCCGATGCGCAGGTCTTCCGGCACACCGACGGCTGGTATTATCTGACCGGGTCGGTGCCCGAATATGACCGGCTCGTGCTGCGTCGCTCCAAGACGCTGGCGGGCCTGGCCACCGCACCCGAGCGCGTGCTGTGGCGGCACGAATCGCGCGGGCCGATGTCCGGCTTCCTCTGGGCACCCGAGCTGCATCGGATCGACGGCAAATGGGTGATGTATTTCGCCGCGGGCCCCAGCGGCGGCGGCGAGGACGTGTTCCGCATCCGCACCTACGCCGTGGTGTGCGACGGACCCGATCCGATGACCGGCGCCTGGTCGGTGCTCGGGCAGCTCGAGACGCCGTGGGACAGCTTCAACCTCGATTCGACCAGCTTCGTCCACAAGGGCCTTCGCTACCTCGCCTGGGCGCAGCGCGAGCCCGGCATCGACACCAACTCGAACCTGTACCTGGCGCCGCTCGCCTCGCCGCTGAAGCTGGCCGCCAAGCCGGTGCGGCTGTCGGTACCCACGCTCGACTGGGAAATCCGCGGCTTCAAGGTCAACGAGGCGCCCGCGGTACTCGCGCGCAACGGCAAGCTGTTCATGACCTATTCGGCGAGCGCCACCGATTCGCGCTACTGCCTAGGCATGCTCACCGCCCGCGCGGATGCGGACCTGATGGACGCGGCCAGCTGGACCAAGTCACCGGTCCCGGTGTTCCAGACCTCCGCCGCGCACAAGATCTACGGGCCGGGGCACAACAGCTTCACGGTCGACGAGCAAGGCCGCGATGTGCTGGTGTACCATGCGCGCGACTATGCCGAGATCCAGGGCGATCCGCTGTTCGATCCCAACCGCCACACCCGCATGCAGTATTTCCGCTATCAAGCCGACGGGTCGCCGGACTTCGGCGAGCCGGTCGCCAACGGACCGTTGCGCCGGCCGTGAAGCGCTCCGCGTCGCTTGCACTGGCCCTGCTCGCCGCGGCGGGCGGGGCGGCGGCCAGTGCGCCGCGCCCTGTGCCGCTGGTACTGGAGGGGGCGGTCGCTGGCGTCCACGACCCCGCGATTCTCAAGGACGGCAACACTTACTACCTGTTCGTCACCGGTCATCTCGGCAGCGCACAGGGCCTGCTGCCGCTGCGCACCTCCACCGATCTGCGCCACTGGACGCTGCGCGGCGCGAGCTACGCGACGCTGCCGGACTGGGTGCGTACTGCCGTGCCGGGTGCAACGGGGATCTGGGCGCCGGACCTCTCGAAAGCCGGCAACGAATATCGGCTCTATTATGCGGTCTCGACCTTCGGGAAGAACCGCTCCGCCATCGGCCTCGCCACCGCGCCACGGATCGACCCGGCCGCCCCGACGGCAAATTGGGTCGATCGCGGACCGGTCGTGCAATCCGGGCCGGGCGACGATTTCAACGCGATCGATCCAATGCCTTTCGGCGACAACCAAGGCCGCGCCTGGTTGGTGTTCGGCAGCTTCTGGTCGGGAATCAAGCTGATCCGGATCGACCCCGCCACCGGTCTGCGGCTGTCGGGCGACGCACCCCCGCGCGCGCTGGCGGCGCGTCCCGCACCGGGCGCGGTAGAGGCGCCTTATGTGATCCGTCACGGCGCGCACTATTATCTGTTCGTGTCCTTCGACTTTTGCTGCCGCGGGGCAGCGAGCAGCTATCACACCGTCGTTGGCCGGTCCTCGGCACCCGAAGGCCCCTATGTCGATCGCGCGGGACGGGCGATGCTCGCGGGCGGCGGCACGGTCGTGCTCGGCAGCGGACAAGGCACCCGCTTCGTCGGGCGCGGGGGTGCCTCGATCCTCCAGCGCCGCGACGGCGATTTCATCGTCTACCACGCCTATGACACGGCGCATGGCGGCACCCCGACGCTGCAAATCCAGCGGCTGGGCTGGACCCCCGACGGCTGGCCGGTCGCGCGCTAGCTTATCGGGGCGGCGCGAGCGGGGCGATCACCCCGGCGGGTCCGGTGACGTCCGGCACTCCATCCCGCCAGCGGACGCGCTGGATGCGCGGCGCGCGCTTGGCGGTGCAGCCCATCCCCGCCGCCGGATTGGCGTGGTAGACGATCCAGGTCTCGCCGCCGGGCGTCGTGAAAAAGCCGTTGTGCCCGGGCGCAAAGATGCGCTGCGCCGGGTTGGTCGCAAGGATCGGGGCAGGTGCCTTGGTCCAGGCCGCGGCATCGAGCGGATCGCTGCCTGCGGGGGCACGCAGCAGCCCGATCGCATAGCCGTCGGACCAGCAGGCACTGCCCGAATAGGTGAGGTTTAGGGAGCCGCTCGGACCCTCCAGATACTCCGGGCCCTCGACGATCTGGCGGCCGCCCTGGCGCTCCCAGGCGCGGTCGGGGCGCGCGATCGTCGTCTCCGCGCCGGTCAGCGTCCAGGGATTGGCCATCGCGACGATCCGCAGCGCGCTGTCGGGCCCGTCATAGGCGGAATAGACGAAATAGCGCCGGCCCCGATAGGCGAAGGTGGTGCCGTCGATCCCGGTAAGCTGCGTCTTTAGCCGACCGCGGTCGACCCAGCTGCCCCGCGTGGGATCGCGCCCGGCATTCTCCAGCACGAAGATGCCGCGATGGGCGTCGTCATCATGCCCTGCCGCCGCGGCGGTATAGTAGAGGTACCAGCGGCCGCCGATCCGGTGGAGCTCGGGCGCCCAGATCGACTGCGCGTTCGGACCGGCGGCCGGCGGCGTCCACACCGTCACTTCCGGCGCGTCGGCGAGGCGGGAGAGGTCCCGCGTCTTGCGGATCGCCAGCCGATTGCCCTGCGTGTTCATGTAGTAATAGGTCTGCCCGTCGCGCACGATCCACGGGTCGGGACCGGAGTCCAGCAGCGGATTCTGAACCTGCCGGGTCTCCTGCGCCCCGATGGGAGCGGCAAGGGCCAGCAGGGCGAGCGGAAGGAGCTTGGGGATCATGGGTTCGGGAACGCCTTCAGCAGTGCGTCATATTGGCGCCGCGTGATCGGGAGCATCGATCCGTGACGGATGCCCGCGGGCATCTCGTAGCGGTTCCATGCAGGGACGCCGGTATTGCCGGAGACCTGGAACCAGGGCCCATGCAAGGTCGGGGCCTTGGACAGGCCGTAGCTGGTACCGGCATATTGCTCGTAATAGAGGAACCAGTCGGCGCCGTCGGGCGCGCGGATCAGCGTGGGCGCCTCGCGGAAATTGGGGCTGAGCGGCGGGCTCGGCAGCGGATACGGGCCTAGGAGGCTCCCGGCGCAGCTGATCCGGATCGTCTTGCCCGTCGTCCAGTCATAGCTCGGATAACGCTCGTCCTTGAGGATCGCGCAATAGCCGCCGTGATCGTCGGGCTGCAGGATCGTGTCGATCGTCGCCATGTCCCAGCCGAACAGGCGGCGGGGCTTGTCGGGGAACGACCGGAGATCGCGCGACAGCACATAGAGGGTGCGCTGGCTGGCCCAATAGCGTTCTGGGTCCTGCGCATCGCCGTCCTCGTTGGGCGTGTGCCAGCTAAGCAGGAAATGGCCGGACGCGCGATCGAAGAACAGCTTGGGTGCGCCGATCCGCTGGAGGGCGTGCGGGTGGCCGGAGATGTTGGTCAGGTCTGGCTGATAGGTGCCGAACGGTGTCCAGCGGATCAGATCGTCCGAGACCCAGAAGCGGATCAGCGGATCCTCGTCGCTGCGGTTGCCGACTAGATAATAGCGCCCGTCTGGCCCGCGCGCGATTGAGGCATGGCCGTGATAGTCGGTGGAGACGGGGCGGCCGCCATTCAGCCGCGTCCAGTGCAGCCCGTCGATGCTGACCGAATAATGGAGGACGCCGTAGCGCTCCTTGGTCATGTGCGCGAACAGATAGGCCTTGGCGGGGTCGACGGCGGGCGTCTCGGGGCCGCCGGGCGCGGTCTGCGCGGAGGTCGACGTCACGCCTGCGAGCGCGACCGCGGTCAGGGCGAAACGGCGCAGCGATCGAAGCAGGTCCATCGTGCTCTCCCTCCAGTGGAGCGGCTGCACCGCACATACGGCGGCGGTGCAGCCTGCCGGTCAGCGCGCGGCCGGCACCACGCCCTTGGGCGCCGCGGACAGGCGCCGGATCAGGTCGACCTCGGCCTGGCGGTAGGGCTTGCCGTCGCCGTGGAAGACCTCGTGGAACCAGATGGTCGGCTCCTCATAGGTATAGGGCTTCTTCCAGCTGTCCCAGGGCAGTCGGGTCTGCGACTTGCCGTCGACAAAGCCCCAGTTGAACATGGCGATGTTGAGCCGCTTGCCGATCGGCAGCGTGCCGTCGAAGGTCGATCCGTTGCCGCGCGCCATATATTCGGTACACAGCACCGGGCGGCCATAGCCGAGCATCTGGTTGGCGCGGCGCTCGAACGTCTCGGGCCAGCTGTAATCGTGGAAGCTCAGCACGTCGGACTGGGCGATCTGGATCTTCTCGACCGCGTCGAGTGTGCTCTGATCGTCCCAATGGTCGCCGATCCACACGCCTGAGGTCAGCGGCTGGACCGGGTTCGCCGAACGCGCCGCGGCGAACACGCGCGGCAGCAGCAGGGCGACGTACTTGTTCTTGTCCGGCGTCGGCGCGTAATTGCCGCCGCCGGGGTTGTTGGGCTCGTTCCACACGTCCCAGCCGAGTACGCGCTCGTCCTTGGCGAAGGTGGTGACGATATCCTTCACATAGGCTTCCAGCTTGCCGTACTGCGACGCGTCCTTGAGCCGCGCGGCGCCCGGCGACTGGGCCGATCCCGAATTGTGGACGCCGGGGATCGGCGGGTGCTGCGGGCCGGCATGGGGATCGGGATCCCAGCAGCTGTCGAAGAAGATCCACAGCGTCTTGATGTGGTGCTTCGCCGCGATCGTCATGAACTCGTCCATGCGGCGCTTGAGGCCCGGCGCGTCGGTTTCCCAGAGCAGGTGATGCAGGTTCACCCGCATCACGTTCATGCCGATCTTCTCGGCCCAGCCGAGTTCGAGATCGATGCGCTTGGGATCCCAGGTCTCGGCCTGGAACATCTCGAGCTGGTTGATCGCGGTCGCGGGGGTGAAGTTGGCGCCCACCATCCAGGGCTGCTGGGCATACCAGCTATTGGCCTGCGCCTTGGTCCATTGGTCGCGCGCCTGCGCGCCCGGCGCGGTGGCGGCGATCGCCAGCGCCGCGCCGGCGAGAAGGAATGTGCGGCGGATCATCATATGGTCTGCTCCCCTAAAGTCGTTCAGCGCTTCTTCGGCGCCGCGGCCTGGCCGGTGGTAAGGCGGTAGGTCATCACGTTGCGATAGGTCTGGCCGGGATCGAGCCGGGCGTTGGGAAAGCCCTTCTGGTTGGGCGCGTCCGGGAAGATCTGCGGCTCCATCACGATCGCATCGCCCTCGCGGTAGATCCGCTTGGACTTGCCGTGGGTGGTGCCGTCGAGGAAATTGCCCGAATAGAATTGCAGCCCCGGCTGGTTCGACCAGAGCTCGAAGCCGCGGCCCGAGGCGGGATCATAGACCTTCGCCATCAGATGCTGGTCGCGCGTCACCTCGCGGCCGATCACCCAATTGTGATCATAGCCCCGGCCGAAGACGATCTGCTGGTCGCGCGCGTCGCGGACGCGGTCGCCCACCGCCTGCGGCGTGCGGAAGTCGAACACCGTGCCGGCGACGCTCTTGAAATCGCCCGTGGGGATCGCGCCCGCATCGGTGGGCAGATAGGTCTGCGCCGGGATGGTGACGCGGTGGCCCATCGCGCCGCCCGTCGCGCCCTCGCCGGACAGGTTCCAGTAGCTGTGGTTGGTGATGTTGGCGATCGTCGGCGCGTCGGTGGTCGCCGTGTAGGTGATCGTCAGGTTGTTCTGCTCGTCCAGCGCATAGGTCGCGTCGACGGTCATCGTGCCGGGATAGCCCTGGTCGCCGTCGCGGCTCACATAGCGCAGCGTCACCGAAGCGGTAGGGCCGTCCTTCACCGAAACCACATCCCACACCACCTTGTCGAAGCCGACGGTGCCGCCGTGCAGCGCGTTCTTGCCGTCGTTGACCGGCGTCTGGAACGTCCGACCGCCGATTTGGAAGCGGCCCTCGGCGAGGCGATTGGCAAAGCGGCCGACGGTGGCGCCGAAATACTGCCCCTTGGCGAGATAGTCGGCCATATTGTCATAGCCGAGGATCACGTCCGCCTTGCGGCCCGCGCGATCGGGCATGATCAGGGACTGGAGCATCGCGCCGTACGCGACGACGGTCGCCGAGACCCCGCGTCCGTTGCTGAGCGTGACCGAGGCGACGGCGCGTCCGTCGGCCATCTTGCCGAAGGTGCCGCGCCTGGCGGTAGCCGCGTCGGCGTGGCTCGTCAGCGCGACCATCGCGGCCAGGCCGCAGATCGCCGTTGTACCCTTCATCATCCTTCTCCTCCCAAGCAGCGTTTTCTTGCGATTCGCGTCGTGCGCAGAGCGCTTCGCTAAAAATAAGATAAATATGTTGCTTGCGATGTCGGGCTTATATAATCTCCGCATCACGAACAAGCCCGCCTTTCGAGCGGTGCGAAAAAGGGGAGGTTTAGCATGAAGATGAAGCCGTTGTTGTGCGCGTCCGTCTCGGCCGTGGTTGCTTTGGCACTGGCGCCCGCCGCGTTTGCTCAAACCGCGTTGGAATCGCCCAAGCCGCAAAGCTCCAGCGCAGACAGCATCAACCCCGCGTCGCCGGCCGCTGCCGTGCAGGAAACGGGTGCGAGTGCCGAAGACACTATTGTCGTCACCGGCCTGCGCCGCAGCCTCCAGTCCGCCCAATCGATCAAGCGCAATTCGGACGGCATCGTCGACGCGATCGTCGCTGAGGATATCGGCAAGCTGCCCGATACCTTCGCGTCCTCCGCGCTGCAGCGCGTCGCCGGCGTCAACGTCACCCGCGGTGGCGGTGAATCGGCGGGCGTCACGGTGCGCGGCCTGCCCGACCTCACCACCACCTATAACGGCCGGCAGATCTTCACCGCCGAGGGCCGCTACGTCCAGATCCAGGATTTCCCGGCGGGCACGGTCGCCGCGCTGGAAGTGTTCAAGTCCGGCCTCGCCAACCAGATCGAGGGCGGTATCGCCGGCGAGATCAACGTCCGCGGCCGCCGGCCCTTCGACTTCAAGGGCTTCGAGCTGTCCGGCTCGGTCAACGGCGTACTCTCACAACAGTCCAAGGGCACGACCTGGAACGGCAATCTGCTGGTCAGCGATCGCTGGAACACCGGCATCGGCGAGATGGGCCTGCTGGTCAACGCCTCCTATGTCGGCATCAACTTCCTCGATTCGACCCGCGAACAATCGCTGGTGATCCAGACGACCAATGCCGGCAACGCCCCCGCCGGCCAGGCGGGGCTGCGCTACCCGGACGCGCAGGGCCTGTTCCTCGGCTATGGCGATCGCTGGCGCCCCTCGGCCAACGCCGCCTTCCAGTGGAAGCCGACGCCCGAGCTGGAGATCTACGCCGACGGGCTGTTCCAGGGCTTCCGCTCGCGCGACTATAATCGCTACATGTTCATCCCGATCTTCGGGGACAATCTGCAGCTGTCGAACATCACGACGCAGGCGAACGGCCGGAACATCGCCAGCATGACGGTGTCTGGCGCATCGCGCCCCGACGGCTATAGCGGTTCGTTCAACGGCCATACCGACACCTATCAGGGCGGTGGCGGCGCGATCTGGACACGCGACCGGCTGCGCATCTCGGCCGACGTCGCCTATACCGACAGCACGTATACGGCGAACAACGTCAACATCGACTATGCCGCGGCCAGCTCGCCGGTGCGCAACGTGCAGTTCGAGGCACCGGTCGACGGTGGCCCGAGCCAGCAGTTCGTCAATTTCAGCCTCACCGATCCGGCCAACTTCATCAGCCGCGGGCTCTGGCAGGAGCTGCTGGTGGTGAGCGGCACCGACTGGCAGGCGCGCACCGACCTGTCCTATGATTTCGACGGCGGCTTCCTCAAGCGGATCGATGTCGGCCTGCGCTATTCCGACCGCAAGGCGGCGCGCGATCTCGGCAATCTCTACATCAACAACGAGCCCGCACGCGTTCCGCTGGCCTCGCTGCCGGGTGCCGATGTGCGCCCGACCCGGCCGGGTTTCGCCTATCACGACGGCTACCCCAATGTCTTCTACGCGGCGAGCACCCGCGACAGCATCCGCAACAACCTGCCGGCGCTGCGCAGCTTCTTCGGCGCGCCCGCGGGCATCCCGCCGTTCAACCCGGCCGAGACGTTCCGCGCGAACGAAAAGTCCTACGCCGCCTATGCGCAGGTGAAGTACGGCTTCGAGCTGGGCGGCACCAATATCGACGGCGTGGTCGGCCTGCGCGCGGTGAAGACCAAGACCGACATCAGCGGCTTCTCGCGCGTCGAGGATGCGGGCGGGGTCGTTACCAACCCGCCGGTCAGCGCCAAGAACGACTATACCGACTATCTGCCCAATGCGAGCGCCCGCATCGGCTTCACCGACAAGCTGCAGCTGCGCCTTGCCTTTACCCAGACGCGCACCCGGCCCAACTTCTTCGATCTGCGGCCCAACACCTCGCTGAACCAGCCGGTAATCCTCGCGCCGGGCGATCCCTGCCTTACCAACGCGACCACACCGGAATGCGTCGAGCGCCTGCGCCGCGGCGGATCGGCGGGCAACCCGTATCTCAAGCCGCTGACCTCGGACAATTACGACGTCAGCCTGGAGTGGTATTTCTCGCGGACCGGCTCCTTCACCGCCGCGCTGTTCCGGCACGACGCCAACGGCTTCCTGGCTACGGTCGACGATCGTACCCAGCCGGGGCTGCGCCTCGCCTCGCCGATCAACCTCGGCAAGACCAAGCTGCAGGGCGCCGAGGTGACCTTCACCAGCTTCCTCGACATCGACGGGCTGCCGGACTGGGCCAAGGGCTTCGGCATCCAAGCCAACGGCACCTATATCGACGCCAAGGGCGACCTGGTCCCCAATTTCGCCGCGACCTATGGCAATCAGCAGCAGGCCTTCCCCGGCGTGTCGAAATGGTCGGGCAACATTGTCGCGCTGTACGAGAAGCCGCAATTCTCGGCGCGCGTCGCCTATAACTACCGCTCGAAGTTCGTGTCCTTCTACAGCCTCGAGGCGCTCGACCCGATCGCCCATCCGGTGATCGAGAAGGGCCGCGGCCAGCTCGATCTGTCGGCGACGGTGACTCCGGTCGAGAACATCACCATCGCCTTCGACGTGGTCAACGTGCTCGGCAACCCGCTGCAGCGCTATCGCCAGTTCGACACCGGCGACAGCTACACGCGGCAGGTGCTGTATCTCGAGCGCGCCTATTCGCTGGGCGTTCGCTTCCGCTTCTGACCCGACGCACGGAGAGGGCAGGGCGTGGCCATGGTGCCGCGCCCTGCCTCGATATTGGTAAGGACCTCCTATGCGACGCTTCATCCTGGGCGCAGGACTGGCCGCGCTCCTCGCGGGCACCGCGCTCGCCGACAATCCGCAGTTCACCGGCGCGGACCCGCACGCGGTGTTCATCGGCAACGAGCTGTGGGTCTTCCCCACCGGCGGGCCCGGCGGCAGCTGGGCGGCGGACCGTTTCGGCGCCTTCTCGTCGCGCGACCTGCGGCATTGGCGCGCCCGCGGCGAACTGATCCGCCGAGAGCAGATCAGCTGGATCAAGGACGACGGTGCGCCGGCGCATTTCCTCTGGGCCCCGGCGATCGCGCGCCGCGGCGGCCGCTATTACCTCTATTTCTCGGTGGGGCCCCAGAACCCGACGCCGAGCCGCATCGGCGTCGCCGTCGCCGAGCGGCCCCAAGGCCCCTATCGCGACATCGGCCATCCGCTGATCGCCGATGGCGGCCACGGTTTCGAAGCGATCGACCCGATGGTCTTCGTCGACCCCCGATCGGGCAAGGCCTATCTCTATGCGGGCGGCAGCGCGGGGGCCAAATTGCGGGTGTGGGAACTGGGCGCGGACATGATCAGCATCGTCCGCGAAATCCCGGTCGCTACCCCGCCCAATTTCACCGAGGGCGCCTTCGTCCATGTGCGGAACGGCACCTACTATCTGTCGTACAGCCATGGCCGCTGGAACGGCCCCGACTATTCGGTGCACTATGCGACCGCCAAGTCGCCGACGGGGCCTTGGACCTATCGGGGCGCAATCCTCACAGCCGATGCGCGGCACCAGGGGCCCGGGCATCACAGCTTCGTCCGTACGCCCTCGGGCGCATGGCTGATCGTCTATCATCGCTGGGAGCGTCCGCCCGGCCCCGGTCCGTATAGCGGCGAACGCGAGATCGCGATCGACCGCATCCGCTATCGAAGCGATGGCAGCCTCCGCGAGGTGGCGATGACGGACGGTGCGGCAGCGCCGAGGCTTGCAGGCCACTAGGCGCCCCGGTAAGCGGCGCGCCTTGGTCCGTGGAGAGGCGGCGGGGGTGGTCCTCCCACGCGATCCGAGGTTGTTCAGTCAGCCCCCGCGGGAACGAACCCATGGGAGGTCAGGGTGATCGCATCGAGGTCAAGGCCCATGCCTTTGGCGCCCTGGCGCACCGCATCGCCGATCTGGCGGAGGCGGGCAGGGTCCTGCTTGGCCTGTTCCATCGCCACGTCGATAAGCGCGCTCTGGACCCACAGCGCTTCGGCGAGTTCCTGCTTCTGCGCATCGGAGGCCTGGGCGATCTCGCCGGTGGCCAGCACTGCGCGCGCGGCCTGCGCCTGCACGGCGGAGATCATCTGCTGCGGCGGGGTGTCGTTGTTGCCGCGCGCCGCGTGCCATGCGGTGAGCCACCAGAGCGCATAGGCATCGGCGACATCGTCGACGTGCAGCCCCTGCGACGCAACGAGCCCGCCGATCCGTTCGATGAAGTCCCCTTCCGCGAAGACCTTTTGCAGGTCGTCCGCACCCCTCGGATCCCTGGCGCGCGTCTTCTGGACGAAGGCGGCGAGGTTGGCGCTGCGGCGGGCCTTGGATGGGGTGTAGCGCAGCGCGGCCGGATTCACCGCAGGCTGCGCAGGCGCCCGCGGTTCGCTTTTGCTGCTGGAAAAGCGGTTGGCATGGCTTTCCAGCGCGATCCGCGGCCCTTCGTACAGCATCGGGCTGATCATCTGGGCCCGCGCCGCACCCGGCAGTGCGACGAGCGGGAGCGCGAGGAAGATGGCGGCGTGACGTCGCTGCATGCGGAGACCCTCCAGCGTCAGCCGCGGCGCTGGCGCAGCAGCAGGAAGCCGCCGATGCCCATGCCGCCGGCTGCCAGCGCAAGGGCGCCGTATGCGGGGGGCGTGCCGCCCTGTCCGGGCGCCGCGGCGGTAGGGTCGTTCCGCCCGACGCGGGCCGGCACGAACCCCTGCGCGGTCAGGTCGATCGCATCGAGGTCGAGACCCATGCCCTTGGCGCCCTGGCGCACCGCATCGCCGATCTGGCGGAGGCGGGCAGGGTCCTGCTTGGCCTGTTCCATCGCGACGTCGATCAGCGCGCTCTGGACCCACAGCGCTTCGGCGAGTTCCTGCTTCTGCGCATCGGACGCCTGGGCGATCTCGCCGGTGGCAAGCACCGCGCGGGCCGCCTGCGCCTTCACCGCGGCGAGAATTTCCGGCGGCGGCGTGTCATTATTGCCGCGCGCGGCGTGCCAGGCGGTGAGCCACCAGAGCGTATAGGCATCGGCGACGTTCTCGATCTGCAGCCCATGCGGGGCCACCATCGCGCGGATCCGCTCGATGAAGTCGCCCTCGGCGAAGACCTTCTGCAGGTCGGCCGCGCCTTGCGGATCCGCGGCGCGGGTCTTCTGGACGAAGGCCGCGAGATTGGCGCTGCGGCGGGTTTTGGAGGGGTGGTAGAGCAGATGCCCGGCGTTGACGGGCGCTGTTGCCCGGGACGCGTCGTCGCTCGGCAGCGGCCTTCCCTCGCGGCGCGCCCTCTCCTCGTCCTGCGCCATGCGGTCGTCGAGCATCATGCTCAAGGGGTCGGAGTGCGTGGCCGTGGAAATGATCCCTACCCAGCCTTGCTCCTGCGCCCGAGCGCTACCTGCCCAGGGCAGGGCCGATGCCAGGACGATCGCTGCTCTCAAGCTTCTCATTGGTCTGATCCTCTCATCTTCACCCACGGCGCTGGCGCAGCATCAGGAACCCGCCGATCCCCATGCCACCGGCGGCGAGCGCCAAGGCGCCATCGGGGGCGGCACTTCCCGGCTTGGGCGTCGTGGCAGGTACGTCGTTCTGGCCGACGCCAACGGGCACGAAGCCCTGGGAAGTCAGGTCGATCGCATCGAGATTGAGGCCCATGCCCTTGGCACCCTTGCGCACCGCATCGCCGATCTGGCGGAGGCGTGCAGGGTCTTGCTTGGCCTGTTCTACCGCGACGTCGATCAGCGCGCTCTGGATCCAAAGCGCTTCAGCGAGTTCCTGCTTCTGCGCGTCGGAGGCCGTTGCGATCTCGCCAGTGGCAAGTACCGCTCGGGCCGCCTGCGCCTTCACCGCGGCGAGGATTTCCGGCGGCGGCGTGTCGTTATTGCCGCGCGCGGCGTGCCAGGCGGTGAGCCACCAGAGCGTATAGGCATCGGCGACATTCTCGATCTGCAGCCCGTGCGGGGCGACCAGCGCGCGGATTCGCTCGATGAAGTCGTCCTCGGCGAAGACGCTCTCCAGGTCGGCGGCGCCCTGCGGATCGGCGGCGCGCGTCTTCTTGACGAAGGCGGTGAGATTGGCGCTGCGACGAGTTTTGGAGGGGACGTAGCGTAGCTTGGACACGTCTACTGCTACGGCCTGTTCTGCAACCAATGGCGCCCGCTTAGTGTGTGGTTCGGGCGTTCCCGCTGCCTCTCCCGATTGGCTTGATCGTCGAGCAGCACGCTGAGCGGGTCGGTGTGATACATAGAGGGCATCATGAGCGACAATTGAGTGCTGTCCCACATCTGGGCGGTGGCGCTGCTGCTCCAGCCGGTGACCGTCAGTAGTCCAAGTGCTCCCAAGACCTTCTTCATGTTGCGCTCCTGCTGCCCATGGTTATCAGCCCCGACGCTGGCGCAGCAGCAGGAACCCGCCGACGCCCATGCCACCGGCTGCGAGCGCCAGGGCGCCATAGGGGGCGGCGCTGCCTGGCTTGGGCGTTGTAGAGGGGGCGTCGTTCTGGCCGACGCCAACGGGGACGAAGCCCTGGGAGGTCAGGTCGATCGCATCGAGATTGAGGCCCATGCCCTTGGCGCCCTTGCGCACCGCATCGCCAATTTCGCGCAGACGCGCGGGGTTGCCCTTGGCCTGCTCTATGGCGACTTCGATCAGCGTAGCTTGGACCCAAAGCGCCTCGGCGAGTTCCTGCTTTTGCGCATCGGAGGCACGTGCCATCTCCCCCGTCGCGCTTATTGCCCGAGCTGCCTGGGCGCTTACGGTGGCAGCAAGCGCCGGTTCGGTCTGTTCATACTGGCCGTGTGCAGCTTGCCAGGCGTTGATCCACCAGCACGCATAGGCGTCGGCGACGTTATCGATGTGCAGCCCGAGCGGCTGGACAATGCCGGCAATCCCCTCAATGAAGTCACCCTCCGCAAAAACTTTTTGCATATCCGCAGCGCCACGAGGGTCCACGGCGCGTGTCTTCTGTACGAAGTTCGCCAAGTTGGCGCGGCGACGTGCCTTGGAAGGGGTGTAGCGGAGCGCGGACATATCTACTCTCGATGTCTGTTCTATCCCCAAAGGTGCCAGCCTGTTGCGCGGCACGGGAGCTCCTCGCTGCTTTTCACGATTGATGCGATCATCGAGCATCATGCTCAGCGGATCACTATGTGTGATGGACGGCATGATCGTCGACCAGCTGGAGACATCCTGCGCAAACGCCTCGTTCGCCAAACCGGACGCGAGGACCAGGGTGGAAACTGCCAGAAACCGATTCATGCTACGCTCCTCTTCCAAAACGCGAAAAGGGGGGAACGGCAAAGGCCGTTCCCCCGATCAAGAAAATCGATCGATTTACTGCTTGCGGGCCATGCCGCTGAGGCCTTCGCCGATCGTCTTGATAACCGTGCTGGAGGTGTTCATGAGGAACGAGAACTCCTGGCCGGCGACCTGCAGATCGGTGCTCATCTTGGTAGAGCGATTGGTGCCCTGCTTGTCCAGCGCCTGCGACATCCGATCCATATCCTGCACCTTCTTGTCGAGCACCGCCGACATCGAGTCTGCGATCGCTTGAAGCCAGCTGCGACCCTTGCCGCCGCGCGAGGACTGCGCCTTGGCCTGCGCTTCGCCGCTTTGGAAAGCGTCGCTGAGCTGCTGGAACATGTCGCGTGCGTCGGATTCTGCTGACCGCTGCAGCTCGCCTTGTGCGAACGGCGTGAGGCCGCCAACCTCCGCGAGGCTTGCTACCGCTTCAGCGATCGAGGCCGGGCCGCCCACGGAGCCAGTAGCCATCGAGAAGCCGTCCTGCACGAGGTTGATCGCACTCTGAGGCAGGCCGAGCTGCTGGCCGAGCTGCTGCAGTACTTCCTTGGCGATTGCCGTGCCGAGCGTGCGCACCGCGAGCGACGCCCACCCCGCCGGGCCCATCGCGAGGGAGGCCACGTTCATCGGATTGACGAGCGAACGGGCCATGCCGGTCAGACTGAACATGAAGTAGATCCTTCCATCCAGATTTCGCGCTCCCTTGGGAGCCAAGCCGCCGACACCATGTCGCCGGTACGAGAGCAAAGTGCCCGGAATCGGGTCCCCGCGCGCTCCACGATTCGTTTAGCCGGGCTCAACGAATCGTGGAGGGGCGCGGTCATTCGAGCGGCAGGAAGAGCAGTCCTGCCAGGCTGTTGAGTTCGCGAACGCCGTCGAGATCGAGCTTGCGGATCGCGTTGTTCATGTGCGTGCGCACGGTGTTTTCGGTCATGTTGAGCAGGGTGCCGATGTCGCCGTTGGCGCGGCCCCAGCCGAGGAAGCGGAGCACCGCGGCTTCGTTGCGGGTCAGCGTCTGCAGCCCCGCCAGATGGAGCAGCGGTACCCGCCAGCCGGGCACGGTGAATTCGCCGATGCGGATCTCGCGGGTGGCGGCGCCGCGGCGTTGTTCGGCGGCGCGGAGCTCGGCGATCAGCTGGGCGAGCTGCTCGGCATCGCTGGGCGGCGGCGCGGGCGCGCGGAGGGCGGTGGCGCTGGTCATTGGGGCTTGGCCGTTCGCTGGAGGACGCCGCCTGCAATCTCCTCGCGCGTGCCGAGATCGGCGAGGATCGCCTGGGCGAGCAGCGGCAAGGTGAGGATGACGACGAAGGTGGCGGCGGCGGCCTTGATCGGCATCGCCATCGAGAAGACGTTGAACGACTGGGCGAAGCGGTTGAGGAACCCCATCGCCAGGTCGATCACGTAGAGCACGGTCAGCACCGGCGCCGCGAACAAGAAGGCGAGCGCGAACAGCCGGCCGAACTCGCCTTCGAAGAACATCAGCGCGCGGGCATCGAGCTGCAGCCCGCCGGGGCCGAGCGGCCAGATCAGGTAGCTGCCCATCACCGTGCCGACGAGCAGGGTGAGTCCCCCGGCGGTGACGAACACCACCTCGGCGAAGCGGCTGAGCAGGATGCCGGTAAGCGAGCTGGTGTTGCCGCTCAGCGGATCGACCAGCTGGCCGATGGTCGCGCCCACCTTGGTGTCGATGATCTCGCCCGCCGCGCCCAGCGCCCAGAGCACGGTGCCGAAGAAGAACCCGATCGCCCCGCCGGCGGCGGCTTCCTTGAGCAGCATCTTGAGCCAGCCCATCGCGGAGAGATCGTTCGGGTGGAAGTCCGGCTGCATCTGCAGCGCGACCAGCCCGAAGGTGACGATGATGCTGTTGCGCACCGTCCCCGGCATCACCTCGCGCGAGAAGACCGGCACGAACACGAAGGCGAAGGCGAAGCGCGCCGAGGCGACAGCGACGACCAGCAGCTGGTCGAGCCACGGCATCGCCGCGAACAGCGGCACGCCGACGCCGGGGGGCACCGCCTCGATCATCGCCCCACCGCCGCGAGGCCGGAGAAGATCGAATCGGCATAGCTGTACAGCGTGCCCGCCATCAGGCTGGCGGTGACGAAGATGCTGATCACGATCGCGAAGAACTTCAGCGTGTATTGCAGCGTCTGTTCCTGGAGCTGGGTTGCCGCCTGCACGATCGCGACGAGCAGCCCCACCACCGACGCCGCGATGATCGGCGGCGCCGAGAGCAGCAGCACCAGCCACAGCCCCTGGGTGGTGACAGCGACGAGGTCGTCGCTCATGCGCGCGCCTCCTCAGGCATAGGACAGCACCAGCCCGTGGCTCAGCTTCACCCAGCCGTCCACCAGCACGAACAGCAGGATCTTGAACGGCAGCGAGATGGTCACGGGGGACAGCATCATCATGCCCATCGCCAACAGGATGTTGGCGATCACCATGTCGATCACGAGGAAGGGCAGGAAGATCAGGAAGCCGATCTGGAAGGCGAGCTTGAGCTCCTTCACCACGAAGGCGGGAATGACGATCACGAAATCGGTGTCGCGCAGGCTGCTGACCTTGCCGGGATCGCCGATGCGCTGCTGCGTGCGCAGGAAGAAGGCGCGCTCGCGCGGATCGCTGTGCTTGACCAAGAATTCGCGCAGCGGCTCCTTGGCGCGATCGGCGGTCGCGAAGATGTCGCCGGTGCTTTCGATCGGGTTTTCCGCCTGCGCCGGGGGATCGCCGGGCATGGTGGGTGTGGCCGGGCCCTGGACGGCGGCGGCCGCCTGCATCTTCTCCAGCGTCGGGTACATCACGAACACGCTGAGGATCAGCGCCAGCCCGTTGAGCACCAGGTTGGGCGGCACCTGCTGCAGCCCCAGCGCATTGCGCACCAGGCTGAGCACCACGGCGATCTTGGTGAAGCTGGTCACCATCACCGCGAAGAAGGGCGCGAGCGCGATCAGGACGACCGTGATCAGTGCCGAGCCGGGGGTGAACTGGGCGAGGTTCACGCGTCCACCTCCACCGGCTGCTGGACCGCGCCTTCGACGAGGTCGACGCGGGATTCGATCAGCACCGCGAAGCGATCGCCGAGCTGGACCAGCTCGCCGCGCGCGAGCGGGCTGCCGGCGACCAGCAGCTCCACCGCCATGCCCTCGGATACGGGGCCGAGCGGCAGCGCCACACCCGGGCGCAAATCGGCGAGCGCCGCGGCGCTGACCCGCTGCTCGGGCAGGCGAAGGGTGAGGGGCACGGCGAAATCGCGGGGGGAAGGGGCAGCGTCGCTGGATTCCATGGGCGCTCCATCGGGATGCGGGGTGAAACTGCCGGCGGCGAGGTCGAGCTGACCGGCCTGGCGGAAATGTGGGGCTTCGAGCGTGGCGCGGGGGCGGGCGCCGATCAGCACCAGATCGCCCGGGGCAAGGTCGCCCGCTTCGGCGATACCGAGCCGGGGTCCCTGGACCAGCAGGTGGGCGAGTACCGGCAGACGCGCGCCGAGCGGGGTGAGGGCGTCCGCTTCGGCGCGCCAGTTCGCGGCATGCGGATGGTCGCAAGGCAGGAGTAGAGCGGCGTCCAGCCCTTCGCGGCGCAGGACGAAATGGAGCGCGGCATCGTCCGATGCGTTGCCGAGATCCTCGGGTTCGAGCTGCAGTCCGAGCGCTTGCTCCAGCCCGAGCAGCAGTGGCTCGGCATCGTCCAGCGCGGCGGCGGCCTCGGCGATCCGCTCCGGATGCAGCACTGCACCGCCGGGGCGGAAAAGGCTGCCATCGGCGCAGCGAAACCAGCTGCCGCGCGGTGGCGCTACGACGATCTCGACCGCAAACCCGGCATGTTCGAGCAGTCGCGCGACCGCGCCCGCGAGTGCATCGCGCGCCGGATCGACCCTCGGCAGGTCAAGCGCATCGAGGCGGAGCATCGTCGCCATCAGAAGCGCACCGGCGAAGGCATCGGCTTGGCTGGGGCCTGCCCCTCGGGCCAGCGGGCGAGCAGCGTTACCGACCCGGCGGTGACGCCGACCAGCATCGTCTCGCCGCGCGCCTCGATCAGCACCACCCGCTCGCGCTGGCCGAGCGGCATCGAGCGGAGGAAGCGGATCGGCGTGTCGCTCTCGCCATTGGCGGCGACGCCCAGCTGGCGATCCTGCAGCTTCTTCAGCAGCCAGATCACCCCCCAGGCCATGCCCAATACCAGGGCAAGCGCCACGACGATGGCGAGGATCGAGGATAGGACGGCTCCGATTCCCATGATGCGATTGGTTCTCCGGTCTGATCAGCGTTGGCGCGCGGCGAGGCGCGGGGCGGCGGTATCCATGTCGTGCTGCATCGGGCCGTCGCCGCTCTTGGCCTTGGCGGCCCAGAGGATCACGGCGGCGATCGCATCGAACATGTCCTCGGGGACGATCTCGCCGATCTCGCCGCGGGCCCACAGGCTGCGGGCGGCGGCGACATTGCGGACGATCGGCACGCGGGCCTCCTCCGCCTCGGCGCGCATCGCGGCGGCGAGCTCGCCCATGCCCTTGGCGGCGATCACCGGCACCGGGCAATGTGTCTCGTCATAGTTGAGCGCGATGGCGATATGGGTGGGGTTCACCAGCAGCGCGGCGGCACCCCGCGTGGCGCCGATATTGTTCTGGTTGGCCCATTCCTGGTGCATGTCGCGGCGGAGCGCGCGGACCTGCGGATCGCCTTCGCTTTCCTTGTGCTCCTGCTTGATGTCGCGGCGGCTCATCTTCATCTTCTTGATGAAGCTGTGCTTCGAATAGATGCGGTCGGCCACTGCGACGAACAGGAATACGGCGACCACCATCGCCAGCATCTGCAGCGTCAGCGAATAGGTGAGCCCGATCGTGCTCAGCGCGGCACCTTCGCGCGATTCGTCGATGGGGGAGGTTGCGGCGAGTCGAATCAGCTGGCCGGAACTGGACAGCGCGCTCTGATAGACGAGATAGCCGATCGCGCAGATCAGCGCTGCCTTCACCAGCGTCTTGGCAAGTTCGAACAGGCCGTCCTTGCCGAACATCCGCTTGAGGCCCTCGATCGGGTTCAGCTTCTCCAGCCCGAACTTCATCTTCTCGGTCGTCATCATCGGACCGACCTGAAGGAACTCGGCGAAGGTGCCGATCAGCGCGGCGGGGACCAGCGTGGCGAAGGTGAGGCGCAGCAGCGTCCAGGCCGCATCCCAGCCAATCGCCGGGGCGGTCTGCTCGAACGAACCGGTCGCCGCCTGCGCCACCACATCGGTAGCGAGGCGCGCGAGCTCGCTCGCGGCATAGCCCGAGACCCCGACGAACAGCAGCAACCAGGCGAGCGTAAGAAGTCCCGTGGCCAAATCCTTCGACTTGGCGACGTCACCCTTCTTGCGCGCATCTTGTAGCCGCTTCGGCGTCGGGAGCTCGCTCTTGTCGGCGCTGTCCTTGCCTTGGCTCATGAAGTTGAACTCTTGCTGCCGGACAGTGCGAACGAAGTCGCGGGCGGTCCTGGCAGGTAGAGCAGGTCGACACATTGTCTGCCCGTGGGGCGGGGCAGCAACATCGTTAAAATCCTGTAACCGGTTCCCGGATGCAACAGGCAAAATCCGTGCCGGATGCCAAACGAACCACCTAAGCCATTGATATCAAACAATGTGCGACGAACTGATTCGCGGTGGGCGGTTGCTCAGCGTCGATTAGTCGTACTGACAGCCATGTAGGTAAATCGGAAAATCGAGAAGGTTCCGCAGCTCACCGCTTGATATGCTCGGCTCGTCGTTCGTCACACTCTGAAATATTTCTGAATAGCGACTTGAAATTGTAAGAAAATCGCGACAGCCTATAGGTGTTCCCGGACGAGCAGGCCGGGAATTGTGGGGCATCGTGCTGAGACAACTGTTGGCCAGGAGCGCCATCGGCTGGAGAGCGATGCAATGTGTAGAGTAGTTCTTAGCGTATCCTCGCTAGCCCTGTGCGGCGCGGTGATCTTTATTCCGGAAGCGGCATGGTCGCGGGACAAGACCCCGCCGCCACCGCCTTGTGCGCTGACCGCGACCTTGCGGGTGGCGGATGCGGCTTCGTTGGCGGGAATCCAGTCCCTCCAGGGGTGCAGCAACATCATCGTGGCGCCGGGCACCCCGGCCGAGATGCCGAAGGACGTGCGCATCGCGCCGGAGGCCGAGGAAGGTTCCTCGGGGGATCGCGCCGCGTCGTTCCAGCTGGTCTCGGGCAAGAAGCACCGCGAGGCGGAGCCTGCGCCTGCCGCCACGCTGCGGGTCGCGGCGATCGCGCCGCTCCGCCAGGAGCCTGCGTCGCTGACCGCTGCCGCTGCATCGGACGCCGCGATCCTGTCGATGCGGCCGGTATCCTATGCCACCCGCTATGACGCGATGATCCAGCGGGTCGCCGCGCGCCGACGGGTGGATCCGCTGTTGCTCCATGCCGTGATCGACCAGGAATCGCGCTATCGCGCCGATGCGCGCAGTCCGGTAGGCGCGCACGGCTTGATGCAGCTGATGCCGGGCACGGCGCGGATGCTCAACGTGTCGGCGTCCAATGCCGAGGCCAATGTCGACGGCGGCGCGCGCCTGCTGCGCCAGCTCCATGGCCGCTTCAACGATTTCAATCTGACGCTCGCCGCCTATAACGCAGGCGAGGGCGCGGTGCGGCGCTACGGCAATCGCATCCCGCCCTATCGCGAGACCCAGTCCTATGTGGCCGGCGTGATGGGCCGGTACAGCCGCTTGCTCGCCGAACAGGCCGCGCGGAGCCGCTGACCATGGCCCCAGCCCTGATCCTGCGCGGCCTGCGCCGCATGCCCCTGCGCGTGGCCGATATGCTGCTGGTCGGCAGCGTGGTCACCGTCGTGCTGCTGATGATCGTGCCGATGCCGCCGCTGGCGCTCGACGCGTTCATCGCCACCAACATGACGGTCGGCATCCTGCTGCTGCTCAGCTGCATGTACGTTGCCAAGCCGCTGGATTTCTCGACCTTCCCGACGGTGCTCCTGCTCTCGACGCTGTTCCGGCTGGCGATCAGCATCTCGACGACGCGGATGATCCTCACCCATGTCGACGGCGGCGAGATCATCCAGCAGTTCGGCCAGATGGTCGCGGGCGGCAATCTGGTGGTCGGGCTGGTGGTGTTCCTGATCATCACCATCGTCCAGTTCATCGTCATCTCGAAGGGCGCCGAGCGCGTCGCCGAAGTCGCTGCGCGATTCAGCCTCGACGCGATGCCGGGCAAGCAGCTCTCGATCGACAGCGACCTGCGCTCGGGCATCCTTTCCAAGGACGAGGCGCGCGAGAAGCGGCGCACGCTGGAGATGGAAAGCAAGCTCCACGGCAGCCTCGACGGCGCGATGAAGTTCGTGAAGGGCGATGCCATCGCGTCGGTGATCATCGTGCTGGTAAATCTGCTCGGCGGGCTGGCGGTGGGCATGCTCTACCACGGCATGTCGGCGGGCGAGGCGGCGACGACCTTCTCGATCCTGACGATCGGCGACGGGCTGGTCGCGCAGGTACCGGCGCTGTTCTCGGCGATGGCGGCGGGCCTGCTGGTCACGCGCACCACCGACGAGGAGCGCGACAGCGACCTGGGCCCCGCGATCGCGCGGCAGATCACTGGCAAGCCGCATGTGCTGATGATCGCCGGCGGCCTGGCGATGCTGCTCGGGCTGGTGCCTGGCTTCCCGACGCTGATCTTCTTCGCGCTGGCGAGCGCGCTGCTGCTGGGCGGGGCCTTCCTCCACCCGACCTCGGGCGCCTGGCTGCGGACGCGGCTGGGGCTTGCCTCGGGCGAGACGGCGGTTGCGACCGGCGAGACGCTGATCGCCGCGCAGGCGCTGCCGGTGGTCGATCCGCTGCGGCTCGCCGTCGGCCTGCCGCCGCAGCATCCGGCCTTCGCGGCACTGGCGGACCGGCTGCGCGAGGGCGCGGCGGCGCTCCAGACGCGGACCGGCATCGCCATTCCCGACCTGCGCGTCGTGCCCGACGCTCGGCTGAACGAGGGCGAATGGCTGCTCAGCGCGCACGACGCGCCGCTCGGCGGCGGTGCCAGCGACGCGGGCGCGCTGCCGGAGGTGGCGGCAGAGCGGGTCGCCCAGCTGCTCGAACGCAATCTCGGCCTGTTCCTCGGCCTGCAGGAGGTGACCGACCACCTCAACCGCCTCGGCGAGACGCATCCGGAAGTGGTCAAGGAAGCGGTGCGCGCCGTGCCCACCGGCCGGATCGGCGAAGTGCTGCGCCTGCTCGCCGAGGAAAGCGTGCCGCTGCGCAACTTCCGCGACGCGATCGAGGCGATCGGCGAAGTCGGCCAGTATGAACGCGAAGCCGTGCCGATGGCCGAACGCGTCCGCGTGGCGATGCGCCGCCACCTGATCGCGCCGCTGTGCGAGGCGGGACGCCTCCGTGTGCTGATCGTCGGCGCCGATCTGGAGGAGACGATCCGCCAGACCGTCACCCCGGTCGACGGCCAGATGCGCCTGGCGATCAATCCGCACCAGATGCGCGCGCTGATCGCGCTGCTCTCCACCCAGGTCGCCAGCAGCGGCGCCCGGGCGATCCTCACCGCGCAGGATCTCCGCCGGCCGCTACGTCTACTCATCGCGGGCGACCTGTTCGAGGTGCCGGTGATCAGTTTCAACGAGCTCAACCCGGCCGTGCCGCTCGACATCGTCGGCGAGATCAACGCCGCCCCGGAGAGCCTGACCAACCAGATGTCGGACGAGGTTTCCCTATGATCCGCGCTCAGCGCTTCCTTGCCCTGCTTGCCTGTACCGCGTTGCTGCCCGTCTCGGGGTACGCCGAAACGCCGCCCATGGGGCAGAAGCGGATCACGCTCACCGCGCGCAACCAGCGCGTCGATGTCGCGGTGGTCGATCTGTTCGGCCAGGCCGGCGTCAAAGCCAAGGTGAGCTCGGCGGTTACCGGCAAAATGAACGGCGTGTTCGTCGGCACGCCGCGGCAGGTGTGGACCCAAATCGCCAAGGCGTTCAACCTCGTCGCCTATTATGACGGCGCGGTGGTGCGGGTGTATTCGGCGGCCGAGGTTACCTCGCGCAGCTTCAACGCCGCCGACCCGGAGGCGGTGGTCCGCGATGCGCAGAAGCTGCGGATCCTCGACGACGCCAATCGCGTCTCGGCGGCGAGCAATTCGGTAAGCGCCACCGGCGTGCCGGCGTTCCTCGATCGGGTTGCGCAGCTGGCGGGGACGGCGGGCAATCCGGCGGTGATCCAGGCGTCCGCCACGTCCTCGAATGCACCCATCGTCTCGCCGCTCCTGGGCCCGGCCGCAATGGAGACGGTGACCAGCTCGCCGCTGCACTCCAAGGTGCTGAGCGGCGCGACGACGCGCTCGCCCTATGAAGTGCGGATCTTCTACCT
Organism: Sphingomonas trueperi; assembly: GCF_040545965.1. Classification (GTDB taxonomy): domain Bacteria; phylum Pseudomonadota; class Alphaproteobacteria; order Sphingomonadales; family Sphingomonadaceae; genus Sphingomonas; species Sphingomonas trueperi_C. The sequence continues at coordinate 186,176 of NZ_JBEPMV010000007.1, read as the reverse complement.
GCGCTATGCCCGCGCCGACGACACGATCCAGAAGAGCTTCGATCGCACCATCACCATCCCCGGCGTCGGATCGATCCTGCGCGGGATGATGGGTGACGGGCGGCCGAGCTCGACGGTTTCGACCAGCGGCAATTTCGATGTCCAGCGCCAGTCGCTGCCCCGGCTCGGCGGACGCGGCCTCAACGCGGTGCCGCCTGACGAGGCGCAGCGCAGCTTCGACCAGCAGGGCACGCCGGGGCTCGACACGGTGGTGGTGCGCGAAGCCGCCGTACGCGACATTAACGGGCCGCGTGTCGAGGTCGACCCCAGCAACAATGCCGTGCTGATCCGCGACCGGCCCGAATCGATGACCGTGTACGAAGACATCGTCCGCGCGCTCGATGTCGAGCCGCGCGGCGTGGAGATCGAGGCGACGATCCTCGAGCTCGATACCAGCAAGCTCAAGGAACTGGGGCTGGACTTCGGCTTCAAGACCGGCGGCCTCGGCGCGCTGTTCGGCGGCAATGCGACCAACCCGGCGAGCAATTTCTCCAGCGGCAATGTCGGCGCGGCGTATCTCACCGGCGGGCTCGACCTGTTCGCCGCGCGCATCACCGCGCTGGAGAAGACCGGCGCGCTGCGCGTGATCTCGCGGCCGCGGCTGAGCACGCTCAACAACATCCCCGCCGTGTTCAACAACCAGGTGCAATACTATGTCCGCGTCGCCGGCGACCGGCAGGTGGACCTGTTCCCGGTGACCGCGGGCATGGTGATGCGGGTCAACCCGTCGATCCTCTATGACGGCGGCGAGCTGCGCACCCGCATGGCGATCGAGATCCTCGACGGCTCGCCCACGGGCCTCGTCGTAGACGGCATCCCGGCGGTGAAGCAGAGCAGCATCAACACCAGCGCGGTGGTGAAGCAGGGCGAGAGCCTGCTGATCGGCGGCATGACGGTCGAGACCTCCTACGACTACAAGTCGAAGGTGCCGGTCGCCGGCGACGTGCCGATCCTCGGCCAGGCGTTCCGCAAGCGCAAGAAGGGCGACCAGCATTTCGAGCGCATCTTCCTGATCACCCCACGCGTCGTCTCGCGCCGCGAGCAGCAGGCGGCGGCGGTGCAGCCTGCGACGGCTACCAACCCGATCCCGATCGAGCAGATCCAGGCTGCCGCCGATCATCATCAGAAGCGCCGCCGGAGGACCCGCCGGTGAACGCGCCCTTCGCCCCGGTAAAGCCCGGCACCATGGTGCTGCGGGTGCTGAACGGCCGCCTGTCGGGCGCCGAGCACCGGCTGCACCGGGGCAAGTTCGTCCGCGTCGGGCATGGGTTCGAACACGACATCGTGCTGCGCGATCCTTCCGCGCGGGGCGTGTCGCTGGAGCTGGACCTGGGCGAGGGCATGGCGTGCGTGCGCGTGGCGGCGGGGCAGGTGACCTTGCTCGGGCGACCGGTCGCGGCGGGCGAGCAGGCCTCGCTGCCGCCGTTCGTGCCGATGCTGGTCGGATCGGTCGCCGTCGCGATCGGTGAACCGGAGGATCCGCGCTGGGACGATGCCATTCGGCTTGCGCCGATGGTCGCGCCAGCCGCCAGCGATGCGCCCGTCCTGTCGCCGCAGCGCGCCGCGATTCCAGAGCGGGTGGCGACGCGGCTCTACCCAATGCGCGGGGCGTTGGCGCTCGATCGCTATTGGCCTGCCTATGCCGCTGCCGTTGCGGCCTTGCTGCTCCTGCTGCTGTTCGCACCGCCCGCGGTCCGCTGGGCGACGCGCCAGCTGCACGACACGGCGGGTGAACAGGCGATGCTCGCCGCCGCCGGCTTTCGGGACCTGAAGGTGGAGGAAACCCGCAACGGCACGATCGTGCGCGGGATCGTCAAGGACGACGCCGCGCTCGCCCGGCTGCGCCAGGTCGTCGCCGAGCAGATCGGCCCTGCGACGCTCGATGTCGAGACGATGGACGGCCTCGCCGCCGCCGCTACCGACCTGCTGCGCGCGCAAGGGGTCGATGCCGAGGCCATTCCCCGCCGCGGCAACGCGCTGATGGTGAAGGCCGAATTCCTCCCCGCCGATCGCCAGGCCGATCTCGCCCGGCTGATCAAGGAAGACGTGCCCGGCATCACCCGCGTCGACTTCGCCACCGACGGCAAGCGCGGCGATCGCGACCTGCAATATTTCTTCTCGGGCTCGGAATACGGCCTCGCGACCTTCGTCGACGGCGATCCGGGCTACATCACGACAGCCGACGGCACCCGCTGGTTCGCCGGCGCCACGGTGCCGACCGGCCACCGCATCGTCGCCATCGGCAACGGCCGCGCCAGCTTCGAGCGCGACGGCCGGATCGAAGAACTCGTCCTGGGACCCAGCACGCCGCCGTCCCCGGCACCTTCCACCACCCCTGGCGGCGACACCAACGGAGTGACCACCCAATGACCAACCCGATCAACAGCGCCGTCCTCGGCACGATCGCCTCGCTCGGCAACATGGGCACCACCGAAAGCCGCACCGGCAAGGGCAACTGGTTCGAGGCGTTCGGCGAAGCCTGGGGCAAGGCGCTCGACACCCAGGCCGACAACATCACCGCCCAGTCCGACGTGGTGAGCCAGGGCGGCGACAAGCCCTCCGACATCACCCAGCTGACCACCGAATCGATGCGGATGAGCTTCATGGCGAACAGCTCGCACAGCTCGATCGACAGCGTCTCCAAGGCGCTCGAAACCATGGCGCGGAAGAACTGACGATGAGCATCGATGCGATCGGCGCGCTGGTCGCGCCGGCCGGGGGGCAGGGCACGAACGGCGTGTCCCGCGCCTTCGAGTTGCTCGCCCCCGGCGGCCATGGCGGCGGCGCCACCACCCCGCAGTTCGACGCGCGCTTCCAGGCGGCGCTGGAGAAGATGGGCGGGGTGCAGGGCACCGTCGCGGCGGGGCCCATCCCGCCGGCGATGAAGGGCATGTTCAACGCGCTCGACCAGGTGAACGTCCAGGCCCGCGCCGTCTCGCGCTATGCCGAGACGGCCGAGGCCAGCGGCGGGCAGCTGACGCCCGGCGAGATGGTCCAGCTCAACATGAAATGCTCCGAATTCATGTTCCAGGCGCAGCTTACCTCCAACATCGCCAACCGCAGCTCGGACGGCGTGCAGCAACTGTTCAAGCAGCAATGAGCGGCCGCGCCCCCGCTAACCGCTGGCAGGCGCGGATCGCCGCGCCGCTGCTGGTGATTGCCGCCTTCGGGCTTGCCGGCTGCAGCCGGCAGGAAGTCTATGGCAAGCTCACCGAACCGGCCGCCAACGAGATGATCGCCGTGCTCAACCAGGCCGGCATCACCGCGACCAAGGTGGCGGGGGAGAAGGACCAGTGGAGCATCGCCGTCGACCAGGCCGATTTCGCCCGCGCGGTGGAGACGCTGCGCGCGCACGGCCTGCCGCACGAGGACTATGACTCGCTCGGCTCGGTCTTCAAGAAGGAGGGCTTCACCTCCACGCCGCTGGAGGAGCGGGCGCGGCTGATCTACGGCCTCTCGCAGGAGTTGAGCCGGACGATCAGCGGCATCGACGGCGTGGTGCAGGCGCGGGTGCATTTGACCATGCCCGAGGCCGATCCGCTGTCGCGCGAGGCCAAGCCCTCGGCGGCATCGGTGTTCGTGAAGTATCGCACCGGCTTCGACCTGCGCAGCCAGACCGGCGCGATCAAGTCGCTGGTCACCAACTCGATCGACGGGCTCACCTATGACCGCGTTTCGGTAGTGATGGTGCCCGCCCAGGCGGCGCCGGTGCTGCCGGAGAGCGAGGGCATGGTGTCGGTCTCCACGCTGATGCGCGGGGCGATCGGCTTGGTCGCGCTGATCGTGCTGGCGATTGCCGGACGCGGGCTGTGGCGGATGCGCAAACCCCGGACCAGCCTGCCGGATACGGTGCAGCGGTGAACCGGGAGGCGCGGACCGCCAAGCTGGCGCTGCTTGCCCGGCATTGCGGGCAGGGGCGCGGCGCGCGCTTTGCCCGCCGGGTGCAGGGCCAGCCGACGGTGGGGTTCGGCGACCTCGCCAAGCTGCCCGACTGGCTCGACGCGCCCGAGGAACAGCGGGCGCGGATCGCGGCGGCGGCCGGGCTGCTGCGCCACCGCCGAGCGATCGATGCCGAGCTTTCGGGGCCGCGGCTGGCAGCACTGGCGGCCGCCGTGGGCGAGCCGCTGTTCGACGCGGTCTGCGAAGCCGAGGTTCCGGAGATCGTCGGTGCGGAGAAGTTGCCCGCGCCCGAGCGGGTGCTCGCCGCCGGTGCGCAGTTGCTGGAGGCGGCCCTGCCGCTCGCCTTGCGGGACCGGTTTCCCGGCGCGCGTGACGATGCCGTGGCGCGCGACTTGCTGGCGCGCGCCCATGCCATTGCGGAGAGCCTTGCATGACCTATCATCTCGTCCATGCCGATGACGCCGCGCTGCTGTTCAGCGAGCGGGCGGTGATCAAGCGCGACGAGCGCCAGTCCTTCGCCGATGCGGTGGCGTTGCTGGGGGCAGTGCGCGAGGCGCAGGCGCGGGCGGTGCAAGCTGCGAACGATGCGTCGGAAGAGGCGTACAGCGCCGCGCTTGGCAGCGCCAAGGCGGAGATCGGCGACGTGCTCGCCCGCGAGATTGCGCGATTTTCCGAGGCTATTGATTTGCAAGAGCAGGCTCGTCGCAGCGAGATCGCCGATGCGGCGTTGGCGGCGGTGCATGCCGTGCTCGGCGAACTCGACGATGCGACGCTGGTGCCCGCGCTGGTCGCCCGCGCGCTCGACCGGCTGCAGCCACAGGGTGCGGTGATCGTCGCCGTGGCGCCGGACATGGCGGACAAGGTTGCGGCACGGCTGGAGGCGTTGACCGAAGTCACCATTCTGCCCGACCCGGCGCTCGGCGCCCATGACTGCGCGATCCGCACCGAACAGGGGCAGGTGATCGCCAGCCTTTCCGTGCAGCTCGAAACGCTCGCCAAGCGCTGGGGGGTGGCATGAGCGATCCGCTGGCGCTGCTCCGCGCGCTCGATGCCGCGCCGATGTTCGAGCAGCATGGCCGCATCGTCGGCGCGCTCGGCACGACGCTGCGCGTCACCGGGGTGCGCGCGCGGATCGGCGAGAATTGCGAGATCGTCGATGCCGAGACCGGCTTCTCGCTCTGGGCCGAGGTCATCGGCCTCGCCGATGGCGGCGCGATCCTCACCCCGCTCGGTGACTTGCGCGGCCTGTCGATGCACAGCGACGTGATCCTGCGCAGCGGCGAGGATCGCGTGCCCTATGGTGCGGACATGCTGGGCCGCGTACTCGATGCCCGGCTCCAGCCGCTCGACGGGCTGGGGAGCGTGCGTCGCGGCACCGACCGGCCGATCCATGGCGAGGCGCCCAACCCGATGCACCGCCGCCCGATCGACGCGGCGATGGAGACCGGAATCCGCGCGATCGACGGGCTGATGCCGATCGGCATCGGCCAGCGCGTCGGCATCTTCGCCAGCGCCGGAGTCGGCAAGTCGACGCTGCTCGCCAATCTCGCCCGCAACGCCCAGTGCGACGCAATCGTCATCGCGCTGATCGGCGAGCGCGGCCGCGAGGTGCGCGAGTTCATCGAGGAGACGCTCGGCGCCGAGGGGCTCGCCCGCTCGGTGGTGATCGTCGCGACCTCCGACCGCCCGGCGATGGAGCGCGTGCGCGCCGCCCATGTCGCCACCGCCATTGCCGAGGGGCTGCGCGACGAGGGCCGGCACGTGCTGCTGCTGATGGACAGCGTCACCCGCTTCGCCCGCGCGCTACGGGAAATCGGGCTGGCGGCGGGCGAGCCGGCGGTGCGGCGCGGCTTTCCGCCGTCGGTATTCGCCGAGCTGCCGCGGCTGTTCGAGCGCAGCGGTACTGCGGAACACGGGGCGATTACCGCGCTCTACACGGTGCTGCTGGAAGATGAGGACGGCGATCCTATCGGCGAGGAAGTGCGCTCGCTGCTCGACGGCCACATCGTGCTTTCGCGCAAGCTGGCGTCGCGCGGGCATTATCCGGCGATCGACGTGCTCGGCAGCCTCTCGCGCCTGTTCCCCCGCCTCGCGAGCGGGGCGCAGCAGCGTGCCGCGCACGGACTGCGGGCGATGCTGGCCAAGCTCGACGAGATCGAGCTGCTCGTCCAGATCGGCGAATATCAGCCCGGCCGCGACCCGCTCGCCGATCGCGCGCTGGCCGAACGCCAGGCGATTGCCGCCTATCTGCGCCAGTCCGGCACTGAACGCACCTCGCTGGGCGAGAGCATCGCCCGGCTGCGCACCTTCGAGGAGATGGACCATGCCCGCTGACAATCGCGCGCCCGTGCTGGCGCGCATCGCCCAGATGCGCGAGCAGCGCCTCACGCGCGCGCTGATCGAGGCGCGCGCGGCTGCCGAGCAGGCGCAAGCAGCCGCCAGCGCCGCCGAAGCCGCGCGTATCGCGGCGGAACGCGAGCGCGGCGATGCCCGGCTGCTCTTCCAGGCAAGCCCGGCCTGCCCGCAAACGCGGCTCTGGCTCGACCAGCGCGTCTCGGAAGAGATTGGCGCGGCGGCACGCGCCAGCGACCAGCGTGCGCGCCACGAACTCGCGGTCGATGCCCAAGGAGCCGCCGGACGCGCGCTCGACCAGCACCGCGTGCGCAGCGAGAGCGTCGCCGCGCATCACCAGACCCTGCGCCGCGCCGAGCAGCGCCGGGCCGAGGATCGCGTCGATTCGGAGGCCGCCGCCTTTCTCCTGTCGCGAGGCTGGGCATGAACGGCGCGCCCACCAGCGGCTCGGTCCAGAGCAAGCCTGCACCCACCCCCCGCGATGCGCCTGCCAAGGGCGAGCCCGAAGCCGCGCCGAAGCAACGCAAGGCGTTCGCTGATGCGCTCTCCCGTCACGCCGGCAAGCGGGCGGCGAAGGATCCCGGAACGGACAAGGCCGACGGGCTGGCGGCGATGATGGCGCCGCGCGACTTTGCGGCGCTGGCCATCGCGGCACGGCCCTCTGCTGCGGGTGCGGTCGATCCGGCGCAGCATGCCCAGCTCGATCGGATCGCCGCCGCCATTGCCGAAGTCAGCAAGACCGCGAAGCCCGAAGTACACCTGTCGCTGCCGCTTGGCAGCTACAAGGTGGAAGGCGCGGTGCTGGGGCATGACCTGGCGGGGCAGGTCAACGTGCTGCTGATCCCCTCCGCCGCGGTGCCGCCTGCCGTGGCAGCGCAGTGGAGCGAGCAACTGCACGAGCGGCTGCTGCGCCGCGAGGTGCGCGTCGGCAAGGTGGGTGTGCAGGGCAATGCGGTGCCGTTGGCGGCGCGGCGCTGAGGCCGCGTCGCTCAGCGATCGACCCGCGTCGGATCCTCGCGCAGCTGGAAGATGGCGGAATCGATCGTCGCGACGACCTTGTCGCTGTCCGACATACCCGGCCGCCCATCGGGATCGAGCAGCGCATAGCCCAGGCCGGACAGCCGATCGAGCACGTCGCTGGTCGGGCTGGCCGCGACGAGCGCCGCAACCTCGCTGGTGAAGTCGTTCAGCGCACGCGACAGCCGCCCGGCATCGGCCGGGCTCGCGTTCAGCTGGGCGGCGAGGTCGCGCGCCACGCCTTCGGTGCCATAGGCGTCTCCGGCCCGCAGCGGCGATCGCCCGCCCGGCACGAGGCCCAGCTCGCGGGTCACGGTACCGGCGACACGGTTGCTGATCACCGTCATCGCCTGGCCGGCGAGCGATCCGGGCGTGCTGCCAGCGGCACCGACGGCGCCGATCGCGCTTGTACGGGGGCCAGTGATTCCGATGGGCTGGGTCATCGCCGAATCTCGTCCGTGGAATGGAACATGCCAGCGTAGATAGCGGGTTGCGAGCGCCCGCGCGCTCCACGAATCGCTTAGGCAATGCTACGGAACCACGTCGCTGTTTGCGGGAGTTGCGTGATGATCCTTCCCCTGGTCGCTGCTGTCGCCGCCGAGGTCGCGCCCGCGGATCGCGCCGCCATTCTCGATGCCGCGCACCACGCGATCGCCCGCCGCATCGGCAAGACGCCCAGGCTGCTGGTGCGCACGCTTGGCCATCAGGGTGAGTGGGTGTTCCTGATCGCGACGATGCAGGACAAGGCTGGGCGCCCGATCAGCTACGCGGGCACCCCGCTGGCATCGGCGGAGGCCGAGGGCATGGTCTCGAAGGACTATGTCGCGCTGTTCCGCCGTGCCGGCACTGGCTGGCGCGTGGTCGAGGAGGCGCTGGGCCCCACCGACGTTGCCTGGGCCGATTGGGCGGAAAAGCACGGCGCGCCGAAGGCGATTTTCGGCTGAGCGCTCAATAGGTCCCGCGCGCGTTGCCGCGGGTCCAATATTCGAAGCTGCGGTCCAGCGCGCGCGTGGAGAAGACCACATGGCCGCGGTTGCGCTCGAAGCCCATCGCGGGGGTGCCGTCCAGCGTCCCCGCCCACCAGCCATTGGCATGCTTGCCGGCGAAGACGACCTGCTTGCCGCTCTTGCCCTTGGCACGCAGCTCTAGGGTGCCGCCGGCCCCCGCCTGCACCTGAAGGGTGCAGGGCTCGGGCGGGGCGATGTCGAACACGCAGGTCGCGGGTTCGGCGGCGGCGGCGGCGGCGGCAGCGGCGGCGAGCGCAGCGAGGGGCAGCAGGATCATCGCTGGAAGATGGTGTTGGCGAGCTGCGACCGGTAGGCGGAATCGCCCACGATATCGGCAGGCCGTTCATAATAGCGGCAGACGATCGCCCCGGCATCGCCGGCGCTGGTCGCCTGGGCGAGGCGACGCCCGGCCGCGCTCTCGGTGCCCTTGAGCTCGTGCTGAACGAAGGCGAGCTGCTCCTCGAACGTCGAGTTGCGGATGTCGTGCCCGGCAAAGGCGGCGAAGTCGGCCTGGCGCGGCCCTTCCCATTGGCCGAGGCCATAGCCGGGGCCGCCGCCGGTCTGGCGGATATTGGGCTCCATCCGGCTTTCGGCGTCGAGATTGGCGACGATCCCCGCTGCCTGTGCACGGGTCCAGCCCTGCGCCTGGAAATAGGTCATCGCCTGGTCGATCCGGCCCTGGCGGGTCGCCGAGGGCGCGCCGGTGCCCGCGGTGCCGCTCGCCTTCGTGGGAGCCGTGACCGAACCGGGCGCGTGGAGGATCTTGGCGCCGTGCGACAGCGCCCAGGAGAGATTGCCCGTCGTCACCTTCTGGGTGCCGTCGGCATTGCGGTTGTTCGATCCGATCGTCTGGCCGTTGCCCGCATAGAGCACGGTATGCGAGACGCCGCCGCCCTGGATGATCACCACGTCGCCGGGCTTGGCCTGTGCGGCGCTGACCTCGGTCCAGCCCTGCGCGCGCAGCGTCTTGTCGAGCTGGGCAACGGAGTCCGTGTGGAGATTGCCCGGCAGCTGCCCCGCCTCCGTGAGCACCGCCGATACGAAGTTGGCGCAGCAGACGTTTGCCGGGACATTGGCGTTCATCGGCAGATTGTCGCTGCGGTCGCCGCGCAGTTCGGCGGCGTTGCGGCCGAGATATTGCCGCGCGACATCCGCGGCGTTGCGCCCCGTGCCGCCGCCTTCGATACCGCCGGTTGCCTCGGCCCCTTGAGTGCGGGCAGTCCCTCCGCCGTTGAGCCGCAGCGTCTGGCCGGGCAGGATCATGCCCGGATTGGCGAGGCCGTTGTCGAGCGCGAGGTCGTGCCAGTCGAGCCCGAAGCGGGCGGCGATGCCCGAAAGCGTGTCGCCCGCTTGCACGGTATAGTCTGCGACACCGGACTGCGGCAGCGCGATCGTCTGGCCGGGAAAGATCAGGTTGGGATTGCGGATTTGCGGATTGGCCGCGCGCAGGGCGGAAAGCGACACGCCGTTCCGTGCCGCGATGCTCGACAGCGTGTCCCCATGGCGGACGGTGTAGCCGCCGCTATCACCACTGCGGACGCCGCCGGATGTACCGGTGCGGCTGATCGAGTCGAGCATGGAACGCCTCCCTGAACTGTCGGGAGCAAAGGTCGCACCGAGCGGCTGAGCTGTCTCTCGACGATTCGTTTAGACGCGGAGTGCCGAGGGTCCGCCGCAGCCGACGGCTTTACGATATGCACGCCACCGGTCGCGAAGTTAAGGCGAAATCAGTTGCGCAACTACATGTTCGACCCATAATATCACTTGTCATCAAGGGAATAGAACATGCGTTTGGAGAAGGCTGAGGGTGAGCCGCAGCACTTGATCGAGCTGCGGCGCCAGGCGCGTGTACTTACCAGCGGTGTGTTCGGCATGCGCGGCGATGCAGAACTTTCGCAGATCGTAGAAGATGCAGCCAAGGCGACGCGTTTTCCCTTCGCGGCGGTCTCCATCGTAGATCGGTCTCGGCTCTGGCTTGCCGTCGCCTATGGTTTCGACCCCCGGGAATTTGACCGGCCCGACAGCTTTTGCGACGCCGCCATCAAGGTGCCTGGCTTCGCGCCGCTCTGTGTCGCCGACGCGTGGCAGGAGCAGCGCTTCCAATTCGCGCCTGCCGTCATCGAAATGAACGTGCGGGCCTATTATGCAGCGCCTCTGGTCACGAGCGACGGCCTGGCGCTGGGAACGCTTTGCCTGCTGGACCAGAAGCCGCGCAAGGTTGGGGCCGACGCGCTGGACACGCTGCGGACTTTTGCAGGGAACGCCTCGGCGGTTATCGACCGTGAATCCAATGCGGTGGCCTATGCCGAATTCGCCATTGCCGAGCTCTCCTCGCGCATCCGTTTCGCCATGGCGGAACGCGACGAAGAGACGGTTGGCGCACTCGATGCCGAGCTTCGACGGCTGGAAGCCACGCTGGAGCCGAACTGGCAATCGAGCGGGGTGCAGGCCGGCGGGGCAGCTGCGGATGCCGTGGACGGGCCGACGAGCCACTGACCGCCACCGGGCCTGCGTCTGCGGCAAGCGTTAGTTCTTCGTCGCGCGGATCCGTTCGAGAACCGCGGGCGCCACTAGCATCCCTGCCTTGGCCATGGCGGGTGTCGGCCAGCTGCCGCTTGCCACCTGTTGCTTGATCGTCGCCCGATCGGGTGGGGGCCAGCCAAAACCGGCGTTGCGCGCGCGTTCGAGCAATCGGGCGCGTGCTGCGAGCATCTCGGGGCTGGTGAAGATCACCGGCTGGTCGAGCAGCGCGTGCGCGGCCATGCTGCCGTCGTCGGCGACGCTCCACAGCGTGCCGCCTTTCTCGACCAGCAGCTCGGCGATCTCGGCCTGTTCGGCGTCCAGCGCCATGCGAACTGGGTCGATCCCGAAGCGATCGGTGCGACGCGGATCGGCGCCGTGACGGAGCAGCGTCATCACCCCGCCAAGATGGCCGAAGGCGATCGCGTTGCGCATCGCGCTTTCGCTGCCGGCGGCTTGCGGGTCCGGTGACGCGCCGGCCGCAAGCAACTGCTCCGCGATGGCCGGGCTGTCGGCCAGGATCGCCAGTGACAGCGCTGCGCCGGGCTTCACGCCGTCCTTGGGCATGCCGGCGGCGAACAGCATCGTCACCGCATCGGCATCGCAGCGGGCGACGGCGATGGTGAGCAGGTCGCCATATTGGCCGGCGGGGGGCTGCGGGACCTTGGGGTCGGCGACCACCATGGTGCCGATCAGCCGCGGATCGTGCGCCAGCATCGCGTGCGCGTCCTCGACGCGGCCGTCGAAGATCGCCTCGGCGAGTGCCCGGCCCGCAGCGCCGTTGTTCAGATGCGCAAGGACGCGGGTACGGTCGGGCAGCACCACCGAGGCGCGCTTGGTGTAGCAACTGGGCGCGGCGGCCATGCATCCTCCGATCGGGGCGGTCGCCAGCATCAGCGCGGCGAGGATGCGGACGCGGCGGTTCATGGGGCCATGCTGTAGGGAGTAGGCGAGCCCCGGGTCAATGCGCGCCCAGGCTGCTTTGCACCCAGTCCATCTGGTGACGGGCGATCGGCGTGTCCTGATACCAGTGCTGGCCTGCAGGCTGCTTGGCATCGAGCGGGATCCGTGTGCCATAGGCTTCGGGTGCATCGGCAAGGATCGCGCCGGGGATGCCGCCGAGGATCGCCCCGGCCACCCGGTCGCCGCCATCCTGGATGGCCGAGAGGACCTCCCCGCGCACGTAGAAGGCTGCGATCCTGGGCGCCGGCGCATCGCCTCGGATCGCCCCGGCCTGGCTGATCGTGGCATTGCTGAGCCCGGCGGCGTTGAAGGTCTGCGCCTCGCGCCCGCTGGCCAGTGCCGCCGCCGAGGCGAGGCCGCCGCCCAACGAATGACCGGTGATCGTCACCTGCGCCTCCGGGTGACGGCCGATCGCCTTCGCGATCAGCAGCGCGCGGCCATATTGGTCCGAGGGGAGGCCGACCCCCTGCTGGGCATTGGCCTTCCAGTCGCTGCCGTCCGTGGTGCCGCGGAAGCTGACGACGTAATTGGGGCCGCCATCGCCTTCCGCCACGTAGACGCGGGCGCGGAAGCTGCTCTGCGGCGAGGTTAGGTCCTCGGCGCGCAGGCCGAGCTGGGCGAGATCGTCGCTGCTCGCGACGCGGTAGCCGGCGGGCGGGGCGGGGACATCGTTGTAGACGTCCGCCGCCATCGCCGCGAGGTCCACGGTGGAAGGTCCGCCGGTCCGCTCGGCCGTGAGCTGTGGGGCTTCGCTGCGGACGAACTGGACCGGCGGCGCGGGCTGCTGCCAGGCAAGCAGCTCGCGCGGGGGCAGGTGACGGGCCTGGAAATCGTCGTTCGCGGCGCGGTGCCGCGACGTCGAGATCGCCGAGGAAGCCCCGATGCCGGTGGGTCGCGATAGCTGGTCAGCTGCCGACATCATGTTCGTCGTTCCTCGTCGAAGGCCGTCGGACCCCGGATGCCATTCTCGGTGCCCTCCGTCGCTAGACGATTCGTTTAGGCGGGCTACGCGATCTGGCGATGCTGCGGCGGGGCGGGACGTGGGAAGCAGCAGCCATAGCAACGGGCTCGCACCCAATCGCCTTTTCCAGGAGCATGGACATGACGACGATCTCGACCGCCGCCTCGACTCCGTTCGCCGCCGCGCAATTGGCGCTCGCCGGCGGCGTGCTCGCCCAGCAGTTCAACCCGCTCGGCGCCAGCGCCTATGCCAGCGCGATGCTGCCGTCGCTGCTTTCGATCCAGTTGGGAACCATGGCGGGCGCCGGGCAGCTGCAGCCCCAGGCGGGCTTCACCGCACAGACCACCGGCCAGAGCACCGCGCGCGTTGATCTCGGCGACGGCTACCACCTCGCCATCGACGAGCGTAACAGCGAGATGACCATCGTCAACGAGAAGACCGGCCAGAGCACCCGCGTGTGGGGCGATCCGCATGTCGACGTGAACGGCAAGCACCAGTTCGACTTTTACGGCACCACGACCTTCGAGCTCGACAACGGCACCAAGATCACGGTCAATACCGAGCAGGGGAAGGGCAACCCCAACGTCTATTATGCCAGCCAGGTGGTGGTGACGCGCGGCGCCAATGCGGTGGTGATCGACGGCATCAGCCAGCAGCAGCTGGGCGATCTGTCGGTCAGCGTCTCGACCAACGGCTATGCGCTCGATGCCGCCAACCGCGACGGGTTCACCGTCCTGGAGTCGGCTGCCGGCTGGCAGACCGAGCTGGGCGAAAAAGTGACGCAGGCAGATGCCGACCTGACCAAGCCGGGCCAGATCTATGGACCGGACAGCACCATGCCGAGCCTGTCCGAACTGGGCAGCGCGATGGGCAGCTTCCTGCTGTTCGGCAGCCTGATGGGGCTAGCGCTGGAGAGCCATGTCGCTTCGAGCTCGGGCCGGGCGAACGATGCGGCCGCGCTCCATCGCCAGCCTCTGGCGGCCCTGCTGTCGTAAAGGGGCGCTGGACGCGTTTGCAATACCATCAGCGTGGAGCATCGTCGGCAGCGCCAAAGATGCTCCACTGTCTTCTTGCGGTCGATCTGCCGGGAGACCGCAAGATGTGCGGCTTGCATCGCCGCGGGGTAAGTAGTTGTTAATCATAATAGTTTTGTTAACGACGAACCTGCTGCCCCCGCTGGCTGCTTGAACTTGCCCCCATCTGCAAACCGTGGTCTGATATTTTTCCTGTAACGACCCAAGGGGGGCTTAATGGAATGGATGTTTTTGCCGCTGAAGCGGTACGCTGATTTTCAGGGGCGGTCGCGGCGGCTTGAATATTGGATGTTCGCGCTGCTCATGTTTCTCGCCGTGCTCGTTTGGGCAGGCGTGTTCGTGGCTGTTGCCGGCGTGGGCGGATTTCAAGCCGGCGCGATGAGCAACCTTGCCACAATCTGGGTGTTCGCCGGCGTGCTCGCCTATCTCGCGATCCTGATTCCGGCGATTGCGGTACAGGTCCGCCGCTTCCACGATCGCGACATGAGCGGCTGGTTCGTGCTGCTCAACTTCATCCCCTATGTCGGCGGGCTGATCGCCTTCGTGTTCATGGTCCTGCCCGGCACCCCGGGCGAGAACCGCTTCGGCCCCGATCCCAAGGATCCCGACAACGTCGCGAGCATGGCCGAGGTTTTCGGCTAAGCCGGCTTCGGCTCAGCGCCGCGACCAGCCGCTGTGCTTGTCGTCGCGGCGCTTGCCGAGCATCATGCCGCGCTCCAGCCGGGCGCAGAGCGCGGCATAATAATCCTTCAGGAACCCTTGATCGTCGCCGTCGTCGGGCAGACCGGCCTTGCGGCGGATCGTCGCAGCGACGGTGACGATTGCTTCCTCATTGGCCCGGCGCAGCACGTCCTCCAGCTTCTGCAGCTCGAAAACGCCGTACAGGTCGAGCGCCTCGGCGCTGAAGGTGCGGCGCGGTCGCTGCGCGTCCACTGCCGCGAGATCGGCGTGGAGCTTGCCGCGCATGGTGTTCACCACCCAGGTGCCTGCGATCAGGTCGCCCGCGCGCAGCCCGTCGCGGTTGAACAGCGGGAAGAGCAGGAACAGCCCCGTCCACAGCAGCGCGAAGCCGGTGAGCGCGCCGTCCGCCAGGCCCGCGCCGCGCTGTGCGCCGAGGAACGACAGCGGCAGGAAGAGCTCGATCTCCCGCATCGCATTGCGGGCGATCACCGCCGCGCCGGTGAGGCGGCCGCCGTCGCGCGCGACGACGCGCAGCTTCATCAACCGCTTGCCCGGCGTGGCGCCGCGGCTGCCCATTTCGAACAGCACGAACCAGCCGTTGCGCAGCACGAAGGCGCCGAGCAGCCACAGCACCGCGATCGCTTCGAGGCCGACATTCCCCAGCCGGAGCAGGCCGATCCCGACTGCAGCCAGGATCAGGACGATCAGCATGATCATGCTGTCGACGGCGAAGGCGGTCGCGCGTGCGCTGGGGCGGGCGAGTTCCAGGCCCAGGTCGACGCCCTCGGGCGTGACGAAGCTGCGCCGGCGGCTGGCGGGCTTGGGCGCGCGCTTAGCGCGGAAGGGCAGGCGCATCGCCGTCCTCCGAACGTCGCGGCAGGTAGAAATAGGCGATCCATCCCAGCAGCGCGGCGATGCCGATGGCAAAGCGCGCTGCGTCGCTC
Organism: Sphingomonas trueperi; assembly: GCF_040545965.1. GTDB lineage: Bacteria > Pseudomonadota > Alphaproteobacteria > Sphingomonadales > Sphingomonadaceae > Sphingomonas > Sphingomonas trueperi_C. Next base: position 170,758 of record NZ_JBEPMV010000007.1, on the reverse strand, counting down.
TGGACGGTCTGGCGACCGACGCCTTCGAGCAAGCCGGCGACCATCAGCATGCAGATCACGCCGCCCATCGCGACCGCGGCGCTGCGCCCGGCGCGCACGGCGGCATCGATCCGCGCTTCCCGCCCCGGAAAGGCCACTGCGGTGCCGATCCGCACCCCGGCGGCGCCGGCGATGGCGACCGCGAACAGCTCGGTCGTGCCGTGGATCGTCAGCCAGCCGGCCATGCCGACGCCGAGGCCGCGCGCGGCGAACAGTGCCAGCATGGCTCCCAGCATCAGCCCGTTATAGACCAGCAGCAGCAGCGTCGGCACGGCGAAGGCAAAGCCCAGCGCGAAGGCGAACAGGGCGATCTGGCTGTTGTGGGTGAACAGGAAGGTCGCGAAGGGCAGCAGGAGATTGTCTTTCTGCTCCCCGTAGATCGTCTGGCGCAGTCCCTCGGTGCTGGCGGAAGGATCGCGGCCCCCCGCCATGTCTTCGGGCATGATGCTGTAGAACCATGCCGGATCGCTGGAGACCAGGACGAAGCCGGCGATTGCGCCGACCGCCAGCAGCAACACGCAGAACAGCGTTTCCCTCCACAGCGCCTGCACCGCCAGCGGCCAGCCGCGGGTGAAGAAGCGCCGCATCTGCCCTGCCAGCGAGGTCGGCACGCCGTAGAGCTGGAAATAGGCGCGAGTGCACAATTGCTCAAGATAGGTGACCAGCGCCCGATCGAGCGAGGTTTCGCGCGCGACGGACAGCGAGGACAGCGCCGAGCGATAGAGCAGCGGCAGCGCCAGCACGTCGTCATCGCTCAGCACGCGGACCGAGCGTTTCTCCATCCGCGTGATCAAGGCATCCAGCCGCGCCCAATCGGCCTCGTGCGCGGTGCGGAAGCGGGTGGCGTTGACGAGCGGGCCGCCAGGGAGCGTATCGCCGGGCAGGGCGGTCACAGCAGGTTCCTCCGCTTGAGCGCCGCATAGCCTTCGACCAGCCGGTCGGGCACGCGGTCATATTCACTTTCGATGACATGGGCGCCAAGATGGCGCAGCCGGGTGAGTACCGTCAGCCGGTCGCGCAGCAGTGCCGCCGCCGTCACCGCGCGGGTGACGTCGTCGGAGCTGGCCGGCGCGCGGTCGAGGATGGCTTCGAGTTCCTCGTCGCGCAGCACGACGACGAGCAGCAGGTGCGTCTTGAGCAGGCGGGCGGCGGCGCCGAGCATGAATTCGGCCGATGTCGGATCGGTGAACTCGGTGAACAGGATGATCATCGAACGCCGCGTCAGCTGCCCGGCCAGCGAGCTCAGCGCGTAGACGTAATTGGTCTCGTCGCCGCTATAGTCGATCTGCGCCGCGAGCCGCTGCAGCGCCCCGAACGCCGCGGTGCCCGAAACCAGTCCGCTGGCCACGCGCGGTCGCGAATCGAAGGCGTGAAGTGCCACCCGGTCCCCCAGCTTCAGCGCCACCCAGCCGGTGAGCAACACCGCCGAGATCACCCGATCGAGACGGCTGAGCCCGGCGACCGGCTCGCTCATCTGCCGTCCGCAATCGACCGCGAAGACGATCTGGTTGTTGCGTTCGGTGCGCATTTCCTTGGCGTGGAGCTTCACGTGGCGGGCGGACTGTTTCCAGTCGATCGAGCGCCGGTCCATGCCGGCGCGGAACTCGACCAGCGCATCGAAATCGTCGCCGTCGCCGTGCTGCAACTGCGCCATCAGCCCGTCGAGCGAGTGACGCTCGAATACTCGCGCCCCGCGCTCCTGTACCGGCGAGAGATCGGGCAGCACGGCGGTGCTGGCCACGAGCGGGAAGACCTGCTGCTTCCAGCTCAGCCCCAGCGTGCCGGGCCACCGCAGCCAGAGCCGCTCGACCTGCGCCGTCCCGCGCCGCACCGCGCGAAAGGGCAGGTGGAAGCGCCCGCGGCCGCCCTCTAGTGCCACCCACGCTGGCGCGACATCGGCCGCTTCGAGCAGGGCATTGGTCTGCAGCGCCAGCTGCGCCCGCTGGACGTTGCCGTCCACCGCGATGTCGAGCGTCACCGGCACCTCGGTGCCGACGCCGACGCTGGACGGCAGCGTCACGCGCGCGCGGGCACTGCCGGGACGGGCGCCTGTCAGCGCGTCGACCAGGGTGAGCAGCAGCACCGCGGCCGGCCAGGCGAGCGCGGCATACCAGCGCCCCGGCACCAGCAGCGCCACGAGGAACGCCACCGGCATGCCGATCACGGTCGCCAGAATCGCGGTGCGGGTGGGATAGATCATGCGGGGCTCAGCGCGGCGCCTCGATCGATTCGATGATGTCCGCCACGACATCCTCGATCGCGCGCCCGTCGATCTCCGCTGCGGGCGAGAGTAGCAGGCGGTGGCGGAGCAGCGCGGGAGCGAGCGCCTTCACGTCGTCCGGTATCACGAAGTCGCGGCCGTCCAGCGCGGCGCGCGCCCGCGCCGCCGCCGCCAGCATCGCCCCCGCGCGCGGCGAGGCGCCGCTCTGCAGATCGGCGACGCCGCGGGTGCCGCGGATCAGCGCCAGGATATAGTCGATCACCTCGTCCGCCAGCCGGATCTCGGCGACGGCGGCGACCGCGGCGGAGACCCGCGCGGCATCGGCGACGGCGTGCACGCCCCAATCCTCGGGTGCCATCGCGCCGCTGCGCGCGCCGTGCAGCGCGATGATCTTCCGTTCTTCCTCGGCGCTTGGATAATCGACGATCTGCTTGAACAGGAAGCGATCGAGCTGCGCCTCGGGCAGCGGATACACGCCCTGCTGCTCGATCGGGTTCTGCGTCGCGACCACGGTGAAGCGCTCGCTCAGCGGCAGCCGCTCGCCGTCGATCGTCACGGTCCGCTCCTGCATTGCCTCCAGCAGCGCGGCCTGGGTCTTTGGCGGGGTGCGGTTGATCTCGTCGGCGAGCAGCAGCTCGGTGAAGATCGGCCCGCGGGTGAGGGTGAACTGGCTGGTCTGGAAGTTGAACAGGTTCGCGCCGATGATGTCGCCCGGCATCAGGTCCGGGGTGAACTGGATCCGGCCGAACTGCAGCCCGATCGCGCGCGAGAAGCTGGACGCCAGCAGCGTCTTCGCGGTGCCGGGCGGACCTTCCAGCAGGATATGGCCGCCGGAAAGCAGCGCGACCAGCATCAGCTCGACGGTCGGTTCGTGGCCCACCACGGCGCGGGCCACCTGCGCGCGGATATCGGCGGCCAGTGCCTGGACTTCTGCAACGCTCACTTGCTCTTCCCCAGTTTGTCGATGTGCCATTGGTGTAGGGCGCGCGCTGCATCGAGCAGCGACGCGCGGTCACGCGCCTGCTCGGCGTTGCGCGCGAGATCGGTAAAGGCGGCCGGTCCGCCCAGCGCGTCGAGATAGGCGTCGAGCGCGGCATCGCGCAGCCGCGTCGGCGCGCCGAAGACACGGGCGGCGCGCTCACGGGCCATCGCGGCATAGCGCGTGCCCATTGCCGCCTCGCGTCGCGCCTTGCGGACCAGCATCGCGCCATTGTCGACCAGTGCGGTTTTGCCGAGCGCGATCGCCCGCTCGCGGCGTGCCAGCGGGCCGAAACGCGCGGTGGCGTGCCAGCCGGCGAGGATCAGCGCGGCGACGATGGTGAGGGTCAGCGCGAGGAACGGCGGTTCGAGCAGCAGCTTGAGCGGGCTGCGCGTCACGCCCAGCCCGTTGAGCGATACGTCGAAGGCGATGCCTTCGGGATCGTTCGAATTGAGCCAGTCGAGCAGCAGCAGCGCCGAACGGGCCGCCTCGACGTCCTTCAGGCCTTGGTTGGAAAGCAGGTCCGGGTCGGCGAGCACGTAGAGCGGCCCCTCGCCGATTTGGGCGAGCAGGATATGCCCGGCGGAATCCGTGATCAGGGGATACAGCGCCGGCGTCGACCCGTCCTCGCGGGGCGTCGCCCGCATGCCGGTGATCGCCTGGACCATGCGCGGCGCGTGGAAGCGGATGCCGGACGGCAATTCCTCGCCTCGCAGCAACTCGCCACTGGATCGGTAACGAACCGTGCCGAAGCGCATGCCCGGCGCCAGAACCCCGAGCGGCTCCGCCGCCGGCAGCATCCTGTTTGAGCGCACCCAGCCGGGGTGCTTCGGGTCGGCGACGGTGTCCCATTTGGGCAGGACGAACAGGGTGGGCCTGGCCAAGCGGTTCTGCAGTACCGCGCTGATGTCGGTTGCCCCCTTCTCGGGCGTGACGACCAGCAGATCCTCGGTGCTGAACGCGTCGGGGCTGCGGGTGATGCGGGCGTGGCGATCGGTCGCCTGGGCCAGCGCGACCAGTGCGCTATAGCCGGTGGCGGCGTTCGACAGCGCGTGCGCGCCACCATTCTCGCCGCCGCGCAGATCCGGTGCATAGGCGCCGAGCACCACCGTGCCGATGAAGCCGAGAATGCCGACTGCAAGCATCACCGCCACGGTGCGCAGGCTGAACGGGGAAGGTGCGGCGGGGGAGCCGCCGATCGCGATGTCGCTCATCCCTGCCAGCTCCGCGCGCGGGCGAAATCGGCATAGGCGTCGCGGCAGCGGCTCCATTCCTCGGCATCGATCGCGCGGCCGCCGAACAGGCTGCGCTCGACCACCGCGGCAAGATCGGCAAACAGCCGGCGCGGGGCAGGCGGGATCGCTTCGGTGCGGGCCAGCTCGCGGCTGGTCAGGGCAGGGCGGAGCAGGCGCGGACGGCGCCGCGCGATGTCGTCGATGCTCCGCAGCAGCAGGTGGTGCACGGCGGCGGCGTAGTCGCCCGCCGCGGCGAGACGATCCGCCTCGGCCAGCCACTGCCGGGCGGGGGCTTCCGCCGGCACCCAGGCCGCGTCCGGCGCCTCGGAAGCGACGATGCTCGCCCGATCCCGGCGCAGCCGCCACGGCAGCCGCCATTCGCCCTGCCGCAGGCCGACATAGAGGACGCGCAGCAGCAGCGCGGCGAGCAGGACGATCATGCCCCACAGCAGGATGCGGGCATAGGGCGCTTCGGGCATGAAGCTCGTCACCCAGCGCAGAAAGCGGCCGACCGGCGCCAGCAGCCGGCCGAGCGCGCGGAGCAGGTCTTCGATCCAGCCCGGCGGTGCGGGCGGGGGCTCGCTCGTCTTGAGATCGAACTGGATACGGCCGGAATCGCGCAACGCCCGATGCGCGGCCACCAGCCGCTCGTCCGCCCCCTTCACATCGTGCATCGATCAACCCCCGGTGATCGACACTAGCCGAACTGCAAGCCTCTGCAAGTCCTGCCCGATCGTGTTGCCCTTGCGCTACTATTCATAGCGGAGCGCGCGGGCGGGTTCGGCACGGGCGACGCGCCAAGACTGGCCGAGCACCGTCAGCACTGCGATCGCCACCGCCAGCGCCGAGGCGCCCAGGAAATACCAGGGTGTCAGCGCGATGCGGTCGTCGAAGCCGGCGAGCCAGCGCTGCATCGCCACCCAGGCCAGCGGCCAGGCGATCAGGTTGGCGATCAGCACCGGGCGCAGGAACTTGGCCATCAGCAGCTGGAGCACGTCGCCGGTGGAGGCGCCGAGCGCCTTGCGGATGCCGATCTCCTTGAGCCTCCGCTCGGTATCGAAGGCGGCGAGGCCGTAGAGGCCGATACAGCCGATCAGCACTGCCAGCCCGGCACCCGCGGTAAACAGGCGGGCGCGTTCCAGATCCGCACGGACATAGGTTTCGTAGAGCTGCTGGTCGACCGTCTGCACCTTGAGCGGCACCGCCGAGGCGTGGCGGCGCCATACCGTCTCCACGCGGTCGAGCAGCGCGCGCGTGTCGTCCCCCGTGTAGCGCAGGCTCAGCACGGGGGACGGCAGGCCGCTGGTCTGCAGCGCATAGGCCTGCGCTTCCACCGGCTGTATCGGTCCCATTAGGCGCAGGTCGTCGACCACGCCGATGATCGTCTGCCGTTGCTGCCCGCCGGCAAGCACTTTGCCGATGGCGGCGGCAGGGCTCGCGAAGCCGAGCCGGACGACCGCGGTCCGGTTGAGCAGCACGGCATGGATCTTCCCGGCAGCGGCATCATCGCTGGCGTAGCGGCTCGGGTCGAACCAGCGTCCGGCGAGCAGCCGCGCGCCGTAGAGCTGGAAAAAGCCAGGTCCGATCGCTGCCTGGATCACCGACACCTTGTCCCCGCCGCTGCCGTCGCGCTGCATCTCCATGATGCCGAAACTGCCGCCCCCTGGTGCGATGGCGGACTCGCTCACGCCGGTGACGCCCGGCAGCGCCGCGACCGCAGCGGCGATATCGTGGCGCTGTGCCGCGTCGAGGCCCGGATCGCCAAAGGACGGAAGCATCGCCAGCCTGTGCCGCTCGAAGCCGAGATCGGCAGTCTGGGTGTGGCGCACCTGGGCGAGCAGCACGCCGGTGCCGATCATCAGCGCGATGGCGATGGCGAACTGCAGCACGACCAGCGTCGCGCGCAGCATCCGCCCTGCACGGCCGCCGCCGGTTGCGCCTGCGCTCGCGAGCACGGCAGCCGGTCGGAAGCGGGAGAGGACGAAGGCCGGGTACGCCCCGGCGATCAACCCGACACCGAGGATCAGTCCCAGCAGTGCGGGCAGGATTGTCCCGCTGCCCCAATAGCGCAGGTGCAGGTCGGTGCCGCCGATCGCGTTGACCATCGGGAGCGTGAGTTCGACCAGCGCCAGGCCCAGCAGCGCGGCGAGCGCGGTTGTGGCGATCGACTCCGCCAGGAACTGGCCGATCAGCGCGCCGCGTGTGGCGCCGAGCGTCTTCCGCATCGCCACTTCGCGGGCGCGCAGGCCGGCGCGGGCGGTGGCCAGGTTCACATAATTGCCGATCGCGACCAACAGCGCGAGCAGCCCCACCATTCCGAGCGTGGCGACGACGATCCGGTCGCGGGTGGCGCGCAGGTGCAGGGCGCCGAGCGGAATCAGGCTGGTTGCGAGGCGAATGCCCTTCGGCGCGCCGGCCAGACTGAGATCGGGATGGCGCTGGTCGAATCCGGCGACCAGCTGCTGCACGGTGGGGGCTTCGGCGGGCTCGACGCGCAGCAGGGTCTGCAGTCCTTGGGTTCCTGCGGCGAACAGGTCGACGTCGGCGGGCAGGCGAAGGAAGATGTCACCGGGCTGGGTCATCGCCTTGCTCAGCCGCACCACCGCGCCGACGCGCACCAGCCGCGGCTTGCCGCCGAGCGTGATTTTCAGCGTGCGCCCCACGGGCGATCCGCCCGGCAGCGAGGTGTTCGCCAGCCGTTCGGTGATAACGGCGCCGTCCGGCGTGGCCAGGGTGGCCGTGGGATTGCCGGCGACGACCGGGAAGGGGAAGAGCTCGAAGAAATTGCCGTCTACCTGGCCGACGATCGTCTGGGTGCTGCCGTTGCCCAGCTGCAGCGCGGCCTCGCCCGGCAGCAAGCGCGTACCCTGCAGGCCGCTATGCTCAGCCTGCAATTGCTCGAGCATCTCGCGCCGCGACGGGATGTTCACCTGGTTTGCACCGGGGAATTGCAGCGTCCGCTCGACGATCCAGGTCCGATCCCAGCCGGGAACGTCGTGATCGAAGCTCGTCTCGTAGCGAACGAACAGATAGAGGATCAGGAACACCGCGATCCCCAGCGCCAGCCCGCCGATATTGACGAGCGTGAACAGCTTGTGCCGGGTGAACGAGCGATACAAAGCGAGCCAGGCGAGGCGGTGCATAAGTGCGATCCTTATTCGTAGCGCAGCGCGCGTGCGGGCTCGGCGCGAGCGACGCGCCAGGACTGGCCGATGACGGTGGCCACCGCGATCAGCACGGCGATGGCGGAGGCGAGCAGGAAGTAGAGCGGCGACAGCCCGATCCGATCGTCGAAGGTCGAGAGCCAGCGTTGCATCGCCACCCAGGCGAGCGGCCAGGCGATCAGGTTGGCGAGCAGCACCGGCCGCAGGAACTTCGTGACGAGCAGCTGGAGCACGTCGCGGGTGGAGGCGCCCAGCGCCTTGCGGATGCCGATCTCCTTGATCCGCCGCGTCGTGTCGAACGCCGCGAGGCCGTAGAGGCCGATGCAGCCGATCGCGATCGCCAGCACCGCACCCATGATGAACAGACGGCCGCGGCGGGTGTCCTCCTCATAATAGGCCTTGTAGAGATTCTCCTCGATCGTCCGGCCCCGGAAGGGTTCGGTGGGGACGATTCGCTTCCATGCGGCTTCGACCGCATCGGCCATCTTCTGCGGGTCGCCACTGTAGCGCAGCGTGATGAAGGCGTCGTTCAACGGACGTGTGTCGAGGCGATAGAAGGTCCCGCTGATCGCCTGACGCGGGCCGAGGAAGCGCAGATCGTCGACCACGCCGATGATCGTCATCGAGGCATCGCCCTCGATCTGCTTGCCGATCGCCGCCTGGGGGCTGGCGAAGCCGAGCAGGCCGGCCGCCCGGCGATTGATCACCACGTTGAAGGGCGCGGTGCTGCCCTTGGCGCGGAGCGCGCGGTCATCGGCAGGGCGCGAGCGATCGAACAGGCGCCCCGCGACCAGCCGGGCGCCGAACGTATCGAAATAATGGTCGCCGACGCGCACATCCATCAGCGAAGGCGCGCGGATGCCCTGCATGCCCGGCTGGTACATCGTCGAGAAATTGGTGAGGTCCTGATCGCCCGGTGCGTTCTGGGCCATGGTGACGCCGCTCACGCCCGGCAGCGCCGCAAAGGCGCGCATCAGCGCGGTCTTCTGCTCGGGCAGCACCGATCCGCTGTTGAGCGAGCGCACCACATAGAGGCCGTCGCGGCGGAAGCCGAGATCGGCGTTGCGGACATGGGCGGCCTGGGCCAGCATCACCGTGGTGCCGATCGCGAAGGCGATCGCGATCGAGAATTGGACGACGACGAGCCCCGCGCGAACCCGGGCGCCGGCGCGGCCGCCGCCCGGTGCGCGCGCGGCGGCGAGCACCGCGGCCGGGCGGAAGCCTGCGAGCACCGCCGCCGGGTACAAACCCGCCACCGCGCCGACCACCAGCACCAGCGGCACGAGCAGCAGCAGCACGCTGTTCGCCCCCCAATAGTCGATCCGCAGCGCCATGCCGCCGAGCGTGTTGATCAGCGGCAGCGCGATCTCGGCCAGGGCGAGCCCGATCACCGCGGAGAGGATGACGGTCAGCATCGCTTCGGTCAGGAACTGGCGGGTCAGGGCCCGGCGGGTGCCGCCGAGCACCTTGCGCACCGCCACCTCGCGCGCGCGGAGGCCCGCACGCGCCGTGGCGAGATTGATATAGTTCACGATGGCGATCAGCAGGGTCAGCACGCCGACTGCGCCGAGCGTGGTGACGACGGCGCGATCGGACGGCGCATAGAGGTGGTTGTCGACCAGCGGGCGCAGGCTCTGCTCCCATTGGCCCTTTTTCAGGTTGTCGCCAAACACGCGGCGCTCTGCGAAGCGCGCCAGCTCGCCTTCGAACTGGTGGGCGGCGGCACGATCCTGGAAGCGCAGCCAGGTTACCAGCGAGGTGCTGCCCCAATGGTCGAACCATTCGGTGGCGAAGCGGGCGGCCACCAGCGGGACGAACAGCTCGGACGTGTAGCTCATATCCTTCCGCATGTCGGCGATCACCGCGCCTACCCGGTAGGTGTAGGGCGTGCCGTTGGCGACCACGGTGAGGGTTCGGCCGATCGGCGACAGCTGGCCGAAATAGCTGGTCGCGGCGCGCCGGGTGATGACGATGCCGTCGGGATCGGCGAGGGTCCGCGTCGGGTCGCCTGCCACGACCGGCAGGCGCAGCAGCTGGAAGAAGTTCGGGTCGACCGCGGCCAGCGCTTCGCGGGTGTTCACCGTACCCTGGCGCACCGTCGCATCCATCTGGGCGATCCGCGTGCCCTGCAGCTGCGGATAATCGGCGCGTAGCTGGAGAAGCTCGTTCCCCATGGTGAAGGGGTTCGGTGTCTCCGGGTACCCCGGCATGTGGTAATGTTCCTGGATGATATAAAGCTGGTCCGCGCCGGGGATCCACCGGTCGAAGCCGGTCTCGAACCGCACGAACAGGCTCAGCACCAGGAACACCGCGATGCCCAGCGCCAGCCCGCCGATGTTGAGCGCTGCGAACAATTTGTGGCGGATGAGCGAGCGGTAGAAGCTGGTCAGCGCGGAGGTCATGGCGTCACTCCCGGTTCGCGGGTGGCGGACAGATGGCGGAGCAGGGCGACGGCGAGGAGCAGCAGCACCAGCACCGTCAGCGCTCGATCGAGCTTCACGCCGCCCGCCGCACGGCGGAGAGGATCCGCCCGTCGAGCATGTGCACGGTGCGCTTGGCGATATCGGCATGCGCCGGCGAGTGGGTGACCATCACGATCGTCGCGCCGTCGGCGTTCAGCAGCGTGAGAATGTCCATCACCTGCGCGCCGTTTTCGGTATCGAGGTTGCCGGTCGGCTCGTCGGCGAGGATCAGCTTCGGCTCGCTGACGATCGCGCGGGCGATCGCGGCGCGCTGCTGCTGGCCGCCCGAAAGCTGGTGCGGATGGTGGTTGCGGCGATGGGCGATGCCGACCCGGTCCATAGCCGCATCCACCCGGTCGCGCTTCTCCCGCGCAGGCATCGAGCGATAGGCGAGCGCCAGCGCGACATTCTCGGCGATGGTCAGCTCGTCGATCAGGTTGAAGCTCTGGAACACGAAGCCCAGCCGGTCGCGGCGGAGCTTCGCCAGCTGCGCCTCGGGCACCTTGGCGATGTCCTCGCCCTCGAACAGATAGGCGCCGCTGGTCGGCCGGTCGATCGTGCCCAGGATGTTGAGCAGCGTCGACTTGCCGCAGCCCGAGGGGCCCATGATCGCGAGGAACTCGCCGGCCTGCACGGTCAGGTCGATCTCGGCGAGCGCGGTCGTCTCGACTTCGTCGGAGCGATAGGCGCGGTGGATGGCGTTGAGCTGGATCATGGCGGGCTCCTAGTGGATCAGCAGGGTCTGGTAGGGGGCGTAGGTGCCGAGCGGCGTGGTGACGATGCGGTCGCCGGGGGCGAGGCCGCTGGTTACCTCGACCTGGTCGGGGTTGCGGCGCCCGGTGGTGATCGCCCGGCGCTCGGCGCGGCTGTCGCTGGTCAGCACGAAGGCGGTGGTGCCGCCCGCGTCGAGCCAGCCGCCCGAGGGCGCGACTACCGCGGGGCGATCGGCGCCGAGGACGAGGCGCACGTCCAACGTCTGACCGCGGTTCAGACCCGCGGGCGCGGCGCCCTTGAAGCCCAGCTCGACACGAAATCGCCCCTCGGTGACTTGCGGCAGCACTTTGATGACGGTGAGCGGCAGACTGCGCCCGTCGAGATCGGCGACGGCGCTGAGGCCGGTATGTACGCGGCCGAGATAGAATTGGTCGACATCCGCGGTCAGCTTCCAGGCGCTTTCGGAATCGACCTGGCCGACGGCGTCGCCCGGCTTGATCATCTGCCCCGGCTGCAGCGTGAAGGCGGTCAGCCGACCGGCGACGGGCGCGCGCACCACCAGCGCGGCGAGACCGGCGCGGGTCATGGCGAGGCTCTCGCGCAGCTCGCCGGCGGTGGCGTCGACGCCGGTGGACTGATCGGCGAGCATCTTGCCCGCCTCCGCCGCGCTGCGGGTGAGGGCGGACAGTCGTGCGCGCTGGTAGGTTACCTCCTCGCGCAGCGGGGTGACCGCGGCGGCGGTGACGATCTGCTTGTCGAACAGGATCTGCTTCTGGCGGAGCAGCGCCTCGGCCTTGGCGAGTTCGTTGCGGGCGGAGGCAATGTCGCGCTCGGTCTGCTCGCGGCTCTGCTGGATCGACAGGCGCTGCCCGCTGATCGAGCTGAGCTGCCCGGCGATGTTGGCCGAGCGGCTGGCGACGTCGAGCGCCAGGGTGGGGTTGGCAAGCCGGGCGAGCGGGGCGCCGGCGGCGACCGACTGGCCGTCGCTGGCGATCAGCGCTTCGACCTGCCCGCCGCTGATCGCGGTGACATAGACGGTCTGGAGAGGGGCGACCTGCGCGCGCAGCGGCACATAGTCGGCAAAGGCGGCGCGGGTCACGGGTGCGATGCGGATCGTCGCTGCGTCGACCGCCAGGCTGCCGGAGCTGGGGAGGAGCCACCAGAGCGCGGCCGCCGCGGCAACCACCGCGATGCCGAGGCCGATGCGCAAAGCCAACTTGCGGCGGCGCGCATGCGGGCGCTCGATCCGCCGGTCCATCGCGGCGCCATTGGTATGAAGAGGCGTAACGTCCATGGCGGACAGTGTACGGTACGCCAGCGTACGGGCCTAAAGCACTGACATCGATGGACAATGTAGAAGGGGCTGGCGCTTGGAGCGAACAGTGTCCAAGCTAGTGTCCGATTCCGAACACTGAACCGGAGCGGTCAAGCCTGTGCCAACCGAATCGCCGACCATCCTGGTCATCGACGACGATTCCGACATCGTCCGGGCGGCGACGCTCCTGCTCGAACGGAACGGCATGCGGGTGCTCGGCGCGCCCGATCCCGATGCCGCCTGGGTGCGGCTGGCCGAGGGGCCGGTCGACGCGATCCTGCTCGACCTCAACTTCGCACGGGGGCGGACGAGCGGGGAGGAGGGGTTCCGCATGCTCGACCGGCTGATCGCGGCCGATCGCAATGCGGTGGTGGTCGTGGTCACCGGCCATAGCGGCATCGCGGTGGCGGTGCAGGCGATGCGCGGCGGGGCAAGCGACTTTGTGATCAAGCCGTGGAGCAACGAGCGGTTGCTCGCCACTGTCGAGCGGGCGGTGGCGTTGCGCCGCGCAAAGCTGGCGGCGGCGCCCGCGCCGGGCGGCGAGGAGGCGTTGCTGCTGCTCGGCGAGGCGCCTGCGATCGAGGCGGCGCGCGGGCTGATCGCGCGGGTGGGGCCGACCGATGCGGCGGTGCTGCTCACCGGCCCGGCGGGGAGCGGCAAGACGCTGGCGGCGCAACTGCTTCACCGCGCCTCCTCGCGTGCCGAGCGGCCGCTGGTGACGCTTGATGCAGCGGTGGCGGATCTGGCAGTGATCGAGGCGCGCGTTACCGCGGCCGAGGGCGCAACCCTGTTGATCGAGGCGGCGGACCAGCTCGCGCCCACACTGCAGCCCGAATTGGCGCGGCGCCTGGGTGGGCTGCGCGTGCTTGCCACCAGCCGGCGCGATCGGGCCGGCACCCGCGCGGCGTTGAGCGACGATCTCCGGTTCCGGCTCAATACGGTGGAGATTGACTTGCCGCCGCTTGCCGAACGGGGCGGGGATGCGCTGTTGCTCGCGCGGCATTTCTGCGCCTTGTATGCCGGGCGCTACGCCCAGCCGCTACGCCCGCTTACCGACGAGGCGGCGCGGGCGATCGCGGCCGATACCTGGCCCGACGGCGTCCACGGCCTGCGCCAGGCGATCGAGCGCGCGGTACTGCTCGGCGGCGGCGAGGCGATCGATGTCCCCGCATTGGGACTTTGCCTGCCCGAGGACGCGCTGGAGCCGCGCGCGATCAAGGCGGACCTTAATTTGGGGCGCAGCGAGGCGGCACTAGTCGCGGCGGCGCTCAAGCGGCACGCGTTCAACGTCAGCCGCGCGGCGACGGAACTGGGGCTGACGCGGGCGGCGCTCTATCGACGGATGGCGAAATATGGGCTGTGATCGACATCTCTCCCCTCCCGTCGGGGGCGGGGCGCACCCTCCGCTAACCCCTCCCGCAAGCGGAAGGGGAATTTTCAGGAGATGGCGGTCGTGACCTCGCGAGGCTGGTCCGCACTGCTGCGTGGCATGTTGCTGCTGCTGGCGGGCGGCGCGTTTGCCGCGGCGTGGGGCGCGGGGCTGTATGCCAGCGCACTGGTGTCGGCACTTGCGGCGCTGTGGGGACTGGTGACCGGAATCGTCGAGGCACAGCGGCCCAAGCTGGTGCCGGTGGCGGCACCGGTGCCCGCACCCGACCCCGCGCATCGCGAGCGGCGGCTGACCGCATTGCTCGATCTTTCTCCCGCGCCGATCGTTACGCTCGACGGCGAGGGGAGGCTCACCGCGATCAACCGCGCCGCGCGCCGGCTGTTTGGCGCGGCAGACCTCGTCGCCGATCCGCCGGCGCTGCTGGTCCAGGCGATCGGCGACGCCTCGGCCCGCGCCGCCACGGTGGCGATCGGCGGGCGCAGCTATGCGCTCACCACCAGCGACTTCGCGCTCGGCGGTGTCCAGAGCCGGCTGGCCGCGCTGATCGACATCGATGCCGAGCTCAAGGCCGCCGAGGCGGCGACCTTGCGCGACCTGGTGCAGGTGCTGAGCCACGAGATCGTCAACGCGCTCACCCCGATCGCCTCGCTCAGCCGCACGGCGGCGGACATGCTGGAGGAGCCCGCGCTGCCGATCTCCGCGCTTCGCGACGCGGTGGGCACCGTCGCGCGACGCGCTGAGGGGCTGCAGCGGTTCGGAGAGGCCTATCGCTCGCTGGCGCGGCTGCCCGCGCCGCGCTTCGCGCCGCTCGACTTGCGCGAGGGGGCGGAGGACCTGGCGCGCCTGTTCGCCACGCGCTGGCCGGACCTGCCGCTGTTGTTCGAGGCGGCAACGTCCTTGCGGCTGCAGGGCGATGCCGACCAGCTCAGCGCTGCACTCTGGGCGCTGCTCCAGAATGCAGCCGAGGCGGTTGGCGGCGAAGCCGGTGGCCGGGTAGGCCTGTCGCTGTGGCGGGACGAGCGCGCCGCCTATTGGCAGGTGTGGGACAATGGCCCCGGCGTCACCGAGGCGGACCGCGGCGCGATTTTCCGCCCATTCTTCACCACCAAGCCGCAGGGCAGCGGGGTAGGGTTGGCGCTGGCCCGGCAGATCCTGCTCGCGCATGGCGGCGACCTGACGCTGCTGGAAGGCGAGGGCGGCGCGCGGTTCGAGGCGATGTTGCCGATCGCGCCGCAGGGCTGAGCAAAACGGACCCGCGCCGCCCGGAGGAGCGACGCGGGCCAGGCACCGCAAACCTCAGGCCATCAGCACCTTGTCGACCGCGATCCGGAACTTCTCCATGTCCGCTGCCGAGCCGACGGTGACGCGCGACATCGTGGGATAGGCGGTCCAGGAGCGGCCGATCTGCACGTTCTGGGCGAGCAGCGCCGCCATCATTTCCTTGGGCGCCTTGCCCTTCCATTCAACCATGAACATGTTGGCATGGCTGCCCGGCAGCACCTTCAGGCCGCGGCTCTGGAGATGCGCGATCGTCTTTTCGCGCACCGCGATCATCTCGTCGCGCCGCGCCTTGATCTCGCCGGCCAGCGGGATCGAAGCGGTGCCGCAGGCCACCGCGGTCATCGGCAGCATGTTGGTTACCTGGAAGCCGTCATAGCGCATCATCTTCTCGTGCAGCGCCGGTGCCGCGAAGGTGAGGCCCAGCCGCATGCCGGCCATGCCGAACAGCTTGGAGAAGGTGCGCATCACGAGCACGTCGTCGCGGGCGGCAACCAGCTTGGCGGCGTTGGGCGCGTCGGCGAAGTGGATATAGGCCTCGTCGACGATCAGCACCGCGTCCTTGGGCTTGTTCTCGGCCAGCCAGACGATGTCGGCGATCGGGGTCAGCGTGCCGGTCGGGTTGTTGGGCGAGCAGACGTAATAGAGCCCGGCATTGGGGTCCGCCGCCAGCATCGCCTTGACGTCATGCTGATATTGCGGGCCGAGCTGCGCCTTGGTGACCTTGGCGCCGATCCAGGCGGCGGTACGCCAGATCTGCTCATAGGTGGGATCGGCAGTGACGATGCCGCGCGTCGGCGAGGCGAAGGTGACCGCGGCGCGGTTGAGCGGATCGCTGGAGCCCGGCCAGGCGCGGATATGGCTGGCGGGCAGGCCTTCCACGGCCGAGACCGCAGCGAACAGCTGGTCATGCTCGCCATTGGGTTCGTAGCGGTTGCCTTCGGTGACGATCTTCATCGCCGCCGCCGCGCCGGCGGGTAGCGGGCCGGTCCAGCATTCGTTGGAACCGATGCGGACGGCGCCGATCACGGCCTTGGCCGATTGCTGGGCGAAGGCGGGCGCGGCGCGGCCCAGCGCGACGGTGCCGCCGAGCAACGCGGCGATGCGGCCCATGTCACGGCGCGAATAGCCGCGACCGCGCAGGTCCTCCGTGATTTCCGGCTTCTTGAGCGTTTCGAGGATGGTCATGTCGAGGGTCTCCCTGTTTCGATCGAGACGCGCGTCAGAACTTCAGCGCGTTGTGGAACATCACCAGCGCGATGACGATGAGGTAAATGCCGAATACCCGTTTCAGCATGGCTGGCTGTAAGGCGTGGGCCGCGGCGACTCCCAGCGGGGCGGTGAGCATCGACATCGAGGCGATGGCGACCGTCGCCGGCAGGTTGACGAAGCCGAGCGACCCCCAGGGCAGCCCCGGCTCGTGCAGCCCGATGATCGCGAAGCCGATCGCGCTGGGCACGGCGATCAGCGTGCCGATGCCGCTGGCGGTGCCCACCGCGCGGTGGATCGAGCGGCCGCACAGCGTCATCACCATGATCGCGATCGTGCCGCCGCCGATGCCGAGCAGCGAGGAGAAAGTGCCTAGCCCCCCGGCGATGGCGACGCGGGTGACGCCCCCCGGCATTTGGTCGCTGATCACCCGGTTGCCCAGCTTGGGCACCAGGAAGTTGATCGACATCAGCAGCACGCCGGTGGCGAAGACCAGGGTCAGCACCCGGCCGTCGACATGGCTGGCGAGCAGCACGCCGATGCCGTCGCCCAGCACCACCCAAGGCGCCCAGGTCTTGAGGATCTCGAAATCGACCGAGCCGCGCTTGTGGTGGCTCAGCACCGATCGAATCGAGGTGATGATGATCGTCGCGGCGGAGGTGCCGATGGCGACGTGGGCGTATTGGCTATGCTCGCCGCCAAGCAGGGGGAGCATCAGCAGCAGCGCGGGGACGACGACGAAGCCGCCGCCAATGCCGAACACGCCGCCGGCGAAACCGGCAGCGAGCCCGGCGACCAGCAGGCCCAGAAGGGGGATCAGCCAGTCCATGGAAGAGGTAAGCAAAGGACATCACTCCCGGTTTATGTTTTTGCACGCGACACGACCGGCCGGGGGCAGGTGCCCCCGGCCGGCAAGGCTTCAGAATTTCAGGCTGATCCGGCCGTAATAATAACCGCCGTTGATCCCGTAGGGCGAAATGGTGGGGTAGAGGTTGGACGAGTAGCCGCGCGAGCCGGCGGCCAGCTGCGCCGAACGGATATTCTCGAACGAGCGCTCGGTCGGATAATGGTTGAACAGGTTGTTCGCGCCGACCGAGAGCTTGAGCCCGCCGGTGATCTTCACGCTGCCTTCGAGATCGGTGATGAAGGCGGCGTTGACCGGCACCTCCAGGTCCGCGCCCTTGAGCGGGCTGTTGCCTGGGGTCGATTCCAGCGCATAGACCTTGGAGTAGTAGCTCTCGCGGAAGTTCAGGCTGAACCGCCCCGACTCCCAGAAGGCGCCCAGCGTCGCGCGGAACTTGGGCGTGCTGTTCTCCAGCTCGATGATCGAGTAGTTGTTGATCAGCGCCGACAGCGCGGGATTGGCCTTGTTGACGTAGAGCGCCGCGGGCAGGGCAGCGATGTTCTTGACCTTGTTGTCGTTGTAATTGGCCGACAGCGTCCAGTTCACCTTCCCGATCGGGCTGTCCATGTCGTAGCTGGCGACGAAGTCGACGCCGCGGGTGCGCATCTTGGCGCCGTTGACGAAGGTCTGGACCGAGACGGTGCCGTCGATGTTGCGCTCGCCGTTGACGTCGGTGAGCACATAGCTGGGGATGGTGCCGCCGAGCGCGGTGGCGACGGCGTTGTAGACCGATTGCTGGTTGTAGGTGCTGTAGGCGTCGGCATTGTAGACGACGCAGTTAGCCTTGTTGGAGCCGGCATAGCCCTGCGGGCAATATTTGCCGTTGAAGCCGTAGAAGGTGCTCGAGATCAGGATGCGGTCGCGGATCTCGATCCAATAGGCGTCGAGCGTGACGTTCACATGGGGGCTGGGCGTGAAGACGAAACCGGCGCTGAAGTTGGTCGACTTCTCCGGCTTGAGGCCGCCGAAGCCGAGCGCCTTGGCGCCGGGCGAGTTGGCCGGCAGCACGCCCGATACGCTGTTCGGGCCGACATTGATGCCCGAATAGAAGCCCTCTGCCAGCGTCGGCGCGCGGAAGCCGGTGGAGACGGTGCCGCGGATCGCAATGGCGTTGGTGATGTCGTAGCGGCTGGTCAGCTTGAAGACGGTGGTGTCGCCGAAATCGCTGTAATGCTCGTGGCGGACCGCGCCGTCGATCAGCCAGGCCTCGACCGGCTTCACGCTGATATCGAGATATTGCGAGAAGTTGGTGCGGTTGTGGTTGCCGGCGTCGTTCGGGCTGTAACCGAAGAAGGACTGGGCGCCGGAGCCGTAATAGGAGGCCGGATCGCCCGAAACGATGCCATAGGTCTCGCGGCGATATTCGAGGCCGCCGGCGACGTTGAGCGGCTCGGCCAGCCCGATGTCGAAGGCGTGGGTCAGGTCGAGCGTGCTCGTCCACTGGCTGGCCTTGAAGTCGCCATTGTGGAACTCGGTCGGCGTGAAGCCGGTATCCTTGTAGAGCGCGGCGTTGGCCGAGTTCTGGACGTATACGCCGACGAAATCGTCGCCATAGGTGGTGGCGACATCGAAGGTGGTGTCGGCGATGGTGCCGCGGAAGCCGCCGGTGACGGCATAGTCGGTCTCGGAGATCGCCTCGAGCGGCTGGAAGCCGTTCGGGTAGAAGGGCGTACCCGCCTTGCTGACCACCACGTCCGGCGTGCGGACATTCTCATAGGCGCGGGCATTCTTGTGGCCGTAGCTGCCGAACGTGTAGAATTCGAAGCCGCCGAAATCATAGCCGGCATTGACCATCACCGAGGTCTGGTCGACCTCTGGGTCGCCGAGGATGCGGTTGGTATAGGGGTAATAGGGCAGGTTCTTGATGCCCGGGTACAGCGTCAGATATTTGGTGGCGTTGGCGTTGTTGCCATAGACCTGCGGGTTAACGTCGCCGCGGAAGCTGAAGCCCTTGTGCTTCTTCTCGGCGGTGATGTTCACATAGGCATTCTCGATCGGCGCGAAGCCGATATTGCCCGAGAAGGCGTAGGTCTTGCCGCCCTGGTCGTAATAGCGGCCGCCGGTAACGTCGATGATGCCGCCGTGATCGGCCTTTTTCTGGATGATGTTGATCACGCCGGCGATCGCATCGGTGCCATATTGCGCGGCGGCACCGTCCTGCAGCACTTCGATATGGTCGATCGAGTCCGGCAGGATGAAGCTGATGTCGGGCGCGGCGCTGCCGCCATAGGGGCCGCCGGCGACCGAGACGTTGGCGGTGCCGTGGCGGCGCTTGCCGTTGAGCAGGATCAGCGTGTGGTTGGGGCTGAGGCCGCGCAGCTTCATCTGCAGGTTGTGTGCCTGGAGGTCGCTGCCGAATGCCTGTGCCTGCACGCTGGGCAGGTTCTGGGCCAGCGCCTGGATCAGGTCGGGCTGGCCGGTGCGGGAGAGGTCCGCCGCGCTCAGCAGCTGGATCGGCGCGGGGCTGTCGGCGGCGCGCAGGCCGGTGACGCGGGTGCCGGTGACGATGATGTCGTCGCCCTGTGCCGCGGGCGCCGCGCTGTCCTGCGCGAAGGCGGGTGTGGCGCCGAGCGCCAGGGTGATGGCCAGAACCGTGAACGATGCCGTTTCGCGAAATTGCATTCGATCGTGCCCCCCGAAGGCTGATGGTTGTCGTTCGTTCCTCAGATTGCGGTCTGTTCTTCTTTCTCGTTCTGGGTCTCGGCCTCGCCCGGACAGGACTGTCCTCTCCCCGAGGCGCAGCTTCGCGAAGGGGGCTGGTCGTGCCGACACGTGTACGCAGGTGCCGCGGCGCCCCGGGGCGCAGCCGCACGTCCTCATGCCATGCTCCCCTGCGGGAGCGCGGCACCGTTACATCAAAACAGGTTCGAACCGGGCCCGCGCAAATCGTCAGGCCAATAATGGGAAGACAGAGAAACTATCGCTTCTGTCACCCTGAACACGCCATCCCGGCATGCCGCCGCGTTGCCCGGATCGCATGGACCCTGGCGGCGTGCCGTCTTGATTATTCGAAAGGAGGCAGGCCGTATCGGTCACGAGAGCATGACCATATCCGCGATGCCATCTGCATGGGCAGCGCCGAAGCGTCGCCTGGAAATCGATAGTCGGTCATTTGATCGCCCTGTTCTTGATCAAAGCACCGATTCGGACATCCGACCCCCGAGATTTTTCTTTCTTATTGCCCGGATGCTATCCCCGGGGCGCACGGTGTCAATGCGCGAATGACGTATGTCGTAACGTTTCTGTCGCATATACGACACATAGCCCGCTCCATCACTGGAACGGGCTATCTGCTTCTACAAACTTGTCAAAATCAGTGCGCGGCGCTGGTGTCCACCTTGCCGCGCGGGCGGGGCGTGAACCAGATGATCCCGGCCGCGAACACGAAGATGATCGCCGACAGCAGGAACACATGGGTGGTGGCCAGGGTCAGGCTCTCCTGGTTGACGATCCGCTCCACAGCGGCGCGCACCTGGCCGATCGAAAAGCCCTGCGCCGTCAGCGCGTTCATCGTCGGATCGGTGTTGAGCCGCGAGACGATCTCGCTGCGGGCGATGCGCGAGCTGTCGTCCCAGATGCTCGTCGATACCGAAGTGCCGATAGCGCCCGCCATCGTCCGCAGGAAGCTCATCACGCCCGCCGCCGAGGCGGTCTCCTCCGGCCGCACCGAGCCCAGCGCCAGCGTGGTCAGCGGGATGAAGAAGAAGGGCATGCCGAAGCCCTGGAGGAACTGCGGGAAGGCGAAGGTCCAGAACCCGGCCTGGCTGTTCCAGTAGACGCGGATCAGCGCCGAAACCCCCAGCCACAGGATGCCGAACGAGACCAGCAGCCGCGGATCGACCTTGTTCGACAGCTTGGCGACCACCGGCGACATGAACACCGCCGCCACGCCCGAAAAGGCGGTGGCATAGCCGGCATAGGTGGCGGTGTAGCCCTGGCTCGACTGGAGCCATTGCGGGATGATCACCGCCGAGGCGAAGAAGGTGGCGAAGGCGAAGGACAGCGAGAGCACCGAGACCGTGAAACCGCGGTGCCGGAACACCCGCAGGTCGACGACCGGGTCCTTGGCGGTAATCTCCCAGGCGAGGAAGACGAGGAAGCCGATCGCGGCGATCACGCCCAGCCAGACGATCGTGGGATCGTTGAACCAGTCATGCTCGCGGCCCAGATCGAGCATGATCTGCAGCGCGCCGATCCACAGTACCAGCAGCGCCAGCCCGCCCTTGTCGACGCTGAGCTTCTGCGTCGGCGTCTCGGCCTTGGTGAGCAGCCGCATTGCGCCGAACGCGCACAGCGCGGCGACGGGAATGTTGATGAAGAAGATCCAGTGCCACGACCAGTTGTCGCTGATCGTGCCGCCGGCGATCGGCCCGAGGATCGGCGCGACGACGGTGGTCATCGCCCATAGGCCCATGGCCTGGGCATGCTGTTCGGGCTTGAAGATGCGCAGCAGCAGCGTCTGCGTCAGCGGCATCAGCGGGCCGCCGCACAGCCCCTGGCCGATACGGCAGGCGACCAGCATGCCGAGCGTCGTCGACATGCCGCACAGCACCGAGAAGATGCCGAAGCCGATCACGCCGAGGATGAACACCCGCACCACGCCGAACCGGCCGGCGAGCCAGCCGGTGAGCGGCACGCACACCGCCTCGGCGACCGCGTAGGAGGTGATGATCCAGGTACCCTGGCTCGACGAGATGCCCAGGCTGCCGGCGATGTGCGGCACCGAGACATTGGCGATGGTGGTGTCGAGCACCACCATGAAGTTGGTCAACGCCAGCACCACGCCGGCGAGGATCAGCGAGGGCCCCTCCAGGAAGCCCCCGCGCTGCATCTGGCCGCTCATGGCAGGCGTTCCTTACTTGGCCGAGGTATCGATCTCGGCATCCATCGACAGGCCGACGCGCAGCGGGTGCGCCTGCAGTTCCTTCGGATCGAGCGCGACGCGCACCGGCAGGCGCTGGACCACCTTGATCCAGTTGCCGGTCGCGTTCTGCGCCGGGATCAGCGCGAAGGACGAGCCCGTGCCGCCCGAGAAGCCGATCACGCGGCCGTGATACTTCACGCCGCCGCCGTACAGGTCGGACGTAAGCTCCACCGGCTGGCCGACCTTCACGCGGGTCAGCTGGCCTTCCTTGAAGTTGGCATCGACATAGAGCTGGTTGAGCGGCACCACGAGCATCAGCTGTGCGCCGGGAGCGACACGCTGGCCGACCTGCACCGCGCGGCGGGTGACGACGCCGTCGAACGGCGCGCGGATCACGGTGCGGGCGAGATCGAGCTTTGCCTGATCCACCTTGGCGCGCGCGGCCAGCACTTCCGGTGCCGTGGTCGCGGTGGCGCCGTTGACCAGCGCCTGGTTCGCTGCCAACTGGCCACTGGCTGCCACGCGGGTCGAGGTCGCCTGGGCGAGACCGGCCTTGGCCAGTTCGAGGTTCGCACGCGCTGCCTGGAAGGCGTTGGTCGCCGAGGTCAGCTCTTCGCCCGAAACCGCGCCGTTGGGGGCGAGCTTCTGGCGACGGCTGAGATCGATGCGGGCCTTTTCGAAATCGGCCTGCGCCGCCGTGACCTGCGCCCGGGCGCGGGCGATGTCGGCCTGGCGGGCCTGGACCTGCGCGGCCAGCGCTTCGCTGGTCGCCGAGGTCTGGCCGAACTGGCGGGTGGCGCGGGCGAGATCCGCCTCGGCCTGGGCCAGCGCGATCTTGGCGTCGCTGTCGTCGATCTGGACGAGCACGTCGTCCTTCTTCACCGCCTGGGTGTCCGAGACGGCGACACGCAGCACCTGACCGCCGGTCATCGGCGTGATGCTGGCGCTGTCGGCGCCGACATAGGCGTTGTCGGTGCTCACGAAATGGCTGCCAACGGCCATGTAATAGCCGCCATAGCCAAGGCCGGCGATCAGCACGAGGCCGCCGACGCCGAGCATCAGCCGCTTGCGTAGATTCTTGCGCTTGCCTTCGTCCATGTCGGCATGGGCGGGGGCCTGCGAAGGCTCGTTGCGATCGGCGGCATCGCCGCGCGCGGAGTGGATGGCGGGTTCTGCATCAGCCATGGGTCTTGACCTCGGAAGCGGCAGCGGCCGCGTTGTTGGTAGAAAAGCCTCCGCCCAGTGCGCGGACGAGCTGGACATCAAGCGCGAACGCACGTGCTTCCAGTTCGGCAACAATCTGGCGGTTCTGCAACACCCTCTCCTCGGCGGTCAGAACATCGAGAAACCGCGACAGCCCGCCTTGATAGCGTTGCTGGGCGATCGAATAGGCCTGTTCGGAATCGTCCAGCGCCTGGCGGCTCTGGGCCAGGCGCGTGGCCAGCGCCTTCTGGCTGGTCACCGCGTCGGCGACATCGTGGTAGGCGGTGGTGACGCTGTTGTCGTAATTGGCGACCGCCTCGTCATAGGTGGCACGGGCGCGGGCATATTGGCCGCGCAACTCGCCCCCATGGAAGACGGGCAGGCTGATTGCGGGGCCGGCCTGGAACACCGAGGCGCCGTTGCCTTTGACAAGGTTGTCAAGGCCGAGCGCGCCATAGCCGGCGAGCGCGCTCAGCCGGATGGACGGGTAGAAGTCGGCGCGGGCGGCCTTGATCCGGCTTGCAGCGGCCTCGACCCGCGCACGGGCAGCGGCGATGTCGGGGCGACGGCCGATCAGGTCGGTGGTCACATCGGCCGGGATGCCGCGCGCCTCGGTCGGTGCGGCGGGCAGGGCAATGCTCAGGCCGCGATCAGGACCCTGGCCGAGCAGCGCGGCGATGCGGTTGCGGGTGAGGCCGATATCCTCGTCGATCGCGGCGAGCTGCGCGCGGGCGGCGGGGACAGCCGAGGCCGCCTGCTTCTCTTCGGCGCGGGTTTCGAGACCGTTGGTCACGCGGTCGGTGACCAGCTTCTGCGTCGCGAGACGGACCTCCAGCGCACGCTCCTGCACCCGGCGATCGGCCGCGAGGCGGGCGAGATCGGCATAAGCGGCGGCGATGTTGGTCGAGAGTGCCAGACGCGCCTGCTCCAGTTCGAGCCGCGCTGCCTCGGTCTCGGAGGTGGCGGCGGCGAGCTGGGCGCGGTTCTTGCCCCACAGGTCGAGGTCGAAGGCCAGGTTCAGCGTGCCATAGCCGAGCGTTTGTACGTTCGAACCGATGTCGATCGGCAGGCCGTCGCCGACGTTGACCTGATTGGCCGCGGCCGAGGCGGAGGCGTCGACGCGCGGCAGGCGGGCCGCGCCGACCTGGACGGCATAGGCCTGCGCCGAGCGCAGCCGGGCGGCAGCTGCCGCGAGGTTGGGTGCGCCGCGGAAGGCCTCGTCCATCAATGCGTTGAGCTGCGGATCGTTATACGCGGTCCACCAGTTGGTGACAGGCCACTGCGCATGTGACTGCGCGACGCCGGCGAGCGACTGGCTGGCGGCATAGCTGTCCGCCGCGCGCACTTCCGGGCGGGCGCCGAGGTTCGGCACCGGCGCGCATGCCGCCAGCGCCGAAGCGGCAGCAGCGGACAGCAACAAGGGCCTTGTTGGGAAACGACTCATCATGGTCTGGAAAAACCGTACTATTGGGTACGAGTTCCAGATGGAGAGCGCTTCTGGCCTTGTCAATAGAAAATCGTACCCTATAGTACGGTTATGGAAATCGTAACCCCCAAATGTCTCGGCAAGCGCGAGGCGCGGAAGCAGGATCGGCGTGCCGCCATTCTTGCGATCGCCAAGCGCCACTTCATGGAGCAGGGCTATGCCGGCGTCTCCATGTCGGCGATTGCGGCCGAGCTGGGCGGCTCCAAGGGCACCTTGTGGAGCTACTTCGCGTCGAAGGAGGAATTGTTCGACGCCTGTGTCGATGAGGCGACGCGGGATTATCGCGAGCAGGTGATGCAGCTGCTGGTGCCGTCGGACAATTTGAAGGCGACGTTGTGCGCGTTTATCCGCAGCCTGTTGCGCAAGGTGACGTCGAAGGACGCGATCCAGCTGCACCGGGTGATCCATGCCGAGGTCGAGCGCTCGCCGGAAATGGGCGAGATTTTCTTCCGTCGGGGCCCGCAGCGCACCCGCGAGCTGCTGGCCGCGCATCTTCAGGATGCGATGCACAAGGGGCAGCTGCGCAGCTCCGATCCGCTCAAGGCCGCATTTGCGCTGACCAGCCTCTGCATGGGCTCCCAGCAGCGGGCGATGCTGGGCCACCAGTTCAGCGACGCGGAGATTGAGGAGGAGACCGACTATATCGTCGATCTCTTCCTGCGCGCGTTTGCGCCCGAGCCGGTGGCAGCCTAGGCTCCCCGGGAAGGGGGAGGGACATGCCGGTGCCGGGTCTTCATCATCGCAATGGGATATGCGCAGCTATCGCCATGGCGGCGCTGCTGCTTGCCGGGTGCAGCAGCGAACCGCCTGCACCGCCGCCCCCGTCGCTCGCCTATGCGGGCCTGCCGGTGAGCGGAAGCCTTGCCGATGCCAAACGCGCCGGGTTCGACCAGTGCCTCCAGATGGACGGCGGCCATCTGCGTTACCGCCGGTCGGGCGTGATGCTGCTCGGGGAAGGCCCCTATGAAGCGGCGCTCGACCTGGTCGGCGGCGACGGCGCGAGTGGATTCCGCCAGATCACGCTCTGGCACGATCGCGATCAGTCGGCGGTGATGAAGGTGGGCGAGGCGCTGAAGAAGCAGGGCTGGGCGTACAGCTATACCGGCGAGGGCGGGCGGGGCGACCAGATGATCCTTACCAAGAAGGGCGCGCCGGTGCATTTCTCGATCGATCTCAGCTATTGGGGCAAGCGCCGGGTGCGGATCCTGCCGGAATAGGATGATCCCGCCGGCGCATCGCTTCGGCGCGAAACGATTGTCCGCTCGTCGGCAGCGTAATAACCGGCCGGCATGACAATCCCATCCTTCCGCATCGCCTTGCTCGCCGCGCTGCTGCCGGCATCCGCCTTCGCTGCCGCCGTGCAGGACGACGAGGTCGATCCCGCCAAGATCGACGTGCGCGACGCGATTGCGTGCCGCCTCGACGCGCCGACGTATAACGGCTTCGCCATGGCCGTGGCGGGCGACGACGCGCTGGCCGCCAAGTTCGGCTGGAAGCCGGTGAAGTCGGGCAATTTCATGCTCAAGGAATATGACCTGCCCGCCCCGATCGTCGTGGCGGGTTCGTACAGCACCCGGCGCATTGCCTTCACCTCCAGCGGCATCCTGGCGATCCTCGACGAGCCCGATCCCGCGGTCGTCGCGCGCAAGGAGAAGATCGAGAACGCAATGGGGCCCGAGGGACTGGTCGACGCGATGGTCGCCACGGGCAAGGTGACGCGGGCGCAGGCGGAATCGCAGATCAAGTTCCGCAAGTTCCTCGGCGAGCGGGTGATCAGCGACGTCACCGATCCGGCTGACGGCGATCATTTCCGTGCGCGCACCCGCATCGCGCTCAACGTGTCCAACGTCACCTCGCATCCGGGCAAGACGCTGTACGGCTGCTCGTACAAAATGGAGATGCTCGACAAGGACGGAAACCCGCTGTGATCGGGATGCTGATCGCGTTCGCCGGGGCGGCCATGCCGATACAGGAGGGCGCCGACGTCTTCATCGGCACGGTCGAGTTGGACGGCACCACCCTCATCCTGCGCCGCTGCGACCTCGCCGAGAACCGCTATGCGCTGGTCGATGCGCCCGGCGGCCATGCGCTGGACGCGCTTCGCAAGGCCAAGCTGCCCGCCTATGGCGAGGTGATCGGGCGCTATGTGGAAGGGAAGGATGGCGGCTCGATCCTGCAGGTCGATCACGTCGAGAAACTGACGCCGGGCAAGAACTGCCATCTGTCGGACGCGCTGGGCGGCTAGCGGCTAACCCCGCCCACCCACAGCGCCCACCAGCAGAGTAGCGGCTGCACGAACAGCCGCGGTGCATGATAGGCCCAGCCAAGCCCGGTGCCAGTCGAGAGATCCTGCACCGCATGCTGGAGGTTGGCCGGGAACACGCAGAGCGCGTAGAGCGCCAGCATCACGCCGGCGAGCTTGCGCAGCCGCACGGTCAGCAGCGCGAGCGCGCCCGCGATCTCGCAGAGGCCGGTGCCCGCAATCACCAGCGCGGGGTAGGGCACCCAGGCCGGCGTGATGTGCAGGAACGGGCGCGGCACCATCAGGTGCAGCACGCCCGCCAACAAATAGAGGCACGCCAGCGTGATCCGCGCGCGGCGGCGCGCTCGTGTCTCGTCCGGCGTGCCCATGCCCTTACGCCTGCTGGAGCAGCCGCTCCCTGGCGATCTTCTCGCGCCACACCAGCGGACCGGTGTGGTGGACGCTCTCGCCGGTCGCATCGACGGCGACGGTGACGGGCATGTCCTTCACGTCGAACTCGTAGATCGCTTCCATGCCGAGATCCTCGAAACCGACGACGCGCGCGCCCTTGATCGCGCGGGCGACGAGATAGGCCGCACCGCCGACCGCCATCAGATAGGCGGCCTTGTGGTTGCGGATCGCCTCGATCGCCACCGGACCACGCTCGGCCTTGCCGACCATCGCGATCAGCCCGGTCTGGGCGAGCATCATCTCGGTGAACTTGTCCATGCGGGTCGCGGTGGTGGGGCCGGCGGGGCCGACCACCTCGTCGCGCACCGGATCGACCGGGCCGACATAATAGATCACCCGACCCTTGAAATCGACCGGCAGTTCCTCGCCCTTGGCGAGCATGTCCTGGATGCGCTTGTGGGCGGCGTCGCGCCCGGTGAGCATCTTGCCGTTGAGCAGCAGCCGGTCGCCCGGCTTCCAGCTCGCCACCACCTCGGGGGTCAGCGTGTCGAGATCGACGCGGATCGATTCCTTCGAGGGCGTCCATTCCACCTTCGGCCATTCGTCGAGGCTCGGCGGGTCGAGATAGACCGGGCCGCTGCCGTCGAGGCTGAAATGCGCGTGGCGGGTGGCGGCGCAGTTGGGGATCATCGCGATCGGCTTGGACGCGGCGTGGGTGGGGTAGTCGAGGATCTTCACGTCGAGGATCGTCGCCAGCCCACCCAGGCCCTGCGCACCGATGCCGAGCGCGTTGACCTTGTCGAAGATCTCGATGCGGAGCCGCTCGATATCGTTCTGCGGCCCGCGCTGCTTGAGCTGCGCCATGTCGATGTCGCCCATCAGCGACTTCTTGGCGAGGGTCACCGCCTTCTCGGCGGTGCCGCCGATGCCGATGCCGAGCATGCCCGGCGGGCACCAGCCGGCGCCCATCTTCGGGACCATCTCGAGCACCCAGTCGACGATCGAGTCGCTCGGGTTGAGCATCGCGAACTTCGACTTGTTCTCCGAACCGCCGCCCTTGGCCGCCAGCTCGACATGGACATGGTCGCCGGGGACCATCTCGACGTTGAGCACGCAAGGGGTATTGTCCTTGGTGTTGACGCGGCTGAAGGCGGGATCGCGCAGGATCGAGGCGCGCAGGCGGTTCTCGGGGTGGAGATAGGCGCGGCGGACGCCTTCATCGACCACGTCCTGCAGCGAGCGCTCGCTGTCCAGCACGCACTTCTGGCCCCACTGGATGAACACGGTGACGATGCCGGTATCCTGGCAGATCGGGCGGTGGCCTTCGGCGCACATCCGGCTGTTGGTCAGGATCTGGGCGATGGCATCCTTGGCGGCGGGGCCCTGTTCGGCCTCGTAAGCCTCGCCCAGCGCGCGGATATAATCCCTCGGGTGGTAATAGGAGATGTACTGGAGCGCGTCGGCGACGCTCTCGATCAGATCGGCTTCCTTGATGAGGACGGTCATGGATCCTGCCTGCAGAAATGGGGGCCCGATGCGGGCTTCACCGTTCCTCTATAGGCCAAGTTGCGGCAGGACTAGGCCCCCAGGGCGATCGCCGGCAGCACACCGAGCGCGGGGCGGGCGTACCAATAGCCTTGGTGGTAACGCACGCCGAGGTCGCGCAGCACTGACGCCTCTTCCGCGGTCTCGATCCCCTCGGCGATCAGCAACGTGTCGAGCTCCTCGCACATGCCGACCATCGCGCGGACGATCGCCTGGCGGCGCGGCTCTCGATCGATCCCGCGGACCAGCGCCATGTCGAGCTTCACCTCGTCGGGGGCGAAGCGGGCGAACAGGTCGAGCCCAGAATGGCCCGCGCCGAAATCGTCGACGGCGACCTTGAAGCCGATCTGCTTGTAGGAATCGATGATCGTCGCGACATGGTCGGGGTCGGCGATCAGCTGGTTCTCGGTGAACTCAAAGATCAACCGGTCGAGCGGCATCGCCACGGCGCGGGCGGTCTGCAGCGTCAGCTGGATGCAGGCGACGGGGGAATAGATCGCGTTGGGGAGGAAGTTGATCGAGAGCCTTGCGTCGGTTTCCATCAGCCCTGCGGCCATCGCGGTTTCGATCGCCTTGACCCGGCAGGCTTGGTCGAAGGCATAGCGGTTGGCATCGGTTACCTGCGACAACACGCCCCAGGCGCCGGACCCGTCCAGGCCGCGGACCAGCGCCTCATAGGCGAAGGGCAGGCCGGTGTCGGTGTCGACGATCGGCTGAAAGGCCATGGCGAACGGAATGTCGAAATCGACCCCGTCGCGGCACCCCGTGCAGATTTTCCGCATTTCCATGCTCTTCTATAGAATGCCTGCGCAATCCTGGCACGAAAATGTGCGCGCTAACAGCGTGTTAGCTCAGCTTCGCGCGGCCCGGAGCAGCTCGGCCACCAGCGGATTGGGGAAACGGCGCTCGAGGGTGACGGCGTAGAAACTCTCGGTAACCTGCGGTAGTTGATCGAATTCGACGAGGCTGCCCGCCGCCAACTCGTCCTGCACGACGATCGGCGGCAGCACGGCCAGCCCCACGCCTTCGCGGGCGAGCAGGCGCATCAGCGCCATGTCGTCCACCTCGGCGGCGATCTGGGGGCGGACGCCGAGGGTCGCCGCCAGCGCATCGAAGGCGGCGCGGACGCTGCTCTCCAGCGTCGGCAGCACCAGCGGCTGGGTAGCGAGCAGCGCGGCGAGACTGGTGTCGCCCGCGATGCCGGGCTGACCGATCAAGCTGACGCGCTGCTCGGCGATCTTGTGCGCGAGATAGGGGGTGATCGCGTCGCGCGCCGGCGGGCGATTTGCGAGCACCACGTCGAGCTGGAGGGCGGCGAGCGCCTGCATCAGTTCCGCCGCGCTGCCCGAGCGCAGGACGAGCTCGACATCGGCGCGGTGGAGCAGCGGCTGGACGAAGCCGATCTGGAAGTTGCGCGACAGCGTGGCGAGCGCGCCGATCCGCACCGCCTGGCGGGCGCGGCCGGTCTCGCGCAGCACGTCGAGCAGCTCGTCGCCGGTCGCGAAGATCGAGTCGGCATGGTCAAGCGCGATGCGGCCCGCCTCGGTGAGTACCAGCCGACGGCCCTCGCGCTCGAACAGGGCGTGGCCAAGCCGTTCCTCCAGCTTGCGGATCTGGGTGGAGAGCGCGGACTGCGACACCGCCATCCGCTCCGCCGTACGGGTGAGGTTCCCGTCATGTGCCACAGCCCAGAAATAGCGGAGGTGGTTGTAGTTCAGGTCACGCATCCGTTCTTTTTAAGTGAACGTTACGCGCCAAACAATGAATTTTATCCGATCGTTCCGCAGCCCTAACGCTCCGTCCGAGAGAAGAAGGAGGTCGGGTGTGAGCATGTGGTGGTTGGCGAATATGGGGCCGGGGCTCCTGGCTGCGGCGGCAGTCGCGGCGGGTGCGGGGCGGCAGTTCCGCCCCGGCTGGACGCGGCAGGTCGTGCCGCTCGCGGCGCTTGCGGCGCTGGTTGCCGCAATCGCACTTGCGGCATGGACCGCCTGGGCCGGACCGCGCACGCTCGGGCTGGCGGGTGTCGACGCCCTCATCGCGACCCGGCTGGACGTGGTGAGCATGACCATGGTGGTGCTGGTCGCCTTTGTCGGCTGGGTGGTGGTGCGGTTCGCTGCGACCTATCTGGACGGCGAGGCGCGACAGGGCAGCTTTCTCGCCTGGTTGGCGCTGACGCTGGCGAGCGTGATGCTGCTTGTTACCGCCGGCACGCTACCCCAGCTGGTCCTCGCGTGGATCGCGGCGGGGCAGGGCCTGCGCCGGCTGCTGCTCTTCTATCCCGAGCGCGCCGCCGCCCGCCGTGCCGCGCGCAAGAAGGCGTTGAGCACCGGCCTTGCCGACGTGCTGCTGATCGGATCGGCGGTGCTGCTGTGGCGGGCGACCGGCACGACCGACATCGCCCAACTGCTCGCCGCCGCCCGTGCCGGCACCGCGCCCGAGGCGATGGCGCTCGCCGCCTGGGGGATCGGCATCGCCGCGATGCTCAAGTCCGCCCAGTTCCCGCTGCACGGCTGGCTGACCGAAGTGATGGAAGCGCCGACGCCCGTCTCCGCGCTGCTCCATGCGGGCGTGATCAATGCCGGCGGTTTCCTGCTGATCCGGCTGGCCGATGTGATGCTGGCCTCCCCGGCAGCGCTGGCGCTGCTTGCGGTGCTCGGCGGCTTCACGGCGCTGTTCGGCAGCCTGGTGCTGCCCACCCAGCCGGCGATCAAGACCCAGCTCGCCTGGTCCACCGTCGCGCAGATGGGCTTCATGGTGATGCAGTGCGGGCTGGGGCTGTTTTACCTGGCGCTGCTGCACATCGTCGCCCACTCGCTCTACAAGGCGCACGCCTTCCTGTCCTCGGGCGGCGCGGTCGAGCGGATCGCGGCGGCGCGGCGCCTGGGCCCGGTCGCCAAGCCCGACGGCACGGCGGTTGCGCTGGCGATGCTGGGCGCGGCGATCCTCTACGGCGCGCTGGCGATCGGCTTCGGCGCCTGGACCAAGCCGCCCCAGGCGGTGGCGCTCGGCGCGATCCTGGTGTTCGGCGTCGCCTATCTGATCGTGCAAGGCATGAGCCCCGCCGCGCCGCGCGCGCTGCTCCAGCGGACGCTCGGCTTCGCGATCCTCGCCACCGCCGCCTATTTCCTGCTGCACGACGCGGCCGAGCGGCTGACCGCCGGCACGCTCCCCGCGGTGCCCGCGCCGGGGCCCTTCCAATGGGCGTTGCTTGCGGTCGCGCTGGTCGCCTTTGGCGGCATCGCGGTGGCGCAGGCGATGCTGCCGCTCTGGTGCGATCATCCCGCGGCGCAGCGCCTGCGCACGCATCTCTCCCACGGTTTCTATGTCAACGCGCTGCTCGATCGGGTGATCGGCGGCCGGGTTCTCGGAAAGGCTTGATCCCATGTACCGCAGTGCCGACCCGCAATCGCATGCCCCGCAGCCCAGCTATGTCGGGCTGCTCCTCGAAGCCGCCGAACAGGCCGCGCGCGCCATCCCGCCGCTCTGGCCGCTGGCGACCAGCGTCGCGGTGAACCCCTTTCTCGGCCACACCGGGCGCAGCCTCGCCCAGGCCTCGGCCTGGTTGGCGCGCAGCGGCGGCGCCCGGGCGACCATGCCGCGGGCCTGGTACCGCGCCCGGATCGCCGAAAGCGCGATCTACGAAGGCGACCTGTACGCTGCATGGAAGGCTGCCCGGCCGATCGAGCGCCCGCAAAGCTTCGAGCGGTTCCTGGTCCAGATCAGCGACGACGCGGCGGACCCCGTGGCGCTGCCTACGCTCGCCGAGCTCGCAGCGGTTTCGGGTGGCATTGACTGGCCGTCGGTGGTTGCGGACCAGATCGGCGGCTGGGCCGGCAGCTATTTCGATGCGGGCCAGGCCTTGTGGGCCGCACCGCAAGGGCAGGGCACCTATGCCGGCTGGCGGACGCAAGCCTGCCTCGACCGAACGCCCGAGATCTTCGGGCTGGCGGGCTTCCGTGCCTTCGTCGCGGGGACGCCGGAAAGTGCCAATGATGCGATCGCGGTCAGCGCAGCGCGGCTGGGTCTGCGGGCCGATGCCGCCGCGCGCTATTTCGAGCGGCTGTTGATGGACCTGGGTGGCTGGGCGCAATTCGCCCGCTATCGCCGCTGGCAGGCCGAGCTGGCGAACGACGCCGATACCACGCTGATCGATCTGCTCGCGGTGCGGCTGGTCTGGGAAGCGGCGCTGTGGGAGCTGGGCGAGGCTTCCCTGCGCGCGCGCTGGGCCGAGGCGGCACGCCGGTACGAAGCGCCGGCGCGGCCGGGGCAGGACAGCTGCGTCGACGCGATCCTCCAGCACGCGGCCGAACTGGCCGAGCAGCGGCGGCTCGCCGAGCGGCTGCACGCGCCGGTGGAAGCAGCGACCGCTGCAACGCCGATCGCGCAGATGGCCTTCTGCATCGACGTCCGCTCGGAGCCGATCCGCGCCGCGATCGAGCGGGTGGCGCCGGGCATCCGCACCAAGGGCTTTGCCGGCTTCTTCGGGGTCGGCACTGCGCATCGGCCGCATGGTGCCTGCGCGGGCGAGGCCCGGCTGCCGGTGCTGCTGCAGCCGGGCCTCGCCAGCGACGATGGCGGCGATCCGCATCTGGAAGCGCTGGACCATGCCAATGCCCGCGGTGACCGTGCCTGGGGGCGGTTCAAGCAGGCGGCGGTGTCCTCCTTCGCGTTCGTGGAGTCGGCCGGGCTGGTCTATGCGGCCAAGCTGCTCAAGGGCACGCTGGGGCTGGCCGAGACCAGGGCAGCGAAGGGCAAGCCGCGCTTCCACCCACCCTTGCCGCACCAGGATGCGGTCGACGCTGCGGAGCGGATCCTTCGTGCCATGTCGCTGACCAGCGACTTTGCGCCGCTGCTGATCCTGGTGGGGCATGGCGCGGGCGTGACCAATAACCTCCACGCCAGCGCGCTCCAGTGCGGCGCGTGCGGCGGCCATGCCGGCGATGTCAATGCGCGGCTGCTGGCAGGGCTGCTCAACGATCCCGTGGTGCGCGGCGGGCTGGCTGCGCGGGGGATCGTGATCCCCGCCGAGACGGTGGCGGTCGGGGGGCTGCACGACACCACCAGCGATCGCATCCATCTGTTCGTCGAGGATGCGGACGTGCCTGCGCCGCTGTTGGCCGAGGTGGAGCAGGCGTTGGCCCGTGCCTCGGTCGAGGCGGCGATCGCCCGTACGGCGAAGCTGCCTCGGGCCGAGGGCGCGGCGCAGATCGTCGCACGGGGCCGCGATTGGGCCGAGGTGCGGCCCGAATGGGGTCTTGCCGGCTGCAGCGCCTTCATCGCGGCCCCGCGCGCGCGGACGGCAGGCCGGTCGCTGGGCGGTCGCGCTTTCCTCCACGATTACGATTGGCAGGCCGATGCCGATCTCTCGGTACTGGAACTGATCCTCACCGCGCCGGTGGTGGTGGCGAGCTGGATCAGCCTGCAATATTATGGCTCTAGCGTCGCGCCGGGCGTGTTCGGCGCGGGCAACAAGCTGCTCCATAACGCCGTGGGCGGGATCGGCGTGCTCGAAGGCAATGGCGGAACCTTGCGCGGCGGGTTGCCCTGGCAGTCGGTGCATGACGGCGAACGCCTCGTCCATGATCCGCTGCGGCTGACCGTGGTGATCGAGGCGCCGACCGGCGCCATCGCGGAGATACTAGCCCGGCACGATGGGGTACGCGCGCTGTTCGACAACCACTGGCTGCACCTGCTGGCGCTCGACGACGCCGGCCGGGTCGCCTGGCGCTATGCCGGCGGCCTGACGTGGCAGCCCTTCGCGCAGGAGGCCTGACGATGCGGATCGAGATTGCGCCGCCGCGACGCGCGGTGGAGCCCGAGGTGGAGATCGCCGCGATCGATCGCCGGATTGCCTGGGTGCTGTCGCACCCGGGCACCAGCCCCTGGTTGCGCACGGCGTTGCAGGCTGCGCTGGTGGAGGATCCGGTGGCCATCGCCAACGACGTCGAGATGCTGCGACACCTGCTGCTGCCGCGGAGCACGGCACACGCGATTCTGGCGGCGGCAACGCCGAATTGAAGGGAAGCACCGTAGGCGAAACGGCGCCGTTTGTGCTTCACTGCAGCGCTGTATGGATGTGAAGGCAGCCCCGGGTTTCGAACAGCAGATCAGCCTGCGCCAGCTCCGCTATCTGGTGGCGCTGGGCAGCGAGGCGAGCTTCACCCGCGCCGCCGCGCTGTGCGGGGTGAGCCAGCCCTCGCTCTCGCAAGCGATCCGCCAGTTTGAGGAGGCATTGGGCGCGCCGCTGGTCGAACGTGGCGCCCGCGCCTTCCTCACCCCGCTTGGCCGCGAGGTCGCGGAGCGCGCGCGCCGTATCCTCTTGGAGGTGCGCGATCTGGGCGAACTCACCGGCGCGGGGGACGCGGCGCTGCTCGGCACGATCCGGCTGGGCGTGACGCCCACGATCGGCGCCTATCTGTTACCACGGCTGGTCGCGCGGCTGCACCAGCAGTTCCACGAGCTGCGCGTACATGTCCGCGAAAACCCGCCGGCCGCGCTGGTCGAGGGGCTTGCTGCCGGCACGCACGATCTCATCCTCGCCCAGCTGCCGCTGCAGGCGTCCGGCGCGCAGGTGGAGCGGCTGTTCCGCGAGCCGCTCCACCTCGCCATGGCCGCCGATCATCCGCTGGCCGCGCGCGAGACGATCGGCCGCGAGGATCTGGCGGGGCAGGATCTGCTCACCCTCCAGCGCGGCTACCGGCTCGCCGAACAGACCATTGCGATCGCCGAGGAGGCGGGGGCCCGCGTCCGCGAGGAATATGAAGGCACCAGCCTCGATGCCATCCGCCAGATGGCGGGCATGGGGATGGGGCTGGCGGTGCTGCCCGAACTCTATGTGCGACAGGAGATCCGTCCCGGCGACGACGTGGTTGCGCGGCCGTTTCGCGGCGGGCGGCACTATCGGGAAATGGGGCTGCTGTGGCGCAGCGGGGTGGCACGCGCCGCCGCCTATAAGAGACTGGCGCAGGAACTCGTCGCCTGCGTCGAGGACATAGGTATTTCCTATCGATGATATAGCCGGGCTGCCATTGTGCTTATCGCGCACGGCCCGCACTTCATCGATCTGGAAGGGAGAAGGTGGAGCGATGGCGAAACAGAAGATCGGGTGGGGGCAGGTGCGCGGCTGGCTGGGTGAGGTGATCGGCCCCGATGGTGGCTACCTCCGCTTGGCGATGGTGTATGGCATCGCGATCAGCCTGCTCTCGCTGGCGACGCCGATCTCTGTGCAGCTGCTGATCAACAGCGTTGCCAAGATCGCGCTGCCCGCGCCGCTGATCACACTCTCCGCGCTGCTGTTCACGCTGTTGCTGATCGTGATGATCCTCTCGGCTCTGCGCGTCCACATCATGGCGCTGTTCGAGCGGCGGATCTTCGCGCGCACCATGGCGGAAATCACCATCCGCGCGGTCCACGCCCGCAACCCCTTCTTCGCCGATGCCCGCCGAGTCGATCTGTTCAACCGCTATTTCGACCTGATGACGGTGCAGAAGAGCGTGCCCAGCCTCGTCATCGGCGGCTTCACCATCCTGCTGCAATCGGTGGTGGGGCTGGTGGTGACGAGCTTCTACCACCCGTTCTTCCTCGGCTTCAACGTGATCCTGATCGCGCTGGTGTGGCTGATCTGGCAGCTTTGGTCGCCGGGCGCGATCCGCTCGGCGGTAGCGCTTAGCCATGCCAAGCATGATGCGGCGCGCTGGCTCGAGGGGCTCGGCACCTCGAACGGCTTCTACAAGTCGAGCCGCCATCTCGACTTTGCGATGGACGGGTCGGAGACGATGACTGCCGCCTATGTCGCCGCGCACCGCCGCCATTTCCGCTTCAGCTTCACCCAGACCTGCGCCTATCTGCTGCTCTACGCCACCGCGAGCGCCGCACTGCTGGCGATGGGCGGCTGGCTGATCCTGCAGGGGCAGCTCTCGATCGGCCAGCTGGTCGCCGCCGAGCTGATCCTGTCGGGCGTGTTCTACGGGCTCGGCCAGCTCGGCACCTATCTCGATGCCTTTTACGACATGGTCGCGGCGGCCGAGGAAGTCTCGCTGCTCTACGCCATCCCGCACGAGACCCACACGCGCAGCAGCGAAGCGCCGGGCAATGGCGAGGTCCGGCTGCGCGAGGTGGAGGCCGGCGACGCGCGCATCGACCTGACCATCTCGGCGGCCAGCCAGCTGGTCGTGGTCGGCGCCCCGACGATGGACAGCCGCCTGGCGATGCTGCTCAAGCGCAACCTCCAGCCCGATCGCGGGCTGGTAATGGTGGGCGGCGTCGATCTGGAGGCGCTCGACGTCTATCGCCTGCGTTCGGACGTGATCGTGCTCGATCGCCCGACCATCGTCGAGATTAGCATTCGCGACTATCTGGGGCTGGCCGGGGCCGGCATTCCGGCGGGCAGGGTACTCGACGCGCTGGCGCTGGTCGGGCTCGACGCGCGGATCGGCCAGCTGCCCGAGGGTATGGAGACGCCGCTCGCCGCCTCTGGCTATCCGCTGTCCATCGGCGAATTGATGGCGCTCAAGCTCGCCAACGCGTTGCTCGCACGGCCGAAGGTGCTGCTGCTCGGGCCGCTCTACGACCTGATCCCCCCGCAACGACTGACCGCCGCGCTTGACGCGTTGCGCGACGCGGAGACCACTGTGCTCCTCTTCACCGGCCGGCCCGAGGCGATCCGCCGCGATGGCTATCTCTGGCTGGGCAAAACCGTCCAGGCACGTTTCGAAACGCTCGATGAGCTCCGCGCCACCCTCACTGCGCAGGAGGCAGGCGATGCCCTTCCGGCCTGACCATATCGGCCATTTCCCGACATTGGCCGCCATGCGCCCGCCGCGCATCGCCCGTGCCATCGCCTGGATGATCGTGATCGCCGTGGCGCTGATCGGCGTCACCATGGTCTATGTCCCCTGGGTGCAGACCGCGCCGGGGCGTGGCCAGGTGGTCGCACTCGATCCGCACGATCGGGTGCAGTCGGTTACCGCACTGGTGCCGGGCCGGGTCGAGCGCTGGTTCGTCACCGATGGGCAGGCGGTGAAGAAGGGCGACCCGATCGCCAAGATCTCGGACAACGATCCCGCCCTGCTCGATCGCCTCGCCGCCGAACGCGACCAGGTCCATGCCGAAATCGCCTCGCTCGAAAGCGCCCGCGCGGTCGCCTCGATCGACGTGAACCGCGCCCGCACGCTGTTCAACGAAGGGCTGGCCGCACGTCGCGACTATGAACAGGCGCAGATCCGCGTCGCCGACCAGGGCGCCAAGCTCGCCGAATCCCGGGCCAAGCTCAACCGGATTGAAGTGTCGCTCAACCGCCAGGCGGTGCAGATCGTCCGCGCGCCGCGCGACGGCCGCATCCAGACGCTCAATGCCGCCGCAGGCGCGACGCTGGTCAGCGCCGGCACCGAGCTGGCGACGCTGGCGCCCGAAGGCGGTACCGAACGTGTGGTCGAGCTGATGGTCGACGGGCGCGACATCGCGCTGGTCCGCCCCGGCCGCCGGGTGCGGTTGGAGTTCGAGGGCTGGCCCGCGATACAGCTGAGCGGCTGGCCGTCCATGGCCTGGGGGCTGTTCGACGGGCGGGTGCGCTCGGTCGACCCCTCGGCGATGCCCGACGGGCTGTTCCGCGTGTTGATCGAACCGATGCCAGGCACGCTCGCCTGGCCGGGCGACCGCTTCGTTCGCCTCGGCGCCAAGGTGCGCGGCTGGGTGCAGGGCGAAACGGTGCCGGTCGGCTACGAACTCTGGCGCCAGCTCAACGACTTCCCGCTCGAATTCGGCACCGCGACCGACAAGGCCGAGGAGAAGAGCATGGACGTCTACAAGAAGAAAAAGAAATGATCCGGCTGCTGCTCGCCCTTTGCGCCCTGCTCCTCGCGGTGCCCGCCGCGGCGCAAGGACCGCTGACGCTAGACCAGGTGCTGCGCTCCTCGGCGCAGAACGCGCCCCAGATCATCGAGGCGCTGGCCAAGCAGCGCCAGGCCGAGGGCAAGGCGCTGAGCGCGGAAGGCGCCTTCGACGTGGTGTTCGATGTCGACGCGCAGGCGCGGCCCTTCGGCTATTATGACGGGTCTGTCGTGGAGGCGAAGGCCAGCCGCGCCTTGGATAACAATGGCGGCGGACTCTACGCAGGCTACCGCGTCTCGCGGGGCAAGTTCCCGGTCTATGAGGACAAGGCCTACACCAACCAGCTCGGCGAATTCAAAGTCGGTGCGGTCTTTTCGCTGCTCCGTGACCGGGTGACCGACGAGCGCCGCACCAGGCTGCGCCTCGCGGATCAGGATGTCGACGTCGCCCGGCTGGAGCGCGAGATGGTGGCGATCGGCGTGCAGCGCCGCGCGATGGGCGCATACCAGGCCTGGGCGATTGCCGGGCTGCGGCTCAAGGCCTATCGCGACCTGCTGGCACTGTCCGAGAAGCGGCGCTCGCAGCTGGCGCGGCAGGTGCAGCTTGGCGCGCGGCCGCAGATCCTGATCACCGAGAACGACCAGAACCTCGCCCGGCGCCGTTCGCTCGTCGCCCAGGCGGAGCAGAAGCTGGCCGAAGCTTCCAACGCGCTCTCCTTCTTCTGGCGCGATGCCAACGGCGTTCCGCTGGTGCCCGCCACCGAGCAACTGCCGGATGCACTGCCCGAACTGGCGATCGCACCGCGCAAGGCGGGCCCAATCCTCCGGCCCGACCTGAAGACGGTGCTGGTGCGGATGGACCAGTCGCTCGCCCGGCTCGACCTGGCCGAGAACGACCTGAAGCCGCGGCTCGATGCGGGGGCTGAGCTGGGCAAGGATGTCGGCGCGATCGGGCTGGGCGGCCCGTCGCGCACCCCGGCCGAGGCGATGGTCGGCGTCAAATTCTCGGTGCCGCTCGAACGACGCAGCGCCCGCGGCCGGATCGCCGAGGCCAAGGCGGAGATCGACGGGCTGCGCACCCGCCATCGCATGCTCGAAGAGCAGATCGCGATCGAGGTGAAGGGCATCGCGATCGGCATCGAAGGCGCCGACAAGGTTGCCGACCTCGCGGGGCAGGAGGCGGAGCTGGCGGGCAAGATGGCGGCGGCCGAGCAGCGTCGCTTCGACATGGGCGCCAGCGACTTCTTCCTTATCAATCAGCGGGAGGAAAGTGCGACCGACGCGCGGCTGCGCGCGCTTGATGCTCGGTATCAGGCACTGGTGGCACGGGCCGATCTCGCCGCGGCAACGGCAGACCGGGCGGTGCTCGGGATGTAACGCCCGTTCACTTCCCCGGGCAACGTGCGGGTTTAGTACGACGGCGACGTCCTGCCTTTGAGCCGTTAACGAGAGATTCCCTTGCCGCACCGCCGGTCGCCTGTTTCCGTCTGCGCCTCCCGTTTGCGGGCGATGCCATGATGCTCGGCACGATGCTGTTCATGCCGCCCGCTGCGGTGGCCGCGGTTTCGACCCTGCAGGCACAGCAATCAGCGGATAGGCAGGCGAGCGTCACCCAGGGCGCAGGCAACCCGCCGGCTGGCGCCGAAGCGGGAGAGCAGCAGGAGATCGTCGTCTCCGCGCGCGCCCGCACGCCGGGCGATCCGCTGGAGAAGGTCAACGCGCTTTCCTTTGCGGTCACCAATCATATCGACGATGCGGTCACCGCACCCGCCTCCCGCGTCTATGCCCATGTGGTGCCGAAGCCGGTGCGCTATGGCCTGCGCAACTTCTTCGCCAATCTGCGCGAGCCGGTGGTGTTCGCCAATTACCTGCTCCAGCTGAAGCCGGGCAAGGCGTTCGAGACCGCCGGCCGCTTCGCGATCAACTCGACGGTGGGGCTGGGCGGGACGCTCGATGTGGCGGTGCGCTGCCCGTTCAACCTGCCGCGACGGCCGAACGGCTTTTCCGACACGCTCGGCTTTTACGGGGTGAAGCCCGGCCCGTTCCTCTTCGTGCCCGTCGCGGGGCCGACGACGGTGCGCGACGTGGTCGGCGGGCTCGTCGACTTCTTCGCCTCGCCCTACACGATCGGCGGTCCGTTCCGCACGCGCGCCTATGCCATCAGCTCTGCGGCGGTCCGCACTCTTGATCGTCGCAACCGCAAGGAAGCGATGCTGGACGAAGTCCGCAAGAGCGACGACCCCTATGCCGCGCGGCGCGACCTCTTTCTCCAGCGTCAGCGCGAGCGGGTGGAGGGGTTGCACGGCGGGGGGCCGTCGGCACCCCCAC
This sequence comes from Sphingomonas trueperi, assembly GCF_040545965.1. Lineage (GTDB taxonomy): Bacteria > Pseudomonadota > Alphaproteobacteria > Sphingomonadales > Sphingomonadaceae > Sphingomonas > Sphingomonas trueperi_C. Next base: position 129,942 of record NZ_JBEPMV010000007.1, on the reverse strand, counting down.
CGCACCGCTGCCGGCGTACAGAGGTCAGCCAGTAATTTCCTTGGCGATCTGCCGCACCGTTTCCTTGATCACCCCGCCACGTCCGGCGTCGCCCTTGAGCATCGAGGACATGAAGCCCTTGGCCTGGGCGAAGGTGAGGTGGGGCGGGAAGGGCGCGACGTCGGGATCGGTCTTCACCTCCAGCACCACCGGGCGATCGGCGCGTAGGGCTGCATCCCAGGTGTCGCCCAGCGTCTCGGGCGTGTCGACATGGATGCCCTGCAGCCCGATCAGCTCGGCGAAGCGGGCATAGGGCACATCCGGGATGTCCTGCGTGGTCGGGAAGCGCGGATTGCCCTCCATCACCCGCTGCTCCCAGGTGACTTCGTTAAGGTCCTGGTTGTTGAACACGCAGACGATGAAGCGCGGATCGGCCCAGCGCTGCCAATATTTGGCGACGGTGATCAGCTCGGCCATGTTGTTCATCTGCATCGCGCCGTCGCCGACCAGCGCCACCACCGGCCGGTCCGGATGGGCGAACTTGGCGCCGATCGCGTACGGCACCGCCGCCCCCATCGAGGCGAGCCCGCCCGAGAGCGAGGCGCGCTGGCCTGCTTTCACGCGATAATCGCGCGCATACCAGTTGGCGCAGGAGCCGGAATCCGAAGTGACGATGGCGTTCGAGGGCAGGCGCGGGGACATCTCCCAGACGACCCGCTGCGGATTGACAGGGTTGGCCTCGGCCATGGCGCGCTCCTCGATCGTCTTCCACCATTTGGTGACTTCGTGGACGATGCCTTCCTGCCAGCTGCGATCCTCCTTCCGCTTGAGCAAGGGGAGCAGCGCCTTCAGCGTCTCCGATGCGCCACCGTGCAGGTTGCACTCCACCGGGTAGCGCAGGCCCAGCATCGCGGGATCGATGTCGATCTGCACCGCGCGCGCCTGGCCTTCCTTGGGCAGGAACTCGGCCCAGGGGAAACCCGTGCCGATCATCAGCAGCGTGTCGCAGCCCGCCATCATGTCTGACGAGGGCTTGGTGCCGAGCAGCCCGATCGCGCCGGTGACGAAGGGCAGGTCGTCGGCCAGCACGTCCTTGCCGAGCAGCGCCTTGGCCACGCCCGCGCCGAGCCGCTCGGCGATCTCGATCACCTCCGCCTCGGCGCCGCGCGCGCCTGCGCCGATCAGGATCGCGACCTTCTGCCCGGAATCGAGGATCTCTGCCGCCTGGGCGAGCGCGCTGGCAGGCGGCACGACCTGCGGGCGGACATAGCCGGGGCCGGAGCGGGTGAAGCCGTGCTGGAGCGGCGGATCCTGGTAGGGCTCGTCCTGCACGTCCTTGGGCAGCACGATCGCGGTGACGTCGCGGTTGGCGATGGCGATGCGGATCGCGCGATCGGTGACGTGGCGCAGCTGCGCGGGGGCGGAGACCTCCTGCACATAGCCGCACACGTCCGAGAATAGCCGGTCGAGATTGAGCTCCTGCTGGTAGTTGGCGCCGCGCACGGTGGTTTCGGTCTGGCCGGCGATGGCGAGCAGCGGGACATGATCGAGCTTGGCGTCGTACATGCCGGTGACGAGGTGCGTCGCACCCGGGCCGCCGGTGGAGAGGCACACGCCCAGCTCGCCGGTGAACTTGGCATGGGCGGAGGCCATGAACGCGGCCATTTCCTCGTGGCGGACCTGGATGAACTCGATGCCTTCGCCCTCGGTCTCCGCCCGCTGTAGCGCGCCGAGCACGCCGTTGATGCCGTCGCCCGAATAGCCATAGATCCGCGTGACGCCCCAGGCCTTGAGCCGCTCCACGAAAAAGTCGCTCGTCTGCTTCGCCATCTGCCGTCTCCTGAAGTTTTCGGGGTAACCGATGGGGAAGGGGATGGTTCAGCCCCTCCCAAAGGAGGGTCTGGGACGGCGGGGTTGCGGTCAGGCGCTAAAGCCGGGTACCTGCTTGCCCATCTATCCCTTTGAGATTTCATATGTCGCCCAGCCAGCGCAGCCGTAAGCCCACGCTTCCCCTTTACGCGGGGCTCGCCGCCCTGCTGGTGCTGCCGTTCGGCGCCGATACGGTGCTGCCGCTCGGCACGGCGACCTGGGCGGGCTATATCCTGCCGACGGTGATTGCCTACACGGCGGGGCGGCCGGTGGTGCCGCTGGTCGTCGCCGCGCTGGCGACCCTGCTCAACTTTGCGGGCTTCACGCTGGCCCCGCCAGGCGTCGATCCGCAGGTGGTGCTCGTCAACCGCATCCTCGGCACCGCGATCATCTGGATCCTGGCGGGCATCGGCTTCGCCTTCGTCCGAAACCGGCTGGCGATCCGGCGCGAGGAATGGCTGCAATCGGGGCAGGTCGGCCTGGCCAAGGCAGTCGCGGGCGAGCTGCCGCTCGACGAGCTCGCCACCGCCGCGCTGCGCTTCCTCGCCGACTATAGCGGCGCGCAGGCAGGCGCGATCTTCGTGCGCGATCCCAGCGGCGCGGGCTTTCGGCGTCGCGGCACCTATGCCGTGCCCGCCGATGCGCCGCTCCCCGAATGGGTGAAGCCGGGCGAGGGGCTGCTCGGCCAGGCGATCGCCGATCGTCGCCAGTTCGTGCTGGAGCAGGTGCCGGAGGGCTATCTCTATTACGGATCGGGGCTCGGCCAGGCGCAGCCGCGCACGCTGATGATCGGTGTCACCGAAGCCGATGGCGAGATCAACGGCGTGCTCGAACTCGGTTTCCCCGGTGCGATCGACCCGCAGGTCCAGGCGCTGCTGGAGCGGGTCAGCGGACAGCTCGGCGTGTCGATCCGCTCGGGCAAATACCGCGCCCGGCTGCGTGCGCTGCTCGAAGAGACGCAGAAGCAGGCGGAGGAGCTGCAGGTGCAGAGCGAGGAGCTGCGCACCAACAATGACGAGCTGGAGACGCAGAGCCGCCAGCTCCAGGACACCGCCGCAAGGCTGGAGGCGCAGCAGTCCGCACTGGAACAGAGCAATGCCGAGCTGGAGGCGCAGACCCGCGCGCTGGAGCTGCAGCGCGACGAACTCGCCCGCGCGCAGGGCTCGCTGGAGCAGCAGGCCGCCGATCTGGAGCAGGCCAGCCGCTACAAGTCCGAGTTCCTCGCCAATATGAGCCATGAGCTGCGCACGCCGCTCAACTCGCTGCTGATCATGGCGCGGCTGCTGGCGGAGAACCGCGCAGGCAATCTCAGCCCCGACCAGGTCCGCCATGCCGAGACGATCGAGACCTCGGGCAACGACCTGCTCACGCTGATCAACGACATTCTCGACATTTCGAAGATCGAGGCGGGCAAGCTGGAGCTGCAGCCGCGCCGCGTCCGCATCGCGCCGGTGCTCGACAAGCTCAAGGCGGTGTTCGGCGCTCCGGCCACCGCCAAGGGGCTGGCGTTCCGTATCGAGCAGGCGGCGGGGGCACCGGGCGAGATCGAGACCGATCCGCAGCGGCTGGAGCAGGTGCTCAAGAACTTCCTGTCGAACGCGATCAAGTTCACGGCGAAGGGCGAAGTGTCGCTCAGCGTCTCGCGACGGCCCGACGGGCGGGTGGCCTTCACGGTGCGCGACACCGGTGTCGGCATCCCGTCCGAGCAGCAGCAGGTGATCTTCGAGGCCTTCCGCCAGGCCGACGGTACCGTGAGCCGCAAGTACGGCGGCACCGGCCTCGGCCTGTCGATCTCGCGGGAGCTGGCGCGGCTGCTCGGCGGCGAAGTCGCGGTGGAGAGCATGCCGGGCGAGGGGAGTGCCTTCACGCTGATCCTGCCCGAGGTCTATGATCCCGCACTGGTCCAGACGCCGGCGCCGCTGCCGAGCCCGAGCCCGGCGCCGGTCAAGCCGCAGCCCTCCAATCCCAAGCCTGGCCGCCGCCGCAGTGCCGAGCCGTGCGAGGACGATCGCGAGAAGCTGTCGGGCGATTCCCGCGTGATCCTGATCGTCGAGGACGATCCCGTCTTCGCGCGCATCCTGTGCGACATCGCGCATGACCTCGGTTTCCAGTGCCTGATCGCCGGCACCGCGGACGAGGGCGCGCTGCTCGCGCGGCAATATGTGCCCAACGCGGTGATCCTCGACATGAACCTGCCGGACCATACCGGCCTGTCGGTGCTCGACCGGATCAAGCGCGACGTGCGCACCCGGCACATCCCGGTGCATGTCGTCTCGGTGGACGACGACAGCCAGGCGGCGCTGTCGAGCGGCGCGGTCGGCTATCTGTTCAAGCCGGTGAAGCGCGAGCAGCTGGTCGACATGCTCGAAGGCCTCGAGGCTAGGATGTCGCAGCGGATGCGCCGCGTGCTGGTGGTCGAGGACGATGCGCAGCAGGCCGAAAGCGTCAAGGCGCTGCTCGCCTCGCGCGAGGTGGAGACGGTGCAGGCCCATTCGGCCGCGCAGACCTTCGAGCGGCTAGGCCAGGAAACCTTCGACTGCATGGTGCTCGATCTCAACCTGCCGGACGCCTCGGGCCTCGACCTGCTCGACCGGCTGAGCGAGGACGACAGCGTCGGCTTCCCGCCGGTGATCGTCTATACCGGCCGCGACCTCAGCCAGGACGAGGAGCTGCGCCTCCGCAAATATTCCAAGTCGATCATCGTCAAGGGCGCCAAGTCGCCCGAGCGGCTGCTCGACGAGGTGACCTTGTTCCTCCACCAGGTCGTCTCCGAGCTGCCCGAGCCGCAGCAGGCGCTGATCGCCAAGGCGCTGGGCCGCGATGCCGCGCTGGAGGGCCGATCGATCCTGGTGGTCGAGGACGACATCCGGAACGTTTATGCGCTCACGAGCATTTTCGAGCCCCATGGAGTCAAGGTTCGCATCGCCCGCAACGGCCGCGAGGCGCTGCACGCGCTCGACGAATCCGCGCGCCATCTCACCGATCCGGTCGATCTCGTGCTGATGGACGTGATGATGCCCGAGATGGACGGCCTCACCGCCACCCGCGAGATCCGCAAGCAGCCCTGGGGCAAGACGCTGCCGATCCTGATGCTCACCGCCAAGGCGATGGCACGCGACCAGCAGGAATGCCTCGACGCCGGCGCCAACGACTATCTCGCCAAGCCGCTCGACATCGACAAGCTGCTCAGTCTGGTGCGGGTGTGGATGCCGCGGTGATCGACGACCTTGTTCCGCCGCACGCGGAGATCGAGCTGGACCTGCTGCTCGAGGCGATATGGCGGCACTATCAGTATGATTTTCGCGGTTATTCGCGCAGCTCGCTGCACAAGCGGATGGAGCGGGCGTGCCAGCGTTTCGGCTGCGAGGGGTTCTCGCAGCTCCAGCACCGGCTGCTGCGCGAGCCGGCGGTGTTCGCCGAGCTGATGGGGTTCCTCACCATTCAGGTGAGCGAGATGTTCCGCGATCCAGCCTATTTCCGGTCGCTGCGCGAGAAGGTGGTGCCGCACCTGCGCACCTGGCCCTCTCTCAAGGTATGGATTGCAGGCTGCGCCAATGGCGAGGAATTCTACTCGCTCGCCATCCTCTTCCGCGAGGAGGGCCTGGAAGACCGGACGATCTTCTACTGTACCGACATCAGCCCGGCGGCGCTGGCCAAGGCGGAGGCGGGGATCTTCGATCTGGGGCGGATCCCGCAATTTACCGAGAATCACCGGCTATCCGGCGGACATAGTTCGCTTTCCGATTACTATACGGCGGCCTATGGTGGTGCAGTGTTCGACAAGAGCCTCCGTGCCCGCGCCGTCTTCGCGGAACATAGCCTCGCCACCGACCAGGTGTTTGCCGAGGCGCATCTCGTGTCGAGCCGCAACGTGCTGATCTATTTCGATCGCGACCTGCAGGATCGCGCGCTCGGGCTGTTCGGGGACTCGCTGGTGCGCGGCGGCTTCCTCGGGCTCGGTGCGCGCGAGACGCTGCGCTTCTCGCGCCATGCCGATGCCTTTGCCGATTTCGATGCGGGCGAGCGGATCTATCGGCGTACCAATGTCGGCTTGCGGACGATGGCCGATGCGTGATCCGGTGAAGGTCCTCGCCGTCGACGACGTGCCCGAAAACCTGATCGCGCTGGAGGCCCTGCTCGCGCAGGAGGGGCTGGAACTGCTCACCGCCGCCTCGGGCATGGAGGCGCTGGAGCTGCTGCTGGTGCACGATGTCGCGCTGGCGCTGCTCGACGTCCAGATGCCGGGGATGGACGGGTTCGAGCTTGCCGAGCTGATGCGCGGCACCGAGCGCACCCGCCGCGTGCCGATCATCTTCCTCACCGCGGTTGCCACCGATGAACGCCGGCGCTTCCGCGGCTATGAAACCGGCGCGGTCGATTATCTGCTCAAGCCGGTCGATCCGCAGATCGTGCGCAACAAGGTCGAGATTTTCGTCGAGTTGGCGGCGCAACGGCAGGAGATTGCCCGCCAGCGTGATCGTCATGCCGCCGCACTCGCCCGGCTGAAGGCGCATCGCGACAATTCGCCGCTGGCGATCGTCGAGTTCGATGCCGAGCAGCGGATCATCGCCTGGTCGGCGGGGGCCGAGCGGATGTTCGGCTGGCGCGCGGTCGAGGTCTCCGGGCTGCGCCCGTCCGAGCTCGAATGGCTCGATGCCGAGCACGCCGCGCGGTTCGACGCGATGATCGGCGGGATGATCGCCGGCGAGCATATCCGCGACATGCGGCCGCTACGGATGCGCACGGCGGTGGGCGTGACGCTCGATTGTGAGGTCTATGGCTCGGCGCTGCTCGGGGCCGATGGATCGCTGCTGTCGGTCAACACCCAGATCCTCGACGTAACCGATCGAGTGCGCGCCGAGGAGACCCAGCGGCTGCTGATCGGCGAGCTCAACCACCGGGTGAAGAACACGCTCGCGTCGGTGCAGGCGATCGCCACCCAGACGCTGCGCCATTCTTCCGGGCCGTCGGACTTCGCGCCGACCTTCATCGGCCGGATCCATTCGCTGGCGCGCGCGCATTCGCTGCTCAGCAGCACGACCTGGCAGGGCGCGAGCCTGCAGGAACTGGTCGAGGGCCAGCTCCAGACCGGCACGATCGATCCGGAACGGTTTGATACCGGTGGACCGCTGGTCGAGCTGGCGCCCGAGCCGGCGCTGCACTTGGCGCTCGTCCTCCACGAACTGGCGACCAACGCCCACAAATATGGCGCGCTCTCGGTGCCCGAGGGGCGGGTGGGGCTGCGCTGGGGTGTGCGCGGCGGCATGCTCGAACTGGATTGGGAGGAAAGCGGCGGCCCGGCCGCAGCACCGCCGACGCGGCGCGGCTTCGGCACCGCGCTCATCGAACGCAGCCTGAAGGCCGAGGGCGGGAGTGCCGTGCCTAGCTATGGCGAGGGCGGCGTCGCCTGGAAGCTGTCGATCCCCTATGCCAGCGCGGTACGGCTGCGCGAGGAACCGCGCGCGGCGCGCAGAGCAATCCCGATGCTGCCGGCGGGCGGCGGTGCGGCGCTGGTCGGCAAGCGCGTGCTGATCGTCGAGGACGAGCCGCTGGTCGCGCTCGAACTCGCGACGATCCTCGGCGACACGGGCATGGTGGTGGCGGGCGTCGTTGCCACAGCCGCCGACGCGATGGCGGCGATCGCCGACACGCCGGTCGATGCCGTGCTGCTCGACGGCAATCTCCAGGGCGCGCTGGTCGACGACGTCGCTGCGGCGCTTATCGCGCGGGAGATCCCGTTCCTGTTCGTCAGCGGCTATGGCCGCGATCACCTGCCGATCGGCCTCGACGCGGTGACCGTGATCGAGAAGCCGTTCGATGCCCGCACGATCGCCGCGGCGCTCCACCAGTTGCTGGTGCGCGCCGCCGTGCGCGACCCGGCCTAGGCCGAATCGCGGACAATCAGTTCGGGCAGCATCGCCACCGAGCCGACATTTTGCCCAGCGATCCGCGCCAGCAGCAGCTCGACCAGCAGGTTGGCGCCGTAGACCACGTCCTGGCGGATCGTAGTGAGCGCCGGCGTGGTGTAGCCGGCGAGCAGGATGTCGTCATAGCCGATCACCGCCACGTCCTCCGGTACGCGCAAGCCCCGCTCGGCCAGCGCGCGCATTGCGCTCATCGCGATCACGTCGGAGGCGGCGAGGATGCCATCCGGGGCGGGATTTGCAGCGAGATAGGCGGTCATCTCGCGATAGGCGTCTTCCATGGTCAGGTGGATCGGCACCACCATGTCGGTGACGCCCTCCGCCTCGGCGATCGCCGCGTGGAAGCCCTTGTAGCGATCGGAAAATTCCGGCGCTTCCGGGTTGCCGAGAAAGGCGAGCTTCTTGCAGCCGCGGGCGATCAGGTGACGCGCCGCGAGTTCGCCGCCGGTGACGTTGTCCGTGCCGACGGTGATCTGGTCTGAGCCCAGCCGCGCGGCACCCCACACAACCATGCGCTGGTAGCTGCCAGCGATCCGCTCGATCGCCTCCAGCTGGTCCGACTGGCCGATCAGGATGATGCCGTCGACCCGGCCCGAGGCGATGATGTCGTCCAGCCAGCGCGGTCCCTGCGGCACCACGCGCGACAGGAACAGGTCGTAGCCCCGCTTGGTCAGCGCATCGGCCAGCCCGCCAAGCAGCCCCATGAAAAACGGGTCGGAAAGCGCCTGGTCCACCTCATGGCCCAGCGGCACCACTACGCCGATCGCGCCGGTACGCTGCTTGCGCAGCGCACTGGCGGTCTGGTTAAGGCGGAAGCCATGTTCCTGCGCGAGCGCGACAATGCGCTCGCGCGTACCTCGCGCCACGCGAGGATGATTGGAAAGCGCCCTTGAGGCAGTCGAAACCGACACGCCTGCGATCTTCGCCAGCTCGACTAAGCCCACTGACTTCAACTGTCCCGCCCCCCAACGTGATATTCTGTCAGCGCTGACAGTATCGCGTCCTAATCGATTTGGGAAACCTTAACATTGGTATAGGGCGGTTCAGACCAACCATCGCTACCATTTTCGATCCTTCCGGCGAGCCGACGACGGTAACCGGGGACAGCCGGATCGGTGAGGACGAGGTCGTACCAGCCACCGGTAACCGTTAGCGCTACCTTGGTTTCTCCTGATACGATCGGCTTGAGCTGCGGGTGGCGCGGCCATTCCGAACCAAGGCCGGCCGGCGTCTCGATCAGCAGCGACGGCGTGGTGCCGCGGCGCTGTTGCCAGCGCACGGCACTGGCATGGGCAGGCCCCTGGCCGGCAAAATGGCGATGAAAACCGTTCGGACCGAGCAGCCAGAGATCGTAGCGCCCTTCCGAGTCGAGCGGCCATTCGGCCTCGATCGTGCCGCCCTGCTTAAGCGTGTAGCGGCGCGGCACCGCATCGAGCTGGAGCCGGTCATAGACATGCACCACCGCAGGCACGCCGCTGCATTCGAGGCGCAGCACGATCCTGTTCGAATCGAGCGCGGCTTCGCGCACCTCCAGGGCATAGGGTAGCGCGCGGGCGCGGCGGATGCCCGGCTCCTGCGCCGGCGCCTGAGCGGCGGCGACGGGCGCGCTCGGCTCGGGCTGGCTGGGCAGCGCGGCGGCGCGGGTGGCAAGATCGCGCGGATCGGGCAGCACCGGCCCGATCTTGCGGTTGGGGCTGCGGAAGTCGAACGCGCTGGTCAGGTCGCCGCACACCGCACGTCGCCAGGCGGAGATATTGGGCTCCTGCACCCCGAACCGCGTCTCGAGGAAGCGAATTACCGACGTGTGATCAAAGACTTGCGAGTTCACCCAGCCGCCACGGCTCCACGGCGAGACGACATAGCAGGGCACGCGCGGGCCAAGGCCATAGGGGCGGCCGATCAGCTCGGGCCGCTCGGCCTTGTCGTCGGCGACGCTGGGGATCTGGTGATAGTCGTTGGACGTGTCGACCTGCGACGCGCCGAGGAAGCCGCCGACGACGGCGGGATCGCGCGAGGGCGGCCCGGGCGGTGGCACGTGATCGAAGAAGCCGTCATTCTCGTCGAAATTGACGATCAGCACGGTGCGCGCCCACACCTCCGGATTGGCGGTAAGCGCATCGATCACCGCTGCGGTGTACGCAGCGCCTTGGGCCGGGCTGGAGGGCGCGGGGTGCTCGCTGCCCTTGGCATCGGCGATGATCCACGAGACCTGGGGCAGCTGGTTCGCCAGCACGTCGGCGCGGAGCTGGTCGAGCCCATGGGTGGTCAGTGCACGGTCGTACAGCGGGGAGCCCGGCTGCGCCTCGCGATAGGCGGCGAATCCGACCAGGGGGTTGTCGGTGAAATTGTCCGCCATGTCCTGATAGACGCGCCAGTCGATCCCGGCCGCCTGGAGCCGTTCCGGATAGGTGGTCCAGCGGTAAGAATCGGGGTGGCCCCCCTTGGTCGCCAGCTCGTCGTGCGAATTGCCGATCGACGGGCCGCCCATCATCCCGCTGGGATCGTTGGTGCCGGTCCACAGGAACAGCCGATTGGTGTTGGTGCCGGTATGCACCGCGCAATGATAGGCGTCGCAAATGGTGAAACTCTCGGCGAGCGCGAACTGGAAATCCAAGTCTTCGCGGGTGAAATAGCCCATCGCGCGATCGGTCTTGGCGGCAGCCCAGCGCTGCATACGGCCCTGGTCCCAGGCGGCCTGCGCATCGGGCCAACTGTGTGGGGTGCTCGCCACCCGCATCAGCTCGAAATGCTCCTTGGTGGAGAGGTGGAAGGGCGCGACCAGCCGGCCATCGGCGGCTTCCTGCGCGAACACGCTGCGGCCATTGGGCAGCGGCACGGTAAGCGGATCCCCAAAGCCGCGGACGCCCTTCATCGTGCCGAAATAATGGTCGAAGCTGCGGTTCTCCTGCATCAGGATCACGACATGCGCGACATCGGCGATGGTGCCGCTGCGGACGTCCGCAGGGATCGCCGCTGCCCGTGCGATCGAGGCGGGCAGCGCCGAAGCCACTGCCGCCTGTGCGCTTGCTGCCAGGAACCGCCGCCGCGTCGTGCCCCCGTTCGTCATCGTGCCCCCAACTCCCATGTCACCAAAATGATACCTGCGCGCGGGTGCAGCAGCCCGATGACGAATTGATGACGAATTTCAGACAGGCGGCAGGAAAAGATCGTCAAGTGCCCGATCGTGCGTGTCGGTCTCATAGCCATGCGCCGCGCGCCAGCCGGCATCGAAGCAGGTCGAGCCATAGCGGCGGCCGTCGTCGCACAGCAGGGTGACAATCGAGCCGGTCTGGCCGGCGGCGCGCATCTCGCGGATCAGCGTCGCGCAGGCCCAGATATTGGTGCCGGTCGAGACGCCGCAGGGGCGCCCGAGCACCCGGCTGATCCGCAGCGCGGCCGCCAGGCTCGCCGCGTCGGGCACGGTGATCATCCGGTCGATCACGTCGGGCAGGAAGGACGGCTCGAGCTGGAGCCGGCCGATGCCCTCGACGCAGGACGGCGCGCCGTCGACGGTGGTGACGCTGCGATCGACATAGTGGCGGTGGAACACCGAAGCTTCGGGATCGGCGACGCACAGCCGTGTCACCAGCCGGCGATAGCGCAGATAACGGCCGATCGTCGCCGAGGTACCGCCGGTGCCGGCGCCGCAGACGATATAGGTGGGGATGGGATGCGCTTCCTGCGCCATCTGCTCGAAGATCGACTGGGCGATATTGTTGTTGCCGCGCCAGTCCGTCGCGCGCTCGGCATAGGTGAACTGGTCCATGAAATGGCCGCCCAGCTCCGTCGCGAGCCGCTGCGCCTCGCTGCGGACTGAGCGCGGATCGGCCACCTCATGGCAGCGGCCACCATGGAACTCGATCGCTTCGATCTTCTCGGGCGAAGTGCGGCGCGGCAGCACCGCGACGAAGGGCAGTCCGATCATCCTGGCGAAATAGGCTTCGGAAACCGCAGTCGAGCCGCTTGACGCCTCGACGATCGTTGTCTTGGGGCCGATCCAGCCGTTGCACAGCGCATAGAGGAACAGCGAGCGGCCGAGCCGGTGCTTGAGGCTGCCGGTCGGATGGCTCGATTCGTCCTTCAGGTACAGGGTGATGCCCGGTGCGCCCGGTAGCTCGACGCGGACCAGATGGGTGTCGGCGGAGCGGTTGAACTCGGCATCGATCGTACGGACGGCGTCGTCCACCCAGGCGCGGTCGCAGCGGGTGGGGCGGGGTAGGGCAGCGTCGGTCATGGCGCGCGGCTTTAGACGCTCGACCGCGCATACGTCGACTCCGGAAGCGCCCTTTGTCCTGCGTTGTCCTGATCTACGCGAACGCCGCAGGGGGCCCGATGGGTGTAGCGTCGGCGTCCGAGCAACGGAGTGTCGCCCATGCCAAGTTCCGAGGACCGCAGCTATTTTCAGCGCCGCGCACGTGCCGAGCTGGCCATCGCCTCTACCTGCGAGGACAATGCCGCCGCGCTCGCGCATTTCCGGCTGGCCGACGAATATGCGCGGCGCGTACGTTCCATGGCTGCGCCCGCGCCCACGGTGCCATCCGCCCGCAGGTCCTGATCTAGCCGGCGAGCAATGCCTTGCGGAAAGCCGGGATCGCCGCTTCCGGCATCGGACGCCCTTGCGCCGCCGTCGTTGCCGCGCTCTGGCGGAGGCGCACCGTGCCCCCGCGCCATTCGAGAACGCCATCGCGCCGCATCGCCTGCAGCGTGCGGTTCACATGGACGCTGGTGAGGCCCAGCGCATCGGCCAGCATCTCCTGGGTGAGCGGCATCGGGAAGCTCTCCGGCCCCGCGCGCCCGGCGAGGAGCAGGCGCTCGTGGATTTCGCAGAGCCAGTCCTGGATGCGTTCATAGGCGCTCATCCGGCCGAGCCGGGCGATCTGGCGGAGCAGATAGATTTCGTCGAGCGCGGCGCTTGCTGCATAAGCTTCGCGCAGGCCTTCGTCCTCGGCCGCGGGGGCGGGGCAAAGGACCGCTTCGCACAGTGCCGTAATCGTGCTGGGGGCGACGGGCTGGAAGGTGCGGGCGTCCTGGATCACGTCGCCCGGCAGGAGGAAGCTGAGGATCTGGTGACGGCCGTCGCTGAACAACTGCACGCGTCCCAGCCAGCCGTCGAGCACGAGGAGCGGGCCCGGCGTGCGCTGCCCCGCCAGGATCAGGTCGCGGGTGGCGCGGATACGCTGGGGAAACTCCGCCGCCTGCCGGAGGGCACGACGCTCGGCATCGCTGAGCGATGCAAGCGCGCCTAGTCGACTGGACGCCGATGCGTCCGCCGCCTGGGGTGGAGTTGTCAGCATAATCTCGGGGCAACGCGCCGTTGCGCTTCAAAGTTCAGAATTAAGTTACTAACGAAGATCAGTATATCAGTGCTTGTATTGGTATCGTGAACCTGCAGTCGACCCCGCCGGGAAGTAAGCGGAAAATCGGCTGGGTGTCACAATGGGAGGCGAGGGTGAAATCAATCAGTTTTCGCCCGAAACCGGAACGCGGTCGATCTGCCGGGCCCAGGACAGCGACTCCATGTTCTTGCCACGCGACCTCCGCGCCCAGCGCGTTCTGCTTCCACGTGATCTGCAGGGCTTGATGCGGGCTCGTCCCGCTTAGTGCGCCGAACTTGATCGCGTTGGTGGTAAGCTCGTGGAAGACCAACGTCAGCAGCCGCGCAGTCGCCGGGCGAAGCAGTACACCCGGCCCCGAGATAGAAATGCCTCGCGCCTGGCCGAACTGAAAGGCGTGCAGTGCATCGCGCACCAGCAGTTCCAGGTCCGCGGCATCGCTCGTCGCGCTGATCGCCGCTGCGTGTCGCAATGCATCATTGCGACCGGCCTGGTGCGCGTTGGCATCCTTAACAGAAGCCTGGGCACAGGAAAGGGCGGCATGGTGGCCGTCCACAAGCGCATGCAGCGCCACCAGAACCGCGGCCGGCGAGCAGATCGGCGAAACCGCACTTGCCGATCCGTCCTCGTTGAAACCGGGCTGACCGCTCGAAGTGGCAACTGCAGGGCGTAAATGGGGCTGCGTCACCCGGGACCGTTCCTCTCGCCAGCGGGATGCTTCGCGCCGGTGCCGCGTCCCGAGGGCATGCGGCAGGGCGGGACGCGGCATCAAATTCAGTACGCCGCTAGCTGGCGAAAGAAACTACGGCCTTAAGGGCAGTGCAGATGCATTGCGGGCAGGGAACCCGTTGATTTTATTCGGCTGCAACCTCAAGTGCCGCAGCGTGTCGGGGTGCTACGTCCATCGCCTGGGCGAACCAGGCACAGGTCCGTTCGAGACCTTCGGCCAGCGAAACGCGCGGCTCCCATCCGAGTAGCGCATGGGCGCGCGCGATGTCGGGCTTCCGGCGCCGGGGGTCGTCGGTCGGCAGCGGATGATACTCAATAGCGATTTCCGCGCCGGTCAGCGTGGCGACATTCTCCGCCAACTCGCCCACCGTGATTTCGTGCGGATTCCCGAGGTTTATCGGTTCCATTCCGGTGATATCGCTATTCATTAGCAGGGTTAGGCCCCGCACCAGGTCCGAGACATAGCAGAAGCTGCGGGTCTGGCTGCCATCGCCATAGAGCGTCAGCGGCTTGCCGGAGAGCGCCTGGACGATCAGGTTCGACACCACCCGGCCATCGTCAAAATGCATGTGCGGGCCATAGGTGTTGAAGATCCGCGCCACGCGAACCTCGGCCCGCCCGCTACGGCAGAAATCATAGGTCAGCGCCTCGGCCGCGCGCTTGCCCTCGTCGTAGCAAGCGCGTGGGCCGGTGCAGCTTACCCAGCCGCGATAGTCTTCGCGCTGGGGGTGCATCTCGGGATCGCCATAGACCTCCGAGGTGGAGGTGAGCAGGAAGCGTGCGCCTGCCTCCGAGGCGAGCCGCAGCAGGCGATCGGTGCCAACCACGTTGGTTAGCATCGTATGCTCGGGATCGACCTGATACTGCGGCGGAGAGGCCGCGCAGGCGAGGTTGTAGATCTGCTTGAAGCGATGCGCGCGTTCCAGGATGGTTGCCGGCAGCTCGTCGACGATGTCCCCGCGGACGAACTCGAAACCGGGCCGCCCCTCCAGCCCGCGCAGGTTGGAGAGGTTCGAGGTCTGGAGATTGTCGAGGCACACCACCTGCTCGCCGCGGTCGAGCAGTTCGGCGCAAAGGTGCGACCCGATGAAGCCGGCGCCCCCGGCGACCAGGATCAGCGACTTTTCTGTATCGTTCGTCATCGGGGCATTCCTCTCCCGGCGCGTGCCGTGCGGCCGCGCTCTGGCTTCGTTGAGATGGGTCTCGAGTTCGACGGCGCGGTGCGCGGCGTCATGGCCTTCGAACAGGCGGCGCCGCGCGGCGGTGCCGATGGCTTCGGCCTCGCGGTGGAGTGCCTTGATGGCGTCCTCGGTAGTATCGGCGAGCAGAATCTCGTCGCCTGGGACGAACAGGCTCTCGATGCCGTCCCAGCGGTCCGAGAGGATCGGCGTGCCGCACGCCGCCGCCTCGAATAGCCGCACCGAGGGCGACCAGCCCGCCGCGATCATGTCGGCGCGGGTGACGTTCAGCGTCATCCGCGAGGCGGAATAGAAGCCGGGATGCTCGGCGGGGGGCAGATGCTCGATCCGCTCGACATTGTCGGGCCAGTCGATGCTGTCCGGATATTGCGGCCCCGCGACGGCGAAGCGCTTCTCCGGGCAGCGGCGCGCGGGTTCGAGCAGCAGTTTCTCCAGCGTCGGCTGGCGATCGGGGCTGTAGGTGCCGAGATAGGTAAGATCCCAGCGCTTCGGCACGTCGAGCGGGTGATAGGCGTCGGTATCCACCGAGCAATAGAGAGCGCGCGCGGCGGGGCTGCCGAGCTCGCGCTCAATGCGGTCGAGCGTCGGGCCGCCCGTAAAGCTTAGATAGACGTCATAGCCGGGAATCAGCGCTGGTGTGAGATACTCGAATTCGCCGCGCGCGAGCTTGGCGAGGGTGACCGGCGTGTCGATGTCGTAAAAGGCGGTGACGCCCTTAGCCGTGCCCTGGACGAACTGTCCGACCTCCACCCCGTCCGGCACATAGGAGCCAACGATGACCGCGTCGGCCTCGGCGATCGCCTCGCGCCAGGCGTCGAGATCGGCGAGCGTGCGGTAATATTCCAGCCGGCAGAAGTCCGGATCGACCAGATCGCGGTGGGCGCCGGCGTACCAGGGCACCTCACGTTCGAGGAACAGGACATCATGTCCCCGTGCGGTGAATGCTCGCAGCAAGGCGCGGAAAGTAGTGGCATGGCCATTGCCCCAAGAGGAGCCGAGGCTGAGGCCGAGGACGATCAGCTTCATGCGGCTTTCCTTTCGCGGGGCTGGTGCGACTTCAAGATCGCATCGACTTGCGCGCCGCGAAGATCGTAGCTGTGTTCCGCGAGCACCCGGGCCTTGGCCGCTTCGCCGATCGCCCGCGCGCGCTCGGGGGTGAGGGTGGCAAGATGCTTGGCAACGTCCTGCCCATCGCGGGCGACGAGCACTTCATGGTCGGGCTTGAGGAACAGCTCGATTCCCTCCCAGGCGTCGGTGATCAGGCAGGCGGCGGCGCCGGCGGCCTCGAACACGCGAGTGGCGGGGGAGAAGCCGATTGCCGCCATCGAATCGCGCGCCACGTTGAGCACCGCCTGGGGCGTGCAGTTGAAGGCGTTGTGGTCCGCGGTGCCGACATGGCCGATCGCGCGGACGTTGGCCGGCAGCCCCTTGTCGTGCCAGCCATTGCCGCCGAGCAGGAAGCGGCGATCGGGCGCCAGCGAGGCGGCGCGGAGGAAGAATTCCTCGATCCGCGCCTCGCGGTCGGGCAGCCGGTTGGCGAGCAGCGCGAGATCGGCGGTAAAGCGCGGATCGGCTGGGGCGGGGTGGTGCGTCTCCGGATCGAGCGCGTTGTAGACCGGGATGCACTCGCGGGCGCCCATTGCCGTGTACGCATCGATCACCGGCGGGCCGCCGCCATAGGTGAGCACCAGGTCGATCTCCGGCAGCATGGCGCGCACCGGATGGGCAGGGTCGCCGCGCATCTCGTCGAGCGTCGCGGCGGCATCCACGTCCCAGAAGATGCGCAGCGCGTCCGGCCGCGGCGCGGTGCGCATCGCTTCGATCAGTTCGCGATCGAACACGCCGACGCCGCTCGCCTTCACCACCACATCGGCATGGCGCGCCTCGGCCAGCACGCTGCGCAGGCCCTCGTCGGTCGCCGGGTAAACAACCACCTTGGCCCAGGACGGCGGATCGATGTCGCGGTGCTGCTGGCGATCGAAGGCGTCGGGCTCGTAGAAGGTGATGTCATAGCCGCGCGCGGCCAGCGCCTTGAGGATGCCGCGATAATAGGTCGCGGCCCCGTTCCAGTAGGAGGAGAGCAGGCTGGATCCGTAGAAAGCGATCTTCATGCGGCGTCCTTGGCAAAATGGGGGCGGGCGAGACCGGCGACGATGGCGAGCAGTTCGTCGACGCGGTGCGCGCAGCTGTGGCGGGTGCGGATCGTCTCCAGGCCGTGGGCTACTAGGGATGCGCGGAGATCCGGGTCGTCGCGCAGCGCCTTGAGGTGGCGGGTCATCTCGGCGCCGTCGCGGGCGACCAGATAATCGGTGCCGGGGCGGAACAGGCCCTCCGCATCGTCCCACGGCGCGGAAACCAGCGGGATGCCGCAGGCGAGCGCCTCGAACACGCGGATCGTCGGGATGCCGGGCAGGATCGTCGCATAATAGCGCCGCGGCACATGGACGGTGGCGAGATGCCGCGCGAAGATCTCGGGTGCGCGGGCATTGGCTGCCCAGCCATGATAGCGTGCGCCGTGCCGGGCGAGCATGGTCTTGGCTTCGTCGGGATAGCGGACGCCGTAGATGTCGAGCGGCAGGCCGGCTTCGGCAGCGGGGTGGAACAGGAAGCGCTCAAGCTCTTCGGTGCGCTCGCCATCGCCCCAGTTGCCGATCCAGACTAGACCCTCGCGCTCGCCTTCCTGCGCGGGCGGCTGGAAGCGGCGCAGGTCGGCGGCTTCGTGCCAGGTCCAGACGCGATTGCCCCAGCCCCAGCCGCGATAGACCTCCGCCAGCGTCTCCCCGAAGGCGAGCACGCCGTCATAGTCGTTCAGGTCATAGGCCTGCATCGCTGCCGGTTCGCTTACCGCGCGGTGGTGGGTGTCGTGGAACAGCAGGGTGAAGTTGCCGCCCATTGCGCGGGCATGGCCGATGCGGGAAACCAGCTTGGGATCATTCCACTCGTGCACGATCACCAGATCGGCGTCCCCGATCATCTCTGCCGGCGTGCACATCGGCGTGTAGGTGTGGGAGTTCAGCTCGGGATAGGCGTCGCGATAGGGCGCCAGGCCAGCCTGGCCATGATCGGCTAGCAGGTTGGTGAGGCTCCAGGCGTCCTCCGGCTCCCAGACCTTCACGTCATGGCCGCGGGCGATCAGCTCGCTGAGTACACCGCGCAGGAAATGGGCATTGCCATGGTTCCAGCACGAGGCGAGCGAATGGGTGAAATAGACGATCTTCATGCCGCGACCTTTCCGGCGGGCGCGCGCTCGGCAACGAGCTGGCGATAGAGGAGGAGCATGGCGTCGGCCATGCGGGTGGGCGTGTAGCGGCCCGCGCGCTCGGCAGCGGCGTCGCCCAGGCTGCGGCGCAGCGCGAGGTCGCCGATCAACTGCTCGATGGCTGCGTGATAGGCGGCGGCGTCGCGGGGCGGGACGAAGGTGGCGGCGCCGTCCCAGAGCTCGCGGAATACCGGGATGTCGGCCAGCACCAACGCGCATCCGGCTGCAGCCGCTTCCAGCACTGCAAGCCCGAAGGGCTCGAAACAGGCGGCGGAGACGAAGATCGGTCGCGCGGCGAGCCGCCTGGCGAGCGCTACGCCGTCCAACTGGCCGAGCAGATGCAGGTTTTCCAGCTGCACCGTTTCGCCGTGCGGGCCGGTCGCGGCGCCGGCGGCATGGAAGGGGACGGAGAGCTGGCCCGCCACTGCGTCGAGCAGTTCGGCGCCCTTCACGGAATCCCACAGCCGGCCAACGGTCAGCACGCAGTCCTGAGCGGGTTCGTGCTTCGGCGTGACCAGCGGCGCGCGGCCGTTGTGCACGACCGTCGGCAGCGCGGGCAGGCGGTAATAGTCCCGCACGGCCTCGGCATAGCCGACCGAAGGCGCGACCACCTGATCGGCTGCGCGGAGCCCGGCGTCGGTCAGGTCCCGGTGCCAGGCGAAGCTGGGGTCGAGCGGGGTGCCGGGCCGGCCATGTTGCCACCAGGTGGAGACGCAGCCATGCGTCACCGCCAGCATCGGCACGCCCGGATCCGCCGACGCCGCAAGGGTTGGCATGTTGAGTTGCACGAGATCGGCGCCATGCAGTCGTGCCAGACGACCGATCTCCGCGCCCGCTGCGCGCACAGGCGCCGGTCCCTCGCTCAACCAGTCGAGCGGCAGACCCGTTTCGAGGAAGGTCACACCGGGAATTGCCCGCGCCTCTGCCCGCTGCGCAGCGCTCGGCGCCGGCCCCAACTGAACCAGCACTATTTCTACGCCGCGCTCGGCCAGCGTCTCGGCAAGGTCGATGCTGTACTGCCACACGCCGCCGACCGCATCGGTGGTGAGCAGCAGTCGCAGCGGCGCGGCCATGGTCACAGGGCGGCCGCCGCCACGCGCTCGCGCTGCGCCGGACGGCCGATCGTCAAACCGCGTTCCTCGCCAAGCCAGCGGGCGAGGGCAGTCACGCCGTCCTGCCAGCCGGTCGGCGCGCCGAGGCCCAGCGCCGCACGCGCCTTGCTAGTGTCGGCGACGAAATAGCGCTGGTCGCCGGCGCGCCAATCGTCGAAATGCAGGTCGAGCGGGCGGCCGGTGATGGTCTCGACATGCGCCAGCAGCGTGCGCAGGCTCACCGCATTGGCGGGGCCGCCGCCGAGGTTGAAGGCCTGGCCCGACACCCGATCGATCTGTCGCCATGCGGCGACATAGGCGTCGACGGCATCCGACACGTCGAGGATGTCGCGCACCTGGTGGCCGTCGCCGTACAGAGTGATCGGCGCACCTTCGAGCGCGCGGATCAGGAAATGCGCTACCCATCCCTGGTCCTCGGTGCCCATTTGGCGCTGACCATAGATGCAGCTCATCCGCAGCACCGCGGTCGGCAATCCATAGCTGCGGGCATAATCGAGCAAATATTGGTCGGCCGCGCCCTTGGAGCAGCCATAGGGCGTGTGGAAGTCGAGCGGCCGCGCCTCGTCGATGCCGTTCGCGTGCACGTCGCGGTCGACGGGCTGATAGCCATTGTCGCCGAGTTCGAAGTCCAGGTCGGCAAGGTCGCCATAGACCTTGTTGGTCGAGGCGAAGATCACCGGTGGCGGGGCAGCGGCGGTGCGGGCGGCTTCGAGCAGCGCGAAGGTCGAGGCGATGTTGATCTCGAAATCGGCGGTCGGATCCGTGAGGCTGGTGGTCACCGCTACCTGCGCCGCGAAATGGAACACCGCGCGGGAAGAACGCACTGCCTCCACCAGCTTGGTCGTCTCACGAATGTCCGCGATCAGCGGGCGAATGCGGTCGCCGTGCCGCGCCTGCAGCCAGGCGAGGTTGCGCTCCACGCCGGGGCGACGCAGCGCGTCGTAGATCACCACCGTCTCGCCCTGGCGCGCCAGCCGGTCGGCGAGGTTCGACCCGATGAAGCCGGCGCCGCCGGTGATCAGGATCGGCCGTTCGTCGCTGCCGTTCATGCGACCAGGCCCCGCTTTTCGAGCTCGGCCCGTGCCTGGCCCACCCGGTCCTCGGCGGTCTGCTGCTGCACCCAGTCGGCGAGTTCGGCGAGACCGGCCTCGAAATCCTGTCGTGCCTCGAAGCCGAGCTTCTCGCGCGCCAGGCTGGTGTCACAGAAGCAATGCCGGATATCGCCGACACGCGTCTTGCCGACGATCTCGGGCGCGGCGTCGTTGCGGCCCATCGCGCGGGCGAGCGCCTCGGCGACCTGGGTCACCGAACGATCGTCGCCCGAGCCGATGTTGAAGGTCTGGCCGGCGGCCTGGGGCAGGGTGAGCGCGTCGGCAAAGGCGCGGGCGACGTCGCTAACATGGACGAAGTCGCGGCGCTGCTCGCCATCCTCGAAGATCATCGGGCGCTGACCGTTGAGCAGCCGCGAGGCGAAGATCGCCAGCACGCCGGTATAGGGGTTCGACAGCGCCTGGCCGGGGCCATAGACGTTGAACAGACGCAGGCAAGCGGTCTCGATGCCATAGGGCGCGCCCATGATATGGGTGGTGCGCTCCTGCACATATTTGTTGAGCGCATAGATCGAGGCGAGGCTCGGCCGCTTCCATTCAGGCGTGGCGACCGGCTCCAGCGGGCGGCCCTGCGCGTCGAGCGGGTTCCACTGCTGCTGGCCGTCGCGGACGATGCCGCGCTCGGCATTCTCGACCAGCTTGCCGTCCGCGTCTCGGTACAGGCCTTCGCCGTAGATGCTCATCGACGAGGCGGTGACCACCCGCCGGACGGGCGTGTCGATCAGCCGCTCGAACAGCACCGCGGTGCCGACGTCGTTGGTGGAAGTATACCGCTCGACCTCGTACATCGACTGGCCGACACCGACTTCGGCGGCGAGGTGGATGACGCTGTCGACGCCCTGCAGCGCACGGGCGACGGCATCCCCATCGCGCACATCTGCGCGGATCAGCTCGACTTCGGAGTTCAGTGCTTCCGGGCGTTCGCGGTTGCCATGGACCTGCTCCAGCATGGAATCGAGCACGCGGACCTGATGACCTCTTCGCAGCAGCTCGGCCGAAACCTGGCACCCGATGAACCCTGCACCGCCCGTTACGAGCACCTTTTCCGCCATGCCGCTGCTTTCCTGCATATAGAACTAACCTAGGTAAGTCGTGGTAAAATCATGACTTGCTAGAGAGTCATTCGCCTATGAAGCAAACAGCTTCTTCTTCATCTTTGTTCCCGATGATTGTCATGTAAAAACTACATTTATCTTGTTGAATATGCGAAGATGATCTAGGTTAATTGGAACTATTGAGGCAGGGAAGTTGTTGCGCAAGCATCTAAGTTGATGCTGATAGGCTGCAAACCTGCTGATGACTGCAAAAGTACATTTGATCCGGCACGGCGCGCATGACGATGTTGGTCAGGTGCTGAGCGGCCGCAGCGCGCGCTCGCCGCTGTCTGCTGCCGGCCATTCGCAGGCGCAGTGGCTTGCCGCCTATTTTGCGCGCGAGGAGCCGATCGCCGCCATCCATGCCAGCCCGCGCGAGCGCACCCGCGCCACCGCCGAAATCATCGGGGGGCGGATCGGCGTGCGAGCACAGGTGGTGGACGCGCTCGACGAAGTGGATTTCGGCGCCTGGACCGGCCGCAGCTTCGACGAACTGGAGCGCGATGCCGAGTGGCGCGAATGGAACCGGCAGCGTTCGGCGGTCCGCCCCCCCAATGGCGAGAAGATGGCGGAAGCCACCGCCCGCGCCGTCGGCCATCTCGATGCGCTGGTCCAGCGCGGGTGGAACGGCACGCTGCTCTGCGTCAGCCACTGCGACATCATTCGGGGCGTGATCGCCCATTATCTCGGGCTGGGCCTCGATCGCCTGCTCGCCTTCGACGTAGACCCCGGCTCGGTCAGCACGCTGCTGATCGGCAATTGGGGCGCGCGTCTGCTCAAGCTCAATGGGGGACAGGAATGAAGAACCTAGCAGCCGCGCGGTCCGTGCCAGCCGACGATCTGCGCGCGCGGATCGACGCACTGGGGCCGTGGTTCCAGAACATCCGCATCCAGGGCGTGGAGACCGCCCCGGACCACTTCCTGGGCGACTATCCCGCCTTCAAGTTCGCCCGTTTCGCCGATGCGCTGCCGGAGGATCTGGAAGGGCGTTCGGTGCTCGATATCGGCTGCAACGCGGGCTTCTATTCGTTCGAGATGAAGCGGCGCGGGGCGGGCGAAGTGCTCGGCATCGACAGCGACGAGCGCTATCTGGCGCAGGCGCGCTTCGCGGCCGAGGCGCTCGGCTTCGACGACGTCCGCTTCGAGAACCGCTCGGTCTACGACGTGGCGGCGCTCGGGCGTCGCTTCGACATCGTGATCTTCATGGGCGTGCTCTACCATCTGCGCCACCCGCTGTTGGCGCTGGACCTGATCCGCGAACATGTCGCTGGCGAGTTCATGCTGTTCCAGACGATGCAGCAGGGATCGGACAGCGTCGCGGAAGTGCCGGAGGATCACCCCTTCCACATGCCCGGCACCTTCGATCCTCCCGCCTATTTCAACGATCCCGGCTATCCCAAGCTGCACTTCATCGAGCGCCAGTTCGCCAACGACTGGACGAACTGGTGGGCGCCCAACGCAGCGGCCAGCCAGGCAATGCTGCGCGCGGCCGGATTCACGATCGAGGCAAACCCGGAGTCCGAGGTCTATTGGTGCCGCGTCGCCGAGGTGCCCTATGCGGAGTACGGCCCCGCCGCCGTCTACCCGGCGAAAGGAGATGCCGCATGATTGAAGCGGCGATGCTCTGGAACGAGCCCAACAACAAGTCGCATTGGGATCCGGCGATCGACCCCAATTGGTCGATGTTCGCCCAGCATGTCATCGCGGCCGGCAACGCCATCCGCGCGGTGAACCCTGTGCTGCCGCGCGTGCTCGGCGGCATGTCGCCGATCGATCCGCACTGGCTGAGGCGCATGGAAGCGCATGGCGCGCTCGATGCGGTCGACGTGGTGGCAGTGCATGGCTTCCCGCTCGACTGGAACCTGTGGCCGCTCTCCGCCTGGCCCGACAAGGTCGCCGAGATCCAGGCGGTCACCGACAAGCCCGTCTGGGTGACCGAAGTGGGCGTCAGCTCGTTCGGCGCCGAGGAAGTCCAGGAGTTCGGTCTGCGCCGCACGGTCGAGCTGCTGCGTGGGCGTGCCGAGCGCGTCTTCTGGTACTCGCTGTTCGACCTGCCGACCAGCTGGGGTGCGGAAACCCGCCACCGCGAGGCGGAAGGCTCCTCCTACTACCGTCACTTTTACCTGGGCCTGATCCGCGAGGACGGGACGCCCAAGCCCGCGCTCGAGGTCTATGCCGAGCATGCCGCCGAAGTGGGGCTGATGCAGTGGTTCCATTTCCACGATCCCCGGCTCGACGAGGCGGTGGCGTGGATGAAGCGGCTCGGCACGCGGCGCATCCGTACGGGGCTAAGCTGGGCGGACAGCTTCCGCGAGAATGCGGTCGACTGGTTCGACCGGCAGATGGAGGCGCTGGCGGATTTCGACGTCACTGTCACCTTCTGCTTCACCCCCGAGCATCTCGGCGTCGCGCCGCACCACACCAGCCCGGCGCGTGATCCCCAAGCTTTTGCCGATTTCTGCGCCTGGATGATCGATCGCTATGCCGGCACCGCGACGGTGACGGCGCCGGTCGCCCCCGTGGCGCTGGCGACCAGCCAACCCGAGCTCAACCCTTTGCTGTTCAACCGCGACGAGCGTCTCGCCGCCGAGAGGAGGTCCGCCTGATGCTGTCCCCAGACCGCCATGCCATCAATGTCGCGCTCGTGGGGGTCGGCAATTGCGCCAGCTCTCTCGTGCAGGGCATCGAGCATTACCGCGCCGGCGCCAACGACATGGTCGGGCTGATGCACCCGGAGCTGGGCGGCTATGCCCCCAGCGACATCCGGGTGGTCGCCGCTTGGGACGTGGACAGCCGCAAGGTGGGGAAGGACGTCGCCGAGGCGATCTTCGCCAAGCCAAACTGCACGGCGGTGTTCTGCGACGAGGTGCGGCATACCGGCGCCAAGGTACGGATGGGCAGGGTGCTCGACGGCGTCGCCGACCACATGGCGGACTACGCTCCGGACCGCACCTTTCTGCTGAGTGAAAGTGCTGAGCCGAGCAAGGACGAGATCGTCCAGGCGCTGCGTGAGACCAACACGCACGTCTTGATGAACTATCTCCCGGTCGGCTCGCAGGCGGCGACCGAATTCTACGCCGAATGCGCGCTCGAGGCCGGGGTGGCGTTCGTCAACAACATCCCGGTGTTCATCGCCAGCAATCCCGAATGGGCGGCACGGTTCGAGACGGCCGGGGTGCCGATCATCGGCGACGACATCAAGGCGCAATTGGGCGCGACCATCGTCCACCGCGTGCTGACCGACCTGTTCCGCAAGCGCGGCGTCAAGCTGGAGCGGACCTACCAGCTCAACACCGGTGGCAACACCGACTTCCTCAACATGCTCAACCGTTCGCGGCTGGCCTCTAAGAAGGAGTCCAAGACCGAGGCGGTGCAGTCGGTCGCCGAAAGCCGGCTTGAGGACGAGAACATTCATGTCGGCCCCAGCGACTATGTCGCGTGGCAGAACGACAACAAGATCTGCTTCCTTCGCATGGAAGGCCAGATGTTCGGCGGCGTGCCGATGAACTTGGAACTCCGCCTGTCGGTGGAGGACAGTCCGAACAGCGCCGGGGTGGCGATCGACATGATCCGCTGCGCCAAACTGGCGCAGGACCGCGGGCTGGGCGGCGCGATCCTCCCCGCGGCGGCGTGGTTCTGCAAGCACCCGCCCGAGCAGATGCCCGACGACGACGCGTATGCGGCGGTGGAAGCGTTCATCGCGGGGAATTGAGGTGGGATCCTCAGTCGATCCCCTTTTCCTTCCGGCTTTCGTCGAGCGCGTCGAGCACCTGAACCGGCTCCACATCGGCGTGGATCTCGGCGAAGGCGGGGTCGTCCGGCCGGATGTCCAGCTTCTCGGCGATCCGTGTGACCAGCCCTGCCAGCTTGGTCAGCTCATGCTCGGCGAGCAGGTTGACGTGCAGGTCCAGGTCCGCGCGACGATCGGCGACCGCCGCCATCCGGTTCTGGCTGATCAGCACGAAGGTCGAGAGGAAGATCGCCTCCACCGACGCGACCATCGCCAGCGCGACGAAGGTCGGGTCGAAGCGCGGCAGCACCGGCAGCACCCCCAGATTTACCGAAATCCAGACCCCGAAGAGGACCAGATGCAGCACCACGAACGTCATCGATCCCGTGAAGCGGGTGATCCGATCCGCGACCTTGTCACTGAGCGGTGCGCGCAGGGCATCCTCGCGCTGCCGCGCCGTGAGGTCTTCGATGTTCTGGCGGAGCGTGGCACCCATGCCCTGGCGTGGTTCGATCATCGTTCGACAACATCGCGTGAAATCAATTGGTTGCATGGAGAATGCGCATGATGCGCGCCGCTATCCTTGAAGGCCCGGAGCAGATCCGGATCGAGACCGCGACGCTGCCCGCGCCGGGCCCCGGCGAAGTGCGCATCCGGCTGGAAGGCTGCGGCGTCTGCGCCTCCAATGTCGAGCCGTGGCAGGGTCAGCCCTGGAGCCAGTTTCCCGGCGATCCCGGCGGGCTCGGCCATGAGGGCTGGGGCGAGATCGATGTGGTGGGCGAGGGCGTGGAGGGGCTGATGCCGGGGGACCGGGTCGCCTCGCTCTCCTTCCGCAGCTTCGCCGATTACGACGTGGCGAAGGCGGACATGGTGGTGAAGCTGCCCGACACGCTCTCCGGCCAGCCCTTTCCCGGCGAGCCCTTGGGCTGCGCCTTCAACATCTTCCGCCGCAGCGACATCCGCGAAGGCCAGACGGTGGCGATCATCGGCATCGGCTTTCTGGGCGCGGTGCTCACCAAGCTCGCCAGCGATGCCGGCGCGCGGGTGATCGCGATCTCGCGGCGGCAGGAATCGCTGGATCTCGCCAAGCATTTCGGTGCGGCCGAGACGATCCCGATGCACGATCACTATGCGATCATCGATGCGGTCAAGGCGCTGACCGAGGAGGCGATGTGCGCGCGGGTGATTGAGGCGGTCGGCAAACAATGGCCGCTCGATCTGGCGGGCGAGCTGGTCGGCTTCGGCGGCAAGCTGGTGGTCGCCGGCTATCACCAGGACGGACCGCGGCAGGTGAACATGCAGGGCTGGAACTGGAAGGGCATCGACGTGATCAACGCGCATGAGCGGGACCCCGAGGTGCAGATGCAGGGCCTGCGCGAGGCAGTGGATGCGGTGGCGAGCGGGCGGCTCGACCCGACGCCGCTCTACACGCATCGTTATGCACTGGAGGAACTGGGCGAGGCGCTGGCCGCCACGCGCGACAAGCCCGAGCATTTCGTCAAGGCACTGGTGATGCTGCGATGAGGCCGCGCGTAGGGTTTCTCGGCACCGGCTGGATCGGGCGTCACCGGATGGAGGCGATGCTCGCCACCGGCGCGATCGAAGCGGCCGCCTTTGCCGATCCCTCTCCCGAGGGGGCCGAGCAGGCGCGGGCACTTGCACCGGACGCGCAGGCGGTCGATGGGCTGGAGGCGATGCTGGCGCTGGGCCTCGATGGAATCGTCATCGCCACCCCCAGCGCGCTGCATGCCGAGCAGAGCATCCGCGCGCTGGAGGCGGGCGTCGCGGTGTTCTGCCAGAAGCCGCTGGGCCGCACCGCCGCGGAGGTGGACGCGGTGATCGCTGCCGCGCGTACCGCCGACCGGCTGCTGGGTGTCGATCTGTCCTACCGCCATACCGAGGGCATGCGCGCGATTGCCGAGTTGGTGCAGGGTGGGGCGCTTGGCCATGTCTTCGCGGTCGATCTGGTGTTCCACAATGCGTACGGGCCGGACAAACCGTGGTTCTACGATCCGGCGCAGTCGGGCGGCGGCTGCGTGATCGATCTGGGCGTGCATCTGGTAGATCTGGCGCTGTGGACGCTGGGCTTTCCGGCGGTGGAGGGCGTTGCGGCGTCGCTGCGCGCGCAGGGGCAACCGCTCGGCGTGATGCAGGTGGAGGATTATGCCACCGCGGCGTTCCGGGCGGGCGATACCGATGTGCGGCTCGCCTGCTCGTGGCGGGTGCATGCCGGCACCGATGCAGAGATTTCGGCGGTATTCTACGGGACCGAGGGCGGGGCGGCGCTGCGCAACGTCGGCGGCAGCTTCTATGACTTCGTGGCCGAGCGGTTCACCGGGACCTCCAAGACGGTGCTGGCGAGCCCGCCGGACGCATGGGGCGGGCGGGCGGCTGCAGCTTGGGCGGAGCAACTGGCCCGCTCGTCGCGCTTCGATCCGGAGGCCGAGCATTTCGCGCGCTCGGCCGAAGTGCTGGATCGCATCTACGGGCGGTAAACCTTAACCCCCCTCTCCCGTTTGCGGGAGGGGGTAAGGTCGATATCTGCTCATCGCGACCTAACCCACGTTATCTCCAATAAAATTTGCAACCAGCACCTGCCCCGGTGGTTACCTTCTGCACCTCCCCCAAGTGCAGGAGACTGGATCATGGCCACCCCGCCGAACGATCCCGAGGTGCGCGACGAACAGCGCGACCCCGGTTCGACCGAGACCAACCCCGCCGCCACCTCGACCCCGGCACCCGCCGAGGGCGACGACGATCTTCCCCCGAAGCTGCCCGGTTCGCCGCAGGGCTGAACCGTCAACGGAGGCATTATGGCCGAGACGATGAACCGCGCGTCGCAGGACGACGCGCCGCTGAGTACTGCCAACAACGAACGCCAGGCGATCGACGAGGCCACGGACGGCCTGATCGTCCAGCGCGGCGACAAGCTCGTCGCGCGTGCGGTGACGATCAATCGCCCGCGCGCCGAACTCTACGCCTTCTGGCGTGATTTCAGCAACCTGCCGCCGATCCTCGACAATGTCGTGCGGATCGACGTGCTCGACAGCGAGCGCAGCCACTGGGTGGTGAAATCCCCCGGCGGCGACACCGTCGAGTGGGATTCGCGCATTACCGAGGATCGCGATGGCGAACTGATCGCCTGGGCATCCGAAGAGGGCGCCGACATCCCGAACAGCGGCCGCATCGAGTTCCGCGATGCCGGCAATCGCGGCACGGTGGTGGTCGCGACGATCAACTACGACCAGCCCTTCGGCACGCTGGGCCGCGTGCTCTCCCGCATCTTCCAGCGCGAGCCGAAGATGCAGGCGCAGCGCGACCTCCGGCGATTCAAGCAACTCATGGAAACCGGCGAGATCGCAACCTCGTCCCGCACCAAGCAACAGCTCGAGGAGGAGCGGAACTGATGCGCGCACTCACCTGGCACGGCAAGCACGACGTCCGCGTGGACTCGGTGCCCGACCCCGAAATCCTCAACCCGCGCGATGCGATCATCAAGATCACCTCCACAGCGATCTGCGGCTCCGACCTCCACCTCTATGACGGCTTCATCCCGACGATGATGGCCGGCGACATTCTCGGCCATGAGTTCATGGGCGAAGTGGTGGAAACGGGCGCTGGCTCGACACTCAAGAAGGGCCAGCGCGTGGTGGTGCCGTTCACCATCTCCTGCGGCTCCTGCTACCATTGCGGCAAGCACCAATACTCGGCCTGCGAGAACGGGCTGCCCGCCGACAATCAGGACCTCGGTCAGGAAATGTACGGCCAGCCAATGGGCGCGCTGTTCGGATACAGCCATCTTACGGGCGGCCATGCCGGCGGCCAGGCCGAATATGTCCGCGTGCCGTTCAGCGATGTCGGCCCGATCGTCATTCCGGACGGAGTCGAGGACGACAAGGTGCTGTTCCTCTCCGACATCCTGCCTACCGGCTGGATGGCGGCGGAAAATGCAGAGATCGAGCCGGGTGACACCGTTGCGGTTTGGGGCTGCGGCCCGGTCGGGCTATTCGCGGTGCAGTCGGCCTTCCTGATGGGCGCCGAGCGCGTCATCGCGATCGACCATTTCCCGCGCCGCCTCGAACTGGCCCGCCGCTTCGGCGCCGAGACGATCAACTTCGAGGAGACGGACACCGCGGCCGCGCTGTTCGAGATGACCGGCGGCATCGGCCCCGATGCAGTGATCGACAGCGTCGGCCTGGAGGCGCACGGCTTCTTCGTCGACAACGTGCTCGATCAGATCAAGAAGTCGACCTTCCTCGGCACCGATCGCATCCACTCGATCCGTCAGGCGATCCTTGCTTGCCGCAAGGGTGGACGCGTCTCGATGCCCGCAGTCTATGGCGGCTTCGTCGACAAGTTCCCGCTTGGCGCGCTGATGGAGAAGGGGCTGACGCTCAAGACGGGCCAGACCCATGTCCAACACTACATGCCCGCGCTGCTTAACGCGATCATGGAAGACAAGATCGATACGACCTTCCTGATCAGCCACACCCTGCCGCTGGAGCAGGCGCCGCAGGGCTACAAGATGTTCCACGACAACCAGAACGAAGTGACCAAGGTCGTGCTGAAGCCCGGCATGGCGCTGGCGGCCGAATAAGGAGGCACGGAAAATGGCGAACAAATTTGCGATAGTGACCGGTGCCTCGAGCGGCATCGGCTTGGAACTGGCGCGGCTGGCCGCGCGCGACGGCTATGACCTGCTGGTGGTGGCGGACACCCCGCTGGTCGACGCCGCCGCCGCGCTGAAGGGCGAGGGCGTCGACGTACAATCGGTAGAGACCGACCTGTCGACCATCGAGGGCGTAGACCGGCTGCTTGTTGCGGCCGATGGGCGGCAGGTTGACCTGCTCTGCGCCAATGCCGGCCACGGGCTGGGCGGTGGCTTCCTCGATCAGGATGTCGCCGAATGGCGACACGTGATCGACACCAATATCACCGGCACCGTCTATCTGCTGCAGAAGGTGCTGCGCCAGATGCGCGATGCGGGCGAGGGCAAGGTGCTGATCACCGGCTCGATCGCGGGCTGGATCCCGGGCAGCTTCCAGGCGGTGTACAACGGCTCCAAGGCGTTCGTGGACAATTTCGCGGCGGCGATCCGCAACGAGCTCAAGGAGGTGAAGGGCATCACCATCACCACCCTGCTGCCGGGCCCGGTCGAGACCGAGTTCTTCGAGCGCGCCGGCATGATGGACACCAAGGTTGGCCAGAGCGAGAGCAAGTCCGATCCGGCCGATGTCGCCAAGGACGGCTGGACGGCGCTGATGAAGGGGACGGACAACATCGTCTCCGGCCTGTCCAACAAGCTGCAGGTCGCCGGTGCCGGCGTGCTGCCGCAATCGGTGACCGCCGAGCAGCACCGCAAGATCGCCGAGCCCGGCAGCGGCGAGTGACCGATACGGTGTGCCGGTTGCCAGCCCGGCCCCGATGATGCCATGGCATCCCTCTCAAAACGGGAGAGGGATGCCATGCGTCTTAGGTCGCTGTTGTTCGTGCCGGGCGATCGGCCGGAGCGCTTTGCCAAGGCGGCGGCGAGCGGTGCCGATGCGCTGATCCTCGACCTCGAGGATTCTGTGCTGGCCGAGCGCAAGGACTTCGCCCGCGATGCCATTGCGGAGTGGTTCGCCGATGCGCCGGACACGCCCTGCTTCGTCCGCGTCAATCCGCTCGGCACCCCCGCGATCGCCGACGATCTCGCCGCCATCGCCACATGCCGCCCCAAGGGGCTGGTGCTCCCCAAGGCCGATGGCGCCGCCGCGATCCGTACCCTGGTGGCGCTGGTCGCGCAGGCAGGCGCTGCGTGCCCGCCGATCCTTCCGATCGCTACCGAAACGCCCGCCGCACTGTTCCACCTGGGCAGCTATGGCGAAGTCGCGGCACATCTCGCCGGTCTCACCTGGGGGGCGGAGGACCTGCCCGCCGCGATCGGCGCGGCGAGCGCTCGGGAAGAAGACGGCGGCTATACCGCGCCCTTCGCGATGGTGCGCTCGCTGGCGCTTTTCGCCGCCCATGCCGCGGGGGTCGCGGCGATCGAGACCGTTTATCCGGACATCGTTGATATCGACGGGCTATCGGCCTATGTCGCGCGGGGCCGCCGCGACGGATTCACCGGCATGCTGGCGATTCACCCGGCGCAGATCGAGGCGATCAACGGCGGCTTCACCCCGAGTGAGGCGGAAATCGCCGCGGCCGAGGAAATCGTCCAGGCCTTCCTCGACCATCCCGAGGCCGGGGCGCTGCGGCTGAACGGCCGAATGATTGACCGCCCACATCTCGAACAGGCACGTCGCCTGTTAGCGCGCGCGGAATAGCGGGCGCATCCCGATCTAGCCAATGTAACCCGTTTCAGTCCAACAGATTGTTGCGCTGCAATAGTCTGGGAAAGCATATTGCAGGCATGAAAGCTATTTGCAGCCTGTAACCTTGAAAACACACTAGACGACAAAATCAAACCTGTCGGACAGCTTTGTGTTTCCAACATTGACAATGTTGGGCCCGATGGTAGCGATACCGGCGTCGCGAAAGCATCGGGGCGTTCGCAACAAAAACGGTTTCCGACGATCAAAGTCGGCAGAGGAGGGGACATGAAGAGCGTATCGCGTTCGACTACATGGTCGCGCTCGGCTTCCATGATGGCAGTGGCTGCTTGCATGGTATTGCCAACGATTGCACAAGCACAGACCGACAACGTTGCCACCGCGGCGCCGCAGCAAGAAGGCGGGCAGGGCGAAGAAATCGTCGTCACCGGTATTCGCGCGTCGCTCGAACGGTCGATCGCGATCAAGCGCGAAGCACCGGGTATCGTCGACGCCATCTCGGCGGAAGACATCGGCAAGTTCCCGGATACCAACCTCGCGGAATCGCTGCAGCGAATTCCGGGCGTGTCGATCAACCGCACCAACGGTGAAGGTTCGCAGGTTACCGTCCGCGGCTTCGGCCCGCAGTACAACCTCGTCACGCTGAACGGCCGCCAGCTGGCCTCGGCGGCGATCTCAGTCGTCGGCGGCGACCAGAATGCCGACGGTGCACAGGGCACCACCCGCTCTTTCGACTTCTCGAACCTCGCGACCGAAGGCGTTCGTACGCTCGAAGTGTACAAGACCGGCCGCGCCGCGGTGCCGTCGGGCGGCATCGGCGCGACGATCAACGTCGTCACCCGTCGTCCGCTCGACAGCGGCAGCAAGCCGGGCTTCAACGGCAGCATCGGCGCCAAGGCGGTGTACGACACCAGCGTCGACGGCTGCCTGGATTGCGGCGCAAAGGTCACCCCGGAGTTCTCCGGCGTGGTCGGCTGGAGCGACGCGGACCAGCGCTTCGGTGTCGAGCTGTTCGGCAGCTACCAGAAGCGTAACTTCACTTCGATCGCGGCGACCTCGAACGACTGGAACATCGTTCCGTACAGCAGCTTCGTCACC
Organism: Sphingomonas trueperi; assembly: GCF_040545965.1. GTDB lineage: Bacteria > Pseudomonadota > Alphaproteobacteria > Sphingomonadales > Sphingomonadaceae > Sphingomonas > Sphingomonas trueperi_C. The sequence goes on along the minus strand of NZ_JBEPMV010000007.1, from coordinate 97,193 downwards.
GGCGGCTTCACCCGCAACAACACGGTGTGCCCGGCCAGCCAGACGACGCTGAGCTCCAGCTGCACGATCGTCAAGGGCGCGCCGAGCAACGCCAACCAACTGGTCGCGATCCCCAACGACAGCCGCTATCACTATGCCGAGGGCAGCCGCGAGCGCATCAACGGCCAGGCCGTGGTGCAGTTCAAGCCTACCGACGCCCTCACGCTGACCGCGGACGGGCTTTATGCGCAGAACCGCCAGCGCGAGACCCGCTCGGATCTGTCCAATTGGTTCAGCCGTCCGTTCGACGAAGTGCATTTCGACGGCAACACCACCGTCGCCACTGCGAATTATCTCCACGAGACGATCAACGGCTTCAAGGATGAGGGCTTCGAAGCGCAGTCGCGCGCGCAGAAGAACCGCCTGACCGATTTCGGCCTCAACGCCGACTGGCAGCTCGCCAGCAACCTCGACCTGCGCCTCGACGGGCACATCTCGAAGTCGTCGAGCCTGCCCGACAACCCGAACGGCGTCAGCTCGACGCTGGTCGGCATGGGCGCCAACGTCGTGGCCGCGCACTCGGTCGACTATAGCGGCGCCGGCATTCCGAAGCAGGACATCACGCTCGGTTCGGTTCCGCTCGACCTGACCTCGTTCGGCAGCCAGATCGGCCGTACCAACAAGTCGACCCAGGAGCAGCTCGTCCGCGAGGCGCGGGCCGACTTCGGCTGGGATCTGGGCGGCGACAGCAAGTTCGAGTTCGGCGCCAACTATCGCAAGACCGACATGCGCCAGACCTTCGTCAGCACCCAGCAGACGCTGGGCGACTGGGGTATCGCCAATCCGGGCGACGTCCAGCGGCTGGCGCCGGGCCTGGTCCAGTCGTTCTGCCTCGAGTGCAAGTTCGACAAGTACGATCCGGGCTCGGATCCGGACTCGAAGATCGCCTTCCGCGGGGATGCTTCGAAGCTCTATCCTATCCTTTCGTCCTACTATGGTGGCCGCGGCAACGCCGTGGGCATCACCGGCAACAACAACAATCGCGTCAAGGAAGACATCTGGGCGGCCTATGGCCAGCTGACCTGGAAGGGTGAAGTGGGCAATGCGCCGGCTCGCCTGGTGGCCGGCATCCGCTACGAGCATACCAAGTCGCGCTCGATCTCGCAGGTGGCGATCCCGTCCGCCGTCGATTGGGTTTCGGACAACGACTTCACCGTGGTGGTGTCGCTGACCAACACGACCCAGTTCGATGAATCGCATTCCTACGACAACATCCTGCCGCAGGTCGACTTCCAGCTCGAACTGCAGCGCAACCTGCTTGCCCGACTGTCGTACAGCAAGACGATTGCACGTCCGAACTACAACAGCCTGTTCACCGCGACCACGCTGGGCGGTCCGCCGCGCCCGACCAACAATGGCGGTATCCCGACCGCATCGGTGGGCAACGCCAGCCTGTCGCCGCTGATCTCGGACAACTTCGACGCGTCGCTGGAATGGTATTTCAAGCCGGACAGCTATGTCTCGGTGGCCTTCTTCGACAAGCGGGTGCACAACTTCGTCGGTAACGGCCAGTTCACCTCGCCGCTGTTCGGTCTACGCGATCCGAGCTCGGGCGCGGCAGGCACGCGGTCGGGCCAGGCGCAGGACGCGCTGAAGGGGCTGGGTGCCGACATCAGCGACGTCAATCTGTTCGTGATGTCGTCCCTGATTGCGAACCGCGGTTCGGTCGCGGCGGCAACCACGGAGTTCCAGGCGAACTACAACAGCTCGACCCGCGCGCTTGACGACAACTACGTCAAGGCGATCAACAACCAGTATGACTTGCGCGGTACTGCGGCCGATCCGCTGTATCAGTTCCAGGTGTCCAAGCCTGTCAACAACAAGGACGCCGAGATCTACGGCGTCGAGCTGGCTGGCCAGTACTTCCTCGGCAACACCGGCTTCGGTGTCGCTGCGGCGTACACGCTGGTGCGCGGCGACGTGGGCTTCAACCTGGGTGCCGACCCGGGCCAGGACCAGTTCGCGCTGCTCGGCCTGAGCGACACGTTCAGCACCACGCTGATCTACGACAAGAACGGCATCTCGGCCCGTCTCGCCTATAACTGGCGCGACCGGTATCTGTCGGGCATCAACCGCCAGGGCTCGCGCAACCCCGAGTTCACCGCGCCCTTCGGCCAGCTCGACATGAACGTGAGCTACGAGATCACGCCGCAGATCGCGCTGTCGCTGGAAGGCATCAACCTCACCAAGTCCAGCGTGCGGACCTATGCCCGCGACGTCAGCGAGCTGTGGTTCGCGCAGGAACTCGACCGTCGCTTCCTGGCGGGCGTGCGCTTCAAGTTCTGAGCTACCGCGCATCCGCGCGAGTGGAGAGGGAGGGTCGCTGCCGGGGGCAGCGGCCCTTTCCTTTGCCCGCAGCGGATGCGGATGGTTGAGAGGGGCGCGGCTTTGCGCCATGGTCGGGCAGAACCGGGTGGGACGCCCGGAAAGATGGGTATATTTCGAATGACGAACCCGGTCGCGCTGGACAATGTGCTCCACCAGGACCTGCGCGTCGCCTTCCGCCACGGAGCGGAATTCGGCGATGCCGCCAACCAGATCCTTATTTTTCCCACCGAGTTCGAGGCCGTACAGCGCGAATTCCCAATCCTTTTCCGCGAGGCGGAGGGGGAGGGGCTGCAGGCGGTGGCGCTCACCGGCTTCGATCTCGACGAGAATTTGTTCTTCGACGGCGAGCGCTGGACCAGCCGCTACGTTCCTGCGCTTCAGCAGCGCGGTCCCTTTTCGATCGGCATTCCTGCCGATGACCTTGATTCCGATGAGGGGCCGACGGTGCATGTCGACCTCGACGATTCCCGCGTCGGCACGGAGGCTGGCGAACTGCTGTTCCTGCCGCAGGGCGGCGCCAGCCGCTATCTGGAGCATGTCTCGCGGGTGCTGGGGCGGATCCATGGCGGGATCGGCGCAGCCGCGCCGGTCTACGCGCTGTTCCAGGAAATGGGCCTGCTCGAAAGCAACGTCATCGAAGTGACGCTGCACGACGAGCAGCGCTACCGGATCGACGGCTTCCAGATGCTGTCTCACGACCGACTGGCGGCGCTGGCGCCCGAGGCGATCGAGCGGCTGCATCGCGCGAACGTGCTGGGGCTCGCCTATCTCGTCGCCGCCTCGCTCGGCAACATCAGCGCGCTGATCGAGCGCAAGAATGCGGGCGCGGCGCGGTGAACGTGCTTGCCGGTTCTGCGCCCGCGGTGCGGGTGCTCGAGGGCGTTGCGCCGGATGCGATCCCGTTCGACCAGTTGATGGCCGATCAGGCGCCGGTGATCCTCAAGGGAATTGCCGCCGATTGGCCGCTGGTGCGCGCCGGCCTCGCCTCGGCCGAGGACGCGATGGACCTGCTGCAGCGCTTCGACGGCGGTCGCCCGGTGGTGACGTTCACCGGTGCCCCCGAGATCCACGGGCGCTTCTTCTATGATGAGAGCGTCACCGGCCTGAACTTCACGGGCCGCCGCGAACCGCTGACGCCGCTGCTGGACGCGATGCGTCCGTCGATCGGCGACCCGAACGCGCCGAGCATCTATGTCGGCTCGACCGACCTCGACGAGTATCTGCCCGGCTTCCGCGCCGAGAACGACCTGGTGCTCGATCACCCGATGTTCGCCCAGCATCTGGCGAGCATCTGGATCGGCAACCGCACCACTGCGACCTGCCATTACGACATGTCGCACAATCTGGCGGTGTGCGCGGTCGGCCGGCGGCGCTTCACGCTGTTCCCCCCCGACCAGATCGCCAACCTCTACCCGGGACCGCTCGAGCCGACGCCGGGCGGGCAGGTGGTCAGCATGGTCGATTTCGCGGCACCCGATTTCGATCGCCACCCGGGCTTCCGCGAGGCGATGGCGACGGCCCAGGTGGCGGAGATGGAGGCGGGGGACCTGCTCTTCTATCCCGCGATGTGGTGGCACCATGTCGAGGCGCTGGCACCGTTCAACGTGCTGGTGAATTACTGGTGGAACACCAGCCCGGCCTGGCTGGATACGCCGCAGATCACCCTGCTGCATGGCCTGCTCAGCCTGCGCGATCGCCCCGACGCCGAGAAGCAGGCCTGGAAGGCGCTGTTCGATTATTATGTGTTCGGCGACCCCGAGCGCCCGGCTGAACATCTGCCGGAGGCGGCGCGGGGGCCGCTGGGGCCGATCGACGCGAGTGCCGCACGCCGACTGCGCGCCCAGCTGCTCCACCGCCTGAATCGCTGAGGTTCATGCGTAGCTGCGCAAGTGGTCGATGGAATCCGCCGGCCTGCCGTGAAATGGTTAATTTTTCAGCCAAGTTGATCGTTTAGCTCGACAAATCGACGGAACCAGCTGCGCACGCCCCCGGTTCGGGGGCTGCCAAGTTGCGGGCATGATCCATGCGGCCGTTCCCTGGCGTGTTGTACCTTGTTCAGGAGATATCCGGATGATTAAAGGCGCTTTGAGCGCGGCAGCCCTAGTTGCGGGCCTGTCGCTAACCCCCGTGACGGCACAGGCCGCCACTGTGATCGGCGGTGCGACCGCGGTCGACCTTACCGCCACCAGCACCTTCAATTCGCTAGGCTACAAGGTTGCTACCTACGGCACGGCCAGCGCCTTCAAGATCGGCAACGATCTCGTCGCCGCCTTCCTCATCACCGGCGGCTCGCGCAATGATTCCACCGGTGCTACGATCATCGACCATGCCGGCTCGGGCCTGAAATTCTCGCTGGGCGGCAACACGCTCAGCATCGGCAATTTCCAGATCGACACGGCCGCTGGACTGGTCCGCGGCAGCGCCTCGGCCAACGGCTTCACCCTTGGCGACAACATCTCGCTGTTCAATCTCGGCGCCGGCTCGGTGCTGACGCTGACCAACGAGGCGGCCGCGGCGTTCCAGACGACCCTCGGCACCGCCGGCCTCGCCGGTGCGACCATCGGCACAGCGACCCCGGTCGCGGTGTTCGGCCCGAGCGGCGTGCCCGAGCCGGCCAGCTGGGGCCTGATGATTGCTGGCGTGGGCTTTGTCGGCGCGTCCCTGCGGCGCCGTGCCCGCAGCGCCGCGCGTCTCGCCGCCGCCTGAGCGAGACCATCCAAATAGAAACGGCCGGGAGATCGCTCTCCCGGCCGTTTTCTTTTGCGGTCTGCGCAGACTTAGAAGTTCGCCCAATCGTCCGCGTCTGCCCCGGCCATCGCCGCGGCGGGGAGGGGCTTTACCGGCGACACATAGCCACCGCCGTTGCTGCGCTGCGCCTGCTGCCTGGGCTGCGGTTGCGGCATCTGCCGCGCCGGTGCCGCACGCTGGCCGCCCACCTCGAACTGGTGCGCGGAGTCGCTGAGGCTGGTGACCTCGGCATTGAGGTTGCGCGCGGCGGCGGAGGTCTGCTCCACCATCGCGGCGTTCTGCTGCGTGCTGTGGTCCATCGTCTGCACCGCCGAGGCGATCTGCGAGATCGCGGTGGCCTGCGCCTGGTTATCGCTCGCCATCGCGCTGACAAGCTGATGCACTTCCGCGGTCGCGGTCGAGATGGTGTCCAGCGCGCCTTCGACCTGCTGGACGGTCTGCACCGCCTCGACGATGTCCTTCTGCGTTGCGCTCAGCTGGTCGCGGGCGCGGCTGGCTTCCTCTTCCGAGCGCATCGCCAGCTGCGAGACGAGATCGGCGACGACCGCGAAGCCGCGGCCTGCTTCACCCGCACGACCGGCTTCCACCGCGGCGTTCATCGCGAGAACACGCGTCTGGAAGGCGATCTTGTCCAGCCCCTCGATGACGCTGTCGATGCCCTTGGCACCTTCGGAGACGCGGGTCATCGCCTGCACCGCCGTGTCGGTGATCGCCCGGCCGTCATTGACGGTCTGGATCGCGCCGTTGGTACGCTGGACGGTGGTGTCGGCGGCGCGGGCGGTGGCCTTGAGCCGCTGGTCCATCTGGGTGACTGCCGCAGCGGTCTGCTCCAGGCTGGCAGCATTGGCCTCGGTGCGCTTCGCCAGATCCTCCGAGGCGGTTGCGATCTCGCTGGAGCCGGTGCGGATCGTCGTCGCGCTTTCGAGCACCTGGGCAATCAGCGCGCGCAGATTGGCGACGGCGCGGTTGAAGTTGGACTTCACAGGCTCGAATTCCGGCGCCACCGCGATGTCGATGGTGGCGGTGAGGTTGCCGTGCGACAGCGCATCCAGTCGGCTGTCGAGCGCATCGAGCAGGCGGGCCTGCTCGGCATCGGCGGCGGCCTTGGCCTGCTGGGTCGACTGCAGGCCGATCGCGTTCTCGCGGAACACCTCGACGGTGCGTGCCATCGTGCCGAGTTCGTCGCCGCGGTCGGTGCCCGGCACGGTGCGGCGGAGGTCGCCGCCGGCAACCGCCTGCATCGCTGCCTGCAGCGCATTGAGCGGATCGGTGATGCCGACGCGCGCGACCAGATAGCCGGTGCCCATGGCGAGCAGCAGCGAGACCACGTTGATCACGACGAGCATCCAGACGGTCGACTGGCCGGCGTCCTGCAGTTCGTGCGAAGCGTCCGCGGCGGCCTTGGTGCGCGCGGCATTGAAGTCCGCCAGGCTGGTGGTGATCGTCTGGATCTCGGGATCCACCTCGCGCAGCAGCGCCAGCGCGCCGGCATTGTCGTTGCGCAGGCCGCGTTCGATCGCGTCGTGGACCTTGTTCTGCAGCCCGTCCAGCTTGTCGCGGACGGCGCCGATCACGGTCTTGGACGTCGGATCTTCGCGCTCGATGATGTCCAGCAGCGTCTTGGCTTCGGCATAGTGCTTCAGCTCTTCGTCATTGGCTTCGCGGGCCATCGGGCTGTTGCCGTCATAGGCGACGGCACGATAGCCGGCATAGGCCATCGACCCGACCAGTCGGTTGAGCCGCGACGTGTGGGCGGCGCCGGGCAGCGTGCCCAGCGTGAGTTCGGAATAATCGCGATTTGCGCGATTGAGGCTGCTGGCGCCGATCCCGCTGACGACCAGCGTGACGAAGCTGATCATGGCAATCACCGCCAGGATTTTGACGGGCACGCGCACGCGCGCGAGTAACTGTTTCATCCCTTGAATCCCCCATGCACCGGCGTTGGATGCACCGGTGGCAAGTACCCCATTATAGAATCCCCGCGCGTCCCAGGGCGGCGCAGGGCCATAAATGTGCGCGGTAACAGCCTGGCGTAATGGCGGACTTGGGGATCTGCGCGCAGCGGTTAGTGCCAAGGCTGCGTCATGGAACCTAACATCGCCTATAATGCCGAGCGAGGCGTCGCGACGGCGCCCCGGGGGAAAGTTCGCGTGGTACGACTGGCTTTGGTGATGATTGCCCGGAACGAGGCGCGCGCGATCGCGCGGGCGCTCGACAGCGCGCGCCCCTATGTTGACCGGATGATCGTGCTCGATACAGGTTCGACCGACGACACCGTGGCGATCGCCGAGCGCTGTGGCGCGACCGTGCACAAGTTCGCCTGGTGCGACGATTTCGCGGCTGCCCGCAACGCGGCGCTTGATCACTCGGACGCCGATTGGAACCTGATGCTCGACGCCGATGAGTGGCTCGAAGCCGGGTTCGAGGCACTTGCGCCCTCGGCATTGCCGTCGGCATCCGCGGCGCGGCCTGCCTTCATCGGCTGCGCACGGCTGCGCAACGAGGGCGCGGAAGGCAATACGGCTCGGCGGTTCCTGCCGCGTCTCCTGCCTCGCGGCGTGCGCTATGCCGGACGGATCCACGAACAGCCCGTGTCATCGCTTCCGCTCGTGCCGGGTGCATTGCAAATCGGGCATGACGGCTATGCCGAGGCGCAGCTCGCCGCCAAGCACGGACGTAACCTCGCTTTGCTGCAGGCGGCGCTCGCGGAGACGCCCGACGATTCCTACCTCTGGTACCAGCTCGGGCGCGAGCACCTGGTCCGCGGCGCGGCCGAGGCGGCGGTGATGCCGCTGCAGACGGCCTATCGCCTGACGCCGCCCGAGGCTGCCTATCGCCACGCCGTGGTGCTCTCGACCGTTCGCTCCTTGAAGGAAGCGGGGCAGTTGCAGGGTGCGTTGGCGTTGGTCGATGCCGAGCAGGCGGCCTGGCCGTCCTCGCCGGATTTCTACTTCGCCGTTGCCGACCTGTATCTCGCCTGGGCCGGCCATGCGCCGGAGATCGCGTTCGACGAACTGCTGCCGGTGGTGGAGGGCGCATGGCTGCGCTGCCTGGAAATCGGCGAGCAGCCGATGCTGGACGGATCGGTGATCGGCTGCGGCAGCTATCTGGCGGCCGCCAACCTGGCGATGTTCTACGAGCAATTGGGCATTCAGGACGAGGCCAAGCGCTATGCAGCGCTGGAGCGCGACCTGCGCGCGGCCGCCTGAGCCTTTTTCTTCACGGACACCCCCGGCTCCTTCTGCGCATCGTTGATCGCCCTCTTTGCTACCGGTATCAGACGCGTCCGATCGGGGCAGAACAAGGAATCAAGGCGTGGCGGAGCAAGCGGCAGTCGAGCATATTGCCAAGGCCTTCGTGGCGGCGCGCCTCGCCCGCGAGGGTTTCGCCGATTACCCGGGCCCGATGCCGGAGACGCTGGAGGAAGGCTATGCCATCCAGACGCGCGCCATCGCATTGTTTGACAAGCCGGTCGCGGGGTGGAAGGTCGGCCGCGTGCCCGAGGCGCTGATCGAACGTCATGGCGGCGTCAATCGTCTGTCCGGCCCGATCTTCGCCGACAGCGTGGTTTGGGCAGAGGCGGACGAGGCGCCCGAAATGCCCGTGTTCCGCAACGGCTTCGGTGCGGCCGAGGCGGAGTATCTGCTGCGGCTCGGCTCGCTCCCAGCCAGCTTCGACCGCTCATGGACCAACGAGGCCGTGCGGCCCTATATCGACGAGATCCGCGTGGGCATTGAGATCGCCGGTTCGCCCTTCGAAGGCATCAACCGCCACGGCCCCGCAGTCACCATTTCCGACTTCGGCAATAACAATGGCCTTCTAATCGGATACCGTATATATTCTGAGGAGGATTTCCTTCATTGGCCGGTGTCGCTAACGATTGACGGGGAGGTCGCTGGAACCGGCACTGCGAGCGCAATGCTCGACGGACCGATCGGAGCGGTGCGCTTCCTGTTCGAACGCGCAGCCCAAGGGCTGCCCCTGGCGGCAGGCCAGTGGCTATCGACCGGCGCCGTCACCGGCGTCCACCCGGTGCGGCCGGGGCAGAAGGTCGAGGCGCGGTTCGGGCCGGCGCTGTGCGTGCAGTGCTCGATCGGGATCGCCTGATCCCGGGACGGCGGAGTGGGATTGGAGAGTTGATGGCGAGCAAGGGCGAAGCCGCGGTAAGCGGCGCCGTGGAACGGGTGGGGCGGTATCGCTGGGTGATTTGCGGGCTGCTGTTCGCGGCCACCATCATCAATTACATCGATCGTCAGATGATCGGCGTGCTCAAGCCCACGCTGATGGCAGACCTGCACTGGACCGAACAGGACTTTGCCGGCGTCATCATCTGGTTCCAGTTCGCCTATGCCGTCGGCTACATCCTGTTCGGCAAGATCGTCGACCAGGTCGGCGCGCGCGTCGGCTACACCATCGCCTTCATCGTCTGGCAGGTGGCGCACATCTTCCACGGCGCGGCCCACAACATCACCCAGTTCGCCATCGCCCGCTTCGCGCTGGGCATCGGCGAATCCGGCAATTTCCCCGCAGGCATCAAGGCGGTGACCGAGTGGTTCCCGGCCAAGGAGCGTGCCTTCGCGATCGGCGTGTTCAATGCCGGGGCGAACATCGGCGCGGTGCTCACCCCGCTGGTCATCCCGTACATGGTGATCGCCTGGGGCTGGCGCTCGGCCTTCGTCATCACCGGCGTGGTCAGCTTCGTCTGGCTGATCGCCTGGTGGACGCTCTACCGCACCCCGCGCGAGCACCCCAAGGTCACCGAGGGCGAGCTCGCCTGGATCGAGCAGGACCCTGCCGACAAGGTGCAGAAGCTCGGCTATGGTTCGGTCCTCGCCAAGCGCGAGACCTGGGCGTACGCGCTCGGGAAGTTCTTCATCGATCCGGTCTGGTGGTTCTTCCTGTTCTGGCTGCCGGGCTATCTGTTCGAGCGCTACCAGCTCGACCTCAAGACCTTCGGACTGCCGCTCGCCGCGATCTACCTCGTGTCCGACATGGGCAGCGTCGCCGGCGGCTGGCTGTCCTCGCGGTTGATGCGCGCAGGGTACACCGCCAATGTCGCGCGCAAGCTGACGATGCTGGTCTGCGCCTTTGCGGTGCTGCCGGTGCTGTTCGCGGAATCGCTGAGCAGCGTGTGGATGGCGGTGGCCGTGATCGGCATCGCGACGGCGGCGCACCAGGCCTTCTCCGCCAACCTCTATGCGCTGCCGGCAGACATGTTCCCGCGCGGTGCGGTCGGTTCGGTGATCGGCATCGGCGGCACCGTCGGCGCGGTGGGCGGTATCCTGATGTCCTTCTATGCCGGCGAAGTGCTGGCGCGGATCGGTAGCTACTGGCCGCTCTTCGCGGTGGCCGGCAGCGCCTATTTCGTCGCACTCGCCTGCGTGCATTTCCTGTCGCCGCGGCTCGCCCGTGTCGACATGGACGCCTGATTTTCCTCTGACCTACCCGGAGTCTCCGATGGCCAAGCCGCTCAAGCTCGATCCCGACCGGCTGTTGCCGGCCGAGGGGCGCACCCGCGAAATCGCGCGCGAACTCTACCGCGAGGTGGCCGAGCTGCCGATCATCAGCCCGCACGGCCATACCGATGCGAGCTGGTTCTCGACCAACGCCAACTGGTCGAACGCGACCGAGCTGCTGCTCTCGCCCGACCATTATATCTACCGCATGCTCTACTCGCAGGGCGTGTCGCTCGATGCGCTGTGCGTGCCGAGCAAGGCGGGGATGCCCGCCACCGATCCGCGCGCGGCGTGGCGGACCTTCGCCGAGCATCTCTACCTGTTCCGCGGCACGCCGTCCGCCATGTGGCTGGGCCATGTGTTCGGCGAGGTGTTCGGCTTCGACGTCGCGCTCGACGGCGAGACGGCCGATTTCTACTACGACACGATCAACGCCAAGCTGGCGAGCGACGATTTCCGCCCGCGCGCGCTGTTCGATCGCTTCAACATCGAATTCCTCGCCACCACCGAGGGCCCGCAGGACGACCTGTCGGCGCACCACGCGGTGCAGGCATCGGGCTGGCCGGGCCGCGTCGTCACCACCTATCGCCCGGATGCGGTGATCGACGTCGAGCATGAGCAGTTCCACGGCGCGCTCAAGATCTTCGCCGAGAAGACGGGCGAGGACGTGTACAGCTGGGACGGCTATCTCGCCGCGCACGTCAAGCGCCGCGCCGACTTCCGAGCTGCAGGCGCTACCGCGACCGACCATGGCCACCCCACCGCGCGCACCGCGAACCTCAGCAAGACCGAGGCGGCGGCGCTGTTCGCCAAGATCCTCGGCAACGACTGGACTGCCGCCGATGCCGAGCTGTTCCGCGCGCAGATGCTTACCGAAATGGCGGCGATGAGCGTCGAGGACGGGATGGTGATGCAGATCCACCCCGGCAGCTTCCGCAACCATAATGGCGGCCTGTTCGCCAGCCATGGTCGCGACAAGGGCGCCGATATCCCGATGGCGACCGATTACGTCCATGGGTTGAAGCCGCTGCTCGATCGCTTTGGCACCTCGACCGATCTGTCGATCATCCTCTTCACGCTCGACGAGACGGTCTATTCGCGCGAGCTGGCGCCGCTGGCCGGCCATTATCCGTGCCTGAAGCTGGGCCCGGCCTGGTGGTTCCACGACAGCCCCGAAGGCATGCGTCGCTTCCGCGAGCAGGTGACCGAGACGGCGGGCTTCTACAACACCGTCGGCTTCAACGACGATACCCGCGCTTTCCTCTCGATCCCGGCGCGCCACGACGTCGCGCGGCGGATCGACTGCGGCTTCCTGGCGCAGCTGGTCGCCGAAGGGCGGCTGCTCGACTGGGAGGCGGCGGAACTCGCGTTCGAGCTCACCAACGGGCTTGTCCGCAAGGCCTACAAGCTCGATAGAGCCTGATAGACACCGGTGGCATAAGCGCCCGGCAGGGGAGACAGACGATGTTCGACCGCACCTATTACGCCACGCACCCGGATATGATGGACTGCGTGTCGAACGAGGAATTGCGCGACCGCTATCTGATCTCTGGCCTGTTCCGTCCGGGCGAATGCTTGCTCAACTACACCCATGCCGATCGCTTCGTGATCGGCGGGGTGCAGGTGGGAAGCGCCCCGGTGAAGCTGCCCGACCAGACCGAGCCGACCTCGGCCGCGGGCCACCCCTTCCTCGAGCGGCGCGAGCTGGCGATCGTCAATGTCGGCGCGGTCGAGGGCATCGTGACGGTGGATGGCGAGGCGTTCCCGCTGGGCAACAAGGACTGCCTGTACGTCACCATGGGCGCCAAGGACGTGACGTTCTCCGGCGAAGGCGCACGCTTCTATCTGGCGTCGTGCCCGGCGCACAAGGCGTTCACCACGCGCAAGCTCGGCATCGCCGATGCCAATGCGCTGGAGCGCGGGAGCCTGGCCGAGTCCAACGAGCGGACGATCTACCAGCTCGTCATCCCCGGCGTGTGCGACAGCGCGCAGCTGGTGATGGGGCTCACCGTACTCAAGCCCGGCAGCGTGTGGAACACCATGCCGCCGCACGTCCATGAACGCCGCAGCGAGATCTATTTCTACTTCGAGCTCGACGATCTGGAGAAGGATCGGGTGATGCACTTCATGGGCGAGGGCGAGGCCACCCGCCATATCGTCATGGCAAACGAGGAAGCGGTGATCAGCCCGCCCTGGTCGATCCATATGGGGGCAGGCACCAAGGCCTATGCCTTTATCTGGGCGATGGCCGGCGAGAACCAGGATTATACCGACATGCAGGTGCTGGATATCTGCCAGCTGGCGTGAGCGCCTAGCTCCCCCTCCCGCGCGCGGGAGGGGGCTGGGGGGGTGGGCCCCCGGCTTCCCCGCGCGGTGTACTCCATGGATAGCGGGGGCCCACCCCCCGACCCCCTCCCGCAGGCAGGAGGGGGAGAGGGACATGCGATGACCAACCCCTTCGATCTCACCGGCCAGGTAGCCGTCATTACCGGCGCGAATACCGGCATCGGGCAGGGCATCGCGCTGGCGCTTGCAGCCGCCGGGGCGGACATCGCTGCCGTCGGCCGTACGCCCGCCGAGGAAACGGTGCGCAAGGCGCGTGCCCTCGGCCGCAGCGCGGAGATGATTTCCGCCGACCTGTCCACCATTGAGCCTGTGGACAGGGTTGTGGACGAAGTTGTGGATAAGCTGGGGAAAATCGACATCCTGGTCAACAATGCCGGGATCATCCGCCGCGCCGACAGCCTCGATTTCACCGAGGCGGATTGGGATGCGGTGGTCGACACCAACCTGAAATCGGTGTTCTTCCTCTGTCAGGCCGCGGGCAAGTTCATGGTCCGCCGCTTCGGCGAGACCGGCGAGCGCGGGCGGATCATCAACATCGCCTCGATGCTCAGCTTCCAGGGCGGCATCCGCGTGCCGAGCTATACCGCATCCAAGTCGGGCATCGCCGGCCTCACCAAGCTGCTGGCCAATGAATGGGCGGGGAGGGGCGTGAACGTGAACGCGATCGCGCCGGGCTATATCGCCACCAACAACACCTCGGCGCTCCAGGCCGACGAGACCCGCAACCGCCAGATCCTCGAGCGCATCCCGGCGGGGCGCTGGGGCGATCCGGCGGATCTGGGCGGCGCTGCGGTCTTCCTTGCATCGCGCGCTTCGGACTATGTGCAAGGGCATATTCTCGCCGTTGACGGAGGCTGGCTGGCACGATGACGTTCGCATTCTTCGGGGAAATGATGCTGCGGCTCTCGCCGCCGGGCCGCGAGCTGCTGCTGCAGACACCCAAGCTCGACGTTGCGGTTGCGGGGGCCGAGGCGAATGTCGCGACCGGCCTGGCCTGCCTGGGCCATGACGTGCGGATGATCAGCGCGGTGGCGAACAATCCGCTGGGTGCGGCGGCGGTCGGTGAACTGCGCCGACGCGGGGTGGATGCTCGCCAAGTCGTCGCCGAGCCAGGCCGGATGGGTTTGTATTTTCTCACCCCCGGCGCCGGGCTGCGCGCGTCGGAAATCGTCTATGACCGCGCCGGCTCGGTGTTCGCGACGCGTCCCGCCGAGAGCTGGGACTGGGATGCGCTGCTCGAGGGCGCGACCCGGCTGCACCTCTCGGGCATCACGCCCGCGCTGGGGCCGAACACTGCCGCCGCGGCCATCGCGGCGGCCGAAGCGGCGAGCGCGCGCGGAATCGCCGTGTCGTTCGACGGCAATTATCGCGCCAAGCTGTGGGAAGCCTGGGACAGCGATCCGCGCGGCGTGCTGACCGAGCTGATCCGCCACGCGGACGTGCTGTTCGGCAACCACCGCGACATCTCGCTGCTGCTCGGCGAGCATTTCCCGGGCGACGGCGCCGATCGCCGGCGCGAGGCGGCCGAGGCGGCGTTCGCGGCTTTCCCCAAGCTTAAGCTGATCGCCTCGACCGCGCGGCACGTCGACGATGTCGACAGCCACCGCATCGCGGCCCGCGTCGATACGCGCGAGGGCGGGCACCAGACGGAGGAGCTTCGCGTCAGCGGCATCGTCGATCGCATCGGCGGCGGCGACGCCTTCGCGGCCGGCGTGCTCCACGGCCTGCTGGAGGGTGGCGACGCCCGCGCCATGGCTGAGGCTGGGCTGGCGCTGACCGCGCTCAAGCACTCGCTGCCCGGCGACGCGAGCCTGTTCACCCGCGCCGACCTCGCCGCCTTTGCGGAGGGCGGGCTGGACGTTCGGCGGTAACCGGACGGCGCGCGGTGTCTGCAGGCGGTTTCGCGCCTGCACGGCACCGCGCGCGGCGCCCGCTTCCTGTGTCGATTTGGGCAGCCGGAAGCTGCTGTCCATCGGTTTCCGGGGTGTTGTTCTTCTATCGCAATCGTTGCCGCCGCCGTATAGCATGGGCGCATGGAGAAGACGGGCAAGCCCACCATCAACGACGTCGCCCGCATCGCCGGCGTTTCGAAAAAGACCGTCAGCCGCGTCATCAATCGCTCGCCGTTATTGAACCAGGATACCCGCGCCAAGGTGGAGGCGGTGATCGCCGACCTGGGTTATATCCCCAATGTCCAGGCACGCGCGCTGGCGCTGCGGCACAATTTCCTGCTCGGCCTGATCCACGACAACCCCAACGCGCAGATGGTGATGAACGTGCAGGCGGGCATCCTGGAGGCCATCCGCGATACCGAGTTCGAGCTGATCGTCCGCCCGATTGACCGCGGTTCTTCGACCATGCTGGCGGACGTGCGCGCCTTTCTCGAGCGGCAGCGGCTCTACGGCGTGCTGATCCTGCCCCCGGTTTCGGAGAACGACATGGTGGCCGAGCTCTGCCAGAGCCTCGGCACCCGCTATGTCCGCATGGGATCGACGATGCTCGACGCCGCCGAGCATATGGTCGCCTCGAACGACTGCGAGGTGGTGGTGGAGGCGGTGCAGCACCTGATCACGCTCGGCCATCGCCGGATCGGGCTGATCGCGGGGCCGCACGGTTTCCGCTCGGCACGGGAGCGGCGCAAGGGCTTCGAGCAGGCGCTGAGCGATGCCGGCATCAAGCTGCCACGCAGCATGATCGCCGAGGGTACCTATACGTTCGAAAGCGGGCTGGCCGCCGCCGACCGGCTGCTGGACCTCTCGCCGCGTCCCACCGCCATTTTCTCCTGCAATGACGAGATGGCGGCGGCGACGCTCCATGCCGCGCGGCGCAGGGGCATGAGCGTGCCCGAGGACCTGTCGATCATCGGCTTCGACGACACCGCGATCGCCGCGCATATCTGGCCGCCGCTGACGACGGTGCACTGGCCGATCGTGTCGATGGGCAGATCGGCGGCGCTTAAGCTGCTGGCCGATTTCTTCGGGGACGAGCAGGGGGTGGAGGAGCCGTCGCTGTTTCCCTCGACGCTGGTCCACCGCGCCTCGGTAGCGCCGCCGCGGCCGGGGAGCGACTGAGCGGGTCCCATTTGTTGAGCGCCGGCAAACCGTAGATCGCGGCGGGACCCTTGCGCGCGCCGATCCGGCGACCTGCGCGACGTTCAACAAATCGGACCAGAATGACGCGAACAGTTCGGCGCTGCGATGGGCTGCACGGAACTGCCGAACCTGCCGCCCTGGGTTGCATGATCGCGTGCTTCAGCCACGCCGCTCGGCGCTTCTGATCTCCGAACTACCAGCCCAAGCATCTGAGCGAGCTTGGTACTTACAGATGCAGAACTGGACGAATAATGGAGTTCAATTTGAACCTGCGCGACAGCTATGGGGTCGGGAAAGGGTAGATGTAGATCCGTCATCATTCATATTGAAGTAAGATGGCATTGCTCGTCTCGATGGCCGTATCATATCACGCGCAAAACAAAACACAGGGTGCGCGACATGATTGAAGTGCATGACAAGGGAGAGAGAAGAATGGCACAGATCAACATCGTGATGGTGTTCGATGCACAGGCAGTTCTGAACGCAGGATCGCCGAGCAGCAGTCCAACCCAGCCGACGGGCTTGGCGCATCCGCCTTCGCCGCCATATTTCGCCTACATGATCACGGAGCAGCAATATCTTGCGCAACCGGTCCAGAACGCAGGTAATGCGACACCGAACCTGATCATCAATGCGACGGTGGGGGATACCGTCGACTGGTACGCTGTCACCCTCTCGGGGGATCAGCCGACCTACTGCATTCCATACAATATCGTGCAATTTTCCGGCAACACCGTCATGACGACGCCCGTCGGCCTCACCGCGCAACCGACTGTGCCGGTGCCGCCGCCGCAGCAGAGCACGACCAACCCCACTTGGACGCCGACGCAGCAATATCAATATTTCATGACATCGAACGTGCTGTCGCCCGGGACGGAAGGATATCAGGTCTGGTTCCAGGTCGTGCAAATGAGCACCGGCGGCAGCCTCGCGACGCTGGGCTATTATTACTGGGACCCCACGGTTCAGGTCCTCGGATAACCGAAGAACAAGGGGCGGCCTGCATTGCGGCCGCCCCATATCGCGCGTCAGAAGCTGCCGCGCAGGCCGACCAGGAACTGGCGGCCGGGCTTGTACGAGGTGAACGTCGCGTTCGGGAACTGGAAGTAGGAACGCAACGTCGCATTGGTGAAGTTCGACACGTTGATCGTCAGCTGCGGCGCCTTCTTCACGCCCAGGATCTTGTCGAGATCGAAGGCCGAGGAGAAGTCCCAGCTGGTATAGTCGGAATTGAACAGCGCCGCGGCCGGGATGCCGTTCTGGGTGTTGCCGCTGCTCTGCGACCCCTCGCGCGAGGTGGTCGAGACGCGCAGCATCACGCCGTTGCGCTCATAATAGCCGGTGATGTTGTAGGTGAACGGCGCGACGCCGAACGCCTGCGCAGGGCCGTCGCTGGTCTGATCGACGATCGTGGCGTTGGCGTTGAAGCCGAAGCCGCGGATGCCGAGCTTCTCGGTAAGGAAGTCGAGCGGCTGGACCCACTGGAATTCCAGGCCGTTGATCTTCAGCTTGTTCGGCACGTTGACCTGGCTGGTGATCAGCACGCGCGCTGCGTTCGGTCCGCCGCGCGAATTAAGCGCGATCTGCTGGGTCGGATTCAGCGTGTCGTAAGTGATGCCATACTGCGCCAATGCCGAGAACGGAGCGTCGATGTTCTGGTTCTGGGTGAAGCCGGTGATCGACTTGCGGAAGGCGTTGAAGCTCACCACGCCGTCGCGGCCCGTATAATATTCGAAGCCGAGATCGATGTTGGTCGACATGTACGGCTGCAGCGCCGGGTTGCCGATCGTCGCCTGGTCGGCCGAAGGCGCGCCGAAGCTCACGCCCGGCAGCTGGGCCGAGGGATCCGGACGGGTCATCGTCCTCGAGGCGGCGAGGCGCACGACGGCATGCGAGCTCACGTCATAGGCCACCGTCGCGGCCGGCAGCCACTTGGTGTAGTTGTTGCGGGTCGAGACGATGGTGACCAGGTTCGGATAGCGGCTGCCGTCCGCGATCTGGGTGCCGGCCGCGGTGCTGTTGCGCGGATCGGCGACCGAGACGCGGCCTTCGATCGTCTGGATCGTGTTGACGTAGCGCAGGCCGAGGTTGAAGCGCAGCATGTTGCCGCCGACTTCCTGCTCGCCGTTCAGCGTGGCGAAGGCCGACTTGACGATTTCACGGATCAGGCCGCCGCTTGCGCCGGTGTTCGAACCGCCGCTTTCCGGCGCGTTGTCGTGGAAATAGTCATAGTTGCTGGCCTTGCGGAACGCGTCCCAGTTGACGGTCACGAAGCCGGCGGGGCCGGGCTGCAGATAGGTCGGGAACGCCGCGTTCGGGATCAGCGAGCCGGCATAGGTGACCGGGCCGCTCTGGCCGGCGGTGTAGCCGGTGCCCAGACCCGGGTAGGTGGGATAGCCCGCGGGCGCTGCGCCCGGTGCGTTCAGGCCTTCGCAGGGCGGCTGGCCGTTCGGGCTCGGCAGGTTGACGCTGGGATTGTTGCCGCACACCGCGTTCTGCCAAGCCTGGCTGTTGTCATAGCCGCGGATCCGGCGCGAGGTGTCGTCATAGGCACCGCCGACCTTCAGGCTCAGCGCGCGATCGCCCCAGGTCAGGTCGCCGCGAACGCCCTTGTTCTTGTTGAGGCGGCGCTCGTCCTGCAGGTTGACGCGCGCCCCGGTGTACCAGCCGAAATTGGCCGGGTTGTTGAGGTCGATGCTGCTCTGGATGTCCGGGATGCCGCCATTGTTGGTGTAGGTGACGGTGCCGCCCTGGCCCAGCGGGGTCATGCCGCCAACGGTCGGGCTCTCACGGTGGAAGGTCGAGCGGGCATAATTGCCCTGCAGCGTCGCCTTCAGCTTGTCGTTGATCTCCCATTCGGCGCCCGGGTTGACGCTCCACAGCTCGGTGGTCTCGTAATAGGGGCGGAATTCGTCGAAGAACTGGGTGTTGGCGAAGGTACCGCTAGTGACGGTGCAGCCCGCGCTGCAGTCCGACTTGTCGAACTTTAGATTGGTGGGGATCGAAGCGCCGTTGCGGCCGACCCAGGCCATGTCCTCGCGGATCAGCTCGTTGTGCTTATAGCCGTACAGGCCGTCGATGTAGAAATGCAGGGTGTCCGACGGGCGATATTCGGCGCTGACGATCGCGTTGATGCGATCGCGTGGGCCACGGATGTCGGAAATGCGGCCGAGGCGCGGGATCAGCCCGTTGTCGATCTGCTGGATCGTCGCGCCGGGATTGTTGGCGAGCAGGAAGTTCTTGTCGATCACCGTGCCGGCGACCAGGCCTGCGCCGGCGTTCGCGGGCACCACCGCCGGGATCGTCCAATTGCCGCCGCCGGTGGTGTTGCAGCCCGAGCTCGCACCGCACTGCGCGGCCGTCAGCTGCGGGTTGGTGTAGCCGATCGTCTCGAAGCCCTTGGTGCGGGTGTAGAGCCGCTGCGCCGAGACACCGGCGAGGATGCCGATCGTGTCGTTGTGCCAGCTGCCGATCAGCGAGCCGCGGCCGCCGATCTGCTTGGCCGGCTCCTGGTTCGAGCCCTGGATGTTGTAGGCGAGGAACGAGTCGGCGCGGTCGAACGGACGGGCCGAGCGCAGGTCCACATTGCCCGCCGCGCCGCCTTCGAGCAGGTCTGCCGTGTAGCTCTTGTTCACGGTTAGCTTGGTGAACAGGTCGGTCGGGAAGAAGCTGAGGTCGACCGAGCGATCGGTGCCCTGCGCATCGGTAGCACCCGAGGAGGCGACCGCGATCGGCGCGCCGTTCAGGGTGACGTTGGTGAAGTTCGAGCCGAGGCCGCGGATCGCGACGTTCACGCCTTCGCCGGTCACGTCGCGGGTGATGGTGATACCCGGGATGCGGTTGAACGATTCCGCGATGTTGGTGTCGGGGAACTTGCCGATGTCCTCGGCGAAGATCGAGTCGGTGAAGCCGGTGGCATCACGCTTGGCGTTGACCGCCTTGGCCAGCGACGAGCGATAGCCGGTGACGACGATTTCTTGCTCGCCGCCCTGCGCGATCGGCGCTTCGCCCGACTGGGGCGAGACCGAGGGCGCGTCGGGCGCAGTCTCGCCGGCGGGCGGCGTGCTCTGCGCCCAGGCGGTGGAGGCGCAGGCGGCACTCAGGATGGTCGCGCACAGCAGGGCGGTGCGGGCAGGGCGGAAGCTGCGGGTAGTGGTCATGTTCAGGTCCCCTCGAAGTGGTCCGGCGCGCGGCCGGTCCTTTCCTTCAACGTGTGATTCGTCGCGGACGAGATGCTCCGACGGCGGACCAACCGAGTGGCCGCAGGGAGAAGTTCGTTCGCGCTGTTGGTTCAGAGGTGCCGGGTCAGGGTGGATCGGCGCTGCCTGCAACGCCCGCCCTTGCGATCCATTCGCTCGGCATCAAACGCGTTGGTCGGCTCATCCATCCTCTTCCCGGGGTGCGCGCCGACTTATGCTGCCAGCGTCATGTTAGCGGTATCTTCCACGCTTTGGTCTGGCCGTCAATGGCCTGTTGGTCAGGCCATGCGGTTTGAAGTGATCCGAGGTTTTGCGGCAACACCCCTGGCGATGCTGAACAATTGTGTCCCGCGCGGCGGCGTGCCAGACCATGCCAACGCTGGGAGGGACCATCACATGCACGCACTTCGCCTCGGGCTTTTGCTCGCCACCGCCGCCATCCTGCCTGCCGCCGCGCAAACGCAGAAGGCGGACCTGATGACGCCGCCCGCGGGGGCGCGGCACTTCACCATCAGCTCCACCGCGGGGAAGCATGGCGACATCTGGTCGTGGACGCTGGCCGACGGCCGGATCGCCTACCGCATGTCGATGTCGCTGCGCGGCTGGATCACCGAGACCGACGAAGTGGTGAAGCTGGGGCCGGACCTGCGGCCGGTCGATCTCGCCGTACGCGGGTTCACCGACAGCGGCGACGCGACCGAGACGTTCACCGTCGATGCCGGCGGTATCGCCCGTTGGAAGACCGCGGTCGATGCCGGCGAGAAGCCGTTCGGCAAGGCGCGCTACAGCAGCTATGGGGGCCCCTGGCTGGCGTTCGAAAACGACGTCAACGCGCTGGTCGCCGCCGGATCGGCGGGAATTGATCTGCTGCCCAGCGGCCATGCCAGCATCAGCATCGGCAAGGCGGTGGAGATCGACGGGCCGGGCGGCAAAAAGACGGTGAAGCTCGCCTATATCACCGGCACCGGCTTCTCGCCCTCGCCGGTGTGGCTCGACGCGCAGAACCGCTTCTTCGGCGTGTCCGGGGGCATGTTCCTGCTGCCCGAAGGCTATGAAGCGGCCGGACCGAAGCTGAAGGAAGTGCAGGACAAGGAAGCGGCCGAGATGGTTCGCGGCGTGGCGCACCGCTTCCTCGTGCCCGCGAACCGCACGCCGACGCTGGTCGACCATGTGCTGCTGTTCGACTCGGTCGCCGGTAAGTACGTGCCCGATCAGGCCGTGCTGATCGCCGACGGCAAGGTGGCGAATACCGGTCCGGCCGGCAGTATCGCGGCGCCGGCGGGGGCGACGGTGATCGACGGCAAGGGCCGCACGCTGCTCCCTGGGCTGTGGGACTCGCACCAGCATGTCGGCGACGACTGGAACCTGCTCCAGAACGTCGCCACCGGCATGACCAATTATCGCAGCCCGGGCTCGTCGATCGAGGATGCGCAGAGCATCTTCAAGCGTCGCGCCGCCGGTGACCTGCTGGCACCGGACGGCAAGGTCTCGGTGATCATCGACAAGAAAGACCCGCTGGCGGCGCAGGGTGCGCTCACCGTCTCCTCGGCGGCGGAAGCGGTGGCGGCGGTCGACAAGATCAAGGCGGCCGGCATGTGGGGGGTGAAGTTCTACACCTCGATGGACCCGGCCTGGATCGCCCCTGCGGCGGCCGAGGCGCACAAGTTGGGCCTGCACGTGCACGGTCATGTGCCCGCGCATATGCGCCCGCTCGATGCGGTGCGCGCGGGCTATGACGAGGTCACCCATATCAACTTCATCCTGATGCAGGCGATGCCGCAGGACGTGGTCGACAAGGCGAACACCGCGGCGCGGCTGGAAGGGCCGGCGAAGTACGGCAAGGACCTGAACCTCGACTCGCCCGAGCTGCGCGCCTTCTATGCCGAGCTTGCCAAGCGCAAGACGATCATCGACCCGACGCTGACCGTGTGGGAGCCGTTGATGACCTCGGACGGCAGCGCGGTGCCGCCTGAATATGCCGCCTATGTCGACGTCGCACCGCCCTCGGTCGCGCGTGGGTGGAAGATCGGCGGCTACCCGCTGTTCGGCGGCCTGACCCGCGCCGATTTCCGCAAGAGCTTCGGCAAGATGGTGGAAGTGGTCGGACGATTGCACCAGGCGGGCGTGCCGATCGTCGCGGGTACCGACGGCTATGGCCTCGAACTTGTCCGCGAGCTGGAGCTGTACCAGCAAGCCGGCCTGACCAATGTCGAGGCGCTGCAGACCGCGACGATCGTGCCCGCGCGGATGGTGGGGATGGACGACCGCGTCGGCGCGATCGCGCCGGGCAAGACGGCGGACATCATCCTGGTCGAAGGCGACGTCTCCAAGGACATCGGCAATCTTCGCCATGTCCAGACCGTGTTCCTCGATGGCTACCGCCTCGACGGCTACGCGCTGCGCAAGGCGAGCGGGCTGACGGGAATGCCCAAGTAACACTTCGTTACGGCACCATCGCGCGATCGCTGCGTTGATCGCGTGATGGGCCGTTCCTCCACCTCCATGCCCGATCGTGGCTACAGCCGGCGCGCCGCGCTGCCGGTGGCGGTATGGACTTTCGTGCTGGCGCTGCTGTTCGGCGCAGTGGCACCGCTCGGCCCGCCCGACACGCTGGCGCATGGCCCGGCGTTCAACCCCGCGACGACCAGCGTAGCGATCGCCGCCAAGCGCAGCGACCAGACAGCAAGCCTGTGGCAGAGCATCCGCAGCGTGCGGCACGACGGCGCCGCCGGCAATGGTGCCGTACTCGCCTTCGCACCGGCATTCGCGTCGCTCCTTCTCCTCTTCGTGCTGCTCTACGCCTGCACGCCGGCTAAGGTGCTTCGCCCGGTCCGCTGCGGCGCGCGCGGCGCTCGGTCCCCACCGGCGCCTTGCTGCTGAGGCGCCAAACGCGCCCTGACGCCTGAACTTCGTCTTCGCCGCCGCTGCGGCGCGAGAGGAGGACCTATGCGTAGAAGAAGAGGCAAGCGGCCCCCGAAATGGTTCGCCATCGCCGTCTGGTCCGGCATCGCCGGCGCCGCGGCGCTATTGGCAGCCGCGATCGGCGTGGCCCAGTCCTGACCTGCATCGACACCGGTCGCCTTCAGGCGCGACCGGTGTCGAACCAGTTTTTCATTTCAAGGAGGATCGATGCCGCATCATGCGCCCCTGATCGCCACCATCGTCGCCGGACTTGTCGTCGCCTTCATTTTCGGCGCGATCGCACACCGGATCAAAGTCTCACCGATCGCCGGCTATCTGCTTGCCGGCGTCGCGGTGGGGCCGTTCACCCCCGGCTTCGTCGCCAATTCCGGCCTCGCCAACGAACTCGCCGAGATCGGCGTGATCCTGCTGATGTTCGGCGTCGGCCTGCACTTCTCGCTGCGGGATCTCATGTCGGTGCGCCGGATCGCGGTGCCCGGCGCGGTGGTGCAGATTGCCGCGGCGACCGCGATGGGGATCGGGCTCGCTTATGTCGCCGGATGGGGACTGCAGGCGGGCATCGTCTTCGGCCTGGCGCTTTCGGTGGCGAGCACGGTCGTGCTGCTCCGCGCGCTGCAGGGGCACGACATCGTCCAGACCGAGCGCGGGCGGATCGCGGTCGGCTGGCTGATCGTCGAGGATCTGGCGATGGTCGTGGCGCTGGTGCTGCTGCCGGTGCTGGGCGAAGTGATGAGCGGCGAGGGCGGCGGGTCGCTGGTCCAGCCCTTGCTCTCCACCTTCCTCAAGGTCGCCGGCTTCGTCGCGGTGATGCTGGTGGTCGGTCGTCGGGTGATCCCGTGGACGCTGCAATGGGTGGTCGGCACCGGTTCGCAGGAGCTGTTCCGGCTGGCGGTGCTGGCCATTGCGCTGGGTGTCGCGTTCGGCGCGGCGCTGGCGTTCGACGTCTCCTTCGCGCTGGGCGCGTTCTTCGCCGGCATGATCCTGGGCGAGACCTCGCTCAGCCGGCGCGCGACCGAGGAGACGCTGCCGCTGCGCGACGCCTTCGCGGTGCTGTTCTTCGTCTCGGTGGGGATGCTGTTCAATCCGTCGGTGCTGGTCGAGCAGCCGCTGGTGCTGCTGGCGGCGGTGGCGATCATCCTCGTCGGCAAGTCGCTGGCCGCCTACGGCATCGTCCGGCTGTTCGGCTATTCGAACCAGACCGGGCTCACGGTCGCGGTGAGCCTCGCGCAGATCGGCGAATTCTCCTTCATCCTGGCGGGCCTCGGCACCGATCTCGGGCTGATGCCCGCAGCGGCGCGCGACGTGATCCTCGCAGCCGCCATGTTCTCGATCTTCCTCAACCCGTTCCTCTTCGCCTGGGTCGCCAAGCGCTACGAGGCTGCGGAAGCGGGCCGCGAGGCAGTTGCCCCTATCGACCTGCCCAAGGGCCATGTGATCCTGATCGGCTATGGCCGGGTGGGCAAGATGATCGCCGAGGATCTTCAGCAGCACGGCAAGGCCTTCGCGCTGATCGAGGACCAGAACGACATGGCCGAGCAGGCGCGCAAGGCGGGCATCACCGTGGTGGCGGGCAATGCCGTCGACGTGCGGACGCTGGTCGCCGCGCAGATCGGCCAGGCGAGCAAGCTGCTGATCGCCATTCCCGCCGGGTTCGAGGGCGGAGCGATCCTCCAGCATGCCCGCCAGCTCGCGCCCGGCTTGCCGGTGGTGGTGCGCGCCCATTCGGCCGACGAGGTCGCCCACCTCGAGGGGCTTGGCGCCGACGAGGTGGTGATGGGCGAGCGCGAAACCGCCAACCGGATGATCGAGCTCGCTCGCGGCATGCCGGCGGGATCGGATCAGCCGGCGATGAGCCCCGCATAAGCCGGCAGGTGGTAGAGGGTCGGGCCGTTCAGCGCCTCCACCACCGTCAGCCCGTCGAACAGCTC
This sequence comes from Sphingomonas trueperi, assembly GCF_040545965.1. GTDB lineage: Bacteria > Pseudomonadota > Alphaproteobacteria > Sphingomonadales > Sphingomonadaceae > Sphingomonas > Sphingomonas trueperi_C. The sequence continues at coordinate 72,135 of NZ_JBEPMV010000007.1, read as the reverse complement.
GGGCGGCAGGCCGATGGGTGTGGCCGAGAGGTTGAAGGCGCAGACCAGGCGTGCGTCGCCAACGGTGCGGGCGAAGACCAGCAGCGCCTCGTCGGCATGGAGCACCGCCATCGCGCCTTCGACCAGCGCCGGGTGCTGCTTGCGCAGGTCGATCAGCCGGCGGGTGAGGCGGAGCAACGAGGCGGGATCGGCCTCCTGCACGTCCACCGCGCGGCCGAGATGATCCGGGCCCAGCGGCAGCCACGGTCGGGCGACCGAGAAGCCGGCATTGGGTGCGTCCGCAACCCAGGGCATCGGCGTGCGAGCGCCATCGCGGCTAAGGGTGAGCGGCCAGTTGGCGATCGCCTCGGGGTCCTGCAGATCCTCATAGCCGATCTCGACCTGGGTGAGCCCCAGCTCCTCGCCGTAGTACAGGATCGCATTGCCCCGCAGGCTGAGCAGCAGCAGCATCTTGAGCGCGGCGAAGGCGGCGCGGTGCTCGGGGGCGACCCAGCGCGAGATGGCGCGCGGGGCATCGTGGTTCTCGAACGCCCAACTCGGCCAGCCCACGCCCGGCGCCTCGGGCCATTCGGCAACCGCGTCGCGGACCAGCGCGGGCGTCAGGCGTTCGGCGTAGAGGAAGTTGAAGCCATAGGCGCTGTTCAGGCGGGTCTCCCCGGCAGTGAACAGGTGCATCTCCGCCTCAGGCGACGGCCCGCCGACCTCCGCGACGGTGAAGCGGCCGGGATAGCCATCGGCCAGCGCGCGCAGCTTCTCGAGCAGCAGCGGGATGTCGGCATGGCTCTGATTGTAGACATGCTGCTGGAAGTCGAAGGGGCGGGTGCGCGGGGCGCCCGTATCCGGCGCGGGCGGGTTATCGCGCAGCTGCGGATCGTGCATCGTGAAGTTGATCGCGTCGAGCCGGAAGCCGTCGACGCCGCGATCGAGCCAGAACTTGGCGGTGGCGAGCGTGGCCGCCTGTACCTCCGGATTGTGGAAGTTCAGGTCCGGCTGCTCGCGCAGGAAATTGTGGAGATAGTACTGCCCGCGTCGCGCGTCCCAGGTCCAGGCCGGGCCGCCGAATACCGACTGCCAGTTGTTGGGCGGGCTGCCATCGGGCTTGGCGTCGGCCCAGACATACCAGTCCGCCTTCGGATTGGTGCGGCTGGTGCGGCTCTCCTGGAACCAGGGGTGCTGGTCCGAGCTGTGCGAATAGACCTGGTCGATCAGCACCTTGAGGCCCAGCCTATGGGCGCGGGCGACCAGCGCGTCGAAGTCCGCAAGCGTGCCGAACACGGGATCGACACCGCAGAAATCGGCGATGTCATAGCCGAAGTCCCGCATCGGTGACGTGAAGAAGGGCGAGATCCACACCGCATCCACGCCCAGCGCCGCGACATGATCGAGCCGCGCGGTGATGCCGGGCAGGTCACCGACGCCGTCGCCGTTCGAGTCCGCGAAGCTGCGCGGGTAGATCTGGTAGATCACCGCGCCGCGCCACCAGGGCCGGGTTTCGGTGGAGAGGTCACGCATCGTCATGAGGTTCACTTGGCTGCTCCGGCCGCGCAGACGGTGTAGCCGAACGCGGGAAGGGAAAGGGTGAGGCTGCCGGGGGCAGCGGCGCTGGCTGGGCAGGCGCCTGCGAGTGTGCGGAAGCTGGTGGAGCCGGTTTCGACTTGCACATTGCCGGTCCACGGCTCGGGGCTGGTGTTGAAGGCGATCACGGTCTCTGCGCCGGTTTCCGGATCGAAGCGCGAGACGGCGAACAGGCCGGGCTTGTCGCTGGCGAAGCGGGTGATCTGCCGGCCGCGAGTGAGCGCCGCGTGGCTGGTCCGCAGGCGGGCGAGCGTGGCGATCTGGCGGAACAGCGGGTGGGCGGCGTTGAAGCTCGGCGTGGCGGTGGTCGCATCGGTGCCGAGCAGCTTGTTGTCGTTGTAGCTGGCCACCTTGCTGCCGAACATGTCTTCGCGGGCATCCTGGTCGTTGCCGTCGCTGACGAAGCCTTGCTCGTCGCCGGAGTAGATGGTCGGCACGCCGCGCAGCAGCAGCAGCATCGCCTGGGCAAGCTGCACACGCTGGAGCAGCTCGGCCTGGCTCACCTTGGGCAGGGCCTGCTTGATGAAGGTAGCGGCGCGGCCGGCGTCATGGTTGCTGACGAAGGTGGGCAGCCGGTGCGCGGTCTTCTCGCCGCCTTCGTAGAGCACGTCGGTCGCGAACACCTTGGCGAGGCGATCAGTGCCCTTGCCGCCGGCGACGTCGATCACCGCGTGGTTGAAGGCGAAGTCGAGCACTGCGGGGAACTTGTCCACGCGGGTATGCTGGGCAAGCGCGGCCACCTCGGGATCGGCGACCTCGCCGAAGATGTGGAAGTTGGGGATACCCCTAGCCTTGGCGCGGGCGAGCATCGCCGGGACAAAGGCCTGCCAGAATTCGGGATTCACATGTCGTGCGGTGTCGATGCGGAAGCCGTCGATCCCGAAGTGATCGATCCAACCCCCGAAGATGTCGATCATGCCCGCGACGACGCGCGGATGCTCGGTCATCAGGTCGTCGAGCCCGACGAAATCGCCCATGGTCGAGCTCTCGCCCGCGAAGGTCGAGTTGCCGCGATTGTGGTAGTAGATCGGGTCGTTGAGCCAGGCGGGCACCTTCACGTTCCGCTCCGCCTCGGGCACGACCGGCGTATAGGCATAGTCCGGCCGGGTGAGCTTGGCGAAGTTGGCGGCGCTGTGGTCGTCATCTCCCGCGAACCCGAGGTTGATAGAAGCCCCGGCGACGCCGCCCTTGCGGCTGTACGGATAGTCGGCCCGGCTGCGATAGCTGCAGTCGCCGCATTCGCGATACTGGATCACGTCCGCGGTGTGGTTCACCACGATGTCCATATAGACCTTGATGCCGCGCTTGTGAGCGGCATCTACCAGCGCCTTGAACTCGGCATTGGTGCCGAAATGCGGATCGACCTGGGTGAAATCGGTGATCCAATAGCCGTGATAGCCTGCGGATTCCTGCCCCTTCGGCCCCTGCACGGGCTTGTTCTTGAAGATCGGCCCGACCCAGATCGCGGTGGCGCCTAGCGCCTGGATATAGTCGAGCCGGTTCAGCACGCCCTTCAGGTCGCCGCCATGGTAGAAGCCCTTGGACGCGGGATCGAAGCCGGTGACCAGCCGTTCGCCGGTCAGCCCGCCGCGATCGTTGGCGGTGTCGCCATTGTCGAAGCGGTCCGGCAGGAGGAAGTAGAGCACTTCGTCCTCGGGCAATCGGTCGCGATAGGTCTGTGCCATGGCCGGCGTCGCGGCGAGCGCGGCGGCGAGCAGGGCGAGGGCGGTCGAACGGATCATGCGGCAATCTCCGCGTCCGCGGCGCCGTGCGCGCGGACGAAGTCGCTATGGGAAAGCATCTGCGCGACTTCGCGCGCATTGAGCTTGGCGAGAAGGTCGAGATATTCGGCAATCTGCGCGACCGGCGGCTGATCGGCGAGCGGGTGGTGTCCCCGTGCGGCGATTCCTTGACCGACAAGCACTTGCAGCCAGGCGACGTCGCTGAACAGATCGCCGTCCTCGCGGACGATCTCGCCGGTTTCGCGCCACAGCGCGATCTTCTCGGCGAGGCCGTCGGGCAGGGGCGATTCGCGCCGGTCGCGCCAGAAAGGCTCGTCGCGGTCGTTCGCCCAGTAATGGAGGATGAGGAAGTCCCGAATGCGCTCGCTCTCGTTCGCAGCCTGGCGATTATAGCTGTCCCGCAGCGGCGCGAGCGCACGGCCGCTGGGCAGCAGCTTGAGCACGCGCTCCACCGCGGACTGGATCATGTGGATGCTGGTCGATTCCAGCGGTTCGAGGAAACCGCTGGCTAGGCCCAGCGCGATGACATTGCCCGCCCAAGCGACCTCGCGCCGCCCGGTGCGGAACCGGATCGGGCGGGGGTCGCCGAGCGCGGGCTCGTCCAGCCCGGCGAGCAGCCGCGCCGCGGCCTCGTCGTCGGAAAGATGGCGGCTCGAATAGACGATGCCGTTGCCAGTGCGGTGCTGGAGCGGGATCCGCCACTGCCAGCCGGCATCATGCGCGGTGGCACGGGTATAGGGGGTGAAGTCGCGGGCACGCGCGCTCGGCACCGCAAGCGCGCGGTCGCAGGGCAGCCAGTGTGACCAGTCCTGATAGCCGACGCCCATCGCCTCGCCGATCAGCCGCGCGTGGAAGCCGGTGCAGTCGAGGAACAGGTCGCCCTCGATCCGGCGGTCCCCGTCGAGGTGGAGCGCGGCCACGTCGCCGCCCTCCCCATTGCGAGCGACGGCTTCGATACGTCCCTCATGCCGCACCACGCCGCGCGCTTCCGCATAGCTACGCAGGAAGCGGGCATAGAGACCGGCATCAAAATGAAAGGCATAGGGCATTTCCGGCAGCACGCGAGCGGTGCGGGCGGGACCGCGCTGCATGCGGTTGGCAAGCGCGGCGACATTGTTGAGGGCATAGACGGCCAGCGGCTCGGCCACGCCTTCCGCAAGCCCGCGCAGCCAGGTGTGGCGAAAGGCGAGCAGACCGTTGTCGCGACCGACATCGCCAAAGGCGTGCATGTAGCGGCCGCCCTTGGTCCAGCCGAAGAACTCGATCGCCAGCTTGTAGCTCGCCTGGGTGGCGGCGACGAAGGCGTCCTCGTCGATGCCGAGGCTGGCGTTGAACATCCGGATCTGCGGGATGGTCGCCTCGCCGACGCCTACCGTGCCGATCGCATCGGACTCGACCAGCGTGATCGTGAAGCCCTCACCGAGGAAGCGGGCCAGCGCCGCCGCGGCCATCCATCCGGCCGTGCCGCCGCCGGCGACGACGATGCGATATGGTGCTGCGACTGCCATGGCGCTCCCCCTCCGGTGCCGGCGATAGGGCCCGGTCTCCGCGTGGAAACCGGGCCGACGAACCTCAGAACTTGTACGTGATGCCGAGATAATAATCGCGGCCATAGCGCTGATATTCGCGCACCAGGCGGGTATCGCCCGCCTCGGTGGTGATGAACGGTGCATCCGTCAGGTTCTTGGCCTGCGCCAGGATCGCGAGGCCCTTCAGCGGACCGGTCTGGAACTCATAGCCGATCTGCGCATCGAGCACGCCCTCGGACTTGCCGGTGCGGAATTCCGGATTGGCCGAGAGGCCGGCCAGCTCTGCCAGGAAGCTGTCACGCCAGCGATAGGTGGCGCGCGCCTGGAAGCCGTTCTTCTCGTAATAGGCGGTGCCGGTGGCGATCCACTTGGACTGGCCGGGCAGGGTGACCGGCGCGTTCGGATTGCTGCCATAGACGACGCGGCTGTCGACATAGGAGCCGCTGGCGAAGATGCCGAACCCGTCGAGCGCATTCGCGAACATGCTGAACGGCACCGAGGCGGTAGCTTCCACGCCGAGGATGTCGCCGCGGCCGGTATTGTCCGGGGTCTTAACCAGGCCAAACTGCGCATTCTGCGCCCGCACGATCGCCTGGGCTGCCGGCGGCAGGGCGTTGAGCAGGGCCGAGAAGTCGTACAGCGTGCTGTTGTTCGGATCGACGAAGTCTGTCAGGTGCTTGTAGAAGCCGGCAACCGAGAGATAGCCGCCGCCGCGCAGATACTTTTCCAGCGAGATGTCGATGTTGGTAGACTGGTAGGGGCGCAGGCGGAAATTGCCGCCGTCCGAGCTGAACGGGCTGTTCTGCGGCAGGCTGCCCAGGCCGAGCTTCGACAGGTCGACATTCACCGCCTGGGTGATCCGCTCCTGGTCGAGGCGCGGGCGTACCATCGTCTGCGCCGCGCCCATCTTCACGTAGAAGGTGGGGACGAGTTCGAGGCTGAACGTCGCCGAGGGCAGGAAGTTGGTGTACTTGGTATTGTCCGCCACCGGCGCCACGGTGACCACGCCGCCGTTCAGCGCGGCGATCGCGCCCGACGAGCCCTGATCGGTGTGCACCACCTGCAGGCCCAGCGTGCCCTTGAGCGACTTGCCGCCCACCGTGCCGTCGATGGTCAGCTTGGCATAGCCGGTATAGACCTTCTCGGTGACGATGTTGTCGCGCACCAGCGAGCCGGGGCGATTGTCGAACACCGGCCGCAGTTGGCCATAGACCTTGAGGGGATCATAGGTCAGCATCTTCGGCACGCCGAGATAGGCGAGCGCGACCTGCTCGCCGAGTACCGCATCCGACGGCACCGGGAAGCTGGTGGGCGTGCCGCTGGCGATCGTGCAGCCGGTGCCCGCGCCCGGCGGGCAGAGGAAGTAGGAGGTGTAGCGGCTCTGCTTCTCGCGACGGCTGAAATTGCCGCCGATTTCCCAGCTCTTGACGATGCTGCCGCTGAACTCGCCGTTGAAGCTGGCGCGCAGCGACTTGAGGTCGTCCTCGAAGTCCGGGCGGTTGAGGAAGCCGGCCTGGACCACCGACTGCGTGCCGTTATAGCCCCAGCCGCGCGGATCGGTGAGGCTGATCACGTTCGTGTTGGTATAGTCCAGCGTCGGCACGATGCTGTAGGTGCCGTTCGCATTCTGGTTGATCTTGATCGTGTCCTTCGCGCCGGACTGGTTGTAGCCGGTGCCCGAATAGGTCTCGAGCAGGAAGTCGGTGCGGGTGGCGTGGCTCCAACTGGCATCGACGACGAAATGGATGCTGTCGCTCAGCTTGAAGTCGTTGTTCCAGCCCAGCGAGATATTCTCGGCCTTGCGCTTGTTGTAGTCGTTGCGCTGCACGGCGACGACATCGGAGATCGTGGCAGCAGTCACTAGGCCGTTCTGGACGGTGTAGCCCGGCTGGATCGTCGCGTTGGAACCATAGGCGGGCGCGATCGGGAACTCGATGCCGCGCAGGCGCTGAGTTTCCTCGAAGTGCGAATAGAGGCCGTCGAAGGTCGAGTGGAAATTCTCGCTCGGCTGCCATTCCACCGTCGCGACGCCGCCATAGCGCTTGAGCAGGTTCGACTGCACATAGGGCTTGGCGCCGCCGAGGAAGAGGTTGTTGCCGGCGTTGGACTCGGCCGGGAAGCCCCAGGCGGCGTAGCGCTCGATCTGGGTCGGCGTGTTCTGCGCGGAGACGCCGATCGCGATGCCGAGCGTATCGTTCGCGAACTTGTCGACATAGGTCGCGGAGGCGCGATAGCCGTAGCGGGTGCCGTCAGGGTTGAGCTTCTTCTGCTCGTTCATCTGGCCGCGCGCGGCGACGACGAAGGTCCGCTGCGACTGGGCGAGCGGGCGCAGCATACGCAGGTCGACCGTGCCGGCGATGCCGGCGGCGATCAGCGAAGCGTCGGCCGACTTGTAGACGTTGACGTTCTTGAAGAATTCCGAGGGATATTGGTCGAACTCGACCCCGCGATTGTCACCGACCGTGACCTGTTCGCGCCCGTTGAGCAGCGTGGTGGAGAAGTCCGGGCCGAGGCCGCGGATCGACAGGCGCTGGTCGCGGCCTTCGAGGCGCTGCGCGGTGACGCCCGGGATGCGCGCCAGCGAGTCCGCGATCGAGACGTCGGGCAGCTTGCCGATGTCTTCGGAGGAGACCGAGTCAACGATCATCGTGTTGTTGCGCTTGATGTTCGCCGAGCTGGCGAGCGCGGCGCGGAAGCCGGTGACGACGATCTCGCCGGGGCCGCTATCCTGCGCATCGGCGGCGGGGGTGCCGCTATCCTGCGCATCGGCGGCGGGGGTGCCGCTATCCTGCGCGAAGGCGGCGGTGGTGAAGCTGAAGGCGATCGCGGCGGCGCTGGCGCCGAGGGCGATGCGGGCGGCACGACGGCCGCGGAACGTGCTGAGCAACATGTCTCTCCCCAATTTGTCTCTACCCCGGCTCTTGGGTGGCCGGATGAATGCCCGCCCCATGCGGGCTGCGCCGGATCTGCGCAGTGCTGCATTCAATCTTGCAAAAGGGGGTATGCTGGCCAGCCGCTCACATACGTATTCAGGCTCGATCCGGGCCCGCTATGGCCTTTCGGCACCAGTCTGCCGATTGACGGCACCACCCTGCTACGCCCATGCATAATATGCGATGCGGCGACCACGGCCGTACGCCGGGAGAGGACCAGCATGGGCATGCAGCGCAAGCCTACATCATTCGATATCGCGCAGCTGGCGGGCGTCTCGCAGCCAACCGTTTCGCGCGCGCTGCGTGGCGAGTCGGGCGTGAACCCGGCGACGCGGCTACGTATCGAGTCGATTGCCAAGCAGTTGAACTACCGTGTCGACAAGGCTGCCTCCAATCTCCGCACGAGACATTCGCAGACATTGGCACTGCTGTTCTTCGAGGATCCGACGTCGGATGATTCGCTGATCAATCCCTTCTTCCACTCGATGCTGGGATCGATCATCCGCACCTGCGCCGAGCATAACCATGATCTGCTGATCAGCTTCCAGCAGCTCTCCAGCGACTGGCACACCGATTACGAGGATGCGCGGAAGGCCGATGGGCTGATCCTGCTCGGCTACGGCGATTTCGAGCTGTACCGCGCGCGGCTCAAGGCGCTGCAGGATGCCGGCACGCATTTCGTCCGCTGGGGATCGGTATTGGCCGAGGGCGCAGGGCTGACCATCGGCTGCGACAATCGCGGCGGCGGCGGCGAGGCCACGCGGCATCTGCTCGGGCTCGGTCGCAAGAAAATTGCATTTTTGGGTACGGCGTCGAGCCATTATCCCGAGTTTCACGAGCGCTATCGCGGCCATGCCGAAGCGCTGGCCGGGGCGGAGCTCTCCGCCGACCCCGCGCTGCAGATCGATGCGATCACCACGGAGGAATCCGGGGCGGCCGCGGCGCAGGCGCTGCTCGACGGCGGCGCGGACTTCGACGCGATCCTCGCGGCGAGCGACCTGATCGCGATCGGCGCGATGCGGGTGCTCCAGGCCGCGGGCAAGCGCATTCCAGAGGATGTTTCGGTGATCGGTTTCGACGATATTCCCGCGGCCAGCTCGGCGAGCCCGCCGCTCACCACCGTCATGCAGGACGCCCGGCTTGCCGGCCGCACGCTGGTGGAGACGCTCATCGGGCGGATCCGCGAAAAGCCCGTCGGCCCGGCACTGCTGCCCACCAAGCTGATCGTCCGCAAGTCGTGCGGGGCATGAGCGTGGAGAAACCCCGCCAGTCCTTCGCCGGCCTGTGGAACATCAGCTTCGGCTTTTTCGGCATCCAGATCGGTTTCGCGCTGCAGAACGCGAATATGAGCCGGATCTTCCAGTCGCTCGGCACGCGGCTGGACGACTTGCCGGCGCTGTGGGTGGCGGCGCCGCTCACCGGGCTGCTGGTCCAGCCGATCATCGGACACCTCAGCGACAAGACCTGGCTCGGGCGGCTGGGGCGGAGACGCCCGTATTTCCTCGGCGGCGCGATCCTCGCCGCGCTTGCGCTGCTGCTGATGCCGGAAAGTCCGGCGCTGTGGTTCGCGGCAGGGCTGCTCTGGATACTCGACGCCTCGCTCAATATCTCGATGGAGCCGTTCCGCGCCTTCGTCGGCGACATGCTGCGCAAGGACCAGCACAGCGCCGGCTATGCGGTGCAAACCGCGTTCATCGGCATGGGGGCGGTGCTGGGATCGATCTTTCCCTGGGCGCTCGAGCATCTCGGCGTCTCCAATGCGGCGGTGGCGCACGGCGTACCAGACACGGTGAAATACGCCTTCTGGTTCGGCGGTGCTGCGCTGTTCTGCTCTGTGCTGTGGACCGTGGTGACCACGCGCGAATACAGCCCGGCAGAAATGGCGGCGTTCGACGGGCCCGCCGATGCGGATGACGGCGCGGCAGTCCGGCTCCTCGCAGCTCGGCAGCCGACCGCGGGGGTGTCCTGGATCATCGCAGGCGCGCTGGTCGTGTTTGCCGTCGCGCAGTACCGGCTGGAAAAGGAAGTCTATCTGCTCGGTGCGCTGCTGGCAGCTTATGGCATTGCCCAGATTGTGGCGATCCTGCGGGCGCGGGCAGGGCGCGCGAGCATGCTGGGCCATATCGTCGGCGACTTCGCCGGCATGCCGGTGCTGATGAAGCGCCTGGCGGTGGCGCAATTCTTCAGCTGGTCCGCATTGTTCATCATGTGGATCAACACCACGCCGATCGTCGCGGGCGCCTTCTATGGCTCGCCCGATCCGAAGAGCGCGGGCTATCAGGAAGGCGCCAATTGGGTGGACGTGCTGTTCGCCACCTATAACGGCGTGGCGGCGGTGGCGGCGCTGACCCTGCTGCCCTTGCTCTCCGCGCGCTTCGGCAAGGCGCGCACGCACATCTTCGGGCTGCTGTGCGGCGCGGCGGGCTATGCGAGCTTCTTCCTGGTGCGCGATCCGGCGTGGCTGATCGCCAGCGAGATCGGCATCGGCATCGCCTGGGCGTCGATCCTGGCCATGCCCTATGCGATCCTCGCCTCCAGCCTGCCCCAGACCAAGCTCGGCATCTATATGGGGTTGTTCAACGTCTTCGTGGTGGTGCCGCAGCTGCTGGTGGCGACGGTGATGGGCTCGATCATGAACCGCTTCTTCCCCGGCGAGCCGATCTGGACCATGGCGTTCGCGAGCGGGACGCTGCTGCTCGCGGCGCTGGCGATGCTGCGGGTGGCGGCGCTGTCGCGGGAGTAAGCTATTTCCCGTCGCCGTGAGCCGATGTCTCACACCAAGGCGATGCTGTGGCTTGTCTCGGCTCGCCCACGGCCAGGGCGGCAGCAGGGGTGCTGCGCTTGGTCTCCGAGGCAGCCGAGGAGCGGATGGGCGAACTCGGCGACACGATGATGATGCCGATTGAAAATCAAAGCATACGGGATTCCTTGGTGACGATATCGAGGAAATTCCGGCACGGCAGGCTGGTATCTTCGGAAAGGTGAACTAGCCAAATCGACGTTATGGACTCCGGGTCCCCTAGTGGCCGGTAGGCCAGCTTGGCCGATTGTAGCGCGCAGAGTGACTCTGCGACGACGGCAACGCCCACGCCCGCTGCCGCCATACCGAGCAGCGTTGATACCTCTCGAACCCGATGCTCGATCCGTGGCTCGACGCCCACGCCGCGCAGCATGCCCAGCAATTCGTCGGTAAAGGTGGCGCCGTGCTCGCGCGCATAGACGATCATCGGCTCGCCGGCGAGATCGCGCAGGGTAACGTCCTTGTCGGCCAGCGGGTGATCGGGGCGCAGCGCCACAAACAGGCGTTCGCGCAGGATCGGCGTCACCGCGACGCCATCGCCCATCTCCGGGCGGCACTTGCTGCGGACGAAGCAGGCGTCGAGCGCATGGTCGGCCAGCGCGGTCAACTGCGCCGAACCGGCGACCTCGGTCAGGTTCAGCTTCACGTCTGGGAAGGCCTGCCGGAACGCGAAGATCGAGCGGGCGATCATCGGCACGAACGGAGCCGAAGCGTTGAAGCCGAGGTTGAGCTCTCCCAGTTCCCCGCGGGCCGCGCGGTGAGCGATATTGATCGCCCGTTCGGCTTGCTCCAGCGTCGCCCGCGCAGCGGGCAGGAAGGCAAGCCCGGCGCTCGTCAGTTGCACACTGCGGCTGGTTCGATCGAACAGGCGAACGCCGAGTTCGGCCTCGAGTTGGCCGATCTGCTGGCTGAGCGGCGGCTGGGAAATGCCGAGCCGTGCGGCGGCGCGGGCAAAGTGCAATTCCTCGGCGACGCCGACGAAGTAGCGGAGATGGCGCAGTTCCATTGTTCGATACATAGGGCGTATCGATCATGCCGCAAACGATATTGGACGTGGATGGTTGCACGGATGCAGGGAAATGCTGCGACTGCGAACCGGAAGCAGCGCCGCACTGTCAATCCGGAGTTTCCCTGATGCGCCTGGCCGCTCGCTTTTCTGCCCATTTCGCTGCGCGGGGCCGCGCTTGATCGGGATCGTCCGAGTCGCGCTCACGCGGCCGCTGACCTTCATCGTCATGGCCATCCTGATCCTGATCCTCGGCGTGCTCGCCGCGATCCGGACCCCGGTGGACATCTTCCCGGACATTCGCGTGCCGGTGATCGCGGTCGCCTGGCAGTATAGCGGCCTGTCGCCCGACGAGATGTCGGGGCGGATCGTCACGCCGTTCGAGCGCGTGCTGACAACGACCGTCAACGATATCGACCATGTCGAGAGCCAGTCGATGCAGGGCATCGGCGTGGTGAAGATCTATTTCCAGCCGGGTGCCGACATCCGCACCGCCACTGCGCAGGTGACGTCGATCTCGCAGACCGTGCTGCGCCAGCTGCCGCCGGGCATCACCCCACCGCTGATCCTCAACTACAACGCCTCGACCGTGCCGATCCTCCAGCTCGCGCTGTCGGGCAAGGGCATGTCCGAAGGCCAGCTGTTCGATACCGCGCAGAACCAGGTGCGGCCGCCGCTCGTCACCGTGCCGGGCGCCGCGATTCCCTATCCCTCGGGCGGGCGGCAGCGCCAGGTGCAGATCGACCTCGATCCGCAGGCGCTGCAGTCGAAGGGACTGTCGGCGCAGGATGTCGGCAACGCCATCGCCGCGCAGAACCAGATCAATCCGGCCGGCTTCGCCAAGATCGGCGGCTATCAGTACAGCATCAAGCTCAACAACGCGCCCGGATCGATCGACGAGCTGAACGCACTGCCGGTCAAGGTGGTCAACGGCGCGACGATCTACATGCGCGACGTCGCCCATGTTCGCGACGGCTCGGCGCCGCAAACCAATGTCGTCCATGTCGACGGCGCGCGCTCGGTGCTGATGACCGTGCTCAAGAGCGGCGCGACCTCCACCCTGGCGATCGTGCAGGGCATCAAGGACGCGCTGCCCAAGGCCACCGCGACGCTGCCCGGCCTGAAGGTCGCGCCGATCGGCGACCAGTCGCTGTTCGTGAAGGCCGCGGTGGAAGGCGTGATCAAGGAAGGCGTGATCGCCGCCGGGCTCACCTCGCTGATGATCCTGCTGTTCCTCGGCTCGTGGCGTTCGACGGTGATCATCGCTATCTCGATCCCGCTGGCGATCCTGGCGGCGATCATCGCGCTGTCGGCGACGGGCAATACGCTCAACATCATGACGCTGGGCGGGCTCAGCCTCGCGGTCGGCATCCTGGTCGACGACGCGACGGTGACGATCGAGAACATCAACTGGCACCTCGAGCAGGGCAAGTCGGTGAAGGACGCGATCCTTGACGGCGCGGCGCAGATCGTCACCCCGGCCTTCGTCTCGCTGCTCTGCATCTGCATCGTGTTCGTGCCGATGTTCTTCCTGCCCGGCATCGCCGGCTTCCTGTTCGTGCCGCTGGCGCTGTCGGTGGTGTTCGCCATGATCGCGTCGTTCCTCCTGTCGCGCACGCTGGTGCCGACCATGGCGATGTTCCTGCTCAAGCCGCATGCGCCGGGGCACGGCCATGAGGCGGGCACGCCCGGTTCGCGCAATCCGCTGGTGCGCTTCCAGCGCGGGTTCGAGCATCGCTTCGAGAAGATCCGCACCGGCTATGGCGGGCTGCTGGAAAAGGCGCTTGGCACCCCGCGGCCCTTCATCCTCGCCTTCATCCTCGTGATTGCGGTGACCCTGTTCCTGGTGCCGCTGCTCGGGCAAAATTTCTTCCCGAACGTCGATGCGGGCGCGATGGCGATCCATGTCCGCGCACCGGTCGGCTCGCGGATCGAGGATACCGCGGCGCAGTTCGACCGGATCGAGCGGACCATTCGCGGCGTGATCCCGGCCGACGAGCTGGTGTCGCTGGTCGACAATATCGGCCTCCCGGTCAGCGCGATCAACACGACCTACAACAACTCCGGCACCGTCGGCCCGCAGGACGGCGACATCCTGATCCAGCTCAGCAAGGATCACGCGCCTACCGCCGACTATGTGAAGAAGCTGCGCGAGCTGCTCCCCAAGGCCTATCCGGGCACCCAGTTTGCCTTCCTGCCGGCGGACATCACCAGCCAGATCCTCAACTTCGGCGCGCCGGCGCCGATCGACATCCAGGTTTCGGGCCGCGATGCGGATGCCAATGCCGCCTATGCCCGCAAGATCCTCCGCCGGATCAGCACGATCGGCGGCGTGGCGGACGCGCGCATCCAGCAATCGTCCCGCTACCCGCAGCTCGACGTGAACGTCGATCGCAGCCGCATCGGGCAGTTCGGCCTGACCGAGCGCGACGTGACCACCAGCGTCGCCAGCTCGCTCGCCGGCACCTCGCAGACCGCACCCGTCTTCTACCTGAACCCGGAGAACGGCGTGTCCTATGCGGTGGTCGCGCAGACGCCGGAATATCGCGTCGGCTCGATCAGCGATCTCGCCAACCTGCCCGTCACGGGCACGAGCGGCGGGGGCAGCCAGGTGCTCGGCGGCATCGGGAACATCGAACGCAGCAACGCCGCCGCGGTGATCTCGCACTACAACATCAACCCTGTCATTGACATCTTCGCGACCCCGAACGGGCGCGATCTCGGCGCGGTCTCGGCCGATATCGGCAAGGTGCTCGACGAGCTGAAGGGTCAGGCACCCAAGGGCGTCATCGTCACCATGCGCGGCCAATATGCGACGATGAACAGCGCCTTTTACGGCCTGGGCTTCGGGCTGATCGGCGCGATCGTGCTGATCTACCTGCTCACCGTGGTGAACTTCCAGAGCTGGCTGGATCCGTTCGTGATCATCACCGCACTGCCGGGCGCGATCGCGGGAATCATCTGGATGCTGTTCACCACCGGGACCACCCTGTCGGTGCCCGCACTGACCGGCGCGATCATGTGCATGGGCGTGGCGACCGCCAACTCGATCCTGGTGGTCAGCTTCGCCCGCGAGCGGCTCGCCGAGCTTGGCGACGCCACGGCGGCGGCGATGGAGGCGGGCCTGGTCCGCTTCCGCCCGGTGCTGATGACTGCGCTGGCGATGATCATCGGCATGCTGCCCATGGCGATCGGCTTCGGCGAGGGCGGCGAGCAGAACGCCCCGCTCGGCCGCGCGGTGATCGGCGGCCTGATCGTCGCCACCTTCGCGACGCTGATGTTCGTGCCGGTGATCTTCAGCCTCGTCCACAAGCGCAAGGCAGGCGCCGCCCCCGCCGACCGCGGCCCCATCCCACTGGAGGAATTGCATGTCTGAGAACGGCAACGGCCGGCTCAAAATCACCGCGGCCGTCGCGGGGTTCGTCGCGATCGGCGCGGTTGCCACCGGCATCGTGACGCGGGCCAATTCCGAGCGCAACCTCGCCGCCTGGACCGCCGAGCAGGCGGTGCCGAGCGTCAGCGTGATCCACCCCACGCTCGCCGCGACGAGCGACGCGCTGCGCCTGCCGGCGAACCTGCAGGCACTCAACAGCGCGCCGATCTATGCGCGCACCACCGGCTATGTCCGCCGCTGGCTCGTCGACCTGGGCGATCCGGTGCGGCGCGGCCAGGTGCTGGCGATCCTCGACGCCCCCGATGTCGAGCAGCAGCTCGCCGCCGCCCGCGCCGACCTGCAGACCGCCCGCGCCAACCAGCAGCTCGCCCAGACAACCGCGACCCGGTGGAGCGCCATGCTCGCCAAGGATGCGGTGTCGAAGCAGGAAGCCGACGAGAAGCAGGGCGATCTGGCGGCCAAGTCGGCGCTCACCAACGCGGCGCGCGCCAATGTCGCGCGGCTGCAGGCGCTGACCGGCTTCACCCGGCTGGTCGCGCCGTTCGACGGCGTGGTCACCAGCCGCTCGACCCAGATCGGCGCGCTGGTCGTGGCGGGCAATGCCAGCTCCACGCCGCTCTTCACCGTCGCCGATGTCAGCCGCATCCGCGCCTATGTGAAGGTGCCCCAGGCCTATTCGCAGCAGATCCATCCCGGCATGGAAGTCGATCTTTCGCTCCCGGAATTCCCCGACCGAAGCTTCAAGGCGACGCTGACCCGTACCGCCGACGCCATCGATCCTGCCTCGGGTACCGTGCTGGTCGAGGTGCAGGCGGCCAATGGGGACCGCGCGCTGAAGCCGGGATCCTATGCGCAGGCGAGCTTCCCGCTCAAGGGCGGCGGCAATGCCGTCACCTTGCCGCCGAGCGCGCTGATCATCGGGTCCAAGGGCACCCAGGTCGCAGTGCTGGGCAACGACGGCAAGGCGCAGCTCCGCACCGTCACGCTCGGCCGCGACGAGGGCAAGGTGGTCGAGGTGATCGCCGGCCTGTCGCCCAACGACCGCGTGATCGACAATCCGCCGGACTCGCTCCAGACCGGCGACCCGGTCAAGGTGCTCGCCAATGCGCGCAAGTAAGCGCGCGCTGGTCGCGGCCACGGCGCTCGGCCTTTCCGCCTGCTCGATGGCGCCCGACTATCATCGCCCCGAGGTCGTCGCCGCGCCCGCCTACAAGGAAAGCGGCGCGTGGCAGACCGCCGGGGCCAACGTGCCGGCCGCGGGCAACTGGTGGGAGATTTTCGGCGACCCCACCCTCAACGGGCTGGAGCAGCGGATCGAAGCCGGCAGCCCGAACCTCGCCGCCGCCGTCGCCCGCTATGACCAGGCGCAGGCCCTGGTGCGGCGAAGCCGGTCGGAATTGCTGCCGGAAATCGGCATCGGCGCCGATCTCGAGCGCGACCGCGTCTCCGCCGCCCGCCCCGCCTCGCAGGGGCGCGCCGCGACCTATACCAACGCGCAGATCGGCGCCTCGCTCAGCTACGAGCTGGACCTGTTCGGCCGCATCCGCAACACGGTGAAGGCGAACCAGGCCAATGCCGAGGCGAGCGCTTCGGACGTCGCGGGCGTGCGCCTCGGGCTGCAGGCGCGGCTCGCCAGCCTCTATTTCGACCTGCGCGGGCTCGACGCGCGGGTGGTGCTGCTGCGCGAAACGGTGACGGCGTTCCAGCGCGCCTATGACCTCACTGATACCCGCCACGATGGCGGCATCGCCTCCGGCATCGACGTCAGCCGGGCGCGGAGCCAGCTGGCCAGCGCCAAGGCCGAGCTCGACGCAGTCGCCGCCGATCGTGCCGCCGACGAGCACGCCATCGCCGTGCTGATCGGCGAGAGCCCGTCGACCTTCTCACTCCCGGTGGTCGACACGCTGATCGCCCCGCCCGCCATTCCGGCGGCGCTGCCCTCGACTCTGCTCGAACGGCGTCCCGACATCGCCGCCGCCGAGCGCCGCGTCGCCGCCGCCAACGCGCAGATCGGCGTCGCGCGCGCGGCGCTGTTCCCGACGGTGACGCTGGGCGGCGCCGGCGGGTTCGAGGCGGCGAGCGGCAGCCTGTTGCGCAGCGACAACAGCTTCTGGGCGCTCGGCCCGCTGTCCGCCGCGCTGTCGATCTTCGACGGCGGCGCGCGGCGCGCCAATATCCGCATCTCCCGCGCCCAATATGACGAGGCCGCCGCCACCTATCGCGAAGCGGTGCTGACCGCCTTTCGCGAAGTGGAGGACGACCTCGCCGCCGGCCGCCACCTGATCGACCAGGAGCGCAACCAGCGCGAGGCGGCGGCGGCGGCCGAGCGCACGCGGGACCTGGCGATGACACGCTACCGCGATGGCGCCGCCGATTTCCTTGAGGTCACGATCGCGCAGACGGCCGCGCTCGATGCGGAGCGCGCGTTGCTGGCGATACGTGCCAGGCAGCTGGCGGTGGCGACCGACACGGTCCGCGCCCTGGGCGGGCTTTACTAGGCCGCCGGCGCACGTCCTTCCGGCTACGGTCGTACATGGATTGATGGCCGACCACCCGCACCGCCAGCGCGTTGCGGGCGCGGGCGGCGGCTCCCGCGCTGCAACTTGCAACGGGCACGGTGGTCAGACCGGCAAGGAACGCGACGTCAAGAGCGCACGCCTTTTGTTGCGTAGCAGGTAAGCCCATCCATCGCACATGTTGGTTCGCCGTGCGTCATGCTGCCGGTTCAGACAGGGTCGACACTTCCGCCGGGCGGACCTCGTGGACCAGTTGCTCCATCCCGCACTGTGCCGGCGCCTTGTCGGGCCGCCAGCGCAGCAGCTTGGTGCCGTGGCGGAAGCGGTCGCCGGTCACCTGGTCGTACAGCACTTCGACCACCAGTTCGGATCGCAGCGGCACCCATTCGCTTCCGGCGCCGTTGTTCCACCGGCTGGGCCCGCCCGGCGCCTTGCCGGTAAAGCCCGGCGGCGCGATCAGCGGTCCCAACTTGCGCAGGAGCGCCCGCCGCTCGGCCGCAGCGATAGCCGAAGTGAAGCCGACATGGTGGAGCAGCCCCGCATCGTCATAAAGGCCCAGCAACAGCGATGCGATGCCGTCCCCCTCCTGGGTATGACGGAAGCCGCCGACCACGCAATCGGCGGTGCGGTGCTGCTTCACCTTCAGCATCGCACGCTCGCCCGGGCGATAGGGTTCGTCGAGCCGCTTGGCGACGACGCCGTCCAGTGCACCGCCGCCCTGCGCAAGCCAGGTGCGCGCGATATCCAGATCCTGCGTGCGGTGCGACAGCAACAGCGACGGGCCGCCATGGGCTTGGTGGAAGCCTTCCAGCGCAGCACGTCGTTCGTGCAGCGGCGCGCAAAACAGCAACTCGTCGTCGATGGCGAGGCAATCGAACAGCATCAGCTGTGCCGGCGTCTCCTGCGACAGGCGCCGGATGCGGCTTGGCGCGGGGTGGAGGCGCGCCTGGAGTGCATCGAACGACAGCACGTCGCCGACCGGCAGGAGGAGTTCGCCGTCCAGGACAAAATCCGGGCAGTCCACGGCTGCGATGGTCGCGACGATCTCTGGGAAATACCGGTCCAGCGGCTTGCCCGACTTGGACAAGATCTCGACCGCATCACCGCGGCGGAACACCAGCGCGCGAAAGCCGTCCCATTTGGGCTCGAATTGCCACCCGGGCTCTTCCGGCAGCGCTGCGACCAATTTGGCCTCCATCGGCGACAGATCGGGCGTGGCCATGATGCTCCCTTGGACGGTGGTGCCAGATCGAACGCGCGGCGCTCCGCCAGGTTCAGCCGGTGGAGGGCGGGTCTAAGCTGCCGCTTCAAGCAGCTTTGAAAGCTGCAGCGCATCGCCCATCGCGGCGGAGGAGGCGGTGTTGTCGAAGATGCACCACGTCCCCTGCTCGGGTGCGCCGTGTAGGGGGAGTGCCGTCGCCACGTCCCGCAGACGCGCTTCGCCATACGCCGACCGATACATCACCGGAGAGCCGTGCAGCCGCCAATAGGACAGGCCGCGCCAGCCGCCCGGTGTGGCTGCTTCGGGAACCCTCGCCGGATCGGCGGCGACGCGTGCGACGCCCAGGCCGGCAAGCAGTGCGTCGGCCTCGGGCGTAAACCAGCTCGCGTGGCGCGGCTCGCAAGCGACCGGGACGGCAGTACGCGTCGACAGTGCGGCGCAGAATGCGGAAAACAGGCCCGCGTCGAACGCAAAGCTCGGCGGCAGCTGGAGGAGCAGCACCGCCAGCTTGTCGGCCAAGCCGCCGACCTGCTCGAGAAACTGATCGAGCAGCGCATCCACATCTGCGAGCCGCTGCGCATGGCTGATGGCCTTGGGCATCTTGGCGGCGAAGCGGAAGCCGTCCGGCACGCTATCGGCCCAACGCTGCCAGGTCGTTCGCCGGTGCGGGCGATAGAAGGAGGAGTTGATCTCCACCCCGGTCAGGCGCGTCGCATAGCGTTGCAACGCGCTGCCCTCGGTGGGGAAGCCGGGCCGGTCTGCTGCGGGGATCGCCCAGCCGGCGGTTCCGATCACCGGTCGCATCATCCTGCTCCATCGCGGCGTATTCTTGACCCTCTGATCGAATTCGAACCGCGTTCGTTCCCCATGCCGGCAATGAGCGCGGAGCGAAACGCCGATGAAGATCGCAACCTTCAATGTTAACGGCGTGAATGGCCGTCTGCCGGTGCTGCTGCGTTGGCTGGAGGAAGAGGCACCGGATATCGTGTGCCTGCAGGAGCTGAAGGCACCGCAGGGGAAATTCCCCGAAGCGCCGATCCGCGACCTCGGCTACGACGCGCTGTGGCACGGCCAGAAAAGCTGGAACGGCGTCGCGCTGCTCAGCCGGGTAGGCGAGATCCACGAAACGCGACGCGGGCTGCCGGACGATCCGGACCCGTCGCAGAGCCGTTATATCGAAGCGGCGGTGAACGGGGTCCTTGTCGGTGGGCTGTACCTGCCCAACGGCAATCCCAGGCCCGGCCCGAAATTCGACTACAAGCTCGCCTGGTTCGAGCGCCTGATCGCGCACGCCGCCACGCTTTTGGAGAGTGGGCTGCCGGTGGTGCTTGCCGGCGACTTCAACGTGATGCCTTCCGAGCAGGACGTCTACAAGCCGGAGCGCTGGCTGGACGACGCGCTGTTCGCCCCGGAGGTGCGGGCGCT
This sequence comes from Sphingomonas trueperi, assembly GCF_040545965.1. Taxonomy (GTDB): domain Bacteria; phylum Pseudomonadota; class Alphaproteobacteria; order Sphingomonadales; family Sphingomonadaceae; genus Sphingomonas; species Sphingomonas trueperi_C. Next base: position 51,993 of record NZ_JBEPMV010000007.1, on the reverse strand, counting down.
CTATGCCCGATTGCTGGCACAGGGATGGACCGATGCCGTGCGCAGCCTGCATCCGGACGCCACCATCTACACCTTCTGGGACTATTTCCGGAATGCCTTTGCGCGGAACGCCGGGTTGCGCATCGACCATTTGCTGCTGAGCCCCGTGCTCGCCGGCCGGTTGGCCGAGGCGGGGGTGGACCGCCAGGTGCGCGGCTGGGAAAAGGCCAGCGATCATGCACCCACCTGGATCCGCTTGCGCGACGGTTGACCTTCGCCTTCCCGGCGCGTTGGCGAATTGCGTCACGGCACCAATCGTCGCGCTTGTCGTTACCGCTCTGTAAGGGCTCTTCACCGGAGGATCGGGATGTCGCTCATCGTGAACGGAGCGAAGGTGTCGGCACCCGCCGATGCTCGCACGTCGTTACTCGACCTGCTGCGCGAGGACCTGCACCTCACCGGCACCAAGAAGGGCTGCAATCAAGGAGCATGCGGTGCGTGCACGGTGCTGGTGGATGGCGAGCGCGTTCTCGCCTGCCTGACGCTGGCGGTGCAGGTGGATGGCCGCGAGGTGACCACGATCGAGGGACTGGCGGGCGCGGACGCCCTCCATCCGTTGCAGGTCGCGTTCATTGAGCATGACGGATTCCAGTGCGGCTATTGCACGCCGGGGCAGATCTGTTCGGCGATGGGCATGGCGGCGGAGGCGGGGCGGGGCGTGCCCAGCCATGTGACGGCCGATCTCGCCGCCGAGGTGACGCTGACCCGTGAGGAAATCCAGGAGCGCATGAGCGGCAACCTGTGCCGCTGTGGCGCGCATAACGGGATCATCGATGCGATCCGTGCCACCCTTGCGGCGGAGACCCCGGCATGACGCCCTTGACCTATCTTCGAGCAGCCGATGCGCCCGAGGCCGTACGCCTGGGGGCGGCGGCCGGCGCCGCCTTTCTCGGCGGCGGAACCAATCTCGTGGATCTTTTGCGCGAGACGGTCGCGCGTCCCGAAACACTGGTAGATGTGAGCGCGCTTCCCGCGACAATCGAGGAAACCGAAGGTGGCGGCCTGCTGATCGGCGCCGCCGTTCGCAACACGGCGCTCGCCGAGCATCGCGTGGTTCGGACACGCTACCCGATGCTGGCGCGAGCGATCCTGGCCGGCGCATCGGCGCAGATCCGCAACATGGCGACCGTGGGCGGCAATTTGCTGCAGCGGACCCGCTGTACCTATTTCTATGACACCGACGGATCCCGCTGCAACAAGCGGCTACCCGGATCGGGCTGCGACGCACGCGAGGGGTTCAACCGGATCCATGCGGTGCTGGGCGCGTCGGAAGCTTGCGTGGCGACGCACCCGTCGGACATGTGTGTGGCGCTAGCCGCGCTGGACGCCGTCGTGCACGTGACGGGGCCTGCGGGGCCGCGCAGCATCGCGTTCGGTGATCTGCATCGTCTCCCCGGCGACGCACCCGACCGGGATACGACCTTGGCACAGGGCGACTTGATTCAGGTCGTCGAACTTCCGCCGCTCGCCTTCGGGGCGACCTCGACCTATCGGAAGGTTCGGGACCGGGCGAGCTATGCCTTCGCCCTGGTCTCGGTCGCAGCGGCGCTGAAGCTGGAAGGGGATCGCGTATCGGACGTACGGATCGCCTTCGGCGGCGTCGCCCACAAGCCTTGGCGCGCGCTCAAAGCAGAAGCGGCGCTGCGCGGGGCACGCGCAACGCAGCAGGCCTTTTTGGACGCGGCGGCGCTGGAATTCCAGGACGCCGAGCCGCTTCGCGACAACGCGTTCAAGCCGGCACTTGCCGGACGCACGCTGGCAGCCGTGCTGCAGGCGCTGGCAACGGGAGAAGCGGCGTGAGCATCGTCGACAACGCCAAGCAGGTCGCACAGGGTCTGGTGCAAAGCGCAATGGAGCGGCTGGTGCCGCTTGCACCTGACAGCTGGATTCCCGGCGGGGTGCCCGATCCGCTGATCGCCCGCAAACACGGCACCATCGGCACGCCGGTATCGCGTCTGGATGGTGCCCTCAAGGTGACGGGAACCGCGGCGTTTTCGGCAGAGTATCGCTTCGAGAACATGCTCTATGCCGCGCTCGCCTACGCCACCATCGCGCGCGGCCGCATCGCCGCGATCGACAGCGCTGCGGCGGAGGCGGCGCCCGGCGTGGTGCTGGTGATGACGCACCGGAACGCACCGCGCATGGCGACGCCGCCCGCATTTGGCTCGTCGCCTACAGGTGTCGGCCCCGCGGACCTGCCGGTGCTGCAGGACGATCGCATCCATTGGAACGGGCAGCCGATCGCCTGCGTCCTCGCCGAAACGCAGGAGCAGGCCGATCACGCCGCCACCTTGCTGCAGATCACCTACGAGGTGGAGGCAGCGACGACCTCGCTTGCCGACGCCAAGGCGAAAGGGATCGAGCAGGGTATCTTCATGGGCCATCCGCTGTTGAACGAGGTCGGTGATGCCGAGGCCGCCTTCGCAGCAGCACCGCACAAGATCGACCAGATCTATCGCACGCCCCGGCACAACCACAATCCGATCGAGCCGCACGCAGCCACCATGGCGTGGAACGGCGACACGCTGACCATTCACGATGCCAGCCAGATGGTGACGCAGCAGGCGCAGACGCTGGCGGACGTGTTCGGACTCGAGACCGAGCAGGTGCGGCTCACCTCGCCCTATGTCGGCGGCGGCTTCGGCAGCAAGGGACTGTGGGACCACCAGATCATCGGCGCCGCCGCGGCGCGGCTCTCCGGTCGCCCCGTCCGCATCGCGCTGTCCCGCGAGGGCGTCTACCGCGTGGTCGGCGGTCGGTCCCTGACCGAGCAGCGGGTGGCGCTCGGCGCCCGTGCCGACGGAACGCTGGAGGCGCTGATCCACACCGGCCTCTCGGTGATGACGCCGCACAACAACATGCCCGAGCCGTTCATCCTCGGCAGCCAGGCCGCCTATGCGTCGCCCAACATCCTGCTGAAGGTGGAGGTCACGCGGATGCATACGCTCGCCAACACCTTCATGCGCGCGCCGGGCGAGGCGGTGGGCACCTTCGCGCTCGAATCGGCGATCGACGAGCTCGCCGAGCAGCTCGGCATCGACCCTGTCGAACTGCGCCTGCGCAACGAGCCGGAGAAAGATCCGGTCAACGGCCGGCCCTTTTCCTCGCGCCACATCGCCGAGGCGTGGCGCAGCGGCGCCGATCGCTTCGGCTGGGCGGATCGTCCTGCGCCGGGTACGCGCCAGCAGGGCGAGTGGCGCATCGGCCTTGGCTGCGCGACCGGCACCTATCCCTACTACCGAATGCCGGGCGCCGAGGCCCGGATCACCCTGTCGCGCGACGGCGAGGATGTGCGCGCCAAGGTGGAGGTCGCCGCCGCCGAGATGGGCATGGGGACGGCCACCACCACCGCGATGGTGGCGGCCGAGCGGCTCGGCCTCGCCATCGAGCAGGTCGAAGTCGCGTACGGTGATTCCACTATTCCCGGCGCGATCATGGCAGGCGGTTCGCAGCAGACCGCGGCGATCGGCGCGGCGGTGATCGCCGCGCATGGCGAGCTGGTCGGCGAGCTGCTCAAGCTGGCCGGCAATGACTCGCCCCTTGCGGGCCTGTCGGCGCAGGAGGTCGGTTGCGACGATGGCGCACTTGCCGCGCTGGCCGATCCCGCCCGGCGCGAGCGCTACGCCTCTATCCTCACGCGGGCGCAGCGGGACGCCATTACCGTCACCAAGGCGGGATCGATGCCGCTGGAGACGATGCATTGGTCGATGCATTCGCATAGCGCCCTGTTCTGCGAGGTGGCCGTCAACACCGTTACCGGCGAGACCCGCGTGCGGCGCTTCCTGGGCTCGTTCGATTGTGGCCGCATCCTCAATCCGAAGACCGCCGCCAGCCAGTTCCGCGGCGGCATCATCATGGGGCTTGGCATGGCGCTGATGGAAGAGACCCAGTTCGACGAGCGGAGCGGCCGCATCATGAACCCCAGCCTGGCGGAATATCATGTGCCGGTGCACCTCGACGTGCCGGAAATCGACGTCATCTGGACGGACATTCCCGATCCCCATACCCCGATGGGGGCACACGGCGTCGGCGAGATTGGCATCACCGGCGTGGCGGCCGCGGTGGCGAACGCGATCTACAATGCGACGGGCAGGCGCGTTCGGGACCTGCCGATCACCCTGGACAAGCTGCTTTGACACCGGCCTTCTCGCAAGGGCGCGCGGCGTGAAGCAGTTGGTCGCCTTTGATCTCGACGGAACGCTTGCCGAGAGCAAGCAGCCGCTCGAGGCGCCCATGGCCGGCTGCCTGAAGGCCCTGCTCGACATCGCGATGGTGGCCGTGATCTCCGGCGGGGACTGGAAGCAGTTCCAAGTGCAGGTCGTCGCGCGCTTGCCGGAAGGTACAAAGCTGGAACGGCTGTTCATCATGCCGACCACCGGCGCCAAGCTGTACCGCTTTGCCGACGGCGGTTGGCGGCAGATCTACGCCGACTCCTTCACTCCTGCCGAGCGCGCCCAGATCGTGACGGCGTTGGAGCGTGTCGTCGCCGATTCGGGACTGCAACCGGAGCGGCTTTGGGGCCCCCAGATTGAGGATCGCGGTACCCAGATCACCTTCTCGGCGCTCGGGCAGGAAGCGCCTGTCGACGCGAAGAAGCGCTGGGACCCCGATCAGGCCAGGCGATCCGCGCTCCAAGGCAAGCTCGCGGCGCAATTGCCGGGCTTCTCGATCCGGATCGGCGGAACGACCTCGCTCGACATCACCCGCGAAGGGGTCGACAAGGCATATGCCATCGATCGCCTCGTCGACTATGCAGCGGTCCCGAGGGAAGCGATCCTGTTCTTCGGCGACGCGATCTATCCGGGCGGCAATGACGATCCGGTGCGGGCCGCGGGCATCGACAGCGTCCGCGTGCGAGACCCGGCGGAAACCGCCACGATTTTACAGGCGCTGATCGCCTGGAGCCGGAAGGATGGCGAGGCGCTGTAATTAGAGGCGATCGTCCACGGACCGTCGTCCATCTCGGCGCTAGGCAGGCGGTCAGGGCTGCCACGTCGGTCGGTAGGACGGATCGAGTTGCCGATCGAGAAAATAGGCGGCGCTGATAAAGGCGAGGTGGGTCAACGCCTGGGGGAAATTGCCGAGCGGCAGGCCGCGCGCGTCGGTTTCTTCGGCGAACAGGCCGAGATGGTTGGCATATGCGATTCCCTTCGCCAGGACCTGCTGCGCATCGTCGAGCCGACCCGCGCGTGCGAGGCACTCCGCATACCAGAAGGTGCAGGTGGTGAAGGCGCCTTCGTTTCCGGTCAGGCCATCATCGCCGCGATACCGATAGACCAGCCCGTCGTCGCAGAGCTGCGCGCCGATGGCGTCGAGGGTCTTGAGCCAGACCGGATCGGTCGAGGACACGAAGCGCACCAGCGGCAGCATCAGCAGCGCCGCGTCGAGCGCGGTGCCGACGCGTTCCTGGACGAAATAGCCATGCTCGGGGTGGCGGAAGTTCGTCCAGACGTCCTCGACGATGGCGTCGCGGGTCTCCGTCCAGGCGACGAGCGGGGCGGGGAGCGAGCGCTTCCTGGCGAGGCGGATGGCGCGATCGAGGGCGACCCAGCACATCACGCGCGAGTGGAGAAAGTGGCGTGGTTCGGACCGCATTTCCCAAATGCCGGCGTCCGGCTCTTGCCAGTGATCGATCACATGATCGACGAGCCCGCATACATGCCGCCAGCCTTCGTGGGGGATGGCCGGCCCGTACTTGTTGGCAAGATAGGCGCTGTCGAGGAGCTCGCCGAAGATGTCGAGCTGCGTCTGTGCGCTCGCGGCGTTGCCGATCCGCACCGGGCGGCTATCCGCATAGCCGTCCAGATGCGCCAGTTCGCGTTCCTCGCCGGGAACGCTCCCGTCCAGCGCGTAGAGTATCTGCAGCGGGTTCCGGCCACCAGAAGCCATGATGCGCCCGCCGACCCATCGATAGAAATGCTCTGCCTCTTCGGTGAATCCCAGTCGGAGAAAGGCGTAGACGGTGAAGGACGCATCGCGGATCCAAGTCGCGCGATAGTCCCAGTTGCGTTCGCCGCCCTCCGCCTCGGGCAGCGAGAAGGTCGCGGCGGCGGCGATCGAGCCATGGCGGGCGGAGGTCAGCAGCTTCAGCGTCAACGCCGAGCGCAGCACCTGTTCGCGCCACCGGCCTTTGTAGGTCGATTTGCCCAGCCAGGAACGCCACTCCTGGGTGCTCGCCTCGATCTGCGCAAGGACAGCATCGTCGTCGGGCCGCGGCATCCCGTCGTCGCCAAGGACGAACCAGGCGCTCTCACCCTTGCGCAAGGTGAATTGCGTGCGCGCCTCGCCCTGCTGGCGCTCTAGCGGCACGGAAGCGAAGAGGCAGAGCGAGAGATCCCGCCCCGAAAAGCGCATGCCGCCTTCCATGTCGGCGACGTTCGGTACCTCGCGCGCATAATCGAAGCGCGGCGTGCAGCGCATCGCGAAGGTCACGGTGCCGCTGGTCACCGTCACCCGGCGGATCAGGGAGCGCGTCTCGCGTCCGGCCCGGCGGCGCGCTTCGGGCTGAGGCATCAGGTCGACGACTTCGGCGCTGCCCTGCTCCGTCATCCAGCGCGTCAGCAGCACATTGGTGTCGGGGAGGTAGAGCTGGAGGTGGCGCGGCTGGTCCAGTAGCGGCGCAATCCGGAACGCGCCGCCGCGCTCGCCGTCGAGCAGATCCGCGAAGATCGTCGGGCTGTCGAGCGACGGCCAGCACAGATAGTCGATCGTGCCGTCGCGCGCGACCAGCGCTGCCGTCTCCAGATCGCCGATAATGCCGTGCTCGCCGATCGGCCGGCGAGGCTCAGCCATTGTCGCGGAATTCCGGGTAGAGCGACATGCCGCCGTCGACGAACAGGGTGGTGCCGGTCACATAGTCGGCTTCGTCCGAGGCGAGCCAGACGACCGCGCGTGCGACATCCTCGGGCTCGCCGATGCGGCCATAGGGGATCAGCCGAAGGAGCTTTTCGAGCGCTTCCTCGCTGTCCCATGCTTCCTTGTTGATCGGCGTACGGATGGCGCCCGGTGCGACGGCGTTCACCCGGATGCCGTCGGCGGCGACTTCCTGCGCGAGCGAGCGGGTCAGCATTCGCACGCCGCCCTTGGCCGAGGCATAGTTGATGTGCCCCGCCCAAGGGATGATCTCGTGTACCGAGCTCATCGCAACGATGACGCCGGCGCTACGGGCAGGGCGCTCCTGCTCCGGCTGTACGCGGAAGCGCTTCACCGCCTCGCGCGCGCAGAGGAACTGGCCGGTGAGGTTGATGCCGATGACGGTGTTCCAGTCCTCGAGTGTCATCTCGGCGACGGCGGCATCCTTCTGCACGCCGGAGTTGGAGACGAGCAGGTCGATGCGGCCGAACGCGGCGGCGGCTTCGTCGAACAGGCGGATCACCTCCGCCTCTTCCGACACATCGGCCTGCACCGCGATTGCGCGTCCGCCCTGGGCGGTGATCCGCCGGGCGAGTTCCTCCGCAGGTTCGGCTTGGGCATGATAGTTCACCACCACGGCGGCACCGGCCGCCGCCACCGCCTCGGCAACAGCGAGGCCGATGCCGGAGCTCGCACCGGTGACGATCGCGGCATGACCCGCGAGGGAGGCGTTGGTCGACGGCATGGTATGTCTCCATAGGTGCGCAGCGTGGCAGGGTATCGCGCGACAACGCACGATCGGGCGGGGCGGCTACCGGGAAAATTGGGCCCGGTGGTGGAGGATGAAATCGGTGAAGTCGTGCGGCGGCCTGCCCGTCAGGCGCTCGATCTCGAAGGTAGGATCGATGTCATGATGCCCCGCGACGACGTCGGCGAACTGCACGACCAACCCCTTCGCCGTCCAACCCGAATTGCCGGTCAGGCGCAGCAGACCCCAGAAGAGCGGAGAGGGTAGGTCGAGATAGCGGACCTTGTGCCCCAGCACCTTCGACAGGCGGGCGGCAGCTTCCTTCATGTCCAGCGTCTCCGGCCCGGTGAGGAAATAGGTCGCGCCTTCATGCCTGTCCTCGGTCAGCACGGCGGCCGCCACGCGCGCGACGTCGCGCGTATCGACCCAGGAGACCGATCCTCTGCCGGCGACCTGTGGCAGGAACCCCTTGGCAATCGGATCCTTGAACCACAGGAAGTTCTGCATGAAAGCGGTGGGCTTGAGGATCGTCCAGCCGATCCCCGAGGCGCGAAGGTGGTGGTCGATGAGGGCATGCGCCTTCGCCCAGGGCACCGGCGAGCGGACATTGCCGTCGGAGGCGGAGATCTTGACGATCCGGCTGACACCCGCATCCTTGGCGGCATCGATCGCGGCGGTCTCCTGCGCCACCTGCTGCTGGGTGGGGGGCGTGATCAGGAACATCGTGTCGATGCCCTGCATCGCCGCCGCGAGCGTTTCCCGCTGATCGAAATCGCCGCGCACGGCATCGATGCCCTTCTTTGCCAAGCCTTCAACCTGCTCCTGCTTGCGGCACAGGGCGCGGAACGGCGTTCCGGCATTCTTGAGCAGGCGGCACACTTCACCACCGATGCCACCAGTGGCACCTGATACCAGGATCATGACGGATTTCCTTTTACGCGTGGGAGTCGGGAAGAGCGGCGGGGGCGGCGCGATCAAGCCATTCCGCGAGGATGATGTTCATCGCGTCGAGCGTCTGGATCGCGTCGCGGATGCGGGCGCGGCCAATCCGGTCAGCGATTTCCTTGTCGAGCGGGGCGACCGCCTGCTCGGCGCCGGTCACCGCCGCCAACCCCGCTTCGGTGAGCACGACGAGCTTGGCGCGGCGGTGCTGCGGATTGTCCTGGAACGTAACCATGCCGCGCTCGGCCAGCAAATCGACGATACGCTGCACCGCCTGCCGCGTGAGCCCCATGTTTCGGGCAATTGAAACGGTCGGCAGTGGCACGGGCGAGTAACGCAGGGCGCCCAGGACTTGCCACCAGGCACTGGTCAGCCCGAGCGGGGCGACCAGTTCATTTCCGGTACCGATCAGCCTGCCGCTGGTCGCAAAGACCGCCAGCGCAAGCTCTCGAACATCCGTATCCTCGCTCGACATTCCACCAGCACCTTATTTGACAGCATATTGTCAAACTGGGCAGCGATAGGTTGGTTCCCTCGAAACGACCAACGTCGATGTGCAGGCGGCCATCGCAGAATATCTCAGATGTTCGCGTCCGCCGTCGGGCTCTCGCCGGCCGCATCAGGATAGGGGGGCGTGCACTACAACTCCGCTGCAGCCTCTGGTCGGTTTCTCGCGAAAACAGACGCTGTTGCTGCAGATTTCATCTTCAACGCATCAAAAAGAAAAGTTGATATATTTAAGTTGACGATAGGAGCGCTTTGATCTCTACATGCTCGTCGGACGACAAAAGTCGCTAGTGCGGGAGGGAGAGGATGCGCACCTGGACAAGGCGCAACCAAGGCTGCCTCCCCTTCTCTGGGAGTTTGAGACATGGTGCAGTCCTTCCATCGCCACCGCAGCAATCTGCTTTGCGCAGTCTCCGTTCTCTGCATGGCCACCAGTGGTGTCGCCTTCGCGCAGGAAAGCGCGCCGGCAGCTGACAGCGCTGCCGGTCAGGACAACGAGATTGTCGTCACCGGCATCCGCGCGTCTCAGGCGCGTGCCATCGAAGTGAAGCGCGACGCCGCGTCGGTGGTCGATGCGATCTCGGCAGAGGACATCGGCAAGCTGCCCGACGTGACCATCTCCGACTCGCTTCAGCGCATCACCGGCGTGCAGATTCGCCGTGACGCGGGCGAGGGCGCCGCGATCAACATTCGCGGGCTGCCGCAGGTCACGACGCTGCTCAACGGCGAAGCCTATCTCGGCGCCAATTCGATCACCACGATCCAGCCCAATTTCAACGACATCCCGTCGCAGCTCTTCTCCGGCGCGGACGTGATTAAGTCGACCACGGCGGACCTGCTCAACGCGGGCATCACCGGCACGGTAAACCTGCGTACCCGCCGCCCGTTCGACCTGAAGCGCGGCCTGACCCTCGCGGCGACGGCCGAAGGCTCGTACGGCGACAAGACCAAAAGCTGGGACCCGAACGTCAACGGACTGGTCGGCTGGCAGAACGATCGCGTCGGCTTCATCGTCTCCGCCGCCTATTCGGACCTCAATCTGTCCAATTCGCACAACGGCATCCAGGAAGGGTACGGCGCCGCGCTCCACAACGAGGGGCTGGCCGATGCCACGAGCTGCGGCGGCTTCTCGCCCCAGGCACCGGGCTGCACCGCAACGACGCGCCCGCGCGGCACGCCGGTGGCCGGCGGGATCGACGTCAACGGCGACGGCGATGCCAACGACACGTTCATCGTGCCGCAGGGCTTCACCGCGTGGAACCGCATCACCCAGCGCCAGCGCCTGGGCGTAAACGGCTCGTTCCAGGCCAAGCTCAACGACGCGCTCAGCTTCACCGCCGACGGATTCTACACCCAGCAGACCCAGTATAACCGCACCGCCGGCATCCAGATGCAGAACGTCAACTGGCAGGCGGCGGAGTTCGTGCCCCTCAAGTCGCAGGATACCGGAGCGACGTCGGGCGGCTATCACGTCAACACCACCCAGGTGTACCAGTACGACCTCGGCAACTTCGATTCCTATTCCGAAACTTATAAGTGGAAGTCGGAATCGCAGAACTACAATGCCGAGCTGAAGTTCGATAACGGTGGCAAGTTCCGGGCGACGCTGCGCGGCCTCTACGGCAAGGCGACGCAGAACCAGGACCAGAGCTACCTTCAGTTCAGCGTGAGCAACGGCATCCAGTGGCAGCCGGGCGGCATTGGCCACTACCCGGCGGCGCTGGGCGGCGACCGGGCCTTCAACCCCGGCGGCTATACGGTGAACACGCTGGCCGGCCTCAATTCGCTGCGCGCGACCGTCGACTATACCGGCGACGAGCCCAGCTTCACGCTGCCGACCCAGCTGACCTCGCTGCTCGGCAATGCCGCCAATTATGCGCTGAAGACGATGTCGTCGGAAGACAATTACCGTCGCCGCGCGGATCTGAAGGTCGGCCGCTTCGACGCCGAATATGATGTGAGCGACCGGTTCAACATCACCGGCGGTGTCCGCTACAGCGATCGCTCGGTCGACAACTACCAGTTCGAGCGCGTCGCGCCGGTCTATGCGGGCCAGGGCGCAAGCAATGCCGCCGGCTGCCTGGTCAAGTGGAAGGCGTTCGACGTCTCGGTCAAGGACTCCACCTGCTCGGCGGGTGACGGCGCGGGCTTCTACACCGCGGGCCTGACGCGCAAGGCGACCGACCCGGTGTTCAACGGCCAGGTCAAGCCGTACAACCTGCCGGGCAGCGGTCTGCCAGCGGTCTATGTCCTCGATCCACACACGATGGACAATGCCGCAGCGTTCCAGAACGGCTTCTACCCGAACGAGCAGGAGCACCTGAACCCGGGCGCTTCCTACGATGTCGGCATCAAGCAGTTGTCCGGCTATTTCCAGCTGAACTTCAAGGAGCTGGAACTGGGTGGTATCACCGTGCGCGGCAATGGCGGCCTGCGCGTGATCAACACCAAGCTCGACATCCGCCAGAATGTCGTCGGCGGCCCGCTGCCCTATGGCCTGTCGAACCAAGACGGCGGCGATCTGCGCACGCAGCGCAATTTCACCGACTTCCTGCCGGCGTTCAACCTGGCGTTCGACTTCACGCCCAAGCTGCGTCTGCGCCTGGCCTATGCGCGGACGATGACGCTGCTGAATCTCGACCAGTGGGGCGGCGGCCTGACCCCGGGCTATGCGATTGACACCTCGACCGGGCTGTTCCGCGTCACCGGCGGCAGCCAGGCGGGCAACCCGCAGCTCGATCCGTGGCGCGCGGACAATCTCGATGCATCGGTGGAATATTATATCGGCCGCGCCTCGATGCTCAGCCTCGCCGCCTTCTACATCGACGTGCAGAGCTTCATCCAGAACGGCATCATCTATCGCAGCGACTTGCCCGACAATGACGGCGTGGTGCGCAACCGCACCGTGCCGATCAACACGCTGGTGCAGGGCGGTGGCGGCACGCTGAAGGGCATCGAGGCGTCGTGGAAACAGTCGCTGGGCGACATCGGCTTCATGCCGACCTTCGCGCGCGACTTCGGCTACGATCTGAACTTCACCTATTCGCCCTCCAGCACGGGCGACAAGGATCTGGCCGGACAGGACATCCCGTTCCAGGATAACTCCAAATACCAGGCCAATGCCGCGCTCTATTACCAGGCGCACGGTATCCAGGCGCGCGTTGCGTGGAACTACCGCTCCAAGCGCGCCGTCCAGTCCAACTTCGTCAACGGCCTGACGGGGTCGGAACTGTACCAGGCGCCGACCAACTATGTCGACGCGTCAATCAGCTACGACATTACGCCGAACGTGACGATTTACGGTCAGGGCCAAAACCTGACCGGCGAATACGAGAAATACTATATCGTCTACCCGGACGAGCGCGCGTACAACAATATCTACGAGCGCCGCTTCATGGCCGGCGTTCGCGCCAAGTTCTGAGGCCGTTCCCCGGCGCCCCGGCTCCAGTCGGGCCGGGGCGCCGCATTTCCCGAGTGCTTCCGCCGATTACGGCTCGGCCCTAGGAACAGGACATGCGCGCAGCCGGACAACCCATCCGCTCCATCCTGATCGTCGGCGGCGGCACCGCCGGGTGGATGGCGGCCGCCCTGCTCGAGCGGCTGCTCGATCGCCAGCCGGTCACCATCACCCTGCTGGAAAGCCCCGACATCCGCACCGTCGGGGTCGGCGAGGCGACGGTGCCGGCGATCCGGGACTATTTCCGCGCGATCGGCGTAAGCGAGGCGGAGGTGCTGCGCGAGGCGAAGGGAACCGCCAAGCTCGGGATCGAATTCCGCGACTGGGCGCGGCCCGGCGACAGCTTCTTCCATCCCTTCGGGCTGTACGGCATCGCGTCGCGCGGCGTGGGGTTCCACCATTACTGGCTGAAGCGTCGCGCCGGCGGCGACCAGACGCCGCTCGCCGACTATTGCCTCGCGACCCAGATGGCGCTGCGCGGGCTGGTGATGCCGCCGGCCGAGAACCCGCCCAACGACCTCGGCATCTTCGACTGGGCGGTGCATTTCGACGCGGGGCTGTTCGCCCGCTTCCTCGCGCGCGTCGCGACGGGGCGGGGCGTCCGGCACGTCGAGGGCACGGTCGCAGCCGTCGAACAGGACGGCGAGAGCGGCTTCCTCACCGGCGTGACGCTGCAGGACGGCAGCCGCATCGAAGCGGACCTGTTCCTCGACTGCACCGGCTTCCGCAGCCTGCTGCTCGGCGGAACGCTCGGCGTGCCCTATGTCGACTGGAGCCATTTGCTGCCGTGCGACCGCGCGGTGGCGATGCCCTGCACCCATGGCGACGCCTTCACGCCCTATACCCGCAGCACGGCGCTGGCGGCGGGATGGCAATGGCGCATTCCGCTCCAGCACCGCGTGGGCAACGGCTATGTCTATGCCAGCGCCCACCTCTCCGACGACGAGGCGCAGGCAGTGCTGCGCGGGGGGCTGGAAGGGCAGGCGCTCGCGGAGCCGAACTTCCTGCGCTTCACCACCGGCCACCGCGCACGCGTCTGGGAGAAGAACGTCATCGCGCTTGGTCTGTCGGCGGGGTTCCTCGAGCCGCTGGAATCGACCAGCCTCACGCTCATCCAGTCGGGGGTGGAGCGGCTCGGCAATCTGATGCCCGATCGCGGCTTCGCGCCCGAACTGGCGGACGAGTTCAACCGCATCACGGCGCTCGAATATGCGCGGGTCCGCGACTTCCTGCTGCTCCATTATTGGGCGAACGGCCGGGTAGGCGAGCCGCTATGGGACGCCTGCCGCAGCCTCGCACTGCCCGAGGAGCTTGCCTACAAGGTCGCGCTGTTCCGCAGCCGCGGCGTGTTCGCCCGCTACGAGTGGGAATCCTTCCGCGATCCCAGCTGGCTGTCCATGTATGCCGGGTTCGACCTGCTGCCGGACCGATATGATCCCCTCGCCGACCACTTCACCGATGGCGAACTGGAGGGTGCCTTTGCCCGCATGCGCGAGGCGATCGGCCGCGCGATGTCGCTGGCGCAGCCGCATCGTGATTTCCTCCGGGACATCGGCGGCCTGGCTGGAGAAGGCGTCTAGGGCAGCAAGCACTCGCCGATCAGCGACATTGCTCGGTTCTGCGGCGGCCGGTTCGGAGCAGCGCGCCGTGGAAACGCGGCCAGCCGCGTCGATCGCGCGGACGCAGGGTGCGCAGGCGGAGCGGCAGCCAAGCCTCGGCGGCGCGGATGGCGGGCTCCTGCGCGATCCGGGCCATGTCCGTCGCGAAGGGCGCGAAATAGACCGGCTCCCCCATCGCCGCCTGCATCTCGGCCAGCGCCTGATCGATACTCGCACCGCGCACATGCAGGGCAATGTCGGCGAAGCCACGGCAGATGCGGAAGAGCATCCAGTGGAGATGGCCCAGCAGCGCGTGCGGCTCGGCGAAAAGCCCGTCCTCGGCCATCAGCATCTCGGCATAGCTGCCCCAGCCTTCCGTAAAGGCGGTCGCATAGCGTAGCCGCAGCGGATGCGGCTGGGCGCGGGCCTCCTGCGGCAGCTGCGCCATATGGCCCGGCAGCAACTCGTGCGCGACGACGCTCGGGAGCGAGAAGCTCGGCCTGCGGCGAATCTCCTTCAGGTCCACGACATAGGCGCCTCGCGAGGCTGCGTTCGGGAGGATGCGGTACCCGCCCTTGCCGGCGGCGATCTCCTCGGCGGTCAGCGCGCGGATCTCGACGTTGCGGCATTCCGGCGGCAGGGCGCCGACCAGCCGCGACAGGCGGGGCTGGATGGCGGCAAGCGTCGCCCGCATCGCGTCAACGGCGGCCGCGCGGCCGTCGGCATCGTCGGGGAATAGATAGCGCGGGTCGCGCCAGAGCCGCTCGAAACGCGTGCCGACCGAAGTTTCGGGAAAACCGAGGCCATCGAAAGCGGCGGTTGCGCGTGCCAGCAGCGCGCGATGGGCGGCATGCAGGTCTCGCTCCACCCGCTTTAGCTCGGCATCGTTCCCGGTGATCCGTTGCACCTGAAGCTCGAAGCGCCGCGATCCCGTTGCGGGCGCATGCGCCAGCGCGAGGTCGATGCGCAGGCCCGCGCGGGCGGCCTGCAGGTCGAGTTCGCTGCCGAGCGACGCGCTCCCTCCCGCGAGGGGGGCGAGCAGCGCCAGGGCGCGGTCGGGCGGGAGCGCAGCCGCTTCGTCCAGCGCGTGGCGGACGTCGGCGTCGTTGGCCGCATTCGCCTGCACGGGTGCGAGCGCTAGCGCGCCGGCGCCTGCGAGCAGGTGGCGCCGCGAGACCCTCATCGGGCGGGTGTCAGCGCAACGCGGTTGTTGAGGCGGGTGACCTCGGGTGCGTTCTCCGGCAGCGCGACCTCGACGCTTGCCGCCTGCTGCTTCGGCGCCGCGATCCGCACGACCGTCATATGCGGCCGCAGGTCCGTGGGCGCATCGAGTGGCGGGATCGGCGCCGTTGCCAGCACCGTACCGTCGGCAGCGCGCAACGAAAGGGTGCCGCCCGCGGCTCGATGGGCCCCTAGGCTGTGGACCGTCACCGCGAACCCCTTAGGCGTTCGCACCACATCGTCGATGCCGATGCCGAGATCCGGCCGCTGCTCCACCGGCGTCGTCGGAGTGGCCAGCGCGAAGTCGTAGATCGTGGTGGTGTGCGGCGCAAAGACGACCTCGGTCCCCGCGCTGCGTTCCAGCGACAGCGTAACCGGCCCGCCGTCCGCGGCCAGGGTCGCGCTGCCGTCGTTGCTCGTCGAGCGTCGCATCGTCCAGCTACCGGCGGTGACGTTCCACGCGGTCATCGTCGCGCGTTGCGGACGATCGGTGCGGTTATAGGCGAGCACCCGGAAGCGATCGGGCGTCGCGCCCGGTACGAGGATCGCCACCTGCTCGCCCGCACCGTCCTCGGCAAAGCGCCAGGAGACGCTGTTGCCCGGCCAAGTCTGGTTGCGGCGGAGCGCAATGCCGCCGAGCCGCTCGCGCTGCAGGATCTCGTTGGGCTGCTCGACCCGGTCCGACCACCAATGGCCTTCGGTAGAGAGATATTCGTGCTGCGCCTTGTCGGCGATCGCCTCGGCATGGAGCCGTTCGAGCGCCTTGGTGTCGCCGGTCGCGTCCCAGCGCGCGTAGAGCGAGAAGGGATCGGCCTTGGCCGCGGCGACGATGTCAGCTTGCAGCTTGGCGCCGCCGGGAAGCGCGGCGAAGGCATTTTCGTTGAACTCGGCGAGCGTCGCGGCGCCGCTCTTGGCGATCCGCGCCTCGATCGGCCGGAGATACTTCGCGTCGCCGGTGAAGCGCCAGGCGCTCCACGCGCTCTGCAGCGGCGTGGTGATACCGCCGCCGTCCCCGACGCGCTCGGCATCGGTGCCCCAGTTGATCTCGTTGGGGAAGCTCCAGGTGCCGTTCGCATCCTGCCGGCCATGCGCCAGCCACCCGTCCATCACGCCGGTGACCAGCCCGCGAGCCTGGGCATTGCCGTTGTACAGCCCGATCAGGATCGGCGCGTGCATCACGGTGAAGCTGTACGGCTTCTGCCAGGCCCAGGCCGGGTCGCGGTACATCTTGCGCCCGCCATACCAGTTGGAGGCGAAGTGCAAATGCCCCGCCGGGTTCTTCAGGATCACGCCCTGCAGCGCCCGCGTCGTCTCCATCAGCCGCTCGACCGCCTTGGGCTCACCCCAGTTGAGGTAGAGCCGCTCGGCATCCGAGTTCAGCCCTTCCTCATAGGCATGCAACTCGTCGGTGGTGATGGTGCCGAGCCCATGGGTGCGCATGCTGTTGGCATAGACCGCGTCGGACAGCGCACGCAGCGAGGCGTTGATCTTGTCGGGCTCGATACCCATCAGCGCGAGTCCCGGCCATTGCTGGGTCAGGTCGGTGTCGTCGGAAATACCGCCGCCGAAATCGCCATAGGGCACCTGCCGCTTGTCGATCCACCAGTCGACGAACCGGCGGACATAGCGCAGATCCTCCAGCTGCCGGAACGCCCAGAGCGGCTCGCCCGACTGCGGGACCGGCTGGGTGAAGGCGGGCATGTTCTCGGGGCGATAGTTGATGTCCGCCCAATAGCTGCGCGCCATCTTGCTGTCGGGATCGACGCGCACCAGGTCCGTCATGTCGGCGAACAGGCGGCGGTAGAGCGCCATCCGCTTCGACGCGGTGTGCTCCTCGACCAGGAACGCCCAATTGTCCTTCACCTGGTTGAGCCGGTCCGCGACATGTTCCGTCAGCGCGTCGGCGCGCGGCTTGAACACTAGCCGGATGCGCGTGCCGTCGAGGCTCGCCGCCGAGAAAGCGGGATCGGACGCGGCGATCGAAAGATAGAGGCTGTCCTGCGAGAGGATGCGGTCGCGCAGGTTGAGCCAGAGCGTGCGCTTCTCGCCGGGGCGAAGCGTGACCGACAGGTCGATCATGTCGCGCCCGGGCCAGATCGGGTCCTTCACCCGGATGTTGAGCGCGACCGGCTGGGTGCCGGGCAGCGCGGGCAGGTCGATGGCGATGCCGTCCAGCCCGTCATGGATATTCTGCCAGCCATAGTCGAAGGCGCGGGCGACGGGCTGGTCGGGCGGGGCGTCGCCCAGGCTGGCGGGCAGGAGGATGTGGACGATCGGCGCCATGCCCGCCGGACGCGCGACCTTGCCGCCGCCGCCCGCAGCACCGGCACCCACCGCCGCCTTCACGCCCGCCGTCGGCATCGCGACGACGGTCGCACGTTCGTCCGGGGCATAGCGTCCGGCGATGAAGGCGTTGAGCGGCGCCAGTGCGGCAAGCGTCGGCGCCAGGTCTGCGCGGATGGTGTAGTCCAGCTTGAAGCTGCCCTCGGGCTCGGCGCCCGCGCCGATGTCATAGGCCCAGAGTTCCTGGATCGGCTGTTCCTGCATCACGTTGTTGAAGTGGAGGATGCCGCCGGTGCGCGGCGCGAACTGGTCGACGCTGCGCACCACGCCTTGCGGCCGCTTGGCCAGCACCTGGTCTTTGCCGTCGCCGCTCCAGCTGAGCGTGCCATAGGCGGCACCGCGCAGTTCGACCCGGTTGAAACGCTCGCCTGCCGGCACCGTCAGGTCATAGCGCTTGCCGCCCTCGACATAGGTGTTCCAGTCGGGCAGCTCGAAATAATCGTCGCGGCCCGGCAGGCGCGAGCGGTTGTAGACCCCGGGCCAGGTCGTCTCGGCAATGCCGTCGACGCCTTTCCACATCCATTGCTTCAGGTCCTTCGCGTCTGCGAACTCGACCTTGCGCACCCGCGTGACGGGCGCATCGAGCACCGGCGGCAGCGCCATGTCCCAACCGTAGCGGTGGAGCCAGGCCTGATGCTCAGCCGCGGCATCCGGCGTGGAGAGGGGGCCCGGCTCGGCCTTCGCTGCCAGTCGCGCGACATTGGCGGCGGAGAGCATCCGGTCATAGACGCGGATCTCGTCCACGTCCGATCCGCGCATGAAGCTGTAGCGGCTTTGCACCTGGTGCGGGGCCATGACGCGGCCGGCAAGGCCGAACTGGTCAAGCCCGGAGTCGAGATCGGCGCGCTGGTCTTTCCGAGCGACCTCGCGGCCGTCGACATAGAGCCGGACGCCCTGCGTCTCGTCCCACGCGAAGGCGATGTGCTTCCACGCGGCGGGATCAGGCAGCTGGTCGATCCGCCAGGAGACGCGGATCCGCGAGAGATTGGCGTCCGTGACGAAGGCGTCGAAGCCATGGCCGTTCCAGTCGATCCGCAGGAAGGCCATGTCCCAGCTCGTGTGGTCGGCAAAGCCGGCGCGGAAGATGACGAAGGGCACTTCGCCCAGCGGCTCGCGGGCACGCCAGAAGAAGGCGAGCGTGCCGCGTGCCGCGCGCATGTTGCCCGGCGCTTTCCAGGCGACATAGCCGTCGTCCGCCCAGCGTGCCGCACCGCCGATCGCGCCGTCGGGCACGATGTCGACATGGGCGCGGAAATTGGGGGCGGGGTCGCCCTGCGCGACGTCGGCATCGAGCGACGTATCGGCGGACGCTCGGAACAGCAGGCCGGCGGCGGGATCGGTCTGCGCCTGTGCGGGCAGCGAAAGGCAGCCGATCGTGAGGGCGAGCACGGAGGCGATGGGGCGAGTGGGCATGGCGGCGATCCTCTCCTGCAACCGGCTCAGATGCTGTCGACGCGGGCGAGGCGCGGGCTCAGCAGATGGACCACCGCCACGGCGAGCAAATAGACGCTGCCCGCCACGGCGAAGATGATGGTGTAGCTGCCGGTCGCCTCGAGGATATAGCCGGTGAACTTGGCCATCATCATCCCCCCGATCGCCCCCACCGTGCCGCCGATCCCGACCACCGACCCAACCGCGGCGCGCGGGAACATGTCCGACGGGATGGTGTAAAGATTGGCCGAGAAGGCCTGGTGCGCGGCGGTCGCCAGCCCGACGATGGCGACGGCGAGCCAGAGATGGTCGACATATTGGGCGAAGAAGATCGGCGTCACCAGGATCGCGCAGGCCAGCATCGTCCATTTGCGCGCGGCATTGGCGGTAAACCCCCGCTGCATCAGTCGCGACGACGACCAGCCGCCGGCGACGCTGCCCAGGTCCGAGATCAGGTAGATCACGATCAGCGGCGGCCCGAAGCTGACCAGATCGAGATGATAGGTTTTAGCGAGGAAGTCGGGCGTCCAGAACAGGAACAGCCACCAGATCGGGTCGATCAGGAACTTGCCCAGCGCATAGGCCCATGTCTCGCGATAGCCGAGCAGCTTGACCCAGCCGATCTTGCGCACCGGATCGGGCATGTCGCTTTCGATATAGGCCAGCTCGGCGGCGGAGAGCTTTTTGCTCTCCTTCGGCCGGCGATACAGCGCCACCCAGGCGACCAGCCAGACCAGGCTCACCACACCCGTCACGATGAACGCCATGCGCCACCCAAAGGCGATAGTGATCGCGGGCACGATCAGCGGCGTCACCACCGCACCTACATTGGCGCCGGCGTTGAAGATACCGGTGGCCAGCGCGCGTTCGCGGGCCGGGAACCACTCGGTCGCCGCCTTGAGGCCGGCGGGGAAATTGCCGCTCTCGCCGATGCCGAGGATGAAGCGCGCGACCGAAAACTGGAAGGCGGAGCCGACGAACCCGCACAGCGTGTGCCCCAGCGTCCAGATGACGAAGGCGACCGAATAGCCGATCCGCGCGCCGACCCAGTCGACCAGCTTGCCGAAGGTGAGGTAGCCGATCGCATAGGCGGCCTGGAACCAGAAGATGACGTCGGCATAGGTGGTTTCGGACCAGCCGAGCTCGCCCGAGATGGTCGACTTCAGCACGCCGATCATCTGGCGATCGACATAGTTGATCGCCGTCGCCGCGAACAGCAGCGCGCAGATCACCCAGCGATACCGCCCGACCTTGTCCGCCGCGGCCGCGACCGCCGGCGCCTCCCTGCTAGCCATCGGTCCTCTCTCCTGTGTCCGGGCCTCTTTGCGGGCCTATTGTGCGATTATCGTGCAGTGTACCGAAAGCCGGCCGTCGAACCGCGCTTCCACCCGGTCGCCGACCGTGACGGGGTGGACGCCGGTGACCGCACCGGTGGAAATCCATTGGCCCGGCGTGATCGCGATGCCGCGCGCCGCCAGATGCTCGAACAGGAAGCGCGCCGCGCCGAAGGGGCCGTCGAGCATGTCCGCGGCGATGCCGGTGCCGATTTCGGCGCCATTGATGTGCAGCGCGACAGGCCAGCGATTGAGGTCGATGTCGCGCCAGTCGTCGATGGGCGCGCCGACGACCAGGCCGTTATTGTTGCCGAAGTCCGAAATGGTGACCATCGGGCCGTGATCGTTGATGCCGGCAAAGGGCGAACTGGCGATCTCGATGCCGACATGGACGGCGTCGATCAACGCGCGCGCCTCGTCGAGGCTGAAGGTGCGCTGCGCAGGATCGGGCGCCTGACCGATGCGCAACAGGAACTCCGCTTCGGCCGCACCGAAGCCGCCGGCGAAGATCGGCATCGCAATGCCGTCTTGCCGCTCGACCTGATCGGCGAAAATGGGGCCCGCCAGTCGGTCGACGCCGTCCACGGGCGGATTGATTCGCCCGACTTTCCAACCGGCTACGGGTTTCGGCACCAGCGCCAAGGCTGCGTCCTGCACGGCATAGGCCGCGGGCAGGTCCGCCGGAATGGCGCCGGGGAAGGCGGCTAGCGGGGAGGCAGTCCGACGCGCTTCCACGAACGCGCGCGCTATCTGCGAAGTCTCGCTATTCGGCTGCACTGCCGCCCCTCCCTGTGATCGTCCTTTTCCCGATCGGTATGGGAAACCGGTGTCAATGGCAAGCGGTGGCGTGCGGTACGGACGTAAAATCCTTTTGATCGCATGCACGGGAAGGGGATCGACCGAGTCGATTAGAGGTGTTGCATGCAGGCAAGACACGGAAGTCGAAGCGGATCTTTGCGTGCCGACCCGACATGGCTCCAAGCAGGGTTGCGCACGCTCCTGACACCGGTTACCAATTGCGCCAACTGCTGGCGAAGGCGGATGGAGAGGATCGTCATGATCGGCGTCTCGCGAGGTGGTGCAAGGTGCTTGCCAGTGTCGCGCGGGCCCTGCCATGATCGGCGCATCGACTCTCCGTCCCGCATGATTTTGGAAGGAGTGCCGCATGTTCGACCGTACCTATTACGCCACCCATCCCGACATGATGGAGTGTGTCAGCAATGAGGAACTGCGCGACCGCTATCTAATCTCGGGGCTGTTTCGTCCGGGCGAATGCGTGCTCAACTATACCCATGCCGATCGCTTCGTGATCGGCGGGGTGCAGGTCGCGGGCGGCGAGGTCCGGCTCCCGGCACAGGCCGAGCCGAAATCAGCGGAAGGGCATCCCTTCCTCGAGCGCCGCGAGCTGGCGATCGTCAATGTCGGCGCGGTCGAAGGCACGGTGACGGTTGATGGCGAGGCGTTCCCGCTGGGCAACAAGGACTGCCTCTACGTCGCCATGGGCGCCAAGGACGTGACGTTCGCCGGGGAGGGCTCGCGCTACTATCTGGCGTCCTGCCCGGCGCATAAGGCGTTCACCACCCGGAAGCTCGGCATCGCCGATGCCAATGCATTGGAGCGTGGCAGCCTGGCGGAGTCCAACGAGCGGACGATCTACCAGCTGGTCATCCCCGGCGTGTGCGACAGCGCGCAGCTGGTGATGGGCCTCACCGTGCTCAAGCCGGGCAGTGTGTGGAACACGATGCCGCCGCATGTCCATGAGCGCCGCAGCGAGATCTATTTCTATTTCGAGCTCGACGATCTGGAGAAGGATCGGGTGATGCACTTCATGGGCGAGGGCGAGGCCACTCGGCATATCGTCATGGCCAATGAAGAGGCGGTGATCAGCCCGCCCTGGTCGATCCATATGGGCGCGGGCACCAAGGCTTATGCCTTCATCTGGGCCATGGCCGGCGAGAACCAGGATTATACCGACATGCAAGTGCTGGATATCTGCCAGCTGGCGTGAGCGCCTAGCTCCCCCTCCCGCGCGCCGGAGGGGGCTGGGGGGGTGGGCCCCCGGCCTTCGCGCGCAGTGGACTTCATGGATAGCGGGGGCCCACCCCCCGACCCCCTCCCGCAAGCGGGCGGGGGAGAGGGATATGCCATGACCAACCCCTTCGATCTCACCGGCCGGGTCGCCATCGTCACCGGCGCGAACACCGGCATCGGGCAGGCGATCGCGGTCGCGCTGGCGGCGGCGGGTGCCGATATCGCCTGTGTCGGCCGCACACCTGCCGAGGAGACGGTCGCCAAGATCGCCGCGCTGGGCCGCCGTGCGGAGATCGTCTCCGCCGACTTGTCGACGATCGCCCCGGTGGAGCAGGTGGTCGACGAGACGCTGGCGCGGCTCGGGCGGCTGGATATCCTGGTCAACAATGCCGGCATCATCCGTCGCGCCGATGCGGTCGACTTCACCGAGGCGGACTGGGACGCGGTGATCGACACCAATCTCAAATCGGTGTTCTTCCTCAGCCAGGCGGCCGGGCGGCACATGATCGCGCAGGGCGGGGGACGAATCATCAACATTGCGTCGATGCTCACCTTCCAGGGCGGTATCCGGGTGCCGAGCTATACCGCGTCCAAGGCGGGGGTGGGCGGCCTCACCAAGCTGCTCGCCAATGAATGGGCGCGGCACGGGGTGACGGTCAATGCGATCGCGCCCGGCTATATCGCTACCAACAACACCGCCGCGCTGCAGGCGGACGAGACCCGCAACGCGGCGATCCTCGACCGGATACCGGCAGGGCGCTGGGGGGCGCCGGAAGATCTGGGCGGTGCTGCGGTGTTCCTCGCCTCGGATGCGGCGGCCTATGTGCAGGGGCATATCCTTGCGGTCGATGGCGGATGGCTCGCCCGGTGAGCGCGGGCTGGACCCGGCGCGGGGCGCTCGGCGCAGGGGCGGGGCTGGTCGCCGCGACGGCTGCACGCGCGGCTCCGGACGGCGTGGTCCGCACCGCGGCGGGCGATTTCGTCGGCACCCGGTCCGGCGAGGTACGGGCGTTCCGCGGCATTCGGTACGGCACCGCCCCGCGCTTCCGCGCGCCAACTGCCTTCGCGGCGCCGGGGCAGACCTTCGCGGCCGACCAGTTCGGCCCGGTCTGCCCGCAGCGCGGCCCCTATGGCCCGCAGGACGAAGACTGCCTCTACCTCAACATCTGGACTACCGAAGCGCATAGCGGCGCGCGCAAGCCTGTGATGCTGTACATCCATGGCGGCGCCTATTCCAACGGCAGCGTCACCGATCCGCTCAATGACGGCGAAGCGCTCGCCGCGCGGGGCGATGTGGTGATGGTCACGGTCAACCACCGACTCAATGCGCTCGGCTATCTCTATCTCGCGCGGTTCGACCCGCGCTTCGCCGACAGCGGCAATGCCGGGCAGCTGGACCTGATCCTCGCGCTGCGCTGGGTGCGCGCCAACATCGCCGCGTTCGGCGGTGACCCGGAGCGGGTGATGGTGTTCGGCCAGTCCGGAGGCGGCGCCAAGATCGCGACGATGCTGGGCATGCCGGCCGCGCAGGGGCTGTTCCACCGCGCCGCGACGATGAGCGGTCAGCAGGTGACTGCCTCGGGTCCGCTCAACGCCACCGCACGGGCGCGCGCCTATCTGGCGGCGCTGAAGCTTTCGGAGCGCGACCTTTCCCCGCTGCTCGACCTTTCGGCGGCGCGGCTCGTGGAGGGGCTCGACGCGACGGACCCGATCCTGGGCGGCGGCCTGTATTTCGGGCCGGTGCTCGACATGAAGTGGCTGACCCGCCATCCCTTCTGGCCGGACGCCAATCCGCTGGGCAACCCGATCCCAATGCTTCTCGGCAATGTCCGCGACGAGACCAGGGCGTTCCTCTCGCCGGATTCGGAAAAGGTGCGCGGGCTCGACTGGGACAATCTCGCCGCGCGCATGGCGCCCGAGCTGAAGATCGACATTCTGCCCGAATGGGTGGTGGGGCAATATCGCGCGCATTTCCCGGACTGGTCGCCGACCGACATCTTCTATGCCGCCACCACCGCGGGCCGCAGCTGGCGCGGGCAGGTGATCGAGGCCGAGGCGCGCGCCGCCGCCGGTGCGCCGACGTTCGTCTATCAGGTCGACTTCACCTCGCGCACCGATCCGCGACGCGGCGCCTTCCACACCATGGACATCCCGCTGGTGTTCGGCACCCTCGCCGCGAAAGGATCGCAGACCGGCACGGCCGCGGATGCACGGGCCGCGAGTGCGGCGATGCAGGACCGCTTCGTCGCCTTTGCCCGGACCGGGGATCCCAATCCTGCGGGCATGCCGCGCTGGCCCCGCTACGACCTCGCGACCCGCGCGACGATGGTGTTCGACGTGCGCAGCCATGTCGAAAACGATCCGCGTCGCTGGCAGCGCGAGCTCTTTGCCCGCGTCCCCTATCTCCAGCCGGGCAGCTGACCGGCAACGAGGCGGGAATGCCAGGACGGCTGACCGCATCGCGTGCGCGAAACACCTGTTGACACCGGTTACCATCGCGCGCAGAAAAGGTGCGGGGACAGCGGGCGGAGACCCGTGGACCCCGGGGAGGATCGAACAGACGCGCGGACATCGCGTGCAAGGCCCTTCCCACGGATTGGACGACGGCAGCGCGCATGCGCGTGCAGCCGCATTCAGAACGGACCGTCCCGCGGGACGAAGGGAGAGAGAGATGGCTGAGGGGTTCTCGGTGCCGGGACAGGCACGCATGCGGCATTTGCGGGGCGTTTCGGCGGGCGCACTGATCCTGGCGCTGGCTACGCCGATGGCGGCCGCGGCGCAGGTGGCGTCGGATGGCCCGCAGACGGCGCCGTCGACGGACATCGATGCCGCACAGGCCGAAAATCAAGAAATCATCGTCACCGGCTTTCGCCGCTCGCTCGATGCGGCGCTGAACGTCAAGCGCGACTCCGTGGCCGCGGTCGACGCGATCGTGGCGGAGGACATCGCCAAGTTCCCGGACCAGAATTTGGCGGAATCGCTCCAGCGCATCCCCGGCATCTCGATCCAGCGCGATGCGGGTGAGGGCCGGGCGATCACCGTGCGGGGCCTCGGCGCGCAGTTCACCCGCGTTCGGGTCAACGGCATGGAGACAGTGGCGACCTCCACCGACGGCGCCAGCGCGAACCGCGATCGCGCCTTTGATTTCAACGTGTTCGCTTCCGAACTGTTCACCTCGATCGTCGTCCACAAGACGGCGGAGGCCTCGCTGGACGAGGGCTCGCTGGGCGCCGTGGTGGACCTCAACACCGGCAACCCGCTGGCCGGCAAGACCGGCTTCACCGTGGTCGGATCGGCCCAGGCCAGCTACAATGATCTCTCCAAGAACGTGCGGCCGCGTCTCGCGGGGCTGCTCTCCTGGAAGAACGAGGCCGGCACCTTTGGCGCGTCTGTGTCGGCGGCCTACAGCAAGACCAACAATCTGGAGCTGGGCAACAACACCGTCCGCTGGGCGCAGGCGCGCTTCGACTCGGTGAACGGAACGCCCTGCTTCTACAACAGCGCCACCGGCACCACGCCGGTGCGCAACAGCGGCGGCACCTATCGCTCCAGTGCGGCGTGCAACCAAGCGGCGCTCGCCTTCCACCCGCGCATCCCGCGCTACGGCGAGGTGCGGCACGACCGCGAGCGGCTGGGCATCACCGGCAGCGTCCAGTTCGCGCCGAGCGACCGCACCAAGATCTCGATCGACGGCCTCTATTCGCGCTTCAAGGAAACCCGCGAGGAGAAATGGGGCGAGGTGCTGCTGCGCTCCAACGAACGCTCGATCGACCTGCTCAACCCGACCTATGACACCAAGGGCAACATGGTGTCGGCGACGCTCAACGATGCCTGGGTCCGCACCGAGCACTATCTGCGCAAGTCGCAGACCGAATTCTACCAGATCGGCGGCAGCTGGGACCAGGACGTCACCGATAAGCTTCGGTTTACCCTTCTGGGCGGCATTTCGAAGTCGGATGCGGACATCCCGGTCGAGACCACCTTCGTCTTCGACAACCGCACCGCGCAGAATTACAGCTACGACTATACCAACATGTGGCAGCCGAAGCTGACCTTCGGCACCAGCGTGACCGATCCGGCGAACTTCCAGCTCGCCGAAATTCGCGATCGGCCGTCCAACGTCACCAACAAGTTCCGCACCGCGCAGCTCCGGACGGAGTGGGACGTGACCGACGGCTTCCAGGTCAAGGCCGGCGGGGTCTATCGCCGCTTCTCCTTCGACTCCGTCGCCTATACCCGTGACGCCGTGGTCTGCCCGACCAGCACGGCCGCCGCACGCGACGTGGTGCTGGGCAGCGTGACCTGCTCGGCATCGAGTCAGGTCTTCGCGCCGGGAGCGGTCTATGGCTATCCGGCGGCGGGGCTGGGCGAGACGTTCAACCTCGGCAATGCCGGCCAGCCTGCCGGCACGACCACCAGCTTCCTGATCCCCAATATCGACGCGTCGGCGAAATATACCGGCCTCTACAATCGCCCGCTGGCGATCGACGCGGGCAACATCCGCAACGTCGTGGAGGCGGTGAAGGGCGGCTATCTCGAATTCGACGTAAAGGGCGACCTGTTCGGCCTGCGCTACGCCGCTAATGCCGGCATGCGCTATGCGCGGACGGACCAGACTTCCACCGGCCTGAACAACGGCGTGGCGGTAACGGTGAAGCGTAACTACGACGACTGGCTGCCGGCACTCAATGTCGCGCTGTTCCCGACCGAGAAGGTGATCCTGCGCGGCGCCGTCTCCAAGGTGATGACCCGCCCGACGCTGGGCAATTTGACCCCCGGCGGTTCGGTCGACGGCTTCAACTACAAGATCAGCTTCGGCAACCCGCAGCTCGATCCGTTCCGCGCGACGTCTTATGACCTGGCGGCCGAATGGTATTTCGCGCCGCAGTCGATCTTCTCGGTCGCGCTGTTCAAGAAGAACGTCGAGAGCTTCCCCGTGTCGGTGACCACGTCGGGCACCTACGCCTCGACCGGCCTGCCGCTGTCGATCATCCCGCCAAGCTCACCCGCAGCATCGAACCCGGAGGGGCAGATCTGGCAGATCAGCTCGATTACCAACGGCACCGGCGCGTCGCTCAAGGGCATGGAAGTCTCGTTCCAGACCGCCTTCCGCTTCCTGCCCGGCTTCCTCAAGAATTTCGGCGTGATTGCCAATGCGACCTTCATCGGTTCGGATGCGGCGTACACCCAGAGCGGGCCGGCGATCGCACCGGGCGGCGCGCTGGTTCCGGTGACGCGGACCGAGACGCTCTACGGTCTATCGAAGCGCGCCTATAACGGCACGCTCTATTACGAAGACCAGAAGTTCAGCGCGCGCGGCTCGGTGAGCTATCGCGGGCCGTATATCGATGGCGGCTCGGGCACCGGCAACATCTTCGAGGGCTATAATTCGTCGCTCAACGTCGATGCCTCCATCCGCTACAAGATCACCCCGAACGTCGAAGTGTCGCTGGAGGGCACCAACCTCACCGACGACTATCGCGATCGCTACACCGATCTCGATGCCAATCGGAATTATGAATATAATCATTTCGGTCGCACGATCCTGATCGGCGCGCGCTTCAAGATGTGAGCGGCGCGCGAGGGAGGATGGAGATGCCGGGGATCGACCGCCGAAGCGCCTTGCTCGGAACATTCGCCCTCGGCATCGGCGGGGTCGCGGCGGGGCAAACCGCGCCGCCTGCGGTTCCCGGCAGAAAGGTGCCGGGTCCTCCCGATCCGCGCGAGACGATCGAGCTTTGGCCGAACGGTGCGCCGGGCATGCCCGCCACGCCGCCGGTCGAGACGGTCGAAGAGCGGAGCAAGGACCCGCGGCTTGCCGACCGGGCCGTCCATGGGATCACCCGCCCGAGGCTCGTCGTGTTCCGACCCGAAAAGCCGAACGGGACCGCGGTGCTGCTCTTCCCGGGCGGCGGCTATCGCTGGGTGGTGGTCGACAAGGAAGGCTATGAGATGGGGCGCTGGCTGGCGGCGCGCGGCTTTACCGCCTTCGTGCTGTTCTACCGGTTGCCGGGCGAGGGGTGGGGCGCGGGGCCGGACGTCGCACTCTCCGATGCGCAACGGGCGATGCGGATCCTGCGGTCGCGCGCAGGGCATTATAGCATTCGTCCGGACAGGGTAGTCGCGATGGGCTTCTCGGCGGGCGGTCACCTCTGCGGCGATCTCGCGACCCGCTTCGATGCGCCCACCTACGCCGTGGTGGATGCGGCGGACCGTCTTTCTGCGCGGCCGGATGGCGCGGCGCTGCTCTATGCCGTCCAGTCGATGACGCTGCCGGTGGCGCATGCCGGGTCGCGCATGCAACTGCTGGGTGCGAACGCCGACCCGGCGCTGGAACGCGCCCACACGCCTGCGCGGAACGTGACGGCACGGACTCCACCCTGCTTCCTGCTCCATGCCGAGGATGACCTGAGCGTGCCGGTGGAAAACACGCTGGAGATGCGCGCCGCGCTGCGGGCGGCGGGCGTGCTCGCCGAAACGCACCTTTTCCCCGGGGGCGGGCACGGCTTCGGGCTGCGGCTGGCGGCCGGAAAGCCCGTCCAGGTCTGGCCCGAGCTGTTCCAGCGATGGGCCGAGGCGCGAGGGCTGGCGTGATGCGGATCGACCGACGGCATTTGTTGGCGGGCGCGGTTGCGGGGGCAGGGGTGCCCGCGCTCGCAGCATCGACGACGCGGTCGCCCGCCGAGGTTACCTGGGCACGCGGCTTCGACAACCAGCGCAAGCCCGATCTCGGCGACGGGCGCTTCCTCAACCCGCTGCTCGCCGGCGACCATCCCGACCCCGCCATCCTGAAGGACGGCGCCGATTATTACATGACCTTCTCCAGCTTCGACAGCTATCCCGGGCTGACGATCTGGCACAGCCGCGATCTGGTGAACTGGCAGCCGCGCGGGTCCGCCCTGACCCGGAACATCGGCTCGGTATGGGCGGTCAGCCTCGAAAAGCATGATGGTCGCTATTTCCTGTACGTGCCGGTCAAGGCATCGCCCAACACGATCTACGTACTCTGGGCGGACCATATTGACGGCCCCTGGAGCGACCCGATCGATCTCGGGCTGCACGCGCATATCGATCCCTGCCATGCGGTCGGCGAGGATGGATCGCGCTGGCTGTTCCTGTCCGGCGGCGACCGAGTGCGGCTGGCGGCGGACGGGCTGTCGGTCGCCGGCCCGGTTGAGCATGTCTATGATCCCTGGCGCTATCCAGAGACGTGGGACGTCGAGAGCTTCTCACCCGAAGGCCCCAAGATCGTGCGTAGGGGCGGCTGGTTCTACATGATCACCGCGGTCGGTGGCACCGCGGGACCGCCCACGGGCCACATGGTAATCGTCGCTCGATCCCGATCGATCCACGGGCCTTGGGAGAACGACCCCGGCAACCCGGTCGTGCGCACGCGGGACGAACGCGAGCGCTGGTGGTGCCGGGGCCATGCCAGCCTGGTCGAGGCGCCGGACGGATCCTGGTGGTCCGTCTATCACGGCTATGAGAACGGCTTCTGGACGCTGGGGCGGCAGGCGCTGCTCGATCCGGTCCGTTGGACCGCCGATGGCTGGTTCCGCATGACCGGCGGCGACCTCTCCGCGCCCATCGCCAAGCCCCGTGGTGGCAGCGCCGTGCCCCATGGACAGCCGCTTTCGGACCGGTTCGAGACCCTGGACCTCGGCAGGAAGTGGAATTTCTTCCGGCCGGGACCCGAGGAAGCCGGGCGCGTGCGCGTCGAAGGCGGTGCGCTCGAACTCGCCGCGCGCGGCAGCGCACCGCATGATTCCTCGCCCTTGCTGCTCACCGCCGGGGACCAGGCGTACCAGTTCGAATGCACGATCGAGATCGATCCCAGCGCCACGGCGGGCCTGCTGCTGTTCTATGACGACCGGCTCTATTGCGGGCTGGGCTTCGACGCGGAGCGCTTCGTAACGCATCAATATGGGGCGGAGCGCGGCCGCCCGCCCAATCCGCATGGCCGCGCGCTGCGGATGCGGGTGGTGAACCGGCGGCACATCGTGTCGCTCTGGACGAGCGGGGACGAGGGAAAGAGCTGGCGGCGCTTCGATCGCGGCATGGAGGTATCCGGCTATCACCATAATGTGCGCGGTGGCTTCCTCATGCTGCGCCCGGGGCTGTACTGTGCCGGCGCAGGACGCGCACGCTTCCGGGACTTCCGCTTTCAGGCGCTTCTCGACGTACCGGGGCGTTAGACCGCATTCGAAGTCTAGTCTTCTACGCCGCTGGCGTTCGCCGCCTGCCAGCGATCGGCCACGCCTTCGTCCTCCCCGAGCAGTTGCGCAAAGCCCCACGCGTCCTCCACGCACACGCAGCCATGGCTGAGATGCCGCTGACTGCGCTCGAGCAGGCCCGGCGTGCTGGTATCGTGAAGGTAGATCATGTCGAACTTGACCAGGCCCAGCGCAGTGTCCGGCCCCGGCTGCTGGGCGATAAGGCGGTGCACGCCACAAGCACGCAGCGGAAACGAAATCTCTCGAAGTTCACGTCCTTGCCAACGCCTCGCGCCGCCCGATCGCTCCGTGGAAGCAGCCCGTTCAGCTTGTCCGCCAGCGCTCCAGTTCGTTGAGCAGATCGCCGGTGATCTGCTCGGTGGATAAACCCGTGATGTCGCGGATGCGGGTGCCCTGGCTGGTCTGCACCGCGAGCGTCCAGGCGACGCTGCGCCGCGCTTCCGATGCTTCGAGCGCGGTATAGGCGGCGAGCGGGCGGGAGCGGGGGAAGATGCGGTAGGTAAACAGCCTGTCGCTCTGCTGACCGACGGAGAGCGCCAGTTGCGCCTCCTGGATCTCCAGGCGAAGATCCGTCCAGCCTTCCGCCTGCATGCCCTCATAAACGGCGCGCAACGCCGGCTCGCCCTTGCCGTGCATCTGGCGCAGGATCTCCGACCGACGTGCGGGGGCGACCAGCCGCTTCAGACGCGCGCTGATGGCCGGCGCGTCGTCTGAAAGCGCCACACCGGCAAGATCGGCATTGGTCTGGCGGATCAGGCCATAGGCGAGCAGCAGCATGATGAAGCAGAAGGGCAGCGCCGCCAGCAGGGTCGCCGCCTGCAGCGCGCCGAGCCCGCCCGCCACGAGCAGCAGCGTCGCCGTCGCGCCAAGCAGCACGCACCAATACATCCGCTGCCAGCGCGGCGTGTCTTCCTTGCCGCCCGAGGCCAGCGTGTCGATCACCAGCGCACCGGAATCGGCCGAGGTGACGAAGAACACTGCCACGAGCAGGATGGCGAGCGTCGAGGTGACGCTCGCCGCCGGCAGATACTCCAGGAACTTGAACAGCGCGGTGGAGAGATTGACCTGCACCGCCTGCGCGATCCCGCCCGATGCCGCGCCCAGATCGAGCGAGATCGCGGTGTTGCCGAACACCGTCATCCACAGGAAGGTGAAGGCGGTGGGCACGAACAGCACGCCGATCACGAACTCGCGGATCGTACGCCCGCGGGAGATGCGGGCGATGAACATGCCGACAAAGGGAGACCAGGCGATCCACCACGCCCAGTAGAACAGCGTCCAGTCCGCCATCCAGGCGCGCGGCTCATAGGCGTAGAGCGTGAACGTACGCATCACGAAATGGTCGAGATACAGGCCGAAATTCTGCACCAGCGCGCGTAGCAGGAACAGCGTGGGGCCGAGCACCAGCACGAACAGCATCAGCAGCACGGCAACGGTGAGGTTGAGTTCGGACAGCCGCCGGATGCCGCGATCCGCGCCGCTCAGCACCGACAGCGTCGCCGCTCCCATCACCAGCACGATCACGACGATCTTGGCCGTCAGCGTGTCGGGAAGCGCGTAGATATAGGCCAGGCCTGCGGTCATCTGCGAGACGCCGAAGCCGAGCGACGTGGCGACGCCAAACACCGTGCCGCACACCGCGAAGATGTCGATCGCGTCGCCGAGTGGTCCGTTGATGCGCTTGCCGAGGATCGGCGCCAGCCCCGAGCGGAGGGTGAGCGGCAGATCCTTGCGATAGGTGAAATAGGCAAGGCTCAGCCCGACGAGCGCGTAGATCGCCCAGGCATGGACGCCGTAATGGTGGAAGGTGATTG
Organism: Sphingomonas trueperi; assembly: GCF_040545965.1. Classification (GTDB taxonomy): domain Bacteria; phylum Pseudomonadota; class Alphaproteobacteria; order Sphingomonadales; family Sphingomonadaceae; genus Sphingomonas; species Sphingomonas trueperi_C. Next base: position 19,442 of record NZ_JBEPMV010000007.1, on the reverse strand, counting down.
CCATCGCCTCCCGCGCCGCGTCGATCGTGCCGCTCTTCGCCTCTGGGGGCGAGATATAGTGCTGGATCGGCTCGGCGACGGCGAAGTACATCAGGCCGATGCCCATGCCGGCGGCGAACAGCATCGCCAGCCAGGAGAGATAGGGGAAGTCCGGTTCGGCATCGTCCGGCCCGAGCTTGAGCTTGCCCGCCGGACCGAAACCCAGCGCGAGCACGACGACGAGGAACACCGCGACTGCGGCGATGTAGAACCAGCCGAACGTGTCGATCGTCCAGGCCTGTGCCGCCTTGAAGGCGAGGTCGGCGCTGCCGGGCATGGCGATGGTGACGCCGAGCAAGGCCAGGATGAGCGCCGAGGCGCCCCAGAACACGCGGGGGTTGATTGCACTTTTCAGCATACGTGCACGCTGAACGCCCGTCTGGCGAAAAGGTGGCCCCACCGCCGTCACGCGCCCCCAAGGCGACCGTATGCAACCGGTTTGCACTCAGCGCCGGGCAACCCCGATCAGGGCGGTCGATGGGACGGGCAGGATCGCCCGGTCGCCGGCCATGCCCCGAACCTCGGCGACGACGGCGGCTTTCTCCGCCTCGGTCAAACTGATCCAGTCGGGGGACATGCCGAACAAGGAATCGGGTTCGTCCAGCGCGCTGATATCGAGCGGATAGTCGTGGGTGACAGCTTCGATCTGCGGATTCTGGTATCCGGCTGCTATCAGTTCGCGCGCGAAATCGCTCGGGTCGCTCAGCGCCTGGACCGCCGCCGGCATGGTCATGCCTTCGCGTTCGGGGAACAGCTTGCGGCGGATCTGGCCGAGCAGCAGGAAGGTCGCGGCACCGCCCGCTTGCCAGGTCGCAATCACGCCGCGTCCCCCCGGGCGCGTAACCCGCGCCATCTCCGAGAGGCCCTTGCGCCACTCGGGAAACATGATGACGCCGAAGATCGAGAAGACCGCATCGAAATGGCCGTCCTCCAGCGACAAGGCCTGGCCATCCATGACGCGCGCTTCGACATTGGGGAGATTTGCCGCCGCGATCCGCGCCACCATGCCGGGCGAAAAGTCCGTCGCGAGCACCTTCGCGCCGGAACGTGCCGCCGCCAGTGCGAGCGCGCCGGTTCCGGCCGCGACGTCCAGCACGCGGCTATCGGGCGTCAGCGCAACCCGCGACAATGCCGCCTCGGCATAGCGAGCGGTGAAGGGATGCGCCGTCTTTTCGTAATGCTGGGCAGCTGCGTCCCAGTGGTCCGGCTTCTCATACACAGGCATGGTTTATGCTCCACGAATCACGTAACATCATAAGTAGCGTGATAGCTTGGCCTTGCCAATCGCGGCGGCGGCATGGAGGATCAGCGCGTGCGCAACGACAGCCGCCTTTCGCGAATGCTCCATGTGCTGCTCCACATGGCGCGGCATGAGGGGCCGATGACCTCGGAAGCGATCGCGCGCATGCTAGGGACGAACCCCGTCGTGGTCCGGCGGACGATGGCAGGTCTGCGGGATGCGGGGTATGTGCGGTCGGAAAAGGGCCATGGCGGCGGCTGGGTGATCGCAACGCCCTTGCAGAACGTGTCGCTGCTCGACGTGCATCGTGCGGTCGGCGGGCCACGGCTGTTTGCCATCGGCCATGAGAATGCGAACGCCGATTGCGCAGTGGAGAAGGCAGTCAACACGGCGCTGGAGGGCGTGCTACGCGAGGCGGAGGCCCTGCTCGTCGCGCGCCTCGGGGCCGTCAGCCTGGCCGAGCTGGCGCGCGATTTCGACGCCCAATGCGATGCGGCTGGCTGGGCAAGCGGATCGAGACCGGCCGATATCCGCCTGCCCGCCGACGACGATCGTTAATCGGGGGCAGCCGCGCGGATCGTGTCGATCACCGCGCGCAGCGCCGGCGCCATTTGCCGCTGCTGGGGGTAGCACAGATAATAGCCGGGGAAGGGGACCGACCAGTCCGTCAATAGCGGGACGAGCTCGCCCCGGGCGAAGGCGTCGACCACGGACTCCTCCTTGAGGAAGGCGATGCCGACGCCAGCCAGCGCCGCGTCCACCATTACCGCGCGGCTGCTGGTGATCAGCGGGCCGTCCACGGCGACCGAGAACCAGTGTCCCTTCTCGAAGAACTCCCACGCATAGGGGCCCGGTTGCCCCGGCCAGCGCCAGCGAATGCAGCGATGCTGCAGCAGATCCTTCGGCGTTTGCGGAACTCCGTGCTCGGCGAGATAGGCAGGCGCCGCGACCGCCAGCTGCCGAATGTCGCCGCCCAGCCGGGCCGCGACCATGTCCCGCTCGATCAGTTCGCCGATGCGGATCCCGGCATCATAGCCGCTGCCGACGAGATCGACGACCGTGTCGTCGATCGTGAGATCCAGGGTGATGTCGGGGAAGTCTCGCGCCAGCTTGGGCAGGATCGGCACCACGAACCGATCGGCGGCGGCGTGGAAGCAGTGCAGGCGCACGGTGCCGGTCGGCTGCCGCGCGGCGCTTCGTGCCTGGTCCAGTGCGCCGGCGAGGCTGTCGATCGCGGGCGCGACATCGGCGAGCAGGGCGGCGCCCGCTTCGGTGAGCGAGACGCTGCGCGTGGTGCGATGGAGCAGCCGGATGCCCAGCCGCTCCTCCAGTCCGCGGATCAGCTGGCTTAACGCCGAGGAGGATACCCCCAGCTGCTCGGCCGCCCGGCTGAAACTCCGCTGCTCGGCCACGGCCGCAAAGGCGCGCAAGGCGCCGAACTCGCTGGGATGGATCATGCGGCGCATCTCAGCATTGTGAAGCTGACCTTACAAGCTCGGGTAGCAGCTGGCCGATTATCCGGCTCCGCTGAAGGGCTACATCCGGCGGCGAAGGAGAACAGCTATGAAGACATGGTTCATCACCGGCATTTCCCGCGGGCTCGGCAAGGCCCTTGCGCAAGCCGCGCTGGCGCGAGGCGATACCGTTATCGGCACGGTGCGCGAAGGCGTGCCGGACCTCGACGCGGGCAGCGGTACGCTGCATGTCATTCCCGTCGACCTCACCGAGGCGGCGGCGATCGCGCCGGCCGTGCAAGCAGCCTTCGACAAGGCCGGGCACATCGACGTGCTGGTCAACAACGCCGGCTACGGCCTGCTCGGCGCGCTGGAAGAGGCGACCGACGCGGAGTTCGAGCGGCTGTTCGCGGTCAACGTCTTCGCCCCCTTCGCGGTGATCCGCGCAGCACTTCCGGCCTTGCGACGGCAGGGCAGCGGTCACATCCTCAACATCACGTCGATCGCGGGCCGCGCCCCAGCGGGTTCGTCCGGCCTCTATTCCGCGACCAAGTCGGCGCTCGAAGGGCTGACGCAGAGCCTAGCACAGGAAATCGCGCCCTTCGGCCTAAAGGCTACGGCGATCGCGCCCGGCGCCTTCCGTACCGACTTCCTTAGCGACCATTCGATCCGGCGCAGCCAGGGCGGCGGCGCGCACTATGCGCAAAGCGTCGGGACGGGGATCGCACGGCTGGATGCGATGGCGGGCCGCCAGCTCGGCGATCCGGAAAAGGCAGCCGCAGCAATCCTCGAACTGGTCGACGCGCCCAACCCGCCGCTGCACCTGCTGCTCGGGAGCGATGCGCTGCGGCGTGCCCGCGAGAAGCTCGACAAGGTGATCGACGAGATCGATCGCTGGGAAACGGTAACGCGCTCCACCGATTATGCGCAAGGCGCGTAAGCGCGCCGGGCCTGGGCGGCCCTCCCTTTGGAGTAGAGGGAGGGCTGCCTTGCCCGCGAGGTTCGTTTGCGAATAGCGGGAAGGGCGCGCTACAGCAGCAAGCCCCCAGCCAGGGCCGACGGACGGCGTACCCGCGACCCGGCAAGCATGTGAGTAGCGTAACGACATGAGCGAGCAGAAAAGCGGCGTCCTGGTTCAAGCCCGGCTGATCCCCTTCCCCTCGTCCATCAGCGAGGAGGCGCGTGGCCGTCTCGGGCGGCAGGTAAATGAGGACGGCGTTCCGCTGAATACGCTCTACACCATGCCATCACTGGACGACCATGCCGGCTGGATGCAGCTCAAGGCAGCTGCGGACGGGCACTATGCGGCGGCGGTGAAAGGACTGGCCGGCACCTTGCGCGCCACCGTCGGGACGGTGCGAACCGGTACGGTCACGATGCATGTCGCGACACCCGAAGCCATGGCTGCGCCAGATCGTGCCTATGTCGATTTCCATGGCGGGGCGTTCGTGTTGGGCGGCGGCGAGGCCTGTCGTGTGCAGGCGCAAATGCAGGCGGATCAGCACAAGGCGATCTGCTACGGCGTCGACTATCGGATGCCGCCCGAGCATCCCTATCCTGCGGCCCTGGACGATGCGATGGCGGCGTATCGCTATGTGCTGGAGCGGCACGCGCCGTCGCGCATCGTCGTGGGCGGACGATCGGCGGGTGGCAATCTGGCAGCCGCGATGCTCCTTCGGGCGAAGCATGAGGGACTACCCATGCCCGCCGGATTGGTCCTGCTTTCCCCGCAGGTCGACCTGACCGAGTCCGGCGACAGCTTCCAAGTCAACCAGATGGTCGATGTGGTGCTGCCTACGTCGCTGATGCGGAACAATGAGCTCTACGCCGGTGGGGCCGATCTGTCGCACCCCTATCTCTCGCCGTTGTTCGGAGACTTGACGGACTTTCCGCCGACCTTCGTCCAATCCGGCACCCGCGACCTGTTCCTGTCCAATGCGGTACGGATGCACCGCGCGCTGCGGCAGGTGAAGGTGGACGCCGAGTTGCACGTGTTCGAGGCGATGCCGCACGGAGGGTTCCAGGGGAACACGCCGGAGGACGATCAGCTTGCAGCCGAGATATCCCGTTTCGTACAGGCTCGGTGGGGATAAGGTACTTCACCGATGCCGCGGCTTTCCGGTGGCATAACGCTGTCGGGTTGGGAGTATTCAACCAGATCAATCGATCACACTCTTCCTCAACCCCGCGCTGCGACGACCCTCGGCAGGCTGCGGATTGGTTCCACCGTGATGTGTCGGAACCAGGTCTCGGCACCTTCGGATTGCAGCTGGATACGCCCATGGGTCAGCGCCGTCCGCTTGCCGTCGGAGCCGATTATCGCGAGGTCCTTTGCCTCGGCAACCGGCACCCCGTTGACAACATGTACCGCCCGATCGCCCAGCACGTAGAGATCCAGCACATTCCATTCGCCTTCAGGCTTCTCGGCATCGACCGCGGCCTCGACATTCCAGGTCGCGGTCCCGTTGATCATGTCGATCACGCGCCCGTCGGTGCGGAACCGCAAGTGCGGGGCGACCAGCGAGTCATCGAAGGCGATATTGGTCCGCGCGCGGAGCGCCTTGCCCACCATCACCAGCATGCCGGTCGAACCTTGCATAATCTCGAACTCCACGGACGGTTGCCACGTGCCGAACACCTCACCCGGTCTGCCATGGGTGTGATAGAGCAGGCCGTTGTTCGGCGGCAGCGTCGCGCGCGGCGCCCAGCGTTTGGGCCCCCATTTGAACTCGAGCCGCAGGTGGTAATCGCGCAGGTCGGCGCGGTGTACCAGGCTACCCCAGGTCTCGCCCTTCACCCAGATTGCCGGCTCGCCATCAATGGTGCGCACGGCGAAGTCACCGCTGGTGTCCCGTGAGGTGCCGATCGGAGTCGCAGCCCGATCGCCGCGATAGGTGATCGCGGGATCCGCATAGCCGAGCCAGGGCTGCCAGCCGTCCAGCGACTTGCCGTCGAACAGGGCGATCGATCCCCCGGTCGGCTTGGGCAGATCGACGAGCGTGAGATGCTGCGGCGCCGCGCTGGTCGGTCCGGCGAGCGCGCGGGCGAGTTCCTTGGAGTCCTGGTCACCGCCCGCCAATGGCAGCGAAAGCAGAAGGGCGAGCATACGGAGCATCTTGGGCATCCTTCGTGAGCGGGGTGAATCGACGGCGTGCCAAGCGTAACGCGGCGCAAGGCGCGGGCAAGGCGTTGCGCGTCCGCGCAGTGCGAAGCGCGGATGGGTTTCAGCGTGCCAGCGGCTCCAGTTGAAGCAAGAGCACGTCATTGGTCTGCAGCGCGATCGGGACGCTGAGCGTACCGGAGCCGGGTACGGTTACCGTCGCGTCGCGTTCGGGCAGGTCGCGGGTCAGGCGCTGAAGCGCGGCGACCTGCGTCTCGGTCAGTGCTTTCGGCCTGTCGAGGTCGATATAGGCCGAGAACGCGTCGTTGTGACGATAGCCGGTTCGGAACAAGCGCAGCTTGTACTTGCCGGGGCGCAGATGGGCCAACTGGACCGACGCAGGCGGCGCCGGCGTGGCAGGGACGAGCTTGCCGTAGAAGGAGCGATTGCTCACCGGCTGCTCGGGCTGATGCCAGTCCCAAAGCACCACCGCCAGCTTCGCGCCATCGACCGCGGCGATGCTATGCGGGTCGCCGGTCGGCACCTCGCGCCCGTGCAGCGCGTTGAGATATTTGTAGGCGAACCAGGCTGGCTTGCGGATGCCTTGCGGGTTCATCAGCCCGAAACCGCCCTCGAAGGGGGCAGTCGGCGGGCCTGGCTCCTCGAACAGGTCGCTGAAGGTCCAGTAGCTCATGCCCTGCGCGATACCCTGCACCGCCTTGAGCTTGGTGAGGATGTAGGCTGCGCTCTCATAGGAATCATGGACGAAGTCGCGGGGCGTGTAGCTGGTGCTCCATTCGGTGAAGTAGAGCGGCAGATTGGGATAGGGCGAGGCAGCGATCTGCTGGCGGACGTTGCGCACATCGCCGACGATCGCGTCGGGCGAGGACGACAGCTTGGTATCCTGCTTGCCCTGCTCGTCGAGGAAGCCGCCCTCTACGCCGTAGGTGTGGGTAGTGACGAAATCGACCGGCGTGCCGCGCTTGTGCATATCCGCCAAGAACTCGGGCACCCAAGCGGCGCCGGCAGTGGAGGGGCCGCCTACGCGCAGCGCCGGATCGACTGCCTTGATGGCGCGGGCGCTCGCGTCGTACAGATCGAAATAGGCGGCTTTGTCGGCCTTTTCCCAGAAGCCGTCGAGATTGGGCTCGTTCCACACCTCGAAGAACCAGCTGCGCACCTCCTCCCGGCCATAGCGCTCCTGCGCGTGGCGAACAAAGGCGGTGAGCAGGTCGCGCCACGCTCCCAGTGCCGGATGCGACGTATTGCCCTTCCAGTAGAAGATCGAATTGTCGGAGGTCTTCAGCGCGTCGGGCGTGAAGCCGAGTTCGACGAAGGGCCTCAATCCCCGCGCGCGCAGCTTGTCGTACAGCGCGTCGATACCGCTCCAGTCATAGGTGATCTTGCCGTTTTCGCGCTTCACGGTGCCCAGCACGTCGTGGAAGATCGCGTGGAAGCGGACATAGCGGAAGCCGAGCTCATCATGCGCCGTCTTCAGCTGGGCCATGGAGTCGTCGCGGCGGAGCGTGCCGGGATAGTCCGAGCCGATCGACAGGTCGAAGAAGCGGTCGACGGGTGCCTTGGCGGTGGCGATGTCGACCTGGACGGTGCGGGCCGGGGGCTGGGCGAGGGCCGGCAGCGGCGCGAGGCCGAGCAGCAGGCCGCCGAGCGCAAGCGGCAGGACGTTCTTGGTCAAGGCATCTTCTCCTGGAGCGCGTGCCGGTGCGGTGGCGCGGAGGTCACGCGTCCTCCGCCCGGCAGGTCTTCGCGACGAAATGGTCATGCGCCGGCAGCCGCGGCAGCGCGGCCTCCAGCTCGGCACGGCGCTGCGCGAACAGCCGGTCGAGCGCGTCGAGCGGCGGCCGGTCGGCGGTCGGTTCATGGCCGCGCGGGAACCGTCCCTGGCCCAGCAGCACCGCCACCCAGCTCGCCTCGGCGTGCGACTCCCGGTCGTAGAGCGGTAGCCGCCCGATCGCGTCCCACAGCGCTAGCTTGTGCGCCAGCGTGTCGGGTAGCGCCATTGCCGCCATGTCACGCCAGAAGGGTTCGGGGCGGCGGCTGATGCAGTAATGGGCAATGAGGAAGTCGCGGATCCGCTCATATTCGCCGATCGTCTCGCGATTATATTCGGCGATCACCGCGGGGTCGGCGGCACCGATGCTGGGCAGCAGTTCGGCGAGGCGGACGAGGCCGGTCTGGACGAGCTGGAGGCTGGTCGATTCCAGCGGCTCCATGAACCCCGCGGCGAGCCCGATCGCGACGACATTGTGCGCCCAGAAGCGCTCGCGCCGACCGGTGGTGAAGCGCAAGGGGCGCGGATCGCCGATCGCGTCGCCATCGAGGTTCGCCGCGAGCCATGCCGCCGCTTCGTCGTCCGAGAGATAGGCGCTGCTATAGACCAGCCCGTTGCCGGTGCGGTGCTGGAGCGGGATGCGCCACTGCCAGCCCACGGCATGGGCGGTGGAGCGGGTGAATGGCGTGAACCGGCCGGCGCGCGTGCAGCCCTGCGCCAGCGCGCGATCGGCGGGGAGCCAGCGCGACCAGTCGACGAAGGGGGTGCCCAGCGCCTCGCCCAGCAGGCGACTGGCGAAGCCGGTGCAGTCGATGAACAGGTCGCCGGCGATCCGCCGCTCGCCTTCGAGCCGCAGCGCGGTCAGGTCGCCGGTGCTGGGATCGCGCTCGGCGGCGAGGATGCGGCCTTCGATGCGGGTGACGTCGCGCGCCTCGGCATGGCTGCGCAGCAGCTGCGCGTAGAGCCCGGCGTCGAAATGATAGGCGTAGCGATATTCGGCCGCCTCGCCGCGTAGCGCCTCAGGGGGCGCGAACCGGTCCTGTGCGGCGGCGAGGGCGGGCATCGACCAGCCGTCGATCGGATCGGCGATGCGCCCCGCAGCCCGCAGCCGCAGCCAGTGATGATGAGGCGCGAGGCCCTCGATCGGCGCGCCGAAATCACCAAAGCCGTGGAAGTGGCGGTTGCCCGCGTCTCCCCAGCCGACGAATTCGATGCCGAGCTTGAAGCTGCCCTGGGTGGTCGCAACGAAATCGGGCTCGTGCAACCCGAGCAGCCGATTGAAATCGCGGAGGATCGGCACGGTGGCTTCGCCGACGCCGATCGTGCCGATCGCATCGGATTCGACCAGGGTGATCCGCGTATCCGGGGCCGGCCGCAGCCGCGCGAATAGCGCTGCGGCCATCCAGCCGGCACTGCCGCCGCCCGCGATGATGATGTGCTGGCCCACCGCTTCCTCTCGTTCAGGTTCATGCGCGGTCGAGCTTAGGCGCGATCCGCGTCCGGTAAGAATTTGCCCCCGGAGCCTGTGCGGGTCCGGGGGCGAGGTAGAGGAAGCTTAGAAGACCGAGCGGAACAGGAAGGCGAAGCGCCGGTCCGTGTCCGTCCAGCTGTAGCGCGGCTTCAAGTTGGGATCCCCCACGTCGAGGAAGGTCCGCGAATTGAGCAGATTATAGCCCTGCACGCCGATCTTGATGTGCTTGTTGAGCGAGTAGAGGATCGACGCGTCGAGCTGGCCATAGCTCTCCGACCAGACCGGATAGTTCAGGTTCGCGGCGGACGTGGTCAGCAGGTAGTGCGAACGCCAGTTATAGGCGGCTCGGGCCGAGACGCCGTACTTCTCATAGACCAAGGCCGCGTTGTACGAGGTTTTCGACAGGCCTTCCAGCGGCAGGCTGAGCCCGGCGTTGGTCGTCTGGTTGGAGTCGAATACGTTGACCGCGGTGTTCTTGCCGCCCGACGAGTCGACGAAGGTGAAGTTGCCGCTGAAGCCCAGACCGCCGAGCGCACCCGGCAGCATGTCGAAGAACTGGGTGTAACCGAGCTCGAAGCCCTTGATCTTGCCCTTCGACCCGTTGGTCTGCTGGGTCACGTCGAAGGTCAGCGTCTGGCCGTTCGAGGTGAAGGTCTGCTGGGTAGCGCCAGCGAAGATGTAGTTCGAGATGTCCTTGTAGAAACCGGCCAGCGTGATGCTGTTCGAACGCCCGAAATAATATTCGAGGCTGAGGTCGAACTGGTTCGAGCGGGTAGGCTTGAGGTTCGGATTGCCCGCGCTACCGGTGAAGCCGGTGAGGTTGCCGTTGCTGCCCACGCCAGTGGCGATGCCCGTCACCGAATCGAAGTTGAAGCCCAACTGCACATAAGGATTGAGCTGCATGAAGGTGGGCCGGACGATCGCCTTGGCCGCGGCGAAGCGCAGCTGGAGATTGTCCTTCAGGAAGAAGCGCAGGTTCAGGCTGGGCAGCACGTCGGTGTACGAGCCGCTGCCTGCGGTCGCCTGGGTGATCGTGCCGCCGGCGAACCGGAACGCCGCCGCATAATTGGCGCAATCGGTGGCGTTCACGGTCTGGCCTGCGCGCGGGCCGGTGGCGATCGGCGTCCCGACCACGCACAGATTGGGCGAGGAGGTCGGCGCTGCAATCGAGATCGGCGTGCCGCTCGCCTCGTTCTCCGTGCGGATCACGCGGACGCCGATATTGCCGTCGAACTTGCCGATCGGGCTCTGGTCCATGCCGAAGCGCAGCAGCGCATAGCCGGCATAGGTCCGCTCGATCTGGTTGTTGATGCCGCCCGGCGTGGTCGTGTAATCGTCGCTCAGCGGCTTCCAACCGGTAGGCTGGCCGTTCGCATCGAGCATCTCGGTGCTCTTGAGGTAGCCGTACGCGTTTGCCGTTCCGTTCTGGACGAGGCTTGCCGCCGGGAACCAGAAGCCGGCGCCCGGCTGGGGCACCTTACCGCGGAAGAAGTTGTTGTAGTTGATCAGCGAGGTCTGGTTCGGCAGGCCCGCATTCTGCGTGCCCCCCGCACGGCCGGTCTGGTTGAGGAAGACCGGGCTGCTCTGATCCCAATACTGCGCCGAGAGCATCGCCCAGTTATAGGTGCTCTGTCGTGTGGTGGCATTGCGATCGGTGAAGCGGCCGCCGACGCGGAACGACTTCAGGAAATTGCTGTCGGTGAAGGTATACTCCACATCGGCGCGGCTGGCCCATTCATGGGCTTCGTTGTTTTCGATATGGTCCATCGCCGCAGCCCACCAATAATCATTCTTGTTGGTGAGCGACTGGGCGCTGTTGGTCGGCGAGAAGGTCATCGAGGGATCATCGCCGCTGAAGTCGAAGGCGATCGTCGTCGGGATGCTGGCGCCGGTGAACGCCGTCATGCTGTACACCTTGGCGGTGGACTTGATGTACTGCAGGTCCGCACTGACCGACCAGTTCTCGTTCGGCGTCCAGCGCACATTGCCCGAGAAGTCCTGGGTCTTCTTGTCCTGGCTGCCGGCGCGGGTGTCGAGATTCAGGTTGCGGTTGGTGATCGTGCCCGACTGCAGCTCGCGGTTCGGCCCGAACTGGTAGCTGCTGTTGTCGGAGGAGGGCGTGTCATAGTCGCCCACCGCATATTCGATGTCGTGCGGCGTCGCCTTGGAGATCAGTGCCTCGAAGGTCAGCTGCAGCGTGTCGCTCGGCTTCCACTGGAACGAGCCGTCGAACGCGGTGCGCTTCTGCTGCCAGTCGATGCGGCGGAAGCCCATGCCGGCGGGGATGTAGACGTTGGTGCCGGCGGCGAGGCCGTCCTGCGGCGCGCTCAGCGTACCGCGGTCATAGCGGCCGGCGGTGATGCTGTCGGTGCGGTTGCCGATATTGTTGATCGAATAGCTGAGCAGCAGGCCCATTTCGCCCAGCGGGGTCTGCCAGCGGCCGCTGGCCAGCGCATTGCCCGACCAGAAGGTCTTCTTGCGCAGATCGGCATAGTTCGCGTCGCCCGACAGCGCGAAGACATAACCGGGCGAGTCGAACGGCTTGCGCGTGCGCAGATTGACGATGCCGCCGATGCCGCCTTCGACCAGCTCGGCCGAGGGGTTCTTGTAGACGTCGACGCCGACGAGCAGGTCCGACGACACGTCTTCGAACGACAGGCCGCGGCCATTGTTCGCCGAGAACACGTCGCGGCCGTTCAGCTCCGAACGAACCCAGGAGAGGCCGCGGATGAACACGCCGCCACCTTCGGACGACAGGCGGGCCGGATCGCGATTCTCGTTGGTGCGCTGGAGCGTGACGCCGGGGACGCGCTGCAGCGCTTCGGAGACCGAGCGGTCGGGCAGGGCGCCGATGTCCTGCGCAGTGATCGAATCGACCACCTGTTCGGCGTCGCGCTTGCGGTTGCGCGCGCTCTGCAGCGACGCGCGGATGCCGGTGACGACGATTTCCTGGGCGCCGTCGGCCGCGGGGCTATCCGTCGCTGTAGCATCCTGGGTCGCGGCTTCGCTGCCCTGCGGCGCGGCGGCCGCGGTCTGGGCGAGCGCGGTCCCCGAAAGGCCGATCAGTGACAACGTTGCCAGTGAAGCGCCAGCGCGCAGCGTGGCGGTCAACGAAGCAGCATGAAAAGATGACGAGAAACGGTTGATCATGAGTCCCCTCCCTGGGCGCCACGGGCGCCGGTCGCAGATGGTGTTGCGGCGCATCAAATCGCATGCCGCGCACGCAGTGCCGGTGTGGTCCCGGCATCCGAATGTTCGCGCTACCATCTGCTCAGATTGATCGCAACAATAATGTGAAACAAAGGTTTACCAATGAAACCTGTTCACGTTAACAAGGTGGATTTCTCGTTGATTCAGCTTCTTAGGTGCGCGCGTGTCGGGAGTCAGCGTAAGCCAAAGTCCTGCGTCCTGCTCGGCAGGAGCTTGATGCAGATGGGTCAAGCCACGGCGCCATTTGTGAGGCTCTGACGGGAACGTCCGCTACCCGGCAGGTACAAAATTCATTCATCTGTAAAAGTAAATTTCAAGACAGCGGTTTCCTTTGTGGTCTGGTAGCGCTAACCTGCTGGCACGCGGTCGTAAGAGACGCGACGGCTTAAGCGCGGGAGGGGAGAGGAATGCGGCGTTCCATGTCGCTTGGCATGTTTGCAGCGCTTGCCGTCCTTGCCGTGCCGGTGGACGGTGCAGCCCGCGCGCAAATCCCCTATCGCTGGACCAATGTGACGGTGGGTGCCGGCGGCTATGCGCCCGGCATCGTGTTCAGTCCGGCCGAGCGCGGGCTCGCCTATTTGCGCACCGACATGGGCGGCGCCTATCGCTGGGACGCTGCCGCGGCGCGCTGGGTGCCGCTGCAGGATGGCAACGTTGTCTCAAGCTATATGGGCATCGAGAGCATCGCCCCCGATCCGCACGATCCGGCGGTGGTCTATATGGCTGCGGGCATGGGCGCGAACGCCCCTTCGGCGATCCTGCGATCGACCGATCGCGGCGCAACCTGGGCGGTGACGCCGGTACCTTTCGCGATGGGCGGCAACGAGGCGGGCCGCGGCCTGGGCGAGCGGCTGGCGGTGGACCCCAACCGCACCAGCACCTTGTTCTTCGGCACGCGGCATGACGGCCTGTGGCGCAGCGACGATTCGGGCGCGCGCTGGAGCAAGCTCGCGGCCTTTCCCGTGGCGGGGCTGGGCAGGCCCGCACCGCGCCAGACGCATGGCGGCGTGGCGTTCGTGCTGTTCGATCCTAGCAGCGGCGCGCGCGGCACCGGCTCGCGGCGGATCTGGGCGGGGGTCGCCGATCCCGGCGCCGTCCACCTCTATCGTTCCGAGGATGGCGGCGCGTCGTGGCTGCCGGTCGCCGGACCGGGGCCGGAGATGCTGGCGGTGAAGGCGGCGATCGCGGCGGACGGCACGCTCTATGTCGGCTATGCCACCGGCATCGGCCAGAGCGATGCGCGGGACGGCGCGGTGTGGCGCTTCGCGCCGGACAGCAAGGGCCAGGCGATCACGCCACCCGATCACCGAGAAGGGGGCATTTTGGGCGTGGCGGTCGCTGCGTCGGCGCCGGGCACCGTGGCGATCAGCACGCTGGATCGCTACACGCTCGGCGACACGCTGTGGTTGTCGCGCGACGGCGGCGCGCATTGGGACGATCTCGGCCCGCGCAGTCGGCGCGACATCGCCGCCTCGCCCTTCCTGCTGCACGAGGGCAAGGGCGCCGATATCGGCCATTGGATCACCGGCCTCGCGATCGACCCCTTCGATGCCGGGCATATCGCCTACACGACGGGGGCGACGGTCTATGCGACCGGCGCGGCGGGGCAGGGGCGGGTCGACTGGGCGCCCTGGGTGCGCGGCATCGAGCAGACCGCGATCATCACGCTCACCTCGCCGACCGGCGGCGCGCATCTCGTCTCCGGCTTCGGCGATCTCGCCGGCTTCGTGCACGACGAATTCGCGGTCTCGCCGCAGCCGAGCTTCACCAACCCCTATCTCTCCAACACCAACACGCTGGACTATGCCGGCCGCAAGCCGAGCGTGGTCGTGCGCAGCGGCAGCCTCTATGCCAACCGCCCGCGCGACGCGTCGCTCGGCCGCTCCGAGGATGGCGGGCGTAGCTGGGTGCCGGTGAAGGTGCCGGCGATGGGCAACCCGCCCGCCCGCGCCGACCTGAACGGCGAGGCGGCGATCAGCGTATCCGCCGATGGCGGCATTATGCTTGTGGCAACGCCCGAGCCGCTGCGCAGCCGCGACGGCGGCAAGACCTGGCTGCGGGTGGAGGGGCTGCCGGGCAGCACCCGCGCCACCGCGGACAAGGTAGACCCCACGCGCTTCTATGCGGTGAGCGACACCCATGTGCTGGGCTCGCGCGACGGCGGGGCGCATTTCGCGCCGCTTGCCGGCCGGGGGCTGCCGACGGACCTTTCGGCGGCGCGCATCCGCAACCGCGAGCAGCAGTCGACCCTGGTCGCCTCGCCCTTCGCAGCGGGCGAGCTGTGGCTGAAGCTGGGCGCCCAGCTGTGGCGCAGCACCGATGGCGGCGCCTCGTTCCAGCCTGTGAGTGGCGCGTTGCAGGTGGATCTGTTCGGGCTCGGCAAGGGGCGGGGGCGCAGCCCCGGCCTCTATGCGGTGGGCACGCTGGCGGGACTGCGCGCGCTGTGGCGCTCGGACGATTTGGGGAAACATTGGCAGCGGATCAACGACGACGGGCATCAATGGGGCCTGCGATTCCGCGTGATTTCGGGCGATCCGCGCATTGCCGGGCGGGTGTATCTCGGCACGGATGGGCGCGGGCTGTTCTATGGCGATCCGGCAGGGGAGAGAAAATGAAACTGCATTTGCTTGGGAGCGCGGCGCTCGCGCTGCTGTCGGCCGGTACGGCGGCAGCGCAGACTGCGACACCGGTGCCGCATATCGAGAGCAAGAACGGCCGCCACGCGCTGATCGTCGACGGCGCGCCGTTCCTGATGCTGGGGGCGCAGATCAACAACTCGAGCAACTATGCCGAGCCGCTGGCCACCGCCTGGCCCGTGCTCGAGCGGATGCACGCCAACACGGTGGAAGTGCCGATCGCCTGGCAGCAGGTGGAGCCGCGCGAAGGCGAGTTCGACCTCAGCTTCCTCCAGACGCTGCTCGACCAGGCCCGGGCGCACGATAAGCGGGTGGTGCTGCTGTGGTTCGGCACGTGGAAGAATACGAGCTACAGCTACACGCCCGACTGGGTGAAGCTGGACTCGAAGCGCTTTCCGCGGATGAAGACGCGCGACGGCAAGGATCACGGCGTGCTCAGCGCGCATGGGGCGGAAACGCTCAAGGCCGATATGCGCGCCTTTGTGAAGGTGATGGAATATCTCCGCGACCACGATCCGCAGAACACCGTGATCCTGGTCCAGCCCGAGAACGAGACGGGCAGCTATCGCAACCCCCGCGACTATTCGGGCGAGGGCAACCGGCTGTTCGCACAGGCCATCCCGGCCGAACTCGCCAAGAAGACGGGCAAGCGCGGCACCTGGGCGGAGGCGTTCGGCGCGCAGGCCGATCGCGCGTTCAACAGCTGGTATGTCGCGCGCTACGTCAACGCGATCGCGGCGGCGGGCAAGGCGGTGAAGCCGCTGCCGATGTACGTCAACGCCGCCCTTGCCGGCGCTTCGAACGTCCCCGATCCGGACGGCGTGGCGAGCGGCGGTCCGCAGCAGGACGTGCTCGACATCTGGAAGGCGGCTGCACCCGCGCTCGATTTCGCGGCGCCCGATCTCTACGATCGCAGCAGCGAGAACGTCTCGCTGTACCTGCAGAAATACGCCCGGGCCGACAATGCGCTGATGGTGCCGGAGATCGGCAATGCGCGCGAGTTCGCGCGCTTCTTCTACGAGGCGCTGGGCCACGGCGCGATCGGCTTCGCGCCGTTCGGGATGGACAGCACCGGCTATTTCAACTTCCCGCTCGGCGCGCGCGATCTCGATTCCGCGACGCTGGATGCCTTCGCGCTGCCCTATCGCACGCTGGGCAGCATCGCGCGGGACTGGGCGCGCATCGCCTATACCCGCCCGACCTGGGGCGTCGCCAAGCCGGACGACAACAAGCCGCGCAGCACCACGCTCGGCGGCTGGCAGATCACCGCCAGCTGGGGCGAATGGCAGTTCGGGATGAAGGAATGGACTTTCCTCAAGTCCGATCCGGCGCCCTGGGGCGCGCAGAAAATCGGCGGCGTTGCGGTCGCGCAGCTTTCCGAGAATGAGTTCCTGGTGGTGGGCGACCATGTCCGCGTGACCTTCACGCCCGCGGAGGGCAGCCCACCCAACGGGATCATGCTCCGCGCCGAGGAAGGCAGTTTCGTCGACGGCAAATGGAAGACGGCGCGCTTGTGGAACGGCGACCAGACTGATTACGGGCTCAACCTGATCGACAGGCCGCAGATCCTCAAGGTCACGATGGGCCGCTATCGCTGAAAATAGGCGCGCGGGGGAGCCGTGCGCCATCCGTTACGCACAAGAAGTGCGTACGAGTGCCATTCGGGCTCGCCATGTAGTTGGATCTTCTTGCATGGCTGGGCGACATTACTGGTACATAGTTAGACTAGTTGGGAAGAGAGAAATGACAATGATGCTGCAAACCCGCGAAATGATTCGAGCCGGCTTCGCTGCCGGGGCCTCTCTGTTCGCGCTTGTCGCCGCACCGGCCTCCGCAGCACCGCTGGCCTCGCTCGATCGGCATGGTGCACGCGTGGCGATCGAGCCGTATGCGCCCAATATCGTCCGGGTTACCATTGCGATGGACCCGGCGCTTGCCGATGCCCCGCCGGGAGACGGTCCGAACGCGAAGCCGGATCTGACCGGCTGGAGCCACGTCGTCAGCGCCGCCGGAGATGTCTTCACGTCCTCCGCCGTCTCGCTCACGGTCAATGCCGAACCATGGCCCAATGCCCCGACGCAGATGCAGCGCTATTTCGCGCCGTCGCTGCCGCATGTCGGTCTTACCGTTCGCGGACGCGACGGCCACGTCATCACCGAGATGACCGGGTGGGAAATGGCGCCGGTGCAAGTCAACGGTGAACGGACCTTCCGCGTCGGCGCGAGCTTCGCGGTGCAGCCGGGCGAGCATTATTATGGGCTGGGCCAGAACCAGGAGGGCGTGCTCGACCTGAAGGGACGCACCATCGACTGCCGGCACAATTATGATGCGCCAGCGGGCGAAAGCGTGTGCGTTCCCTTCATGGTGACGAACAAGGGCTATGGCATCGTGTGGGACAATCCGTCCGCCACAACCGTGTCGCCGGGCCTCAACAACAGCACGCACTGGCAGTCCAGCGTCGGTGAGCGGGTGTCGTTCTTCATCATCACCGGCGACACCACCGACCAGCTTTACGCGGGCTATGCCAAGCTGACCGGTGCCACCCCCCTCCCGCCCAAGGCGGCGTTCGGGTTGATCCAGTCCAAGGCTCGCTACGAAAGTCAGGCCGAACTGCTCGGCATCGCGGAAGGCTATCGCAAGCGCAACCTGCCGCTGGACGTGATGGTGCTCGACTGGTTCTACTGGACGCGGATGGGGCAGCTCGACATCGATCGCACCTTCTTTCCCGATCCCAAGGGCATGAACGACGCGCTACGCACTATGGGTATGCGCTCGATCATCAGCGTTTGGCCGCGCTTCGAGCGGGAGTCGCGCTATTATGACTTCCTCTCGGCGAAGGGCTGGCTGCTGCACGACAAGGACGGTAGCGTGGTCGACGGCCTCCCCGTCCGCGCCGACCGTGCTGGCGCGCTGCTCGATTCGACCAACCCGGAGGCGCGCGGCTGGTTCTGGGGCAAGATCCGCGACAATATCGCCTCGCAAGGGTTCGACTGGTTCTGGCTCGACGAAACCGAACCGGATCTGGTGCCGGACGGCCATTTCTTTTCGATCGGTTCGGGCGACCGCTATCACAACCTGTTCCCGCTGGTGCACACCAGTGGCGTAGCGGAAGGATCGGCGCGGGATCGGCCCAACCTGCGCAACCTGATCCTTGCGCGCGCCGCCTATCTGGGCACGCAGCGCAATGGTGCGCTGTTCTGGTCCTCCGACGTGCAATCGACGTGGGAAGCGCTCCGCCGCCAGGTGCCGGCTGGCCTAGGATTCACCGCCACGGGCCTTGCCTATTGGAGCAGCGATACCGGCGGCTGGCAGTATCCGTCCGGCCCGAAGGCCGAGCGGCCGCCACTGCTCGATCCGGCGGGCGCGACCGCGATGCCGCCAAGCTATGCCGACTATCCCGAGCTGTTCACGCGTTGGTTCGCCTATAACAGCTTCACGCCGACGCTGCGCATCCATGGGCAACGCCCGGGCACAGCACTGTGGGAATATGGCACGGCCGCCGAGCCGGTGCTCGCGAACTTCCTGCGGCTCCGCTACGCCTTGGTGCCGTATCTGTATTCGCTGGGATACCAGACCTACAAGACGGGTGCACCGTTCATGCGCGCGCTGTTCATGGACTTCCCGAATGATCCGGCGGTGTCGACGATCGGCGACGAGTATATGTTCGGCCCGGCCTTTCTCGTCGCACCCGTCACCGCGCAGGGCGTGACCAGCCGCGACGTGTATCTGCCTGCGGGCGCGGACTGGTATGATTACTGGACCAATCACCGCTACACTGGTGGGCAGACGGTCAAGGTCGCCGCTCCGATCGACAAGATTCCACTGTTCGTTCGTGCGGGCTCGATCGTGCCGATGGGTGTGCAGGTGCCGAGCACCGCGACGCGGCAGGCGCTCGACAGCATCCGCGTATACCCGGGCCGAGACGCCAGCTTCACGCTGTATGACGATGACGGCGTCACCAACGGCTATCGCAATGGCGGCGGCATCACCGCGACACTCCGCTGGGACGATGCGGCAAAACGCCTGACCGCGTCAGGGCGGCTGCCGACCGGACAGGACGCAGTGAAACTGGCGCGTGTCGTGGAGCCGGACAAGCTCTAGGAGAAAAGATCCTCGATCATTTACAGGACGACCGGCAACCTTCGTGCCGTCCAAATCCTTCTCGGTCATAGCAAGATCGAGGATACAGTGCGCTATCTCGGCATTGACGTGGAAGACGCGCTTGCCCTTGCCGAGAATACTGCAATCTGACCTGCTGGCCCCTTGCCGCTGGCGAGGGGCCACTTCACCGTGCCTCGGGACGAAGCGGCCGTTTACATGCTGCGAGCTGAACGTCAGATCTTGCCGCGCACCGACATTTAGCGATTGCTGGATTTCGCTCGCACAGCGCCTGCTGAGGGTCGCACCTAGAGCAATTTCACATTGACCGTTGATATCCAGCGGCCTGGAAGAAGTTGGCACATTGGCAGGGCGGGAAGCGATCAAGCAGTTCGCCGATGC
>NZ_JBEPMV010000006.1:0-304597 GCF_040545965.1 Sphingomonas trueperi | reverse complement strand
CGCATCGGCGAACTGCTTGATCGCTTCCCGCCCTGCCAATGTGCCAACTTCTTCCAGGCCGCTGGATATCAACGGTCAATGTGAAATTGCTCTAGGCAGAAGCCGACGTTCAGGCGCAGTCTTCCTCGGAAACAATGCCGCTGACCAAATCATCGAGGCGGTTCAGCCGTTCGATCCATTCCTGACGATGATAGTCGATCCAGTCCTGCAACGGCGCGAGCCCGGCAGGATCGAATTGACAGGTGCGCACCCGTCCCACCTTGGTCGAGCGGGCAAGCTTGGCTTCCTCAAGCACGCCGAGGTGCTGCCCTATTGCCGTCTTGCTGATGGCCAGCACCGAAGCGAGTTCCGAAACGCTCGCGGGCCGTTCCGCAAGATGACTCACCATTCGACGGCGAGTGGCATCACCTAGCGCGTGAAACAGAAGGTCGACACTTGAGAGGCGGACAGACTCTACGGCAGGGTGCATCATGCGGGCTGCAGTTCTGAAGCCATCGTGTCGATCAAGAAGTCCCACCCCATCCGGCGCATTGCCGGGCCGTCGGCGCCTTCGAAATAGACCGCCTGGTGCGTGAGCAACACCTCAGTCTGGTCGCCGAGCGCCGCGATTTCGACGGTGACCACGGCGGCCGATACGCGGGCCTGATCGACGTCGAGGGTTTGGAAGAACACGATCCGAGCATTATCGGCGATCTCAGCGTAGGTTGAGGTCCAACAAAGTTCCTTTCCTGCGATGGGAGTCCCTGGCCGCATCCGGGCGGTGAGCTTCTCCTCACCGCCGGGGCGGAAGTCGAAGCTGTAGGACAGCGGCTCGTGTGCGGTACTGGCGGCGTACCACCTGCTCTTGCGGTCTTGAAAAGCGAAGGCGCTGAATACTGCGGGCGGAGTGGCATCGCAGATTTTGCGGATTTGGAACGTATCGTGAGTGACGGGCATAAACTGCTCCTCGGTGAAGTCCTGACTTCACTAAGCTCTACATCCCAACTGTCAAGTGCGCACTTCACTATCGCACTGACGGCAGTTGGATTCGCGGCTAGCGTCGGAGGGCGCGCCACCGGTGGTCTTGATCGTGTTTTGCGGGCATCTCGAACCCAGTTCATCGAGCGATTTCAGATGCTGCCGAGTGGCCCGCACTTAAGGCGCATTGCTGCCAGGCGAATACTGCCGACCTAACAGCAGATTGCGGCGTGAGCGGCCGGAGAACGCCCGACCTGCTAGCGGCACATTGTGGTCGTCAGTTGCCTCGCCCGCGGCCTTCGCAAGAGGGCAGCTTTCGCGCCTGCCCACAACAAAATGGACAGGCAGGAAACCACCCAGTTTCGGCCGTTCGACGATCCGCCGGAACAAATAGTCTGAGCCCTTCAACGGCTCAAAGCTTCTCCACCGCCTTGTCGATCCGCCGCAGCAGCGCGCCGTCCTGGGCGCTGCGCCGCACAGCTTCCTCGGCCAAGCCCATCAGGCTGATCGCGCCGAAGCTGCCCGCCAAGCTTTGCAGCCGAAGTGCTGCGCCGGCCCATTGCTCGGCGCCCTTGGAGGTCTTCATCATGTCGACCGAACGATTGACGCTCTCGAGGAACGCGTCGCGAAGCTCGGCGATCAACGCCGGATCGTCGCCGACTGAGGCCGCCAGACTCGTATCGATTGCACCGGGATCATAAGCCATGGCTAATCCTATCTCCACCTTCGTTAATCGTTGGTTGCCAACCCGGTCTTGGTCCGCGCGGCAAAGCTGGTAAGGTGGCCTGATGACTGGGGGCTCCACCGCTGAATCCGCCGTATCGTTCGACACCCACGCCGCCGAGCCGCCCGTGCTCGCGGAAAGCCTGGTGATCGACGACCCCGCACCCGTTGCGCCCGCCGAGCCGCTCGAAGCGCCGCGCCTTGGCTGGATCCTCACCCTGCTCGCGGTCGCGGCCGGGGTCGGCGCGACCTATGGCATGGCGGCGCTTGCGCTGCCCGCCTGGGACGAGCCGCTGAGCAATTTCCAGCGCGTCCAACTGCTCGCGTCGCTCTGCGTGCCCGCCGCCGTGGTCGCGCTGCTGTACCTGATCGCGGTGCGGACCAGCACCGCTGAGGCGCGCCGCCATGCCCATACCGCCCGGGCGATGCGGGAGGCGGCCGAGGCGCTCGAAGCGCGCACCGCCGTGCTCACCGATCGCCTGCTCGCCCAGCGCAACGCCCTCGCCGAGCAGGAAACCAACCTGTCGGTGCTGAGCGATGCCGCCGCCGAGCGCCTCGCCCATGCCGCAGCCAGCGCCCAGCGCCAGGCCGAAACGGTCGCCACCAGCACCCAGCAGCTGAGCGCCGCCACCGGCGCGGCCGAGCACAGCGTCGCCGTGATCCTCGCCTCGCTGCCCAAGGCGCACGAGGAAATGCGCGGGCTCGCTGACCGGGTCGATCATGCCGGGCTCCAGGCCGGGCAGACCGCCGCCGCGCTCGACATCCAGCTGACCGTGCTCGCCGAGCGTGGTCGCGAGGCCGATCGCATCGCCAGCGGCGCCGCCGAGCGTCTCGCTGCGCATATCTCCCGCATGGAAGCGACCAGCGAGGCGGCGAGCAGCCGGCTCGAACAGGTGACCGATCAGATGTCCGCGCAGGTCGACGCGGTGCTCGATCGCGCCGCCGCCGCGGTGGACCAGTCGCGCCAGGGCATCGCCGCGCAGGGCGACGCCATGCTGGCGATGCTCGGCGCCAACCAGGCCGCGCTCGAACGCGCGACCGAGGACAGCAGCACCGCGATGGCGCAGCGCATGGCGCTGATCGAGGATGCGATCATCCGCATCTCGTCGCGGCTCAGCGAGGAGCAGCGCCGCGGCGACGCGCTGTTCGCCCGCCTCTCCGAAGGCGCGTCGACTTTCGATTCGGAGCTGGAAGTCCTCCACGCCGCCGGCACCCGCCGCACCGAGGCGCTGGCCGCCGCGATCCACGGCCTCCACCAGTCGATGGACGGCATGACCCAGTCGATGCGCACCGGCGAAGGCACCGCGCGCGAAGTGATCGCCACCGCCGAGAACCTGCTGACCGCGCTCGACGCCGCCGCCCGCGAACTCGACGAGACCATGCCCGCCGCGCTCGAACGGCTCGACGACCGGATCGACGCCACCCGCAAGCGCATCGCCGCCTCCAAGCCCGAGCTGCTCGGCCTCGTCACCGCCGCCGAGACCACGCATGACGCGGTGGCGGGCATCGCCGCTTCTGTCACCCACCAGCAGACCGCGCTCGAACGCGGCCGCGCTGCGCTCGCCGAGACGCTGGCGACCGCCGCCGAGCAGGCCGAGACTCTCAGCCGCGCAGTCGACGGCGCGATCCTCCATGCGAAGAGCTTCACGAGCGACGCCGCGCCCGAACTGATCGAGACGCTGCTCCGCGTCCGCGACAGCGCCAACAAGGCCGCTGACCATGCCCGCGAGGCGATCGACGGCATCGTGCCGGCGGTCAACCGCGTGCTGCAGGATGCCACCGATCACGTGATCGAGCATGCCGTCGAGCTTTCGGTTCGCCGCCAGGTCGACACGCTGACCAAAGCCGCCGACGCCGCGATCGGCGCCGCCGCCCGCGCCGCCGAACATCTCCGCGCACAGATGACCGTGCTGGAGGAAGCCAACCAGCTCGCCGAGACCCGCATCGCCGAGGCGCAGGACGCGCAGGAACGCGCTGACAGCGACGGCTTCGCCCACCGCATGGCGCTGCTGATCGACGCGCTCCACTCGACCTCGATCGACATCGCCAAGACCTTCTCGACCGAAGTGACAGACGGTGCCTGGGGCGCGTATCTCAAGGGCGACCGCGGCGTGTTCACCCGCCGCGCGGTGCGCCTGCTCGCGCCGCACGAGGCGCGCGAGATTCACCGGCTCTACGAGCATGACGAGACGTTCCGCGAGAACGTCCATCGCTATGTCCATGATTTCGAGACGATGCTCCGCCAGGTGCTGAGCCTGCGCGAAGGCAATCCGCTGGCGGTGACGCTGCTCTCGTCCGACGCAGGCAAGCTCTACGTCGCGCTCGCCCAGGCGATCGAGCGGCTGCGCAACTGACGGTTGGGGGGATGCTTTGCCCCCACAAACCGTCATCCCGGCGAAAGCCGGGATTCAGACGCCTCTCGCTTTCAGAAGGAGCCGCGCCGGAGGCCCCAATGGATTCCGGCTTTCGCCGGAATGACGGCTTGAGGGGCGGTCTTAATTGACGCGCGGGCGACGGGTGGAGTCGCGGACAATCAGCGTCGAGGGCAGCACCACCGGCTCCGCCGATGCCGGTGCCCGGCCGGCACAGGCATCGATGATCCGCTCGACCGCCTTGGCGGTGATGTCGGCGATCGGCTGCGACACCGCGGTCAGCGCCGGGCTGGCGAAGCGGACGATCGGGGTGTCGTCGAAGCTGACCAGCGACACGTCCTCGGGCACGCTCAGCCCCCGCCCCCGCACCGCCGCCATGGTCGCGAGCGCGGTCTGGTCGTTGGCGGCGATCACCGCGGTCACCTCGGCGCGGTCGAGCAGTGTGCGCGCCGCGATCAACCCGGCGTCATAGGAGAAGTCGCCGGTCTCGAGCAGCGCGTCCGAGGACAGGCCCGCCGCCGCCATGGCCGCCCGCCAGCCCTCGACGCGCCACGCGCTCAGCTCATATTCCGCCGGCCCCGCGATAAAGCCAATCCGCCGATGCCCGAGCGCGAGCAGATGCTCGGTCGCCAGCCGCGCGCTGCCGCGGTCGTCCTGCACCAGCATATGTCCAGGGCCCTCGGCGACCGAGCCGATCCGGGCGATCTCGATCCCCTTCTCGGCGAGCAGCTTGAGGATCACCGGGTTCTGCGAATGCGGCGGGGTGAGGATCGCGCCGTCGGGCTGGAGTGCGGCGATCGCGGCGGAGATCTCGCGCTCGATCTGGTCGCTCTGGGTGTCGACCAGCTCGACGATCATCCGGTAGCCATGGGCCGCGCAGGCGAGCATGCCGCCGAGCAGCATCTGGTCGACCCAGTCGCGCCCCTCGCGCGCGCGCCAGTCGGCGATGGTCCGCTCGCGATCGTTGAGCGCGAGGATCAGGTAGGAGCGCGATCCGCTCATCCGCTGGGCCGCCAGCGAGGGGACGTAGCCGAGCTTGGCGATCGACGCTTGGACGCGGTGGAGCATCTCCGGGCGCACGCCGGGCTCCTTGTTGATGACGCGGCTCACCGTCTGCAGCGAGACGCCGGCATCGGCCGCGACATGGCGGATCGTCACGGACTGGCGCCTACGAGACATGCAACTTCCTCTCCTGCATCGTTTTTGCCTAGCGGCTGAGCTGGCGCAACAGATACGCGCGCAGCTGCCCCGCCGTTTCGGGGGTCAGCTGATCGAGGATGCCGCGGCCGCCCTCTGGGATGTGCGCGGTCACCCCGTCGCCGGGGGCGAAGACATAATGATCAAACACCTGCCGCCAATGCGCCCGGTCGGCTGCCGGCAGGTCGCGGATCGCGAGCAGGGCCGCCAGCAGCGCGTCGTTCGGCTCGGCGAGCCACGCCGGCCGCGTCCGCCACCAATAGTTGATCATCACGTTGAAGCCGTCGAGCGCCTCGACATGGTGCCACCACAGGCTCGGAATGCGCAGCGCGTCGCCGGGCGCCAGCACCACGGTGCGGGCATGGCGCAGCGCTTCGCGGAACTTCGGAAAGCGCACGAAATCGGGTGCGTGGAAATCGACCATGCTGATCGCACGGCCGCCCGGCGTATTGTCGAGCGGGCCGGGATAGAGGTTGGCGAACTGGTCCGGCGGGAACAGGGTGAAGCGGCGATGGCCGACCGCGGTGCAGACCAGATTGTCGGGCTCGTCGCAATGCGCGGCGACGCGGGTCGCGGTGCCGATCCAGATCGTCGCGGCGAGCCCCTCGCGCGGGCCCAGCGGCATCGGATTGGCCTCAGCCAGGCCGGGGAAGAAGCGCGGCACGTCGGTGGAGGCGATGTAGCGAAGCGGCGCATCCGCCTGCCCCTCGTCCGCAGCCATGGCGGCGAAGATCGCGCCAATCCGCGCGCGACGAGTGCGATGGTTCATCGCCATCGCGTCGTCGTAGAAGATCCGCGCGCCGGCGCCGGGGGCGCCCTCTGCATAGGTGAAGTCGGTGTCGCGCGCGAAGCCGGCGAGATAGGCGCGGGTGTTCGCAGGCCCCTTCCCGCCCTCGGCGACCAGCGGCCAGTCGGCGACCAGCCCGCGCACGACGAAAGGCTCGGCCGAGGCCGCCAGTGCGTGGTCGAGCGCCCAGCAATCCGCGACCGTGATCTCGGGCACCGGCCGCAGCCCGTCGAACAGATCGGCCGGATCAGGCATCGGCGCCCCGGCGCTGGAGCCGTGCGATCAGCAGCGGCAGATTGGCGAGCGACGCCAGCGCCATGGTGATCGGCAGCAGATGTCCGTCCCGGTGCAGCTCGCCCAGCGCGTCGCCATCGAGCGCGGCGAAGCGCTCCTCATGGATGCCGTGGAAGTCGACGATGTGCCGGGCATTGCCCTCGGCATCGTCGAAGCGGATCGAGACGGGCTCGAGCAGATCATGCCGCTCCAGCGCGTCGAAGAAATCGGGGGCGGCGCGGTAGCCGCGATCGAGCTGCGCGAGCCCGTCGAGCACCGCGGCGAGATAGGTGCTGGGCGTGCCGTCCGCCTCGAACAGCGGCGACGCTTCGGCATAGCCGGCATCGCCCGGTGCCAGCACGCGCGGGCTCGCCGCGGAAAGATGGAGCTGCGGCACGTCGCCACCGGCCGGCGGGGGACCGATCAGAAAAGGCCGGGTCGCCATCGCCAGCGGCAGATAGGGCGCATCCCAGCGATCGCCCTCCAGATAGAGGTTTTCCTCGGGCGCAAAGCCGAACAGCGCGACCGCCTGGAACCCGTCCCGTGCCGCAGTGCGCTGGAAAAGGATCGGATAGGCATTCTGCACCTGGCGGAACTCGCTGGGGACCACCAAGCAGAGCTGGACGGCGTCGCCCAGCGCCGCCCCACGCCGCCGGTCGATGCGAACCGCGTGGTGATCGTCGATGGTCACGAGCTGTTGGTCGTTCATGCGTGATACCCCCGGTTCCCCGCCGGCGGCGTTGGCACGTCGCGCGGCGGGGCGGAAGGGCCTTGGGGTATAGGCTCCCCCGAGGCCCCCATCGTCAGAAGCGGTAGCGGATGCCCACCGTGTAGCGGGCATAGCCTGGCGCGGTGACGGTCACGTACCGATCGGTGCGCTGGTGCGCCCGGCGGCCCTCGCCGGTCAGGTTGATGCCTTCGAAGAACAGGGTCGTGCGCGGCAGCGCCTCCCAGCTCGCGCTGGCATCGATCTGGCCATAGGGTTCGGTATAGCTCGGGTTCGACCCCGCGCCCGACAGGAACTCGGCACGCCAGTTATAGGCAACGCGCGCCTGGATGCCGTTCTTGTCGTAATAGCCGATCACGTTGGCCGTATCGCTAAGGCCGACCAGCGCGAACTGGTTGACCGTGGCGGGCTGGTCGTTGCGGTAATGCACGTCGCCGTCAACGATCGTGTAGTTGAGGATCATCCCCAGCCCGGTATCCCAGAAGCTGTGCTGGACGGCGAATTCCCAGCCATGGACGTTGGAAGTCTGGCTGTTGTTGACCGGCGTGTTGACGGTGAACAGCACCGGGGCGTCCTCGGGCAGGCCGAGAATGTCGCCGGTGTAGTTGCCGGGCGTACCGCCGGTGATCTTCACCGAACCCGGATAGTTGGCGAAGATATACTGGCGGATGTCGTTGGAGGTCGCGCCGGCACCGAGCGCCGCCAGCGCCGCCTTGTAGCGGGGGCCGTCCGCCGGGTTGGTCAGCCCGAACACCGGCTTCTTCACCTGGCCGGTGCCGATGAAGTTCACCACCGACTTGTGGAAATAGCCGACCGAGATGTAGCTGTCCGGCCGGTAATACCACTCGGCCGAGAAATCGAGGTTCTTCGACTTGTACGGCAGCAGCCCCGGATTGCCCTGGCTGCCCGTGCCGCCATCGACGCGGAACAGCGAGTCGATCGTCTGGCCGCCCTGTAGGCTGCCATAGTCCGCCCGCGCGATGGTGTGGCCGTAGGAGGCGCGCAGCTTGACGTTGTTGAGCGGCGAGATGTCGAAGTCGAACGAGGGCAGCCAGTTCTGGTAGGAGCCGCTGAGCGTCGTAAAGTCGCTCTTGCCCGAATAGACGACGTTGAGCTCGTTCGCGGCGACCCACTTGGTCCCGGTGGCGACGGGCACCAGCGCGGCGCTGTCGATCCAGGTCTTCTCGTAGCGGACGCCGGCATAGAGATGCGCCGGGCGGCCGAAGGCGTCGAACTTCACGTTTGCCTGGAGGAAGGGCGCGAGGGTCTTTTCCGAGATGTGTCGGTCGACCGTATACTGCGCCAGGCAGGTATCCGGCCCCAGCGGGGTGCCGCTCTGCGGCTTCGAGCACATCTTATAGAGACTTTCGAGATTGCCGACGAGCGTCTCGAAATTCTTGGTGAAGATCTGCGGGATCAGCAGGCTGCCATCGGTCTTCAGGCCCGGATATTTATCCGGAATGGTCGCCAGGGTGAACAAGCTGTCGGGCAGGTCCGAGGCCGGGCCGGCGCCCCCCCAGGTGTTGTTCTGGAGATAGCCATAGGCCGAGCGGACCTTGTTATCGACATAGGAGATGCCGAAGTCGACGCTGTCGAGCAACCCGCCATGATCGTAGCGACCCTTGAACTGGACCTGGTTGATCTCGTCGCGGAACATGCCGTTGCGGAAGGAATTGCCGGTTGCCTGGATGCGCGAGGCGTCGGTCAGGTCGATACCCGGCTGCATCTTGATCGAGAGCACCGGCATGTAATGGGTGAAGTCGATCGTCTGGCTGGCTGCGCCGAAGATCGCGGTGCTCACCGAGGTGCTGGTGCCGTATTTGTTGGTCGGGCCCGACTTGGCGGTCGAGTGATGGCCGTCGAGCTCGAACGAGAAGGCGCCCTCGGGCTTCCACTGCAGGTTGCCGCCGATCGAGTTGTTCTCGCTCTGGTTGGCGCTGAGGTTGCTGACATAGGAAACGTCCTTGCCCTCGCTCGCCTTGAACCGCTCGGTGTAGAAGATCGGGCTCGCCACTGCGCCGCCGGTCCAGCTGCTGACGGTGTCGTTGTTGTTGAAATAGACGCCGATGCTGTTGCTGCGCACGGTCACCCGGTTGCGCGAATAGGTATAGTCGATCGTGCCGGTCAGCGTGTCGGACGGCTTGAACTGCAGCACCGCCTGGCCGTTGATCCGCTCGCGCTCGATGTCGTTGATGCCGATGCCGGCGTTCTGCGGCACGGTGTAGATCTGGTCGCCGGTCGGGCGGTTGGTGATGTTGGCGTAGCGCGGATCGCCCGGCTGGGCGAGCTCGCCGGCCTTGTCGGACCCGGTGCGGCCGTTCTTCCAGCCGACATAGGCTTCGTTGTTGCCCGCCTTGCGCTTCTGGTAGGTGCCGGCGATCAGGATACCGATGCGATCGTCGAGGAAGCTGTCGCTGACGATGCCCGAGACTTCCGGCGTGATCGGCGTGTTCTTGGCGTTGCTCGAGCTATCGTACATGCCCGAGACGGCGACGCTGCCGTGCAGGCCCGGCTTGTCGAGCGGGCGCGGCGTGCGGATGTTGATCGTCGAGCCGATGCCGCCCGATTCGATGTCGGCGCGGCCGGTCTTGTAGACCTCGACCGCGGCGATGCCGTCGGACGAGAGGTTGGCGAAGTCGAACAGGCGCGAGGTCGGCGCGGTGGCGCCCCCGTCGAGCGTCGAGGTCGGCATCTGGCGGCCGTTGAGCGTTACCAGATTGTAGTTGGGGCCGAAGCCGCGGACGGTGACGGTCGAGCCCTCGCCGATCGAGCGGTCGATCGAAACGCCGGTGATGCGCTGGAGCGATTCGGCGAGGTTGGTGTCCGGGAACTTGCCCATGTCCTCGGCGGTGATGCCGTCGACCACGCCCTGTGCGTCGCGCTTCAGCGCCAGCGATTCGCGCAAACTGGCGCGGATGCCGGTGACGACGATGTCGCCATTGGCTTCGGTGTCGGTCGTGCCGTTCGTGTCCTGCGCCGCTGCGATCCCTGGCATCGCGAGCAGCGCCAGCGCGGATACCCCCGCGCGCCACAGCATCGACCTGCCTGCATGTACCCCTGTCATATTGGCTCCCCGCATATTGGATGAATCATGGTCCGCCATGATGTGAACGTTCACATACAAAGATCCTTTACCGGGTCAACAAGTCACATTTCTGTAGTTTTTAGTGGGAGGATCGTTCTCAAAAC
This sequence comes from Sphingomonas trueperi, assembly GCF_040545965.1. Lineage (GTDB taxonomy): Bacteria > Pseudomonadota > Alphaproteobacteria > Sphingomonadales > Sphingomonadaceae > Sphingomonas > Sphingomonas trueperi_C. Next base: position 294,372 of record NZ_JBEPMV010000006.1, on the reverse strand, counting down.
TGTCATCTCGGCGCGGCCAAGTTGCAGCATTGGTATTCGCTGACCGCCGCGCCAAAAGCGGCAGGAACAACGTTGGCACGTACCGCGCCAGCCTCTATTCCAGCCGCCGCATGCACGCGCCGACGCCCTCCCTATCCGCCCAAGGCACCGCGCGGCACTGGCGCTTCCTGCTGCTGTTCGCGCTGGCCAATGCGGGCGGGACGATCGGCTATCTGCCGCTGTTTACGGTGTTCCTGCCGATCAAGGTGGAAGCGATCGCCGGCCCCGACCGGCTCAACCTGTTCACGCTGGTTGCCGCGATCGGCACGGTCGCGGCGATCGCGGCCAATATCGGCTTCGGCTGGCTGAGCGACCGGTCGCTGGCGCGGGGGCGTGGGCGTCGCGGCTGGCTGCTGCTCGGCACGCTAGGCCTGGCGCTGGCCTACGCGCTGTTCGCCCGCGCCGAGTCGCCCCTCGGCGTAATACTCGCGGTGGTCGCGGTGCAATGCGCCGCCAATGCGGTGCTGGCGCCGCTGCTCGCGCTGATGGCCGACGAGATCCCCGATGCGCAGAAGGGCTTTACCGGCGGCCTGCTTGCGCTCGCCAACCCGATCGGCGCGGCGACGGCCTGGGGACTGGTGCAACTGCCCGGCGCCACGGAGACGCTTCGCCTCGGCCTGCTCTCGCTCGGCATCGCACTGCTGGTGGCACCGCTCGCCTTCTCCGCCGCACGTCGCCTGCCGCCACAGCCTGCGCCGCTGCCGCGGGTCCAAGCCCGCCGCAACCTCGCCGCGGCGTGGGTCGCGCGGCTACTTCTCCAATCGGCAGGCAACGGGCTGACGCTCTACCTTTATTACTATTTCGCCGACCTGCCCCCCCGCCAGACCGCGGCCGCGGCTGCCGATTTCGTCGGGCGGACGCTGGTGCTGGCCACGCTCCTCCCCCTGCCCTGCACGCTGTTGCTCGGTCGCCTCTCTGACCGGATCGGGCGCCGCAAGCCCTTCCTGCTCGCGTCCGCTGCGGTGACGGCGGGCGGGCTGCTGGTGATGGGCCTGGCCGATGCGCGTACGGTCGCAGTGGCGGGGTTCCTGATCTACGGCGTCGGTGCGCAACTGTTCATGGCGCTCCACGGCGCCTTCTGGATGCAGGAGCTGCCGAGCGAGCGCCATCGCGGCCGCGATCTGGGCATCCTCAACCTCACCAACACGCTGCCCGCGCTGGTCGGGACCGCGATCGCCTGGGTGGCGGCGACGCCGGGCAGCTTCGCGCCGTTGCTGTTCCTGCTCTCCGGCCTCACTTTGGCGGGCGGGCTGGTGATGCTCGCGGTGCGCGAGCCCGCTCAAGGATAGGCGAGCAGCCGCTGCAGCACCGCACCGGGACGCGCCGCCGCGCCGGTATCGTTCACCAGATGCGCGATCGTCCCCACCCCGCCGCCGAGCGACATCGTCGTCACATGGCGGAAGCGCACCCCCGGCCGCCCCGGCGCCTCGATCGCGCTTTCCAGCACGACCTGCGGGTTGCTGCGGAAATAGACATAGACGCCCAGCGCCACCGCCTCATGCGCGCGCACCCGGTCGTCGACCTTGTAGGCCGCCCAGCCGCGCGTCGCTCCCGCCATCCACGCCGCCTGGGTCGGCGGATCATAGGGCAGCTCGTTCTGGTAGAAAAAGGTCCGCCCGCGCTCGCCCCGCCACCAGGTCTGGTAGCGCTGGAAATGTTCGACGAACAGCGCATGCACGGTCACATCGTCGCCGTTGACCACCAGTCCCTGATCGCCGGTGCTCTCGTCCCAGCCGACATGGACGCGGGTACCGTCGACATCGCCGTGATCAGCCCGCCAGATCCACAGATGGTCGGCAAGGACGTGGTGGCTGTTGATCTCGAGGCAGGTCTCGACCTTGCCGACCTCGACCCCGCCGACACGGAAGAACAGATCGGCGAGCAGCACCGGGTTGTGGCGATGGTCGCCGGTGCAGCCGCGCTTCCCCACCTGCACCAGCACCGGCGAGCGCCGGGCGCCCGCATCGATCATCAGCCCGGCGATGGTGACGCCGGGCACGTCATCGATCTCGAGCACGGCATTGCCCTGCACCGCCTGCAGCGTCGCCAGCCCGATGCCGAGCAGCACGCGGTTGGCCGCCGTCACCCGCAGCGGCGCATCGAGCCGGTAGACGCCGGGGGTGAACAGCAGATGCTGGCCGCGGGCGAGCGCGGCGTTGAGCGTGGCGGCGTCCATCCCCGGCCGCGCGAGGAAGAAATGCGCGAGGGGCAAGGCGCTGCCCGGCGTCGGCCCGTCGGACCAGCTCGTCCCCTCCGCGTCCCGCCGCAAGGCGGGCACGAAGACGGACCAGCCGCCGGCCTCGTCGACCTGGAGGAACGGCTTTTCGCGGAGCAGCGGCACGCGCAGCAGCGTCGTCACCGCAGGATCGGGAAAGCTGGTTGCCGGCGCGCCCTGCACGCCCTGGAACATCATGTTCCAGTTGACGCCCTGCCAGCGGCCGATCCGGCTGCTGCGGCTATACCATTGCTGCTGGCTGCCGGCGCGGATCGTGCCTTCGATCCGGCAATCGGCGAGAAAGCCGCCGCTCGAAGAGCCGCCATCGTCGAGCACCAGATCGCCGAGCATGTGGATGCGTCGATAGGGGGCCGCCTGCGACACCGCCCAGCGGTCCCAGCCCTCGGGCGGACGCACGGTGAGGTTCTCGGCACCGCGCCAGAAATTGGCGAGCGCGTCGCCCTTCAGCCAGTCGGCATTGACGCGGACATGGCCGTCGATCGTCACCGCGCCAGGCATCGTGCCGAGCCCCAGCACCTGGGTGAAGAAGCCCACCCGCACGTCGGTGGTGTAGCGGCCGGGCTTGAACAGGATGGCGAAGCGGCGAGCGGTGAAATGCGCCGCTTCCTGCTGCGCGAAGATCGCATCGATCCGCGCCTGGATCTCCCCGCCGGGCATCGACGGATCGACCACCAGCACGTTGGGCCCGAAATCGGGCGTCGTCTCCGCGGTCATCGCTTCCCCCGCCTGTACCGGTAACGGCGCCCCTGCCGCCGCTACCATCGCCACCAGCCCGACATCCCCGGCGCGACGGATCACCGTGCGCCGGCCTGCATCGGGCAGGCAGCCCCCCTCGTTTTCGTGCAATCGCTGTCCCCGTCAGGCGAAATCGAGCTGGGCCCGGCCATGGGACACGATCGCGGTGCGCGCGGTCTTCACCGGCGCGCCGGGCTCGCTGACCGTGTCGACAGTGCGGAACTGCGCCTGCCACTGGTCGCGGGTGACGTCGCACAGCAGATAGCCGCGCCGGTCGTTCATATATTTGAGATAGGGATTGCGGCCGAGGATCTTGTCGCTGCCGGCGCGGACATCCGCCCCGTCGCCGCCCGAGCTGATCGAGGTGGAGACGAACTCCACCGCCACCGCCTCGCCCTGGCCGGCGCGGGTACGCAGCTCGCCGGCATAATTCTGGTGCTCGTCGCCGGTCAGCACCACGACATTGCCGTGCCCGGCGAACTTGGAGAACAGCCGCTCGCGGGGAAGGTCATAGCCGCCCCAGCTGTCCATGTTGTTGATCGGCGCGGGCTCGTCGCCCATGCGGCGATCGAGCGGCATCATCATCACCTGCTGGGCGATGGCATTCCACCGCGCCTTGCCCTCGGCAAGGTTGCGGGCGAGCCAAGCCTCCTGGGTGGTGCCGAGCACCTGCGCATCGGCGGCATCCCAGCCAGCGCATTTCGCCTTGAAGCCGTCGTCGCAGGGCTGGTCGGTGCGGAACTGGCGGGTGTCGAGCAGGTGCAGGTCGAGCAGGTCGCCGACGCGGGCGCGGCGATAGGCCTGGATGCTGTCGCCATGCGGGATCGAGCTGCTGCGCACCGGCATATGCTCGTACCAGGCCTGGAAGGCGGCGGCGCGGCGGAGCAGGAAGGCCTCGGGCGGGGTGCCGTTCTGGTCGCGGTCGCTCACCCAGTTGTTCTGGATCTCATGGTCGTCGAAGGTCGCGTACCAGCCGGTCGCGGCATGCGCGGCCTGGAGATCGGTGTCGGTCTTGTACTGGGCATAGCGGCGACGATAGTCGTCGAGGCTGAACGGCTCCTCGCCGACATGCGCGCGGATGAACTTCTTGGGGTTACCGCCATAGTCGAACGCCACCGGGTTGCCGCGCCCCTCATAGATATAGTCGCCATAATGGAAGAGGAAGTCGGCCTCCTCCCGCGCGGCATGGGCATAGGCGGTGTAGAGCCCCTGCTCATACTGCTGGCAGCCCGCGACGAGGAAGCGTGCCTTCGCGACCGAGGCGCCCGCGGCGGGCAGCGTCTTGACCCGCCCGCGCATCGAGCGCTCGCGGCCGCAGGTGAAGCGGTACCAATAGGGCCGGTCGGGCTGCAGCCCGGCGACCTCGACATGCACCGAATGGCCGAGCTCGGGCCGGGCTAGCGCCTCGCCCTTGGCGGCGATCGTCTTGAAGGCCGGGTCGGCGGCGACCTCCCATTGCACCGCGATTGGCACCATCGGCATGCCGCCATGCGGCTCGAGCGGTTCGGGGGCGAGTCGGGTCCACAGCACGAAGCCGTCGGCCGCGGCGTCGCCGGCCGCGATCCCTAGGGTGAAGGGATAGGCGCGGAAGGCCTGCTGCGCGCGGACGATGCCTGGCGCGCCCAGCACCAGCAGCGATCCGGCGGCGCCCAGCAACAGCTCGCGTCGTGTAGTGTGCATCTTCGTCTCCCTCGCGCGGTGCGGCAGGCACCTGGCCACCGCCTCAGCGGGGAGATGCAAGCTTCATCCGCAGCGCATGGCAAGCGAAGATGACAGAAATGTGAACGTTCACATCGCTTCGGCAAAATGCGGCGTCAGCACCGCAACCTCGCGCGCGACTTCGCGCCGCAGCGTGGCCCGCATTGCGTTCGACGCACGCACATAGCCGGGCCAGTCGGCCAGGATCCGGCGGAGCGTCCAGGTGCCGATATGGCTGCTCGAAGTGCCGCGCGAAATGTTGGTTGCGTCACGCAGCGCCTGCAGCGCCGGATCGTTCACCCCCGCTGCGATCAGCCGCTCGCACAGGGCCACCACTTCACGCCGCCGTGCGCTGCTGGCGCGGGTGAGCCGGTAGCGGACCGCCGTCACCACCTTGTCGTCACAGCTGGGCGATTGCGTAAGTTGCTCGAGTTCGTCGAGGGCGGCGAGCATCTGGGCATGGTGGCGGCGCAGGTCTTCCATCCGGTTCTTATAGGCGACCGAACCTGCCTCATGGTCAACAAAAGCTTGTTTTGCCGGTGGTTACCGCGTCCAGTCGAGCATGTCTGCGGTCACCCAGCCATAGACGTAGTTGAGGTAGAAGGCCGAGAACAGCACCGCCGAGAGGATCGTGGTGCGCACCACGATCTTCGTCGGATTGAAGCTGTGCGGTGCGCTCGGCGCCTGGCCGGGGACGAGCGGCACGCCCGCCTCCTCGCTGGTCCGCACCCCGAAGGGCAGCACGAAGAACACCGACATCGCCCAGAAGAGCGTATAGATCGCGAGCGCCGACTGCCACTTCATGGGGCGGAGGTTACGCCTCGATCAGCAGCACGTCCACTACCGGCTTCTTGCCGGTGAAACGCACCGCGACCCGCCGCACCGCTAGGCGCAGCGACTCGCGCAGCTTCTCGCGATCGCGCCAGTCCTTCTTCACCGCCTCGGCGGCGGCATCGGCGGCGGCTTCGATCAGGTCCTCGCGGTCCTCTTCCACCGGCACGCCCTGGACGCGGATCTGCGGCGCACCAAGCAGCTTGCCCTTGCGATCGATCGCCACTGCGACAGACATCTGGCCGTACAGCGCGATCCGCCGCCGCTCGCCCATTGTCGCGCCGTCGGCCGGCAGGATCACGTCGCCGTCGAGCACGAGGCGACCCACGGTCGCATGGCCGATCTTCGCCGGGCCGTTGGGCGCCAGACGGATGATCTCGCCATTCTGCTGCTTCACCGCCTTGGGCACGCCCTGCGACAGCGCGAAGCGGGCCTGTTCGTGCATGTGGCGGATCTCGCCGTGCACCGGCACGATGATCTCGGGCCGGATCCACTTGTACATCTCGGCGAGTTCGGGCCGGCCCGGGTGCCCCGAGACGTGCACGAAGGCCTGGCGGTCGGTGATGATGTCGACGCCCTTGTCGGCGAGCGTGTTCATGATCTTGCCGATCGCGATCTCGTTGCCCGGGATCTGGCGCGAGGAGAACACCACCAGGTCGCCCTGGTGGAGCTTCAGCACGTGACTGCCCTCGGCGATGCGGTTGAGCGCGGCGCGCGGCTCGCCCTGGCCGCCGGTGGCGACGATCAGCACGCGCGACGCGGGCAGCGTCATCGCCTTCTCGAAGTCGATCAGTTCGGGGAAGTCACGCAGATAGCCGGTTGCCTTGGCGACGCGGATGATGCGGTCCAGCGAACGCCCGGCGACGCACAGTTCGCGGCCAGTGTCGCGCGCGACCTCGCCCAGCGTCTGCAGCCGCGCCGCGTTCGAGGCGAAGGTGGTGACGAGCACGCGGCCCTTGGCGCCTGCAACCACCTCGTCCAGGCCCTTGCGCACATCGGCTTCCGAGCCCGAGGCTTCGGGGTTGAACACGTTGGTCGAGTCGCACACCAGCGCGAGCACGCCCTTGTCGCCGATCGCGGTGAGTTCCTCGGCGGTCGCCGAACCGCCCAGCGAGGGCGCCTCGTCCAGCTTCCAGTCGCCGGTGTGGAACACCTTGCCGTAGGGTGTTTCGATCAGCACCGCATTGCCTTCGGGGATCGAGTGGGCGAGCGGGGTGTAGGTGATCGTGAACGGGCCGATGTCGAACGGCCCCTCTTCCTTGACGACGTTGAGCTCGACGCGGTCCTCGATGCCTTCCTCGGCCAGCTTGCCGTGGATCAGGCCGGCGGTGAACGGCGTCGCATAGAGCGGCACGCCGAGATCGGCGGCGAGATAGGGCAGCGCGCCGATATGGTCCTCATGCCCGTGCGTCAGCACGATGCCGAGCAGATCGTCCACCCGGTCCTCGATGAACTGGAGGTCGGGCAGGATCACGTCGATGCCCGGATAGCTGGCGTCGCCGAAGGTGATGCCGCAATCGACCATCAGCCACTTGCCGTCGCAGCCATAGAGATTGACGTTCATGCCAATCTCGCCCGAGCCACCAAGGGCCAGGAAGAGCAGTTCGTTTCTTGGAGTCACTTAATTTCCTTGCTGGCTGCGTTCCCACAGCATCGCCAAGCCCTGAATGGTCAGATCGGGCTCGATCGTATCGAAGACAGATGTATGCGTTTCGAAGAGAATCGCCAGCCCACCCGTCGCAATAACCTTGAGCGGCCTGCCCACTTCGGCCTTCAGCCGCGCGACCAGCCCCTCGATCATCGCCACATAGCCCCAGTAGATGCCGATATGCATCTGATCGACGGTGTTGCGGCCGACCACGCTGGCGGTCTCGGGAGCGGAGATGGCGATGCGCGGCAGCTTGGCCGCGGCGGTCACCAGCGCGTCCAGCGAGAGGTTGATGCCCGGCGCGATGATCCCGCCCTTATAGGCGCCGCGATAATCGACCACGTCGAAGGTCGTCGCGGTGCCGAAATCGATGATGATCAGGTCGCCCGCATGGCGCGCATGGCCGGCAAGCACGTTGAGCGCACGGTCGGCGCCTAGGTTCTGCGGCTCGTCGACGTCGAGCGCGAAGCCCCATTCGGCATTGCCCTTGCCGGCGATCACCGCCTCGGTCTTGAAGTATTTGCTCGCCAGCACCTGCAGGTTGTGGAGCGCGCGCGGCACCACCGTGCCGACGATTACCCCCGTCACCGCGCCGCGATCAAAGCCCTCCAGCGCCAGCAACTGGCTGAGCCACACCGCATATTCGTCGGCGGTGCGGCGCGGATCGGTGGCAATGCGCCAGCGGGCGCGGATCTCGCCGTCGTCCACCAGCGCGAACACTACATTGGTATTGCCGGCGTCGATCGCGAGCAGCATCGCCCTTTCCTCTTCCTCGTTACAGCAGGAACACGTCGCCCGCGTGAATGGCACGGGTCGTTCCATCGGCCAAGCGCAGGATCAGCGCCCCGCTCGAATCCAGCCCACCGAACAGCCCGTCGAAGCTCGATCCGTCGGCAAGCCGTGCGGTGAGCGCGGTCCCCTCGGGATGCGCCTTCGCGAGCCAGCGCTCGCGCACCGGCCACATGCCCTCACCCCGCCAGCGCTCCAGCCAGCGGCCGAAACTCTCGGCGAGCACCTCGGCGAAAATGTCGGGGGCGACGGTGACGCCCTGCGCGGCGAGGCTGGTCGCGGCGCGGTCGAGCCCCTCGGGTGCCGCGGCCAGGTTCACGCCGATGCCGACCGCGATAGCATCGCCAGCGCGCTCGAGGAGGATGCCGGAGAGCTTGGCGCCGTCGACCAGCAGGTCGTTGGGCCATTTGAGCATCGGCGATACACCGAACGCCCGCACAGCCTCTTCGAGCGCGACGGCCGAGAGCAGCGCCAGCGTCGCCGGCGAAGGATCGGTCGGCCGCACGCGGACCAAAGTCGAAATGTAGAGATTGCCCGCAGGCGAGACCCAGGCGCGCCCCTGCCGACCCTTGCCGGCGGTCTGGCGTTCGGCCCGGAGCCACAGCCCTTCCCCGGCGCCCGTAAGCGCCAGGGAAAGGATGTCGGCATTGGTCGATCCCGTCTCGGAGACGGTTCGGATCACAGGTGTCAGAACAGCGACTTCGCGGCGACCAGTGACCAGGTGCCGATCGCACCGAACACCAGCCAGCCGACCGGCGAGATCACGACCGCGCTGATCGCGATCAGGCCGCCCTCGACCAGGTTGGTCTTGCCCGCGAACGCCGGCGCCGGCTCGTCGAAGTACATCGTCTTGACGATCTTGAGGTAATAGAAGGCACCGATCGTCGAGGCCGCGGCACCGACCGTGGCAAACGCGATCAGGCCCGAATGCACCGCCGCCATGAACACGCCCAGCTTGGCGAAGAAGCCGAGCAGCGGCGGGATGCCGGCAAGGCTGAACATGAAGATCGCCAGCGCCGCCGCCAGGCCCGGGCGGGTCCGCGACATGCCCGACAGGCTCGCGATCGTCTCGATCTGCTCGCCATCCTCGCCGCGCATCTGCAGCACCACCAGGAAGCCGCCGATCGTCATCACGACATAGATCGCCATGTAGAGCAGCACGCTCGCCACGCCTTCCTCACCACCGGCGGCAAGGCCGATCAGCGCGAAGCCGACATTGTTGATCGACGAATAGGCAAGCAGGCGCTTGATGTTGGTCTGGCCGATCGCCGCCACCGCACCGAAGATGATCGAGGCGAGCGAGGCGAAGATCACGATCTGGCGCCATTCGAGGATCGCCGGGCCCATCGCATCGACGGCGACGCGGACCGCCATCGCCACCGCCGCCACCTTGGGCGCCGAGGCGAAATAGGCAGTGACCGGCGTCGGCGCGCCTTCATACACGTCCGGCGTCCACATGTGGAACGGCACGGCCGAGATCTTGAAGGCGAGACCGGCGAACACGAACACCAGGCCGAACAGCAGGCCGGTATGCTGGCTGCCGGTGGTACCCGCGCTGTACGCCTCGGCAATGCCGTCGAACAGCGTCGTGCCGGAGAAGCCGTACACCAGGCTGATGCCGTAGAGCAGGATGCCCGAGGCCAACGCGCCCAGCACAAAATACTTCAGGCCCGCTTCCGCCGAACGCGTGTCCCGCCGCATGAAGCTGGCGAGGATATAGGCCGAAAGGCTCTGCAGCTCCAGGCCGACATAGAGGGTCAGCAGGTCGCCCGCCGACACCATCATGCCCATGCCCACCGTGGAGAGCAGGATCAGCACCGGATATTCCGGACGCAGATCCTCGCCCGAGGTGCGCTGGAAGAAGCCCGGCGCGATCAGGATCGACACCGCGGCGGCGACATAGATCACCACCTTGGCGAAGGTCGCGAACGCATCCGCGCGGAACAGCCCGCCGAACGCGACACCGCCGGTCGAGGCCGGCCCCGCCAGCGCGATGCCGGCACCGGCGAGCAGCGCCACCGAGGCCCAGCTCACCAGCTTGGTCGATGCCTGGCCGCCAAAGGCAGCGACCAGCATCAGGACGATCGAACCGGCCGCGAGCACCAGCTCGGGCAGCGTCATGAGGAGTTGCGTGGAATAGGACATCAGTGCGCCCCCTCGTGCGCGGAGGCTTCATGGGCGGGTGCCGCCTGCGGCGAACCCGGCGTGGGCTTGGAGTCGCTGATCGACGCGGTGTGCGCGGCGCTGTCGAGGCGCTGCGTCAACCGCGCGACGTCGGCGCGCATCGGTGCGGTGAAGCTGGTCGGGTACACACCCATCCACAGCACCACGGCAGCCAGTGCCACCAGCATCGCGACTTCGCGACCGTCGAGGTCCGGCATCGCCTTCACATCGTCCTTGGTCAGGTCGCCCCACACCACCCGACGGAACAGGTAGAGCATATAGGCGGCGCCGAGGATGATGCCGGTGGTGCCGATCAGCGCGGTCCAGGTCGAGACCTGGTACACGCCGGCGAGGCTGAAGAATTCACCGACGAAGTTGCTGGTGCCCGGCAAACCGATCGAGGCCATGGTGAACAGCAGGAACAGCACGGCATAGCGCGGCATGTTGATCGCCAGACCGCCATAGCGGTCGATCTCGCGGGTGTGCAGGCGATCATAGATGATGCCGACGCACAGGAAGAGCGCGCCCGAGACCACACCGTGGCCCAGCATCACCATCATCGCACCGTCGATGCCGTTCGCGTTGAAGGCGAACAGACCCATGGTGACGATCGCCATGTGCGCGACCGACGAATAGGCGATCAGCTTCTTCATGTCGCTCTGCACGAGCGCGACGAGCGAGGTGTAGACCACCGCGACGCAGGACAGGCCGAAGACCACCCACATGAACTGCACCGACGCGACCGGGAACATCGGCAGCGAGAAGCGCAGGAAGCCATAGCCGCCGAGCTTCAGCAGCACGCCCGCCAGGATGACCGAACCAGCGGTCGGCGCCTGCACGTGCGCGTCCGGAAGCCAGGTGTGGACCGGCCACATCGGCATCTTCACCGCGAACGAGGCGAAGAAGGCGAGCCACAACCAGGTCTGCCAGCTGGCAGGGAAGTCATGCGCCATCAGCACCGGGATCGACGTGGTGCCGGTGGTCAGCACCATCACGATCATCGCGATCAGCATCAGCAGCGAGCCGAGCAGCGTGTACAGGAAGAACTTGTACGACGCGTAGATGCGGTTCACGCCGCCCCAGATGCCGATGATCAGGTACATCGGGATCAGGCCGCCTTCGAAGAAGACGTAGAACAGGAACAGATCCTGCGCGGCGAAGGTGCCGATCATCAGCACTTCGGTCGCGAGGAACGCCGCCATGTACTCCGGCACGCGCTTGGTGACCGAGAGCCAGCTGGCCCCGATGCAGATCGGCATCAGGAACAGCGAGAGCTCGATCAGCAGGAAGGCGAAGCCGTCGATGCCGAGCGCCCAGGAGAACTCCACGCCGCCCATCTTGAACAGCGTGACATGCTCGACGAACTGCCACTGCGGGGCACCGTCGCCATGCTGGAACTGGGTCCAGAGCCAGGCGCCCAGTGCCAGGTTGACGAGCGTCGCGAGGAGCGCCGTCCAGCGGGCGCCCTGGGCGCCCACGAACAGGCAGAGCACTGCGGCAACTGCAGGCACCGCGAGCAGGACGGAAAGGATCGGAAAGCCGGTCATGATTCCATCACCTCGCAATGACCCAGGTGAGCGCGGCCGTGAGCCCGATCAGCATGACGAAGGCATAGGTGTAGAGATACCCCGATTGCAGCTTGACGGCCCCGAAGCTTCCGAACTGCACCAGGCGCGCCGCGCCATTGGGGCCGAACCGGTCGATCGTCTGCTCGTCGCCGCGCTTCCAGAACAGCCGCCCGATGGCGAATGCGGGACGCACGAAGAGCAGGTTGTAGAGCTCGTCGAAATACCACTTGTTGAGCAGGAACAGATACAGCGGACGCACCTGCTCGGCGAAGGCCGCCGGGAAGCCCGGCGAAACGATATACGCGAACACCGCGGTGCCCAGGCCCAGCAGCATCGCCACCGTGGCCGAGAGCTTCACCCACACCGGCACTTCATGCATCGCGTGCATCAGGTGCTCGTTGAAGGCCAGCGCGCCGTGCCAATAGGTCTCGCCCGCGGTCGGCTCGATGAACGCGCCGTGGAAGACGAAGCCGGCCAGCACTGCGCCGATCGACAGCAGGATCAACGGGATCAGCATGACCAGCGGGCTCTCGTGCGGGTGGTAGCCCGCCGTGCCCTCGGCCTCATGCTCGTGCAGCGCATGGGTGCCATGCGGGGTGTGACCCGCATCTTCCTGCGCCGGCGCATTGGCATGCTCGCTGCCATGGCCGTGCGTGTCGTGCGCATGATCGTCGTGATGGCCATGGCCGTGCGCGTCATGCACCGCGTGCTGGATGTGCTCGGAAGCGGCCCAGCGCGGCTTGCCGTGGAAGGTCAGGAACACCACGCGCCACGAGTAGAAGCTCGTCAGCAGCGCGACGACCACGCCGACCCAGAACACGCCGGTGTTGCCCGAAGCGAAGGCCGCCTCGATGATCGCGTCCTTCGAGTGGAAGCCGGCGAAGCCGAACGCCACCGGGTTGCCGAACAGCGCGGGGATGCCGACGCCGGTGATCGCGAGCGTACCCGCCATCATCGCCGTGTAGGTCAGCGGGATCTTCTTCCAGAGGCCGCCATAGTAGCGCATGTCCTGCTCGTGGTGCATCGCATGGATCACCGAGCCGGCACCGAGGAACAGCAGCGCCTTGAAGAAGGCGTGCGTGAACAGGTGGAACATCGCCGCGCCGTACGCGCCGACGCCCGCTGCGAAGAACATGTAGCCGAGCTGCGAACAAGTCGAATAGGCGATCACGCGCTTGATGTCGGTCTGCGTCGTGCCGACGGTGGCGGCGAAGAAGCAGGTAGCCGCGCCGATCACCATCACGACGTGCATCGCGACCGCGCTCTGCTCGAACAGCGGCGACATGCGGCAGACCATGAACACGCCCGCGGTCACCATGGTCGCGGCGTGGATCAGCGCCGACACCGGGGTCGGGCCTTCCATCGCGTCCGGCAACCAGGTGTGCAGGCCGAGCTGGGCCGACTTGCCCATCGCGCCGACGAACAGCAGCAGGCAGAGCACGGTGATCGTGTCGAAGCGGTGGCCGAGGAAGCCGATCGTCGAACCGGCATGGTTCGGCGCCGCCGCCAGGATCGTCGGGATGTCGACGGTGCCGAACACCAGGAACACGCCGAAGATGCCGAGCATGAAGCCAAGGTCACCGACGCGGTTGACCACGAAGGCCTTGATCGCCGCGGCATTGGCGCTGGGCTTGCGGAACCAGAAGCCGATCAGCAGGTAGGACGCGAGACCCACGCCTTCCCAGCCGAAGAACATCTGCACCAGGTTGTTCGCGGTCACGAGCATCAGCATCGCGAAGGTGAACAGCGAGAGATAGGCGAAGAAGCGCGGCTGATCCGGCTCCTCGCTCATATAGCCCCAGCTATAGAGGTGGACGAGCGCCGAGACGCTGGTGACCACCACGAGCATCACCGCGGTCAGCGCGTCGACGCGCAGCTCCCAGGCGAAGCTCATCGTGCCCGAGGTCATCCAGTGCAGCACCGGGGTGACGCTCGGAGCTTCAGTGCCCGCGAGGTACTTGATGAAGATCGGCCACGACAGCGCGCAGGCGACGAACAGCGATCCCGTGGTGACAAGCTTCGGGAGCGCGGCCCCAAACGACTTGTTCACGAGCCCCGCGACGGCTGCCGCGATCAGCGGCAGGAATACAATGATCAGGATAGGCGACATCAGCCCTTCATCCGATTGACGTCGTCGACCGAAATCGTGCCGCGACCGCGGAAATAGATAACCAGGATGGCAAGGCCGATCGCGGCCTCACCGGCAGCGACGGTCAGCACGAACATCGCGAACACCTGACCGACCAGATCGCCGAGGAACGACGAGAAGGCGACGAGATTGAGGTTCACCGCCAGAAGGATCAGCTCGATCGCCATCAGGATGACGATCAGGTTCTTCCGGTTCATGAAGATGCCGAGCACCCCCATGGTGAACAGGATGGCCGAGACGACCAGATAATGGGTTAGCGAGATCACAGCTCCATCCCCTGCCCGACCGCCGGGTTCATGTTACGGGTGGCGTCCTTGGCGCGGCGAGCGTTCTGGCGCGCAATGTTCTGCGGCCGCACGTCGCTGCGCTTGCGGTAGGTCAGCACGATCGCACCGATCATCGCGACGAGCAGCACCAGGCCGGCGCCCTCGAACACGAACAGGTAGCGCGTGTAGAGCAGCGCGCCGATCGCCTCGATGTTCGGCACGCCGTCTGCCACCGGGGCAACGCGGCGGCCGAGCGCCAGCGTGCCGGCGCTCCAGGCGCCCACCGCGACGATGATCTCGGCGACCAGCGCCAGCGCGAGCAGCGCGCCGACCGCGGCATACTTCATCACGCCCGCGCGGAGCTCGGTGAAGTCGATGTCGAGCATCATGACGACGAACAGGAAGAGCACCGCGACCGCGCCGACATAGACGATCACCAGCAGCATGGCGATGAATTCGGCGCCCACGAGCACCATCAGGCCCGCGGCGTTGAAGAACGCCAGGATGAGCCACAGGACGGAATGTACCGGGTTACGCGACAGGATCGTGCAGGCGCCGGAGACGCACACGATGATCGCGAACAGGTAAAAGGCGAGAAGCTGGATCACGGAATCGGATGGCCCCTTTGAATGGTGCGGCGCTTAACGGTACGGCGCGTCGGCGGCAAGGTTCGCCGCGATTGCGCGTTCCCAGCGATCGCCGTTCGCGAGCAGCTTATCCTTCTGATAAATCAGCTCTTCACGCGTTTCGGTGGAAAATTCGAAATTCGGCCCCTCGACGATCGCATCGACCGGACATGCTTCCTGGCACAGGCCGCAATAGATGCACTTGGTCATGTCGATGTCGTAGCGCGTCGTGCGGCGGCTGCCGTCGTCGCGCGGTTCGGCCTCGATCGTGATCGCCAGCGCCGGGCACACCGCCTCGCACAGCTTGCACGCGATGCAGCGCTCTTCCCCATTGGGATAGCGGCGCAGCGCATGCTCGCCGCGGAAGCGGGGCGAGAGCGGGTTCTTCTCGTACGGATAGTTGATCGTCGCCTTGGGCTTGAAGAAATACTTCAAGGTCAGGGCATGCGCCTTCACGAACTCCCACAGAGTCCAGGTGCGAATGAAACTACCGACGCTCATGCGGGCACTCCAACCCGGGTCAGCATGAGATACCCGGAAACGAGGAAGACGAAGAGAAGCGACAGCGGCAGGAAGATCTTCCAGCCCAGGCGCATCAGCTGATCGTAGCGATAGCGCGGGACGGTGGCCTTCACCCAGCTGAAGCAGAAGAAGAAGATCGACATCTTGATGAAGAGCCAGATGATGCCCGGCACGGCATAGAGCGGCGCCCAGTCGAACGGAGGCAGATAGCCGCCCCAGAACAGGGTCGCGTTGAGCGCGCACATCAGGATGACGTTGGCATACTCGCCGAGCCAGTAAAGCGCGAAGGCCATCGACGAATATTCGGTCTGATAGCCCGCGACCAGTTCCGACTCCGCCTCGGTCAAGTCGAACGGTGCGCGCTGCGTCTCGGCGAGCGACGAGATGAAGAACACGATCGCCATCGGGAAGAGCAGCGGGTTGACGAAGTTGCCGTTGACGAAGCCGTAATAGCCCTTCTGCATCTCGACGATCGCGCCGAGATTGAACGAGCCGGCCCAGAGCACGACCGAGATCAGCACGAAGCCGATCGAGACTTCGTAGCTCACCATCTGCGCGGCCGCGCGGATCGCCGAGTAGAACGGGTACTTCGAGTTCGACGACCAGCCGGCGAGGATGATGCCGTACACACCCAGCGACGAGGCCGCGAGCACGTAGAGCAGGCCGACATTGATGTTCGACAGCGCGACGCCCGCCTGGAACGGCACCACCGCCCACACGATCAGCGCGACCGTGAAGGTGATGATCGGCGCGAGCAGGAACAGGCCCTTGTTCGCGCCCGACGGCACGATGGTTTCCTGCAGGAACACCTTCAGGCCGTCGGCGAAGGACTGCATCAGGCCGAGCGGGCCGACGACGTTCGGGCCGCGGCGCAGCGCCATCGCCGCCCAGATCTTGCGATCGGCATAGATGATCATGGCGACGGCCAGCATCACCGGCAGCGCGATGACGAGGATGTCGATGACCGTGGCGACGGTCCAGGCCAGCTCGTACGGCAGGCCGAGATAGGTGAACCAGGAGGTCATTCTGCGGCCTCTGCGAAGTCTTCGCCATGGAGCAGTTCGGCCGAGCAGCGCTGCATCGTCGGCGACGCACGGCAGATGGCGTTGGTGAGATAGAAGTCGGCGACCGGATAGGTCACCGGACCCGAAGCCTGGCTGGCAAGCGACGGCGGGTTCCACGCATATTCAGCCAGACCTTCCTGGCCGAGCGCCGGAACCTCGCTCGCCATCGCGGCGCGCAGTTCGTCGAAGCTGTCGAACGGCAGCGTGCGGCCGAGCTTCTCGGAGAGCGCACGCAGGATCGTCCAGTCCTCGCGCGCCTCGCCCGGTGCGAACACCGCGCGATCGGCGCGCTGCACGCGGCCTTCCAGGTTCACATAGGTGCCCGGCTTCTCGGCATAGGTGGCGCCCGGCAGGATCACATCGGCATGATGCGCGCCCTGGTCGCCATGATGGCCGATATAGACCTTGAAGCTGCCGGCGAACTTCGAGAAGTCCACTTCGTCGGCGCCCAGGAAGAAGGCGAGCTTCGGCGATGCCGCGACGATGTCGGCAATGCCGCCCTTCTGCGCATAGCCGAGCATCAGGCCGGCCATCCGCGCCGCCGCGGTGTGGACGACGTTGAAGCCGTTCCATGCCGCCTCGGTCTCGGTCGCGGCACGCTGGAACGCACCCGCGATCGCGAGCGCGGCGCCATGGCCGTTCTTCAGCGCACCCGGGCCGAGGATCAGCGCCGGCTTCTTGGCATTATCGATTGCCTGGGCGAGGTTCTCCGGGAGGCTGTTGAGCAGCCCCAGATCGTCGCCCAGCCACTCGACCTTGTAGGTCAGGTCGACTTCCGGCCCGATCGCGAACACCTTGGCGCCGCGCTTGATCGCCTTGCGCACGCGGGTGTTCACCAGCGGCGCTTCCCAGCGCAGGTTGGTGCCGACCAGCAGGATCGCATCGGCCTCTTCGAGCGCCGCGATGGTGGTGTTGAACGCCACCGCCGACAGGCTCGACGTGTCATAGGCCATGCCGGTCTGGCGGCCTTCGAGCAGGTCCGAACCGAACGCCTTCACCAGCGCCTTGGCGGCATACATGGTCTCGGCATCGAGCAGGTCGCCGGCGATCGCCGCAACGCTCGAGCCTGCCGTGGCGGCCACGCCCGCGATCGCGTCGAACGCTTCTTCCCACGTCGCCGGGACCAGCTTGCCGTCCTTGCGGACGAACGGGCGGTCGAGACGGCGGCGGACCAGCGCGTCGACATGGTAGCGGGTCTTGTCGTGCGCCCACTCCTCGTTCACGTCCTCGTTGATGCGCGGCAGGACGCGCATCACCTGGCGGCCGCGGCTGTCGAGGCGAATGTTGGTGCCGACCGCGTCCATGACGTCGATCGACAGGTTCCGCTTGAGCTCCCAGGGGCGATATTCGAACGCGACCGGCTTGTGGGTCAGCGCGCCGACCGGGCACAGGTCCGCGACATTGCCCGACAGCTCGCTCTTGAATGCCTTTTCGAGATAGGTCGTGATCTGCATGTTCTCGCCGCGATAGATCGCGCCGATATCCTCCACGCCGGCCACTTCCTCGCCGAAGCGGACGCAGCGGGTGCACTGGATGCAGCGGGTCATCACCGTCTTGATGATGGGGCCCATATATTTCTCGGTGACCGCGCGCTTGTTTTCCTCGTACCGCGACTGGCCGCGACCATAGGCAACCGACTGGTCCTGCAGGTCGCACTCGCCGCCCTGATCGCAGATCGGGCAATCGAGCGGGTGGTTGATCAGCAGGAATTCCATCACGCCTTCGCGTGCGGCCTTCACCATCGGGCTGTCGGTGCGAACTTCCTGATTGTCGGCGGCCGGCAGCGCGCACGAAGCCTGGGGCTTGGGCGGTCCGGGCTTCACCTCGACCAGGCACATGCGGCAATTGCCGGCGATGCTCAGCCGTTCATGATAGCAGAAACGCGGAATCTCCTTGCCCGCGGCCTCGCAGGCCTGGAGCACGGTGGCGCCCTGCGGCACCTCGACTTCGATTCCGTCAACCTTGAGCTTGGGCATTACTCTGCCGCCTCTTGCATGGTTTCGAGGCCGCCCGAACGGCGCTCGTTGATACGGCGCTCCATTTCCGGGCGGAAATGCTTGATCAGGCCCTGGATCGGCCAGGCGGCCGCGTCGCCCAGGGCGCAGATGGTGTGGCCTTCGACCTGCTTGGTCACCTGCTGCAGCGTGTCGATCTCGCTGATGTCGGCGTCGCCGGTGCGCATCCGCTCCATCACGCGCCACATCCAGCCGGTGCCTTCGCGGCACGGCGTGCACTGGCCGCAGCTCTCATGCTTGTAGAAGTAAGAGAGACGGCTGATCGCGCGGACGATGTCGGTCGACTTGTCCATCACGATCACCGCGGCGGTGCCGAGGCCCGAGCCGACCGCCTTGAGGCCGTCGAAATCCATCGCGCAGTCCATGATCTGGGCTGCCGGCACGACGGGCACCGACGAGCCGCCCGGGATCACCGCGAGCAGATTGTCCCAGCCGCCGCGGATACCGCCGCAATGCTTCTCGATCAGTTCGCGGAACGGGATCGACATGGCCTCCTCGACCACGCACGGCTTGTTCACATGGCCCGAGATCTGGAAGAGCTTGGTGCCCTTGTTGTTCTCGTTGCCGAAGCTGGCGAACCATTCGGGGCTGCGGCGCAGGATCGTCGGGGCGACCGCGATCGACTCGACATTGTTGACCGTGGTCGGGCAGCCATAGAGGCCCGCACCCGCCGGGAACGGCGGCTTGAGGCGCGGCTGGCCCTTCTTGCCTTCCAGGCTCTCGATCATCGCGGTCTCTTCGCCGCAGATATACGCGCCGGCGCCGCGATGGACGAAGACGTCGAAGTCATAGCCCGAACCGCAGGCGTTCTTGCCCACCAGCCCGGCGGCATAGGCCTCAGCGACCGCCGCGAACAGCGTCTCGGCCTCGCGGATATATTCGCCGCGGATGTAGATATAGGCCGCACGCGCGCGCATCGCGAAGCCCGCGACCAGCGCGCCTTCGATCAGCAGGTGCGGATCGTGGCGGATGATCTCGCGGTCCTTGCACGAGCCCGGCTCGGACTCGTCGGCGTTGATGACGAGGAAGCTCGGACGCTCGGGCGTCGGGTTCTTCGGCATGAAGCTCCACTTCATGCCCGTCGGGAAGCCGGCACCGCCACGCCCGCGCAGGCCCGAGGCCTTGATGCGGTCGATGATGGTATCCTGGCCCAGCTCCAGCAGCGCCTTGGTGTTATCCCACGCACCGCGCGCACGCGCCGCGTCGAGATGCCACGACTGGTAGCCGTAGAGATTGGTGAAGATGCGGTCCTTGTCCTGAAGCACCTTAGCGTCCCTTCCCGACCAGCTTCTGTACGAACAGATAGAAGACTACGGCCAGACCGATCAGGACGAGTGTCCCGATCAAGTTAAATGCAAGCTTGAGCACCCAGCCGAGCACGACGATGCCGCCGATGATGGCCAGGATGGTGACGATGAGGCTGTTGCCCCGCATCACCATTCGCCCCGATAGTCATGGTTCTCGTTGACCATCGCGGTGAGCGTCGTCGGCCCGCCGAGCGGCTCGACGGTGTGGCGGCCCGGCTCCTGCGTGCCGGTCTTGGGGCTCTCGCCCTTGGCCAGCGCGTCGAGGATGGCGAGGGTGCGATCAAAATCGAGATCTTCGAAATTGTCGTCGTTGATCTGCACCATCGGCGCCGACGAGCAATTGCCCATGCACTCGACCTCGGTGAGCGTGAACAGCCCGTCCGCGGTGGTGTGGCCCTTCTTGAGTCCGCGCGACTTGCACGCGGCCATCACGTCGTCCGACCCGCGCAGCATGCACGGCGTCGTGCCGCAGACCTGCACATGGTAGCGGCCGACCGGCACCAGGTTGAACATGGTGTAGAAGGTCGCGACCTCGAACACGCGGATATACGGCATGTCGAGCTGGCGCGCGACGAACTCGATCACGGGAACCGGCAGCCAGCCCTGCGTGTTCGTCTCGGCACCCACCTGGCGCTGCGCCAGATCGAGGAACGGGATGGTGCACGACATCTGGCGGCCCGCCGGATAGCGGGACATGATCTCGCGTGCCTTTTCGGCATTGGCCGGCGTCCAGGCGAAATTGCCCCAGCGCGCGCGCACTTCGGCTTCGTCGGGGAGTTGAGGAGCGTCAGCCATCAGCGGTCACATTCACCGAAAACGATATCCATGGCGCCCAGGATGGCGGTGATGTCCGCCAGCATGTGCCCCTTGGACATGAAGTCCATCGCCTGCAGGTGGCTGAACGCGGTCGGGCGCACCTTGCAGCGATAGGGTTTGTTGGTGCCGTCGGACACCAGATACACGCCGAACTCGCCCTTCGGGCTCTCGGTCGCGACATACACTTCGCCCGCCGGCACGTGATAGCCTTCGGTGAAGAGCTTGAAGTGATGGATCAGCGCTTCCATCGACTGCTTCATCTCGCCGCGCTTCGGCGCACCGACCTTGCGGTCGAGCGTCAGGACCGGGCCTTCCGGCATGTCCTGGATGCACTGCTTGATGATGCGGGCCGACTGGTAGACTTCCTCGACGCGGACCATGAAGCGATCATAGCAATCGCCGCGGGTGCCCACCGGGATCTCGAAGTCGACGCGATCGTACACGTCATAGGGCTGCGACCGGCGGATGTCCCAGGGGATGCCCGCGGCGCGGATCATCGGGCCGGAGAAGCCCCACTTGATCGCGTCCTCGCGGCTCACCGTCGCGATGTCGACGTTGCGCTGCTTGAAGATGCGGTTCTCGGCGACCAGGCTGATCGCGTCGCCGAACAGCCGCGGCAGGCGCGTGTCGAGCCATTCCGCGATGTCGTTCAGCAGCTTGACCGGCACGTCCTGGCGAACCCCGCCGACGCGGTAATAGTTCGAGTGCATGCGCGCACCCGAAGCCCGCTCGAAGAAGTTCAGGCAGTCCTCGCGGATCTCGAACATCCACAGGTTCGGCGTCATCGCGCCGACGTCCATGACGTGCGAACCGAGGTTCAGCATGTGGTTGCAGATGCGGGTCAGCTCGGCGAACAGCACGCGCAGATACTGGCCGCGCAGCGGCACCTCGAGATCGAGCAGCTTCTCGACCGCGAGCACATAGCTGTGCTCCATCGCCAGCGGCGAGCAGTAATCGAAGCGATCGAAATACGGCAGCGCCTGGGTGTAGGTCTTGTACTCGATCAGCTTCTCGGTGCCACGGTGGAGCAGGCCGACATGCGGATCGATGCGCTCGATGATCTCGCCGTCCAGTTCGGTGACGAGACGGAGCACGCCGTGCGCCGCGGGATGCTGCGGGCCGAAGTTGATCGTGTAGTTCGCGATCGAGGTATCGCCCGTCGCCGGGTCGATATCGCGTTCCATGATCTTGTCGACGGTATCGCTCATTTGTTCTGCCCTTCGCCCTTGGTCGGGACGACGTCCGGATCCTTGGGCTTTTCGCCAGGCTGGTTGCCCGGGTGCGGCTGACCGGCGCCGGTCTGGGCCGGGCTTTCGGTGGTCTTAGTGTCCTTGCCCTGCGCCGGCTCGCTCTTCGCGGCAGCGGTGTCGGCCTCGGCCACCTCGCCTGCCTTGACCGGCGTGGGCGCACCCTTGGCCTCGGGCTGCGGCGCCTTCTCGTCGCCCGGGAGGACGTACTTGGCGCCCTCCCACGGGCTCATGAAGTCGAAGTTGCGGAAGTCCTGGGCCAGGCTGACCGGCTCATAGACCACGCGCTTCGCCTCTTCCGAGTAGCGCACTTCGACATACCCGGTCATCGGGAAGTCCTTGCGCAGCGGATGGCCCTGGAAACCATAGTCGGTCAGGATGCGGCGGAGATCGTCATTGCCCGAGAACAGCACGCCGTACATGTCGTACGTCTCGCGCTCGAGCCAGCCGGCGACCGGCCAGATGTCCGTCACGCTCGGCACCGGCTTTTCCTCGTCGGTGGTGACGCGGACGCGGATACGGTGGTTCCGGGTGAACGACAGCAGCTGGTAGACGACGTCGAAACGCTCGGCGCGCTGCGGATAGTCGACGCCGGCGATCTCGCTGAGCTGCTGATATTCCAGGCCCGGCGTGTCGCGCAGCGCGATCATCGCGTCGCACAGCTTCTCGCGGACGACGGTGAGCGACACCTCGCCCACGGCATCCTTCGCCTCGACCAGCATGTCGCCGAGCGCGGCCTTGGCCGCCTCGATCACGCCGTCGTTGGCGGCATAGCGGGGAGCCGGCGCCCTCACCGGTCCAGGCTCCCGATGCGGCGGATCTTCCGCTGCAGCTGCATCACGCCGTAGAGCAGCGCCTCGGCGGTCGGCGGGCAGCCGGGGACGTAGATGTCCACGGGCACCACGCGATCACAGCCGCGCACGACGCTGTAGCTATAGTGGTAATAGCCGCCGCCATTGGCGCAGCTGCCCATCGAAATCACGTATTTCGGTTCCGACATCTGGTCATAGACCCGGCGCAGCGCCGGGGCCATCTTATTGCACAGCGTGCCCGCGACGATCATCACGTCCGACTGGCGCGGCGATGCGCGCGGGGCGGCGCCGAAGCGCTCCATGTCGTAGCGCGGCATGTTGACGTGGATCATCTCCACCGCGCAACACGCCAGACCGAAGGTCATCCACCACAGCGAGCCGGTACGGGCCCACTGGAACAGCTCCTCGGTGGAGGTGACCAGGAAACCCTTGTCCGAGATCTCGGCATTGATGTCGTTCAGGAAGCCGACGTCCGGGAGCGTACCGGCCGGGGGCGCCGACGAAAGCTCTACTCCCATTCCAGGGCTCCCTTCTTCCACGCATAGATTAGGCCGAGCGCCAGCTCGGCGACAAAGATCATCATCGAAATCCAGGCGGTCCAGCCGAGCTTGAACACGCTTACCGCCCACGGATAGAGGAACGCCGCTTCCAGATCGAACACGATGAACAGGATCGCGACGAGGTAGAAGCGCACGTCGAACTGGCTGCGCGAATCCTCGAAGGCGGGGAAGCCGCACTCATATTCGGTGAGCTTTTCCGGCGACGGCTTGTTCGTGCCGGTCAGGCGCGAGACGAGCATCGGCAGGAACACGAACGTGCCCGAGAGCAACAGGGCGATCCCGAGGAATATCAGGATCGGCAGATATTGTGACAGGTCGACCAATGGCCTTCTCTTCTCGCGACTGCGGAATCTTGAGCGGCTTCTAGGACCATGATCCCGGTGCGGCAAGGCCTGGAACCGCTGAGAATCATTCGCAATTGTTAAGCCCCGCTGAACGCGTGCGGCGGGGCTTCAGCCAAGCGTATGAATTCGGATGGAATGCGCGGTGCCGTCGATCGTTGCGGGGACGAACCGAGCGCCCGGACTTCCCCCCGGGACAGGGAGCGCGGGAGCGTTGATGATCGTCGCGAGCCGCTGGGCGAGGAAGCCGCGAGCGCCCTGCCCCTCCTGGTCGCGGGCAATGATCAGCAGCCTGGCGTCATCGGGCTGGACCCCCGCCTCCACCGCATAGACCGACACCGGCGCACCGCGATGGTCGCTGAGGCCGCAAAGCCCCGAATAGTCCTCGACTCGCGAGGAAAGCCCGCGGAACGGCACCACCTCGCGGATCGCGTCGAGCGGCGTGGCGAGCAGCCGCTCGCCGGTATCGAAGATCAGGAAGGCGCTGGTGGCGTCGGCCTTGCCCTTTGCCACGGCGATCGAGCGGCCGCCGGCTTCGGTCGCCTCGCGGCATAGTGCCGCCATCGCCACGATCGCGGGATCGGCGCGGACCGCCGAGCTGTCGAGCACCAGGTTCTGGCCGCCGCCGGGATCGGTGGCGGTGCCGCCGAACAGCGAGGCGCGGCCTGCGAGACCCGAGGGAAGCGGCCCCAATTTGTCGCTGGCGATACGCGCGACGCTGCGCACGCTTTCGACATGCCAGCCGACCAGCTTGCCCGGCGCGATGCGCAACAGGATCACCGGCCCCTGCGACTCCTCCGGAGTCGCGCCGTCGAGGCCCAAGGTCGCGAGCTGGTCGAAGACGCGGACGTCGCGGCCGAGATAATTGACCGAGCGCGCCCAGCCGGGAGCAGGAACCGCGCAGCGGCGCAGGCTGGTCGCCGGCGCGGTGCTTTCCACCAGATGGCTGTCAATCGCGATCTGCACGCCCGCGACGGTGACGAGCACGAAGGGTGCCGCGCGGCCGAGCGCGGCATGGTCGTCGTCGCGCACGGCGCAGCGGACCAGCGGCAGGCTGGGCATCGCGAACAGCGCGTCCGGATCGACGATGCCGACGAGATGCTCCTCGCGGACAAAGGCACGATCGACCAGCCGCGCCCCGCCGCCCGAGTCGACCAGCTCGCGCACCGCCGATACCGGGATGCGGTAGAGGCCCGAGACGGTGTCGATCCGCAGGCCGAGCAGCACGTCGTCCTTGCGCAGCACCACGATGGTGCCGCCCGCGCCGGTTGCCTCGGCGAACCCGAGCAGCACGCTGACGTCGACCACCGGGATGACGTCGCCGCGCACCCCGATCGAGCCGATCAGCGCCGGGTGGCTGCCGAAGCATGGCCCCATTGCCGCCGGGCACGGCACGACTTCGCGCACCCAGTCTACCGGCACCGCCAGTTCGATGCCGCACAGCCGGAGCAACCCGACGTCGATATGGCGCCGCCCGGCCTCCCCGACCGGCGCGCTGAGCTCGGTCCCCATTGCCCCGCTCAGATCGCGCTGTGGGTGGAGGTCGCGAGCTCGCCAATCATCGCCACGACCTGGCGCGACGTCTCCCGCTGGGCACCGACCGAGTGGGCGATGCCCGAGATCGCGCCGGTGGTCTTGTCGACACAGCCAGCAATCGCCTCGAAGGCATCGCGCGCCGAGCGCGAGCGCTCGGTACCTTGGGTGACGCGTTCGCTCGATTCCCCGATCAGCCGGTTGATTTCCTCGGCTGCCGAGGCGCTGCGTTCGGCGAGCTTGCGCACCTCTTCGGCGACGATCGAGAAGCCGACGCCGTGCTCGCCGGCGCGCGCCGCCTCGATCGCGGCGTTGAAGGCGAGCAGGTTGGTCTGGCCGGCCAAGTCGCCGATCACGTCGACGATGCTGGCGATCTTCTTCGACGAGGCCGCCATCAGCTCCATCGACTCGATCGTGCCCTCGATCGCGCTGGTGCCACGATCGGCCGCTGCCTGGGTCTCGCTGGCAAGGCCGGTGGCGCTCGCTGCGCCGTCGCTGATCGTCTTGATCGCCTCCGAAAGGTCGCCGACGACGCCCTGCATCTGCTCGGTCTTGGCGGCGATCGTGCGCTCCAGCATCACCTGGTCGGTGACGTCATAGGCATATTTGATTACCCGCGACGGATTGCCCTGCAGGTCGAACACCGGCGAGTAGCTCGCCTGGATGAACACGTCGCGATCATATTTGCCGATCCGGTGGAAGCGGCCGGTCTGTCCCTCGCCGCGCCCCAGCGCGCGCCAGAAGTCGCCATATTCCTTCGACTTGAGGTGCGCCGGATCAACGAACATCGAATGGTGCCGCCCCTGGATCTCGCGCAGGGTGTAGCCCATGGTCGAAAGGAAATTCTCGTTCGCGGTGAGGATCTCGCCGTCGAGGCTGAACTCGATCGTCGCGAGGCTGCGGTCGACGGCCTGGGCGCGGCTCTTGGTCTCGATCGCATCCTTCTTGCGGGCGGTGATGTCGTGCGCGAACTTGACCACCTTCACGACGTTGCCGAGGCCGTCGAAGATCGGGTTGTAGGTAGCGTTGAGCCAGATTTCCTCGCCGGCCTTGTTACGGCGGCGGAAGTCCCCGGCGATGTACTCGCCGTGCGCGAGGTCGGTCCAGAAGCGCGCATATTCTTGCGAGTTCACCAGTTCGGCATCGCAGAACATCTTGTGGTGCTTGCCGACCACGTCCTCGCGGCGATAGCCCGTTGCATTCAGGAAGTTGTCGTTGGCCTCGAGGACCATGCCCTCGGGCGTGAACTCGATCACCGCCTGCGCGCGGCTGATCGCGGCGACCTTGCCCTCGGCATCGGCGGCGCGCTGCTTCTGTTCGGTGATGTCATAGGCGTATTTGACGACCTTGATCAGCTTGCCGTCGGCATCGACGATCGGATTGTAGGTGGCGCGGATCCAGACACGGCGCCCCTCCTTGCCGATCCGCGGAAAGATGCCGGCCTGGAACTCGCCCGCCGCAAGCGCACGCCAGAAGTTGTTGTACTCCTCGCCCTTCACATAGTCCGGGTCGCAACAGGTGCGGTGGTGCTTGCCGATCAGCTCGCTGCGATCATACCCCATGGTCTGCAGGAACATTTCGTTCGCGGCGACGACATAGCCGTTGGTGTCGAACTCGATGACTGCGGTCGAGCGGTCGATCGCGGCGAGCTTGCCCGCTGCCTCGGCGGTGTCGATCTGCTGCTTGGTCACGTCCATCGCGAACTTGACGATCTTCACCGGCAGGCCCTGATGGTCGAGGATCGGGTTGTAGGTCGCCTGGATCCAGCGATCACTGCCATCCTTGGCGACGCGCTTGTACAGGCCGCCGTCGAACTCGCCACGACCCAGCCGCTCCCAGAATTGGCGATAGGCTGGCGAGCGCGCATACTCAGCGGTGCAGAAGATGCGGTGGTGTTGGTCGATGACTTCCTCGGCCTTGTAGCCGAGGAGGTTGCAGAAATTCTCGTTGGCGCTGAGCACGCGGCCCGAGAGATCGAATTCGATCATCGCAGTGGCGCGGCTGAAGGCATTGAGCACGCTGCGGTTGAGCGCCGCCTCGATCTGCGCGCCGCGTACGTCGCGGGCGATCAGGATGATGCTCTTTACCGTCCCCTTGGCGTCCTTGACCGGGGCATAATGGCCGGCGATCCAGGCCTCCTTGCCCTCGCAGCCGTTGCGGCGCGCAGTCTCGTCGATCGTCTCGCCGGCGCGCAGCCGCTCCCAGAAGGCGGCATAGGTCGCGCTGGCGGCATAGTCCTCGTCGCAGAAGAAGCGGTGGTGCTCGCCGACCACCGTCTCGAGGACGCAGCCCATCGCATCGAGGAAATGCTGGTTGGCGCGCGTCAGGATGCCGTCGGGGCTGAACTCGGCCACCGCATAGAGGCTATCGAGCACCGAGCCCACATCATGGCAGAACGCCTCGTCCGATGCCTCTCCCCGACGCCCCTTGCCGAGGCCGCCCGCTTCCATGTTCATGCGCCGTTTGTCCCAGTTCGCCCGGCTTGATGGCCGATGCGTTTTAAGGACCTTATAGGGCGCAAACCCCCGGAAACGGCCCGGAAATACAGCTAATTTCCCGGCTCCGTAGTCGTACTTACCGCCTCAGCGCAACGCGTTGGCAACCAGCTTGTGGAGCTTGGAGTGCAGCCCGTCATTGGCCGCGAGGAACTGGTTCCGCTGCATCGCCATGTCCTGACCACGATAGTCGGTGACGAAGCCGCCGGCTTCCTTGACGAGCAGCATGCCCGCCGCGACGTCCCAGGGCTTCAAGTCCGATTCCCAATAGCCGTCGAAGCGGCCCGCAGCGACCCAGGCGAGATCGAGCGCGGCCGAGCCCAGCCGGCGGATGCCCGCCACTTCGGGCGCCACCGCACCGAAGATGCGGCTCCACTCGGCGAAATTGCCATGGCCCATGAACGGGATGCCGGTCGCGATCAGCGCCTCGGACAAGTCCCGCCGCGCCGAGACGCGCAGCCGCTGGTCCTGCAGCCAGGCGCCGCGGCCCTTCTCGGCCCAGAAGCTCTCGTCGGTGAGCGGCTGGTAGATCAGGCCATGGGTGATCTCGGGCTTGCCCTGCGCGCCATTGGGGTCCTCGACCGCGATCGCGATCGAGAAATGCGGGATGCCGTGGAGGAAGTTGGTGGTGCCGTCGAGCGGATCGACGATGAAGCGCGGCTTGTCCGGATCGCCCGGCAGCTCGCCGCCCTCTTCGGCCAGAATGCGCCAGTCGGGACGCGCCTTGCGCAGTTCCTCGATCAGCGTCTGCTCGGCGCGCTTGTCGGCCATGCTCACGAAATCGGCCGGGCCCTTGCGGCTGACCTGCAGGTGCGTGACCTCGTTGAAGTCGCGACGCAGGCGGGGAGCCGCCTTGCGTGCGGCACGGTCCATGACGGTGAGAAGGCCGGAAAAGGCTGCCATATCAATCTCTCTCCCTGCCGCTGCTGCGGGGGACTAAGGAAGGCCTGACCTGAAAACGGGAAAAGGGGACGCAGGCCTGCCGTCCCCTTCCCTTCAATGTGTTCGGCCGAAGCCGGGCAGATCAGTCCGCGCGGCGGACGTAGGTCTGCTCGTACACGTCGACGACAATGCGCGTGCCGCTGCCGATATGCGGCGGCACCATCACGCGCACGCCATTGTCGAGCACGGCCGGCTTGTAGGAGGAGGAGGCCGTCTGGCCCTTCACCACCGCGTCGGCCTCAACGATCGTCGCTTCGATCGTGTCGGGCAGCTGGACGCTGATCGCCTCGTCGTCATAGAGTTCCATCACCACGTCCATGCCGTCCTGCAGGAAGGCCGCGGCCTCGCCGAGCAGGTCGCGCGGCAGCGTGGTCTGGTCATAGGTTTCCTTGTCCATGAAGACGAGCATGTCGCCTTCCGGATACAGGAACTGGAAATCCTTGGTGTCGAGGCGCACGCGCTCCACGGTCTCGGCCGAGCGGAAGCGGACATTGTTCTTGCGGCCGTCGCGCAGGTTCTTGAGTTCGACCTGCATATAGGCACCGCCCTTGCCGGGCTGGGTGTGCTGAATCTTGACGGCGCGCCAGATGCCGCCTTCATATTCGATGATGTTGCCGGGACGGATGTCCACGCCGCTGATCTTCATGGATCGTGCCTGTATGTGAGAAAGAGCTGAGCGGGGCCCTTTAGCTCCGCCCGGGCTTTCCCGCAAGCAGCGGATAGGGATCGACGTTGGTCCCCTGCCACCAGCCCTCGCCGGGGGCCATGCGCTTCACCTCGAAATGGAGGTGCGGCGCGCCGCCATCGGCGCTGCCGCTGGTGCCGACGGTGGCGATCGGCTGGCCCTGGCGCACGGCCGCGCCCTCTGCCACGCCGATCGTATCGAGATGGGCATAATAGTGGATCGTCCCGCCGTCGGACGTCCGGACATAGAGCGTGTGGCCGCCGAGATCGCTCTCGAACTGCTTCTCGACCGTGCCCGACGCGGCGGCGAGCACCGGGGTGCCCTTGGCCGCGAGGATGTCGATCGCGTGGTGCTCTCGGGTGCCGTCGCCGCGGGGTTCGCCCCAATTATCGCTGAGCGCCGAGGCGGGGACGCCCTGCACCGGGATGACCAGCCCGGAAGACGCTGCCGGTGCGGCTGGGGGCGTCGGGGCCGCTGCCGGGACGCGCGGCGCCTGCCCCGCCGGCAGGAAGCGCACGCGCGACACCAACAGCGCGAGCAACGCCACCACCACCAGCCCCGCGATCAGGCCGAAGCGGCGCACGGCGTTATTCCTGGAAGAGCGCCGGGGTGCCCGGCTTGACCATCAGCGCGACGCGGGCGGCATCCCAGTTGGTCAGGCGGATGCAGCCATGGCTTTCGGTGCGGCCGATCGTCTGCGGCTCGGGCGTGCCGTGGATGCCGTAATGGTCCTTGGACAGGTCGATCCACACCACGCCGACCGGCCCGTTCGGCCCCGGCGGCAGCATCGCCGGATCGTCGCCCTTCTTCGCATCCCAGAACAGCTTCGGATTATAATGAAATTTAGGATTGGTATCTACACCATTGATTTTCCAGCGCCCGATCGGCAGCGGATCATGCTCGCTCCCCATCGTGGCGCTGAACTGCGCGACCAGCCGGTTGCCCGCGCCATAAACCTTCAACACGCCTTCAGACTTGTCGACGACGATATGGTCGGCCTGGGGCTGGCGCGGGTCGACGTTGAGCATGTTGAGGGTCTGGCGCCATTCGGGCTTCCAGTCGGTGGGATAATCGCGTGAGCCCGGCAGCGCGTTGGGGAGGCGCAGCATCGTGCCGGCCTTGATCGTCGTCACGCCGGGATTGAGCGCCGTGATGACTTCAGACGAAGTATGAAACATCTCCGCCAACTTCTCGAGCGGATTGCGATAGCCGAGCGCCTTGAGCTTGGCCTGCTGATCGAGATCCTTGGGGATCGGATCGACGAAAGGCCCTTGCATCGTGTCGGCACCGACCGCGAGCGTCCGCACCGGCCGCAGTGCGCGGTACTGGTGGAGCACCGCCAGCGTGGCGGGATCGATCACGCCCGTGACCTTCAGCCCGCGTGCTTCCTGCAGGCCCCGTACCGCGGCCGTGAGCGACTGGCCTGCACGCCCGTCGAGAATGCCCGGCCCGAAGCCGAGATGGTCGAGGATCACCTGTGCATGGAGGATGTTGAGGTCGACCGGGGGCTTGGGGGTCGGGGTCTGCGCCATGGCGGGCGCGGCGAACAACGCGGCAACTCCGAACACCCATTTCCGCATGCAGCCTCTCCCGATCCTTATACCCGATCCAGGCTAAACGTTCGCATGCGCCTCGCGGTTGCCGATGCGGGCAAACCCCGATGGACAAGCCCCGCTTCCCATGCCCTTATCAACGCAATGCGGGGGATTCTTTCAGAAGCGGAACAGGTGCTCGGCTCGCCGGTGCGCAACCTCGTTTCGATCCTGCTGTTCGTGCTCGCGGTCGCGGTGCTGGCGACGATCGGCTATATGGCGGCGGGCTGGAGCTTCTCCGACGCGAGCTACATGGTCGTACTGACCATCTACACCGTCGGCTATGGCGAGATCCGGCCGATCAACACCCCCTATCTCCACGCGCTGACCATGGGCACGATGGTGCTCGGCTGCACCGGCATGATCCTGCTCACCAGCGCGCTCGTCCAGTTCTTCACCGTGCTGCAATTGCAGAGTATTTTCGGAGCAACCCGCATGCAGAGCCGCATCGACAAGCTCGCCGACCATGTCGTGATCTGCGGCTATGGCCGGATCGGGGTGATGCTCGCCCGCGATCTTTCTCGCGCCGCGGTGCCGGTGGTGGTGATCGAGCGCGGCCCCGAACGCCGCGCCGAGGCCGAAGCGGCGGGGCTGTGCACCCTCGCCGGCGACGCGACTGAGGAGGAAGTGCTGATCGCCGCCGGGATCCAGCGCGCCCGTGCGCTCGCCACCGTGCTGCCAGATGATGCGGCCAACGTGTTCATCACGCTCAGTGCCCGCAATCTCAACGCGGGGCTGGAGATCATCGCCCGCGGCGAGGCGCCGACCACCGAGCGCAAGCTGATCCATGCCGGCGCCGACCGGGTCGTCTTCCCCACCCATATCGGCGCCGAGGCGATGGCGCGGATGATCCTCTATCCGCACCGCGAGCATGTCCAGGGCGAGGCCGAGCTCGCGCGGCTGCGGCGCGAACTCGGGGCGCTCGGGCTGGAGGTGGAGCTGATCGAAGTCGCGAAGGGCTCGGCCATGGCGGGGCTCAGCGTCGAGGAGGCCGAGCGCCGTGCCGAAGGCAGCGTGTTCCTCGTCCAGATCGACCGCGCCGACGGCCGCTCGATCCCCCGCCCCGCCCGCGACGAGCGGCTGGAGGCGGGCGACAAGGCGGTGGTGGTGATGCGCGACGTCGCCGCGGGCGCCCGGGCGCTGTTCACCGCGCGGGCCGAGATCCGCGCCGGGCGGAACAAGTTTTGAGGGGGCGAAGCGGGAGGGCGCTTAAGCCCCTCCCCTTCAGGGGAGGGGTTTGGGGTGGGGCCGTGTCTCGCAGAGACCAACAGAAGTTCTGGCATCCCTCCACCCCAACCCCTCCTCCGAGGAGAAGGGCTAAGGACGTGTCCCCCTTCAGCCCCCCTTCATCTCTCACCCCATAAGGCGCAATGATGGCGACACTCTCCCCCCGCACCCGCCGTCTCGCCTGGAAGCGCTGGGCGGCCGCCCTCGTCGCGCTGCTCGCCGCGATCGCCTTCGGGGTCTATTGGAGCGCCGGCTTCCTCGATCGCGATCCCGTCCACCTCTACGGCATGCCCGAGCGCCCCGGCACCGCCCCGGTCGCCGCGGTGTTCCTGTCGGGGGATATGGGCATTCGCTACGGCATGGGTTCCTATGTCGTCGAGGCGCTCGCCGGGGCCGGGGTGCCGGTCTATGCCGTGGCGAGCTCGACCGCCTTTGCCCGGCGCCAGACCCATGCCGAGGTGCAGGCGCTGCTGATCCACGCGATCCGCGAAGCCCAGCGCCGCTCGGGCGCGACCAGGGTGATCGTCATCGGCCAGTCCTTCGGCGCGGACATGGCGCGGGTGGCCCTGGCGTCGCTCCCGCCGGCGCTTCGTGCCCAGGTCGCCGCGCTGGTGCTCGTCGTCCCCGGCACCGACGCCTATTTCCGTGCCGACCCGCTCGGCTTCGCCTATCTCGGGACGCCCGATGCCGATGCCGCCTCGGCGCGCGCGCTCGACTGGCTGCCGGTCACCTGCATCCGCGGGGCGGACGAGACCGACAGCCTGTGCCCCACCCTGCTCGCGCCCAATGTCCGCCGCATCACCCTGCCCGGCGGCCATTTCCTGCGGATGGACCACGACCTGCTGGTCCGCACCGTGTTCGCCGCGCTCGCCCCGGTGCTCGGCACGCATTTGGACGCGCCTGCACCATAATCGCGCCCCTCAATTGCCCGGCGCCGCTCGGGCGGAGTAAGGCGAGCTGGCGCACGGGAAAGGCGCCGTTGGGGGAGTTGGATGCAGACCGCCGAAACCGAGGCGCCGGAGGAAGAGCCGTCGACCGCAAACGGTCTGCCGGCCTGGCTCGCGCGCCGTCGTAGGCCGCTGCTGATCCTCGTTACGCTGGCGATCGCAGCACTGGGCTTCGAAGCGGTGCGTACGATTCTCGCCGAAGTGCGCCTGCGCGATGTCCGGCACGCGCTGCACCAGATCGCGCCCGCGCGGCTGGCGGCGGCGTTCGCGTTCACCACCGCCTCCTACCTTGCGCTCACCCTCTACGACTGGTTCGCGGTGCGCGCGATCGGCCAGCGGCTGCCGTGGCGGACCGCGGCGCTGGCCTCGTTCACCAGCTACACGATCAGCCATAATCTCGGTCTGTCGCTGCTCACCGGCGGCACTGCGCGGCTGCGGGCGTACGGTGCGGCGGGGCTCGACTTCGCCGATGTCGCGCGCATCACGCTGATAGCGGGCGCCACTTTCTGGAGCGGGGTCTTCGCGGGGACCGCCATCGCGCTGCTCGCCGCGCCGCAGCCGCTCCTGCTGTTCGGCCAAACGCTGCCGCTGGCGCTGCTGCACGGCGCCGGACTGGCGGTGCTGCTCGCCTTCACCGTGCTGTTCGTCCTGCGGGCCCGCGGTCTGGCGGAGCTGCGCCTCGGCAGCGCGACCCTGCCGCTGCCGCCGGTGCCGCTGATGGCGGGCCAGATCGGCATCGCCGCCATCGACCTCGCCTGCGCATCGGGCGCGCTGTTCGTGTTGATCCCTCATGCCGATCCGGCGCTGATCGGCAGCTTCTACCTCGCCTATGCGCTCGCCATCGTCATCGCGCTTGTCACCCATGTGCCCGGCGGGATTGGCGTGTTCGAGGCGGTGATGCTCGCGCTGGTGCCGATCGGCCGCAGCGATCTTTTCGCCGCGCTGCTGCTCTACCGGGTCCTCTACTATCTCCTCCCGCTACTGGTCGCCGGCGGGCTGCTGGTCAGCATCGAGGGACGACGGCTGCGGCATCCGATCGCCACCGGCTTGGGTGTCGCCCACCGGATCGGACAGGTGCTCGTACCGCCCCTCCTCGCGCTGCTGGTGTTCGGCGGCGGACTGGTGCTGCTCGTCTCGGGTGCGCTGCCGCCGGCGCATGGCCGGATGCACCCCTTGCACGGCATCCTGCCGCTGCCCTTCGTCGAGGGCTCGCATTTCGCCGCAAGCCTGGTCGGCACCGCGCTGCTGCTGATTGCCCCCGCCGTGCAGGCGCGGCTGAAGAGCGGCTTCTACGCGGCGCGACTGCTGCTGGTGGCAGGCGCTGTCTTCTCGATCGCCAAGGGCATCGATTACGAGGAAGCGACGGTGCTGCTGATCGTCGCCGGGCTGCTCCAATATGCCCGGCCCGGCTTCTACCGCAGCGCCGGCATCGGCTCGGCGCCGATCGCCCGCTGGTGGTGGGCAGCGGCGCTGATTGCGGTGCTGCTCAGCGCTTGGGCGGGCTTCTTCGCCTACAAGCGCGTGCCGTACAGCGACGATCTCTGGTGGGACTTCGCTTGGCGCGGCAATGCGCCGCGCTTCCTGCGCGCCACCTTGGGCGCGACGATGCTGTTAGTCGGCTGGGCCTTCTGGCGGCTGATGTCCGCAGCCCCCCGGGTGCGCGAGCATCAGGCGCTGGACCCCCAGGTGGCGACGCGCGCACTCGCCGCCACTAGCCGCGCCGATGCGATGCTGGCTTACACCGGCGACAAGGACTTCCTCGTCTCCACCTCGGGCGACGCCTTCCTGATGTACCGCGTGCAGGGCCGCACCTGGATCGTGATGGGCGATCCAGTGGGCCCCGAGGAAGCCTGGTCCGAGCTGATCTGGGAAATCCGCCGCCGCTGCGATGCCGCGCGGGGCCGGCTCTGCCTGTTCCAGGTCAGCGCGGCGATGCTGCCGCTGGTCGTCGAACTCGGCCTTCAGCCGCTCAAATATGGCGAGGAAGCGGTGGTCGATCTGCGCCAGGGCTATGACCTGAAAGGCGGGCAGTTCAAGTCGCTGCGCTATTCGGTCAAGCGTGCGACCAGCGAAGGCCTGGTGTTCGAGGTGATCCCGGCCGCGCAGGTCCCGGAGGCGCTTCCCGATCTCCAGCGCGTCTCCGATGCCTGGCTGGCGGGCAAGACCGGCGCCGAGAAGCGCTTCAGCCTCGGCCGCTTCGATCCCGACTATCTGTCGCAGTTCGACTGCGCCGTGCTGCGGCTGGAGGGCACGATCGTCGCCTTCGCCAATCTCTGGGAGACACCCAATCGGGAGGAAATCTCGGTCGACCTGATGCGCCACCGGCCCGGCACGCCCTATGGCGCGATGGACCTGCTGTTCGTGCGGCTGCTGCAATATGGCGCGGCGCAGGGCTTCCAGCGCTTCAACCTCGGCATGGCGCCGCTCTCCGGGCTCAAGCCCGGCCCGCTCGCACCGATCTGGTCGCGGCTGGGGGCGGCAGTCTATGGCCATGGCGAGCGGATCTACGGCTTTTCCGGGCTGCGATCGTTCAAGCAGAAGTTCGGCCCCGCCTGGGTGCCGCGCTATATCGGCACCACCCCGGGGGTCTCGGTCCCGCGGGCGCTCATCGACGCGGCGGTGCTGATCGGCGGATAACCCCTTGGGTTCCGGGTGCCACACCCCACATGCGGCGCCGTAATCCAGGGAGACACGCATGGACCTCGCATTTCTCGGGCTCGGACAGATGGGGATCGGCATGGCGGGCGCGTTGCTCGATGCCGGGCACACGCTCACCGTCTGGAACCGCTCGCCCGACAAGGCCGCCGCTCTTACCGAACGCGGCGCCCGCCTCGCCCGCACGCCCCGCGAAGCCGCCGACGGCGCGCAGATCGTGCTGACCATGGTGTCGGACGATGCGGCGCTGACCGCGATCCTCGAAGGTGAGGACGGCGTGCTCGCGGGCATGGCACCGGGCGCGCTGCATCTTTCGCACAGCACCATCGCCGTCGCCACCGCCGACGCGCTCACCGAGCGCCATGCCGAGGCGGGCCATCACTTCGTCTCCGCGCCGGTCTTCGGCCGCCCGCCGGTCGCCGCGCAGGGCAAGCTCGCCATCGTCGCCGCCGGTGCGCCTGAGGCGATGGAAGCCGCCGCGCCGATCCTCGACGCGCTCGGCCGCGTCACCTTCCCGATGGGCGACAAGCCCTCGGCCGCCAACCTGGTGAAGCTCGCCGGCAACTTCATGATCATGGCCACCGTCGAGGCCTATGGCGAGGCGATGTCGCTTGGCGAGAAGGGCGGCGTGGACCGCGAGAAGATGCTCGAGGTGTTCTCGGGCACGATCTTCGATGGCGCCATCCACAAGGTCTATGGCCCGCCGATCGCCGAGCGCCGTCACCGCCCCGCCGGTTTCGCCGCGCCGCTGGGCCTCAAGGACATGCGCCTCGCGGGCGAGGCCGCGGAAGCGCTGGGCGCGAAACTGCCGCTGCTCGACCTGGTCCGCGCGCACCTCACCGAAACCGTCGCCACCGAAGGCAGCGATGTCGACGTGACCGCACTGGCGGAGACGATCGCCAAGCTCTGATCGTCGGAAGGGCGGCCCGCTTCGTCGGTGTCCGCCCTTCCCACCGCGCCGGTTCGCGCGTACATTTCCCACATGATCACTCGGCTTTTCCTCGCCCATCCGCGCAGCGTCGGCGAAAGCTATGGCGAGCATGCCGCCACTGCGGCCAAGTTCGGCGCGACGATGATGGTCGGCGGCGCCGCCTGCATCGTCCATGCGGTGCTGCCCTTCCTGTTCGTCCGTACCGCGAGCGACTCGGTGAAGCGGCTCTATGCGCAGATGAAGGCCCGCCAGCCCGCCTTTGCCGAGCAGCAGCCGGCCTTCCGCCAGCCCGAGTGGCAGCTCGACTACGAAATCTGACGCCGGCATCGGGGGAGCCGCAACCATGATCGAACACGTCGCCATTATCGGCGCGGGCTTTTCGGGCACGCTCCAGGCGATCAACCTCATCCGCCACGAAGGCCCGCGCGCGACGCTGATCGAGCGCGCGCCGGTGGCGGGCACCGGGCTCGCCTATGGCGCTGCCCATCCCTCCCACCTGCTCAACGTCCGCGCCGCGAACATGAGCGCCTTTCCCGACGATCCGGGGCATCTGGTCCGCTGGCTGGAAGCGCGCGGTGTCGAGAATGCCGCGACCAGCTTCGTGCCGCGCCGGGTGTACGGCGAATATCTCCGCGAGATGCTGGAGCAGGCGCTCGCCCGCTATCCCGATCGCCTGCGCCTCGTCCGCGGCGAAGTGGAGGACGTGACCTTCGACGCCGACGGCGCGACGCTCCAGCTGTCCGACGGCATGCTGCGCGCCGATGCCGCCGTGCTCGCCGTCGGCAATCTGCCGCCCCACGATCCGCCGGGGCTCGACCCCGCCACGCTTTCCGCCGAACGCTACAAGGGCGATCCCTGGGACCCGAGCGTCCCCGAGGGTCTGTCGGACGACGATACCGTGCTGGTGATCGGCACCGGCCTCACCATGGTCGACGTGGCGCTGTTGCTGGAGGCGCGCGGGTTCGGCGGCAAGATCGTCGCGGTGTCACGCCGCGGCCTGCTCCCCCGCCCGCATGGCCCGGGGCAGGACTGGGACAAGCTCCGCGAACGCCCCCGCACCAAGGCATCTGCACTGGTCCGCGCCGTCCGCGACCGCGCCGAGCAGGTCGGCTGGCGCAACGCGGTCGACGAGCTCCGCCCCTTCACCCAGCCGATGTGGGCCAATGCCAGGGAGGACGAGCGTGCGCGCTTCCTTCGCCATCTCCGCCCCTGGTGGGACGTCCATCGCCACCGCCTCGCGCCCGAGGTCCACGCCCGGCTGCAGGCGCTGATCGATCGCGGCCAGTTGGAAGTCCGCGCCGCCAAGACATTGGGCTTCGTCGAAGCCCCGGACGGGATCGCCGTCACCCTACGCCCACGCGGGCAGGAGGTGCCGGAGACGATCCTAGCCCAGCGCATCGTCAACTGCACCGGACCGCTCGGCGACCTCGCCCGCAGTCGCGAGCCGCTGCTCCAGCGCCTCGCCGCCCGCGGCGTGATCCGCCCGGACCCGGCGCATATCGGCATCGACGTCGACAACCAGGGTCAGACCATCGCCGCCGATGGCCGCGCCAACGCGAACCTCTACGCGCTCGGGCCGATGACTCGCGGCGCCTTCTGGGAGATCGTCGCGGTGCCCGACATCCGCACCCAGACCTGGGCCGTCGCCCGCCGCCTCTCCAACGCGCATTGGGTCGGCGGCGAGGGACTGTGACGAACTGGTAACATTTGACACTAAATCGGGAGTTGGGGTATTAGGTCGGCCATGACCGATACCGCCAATCCGCTCGGCCTCAACGGCTTCGAGTTCGTCGAGTTCACCTCGCCCGATCCGGACGCGATGGCGCGTCAGTTCGAGCAGCTGGGCTTCGTCCCCACCCATCGCCATCCGCGCAAGAACATCACCCGCTACAAGCAGGGCCGCATCAACCTGATGCTCAACCGCGACGATGCCGGCCGCGTTGCGGCGTTCCGCGGCGAGCATGGCCCCTCGGCCAGTGCGATGGCGTTCCGCGTATCGGACCCCAAGAAGGCGATGGAATGGGCGCTCGCCCATGGCGGCAAGCCTACTGATGAGGACGACACCGTCATCCAGGGCATCGGCGGCTCCTATCTCTATTTCATCCAGGACGGCAGCGACCTCTATGCCGACTGGGCCGAGTTCCCCGGCTGGCGCGAGGCAGAGGCCGAGAACAGTGTCGGGCTCGACCTGCTCGACCACCTCACCCACAATGTCCGCCGCGGTCAGATGCGCGTGTGGAGCGAGTTCTACCGCACGCTCTTCGGCTTCGAGGAGCAGAAGTATTTCGACATCAAGGGCAAGGCGACCGGCCTGTTCAGCCAGGCGATGATCGCCCCCGACAAGGCGATCCGCATCCCGCTCAACGAGAGCCAGGACGACAACAGCCAGATCGAGGAATTCCTCCGCGAATATAATGGCGAAGGCATCCAGCATTTGGCGCTGACCACCGACGACATTTACGACACGGTCGAGC
Organism: Sphingomonas trueperi; assembly: GCF_040545965.1. Taxonomy (GTDB): domain Bacteria; phylum Pseudomonadota; class Alphaproteobacteria; order Sphingomonadales; family Sphingomonadaceae; genus Sphingomonas; species Sphingomonas trueperi_C. The sequence goes on along the minus strand of NZ_JBEPMV010000006.1, from coordinate 255,459 downwards.
GCCTCCGCGCCCGCGGCGTGCGGCTGCAGGACACGATCGAGACCTATTACGAGCTGATCGACAAGCGCGTCCCCGGTCACGGCGAGGATATCGAGCGGCTGCGCAAGAACCGCATCCTGATCGACGGTTCGGTGGAGAACAACGAGGGCATCCTGCTCCAGATCTTCACCGAGACGATGTTCGGCCCGATCTTCTTCGAGATCATCCAGCGCAAGGGCAATGAAGGCTTCGGCAACGGCAATTTCCAGGCGCTGTTCGAGAGCATCGAGCTGGACCAGATCCGCCGCGGCGTGATCAAGGTCGACGCCTGACCAGTTCGGAGAGGGAGAGAGCCGGGGGTGCCGCCGCAGGAACGATGGCATACCCCGGCCCCACCGAATGTCCCCCTCCCGACCTGATCCACAAGGGGGAGGCGTGCTGGAGAGGACGAACCCCGTGACCACCTATTTCCCCGGCTTCGGCAACCACGTCTCCACCGAAGCGGTACCTGGCGCGCTGCCGATCGGCCGCAACAGCCCGCAGCGGCCGCCTTATGGCCTCTATGCCGAGCAGCTCTCCGGCACCGCCTTTACCGCGCCGCGCGCCGAGAACCGCCGCAGCTGGCTCTACCGGCTGCGCCCCAGCGCCGAGCATCCGCCCTACCGGCCCTATGACGGTGCCCCGCGCTTCTCGCCGCACACCCCGGCCAAGCCGCTCGCGCCCAATCGCCTGCGCTGGGACCCGATCCCCGCCCCCGCCGCGCCGGTCGACTGGATCGACGGCATGGAGACGATGCTCGCCACCCGTGACCCTGCCGATCTCGAAGGCGTGGTGGTCCACCGCTACGGCGCCAATCGCGACATGGACGCACGTGCCTTCGTCAACGCCGACGGCGAGCTGCTGTTCATTCCCCAGGCAGGGGCGCTCACGCTGCTGACCGAGCTCGGCCGGATCGACATCTCGCCCGGCCAGATCGCGGTGATCCCCCGCGGCGTCCGCTTCCGCGTGCTGCTGCCCGGGGGCAGCGCCGCCGGCTATGTCGCCGAGAATTTCGGCGCGCCCTTCCGTCTGCCCGATCTCGGCCCGATCGGTGCCAACGGGCTCGCCAACCCGCGCGATTTTGAGACCCCCGCCGCCTGGTTCGAGGATCGCGACGAACCGTTCGCGCTTGTGCAGAAGTCGTTGGCAAGTCTGTGGATAACCACCCTGCCCCACAGCCCGCTTGACGTGGTGGCATGGCACGGCAACCTCGCGCCCTATCGCTACGATCTCGCCCGGTTCAACACGATGAACACGGTGAGCTTCGACCACCCCGATCCCTCGATCTTTACCGTCCTCACCTCGCCCAGTACCGTGGCCGGCCGCGCGAACGCCGATTTCGTGATCTTCCCGCCGCGCTGGATGGTGGCGGAAGACACGTTCCGCCCGCCCTGGTTCCACCGCAACGTGATGAGCGAGGCGATGGGCCTGATCCACGGCGCCTACGACGCCAAGGCCGAGGGCTTCGCGCCGGGCGGCCTGTCGCTCCACAACCTGATGGCCGGCCACGGCCCCGACGTCGCCAGCTGGCGGGGCGCTACGAACGCAGAGCTCAAGCCGCACAAGATCGAGGGCACCATGGCGTTCATGGTCGAGACCTGCTGGCCCTACCGCCCGACCGAGCACGCGCTCGCCCACGCCCAGCCGGACTATGACGCGGTGTGGGAAGGCTTCCCCAAGGCACAGCTGCCGTGATCTCTTCGACCGCTGCAACCTGCGCTCCCCTCCCGCTTGCGGGAGGGGTCGGGGGAGGGAACGACGTGGAAGCAGCGCTAAGACGGTGCAGCCCCTCCCGCAAGCGGAAGGGGAACGCAGACTTGGAAGTATCGCGCCCAGCATGACCGAGCGACTGACGACTACCCCCGCCGGTGTGAAGCTCGGCCCGCTCGACCTGATCCCCGACGGCACCGCCCGCAACTTCGTGCTGGAGATGCGCGCCGGCCGGTTCCACGGCTTCGTCGTCCGCCGCGGCACGCAGGTCTTCGGCTATGTCGATCGCTGCGCCCATATGCCCGTCCCGCTGACCCAGCAGCTCGACGCCTATCTCACCCCCGACGCCACCCATATCCAGTGCAGCTGGCACGGCGCGCTCTACACCGTGGAGGAGGGCCGATGCGTCGGCGGCCCTTGCGTCGGCGCGCGACTGCTTCCATGGCCCGTAACGACAATCGACGGCATGATCGTGACCGTTGGAGAGGAACAAGCATGACCCCGGATTTCGACTTCGCCCTCGGCGATTCCGCCGACATGATCCGCGACACCACCGCGCGCTTCGCCCGCGACAAGATCGCCCCGCTCGCCGCACGGATCGACGCGGAGGACTGGTTCCCGCGCGACGAACTCTGGGCCGCGATGGGCGAGCTGGGCCTGCACGGTATCACCGTTCCCGAAGAGGATGGCGGCCTGGGGCTCGGCTATCTCGAGCATGTCATCGCCTGCGAGGAAGTCGCCCGCGCCTCGGCCTCGATCGGCCTCAGCTACGGCGCGCACTCCAACCTCTGCGTCAACCAGATCGCGCGCTGGGGCAATGCCGAGCAGAAGGCCAAATATCTCCCCAAGCTGATCTCGGGCGAGCATGTCGGCAGCCTGGCCATGTCCGAGGCGGGCGCCGGCTCAGACGTCGTCTCGATGAAGCTCAAGGCCGAGAAGGTCCAGGGCGGCTATGTGCTCAACGGCACCAAATTCTGGATCACCAACGCGGCCTATGCCGACACCCTCGTCGTCTACGCCAAGACCGGCGAAGGCTCGCGCGGCATCACCACCTTCCTCATCGAGAAGGACATGCCCGGCTTCGCGATCGGCCAGAAGATCGACAAGATGGGCATGCGCGGCTCGCCCACCTCGGAACTGGTGTTCACCGATTGCGAAGTGCCCGAGGCGAACGTCATGGGCCCGGTCAACGGCGGCGTCGCGGTGCTGATGAGCGGGCTGGACTATGAGCGCACCGTGCTCGCCGGCATCCAGCTCGGCATCATGCAGGCGTGCCTCGACGTGGTCCTGCCGTACCTGCGCGAGCGCAAGCAGTTCGGCCAGGCGATCGGCAGCTTCCAGCTGATGCAGGCCAAGATCGCCGACATGTATGTCGCGCTCAACTCGGCGCGCGCCTATGTCTATGCCGTGGCGCGCAGCTGCGATGCCGGCAAGACGACGCGCTTCGACGCAGCGGGCGCGATCCTGCTCGCCAGCGAGAACGCCTTCCGCGTGGCGGGCGAGGCAGTGCAGGCGCTGGGCGGCGCCGGCTATACCAAGGACTGGCCGGTCGAACGCTTCCTGCGCGACGCCAAGCTGCTCGACATCGGCGCGGGCACCAACGAGATCCGCCGCATGCTGATCGGCCGCGAATTGCTGGGGGCGGCGTAACCTACGATGTCTGCTCCCGTTCTTCCCACGCAGGTCAACCCCGACAGCGACCAGTTCCGCGCCCAGGCGGCGCACCACCGCGCCCTCGCGGAGAAGCTCCGCGCCGATGTCGCGCAGGCCGCGCTCGGCGGCAGCGAGTCCGCCCGCGCCAAGCATGTCGCGCGCGGCAAGCTGCTCCCCCGCGAGCGCGTCGAGCGGCTGCTCGATCCCGGCAGCCCGTTCCTCGAGATCGGCCAGCTCGCGGCTTGCGACCTCTATGACGGCGAAGTCCCCGGCGCGGGGGGGATCGCCGGCATCGGCCGCGTCTCGGGCCGCATGGTCATGATCGTCTGCAACGACGCCACCGTGAAGGGCGGCACCTACTACCCGATGACGGTGAAGAAGCATCTCCGCGCGCAGGAGATCGCCGAGGCCAACCGCCTGCCCTGCATCTATCTGGTCGACAGCGGCGGCGCGAACCTGCCCCACCAGGCCGAGGTATTCCCGGACAAGGATCATTTCGGCCGCATCTTCTTCAACCAGGCCAACATGTCCGCGCAGGGCATCCCGCAGATCGCCTGCGTGATGGGCAGTTGCACCGCGGGCGGCGCCTATGTCCCCGCCATGTCCGACGAAAGCGTGATCGTCCGCAACCAGGGCACGATCTTCCTCGCCGGCCCGCCGCTGGTGAAAGCGGCAACGGGCGAGGAGATCAGCGCCGAAGACCTGGGCGGCGGCGACCTCCATGCCCGCCGCTCGGGTGTGGTTGATCACCTCGCCGAGAATGACGAGCATGCGCTGACCATCGTCCGCGACATCGTCAGCCACCTCCCCGCCGATCGCGTGCCCGACATCGCGCTGAAGGACCCGCGCCCGCCCAAATATGCGCCGGAGGAGCTGTACGGCATCCTCCCCGCCGACGTCCGGGCGCCCTATGACGTGCACGAGGTGATCGCGCGGCTGGTCGACGGCTCGGAGTTCCACGAATTCAAGGCGCTCTACGGCAGCTCGCTGGTCTGCGGCTTCGCGCATATCTGGGGCATGCCGGTCGCGATCCTCGCCAACAACGGCGTGCTGTTCTCCGAAAGCGCGCAGAAGGGCGCGCATTTCATCGAGCTCGCCTGCCAGCGCCGCATTCCGCTGCTCTTCCTCCAGAACATCTCCGGCTTCATGGTCGGCGGCAAGTATGAGGCGGAAGGCATTGCGAAACATGGCGCAAAGCTGGTGACGGCGGTGGCGACGGCGACCGTGCCCAAGCTCACCATCCTGATCGGCGGCAGCTTCGGCGCGGGCAATTACGGCATGTGCGGCCGCGCTTACTCCCCGCGCTTCCTGTTCAGCTGGCCGAACAGCCGGATCAGCGTGATGGGCGGCGAGCAGGCGGCGAGCGTGCTGGCCACGGTCCACCGCGATGCGGCCAACTGGTCGCCGGAGGAAGCGGAAGCGTTCAAGGCACCGATCCGCCAGAAATACGAGGACGAGGGCAACCCCTGGCACGCCACCGCGCGGCTGTGGGACGACGGCATCATCGATCCGGCGCAGACCCGCGACGTGCTCGGCCTCGCGCTGGCGGCAACGCTCAACGCACCGATCCCGGAGCGCCCGCAGTTCGGCGTGTTCCGGATGTGAGGAAGCGCGCACGCATGTCCTCAGAACCAGATTGCAGAGACTGATCCATGCTATTGTCTTTCATTGCTTTTACCCTTGCCGCGCAAACTGCAGGTCTGCCGCAGCCCGCTGCAAATCCGACCCACAGCGTTCCTTCACCGACGAAGCTGCCGCCCGCCAACCCACTCGCCCCGCCCGACGGCAGCGACGAGCGCGCCGTGCTCGCGACGGTCGACAAGTTGCTGGGCGGGATCAACACGCGCGATGCCGCGGTGATCGGCGCCGTCCTTCTCCCGAGCGCCAGCGCGACGATCGTCACCGACGCGGCCGATGGCCCCGGCACCGTCCGCACCCTGACCAACGCCGAGTTGCTCGCCCGCTTCCAGTCCGGCCCGGAGACGTTCGACGAGCGCATCTCCAGCCCCGCGGTGGAGATCGACGGGGATCTCGCGATGGTCTGGGCGCCGTACGTATTCCGGCTGAACGGCAAGGTGCATCACTGCGGCACCGATCATTTCAGCCTGGTGCGCGAGAACGGCGCCTGGAAGATCGCCAGCCTCGCCTGGACCTCGCGCACCACGGGATGCGCCGAATGAGCCGGGACACGCTGTTCGTCCTCGACACCGACTGGGCCGACCCGGCCTATGGCGGCGCGCGGCGCTTCTACTGCAAGGACTGCATCACCGTGGAGGGCCTGCTCGCCGCCTTCCCGGAGCGCGCCGCGGCCATCGAGGTGGTGCGCGTCGCCTGGCCCCGCCCGCGCGCGGCGGTGGTGGCGCGCCTGGGCGAGGCAAACCAGAACCTCCCCGCGCTCGCCTTTGCCGAGGGCGGCTTCGTCAACAACATCGAGGGGGTGCTCGCCGCGCTCCATACCCGCCACGGTTTCCCGGAGCGCCACCCGTGACGGGCTGTCCTACACCAGCGGAATCTGCCTAGGCTCGGCCATGGCCAGCGAACCGCAACCCACCGTTATTTTCTTCATCGACATGCGCGAGCTTCGTGAAGTTTGCGCGGTTCGGGAGCGCCTATCATGCTGAAATCGCTGCTCATCGCCAATCGCGGCGAAATCGCCTGCCGCATCATCCGCACCGCCTGCGCGATGGGTTTGCGCACGATCGCAGTCTATTCGGACGCCGACTCGAACGCGCTCCACGTCCGCCAGGCCGACGAGGCCGTGCATATCGGCCCCTCCCCGGCGCGCGAGAGCTATCTGGTCGGCGAGAAAATCATAGCGGCGGCCAAGGCAACCGGGGCCGAGGCGATCCACCCAGGCTATGGCTTCCTTTCGGAAAACGCCGAGTTCGCCGAGGCGGTGCTCGCCGCCGGGCTGGTCTGGGTCGGACCCAAGCCGGACAGCATCCGCGCGATGGGCCTCAAGGACGCCGCCAAGACGCGGATGATCGCGGCAGGCGTTCCGGTCACCCCGGGCTATCTCGGCGAGGACCAGAGCCCCGAGCGGCTCCAGGCCGAAGCCGATGCGATCGGCTATCCGGTGCTGATCAAGGCGGTGGCGGGCGGCGGCGGCAAGGGCATGCGGCGGGTGGAAAGTGCTGCCGAGTTCGCCGACGCGCTCGCCAGCTGCAAGCGCGAGGCGGCCTCCTCCTTCGGCGACGATCGGGTGCTGCTGGAGAAATACATCCTCTCGCCCCGCCACATCGAAGTGCAGGTGTTCGGCGACACGCACGGCAATGTCGTTCACCTGTTCGAGCGCGACTGCTCGCTCCAGCGCCGCCACCAGAAGGTGATCGAGGAAGCCCCCGCCCCCGGCATGGACGCCGAGACGCGCGAAGCGATTTGCGCGGCGGCAGTGCGCGCGGCCAAGGCGGTCGACTATGTCGGCGCCGGCACGATCGAGTTCATCGCTGACGCCAGCGAAGGCCTGCGCGCCGACCGAATCTGGTTTATGGAAATGAACACCCGGCTGCAGGTCGAGCATCCGGTTACCGAGGAGATCACCGGGCAGGATTTGGTGGAATGGCAGCTCCGCGTGGCGAGCGGCGAGCCGCTGCCCAAGCGGCAGGAGGAGCTGGCGATTAACGGCTGGGCGATGGAAGCGCGGCTCTATGCCGAGGATCCGGCCAAAGGGTTTTTGCCATCTATCGGCACGCTGGAGTATTTCATGCTGCCGCACGGTGCGCGGATCGAAACCGGCGTCACCGAAGGCGCTAGCGTCAGTGCATTCTACGATCCCATGATCGCGAAACTGATAACGACTGGCCACGATCGCACCGAAGCCCGGATGCAGCTTGCTGATGTTTGCAAGGACGTTCGGGTTCAGCCCGTTCGTACCAACGCGGAGTTCATGGCTCGCCTGCTCCAAACCCCCGAGTTTGCGGACGGACTGATCGACACCGGCTTGATCGAGCGCAAGCTAGACAGCCTGATCGAGCGTGAAGTACCAGACGCACGATTGCTCTCTGCCGGCGCGCTGCTTCTTCTGGCCTCGCCGGAAAAGGGTGTGGCCGAACAGCCCGTCCTATCCGGCAGAGGTAATCGCGAGTGGGTCGTCTCCTCTGGCACGCGCTGGAACCCGTTGTTCGGTTTCCGTCTGAACGCAGCCCCACACCATACCGTGCGAATTGCAGTCGACGGCAAGACCACCGATATCGATTTGGATGCAACCGGCCCTGTCGAGCCGCATCGCTATGACATCGATGGCGACAGCGTCTGGGTACAAGCCGAAGAGAGCAACGCCCCCCACCGCTTCGCATTTCCGGCTTCTGCCGGTGCAGAAAGCATCGGCACCGCCGCCGACGGCGCCCTGCTCGCCCCCATGCCCGGCCGCATCACCGCCGTGGACGTGGCTCCCGGCGCGCAGGTCACCAAGGGCCAGCGGCTCGTCACGCTGGAGGCGATGAAGATGGAGCACGCCCTCACCGCGCCGTTCGACGGCACCGTTGCGGAACTCCCGGTCACCGCGGGCGGGCAGGTCACCGAAGGCAGCTTGCTCGTCCGCGTGGAGAAGGCGGCATGATCTTCCGCGACGCCACCCTTGCCGACCTCCCCGCCATCGTCGCGATGCTCGACGACGACGAGCTCAGTCGCGGGCGCGAGGATGCCTCGCTGCCGCTCGACCCGCGCTACGAGATGGCCTTCGCCGACATCGATCGCGATCCCAACCAGCGGCTGATCGTCGCCGAGCGCGACGGCGAGGTGATCGGCACGATGCAGCTGAGCTTCCTACCCGGCATCGCCTTTCGCGGCGCCTGGCGCGGGCAGATCGAGGCGGTGCGCATCGCCTCTTCCGTGCGTGGTCAAGGACTTGGCGGGCAAATGATAGAGTGGGCGGTAGCAGCATGCCGCGCCCGGGGCTGTCGGATGGTGCAGCTGACTTCCAACAACGACCGCGTCGATGCGCACCGCTTCTACGAGAAGCTCGGCTGGACCAAGAGCCATGCCGGCTTCAAGCTCAAGCTCGATGAGGACGAAGGCTGAATGGCACGCTTCTTCGACGAATGGCAACTGGGCGACCGCATTGAGCATGCCCTGCGGCGGACGGTGACGGAGACCGACAATCTCCTCTTCACCACCCTCACCCACAACACCCAGCCCCTACACCTCGATGCCGAGGCGGCACGCGCCTCCGAGTTCGGCCAGATCCTGGTCAACGGCACCTATACGTTCAGCCTGATGATCGGCGTCACCGTGGCGGACACCACCGCGGGCTCGCTGGTCGCCAATCTCGGCTATGACAAGCTGGTGATGCCCAAGCCGGTGTTCCTGGGCGACACGCTGCGCGCCAGTTCCGAGGTAGTCGAGCTGCGCCCCAGCAAGTCTCGGCCCGGCCAGGGCATCGTCACCTGGCGGCACCAGATGCACAACCAGCGCGACGAACTGGTCTGCGAATGCCTGCGATCGGCCTTGCTGCGCAGCCGTTCGGCCTGACGCGCGTTCGGCAGGGGATGCAACAGTTCGACGTGATCGTGGTCGGCGGCGGCGCCGCCGGCATCGGGGCCGCCCGTACCCTGGCCGATGCCGGCAAGGACGTGCTGTTGGTCGAGGCCGACACCCGCCTCGGCGGACGGGCGCGGACCGAGCATGTCGACGGCATGGCGCTCGACCTCGGCGCCGGCTGGCTCCATTCGGCCGAGCACAACCCTTGGGTCGAGATCGCCGCGCTGCACGGCTTTGAATTGGACCAGACGCTGCCCCGCTGGCGCGAGCAATGGCGCGAACTGGGCTTCTCGCAGGCCGAACAGCGCGAGGCTGCCAGAGCCTATGACGCGTTCGAGACCCGGCTGCGCAAGGATCCGCCGCCGGGCGATCGCGCGGGCGCAGCGCTGGTGCCCGACAGCGGCTGGAGCGCCTGGATCGATGCGATCAGCGGCTTCGTCAACGGCGTCGACACCGCCAAGCTCTCGATCGCCGACTATCTCGCCTATGAGGACGCCGCGACCGAGACCGACTGGCGCGTCCCCGCCGGCTATGGCGCGCTGGTGACCGCACAGGCGGGATGCCTGCGCACCGCGCTCGCCACGCCGATCACCGCAATCGACGGCTCGAGCGTCCGCCTCAAGCTGCAAACGCCGCGCGGCACGCTGGAGGCGGCGCAGGTCATCGTCACCGTCTCCACCGACATTCTCGCGCGCGGCGACATCATGCTCCCGGGCCATGACGACCTGCTCCATGCCGCGGCCGCCCTTCCGCTGGGTCTGGCCGACAAGCTGTTCCTCGCGATCGATCAGGGGGCCGAAGAGCTGGAGGCGAACGCGCATCTGCTCGGCGACCCGCGCAGCGTCATCACCGGCACCTACACGCTCCGCCCCTTTGGGCATCCGGTGATCGAAGCAATGTTCGGCGGCGACGGCGCGCGCGAACTGGCCGCGCGGGGGCTGCAGGGCGCCGCCGACTTCGCGATCGAGGAACTGTGCGCGCTGCTCGGTGGCCAATGGCGGCGACGGCTGCGGCTGCTCGCGGGATCCTCGTGGAGCCGCGAGACGCATATCCGCGGCGGCTACAGCCACGCCCTGCCCGGCCGCGCCTCGGCCCGGCAGGTGCTGAGCACCCCGATCGACCCGCGTATTCGCTTCGCCGGGGAGGCCTGCTCGGCCACCGAATTCTCGACCGTCCACGGCGCCTACAAGACCGGCGTCGCCGCCGCCCGTGCCCTGCTCGGCTAGGCGGCCCGGCGCTTGGCAGGCTCGGGATTGGAGAAGACCATGTCGTCGTCGATCCCGCCATATTTGAGCGCCAGCAGGTCGCGGGTGTAGCTCTGGTGCACCCGCCACGGCTTACGATGGCCCTGGCGCGGCAACAGGTGCAGCGCACGCTGGACATAGCCCGAGGTGAAGTCGAGGAAGGGCTGCGGCTCTACCGGGGCGGAGGGCTGCGGGGTCACCTGCCGCATGCCGCGCTTCGCCATCGCGGCCAGCAGGCGGGTGACATAGCGCGCGGTGAGGTCCGCCTTCAGCGTCCAACTGGCATTGGTGTAGCCGAAAGCGATCGCGAAATTCGGCACGCGGGAAAACATCATGCCCTTGTAGGTCAGCCGTTGCGACCAATCGACCGCTTCGCCGTCCACCGTCACCGGCACGCCGCCCATCAGCTGCACTTCGAGGCCGGTCGCGGTGACTACCAGGTCCGCGGCCAGTTCGCGCCCTGACTGCAGCTTGAGCCCATCGGGGGTGAACCGCTCGATCCGATCGGTGACGACATCGGCCTTTCCGCTACGGATCGCCGCGAACAGGTCGGCATCGGGCACCAGACACAGCCGCTGGTCCCAGGGATCATAGCTGGGGGTGAAATGCGTCGCGACGTCGTAGCCTGGGTCGAGCTCGCCGCGGACCATGTCCACCAGCCGCGCCTTCGCCTTGACCGGATGCTTGCGCGCCAGGCCGTAGAAATACTGGCCGATCAGCACATTCTTCCACCGCGTCAGCCCATAGGCGGTTTTAGCGGGCAGGATGCGCCGCAGCCAGTTGGCGATCCGATCCTGCGAGGGCCGCGCCACGACATAGCTGGGCGACCGCTGCAACATGGTGACGTGCGCCGCTTCCCGCGCGATTTCGGGGACCAGCGTTACTGCCGTAGCCCCGCTGCCGATCACGACGACGCGCTTGCCCGAATAATCGATATCCGGGGTCCAGAATTGCGGATGGACGATCCGGCCCTGAAACGCCTCGCGGCCGGCAAAGTCCGGGAGATGGCCGCGCTCGTAATTGTAATAGCCCGAGCAGAAGAACAGGAAGCTGCAGCTGAACTGGCGGGTCTGCCCCTCCGCCTCGACGGTGACGGTCCACAGCGCCTCCTCGCTCGACCAGGCGGCACCAACGACCTTGTGGCGATAGCGGATGTGCCGATCGATTCCGAATTCGCGCGCGGTATCCACCAGATAGCGCAGGATCGCGTCGCCGTCGGCGATCGCCTTGGCATCGGTCCACGGCCGGAACGGGAAGCCGAGCGTGTACATGTCCGAATCCGAGCGGATGCCCGGATAGCGGAACAGGTCCCATGTACCTCCCATGCGCTCGCGCCCCTCGAGGACCGCATAGGTGCGACCGGGGCTCTGCGTCTGCAGGTGATAGCCCGCACCGATCCCCGAAATCCCCGCGCCGACGACGAGCACGTCGAAATGTTCGCGCATCTTTTCTGCCTCTCCGCGAGGCATGGTTGCACGACTATTGGACCTACGCCACCTCAATAATCCCGCGAGTAGCGCAGCGTCGCACCCGATCCGCCGAACGAACTCGTCTGCGAAAGGACGCTCAGCGCCCGCGACAGCGACACCTCCAGCTGCGTCGCGGTGAAGCCGCGAGCATCGGTGATGATCTCGATATAGATGTTATTCGTGATGTACTTGCCCGCCGCCAGCGAGGTCCCGCGTCCGGTGGTGTCGTCGGCACCCAGCACGCGCAGGCGGTCGATGCCCGTCGCCGACTTCAGCTGGCCGAGCGGGTTGAGCCCGCCGCCGGTCGCGCGCAGCGAGTTGAGCGCCGCGGCCAGCTGGATCGCCTCGGTGGCGGACAGGTTGGTCACGTTGGTGCCGAAGAACAGCCGCGACAGCACCTCGTCCTGCGGCAGCGCCGGGTTGGAGGTGAACGCGATCTGCGGCTTCTGCGCGGTGCCGGTGATGTTGAGGATCGCCGTCACGCCCTCCGCCGTGGTGTTCGCCGAGATGTCGATCGTCGGGTTGGTCAGCTCGGCGCCCTGGAAGCTGATGATGCCCTTGGTCAGTTCGAACCGGCGGCTGGCGAAGCTGTAGGTGCCACGCACCACCTCCATCGTGCCGCGGATCTGCGGGTTCAGCGTGGTGCCGCCGATGGTGATGTTCGCCTGCCACTCGGATTCCAGGCCCATGCCGCTTACCATCAGGCGATTATCGGCGCGGACACGGATGGCGAGATCGAAATTTCCAAAGGCGCGCGCGGGCTTCTTCGCCTGCGCCTGCTGGTTGGGATCGACATCGCCCTTGCGCCGCACGCCCGTCAACTCCGGGATCTCGGCCGCGCCCTGGCGGATGATCTGGTAGTTCGCCTCGGGGATGTTGATCTGGCCTTCGATCTTCTGGACGTCGGCGCTCTTGGTGATGGTGAGCGTGCCGCTCGCCGTCGCACCCAGCGCCTCGCTGCGTGCCAGCCGGGCGTTGTCGAGCTTGACGTTGATCGCCATCGGGAAGCCGTCCGCGGAGGAAAGGCCGACCCGGCCGCTGGCGCTGACGCTGCCGTCGCCGGCACGCGCGGTCACCTGGTTCAGCACGAAGGCGTCGTTGGAAAACTGGCCGTCGATCTTGAGGTTGGTCAGCCGGGTGCCGGTGCCTTCATTGTCATAGGTCAGGTTGTCGGCGCGGACGACGCCGTTGAGCAGCGGGCGATCGACGCGGCCGGTGAAGTCCGCCGCCATGCCGATCGCGCCGGTGAGCTGCTGGTTGGGCAGCCCCGCAAAGGCGAAGGGCAGCGCCGCCGGACCGTTATAGCGGATGCCGCCGGAAAGCGGCGCCGCCATCAGTCGTTCGGTCCAACTGCCGGCACCCGGCCCGAGCGGCCGGAGCGTCGTGACGACGCGACCAATGGTGGCCGTGCCCCGACGGATCAACGCGCGGAGGTCGCCGCCGTCGGGCAACAGCTTGCCGACCATGCTGATATGCACCGGCGCCGAAACGCGGGCTAGGCTGGAGCGAGTGAGATCGTCGATCTCCAGCCGCATGTCCGCGCTCGGGAACGCGTCTGCCGAAGTCTGGGCGAAGTCGAGGCTGCCGGTGGCGGTACCACCAATGCCGAGATCGGGCACGAAGGCGTTGATGATCGCCAGATCGAGCTTATCGAGCCGCGCCTGCAGCACCGTGCCGTCGCCATAGCGGCCGGCCAGGCGTACGCTGCCCTGATCGAAGTCGATCTGCGTCGGCAACAGGCGGTAGGTGCCGTTCTCGATCGCGATGCGCGCGGCCTGTGGCGTACGGAACTTCACCCCGCTCGCCTGGCCTTGCAACGCCGCAGTCCACAGGTTCGGCGTCATCCGCCCGTTCAGCGCGACGTCGAAAGCTACGCCGGAGGAGCCGCTAGCCACCGCCTGCACAGTGCCGTTGCCGCCGCCATAGTCGATCTTGGCGCGCGCGCTGCGCAGCAGGAACTCACCGCGCTTGAGGTTGGCGATCTGCACGTCGGCGACGATTTGCGGCTGCTCGGCGAGCACGATGCTCGCATTGGCGATGGCGCGGCCAATGGTCAGCTCCGCGACACCAGGGATGGCGGCGTTGGCCGCGGTCGCCCGCACATCGGCGCGTTGGTACTTGCCCTCGGCGCCTAGCGTCGCGATCCCGTCGACGCCCGATCCGCGGAAGGTCAGTTGGCCGGCGAACGGTCCGACAGGCGTCTGCTGGAGCTGGCCGGCAATGTCCATGCCGGCGAAGCGCGCGGCATTGACCTGGATCGCCAGCGCCTTGCCGGTGCGCACCAGCACATCGGCGTTGAACGGCCCGTAATTGCTCTCGCCGGTCGCGACCACCGCATAGGCATCGCCGCGGCCAACCACCTTGGCCTCCACCTTGGCAAGCCCCACGCCCAGCCCCGGCTTTTCCGCCCGCAGCAGCAACTGCGGCGCGTTGAGCGTGCCGGTGACCTGCGCACTGAGCGGCCCGTACTGATCTGAGACCGCGTCGGCCGTGATGCGGATCGGTCCGGCGGGGTCATACGTCCCCTGCCCGCGCAGCACGCGGAACTGCGGCGCTTTCAGGCGTACATCGGCGATGCCGATTACGCCCCGGGGGTCGAGGTTGAGCCGTGCCGAGGCGACGGTGTTGCCGCCCAGGAAGTTGCGGACGCCTTCGTTGAACAGCTTCCGCGACCGCCCCGCGACCTTGCCGCGAATACCCCAGCCGCCACCGGGGGCAGTGTAGAGCTCGGCATCGGTGTTGAGGTCGACCACGCCGACCCCGGCGATGGTATAGTCGTTGATCCGCCCCTTCAGCGCACCGGTATAGCGACCCGTGGCCATGTCGGCGGCGACGATCGCGGTGGCATCGATCTTGTCCGACTTCAGCCGGAGATTGTCCGAAAGGATGCGGCTGCCTGAGATGGCAATATCGCCGTTAACCGTGACATTGGTGACCAGCCCACCTGCGGCGGCATTCAAGCCGGAGACGCGCGCCGCCTTGGCACGCACCGGCACAAGGATGCGATCCGAGTCCACACGCGCGCGGCCCTCGGCGTAGAGCTGTTCGACCACCGTCTCGCCGAAACCGATCGCCCCGGCGGACAGCTTGTAGTCGACCATCGGCGTCGCGAAGGCGCCTTCCAGCGCCAGCGAGGCGCGCACCGAGCGGCCGACCAGCTTGGGCGCGATTGTGCCCGGCTTGAGCAGCAGCGCATCGACATGGACGCCGTGGAACTGGTTTTGGCCGAGATCGACCAGCCCCTGGGCCTGCGCCGACAGCGCATCGGACTTGAGCTTGATCACGCCGTCGGCCTTGCGGTCTGCCCAGCGGAAATCGGTGTCGAGCCGCAGGCCCGGCGCGGTTAACCGCTCGACCGGTCCCTGCAGATACAGGCCGGGGTGCGTCATGCCGCGGATCTGGAAGCGACCATTGTCGGCCATCACGTCGAGATCGGCGAGGCTGCCGCCGCCGAGCGTCGCGACGCCCTTACCCGCCCAATGCTTCCAGTCGCCCGCGCCCTGCACGGTGGCCACCAGCGGCGCCTGCAACTTGGCGAGACCGGCGACCAAGCCGCCTTTGGGGGCGTTCAGCCGCAGGTCGATGTCGAGGCGATTGGCGGCAGGGACCGCATCGAGCTTGAGCGTCACCCGGTCACCACCGGCCACGCCGCGTGCCGCGATCGTGCCCGCATCGGCGACCAGTTGCGCGCGACCGTCCGACAGATGCGCCGACCCGCGCAGCTGCGCGATGTGCCGCTGGCCGTCCACCGCTGGCGCGATGTCGATCCGAGCGACGTTCAGCCGCGCAATGTCGATGTTGAGGTCGGGCAGCAGCGGCGCGTTCGGATCGCCTGAAGGCTTGAGCGCCGGCAGTCGCGCCAGCCGGATTTCCGGACTTTCGAGATTGCGGATGTCGATGCGGTTCTTGAGATAGGAGAGCGGCCGCCAGTCGAGCTTGATCTCTTGCGCGGTGGCGAACACGCCCTTGGTGTCGCTCACCCGCACGTCGCGCAGCACCATGCCGCCATAGATCGATCCATCGATCCGGCCGATGCGGAAGCCGAGGCCGGACTCGAGCTTGAGCCGCGCGAGCTGGTCCGCGATCAGCCGCCGTCCCGGCTGGGTATCGAGCCCCAGTACCGCCAGCCCCGCCAGCGCGGCGATCGAGACCAGCCCCAGCGCCGCCCACTGGGCGATCTTCACCCAGAGCGGCTTGCCGGTGCGCACGACCGTCACGGTCTCGGTTTCAGGCACGTCGTCCACCATCAGAATGCCTGTCCGATCGAAATGTAGAGCGCGATCTTGGATTCGTTCTTCTTGCGCGCGATCGGCGTCGCCACGTCGATGCGCAGCGGGCCGAAATTGGTGTAGAGCCGTCCGCCGATGCCCGCACCGAAGCGCAGGTTGCGGCCCGTAGGTGCCGTGCCCTCATAGACCTGGCCGGCGTCGAGGAACGGCACGATGCCGTAATTCCCGAAGCGATAGCGCGCCTCGATCCCGAACTCATTGAACGAACGGCCGCCGACCGGCTTGTCGTCGGGCGAGCGGGGGCCGAGCTCCTGATAGCCGAAGCCGCGGACCGAGCCGCCGCCGCCGCCATAGTAACGCCGCGAGGGCGGCAGGTCGTCGCGCGACACGCCACTGATAGAGCCCGCGCGCACCCGCCCGGCGAGGACGATGCTGCTGGTGACAGGGTAATAGCCGTCCACCTCCAGCATCGCCCGCGCATAGGGCCGCACCGATCCGCGCACGGAGGTTTCGGCGCTCAGATTGCCCTTGATGCGATAGCCGCGCGTGGGGTTGAGCAGGTCGTCGGAGGTGTCATAGCCGAGGAAGGTTGGGATCGCGGCGATCAGCCAGGTGCCCCGATCGCGCTTGCCGAGGCTGTAATTGTACCGATCTTCGTTCGATCCGACCAGCTCGGCACCGTAATAATAGGTCCAGCGCTTCTGCCAGATCGGCGTGGAATCGCGCGAGATACGCGCAGATAGCGTGCTGGTGAACGCCTCGAACGCATCGTAATCCTGGTGGTTGAGCGACGCGGTGACCAGGAAGGTACGGTCGCGCTTGCCGGCGTTGGAGCGGCGGAAGGTCGTGGTCAGCGCCTGCTCCTGCGTGCCGAGGATGCCGCTGACGGTCAGCGCGCCCTCCGGCGGGAACAGGTTCCGGTGTGCCCAGCTCGCCTGCGCCTTGACGCCCTGGCCGGTGCTGTAGCCGAGTTCGCCCGCCAGCGTGCGCGCCTTGCCCGCGACTTGGCGTACCAGCAAATCGACCTGCTCGGTGCCGTCCGGACCCGGCTTGCCGGTGCGCTGCGGCTCGACCGACACCGTGGAGAACAGCCCGGTCGCAATCAGCGCCTGGCGCAGATCGTCCACCTTGCGGCTATCGTAGACCTGCCCCTCACGGTATCGCCGGAAGACGTTGATATGCTCGGGCGTGAACACCTGCCGACGTCCCGCAGTCTGGATCTGCCCGAAGCTGGCGCGCGGGCCTAGCGTTACCGGCAGGGTATAGTCGCCCGTGTGGGTGGCATCGTCGAGCACGATGTCACGCTGACCGAGCTCGATGAACGGATAGCCCTGCTGCGGCATGCGCAGCGAGACATTTGCCTCGGCGCCAAGCACGCGATCGGCCTGGATGGGATCGCCCGGGTTGAGGTTCAGTTCGCGGTCGAGCAGCCCCGGCGGGTTCGTTGGGTCGCTTTCGATCCGAACCGAGCCCAGCCGGTAAAGCTTGCCGGGCGAGGCGATGATCGTCGCGCGCAGGTTGCCGGAGTTGGGCGGATTCTGCGCGATCGAGGAGGTGGCGGTGCCGTCATAATAGCCGAGCGATTTCAGCAGCCGCAGCGCCAGCTTCTCGTCCTCGCGGGCGCGGGCGGTGACCATCGCCGCGTTGGCCGCTTTGCCCTTGCCGTGCTGGAGCGCGGACAGGCTGCGGAACTCGTCATCGAGCCGCAGTTCGGCGAGGCCGTCGACTTCCGTGGTGTAGCGGATGGCGGGTGCCTTATCGCCGTCGTCGGCGGTGTCGGCGACCGGCTCCACCTTGAACTCGGCGAGCGGCGGCAACGGCGCGGCCATCTCCGGCGCCTCGGGCCCTGCCGGCGCAAAGCCCTGCTCGTCGACAACGACCGGGGTCTGCTGCACCGGCGTGGCGGGCGCGGTCGGCGCGGCGGGGGGCGCAGCATTCGGTTTCGCCGCCGCCGGTTTCTGGAAACCACCGATCGGCTCCAACGGCGCGTTGATGTCGTCGCTGAGCTTGGGCAGTGCCGCTTCGAACGCCTTGTCGGTAACGATCGGCGCAGCCTGCTGCGGATCGGTAGGAGTGACATCCTTGGGCGCTTGCGGCGCGGATTGCGGGGCGCCCTGCCCCGGCTTGGGATCGTTCAGCTGGGCATGCGCAATTGCTGGCACGAACCCCGCCCCGGCCAGCGCCGCGACCCAAACCACCCGAACCCCTTTACCCACGCGCCTCCTTCGGGAGCCGCGATTGCATCCGGCCCTCCCGCTTCCGTAACGGTCCGTTGCCGATTTGGCTCCCCGCTTCTGTCGTTCCAAGCAACGCTTGCGATCAAACGCAAGGTTCGAGCGTCTTGGCGCGTGCCCTGAAGCGGTGCAGCAATGGCTCGGTATAGCCGTTCGGCTGCTCGACCCCCTCGAAGATCACCGCGCGGGCCGCCTGGAAGGCCAGGCTCTGCGCCTCCCGTCCCGCCATCGGCTGGTACAGCGGATCGCCGGCATTCTGCCCATCTACCTTTGCCGCCATGCGCTGCAGCGCCGCGTCGACCTGGTCGGGCGTGGCGACGCCGTGGAGCAGCCAGTTGGCGATGTGCTGCGAGGAGATGCGCAGCGTCGCGCGATCCTCCATCAGCCCGACATCGTGGATGTCGGGCACCTTGGAGCAGCCGATGCCTTGGTCGATCCATCGAACGACATAGCCCAGGATACCCTGGGCGTTGTTGTCCAGCTCGCGCGCGATCTCCTCGGCGCTCCAGTTGCGCCCCTCGGCCAGCGGCACCGTCAGCAGATCGGCGAGCGGCGGCACTTCGGCGGGCAGCGCGCGCTGGCAGGCGGCGACGTCGATCTGGTGGTAATGCGTCGCGTGCAGCGTCGCGGCGGTAGGGCTCGGTACCCAAGCGGTGGTGGCACCGCTTTTCGGGTGCGCGATCTTCTGCGCGAGCATGTCGGCCATGCGATCGGGTGCGGCCCACATGCCCTTGCCGATCTGCGCGCGCCCGGCCAGCCCGCAATCGAGCCCGATGCGGACGTTGCGCGCCTCATAGGCGGCGATCCAGCGCGCGGCCTTCATCTCGCCTTTGGGCACCATCGCGCCCGCGCGCATGCTGGTGTGAATCTCGTCGCCCGTGCGATCGAGGAAACCGGTGTTGATGAAGAACAGCCGGTGCCTCAGCGCGTGGATGCACGCGGCAAGGTTGGCGGAGGTGCGGCGCTCCTCGTCCATCAGGCCGATCTTGATCGTGTTGGGCGATAGGCCGAGCAGCGCTTCCACCGCGCCGTACAGCCGATCGGCGAAGGCGCATTCCTCCGGCCCGTGCATCTTCGGCTTCACGACATAGATCGCGCCCGCACGGCTGTTGCGGAAGCGCCCCAGCCCGCGCACATCGTGCAGCCCGATCGCGCCGGTAACGATCGCATCAAGAATGCCCTCGGGCGCCTCGCTGCCGTCGGGCAGCAGCACCGCCGGGGTCGTCATCAGATGCCCGACATTTCGGACGAGCAGCACCGCGCGGCCGGGCAGCGTGGTGCCGTTGCCGAGCACGCGATCGGGGGCCAGCGTGCGGGTGAGGTTGCGGCCGTTCTTTGCGAACGTCTCGACCAGATCACCGCGCATCAGGCCGAGCCAGTTGGCATAGCCTAGCACCTTGTCCTCGGCGTCGACCGCGGCGACCGAATCCTCGAGATCGATGATCGCCGTCAGCGCCGACTCGAGCAGGACGTCGGCGACATGCTCGGGATCGTCGCGACCGATCGCGTGGCCGGG
Organism: Sphingomonas trueperi; assembly: GCF_040545965.1. GTDB lineage: Bacteria > Pseudomonadota > Alphaproteobacteria > Sphingomonadales > Sphingomonadaceae > Sphingomonas > Sphingomonas trueperi_C. The sequence continues at coordinate 235,908 of NZ_JBEPMV010000006.1, read as the reverse complement.
ATCGCGCACGATCGCGAAATGCAGGCCGTTGGCGCCGCGATAGTAGATGGTGTGCCGCGCGCCCTCCGCCGTGCTGCCGATTTCGGTGGCGGACGGCAGCACCTGGTCGAGAAACGCCCGCGCCCAGGCGATTACGTGTGCGCCGCGCGCGGGGTCATAGCCGCCGGGGCTCGCCTCGCCCGGGATCGCATCGGTGCCGTACAGCGCGTCGTACAGGCTGCCCCAGCGCGCATTGGCGGCGTTTAGGACAAAGCGAGCATTGAGCGCCGGCACCACAAGCTGCGGGCCCGCCAGTGTGGCGATCTCCGCATCGACATGGTCGGTGGCAATGGAGAAGGGCGCGGGTTCGGGCACCAGATAGCCGATCTCGCGGAGGAAAGCTTCGTCCGCCGCCGCGCCGCTTGCCAGCCGCGCATCGATCGTCGCCTGCAGCGCATCGCGCCTGGCCAGCAGCGCGCGGTTTACCGGGGCATGCTCGGCGAAGATCGCAGCGGCACCGTTCCAGAACCCGTCCCCATCGATGCCGAGCGGCGGCAGCACCGCCTCCTCGACGAGGCGCACCAGCGACGTGGCAACCTGCAGTCCGGCGCGATCGGCATAATCAGTCAACGGAGTCCTCCTTGCGGTTCTTCGCTACACGCCTGGGGAGGGCTCGCCCTGCTTACGCGAGGCGACGCGGGGCGATCAACCCCCGTCGAATGCCGTAGCCGCCGCTTCGATCCGCCCGAGCATCGCAGCAAGCTGCGCCTTCTCGTCCTCGGAGAAACTGGCGAACAGCCGCCGCTCCAGCTCAAGGGCCTTGGGCGCGACCTGCTCGTACAGGTGCCAACCCTCGGGCGTGAGCGCGACGAGGTGCGAGCGCTGGTCGGTCGGATTCGCCGCACGTGCGATCAGCCCGCGTTCGACCAAGCCGATCGCCGCGCGACTCACTGTCACCTTGTCCATACGCGTCCGGCCGCACAGCGCCTGTTGGCTCATCGCTCCGCCCTCGGCCAGCACGGCGACCAGGCGCCACTCGGGAATGCGCAAGCCGAAAAGGTTCCGATAGGTGGTCGCTACGGCGTCCGACACCGCATTGGAGGCAATCGACATTCGATACGGAAGAAAGTCGTTTAATTTCAATGCAGTCATCTAGCCCCCTTAGATTTGGTTAACCTTTACGCACGTGACAACGTTGGCAGGTTGCAAATTTTGCAATGATACCGGTAACAGTTCGCACTTGCAGCAGATGCTCCTGCGGTGCAGAAAGATCGGGCCTTTCAGGCATCCTCTCCTAAGACTTTCAAAGGCCGTCCTCCGGGGCGGCCTTTTTTTTGGCGCGCGAATGGGCGCCGATCAATGCTCTATCGATGTCAGCTGCCACGGCGCGTCCGCCCCCGTGCCGATCGGCGCGGAGAGCAACTGCGGAACCAGCCACACCGCCCAAGCCCCCAAGGCCAGCATCACCCCGAAGGGCAGCCGGTCGCTGGCCCGCACACGCCGCCCCGCCACGAGCATCGCCAGTACGACCGCCAACCCGATCAGACTGGCGGCCAGCAGCACCAGTGGCAAATTCTCCCAGCCGAGCCAGCAGCCAATCGCCCCGAACAGTTTGGGATCTCCGCCGCCAAGCCCCTGCCGGCCGCGCAGCGTCTTGTAGCCCCGCGCGACCACCCAAAGCGCCGCAAAACCGGCGACGCCACCAATTACGCGCGCGGTCAGCGGTACGCCAAAACCCATCGCGCCAACGCCCAGTCCGATGACCGCAAGCGCTGCGTTGAGCCCGTTCGGCAACCAGAATGCTGCAAGGTCCAGCGCTGCCAGCGCCAGCAGCAGCCACCCGAACACCGCCCCCGCTGTGCCCTCCAGGCCAGGCGCGGCGAGCCCCGCGATCACGCCGATCGCCAGCCCCACGAGCTCGGTCGCCCAATGACTCGGCGCGATGCGGGCCGAACAATGGCGGCATAGCCCTCGCTGCGCGAGATAGCTGAGCACCGGCACCAGCTCGGCCGCACGCAGCGAGGTGCCGCAGGAATCGCAAGCGGAGCGTCCGCGAGCCACGTCCCGCCCCTCCGGCCAGCGGATCGCGATCGTGGCGATGAAACTGCCGAACACCGCGCCGAGCACACCGAGCAGGATCGGCCGTCCCCAGAGTTCCAGCGGTGTCACGGAACGGTCTGGCGCCAATGAGGGCGTCGCAACGGACTAGGGCGGCAAGCGGTTCGCACGACGCCTTCCTGCGGGAACGCTCAGGCTTTTGCAAACCCGCTGGAGACACCCTAGATCGGCGCCAAACATCATGAGAGGAACCTGCATGTCCGCCGACCCCATCGTCATCCTGTCCTATGCGCGCACGCCGATGGGGAGCTTTCAGGGCAGCCTCGCCGAAGCCGCCGCCACCGATCTCGGCGCTACCGCGGTGGGTGCCGCCGTCGAGCGCGCTGGGCTGAAGGGTGAGGCGATCGAGCGCATCTACATGGGCTGCGTACTCCCCGCCGGTCTCGGCCAGGCCCCTGCCCGCCAGGCCGCCCTCAAGGCCGGTCTGCCCCAGCACATCGAGGCGACGACGATCAACAAGATGTGCGGATCGGGCATGCAGGCGACGATCATGGCCGCCGAGGCGCTCGCTGCAGGCTCGGTCGACCTGCTGATCGCGGGCGGCATGGAGAGCATGACCAACGCGCCCTATCTCTCGATGCGCCACCGCAGCGGCGCGCGGATCGGGCATGACGTGCTCAAGGACCATATGTTCCTCGACGGTCTGGAGGACGCCTATGAGCCCGGCCGGCTGATGGGCAGTTTCGCCGAGGAGACGGCAAAGGAATATCAGTTCACCCGCGAGGCCCAGGACGCCTTCGCCATCGCCAGCCTGGAGCGGGCCAAGGCAGCACAGACCAGCGGCGCCTTCGATCGCGAGATCGTCCCCGTCGAGCTGCAGGGGCGCAAGGGCGTGGTGACGGTGGCGCTCGACGAGCAGCCGACCAAGGCCGATCCGGCCAAGATCCCGACGCTCAAGCCCGCCTTCGCCAAGGACGGCACGATCACTGCCGCCAATGCCTCGTCGATCTCGGATGGCGCGGCGGCGCTGGTGTTGGCGCGCGCCTCGGTGGCGGAGAAACTTGGACTGACGCCGATCGCGCGGATCGTCTCCCATGCCGCCCATGCCCATGCGCCAGCGCGCTTCACCACCGCGCCGGTCTTCGCAATGCGCAAGGCGCTGGAGAAGGCGGGCTGGGAAACCGGCGATGTCGACCTGTTCGAGGTCAACGAAGCGTTCGCCTGCGTGACGATGATCGCGATGCAAGAACTCGGCCTCGGCCATGATGCGGTGAACGTCCATGGCGGCGCCTGCGCGCTCGGCCACCCGATCGGCGCGAGCGGCGCGCGGGTACTGGCGACGCTCCTCTCGGCGCTGGAGACGAAGGGCCAGAAGCGCGGGCTGGCCTCGCTGTGCATCGGCGGCGGCGAAGCCACCGCGGTGGTGGTGGAGCTGATGGATTGAAGCGACGTATAGCCCCTCCCCTTCAGGGGAGGGGTTGGGGTGGGGCAGAGTCTCACCGAGACCAACTTCTGGTCTGGAATCCCTCCACCCCAACCCCTCCTCCAAGGAGGAGGGGCTAAAGGAGAGCAGTCAACGCACCGTCTCGCCCGGCTCGGTCCCCCAGATCCGCGCCTGCTCGACATAGCCGGCGCGCCCGGTGGCATCGAACCAGCACCAGCCGCCGCTGCACGCGCTGATCTTGCCAACCACCCCCGGCGCCGCCCGCCAGCTGATGTGCGAATCGCTCGAGGGACTGCTGTGCAGCTCCGCGATGCCGCCGGCGACGATCGCCGTGCGCTTGTCGTCGAGCAGATTGGCCTGCATCCAGCCCTCCGCGCCATCGGGATCGCGCACCTTCACCCAGGCGCCGTAGCTGGCCAGCACCTTCACCGGCAGCCCGCGCCGCTGGTAGAACCAGTTGGTGGGATAGTTGCGGCCCGGCCCGGTGCGCATCCGCGCCTTGCTCGCCTTCAGCGAGGCATAATAAGGCGGCTTGCGCTCCGCATGCGCGGGGGTGGCCAGGGCGACGAGCGCCAAGGCTGCGATACCGATCGAGAAACGCCGCTGCTGCATGCGCCGTCTATCGACCAGCCGGCTCTGCGCTTCAACCGTTGACTGTATCCCCGCCACCGGCCAATCCTTTGCCATGGCCGATCCCAAGCGACCGTCCCGCCCCCGGGTGATCCTCACCCGCGCGCTGCCGCAAGCAAGCGAAGCGCGGATGGCGGCGCTGTTCGACTCGGTCGCGAATCTCGACGACGCGCCGATGGACGCCGCCGCGCTAGCCACTGCCATGGCGGATGCCGACGTGCTGGTCCCTACCGTTACCGACCGCATTACGGCGGAGCTGCTCACCGCAGCGCCCGACCGGCTGCGGCTGATCGCCAATTATGGAGCTGGCGTCGGCCATATCGACCTCAAGGCAGCCCGCGCCCGCGGGATCATCGTCACCAACACGCCGGGCGTGCTGACCGACGACACCGCCGACATGGCGATGGCGCTGATCCTCGCCGTGCCGCGCCGGCTGGTCGAGGGCGACAAGCTGGTGCGCTCTGGCGGCTGGAACGGCTGGAGCCCCACCAGCATGCGCGGCCACCGTATCGGCGGGCGCAAGCTCGGCATCCTGGGCATGGGCCGGATCGGGCAGGCCGTCGCCCAGCGCGCGCGGGCGTTCGGGCTGCAGATCCATTATCACGGGCGGCACCGCGTCCACGAGGTGCTCGAGCATCAGTTGGGCGCCACCTATCACGAGGATCTCGACGCGATGCTCGAAGCAATCGACATCCTGACGATCCACACGCCGCATACCGCCACTACCAACGGACTGATCGATGCGCGGCGGCTCGACCTGCTCGGGCCGAACGCCTGGCTGGTCAACACCGCGCGCGGCGAGATCGTCGATCCGGAAGCGCTGGTGACGGCGCTGCAGGAACGCCGCATCGCGGGGGCCGGGCTCGACGTCTATGTCGACGAGCCCAGGGTCGACCCGCGTCTGATGACGCTGGAAAATGTCGTGCTGCTGCCGCATCTCGGCTCGGCGACCTTCGAGGCGCGCGAGGCGATGGGGATGAAGGTCGTCGCCAATATCCGCAGCTGGGCGGACGGCCATCGCCCGCCGGATCAGGTGTTCGAGGGATGGTTGTAGGCTTGAATTTTTTTAAGCCCCTCCTCCTCGGAGGAGGGGTTGGGGGTGGAGGGATTCCAGACCAGATGTTGGTCTCGGTGAGACACTGCCCCACCCCAACCCCTCCCCTAAAGGGGAGGAGCTTAGTGTCGCGGCATCAATCCCCGGTCAGGATCCGGTCGACCAGCTGCTTCACCGTCGGCACGAACCCGTTCGAATAGAAGGGATCGCGCTTGAAGTTGTACGCGGCGTGGCCCGCGAACATCAGGTTCTGGTCGGTATCGCCGCCATGGGCGATGTCCTGGAGCGTCTTCTGGATGCAGAAGCTGCGCGGATCGGCCAGGCGGCCGGTCGAGTTGGTCTCGGTGTCCGCCCAGGACGAGAACTGGCATTGGCTGAGGCAGCCCATGCAGTCCGCCTGGTCCTTGCGGATGATCTGCTGGTCCTCGGGCGTTACGAACACCAAGGTGTTGTCCGGCGTCTTGAGCGCGCTGGTGAAGCCGAGGCCATGCCACTCGCGCGCGCGCAGCAGGTCGTTGCGGGTCACCCAGAAATTCTTGCCCTTCACCCCCACGTCGAGCTGGAAGGTGTGGTCGCCTGCCGCCTCGGTCGAATAGGGGATCTGGCGCTCCGACCGCGCTTCGAGATGGCGCAGGAACGGATTGCGGACGGCGCTGGAATAGAAACCGGTAGGCGAGAAGCGGTGCAGCAGCACTTCGCCTTCCTCGATCTCCATCAGCTTGGCCTTCCAGCCATCCGGGATCGGGCTTTCCTTGGTCAGCAGCGGACGCGTGCCGAACTGGAAGGCGATCGCGCCTAGCTCGGGATTGTCGATCCAGTCGTTCCAGTCGCGCAGGTACCAGACGCCGCCGGCCATCACGATCGGCACGCTGTCCGGCAGGCCGCCTTCGCGCATCACCTCGCGCAGCGCCTTGACCCGCGGATAGGGATCCTGGGGCGCGCGCGGGTCCTCGGCGTTGGACAGGCCGTTATGCCCGCCGGCGAGCCAGGGATCCTCATAGACCACCGCGGCCAGCCATTCCTGCGCCTTCGAATAGGCCCGCTTCCACAACGCGCGGAAGGCGCGGCCCGAGCTGACGATCGGCAGGTAGCTCACCTCGTGGTGCGCCGCGATCTCGCTGAGCTTGTAGGGCATGCCAGCACCACAGGTGACGCCGGCCACCATGCCCTTGGTCCGCTCCAGCACGCCCTGGAGGACGCGCTGTGCACCGCCCATTTCCCAAAGCACGTTGATATTGATCGCGCCCTTCCCGCCGGCGATCTCGAAGGCGCGCTTCACCTGCTGCACGGCGCCTTCGATCGCGTACTGGATCAGCTCTTCATGGCGCTCGCGGCGCGTGAGGGCACGGTAGATCTGCGGGATGATCTTGCCATCCGCGTCATAGCTGTCGGCGTTGACCGCGCTGACCGTACCGATGCCGCCGGCGGCCGCCCAGGCCCCCGCGCTCGCATGGTTGGTCGCTGCGACGCCCTTCCCGCCCTCGACCAGCGGCCATACTTCACGACCGTTGTAGTTGATGGGCGAAAGACCCTTGAACACATTGCCTCCACAAAAATTGCCGCGCGACGCTAGCCGGATTGGCTGCGACAAGCGAGTAACAAATCAACTCGGCTCCGTCTCCGGCCGGTCTCAGCCCAGCGCGCCTGGCCGTCCCATCGCCTGGGAATAGAGCCGCGCATAGGCCGAAACCATCTCGGCCTCGTCATACAACGCCGCAGCCCGCAGGCGGTTCGCCTCACCCAGCCGCTTCCGTTCGTCCGGATGCTGCGCAAGGATATCGAGCCGATCCCGCAGCGACACTTCGGTGCGATCCGCAGAAAGATACGTTTGATTGGGCTCGGACACCATTGCCGCAATATCCCCTACCCGCGGCGCGACGATCGGCAGGCCCGCCGCCATCGCCTCCAGCACCGAAACGGGGGCCTGCTCGCTTTTCGAGGAAAGCGCGAAGATGTCGAACAGCCCCAGATAGCGCTGCGGATCGGCGATGAAGCCGGGCAGGAACACCTGGTCCTCGATCGCCATCGCCTCGGCCTGGTCGAGGATCGCCTGGCGCTCGGGCCCCTCGCCCAGGATCACCAGCTTGAACCGCGAAGACATGCCGGCGACGGCGCGGACCAGCATCGGCAGATCCTTGACCGGTCGCAGCCCCGCGAGGCAGCCGATGAACACCTCGCCCTTGCGGCGCTTCTCCAGCATCGGCAACAGCGACGGGTCGAGCGGCCCGGTATAGCGCGTGGTCGCCACCCCGTTGGATATCCGGACCAGACGCTCGGCCGGCTGCTTCCAGAATTTGATCGCGACCTGCTCGAGCTTCTCGGACGGCACCACCAGCGCGTTGGCAGCGGGCAGCGCCATCCGGCGATACATGTTGCGGACGGTGCTCAGCTTCTCGGCCTCGTCGGCGTTGAATCCGTCCTCGTGATGGATGATCGGCGGCAGGCCCTTGCCGAACACGCGCGCCGCCATCACCCCGTCGATCGCCCCCCAATTATAGGTGAGCACCAGGTCGAAGCGCCGCATGAAGCGCGCGATCTGCTCGTAGCGCTTGACCGAGGGCCTGCCGGTAAGCGGCGGCGGATCGAGCGCGATCTCGTACTTGGTATGCCGGTCGATCGCCTCGCGCGCGCCGAGCTGGTCGGGCATCGCCGAGACGATGGTGTGCCGCGCGCGATCGCCGAACGCGTTCATCAGCTGCACCGCCCGCGCTTCCTTGCCGCCGAGCGCGAAGGTCGAATGAAGATGGAGGATGTGGATCGACATGGGGGCCGGGGTGTAGCGGGCGATTGCGGCGGCGTCATCCGTTAGGATGCGGGTTACAACTCCTCCCCGGCACGGGAAGGAACTTATTGTACCTTCGCCAGCAGCCGCTCGATCCCCGCCACCGCTTCCGGCTCGTCGAGGGTCGGCGCATGGCCCACCCGCGGTACCGTCACCAGCTCGGCACCGGGCACCCGCGCGACCATCTTCTCGGCCGTCTCGGCGCGGAGGATGTCCGAGCGCTCCCCGCGCACCACCAGCAGCGGGCGGCCGGCGAGCGCGTCGATCGTCGGCCACATGTCCGGGCCGGCCTCGTTGCCCGGCACGCGGAAGGGCTCGGCGATCTTCATGTCGTAGTCGAGCACGATGCGGCCCTGGCTGTTCACCCGATGGAGCCGCTTGGCCATCGCCAGCCAGTCCTCCATCCGGTAGTCCGGGTACACGTCCCCGTTCGCCTCGGCGACGCCCCGCGCCGCGTGCATCCAGGTCGGATACCAGACCTGCTTGCCGACATAGGTGCGGATCCGCGCCAGACCCGCCGGGTTCAGCTCGGGCCCGACATCGTTGAGCACCGCGCCGGCCAGCTTGCCGCCGTCGGTCGCCGCGAGCAGCATCGTCACGATGCCGCCGAGCGAGGTACCCACCGCGACGAACTTCTCGATCTTCAGCTCGGCGAGCAGCGCCTCGACATCCTGGAGATAGACGAGCGGCACATAGCTCATCGGATCCTTGGCATAGGCGCTTTCGCCCCGCCCGCGAAACTCGACGCAGAGCACCCGCCAGTCGCCAGAGAAACGCTCGCCGAGATTTTCGAAGTCGCGTGCGTTGCGTGTGAGGCCGGGAAAGCAGAGCAGCGGCGGACGGTCGTCGCGCCCCGGATAGTCGCGATAATGCAGCCGCAGGCCGTCTTTCGACCACCAAACGCCATCGGAGTAGTTGCGCCGATCACCCATCGCGCCCCATATCGCCGCATGGCCTTCGCTCCGCAACAGGCGATCCTCGAACTCGGGGATGGCTTCTACGATCCGGTGGCGCCCGCGCGCTTCCCCCAGACGATTCTCCGCTTCCGCAACGACCGTGCCGCCGCGACCGTGGGGCTGGAGGGGCTGAGCGATGCCGAATGGCTCGCCCATTTCGCCCGGTTCGAGCCGCTTGCGGGCAGCCTCCCCGAGCCGCTGGCGCTGCGCTATCACGGCCACCAATTCCGCGTGTACAATCCCGAGATCGGCGACGGCCGCGGCTTCCTGTTCGCGCAGATGACCGACGACGCCGGTCGGCTAATGGACCTCGGCACAAAGGGGTCGGGCCAGACCCCGTACAGCCGCTTCGGCGACGGGCGGCTGACGCTGAAGGGCGGCGTGCGCGAGATCCTCGCCACCGAGATGCTGGAGGCGCTGGGCGTCGAGACCAGCCGCACCTTCTCGCTGGTCGAGACCGGCGAATCGCTCCATCGCGGCGACGAGCCCTCCCCCACGCGTTCCGCGGTGCTGGTGCGGCTCAACCATGGCCATATCCGCATCGGCGTGTTCCAGCGCCTCGCCTATTTTCAGGACGTGGACGGGCTGCGGAAGCTCACCGCCTATGTGCTGCGCCACTATTTCGGAGAGCAGGACGGGCCGGACGCGCCCGAGCGCCTGCTCGCCTATGTCGTCGCCCGCACCGCGCGGATGGCGGGGCAGTTCATGGCCGCCGGGTTCGTTCACGGGGTGCTCAACAGCGACAATATCAACGTCACCGGCGAGAGCTTCGACTATGGTCCCTGGCGCTTCGCCCCCAGCTGGGCGGCGAACTTCACGGCGGCCTATTTCGACCAGAACGGCCTCTACGCCTTCGGTCGCCAGCCGGAGGCGATCTATTGGGACGTGATGCAGCTCGCCATCTCGCTGCGGCTGATCGCCGAGGAAGCGCCGCTGATCGCCGCACTGGAGGGTTTTGCCCCCGCCTATCACCGCGCGGAGGCCAACGCGGTACTCTGGCGCCTCGGCGTCCAGCCGCGTGATGAAGCCAGCGACCGGGCGCTGACCGAAGCGGTGGAGGTGGCGCTCAACCAGACCGGCACGCTGCTCCACCGTTTCTATTTCGACGCGTTCGGCGGCACCCTTCCCGCAAGCTACGGCGCCGACTTCACCGAGGTTCGCAGCCGCCTCGCCGACTATCGCCCGCGCAAGCCCCGCGACCATGGCTATTGGCGCGGCGAGCCCTGTTCGATGCTGATCGACGAGGTCGAATCACTCTGGTCCGCCATCGCCGAGCGCGACGACTGGGCGCCGCTCACTGCCAAGGTGGCGGCGATCCGGGTGATGGGCGAGGCTCTGGCCTAGCGCCGCGAAATCGGGCAAAGCGATCGTAACAGGGGCAACGAACCAGAAATACAGAAGGCCCATGCCGGACCAGGAACTCCTTTCGACCGAACCCGCCACCGGCGCCGTGCTCTGGCGCCACCCGATCGGGGACGCGGACACCGAAGTTGCCATCGCCCGCGCCAGCTGGGCCGCCTGGGCGGCGCGGCCGCTCGCCGTGCGGATCGAGGCGCTGCGCCGCTTCGCCAATGTCGTCCGCCAGCGCGCCGACGCCTTCACCGACCTGCTCGCCCGCGAGACCGGCAAGCCGCTGTGGGAAGCGCGCACCGAGGTCGAGACGGTGATCGCCAAGGTGGACATCTCGGTCACCAGTTATTCGGAGCGGACCGGCCAGCGCCGGATCGAAGCGCCGATGAACACCCGCCTCGCGCTGCGCCACAAGCCGCACGGCGTGCTCGCGGTGCTCGGCCCCTATAATTTCCCGGCGCATCTGCCGAACGGCCACATCGTCCCCGCCCTGCTCGCCGGCAATGCGGTGGTGTTCAAGCCCTCGGAAAAGACGCCCGCCAGCGGCGCCTTCTTGGTCGAGTGCTTCCATGCCGCGGGCATTCCCGAAGGCTGTATCCGCCTGCTGATCGGCGGGCCGGACCAGGGCAAGGCGCTGGCCAGCCACCCGGACATCGACGGGCTGCTGTTCACCGGCTCGGCCAACACGGGCATCGCGCTCAACCGCCAGTTCGCCGCGCGGCCGGAGAAGATCCTCGCGCTGGAGATGGGCGGCAACAACCCGATCCTCGTGTGGAATACGCCGGACCTCTATTCGGCGGCGGTGCTGGTGGTGCAGTCCGCCTTCACCACCGCCGGCCAGCGCTGCACCGCCGCGCGCCGGCTGATCGTCGACGAGAAATTGTTCGAGCCGCTGATGGCGGAGCTCAACAAGCTGATCGGCCGCCTGATCATCGGCGAGCCGCACGCCGATCCCCAGCCCTTCATGGGCCCGGTGATCGACAACAATACCGCCGACATGCTGACCGAGAGCTTTCTCACGCTCTCCACCATGGGCGGCCGCCCGCTGCGCCACATGGAGCGGCTGATCGAGAACCGCCCCTTCCTCACCCCCGGCGTGGTCGACATGACCGAGGCGCGGGAGAAGGTGGACGTCGAGCTGTTCGGCCCGATCCTCCAGGTGTTCCGCAAGACGAGCTTCGAGGACGCGATCGCCGAGGCGAACGACACGCGCTACGGCCTCTCCGCCAGCCTGGTGAGCCAGGATCCGCGGCTCTACGACCAGTTCTGGGCGAACATCCGCGCGGGCATCGTCAACTGGAACAAGCCAACCAACGGCGCCTCCTCGGCCGCGCCGTTCGGCGGCGTCGGCTGGTCGGGCAACCATCGGCCCAGCGCCTATTATGCGGCGGACTATTGCGCCTATCCGGTCGTCTCCTCGGAATCCGAGCAGGCGCGCGCGGCGATGGGCGTGGGTCTGCGCGACGCCTGAGCCCCTGCGTTAGGCTTTTCGCAACCCTGCCGCTTAACGGCGGTTTCAGGGCCCGACGTGCATGCTGTCCTCCTTGGGACGGAACGACAGCATGGATTCGGGGCGCACGTCCGCGACGATCTTCAGCCTGACGCACGACCTGCCCGCACCGCGCGCGCCCAGCGCCGCGGCGGCGGACGGGCTCGATGCAGGCCAACTCGCCTGGGGCGGCGAACTGATCGACTGCGGCATCCACTGGATCGGCCGGGCCGGCGCCCGGCTGCGGGTCGAGCGGGAGCTTGCCGAGGCAATGCCGATCCGGCTGCACCTCGGGTCCGCCGAGCCGCTGATCGGCCGCACGCTCTGGTCCGACGGTAACGAGGCGGGGCTCGCCTTCGACGCGCCGGTGGACGTGCTGGGCATGGTCGCGCGCAACCTCGCACGCGCCACAGCCGAGCGCCGCCGCTTGCCGCGCATCGAGCTTCGCCACACCGTCGGCATGCATCGCGGCGGTGAGGTCGAGCAGTTGCGCACCCGCGACATTTCGCAGGGCGGCGTCGGCGTCGAGGCGCGCGGGCTTGCCGTCGACGAGGCGGTGCAGCTGACCTTCGACGGGCTGCGTCCACTGGAGGGCATTGTCCGCTGGATCGCGGGCGAAACCGCCGGGATCGTCTTCACCGAGGAATTGGGCTGGCAGACGCTGTTCCCCTGGCTGCGCGGCATCCAGCAGGCGCCTGCGCCCCAGGCCGGCGGGAGCGATGCCGACGGGCTGCTGCAGGACAAGTTGGCGCTCCGCCTCGACCTGCCCGGGCGGGTACGCGAGGGCGTGGGGTGGTGGAATTGCCGGATCCACGCGCTCACCGCCCAGCAGGTCGAGTTCGAGGCGCGCCAGGCCTTTGCCCCGGGCAGTTCGCTCTGGGTAGCGCTGCCCGAGATCGGCGGCGGCCCGGCACGGGTGGTGCGAGCGCGCAATGGGAGGACGCTCGCCGAATTCCGCATGCCGCTGCGCGACAGCGACCTGCGCCTGCTCACCGCGAGCCGCCGCACCGGCTGAAGCCGCTTGCATCGCCGCGCGCCCGCGCCCAATCGAGCGGCATGGCACTTGTTCCCATCGCCGAGGCCCAGGCGCGGCTGCTCGCGCTTGCCGGCCCCACCCCCGTCGAGACGGTACCGCTCGCGGACGCCGTCGGCCGCTGGGCCGCCGAGCCGGTGGTCGCGCGCCGCACCCAGCCCGAAACCGACCTCTCCGCGATGGACGGCTATGCGATCCGCTTCGCCGACCTGCCCGGACCTTGGACCGTGATCGGCGAGAGCGCGGCCGGCTCAGGCTTCGCGGGCACGGTTGCGCCCGGAGAAGCGGTGCGGATCTTCACCGGCGCGCCGATGCCCGCGGGCGCGGACACCGTGCTCATCCAGGAAGAGGCCGCGCGCGACGGCGATCGGCTAAGTCTCGCTGGCGAAGGCCCGCCCACTCTCGGTCGCAACACCCGCCGCCGGGGGCTCGACTTCACGCAAGGCGACGCATTGATCGCGGCGGGCGAGCGGCTCACCCCCGCCCGCATCGCGCTGGCGGCGATCGGCGGCCATGCGGCGCTGCCCGTCCGCCGCACGGTCCGCGTCGCGATCGCCGCGACCGGCGACGAACTGGTGGCGCCGGGTACGCCGGTCGGCCCCGCCCAGTTGCCCGAATCGAACCGCACCATGCTCGCCGCCCAGCTCGCCGATCTGCCGGTCGAGATCGTCGATCTCGGCATCCTGCCCGATGATCTGGGGGCCCTCACCAATGCCTTCGCCACCGTCGAGGCCGATCTGCTGATCACCAGCGGCGGCGCATCGGTGGGCGATCACGACCTCGTCCGCCCCGCACTGGAAGCCGCCGGCGCGACGATCGACTTCTGGCGGATCGCGCTCCGCCCGGGCAAGCCGATGATGGCCGGCGCGCGCGGCGACATGGTCGTGCTGGGCTTGCCGGGCAATCCGGTGTCGGTGTTCGTCACCGCGCTGCTCTTCGCCAAGCCCTTGATTGCGCATCGTTCCGGCGCCGCCGACCCATTCCCGCAAGGGCGCACGGCGATCCTCGGCGAGCCGCTGCCGGCCAATGGCCCGCGCACCGATTACATGCGCGCCGCGCTGATCGACGGGCGCGTCCATGCCTCGGCGATCCAGGACAGCTCGATGCTCCGAACGCTGGCGCGCAGCACCTGTCTGATCGTGCGCGCACCGCATGCGCCAGCCGCAAATAGCTCCGACTCGGTGGAAATCCTCGACATCGCTTGACAGCGCCTCGGAACATTGCATAAACGTTCCCAGTCTGTTCTGGACCCCGGAGGATTGGATGCTCACGCGCAAGCAGCACGAGCTGATCTGCTTCATTTCCGACCGTCTTGCCGAGACGGGCGTATCGCCCTCGTTCGAGGAAATGAAGGAGGCGCTCGATCTCAAGTCGAAATCGGGCGTGCACCGCCTGATCAGCGCGCTGGAGGAACGCGAGTTCATCCGCCGCCTGCCCAACCGCGCCCGCGCGCTGGAAGTGCTGCGCATGCCCGAACGCGGCGAGCGCAAGCCGGCCGCCAAGGCGCCCAAGCCGGCGAGCACCACCGCTGCCCCGGCGTCGCTCCCCACCCCGGCAAACGACGTGGTGGAGATCCCGCTGCACGGCCGCATCGCCGCCGGCACCCCGATCGAGGCGCTCGAAGGCTCGACCATGCTGCCGGTGCCCGCCGCGCTGCTCGGCGCGGGCGAGCATTATGCGCTCGAAGTCGCCGGCGACTCGATGGTCGAGGCCGGCATCCTCGACGGCGACTATGCGCTGATCCGCCGCACCGAGACCGCACGCGACGGCGAAATCGTCGTTGCGCTGATCGACGATGCCGAGGCGACCTTGAAGTATTTCCGCAAGGAAGGCGCGATGGTCCGGCTCGATCCGGCCAATCGCGACTATACGCCGCAGCGCTACCGCCCCGATCAGGTGCGCGTGCAGGGCCGGTTGGCGGGGTTGTTGCGCCGCTACTGATCAGGGGAGCCTGCGGGAAGGGGCGGAGGCCGCATTGCCGTCCCCTTTCCTGGCCCGACTTCGGTCGAAGCTATCCGCATCTTGCCATCGACGCAAATTTGTTCAGAGTTGCTGCAACTGCTGGTATATTCTGCGAAATTGCTGGGGAGACGGTGCGGTGCATGCGGTTCGTTGGCTGATCATTGCAATGGCAGCGGAAACCCTTGTTGCCGGTACCGCTGCCGCACAACAGAGCGCCCCCGCGCAGCCGGCAGCCGCCGCCGGGCAGGTACTCGCCCCGCGACAGAGCGTTCCCGCCACCGGTACCGTTGCCGGGCAGGCTGCAGGGCCTTCCGCCGAACCGATCATCGTCACCGGCCGGCCGCTCCCTCCCACGCAGGCAATCAAGTCGCTGTCGCGCGCGATCACGCCGTATTTGGCGGACGGCCCGCTGCCACGCTTCAACGCTTCGGTCTGCTTCGGAACCGCCGGGCTTCCGAGGCAGACCCTTGAAGCTATTGGCTATCGGCTGGCGCTGGATGCAGAACTGGCCGGGCTCAGGCTTGCCGGTGATCGCTGCAAGCCAAATGTGTATGTGCTGTTCGTCGACGGTGTGGGCGATCAGGTGGCAGCGCTGGTCCGGCGCAAATGGTGGGTCTTCGGGGATCGCTCCCCCAGCGAGATCCGGGACATTGTTCGCGAGCGCGGGCCTGTACGGGCATGGAGCAACAACGAAATTCGCGGCGCCGACGGACAGCCGGTCGGAACCGACGGCATTGTGAACATACCGATCGCAACGCGAATAGCGCCGACTATTCGCCGCGACACGCTCGCCGCCATCGTGTTGATCGAGCGCGCAGCCCTTGTCGGCAAGGCGCCCAACCAGATCGGGGATTATGTCGCGATGCGGGCGCTCGGCGGGGTGCATCCGCCGCGCGCGGCCAGCCCGGAGACCATCCTGTCCCTGTTCGATGACGGCATCGCCGAGGCGCCCGCGGAAATGACGACATTCGACCGCGGGTACCTGCGCGGTCTCTATTACCAGCGCGACACCGAATTCGCAGGCGTCACGCAGGGGCGGATCACGCGGAGCATCGTCAGGGCCAAGGCGGCAGAAGTTGCGCAGACGTCCAAGCAGGCGCCCTAGGGCTGAACGCGCAGCTGGCGGCCTCGCATTTCCATCCCGTCGCCAGCCAGTGCCCTGGCGATGCGAAAGTGCGAGCATGGCAATGTCCTGCTCTGGCCGATCCGACGAGCGGCATCGAAGGCCGCAGGGTGCCCTGCGGCTGCACGCCCGTTCCCGCATGACGTCACGTCGCGCACGGTCGCAGTTGCGCGACGCGCCGCCAGCGTATCGGTGGGGGAAGCATGGGTGCATGCCGAACACCCTCTAAGGGCGCTGCGGCGTGAAGCTATGCCGCGCCCTGCCGCTACAAGCTTGCTGTCAACTTGCTCTCTCGGATCCGCCACACCGCCGGCGGCTAGCCTTCATCGGCCTGGAGCCGCCCAACGGCGCTGCGTGTCGACCGGCGCCGCGATCCGATTTGGTCCATCGGCGGGTGCGCAGGAGCGCTGCCGCCGTTCCAGACCTGGGACGCTGCCGACGAAAGCCTAGCGTCCTGCCTTCCCGCGCGCCTAGCCCGCCCGCTGATCCTTCACCGCCGCCTCGAATGCCTTCTGCGCCGCATCCACCCGGCGCGCTAGTTCGCCGGGATCGACGAACGCCTCGGCATCACCGGCCAGTTGCTTGGCGCGCTTGGCGGCGAGGTCGAACTGCTCGGCATGGAAGCTGAGGAACACGTCCGCCTGGGTCGCACGCAGCTTGGCGAAGGTGGCGCGGAAATCGGCGGGGGCGGCGTCATAGCCATGGCCCGGCGTCAGCGGCTGGTCGGCGACGCTGAGGCTACAGGCGAACAGTACCGTCAGGCTGTCGCCGCCCGAGGGAACCTGCATCGTGAAGCTGGTGCAGCCCTTGCTGTGCCCCGGCGTCAGATGCGCGACCAGCGTGTTGGTGCCGAGCCGGATCTCCTCGCCGTCTTTCAGCTGGCCGTCGACCTTCACCGGCGGCGCGGCGATGCTGATGTCCGGGCGATAGTCGGACTTGCCCGCTTCCAGCGCCGGGGTGTCGGCCGCGCTCGCCAGCAGCCGGGCGCCGGTGCGGCGCTTGAGCTCGGCCAGGCCGCCCTCATGGTCCCAATGCGCGTGGTTGATCAGCAGGATCTTCACGTCGCTGAGCTTGAAGCCCAGCTTCTCGATGTTCGCGGCGATCAGCGGCGCGCTTTCGGGCATGCCCCCGTCGATCAGGATGTGCCCCTGCGGGCTGGTGATCAGATAGGCCGAGATCCCCGCGGTGCCGACATAGTGGACGTTGCCGAGGATCCGGAACGGCGCCATGGGCTGGTTCCATTCGGCGCGGATCTTGGCCCAGTCGGTGCTCTGCGCCAGCGCGGGGGATGCGAGGCCAAGTGCCGAGGCCGCAAGCAGAATCCGGATCATCGTCGATCTCCCTTCGCGGCGCTGAATGGGGGCTGGACGGTGGGCGGGTCAACCCATGGCTGGTGCGTCGCCGTGTGCACGGTGCGGACCGTCCCGTGCGCGAACCCCAGCGCGACCCCGCCGGTGGCATCGAGCACACGCCGATCGAGCCGCAGCCAGCGGGGATGGCAGGCGCGCGGCAGCCGCCGTTCGCTCACCACGATGTCGCTCGACGCGCAGACCGCGACCAGCTCGCGCCATGCGACCGGGTAGACGCTGCGGGTCGCCGCCACCCGCCAGCGGCGCCCTCCCTGCACCACCTCCGCCACGCAGAGGTCGGGGCTGCACCGCGCATCGGGCCGCTCGGCGAGTGCAGCCAGCGCATCGGCCTCGACCCCGCCATTCTCGCCCAGCACCTGCCGGGTGAAGTCGCCCGCACGATCCCGCAGCAGCGCAAGACTGCCGTCCGCCATGCGCAGCGCGACGTGGCGCCCGTCGCCGGTGACCAGCAGGTCTGGCCCGGGTGTCGCCAGCGCCCACAGCGCCCCCACCATCAGCGGGATGAGCCCGGCGATCCGCACCCGCGTCCGCCACAGGCCGAGCCACAGTCCGCCGACGACCATGCACGCGAAGGCCCCCGCCGGCATCACCGGCAGCGCCGCGACCGATCCGGGCGCGCTCGCCACGCGGTGCGCGATCCACAGCAGCAGCGCCATTGCCTGGCCGGTAAGCCACCAGAAGGGCGCCCCCACCCCGATCAGGTCGCCCAGCAACGCCAGCGCCTCCAGCGGCATCACCACGAAGGTGGTGAGCGGGATCGCGGCGATGTTGGCGACCGCGCCGTAGATGCCACCTTTGTGGAAATGGAACAGCCCGATCGGCATCAGCGCCAGCTCAACCAGAATGCCGGTGAGCAGCAGGGATCCCGCCTCGCGCGCAATCCGCCGTGCCGGCCCCTCCTCGCGCGCCTCGAACCAGCGGCGCATGTGCGGGCTCTCGTGCAGCGCGACGATCGCGGCGACCGCGGTGAAGCTCAGCTGGAAGCTGGGGCCCGCGAGCGACTCGGGCCAGAGGAGGAGCACCACCATCGCGCCCGCTGCCACCAGCCGCAGCGTCAGTGCCTCGCGCCCCAGGCTGAGCGCCACCAGCACGAGCAGCGCGGCGACGCAGGAGCGGATCGTCGGCACCTGCCCGCCGGTGAGCCAGGTATAGCCGATCGCCGCCAGCGCCCCCGCCCCCGCCGCGACCAGCGGCAGCCGCACGCGCAGCGCCAGCCACGGGCTCAGCGCGAGCAGGCGCAGCACCACCAGCATCGCCGCACCGGTGACCGCGGTGACGTGGAGCCCGCTGACCGACAGCAGGTGCGCGAGGCCGGCACGGCGCATCGCCTCGCTGTCATCCTCGGAGATCGCGCCCTCGTCGCCGGTGGCGAGCGCGCTGGCGATGCCGCCGGCACTGCCCGGCAGCCGCGACTCGATATGCGCCGACAGGGCAGCGCGCAGGTCCTGCCCGGCCTGGGGCGGCGCGTGGCGGAGCGTCACCGGGTCGAGCGCCTTGCCGGTGGCGCCGATCCCGTCGAACCAGGCGACCCGCCGGAAATCATAGGCGCCGGGCACCGATGGCCCCGGTGGCGGGACCAGCCGCGCCCGCAATGCCACCAGCGCGCCCGCCGCTAGCCCGGGCGGCACCGCCGCCGCGTCGACATTCACCCGCAGCCGCGGCGGCAGGTCGGCACGCTGCACTGGCGCGAGCACCAGCCGCACCAGCCCCCGCGCCGGGCGCGACTCGATGCGCAGCACGGCGGCGTCGAACTGCGCGACCTGCGGCCGCGCCAGCACGGGCGCGGCCAGATGCTCCGCCCGCCACCAAATCGCGCCGCAGCCCGCAGCCATCAGCAATCCGCCCACCAGCAACGTCCGACCGCTTCGGCCCGGAAGCACGGCGCCGAGACCCGCCACCCCCAGTGCGGCGACGATGAGGCCGGTCCATTGTCGTGGCCCGGCAAGCAGGAACCAGCAGCTGATCCCGGCACCGAAGGCAATTGGCACCCACAGCGGCAACTGGCCCCGCTCGGCCTCCAGCCAGCGTTCGAGCCCCCCCCATACGCTGGAAGGTAGCTTGGGGAATCGCCACCAGCCTCCCGAGCGAAGGCTCGACACCCCCGGGATCGGGGCCGCAGCGGCGGGACTGGTCATGGCGCGGAAGACTGCGGGTATGTGCACAGGTGCGCAACAGAAGAAAGCAGCGCATCGCGCAGGCAAATTGCTGCGCCGCGCAGAGTAGCTTCAACAACGCACCGAATGGGCACAAATCTTCAGGACGAGAGAACCGCGGTGGTTTTCTCCCGCTAATCGCTGAACGTCTGGCACCGCGTCGCGTGCATGGTGCCGATATTGGACCGATCCAACGTCGACTCTCCGTCGGTAATTTGCACCGCAGCATAGCCCCAAATCGAGGTTCTGTTCGGATTTTCCAGTGTCGCGGGCGCCCTCCGGCCCTTCTTTTTCGCATGCGCCCACGTACATTGGACGAAGCGGCAAGCGCTCTGCTAAGGGCGAGCCGCGCCCCCGCGCTCCTCGGTTGCATCCCGCGCTTGACGGATTGGTAACGTGGGATACGGAGGCACTCGAAGCGGCGGTACGCACCGTCGCGGACGAAGCGGGCGGGAAGCCGGCAACCTGGGGAAGCCGCTGCGTGCGGTGTTAACCGGCCGCCGACCTTCTCCGGCTATCTAGGCGCCCAAGCGACGCCGGGAACCGAAGGCCTCCCGCTTCGCAGATCAGATGCGTACGCCCGCCTGAAAACGGGTCGAAGGAAAGGACGACTACATGAGCGATACCGCCAAACTGCAGATTGCGGGGAAAGACGTAGAATATCCCGTCCTCAAGGGCAGCACCGGCCCGGACGTCGTCGACATCCGCAAGCTCTACGCGCAGACCGGCGCCTTCACCTACGATCCGGGTTTCACCTCGACCGCGAGCTGCGAGTCGGGCCTGACCTTCATCGATGGCGACGAAGGCGTGCTGCTCCACCGCGGCTACCCGATCGGCCAGCTGGCCGAGAATTCGAGCTTCATGGAAGTCTCGTACCTGCTGCTCAACGGCGAGCTGCCGACGCAGGACGAGCTGACCAAGTTCGAGAGCACGATTACCCGCCACACCATGCTGCACGAGCAGCTGGCGACCTTCTATCGCGGCTTCCGTCGTGACGCGCACCCGATGGCGGTGATGTGCGGCGTCGTCGGCGCGCTCTCGGCCTTCTACCACGACTCGACCGACATCACCGATCCGACGCAGCGCATGATCGCGTCGCACCGCCTGATCGCCAAGATGCCGACGATCGCCGCGATGGCGTACAAGTACAGCGTCGGCCAGCCGTTCCTCTATCCGAAGAACGACCTGAGCTACACCGGCAACTTCCTGCGCATGACCTTCGGCGTTCCGGCCGAGGAATATGAAGTGAACCCCGTGGTGGAGAAGGCGCTCGACCGCATCTTCATCCTCCATGCCGATCACGAGCAGAACGCCTCGACCTCGACCGTGCGCCTCGCCGGTTCGTCGGGCGCCAACCCGTTCGCCTGCATTGCGGCCGGCATCGCCTGCCTGTGGGGCCCGGCGCATGGCGGCGCCAACGAAGCGGCGCTCAACATGCTGCACGAGATCGGCCGTCCGGAGCGTATCCCCGAGTTCATCGCCCGTGCGAAGGACAAGAACGATCCGTTCCGCCTGATGGGCTTCGGCCACCGCGTGTACAAGAACTACGATCCGCGCGCTACGGTCATGCAGAAGACTGTGCGCGAAGTGTTCGCGTCGCTCAACGTTTCGGACCCCGTGTTCGAAGTGGCGCTGCAGCTCGAGGAAATGGCGCTCAAGGACGACTATTTCGTCGAGAAGAAGCTGTTCCCGAACGTCGACTTCTATTCGGGCGTGATCCTGTCGGCGATCGGCTTCCCGACCACGATGTTCACCGCGCTGTTCGCCCTGGCCCGCACCGTCGGCTGGGTGGCGCAGTGGAACGAGATGATCTCGGATCCCGAGCAGAAGATCGGCCGTCCGCGCCAGCTCTACACCGGCCCGACGCAGCGCGACTACGTGCCCGTAAGCCAGCGCTGAGCGCCGCTTTCGGTGTTCGCCCCGGACATGGCTTGAAGAAAACGGCGTTCCGCACCCCGCGGGGCGCCGTTTTTCTTTGGTGCGCGCCCGGCTGGACAGTCGCACGTCCCGCGCGCATCGTGCCACGACCACGCCCGGGCGTGACGGAGGGCCACCGATGATCCGCTTGGCACTGCTGCTTGTCGTCCCCCTCCTTGGCGCATCCACGCTGCAACCACCGCAGACGCGCCAGACCATGACGCCGCCGGACATCGCCGAAGACGAAATCGTCGTCACCGGCGCGGTACCGCGCTGCTGGCCGCGCACCGACGATCCGCAGGACGCTGCCGACCTGACCGCGAATACGGGACTGCGCGGCCGACAGCTGGTCTGGCGCGATGCCGCCACGCAACGCTATACGCTGGTGCCGGACCATTTCCCGACCGCCCACCCAGCGCTCTGGCAACGGGCCGGCATGCGGCTGAAGGACTTCGTGTTTCGCGTGCCCGAGGATGGCGAGAAGGTCTGCATCGGCGCGCGGAACCGGTTCGGCGGCGGCGTCGCCCAGTTGCGGCGCGGCTTCGACGCCAGCCCCTATTGGGGCAGATATATGATCCTTACCGCCGATGTCGCCGCCCGGAAAGCAGGGCGAGTCGACATGTGGATCGCCGCGGGTGCCGAGGACCCGCGCCCGATCGACGACGCCAATCTCGGCCGGGACATCGTCGCGGGTGGCTTCAAGCAGGTCCCCATCTCCGGCGACTTTGCCTGGAAGCGAGTGCGGTTCCTGATCGGCCCCATCCCCTGCATGGCGGCGCAGATCAGCTATGGCATCCAGCTGCAGGACGGCGGCGATGCCTGGCTGGCGCGGCCCCGCTTCGTCGAGGTGCCCGAGGAGCGGCTCTCCCCGTCGATGCGCCGCGTGCTCCACGGTGAAGCAATGCTGCGGAGCGATCCGATCTGCCGCTACCGGCTCCAGAACGCCCCGCTCTACACCTTCAAGGGCAAGCGGGCGGTTCTGCTGGAACCCGGCTCGCCGGTATATCCCGGGATGCGCATTTCCGCACCGCAGTCCAACGGATGGCTTCGCGGCGTCGACTATCGTGCTCGCTTCGCTCCGGGCATCCTGGAGTTTTGACGCCTGGTGGGCGGAAGGGGCGGGCTTCAGCCCGCCGCCTGCCGCTCCACCACCCGCAGCGGCGGACGGGCGCCGAGGCCGAACATCCGCAGCGCGGTACCGGCGACGAAGCGCGGGAATTCGCGGCGCTCGACCGGGGCATCCAGCCCCTCGGCCTGCAGCGCCCAGAGCCGCTGGAATGCTCCGCCCGCACGCAGCAGCTTGAGCGGTGCGCCGTCCTCAACGATCTGGCCGTGTTCGACCACGATGACGCGATCGAAGCCAACCACGGTGGACAGGCGATGCGCCACCGCCAGCACGGTGCGATGCGCCATCAGCGCGTCGAGCGCCTGCTGCACCTCGATCTCCGAACCCGTGTCGAGCGCGGACGTCGCCTCGTCGAGCAGCACGATCGGCGCCTTGCTCAGGAACGCGCGGGCGATGCCGATCCGCTGGCGCTGACCGCCCGACAGGTTGGTGCCGCGTTCGCCGACGATCGTGTCATAGCCCTTGGGCAGCAGCGCGATGAAGCCCGCGCAATGCGCGGCCTCGGCCGCCGCGCGAACCTCCGCATCGGTGGCGTCGGGGCGGGCGAAGCGGATATTCTCGAGGATCGAGCGGTGGAACAGCAGCACTTCCTGCGGCACCACGGCGACCGCCTGGTGCAGGCTATCCTGCGTAACCTGGTCGATCGGCTGACCGTCGATCAGCACCCGGCCAGCCTGCGGATCGTGCAGGCGCTGGACGAGCTGGAGGATCGTCGACTTGCCGGCACCCGAGGGGCCGACGATGCCGATCTTCTGGCCGGGCGCGACCTCCAGCGAGAGATCGTGCAGCACCGGGCGGCCGGGGTGGTGGCCGAAGGTAAGGCCCTCGATCCGCACCTCGCCGTCGGTCGCCTGCAGCGGCACCGCGTCGGGCGCGTCTTCCAGCGCATGGGGGGCGCCGACGATCTCCAGCGTCTCGCGCAGATAGCTGAACTGCTGGCTGGTATCGATCAGCGCCATGGCGAGATCGCGCGAGCCGTTGAGCATGCGGAAGGTCATCGCGCTGACGACGACGACGTCGCCCGCGGTGATGCCGCCCGCGATCCAGCGCTCGACCGCCCAGACCAGCGCGCCGCCGACCAGGATGACCAGCGCGACGTCATGCAGCACGCGGATCCGCTCGACGAACATCCAGCCGCGCTTCTGCGCCGCCGCCTCGGTCTGGAAGAAGCCGGCGAGCCGCTCGGACTCGCGCCGGCGGGCGCCGAACGACTTGATCGCGGCGATGTTGCCGACCAGGTCGACCAGCTCGCCGCCGCTCTCGCTGGCCGCGCGGGCAAAGGCCTTGTGGTATTTGTCGCCGCGCATGCCGAGGAAGACCAGGCCGGTGCTCGCAGCGACGAAGATGCCGGTGATCGCCACTGCCATGCGCCAGTCGATCGCGAGGAAGATCAGCAGCGCGCCGCCGAACGCAATCAGCGGGGGCGTGATCTCCATCAGGATGCGGTGGGTCAGCGCCTGGAACGAGCCGGTCAGCGCGCCGACGCGGTGCCCCAGTGATCCGCCGCGCTGGTTCTGGAAGAAGCCGATATGGTGGCCGGTCAGATAGTGGAACATGTCGAGCCGGATGCGCACGCCGCTCGCCACGGTGATGTTGCACAACAACATCGCCGCGCCGCGAACCAGCCCGTTCTCGAGCGCCACCAGGCCGACAAATGCCGCGAGCGCGAAGTACACGGCCGTGTGTGACGGCGCCGCGACCGTCATCGAATCGATCAGCAGCTTCATCGCGTACTGCACACCCACCGCGCTGGAGGCGCCGCCCACCACGAGCAGCGCAAGCAGCGCGAAGGCCAGCGGCCGTCGCGTGACATAGTGGAGCAGGAACCTAGCCGGGCTCTTCAAAAACGGCATGTCGTTCCCCTTCGGGGTTTCCGGGCGCTGCATTGCAACAATCATGCGACCGAAAAGACCCATCGAGCCCTGAACCTTGGGTGAACTTTGCGACAACTGCGGGTGAGCGGTGAAATAGCGGCGACGAAATGCGGCAGAATCTGGGCAGACCTTGCCCGAATCAGCGCTCTTGAAGCACCGCCACTGCGCCGCCCGTGGCCGCGAGATTGAGCGTCAGCGGCGTTTCCCGCGACACGCGCCTCGTCTCCACCTGCACCGCGTCGGGCGCCGCTCCGTCGCTCCAGATCCGCGCCTCGGCACCGTGTCCGCCGAGGAAATCGAGCGGCACGGAGACCGTTCGCGGCTTCTCGTCATTCATCGCGCCGAGATACCAGGTCTTCCCCTTGCGGCGGGCGAGAACGATGTACGCGTCCGTCTCCCCGGCGAGGAACCGCGTCTCGTCCCAGCTCGTCGGCACCTGCCGGATAAAGTCGAACCCGGCGGGGCTGGCCGCATAGGTGTCCGGGCTGTCCGCCACCGCCTGCAACGGCGAGAGGAAGACGACATACATCGCCAGCCCGTGCGCCCGCGTCGACTGCACCATCGGCAGGTCGCCGCGCATGCGGAAATCGGCCGGCGCGACGTTGCGGAAGCCGCCGGGGGTATAGTCCATCGGCCCGAGCAGCCCGCGGGTATAGGCGAGCATCACGTCGTTGCCCGCGGTCGCCCGCGTGCTCCACTTGTTGTACTCGGCGCCCATCACGCCTTCCTGGGTGACGAAATTGGGCCAGGTGCGGATGAGGCCGCGCGGCGCGAAGGCGCCGTGCAGGTCGACCATCAGATGGTGCCGCGCCGCCGCGCCCAGCAGCTTCTGGTACCAGTTGACCATCCACTGGTCGTCGCGTTCCATGAAGTCGATCTTGATGCCGGCGACGCCGAGCTTCTCGTAGAGTGCGAGCGCATCCTCCATCTGCTCGTCGAGCGCCTGCCAGTGTGCCCAGAGCCACAGCCGCACCTTCTTCGCGCGGGCATAGTCGGCGACTTCCTGGAGGTTGATCGCGTCGGCCCATTTGGTGATGTCGACGCCCGGCCGCCGCACCCCGCCGCCGCCGGCGCCGGCATACCAGCCCTCGTCGATCATCGTATAGGGCATGCCGTTCGCCGCGGCGAAATCGATGAACGCCTTGGCCACCGCCGTCGTGGTGCGCTGGCCGGGGAGCTTGGCGATGGAGGGGCCGCTCCACCAGTCCCAGCTGGTCAGCCCCGGCTGGATCCAGCTGGGGTCCTCGATCCGGCTCGGGCTGGAGAGGTTGGTGAGCAGCGTCGATTCCTGCAGCGCGCCGAGCCGGTCGGCGAGCATCACCACCCGCCACGGCGTCACGATCGGGCTACCGATGCGGGTGTGTACCGCGATGCGCGGGTCGTCGAGCGAGGGGGAGAGCTTCACCTGCAGCCCCGGCCCGCCATCGCCGCGGCCGGTGAGGTACATGGCGGCGAAGTCGATCAGGTCGGCCTCGGCAATGGCGAAGGCGCCCTTCCCCGTCTCGCAGGCAAAGGGCACGTCGAACAGATTGTGGTCGCGGAGGCGCGTGGTGTCGACGGGATCGAACTCGCCCTCGTGGCTGGAACCGAAACGCCCGACATTGAAGCCCCAGCATTTCCAGGGCTGTGGGAAATAGAAGCCGGTGCGTTCGTAGCGCACCACCGCCGCCGCGGTCGCCGGCTGCACCGGCACCAGCATGCGGAAGGCGATGCCGTCGTCATAGGCGCGCAGGATTAGGTCCATCCGCCGCTTGGCGCCGCCGCGCTCCTGCAGGTGGATGATGCGCTGGTTGTAGCGATCGCGCCCCTCGGCCGCCTTGCCGAGGACGATCTTGTAGCGCGTATCGGCGCTGCTCGCCTCGCTGCCGGTGACGGCCATGCCCCAGCCGAGCATGTCGCGATCGAGGTCCAGCGCGATCGGCGCGGGTGCCAGCACCAACGCGCCGCGCCGCTGCACCGTGTAGTTGGGCACGCCCTGCCGATCGAGCGCCACCACCACGCGGTTGGCGCCGTCGGGGGAGACCAGCTCCAGCGTCTGCCCGGCGGCCGGAGCCGCGATCAGCAGCGCCGCCGAGCCGAGCAGGTGCTTCACGCGTGGCGGGCCTTCAGGATCGGCTCGATCACCGTCGCCATCGCGTCATAGCCCGCTTCGGTGGGGTGGACGCCGTCCGAGGCGAGGCCGGGCTTCATCGCGCCCTTCGCATCGGCCAGCACGGGGGTGTAATCCACCCAGGTCAGCCGCTCGGCCTTGGCATAGTCCCGCAGCCACGCGTTCATCTCGCGAATCGGGCCGAGCACCTCTAGCCCTGGACGCCAGGGGAAATGGTCCGACGGCGGCACCGAGGCGAGGATCACGCCGATGCCATTCGCCTTGGCGATCTGCGTCATCATGCGGAAATTGTCGTAGCTCTGTGCGCGCGTCATCTTGCCGGTATTGCCGGCGATGTCGTTGGTGCCCGCCATGATGTGGACGAAGCGCGGCTTGAGGTGGACGACGTCGGCCATCATCCGCAGCACCATTTGCGGCGTGGTCTGCCCGCTGATGCCCCGTCCCACGCGGCCGGGCGTAAAGAAGCCCGGCCGCTTGCTCTTCCAGCCCTCGGTGATCGAATCGCCCATGAAGACGATGCTGACCTTCTCGCCGCTCGCGAGGATGCGGGCATTGTCGGCGGCGTAGCGGCTGAGTTCGGGGAAGTCCTCGTGCAACAGGCGCTCCTTGCGCTGCTCGTAGCTTTCCTGCGTCTGCGCCTGGGCGCGGGCGACGAACGGCAGCGCGAGCGCGCCGGCGAGCAGCGAACGGCGGCGAACGGACATCTCGACTCTCCTGGGGAAGGCTTGGCGTGGTCGGCCGAGCGTGGCGCAACGCTCAAGGAGCGTCAAACCCCGCTCGGCCTTCAGATCAGTGCAGCGAAGCGCCGCCGCCGGCGCGCACCGGCTTGGCGCGGCCCGCGGCGATCGCGAAGCCGCACAGCACCACGTAGCAGAGCGCCGGCACGATCAGCGCGAAGGCATAGCCGTGCAGATCCGCCACCTTGCCGACCAGCAGCGGCAGCAGCGCGCCGCCGACGATCGCGGTGCAGAGCAGGCCCGAGGTCGCCTCCTCGCTGGCGCCCGAACGCTCAAGGGTGAGCGTGAAGATCACGGGGAACATGATCGAGTTGAACAGGCCGATCGACAGCGCGACGAAGCCCGCGGTGACGCCGCCGACCCCGACGACATAGAGGCACATCGCCGCCGCGATCACGGTGAACAGCGCGAGCAGCTTGTCGGCGCGGACGCGGGTGAGCAGCAGCGAGCCGAGCGCGCGGCCGACCATTGCCCCGCCCCAGTAGAAGGCGACGGCCTTGCCGGCCTCCTGCAGCGAAACGCCGTGAACGCCGTCGCTGCCCATCAGCGTGCCGAGGATCGGCACCCCGAACGGCGCATCGGACTGGCCCCAGATGCTGTTGTCGTTGAGGAACAGCGCCATCTGCGTGCCGATCGACACTTCGGCGCCGACATAGAGGAAGATGCCGAGCGCGCCGAACAGCGCCCAGCGCGACGAGAAGGCGTCGAACAGGCCCGAAGTGCCCTTGTGCGCGGGCGCGGCATCGCTGACGACGCGGCGGCTGAGAAAGAAGAACACCGCGAGCGCGAGGATCAGCCCGCAGATCCACAGATAGGCGATGTCGATGCCCGCCAGCGCCTCGGCGCGAACCGCTGGATCGACGACGGCGCCCGACTTCACCGACGCCCTTGAGGAACAGGTGTGCGCCGAGCAGCGGGCCGAGGAAGGTGCCGAAGGAGTTGAAGGTCTGGCTCAGCACCAGCCGGAAATGGCTGCGCTGCGGATCGCCGAGCGCCGCCGCCAGCGGGTTGGCGGCGACCTGGAGCACGGTGATGCCGCTCGCCAGCACGAACAGGCCGAGCAGCACCAGCCAGTAATTGGCGAGGTTGGCTGCGGTCAGCATGATGAGGCAGGCGACTGCCATCGTGCACAGTGCCAGCAGGATCGACGGCACCGCCTTGAGGCGCGAGACCAGCGCGGCCGCCGGCAGCGAGACCACGAAATAGGCGAAGAAGAAGGCGAAGGCGCTCGCCTGCGCCTGCAGATTGGTGAGCGTGAAGATGCCCTTCACCGCCGCGACGAGCGGATCGACCAGCGAGGTGATGAACCCCCAGGCGAAGAACAGCGTTGTTACCGCGGCGAATGCCAGCGTGGTGTGCGTCGAACGTGCGGTGGCCAAGCGATCCCTCTCCTGCCCTGGTGGCGTGTGGGCGCGACGCTTCCCGACAACGTTGGCAAAAGTCAAGCTGAGCGGGGGATGGGTTTTCCTTCTCGCATGTTCGTACGGGCATCGCCTATAGGCCGATGCGTTGATAAACGACGCGGCGAGTGGAGTATTGCGCGTGGACGAAGTGAAGAAGCCGGTGGGAACGAAGTTGGTGCTGACGAAGGGGGTAGCAATAGTGGCGCTGGCGAGCGCGATCGCCTCTCCGGCCATGGCCCAGTTCCGGCTTATTCCGAAGCCCAAGCCGAGCCCCAGTCCCGTGGCGCAGCCGTCCCCTACACCCGTGAGCCAGGTGCAGAGCCAAGCCCCGGCGCGCGCGCAGACACCGCGACCGGCGCCGACGCGCGCACCACAGGCGCAGACCCCGCGCGCGCCGCAGGGCCAGACCCCGGCGGTGCAGACGCCGCGCCCTGCCCTCGCGCCGCCCCAGGTGCAGCCGACTCCGCTGGCCCCCGCGCCGCTGGTCGCGGCGACGCCGCTGCCGACGCTGAGCACCAAGCAGATCGCGGAACTGCGCCAGCTGCTCACCGATGCCGGCCTGTCGCAGGGCCTGCGGCGCATGACGAGCACGGTCACCCTGCCCAATGACAGCGACGGCATGGCCCGCGCCGCGCTGGATTATGCCCGTGCGGTCCATTCGGGTCGGCTCGATTCGAGCGACTTCATCAACGATTGGGGCCTGCGCCCCGCCCCATTCGACCCCGCCCCCGGCTTTGCCGATGCAGTGAAGCGCGATCGCCTCGCCGCCTGGATCCGCTCGCTGCCGCCGCCTTATGCCGGCTATGACGGGCTGGAAAAGGGTCTCGTGGCCTATCGCGCGATCCTCACCTCGGGCGGCTGGCCCAAGCTCGCGCCCGGGCCCGATCTCGGCAAGGGCGCCAGCGGCGCGCGGGTGAAGGCGCTGCGCAAGCGGCTCGCGGTGGAGGACAAGCAGGTTTCCACCAGCGGCGACGTGTTCGACCAGGACCTGCAGGACGCCGTACTCCGCGCCCAGCGCCGCTACGGCCTGCGCCCGACCGGCGTCGTCTCCACCGGCACGCTTGCCGCGCTCAACGTCCCGGTCGAGGCGCGCGTTCGCCAGATCATGGCGAACATGGAGCGCTGGCGCTGGCTGCCGCAGACTCTGCCGGCGAAGCGCATCCAGGTGAACATCGCCGCCGCGGTGATGACCGTGTTCGACGGCGACAGCCCGATCGCCTCGATGAAGGCGGTCACCGGGCGCCCGGGCAACGAGACGCCGATGCTCCAGTCGCGAATCCACTCGATCGTGCTCAACCCGCCCTGGAACGTGCCGAGCGGCATCGCGGCGAAGGAGCTGTGGCCCAAGGGCGAGGGCTATCTGAAGGCGCATGGCTACCGCGTGATCGGCACCGGGCCGGATCGCCGCCTGCAGCAGGAATCGGGTCCGCGCAGCGCGCTCGGCCGCTACAAGTTCGACTTCGACAATCCCTATGCCGTGTACCTGCACGACACGCCGGTCCAGTCGGGCTTCAACAGCTATAGCCGGCTGGACAGCCATGGCTGCGTCCGCCTGGAAAAGCCCGGTCCGCTCGCCGAGCTGCTGCTGAAGAACGATCCGAACTGGCAACCCGACGCGATCGCCGCGCAGCTGGAAGGCACCAAGACGGTGCGGGTCCGCCTTGCCGATGCCGACCAGGTCGCGGTCTATCTGCTCTACTGGACCGCGTTCGCGAGCGGCGACGGCACGATGAACTTCCGCGACGATCCCTATAGCTGGGACAAGCTGCTCGCCGAAAAGATCGAATCGCGTGCGGCGGTCAGCGTCGCCACCGCCTCCTGAACCCGAACGCCAAGGAAAACCTGATGAAGCTGCGCACTTTCGCGATCCTGGCCGGCGCCGGCCTCACCCTCGCCGCTTGCGGGAGCAAGGACGAGGCCCCGAGCGCGCCCGACGCCAACGTCACCGAGATCACCGTGCCGGAGACCCCGGCCGATGTGAACGTCTCGACCCAGGAGCCCGCCGCCGCCGAGCCGGTCAACGCCGCGCCGGTCCCCGAAGCGACCCCGACCGAGAAGCCCGCGCCGTTCAGCGACCGCGAGCAGACCGAGTCGGACGCAGCCGCCACCGGCATGACATCGCGCATCGATCGCAACGCCGACAGCGAGAACCAGGAAAAGAAGCAGCAATAAGCGGGGAAAATGGCGCGTCCGCGCTTAGCGGGCGCGCCCCTCGTTGAGGGCCGAACGGCCCTGGCTCACCCGGGCGAGCAGCAGCTCGAGATGCTCGAGCGAATAGCCCGAGGCGTGGAAGGCAGCGATTTCCTGCTTCGGCAGGGCATAGCCCTTGTGCCAGGCGAGCACGGCGATGCGGCGCAGCGCCTCAAGCTTCGAATCGGCCAGCCGCGGGCTCGCCCGGTCACCGCCGAAGAAGATGGCGAGGAAACGCGACCAGCGGCTCGGCGTCTGCAGCGAGGACAGCCGATCGCGCTGGGCGATCGCGACGACCTGCCATTCCAGTGGGGTCAGCGCGGCAGCAGCCTGCGTCGTGACAGGCTGACGGTCGAAGCCGGAAAGATCGAGATACGCCATCGCCTGCACTCCCTATACGCGGCGGATGCAGGCCTTCCCCAGGCGAGACCAACAGGCCTCGCCGGCCTTTCCGCACAATATGTTCCACCTTGACCCCGTGCCGAAATTGCCGGGGATCCCCCCATCGTTCCGCCGCGAGAACTACCGGTATATGCCGGCTCCCTGAACCCACGCTGTCCATGTGGCGCGCGGGTCGTTTCGTTATGCGCACCCCTCTACGCCTGCGCGCCGTAAGGTCAAGCTAAAATCGTACTGCACAGTACTGCAATTTACAGAGGTAACCCGCTGTTGCCGAATTGCCGCACCGCAGCGACGCGTCGGGTATGATGCGAAGATGAACCGCCGCCTACAAACCAGTTCAGGCTTGGGACGCCTCGACTCGCTTAGTCCTTCTGCATCGAAACGAGAAAGGACACCCCGATGAAACTGGTTCAATGGATCGCCGCCGCTGGCTTCGTCGCCACCGGTCTGGCCGGCGCCACTGCCGCCCAGGCGCAGGACTGGCGCTACCGCGACCATCATGAGCGCCGCTGGGATCGCCATGATCGCCACGACCGCTGGGAGCGCCATCGCGGCTGGGATCGCGGCCGTCACTATGGCTGGGATCGCGGGCGTCCGGGTTGGGACCGCGGCGGCTATGGCTATCGCAGCCGCACCGTCTGCTTCGACGAATGGCACCATGGCCGCCGGGTCGAAGTCTGCCGCCGCCGCTGACGGCTCAGGGAGCGCCCGCAGGAGGAGGCGGGCGCTCCGGATCTTCGACCAGCGGCAGCATCAGCACGAAGCGCGCGCCCATGCTGGGCGCGCTGTCGACGATCAAATCGCCGCCCATTGCCCGGGCGAGCCGCCGCGCGATGTAAAGTCCAAGCCCACTGCCGCCCGGCTCGGAAGGATCGACCCGGGCGAACTTCTCGAAGATGCGTGCCTGGTCGTCGAGCGCGATGCCCTTGCCCTGATCGGCAACGATCACGCAGCCCATCCCGCCCTCGCTTTCGAGCCGGATCCACACCGCCGCGCCGCGCGGGCTGTAGCGCAGTGCATTGCCGATCAGATTGACCAGCACCTGCAGCGCCCGGCGGAACTCGCCGCGCACCCGCAGCACCGCATCGGGTCCGGGGCGATCGATGCGGACGCCCGCCTCGCCCGCCCGCATTGCCAACAGCCCGGCCGCGCGGCGCGACACATCGGCCAGGTCGATCGTCGACCGCATCGTCGCGAAGTCCTCGCGCTCGATCGCCTGCAGGTCGACCAGGTCCTCTACCAGCGCCAGCAGGTGCCGCCCAGCGCTGGCGATATCCCCGGCATAGCCCGCATAATCCCCGCGGATCGGCCCCTCCCCCTGCGCGCCGATCGCATCGGCATTGGCGATGATCCGCGCCAGCGGCCCGCGCAGCGCCCGCTCCAACCGCTTGCCTAAGGCGCGCGGGAAACCGCTCCCGGCGACCGGCGGGACGGGCCGCGGCAAATCGGCGCCCTCGCCGTCCAGCACCCGCGCCGCGCCGATGAACCCGGCGAAACGGCCCAGCGGATCATGCCGGGGCGTTGCGGCGAGCCGCACCATGTGCCCGGTCCCGCGCAGCTCGGCCCGCTGGCCGTCGAACCGTGCCTGGGCGGAGACCGCCGAGAGAATCGGCAACTGCCCGGCATCGTCCTGCGCCAAGGCAAACAGCCGGGTAAGCGGCTGGCCGAGCATGTCGCGGATGTCGAAGCCGTGGCGCTGCCCCGCCTCGGGCGAGAGGAAGGTCAACCGCAGCGCGCCGTCGGTCTCCCACAGCCAGTCGCCCGCGGCGCTGAGGAAATCGCCGTCGCGCGCGGGATCGCCGGCCGGGCGCCAGGCCGGGCGCGTCCGCCAGCCGCTGACCTCCAGCCGCACGCCCCCGCGATCCGGCCCGGCGCGGACCCAGAGGTCGATCTCCTCCTCGCCGTCCGCCGCGACGACGCTGCGGGAGATGGCGATGCCGAGCCGATGGGCAAGCTGCGCGATCGCGGCTACGCCCGGCAAGGCAAGAGGCTCCCCGATCCCCCCGCCGGCGCGATCGTTGAGCGCGCGCAGCCGGGGCTCGGCATCGATCAGCCGCCCGCTGGCATCCAGCCGCGCCACCGCCAGCGGCACCACCGGATCGAGCGACGGGATCGCGATCACCGCGCGCGGACCCCACACAGCGCGGCACGGGCCGCGCGATAGTCGGGCGGCAGCCGCAGTTCGGCGAGCAGTTCGCGCGCCTTGGCGACGTCGAGCACCGCCAGCATGTCGATCGCATCCGCCAGCGCGGCGAGGTCTCGACGCGGATCGGCGTCGCTCAGCAGAAAGCAGAGTTCGGCGATGGCCTCGCGCGGCAGATCGAGCGCATGCAGCACCAGCACCAGCCGCTCGGCACCGGGATCGAGCAGCAGCGCGCGCGCATCGGCAAAGGCGATGCCCGCCGCTTGCGCCAGCACTGCGAGGAACAACGCCAGATGCCGGTCGCGCAGGGCCTCCAGCAGCACGCGGGCGCGTTCGCGCGGCTCGGGGGCGATCGCGGCGGCGAGGCGGAGCGCCACCGCCTCCACCTGTTCCTCGGCACAGCACTCGGCCAGCGCGCATTCGGCCGCGACCGCGGCGCAGAGCGCCTCGTCCAGTGCCACGCCCGCCAAAGATCCCGCTTGCTCGCGCATCGCGGATGCAACCCACCAAAGCAGCCGGTGGTGCAAGGTTAACGGCAACCTCCAACGTCCCGCTTCAGGACTCCGCGCCCGGCTCTCGGCGAGCAGCAGCGCCCGGGCGGCGTCCGACAGTTCGGGCGCCGGGTGTTCGGCAAGGCGGCCGAGCAGGCTGGGGCGCGCCGGATGCTCGGCCGCGCGGTGGGGCAGGCCCGCCGCGAGCTGGTCGATGCGGATGCGGGCGAGCAGCTCGTCGACGAGCGCCCGGTCCGCGGCCAGCCCGGCGGCGTGGAGCAGCGGCAGCGTCGGGCCGATGCCGGGAAAGCCCTCCGGCACTACCGCGCGGCGCAGGCCGGCTTCGATGGCGCCGATAATCTGTTCGAGCGCGATCAGCATCGCGGTGCGGGTCCGCTCGTCGAGCCGCAGGCTTTCGGGGATGGCGAGGTCGCGGGCGGTCGCTTCGCCCAGCGCGCGCTCGTGCGCCGCCGCTGCCGCTGCGCGCGCCAGCAGATCCTGGGCGTCGATGGCCGGGCCACCACGCGGTTCGGGAGCGCCCTGCGCCATGTATCAGGTACATAGCGGCGCGAGCTTAATCGGAGGCTAAGACTTGCCGCGCAGGCTTTCGATCGCCCCGGTCAGCGTCGCGAAGGCATAGACCGTCACCGCCGCCAGCCCCAATGTCGCATGGCCGACCAGCGCGAAGGGGGTGAAGACGAGCATCTGCGCGGCCGCATTCGCCCACCAGCGCCGACGTGGCACCGGCACGCGCTCGGCGAGCAGCTGCAGCCCGACGCCACCCGCGGCGAGCAG
Organism: Sphingomonas trueperi; assembly: GCF_040545965.1. Lineage (GTDB taxonomy): Bacteria > Pseudomonadota > Alphaproteobacteria > Sphingomonadales > Sphingomonadaceae > Sphingomonas > Sphingomonas trueperi_C. The sequence goes on along the minus strand of NZ_JBEPMV010000006.1, from coordinate 201,337 downwards.
CAGCGGGGTCGCATTGCCGATCGCGCGGAACTCGCGCCAGCCGCCCGCTGCCAGCAGCAGCACGAACAGGCCGAGGATCGCGACTTCGATCTGCCGCGCGCGCGGTTCCTCGCCCCGCAGCGCCGCGTGCGAGGCGGCGGTCGCGAAGGCCAGCGTCGCGAGCAGCGCCACCAGCGCGCCGATTCCTTCCCAACCCGCCAGCACGGTGAGCAGCGATGCGACCGACACCACCCCGCCGAGCGCGAGCGGTGCCCAGTCGGGGATGTTGCGCGCCATCATCTGCGGCAGCACGAGCCGGGCGGCGCGGCTGAACACCCAGCGATCGGCCCAGAGCGTGCGGCGGTCGCTAAGCGCCACCAGCACCGCGTCGTTGCGGGCCGCGAGCCCCTCGCCGCTCCGCTCCACGGCATGGCCGGCGCGCGCCCAGCCGGGCGCCAGCGGCACCTGCAGCGCGCCCGATTGTGCCGCGACCCGCAGCAGGGCCGACTGGAAGTCGTAATCCTCCGGCATGTTGGCGATGTGCGCGAGGTGCCGCGTCTCGATCCGCGCGATTCCGGCCCAGCAATGCCGCATGTCGAGCCGCTCGATCGCGGCGGGGGATTCGGAATCGTCGGTCACCAGCAGCGCGGCATGGGGTTCGGCAGCCATCCGCTCCATCACCGGATCGATGGTGACGAGACCATCAGCCAGCACCAGCACATCGGCGTCGCGCAGCACCTTCTCGGCGGCTTCCTCGGCCGAGCGAACGATGTCGACCTTGAGCCGCCCGCGCCCCGCCCGCTCGATCGCGCCGAGAAACTGCGGCGTTACCTTGCCGACCGCGACCAGCACCTGTTCGGCGCCGACGCCGGCGAGCAGGCGGATCTGATATTCGAGCAGCGTCATGCCGCCGAACGGCAGGCTGGCGACCAGCGTGCCGGGGCGATCCTGCGCCTCCTCCACCGCGAAGATCAGGCCGCAGAGCGCGCGTTCGGGTGCCACCATCGAGCCCTCCATCAGTAGAGCAGGTGCGGCTGGCGTGCCGCGATCCAGGCCGCCTCGTCGGGCAGGGTCCGCGCGTCGAGATCGGCCGGGGTGGCGGCGGCATCGTCGACCCATTCCCGCAGGCCCGGGCCGCCGTTGATCACGTCGATCGCCAGCTTGTCGAACACATACTCGTACGGGAAATCGCGCCAGAGATCATACGCCGGGTAGAGCGCGCGGATCGCCTTGAACGCCAGCGCCTGCACCCGCCACGGGCGGAAGACCTGATGGTCATAGGTGGGTCCCTCGGCGTGGAGGAACACCCCCGCGCAGAGCTGGCCGACATGCTTGTGGAAGGTCGGCTGGAACCACATGTCGCGCAGGGTGCAGCCGGCGAGCCATTCCGGGGCGAGGCGCTGCATCTCGGCGATCACCGCCCGCGCATCGATGTCGGGTGCGCCGAACAGTTCCAGCGGGCGCGTGGTGCCGCGTCCCTCGGAGAGCGTCGTCCCTTCGAGCATCACCGTGCCGGCATAGGCCCGCGCCATGTTGACGTTGGCGGCATTGGGGCTCGGGTTGATCCAGGGGCGCTCGGCGGACCAGCCGAAGCCGGGTGCAGCGTCCGGCTGCCAGCCCTGCATCGCGATCACGCAATACTCCACGTCGAGGCCGTAATGCGCGATGAACCAGTGGCCGAGCTCGCCCAGCGTCATGCCGTGGCGCATCGGCATCGGCCCGGCGCCGACGAAGCTTTCCCAGCCCGGCAGCAGCGTCAGCCCCTCGACCGGGCGGCCGGCGGGATTGGGGCGATCGAGCACCCACACCGTCTTGCCGTGCCTGGCGGCCGCTTCGAGCACATAGAGCAGCGTCGTCACGAAGGTGTAGATGCGGCAGCCGACATCCTGCAGGTCGACCAGCATCACGTCGAACGTGTCCATCGACGCGTCGGTCGGCCGGCGGACCTCGCCGTACAGGCTGAACACCGGGACGCCGTACTGCGGATCGGTGAAGTCCGGGGACTCCATCATATTGTCCTGCAGGTCGCCGCGCACGCCGTGCTGGGGGCCGAACACCGCCGAGATGTTCACGCCCGCTGCCACCAGCGCGTCGAGGCTGTGAGTCAAATCCGCCGTGACCGAGGCAGGATGGGCGAGCAGCGCCACGCGCTTGCCCTGCAGGGGCGCGCGAAGATCAGGGTCGGCGAGGACACGATCGATTCCGAAAAGCATGTCAGTCTGCTGGCGGCAGTTGGGCGACAAAGCAATCGGGATCGTGGAAATCCGGCGCATCCCCGCCATGGCGCAGCGCCCAATAGGATTTGGTACCGTCCGTCTCCTCGATCACCGCGGTGATGCCGAGGCGGAGCGGACCGGAGCCGACGTCCGGCAGCTGGACGGAGACGAGCGTCGCACCCTCGCCCTGGCGAGCGTCTATTCGCGGCGGCGTGCCCATTGGAAGCGCCGCCATTCCCGTCCGCCGCGCCGCGAAGGCATAGGCCGCCCATGCGCCGGACGGCGAGAAATTATACTCGCGATACGCCTCGTCTGCGCCCCCGACGAAGAGCTCCATGCAGGTCGTTCGCCACAACCCGTCGGTGCGCTCCTGCTCCGCGCCCGGAGCGAGCAGCAGCGCGCCCGGCGCACCTGCGATCGCATAGCGCAGGTCCAGCGCGGCACCGTCGCGCCGCAGGGTGCAGGCAACGGACACGATAGAGCGCGGCGGTGTCGTCGGATGGGGCAGCAACAGAACGTCCATGGCCCAGCCTAGCGCGGGAACACCGCCGGTGTCAGCCGCCTCGCTAGGGAACCGCCGGGACGGAAGCGGTAGTCGGGCGGCCCAGGTTATATTGCACGTCCCACGACTCGGCGGGATCGGACACGGTCACCATCCCTTCCGGCACGCCGAGCGTCGCGCCGGAGCCGTGCTTGCCGCACCCGTCCTGCTGGCAGGTCCACACCTCGCCGCCGTCACCAACCGCGTTGATCGTGACGGTCTGGTCGCGGGGCAAAAAGGACGCAGCGGGCACGAGGTCGAACCCTTCGCGCTTCTGGCGCATCGCATGCAGGTTCCCGACCAGCGCGAGCACCAGGCTGTTCGGCGCGGGCATCGCATGCTGCCACGCCTCCGCCATCCCGGCATCGCGGCTCTTGCCGTCGGCGACGTCGGGCGCGTCCGAAGCGACCACAGCCTGGATCCGGCCAGCCTGCTTCAGCCGGCGCAGTTGCTCGAACAGCCGCAGAAATGCGACGCTGCTTCGGCCATCCTGAAAATCGCGATGCCAGAACGGCATGGCGAGCAGTGCCGTGCGGGCCGCCGCGGACCCATCCGATTGCAGCCAGGCATCGATCACGGGCTGGGTGTCCGCATCATATTCCAATGCGACGGTGACCGGCCGTCCGCTCTCGGCTGCCAGGCAGGCAAGGTTGGCGAGCGCGTCCGGCGTCTCGTTGGTCCCATGCACCTCGCCGACGACGACATATCGCGTGGTCGGCGCCCAAAGGCGATCGGCACCGGACACCGGATGGCAATCGGCCGCGCCGAGGAAGAGGAACGGCAGCAGGTTAGACGTGATCATATAACGTACCCCCCAGTATGCCGAAACTATGCCTTTCATGCCGCGCCCGCAACGCACTTGTCGCGGTCCGCTTGGGCGCCATCGTAGCGCAACGAAACCGTCCTAGAGCCGCAGCCAAGAAGTTCCTCCACACCTTCCACCTCGCCGCCTATTGCGACACGCTGCTCAGCTACGCGCTGGCGCTGATCCTCGGCGCCGCGATCGGGGCGGAGCGGCAGTTCCGCCAGCGCACCTCGGGACTGCGCACCAATGCGCTGGTCGCGCTCGGCTCGGCGGCGTTCGTCGATCTGGCCCAGCGCATCGCCGGCGATCTCGAGGCGGTGCGGGTGATCTCCTATGTCGTCTCCGGCATCGGCTTTCTCGGCGCGGGCGTGATCATGAAGGAGGGCATGAACGTCCGCGGGCTCAACACTGCGGCGACCTTGTGGTGCTCGGCGGCGGTGGGGGCCTGTGCGGGCAGCGACATGGCGGCCGAGGCGGCGACGCTCGCGGTGTTCGTCATCGCCGGCAACACGCTGCTGCGGCCGGTGGTCAACGCGATCAACCGGGTGCCGCTCGCGGGCGGACAGGTGGAGGCGACCTATTTCGTCACCCTCACCACGGTCCCTGCCGAGGTCGACCGGCTGCGCGACCTGCTGACCGATCACCTGGAACTGATGCGCTATCCGGTCGCCGAGATCGAGACGATCGAGCGCCCCGACGACCGGATCGAGCTGCGCGCCCGCCTCGTCTCCACCGCCGCGCTGGATGCGGAGCTCGACAGCATCATCGCCCATCTGGACAAGCGCCACGACGTCCAGCACGCCAGCTGGGAGCTGCAGACGCAGGACTGAGCGGCCGGGGATGACGTGGGCGCCCGCTTTGGCTATGCGCGCTGCCATCATGACCGAATACAGCTCCGATCTGCTCCGCCTGCTCGCCTCGCGCGGGTATATCCACCAGGTGACCGACGCCGAGGGCCTCGACGCGCTCGCCGCCAAGCAGATCGTGCCCGGCTATATCGGCTTCGATCCCACCGCGCCGTCGCTCCATGTCGGCAGCCTGGTGCAGATCATGCTGCTCCGCCGCCTCCAGCAGGCGGGCCACAAGCCGATCGTGCTGATGGGCGGCGGCACCGGCAAGATCGGTGACCCGAGCTTCAAGGACGAAGCCCGCAAGATGCTGACGCTCGACACGATCAGCAGCAACATCGCCTCGATCAAGACCGTGTTCGAGAACTTCCTCACCTTCGGCGACGGCCCCACCGACGCGGTGATGGTCGACAATGCCGACTGGCTGGACAAGCTCGAATATATCCCGTTCCTGCGCGACATCGGCCGGCATTTCTCGATCAACCGGATGCTGAGCTTCGATTCGGTAAAGCTGCGGCTCGATCGCGAACAGTCGCTGAGCTTCCTTGAGTTCAACTACATGATCCTCCAGGGCTATGACTTTCTGGAGCTGTCGCGCCGTTCGGGCTGCCGCCTGCAGATGGGCGGATCGGACCAGTGGGGCAATATCGTCAACGGCATCGAGCTGTCGCGCCGCGTCGACGGCACCGAGGTCTACGGCGTCACCACCCCGCTGATCACCACCGCGGACGGCGGCAAGATGGGCAAGACCATGTCGGGCGCCGTGTGGCTCAACCCGGATCAGCTGCCGCATTATGACTATTGGCAGTTCTGGCGGAACACCGACGATCGCGATGTCGGCCGCTTCCTGCGGCTGTTCACCGACCTGCCGCTCGACGAGATCGCCCGGCTGGAGGCGCTGGAAGGCGCCGAGATCAACGAGGCGAAGAAGATCCTCGCCAACGAAGCGACCGCGATGTGCCGCGGCCGCGCCGCCGCCGAGGAAGCCGCCGAGACCGCGCGCAAGACCTTCGAGGAAGGGGCCGCCGGCGGTGCGTTGCCGACGCTGGCAGTGAGCGGCGGCAGCATCAGCGTGGTCGACGCGCTGGTCGGCTTGGGCTTCTGCGCGTCGAAGGGCGAAGCGCGGCGGCTGATCAAGGGCGGCGGCGCGCGCGTCGAAGGCGAGAAGATCGACGACGAGGCGGCGACAATAGCGGTCTCCGGCGAGGTCCGGCTCTCGGCCGGCAAGAAGCATCACGGGTTGCTGACGCCGCAGGGCTAACGCCGCGTTTACCGGCTTCGTTCGGCACCTGTTCACTGATCCAGGTTACCGTGTTCGCGGTCCTCCAGTGTGTGGAGAGGGGCGTGTGAGCGTAACGGGTGCCAAGCTGGCGACTATCGACGACCGTCTGGTGCATCGCGACGAAGTCGAGCATCGCACCCGTGCGGTGGGCCCCGACGCGCGCGCCGCTGCCTTCCTGGTCGTCAACGTCTCGCCGCAAGGGCTGATGGCACGCTGTGAGGCCCCCTTCGAGCCCGGCGACCTGCTCCGCATCCAGCTGCCCATCCTCGGCGAGACCGGCGCGGAGGTGCGCTGGGCGCTGGGCGGCCGGATCGGCTGCCAGTTCCTCCAGCCGATCGCCGACCCGGACTATGTGCCGCTCGTAACGGCGATGCGCGCCCGCTGATCAACCGGCGCGGAGCAGCCCCACCGCCGCATCGCGCTCGAACAGGTACAGCGCCACCCGCGCCGCCTGCCCCCGCTCGCCCTTCAAGCCGCCGTCGCGATCGACCAGCAGCCGCGCATCGCCATTGGCGGCCGGCAGCAGCGCGCCGAGCATGTCCGGTTCCGCCAGCCGAAACTGCATGTCACCCGACTGGCGCGTGCCGAGCAGTTCGCCCGCGCCGCGCAGCCGCAGATCCTCCTCGGCGATACGGAAGCCGTCATTGCTCTCGCGCATCAGCGCCAGCCGCGCGCGCGCGGTTTCGCTCAGATGGTTGCCGCGGAACAGCACGCAGACCGAACGCCCCCCGCCCCGCCCGACCCGGCCGCGCAGCTGGTGGAGCTGGGCCAGGCCGAAGCGATCGGCATGCTCGATCACGATCAGCGTCGCATTGGGCACATCGACGCCAACCTCGATCACCGTCGTCGCGACCAGCACGCCGAGCTCGCCCGCCGAGAAGCGCGCCATCACCGCGTCCTTCTCCGGCCCCTTCATCCGGCCATGGATCAGCCCGACCTTGCCGCCGAAATGTGCCTGCAGCTCGGCCGCGCGCGCCTCGGCGGCGGCGAGGTCACTCTTCTCGCTCTCCTCGACCAGCGGGCACACCCAATAGGCCTGCCCGCCGTTCGCCAGATGCCGTCCGAGCCCGCCGACCACCTCGCCCAGCCGCTCCTCGGAGATCACGCTGGTCTCGATCGGCTGGCGGCCCGGCGGCATCTCGTCGAGCCGGCTGACGTCCATCTCGCCATATTGAGCAAGCGTCAGCGTGCGCGGGATCGGCGTGGCGGTCATCACCAGCAGGTGCGGCGGGCGCTCGGCCTTGGCCTGGAGCATCATTCGCTGGGCGACGCCGAAGCGGTGCTGTTCGTCGACCACCACCAGCCCCAGGTCGCGATAGGTCACGCCTTCCTGGAAGATCGCATGGGTGCCGATCAGGATGTCGATGTCGCCCGCAGCCAGCCCCATCAGCGTCGCCTCGCGCGCCTTGCCCTTGTCGCGGCCGGTGAGGATCGCGACGTTGACGCCGATCGGCCCGAGCGTGCGGCTGAGCGTCTCGTAATGCTGGCGGGCGAGGATCTCGGTGGGCGCGAGCAGCGCACCCTGCGCGCCCGCCTCCGCCGCGATCAGCAGCGCCATCGTGGCGACCAGCGTCTTGCCCGAGCCGACATCGCCCTGCAGCATCCGCAGCATCGGCTGAGTCTGCGCCATGTCGCCTTCGATCTCGGCGATGGTGCGGCTCTGCGCGCCGGTGGGGGCATAGGGCAGCTTCAGCTTGTCGCGCAGCCGCCCGTCGGCGGCGAGCGCACGCCCGCGCTTCGCCCGCGCCTCCCCGCGGACCAGCAGCAGCGCCAGCTGGTTGGCGAAGACCTCGTCATAGGCGAGACGCTCGCGCGCCTTGGCGTCGGCCGGATCGGCATGGATGCGCGCGATCGCCTCGCGCCAGTCGGGCCAGCCCTTCTGGGCCTTGAGGCTCGGTTCGATCCACTCGGGAAGCTCGGGCGCGCGCTCGATCGCCTGCGCGGCCAGCGCCGCGATCCGCTTGGAGGTGATGCCTTCCGAACAGGGATAGATCGCCTCGCGCCCGCCGACGCTCTCGACCTGGTCGAGCGGCAGGACATGGTCCGGATGGACCATCTGCAGGTCCTGGCCATAATGTTCGAGCTTGCCCGAGACCCAGCGCGGCTCGTTGAGCGGCAGCAGCTTCTTGGCCCAGCCCGAACTGCCGCCGAAATAGACGAGGGAAACGTGATTGCCCTTGGCGTCGACCGCCTGCACCCGCGCGGGCGAGCGCGGTCCGCCGCCGAAGCGATATTGCACAGGCGTGAGCGTGATTGCGATCACCTTGCCCGAATCGGCCATGTCGAGTTCGTCGCGCGGGATTCGATCGACGAATCCGGTCGGCAGGTGGAAGGCGACGTCCACCACCCGCGCCAGCCCCAGCTTCTCCATCGGCTTGGCCAGCGCCGGACCGATGCCCTTCAGCGCAGTGACTTCGGCAAACAATGGGTTGAGAAGCTCGGGACGCATCGCGCCGCCCTATCGTGCGGCGGCGCGGCTGACAAATGGCGCTGCGCCGGCCGCAGCGCCTCTGCCGTGGATCAGGCGTTGAGGAAGATCGGGCTGTGGCTGGCGAGCGCGGCTTCGATCGCCTTCACGACTTCCGGCACCGACGAACCGATCACCACTTCATGATCCTTGCCGAACGAAATGACGCCGACATCCTCACCCGCCATGTTGATCGTGGTGACCGTGCGCACCGACGCAATGTTGACGATCATCGGCTCGCCGTTGATCGACTTCAGCATCACGAAGCGCAGCTTGTTGGTCAAAGTGTCCGTCATCGTACCCTAGCCTTATACCCCAAAGAGAAGATGACCCTAGCTGCCCTCGGTTAACAAGCCTTCCACATTTCTACCCGTAAGACCACGCTGGCCTTTCGACGGCGGCATCCCTATCTGCCGGGCTCGTGATCAACCGCGTGTCGGCCGCGCCCTGGCGTGCAGCCGTCCGCCTGCCGTTGGGAAAGCCCCTCATGGACCGAGAAACTCGCCTAAAGCGCCTCCGCTTCCGCAGCTGGCACCGCGGCACCAAGGAAGCCGATCTGCTGATCGGCGGTTTCTTCGACCAGCATGGCGAAGGCTGGTCCGACGCGGAGATCGCGCTGTTCGAGACGCTGCTGGAAGAACAGGACGTCGACATCATGGCCTGGGCGATGGGAACCGACACCGCCCCGGAGCGCTACCGGGGGACCATCCTCGATGCGCTGAAGACGCTGAATTACGTGCCTATTTCCGAGTAACTGCGGTGATTTGATCCATCACCCTCATCCTTCCGGCGCTAAGCGCCTCCCTCCCTCTCCCTTGGAAGGGAGAGGGAATGCCGCCCAACTCCCTCTCCCTTCCAAGGGAGAGGGAAGGGGCCCGCCGCCAAAGGCGGTGGGAAGGGTGAGGTGAAAGCGACTTTGCTACGCGAGACCCCATGCCCGACCTGAAGACGATCCTTTCCGCCAAGCACCCGCTGACGCTCGCCGGCGTGCCGAGCGGCTTCCTGCCCTGGATGCTGGCCGATGTCGCCCGCGCCAGCCGGATGGCGGTGTTCGTCGCCGCCGACGAGGCGGGCATGCGCGCGGTGGCGAGCACCGCGACCTTCTTCGCACCCGAGCTGGAGGTGCTCAGCTACCCGGCGTGGGACTGCCTCCCCTATGACCGCGCCAGCCCGACTTTGCGGGTGATGGCGGAGCGGCTGGCCACGCTGCATGCGCTCCAGGGCAAGAGCGAGAAGCCGCGCCTGCTTGTCACCACGGTCAACGCCGCCACCCAGCGAACGCTCACCCCGTTCCGCATCCGCCAGCTGGTCGCGCGACTCGCCCCCGGCGAGCGCATCGGGCTCGATAAGCTCGCATCGCTGCTCCAGGCGAACGGCTATGTCCGCGTCGAGACGGTCAACGATCATGGCGAGTTCGCCGTGCGCGGCGGCCTGGTCGACCTCTTCCCGAGCGGCGCCGAACAGGCGCTGCGGCTCGATTTCTTCGGCGACGAGATCGAGAGCGTCCGCACCTTCGATCCGCAGGACCAGCGCACCACCGGCCGGGTCGATGGCTTCACCCTGCTCCCCGCCAGCGAGGCGCTGCTCGACGAGGAGAGCATCAAGCGCTTCCGCAGCGGCTATCGCGATCGCTTCGGCGCGACCGCGACCGGCGACCCGCTCTACCAGGCGATCAGCGAGGGCCGCCGCCTCGCCGGGATGGAGCATTGGCTGCCGCTGTTCGAGGAACGGCTGGAGACGCTGTTCGACCACCTGCCCGATCATAGCGTGATCGTCCGCGACAGCGGCGCGCCGGCCGCCGCCGAGCAGCGCTTCGAGGCGATCAAGGACTATCAGGAAAACCGCATCAAGGCGCAGTCGGCCGATCCGGGCAGCTATCGCCCGCTCAAGGCCGGCGACCTCTATCTGCTCGCCAAGGAATGGCAGGCGCAGGTCGATGCCCAGCCGATGCACCTGGCGACGCCGTTCCACGAGCCCGAGTCGGACCGCGTCGTCGAGTTCGGCGTCGACGGGCCGCGCGACTTCGCGCCCGAGCGCGCCGCAGCCAGCAACGTCTACGAAGCGGTGGTCGCGCACCTCAAGGCGGTGCGGGGCCAGGGCAAGAAGCCGGTGCTCGCCAGCTACTCGATCGGCGCGCGCGAGCGGCTGAAGGGGTTGCTGGAGGATCATGGGCTCACCGGCGCGGTGCCGGTTGACGGCTGGCAGCCCGCGCTCGGCGTCGCCAACCCGAACGGCAGCGGGCTGCAGGTGGCGCTGCTCGTGCTGCCACTCGACCATGGCTTCACCACGCCCGACGTCGCGGTGCTCACCGAGCAGGACATGCTCGGCGACCGCCTCGTCCGCCGCGCCAAGCGCCGCAAGAATACCGACGCGTTCCTCCAGGAACTGGCGACGCTCTCGCCCGGCGATCTCGTCGTCCATCTCGACCATGGCATCGGCCGCTACGAGGGGCTGACCCAGATCCCGGTGCAGAAGGCACCGCACGATTGCGTCGCCCTCGAATATGCCGGCGGCGACAAGCTCTACGTGCCGGTGGAAAATCTCGAGGTACTGAGCCGCTACGGCTCGGGCGAGGAAGGTGCGACGCTCGACCGTCTCGGCGGCGAGGCCTGGCAGCGCCGCAAGGCGCGGATGAAGGAGCGGATCCGCGAGATCGCAGGCGAGCTGATCGCCACGGCGGCCCTGCGCGCCACCCGCGGCGCCGAGATCGCTGAGCCCGATCATGGCGGCTACCCGGCGTTTGTCGACCGCTTCCCGTTCGAGGAGACCGACGACCAGGATCGCGCGATCGGCGACGTGCTCGGCGACCTCGCGGCCGGGCGGCCGATGGACCGGCTCGTCGTCGGCGATGTCGGCTTCGGCAAGACCGAGGTCGCGCTGCGCGCCGCTTTCGTCGCGGCGATGGCCGGCATGCAGGTGGCGGTCGTGTGCCCCACCACTCTGCTCGCCCGCCAGCACTACAACAACTTCAAGACGCGCTTCGAGGGCTTCCCTCTCGAGATCGGCCGCCTCTCGCGCCTCGTGACCGCGGGCGAGACCAAGAAGGTGAAGGACGGGCTCGCCGCCGGCACCATCGACATCGTCGTCGGCACCCATGCGGTGCTGGCCAAGAATATCGACTTCAAGCGGCTCGGCCTCGTCATCGTCGACGAGGAGCAGCGCTTCGGGGTGACCCACAAGGAGCGGCTGAAGGCGCTCAAGACCGACGTCCATGTCCTCACCCTCACTGCCACGCCGATCCCGCGCACGCTGCAGATGGCGATGAGCGGACTGCGCGAGCTTTCGGTGATCCAGACCCCGCCGGTCGATCGCCTCGCGGTGCGCACCTATGTGATGCCCTGGGACCCGGTCGTGCTGCGAGAGGCGCTGCTGCGCGAACATTATCGCGGCGGGCAGAGCTATTTCGTCACCCCGCGCATCGCCGACCTGCCCGAGATCGAGGAGTTCCTCCGCACCGAGGTGCCCGAGGTGCGCTATGTCGTCGCGCACGGCCAGATGTCCCCCACCGAAGTGGAGGAGCGGATCTCCGCCTTCTATGACCGCAAGTTCGAGGTGCTGGTCTCGACCACCATCGTCGAGAGCGGGCTCGACATCCCGAGCGCCAACACGCTGATCATCAACCGCGCCGACAAGTTCGGCCTCGCCCAGCTCTACCAGCTGCGCGGCCGGGTCGGCCGGGCCAAGACGCGCGCCTATGCCTATATGACCACCCCGCCTCAGCGGCAGATGACCGAGGCGGCGGAAAAGCGGCTCAAGGTGCTGTCCGACCTGGAGAGCCTGGGCGCGGGCTTCCAGCTGGCCAGCCACGATCTCGACATTCGCGGCGCAGGCAACCTGCTCGGCGACGAGCAGTCGGGGCACATCAAGGAAGTCGGCTACGAACTCTACCAGTCGATGCTGGAAGAGGCGATCATGGACGCCAAGGCCGGCGGCATCCGCGACGACAGCCGCCCCAAGGACCTGTCGCCGCAGATCACCGTCGACGCGCCGATCATGATCCCCGAGGACTATGTCCCCGATCTCGACCTGCGCATGGGGCTCTACCGCCGCCTCAACGAGATCGAGGATACCGACGGCATCGAGAGCTTCGCCGCCGAGCTGATCGATCGCTTCGGCAAGCTGCCCGAGCCGACCGACAATCTGCTGCGGCTGATCGAGACCAAGCTCAACGCCAAGAAGGCGTGCATCGCCAAGCTGGACCTCGGGCCCAAGGGTGCGCTTGTGTCGTTCCATAACGACCATTTCCCGAACCCGGCGGCGCTGATCGCCTATGTCGAGAAGCTGGGCGAGACCGCGCGGCTGCGGCCGGACATGAAGCTGGTGATCAACCGCGCCTGGGCGAACCCGGCGGCGCGGCTGCACGGCGCGCTGCAGCTCTCGCGCGGGCTGGCACGCGCCGCGGGCTGAGCCGGCTCAGCTGCTGTGATCGGCGACGATCTTCCACCCGCCGGCCTCGTGGTGCAGCACGACGCTGGTGGGGCCGGAAGCGCTGTGGCCGTCCGGATAGCGTAAGGTATAGCGGCCGATGTACAGCGCATAGTCGCGGCCGAGCGGGCGATAGTCGAGCCGCTCGATCGTGAGCGTGCCGCGCTTGGCGGGATCGGCGAAGTCGTACTTGGCCTGGTAGCGGATCTTCATCGCCGCCTTGCCCCGCACCAGCCCCTCGCCGGCGACAAAACTGGTCGTCGGATCGTCCGAATAGACTGCCATGAAGCGATCAATATCGCCCGCGTTCCAGCCGGCGACGCTCTGCGCCATTGCGCGATCGACCGCACTTGTTTCCGGCTCGGCACCGATCAGTAGAAATGCCAGCAGCACCGTTGCCCCCTTTCATTCATGAAACTTGCTGTCGTGCAGAGAGTCGTCGTCATCGCACGTATGCCGTGACCACTTCCACCATCCTAAGCAGGCGCGGTCGCGACCAAAAACATCTGTTCCTGACCACCCCGAACGCGAGTACCCACCGGTATTCTACTTAGCCGCGCCACCTGTCCCTTGGTACATACTATGATGCTTAAGATTGGCTTGCCGCATGCCCGGCAGCCACCTTGGCAGGTCAGGAAAGGATGCAACCGTGCCCGAGCAGATGACGTCGCGGCTCAGCTTCATGGAAATGGACGAGGCCCAGCGCAACACGCTGCGCGCCACCCAGCCATGGGTCGAGGCGACGCTGGGCGACGCGCTCGACCGCTTCTACGCCCGCGCCGCCGCCACGCCGGAAACGTCGCGCTTCTTCCGCGACCGAGCGCATATGGACCGCGCCAAGGCGGCGCAGCAAAAGCACTGGGCACGGATCGCCGCCGGCGAGTTCAACGCGGACTATCACGCCAGCGCCCGCCGCATCGGCGCCACCCATGCCCGCATCGGCCTGGAGCCGCGCTGGTATGTCGGCAGCTATGCGATCGTGCTGCAGGGCCTGATCGCCGGCGTCCACCGCTTCAACAATCCGTTCAAGCGCCTGCTGCGCCTGTTCCGCGGCCCCAGCACCGAAAAGGCGACGATCGCGCTCGTCAAAGCCGCGCTGCTGGACATGGAAGTGTCGCTGTCGATCTATTTCGAGGAAGCCCAGGCCGAGCGCGAGGCGGCAGTCACCGCCTTCGAGAACGCGCTGACCGCACTGGCGGAGGGCGACCTCACCAACGAGCTCAGCGGCCTGCCGTCGAGCTTCGCCGCGCTCGAGAAGAGCTACAACAAGACGCTCGATCGCATCCGCGAGATGATCGCTTCGGTCAGCGACGGCACGATGCGCATCCGCTCGGGCATCAACGAGATTTCGCAGGCGGCCGAGGACCTGTCGCGCCGCACCCAGGGCAATGCCGCGAGCCTGGAGGAGACCACCGCCGCCGTCTCGCAGATGGACGCGCGCTTCCGCTCCACCGCCGAGGCGGCGCGCCACACCGTTGCGCGTGCCGACCAGGCACTCTCCACCGTAGGCCAGGGCCGTTCGATCGCGGACGAAGCCTCGCAGGCGATGGGCCGCGTGTCCGAAGCCGCCAAGGGTACCGACAGCGTCATCGAAGGCCTCGACAAGATCGCCTTCCAGACGCGAGTCCTTGCCATGAACGCGGCGGTGGAAGCCGGCCGTGCGGGCGAGGCAGGCCGCGGCTTCGCGGTCGTCGCCGATCTCGTCTCCGCGCTGGCCATGCGCGCCGAGGAAGAGGCCGGCCGTGCCCGCGAGCAGCTCACCATGACCCAGGCCGAGATCGTCACCGCGGTGGACGCGGTGCAGAAGGTCGACGGCGCGCTTGCCAACATCTCGGGCGATGTCAGCCAGGTTCACGACCTGCTCGGCAGCATGGCCACCGACAACGGCGCCCAGTCGACCGCGATCAGCGAAATCTCCAACGCCGTCGGGGCGATGGACCGCGCCACCCAACAGAATGCGGCGATGGTAGAGCAGACTTCGGCCGCCGCGCAGAATCTGGCGAACGAAGTCAGCGATCTCGCCAACCTCGCCTCCCAGTTCCGCACCGAAAAGGCCGGATCGCGCTTCGGTGGCTATCGTCCGCTGCCACCTGCGGCCGTGCCTGCGCTTACCCGCCCCGACCTCTGACGGCCGCGCCGGCGCTCACCAGTCGCGCACCAGCGCGGCGAGCGCCGGCACGTCGATCGGCGGCGAGCACAGGAAGCCCTGGAAATACTGGCAGCCTTCCTTGGCGAGCAGGTCGAGCGCCGCCTCGGTTTCGACGCCCTCGGCCACCACGGCCAGCCCCAGCGACCGCGCCATGTCGATCACCCCGCGCACCACGATCCGGTCGCGCGGCGATCCAGTGATCTCGTTGGACAGCTTCTTGTCGATCTTGAGATAGTCGAGCGGCAGCGCCTTCAGATAGGCGAGGCTCGAATAGCCGGTGCCGAAATCGTCGATCGCCACCCGGCACCCCGCCGTGCGCAGGCCCGAGAGCAGCGCAGCCGCCTCGCTCAGATCCGCCATGATGCCGCTTTCGGTGATCTCCAGCGTCAGCCGCTGACGCGGGAAGCCAGTGGCATCCACCCAACGCAGCAGGCTCTCGCCGAAGCCGGGCCGCCCGACATCGCCCGCCGTGACGTTGATCGACAGCCGCAGATTGCTCAGCGAGCGCGGCCAGTGCGCAGCGATGGTCAGCGCCCGGCGCTGGACATGCTCGCTGAGCACGCTGCACAGCCCGGCGCGCTCGGCCGCGGCGAACAGCGGCTCGGCGCCGATCTCGCCGTGCTGCGGATGCTGCCAGCGCGCGAGCGCCTCGACGCCGGTGATCTGCCCGGTGGCGACCGCGACCTGCGGCTGGAACAGCACACCGATCTCGCCGCGCTCGATCCCGCGACGAAGGTCACCAATCAGCGACTCGATCGACGGGCCGCTGCCCGGCCGCGCCGCGCCTTCGCCAAGCAGCGTCTCGCTCGCCCGCCGCAACAGGCTGGCGGCACCGTCGCCCGCAACGCTTTCGGTCACCACCACCTTGGCGCCGAGATGGACCAGCTCGCCCGCCGCCACGAAGGGCCGCGCCAGCGCCTCCTCGATCTTCCGCGCCGCGGTGCGAAGCGCCGGCGTGCCCGGGTCAACCGCCGCCGCGAGGAAATCCGATCCGCCGATCCGCGCGACCACCACGTCGGCGCCCAGCGTCTCGCGCGCCGCCTCGGCGACGCGTCGCGACACGCTCCGCAGTAGTTCGTCCCCGGCCGGGCGGCCATAGGCGGTGTTGATCGTGTCGAAGCGGGTGAGGCCGACCAGCACCAGGCCGACTCGATCGCCCTTCTCCATCGCGCGATCGATCCAGCGCCGCGCGCTGGGTGCATCCCGGGCACCGGTCAGCACGTCGCGCACCGCCGCGCCGGCATCGGGGGTCAGCCCCAGCGGCTCGACCAGCGCATCGATCTGGCCGGTCTCCGCGTCGTACTGGAGATGCTGCACCACCCGGCCCTTGCCGGGCAGGTCGTGCGCAAAGGCGGTCGAGCCTGCCTCGCGCAGCCGCCGCAGCGCCGCCCAGGCGAGCCGCCGGTCGGACAGTGCCAGCCGGCCGAACAGCGCGCGCGGCCCCGGCGCTTCGGGCAGGTCGAGCAATTGGGCAAGCGCCGGGGTCAGTTCGATCGAGCCGGCCGTCGGGTCGAATCGCCAGCCGAGCGGGTTGGACGTGCTCGTCCCCTGCCCTGCCCAGCCCGAAAGCCGCTCGACATAGCGCTCCGCGAACCGGATGGCGTGGGCGATCGCGGCGGAGGACATCGGGCTGCCGAGGAAATGCGTCGCGCCGGCATCGTAGAAACGGCCCATGTGCACGGTATCGCTCTGCGAGACGAGGATGAGCAGCGCCGCGCCGTACGCCTTGATCGTCGGCCCGAGCAGGCGCGCGGCATCGAGCCCCTCGGTCATCGCCCCACGCGCATCGATCACCGCGACCGAGGCGCCGCTCGCCAGGAAGCGCGTTTCCAGCCCTTCGCTGCGCCGCGCCGCAACGACCCGCCAGCCCCCGCCCGCGGCAGCGGCGGCGACTTCGTCGCGCTGGCGGAACGAGAGTACGAATACCGGCACCTCGGGGGCAGGCGCGGTGCCCTGGACGATCGTGAACCCTTCTTCCATGCCGACCTCGATAGCGGCTCGTTGCGCGCTCGGCTATCCAAGCCTTGTACGGCGCGGTTCAACGCCTTACTTCCGGCGTCTATGGCCAGCGCACCCGCCCTCGCGACGCCGCCCACGCTGGTCGATCGCCACAACCGTGCGATCCGCTATCTGCGTATTTCCGTCACCGATCGCTGCGATCTGCGCTGCCGCTATTGCATGGCGGAGCATATGACCTTCCTGCCGCGCGAGGCGGTGCTGAGCCTGGAGGAGCTGGCGGCGATCGCCGGGCGTTTCGTCGATCGCGGCGTCACCAAGATCCGGCTGACCGGCGGCGAGCCGCTGGTCCGGCGCAACATGATGACGTTGGTGGAGCAACTCGGCGCGCGGATCGGCGACGGGCTCAAGGAGCTCACGCTCACCACCAACGCGACGCGGCTGGCGCAATATGCGCCGCAACTCGCCGCCGCGGGCGTCCGCCGCCTCAACGTCAGCCTCGACAGCCGCGATCCCGAGACCTTCCACTACATCACCCGCCATGGCGACGTGGACCAGGTGCTGGGCGGCATCGCGGCGGCGCGAGACGCTGGGCTGCGGGTGAAGATCAACATGGTCGCGCTGCGCGGCCTCAACGAGGACGAGATCGCGCCGATGCTCGCCTGGGTCGCGGCGAATGGCATGGACCTATCGCTGATCGAGACGATGCCGATGGGCGTGATCGACGAGGATCGCGCCGATCGCTTCCTGCCGCTGCCCGAGGTGCTGGCGCGGCTGAAGACGCAGTTCGACCTCGTCGCCGATTCATACGACAGCGGCGGCCCGGCGCGCTACTGGCGCGTGGGGGGTACGGACAGCCGGCTGGGGCTGATCTCGCCGCTCACCAACAATTTCTGCGCAAGCTGCAACCGCGTTCGGCTCTCGACCGACGGTCGGTTGCACATGTGCCTGGGGCATGAGGATTCGGTGGACCTGAAGGCAGCGATTCGCGCGGGCGGGCTGGAGGCGGTGGATGCGGCGATTGACCGTGCGCTCGCCGCCAAGCCCGAACGGCATGATTTCCGCATCGAAGCCGGCGCCGCGCCGGCGGTCTCGCGCCACATGAGCGTCACCGGCGGATGAGCGTGGGGAAGCCGCGCGCATTGCTCGCCTCGCCCACCGCTCCGGCCCAGACCGCAGCGGAGGAGCTCCGCCAGGCCTATGACTGGGTGCCCGTCGACGAGGCAGAGGAAGTGGTCGCACTCGGCGGCGACGGCTTCATGCTGCAGACGCTCCACGCGATGCTGGAGCGGCGGCGGCTGCTGCCGGTGTTCGGGATGAACCTGGGCACGGTGGGCTTCCTGATGAACGACTGGGGGCTGAACGGGCTCACCGAGCGGCTCGAGCGCGCCCGCCCCTTTCGCGTCGCCCCGCTGGCGATGACCGCGACGACGGTAGAGGGCGAGACCTGCGTGCTTCCCGCGATCAACGAAGCCTCGCTGCTGCGCGAGACGCGGCAGACCGCCAAACTGGAAGTCACCATCAACGGCCGAATCGTCATCCCCGAGCTGGTCTGCGACGGCATCCTCGTCGCGACGCCCGCGGGATCGACGGCGTACAACTTTTCGGCCCAGGGCCCGATTCTGCCGCTCGGCTCGGCGCTGCTCGCGCTCACCCCGATCAGCCCCTTCCGCCCTCGCCGCTGGCGCGGCGCGATCCTGCCCGAGAAGACCCGCATCGATATCCGCGTGCTGGAGGCCGACAAGCGCCCGGTGAGCGCGGTGGCCGATCAGCGGGAGATTCGGGAAGTTTGCAGCGTCCATGTCGAGATCGACCGCATGCGCGACCTCACGCTGCTGTTCGATCCGGAGCACGCATTGGACGATCGAATAACGATGGAACAATTTATTGCATAAAACCCCTTGCGCGTTCCGAAAACCCGGTGCTAAAGGCGCGCCTCCCGACGCGGTGACCCACCGCCGAGGGGTTGACCAGAGTGGTCCCCGATAGCTCAGCGGTAGAGCATTCGACTGTTAATCGAATGGTCGTAGGTTCGAATCCTACTCGGGGAGCCATCTGCTCTTGTCGGGACCGGTTACGACCGGTCCCCACATCTCCAGAGCAAATTCCTTAAGCGTACGCCGCCTTAGCGCAGCATCGTGCCCGCTCCGTCGCGAAGCCGATGACGTGGCCGTTCGCCACATCGACAAAATAGGAAACCGGCGGCCAATGGATCTCCATCCAGGCGTCGGGCCCGACCGGCACTTCTTCAACCGTCACCTTCCACACCGCGACATCGCCAATTCTCACCGGCACGACGTCGACCTGCACCACATTGGCTTCGTCGTACGGCGGCTGCGCGAACCGAAGTGCCGCATCCATTGCCTCCGCCGCAGTGATCATGGCCGATCTTCCTCCCGACAGATGCACCGAACGCATCTTACGCGCCGGGCGTTGCGCTTGCGACTCACCAAGGCGACTGCGATGGTGAGGCGATGGAAAATTTGGACGCTTTCATCGCCGGTCTGCCCAAGGCCGAACTCCATCTCCACATCGAAGGCAGCCTCGAGCCCGAGCAGATGTTCGAATTCGCCCGGCGCAACGGCGTGGCGATTCCCTATGACAGCGTCGAGGCGGTGCGCGCCGCCTATCAGTTCTCGAACCTGCAGGATTTTCTCGACATCTATTATGCCGGCGCCGACGTGCTGCGCACCGAGGCCGATTTCCGCGACCTCGCGCTGGCCTATTTCGAGCGCTCCGCTGCCGACGGCGTCCGCCATGCCGAGATCTTCTTCGACCCGCAGACCCATACGCATCGCGGCATCGCGATGCGTACCGTGGTCGAGGGGCTGCTCGCCGGCATGGCGGAGGCCGAGGCGCGCTTCGGCATCACCTCGCAGCTGATCCTCTGCTTCCTGCGCCATCTCGACGAGGAAGATGCCTTCAAGACGCTGGCTGAGGCCGAACCGTGGCTCGACCGCATCGCCGGCGTGGGGCTGGACTCGTCCGAGCTCGGCCATCCGCCGTCCAAGTTCGCCCGCGTGTTCGCCGCCGCCGCCGAGAAGGGCCTGAAGCGCGTCGCCCATGCCGGCGAGGAAGGCCCGGCCGCCTATGTCCATGAGGCGCTGGACCTGCTCCAGGTCGACCGGCTCGACCATGGCAATCGCAGCCTCGACGACCCCGCGCTGGTCGCCCGGCTGGCGCGGTCGGGCATGACGCTCACCGTCTGTCCGCTGTCCAACGTCAAGCTGTGCAACGTCGAGACGATCGAGGCGCATCCGATCGACCGGATGCTCGAACTCGGCCTGCGCGCCACGGTGAACTCGGACGACCCCGCCTATTTCGGCGGCTATGTCGGCGAGAACTACCGCGCCGTCGCCCGGGGTCGAGGTCTCACCAAGCAGCAGCTCGCCACCCTCGCCCGCAACAGCTTCCTCGGCTCGTTCCTGCCCGACGAAGCGGTGGCGACGCACCTGGCGGCGATCGACGCCTGGATGGCGGAGGCGGCGTGATGGGCAACATCGTCTTCACCCACTTCACCCATGACCAGCTCGTCGCCGGCGTCCATGCGATTGCAGGCGCCGTGACGGACTGGTCCCCCACCCTGCTCGTCGGCGTCGGGCGCGGCGGGCTGACGCCTGCAGTGTATCTCTCGCACCGGATCGGGCTGCCGCTCGTCTCGATCGACTATTCGACCCATATCGCCCAGTTCGCCGAGGAACTGGTCGCGGTGCTCGCCAAGCGCAGCCGCGACGGTGAGCGGCTGCTCTTCGTCGAGGACATCAACGACAGCGGCAAGACGATCGGCGAACTCCGCGCCGCACTGGCCGCCGAGGGGGCAGTTGCCGAGCAGGTGCGCTTCGCCGTGCTGCTCGACAATGTCCGCTCGTCGCAACGGGTGGAGTATCGCGCCGAGACGATCGACCGTGCGGTGCAGAAGGACTGGTTCGTCTTCCCCTGGGAAGCGATGGCGCCGCAGACCAGCATCGATGCCGATGCGCGCGAGGTACCCGATCGGCTGGCTTGACATCCGCCGTTCAGCAACCGTCAATCGCAGCTGTGCCACGTCTCACCGCGTGAACGCGCGGGAGAGTTTCGCCGGCTCGCGCGTTCGAGGGGCATACGGCGACGTTTACTGTTTGGAAGTGTCGGAGGACCAATGCCAATTTCATCACAGAAGGGCCGGCGGCTGGCAGCACTCGGCCTGATGGTCGCGGGCAGCCTCTCGCTCGCATCGTGCATGACCGCCACGCCGTACCAGCCCGCTTCGGCGAACGGCTCGGTGCGCAACGGCTATTCGGACGAGCAGATCGAGGATAATCGCTTCCGGGTGAGCTTTTCGGGCAACAGCCTGACCTCGCGCGAGACCGTCGAGCGCTACCTGCTCTATCGCGCGGCCGAGCTGACGCTGCAGAGCGGCTATGACTATTTCCTGCTCGCCAATCGCGACACGGAAAAGAAGACCCAGACCTATGCGACGCCGGGCGTCGGCGGCGCCGGCTTTGGCGGTCCCTGGGGCTATTGGAGCCCGTACTGGCGCTATTACAGCCCGCGCTGGGGCTGGCGCAGCTGGGACCCCTTCTGGGGCGACCCCTTCTTCGACCGCAATGTCGATATCCGCACCGTCGATCGCTACGAGGCGATGGCCGAGATCGTGATGGGCAAGGGCCCCAAGCCCGCCGACAACATCCGCGCCTTCGATGCGCGCGAGGTGAAGGAACGGCTGGGCCCGAAGATCCAGATGCCGCAGACCCGCTGATCGCGGACAGCGCAGAAACAGAAAGGGCGGCGCCGGGACCACCGGCGCCGCCCTTTTCTTTGTGTTCCCCTCCCGCGTGCGGGAGGGGAACGCAGGTGCTTACGCCACTTGGCCGTGGCAGTGCTTGTACTTCAGCCCCGAACCGCACGGGCACGGCGCGTTGCGGCTGACCACGCCCTCCCATTGCGACGGATCGGTGCCATAATCGTCACCCGCCGGCTGCGGGATGCCGAGCGGTGGCAGGCGGGTGGTGACCAGCCCGGCCGAGCCGCCGTTCCAATCATTGGTGTTGTCCATGCCGGTCAGCGGGTCGATGTGCGTGGTCAGGAACGCCGGCAGCTCGGGCAGTTCCGGCGGCGGCGCCATGCGGAACTGGGCGAAGGCCATGGTGCGCGTCACGTCCTCGCGGATCGTGTCGAGCATCCGTTGGAACATCGAAAACGCCTCGTGCTTGTATTCGTTAATCGGCGTCTTCTGCGCATAGGCGCGCAGGTGGACGACCTGGCGCAGGGCGTCGAGCATCGCGAGATGCTCCTTCCAGTGATGGTCCAGGTTCTGGAGCAGGATCGACTTCTCGATCGAGGTCCAGGTCTCCGGCTCCAAGTCCGCGGCCTTCTCAGCGATCGCGGCGTCGGCGGCTTCGCGGATGCGCTCTTCCAGCATCTCCGGATCGATCGCTTCCTCGTCCTTGACCCACTGGTCGACCGGCAGATCGAGGTTGAGCGTGTCGGCAAGGCGCTCCTTGAGCCCCTCGACATTCCACTGCTCGGGGTAGCTGTTCGGCGGGCAGGCCTCGCCGACGATCGCATTCACCGTCTCGTGGCGCATGTCCTCGACGACATGGCCGACCGTGTCGGCATCCATGATGTCGGCGCGCTGCTCGTAGATGACCTTGCGCTGGTCGTTCATCACGTCGTCGTACTCGACGACCTGCTTGCGCACGTCATAGTTGCGTGCCTCGACCTTGCGCTGCGCGGTTTCGATCGCCTTGCTCAGCCAGCGCGACGGCGGCATCGCCTCGCCGTCCTCCAGGCTGGAGCGCATCATCCGCGAGAACAGCGTGTTCGAGCCGAAGATGCGCAGCAGATCGTCGTCGAGGCTGAGGTAGAAACGGCTGAGGCCCGGGTCGCCCTGACGGCCCGAGCGGCCGCGCAGCTGGTTGTCGATGCGGCGGCTTTCATGGCGCTCGGTGCCGAGCACGAACAGCCCGCCCGCGGCCTTCACCTTTTCCTTCTCCTCGGCGACCTCGGCCTTGATCCGCTCGATCGCGGCGTCGCGCTCGGGGCCGTCGGGCATGTCGCGCAGCTCGTCGGCGACGCGGAACTCGACGTTACCGCCGAGCTGGATGTCGGTACCGCGGCCGGCCATGTTGGTCGACACGGTGACCATGCCCAGGCGGCCCGCCTGCGCCACGATATGCGCTTCGCTCTCGTGGAAGCGCGCGTTGAGCACCTCGTGCTTCACGCCCTCGCGGTGGAGAAACTCGGAGAGCAGTTCCGACTTCTCGATCGAGACGGTGCCGACCAGCACCGGCTGGCCGCGCTCGGCATGCGCCTTGATCGTCTTGGCGATGCCGGCGAACTTGTCCTCGGTCGACTTGTAGAAGGTGTCTTCCTCGTCGACGCGCTGCACCGGCAGGTTGGTCGGGATGGTGACGACGTTCATCTTGTAGATGTCGTAGAACTCGGCCGCCTCGGTCGAAGCGGTGCCGGTCATACCGCCGAGCTTCGGGTACATGCGGAAGTAGTTCTGGAAGGTGATCGAGGCGAGCGTCTGGTTCTCCGGCTCGATGTTGACGCCTTCCTTGGCTTCCACCGCCTGGTGCAGGCCGTCCGACCAGCGGCGGCCGTCCATCATGCGCCCGGTGAACTCGTCGATGATGACGATCTTGCCATCCTTGACGATGTAATCGGTGTCGCGCTTGAACATCACGTTCGCACGGAGCGCCTGGTTCAGGTGGTGCACCACCTGGGTGTTCTCGAAATCGTAGAGATTGGCGCCGACCAGCACGCCGGCCTCCTCGAGCAGCCGCTCGACCGTCTCGGTGCCTTCCTCGGTCAGCACGATCGTGCGCTGCTTCTCGTCCTTCTCGTAGGTCGAAGCATCGAGCTGCTTCACCACCGCATCGACCTTCATGTAGAGCTCGGAGCGGTCGTCGGTCGGGCCCGAGATGATCAGCGGGGTACGCGCCTCGTCGATCAGGATCGAGTCGACCTCGTCGACGATCGCGTAGGCGAAGGGCCGCTGCACCATGCTTGCGCGATCGTACTTCATGTTGTCGCGCAGATAGTCGAAGCCGAACTCGTTGTTCGTGCCGTAGGTGATGTCCGAGGCGTACGCGTCGCGGCGCTGCTGGTCGGAGAGGTTCGGCACGATCACGCCGGTGGTGAGGCCGAGGAAGCCATAGACCTGCGCCATCCATTCGGCGTCGCGGCGGGCGAGGTAGTCGTTGACGGTGATGACGTGGACGCCGTCGCCCGGCAGCGCGTTGAGGTAGGTGGCGAGCGTCGCCACCAGCGTCTTGCCCTCGCCGGTGCGCATCTCGGCGATCTCGCCGCGGTGGAGCACGATACCGCCGATCATCTGCACGTCATAATGGCGCTGGCCGATCACCCGGCGAGCCGCCTCGCGCACCGTGGCGAAGGCCTCGGGCAGCAGGTCGTCGAGCTTGGCGCCATTGGCCAGCTGCTCGCGGAACTTGATGGTCTGCGCGGCCAGCGTGTCGTCGCTCATCGCCTGGAGCGCCGGCTCGAAGCTGGCGATCTTCTGGAGGATCGGGTTGAGCGACTTGACGTAGCGATCGTTGGACGAACCGAAAAGCGACTTGGCAATACCGCCGAACATGCGAATTCCTGACCTGTTTGAATGGGATGCGCGACGACTGCCGACACGGCGGAGCCATCACGGGCGCACCGCGCAAGCGCGCGGCGACGAAAGGAAGAAGGGCCCGAACGCGCGGGCCGGAAAGGCTATTCGCGCCGCTGCTCGAAGGCGAGGCGAAGCGTCGGCCGCGGGGCGGCGGCGACGTGGAACACCGGGATCGTGACGAGCCGCACCAGCGCAGGAAGCGCCGCCGCAGCCGCAACGATATGGCGCGACGGGGCGACCGCCGCCTGCGCCGCTTCCGCCACGCGCACCACGGCCACGCCCTGGATCGGGCGCAGCCCACGCTCGCCCGACACGCCGGTCAGGCTCGCGAAAAGCGCAGTGAGAAGCAGCAGCAGTTCCAAGCGAAACCCTGTGGTACACGGTGATGATGTCGCAACCGAAGGGCGGCAACGCACGACACATAGGGATCGACGCACGGTTCGTCTAATCAAAAGCTAGGGCTTGGCGGGCGCATCGGTGCGGAATGAGACGATGTACTCCGCAGTCGTGGCGGCCGCTGCTCCGGCGTTCGGCGACGGCGCGGTGGCGAGCGTCCGCAATTGCCCGCAGGCCGCACGATCGATTGCGCTGTTCCCGCTCGATTCCAGAATGCGGCAATCGATCACGCGTTGGTCGACCCCGAACGATACCGCCGCTCTCAACGGCTGCCGATAGTCCGATGGCAGCCTCGCAACGGTCAGCTGTAATGCACCGGGCGGAACCGTTGCTCCCGCGCCTACGCCGCCATTAACCCCGTTGCGATGGGGTGGCGCGTTGCCCAAGCGCCACGTGAAGCGGTTCGTGTAAGTGAAGGCCATCGCATTGCCTGCAGCATCGCGTGCGGGCCAGAATCGCGCGCGGCGAACGAGCAGGCTACATGCCCGCTCGTCCAATTCATCAAAACTCGAAGATTGGGTAACGGTGCAATCGACGGGGACGCCGTCCGGACCGACCTTAAGCCGGAACTCAACGGTGCCTTCATGGCGCTGCCGTTTAGCAGACGGTGGATAATCATCGTCGGTTATCCAACTGCTGGGGTTCATCAACGGTGTCGGCGCCTTCGGGCCCTTCCCGCCAACCTGCACCTGCGCCGCCAGCAGCGCCATCACCAAAAACATTGATCTTTCTCCCCCCATGCACGAAGCACGCGCGCATCCTAATCACAGGCGGTTCCATGTCCACCAGCACCTCCCCGCTCGCGCTGCCCTTCCCCGCTTTGCCCGCGATCCCCGGCGTGACGCCGCGCGTCGCCCGCGCCCGGTACAAGAACTGGGATCGCTGCGACCTCACCTTCGTCACGCTCGATGAAGGCACCAGCGTCGCGGGCGTGCTGACCAGCAGCAAATGCCCCTCGCCCGAGGTGGAATGGTGCCGCAAGGCGCTGGTGCTCGGCAAGGCACGGGCGCTGGTGGTGAATGCCGGTAACTCGAACGCTTTCACCGGCAATCGCGGCCGCGCCGCGGTAGAGGCGATTGCTGCCCGCACCGCGCAGCATCTCGGCTGCGATCCCTCCGACGTGTTCGTCGCCTCCACCGGCGTGATTGGCGTGCCGCTACCGATCGACAAGGCCGAGGCCGGGCTCGACGCCGCCTACACCGCCGAAGTCTGCCGCTGGGAAGACGCCGCCGCGACAATCATGACCACCGACACCTTCGCCAAGGGCGCGGTGACGACGGCGGTGGTCGACGGCCGGACGGTGACGCTGGCCGGCATCATCAAGGGATCGGGCATGATCGCGCCGGACATGGCGACGATGCTCGGCTTCATCTTCACCGATGCGGCGGTGGACCCGGCGTTCCTCCAGCACGCGTTGAGCGATGCTAACGGCGCCAGCTTCTCGTGCATCACGGTGGATGGCGACACCTCGACCAGCGACACCGTTCTCGCCTTCGCCACGGGCAAGGCGGGCAATGCGCCGCTGACCAGTGACGAGGAAGCCGGCGCCGACGCCTTCCGTGCCGCACTTGCCGATCTCTGCCGCCAGCTCGCCCTACTCGTCGTCCGCGACGGCGAAGGTGCGCAGAAGCTGATCGAAATTACCGTCGAGGGCGCCGAGAGCGACCGCAGCGCGCACCGCATCGCCATGTCGATCGCCAACTCGCCGCTCGTGAAGACCGCAATTGCTGGTGAAGACGCCAATTGGGGCCGGGTGGTGATGGCGGTCGGCAAGGCCGGCGAGCCCGCCGAGCGCGACAAGCTGTCCATCCGCTTCGGCACCACCCAGGTCGCGCGCGACGGCCTTGCGGTGGAAGGCTATGACGAGGCGCCGGTCGCCGCGCATCTCAAGGGCCAGGAAATCGAGATCGGCGTCGATCTCGGCCTCGGCGAGGGTCGCGCGACGGTTTGGACCTGCGACCTCACCCACGGCTATATCTCGATCAACGCCGACTACCGGAGCTGACGCGCATGCATCGCCACCATGCCGCCGTCTCCGCGCTGATGCGCACCGTGGCCGAGGCGGTGGTGATGCCCCGCTTCCGTAATCTCGCAGCCGAGGAGGTGCTGGAGAAGACCCCCGGGGAATTGGTCACCATCGCCGATCGCGAGGCCGAGGAACGACTTACCGAGGGGCTGGCGGCGATCGATGGCGATGCGGTGATCGTCGGCGAGGAAGCGTGCGCGGCCGATCCGGCGCTGATGGACCAGGCGACCGCCGCGCGTGCCTGGATCATCGATCCGATCGATGGCACCGCCAACTTCGCCGCTGGGCAAGCGCCCTTCGGGATAATGATCGCGCTGGTCGAAAACGGCGTGACGCAGGCGGGCTGGCTCTACGATCCGGTTGCCGATCGCATGTGCCATGCCGCGCTGGGCGGCGGCGCGTTCATCGGCGATGCACCGGTCCGTGCCCGCGCAAGCGGGGCAGCCAGTCCACTGGCGGCGGTCTCAAAGGTTGGGCAGTCCGAGGAAGAACACGCCGCCCGCGCCGCGCGTTTCGGATCGGCATTCGAGCTGGTGCCGCTGCCCCGCTGTGCCGCCGAAAATTATCCCCGACTGGTGCTGGGACAGAACAACATCGCCATCTTTCGGCGGACGCTGGTGTGGGATCACGCGCCGGGCGTGCTGTTTCTCACCGAAGCCGGCGGCTATGTCGGCCGCTGGGACGGCAGCCCCTATCGGATCGGCGACGAGGGCATCGGCATCGTCGCGGCATCGACGCCGGACCTTGGCAAGCGCGCGACGGAATTGCTGTTCGACTAAACCAGCGCTCCCCACCCGCGATCGGACGGGGAGCCTGGCGATACGCGATCAGATCTCGCGTTCGATCCACTGCTTGATGCCGCTCTTGGGGAGCGCGCCGACCTGGGTAGCGGCCTGCTGGCCATTCTTGAACAGGATCATCGTCGGAATGCCGCGCACGCCATACTTGGTCGGGGCATCGGGATTGTCGTCGATGTTGATCTTCACGATCTGCACCTTGTCCGCCAGCTCCTCGGCGAGCTCTTCGAGCGCCGGGGCGATCATGCGGCACGGGCCGCACCATTCTGCCCAGAAATCGACGAGGACGGGCTTGTCTGCCTGCAGCACGTCGGTTTCGAAATTGGCGTCGGTGGTCGCCACAGTGGCCATGTCGGTATCTCCTGAACTTCGTGTTGGTCGGCTATCTATGATCGCCGGGGGCGTTGCTCAAGCGGAGGAGCCCAAGCTTTGCTCCTACCCCGCGTAGCCCGGCTTGTGCTCGGCGAGAAGGGCCTCGGGCAATGCGTAGAGCACCGGACCGGCGGAATACAGGAGGGCGGCCTCCACCGCGCGATCGGGAAAGATCACCCGTAGGGCGGCGACATAAGCGGCCATCTGGCGGAGATGGTAGGGCGGCACGTCGGCGAGCGACGCCGGCGCGCGGCGGCCGGTCTTGAAGTCGACCACCCGTACCCGCTCGGGCGTCACCACCAGCCGGTCGACCGTGCCCGAGACGACCACCCCGTCCGCCACCACCGCGGCGATCGGCGCCTCGCCCAGCGCATCGGGCCCGAACAGCTCGGCGAAGCGCGGGTCTTCGGTAACTGCGAGGGCCGCATCGATCAGTGCCGTGCGCTCGGCCGCATCGGCGAGCCCCCCTGCCCCCGCCAGCCATCGATCCGCGGCAGACCGCCGCGCCTCCGGAGCGACGCCGGGCAACCGCTCAAACAGCGCGTGGAGCAAGCGGCCGCGCTCGGCGGCGGCGCGCATCGCGGGGCCCGGCGGCGGATCCGACACGCGGTCGTCGCCCAGCGACGAGGGCGCGAGCGGGCGCGGCGGGCGCGCTTCCTGCGGCGCGGGGGCGTGGAGCCAGTCGGGCAGCACCGGCGCGGGCGCGGCTTCCACGACCACCGGTGGAGCGACGGGACGCACCGGCGCCTGCGGGACGACGCCGTGGAACTCCCGCACCCCGGCCTCGTCCAGCGGCACGCCCAACGCATCGAGCGCGGCGGCGCTGGCGGCATACCAGCTCGCCTTGGGCGGCTCGCCCTTGGCCTGGGAACCGAGCGCGCCGGCGATCACCAGCCGCTCCTCGGCGCGGGTGGCGGCGACGTAGAACAGCCGCCAATGCTCCTGCAGTTCGCGCGCATCCGCCTCGGCCAGCGCTTCGGCCAGCGCCCCGTCGCGCTCGGCGCTGCGCGGGCGGAAGATCGGGAATTTCTCCTGCTCCTGGTCGGGCGTCCATTTGAGGGTACTGCGCGGACTGCGCGTGGGATCCACCGTCGCATCCGCCAGGATCACCAGCGGCGCCTGCAGGCCCTTCGATCCATGCGCCGTCATCACCCGCACCGCGGGCTGGGGCTGGGCGGCATCGCGGACGATCTCGACATCGCCGCGATCGAACCAGTCGAGGAAGCGCTGGAGCGACGGCGTCGCCCGCGTCTCGAAGGTCAGCGCGGCGTTGAGCAGTTCCTCGATCGGATCGCGCGCCTCCTCGCCCAGCCGCAACAGCAGCTTGCGCCGCCCCTGCATCGGCCCGGACAGGATCTCCTCGAGGAAGCGATAGGGCGTGGCGAGGTCGGCGCGGCGCAGCAAATCGTAGAGCGGCGCCAGCTTCTCCGCCGGCTGGCGTTCGCGCAGGTGCCGCCACAGCCCGCCGCGCTCGCGCACCGCCGCCGCCATCAGTTCCTCCTGGCTCCAGCCGATCAGCGGCGAGACCAGCAGCGATGCCAGCGACAGATCATCCTCCGGCTGGAGCGCGAAGCGGATCGCGGCGAGCAGATCCTGCACCGCCAGCGGCGCGTTCAAGCGCAGCCGGTCGACGCCCGCAACCGGCACCCCCTCGGCATAGAGCCGCGCGACGATCAGCGAGGCGAGCTCGCCGCGCCGCTTCACCAGCACCATCACGTCGCCGGGAGCAAGCATCCGCCCCTTGCTCGCCAGCGGCAGGCTGCCCACCCAGCCCTTGATCTGGCGGGCGATGCGGGCGGCGAGCGCGCGAGTGGCGTCGCCGATCCACTCTTCCTCGTCGGCCTCGCTGCCGCCCTCGATCACCGGCGGCCACAAAGTCACCGTGCCGGGACCCGGCACTTCGCTGGCGTGCGGCTCGCTGTCGCTCATCGGGCCCATGCCGGGTTCGGGCAGCAGGCCCAGCGCGGTGTCGACGAACTCCAGCACCGGGCGGGTGGAGCGGAAGCTGTGGGTGAGCGAGAGCGATTCCAGCTCCCGCACCTCGACCTCATAGTCCGCGCGGAAGTTCGCCAGCTGCTTGAACCGTTCGAAAGCCGCCTGGAAGAAGATCGGGTCGGTGCCCTGGAAGCCGAAGATCGCCTGCTTGTAGTCGCCCACGGTGAACAGCGTGCGCAGCCGGTCGCCGCGCGCGCCTTCGCCGGCGAAGAACTCGTCGGCCATCGCCGAGACGATCGCCCATTGTCGGGGATTGGTGTCCTGCGCCTCGTCGATCAGCACATGCTCGGTCACCTGGTCGAGCTTGAAGCGCACCCATGCGCCCATGCCCTCCTGGCGAAGCAGCGCGATGGTGCGGCCGATCAGATCGTCGAAGTCGACCGCGCCCAGCCGGCGCTTGGCGGCGGTATAGGCGCGGGCGTATTCGCGGCCGGCTTCCAACCCGCGCGCAAGCAGGTCGACATAGGCGGCACGCACCCGCATCGCGAGCAGTTCGCCGCAGCGCCCGTGCAGCCGCATCGCCGCTTCGGCATAGTCGGGGTCCTGCGGCGCCTGCGCCTTCGCGAAGCTGCGCGGATCGCCCTTGGCGGTGGCCCAGACGAGGTGGAGCTGGTCGAGCGTCTCGGCGCGTTGTTCCGGCGAGCGCGCCAGCCAGGCGGCGATCACGTCCGCCCGTTCCAGGCCGCGGGCGGTGCCCCAGGCAGCATTAGCCGATGCGATATTGCGTAGCGTTTGCAGGTCAAAGCCATCGTCGCTGCAGCTTGTTGCGAGCGATTCGGCGATGTCGCCCGCGGGCAGGTCGAACGCACGGCGCAGCCAGGGCTGGATGCCGATAGGCAGCCCCTCCAGCGCCTCGCCGGCGCGCGCGCATTCCTGCAGGAACCCTTCCGCCCCGCCCTCGCCGAGCCGCAAGGACAGCGCGCCGATCGCGTCGATCACGCCCTCGCGGCCTTCGCGCCGCGCCTCGACGAGCATTTCGGCGAGCGTCTCGCGCGCCAGCACCGCCTCCTCGCGCGCCTCCAGCGGTCGGAAGCCGGGCACTAGCCCCGCCTCGATCGGGAAGGCGGAAAGCAGCGACTGGCAGAAGCTGTGGATCGTCTGGATGCGGATGCCCCCGCCCGGCGCATCGAGTACCTTGGCGAACAGCGTCCGCGCGACGGCCCGGCTGTCGGGACCGATGCTCTCGCCCAGCGCGGCGAGATCGGCGGCGAGTTCCTCGTCCTTCGCGCGCACCCAATGGGCCAGCCGCCCGGTAATCCGCTCGGACATCTCGGCCGCGCCGGCCTTGGTGAAGGTGAGGCACAGGATCGCCGAGGGATCCGTGCCCGCGAGCAGCAGCCGCCACACCCGCGCGGCGAGCACCTGCGTCTTGCCGGTCCCTGCCGAGGCCGACAGCCAGATATGCCGCGTCGGATCGCTGGCCCGCTTCTGGTTGCCCTTGAGCGGGTGGAGCTTGGCGGGGCTGCGGCTCATGGGCGCATCCTTCCTGGCCGTGCCCCTGCGAAAGCAGGGGCCCAGGAGTCGCGAGGGAATCCCCTGTGGCCCTGGGCTCCTGCGTTCGCAGGAGCACGAAACTTACTCACGCCCATACCATTCATCCCGGCGCATAAGCTGGTCATATTCCGCATAGGGGGCATATTCCGGCACCAGCTTGGCGGTGAACGGGCGCTCGCCGGTCAGCCACTCACCCGCCGCCGCGGCGAAATGCTCGGCGGCGATACTGACGAAATCCTCCGCCGGCACCGGCTCGCGCTTCTTCGGATCGACCGGCGAGTCGACATAGCCGAAGCCGCCGCTCCTCGGATTGCGCGCCAGCGACCAATATTCGAACGCCCGCGCGGCGCCCTCGATACCCTCGAACCCGCCCCGCTCGGCGATCAGCCCCAGCAGCCCGAGCTGCAGGCTGAATCCGGCCTTCACGGCCCGCGTGCTCGGCGGCTGGCCGGTCTTGTAGTCGACGATCGCCAGCGCGCCGCCCTCCAGCCGGTCGACCCGGTCGAACTTGCCGCGCAGCGTCACGCCCGCAAAGTCGATCGACCCGTCCCGCTCCACCGCCAGCACCGTGCGGCCCTTCAGCCCCTGCTCGACCAGCTCGCCGGCGATCCAGTCGATCGCCTCGATCAGACGCGGCTGCCACAGCGCGCGGATCAGCGGGTGCGTACGCGTGTCCGCCAGCATCGCCTCGGCGCGGGCGCGGAGCAGGTCCGGTCGGCAGTCATCCTCCTCGAACCAGCGCTGCAGCACGTCGTGCACCGCCGTCCCCCGCCACGCGGCGCTCGGATCGGCATCGACCGGATCGAGCGGCATCAGCCGCAGCATCCGCCGGGCGTAGAAGGCATAGGGATCGGCCTTGAGGCGATCGACTTCGGTGACCGAGATGACCTTGGGCCGGCCCTTGGCTGGGGGCGACGGCTCGGGCCGCGCGACCGGAGCGAAGGCGCCCGGCGCGTCGATCGCCGCCATCCACGCCGCGAGGTCGGTTGCCCGCTCCAGGCCACCGGACAGCGCCTCCAGCCGCAGCCAGAAGCGCGAGGCGATGGTCGGCGCGCTCGCGTCGCGGCGGGCGCGGGTGAGCAGGACTTGCCGTGCGCCCAGCCCGATCGCGAGATCGTGCGCGGATACGCCGATCCGCCGCTCCAGTCCCGGCAGCCCCAGCTCGGCGCGGATGCGCGGCGCGAGCCAGGGGTCGGGCGCGGGCAGTCCCGGCCAGACGCCTTCGTTGAGCCCGCCGAGGATCATCAGGTCGGCACTGTGCAGCCGCGCCTCGATCAGGCCGAGAATGGCGAGCCGCGGATGCCCGCCCTGCGGCGGCCGCACCGCGACTTCGTCCATCAGCGTGCGGAGCATCGGGGCGAGGCTGTCGGGCTCGGCAAGCGCCGGGCCATGCGCCGCCTCGCGTTCCAGATCGTCGAGCAGCAGCGCGGCGGCGCGGCCGTCCTCGCGGCTCCACAGCATGTCACCGCCCAGTGCCTGCGCTGCCTCGCGTAGGGCGGCGACCAGCCCAGCAAGCGGCTGCGCGCCTGCCGCGAAGACCGCCTCCAGCGGCGCGAGCAACGGCCGCGACGTGTCCCACCAAGCTGCAGCGGTGCGGCGCAGCGCCCCTTCCCGTCCGCCCTGCTCGGCCAGATGCGCGTCGATACCGGTCAGCCCCGGCGCCGGGCGCGGCCCGCGCAGCGCGAGGTCGAGCGCGCGAGCGCCGTCCAGCCAGGCCGCACGATCGTTCGGCCGGACCAGCGGATGCTTGAGCAAGGTCAGCAGCGGCATCGGCGCGAACGCCTGCGCCGCCGCATCGGCAAGGGCCAGCAGCAGCGTGCCCGGCGGGGTGAGTGACAGCGGCTGGCCGGCGGAATCGTCGACCGCTATGCCCCATCGCGCGCAATGCGCCGCCACCCGGCGGGCCAAGGCGCGATCGGGGGTGACCAGCGCGGCGGTACGCGCGGGCGTCTCCAGCGCCTCGCGCAGCGCGAGTGCGATCGCCTGCGCCTCCTCGGCGGGGGTCGCCAGTTCGAGCGCGCGGACGCCATCCAGCCGCCGCTCGCCGGCAGGCAAGTCGGTCCAGCGATGGGTGAGCTCGGGCGGCTGCATCGCCGAGGCGATCGCCTTGCTGCGCGCGGGCGGCGCGTCGAGCTCGCTGGCGACGCGCCATTGCTGGAACTCGCCGCGCGCCACGCCCATCCGGTCGAGCAGCAGCTTGAGGTGGAATTGCGGGTGCGTCTCCAGCGCGCGCCGCCGCCGACCCGTTGTGGGATCCGGCTTGTGCGGCCCGAGCGACTCCCATTCGTCGTCGCCCATGCCGGTGGCGAGCGCGGGCAGCACCACCATCCCCTCGGGCAGCCCCGCCACGACCCGCAGCAGCCGCGCGATCGCGGGCGCCGCCGTGGTGATGCCCGCAGCGCAGACGAAGCCGGCGGGCGCCGCCGCCTTCCACCGTGCGGAAACACGATCGAGCAGGCGCCGCCGCCGTTCGGGCAGGTCGACGCGCCCCAGCGCGGCCAGTTCCTCGGGCCAGCGGGTCAGCACGATCTCGAACAGCGCGAGCGAGCGCTCCCAATGCGCCGACAGCTCGGGCCCCAGCTCCAGATCGCGCAGCTTACGGGGCGAAACTTCCTCGACCAGCAGCTGGTCGAGCGTCGTGCCCAGATCACCCGCCAGCCGCACCGCCTCCGCCGCGTCCAGCCGCGCATCGTGCCCCTGGAGCAGCCGCGCGAGGATCATCCGCCGCTGGAGCGGATCGACCGCGGGCGGTACCGGCTCGGGATCGTCGACCGTCTCGAACACCGCTTCGTCGAGCTCGGGATCGCCGATCGCGACCAATCGGGGCAGCAGCAGCCCACCGCCGCTCTCGCGCACGAAGGCGTCCTGCATCGCCCGCTTGGCGCGATTGTTCGGTAGCAGCACCACACCGCGGGCCAGCCGCAGCGGGTCCGCGCCGAAGCGGCGGATCAGCCCGATCGCCAGCGCGTCGGCAAAGGCCCGGTGTGGCGGAATCGTGTAAAGGTGCAGCGCGTGCGACATGCGGCTCGGCAAAAGGGGAACGGAGCGCGAACCTTAGCGCCGTGGGCCTTCAACGCAACCGCTGTCCGCGGCCTGGACGATCAAAGCTCTGCGAGCGCCATCTCGGTCGCGCGGATCGCCTTGGGGGAGCCGACGTCGAACCACAGGCCCTGGTGCACCGCGCCCCACAAGCGCCCGGCCTCCATCGCGCGGTTCCAGAACAAGTTGGTCGAGAACGGCCCCTCGGGCCAGTCGCGGATCACCCGCGGCGACAGGATCTGGATGCCGGTGAACACGAAGGGCGCCAGCCGGCCGGGCTTGCGCCGCTCGGTGATCCGCCCGAATGCGTCGAGCCGGAAGTCCCCCTGCCCGCGATGACAGGTCGCCCGCGCCAGCGGTACCAGCAGCAGCAGCGCGTCCATCTTCGCGTCGTCCCACTGCGATGCGAGCAGGCGGATCGCGTCGCTGGGGCCGTCGACCCACAGATTATCGCTGTTGACGCAGAGGAAGGGCTGGTCACCCAGCAGGTCGCGCGCCTGGACGAGGCCGCCGCCGGTCTCCAGCAACTGCTTGCGCTCGTCCGAGATCAGAAGCTCGATGCCCTTCACCCGCGCGCGTAGATGCGCCTCGAGCTGGTCGGCAAGGTAATGGACGTTGACCACCGCCCGCTCGACCCCAGCGACGGACAGGCGATCGAAGACGTGGTCGATCAGCGGCTTGCCGGCCACCTCGATCAGCGGCTTGGGCCGGCTGACCGTGAGCGGGCGCATCCGCTTGCCGAGGCCGGCAGCCATCACCATCGCGGTCTTCGGCGCCGGCGCGAGCGGCTGCGGGCGGAGCGAGTAGATCGTCATGCCGCCACCTGCATCGGATCGCCGCGCTTCTCGGTCGGTACGTTGGCCGCGAACCAGTCCGCCACCGGCTTGAGCGCCGGATGGGCAAGGTCGCGCTCGAGATAGGCCCAGACGCGCGGGCAGAGCGACGGGTAGCGAGGCTTCCCGTCCCGCTTCCACAGCCGGGTGAAGATGCCGAGGATCTTGGCGTTCCGCTGGGCGCCGAGCACGTGATAGGCGACGTCGAACGCCTCGCCGGCGCCGGCCGCGTCGCGGTAACGGGCCAGCATCGCCGCCTCGGTCGCTTGCGGCACGTCGCGGCGCGCATCCTGCAGCAGCGAGACGAGGTCATAGGCGGGGTGCCCGGCGAGCGCATCCTGGAAGTCGAGCAGTCCCAAGCCTTCGCCACCTTCGATCAGCATCAGATTCTCGGCATGGTAGTCGCGCAGCACCGTGACGGGGCGGTGACCACCCAGCAGCGGCGCCAGCACCGCATCCCAGGCGTCACGATAGCCGGCAGCATCCACCTCGAGCCCGACGGCGGGGCAATACCATTCGACGAACAGCCCCGCCTCGCGCTGGTAGACAGCGAGATCATAGGGCACCTCGACCCCGGCCGGCGCATCGTGGAGCCGTACCAGCAGGTCCACCGCAGCGCCGTACAGGCCCAGCTCGCGCGCGGGCTCGGCATCGACGGTCTCGCGCAGCCGGACGTCGCCGAAATCCTCGAGCAGCACCAGGCCTTGCGCCAGATCCTCGTGCAGGATCGCGGGGGCGGCAAAGCCATGGTCGGTCAGCCAGCGCGCCACCGCCAGGAACGGGCGCGGGTCCTCGTGCGGGGGCGGGGCGTCCATCAGGATCGCGCTGCGGTCGCCGTCGACCACGCGGAAATAACGGCGGAACGAGGCATCGCCGGCAACGGGAAGGATGTCGGCTCCTGCCCAGCCGGCGGAAGCGAGAAAAGCGGGCGCGCCAAGCGGCGGAGTCATGTCAACGGCCATCGGCCTTCCCATGCCGCCGGCACGCGCGCTGTCAAGGCACGGGTGCCGTCCGCGGCGACCGCCAGCGTCAGCCACAAGGCGTCGTGCCATGCCGAGGCAGGCAGCCGCTCGGGCCATTCGACGAGCAGCAGCGAATCCTCGCGCGCGTCGTCGAGCCCGAGTTCCTCGGCCTCGTCCGGATCCTCGATGCGATACAGGTCGACGTGCAGTACCGGCAGCCGCACCTCGGGCACGTCATAGGGCTGGACGATCGCAAAGCTCGGCGACGGCGCTTCGCCCTCCAGTCCCAGTGCCGCGAGCAGCCCGCGGGCGATGCTGGTCTTGCCCGCGCCCAGGGGGCCGGACAGCGCGATGACGTCGCCGGGGCCTGCGACGGCAGCCAGCTTGGCACCGAGCGCCCGCGCTTCGTCAAGGGAGGCGAGCAGGATCGAGTCTTCGGTCATCCGCGCGGCAACTCCACCGTGACCAGCGTCCCCTGCCCCGGCTCGGAGATCAGCTCGATCCGCCCGCCATGCGCCTCGACGAACTGCTTGGCGAGCGGCAGACCCAGCCCCAGCGCGCGATCGCCGCCGCGCGAGGTGCCGACCTGCGCGAACCGGTCGAACGCCCGCGCGACTGCCTCCGGGGGCATGCCCGGGCCGTCATCGCTGACGATCACCCGAGCCACCCGCGCGTTGCCGTCGAGATGCAGCAGCACGCGGCCGCCCTCGGGCGTGTGCGACACCGCGTGGCGCAGCAGATGCTCGACGGTCTGGCGGATGCGGCGGGCATCGCCCTGCACCACGCCTGCGGTGCCGGCATCCTCGATCACCAGATCGATCGCCTTGCCCTTGGCGAGCGGCGCGATCACATCGGCCGCGCTGGTGGCGGCGAGCTCGACATCCACCGTCTCGCGCTCGATCGGCTGGCCTTCGCTTTGCGTCAGGTCGAGCACGTCGTCGATCAACCCGCCCAGCCGGTCGACCGACATCAGGATGGCTTCGACATATTCCTTGCCGTCCGCGCTCAGCTTGCCGGCGAACCCGCCCTGGAGCATCTCGCCAAAGCCCTTGATCGAGGTGAGCGGCGTGCGCAGCTCATAGCTCATATTGGCCACGAAGGCGGTGCGGACGCGGTCGGCCGCCTCCAGCGCTTCGTTGCGGTCGCGCAGCGCCCGTTCCACCCGCTGGCGATCGGTGGTGTCGAGCATGGTCACCAGCGCGTTGCCGTCGGGCAGCGGCACCGCGGCGATGTCGAAATGGCGGCCATTGGCAAAGGTGATGCTGGAGCCGCGCTGCTGGCGATCTTTCGCCGCGAGCCGGATCAGGTCGCCGATGATCTCGGCGCGGGCGGCGTTGACCAGCTTGCCGCCGGCCGCCTTGACGATCGTGGCGATCTGCGGGTGGCCGTCGAGGAACCCGTCCTCGAAGCCCCAGACCTGGCGGAACTTGCGGTTCCACAGCTGCAGTCGCCCCTTGCCGAACACCGCTACCGCTTCGGCCAGGCTGTCCAGCGTGGCGGTGCGGACCTGCTGCATCTCGCCATGCTCGCGCTGCAGTTCGAGCTGCTGGGTCTGGTCCTCGAAGATCAGCAGCAGCCCGCCTTCGGGCAGCGGCTGGGCGACGACGCGGAGGTGGGTGGTGCCGATGCTCCAGCTTTCCTCCACCGCCTCGGGCGCGGTGAACCACTCGCGGCGCTCGGCCTTCCAGTGCGGAAAGTCGCGCACGTCGGGCAGCTTGCGCGCCTCACGCATGCGTTCCAGCACGCGGTCGAACTCGGGGCGGTCGGCCAGCCACTCGTTCTTCATCGCGAACAGGCGGCGGAAGGGCTGGTTGCAAAACACCAGGCTGCGGTCCGAGCCGAACTGCGCGACGCCGGCGGACATCCGGTCGAGCATCGCGCGCTGCGCCTCGGCGAAGCGCTTCAGGCCGCCGCGAGCGCGCTCCAGCTCCTCGATGTCGACCGCGAAGCCGGCGATACCGCCGGTCGGCAGCGGCACGTCATGGAGGCGCAGCATCCGCCGCGCGCCGGCGATCGTCGCGGGCATCGCGGCCGATTGTGGCTCCTGCGTGTCGCGCGCGATCGCGGCGTTGGCAAGCGGACCGCCCAGCCCGGCGCCGTCGACCAGTTCCACCCCGCGTGAAACCACATCCTCGGCGTCGCGCCCCTCGACGGCGCGAACATAGGCGGTGTTGACCATCAGCAGCCGTAGGTCAGGGCCGCGATACCACATCGGCATCGGCGCGGCTTCGATCAGCGCGGTCAGCGCGTCGAAGGCGGCGCGCAGCCGATCGGCCTCGCGCTCCAGCGATCCCACTTCCGCCTGGCTGTCGGTCGCGTCGAGTACCCAGAGCAGCACGCTGCCCGGCGTCTCCACCGCCTCGGAGGCGCGCTCGCCCAGCACCAGCAGCATCCGCTCGGAGCCGCGCACCGGCAGGGAGA
Organism: Sphingomonas trueperi; assembly: GCF_040545965.1. Lineage (GTDB taxonomy): Bacteria > Pseudomonadota > Alphaproteobacteria > Sphingomonadales > Sphingomonadaceae > Sphingomonas > Sphingomonas trueperi_C. The sequence goes on along the minus strand of NZ_JBEPMV010000006.1, from coordinate 162,728 downwards.
GCCGAAAGGACTGGCCGGCGCGCTGGGCCGCCGCGACCTGCTCGCCGAGCAAGATGACATCCTCGGGATCGAGCCCCGAATCCTTCTGCGACAGCCGGGCGAGCGATTCGACCGGTCCCTCCAGCCCGAGCCAGGCGGCAAGACGCGGCGACATTTCGATGCGGCCATCGGCGCGAACCAGCATGGGCAGCGCCGGCGAGGTGCGGGAGAAGCGCAGCAGCCGGCGGTTCTGCTCATAGGCGGTGCGTGCAGCGGCGCGCGCGGCGAGCCCGGCATAGAGCGCCCACACCGCCGCGATCAGCACGAATGCCAGCACCGCGCCGACAATGGCTGCGCCACTCTGCGAAACTACGATCATCGGGGAAGACGTCGGCAAGCCATCGTCCCATCCTTAGGCGATGCCGTGCCCATACGAAAAGGGGCCCGGCGACGCCGAGCCCCTTGTGCACCTGTTTTCTGCGCGCCGCTCAGAACTTCACGCTCGCGGCGATCCGGGCATAACGGCCCAGAATGCCCGAGAAATAGGTGCTGGTAGCATTGGCGCTGCCGGCGGGCGCCGGGTACGGCGGCTTTACGTCGAACACATTGTCGACGATCAGCTTCATGCCGAACTGCTGGTTCACGCGCACGCCCAGCGTCGCGTTGAACACCCACCAGTCGCTGACGCCCATGATGTTGCGGGCGTTCGCGGCCTCGTCGACGTCATAGGCACCCTTGCCGATATACTGGGCCTGGATCAGGCCGTTAAACCGGTCGCTCTCATAGGTGAGGTTGGCGGTACCCGAATGGTGCGGATAGCCGATCTCGCCCGCGAGATGGTTGATGTCGCCGATGCCGACGCGCTGCTGCAGCTTGTCGCGGTAGAAATAGTTCACCGATAGGCCGGCGACGCCGTTGCTCGACATGCCGAGCCGCGAGAGCGGCAGACGGTAGGCGGCGGTGACCGTCAGGCCCGTCGTCTCGTAGGACGAGGCGTTGTAATAGCCCTCCTGGATGCCGGTGATCTGGCCGTTGGCGTCGCGCGTGACGAGGCCGCAGAAGCTGTTCGGATAGGCGGACGAATCGTAGCAGGCGTTGAGGATGTCATCGCCGCCCAGCGAGACGATCGCGTCCTTCAGCTTGATGTTGATCCAGTCGACCGCCACCGTCAGGCTCTTGGCGAAGCGCGGCTGCACGATCGCGCCGACCGTCCAGCTGTTCGCCACTTCGTTGCGCAGCCCGGGATTGCCCGAGACCGTCACCGGAATGGTGAAGTTGCTGTAGTTGGACACGAAGCTGGTCGGGTCGATGCCCGCGGCACGGCAGTTCGCCTGGCGCACCGACGGGTTCGGGCCGCTGGTCGAATAATTGGCGTCGCACGGGTCGCGGCCATTGTCGAACGCGCGCGAGGTCGGGTTGAACGCCTCGGTGATCGCGGGCGAACGGATCGAGCGCGTATAGTTGCCGCGGAAGGTCAGGTCCGAGATGAAGCCGAGGCGTCCACCCGCGGTCCACGCCCAGTCGCCGCCCGACAACGAGTTGTCGACATAGCGCGCCGCACCGTCGAATTCGACGGTCTTCAGCCAGCTCATGCCGTTCTGCGCGGTGACGAACGGAATGACGAGCTCGCCGAACGCTTCGTTGGTGTGGAAGCGGCCGCTGATCGGGTCGATCGGGATGCTGCGGCCATATTGGGTGCGGGTGCCGTCGCCGTTGTCCTCGCCGTAATAGAAGCTCCCCGGATCGAACGAGGTCTTCTCGCGGCGATGCTCATAGCCCGCCGAGATGCTGACGTCGTTGCCGAACAGCTTGGCCACGGCGCCGGTCACATTGGCGTTGAACACCAACTGCTCGTTGGTCGAGACCGGACGCGCGATCGCGAAGATATAGTCCCGCGCGGCCTGGCTCGCCTGGCCGGAGCCCAGGATGTTCAGCGGCGCGCAGGTCTTGCTGATCGTGTCGGCGGTCGAGTTGGTCACGCCGGGGCGGCAGGTGATGTTGCCGCTGGCATCAGCGACGGCGTCGATCGCGTTGAAGAAGTTCTGGTTGTCGAGCTCGTAGTTGCGGCCGCGGGTCTGCGAGCGGCCATAGTTTACCGAGGCTTCCCAAGTGAAGTTGCGATCGCCAACGCCGAAATCGCCCGCTAGTCCGCCGACGAAGCGATAGGTTTCGATCCGCGCTTCGGCACGGCCGGTGGTGAGATCGTTCAGCGCACGGCCGACATAGAATTCGTTCTGGCCGGCCGGCAGCTGGGAGGCGATCGTCGCGCGATCCGCGGCGTTCAGATAGGGATTGTTGAGCGACACGATCAGGTTGCCGTCGGGGGTGCCGGCGGCGTCGAACAGCGCTGTGTTGTAGTTGGGCTGATCGATCAGGTTCACGCCCTTCGTGTGCGTGTACCAGCCCTCGCCGAAGAAGCGGACGTGATCGGTGAAGGCATAGTTGAGCTGGGCGCTGGCGATGTAGCGTTCGGAGCTGGTCAGCAGGTTGCTCTGCGCCGGCAGGTCGAAGCCGTTGCCGCCGCTGCTGATATAGCCCTGGCGCAGCACGGTGCCGAGGTCGAGCGGCACCAGCGTGCCGTTCGGGCCGAACTGCAGATACTGGCCGGCGGCGTTCTGGATGCCCGACTCGCGAACCAGGTAATTGTCGTCGACGAACGGCACGCCGCCCGAGGTGAACGCCGAATAGCGCTGCTGCGGGTAGAGCAGGCGCGCGAACGGCGACCCCGCCGATGTCGGTGGCGTGCCGAAGAAATTGCCGCTCGCGGTGACCGCGCGATCATTGGCGACGATGCCGGTGGTGTGGTTGTACTCACCCGACACGACGATGTTGCCGCGGCCCTCGGCGAAGTTCTTGCCGGCAAGGAAGTTAAGACGGGCTTCGGGCGCGTCGCCACGCTCGGAGACGCCATACTGGCCGCCGACCTCGAGCCCCTGATAATCCTTCTTCAGGATGATGTTGACGGTGCCGGCGATCGCATCCGAGCCATAGATTGGCGCGCCGCCGATCGCGACGGTCTCGATGCGCTGGACTAGCGTCGTCGGGATGTTGTTGAGGTCGACCTGGGTGCCCGGGTTGACCGGACCGAAGATGCTCGCGGTGTTCGAGGACACGAAGCGGCGGCCGTTCACCAGCACCAGCGTGCGCTGGGTGCCGAGGCCGAAGAAGTCGACAAAGGTCTGCGACGGGCCGAACGAGGACTGCGCGCCGACCGAGCTGTTGCCCGGCGGCCCGAAGGCGGGGATCTCGCGCAACGCCTGGCCGACATTGGTGTAGCCGCGCGATTCGATCTGCGCCGCGCCGACCACCTGGGTCGGCTGCACCGTATCGAATTCGGGGCGCGCGATGCGCGAGCCGGTCACGACGATTTCCGTCGGTTCCTGGGCAGGCGCCGCCCCATCCTGCGCGGTCGAGCTGCTAGTCTGTGCCAGCGCGGGTGTGGCGAGATGCGCGAACGCAAGGACGGCGGCCGAAGCCGTGAAACGCAGGCCGGGTACTCGGCCGGAAACATTGAGACGCATGTACGAACCCCTTTTTGCATGCTTTCAACGATGCTGCCGCCGGTCGAACCCATCGTTGCATCTGGGGTTTTGCCGAGGTTGCAGACACGTTTCCCAAAACGCGCAAAAGCGTGGGCAGGATGCGCACGGCGACACATTGGCCACTGTTTCTTCGCTACCGTTGCTCCTGTGCAACACGCACGTAACATGCATACGGGCGCAGCGAAAAGGCCGCCCCCTTCCGGGGACGGCCTTCCTGAACGCCGATCTGTCCAGATGGATCAGTAGCGGTAGTGGTCCGGCTTGAACGGACCTTCGACCGGCACGCCGATATAGGCGGCCTGCTTCTCGCTCAGCTGCGACAGGTGCACGCCCAGCTTCTCGAGGTGGAGCGCGGCGACCTTCTCGTCGAGGTGCTTCGGGAGGACGTAGACTTCGTTCTTGTAGTTCTCGCCCTTGGTCCAGAGCTCGATCTGCGCCAGCGTCTGGTTGGTGAAGCTGGCCGACATCACGAAGCTCGGGTGGCCGGTGGCGCAGCCCAGGTTCACCAGGCGGCCCTTGGCGAGCACGATGATCTGCTTGCCGTCCGGGAACTCGACCAGGTCAGTGCCGGGCTTCACTTCGGTCCACTTATAGTTCGACAGCGCCGAGATCTGGATCTCGCTGTCGAAGTGGCCGATGTTGCAGACGATCGACATCGGCTTCATCGCCTTCATGTGATCGGCGGTGATCACGTCCGCGTTACCCGTGGCGGTCACGAAGATGTCGGCGCGCTTGACGGCCTCATCCATCGTGACGACCTCGAAGCCTTCCATCGCCGCCTGCAGCGCGCAGATCGGATCGATTTCGGTCACGAGCACGCGGGCGCCACCGTTGCGCAGCGACTGGGCCGAACCCTTGCCGACGTCACCGAAACCGGCAACCGCGGCGACCTTGCCGGCGAGCATCACGTCGGTGGCGCGACGGATCGCGTCGACCAGCGATTCCTTGCAGCCATAGAGGTTGTCGAACTTCGACTTGGTGACGCTGTCGTTGACGTTGATCGCCGGGAACGGCAGCTCGCCCTTCTTGGCGATCTCGTACAGGCGGTGCACGCCGGTGGTGGTCTCTTCCGAGACGCCCTTCAGGTTCTGCACGGTCTTGGTGAGGTAGCCCGGATACTTGGCGACGAACGCCTTCAGCGCGCGCTGGAACTCGACTTCCTCGTCATTCTCCGGCTCGCCCAGCGTCGCGCCGGCTTCGAGCTTGGCGCCCCACAGCGCGAACATGGTGGCGTCGCCGCCGTCGTCGAGGATGATGTTGGCGGTGGTGCCGTCACCGTCGGCGCCCCAGTTGAAGATGTCGCCGACATAATCCCAATAGTCGGCCAGGCTCTCGCCCTTCACCGCGAATACCGGCACGCCGGTCGCGGCGATCGCGGCGGCGGCGTGGTCCTGCGTCGAGAAGATGTTGCAGGTCGCCCAGCGGACCTGCGCGCCGAGCGCGGTCAGCGTCTCGATCAGCACGGCGGTCTGGATCGTCATGTGCAGCGAACCGGTGATGCGCGCGCCCTTGAGCGGCTGCGATGCGCCGAATTCCTTGCGGAGCGCCATCAGGCCGGGCATCTCGGTCTCGGCGATGTTGATTTCGGCGCGGCCGAAATCGGCGAGGGCGATGTCCTTGATGACATAGTCGTTCTTAGCCACGGGCTGCTTCTCCAGTTGCAGGCAAATGCTGGCGCACCGGGAATCCTCCCGGCCGCATGGGTGCGCCCCTAGCCGCTTCGGGTCAGGCGCGCAATGTTAATATAAAGATATCTTTATATGCCGTTCGGCCGAATTCAAGCGGTGCCCGTGCTATTTGCCAGCAGCCGCGGATCGATGCCCGCGCCGACGAACCCTTCCGCCCAGCGCTCGTACACATCGGTATCGTAGAGCAACGCCAGATCGGCGGGCGTGTTGAACCAGCCATGCCGGGTCAGCTCGGTTTCCAGCTGCCCCTCGCCCCAGCCGGCATAGCCGAGCGCGACCAGCCAGCGGCTCGGCCCCTTGCCCTCGGCGATGGCGCGCAGCACGTCGATCGTGCCGGACAGCTGCCAGCGCCCGGCGACGTCGATCGTGTCCTGCCCGCTCCAGTCGGCGGTATGGAGCACGAAGCCGCGGCGCGGCTCGACGGGCCCGCCGAAATGCACCGGCACGTCGGGCACCGTGCCCGGATCGATCTCGAACTGTTCGAGCAGGTCGTGCAGGCCCAGCCCATCGATCGTGGCGCCGATGCCGATGCCCAACGCGCCCTCGGTATCATGGGCGCACATCGCGATCACTGCGCGCTCGAAGCGCGGGTCGCCGATGCCGGGCATGGCCAGCAGGAACTGGCCGGTGAGGGAGGGCGTCGAATCCATGCGGTCCACCATATCGTTCGCCCTCCCTACGGGCCACGCTTGAATTTGTTGCGCGGGATGCGATGGAAGCGCGGCGGCCGCGCGGCCGCAGGATTCGTACAAGGAGAGAACAGCATGACGATCCAGACCGGCGATCGCATCCCCGACGCCACGCTCGTCAAGGTCACCGCCGAAGGACCGGACCAGGTTCAGGCCCCCGCCTATTTCGCCGGCCGCAAGGTCGCGCTGTTCTCGGTGCCCGGCGCCTTCACCCCCACCTGCTCGGCCAAGCACCTGCCGGGTTTCGTCGAGAAGGCAGACGCGATCAAGGCCAAGGGCGTGGACGAGATCGCCTGCACCGCGGTCAACGACTTCTTCGTGATGAAGGCCTGGGGCGAGGCCAATGGCGTTGCCGACAAGGTGACGATGCTCGCCGACGGCAACGGCGCCTTCGCCGAGGCGCTGGGCCTCACGCTGGACGGCACCGGCTTCGGCCTCGGCAAGCGCGGCCAGCGGTTCGCGATGATCGTCAATGACGGCGTCGTCGAGCAGCTGTTCGTCGAGGCGCCCGGCGCCTTCGAGGTCAGCTCGGCAGAATATGTGCTGAGCAAGCTCTGATCGGCCCCTCCTCCTCCCTGCGGCCGCGGGGAGGAGGATGCGATTGCGGGGCGGTCCGCTTGACGAGTGCCGCCCCGCCCCGCACTACCCGCGCCCATGTCCATTCTATCCGACCGCTGGATTCGCGAGCAGGCGCTCAACCACGGCATGATCGAGCCCTTCGTCGAGAGCCAGCGCCGCGAAGGCTGCATCAGCTACGGCCTCTCCTCCTACGGCTATGACGCCCGCGTCGCCGACGAGTTCAAGATCTTCACCAATGTCGACAGCGCGGTGGTCGACCCGAAGAATTTCGACGCGAACAGCTTCGTCGACCGCAAGACCGATGTCTGCGTGATCCCGCCCAACAGCTTTGCGCTGGCGCGGACGGTTGAGTATTTCCGCGTCCCGCGCGACACGCTGGTGATCTGCCTCGGCAAGTCGACCTATGCGCGCTGCGGGATCATCGTGAACGTCACGCCGCTGGAGCCCGAATGGGAGGGCCATGTGACGCTGGAGTTCTCCAACACCACCCCGCTCCCGGCCAAGATCTACGCCAATGAAGGCGCCTGCCAGTTCCTGTTCCTCAAGGGCGAGCAGCCCTGCGAGACGAGCTATGCAGACCGCGCGGGCAAGTACATGGGCCAGCGCGGGGTCACCCTGCCGCGGCTTTGAGAAAGTGTCTCCTCCCCCGCGAAGCGGGGGAGGGGGACCACTTGGCGCAGCCGAGTGGTGGAGGGGGAAACCCCGAGAATTCGCAGCAAGCCCCCTCCACCACCGCCTTCGGCGGCGGTCCCCCTCCCCCGGCTTCGCCGAGGGAGGAGACGCTGAGGGTCAAGCCTTCTGCAGGTGGCGCCGCCCCAGCAGTTCGGCGATCTGCACCGCGTTCAGCGCCGCGCCCTTGCGGAGATTGTCCGAGACGCACCACAGCGACAGGCCGTTCTCGACGGTCGAATCCTCGCGCACGCGGCTGACATAGGTCGCATATTCGCCGACGCTCTCGATCGGCGTGACATAGCCGCCATTCTCGCGCTTATCGACGAGCATGATGCCCGGTGCCTCGCGCAGGATGTTCTGCGCCTCTTCCGCCGAGATCTCGTCCTCGAACTCGATGTTGATCGCCTCGGAGTGGCCGACGAACACCGGCACGCGCACGCACGTGGCGGTCACCTTGATCTTGGGATCCAGGATCTTCTTGGTCTCCACGACCATCTTCCACTCTTCCTTGGTCGAGCCGTCGTCGAGGAAGCTGTCGATGTGCGGGATCACGTTGAAGGCGATCTGCTTGGTGAACTTGGCCGGCTCCACCTGGTCGCCGACGAAGATCGCGCGGCTCTGGTTGAACAGCTCGTCCATGCCCGCCTTGCCCGCGCCAGAGACCGACTGGTAGGTCGCGACCACCACGCGCTTGATCTTCGCGGCATCGTGCAGCGGCTTGAGCGCCACCACCATCTGCGCGGTCGAGCAGTTCGGGTTGGCGATGATGTTGCGCACCTTGTAGCCGTCGATCGCCTCGGGGTTCACCTCGGGCACGATCAGCGGCACGTCCGGGTCCATGCGGTAGAGCGAGGCATTGTCGATCACCGTGCAGCCGGCGGCAGCGAACTTCGGCGCGTACTTGGCGCTGCCTTCGGAGCCGATGGCGAACAGCGCCATGTCCCAGCCGGTGGGATCGAAATGCTCGATATTCTGGACCTTATACTGTTTCCCGGTCTCGCCATAGTCGACCATGTCGCCGGTCGAGCGCGACGACGCCAGCACGGCGAGCTCGTCGATCGGGAATTCCCGCTCGGCCAGGATGTTGAGCATTTCGCGACCGACATTGCCGGTGGCGCCTGCGACGACGACACGGTAACCCATTTGTACCTCTTTCTTGCCCGCGCCGACACCTGCGGCGTGGAGGCTCTTTAGTGGGGATGAAGGGTGGAATGCACCAGCATTCCGCTGCTTCGCTGTATAAAGCGCAGCTATCGCGCCCGGATTACGGGCGCGGTGTAATTCGCGTGGATTTGGCGCGTTTTCGAAGCATCGCGGGTTCCGCTAGCAGAAACATGCTTGCGTGGCGAGCCCGTATTTGCGCAATTTCATGCCGCGGCGAGCGAGCCCTCCGGCGCCGTCGCACGGGGACGCCGGAACGGCTGCCACTGCACATAGGCGAGCGAGCGCCACGCCCATTCCATCGGCCCCATCGCAAAGGCGCGCAGCCAGAGATTGGCGAGCACCACCTCAAACACCAGCACCGCCAGCGCCACGCCGTACAGCCCGCTCCAGCTGAGCTTGCCGAACAGCCCCGGTCCCCAGGGCGCGAACAGGATGTAGATGGCGATGAACTGCTGGAGGAAATAGAGCGAGAACGCCGTGCGCCCCGCCGCCTTGAACGGCGCGAGCAGCGCCTGCCCCACCCCGCTGCGCACCGCCAGGTTGACCAGCGCGACATGGCCGATCGAAACCAGTATCCGCGCCGGCTCCTCGGTGATCCAGGCGGTGTGGACGATCGGCACCGGCGACAGCATTTCCTGCGCCCCGATCGCGCGGGCGATCATGCCGGGCACGTAGCAGCACAGCATCAGGATCGCGTAGAAGCGCGTGCTGCGCCCACCCTGCACCACCTGCCATTTCCACAGCGCGATGCCGATCAGCATCATGCAGAAGGCTTCGGCGATGGACAGCCCCAGCTCGGGCAGCATGAACTCGAAATAGAAGCCGATGTTCATCGCGGCATAGGCGAGGAAGCCGCCGGCATGGCCCTTCTTCTCCATCTCGCGGATCTTCTTGCCCATCTCGCCACCGGTGGCGCGGCGGTCGAGCAGCTTCTGCCAGTCCTTCCGCTGGGCCTGTTCCTCCTTGGTCAGCGGCTGGTGCGCGGCGACCTTCTTCTCGATCACCGGCGCGGCGGCAACGAGCGCGGCGCGCTCCATGTAGATCGGCACGCCGGTGGCAACCATGCCCAGCGCGAACAGCGATCCCAGCGCCAGAAGCACGCGCGGGCCCAGCAGGCGGAACGGGAAGAGGAACAGCGCGGCGAGCGCATAGATGTGGAGGATGTCGCCGGTCCACAGGAAGACGAAGATGTCGAGCAGCCCGAACCCGAGCAGCCACAGGTTGCGGCGCCAATAGAGATCGGCCACCGCCACCGGCCCGTCCGGCCGCATCGCCTTTGCCGCAAGTACCATCAGGCCGCAGCCGAACAGGATCTCCAGCACGCCGCGCTGCGTGCCTTCCAGCGCCACCTCGACGAGGGTCCAGCTCCACTGATCGAGCGAGCTCCAGCCGATGATTTGCGGCCGCAGCAGCATCGTCACCGCCGTCTGACCTTCGAACGGTATGTTCATGAAAAAGATGCCGAGGATGGCGAGACCGCGCAAGATGTCGAGTATGTCGATCCGCGCCTTGCCCTGTACCGGCGCAAGTTGCGCCACCCCCTCCAACGCCATGGCCCGCCCCCGTCGTAAGACGAAGGCGAGCCTAGACTGTGGTCAATTGCGCGTCGAGTGCAAAGAATGGAGGCTTAGAAGCTCGCCCATTCTTCCACTTCGGCACCGGTCTGACGAACGGTGCTGACGCTGGTCGCGTGCGCCGCGTTGGAGGCGACCGGCAGCGCGTGGACCTTGGAGCGCACCGGCTTGCGGTGGCTGCGGTCGCCCGCGTTGAAGCGCGAGGCCTGCTCGGTCAGCGCGTTGACCTCGGAGCTGAGGTTGCGGGCGGCAGCCGAAGTCTGCTCCACCATCGCGGCATTCTGCTGGGTGGTCTGGTCGATGCTGTTCACCGCCGTCGCCACCTGAGTAACCGCGGTAGCCTGGACCTGGTTGTCCTTGGCCATGGTCTCGAGCAGCGAATGGACCTCGTTGACGTCGCCCACAATCGCGCCGAGCGCGCTGTCGACACGACGCACCATGTCGACCGCCGCGTTGATATCGGTCTGCGTCGCGGTCAGCTGGTCGCGGGCGCGGCCGGCTTCCTCTTCGGCGCGCATCGCCAGAGCGGAGACGAGGTCGGCGACGACCGCGAAGCCGCGGCCCGCTTCACCCGCACGACCGGCTTCCACCGCCGCGTTCATCGCGAGAACGCGGGTCTGGAAGGCGATCTTGTCGAGACCCTCGATGACGTTGTCGATGCCCTTGGCGCTTTCCGACACGCGGCTCATCGCCTGCATCGCCTCGTCCGCCACGGTGCGACCGGAGTCGACCACGCCAATGGCGCCGGTCGCCCGCTCGACGGTCTTGGTGGAGGCCGCGGCGGTCGCCTTGATCCGCTGGTCCATCTGGCTGACCGCGGCCGAAGTCTCCTCGAGGCTGGCGGCGGCGCCTTCGGTGCGGCGGGCGAGATCCTCGCTGGCCTGGGCGATTTCGGACGAGCCGGTGGAGATCGTCTCGGCGCTCTCGATCACGGCGGTGATCAGCTCGCGCAGTGACGACACGGCGGCGTTGAAGTTCTGCTTCAGCCCTTCATATTCAGGGTCGAAGCGCGTTTCGATCGAGGCGGTCAGGTCACCGCCGGCGAGCTTGCCCAGGCGATCCTCGAGCGTTTCGACGACCAGCGCCTGTGCGGCGTCGGAACGCTTCTTGGCTTCGGTCAGCTCTTCCTGGCGCAGCGCGGCTTCCTTGAAGACGAGCACCGACTTGGCCATCGCGCCGACTTCGTCGCCACGCTCGGTGCCGGGCACGTCGACATGGTTGTTACCGCTTGCCAGCGCCCGCATCGTGTCCTGCAAGCCGCCAAGAGGTCCTGCGACCTGCGAACGCGTAACGAAGATGGCAAGGCCCATGCTGCCGGCAACCGCTACCAGCGCAATGCCCAGCAGCGTGAACGCCGCGCTGGCGACGCTAACCGTAAGCGCCGCCGATTGCTTGTTGGCCTCGCCAACTCGACCATCGTTGAACGCCTTGATCTTGGTGGTGAAAGCCGCCGCGATCTCATCAGCCTTCGCCAGAAGCGCTTTCGCTTCGCCATCGTTGTTGGCGAGACCCTGCTCAAGCGCTGGCGCCACTGCATTCTGAAGCTCGTCGAGACCGGCACGAATGGGAGCCAGATTTGCGCTACCCTTCTCGCTCGCCTCCACCTCGTTCAGATAATCGACCGCCTGCTTGTATGCCGCACTCTCGTCTGCGGCAGACTTCTTCGCCTGCGCCGACGAGCCATCGTACACGAGCGTTTTGTACGCCGAATACATCATGGTCTGGCTCAGCCGATTGACACGAATGAGCTTGGCAGTGTTCGGGTGAATGACGTCGGTCAGCTGCGAATAGTTCGCATCGATATTTCGCATCACGCCGCCGCCATACCAGGCAACGCCTAAGGTCACGATGCCAAGCACACCCAGCATCATCATGATCTTGAACTGGATTTTGAGATTTGCCAGGAATTGCACGCTCAGTTCCTCCTAGGCGCAGCCCGGAGGCGCGCAGATCTCCCACCTGCGCATTATAGAATATGGGGCGTGCCGCATTGCTGCGGCACGCCCCCGGTCTTTTACGTATTCGGTTGTTTTCTCAGGCCTTTACTTGGTCAACGAACGATCAAGGAAGTTCAGGATAGTATTCCACAGGTGCTCGCTGATACCCGGCCCGCCGACTCGATGGGTCTGGCCAGGATAGAGCATCATCTCGAACGGCACCTTTTGCTGCTGGAGCGCGGCATACATTGCGGTGCCGTTCTCCAGTACGACATTGTCGTCCGACATGCCGTGGATCATCAGCAGCGGATCGGCGATCTTCGCCGCGTCACCCAGCGTACTTGAGGCCCTGTAGGCCTCCGGCACCTGGCGCGGATCGCCCATATAGCGCTCCGTATAATGGGTGTCGTACAACTCCCACTTGGTCACCGGCGCACCGGAGACACCCGCTGCGAAGGTGCCGGGTGCCGCCTCCAGCATCTTCAGCGTCATGTAGCCGCCATACGACCAGCCATAGGTGGCGATGCGCGTCGGATCGACGAAGGGCAGCGACTTCAGATAGGCCGCGCCGGCCAGCTGGTCCTGCACTTCCACGCTGCCCATCGCGTGCCACATCGCGCTTTCGAAGGCGACGCCGCGATTTGCCGAGCCGCGATTGTCGATCTGGAACCAGATATAGCCGCGCTGCACCAGATATTGCTCGAGCGCCCCGCCCCAGGCGCGGCTGACAGTCTGCACATGCGGGCCGCCATAATGCTGGAAGAACACCGGGTAACGCTTGCCCGGCTCCAGCTTCGGCGTGATCATCTCCCAGTGCAGCTCGGTGCCGTCCGGCCCCTTGATCGTGCCGAAGCTGCGCTCGCGATGCGCTGCGAGATAGGGATGATAGGGGTGGCCGGCATCGCTAACCGCATTTTCCTGCACCCAGGCGATCCGCTTACCGTCGGCATCGGCGAGATAGACCTGGCGCGGCTGGTTGGGGCTGGAGCGGCTGATGATCGCGCGGGTGCCGCTGGCATCCATGCTCGCAGCGTTCCACCAGCCGCGCTGGGTCAGCCGGGCAATCGCGGCGGGCTTGCGATAGTCGATCCAGTAGAGGTGCCGCTCGAGCGGATCGTCCTTGTTGCCCTGGAAATAGAGGCGGCCGTGCTTCTGGTCGACGCTGATACCGTCAGGCGCGACTTCCCAGGGGCCCTTGGTCAGCTGGGTGAATGTGCCCGCCTGCCAGCGATAGAGATGGCCGTGGCCGTCGCGCTCGGACCACCAGATCAGGCTGCCGTCGTCGAGCGGCTTGAGACCGTAGCTGAGGTTGATCCAGCTCTTCGGCGCCGCCTTCTCGCTGAACAGCACACGCGATGCGCCGGTAGCGGGATCGACCGCAAGCAGGTCGAGCTGGGTCTGCGCGCGGTTCTCACGCTGGACGTAGAGGGTCTTGCCGTCCGCCGCCCAGTCGACGCGGGCCAGATAGATATCCGGATCGGGACCGAGATCGACCTTTATCCGCTTCTGCCCGGTGGGATCGAGCACGTAGAGCTCGACCAGCGCGTTGGCGGTGCCGGCCTTGGGGTAGCGCTGCTGGACGATGCTCGTCCCCTCCGCCCCGATCGCGGCGCGGGTGACGATACCGACCGGCGCCTCGTCGAACCGCTCGACCGCGACATGGGCTTCGTCGGGCGACCACCAATAGCCGGCGGTGCGGGCCATTTCCTCCTGCGCAACGAACTCGGCCTCGCCCCAATGCACCGTGCCCGCGCCGTCGGGCGTGACCCGCGTCGCCTTGCCGCTGCTCAGGTCCATGACGATCAGGTTCTGATCCTGGAGGTAGCTGGCGAACTTGCCCGCGGGACTCAGCGCCGCGTTGAGCTTGGGGCCGGCCGCGGCCGGCAGCTTGTCGACCTCCCCGTTCAGCCGCGCACGGAACAGCTCGCCGTCCAGCGGCACCAGGATCGATTTGCCGTCGGGCGCCCAGTCATAGGAGACGATGCCCTTGGTGCCCCCGATGCGCGCGCGCTCGCGCTGCATCTTCTCCGCTTCAGAAAGCGCTGCACCGGAGCCGAGCTTCTTCGAGTCGACCAGCATGCGCCACTGGCCGTTGGCGGTATCCAGCGCCCACAGGTCGTAGCGCTCGCGATCGTCGTCGCGATTGCGCAGCAAGGTCAAGTACTTGCCGTCGGGGGACAGCTGCACCGCGCGCGGCGCCGGGCCGTCCAGCGCGGGGCTGGCGAAAATGCGTTGCAGCGTCAGCGACTGCCCCGTCTGCGCCTGTGCCTGCGCCGCGGCATCAGCCATGCTCACCCCCATCGCGATCGCCGCCCCCGTTACGCCCAGCATCCATTTGCGCATCCAAAACTCCGCCCTTCCGGCATCCGCTACCGGTCGCGGGTGGTTTATCGAGCGCGGACGAACCGTAAAGAGGCAGTTGCCGCTTCGGGACAACCGTTGTCGTCGGCGAGCCAACGATTGGGCACTTCCGCGAAGTCTCAAACAAGTCTTTTAGAAGCCTTGCGAAATGGAGATACAGTTAAAGATATTCAAATTTCGGAATGAATATGCTCGACGCCATGGAAAACTATGGTAAAGTCCGAAGCACAAAAGTTGCCGGAAACACGGCAGCCGCGGTGGAGCCGCGAAGCGGGGCGCGCTCGATCGATCAGGAGAAGTACCGCATGTCGGTGGACCGTCTTGGCAGGATAGGTTCAGGTGTTCCGGTAGAATGCGCGACGCGTTTGCTGGAGCAGAACTGGCCGCGTTCTACACTTCTCACGCCGGCCGCCATTGGATTGGGCGGCCGCGAAACCGCCGCTGCCGAATTTCTCGGGATGGTAGAATCGCTCAGCGACGCTGGGTTCCTTGCCTATGAGGCACTCGTGTTCAACAGCGATGGCCCAATGTTGGTCGATGCCACCCTCACTGCACGCGGTCGCGCCATGCTGGCAAGCGAAGCCAACCAGGCGAACTGACGGCGTAAGGCCTTGCCGGCCTTTTAATGGATGCTGGGGTGCGCGACGTCCATGCGGCCCGCAAGCCCTTGCAGCAGAGCGATATCCGCTTCCCCGAAGCGGCGCTCCGCACGGTCGAGCACAGCCAATGCGCCGATACGGCGACCTTCACGCCACAAGGGCACAGACAATTGACTGCGATAGCCGAGCGCCATGGCTTCCAGCGGGTCGGACAATTGTCGCGCGGAATCAGCGGCCTCGACGCCATCCGCGGCCGCAAGTACGGCGCGCGAGCCGGTATGCAATACGGCAACGTCGCCGCGCAGCAGCACCACCGCCGCGCGCACGATCCGGCTTTCCTCGGGCATCATCTCACCCGCGGCACAGGATCCGAATCGATCATCCAGTTCCAACGCTGCAATACCCCAAGCCGACATCACGACACCCTGATGAAAACGGTTGTATCGTAAGCGACTCGTGGAGCTCCGGGCAGTACGGAGTTTTACCAGCGGCACATTTACCGGTTGGCGCCATTTGCTGTGTTCCAGAACGAGACGACCGCAGAAGTTATCAACCGGTAAATTCGTTTCGGATGCAACCTACGTCTAGGCAGATTTTGCCTAGTAGCGTAAATGCTGCGTCACAGCACGACTCCGGGACGGAAAAAACCGATTCGGCGTCTGTGTGCATAGGAATGTTGCGGAACCGGCCGAGGGTCGATGGCGTGGTTCTGATAAATGCAATTTTGAGCACGAGTTCGGTGGGTTCGCTACGGCCCCTCGGGTTGCACAAAGGCATGCGGACCATGTTGCTAAGGAGGACCTGATGTCGATGAGCGGGGAAAGTCGCGAGGCGCTGAGCGCCCTCGATTCGCGCTGCATCGTCGCGATCGCCGACGCACTGCAGCGCAGTTGGCCGGGCAGCGCCACGCTGACCCCGACGGCGCTGGATCTCGGCGCATCGCTGGACGGCCATCATGCCTTTGTCGCTGCCGTGCAGGGCCTCTGCGATCGCGGTCTGCTCGCCTATGAGGCGCTGCTGATCGGCATCGGCGGGCCCGAGGTGCGCGATGCCGCCCTCACTGCCCGCGGTCGAGCGCTGCTCCAGAACGACGGCTTGCGCGCCGCCGCCTGATCGGCGCCACCCATCGCCAATATCGAAGGCGCCGCGACGTAACCCGTTCGCGGCGCTTTTTTGTGTCGATGGCTCTGCGGTATCCGCGCATTGCGCCGGGTACCGGGCAAGAAAAAAGGCGTGCGAACCGCGGGGTCCGCACGCCTTTCGCGTTCTGGGAAGACCAGCCTTATTCGGCGGCCTGCGCCTCGGTGCGGGTGTCGCGGCGCTCGGCGATACGCGCCGACTTACCGGTACGACCACGCAGATAGTAGAGCTTCGCACGACGCACGACACCGCGACGCACGACCTCGATCGAATCGATGTTCGGCGAATAGAGCGGGAACACGCGCTCCACGCCTTCACCGAACGAGATCTTGCGGACGGTGAAGTTCGAACCCATGCCCTTGTTCGAGCGGGCGATGCACACGCCTTCGAAATTCTGCACGCGGGTACGCTCGCCTTCGACGACCTTCACACCGATGCGGACGGTATCGCCCGGGCGGAATTCAGGAATCTTCTTGGCTTCGGTGAACTTGGCAATCTGCTCGGCTTCGAGCGTCTGGATGATATTCATCTCAGTCAGTCCCATGTTTTCGCCGCGCGCCAGAGGGAGACTGGACCCGAACGCCCTCATGGCGTTCCCAAAGGTCTGGCCTCCTTAGCCGTGTATCGGTCTCCGCCATGGCGCGACGCCAGGCTTCGATCCTCGCATGATCCCCCGATCGCAGCACTTCGGGGATCGTGCGCCCTTCCCATTCGACAGGTCGGGTATATTGCGGATATTCGAGCAGCCCCGTTTCGAAGCTCTCGTCCATACCGCTAGAAGCGGCGCCCATTACGCCGGGAACGAGCCGAATGCAAGCATCGAGCAGCGTCAGCGCCGCCATTTCGCCACCGGAGAGGATGTAATCGCCGATCGAGACTTCCTCGATGTCGCGCGCTTCGAAGATGCGCTCGTCGAATCCCTCAAACCGGCCGCACAGCACGATCGCACCGGAACCTGCCGCAAGATCGCGCACACGATCTTGCGTCAGCGTCCGTCCGCGCGGCGTCATCGCGAGAAGCGGGCGCCCATCACGGGGAACACTGTCGATCGCGGCCGCCAGTACATCGGCGCGCAGCACCATCCCCGCCCCGCCCCCGGCCGGCGTGTCGTCCACCGAGCGATGCTTGTCGGTAGCGAAGTCGCGGATCTGCACGGCCTCCAGCGACCAGAGCCCTTCCCGCAGACCGCGCCCGGCCAGCGAGATGCCGAGCGGGCCCGGAAACATCTCGGGGTACAGCGTCAGGATAGTTGCAGCGAAGGTCACAGCGTCCAGTTCTCGAGCTTGAGGTCGGGGATGTCGGCGAAATCCCGTTCGTTGTTGGTGATCAGCGTCAGCCCCGCCGCCAGCGCCTGCGCGGCGATCAGCCGGTCGAGGCGGGCATGGCGGAACGGCAGGCCCGCATACACCTCCGCAGCGGCGGCGTCGAACGGCAGCGGCTCCACCAGGCGGAAGAATCGCTCGACGACCTGTCGTCCGGCCGCATCGTCGTCGGGCACCCCACGCAACACTTCCGCGAGCACGATGGTGGAACTCACCACGCTGCCCTTGGCCTGTGCCTCCACCGCCCGTGCTGACGCGCCTCGCGCTTCGTTCAGGACATAGATGCAGATGTTCGTGTCGAGCAGGAAGCGAGGTTCAGCCATCGCGCCGCAGCCTGCGCCCTTCCCAATCAAGCGTGCGTTCCTCGATCTCGCGATCTTCCGGCGGGATCGGCTTCAGCCAAGGCAGCGCGCCGGCGATGCCGCTGAGGTCGATCTTCTCCTCGCCGTCCACCGGCTCGACCGAGAAGCCGCGCCGCTCCTCGCGCAGCACGACCTCGCCGCCCTCCTTCAGCCCCAGCGCCTTGGGCAGGCGCAGCGCCAGCGAGTTGCCCGATTTGAAGATCTTGGCGCGGTATTCCTCGCCCATGCGTTGCCTCCGTATATACGTGATGTATATACATTCACCCCGGAGCGCAACGCGCTCAGAACCAGTCTTCGATACGCAGGCCCCGCACGGCACGGAAATCGCGGCCGTTATGAGTCACCAGCGTCGCGCCCAGCGCGAGCGCATGCGCCGCGATCAACCGGTCATGGCGACCGCGCGCGGCGCGCGCCGCTGGAAAGGAGCGCGCCGCCGCTGCATCGAAGTTTAGCACCGGGACTTGCTCGAGCAACCCGTCCAAAGCGGCACTGCCCTGCCCAGCCCCTCCTATCAATTCGGCAAGGCTGATTGCCGAGATCGCAATGGCGCCCGGCTCGGCCGCCGCAATCCGCCGCGCGACCGGCGCGCCACCGCCCCGCAGCAGGCGGATGCATACGCAGGTATCGAGCAGATAATCGGGCGTGACCATGCCCTGCCCTACACTCGATCCGGGAACCTGTCGCAAGCCCAAGCGCTGGCGCGCGATGGACGATTGCATCATCATCGGCGGCGGCCCGGCAGGGCTCACCGCGGCCATCTATCTCAGCCGCTATCATCTGAACATCCGCCTGTTCGACTGCGGATCGAGCCGCGCCGCGCTGATCCCCTGCACGCACAACCACGCAGGCTACCCCGACGGCATCTCCGGCCTGGACCTGCTCGCGGCGATGCGCGCCCAGGCGGAGAGATACGGCACGGTGCGCGAAGCAGCGAAGGTCACGAGCCTGCAGCCGATCCAGGGCGGGTTCGCCGCAAGGATCGGTGAGCGCGAGGTCCGCGCCCGCTCGGTCCTCCTCGCCACCGGCGTCGTCAACCACCGCCCGCCGATGCCCGACGACCTGCATGACGCCGCGCTGGGGCGGGGCCAGATCCGCTACTGCCCGGTCTGCGACGGCTATGAGGTCACCGACAAGCGCGTCGCCGTGTACGGCACCGGCGAACACGGGGCGCGCGAGGCGCTGTTCATCCGCAGCTTCACCCGGGACGTGACGCTGATCGCCCCCGATCGCCACGACCTGCCGCCGGAACAGATCGAACAGCTGGATGCGGCAGGCGTTGCGCGCGTCGAGGGCCCGGCTACCGACTGGGCGCTCGAGAACGACCGGATCCTCGTGACGGTGCCGACCGGCCAGTTCGCCTTCGACAGCCTCTACCCGACGCTGGGCTCGCACATCCGCTCGGAGCTGGCCGTCGAGGCCGGCGCCCGCGCCGACGCCAGCGGCTGCCTGGAAGTGGACGACCACCAGCGCACCTCGCTCCCCGGCCTGTTCGCCGCCGGCGACGTCGCCAAGGGCCTCGACCAGATCAGCCATGCGATGGGCGAAGCCGGGGTCGCCGCGACGACGATCCGGAATATGCTGAATGCGGAAACGCCGCTCTGGCGCTGATCGTCCGTGCGTAGCCCTTGGTCGCGTACCGCTCGCCTAGCCGCGTCTTGTCCCATAGCGTGCAGGGCCGATGAAACTGCTCTACCTTGCCTTGCCGCTGCTCCTGACAGGAGGATGCAACACGCGGACCCCTGATGCCGGCCGGGAGCAGATCCACGGGTCCGCCGTGGAATGGCGCGGCTATGCGATGGAGGGCATTGCTCCACGCATGCCCGAGGCGGAGGTCGAAGCTGCGCTTGGCCTGCGTGGCTATCAACGCACAACCTGCACCACGGCGAGCGACGCCGGCGACACGAAAAGCGAAGACCCTTCCGCCCTCGTCTGCTACCTGCGACACGCGCGCTGGCTGGTGATGCTCCAGTTCGACGGCAGCGTGCCGCACCGAACGCTGGGCTGGATGAGGTTGAACGACCAGTTTTCCGCGCTTGCCGATCGCGACCGAAATCTTGCCCAGGGACGGCGTTTCGCCGCGGCAATGGCGCAGCGGTTCGGCCCGCCGGACGAGATCGCCCAAGGAACGGTCACGACCCACTATTGGTATGTACCACGCGGGGTAGAGCAGCATGCGCCGGGTCGGCTGCACGACATGGTTTCGGTAACGATTTCCCCGATTCAGGGGGTGAATGCGACGCTGAGCGGATCGTTGGGGCAGGCGCACGGACCACAATAGCCACGCATATCGCCTGGGTCCGATCAGGCTTCCAGGAAGGTGCTCGCGACGACGAGCTTCTCGCCATCCCAGCTCGGCACCGCCTCGGGGCGCATCGGCACCATGAAGCGCTTGCCGTCGGGGCGTTCGATCTCAATCACGTCGCCTGCGCCGTAATCGTCGATCGCGACAACGCGGCCGATCGCGGCCCCGTCCTCACCGACCACGGGCAATTCGAGCAGGTCGATATGGTAATATTCGCCCTCGCCCAGCGGCGGGAGGGCGGATCGCGGCACCGTCAGTTCGGTGCCGCGCAGTGCCTCGGCGGCATTGCGGTCGGCCACTTCAGCGAAGCGGGCGATCACGCCATTGGATCCCCCGCGCACCGACTTGAGCGTCAGCGTGCCGCCGTTGAAGCTCTTGTGCGCCGCCAGATCCTCGGCGAACACCTTCAGCCGCACCTCGCCGGCGATGCCGTGCGCGCCGATCACGGCGGCAAGCGTCACCGGGCGATCGCCGCGGGTCGAGGGAGCGGAAGGTTCTGCCATAATGGGATGCAGCGACGCACGAGCCATCCCTCCCGCACCAGCGCGCGGGAGGGACATTCAAGCTCAGGCCTCGGCGGTCTCTTCGGCCGGGGCGGCAGCGGCTTCGGCGGCTGCCTTGGCCTTCTCCGCACGCTCTTCCGCACGCTCCTTGGCCTTTTCGCCCGGAACCGCCTTGTTCGGGTTGTTGCGGGCCGCACGCTCCTTGACGCCAGCGGCGTCGAGGAAGCGGGCAACGCGGTCGGTCGGCTGCGCGCCGACGCTCAGCCAGTACTTGGCGCGCTCGTCGTCCAGCTTCACGCGCTCGGCCGAATCCTTGGCGAGCAGCGGGTTGTAGGTGCCGATCTTCTCGATGAACTTGCCGTCGCGGGGCGCACGGGCGTCAGCAACGACGATCCGGTAGTACGGGCGCTTCTTGGAGCCGCCGCGCGACAGACGCATGGAGAGAGCCATTCTACTTCACTTCCTTCTAGAGATACGATTGAAACAAACTGGGTTAAGTTACTTTTTCTTCAGCAAATTTTCGAAGCCCGGCGGCAGCTTGGCGCCGCCCGGCAAACCCGGCAGGCCGGCGCCCACCTTGTCCATCATCTCGCCCATCTCGGCGCCGCCCAGCGCATTGCCGAT
Source organism: Sphingomonas trueperi (assembly GCF_040545965.1). Lineage (GTDB taxonomy): Bacteria > Pseudomonadota > Alphaproteobacteria > Sphingomonadales > Sphingomonadaceae > Sphingomonas > Sphingomonas trueperi_C. The sequence goes on along the minus strand of NZ_JBEPMV010000006.1, from coordinate 141,691 downwards.
GCCGCCCATGCCGCCGCCCGGACCACCCTTGGCGAGCATGCCCAGCATGCCCTTCAGGCCGCCCATCTTCTTCAGGCGCTTCATCGCGGTCTGCATCTCCTGATGCATCTTGATGAGCTTGTTGACGTCCTGCACGGTCAAGCCGCTGCCCTTGGCGATGCGGATCTTGCGCTTGGCGTTGAGCAGTTCGGGCTTGGCGCGCTCCTTGGGCGTCATCGAACCGATGATCGCGTCCATGCGGATCAGCACCTTGTCGCCGCCGACCTGATCAACCGCGGCCTGCGCCTTCTTCATGCCGGGGATCATCCCCGCCAGCGCGCCGATGCCGCCCATCTTGCGCATCTGGTTCAGCTGCGCGCGCAGGTCGTTCATGTCGAACTGGCCCTTGGCGAGCCGGTTCGCCATGCGCTCGGCGTCTTCCTGCTCGATCGACGCCGCGGCGCGCTCGACCAGGCTGACCACGTCGCCCATGCCGAGGATCCGGCCGGCAACGCGCTTTGGATGGAACGGCTCGATCTGGTCGAGCTTCTCGCCCATGCCGGCGAACTTGATCGGCTGGCCGGTGACCGCGCGCATCGACAGCGCCGCACCACCGCGCGCATCGCCGTCCATCCGGGTGAGGATCACGCCGGTCAGCGGCACCTGCGCCGAGAAGTTGCTGGCGACGTTCACCGCGTCCTGGCCGGTGAGCGAGTCGACGACGAGCAGGATTTCCTGCGGCTTCGAGATGTCGGCAACCGCCTTCATCTCGTCCATCAGTGCCTGATCGACGTGGAGACGGCCGGCGGTGTCGAGCATCACCACGTCGAAGCCCTGGAGCTTCGCCGATTGGAGCGCACGGCGAGCGATCTCGACCGGCTGCTGGCCGGTGACGATCGGCAGCGTCGCCACCTCGGTCTGGGTGCCGAGCACCGCCAGCTGTTCCTGCGCAGCCGGACGGTTCACGTCCAGTGACGCCATCATCACCTTCTTGCCCTGCTTCTTCAGCAGCTTGGCAAGCTTGGCGGTGGTGGTGGTCTTGCCCGAGCCCTGCAGACCCACGAGCATGATCACCGCCGGCGGGGTGACGTCGATATTCAGTTCGGCCGTGTCGGCGCCGAGCATGTCGACCAGCGCGTCATGGACGATCTTGACGACCTGCTGGCCCGGCGTGACCGAGCGCAGCACCTGCTGGCCGACGGCCTGCTCGGTTACCTTGTCGACGAATTCGCGGGCGACGGGCAGCGCGACGTCCGCTTCCAGCAGCGCCACGCGCACTTCGCGCATCGCGGTCCGGACATCGGCCTCGGCGAGCGCGCCACGTCCGCGCAGGCGCTCGAAGACGCCGCCCAGCCGATCGCTCAAACTCTCGAACATGATGCCCAGATCACTCCAAATCAGTCGTTGTTCCGCCAAACGCAAAACACGCCGGCGGACGAAACCTCGTCGGCCGGCGTCACCCCTTGGGGTGGCAAATGTCTCGCGTCCACGGAGGAACGGTGGGTCCCCTTAGCCGCAGTGGCGGCGGAAAGCAACCTCCTAGGGTTTAACCCGATCTACACGCCTTGCATGGGAAAACGCCGCTTCGTTAGTACGAGGGGCGTAGTGCGTCGATGACGCGGCAACAGCAACGGGAGCGGGAGAGCACGCGCAAGGATCGCACCGCGGCGATCTTCAACGCGCTGTGTGTCGCCTCCGCGCTGCTCGCGCTCGCGATCGGCGCGGGACTGGCGTTCGACCATGTCGAGCAGATCGTGCCAGGCGGCTGGCTGCTTGGCGCCCAGGCCGTAAACCTGGTCCTCATCCTCCTCTGCGCGCGCCGCCTCGCCACGCGCACCACAGGTCGCGGCGCCGGCGAGCGCTCACACAGCGTCGCCAGCCGCGATCCGCTGACCGGCTTCCTCCACCGCAACAGCCTCACCGAGGAAGGCGCCGCGATGTTCGCCCGCGCGCATCGCCGCAGCCAGGCGGTGGCGATGCTGGTGCTCGATCTCGACCGGTTCAAGGCAATCAACGACCTGCACGGCCATGCGGTGGGCGACGCGCTGATCCGCGCCGTGGCGCAGGAAGTCGCCCAGGCCCTGCCCCAGATGGCGCTGGCCGGGCGGCTGGGCGTCGACGAGTTCGCCTGCGCCTTCGCCTTCGACCCGCGCGAGCCGGCAACCGTCGAGCGCATCGCCGAGCGCATCGTTACCCGCCTCGCCCAGCCCTTCGAGGTGGAAGGCCATGTGCTGCACATCAGCTGCTCGCTCGGCATCGCCCGTTCCGACTTCGACTGCCCGAGCATCGACGCGCTGCTGCGCACCGCGGACATCGCCATGCATCAGGCGCAAAAGGCGGGGAAGAACCGCTTCGCCTGGTTCGATCCGGCGATGGAACGCGCGCTGCAGGTGCGCAGCGCCCTCGAAAGCGGATTGCGCATCGCGATCCCGCGCGAAGAGATCACCCCCTATTTCGAGCAGCAGGTGGATCTGGCCAGCGGCCGGTTGCACGGCTTCGAGGTGCTCGCCCGCTGGGAGCATCCGACCCACGGCATGATCCCGCCCGACCGGTTCATTCCCGTCGCCGAGGATGCCGGGCTGATCGGCGACCTGTCGCTGTCGATCATGCGCCAGGCCTTCCACGCGGCGCGCGACTGGGATCCGGGGCTCAGCCTGTCGGTCAACATCTCGCCGGTGCAACTGCGCGACGCCTGGCTGGCGCAGAAGATCATCAAGGTGCTCACCGAGACCGGCTTTCCCGCCCACCGGCTGGAAGTGGAGATCACCGAAAGCGCGCTGTTCGATAACCTGGCGCTCGCCCAGTCGATCGTCGGCAGCCTCAAGAACCAGGGGGTGCGGCTGGCGCTCGACGATTTCGGCACCGGCTATTCGTCACTCGCCCATCTCCGCGCCCTGCCCTTCGACCGGATCAAGATCGACAAGAGCTTCATCCTCTCGCTCAACCAGAGCGCGGATTCTGCCGCGATTGTCAACACGATCCTGCGGCTGGGCGAGAGCCTGAACCTCCCGATCACCGCCGAGGGGGTGGAAGACACCGCGATCGAGGAGCGGCTGCGCGCGATCGGCTGCGCCAAGGCGCAGGGCTGGCTCTATGGCAAGCCGCTGTCGATCGCGGGGGCGCGGCGCCTACTCGCCGAGCGGCGGCTGATCCTCCAGCCCGGTCCGCGGCTGGAAGGCGGCGATGCTACCAGCCAGCTCCAGGCTGGCTGAGATAGTCGAGCTCGTCGGGGGTGGAGATGCGCCCCAGCGCCTCGTTGCGTCCCGGGAAGCGGCCGAAGCGGTGGAAGACCTCGGCATGATTGCGCGCATAGGCCATCAGTTCTTCGTCTTCGAGCGCGGCGAAGCAGCGCAGGCTCAGCGCCTGGAGTTCGGCATCCTCCGCGTGTTCGAACGGCATGTAGAGAAACTGGCGCTGCTCCTTGGACATGCGCCCATCCCAGCTTCGCTTCACGGCAAGCTTGGCCAAGTGCTGCGCGAGCGGATCGCCCGCAAACGCCTCGGCCTGCCCGCGATGGATATTGCGCGAGAACTGGTCGAGCAGGATCACGGCGGCTAGCAGCGTTTCGGAATCCTCGTCCCACCCCGCAGCGTCGCTGGCCAGCACCCGATCGCGCAGGTCTCCAAACAGATCGGCGATCTCGCGATCCACCCCGTCGGACTTCAGGAACCATTGTTCGGGCAGCAGCGCGTCGAACCAGAAGGCCAGTACCTGGCCCGCCCGGTGTTGGACTTCTGCGGTCGGCGTCCTTAGATCGCTGGCCAATGTCCCTCTCCTCGCCTCTCATCCTTAACATGGGTTGCCGGCTGAACCTAGCCGAAGGCGAGTCGATCCGTGCGCTGCTCGACGGCAGGGACGCCATCGTCGTGAACAGCTGCGCGGTCACCAACGAAGCGGTGAAGCAGACGCGCCAGGCGATCCGCCGCGCCCGCCGCGAACGGCCCGACGCGGAGCTGGTCGTTACCGGCTGCGCGGCGCAGATCGATCCGCAAGCCTTCGCCGCGATGCCCGAGGTCGACCGGGTGATCGGCAATGCCGAGAAGCTGCTTCCGCAAGCCTGGGCGTCCGAGGCCAAGGTGCAGGTGCAGGACATCCTCGCCGTGCGCGAAACCGCGCCGCACCTCGCCGCCAGCTTCTCCACCCACGCCCGCGCCTTCGTGGAAGTGCAGAATGGCTGCGACCATCGCTGCACCTTCTGCGCCATTCCCTTCGGGCGGGGCAACAGCCGCTCGGTGCCCGCGGGCGCGGTGATCGATCGGGTCGCAATGCTGGCGGAGGCGCATGGCGAAGTGGTGCTGACCGGCGTCGACCTCACCAGCTATGGCCATGACCTGCCCGGCGCTCCCACCCTGGGCTCGCTCGTGGAGCGCATCCTCCGCCACGTGCCCAAGCTTCAGCGGCTGCGGCTTTCGTCGCTCGACGGGATCGAAGTCGACGATCGGCTGTTCGCGCTGCTCACCCAGGAGCCGCGCGTGATGCCGCACGTCCATCTGTCGCTCCAAGCGGGCGACGACATGATCCTCAAGCGGATGAAGCGCCGCCACAGCCGCGCGCAATCGGTTGCACTGGCCGAACGCCTGCGCGCCGCGCGGCCCGAGATCGCCATCGGCGCCGACCTCATCGCGGGCTTTCCGACCGAAGACGAGACGATGTCCGAGAACACCCGCGCCCTGATCGCCGATTGCGGCGTGGTGCATGCGCATATCTTCCCCTATAGCCCGCGCACCGGCACGCCCGCCGCGCGCATGCCGCAGGTGGCGCCCGCCACGATCCGCGATCGCGCCGCCCGGCTGCGCGCGGCAGCGGCGGCGCAGCGGGCGAACTGGCTGGAAACCCTGGTCGGCAGCCGCCAGCAGGTGCTGGTCGAGCGCCCGGGCGACCGCGGCCATGCAGAGAATTTCGCCGAGGTGCGGCTCACCGCCCCCTGGCAGACTGGAGAAACGGTGAACGTGACGATTGCACGCGTCGAAGACGGAAAGCTGGTCGCATGAGCGGGCCCGGCTGGCATGAAAAGCTGCTCGGCGGCTTTCGCAAGACGTCGGACCGGCTGCTCGGCAACCTCGCCGGCCTGTCGCTCGCCCGGCTGGACGAGGCGACGCTGGACGAGATCGAGGAGGCGCTGATCGCCTCGGACCTCGGCCCCGCCACCGCCGCCAAGGTCCGCGCGCGGCTTGCCGAAGGGCAGTTCGAGCGCAACCTGGAGGAACTCGGCATCCGCGTGATCGTCGCCGAGGAAGTCGCCAAGGTGCTGGAGCCAGTCGCCAAGCCGCTCGAGATCGAGGCGTTCCCGCGCCCGCAGGTGATCCTCGTCATCGGCGTCAACGGATCGGGCAAGACGACGACGATCGCCAAGCTGGCCAACCAGCTGCTCGAGCAGGATTACAGCGTGATGGTCGCCGCCGGCGACACCTTCCGCGCCGCCGCGATCGGCCAGCTCAAGACCTGGGCCGATCGGATCGGCGTGCCGATCGTCTCGGGCGCCGAGGGCGGTGACGCCGCCGGCGTCGTGTTCGAAGCGGTAAAGCGCGCGACCGAGATTGGCACCGACGTGCTGATCGTCGACACCGCCGGCCGTCTGCAGAACAAGCGCGAGCTGATGGACGAACTGGCCAAGGTGCGCCGCGTGCTCGGCCGCCTCAATCCGGCCGCGCCGCACGACGTGGTGCTGGTGCTCGACGCGACCACCGGCCAGAATGCGCTCAACCAGATCGAGGTGTTCAAGGAAGTGGCGGGCGTCACCGGCCTCGTGATGACCAAGCTCGACGGTACCGCGCGCGGCGGCGTCCTCGTTGCCGCGGCCGAGAAATACGGCCTGCCCATCCACGCGATCGGCGTAGGCGAGAAGGTCGACGATCTGCGCGGTTTCGATCCGGTCGAGGTCGCCCGCATCATTGCCGGCGTGGAGGAACTGACCCATGGCTGATGCAGCCGCCCGCCCCAAGGCATCCGCCGGCCTGCGCATGGCGCTCGATTACGGCCCGCTGATCGTGTTCTTCGCGGTCAACAGCCTCGCCCCCGGCGTCCAGCTCCAGCGCATCTTCACCGCCACGCTGGCCTTCATGATCGCGATGGCGGCGGCGATCGCCGTCTCCTGGTGGAAGACCCGCCACGTCTCGCCGATGCTGTGGATCACCGGCGTGCTGGTGCTCGTGTTCGGCGGCCTGACCCTCTATTACCACGACCAGACCTTCATCCAGGTCAAGCCGACCATCGTCTATGCGATGTTCGCGGTGATCCTCGGCTATGGCCTGATCACCAACAAGCCGCTGCTCCAGACGATGCTGGAGTCGGCCTATCCGGGGCTGAGCGCCAAGGGCTGGCGGCTGCTGACGATCAACTGGACCGTGTTCTTCGTCGCGATGGCGGTGCTCAACGAAGTCATGCGCCACATGCTCGACTGGGATCGCTGGGTGACGTTCAAAACCTGGGTGGTGATCCCGCTGACCCTGGTGTTCGCGATCGCCAATATCCCGATGCTGCTGCGCCACGGCCTGCAGCTCGAAAAGCCCGAGGACGCGCCCGTCCCGCCGGAAGGCTGATCCCGCCATGTTCCTGCCGCGCCACCCGGCCACCTTCCACGCAGTGCGCGCGGCGAATGGACTGCGCCGGCAGATCCGCTCGAACACCTTGCTGTTCCTGCTGCTGGCGATCGGCGTCGGCGCGGCGGCGAGCCTTGCCGCCATCGCCATCGGCCAGAGCGCGCGGGGCATGCAGCGGGTGCTGTTCGGGCTGGCGCTCGGCGAGCATCTGAGCGCGGCGAGCCATATCGCCCCGCTCCGCCTGCTCGCCCTGCCGGTGGGCGGTGCGCTGCTCGGCCTCACGCTGTGGGTGCTTCGCCGCCGCAAGACCATCGACGTGGTCGAGGCCAATGCGCTGCACGGCGGGCGCATTCCCGCGCGCGATACCGCAACCGTGGTGGGCCAGACCCTGCTCTCCAACGGCTTTGGCGCCTCCGTTGGCCTGGAGGCAGCCTATGCGCAGGCGGGCGGCGGTCTCGCTTCGCTGCTCGGCCAGCGGCTGAAGCTGCGGCGGGCGGACCTGCGGACGCTGATGGCCGCCGGTGCCGGCGCGGGCCTGGGCGCGGCGTTCGGGGCGCCGCTCACGGGGGCTTTCTACGCCTTCGAGATCGTGCTCGGCGCCTACACGCCGGCGATCGTCGCCCCGGTGGTTCTTGCCTCACTGACTGCCGCGCTGATCGCCCGCACGCTGGGTATCCATCCCTATGTGATCAGCGCAGGCGGCGTACATGCGATCGGCACTGCGGATTACCTCCTCTACGCGCTTCTCGGCATATTATGCGCGGGCTTCGGCATCGCGCTGATGCGGCTGGTGGCGCTGGTGGAGGCCGGCGTGCGCCGCAGCCCGATCCGGCCGGCCTGGGCGCCGCTGATCGGCGGCGTGCTGATGATCCCGCTCGCGCTGCTCTCCCCGCAGGTGCTGTCGAGCGGGCATGGCGCGCTGGACATCAACCTCGCCGCGACGGCGACGCTCGCCTCGCTCGGACTCGTGATTGTGCTCAAACTACTCGGCTCGGCCGTGTCGCTGGGCTTCGGCTTTCGGGGCGGCCTGTTCTTTGCCTCGCTGTTTCTCGGCGCGCTTATCGGGCGCTTCTACCAGCTGACGCTCGCCGAGATCCCCGGGCTGCACCACTTGGCTCCCGATGATGCTGCGGTGGTCGGCATGGCAGCGCTCGCAGTGGCGGTGGTCGGCGGGCCGATGACGATGTCGCTGCTGGTGCTGGAGGTCACCCACGACTTCAGCATTACCGGCGCCACCATCGCCGCGACGCTGATCGCCAGCACGATCGTGCGCGAGATGTTCGGCTACAGCTTCTCCACCTGGCGGCTGCATCTGCGCGGCGAGACGCTGCGCAGCGGGCGGGACGTGGGTTGGGTTCGCGGCCTCACCGCTGCCCGTATGATGCGGCGCGATGTGGCGACGATCGCGGCGGACACGGACGTGGCGACGTTCCGCGCCCGCTTCCCGCTGGGCTCCACCAAGCGCGTCGTGCTGCTCGACGCCAAGCACCATTATGCCGGTATCGCCGAGACCGCCGCGGTGTGGAGCCCGTCCGCCGATCAGGCGGATCGCGTCGGCAGCATGGCGAAGTTCGTGGATCGCGCGCTATCGCCGGACATGACGATCGCGGAAGTGCTGGAAGCCTTCGACGCGAGCGTGGCGGACGATCTGGCGGTGCTGGCACCCGATGGCGAGGTGCTGGGGCTCATCACCGAGAGCCATGCGCGGCGGCGCTATGCCGAGGAGTTGGAGAAGGCCCAGCGCGACCTGTACGGGGAAAGTTGATCCCCCCGCCCGATCACCGGGCGGAGGGACCGATAGGGCTCAGCCCTGCTGGTCGGCGCGGCTCGCGCCTTCGCCGTCGAGGTTCTGGGCGACGAAGTCCCAGTTCACCAGCTTGGTCAGGATGGTGTCGACGAACGACGGGCGGGCATTGCGATAGTCGATGTAATAGGCGTGTTCCCACACGTCGATCGTGAACAGCGGCTTCACGCCGTGCGCGACGGGCGAATCGCCGTCATGGAACGAGGTGACCTTGAGCGTGTCACCGTCGAGCACCAGCCAGCCCCAGCCGCTGGCGAAGTGGCCGACGGACTCCGCCTTCAGCTTCTCGATCAGCGCTTCGTGGCTGCCGAAGTCGCGGGTGATCATCTCGGCCAGCTTGCCGGTGGGCGCCGCATAGTTCGGCGTCAGGCACTGCCAGAAGAAGCTGTGGTTCCAGATCTGCGAGCTGTTGTTGAACAGGCCCTTGTTGCCCTTGTCCTTGGCATAGGCGATCACCTCGGTGAGCTTCTTGCCCTGGAGTTCGGGGATGTCGGCAACCAGCTTGTTGCAGTTGTCGACATAGGCCTTGTGGTGCTTGCCATGGTGGAAGTCGAAGGTCTCCGCCGACATGTGCGGCGCGAGCGCGTCCTTGGCGTACGGCAGTTCGGGAAGTTCGAAGGCCATGTCATGCTCCTCTTGGAATTGGAAAGCTTGTCCGCCCGCCTAACGCATGGGAGGGCGTCGCGCCGCAACATTTTTTGTTTCGCCCCTGATCGATGCCGCCGATCAGAAGAGCTGCCACTCCCATACACCGGCACCCGCAGGCACGCGCAGACGGAGATATCGGGCGGTGATGGCCAGCGGCAGCACGATGGGCGAGCCGCTGGCGCCGGACTTGGCAGCAACCTGCCGCCAGTGCGTGCCATCGGCCGAGGCCTCGATCGCGACGTCATAGGCGCGGTTGGCATATTCCATCCGCAGCTGCGCCGCGCGGACGGTCTGCACCTTGCCGAGATCGGCGACGAGCAGCGGCGCAGTGCCGGGCGCGGGGCGCCATAGCGTCGCGTAATTGTCGTCCCCTGCCCGCTCGGCTGCATGCACGGCGTCCGCGGCCGCGCCCTTCAGCGTGACCGGCAGGCCCCGCGTACGGCGGGCGACGAAGCCCGCAACCACACTGCCATGGCTCGGCGTGACCCTCGCGATGGTGCCGTCGGCATGGATCGTCAGCGGATCGACCGCGATCTGGCGCAGCGTCGCGTCGTCGCCCGGCCGCGGCCAGGGCAGCGACTGGCGGTGGTAGAGGATGTAGGGCTGCTTGCCGACGCGGAAGATCGCGTGATGGCCGGGGCTGATCACGTCGCGGCTTTTGTCGGTAGACAGGATCGGACTGTCCGGCCCCTCGCGGAACGGGCCGAACGGCGTGTCGCCGATCGCGTAGCGGACCTTGTAGGTGTCTTCGGTCGTCTTGCCGTCGCTATAGGTGAGGACATAGTGCCGCCCGGCCTTCACCAGGAACGGACCCTCGAAGTAATTGGCGGGCGTGACGTCCTTGGGCTCGCCATCGAAGCTGACCATGTCGGGCTTCAGCTTTACGACGAAGCAATGGCCGTTGGTCCAGTTGAGCCCCGAGCCCCAATAGAGATAGGCCGTACCGTCCTCGTCGACGAACGCCTCGGCGTCGATCATGTGATAGGCCGGCGCGAAATCCTTCGCGATCAGCGGCTTGCCACCATGCGCATCGGCCCAGGGGCCGGCGGGCGACGGCGCGCTGCCGACCCACACCTCGGAACCGACCGAGACATACATGTACCAGCGCCCGTTCTTCGCCTTCACCACCGACGGCGCCCAGACCTTGGAGTCTCCCGAGGTCGGGCTGGTCGCCGCGGCCTTGGTCGGCCAGGCGGGGGTGGAGAAGCTCCAGTCGCGGCCGTTGCTGGAGGTCCACATGCCCAGCGTGTCGGCGCCCCAGGGATCGATGGTCGCGTAGATATACCACTTGCCGCCATCGCGCACGATCGACGGGTCGGCGAAATAGCCGGGGAGCAGCGGATTGCCGTCCCCGGCCGCATCCCAGCGCGGCGCAGGCGCGTCGGCGGCGGCGAGCAAGCCCGCCGCCACCATCAGAAGAACCGCCTTGCTCACTTGATGTCGAGCATCACAATCGCCTTGGCCGGCACCTGCACCGTCAGGGTCCCGCCCGAAAGCGTCGCGCCGGTGAACGCCGCCGGACGGATCGCGTCCGGTGCCTTGAAGTCGTTATGCGCGTCCATCGTGGCGCCGGTGAGGACCTTGCCGGTCACTGCCGTGCCGGTCACGCCGTCCAGCTTCACGCTCACGCTCGCCGGCTGGTTGGGATCGACATTGACCAGGCCGACATGGACCACGCCGTCGGTGCCCCGCACCGCGCTGGCGCTGACCGCGCGCATCGTCCACTGGTCCTTATTGTACCAGCGGGACTGCACGTCGACCGGCAGCACCGTGCCGTCCATATAGTCCTTGTACAGGTCGAACGCCCAATAGGTGGGGGTCTTCACCATCTTGGCGCCGTCGGTCAGCAGCATCGCCTGCAGCACGTTGACCATCTGGGCGATGTTGGCGCCGCGCACGCGGTCCGCATGGGCCGCGAAGATGTTGAAGTTGAGCGCCGCGACCATCGCGTCGCGCAGGCTGTTCTGCTGGTAAAGGAAGCCAGGATTCGTGCCCGGCTCGACATCGTACCAGGTGCCCCATTCATCGACGAGCAGCGCGACCCGCTTCTTGGGGTCGTACCTATCCATAATCTTGCCGTGCTCGGTCAGCAGCTCTTCCATCTTGAGCGTCTTGGAGAGCGTGCGCGCCCAGCTCTCCTCGTCGAAGCCCGTCGCTGCGCCCTTCTTCTCCCAGGGCCCGGGCACCGTGTAATAGTGCACGCCGATGCCGTCGATCTTGTCGCCGGCCTTGCGCATCATCACCTCGGTCCAGTTGTAATCGGCCGAGTTGGCGCCGCTGGCGATCTTCATCAGACGCTGCCCCTCGGGCACCTTGAGGAAGGTGGCGTAGCGGCGGGTCTCGTCGGCGGCATATTCCGGGTGCATGTCGCCGCCGCAGCCCCACAGCTCGTTGCCGATGCCGAACATCGTCAGCTTCCACGGCTTGTCGCGGCCATTGGCGCGACGCTGGTTGGCGATCGTCGATTTGGTCGGCGAGGTCATATATTCGACCCACTCGGCCATCTCGCTGGGGGCCGCCGTGCCGACATTGCCCGAGACATAGGGCTCGGCGCCCACAACCTCGGTGAAATCCATGAACTCGTTGGTGCCGACGGTATTGTCCTCGGTCACGCCACCCCAGTTGGTGTTGACCTTTACCGGGCGCTTCGCCTTCGGCCCTATGCCTTCCCGCCAGTGATATTCGTCGGCGAAGCAGCCGCCGGGCCAGCGGATCACCGGCACCTTGATCGCCTTAAGCGCGTCGATCACGTCGCGGCGGAAACCCTTCACATTGGGGATCTTGCTGTCGGCACCGACATAGAGGCCGCCATAGATGCCGCTGCCGAGATGCTCGGCAAACTGGCCGAACAGGCGGCGGTCATATTTGGCGCCCGGCTGGTCGCCATGCACCGTCACGGCGTCGCCGCCGGTCTGCGCCAGCGCCGGCAAGGCGGGCATGGCGGCGATGAGCGCAATCGCGCTGATGAGGCTTCGCATCATTCTTTCTCCGTCGCGCGCGCCGGGCGCGCCTTGGTGGGGGTAGTGCCCTCGCCCGCGAACGGGGTGAGGCGGAAGTGGATCGAGGTGGGCACCAACTGGGTGCGGTATTTCGGGAGCGGCTTGCCGAACTCGCTCCACTGGGTATCGCCGCCGACACCCCATTGCGCGGCGTCGATCAGCAGCGTGCCCTGCGCCTTGGGCACCACATCGGTGCTCTTCCAGGTGCCGGGTTCGTGCCGGTCGAGATCGGCATAGGGGAAGGCGAGCGCGTTCATCATCAGCGGCGTGTCGCCCTGCACCCGCAGGCCCGAGCCGCCGCCGATCAGTTCCATCCAGCGGACATCGACCTTGTTGCCGGTCTCCTGCGGGCGGATGTAATCATGGTTCTGCTCGGCGACCGCACCGCGCCACAGTCCGATCGGGGCCGAGGTCTTGCGGTCGACATAGCTTTCGTGCGGGCCCCGGCCATACCATTCGACGGTCTTGAGACTGCCCGGCGTGGTGAAGGCGAGGCCGATGCGGAACGGCGGCGGCAACTGGCCCGAGACCGGGTCGAACCGGCCATCGACCGCGACCGAACCGTCGCTCGCCATCCGGTAGACGCTGGTGAAGCGCACCGCGCCCCCACCCATGGTGTAGGCGACACGCACCTCGGCGCCCTCTTCGCCCAGATCCTGCACCTGCACCAAGGCGACGGTGCGCGTTTCGCTCATCCCCTTCCAGGCGGCGAGCTGCTTGTCGGTGCTGATACCGATGTCGTTGTCGGTCACCGCCCGCCAGAAATGCGGCGCGCCGCCGCTGAGCAGCATCTTGCCCCTGGCGACGTATCGATCGACCAGGCCGGTCGCGCGGTTCACCACCAGCGTCGCGCCGCCGGCCGAGAGGGTAATCGTCCCCTGCCCGTCCTGCATCGTCACCGTGCCCTTGGGCGCCGTTACCTCAGCCGAACGATAGGCAGGATCGATCGCGAACTGCTCCCATCCGATCACCGTGCCGCCCGGCACCAGCGGCACCGCATCGGCCTTGGCACGGGCGCGGATCGTGACGAAATATTCGGCACCCGGCTTGCGCGCGATGCCCGCCAGCGGCAGAGCGATCGTGCCCGCGCCGTGCGCCGCCACATCCGGCGTTGCCAACGTGCCGCTCGCCACCGCGACGCCATTCTCCTGCACTTCCCAATCGAAGGTGAAGCCGGACAGGTCGCGGAAATCATGGCGGTTGCGCACCGTCACCGTGCCGCCCGCGGCATCGAAGCCGTCGAACTGGATCGGCGCATAGACCTTGCGGAGCTCATAGAGCTGCGGATTGGGCGTGCGATCGGACTGGAGGAGCCCGTCGCCGAACTCGATATCGCCGCCGGGGTTCGGGCCATATTCGCCGCCGTCGCCCCAGTAGCGGCGCCCGTCCTTGGTGTAGCGATACATCGACTGGTCGACCCAGTCCCAGGCGAAACCGCCCTGCAGCTTGTTCGGGTGGGCGTAGATGGTGTCCCAATATTCCTTCAGATTGCCGCCCGAATTGCCCATCATATGGGCATATTCGCACTGGATCACCGGCTGCTTGAAGTTCCAGTTGGTGGCGTAATCCTCCAGCTTTACCGCCGGATCGTACATCGGCGCGTAGATGTCGGCATAATAGTTCGGCCGGTGGTCCTGGATCCCGTCCCAGGTTCCCCAGCCGAGGTACGAGACCAGCCGGCCCGGATCGACCGCCTTGGCCGCCGCGGCCGCCGCCTCGAAGTTCGGGCCGATCCCTGCCTCGTTGCCCAGCGACCAGAAGATCACCGAGGGGTGGTTCTTGTCGCGCTGGACCATGTTGACGACGCGGGAGACGTGCGCGTCCTTCCACGCCGGATCGAAACCGACCTGCAGCTGAGACCGGAGTTCGCCATGCTTGTTGGCGTAATCCATGTACGCGTGGCTCTCGATATTCGCTTCGTCCATCACATAGAGGCCGTAGCGATCGGCGAGCTCGTACAGATACGGGTCGTTCGGATAGTGCGAGGTGCGGATCGCGTTGATGTTCGCCCGCTTCATCAGCTGGATGTCGTGCTCCATCGACGCATGGCTGACGACGTGGAAGGTCTCCGGATCATGCTCGTGGCGGTTGACGCCGCGGATGGTGATCGGCTTGCCGTTGACGCTGACCAGCCCGTTCTTGATCTCGACGGTGCGGAAGCCGATCCGCTGCGGGGTGGCCTGCACCACCTTGCCCTCGGCATCGACCAGCTCGACGAGCAGCGTGTAGAGATTGGGCGTCTCGGCGGTCCAGGGGCGCACGCCCGGCACATCGGCGGCGAGCGTTACCTTCTGCGCGGCACCGGCGGGAAGCTGCGTCTCGCGCATCAGTACCTGCCTGTCGCCATCGAGCAGCGTCATCCGCGCGGTGAGCGGCGCGGTGCGATCGGTTAGCGTCAGCTCGGTCGAGAGCTTGCCGTCCTTGTACGCCGCGTCGAGCCCGGCATGGACGAACAGGTCGGCGACGCGCGCCTTGGGTGCCGCTGCCAGATAGACCGAGCGCTCGATGCCAGAGACGCGCCAGAAATCCTGGTCTTCCAGATAGCTACCGTCGGACCAGCGATGGATCTGGATCGCGATCGTGTTGCGCCCGGCATGGACCAGCTTGGTCACGTCGAACTCGGAAGGCAGCTTGGAGTCCTGCGAGTAGCCCGCCTCGACGCCGTTTACCCACACCTGATAGGCCGAACCCGCCGCGCCGATGTGCAGGATCACGTCCTGCCCGGACCAGTTCGCCGGCAGCTGCACGTCTCGCCGATAGGAGCCGACCGGGTTGGTCGCGTGCGGGATCAGCGGACGGTTGGCCGGGAAGGGATAGGTGATGTTGTTGTAGCGCGCCTGGTCATAGCCTTCGGTCTGCCAGTCGGCGGGGACCTTGATGCGCTTCCACTTGGCGACGTTGTAGTCCGGCTTCTCGAAGCCGTTCGGCACCGCGTCCGACGAAGGAGAGAAGTGGAACGACCATTGGCCGTCGAGCAGCAGATAGCGGCTCGACCTGGCGGGATCGCCCGCGAGCGCGGCGGCGCGGCTCTCATAGGGGAAATGCGTGGCGCTGGCCGGCATCTTGCCGCGCGCGAACACCGCCGGGTTCTCCCAATCGGGGCGGCGCGGATCGACCTGCACCGGCTGGACCTGCGGCGCGTCGCCGATCTTCGGCCCGTCCTGCGCCATCCCCATGCCGGAGGCGAGCGCAACCGTCCCCACCGCCGCCAGCAACCCGAACTTGTTCACGCTGATTCCTCCCGCCCCATGAGGGCATACTGCAAAGGCTGATTGTTTCGGTCAAATTTCTCGGAGTAATTTCCGTGTAATTTATCGTTGCAGGGCTCCGCTCTCGTGCAGGAACGCCTCGTGCGTGGTCATGCGCGAGGCCGCCAGTGCCGTCACCTCGGCGATCCGGGCGAGCCGCGCCGCCGCCTCGTCGCGCGGCATGCCGTCGGCGATCGGGTCATAGCCGCTGGGGTCGATCCCTTGCCCGTGCAGCACCGCCAGCCAGCTCGTCTTGGAGAACAGCTCGTCCGCCTCGCGGTAGAGCCGCCCGCTGGCGCGGTAGATGGCGATGCGATCGGCCAGCGTATCGGGCAGGTCCATGGTCCGCAGATGCCGCCAATAGTCGGTGTCGTCGCGCGCGGTGGCGTGGAAGTGGAGGATCAGGAAGTCGCGGATCGTCTCGAATTCGGTCGCCATCAGCCGGTTGTAGCGGCGGATGTCGGCAGGCGTGCCGCCGCCCACCGGCAGCATCTCCAGCAGCCGCGCGATGCCTGCCTGGACGAGATGGATGCTCGTCGACTCCAGCGGCTCGAGAAAGCCGCTGGCGAGGCCGAGCGCGACGCAATTCTTCTCCCAGAAGCGCGCGCGGCGCCCCGCCTGAAAGCGCAGCAACCGCGGTTCGGCGAGCGGCGTGCCTTCGAGGCTACCGAGCAGCTGCGCCTCGGCCTCCGCATCCGAACAATGGGCGCTCGCATAGACCAGCCCATTACCGACGCGATGCTGGAGCGGGATCCGCCACTGCCACCCCGCCCCCCGCGCGGTTGAGCGCGTGAACGGCGAGCGTCCCTCCGCGCCGAGCGTGCACGGCACCGCGACGGCGCGGTCATTGGGCAGCCACTGTGCCCAATCCTCGAACGGCACGCCCAGCGTCTCGCCGAGCAACAGCGACCGGAAGCCCGAACAGTCGATGTAGAAGTCGGCGGCGATGCGCGTGCCATCCTCCAGCACGACGCCCGCGATGGCGCCATCCTCGCTGCGCTCGACGCTGACGATCCTGCCTTCCTGTCGCCGCACGCCCCATTGCTCGGCCTTGTCGCGGAGGAAACCGGCATAGAGCGCCGCATCGAAATGATAGGCATAGCCGAGATGGGTCAGCGGGTTGTTGCCGCTGGTCACCGGGCGCTGGAAGCGGCCCAGCCGCGCCGCCTCGGCGCAGATCGAATAGGCCTCGAGCGGCGCCGCCTCGTCCGCCAGCCGCGCGCGCTGCCACAGTGCCTCGAACGGGATCGCGCCGAAATCGATGCCGTGGATACCGAACGGATGGAAGTAGCGGGTGCCCTTCGCGCGCCAGTCGACGAACTCGATGCCAAGCTTGGCCGTCCCCTTCGTCGCCCGCAGGAACTCGGCCTCGTCGATGCCAAGCAGCGCGTTGAACGCCTGGATCGGCGGGATCGTCGCCTCGCCCACCCCCACCGTGCCGATCGCCTCGGACTCGACCAAAGTGATGGCGATGGCGCGCGTATCCAGCACCCGGCCCAGCGCAGCGGCCGCCATCCAGCCCGCCGTGCCGCCGCCGATGATCGCGATATGCGAAAGCGGCGCGCTCATGCCGCGCGCCGCCCGTTGAACGTCCAAAGGTGGAAAGCCGTCACCCTGCGCCATGCTCCGATAGACGAAAGCCGGAGCAGTCGCCTGCCCCGGCCCACACGGTCAATAGGTCGCGCGCAGCGACAGGCCGAAGCGCCGGTCGTTGAGCTCGTAGCGCAGCGGCGCGGCGGGCGTGCCGATATAGATCCGGTTCATCCGGTTGTTGAGGTTCACCACGTCCGCCGAGATGGCCACCTGCTTGGTCAGGTTCACGCTGACCGAGGCATCGAGCGAGGCATAGGGCGCGGCATATTGCGGGATGCCGTTGGCACCGCTCCCCTGGGTCTGGTCGAGATAGCTCGACCGCCAGGTCCACGCGACGCGCGCGGTGACCGGGCCCTTCTCGTACAGGCCGACGATATTGTAGCTGTGCTTCGACAGCTTCTCGAGCGGCAGCTGCGTCGGCGCATTCGACCCCGCCACGGCGAAGGGGTTGGACACGCTGGAGTCGACATAGGTGTAGTTGGCCTGCAGGCCGAGCCCGCTCAGCGGCCCGGGCAGGAAGTCGAAGAACTGGTTATAGCCGATCTCCGCACCCTTCACCGTGCCGTTGCCGGAATTGACCTGGGTGCTAATGTCGTAGGTCACGCCGTTATACACGCCGGGGACGATGCCGCCGGCCAGGAAGCCGTTGACCTTCTTGTAGAACAGGCCGCCGGTGAGCGAGCCGCTCGGCGCGAAGTACCATTCCGCGGTCACGTCGAAATTGTCCGAGCGGATCGGGTTGAGCAGCGGGTTGCCCGAGCTCGCGCTGGGGTGGCCGGTGACCGGGTTGATCTGGTTCGGGTTGTTCAGCGTCAGGTTGGTCGAGAGCTGGTCGAAGTTCGGGCGCGCCAGGCCCTTCGAATAGGCAAAGCGCATCTGGAACGTGTCGGTCAGCTTGGCGCGGAGGTTAAAGCTCGGCAGCGCCTTGGTATATTCCTTGCTCACGCTGATAGGCGCCGAGGTGCCGTCATTGTTGAACTGGGTGCCGATCGAGGTCGCCTTGGTCTTCACCACCCGCACGCCGACGCCGCCGTCAAACGCGATGCCGCCCAGCTCGAAGCCGTAATCGGCGATGGCCCAGCCGGTATAGGTCTTTTCGGTCTGGCTGTTGAGGTCGCCGGGCTTGAAGCTGTCCTGCGTCTGCGCGCCGAGCAGCGCATAGAGCGCCTTGGTCTGCGCCCATACGCCGTCGCCCGCCGGGAAGGCCGGATAGAGGATGCCACCCTTCACGCTGTTGCCGTCGAACCAGTTTTTGGACGGCCCCGGCATCGAGAGCTGCGGGTTCTTGCTGAGCGGCACCAGCGGGGTGCCGGCCGGCGCACCGCAGTTCGGATCGGCGCCGAGCGACGTGATGCAGGCGGCGTGCCAGGTGCCGCGCAGATCGATGCTGTTGTCGGCATAGCGGGCGCCCGCGCGCAGCTTCTTCAGCAGGCCGCCATCGACGTCATATTCGATGTCGCCGGCAAAGGCCCAGGTGTCGGCATCGTTCCGCTGGAGCGAGTCCGCGATATAGGGCGTGGTGTAATTGGCCGGGTTGTTGAGGACGCCCTGCTCCGTCACGTCCCAGCGCGGATATTTGCCGCGCAGGTCGAAATCGACGGTCAGCGGATGCGGCGTGGTCAGCGAGGTCTGGCCGGACTGGGTGTAGAGCGACAGCACATGGCCGTTGCGATCGGCGTTGTAGTAGGACGTCAGATACTGCGCATCGAGATTGACCTTGAGCCGATCGGTAGGCTTCCACGCCGCGTTGAGCGTGAAGTTCTTGCTCGCGCTCCACAGCTGCTGGTCATAGCGGCCGGTCTCGAACGCGATCGGCGACAGCGTGCCGCTGGTCGCATAGCCTTCGCTGTTGAAGGTGAAGGCAGCCCCCGGCGCCGGCGCGGTACCGTAGCTGGTGACGTTGCCATTGCTGTCGCGCACGTTCGAGCGGTTGCTCAGGTCGTAAAAATAGGCGCCGGTACGGTTGAACCAATATTTGGTGACCTGCCCCTGCGCGGTGATCAGCAGCGCATCGCTCGGCTTCCACTGGATCGCGCCGGCGACACCCAAGCGCTTGCGGTCGCCGCTATCGTCGTAGATTTCGGGGCCATAGGGGATCTGCGCATTGGCCGGAGCCCCCGCGATCGAGCCGGGCGCGACCGTGTCGAACGGGCCGATCAGCAGGCCGTCCTGGCGATAGCGGCTCTTCGAATAGACCGCGTTGATCAGCACGCCGATCTCGCCCTCGCCCGCCTGGAAGCGATTGCTGTACAGGCCCGACACGGCATAGCCCGGCTTGTCGATGCGATCGTAGTAATTGCCGCGGATCGTGGCGCTGATCACCTGGCCGGGCGAATCGAACGGCTTGCGGGTACGCAGGTTCACAGCACCGCCGACGCCGCCCTCGATGATATTGGCCGGCGCGTTCTTGTACACGTCGATGCCCGAAAGCAGTTCGGGCGGCACGCCTTCGAGGTCGAACGCGCGCCCGCCCGAGGCCGAATAGACCGCGCGGCCGTCGAGGAAATTCTGCACCTGGGTGAGACCGCGCACGGTGATCGCCGGCTGGGTGCGGTGGTCGAAATCGGTGGCGCCTTCGCCATAGCGGCGCTGGATCTGCACGCCGGTGATGCGCTGCAGCGCTTCGGTGGTGTTGGCATCGGGCAGCTTGCCGATGTCCTGCGCCTGCACCGAGTCAACGATCTGATCGGCGTTGCGCTTCAGCGCCGCGGCCGAGCGCAGGCTCTCGCGCACGCCGGTGACGACGATGTCGTCTCCGCCGCCGGCCGCGGACGCGCCGTCCTGCTGGGCAAAGGCGGGCGCGATGCCGCCGGCAACCGCGAACGCCAGGGCCGAAACGCCGAGCAACGAAGTACGATGGTGCAATTTCACAGCAAACCTCCCCAAATCCGCTGGCCCGGAAAGCCGCGTCTCCGCGCGGTGGTGGCCAGTTGTCCGACAACATATCCTGTCGTATTTGTAAGACAAGTGCTTTTCGTAGGGTGTGATTGGGGCTGGCGTATGGGCCCAACTGGTCCCAAAATCGCCACACAACACGGGGGCAAACCATTGACGGAACAGCGAAAGCGCCATCCAGCGCACCAATCGATTGCACACGAGATCGGGGTCGCGATCGCGACCGGCCGCTATCCGCCCGGTGCGATTCTGCCGGGCGAGCTCGACCTTGCCGAATCGCGCGGCGTGTCGCGCAGCGTCGTACGCGAGGCGCTGCGCATGCTCGCCGCCAAGGGGCTGATCGAAAGCCGCCCCAAGGCCGGTACCCGCGTGCGCGCGCGCGCCGACTGGAACCTGCTCGATCCCGACCTTCTCGCCTGGATGTTCGAAGGCGAGCCGCCGATGGCGTTCGTCGAAAGTTTGTTTCAACTCCGCATGATCGTCGAACCCGCCGCCGCCGAGCTCGCCGCCCGCTCGCGCTCGACGCGCCATATCGGCCGGCTCGGCCATGCGATGGAGGTGATGGAAGAAGCGGGTCTGTCGAGCCCCGAAGGCCAGGCCGCCGACCAGCAGTTCCACAACATCATCCTAGAGGCGACCGGCAACGATCTGCTGATCAGCCTGTCCGGCAGCATCGGGGCCGCGGTACGCTCGACGACGCTGTTCAAGCATCGCAAGGCGAAGCAGCTGCGCGATTCGATCCCACTCCATCGCGACCTCTTCACGGCAATCACCGAGGGTAATCCGGCGGCCGCGCGCGCCGCGACGATCACGCTGATTCTTCAGGCGCAGGAGGATACGGAATCGTCGCTGCAAGGCTGAGCACCTGGCGTTGACGCCATCTTCACGTCATTTATAGTCAGACAAAACCGTAGGGAGTGGCCGATGTCTGACACGATCGCACGAATCGGGGGGATCGGCCGACGCGGCGTGCTGAAGGGGGCCGCACTCGTCGGCGGCCTTGCGGCAACGCCCCACGCGCGCGCCGCGACGAAGGCCCCTATGCTCGCCCCTACCCCGCCGATGGGCTGGAACAGCTGGAACAGCTTTGCTACGACGATCACCGAGGCGCAGGCGCTGGAAACCGCAGCAATCCAGGCGCGCGAGCTGCTGCCCTTCGGCTACGATGTCTTCACCATCGACATTCAGTGGTACGAGCCCGAGGCGAACAGCTACACCTACAACGCCAAGCCGGTGCCGACGCTGGACGGGCACGGCCGGCTGCTTCCCGCCCCCAACCGCTTCCCCTCCGCTGCGAACGGCAAGGGCTTCACGGCCATCGCCGCCAAGATCCATGCGCTCGGCATGAAGTTCGGCGTCCACCTGATGCGCGGCATCCCCCGTCTGGCGGTGGAGCGCAACCTGCCGGTGCTCGGGACGAACGGCGTCCGCGCGGCCGACATTGCGGACACGTCAAGCATCTGTCCCTGGAACCCGGACATGTACGGCGTCGACATGCGCAAGCCCGGCGCCCAGGCCTATTATGACAGTGTCTTCGCGCTGCTCGCATCCTGGGGCGTCGACTTCGTCAAGATGGACGACATGAGCCGCCCCTATGACGCGCATGCCCCTGAAATCGAGGCCGCGGCCAAGGCGATCCGGGCGAGCGGTCGCCCGATCCTGCTGAGCCTCTCGCCGGGGGAGACCCCGGTGCCGCGCGCCGACCACGTCGCCCGGCACGCGCAGATGTGGCGAATCTCCGACGACTTCTGGGACGACTGGAAGATGCTGGAGGCGCAGTTCACCCGGCTCGAGAATTGGAGCCCCCACACCCGCCCCGGCGCCTGGCCCGATGCCGACATGCTGCCGCTTGGCCGCCTCGCGCTCGGCCAGCGCGACACCAAATTCACGCCCGACGAGCAGCGGACGCTGATGACGCTCTGGTCGATCGCGCGTTCGCCGCTGATCATGGGCGGCGACCTGCGCCATCTCGATGCGCCCACCCGCGCGCTGCTCACCAACCGCCAGGTGCTCGCCGTCAACCAGGCGAGCAGCGACAACCGCCCTTGGTTCGTCGCCGACGATCGCCGCGTCTGGACCGCCCGTGCGGCCACGGGTGGCCATTATGTCGCGCTGTTCAATACCGGCGACAAGCCCGGCGAGGCGGCGTTCGACCTGCGGCTGCTGGGCCTGTCGGGCACGGTGCAGGTCCGCAACCTCTGGGAGGGCAAGGACGAAGGGCCGAGCCCGCTCCGCCTCGCCCGCGCGTTGCCGCCCCATGGTGCCGCCCTCTACCGAGTACGCCCCGCATGATCCAGACGCTCGCCCTGTCGCTGCTGCTCGCAGCCTCCCCCGCCGCGCTTGCCCAGACCAGCGCCCCGCCCCCCGCGGCCGAGCCGGCTGTAACGTTGACGCTGCGCCCCGATCTCCAGCGGCCCGGCCAGCCCTTCGAAGGCTGGGGCACGGCGCTCGCCTGGTTCGCGCACGTTACCGGCGGCTATCCCGATCCGGTGCGCGAGAAGCTCGCCGACCTGTTCTACGGCCCCCAGGGGCTCGGCTGGACGATCGCGCGCTACAATATCGGCGGCGGCGACGCGCCCGAGACGGCGCCCTATCTCCGCCCCGGCGCCGATGTTCCCGGCTTCTGGCGCCGCCCGGCCGGCGCGACCGGCACGGACTGGTGGAACCCCGCCGATCCGGCGATGTGGAACTGGTCGGCCGACGCCAACCAGCGCTGGTGGCTGGATGCGATCAAGCGCCGCGTGAAAGCGCCGATCTTCGAGGCATTCTCCAACTCGCCACCCTGGTTCATGACCGTCAGCGGCAAGGTTTCGGGCGCCGAGAAGGGCACCGACGACAATCTCCGCCCCGGCCAGGAGGCACGCTTCGCCGAATATCTGGCGATCGTGGTGGACAAGCTGCAACAGGCGCACGGCATCACCTTCCGTACCCTGTCGCCGGTCAACGAGCCGAACACCGACTACTGGTTCGCCGCCAACACCCAGGAAGGCGCGCATTGGAGCCCCGCGCGCCAGGCGCAGATGATTGACGCATCGGACCGCGCGCTCAAGGCGCATGGGCTGAGGGCGGTGATCGCCGCGCCCGACGAAACCAACTCCCACCTCTTCGTGCGTGACTGGGAGGGCTATCCGGCGGCGACGCGCGCTCGGATCGGCCAGCTCAACGTCCATAGCTATGGCACCGTCCACCAGACCGCGGTGCGCGACATCGCCCGCGCACACGGCATCCGCCTGTGGATGAGCGAGAACGACACCCCGCTCGACAAGGATCCGGAGAGCTTCGACGGCACGGCCAGCCCACTCGCCTTTGCCGAGCATGTCGTCCACGATCTCAAGCGGCTCGAGCCGGTCGCCTGGGTGTTCTGGCAGGCGGTGGAGCGGCAGAGCAGCGACAAAGGCGACGGAAGCGCCGGCGGCAGCAACTGGGGCATCGTCAAGATGGCCTACACGCCGGCGAGCGCCGAGCATCCGATCCACGTGACACGCAAATACTGGGCAATGGCGCAGTTCAGCCGCTATATTCGGCCGGGCTATCGCCTGGTGCCGGTGGACGATGCAGACACGGTCGGCGCGGTGTCGTCGGACGGCAAGCGGCTGGTGCTGGTCCACGTCAATGGCGGCGTGGTGCCGCGGCGGCTGACGATCGGCACACCCGGGGCAAAGGTGGTGGAGCGGATCGTCACCGATGCCACGCGTGATGCGGCGGCAGTGTCGGCCGAAGCGCTGGCGGAGCCCAAGGGGATCACCACGCTGGTCGTCGCCTTGCGCTGAAGCCTACTCCTGCGGCCGAAGCCTGCGCTCCCCTCCCGCCTGCGGTAGGGGACGGGGGAGGGTGAGAGCTGGAGGCGATGGCGAGCGGTGAAGAAGCAAGGCTGAACATCACCGGCACACCGCGAGCATCTCGCCCGCTTCCCTTGCACACCCTCCCCTAGCCCCTCCCACAAGCGAAAGGGGAATTAGAAAGCGAAAGGGCCGGAACTTTCGTTCCGGCCCTTCTCAAATCACTCGGCGTCGGCCTTCTTCTTGGCCGCTGCCTTTTTCGGCTTCGGCGCGGCTTCCTCGCCTTCGCCTTCGGCCGCCTTCGGCGCCTTCTTGGTCGCCGCCTTCTTCACCGGCTCGGCCTCTACGAGCGCGTCGCCCTCGGCGGCCGGAGCCTCCTCGGCCTTGGCCTTCTTCGCAGCCGGCTTCTTGGCAGGCTTCTCTTCACCGGCCTCGTCCGAAGCCTCGGCCTTCTTGCCGGCCTTCTTCTTCGGCTTGTGGTTGT
Organism: Sphingomonas trueperi; assembly: GCF_040545965.1. Lineage (GTDB taxonomy): Bacteria > Pseudomonadota > Alphaproteobacteria > Sphingomonadales > Sphingomonadaceae > Sphingomonas > Sphingomonas trueperi_C. The sequence continues at coordinate 117,723 of NZ_JBEPMV010000006.1, read as the reverse complement.
CGTGGTCGTGGACGTGGGTGCCCGAGGAGAAGCCGTCGTCGCTCTCGATCGCGGCTTCCAGCTCTTCCTTGGTCACTTCGCGGTCGGTGATCTCGGCCTTGTCGAACAGGAAGTCGACGACCTTGTCCTCGAACAGCGGTGCGCGCAGCTGGGCAGCCGCCATCGGCTCCTGCTGGACATACTGGATGAAGCGCTGGCGATCCTGCGGGCCGTACTGCTGCGCGGCTTGGGCGATCAGGCGGTTCATTTCCTGCGCGGTCACTTCGACGCCGTTGGCGGTACCGATCTCGCTGAGCAGCAGGCCCAAGCGCACGCGGCGCTCGGCGATCGCGCGGTACTCGTCGCGCTCGTTCTCGAGCTCGGCGAGCGCTGCGGCCGGATCTTCCTCATGCTCGGTCTCGTGAACGAGCTGGTGCCAGATCTGGTCGAACTCTGCTTCCACCATCGACGGCGGGACCGGGAAGTCGTGGCCGGCGGCGAGCTGGTCGAGCAGCTTGCGCTTCATGTGGGTGCGGGTCAGGCCGTTGAGCTGCTGCTCGATCTGGCCCTTCAGAAGGCCGGTCAGCTGCTCCAGGTCCTGGAGGCCGAACGCCTTCGCCATGTCGTCGTCGATCTTGGTCTCACCGGCGGTCTGCACGGCGGTGATCTTGACGTCGAAGGTCGCGGCCTTGCCGGCCAGATCCTTGGCGCCGTAATCTTCCGGGAAGGTGACGTTGAGCTGCTTCTCGTCGCCAACCTTCACGCCTTCGAGCTGCTCCTCGAAACCAGGGATCAGGCGGCCCGAGCCGAGCTCGACAGCCATGCCCTCGCCGGTGCCGCCCTCGAAGGCGACGCCGTCGACCTTGCCGGCGAAGTCCATGACGACCTGGTCACCCGTGGTCGCGGCATGGCCCTCGGCTGCATCGTCCCAGCGCTTCTGCTGGTCGGCGAGCTGCTTCAGCTGCTCCTGCACTTCCGAATCCTGCACCGGCACCGTCAGGCGCTCGAGCTTCAGGCCTTCGATCGACGGCGTCGGAACGTCCGGGAGCACTTCCAGCTCGACCTTCACTTCCGCGTCGCCGCCAACGGAATATTCGCCCTCCAGGCTCACCGACGGCTGCATCGCCGGGCGCAGCTTGTGGTCGGCGATCAGCTTCTGAATGCCTTCCTGGATCGAGCTGTTGAGCGCGTCCTGGGTGAGCGCCTCGCCGTGCATCTTGCGGACCAGGTTGATCGGCACCTTGCCGGGACGGAAACCGGGCATGCGAATCTGCGGAGCGACCCGCTTGACCTCGGCATCGACCTTCGAGTCGATGTCCGCGGCGGTGATCTTCAGCGTGAAGGCGCGCTTCAGGCCCTCGTTCAACGTCTCGACAGTCTGCATTCTCACGCTTTCTAAAAGAATCGGAATTGCGGTGTACCACACATCAGCCGCGAGGACTGGTGCGGGCGAAGGGAGTCGAACCCCCACATCTTTCGATACTGGAACCTAAATCCAGCGCGTCTACCAGTTCCGCCACGCCCGCAGGGGACACCGCCGGTCGGCGGGCTCTATAGCAGTCATGGGGTTCGGGGCAAGTACGAAGCAACGATTGGGTGTCGCAAGGCGTTGGGGCTGAAACGAACAGGAGATGTCCCATGCCGGTAGAGCCCCCCATCCAGCCTACCACGCCGCCGCCCGAAGCACCGGCGCCCAACCCCGGCCAGCCGGGCGGCCCGCCGCCGGAGATCAATCCGCCCGGGCCCGATATCGACGTGCCTGCGCCGGACACCACGCCAAGCATCGATCCCGGCATCACCCCCGGCCAGCCGGTCGCCTGAACCAGGAGAAGCTCCCATGCCGAACATCACCAACGATAATGACGATCCGCGTTCGGACATCCAGCAGGCGGTGGAAGCCCGCTCCGACGCCGCCGACGCAGCGGCCAAGGAGGGCATGCCGCTCACCAAGGCGGTGCCGCTGGGCGCTGGCGGCGAGAATGGCGCCGACGGGGTCGTGAAGAACCAGGACCTCAACCAGCAATAACCCCCCCCTAAACTGCGATGGCAGCGGCCCGACCTCGGACGCGGTAGAGCCGCTGCCGCCTGCTGGAGATGATTGTCGCGATGATCGAACGCCACCTGCTCAAGCTCCGACTGCGCGACACGATCGATGCGGCCGAAGAGGCTGCGCTGCGCGGGTCGGTCGTGGATACCGTCACCCATGCCGCCGGCCGCACGATCGTGCGTGCGGGCGAGGAGCTGAACTATTCCACCCTGCTGCTCGACGGGCTGATCGGCCGGTACAAGGATCTCAAGAACGGCCAACGCCAGATCACCCATGTCCATGTCGCGGGTGACTTCGCCGATCTGCACGGCTTCACGCTCAAGCGACTCGACCATTCGCTGCTCGCGCTGACGCCCTGCACGATCGCGCGCGCATCCCACACGCGATTGCGCGAGATCACCGAGACGCTGCCGCACCTCACCAGGATCATGTGGTTTTCGACCAATGTCGATGCGGCAATCCACCGCGAATGGGAGGTTTCGCTCGGCCGCCGCTCGGCGATCCAGCGCGCCGCCCACTTCTTCTGCGAGCTGCACGTGCGGCTCGGCGCGGTGGGGCTAGCCGAGGAGGACGGCTATCGCCTAGCGATCAGCCAAGCCGAACTCGCCGAATGCCTGGGCCTTACGCCGGTGCATGTGAACCGCGTACTGCGCGAGTTGCGCGAACGGTCGCTGATGGAGTTCCGCAACGGCCGCGTTGCCTTCCAGGACCTGCCCGGCCTCAAACGGCTCGCCGAATTCGATCCGGGCTATCTCTACCTGGACCGCCACCCGCTCTGAGGCGGATCAGCCCGCGATGCGGCGGGCCGAGACGATCTTGACCGGCACCTCGGGCACCTCGCCCTTGAAGCTGCCGCTCAGCGTCTTGGTCGGCGAGGTCGGTGCATCGAGGATCTTGAGCAGCACGTCCTTGCCCTCGATCACCCGCCCGAATGCCGCATAGCCGAGGTTGTCGCCGGGCTTGCTCGGATCGGCATCGAAGGAGGGCTGGTCGCCGACCATGATGGTGAACTCGCCGCGCGCGGTGCCCGGCGCCAGCCGCGGCAGCGAGAGCGTGCCGTCGAGATGCTTGATGCCGGTTTCGGTGGTCGGCTCGTGCTTGATCGGCGGGAACATCTTGGCAGGCGCGTTCTGGATGCCGAACTGGACGAAGCCGAACTTCTCCGCCGGCTTGACCGTGCGGTAGAACACCACGCCGTCGAGGCGTTTGGTATCGACATAGCGCAGGAAGTTGCGCGCGGAGACCGGCGCCTTGTCGAGATAGACCTCGACGACCATCGGCCCGGCGCTGGTCTCGATAGCGACCTTGGGATTGGCGGGCGGGGATGCCGGCGTCGGCGCGGTCTGCGCCGAAGCGGTTAACGGAGCCAAGCACAGGGCAAAGACGACCAGTCGACGCAACATCCCCTCGCCTCCCTTAGCTCAGCGCCTTCTTGAGCAGCTCGTTGACCACCGCCGGGTTGGCCTTGCCGGCCATCGCCTTCATCGTCTGGCCGACGAAGAAGCCGAACAGCGCTTCCTTGCCGGCGCGATACTGCTCCAGCTGGTTCGGGTTCTTGGCCAAAACCTCCGCGATCACCGCCTCGATCGCGCCGGTGTCGCTGGTCTGCTTCATGCCGCGCTCTTCGACGATCTTGCCCGGTGCATCGCCGGTCTCCAGCATGATCTCGAACACCTGCTTGCCCAGCGTGTTGGAGATCGTCCCGTCGGCGATCAGCGAGAGCAGCTCGGCGCCCGCTTCGGGGCTGACCGGGCTTTCCTCGATGCCCTTGCCGAGGCGATTGAGCGCCCCGTACAGGTCCGAGAGCAGCCAGTTGGCCGCGGAACGCGCGACTTCCTGCTCGCCCTTCTTCTGGATCCGCGCACTCTCGGCGAGCAGCGCCTCGAACCAGCGCGCCGTCTCCGCCTCGGCGGTCAGCACCGCGGCGTTGTACGGAGTCAGGCCCAGCGACTCCTCGTAGCGGCGGCGCTTGGCGTCGGGCAGCTCGGGCAGGCTCTGGCGGCACTCCTCGAGGAAACTGTCGTCGAGCTCGAGCGGCAGCAGGTCGGGATCGGGGAAGTAGCGATAGTCGTGCGCGTCTTCCTTCGAGCGCATCGAGCGGGTCTCGGCACGATCCGGATCGAACAGGCGGGTTTCCTGGACGATGCGGCCGCCGCTCTCCAGCACCTCTACCTGGCGGCGTGCCTCGACCTCGATCGCCTGCATCACGAAGCGGACCGAGTTGACGTTCTTGGTCTCGGTGCGCGTGCCGAACGGCTCGCCGGGCTTGCGGACCGAGACGTTGACGTCGGCGCGCATCGAGCCCTGGTCCATGTTGCCGTCGCAGCTGCCAACATAGCGCAGGATCGCGCGCAGCTTGGAGAGATACGCTCCCGCCTCGGCCGGCGAGCGCATGTCCGGCTTCGACACGATCTCCATCAGCGCCACGCCGGCGCGGTTGAGGTCGACGTACGAGCGGTTCGGATGCTGGTCGTGGATCAGCTTGCCGGCATCCTGCTCGACATGGATGCGCTCGACGCCGATCGTCTTCACCTCGGCCTCGGGATCCTTGTCGTCGAGGCTGATCGTGACTTCGCCCTCGCCCACCAGCGGGTGGAAGAGCTGGCTGATCTGATAGCCCTGCGGCAGATCGGCGTAGAAATAATTCTTGCGATCAAAGCGCGACCATTTGTTGATCACCGCGCCGATCGCCATGCCGGTGCGCACCGCCTGGCGGATGCACTCGCGGTTGGGCGTGGGGAGCATGCCGGGCATCGCCGCGTCGATCAGGCTCACCTGGCTGTTCGGGTCCGCGCCGAACGCCGTCGCCGCGCCCGAGAACAGCTTGGCGTTCGACGTCACCTGCGCATGGACTTCGAGGCCGATCACGACCTCCCATTCGCCGGTCTCGCCCTGGATTCGGTAGCTCGATGCAGTCTTGGTCGCCATGTGCTCTTCACAAGGTAATGGGAATATGCGTGCCTGTGCCTATCGCGCGTCGCGGCGTTCAGGTCCAGCGGGCAATTGGAACCGCAGTGCGGCAACGGCGTTTGGCGGCGACATCGCCGCCAGCTTTGCGGCAGTTCTGCGGTGGGACGAACGGTGCCCGGAAGCGGTTTGTTCGGCATTGCACAACGAAGCTCGATCCACTACCCAACCCGACAATATCTGGATTCTGGCATGCTAAATATCGGGGGTAGCTTCATGTCGCCGCAAGACACCACGGGCGCCGGACGTTTCGCCGGGCTGAAAATCGCCGTGTTGCTTCCTTGTTACAACGAAGAAGTCGCGATCGGCAGGACTGTCGCAGCCTTCAAGGCCGCGCTGCCGGAAGCGACCGTCTATGTATATGACAACAATAGCCGCGACCGGACTTGCGAAGTCGCGGCCGAGGCCGGCGCGATCGTTCGCCAGGAACGCATGCAGGGCAAGGGCAACGTCGTCCGCCGCATGTTCGCCGATGTCGAGGCGGACGTCTACGTCCTCTCCGACGGCGACCTCACCTATGACGCCGATGCGGCCCCCGAACTGGTCGACCGCCTGATCGACGAGCAGCTCGACATGGTCGTCGGCGCGCGCAAGTCGGAAATCGAGCTCGCCTACCGCCGCGGCCACCGCTTCGGCAACGCGATGCTGACCGGCATGCTGGCCCAGCTGTTCGGCCGCAGCTTTACCGACATCCTCTCGGGCTATCGCGTCTTCTCGCGGCGCTTCGTCAAGAGCTTCCCGGTGCTGTCGGCCGGCTTCGAGATCGAAACCGAAATCAGCATTCACGCGCTCGAACTGCGCATGCCGGTATCCGAGATCGTCACCAACTATGCCGCGCGCCCGGAAGGTTCGACCTCGAAGCTTTCCACTTACCGCGACGGCTGGCGGATTCTGCGCACGATCGTGAACCTGTTCCGCATCGAGCGTCCGGTGCTGTTCTTCGGTATCCTTGGCGGTATCGCGCTGCTGCTGGCGATCATCCTGGCGATCCCGCTGGCGATCACCTACGCCCAGACCGGCCTGGTGCCGCGCTTCCCGACCGCGGTGCTCGTCACCGGCCTGTCGATCGTCGGCCTGCTGAACGTCTTCACCGGCCTCATCCTCGATACCGTGGTGCGCGGACGTCGCGAAATCCGGCGTCTTGCCTATCTGGGCGTGCCTGCGCCACGCGCCTGAAACACTCCCGTTCCGGGTGAGCGAAGGCGCGCCCGGAACGGAAATTTGGATGCAACGCCGGTGCTGAACGGCAATTCCGGATCGATCGGCGAGGAACGCTGCCGAGGCGAATGAGGGAACAGGGTACGCCATGACGGTTGCACGATCGAAGCGAACCGATTTCCTCTTCGCCTTGGTCGCGCTGCTGCTGTTCCTGGTCCCCGCTGCGATCAACCGCAGCCCGATCCTCTACCCCGATTCGATCGGCTATTTTCAGGCCGGAAAGGCGGCGACCAGCGCCGCGCATATCCCGCTCTCCGCCCACGCCCCGGCGATACCCCCACAAGCCGCTCCGTCTGCCAAGATGGGGATCGACACCGAGGACGGCGTATCGGATGCCCGCTCGGTCTATTACGGCGCGGCGTTCGCGCTCAGCTGGGCGATCGCCGGCATATGGGCACTGCCGATACTGCAGGCGCTGCTCTGCGTCGTCGCGATGTATGCCGCACTGCGGCATCTGGCACCTGACGCAACGCGCACACTGCGCTGGGCGGTGGTAGCTGGCATCGGCTTGATCGGCGGCGCGGGCATCTTCGCGACCACGATCATGCCCGATATATTCGCCGGACTGATGATCCTCGCGGTCGCGATGATCGCGATTTACCGCCCTACCTTAACCCGCGCCGAGTTGATCGGCTGGCTGGCGCTGGGCGTCGCGGCCATCCTCTTCCATAAATCGCACCTGCTCCTCGCCCTCGGCATGCTCGGCGCGCTGTTCCTGCTCGGCCTGGTCACGCGTCGGCAGCGCTGGACCAGCCTTGGCCTCATCGTGCTGATGATCGTCGCCGGCGGCCTGGGCCAGGTGGCCTTCGGGATCGCTGCACGCCACGCCGGGCTGACGGTCTACTCGCCGCCCTTCGTGATGGCCCGGCTGATCGGCGACGGCACTGCGGAGAAATATCTGCGTGAGACCTGTCCGCAGACTCACTATGCCACCTGCCGCTTCCTGCCGCGCATGCCGATGACCGAGAATGATTTCCTGTGGAGCGGTGACGGCAGTGCGGTCAGCTTCGCCACGCTCCCTGCCGCCGAGAAGGCCAGGATCTGCGACGAGCAATTGCCGATCGTGCTGGGCACGCTGCGCAGTCACGGCTTCGAGCAGCTCGGCAAGAGCCTTATCGGCGTGTTCCGGCAGATCGCGACGGTCGGCGTCACCGAATATAGGCTGATGCCGCGCGATTCTCTCACAACGCTGCTGCACCCGGACATCAAGGCCTATCAACAGAGCGGAATCGGACATCGCACCATGCCGCTCAGGCTGATCAGCGGCCTGATGCTCGCTTGCTATGTGCTGGGCGGCGTTGCGCTGGCGATCCTGGCGACGCGGCTGCGCCGCAGTCCTGGTGGATTCCAAGCGGTGCCTGCCTGGCGCACGCGGCTGTTCGAGGCTACGCTGCTGGTCGTGTTCGCGGTACTGCTGAACGGCGCGGTGTGCGGTGCGATCTCGGGGGTGTTCGATCGCTACCAGGGCCGCGTCGCATGGCTGATCCCGATGTTCGCGCTGGCCATCCTGATCCAGGCGGGAAGCGCGCGCAGCGACAGCCCGCAGCGCACGCGTTGAGTTCACGACAATTCGCGTCCGGGGCGTTCGCGACCGGCGCGCACAAGGGGGAAAGATCGTGAAGCTGCCGTCGGACCGGGAACACCGCTTCGCCCTGCTGGCACCGGCCATTTTGGCGCTGGGCTTTATCGAACGGATCGCGATCCTTGCGCTGCGCGAAGTCTCGCATGCGCAAGGCGAAGCCGCCAACGTTGCCCTGTCGGTCGCGCGCGACGGCACCATCGCCGACGTGTTCGCGCGCGGCAGCGGGCTTACCGCACATCTCAACCCGCTGCTGCCCTGGCTCGCGGGCGGCATCTACACGCTGTTCGGCGTCCAGAGCGCGGCATCTGAGTGGATCCTCGCGCTGATCTCGATCAGCATCGTGCTGGGTGCCGGCGCGGTCTTCTACCAGGCTGCGGCCGTCGCCAGCGTGCCGCGCGTACCGCGCCTCGCGGCCTTGGCCGTATTCGCGCTGCTGCCGGTCACGCCCGAGCTGGAGACGACCGCGTTCCGGGTATGGGAGGGCGGGCTGGCAAGCCTGCTGGGCGGAATCGTGCTGCTGCTCAGCCTCCGCGCCGATCGCGATCGCACGCTTGGCTATCGCGGCATGCTGCCGATCGCCGTGACTGCCGCACTGCTCTTCTTCATCAACCCTGCGCTTGGCCTCGCCGCCTATGCGCTGGTCGGCCTGCTGCTGCTGCGCACGGTCTCCCCGCGGCGATGGATCGGCCATGTCGCCATCCTCGCGGTCGCGCTGGGAGTGGTGCTCACCCCCTGGACGATCCGGAACTACGAGGTCTTCCACCGCATCCTGCCGTTGCGCGGCAATTTCGGGCTCGAACTTGCGATCGGCAATCATCCTGCGGCGCTGGGCGGCAACGATCGCGAAGTGTTCGTCGAGCGGCTCCGCACCGTACATCCGCTCGAAAGCCAGGCAGCGTTCGACCGCATGCAGGCGATGGGCGGCGAGATTCCCTACGCCAACGCGATGGGCGCAGAGGCCAAGGCATGGATCCATGGGCATCCGGGCGACTTCGTCCGGCTGTGCGCCAAGCATCTGGTGCAATATTACTTCCCGCCGCGCTGGCAGTGGAACATCTACAACAGCCGCGTGGGCAAGGACGTGATCGTCCGCCAGGCGCTGCTGTGGAGCGTCGCGGCGCTAGGCCTCATCGGCGCGTTCGCTGCGCTGTTCGCGTGGCGCGAGCGGCTGCTCTATCTGGCGACCTTAGCGCTGGTGCCGGTGCTGCCGTACGTCATCACCCAGCCGGTGCCGCGCTACCGCTACATCGTGCTGCTGCCGCTGCTCTTCCTGGCAGCGAATACGGCCTATGGGCTGTATCGAAGGGTTTGGCCGGCGGCACACGCTACGGCCTGAGGCTGCCCAAGGACTGCGAATGGGGAGCGGCGGCCCGAGGCCCCGCTCCCCATTTCATTTTACCACCAGGCGTTGGGACGCGCGGTGAAGCCGGCGCGCTGCTCGAGCGCGAGGCCGGCGTTGAGCACGCCCTGCTCGTCGAACGGCTTGCCGATGATCTGCAGACCGAGCGGCAGGCCCGCCGCGTCCAGCCCACCCGGCACGCTCATCGCGGGCACGCCTGCCAGGCTCGCCGGCACGGTGAACACGTCGTTGAGGTACATCGCCAGCGGATCGACCTTTTCGCCCAACCCGAACGCCGCGCTCGGCGCGGTGGGGGTGAGCAGCAGATCGCACTGGCTCCAGGCATTGTCGAAGTCGCGCGCGATCAGCGTGCGGACCTTCTGCGCCTGGGTGTAATAGGCATCGTAGAAGCCTGCCGAAAGCACATAGGTGCCAATCAGGATGCGGCGCTTCACCTCGTCGCCGAAGCCGGCGGCGCGGGTGGCGGCGTACATTTCCTTCAGGTTCTGGCCCTCGGCCAGCTCGCGCAGGCCGTAGCGCACGCCGTCATAGCGGGCGAGGTTCGACGAAGCCTCGGCCGGCGCGATGATGTAATAGGCCGGCAGCGCGTACTTGGTGTGCGGCAGGCTGACCTCGACGATCTCGGCGCCCGCATCCTTCAGCCAGGCGATGCCCTGCTGCCACAACGCCTCGATCTCGGCCGGGGTGCCGTCCATGCGGTACTCGGCCGGGATGCCGACGCGCTTGCCGCGCAGATCGGCGGAGAGGCCCGCCTCCCAGTGCGGCACCGGCATGTCGAGCGAGGTCGAGTCCTTCACATCGAACCCGGCCATCGCCTCGAGCATTATCGCGCAGTCGCGCACGTCACGCGCCATCGGGCCCGCCTGGTCGAGCGAGGAGGCGAACGCCACGACGCCCCAGCGCGAGCAACGGCCATAGGTCGGCTTGATGCCCGAGATGCCGGTGAAGGCGGCGGGCTGGCGAATCGAGCCGCCGGTGTCGGTGCCGGTCGCCGCCGGGCACAGCCGTGCCGCGATCGCCGCCGAGCTGCCGCCCGAGGAGCCGCCCGGCGCGAGCGGGGTGTTGTCGCCCTCGCCCCGCTGCCACGGCGAGATCACGTTGCCGAAATAGCTGGTCTCGTTCGACGAGCCCATCGCGAACTGGTCGAGGTTGAGCTTGCCGAGCATGCCGGCGCCCGCTTCCCACAGCTTGTGCGAGACGGTGGACTCGTACTCGGGCTTGAAGCCCTCGAGGATGTGGCTGGCAGCGGTGGTCTGCACGCCCTTGGTGGCGAACAGGTCCTTCATGCCGATCGGCACGCCGGCCAGCGGCTTGAGCGTCTCGCCCGCAGCACGCGCCTTGTCGGCGGCGTCGGCGGCGGCGAGCGCGTGCTCGGGAGTCTTGACGATGAAGGCGTTGAGCGCGTCGGCGCCGGCCACGGCGGTGTTGAACGCCTCGGCAACTTCGCGCGCGGAAAATTCGCCGTCGCGCACGCCGTTGCGGATGGCGGCGACGCCCAGATCGGTCAGCGTGCTCATTCCACCACCTTCGGAACCGTGAAGAAGCCAAATTCGCCCTGCGGCGCGTTCGCCAGCACCGCCTCGCGCTGGTTGCCGTCGGTGATCACGTCGGCGCGCAGGCGCAGCGTGTTCGGGATCACGGCGGTCATCGGCGCGACATCCTTGGTGTCGACCTCGCCGAGCTGCTCGATCCAGCCGAGGATGTTGTTGAGTTCGGGCGCGAGGCGCTCGGCGTCGGCGTCGCTGATCGCGATACGCGCCAGGCTCGCCACTTTCTTCACGGTTGCGGTGTCTACGGACATGCGCTTGCGCCTAACAGCCGAGCCGCGCCCCTTCAAGCGTCCGTAGCGCTGCATCGGCACTTGCGGTTGCATCCTCCGCACGCAACACTGCCCGGAACGCGATTGCGTCGCCGCCCGTTTATGCTGCATTGCACAATGGAGAGGCCGATTGGCCCGAAAGTTTCTTTATGCGGTTGCGACCCTGATCATGCTCGGTACTGCCGCCCGGATAGCTTATGGCTTCTACGCCATACAAATCATGCGCCAGTTCATGGTCCCGGCCGGAGACACCGCCGACCTGCCGCCGGTTTCGCCCCGCGACTATGCTAAGGCCGAGATGTGGATCGCGCGGCCGGACAGGCCGGGCAACCCGGCGCTGTGGACCCCAGCCGGGCACACGCCCGCGGCCAATCCCCGCGCGGCGCTGTTCTTCATCCACCCCACCTCGTTCCTCGACACCAAGCAGTGGAATGCCCCGCTCGACAATCCCGACGCCAACGCCCGCGCCGAGCTGTTCCTGCGCGGCCAGGCGAGCGCATTCAACGATAGCGCCGCGATCTGGGCGCCCCGCTATCGCCAAGCAACCTTCGGCGCGTTCCTGACCAGCAAGGCGCAGGCGCAGAAGGCGCTCGACCTCGCCTATCGCGACGTGGCGGCGGCGTTCGAGGAGTTCCTCCACGAAGCCGGCGATCGGCCAATCATCCTCGCCGGGCACAGCCAGGGCGCGCTGCACCTCTCGCGCCTGCTCGCCGAGCGAGTCGCGGGTACGCCGATCGCGAAGCGGGTCGTTGCCGCCTATGTGGTGGGATGGCCCGTGTCGCTCACCGCCGACTTGCCGAAGATGGGCCTTCCCGCCTGCACCGACCCCGACCAGGCCGGCTGCATCCTCTCCTGGCAGAGCTTCGCCGAGCCCGCCGATCCGGCGTTGATCGTCGACACCTTCGACGCGACCAACGGCTTCACCGGCCAGCCGCGCGCAGGGACGAAGATGCTTTGCACCAACCCGCTGACCGGCAAGCCGAACGACTCGGCGCCGGCAAGCGCGAACCTCGGATCGCTGATCCCCGACCTGAACCTGCAATCGGCGCATCTCGAGGCCGGCCGGGTGCCGGCGCGCTGCGACGGGCGCGGGATCCTGACGATCGGCACCGCCCCGCCCGACTTCGGCCAGTATGTGCTGCCGGGGAACAACTATCACGTGTTCGACTACAGCCTGTTCTGGGCCAATGTCCGCGCCGATGCCGCGCGCCGGCTGGCCGCGTTCGAGCGGCGTGCCGGCTGACCGCGTTCAGACCATCGCCGGCGCCCGCACCCGCCCGGCGGCGATCGCGGCCCGGGCGAGGGTATCGGCGGCGACGTGCGGCGGCAGGCCCCCCGCTTCGGCATGGTCGAGCACCGCCGCCAGCCGGATGCCGGTCGCTTCGACGCGCGCCGCCACGTCCTCGGGCGTCCAGCCGAGATATTCGCCCGCCACGTTGATGATCCCGCCGGCATTCACCACGTAATCGGGCGCGTAGAGGATGCCGCGTCGCGCCAGCCGCTCGCCGTCCGCCGGGGTTGCCAGCTGGTTGTTCGCCGCGCCGCAGACGACCTGCGCCCGCATTGCCTCCACCGACTCCGCGTTGAAAACAGCGCCGAGCGCGCAGGGCGCAAAGATGTCCGCCTGTGCCGCAAGGATTTGGCTGGTCGAGGCGATGTCCGCCCCGGTGGCGACGGCCACCCGCGCCACCCGGTCCGAATCGACATCGGCGACGATCAGCCGCGCGCCGACGCCGTGGAGCAGATGCGCCAGCGCCTCGCCGACATGGCCGACACCCTGGATGGCGACGGTGCATTCATCGAGGTCACGCCCGAGCCTGCGCCGCGCCGCATGCGCCATCGACACGAACACGCCGAGCGCGGTGTGCGGCGAAGGATCGCCGCCGGGGCGGCCGGCGCGCTGCGGCAGCCCTGCGACATGGCGCGTCTCGCGGGCGACCACCTCCATATCCGCAACGCTGGTGCCGACATCCTCCGCGGTGACGTAGCGCCCGTCCAGTCGCGCGACGGCGCGGCCGAACGCGCGGAACAGCGCGGCCCGGTCGAAATCGCCCCGCGGCCGCCGCAACACCGCCTTGGCGCCGCCCAGCGGCAGGCCCGCCATCGCATTCTTGTAGCTCATCCCCTGGGCGAGTCGCGCGGCGTCCGCGAACGCAGCCTGGCCATCGGCATACTGCCAGAGCCGGCAACCGCCCGCGCCCGGCCCGAGCACGGTGGAATGGATCGCGACGACGCCGTCCAGGCCCGCCTCCACATCCTTCAGCACCACCACTTCATCGACCAGGCTCTCGCCCTGCACCTGCACTACCATCCCTGACGCTCCCTCTTCTGATGTGCCGGCACTCTGGCAGTGACCAAGGGGTGATGCTTGCCTCAATCAGGCGCTCGCACCGCGACTTTGGGATATTCCTTTCGCCTTTTCCACTATATCAGGATGAAATGATCGACCTTGACCCATATGAGCGAAAGATTGTCCGCGAGCTGCAAAGCGACGCGAGCCTGACGACCGCCGAGCTGGCGGAACGGATCGGCCTCTCCGCCTCCCCTTGCTGGCGGCGGGTCGACCGGCTCGAGCGCGAGGGCGTGATCCGCAAGCGGGTCGCGCTGATCGACCGGCGCAAGGTGGGGCTCAACGCGCATGTCTTCGCGCAGGTGAAGCTGAACGCGCATGGCCGCGCCAATCTCGACGAGTTCAGCGCCGCGATCCGCGGCTTTCCCGAGGTGCTCGACGCCTATGTGCTGATGGGCACGATGGACTTCATGCTGCGGATCGTGGCGGAGGACATAGACGCCTATGAGCGGTTCTTCTTCGACAAGCTTAGCAAGTTGCCGGGCGTGCAGGAAATCAACTCGATCGTCGCGCTGTCCGAAATCAAGTCGACCACCGAATTGCCGATCTGAGCCCTCGCCCCCGCCGCAAGAGCGCCGTATAGCCCACGCGTGATCACGACCGTTCCCAGCGATTTTCGCGCCACCCTGCCCGAAGGCGGCCGCCTGATCGGCCTCGATGTCGGCACCAAGACCATCGGCACTGCGCTGTGCGATGCCGGCTGGAGCTTCGCCAGTCCCGCCGAGCTCATCCGCCGTACCAAGTTTAGCAAGGACAAGGCGCGCCTCGCCGAGCTGATCGCTGCCCAGCACGTCCGCGGGATGGTTATCGGCCTGCCGCTCAACCTCGACGGCACCGACAGCCCGCGTACCCAATCGACTCGCGCCTTCGCCCGCAACTGCGAGGACATGGGACTGCCGATCCTGCTGTGGGACGAGCGCTGGTCGACCGTGGCAGTGGAGCGTACGCTGATCGAACAGGACGCCAGCCGCGCCAAACGCGCCGAACTTATCGACAAGATGGCCGCCGCCTACATCCTGCAGGGCGCCATCGACGGGCTGGTGAACGCCTGAGCGGGTTGCGCACCGCCGCCGCAAGGCTTAGGCGGCGGCTTTAATGCACACCTCCGATCATCGCCCCGGTGCCCAGATACAGGGCAGCGCCGTTTTCCCGCACCGGCACCTCACCGGCATTTCGGGACTCCAGCCCCACGAGATCATGTTCCTGCTCGACGAAGCGGAACAATGGGTGGAGGCCAATCGCAGCCGCGCCAAGAGCGACAAAAGGCTGGAAGGCCTCACCCAGATCAACGCCTTCTTCGAGAACTCGACCCGCACGCTGCTGTCGTTCGAGATCGCGGGCAAGCGGCTGGGCGCCGACGTCGTCAACATGCATGCCGCGCAGAGCAGCGTGAAGAAGGGCGAGACGCTGATCGACACGGCGGTGACGCTCAACGCGATGCGGGCCGACGTGATCGTGATCCGCCATGCCAGCTCGGGCGCGGTGCGGCTGATCGCCGACAAGGTCGACTGCCCGGTGCTCAACGCCGGCGACGGCTGGCACGAGCACCCGACCCAGGCGCTGCTCGACGCGCTCACCATCCGCCGCCGGCGCGGATCGGTGGCAGGGCAGCGGGTGGTGATCTGCGGCGACATCCTCCACAGCCGCGTCGCGCGGTCGAACATCCTCGCCCTCACCGCGCTGGCCGCCGAGGTGCGCGTGGTCGCGCCGTCAACGCTGATGCCGCCCGCCATGGACCGGATGTTCGTCACCCCCTTCACCGATTTCGATGCCGCGCTGGAAGGCGCCGACGTGGTGATGATGCTCCGCGTCCAGAACGAGCGCATGGCCGGCGGCTACATCCCTTCGACTCGCGAGTTCCACATGCGCTACGGCCTCACCCCCGAACGCCTCGCCCGCGCCAAGCCCGATGCGTTGGTGATGCACCCCGGCCCAATGAACCGCGGGGTCGAGATCGACTCGATCGTCGCCGACCATCCCGAGCGCAGCGCGATCACCGAGCAAGTGGAGATGGGCGTGGCGGTCCGCATGGCGTGCCTCGATGTCCTTACCCGACGATCGCGCGGCGTGGAGGGCTGGGCATGAGCAGCATCCTCTTCCGCAACGCCAAGCTGGTCTGCCCCGAGGGCGGGATTTCCGAAGGCGACCTGCTCGTCCAGGGGGACAGCATCGTCGCAGTCGGCGAGGTCGATGCTGCGGCCGACGCCGAAGTCGTCGACGTCGCCGGCAAGGTCCTCGCGCCGGCGCTGATCGATCTCGGCGTGTTCGCCGTCGACAAGGGCGCCTGCCGCTTCGGCGGAATTGCCCGCGTCGGGCTGATGCCCGACCAGTCGCCGGTGCTCGACGATCCCGGCATCGTCCGCCGCGCCGCCGTTTCGGGCAAGCCGCAGCTCTGGGTGCATCCGCTCGCCGCGGCGACGCAGGGCCTCAAGGGCGAGGATCTGGCCGAGATCGCGATCAACGCCTCGGCCGGCGCCCGCGCCATCGCGACCGGCCGCCGCTGGATCGCCAATGCCGGCACGATGCGGAAGGCGCTGCTCTACGCGCGCGACCTGAACCTCACCGTCGTCGCCCATGCCGAGGATGGCGGACTGGCCGACGGCACCGTCGCGACCGCAGGCGAGACCGCCGCGCGCCTCGGCCTGCCGAGCGCGCCGTCGATCGCCGAGCCGCTCGCCATCGCCCGCGACCTGATGCTGGCCGAGGAAACCGGCGCGAAGCTCCACTTCCGCCAGGTGACCACGGCAGCGGGCTTGGACCTGATCCGCGCCGCCAAGCGTCGCGGCGTGCAGGTCACCTGCGGCATCACGCCCGCGCACCTGCTGCTGTCGGACATCGCGATCAGCGACTTCCGCACCTTCGCCCGCCTCTCCCCCCCCTTGCGCGACGAAAGCGATCGCCAGGCGGCGCTGCTGGCGGTGGCGGACGGCACGATCGACGTGATCGCCTCCGGCCATGATCCGCGCGGGCCCGAGGCCAAGCGCCTGCCCTTCGCCGATGCCGAACCGGGCATGGCGGGGGCGGAGACGCTGCTGGCGCTGTCGCTCACGCTGGTGCGCGACGAGAAGCTGAGCCTCGACCGGCTGTTCGCGCTGCTCGCCGCCAATCCGGCGAAGATCCTCGGGCTGGAGAGCGGTGCGCTCAAGCCGGGCCTCCCCGCCGACCTGATCGTGCTCGATCCGGAAACGCCCTGGGTGATCGACGCGCGCAAGATGAACGCGCGCGCCGGCAACACGCCGTTCGATCGCCTGCCGACGCAAGGACGAGTGCTGCAGCTCTACAAGGGCGGCGCGCTGGTCTAAGCGATCAGCGGGCGGCGATGCCGATGCGGCCGGCGGGCTTGTACCAGCTCGCCACCGCGTCGCCCGCCGCCATGCGCACGAAGCAGCTGCCGCCGCCGGTCTTGACCGCGCGGCAGAGCCCATCGGCATCGTTGCGGGCGAACCCGCCGACCGAGAGGCGATAGATCGTCGCCGCGCCGCTCGGCACGGTGGCGCCCTGCGGCTTGAGCGGGCGGAGCGCCGCGACGCGGCCGCTCAGCTTCTGCCAGGCGTCGCGCGCGACGCCTGCATTGGCGAACGCCCCGAGCTGGACGACATAGGGCCCGCTCGCCACCGTGATAGGCGCGGGCTTGGGCGGCAGCGGCTTGACCGGCTTGGGCTTGGCCATGCGGACCGGCACGGGCTTGAATACCGGCACGGGTACGGGTTCGCTGACCGGGATCGGCTCCGGCTGCGGTTCCGGCTCCGGGGAGACCACAGGCGTCGGCGTGGGCGTCAGGGCCGCAAAGTCCGGCTGCCTGGCGAGCGCGAGCGCCACCGGCTGGCCGGCATCCTGCACCGCCTGCACGCCGAGGACGGCGGCAACCTGGTCATAGGCATTGGCGGGCCGGGCAAAGCTCGCCCATTGCAGCATGCGCGCGTTGAGCTGGTCGGGTGCGACGTCCATCGCCGCGACTGCCTTGGCCTCGCCCCAGCGGCCGGCCAGCGCCAGCGCCAGCGCGAAATTCTGGCGCGTGCGCGCGGTCGCGTCTGGCGCGCGCACCGCCGGTGCAAGGATCTCGAGCGCGGCGTTCGGGTCGCCCGCCAGCGCGGTCGCGAGGCCGAGGTCGGCGGCGGGGATACGTGCGGCATGGGCGTGGAGCAGCGTCCGCGCCCCGCCCCAATCGCCGGTGCCGATGCTGGCCAACGCGAGGTTGAGCGCGGCGCGCCCATCCTCGGGGTTCAGCGCAAGCGCATCGCGCAGCGCCTGCCCGGCCGAAGCGAAGCGCCCCGCGAGCAGATAGGATTGACCCAGCAGCGTGCGATAGTCGCCGCGCTGCGGATCGTTGGCCACCGCCTGTTCAGCATGGGCGACGGCGGCGGCCGCCTTGTGCGCGGCGAGGGCCTTCTGCGCCGCCCGGGCCTCGCGCGCGGCCTTCTTGGCGTTGGGGGCGACGGTGGCGGAGGCGGCGCTGTGCACCATCACGCCGGTCGCGGCGGTGCCGCCGAGCGCGAGCAGCGCCGCGCCGATCGAGAGGAGTTTGCGGGACTTCATGTGGTTTCTCGTCCTTCGATCGCGGCGATCCGGCGCGCGAGCGGTTCCAGCTCGGCCATGTCGGCCAGCATCGTGTCGATCGCCTCGGTCACCAGCTGCTGCGCCGAGCGGCCGGTGACCGCCGCCGCCAGCCGGAGCCGCAGCCGGCGTTCGGCATCGAGGCGCAGGGTAAACGCGGCCTTGTCCTTGGTCGCCCGCGCAGTGCGGGCCAGTTGTGCGGCGACCGCATCGCCATCGGACAGCACCGGCACCGGCTTGCGGGCGAGCAGCCCGGCGCTCAGCGACGCGATCGGCTTGGTCATCGAGCTCAATTCACCACCCGGCGACCGAAGCCCCCGGCGGGACGCGCTGCCGAGAACGGGGCCCCCGCCGCGGGGGCGGCGAACACGGTGCGGCGGAAATTCTTCTCGAGCCGGTCCGAGACATAGGCCCAGAGGCTCTCGACCTCGGCGGCGGACTTGCTGCCGGCATCTACCTCCATCACCGTCCGCCCATCGATCATCGACCCGGCGAAATCGGTGCGGTGGTGGAGCATGATCGGCGCGACGGTGCCGTGCTGGGAGAGCGCCAGCGCCGCCTCGGCGGTGATCCGGGCATTGGCCGTCGCGGCGTTGACCACAAAGAGCAGCGGCTTGTGGGCGCGCTCGCACAGCTCGACCGTGGCGCCCACCGCGCGCAGGTCGTGCGGACTCGGCCGCGTCGGGATGACGATCAGCTCGGCGACCTGGATCACGGTGAGGATCGCGGGGGTGATCGCCGGGGGCGTGTCGATCACCACCAGCTTGAAGCCCTGCTGGCGCAGCAGCTCGAGATCGGCAGCGAGACGCGCGACGCTGGTCTGGGCCAGCGCCGGCAGTTCGGCCTCACGCTCGTTCCACCAGTCGGTCAGCGAGCCTTGCGGATCGAGGTCGATCATCGCCACCGGGCCGGCGCCGCTGCGCTGCGCCTGCACCGCCAGATGGCCGGACAAGGTCGTCTTGCCCGATCCACCCTTTTGCGAAGCCAGCGCCAGAACGCGCATCTACCCTCTCGACGTCGACGGATACCCGATCCCCGTCTGCCACGGCCGCGGATAAGATCGAGTTAACGGGGGCCCTCTAAGCCGCTAAGCCACGGGCGCCGCGTCCGAACGGCCGACCAAGAGGGGATTCGCCAATGCGCCTGCCTGCCGCCCTGTTGCTTCTTGCCAGCCTTGGCATTTCCACCCCGGCGCTCGCGCAGGACGCCGCCGTGAAGGCGGGCGTCGATGCCTATAATCGCGGCGACTATGCCGGCGCGCTGCAGGCCTGGCGCCCGGCGGCGGAGAAGGGCGACGCCGACGCGCAGTACAATGTCGGCCAGATCTACAAGCTCGGCCGCGGCGTGCCTGTCGACATGGTCGAGGCCGAGAAATGGTACCGCCTCGCCGCGCTGCAGGGCCATGACCTGGGCGAGGCAAATTACGGCATGATGCTGTTCGAGAACGGCAAGCGCGAGGCCGCGGTGCCTTGGCTCGAGCGCGCCGTCGCGCATGGCGAGCCGCGTGCGCAGTATCTGCTCGGCGTGATGTTGTTCAACGGCGACGGCGTCACCAGGAACTGGGTGCGCGCCTATGCGCTGATGCTCCGCGCCTCCGCCGGCGGCCTCGATGCCGCAACGCGCACGCTGGCGCAGATGGACCAACACATCCCGGCTGCCGATCGCCAGCAGGCGCAGGCTCTGGCGCAGCGCTACGCCAAGGAGACGCGCACGGCCGCCGTCGCGGCCGCCAAGAGCACCCCTGCCCGCCAAACCCCACCGGTCGCACTCGCCCACACCGCCAAGCCGACCGTCACGGCCGCCGCGCCGCCGCCGCCGCGCGCTGTCGGCAGCTGGCGACTCCAGCTCGGCGCCTTCGCCACGCCGGGCAATGCCGAGCGGCTCTGGGGGCAGGTCCGCAGCCGCTTCCCCGGTCGCCAGCCCTTCTATCCCAAGTCTGGCCAGCTCACCCGCTTACTGATCGGACCCTTCCCCTCACAGGCCGAGGCTGAAAAAGCCTGTGGCGCGATCAAGCCCTGCATGGCAGTGCAGCATTGACGGGGAGAAACAACATGCAACGATCCATCTTGTGCGCGGGCCTGCTGCTCGCCTTTGCGATGCCTGCCCATGCGCAGTCCGATGGCGGCGAGAAGGCACCGCGCCGCTACCGCATTGCGGTGGGCGCGCAGGGGACGCCAAGCTATCCGGGCGCCGACCACGACGCGGTACGCCCGTTGTTGGACTTCTCCACCGCCCGCGGCGACGACCAGTTCGAATTCGAAGCG
Source organism: Sphingomonas trueperi (assembly GCF_040545965.1). Classification (GTDB taxonomy): domain Bacteria; phylum Pseudomonadota; class Alphaproteobacteria; order Sphingomonadales; family Sphingomonadaceae; genus Sphingomonas; species Sphingomonas trueperi_C. The sequence goes on along the minus strand of NZ_JBEPMV010000006.1, from coordinate 97,583 downwards.
GCGGACGAGAACCCCAACATCGCGATCTATAATCGTCATGGACTGGAGGCTGGCATCGTGGTCGGCTTCCAGAGCGCCCGCACCGCGAAGCGCGCCGGCGCGGACCTCACCAAGGTGGACTTCACCGTCGAGCCGGGCGTGTTCGTCGGCTATTATCTTCTCCCCAAGCTCCGCGCCTATGGCGAGCTGCGCAAGGGCACGGGCGGGAATGAGGGCGTGGTGAGCATGCTTGCGCTCGATTATGTCGAACGCGACGGCGATCGCTGGCTGGTCTCGATCGGCCCGCGCATGGGCTTGTCCGACGCGCGATATCGCCGCGCCTATTTCGGCGTGACCCAGCGCGATGCGACCGCGGCCGGGATCCCGCTCTATCAAGTCGGCGACAATGTCGTGCACAGCTTCGGCCTTGCGTCCACCGGCATCCGCCAGCTGACCAAGCGCTGGGGACTCTATGGCTATCTGGCCTATGACCGGCTGACGGGCGACGCCTCGCGCTCGCCGATCACCGAGCGCTATGGCTCGAAGAACCAGTTCTCGGGCGGCCTCGCGCTCAGCTACACCTTCGGGCGCGGGGTCCGCTAAGTCCTCAGGCGGTGACCCAGTCGGCGCGTACGATGCCCTGGGCATAGAGCAGCGCCGTAAGGTCACCGTGATCGATCCTCGCGCCGGCAGCGGCCGCGACGATCGGCTTGGCGTGATAGGCGACGCCCAGCCCGGCCTTGCGGATCATCGCCAGGTCGTTGGCACCGTCGCCCACGGCCATGGTGTGCTCGGGCGCGAGGCCCAGCTCGGCCATCGCGCCGAGCAGCGTGGTTTCCTTGGTGCTGCTGTCGACGATCGGCTTGGTGACGGTGCCGGTGAGCTTGCCACCGTCAATCTCCAGCACATTGGCGATGCGGCGATCAAAGCCGATCTGCGTGCCGACCGGCTCGGCAAAGCGGGTGAAGCCGCCCGAGACCAGGATGGTGTGCGCACCTCGCGCACGCATCGTCTGCACGAGCGCCTGGGCGCCCGGCATCAGCCGCACGCGCTCTGCGAGGCACTGGTCGATCGCGGTCTCGGACAGGTCCTTCAGCAGCGCGACGCGAGCATCGAGCGCCTCGGCAAAGTCCAGCTCGCCGCGCATCGCCCGCTCGGTCACTTCGGCGATCTGCGGCTTGATGCCGGCATAGTCGGCGAGCTCGTCGATGCACTCGACGGTGATCATCGTTGAATCCATGTCAGCGACGAGCAGCTTCTTTTCGCGATGCGCCTCCACCTGCACGATCACGTCGGCACCGGCGATCGCACCTTCCAGCGCGGCACGCGCCGCATCGGGCTGCGCCGCGAACGGCAGGTCCGCCGCGATGCAGTCGTCGAGCCAGCGCCAGCTCCCGGGTGCGCAACCCGCCGCTGCGAGGCGATCCTTCGCCGTCTCCAGCTGCCCTGACGTGAGACCTTCTGCTATCAGCGTCGCAATGAACATGATTTCCCCTGGGCTGTCGCGCGTCGCGCTCATTGCAGGGCCGACGGCAAGCGGCAAGTCCGCGCTGGCGCTCGCGCTCGCCGAAAAGCATCGCGGCACTGTGATCAACGCGGATTCGATGCAGGTCTATGCCGATCTCCGTATCCTCACCGCCCGCCCCTCCGCAGAGGAAGAAGCCCGCGCGCCGCACCGGCTGTTCGGCCATATCGACGGTGCCGAGGCGTGCTCCGCCGCACGCTGGGCCGCCGAGGCCCGCGCCGCGATCGCCGAGGCGCATGCCGAGGATCGCCTGCCGATCCTGGTCGGCGGCACCGGCCTCTATCTGCGCACGCTGATCGACGGCATCGCGCCGATTCCCGAGATCGATCCCACCATCCGCGCCGAGGTCCGCGCCCTTCCCGTCGCCGAGGCGCATGCAGCGCTGACGCTCGCCGACCCGGCCGCCGCCGCCCGGCTGCACGCGACCGACACCACTCGCGTCGCCCGGGCGCTCGAAGTCGTCCGCTCGACCGGCCGCACGCTCGCCGACTGGCAGGACCGCCGCGAGGGCGGCATCTGCGACCAGGTCCGGCTCGGCGCGATGATCCTGCTGCCCGATCGCGCGTGGCTGGCCGAGCGCATCGACCGGCGCTTCGCCACCATGCTTGCCACCGCCGAGAACGAGGTGCGCGCCCTGCTCGCCCGCACTGACATTCCCGCCGACGCGCCCGTGCTGCGCGCGATCGGCGTCGAGGAAATCGGAAGGGTGTTGCGTGGCGAAGGGACGGTGGAAGAGGCGCAGGAAGCGGGCGCCACCGCCACCCGCCAATATGCGAAACGCCAGTACACCTGGTTCCGCCGCCAGCCTCCAGGGGGGTGGGACGTGACGGCGGAGACAGATACGTACAAAAACCTACGCCAAATTGAAAGGAAATTATTTCTTTAGGGGTTGACGCATCATTTTCGTGCGGGTAGCAGCGCCTCTCCGACGGAATCTTTCCGTACAGTAACCCATATTCGCGAGTGCGTGGAGGTAAAGGTGACCGAGAAGAGCGGCGCAGACATCCTGATCGAGGCTTTGACCGACCTCGGGGTGGAAGTCGTGTTCGGCTATCCGGGCGGTGCCGTGCTTCCGATTTACGACGCCCTGTTCAAGCAGGACCGGATCAAGCACATCCTGGTCCGCCACGAGCAGGCCGCGACCCACGCCGCCGAGGGCTATGCGCGATCGACCGGCAAACCCGGCGTCGTCCTGGTCACCTCAGGCCCGGGCGCGACCAACGCGATCACCGGCATCACCGATGCGCTGCTCGATTCGATCCCGATGGTCGTCATCACCGGCCAGGTCCCGACGACGCTGATCGGCACCGACGCCTTCCAGGAAGCGGACACCGTCGGCATCACCCGCCACTGCACCAAGCACAACTATCTGGTGAAGCGGCCGGAGCTGCTCGGCGCGACCGTCCACGAGGCGTTCCACATCGCCACCTCGGGCCGCCCCGGCCCGGTAGTGATCGACATCCCCAAGGACGTCCAGGTCGCGACGGCGCGCTACGAGGCGCCGGGCCCGATCCAGCACAAGACCTATCGCCCGACGACCGAGCCCGAAGCGGCGAAGATCCAGGAAGCGGTCGACATGCTGGCAGCGGCCGCGCGCCCGGTCTTCTACACCGGCGGCGGCGTGATCAATTCGGGCCCCGAAGCCACGCGGCTGCTGCGCGAGCTGGCGGCGCTGACCGGCGCGCCGGTCACCTCGACGCTGATGGGCCTCGGCGCCCTGCCCGCCTCATCAGACCAGTGGCTTGGCATGCTCGGCATGCACGGCACCTATGAAGCGAACATGGCGATGAACCAGGCGGACCTGATCATCGCGGTGGGCTCGCGCTTCGACGACCGCGTCACCGGGCGCCTGGACGCCTTCGCGCCGAACAGCCGCAAGGTGCACATCGATATCGATCGTTCGAGCGTGAACAAGAATGTGCGCGTCGACCTGCCGATCATCGCCGATTGCGCCCGCGCACTCGACGCGATGGTCGAGAGCTGGAAGTCGCGCGGCCATCCCAAGCCTGACCTGGGCGAGTGGTGGAGCCGCATTCAGGGCTGGCGCGCGCGCCGTTGCCTCGACTTCCCGGAAGCGGGCGAGGCGATCATGCCACAGCGGGCGATCCGCGCGCTGTACGAGGCGACCAAGCATCGCGCGCCGATCATCACCACCGAGGTCGGCCAACACCAGATGTGGGCGGCCCAGCATTTTGGTTTCGAAGCGCCGAACAAGTGGCTGACCAGCGGCGGTCTCGGCACGATGGGCTATGGCCTGCCCGCGGCGATTGGTGCGCAGTTGGGCAATCCGGACGATCTCGTCATCGACATCGCCGGCGAAGCCTCGATCCAGATGAACATCCAGGAACTCGCGACCGCTACGCAATATCGGCTGCCGGTGAAGATCTTCATCCTCAACAACGAATATATGGGCATGGTCCGCCAGTGGCAGGAGCTGACCTACCAGTCGCGCTATTCGGAGAGCTATTCGGACGCGCTGCCCGACTTCGTGAAGCTGGCCGAGGCCTATGGATGGAAGGGCATCCGCATCGAGAAGCGCTCGGAGCTGGAAGACGGGATCCAGGCGATGCTCGACTATGATGGCCCGGTGCTGGTCGATTGCCGCGTCGCGAAGCTGGCCAATTGCTTCCCGATGATCCCGAGCGGCGCCGCCCATACCGAGATGCTGCTCCAGGCGAGCGAAGTCTCCGGCGAGATGGACGACGAGGCCAAGGCGCTGGTTTGACCGGAACATAGGTCCGCTCCTCGCGGAGCAGGATCGAAGGGGTAGAAATGCACATCAAGGAAGAAGCCATCGAGCGCCACACGCTGGCGGTCATCGTCGATAACGAGCCCGGCATCCTCGCGCGGATCGCCGGCCTGTTCACGGCGCGGGGCTACAATATCTCGTCGCTCACCGTGTCCGAGATCAGCGACGACGATCTGATCAGCCGGATCACCATCGTCACCTTTGCGTCCGCACCGGTGATGGAGCAGATCATCGCCCAGCTCGAGCGGCTGGTGCCGGTCCACAAGGTGGTCGACCTTACCGCCAAGGGCGAGCATGTCGAGCGCGAGCTGGCACTGATCAAGGTCGCCGGCAGCGGCGATCACCGGATCGAGGCGCTGCGCCTCGCAGAGGTCTATCGCGCCAAGGTGGTCGACGCGACCATCTCCAGCTTCGTGTTCGAGATCACCGGGACGATCGACAAGATCGACCGCTTCGTCGAGCTGATGCGCGAAGTGGGGCTGGTCGAAGTCGCGCGTACCGGTATCGTCGCGATCGCCCGCGGCCGCGAGCCCGCCTGAAGTTTTCCGCGCATCCGCGCACCGCAGAATTTGAAAGGGAAGAATACCACCATGCGTGTCTATTATGATCGCGATGCCGATCTGAACCTGATCACCGACAAGAAGATCGCCATCCTCGGCTATGGCAGCCAGGGCCATGCCCATGCGCAGAACCTGCGCGATTCGGGCGTCAAGGACGTCGCGATCGCGCTCCGCCCGGGTTCGGCCTCGGCCACCAAGGCGGAAGCAGCGGGCTTCAAGGTGCTGCCGAACAAGGAAGCCGCCGCCTGGGCCGACATCCTGATGATCCTCGCGCCCGACGAGCACCAGGCCGCGATCTGGGAGGCCGATCTCAAGGGCAACATGAAGCCGGGTTCGGCGCTCGCCTTCGCGCACGGTCTCAACGTGCATTTCGGCCTGATCGAGCCGCCGGCGGACATCGACGTGATCATGATCGCGCCGAAGGGTCCGGGCCACACCGTGCGCAGCGAATATGTCCGCGGCGGCGGCGTCCCCTGCCTCATCGCGATCCACCAGGACGCCTCGGGCAACGCCCATGACGTGGCGCTGGCCTATGCCTCGGGCGTCGGCGGCGGCCGTTCGGGCATCATCGAGACCAATTTCCGCGAAGAGTGCGAGACCGATCTGTTCGGCGAGCAGGCCGTGCTGTGCGGCGGTGCGACCGCGCTGGTCCAGGCCGGCTTCGAAACGCTGGTCGAGGCGGGCTACGCCCCCGAAATGGCCTATTTCGAGTGCCTGCACGAGCTGAAGCTGATCGTCGACCTGATGTATGAGGGCGGCATCGCCAACATGCGCTACTCGATCTCGAACACCGCCGAGTATGGCGACATCAAGACCGGCCCGCGCATCATCACCGAAGAGACCAAGAAGGAAATGAAGCGCGTGCTCGCCGACATCCAGTCGGGCCGCTTCGTGAAGGACTTCGTGCTCGACAACCGCGCTGGCCAGCCCGAGCTGAAGGCCAGCCGCATCGCCGCCAAGCGCCACCAGATCGAGCAGGTCGGCAGCGAACTGCGCGCGATGATGCCGTGGATCGGCGCCAACAAGCTGGTCGATCAGTCGAAGAACTGATCACGGGCGGAAACCTTGGGTTGCCGGCTGCGCACTAGCATTGCGCGGCCGGCGGCCTCATTACGGGAGCGACGCAACCACCCGAAGGGAACATCCATGCGCGCTCTCCTTGCTCTCGCTCTTTTCGCGGCCGCTCCGGTCGCCTTCGCTCAGGAACTGCCCGGCCAGGCCGACGCCAGCCGCGTTCCTGCCGGCACCTATGCGGTCGACACCGGCCACACCCAGGTCGACTTCACCGTCAATCACTTCGGCTTCAGCCAGTTCACCGGCCAGGCCGGCGGCGCCACCGGCTCGCTGACGATCGATCCGGCCAAGCCGAACGACGCCAAGCTTGACATCACCATCCCGACCAGCGGCATCGTCACCACCGTCGCGGCGCTCGACAAGCATCTCGCCTCGCCTGACTTCTTCGATGCGGCAAAGTATCCGACGATCCACTTCGTCTCGACGAAGGTCGTCGTCAGCGGCACCAAGGCGCAGATCACCGGCGACCTGACGCTGCACGGTGTCACCAAGCCCGTCACGCTCGAGACCAGCCTGGTCGGCGCGGGCACCAACCCGATGATGAAGAAGCTGAACTTCGGCTTCGAGGCGACCACCACGATCAGCCGCAGCGCGTTCGGCATGGACAAGTATGTCCCCTTCGTCTCGGACGAAGTGAAGCTGCACATCAACGCGGCGTTCTCGGCGAAGTAAACCTTCCCCGTCATCCCGGCGGAAGCCGGGATCCATTCGCCACGCGGCCTCGGCTCGAGCCGAGACGGACAAGCCAATGGACCCCGGCTTCGCCGGGGTGACGGATTTGGGGAGCGGCCTGTCTCTACCGACTAAACCCTTGGTTTAGTTGCCTCCGCCTCCTGCCTGCGCCACCACGGCGCGGGCAGGAGGACGGATATGCAGGACCAGGAAGGCCGCGACGGCGCCAAGCGAGTCGAGGCGTTTTCGGATGGCGTGATCGCCATCATCGTGACGATCATGGTGCTGGAACTCCACGCACCCGAAGCACCCGGGCTGCGCGCGCTGGCCGCGCAATGGCCCGTCTTCCTCGCCTATGCGCTCAGCTACGCCTATGTGGCGATCTACTGGGTGAACCACCACAAGCTGTTCCAGTTCGCCACCCGCGCGGGCAACGCGCTGCTCTGGTCGAACATCGTGCTGCTGTTCACCCTGTCGCTGATCCCCTTCGCCACCGCCTATCTGGGCGAGCAGCATTTCAGCGGCGAGGCGACCCTGCTCTACATGCTGGTGATGCTCCTCCCCTCCTTCGCCTATAACTGGCTGCAGCGGGTGATCCGGCGTACCGGCGCCCAGTCGGCCGAAGCCCAGCGCTACCATCGCCGCACGCTGCGCAAGAGCATGCTTGCCTGCTGCCTCTACCTTGCCGGCGTCGCCGTGGCGATCGCCTCCCCCGCCGCCGGCCTCGCCTGCGCCGCGCTCGTCGCGCTGCTTTGGTGCCTCGCCGACGGACCGCTCGATCGGCTGTTCGAACGCTGACCCCGGGTTGCACCTGTAGCCACTTTGCTGTTTCTGCGGTCCGAACCCGCCACGCGCGGCGAAAGGACAGACAGACATGCACGATCATCACCATGACCCCGTAGACGGTGACATCGTCGCCCCCCCGCCCAAGATCCCCGTGCCCGAGCATGTCGCCGAGGCGATCCGCACGCTGATCCGCTGGACCGGCGACGATCCCGATCGCGAGGGCCTGCTCGACACGCCCCAGCGCGTCGCCCGCGCCTGGAAGGAATATTGCGCAGGCTATGCCGAGGATCCGTCGCACCACCTTTCCCGCGTGTTCGAGGAAGTCGGCGGCTATGACGAGATCGTGCTCTTGAAGGACATTCCCTTCCAGTCACATTGCGAGCACCACATGGCGCCGATTACCGGCAAGGCATCGATCGCCTATCTGCCCAGGAATCACGTTGTCGGCATCTCCAAACTCGCCCGCGTCCTCCACGCCTTTGCCCGCCGCCTGCAGGTCCAGGAACGGCTCACCGCGGAGGTTGCCGACTGCATCTGGAACCACCTGCACCCGGTGGGCGTCGCGGTGGTGATCGAAGCGCAGCATGGCTGCATGACCGGCCGCGGCGTCCGTACGCCCGGCGTGGGCATGGTCACCAGCCGGATGATGGGCGTGTTCCGCGAAGACGAGCGCAGCCGGGCCGAAGTGCTCAAGCTGATGGGCTATTGATGCGCGGGCGGGTGCTGGTCACAGGCGGCGCGCGGCGGATCGGCGCGGCGATCAGCCGGGGGCTGGCCACGCGCGGCTGGGCCGTGGCGATCCACCACCATCATTCGCCCGTCGAGGCCGAAGCCTTTGCCGCCGAACTCCGTGCGGCCGGCGCGACGACCGCGATCGTCTGCGCCGAGCTTGGCGATCCGGCAGCGCCCGCCGCGCTGGTCGAGGCGTGCCGCAGCGCCTTCGGCGCCCCGCTCGACGCGGTGGTCAACAATGCCTCGCTGTTTGCCTATGATCAGGCGCCGATTGCCGACTATGCGCTGCTCGACCAGCACATGCACGTGAACCTCGCCGCCTCGGTAGGCCTCGCCATGGCGCTGGCCGCGCAGGCGGATCTGGCGGAGGGCGCCGTGGTGAACCTGCTCGACCAGAAGGTGGGCAATCTCAACCCGGACTTCTTCAGCTACACCTGCTCGAAGCTGGCACTGCACGGCGCGACCCACATGCTCGCGCAGAAGCTGGCGCCGCGGGTGCGGGTGAACGCGGTGTCCCCGGGCCTCACCCTCCCCAGCCTCGACCAGAGCGCGGAAGAGTTCGCCCGCACCGGCACCCAGAACCTGCTGCGCCGCACGGTCGACCCTGCGGACATCGCCGCCACCGTCGCGCATCTGCTCGACTGCCGCAGCATCACCGGGCAGAATGTCTATGTCGATTGCGGCCAGCATTTCCTCGCGCGCGACAGCGACGTGATGTTCGAAGGACGCGAGCACCGCCCCGATGCCTGACTATGTGATCCATCTCGAAGCGCTGGAGGTCTCGATGGGCCTCGGCATCCATGCGCATGAGCGCGCAGCCCCCCAGCGCGTCCGCATCGACGTGGCGATGACCTGTCGCTATCCGGAGGTACCCGTGGATCGCATCGACGCGGTGGTCGATTACGACTTTCTCCGCGAAGGCATCCACGCCCTTGTCCGCTCGCGCCATTTCGAATTGCAGGAAGTTCTGTGCGAGCAAGTGGCCGCACTGGCGATGCGCGATCCGCGTGTCGTCGAGGTCCGGGTGCGCTCCGCCAAGCAGGACATTTACCCCGACGCGCGGGTGGGCTGCGAGGTGGTCCGTATTCTTACGAATATGCAGGAATAATCCCGAATCCGGGCATCTCGCCCCGATCCTCCCCCCTATAATCTACCGAAAGGCCTTCCCCGTCGAAGGTCCGCTTGGGGGATGCGTGCGCCTGTCACCAGAGGATCGTGGATGTCGATTGCAAGTTTCGTTCGCAACAGCGCGTTAGCCATGATGGCGCTCTTGGTTGTCGGCGGCTCGCTGGCGGCCTGGCGGCTGGATCGCATTCGCATGGGCGGCGAGGTGCAACTGCACCAGCAGGTCAATGCCGATCTGATCGCGGACATCCTCCCGCCCCCCGAATATATCATCGAGCCGTTTCTCGAAGCGACGCTGATCGCGCGCAACCCGGAGACGGTGGGCACGCATGCCGAGAAGCTGGAGGGGCTGCATAAGCTCTACCTGGAGCGCAATAAATATTGGCAGACCGCACGGGTGGACGAGAGCCTGCGCGGCCAGTTGCTGCAGCAGGCGCACCCTGCCGCCCAGGCCTTCTGGAACGAACTCGACCAGAGCTTCCTGCCCGCCGCCCGCAAGGGCGATCGCGCGGCGGTGGAAGCCAGCTACACCAAGCTCGCCGGCATCTACGACACGCACCGCGCTGCGGTCGACAAGCTCGTCACTATGGCGCTGGCCGAGCAGCAGCGGGTCTCCGCCAGCGGCGCCTCCGAATTCTACCTCGCGATCGGCATTGTGCTGGTGCTGGCGCTGATCGTCGGCGGCCAGGCGGCGCATTTCTACATCACCATGTATCGCCGGGTGCTGGAGCCGGTCGGCACGCTCTCCGCGCTGACGGATCGTCTCGCCAAGGGTGAAGTGGCGACGATCCCCTATCAGGATCGCACCGACGAAATGGGCCGCATCGCCAGCGGGCTGGAGCATTATCGCGCCGCCGCCGCCGCGCAGAGCGAGGCCGATGCGCGCAAGCTGGAAGAGCAGCGCGAAGTCACTGAAGTGCTCGGCAGCGGCCTGCTGGCGCTGCGCGAGGGCGATCTCAGCCGCACGATCGACCAGCGCTTCCCCGCCGAATATGAAGTGCTGCGCCACAACATCAACGAGGCGATCGCCTCGCTGCGCGCCCGGGTGCAGCTGGTAAGCGAAAGTGCCGACAATATCCGCAACACCTCGTCCGAGGTCGCGCACGGGTCCGAGGACCTGGCGCACCGCACCGAAAAGAGCGCGGCCAATCTCGCCCAGGCGACCGAGGCGCTGGCCAAGATCGAGGAGCGCCTGCGCGCCACGATGATCGCCGCCGACAACACGGTGAAGCGCGCCGGCGAGGCGACCACGGCACTCCGCGACGGCCGCGGCACCACGGCCCGCGCCGTGCAGGCGATGGACCGCGCGAGCGGTAGCGCCAAGAATATCGACGGGGTGATCGAAGGCCTCGACAAGATCGCCTTCCAGACGCGCGTGCTCGCGATGAACGCGGCGGTCGAGGCCGGCCGCGCCGGCGAGGCGGGCCGCGGCTTCATGGTCGTCGCCGACCTCGTCGCCGCACTGGCACTCCGCGCCGAGGACCAGGCCAAGCAGGCGCGCGACATGCTCAGCGAGACCCAAGCCGACATCCTGCAGGCGGCCGATGCAGTGCACGACACCGATACCGCGCTCGACACCATTTCGGGCGACGTCGAGGCAGTGCACAACCTGATCGCCGCGATCGACCATGACAACCACGCCCAGTCGGCAGCGGTGAGCCAGGTCTCGACCGCGATGAAGGGGATGGATCTGGTGACCCAGCAGAACGCCGCGATGGTCGAGGAGACCTCGGCGGCGATCCGCAACCTGTCGAGCGAGGTCAATGCGCTCGCCCAGCGTGCCGGTGCCTTCCGCTTCGAGCGCACCACCGGCATGCGCGCCGCGGCCCATACGGGCGAGTTGGCGACCGTTCACTGATAGGAGAGGAAGCCCCTGCTCTTTCGGGAGCAGGGGCTTTTTACGTCAGGCCCGGTTGGCAGCGCTCAGCACCGCACGTACCGACGCAGTCGCGATATCCGCGTCGATACCGACGCCGAACACGGTACGGCCATCCTCAGTGCGGCACTCGACATAGGCAGCTGCCTGCGCGTCCGCGCCGCCGCCGATCGCATGCTCGCTATAGTCCACCACGTCGAAGCGCGGCCCAGTCGAACCCGCCAGCGCGTCTACGACACCCGAGATCAGGCCGTTGCCGCGACCCGAAATCGACTGCTCTGCGCCGTCGATCGAGATGCGGCCGACGAACACGCGGCTGCCTGCGCTGCCCGTTTCCTCATAATCGACCAGCGTGATCCGGTCCGTGTCACCGGGCAGATACACCCGCTCGAACAGGCCCCAGATATCGGCGGCGTTGAGCTCGCGGCTGGTCTCGTCGGCGAGGGCCTGGACGTGCTTGGAGAACTCGGCCTGCATCCGCTTGGGCAGCTTGAGACCCTTGTCCTGCTCGAGCACCCAGGCGACGCCGCCCTTGCCCGACTGCGAGTTGACGCGGATCACCGCCTCGTAATCGCGGCCGAGATCCTTGGGATCGATCGGCAGATAGGGCACGTCCCAGACCTGGTCGTTGCGCGAAGCCTGCGAGGCGAAGCCCTTCTTGATGGCATCCTGATGGCTGCCCGAGAAGGCGGTGAAAACCAGGTCGCCCGCATAGGGATGGCGTGGGTGGACGGGGAGCTGATTGCAATATTCCACCGTTTGGATCACCTCGTCGATGTCCGAGAAGTCCAGGCCGGGGTTCAACCCTTGCGTGTACATGTTGAGCGCCAGCGTCACGAGATCGACATTGCCGGTGCGCTCGCCATTGCCGAACAGGCAGCCCTCGACGCGGTCGGCGCCGGCCAGCAGGCCCAGCTCCGACGCGGCGACGCCGGTGCCCCGATCGTTATGCGTGTGCAGGCTGATGACCACGCTCTCGCGATTCCGGATGTTGCGGCAGAACCACTCGATCTGGTCGGCATAGATATTAGGCGTCGCCGCCTCTACCGTCGCCGGCAGGTTGAGGATCAGCGGACGCTCCGGCGTCGGGCGCAGGATGTCCATCACCGCCTCGCAGACCTCGACCGAGAAATCGAGCTCGGCGGTGGAGAAGGTTTCCGGGCTATATTCGAAATGCCATTCGGTATCGGGCTGCTTGGCCGCCTCGTCGCGCAGCACCTTGGCGCCTTCGATGGCGATCTGGCGGACTTCGTCACGGCTCATGCCGAAGACGATGCGGCGCCAGGCGGGCGAGACCGCATTGTAGAGGTGGACGATCGCCTGCTTGGCACCCTTCAGCGACTGGAAGCTGGTCTCGATCAGGTCGCGGCGCGACTGGGTGAGCACCTGGACGATCACGTCGTCGGGCACCTTACCCTCGCGCACCAGCCCGGAGATGAAGTCGAACTCGGTCGCCCCTGCGCTCGGGAAGCCGACTTCGATCTCCTTGAGCCCCACCTTCACCAGCAGCTCGAAAAAGCGGGTCTTCTTCTCGCCGTCCATGGGATCGATCAGCGCCTGGTTGCCGTCGCGCATGTCGGTGGAGAGCCAGCGCGGCGCCTTGGTGATGGTGCGGCTGGGCCATTGGCGATCGGGCAGATCCACCTGCGGGAAGGGACGATATTTGACGCTGGGGTCGCGCAACATGGGCCGTGTCTCTCTTCAAGGTCTGGCCGCGCCTAGCGCAGCCGTGATGCGATAGGGAAGTTCCAGTTTGCCCTTAGGGGAGACGCGCGCGTGCGAAATCGGCCCCTAAGGGCGGATAAGTCGCAGGGTAAGGCGCAGGGCGTCGATCATACGCTCCTGATGCCGGAATTATACGATCTTGTCCAGCTTGGCCTAAATAGCTGAAAAACAAGCGAGCATCTGTGATCTTTATCTGCTATTAACCAATCGACGCCGAAAACGCGCGCTCGCAGGAGAGGATTTCCATGCTGCAGCTCGTCTATGTCAGTTCTGCCAACCCGGCCGCGCCCTGCCCTACCCAGGACATCCTGACGGTTTCCCGCCGCAACAATGCCCGCGACCGCATCACCGGGCTGCTCTACGCCGATGGCGGGCGCTTCCTGCAGGCGCTGGAAGGTCCCGAAGATGCGGTGGAAGCGGCCTATGCCCGCATCCAGCGCGATCCGCGGCATCGTGCGATCGTGCTGCTCTCCCGCCGGATCGTGGATCGCCGCGCGTTCGGCCATTGGGAAATGGCGCATCGCGCACCGGGCGCGGACGCCGCGAACTTCCTGGCGGATGTCCAACGGCTTACCGCAGACGCCGCGCCGGACGTGCGCGGCACCTTCGAAGGGCTGGTTCAGACGCGAGTCTTGGCCTGAACGCGCAATATTACTACGTTTTTGCCCTAAAGTGTTGCGCCGCTGCACCACCGCAGCGCCGCAAAACAGCGGTTCGCCGCGCTTCGGTGCGGTCTGCGCTGGACAGATGCCCTTTCCCGCAGTCAAAGGCGTACAGGGGCGTGCATCACCGCACGAACCGCAGTACATCGTTGGTTGCGACAAGGGGGAGGAAGCCTCTCAATCCCGAGGCGCTGACGAAGGAATAGCCCCAATAAGGGGTACGAACAGGAGTTAGACACGATGGCCGAGACCAAAGCACGCGGTGGCATTGCCAAGCCGGTTACCCCTTCGCCCGAACTGGCGAAGATTGTGGGCACCGCCGATCTGCCGCGCAGCGAGATCGTCAGCAAGGTGTGGGAATACATCAAGAAGCACAACCTGCAGAACCCTGCGAACAAGCGCGAAATCCTGGCCGACGACACGCTGAAGCCGATCTTCGGCGGCGACAAGGCCACCATGTTCGAGATGAACAAGCACCTCGCCAAGCACGTCAAGTAAGCGAGGTCGCCGCGGCCTTTTCGGGCCGCGCAAACAGCAAAAGGGGCAGGCATCCAGGGTTGCCTGCCCCTTTTCTTTTGACGACGGGCAAGAGTACCCGCGATTCGCCCGCGTCAGTGCGCCAGCAGCAGCGGCACCGGGCTTTCCGCCAGCATCCGCCGCGTCACCCCACCGAACGCCGCTTCGAGGAAGCGGCTGTGGCCGAAGCCGCCCATCACCAGATAGGCCGCCTTGAGCGCTTCCACGACCGCGAGGATCGCGCCGCCCACTGTGTCGGTCTTGGGCACCACCCGCACCTCGGGCCGGATTCCGTGCCGCGACAGATATTCCGCCGCTTCCGCCGCCGGCAGCCGCAGCGAGCCTTCATCCACCACCAGGATCGTCACGGTGCCGGCATGCTTTAGCAGCGACACCGTCGCCTGCAGCGCCGCTTCCGCCGTGCGCGAGCCGTCCCACGCCACCACCGCATGGCCGTAGAGATCGAAGCCCAGCGCCTTCTCGGGCACCGCGACGATCGGCTTGCCGGTCTTCAGGATGGTATCGCAGATCAGGTCGCGCATGTCGGGATAGTCGACCTTGTCGAGCTCGCGGTTGAGCACCACCAGATCGGCGAGCGCGGTCGCATCGCGCAGGCATTCGCGGGGGAAGCCGGTCGCGTCCACCCAGTCATACGGAACGTCCTCGGCCTTCAGCCGCCCTTCCATCCGCACGCGATTGGCCGCCTCGCGGGTCTGCTCGTCGGCAAGCAATGCCGCACCGCCGCCGAATTCGACATAATCGCCGACATAGGCCGGCACCATCGCGATATCGACGCAGCGCAGATGCCCTTCCAGTCCACGTGTCAAGTCGAGCGCCGCCTGAAACCGCGCCTCCTGTCCGGCGTCGTCATGCATCAGAACGAGTACATTCTTCATGGTCGCCTCCATTTCATCCGGTCTTCTTGGTGGATGAACGCAGGCTAGGCAGATGCACTGCGCGCCGACATGCGGTTAGTTACGGAGTCTCCGCTGCCAGCACGGCGAGTGCCTTGGCATCGAGAATCACGAAGCTCCGCAGATCCGGCAATGCGATCACGCCGTCACGCTTCATCGCGGTGAGCTTGCGGCTGACCGTCTCGATCGTCAGTCCCAGCAGCTCGGCCATCTGCTGGCGCGTGAGCGGCAGCGCGACCGGGGCGCCGGGACTGCACGTGCCGCGCGCCGCGAATTGCAGCAACAGGCTGGCGACACGCTCCTCGGCGGACTTGCGGCCGAGCAGCAGCATCCATTTGCGCAGCTGGTCGAGCTCGTCATAGGCGCGGGTCAGCAGCGCCTGACCGATCTCGGGATGCGCCTCGACCAGGCCGGGCAGCGCGCTGCGCGGAAAGACGCAGAGCTCCGTCTCGGTCAGCGCGGTGACGCAGTGGCTAGACGGCCGCTCCCCGATCGCGCCGACAAAGTCCGCCGGGAAAGCGAGCCCCAGCATCTGCTCGCGGCCATCCTCCAGCGAGGCAGAAAGCTTGACCAGCCCGTGATGGAGGATGCCGACCTGCTCGGCGATGTCGCCCTGCCAGATCAGCGCCTCGCCCCGGCGCAGCACGCGCTTGCGGCCGATGCGGTTGAGCGCCTCCAGCGCACCCGCCGAGATGCCGCCGCACAGCGACGCCATCCGCACGCCGCACGCCGCGCAACGCGCCGGCAGGTTCCATTCCGCAGCACCCAGATCCGGCTGGTTTCGATCGATGAACATATCCGCCTCCGCGCGTGGCATGCATCGCGCGCGTGCGGCTTGTCGTTACGTATTGGTCCCAAGCCGGGCAACGGACCACCTTGGGAACATTACCTACGCGCAACGTTGCGTGCGATCAAAACCGTGGCGGAAACTTGCGGCTACCCGGTGCCTCGTCGAACACGAGGAGAAATGAACCATGCGTACTTCGCTTTTTGTCGGTCTGGCCGCTGCCGGTCTGCTGGCCTCCACCGCGAGCGCCCAGGCACAGGACCGAGCGGGCATCGCAGCCGGCGACTGGCTGGTCCGCCTGCGCGGCATCGTCGTCGCCCCGAATGAATCGTCGACCGGCATCACCCCTGCCCTGCCCACCGCCAAGGTCGGCGTCGGCGATGCGGTGATGCCCGAGGTCGACTTCACCTACATGGCTACCGACAATATCGGCGCCGAGCTGATCGTCTCCAGCACCCGCCACGACATCCAGGGCCGCGAGGCGATCTCGTCGCTCGGCAAGGTCGGCCACACCTGGGTGCTGCCGCCGACGCTGACGCTGCAATATCACTTCCTGCCCAAGGCGGCGGTGCGCCCCTATGTCGGCGCGGGCGTGAACTACACCACTTTCTATTCGGCCAAGACCAGCGACTCGCTCAACAAGGCGCTCGGCCAGACCAGCCTCTCGCTCAAGGACAGCTTCGGCTATGCCCTGCAAGCCGGTGTGGACATCGATTTGAACAAGAAGTTCTTCCTGAACCTCGACGTCAAATACATCGACATGAGCACCACGGCCCGGCTCAACACCGGCGGCGCGATCAACCAGACCAGCGTCGACATCAACCCGCTGGTGTTCGGCTTCGGCGTCGGCACCCGCTTCTGATCGAGCGTTCCCCGCTTGCGATCGCTGACCCCTCCAGCGGGGGATATGACTGGGGAGCCGAGCGCTAGGGCGCTCGGCTCCCCTCTTCGTTGCGACGCTGCGGACTTAGGCGGCGCTCGGTCGACGCAGCAGCGTCGGACGGCGGGCCCATCGCGCGATCGCGGGGAACGAGTCCTTGAACACCAGAATGCGCTTCTCGATGACGTGCCACGAGAACACCGCGAAACACACCATTGCGAGCAGGGACAGAGCCAACGTCTCGAAGAACTTGCCCGGACCGATCAGATGCACGACGGTCTGCTGGATCGGATAGGCGTAGAGATACAGGCCGTAGGAATAGTCGCCGCCGAAGATAAGCTTCGGGCGCCACATGCGATTGCAACCGAATGCGGCGATCGCATAGGCGGCGGGGAAGCTGGCGACATACTGCGCGTTGGGGAAATAGAGCAGCAGGCAGGCCACCGCGAACGCGCCCAGCGCAACCAGGAAGCCGCCAGGCAGCGCATGGCGGAACTGGTACACCATCATGCCGGCGACGAAGCTGAGCGTCAGATTGAACTTGTCGACGTTGAACCACATCGGCGCGGCCGTCGCCACCTGATGCCAGGTGAGAATGCCCGCCGCGACGATCCAGGTCGCAGCGATCAGCTTGGGTCGCTTGGTGAAGCCGATCAGGAAGAGAACGCTGATCGTGATGTAGCATTCCAGCTCTGAGGGTACCGTCCACAGCGAGCTGTTGACGATCCCCGAGACCGGATTGTCGAGGAACACGCCCGGCAGGCGAAAATGGATCCAGCCGATAATGTTGACCATGTACTGGAAGAATTCGCGGTGCGTGAAATAGGCTGCAAGAGACACCGTGGTCAGGATCGGCCCCAGGATCAGCGCCGAGAGGAGCACCTCCACCGTCAGGGCCGGGAAGATGCGCAGCACGCGGTGCCAGAGGAACACGCCAAGGTTGGGCGCGCGCTCGAGGCTCGAGGAAACCAGGAACCCGCTCAGCGCGAAGAACATCGGCAGAATGACGCGGACGAGCACCATGATCGGCTGATCGACATAGGGCATCAGCGCCTCGGTCGACATCGTCACCGGAAAGGTGTGCCACAACACCACGGCGAGCGCGAGAAACAACCGCGCATAGTCAAATCCGGTCGTCGCACGCGCGGCGAACCGTTCCCCCAAACTTTTCATTTGTGCCTCTTCCGAAAATTGCCCCGTGCGAATCCGTTGTCCGCGCCGGGCAGCCCCGCCTCAACCTGATTTCTGGTCGAAAATCAACGAGTCCCTATCAGATCCGAGATGAATCGGTTCCAGAACGGAGCAGTCGCAACGGCACGCGCCTGGCGCCTCGATCTACAACATGTCCTGGCGCCCGCGACGAGCGCGGGCTCTAGCATCGGGAAGGGACCGCGATGGACGCCATGCTTGATGGGGAAGCGGAAACACCTAACCTGTACGCAGGCTGCTCCCTCCTCGCAGCGCTTGGCATCGCGCTGATTCTCGGATTCATGCTCACGGATATGGTTGGGCTTACATCGCATGACATGCCGAGAACCGGCTATGGCAGCCTTTTCCGAGACCGGTGAGATGGCGCGGGGCGCCACCTGTCGGTGGGTTGCAGTCGCAACGCCGCCGCGCTCAACCGCTATTTCGCATAGCGTCCGCCGATACGATTTCCGGCAGGCCGCATGCTCTTGTTGCTGTTGATGAAATAGGCCGGTGCCGAGTTCCCCTCGACAACCGCCGGCGCATCGACGCGGATCCACGGCGTGAAGTTCGGACCGGCGATCACCTCGTTGGCGCGGATCGTGACGTTCTTCGGGCCGCTGTAAATGTTGATCGCGTGCCACATGGTCATGACGAAGCGGTTTCCGCTGATCTCGATATTCTCGTAGCCGCCGACCCGATCCTCGTCACCGAAGAACACGCCTTGCGGTTCGTGGCCAGGGCTGCCGAGGATCTGGTTCTTCAGGATCCGGACGTTCTTGCAGCCGGAGGCCTGTCGCGTCGTCCAGCACTGCACGCCGTCGGGGTGAACGCCCGGGTTGGTGCGAAAGTCGTGGATCCTGTTCCAGGAAATCGTGATGCCGTTCGCCCCCGGTATCTCGATCGCGTCCGAACCGATGAAGCCTATGTCATTATGGTCGATCAAGACATTCCGCCCACGCTCCACCTTGATCCCGGCATTGACCTGCTGGAACCGCGAGTTGGTGACGCTGAGGCCCTCGACATTGAAGGCGCTGAGCCCGCTCAAGTCCTTGCTGACGTCGCCGCCGATCAGGCCATGCACGTAGAGATTGTCGAGCGTTACCCCTGAACCGTTGTTGATGCGGATCATCACCTGCGCATTGCCCTCGCCGGGCTTGGGGACATAGGACACTTCCAGGCCCGACAAGGCGAGATTTCGCGGATTGTTGATGGTCAGCCGGGTGAGAAGCGCGCGGCGCTTGGGATCGGCGCTCCTGATCGTCACCTTGGCGGCGTATCGCGCGTCGTTGAGTACGACCGATCCATAATTGCCCGGCACCAGCTGGATGACGTCGCCCGGCCGCGCCGTTCTCAGCGCGGACTGGAGCGCCGCTGGCGTCGCGACGGAAATGGCGGCAGCAATCAGCACGAACATGAAATCCTCCTAGGGTGCGCGGCGAATGCAATCGGAAATCGGCACCGGCGCGCGCATAAAGCAGGCCGCAGCACTTGGCTCGACCAATTCCCCCACCTGTTCTCCCAGGCATCTTCTTTCATCCGCGCGTGCGCACGGGGACGCGCGCTGCTTCGTCGGAGGATGGTGACCCGGAGAGGATTCGAACCTCCGACCTCTCGATTAGGAATCGCTTGCTCTATCCTGCTGAGCTACCGGGCCACGCGGTCGCTCGTACCGACCCGATCGCTCGAAATCAATTGCGCGCCTCGGGAGGCACGACCGGTACCAGCAGCGGCGCGACGGGCACCCCGTCTTCGACAAGCGCCTTTGCCTCGGCTAGCGTCGCCTGGCCGTGGATCGGCGCCTCCGGCGCATCACCCTGATGCATCGCCCGCGCCTTTTCCGCGAACGCGCTGCCCACCCAGGTCGAGGTCTCGAGCTGCTTGGCCTGGAGCTGCGCGATTGCAGCCAGCGCGGCCTTGAACCCCTCGGGCGAAACGGGAGCCTTTTCTGGCACCTGATTGCCCTTTGCGGCCACCGCCGGCGCCATCACCGCCTTGGTAACCGCAACGTCACCACAAAAAGGACAGGCGATCAGCCCCTGCGCGCGCTGCTCCTCATAGGCACCGCTCGACTTGAACCATGCTTCGAATACATGCTCGTCACTGCATTTCAGGTCGAAGACGATCACGCCGTCACCGCCTCCGGAATCGCGCGGCGGTGGCGCAGGACCGGTACGCGGGTCCGCACATCGTCCAGCCGCGCCTGATCGAGTTCGACAAAGCCGAGCCCGGCCGCCTCGCCCATGTCGAGCAGCACGTCGCCCCACGGATCGATCGCAACACTGTGGCCATAGGTGGCGCGACCGTCCTGATGCTCGCCGGTCTGCGCTGCGGCCAGCACGAACGCGGCGGCCTCGATCGCGCGGGCGCGCAGCAGCACGTGCCAATGCGCAGCGCCGGTGGGCCGGGTGAACGCCGCCGGCACCGCGAGAATCGTCGCGCCTGCGTCGCTCATCGTGCGGAACAGGTCCGGGAAGCGCAGGTCGTAGCAGATGGCCAGGCCGAGCTTGCCGAGCGGCGTGTCGACCACCACCGGCCCCGCGCCCGCCGTGTAGCTGTTCGATTCGCGCCAGCTCTCGCCGGTAGGGAGGTCGACATCGAACAGGTGCATCTTGTCGTAGCGCGCGCGGATCGCGCCGGTATCGTCGATCACGAAGGCGCGGTTGGCGAGCTTGCCGTCCTCGCGCAGCACCGCAAGACTGCCCAGATGCACCCAAAGGCCCTGCTTTGCCGCAGCGTCGCGCACCGCGGCAAGCACGGGATCCTCGCCCTCCGAGCGATAATGGCGTTGCGCCCGCTCGCGGTTGCCGTCGACCAGGCCGGACATTTCCGGTGTGAACAGCATTGCCGCACCGCCCGCCTTGGCCTGTGCCACCGCCGCGACCAGCGTCGCGGCGTTGGCGGCGGGATCGATCCCGCTGGTCATCTGGAGCAGCGCGGCGCGGCTCATGCGGCGAGCAGCGGGTCCAGTCCGCCCTTGCGATCGAGCGCTGCGAGATCGTCCGAGCCGCCGATATGCTGCCCGTCGATGAAGATCTGCGGCACCGTCGTGCGGCCGGGCGCGCGCTCCAGCATCTCGGCGCGCTTAGGCCCGCCCATGGTGATGTCATACTCCTCGAAATCCGCGCCCTTGGCGGTGAGGAGCTGCTTGGCGCGCGTGCAATAGGGGCAGAACGCCTTGGTGTAGATTTCGACCTTTGCCATAATGCCTCCTGAGGTGTGCGCGGGCCCCCGGCTTGTCAATCCATGGCATCCTCGACGAGGACGCGTGCCCAGCAAAGAATCACAACGCGCGAAGCCCCGCCGCGTTTGAGCAGCCGGGCGCAGGCATCGCCCGTCGCACCGCTGGTATGGACGTCGTCGACCAGCAGCACCGTCTTTCCCGCGAGCCGCGCCCGCGCCTCGGGCGCCAGCGCAAAGGCCCCCGCCACCACCTTGGCCCGCGCCCGCCGGCCCAGCCCCTGGAGCTTGGGCGTCGCCTTCACCCGGCGCAGCAGATCGGTCTCGACCCGCAGCCCCCGCCCCTTGGCCACCGCCCGCGCGATCAGCACCGCCTGGTTGAACCCGCGCGACCAGAGCCGCCAGCGATGCAGCGGCACCGGCACCACCAGGTCCGCCCCCTCGGGCACCAGCCGCGCCATCGCCCGCGCCATCGTCTCCGCCACCGCCAGTCGCCCGCCATATTTGAGCTTGAGCGCCAGATGCCGCGCGACCTCGCCGTACGCCACCGCCGCGCGCACCCCGTCATGCGGCGGCGGCTGGGCGAGGCAGTCGCCGCACTGCGCGCCCTCCCCGCGCTCGTACTCGAACGGCAGATGGCAGGTCGCGCACCAAGGAGGCCCCAGAAAATGCAGGCTGTCCCAGCAGCTTGCACAAAAGCGATGATCGGCCTCGACGATCGCGCCGCAGCCCGGGCAGCGCGGCGGCAGCGCCAGGTCGAGGATGCGGAGGAAAGGCGCGCGCGGATCCACGCCCCTCTTGTTCCAAGCCCCGCGCCGCTGCACAAGCGCGCCGTGTCCGACTCCGAAATCTTCGACCGCGCGCTGCGCCGCAAGCGCCGGGATCGCGCCGCCCGCAGCTATGAAAGCTTCCTGCGCGACCACATGCTCGACGGGCTGTACGAGCGGCTGGAAGGCGTGAAGCGCGAGTTCCGCACGGTGCTCGACCTGGGCAGCGCCGACGGCAGCTTCGTCTGGCCCGGCGCCACCGTCACCCGGCTGGAGGCCGGCGCGGCCTTCGCCGCCGCCAGCGGCGCGATCCATGCCGACGAGGACATGCACCCCTTTCCCGAGGCGAGCTTCGACCTGGTGATCTCCGCCGGCGTGCTGGACACGGTGAACGACGTGCCCGGCGCCCTCGCCCTCGCCCGCCGTGCCTTGAAGCCCGACGGGCTGTTCCTCGGCGCCTTTCTCGGCGCCGGCAGCCTCGCGACGCTGCGCGCCTGCCTGCTCGCCGCCGAGGCCGACCGGCCGGTGGCGCGCTTCCACCCGCAGATCGACGTGCGCGCCGCGGGCGACCTGCTCTCGCGCGCCGGCTTCACCCTGCCGGTGGCCGATGTCGAGACGCTGACCGTGCGCTATGGCGGGCTGGGCGGGCTGATCCGCGACCTGCGCGGCATGGCGGCGACCAACCTGCTGCCGAACACCCCGCCGCTCCGCCGCGAGACCTTGCTCGGCACCGCCGCCGCCTTCGCCGAACGCGCCGATCCCGACGGCCGGACGCCGGAGAAATATTCGATCGTCTACCTGACCGGCTGGGCCCCCGACCCTTCGCAGCCCAAGCCCGCCCGCCCGGGCAGCGCGACCGCCTCGCTGGCCGACGCGCTCAAGCCCAAGGGCTAGGCGGTGGCGGAGCGCCGGTGACCAGCGACGACGCCTCCGCCGGCTGGGACGCCGTTGCCGATCGGTTCGCGGCGCTTCGCTCGGATGTCGGCACCGACATC
The DNA here is from genome assembly GCF_040545965.1 of Sphingomonas trueperi. Taxonomy (GTDB): domain Bacteria; phylum Pseudomonadota; class Alphaproteobacteria; order Sphingomonadales; family Sphingomonadaceae; genus Sphingomonas; species Sphingomonas trueperi_C. Next base: position 74,891 of record NZ_JBEPMV010000006.1, on the reverse strand, counting down.
GTCCTCCGCTGGTCCCGCCAGCTGCCGCGCGGCGACGCGGTGCTCGACATCGGCTGCGGCACCGGCGTGCCGATCGGCACCTGCCTGGCGGCGCAGGGCTTCGCGCTGTTCGGCATCGATCCGGCGCCCAGGATGATCGCCGCGTTCCGCGCCAATTTGCCCGAGGCGACCGCGGCCTGCGAGCCGGCGGAGACCAGCCGTTTCTTCGACCGCCGCTTCGACGGCGTGGTCGCGATCGGGATGCTGTTCCTGCTGCCGGAGGCGGCGCAGGCGGCGGTGATCGGCCGCGTCGCTCGGGTGCTCCACCCCGGCGGCCGCTTCCTGTTCAGCGCGCCCCGCGAGCGCTGCGACTGGGAGGACAGCCTGACCGGGCGGCGTTCGCGATCGCTGGGCGAAGAGGCGTACGGTGCGTTGCTCGATGCGGCGGGGTTGAAGATGGTGGGGTGCCATCGGGACGAGGGGTACAACGACTATTTCGACGCCGCGGTCGACAAGGCCTGAGGTGGGCCGTCACGAATGCACCGGCTTCGTTTTCGACCAAGCGTTGCCGTTCCGAATCAGCGCCCTCTTCGGTTGATCAGGAGCTTGGTCGGTCGGCGCGGACGCGCGCGGCGTGCTCGTCCCGCATCCGCCCCGACATCACCTTTTGGCAAAGGCCGCCAATATTACGCGCCACCCGCCCTGCGCCGACTCGATGCTAGCCATGTTTCCGCAATGCGCCACGCCCGTTCGTCGTCCACATCGATCCATTCAAGATCGCTGCAATCCCTGACGCCGGCCGCCCGATCGGATGCCAAGCGCCGCATCCCTTCCGTGAGCGATGGCTTCTCCAACCCGCGGAGTGCATCGAAGAGGCCCCTGCCGACCGTGAAGACGCCCGTATCGAAGCAGTCATAGGACGTCAGGCCCTTGCCGATGCCGACGACGCGATCGCCCTCCGTCTGGACGCACGTCACATCGTCGAGATCGACCCAATCGTTATCGAGCCGGCGATCGATCCCGAGCGACGCACCGCCGCCCGTCGCGGTATCGGCCATGCGCCGATAGAAGTGCGGTTCGACCAGATGGTCACACATCGCAAGGATCGCCTCCGCATCGCCCAGCAGCGGTCCTGCTGCGAGCAACGACGAACCATTGGGATGCCGATGATCTTCTACCCGTACGGTCTCGACGATGATCGGCCATTGGTTCGCCGCAACGTAGGATTCGATCGTCTCCGCTTCATAGCCGACGACCACGATCGTTCGCGCAAGCCCTGCCTGCGCCATGCCGAACACGGCATGGGCAAGCAGGGTCTGCCCGTCAACGAGGCATAGCGGCTTGACCGGCGCGACAGCGCGAAGGCGCGAGCCTTCGCCTGCCGCGAGAACAATGCCGGTGTCGATCATTCCGCTGCTAGTGCAATGAACTCGTCCACCGCGCGCGCCGCCAGATCATCGGTCATCTGGAAACGCGGATGCTTGCAGAAATAGGCCGATGCCGCATCGATCGGCCCCGCCAGCCCGCGATCCTTGGCCAGCTTGGCGCAGCGGATCATATCGATGGCGACGCCGGCACTGTTGGGGCTGTCCTCGACGGAAAGGCGCAGCTCGAGGTTCATCGGCACGCCGCCGAACATGGTGCCTTCCATCCGCAGGAAGCACACCTTGTTGTCATTCTGCCACGGCACATAGTCGGACGGGCCGATATGCACGTTTTCGTCTTCCAGACGCTCGGCCGCGACCGACTGCACCGCCTCGGTCTTCGAGATCTTCTTGGAGGCGAGTCGGCGGTGATTCGACATGTTCAGGAAGTCGGTGTTGCCGCCGGTGTTGAGCTGATAGGTCCGCTCCAGCTTGACGCCGCGCTTGGCGAACAGATCGGTCAGCACGCGATGCACGATGGTGGCACCGAGCTGCGCCTTGATGTCGTCGCCGATGATCGGCACGCCAGCTTTGGTGAAGCGTTCCGCCCATACGGGGTCGCTGGCGATGAACACCGGGATATTGTTGACGAAGGCCACGCCCGCCTCGAGCGCGCATTCGGCGTAGAACTCGCTGGCGGCCTGCGAGCCGACCGGCAGATAGTTCATCAGCACGTCGGTCTTGGTCTCGCGCAATGCGGCGACCACTTCCGCCTTGGTTGCTTCGCGCTCGCTCGAGAGCAGGAAGGTGCGATTGTCGTCATAGTCGGCCATATGTTCGGCGACGCCGTCGAGAACATGCCCCATCTGCACCTTCGTGCCGGTAGGCGGCACGGTTTCGCAGAAGATGGCCGTGCAATTGGGCTTGGCGAAAATCGCCTCCGACACGTCCTTGCCGACCTTGCGCTGATCCACGTCCCATGCAGCGACGACACGGATATCGTTCGGCTTATAGCCGCCCAGGTCCCAATGCATGAGCCCGACGGTCTCATTTGCGCCTTCGCGATAATAGGAAAGCCCCTGCACGAGAGAGCTGGCACAGTTTCCTACACCAACAATGGCGATGTTAATGGCCGGCATTACTTCTTTATTCCTTCGATTTGTGAAAAGTGATTCATCGACACTGCTCCAAGGCGATTTTCGACCATGCGATGCTGGAAGAGTCCGAAGATGAGGATGATGTTCAGTGGGACGAGTTCGACCCACCAGAACAGGCGTGGATTGCCGACGAGGCAGGCAAGGAAAATCGCGTAGACCCGAACATTGGCGGACAACAGGCTCATCAGCCGCATGGGCTTGGCGGCCAGATCGCCATAGGTCGCAGCAAGGTCCGCGGGAGCAGGGTGATGCTGCAGCACGTTATCGAATCGAGCGGCGACGCGATCCAGCATCCCCCAGCCAAAATCATACAGGCGAATGAACGGATTGCGGCTGGGTGCAGGAACGGCGATCACCGCCACCGCCTTGCAACGACGGTGAAAGCGGGAACGTTCGCTCTCGTACATGTTGGATTGAATCATGTGGGCGACACCGGCGGCCACCGCCCAGACCCAGCCTTCCAACGTGCCGATCGACGAAGCCAGCGAAACATAGATCAGGATGAAAACGCCGTGGTCACACACGCCGTCCAGCACGCGCCCCAAGGGACTGGCGGTGCCCGTGGCACGTGCGATCATCCCGTCCAAGCCATCGGCGATAAGCCAGCCGACGGACAGCAGCAGGCCCCCAAGGGCAAAGGGCCAGATCTTCCACTGGGCATAGGCGAGCGCCGCCAACGTGCCCAGCGCCAGGCCGGCCAGCGACACGGCATTGGCGGAGATCCCGCGCGCGAGGAACCAGGGCAACAGGCGACGTGCTGCCGGATGGATGATCCACAGGTTTGTCGGATCCTCTATCCGGCGGTCTCGTGACAGGTCGGTGATAGCAAGCGTCATTGAACCGTAATCTACGGGTTCAGGTGTCCCTTCAGCAAGCGATTTGCGGAGGCGTGTCCCCCGCTGGTCCGGGAAAGCGCGCGGGGCCGTTGTGCGGGTGGCCTGCATCCGCCCCTCCGTCAGGCGAATTGGCGGTGACTTTCGCCGGAGTTTGCTGATAAGGGACGCTTTACACCCGCCATACATCCGCCCTTCCGACCTATCCAAAAACTCGGAATGTCGGTCATAGTTGACCCATAAACGTGCCGAACGCAGCGAGACACACTGCCATGAATGCCAAATAATGGGCGGTTCCACCGTGATGGCGGCGATGCTCCTGATGAGCGGCCCTGCGCCATGTGACGCGGCAGGCTCGCCTGACGAGCTGATCGCGCTGCCGATCGTTGCCGTCGTGTTGCCGGATGTAGATGCCCAGTCCATAACCCCGCCGGGGCAGGACATGGTCGCACCGACTCCGCCGGCCCCGCAGACTGCCTCGCCTGCTCCTCAGGCTACCAGCGGCGCGACCGAGCCAGCCCCGCAGGAAAGTGCGCCAGAGGATGAAATCGTCGTTAGCGCCAGGCCTCGCCCACCGCGCGAGGATCCTCTTCAGGAAGTAAACCTGAAGACATATGCCGTCGTGCAGACCGCCGACAAGCTGGTCGTCGCACCCGCGGCCAAGACCTATTCCAAAATAGTACCGTCCTTCATTCGCGCGGGATTGCGGCATTTCTTCAATAATCTCAACGAGCCCATCGTTTTCGTAAACTATCTCCTGCAGCACAAGATCGGGAAAGCCTTCGAGACGGTCGGTCGCTTCGGCGTCAATTCCACGCTGGGCGTAGCCGGCGTGGTCGATGTGGCAAAGAAGAAGCCCTTCAAGCTTCCTAAAAGGCGCAACAGCTTCGCCAACACGTTGGGCTTCTATGGCGTAAAGCCGGGGCCGTTTCTTTTCCTACCCCTCGTCGGGCCGACGACGGTGCGCGACCTTGTCGGCCTTTCGGTGGACAAGCTTTTGCTGCCTTCGACCGTTGGAAAGCCGTTCAACCGCGTCTGGTATACAGTGCCTGCAACCATCATCGGAACGTTGGACGACCGGGTGGAATTCGCCGACAAGTTGCAATCTTTCCGCGACTCGCCGGATCCTTATGCGGCTTCTCGCGCATCCTATCTCCAGTCCCGGCAGGCGGAAATCGACGCCTTGCATGTGCATGGCCATCGCAAGCGCAAGCCGGAGGCGGTGTCGGACACGCCTGCAACGCCCCCGCCCTCGGACGGCGCCAAATGACCGTTGGCGGGTCGTTGCCTGCCACACCCGACGCACAGAGTTCTGACGGAAATGAACGCCTCCAGCGCGGAGCGCTGGCCGTAGGCGGCGGGTTCGCGATCAAGTTCGGGGCGCGCATTTCGTTCTTGCTGGTGGCCGCCATCCTGTATGGCGCGACGCTCTACGGTGCCTACAGCGTCGCGCTCGCCCTCGTCGAGGTTTCCGTCACCATCGGCGGTGCGGGCATGAAGACGATGCTTTTCCAGATCCTGGAAAATGCGGAGCGTTCGACGTCGCCGGGGGAGCGTCTGCTCGAAATGGGCCTGATCGTCCTCGGTGCCAGCGCGCTGGTCACGGCGCTGATCGTCTCCTGCATCTTGCTTTTGCCGGGGCTCGGACTGGTTGGCTGGACGCTGTTATGGATGGCGCCGCTCATCACCGGGCAAGCATTGCTGGATCTCCTGCTCGCGGCCACACGCTGGCAGGGGCTTGTGCGCTACGAGGTGCTCTGCAGAAGCATCATCGAACCCTATGTCGCTGTCCTCGTATCGGTGGCCGCCTTCGCGTTGGGCGCCCCGCAAGCCGGGCTCGTGCTCGGCTATGCCGCCGGCACGCTTGCGGCGATTGTCTTCGCGCTGTCGGCAGTGCTGCGCAGCTTTGACATGCGAGGCGTGACGATAACGCCCTCCGGTTTTCGGCAATTGTTCAGCACGATGCGCCACAATGGCTGGGTGACGGGGACGGATTGCGTCACCGCGCTGGCGGAGCGGGCAGACCTTTACATCGTCGGATTGATGTTGGGCGATGCTCCGGCAGGCATTTATGGTGTGGCACGGCAGGTTTGCACGCCGCTTCGGCAGGTACGGCAATCCTTCGACGCCCTGTTGACCCCCATTGTCGCGCGGGAATTGAGACTTTCCGGTGTCGATTCGGCGCGGCGCACCATCGCCGACGTGAGCAGGAAGATCTTGGATCTTCAGCTGCCGACCTTCCTGCTGATTGCCGGCTTGGGAGCGGCGATACTGCACCTCCTGGGCGGCTATTATCCTGCCGCCTATGCTCCGATGCTGATCTTGTGCCTCGCCGAGATTCTGCAGGCCAGCTTCGGCATAGCCGATCTGCTGTTCGCCTACCGCGCGCCGGGGCACGGGCTTGCCATCACGGTAGCAGGCACGGCGATCGGCGTGGTGGCGTCCTTCGCCCTCGCCCGCTTCGGCATGGTCGGCATCGCGTCGGGACTGTTGTTGGGGTATATGGCCAGAGCGTTGCTCCGGCGGAAAATGATTCACCGGGACTTCGCCGTTTGCGCCCCGCTGCGACCGCTGATCCCGCTGGCCGCTGCCTTCGCTGCCGGCGGAGCAGTGATTCTGGCAGCGGTTGCCAGCCTTGATCTGACCGCAATGGTGCCTGCGGCGGCCGCTACGGTCGTTGCAGCGGCCTCTTTCTTTGCAATCAGAAGATTCGGCAATCGAATATTCCAGCTTCAACCGGTTTGACGCGCGCGTTGGCGCCTGCTTGCCCGCCAGGCCCGAACATCCGCCCTCACCGCCCGATCAGCGCAAGACCGCCCCACCCCCAAGCAGCGGCGCCAGCACCTCCAGGAACGGCACGTCCGCCGGGGGCATCGACAGACCCCGCAGCGCCGCCGAGTCCGCCCAGGCGAGCGCGCTTGCGTGACGGGCTTCCGGTACCCCTTCCCAGCGATCCAGCCGGTAGAGCAGCAGCATCAGGTGCCGGTCGGCGAGCGCTTCGCTGGCGAAGGTGAGCGGCACCAGCGCGGCGGGATCGACAGCGACGCCCAGCTCCTCGTCCAGCTCGCGGGCGAGCGCAGCCTCGGGGCTCTCGCCCGGCTCGATCTTGCCGCCGGGGAATTCCCACAGGCCGGCCAGCGACGTGCCCTCCGGGCGCTGCTGCACCAGCACGCGCCCGTCCTCGATCATCGCCGCCGCCACTACCAGCAGCATCGGCCGCGTCTCGCTCCCCACCCCTGTCTCGCTAATCACTTCGCAACCAAATCCTGACAGAATTCCCGGCGTTTATTGACTGAGATTGGTTGTCGATGCGAGCCCTGATCCATGCCCTGCGCGCGCTTTCCCGTGCCGATCGCGGCGCGACCGCCGTCGAATATGGACTGATTATCGCGATGATCGTGCTGGCGATGGTCGGCGCACTCAGCCTGTTCGGCAATACCGCGACGTCGATGTGGAACAACGTCTCCGAGCAGGTCCAGAACGCCGGCCACTGAATCGCGTAAACCATTCGGTAAGCACGCGATTTATCCGGTTCTTAACCCCTCTTCTCTAGGGTCGCATGGCCGCGTCGGATTCCCGACGGGCCGGTGTTTGAAGTTTCTGGGACGATGGAGACGGCTATGCTTAAGATTCGCAAGTTCATCAAGAATTCCAAGGCCGCCACGGCCATCGAGTACGGCCTGATCGCCGCCCTGATCGCGGTTGCCGCGATCGCCGCGATGAAGGGTCTGGGCACCAGCCTGAACAACACCTTCACGACCGTCAGCAACAGCATGAAGGGCTGATAGGCCTTCGTTTCGATCGATCCGATGATGGAGGCGCTGCCGGGCATCTCCGTCATCGTGATCCCGAGAAAGGTTTTCCGGATGAAGACGCTTCGCAAGCTGGTCGCACACCGCAAGGGCGCGACGGCCATCGAATATGGCCTGATCGCCGCCCTCATTGCCGTTGCGGCGATCGCCGCCATGCAGGGGTTGGGCGGCAGCCTCAACAACACCTTCACGACGGTCAGCAACGAAATGAAGCCGGCCTAAGCGACGCTTTCGCTTCGATGACAAAAGGGGCTGCGCAGCGCGTCAGCCCTTTTTCTATTTTCAGATACGACCCATCGCCAGGAACTTGGCGCGGCGGGCCTGGCGCAGCGACTCCGGCGACATCGCCGCGAGGTCGGCCAGCGCCTTCTCGATCGCATCGCCCAGCGCCTGCACCGCCTGGCCCGGCGCGCGATGCGCCCCGCCCAGCGGCTCCGGCACGATGCCGTCAATCACCTTGAGTTCCTTGAGATGCTGCGCGGTGACCTTCATCGCCTCGGCGGCGTCGGCGGCCTTGTCGGCGGTGCGCCACAGGATCGAGGCGCAACCTTCCGGCGAGATCACCGAGTACACCGCGTGCTCCATCATCAGCACCTGGTTGCCCGCGGCCAGCGCCACCGCGCCGCCCGAGCCGCCCTCGCCGAGGATCGAGGCGACCAGCGGCACGCCGAGCGACAGGCACGCCTCGGTCGAGCGCGCGATCGCCTCGGCCTGGCCGCGCTCCTCGGCCTGGACGCCCGGAAAGGCGCCCGAGGTGTCGACCAGCGTGATGACCGGGATACCGAAGCGGTCGGCCAGCTTCATCAGGCGGATCGCCTTGCGATAGCCCTCAGGCTTGCCCATGCCGAAATTGTGCTTGAGCCGGCTGGCGGTATCGTCGCCCTTCTCATGACCGATCACCATCACCCGACGCCCGCGGAAGCGGCCGAGCCCGCCGATGATCGCAGCGTCGTCGGCAAAGGCGCGGTCGCCGCCTAGCGGCATGAAGTCCTCGATCAGCCCGGCGACGTAATGCTTGAAGTGCGGGCGCTCGGGATGGCGGGCGACCTGCGTCTTCTGCCACGGCGTCAGCTTGGCATAGGTGTCGAGCAGCAGCTTGTCCGACTTGGCCTGGAGCGGGGCGATCTCGGCGGCGATGTCCACGTCGCCGTCATGGGCGGCGCTGCGCAGCTCGTCGATCTTGCCCTGGAGCTCGGCGATCGGCTTCTCGAAGTCGAGGAATGTCGTCATGCGCGCCGCGCTACCGGGCGCCGCGCTTCGCGTCAACGAGCGCCTCGCCCAGCGGGTGTCGCGCATTGACCAGTTCGACCAGCCGGCGGCTGTCGACATGGGTGTAGATTTCGGTCGTGGCGATATCGGCATGGCCGAGCATCGCCTGCAGCGCGCGCAGGTCCGCCCCGCCCTCGAGCAGATGCGTGGCGAAGGCGTGGCGGAGGACGTGCGGGCTCGCGCGCTCGGGCGGGATGCCCGCCATCGCCGCCAGCGCGCGGACGATCTGGTAGAGCCGCACGCGCGTCAGGTGCTTCTTGCCCGAGGGGAACAGCCAGGGGCTATCCGGCCGCACCTGCCCCCGCCACAGCGCCACGGCGGCGCGGGCGCGGTCGGAGATCGGCACCAGCCGCTCGCGCCCGCCCTTGCCCTTGAGGATCAGGAAGGGGCGATCCGGGTGGATCGCGTTCCGCGGCAGCGAGACCAGCTCGGTCGCGCGCAGGCCCGAGCCATAGAGCAGCTCGATCAGCGCGGCGAGCCGCAGGTCGAGCGGATCGGGCGGCACCCGCGCCTGGCGCTCGGCGATCGCGGCGAACATCGCGTCGACATCGCCGGTGCTGAGGACCTTGGGCAGCCGCCGCGCGGCGCCGGGGCGCGGCAAGGCATTGCCGGGGTCGTCGGCGCGATGCCCCTCCTCCGCCAGGAAGGCGAAGAAACGGCGCAGTGCCGAGGACTTGCGCGCCACCGTCGCGCGGGCGAGCTCGGCCCAGCCACCGGCGAGCCGTTCGATCTCCGCGCGCCCCGCTCCGGACAAGTCACCGCCTAGTGCCTCGGAGGCGAGGCGGAGATCCGTGCCGTACGCCGCGATCGTGTTCGCCGCAGCGCCGGTCTCCGCACGCAGCATTTCGAGGAAGCGCTCGATCAGGTCGCGATCGGCGCTCACTCGGCGCGCGTGACCGCCTCCACGGCGATCATCCGGGCATAATTGGCCATCCCCGCCGCCCGCATCGCCGCGACGATGTGGTAGAGCGCCTCGGGGGTCACCTGGTCCCAGCGCGGCGACTGCATGCCGACCCCGGCGAGCAAGGCGACCATGCCGGGCTGGTTGGCGGCACCTGCGCGGTCGATCGCCTGGGTCCAGGCGTTGACTCCGCCGATGCCGACCTTGGTCGCCTCCGCCCCGCGCTGCGCATCGCTGGGCGACAGACGCCCGAGCCCCGCGAGCCCGGCGAGCAGCATCGCCGCCTTGCGCGGGCTCGCGGCGCCGACATAGCGCTCGAAATCGCTGTAGCCGATCGGCCCGCCCGCGTCGGCGAGCGCGAGCAGCGCCCAGCCCTCGCTGCCCGGCGCGACCACGCCGCGCCACTGCAGCGCCGCCGAATCATAGCCCGCGGAGAGCATCGCCGCGATCAGCCGGTCGGGCTCGGCGGCGTTCTTGTTCGCCGGGATCCAGGCGGCCGCCTTGGCGGTCAGCACCAGCCGGGCATAGCGCAACCGCGGGCTTTCGGCGGCGTCCCACAGGCTCTTCATCGCCTGCAGCCGCTCGGCGGCCGAGCCGGTATAGGCGGCGCGCAGGTCGCGCACCGTCTTCTGCAGCGGATCGGGCACGTCGTTCGCCTGGTCGAGCTCGGCATAGAGATCGACCAGCGCGGCATTGGAGAGCACGCCCGCCGCCGCTGCCAGCTCGGCCGCCCCGGCGCGGTTCACCGGCGACACCGCGGGCGACAGCGCCTGCCAGTAGCGGAACTCCGGCCCCACCGTGGCGAACAGATTGTCGGGGATATCCACCCCCGCCGCGGTCGCCATGCCGAAGCGCCAGGCGGAGAGCGCGGGCACACCGACCCAGTCGATCGTCACCGCACGCCGCGAATCGGCACCCATCCCCACCACCTTGGTGGCGAGCAGCGTGTCGAGGTCGTTGCGCGGTTTGCCCTTGCTCGCGGCGTCAAGCCGCTGGTCGGCCTCGCTCGGCTTGCCGGCAAGCCCCGCGCAGATCGCCTGGGCCAGCGCCCAACCACGATCGGGGATGTTGGACGCCGCATCGTCGACGATCGGGCAGACCGCGGCCGGATCGCCGGTCGCCAGCGCGACCTGCATGGCGACGCGGTCGAGCGCATTGGTATAGTCGTCGATATCGACATAGCTGACGAGGCCGCGCGCAGCCGTCGCCTCGCCCATGCGGAGTAGCAGCCAGGCACGCTCGGCGGCATAGTCGGCGCCGTCGATCCCGCGCGGCGTGTCGAGCGGCGACATCAGCGCGCGGCGCAGCGCGATCGACACCCAGCGCGAGGCGACCGGCGCATCGAGCCGCCGCATCAGCGTCACCTGGGTGGCGCCCGCCACGTCGCCGAACGCATCGCCCGGGAACGGCGCATTGCCCGCGGCCAGGATGCCGATGCGGTTGAGCGGCCGACGCACGCCCTTGGGCAGGTCATATTGCGAGAGATCGATCGCCGGTGCGACCGCCACGCTGGCGTTGCTCTCCTCGACGTCGAAGGCATCGGGCCCCATGTCGCCGCCGACGGGCGCCACGTCACCGCTCGGCGACGGGACCGCTGCCGGCGCTGCGCTGGACGTGGGGCTCGGGCTCGGGCGCGCCGAAGGCTGCGGTCGCGGCGCCGGCTGGTCAAAGCCGGGCGGCAACAGCGATTCGGGGGCCTTCTGCTGCTGGCTGAACGCCGGGACCCCGATCGCCGCGAGCAGGGCCGCGGCGATCGCGAGGCGCGACGCCCTAGTTGGCGAGGTTTTCAAGCGCGACTGCCTTCTCCATGCGCACCGGCTCCTTGACGGTATTGCGGCCGGCCAGCGCGAACATGCCGCCCACCAGAACCACCAGAATCACGAGCAACACGACAAGCATACGCGGCATGAAAAACAGTCCAATCCTTGAGCGATACGGGCCTTTTGCCCGAGACGGTCCCTCGCTGTATAGCCCTTCGCACGATGTTACAAACGCATGCGCAACTGAACAGCTGGACCGGCAAGCCCATCGTATTGGTGGGGCTGATGGGTGCCGGCAAAACCACGGTAGGGCGCCGCCTCGCCCAGCGCCTGCGGCTTCCCTTCGTCGATGCCGATGCGGAAATCGAATCGGCGGCGGGCATGTCGGTCTCCGACATCTTCGCGAAATTCGGCGAACCGCATTTCCGCGACGGCGAACGGCGGGTGATCGCCCGGCTGGTCGACGGCACGCCCAAGGTAATCGCCACCGGCGGCGGCGCGTTCATCAACGACGAGACGCGGGCGCTGATCCTCGACCAGGCGATTTCGATCTGGCTGGATGCCGAGCCTTCGGTGCTGGCGGACCGCGTGCGGCGGCGGGATACGCGCCCGCTGCTCCGCGGCAAGGACCCGCTGGCGACGTTGACCGAGCTCGCCAAGACGCGAAACCCGTTTTACGCGCTTGCGCAGATCCGCGTCTCCAGCGTAGCCGCACCGCACGAAACCACCGTCGAAGCGATCCTGAAGGCCCTGCGCAAGTGACCACCATCCCCGTCGCCCTGGGCGCACGCAGCTATGACGTGCGCATCGAACCCGGCTTGCTCGCGCGTGCGGGTGAAGTGCTTGCGCCGCTGTCGCGCGGCCGGCCGATGCCGATCATCACCGACGAGCATCTCGCCGCACATTGCGAGACACTGGTCGCCAGCCTCGCCGCAGCGGGGGTGACCGCGCCGGTGCTGACGCTCCCCGCGGGCGAGAGCACCAAGAGCTGGGCGCAGCTCGAAGCGGTGACCGACTGGCTGCTCGAACAGGGCGTCGTCCGCAGCGATCAGGTGATCGCGCTGGGCGGCGGCGTGATCGGGGACCTGGTCGGCTTCGCGACGAGCATCCTCAAGCGCGGCTGCAACTTCGTCCAGATCCCCACCACGCTGCTCGCGCAGGTCGACAGCTCGGTGGGCGGCAAGACCGCGATCAATTCCCGGGCGGGCAAGAACCTGGTCGGCGCGTTCCATCAGCCCTCGATCGTGCTGATCGACCCGCAGGTGCTCGATAGCCTGCCCCAGCGCGAACTGCGCGCGGGCTATGCCGAAGTCGCGAAATACGGGTTGATCGACGATGCTGGCTTCTTCGCCTGGTGCGAGGCGAACGCCGCCGCGCTGTTCGCGGGCGATCCGGCGGCGCGGGCGCATGCGATCGGCCATTCGGTGGCCGCCAAGGCGCGGATCGTCGCGGCGGACGAACGCGAGACGACCGGCACGCGGGCTCTGCTCAACCTTGGGCACACCTTCGGCCATGCGCTGGAGGCGGAGACGGGGTTCTCCGACAAGCTGCTACACGGCGAGGCGGTCGCGGCGGGTACGGCGCTGGCATTCGCCTTCTCGGCGCAGCAGGGCCTGTGCCCGGCGGAGGATGCCGCGCGGGTGGCGGCGCACCTGCGGTCGGTGGGGCTGCCCGATGGGCTGGCGGCGGCAGGCGTGACCGCAGACGGCGCGACGCTGGTCGGCCACATGCTCCACGACAAGAAGATGGAGGGCAGCACTCTGCCCTTCCTGCTCGCCCGCGGCATCGGGCAAACGTACTTGGACAAGACGGTGGACCTGGCCAGGGTCGCGGCATTTTTGGATTCGCAGCGCTGAAGCCCATCTAAGCCCCTCCCCTTCAGGGGAGGGGTTGGGGTGGGGCTGTGTCTCACCGAGACCAACTTCTGTTCTGGAACCCCTCCACCCCCAACCCCTCCTCCAAGGAGGAGGGGCTTTTCATTTTAATTGTTCAGCCGCTCAATCACCGCGGTCATCAGCGCGATGCGTTCGACATCCGCATAGGCCGCCGTCTCCAGCTCCTCGCCGAACACGTCGGGGTCGATCTCCTCGTAGCGCAGCCGGCAGCCTTCTGCCGCGGCGAGTTGCACCAGCCGATCGTGCAGCGCATCCGCTCCGCGCACGATCGCGCTGCCGGTGTAGAGCAGGAACCGCCCGCCCGCCGCGAGCCGCGGCACCGCCTCGCAGGCCATCGCCAGCGCCACCCCGGCACCGTGAAGGTCACCACCGTCACGATAGGCACGGCCGGCGGGATCGATGATATAGGGCGGGTTGGCGAGCACCAGGTCGAGTTCGCCCGAGATGCCCGACAGATCGTCGCCCTCCACGAAGCGCGCCGCAACGCCGGCCGCCTGCGCATTCACCCGCGCCAGCCGCAGCGCCGCCGGGTTGATGTCGGTCATCACGATGTCGACCTTCGGGCAGCAATGCGCGGCGGCGATCGCTCCTGCCCCGGCGCCGGTACCGATATCGACCAGCGTGGCCCCCTCGCGCTCCGGGCAGCGGCGGAGCTCTTCCGCGATGAAGCGCGCGAAGCGATAGCTGTCCGGCCCGAAGAACACCGCATGGGTATCGTCGGTCGGATAGGCGGAATGCACCAGCAGATCGGGCCCGAGCGTCGACACGCGGACCTTGCTGCGCAGAAGATCGCCCGTCACCTCGATCAGCCCGGCCGCTTCCAGCGTCTCCAGCAGCGGCGCGTCGAGCAGATCGCGTGCGAAGGGCAGGCTCCAGCCGAAGACATCGCGCAGGTCGGCAGCGCGCTGCCGGTCCGACCGGGCGAGCACCCGTGCGTGGGTGGCAGGCGTGGGGGTGATGAAGCGGTAGGCGCGCGCCTTGAGGAAGGCGATCAGTTCGTGGAGCGCCGCCCCCATATCCGCCGCCACAGGTCGTTCCGCCACCAGCAGTGCCATGCATACTCCCACAAAATCGTTCCGCATCAACGTTACGGGCCCGCAGAGGGTCCGGCGCCAAGTGCTTGATCCATGGCAAGTCCCTTGCCCCGTCCAGCGCCAGGGCCTAGCTCCATGGCATGCGCATTCTAGCCCCGGCTCTCGCCGCTTCGACCATGCTCGTCTCCCCCGCCCTCGCCCAGCAGACCGCCCCAGCGCCGATCCTGACGACGCCCGAGGCGAAGGACGTGTGGACCCATGCGCGCCCGGAAGTCGCCCGCGTCACCCATGTCGCGCTGGACCTCCGCGCCGATTTCGCGGCCAAGACGCTCAGCGGCACCGCGACGCTCGATATCCTGGCAGCGCCCGGCGCGACCGAGATCGTGCTAGACGACGACGGGCTGGTGATCGCCAAGGTGACCGACGCCGCCGGCAAGCCGCTGCCCTTCACGGTCGGCGCGGCCAAGCCCGATCTCGGCGCGCCGCTGACGGTGCAGCTGAACAGCGCGCGCAAGATCGTGCTCCATTATGCAACCGCCCCCGGCGCCTCGGCGCTGCAATGGCTCGCGCCCGCGCTCACCGCCGGCAAGAAGAAGCCCTATCTGTTCAGCCAGGGCCAGCCGATCAACAACCGCAGTTGGATCCCCACCCAGGACAGCCCCGGCATCCGCCAGACCTGGTCCGCCACGCTCACCGTCCCCGCCGATCTCGTCGCGGTGGCGAGCGGCACGCGGATCGACGGCGCCAAGGGCGTGCCGGCGGGCAAGGGCTGGCACAAGTTCCGCTTCCGGATGGACAAGCCGGTGCCGCCGTACCTCATCGCGTTCGCGGTGGGCGACCTCGCTTTCCAGCCGGTCGGCCCGCGCGCCGGCGTGTGGACCGAGCCCAGCATGCTCGCAGCCGCTGCCAAGGAAGTCGCGGATGTCGAGAAGATGATCGACGCCGCGCAGGCGCTCTACGGCCCTTATCGCTGGGGCCGCTACGACATGCTCGTCCTGCCGCCGAGCTTCCCCTATGGCGGCATGGAGAACCCCACCCTCACCTTCCTGACGCCGACGATCCTCACCGGCGACCGCTCGAACGTCGACGTGGTGGCGCACGAGCTGGCGCATAGCTGGTCGGGCAACCTCGTCACCAACGCGACCTGGTCGGATTCGTGGCTCAACGAGGGGTTCACGACCTATTTCGAGAACCGCATCATGGAGGCGGTGTACGGCACGGAGCGCGCCGCGACCGACGCCGATCTCGAATGGGACGGTCTCCAGAAGGACATCGCCGATGCCGGCGGGATGGAGGCGCCGACCACGCGGCTCCACGGCGATCCGGGCGCGACCTTCGGCCAGCTCGATTACTTCAAGGGATCGACCTTCCTGCGCACGATCGAGCGCATCGTGGGCCGCGCGCGCTGGGACGTCTATCTGCGCGGCTATTTCGACCGTCATGCCTTCCAACCGCAGACCACCGCCGGCTTCCTTGCGGACCTGCGCGCCAATCTGGTGAAGGGCGATCGTGGGCTCGAATCGAACCTGCAGCTCGACAAATGGGCCTATGCCGCCGGGCTGCCGAACAATGCGGTGCACGTCCAGTCGGCAACGCTGAAGGCGGTCGATGCCGCGCTCGCCGCGGTGAATGCCGGCGGGACGGTCGCGGCGGTGCATCCGCAGGGCTGGGCGACCCAGCAATGGCTGCGCTTCCTCAACGGGCTGAACCGCCAGCAGACGCCGGCGCGGCTCAAGGAGCTGGACGAGACGCTGGGTCTGTCGGCATCCAACAACGCCTATGTCCGCTCGGCCTGGGGCGAGCTGGCGATCGCCAACCGCTATGATCCGGCCGTGCCGAGCATCGAGAAGCTGGTCGGCAGCGTCGGTCGCGGCCTGCTGATCTACCCGATCTACAAGGATCTGGTGGCGCAGGGCGACTGGGGCAAGCCGATCGCGCGGCGCCTCTACGAGGCCTCGAAGGCGAGCTACCACCCCACCGTCGCGGCGGGCGTGGCCAAGATCGTCGGCGCGGACTGATCCGATGCCGCGCGGCGTCGCCAAGCGGGACCTGCCGACCAAGACCTGCCCGGTCTGCCAGCGCCCCTTTGCCTGGCGGAAGAAATGGGAGCGGGACTGGGAAAATGTGATCTACTGTTCGGATCGTTGTCGACGCGCGGGGAAGTAGCGACTTCTCCCGCGCCCCGCCCCTTGCGGAGCATACCCCGGCGCCGGCGACGGCGTGCACCCGGCTGTAAGGTCCACCCCCACCGATCAGCGTGAAATTCGTATCGGATTCGCGTGTCCCTCGTCTCTGGAGGGCCGAGTCTTGAACGTATCCGGCAGAATCACGATTCGATCTGCCGCCGAGGGCCCGCCGCCCTGCAAGAATGACTTTCGACTTTTGCGCATTATCGCGACTGGCGCTCGCTCGTATCTAAACGGGGCGAGGGAAGTACAGCGCCTTCGCCTAATCGAAACAACATAGTCTTCGTATTCCAGCCCCAGCGACGATCCTCGTCTATTCGCACTGATCAACTTTGGAGACAGCACATGTCCGTATTCCAAAACTATCGTGATGCCTTCCCCAACGCTCGCCTCACGCGCAAGGATAATGGCGTTCTGGAAGTGGCGTTGCATACCAATGGCGGCAAGCTTGTATTCAACGGTCACACCCATGAGCAGTTCGTCGACCTGTTCCACCAGATCGGCGAAGACCGTGACAATCGGGTAGTGATCCTCACCGGCTCGGGCGATGCGTTCATGGACGTGATCGAACCCGACGGCTTCGATTTCTTCACGCCGCGGGGGTATGACAAGATCCTGCGCGAGGGCCGCAAGGTCCTGTCGAACATCCTCGATATCGAAGTGCCGATGATCACCGCGCTGAACGGCCCGGTTCTGCTGCACAGCGAATATGCGCTGCTCACCGACATCATCCTCGCCACGCCGGAAACCGTGTTCCAGGACAAGCCGCATTTCGAATTCGGCATCGTCCCCGGCGACGGCATGCACCTGGTATGGCCGCACGTGATCGGCTCGGTCCGCGGGCGCTATTTCCTGCTGACCCGACAGGTGCTGGATGCGGCGACGGCAAAGGACTGGGGCGTGGTCAACGAGATCGTTCCGGCCGACGGTCTGCTCGCCCGTGCGCACGCGATCGCCGACGGCATCGCCGCGCTGCCGCCGCTGACCAGCCGCTACACCCGCATCGCGCTGACCACGCAGCTGCGCCGCCTGATCGACGAGGGCACCGCTTATGGCCTGGCGCTGGAAGGGATCAGCGCCGCCGACGTCGCCCGTTCGATGGCCGCGCAGGCCTGACCTTGCGCGCCGCCGGTCGCAAAGGGCCGGCGGCGTTCGTTGCACGAGGATCTCCACATGACCGCGATCCGCTATCGCACCGTCGATGTCGACGGCCATATCGTCTTCTACCGCGAAGCCGGTGACCCCAGCCGTCCGGCGCTGTTGCTGCTCCACGGCTTTCCTTCGTCGAGCCACATGTTCCGCGACCTGATCCCGCTGCTCGCCGATCGCTTCCACCTGGTCGCCCCTGATCTACCCGGCTTCGGCCAGACCGAAATGAAGCCGCGCGACTGTTTCCGCTATGGCTTCGACGCGCTGGCCAAGGTGATCGGGCGCTTCACCGAGGTGATCGGTCTCGATCGCTATGCATTGTACATCTTCGATTACGGCGCGCCGGTCGGCCTGCGCCTTGCCATGGCGCATCCGGAGCGCATCACCGCGATCGTCTCGCAGAACGGCAATGCCTATGAGGAAGGCCTGAGCACCGGCTGGAATCCGATCCAGCGCTACTGGCGCGATCCCAGCGCCGAAAACCGCGAGGCACTGCGCGAACTGCTGACGCCCGCATCGATCCGCTGGCAATATGAGCATGGCGTGCCGGACACCAGCCTGCTCTCCCCCGATGGCAGCGCACTCGACGCCTGGTATATCGGCGGGGACGAAGTCGACGAGATCCAGCTCGACCTGTTCGGCGACTATGCCAGCAACGTCGCGCTCTACCCCGCCTTCCAGGCCTATTTCCGCAAGTACCAGCCGCCGCTTCTCGCGGTGTGGGGAAAGAACGACCCGTTCTTCCTGCCCGCAGGCGCCGAAGCGTATCGCCGCGACCTGCCCAACGCGTCCATCCGCTTTCTCGACGCCGGCCACTTTGCGCTGGAAACGCACGCGGACGCCATCGCCGAGGAAATCCGGGAGTTTCTGCTGAACTGAGCGTCGGCATGCCGAGGTCGTGCACGTCGTCACGGAGAAAAGCGCGGGCCTCCAGCGCCGTCGGCCTCCCCGGGGCCGGCGGCTTTCCGTGGGGCGGCAGCGATGCAGCGCGCGCTGCCTATTGATACCGCAGCGTTTTCCCGAACCCCGTGTTCGTCTTCGCCATCTTGATCAGCTTGCGGAGATAGGCCTTTACCTCGCGCTCGAAGCGCTGGTCGTTGCGTACCCCCGCGCGGTAGAAGTCGTCCTTCGCCAGCAACGCCTTCAGCGCATCGCCCAGCCGCGCCTGGTCGTCCACCGCGTCGCTGAGCCGCAGCTGCTCGCACACCCACTCCTCGGCGGCAGCCTTGTCATAATCGTCCTCGCGATCGCGGCCATAGCGATCGGCCACATCCTGGTCCGAGCGCGCGGCCTTGATGCGACGCTCGAGCCAGAGGCGGACCTGCGCCGCATCCCACGGCGCTTGCACATCGCTCATCTCGTCACCCTGGAGGCGAGGGCCCAGGCCAGCCACAGCCAGCCGGCGATCAGCGCCGCCTCGCCGATCGGCGTCACCGCCCCCAGCCAGCGCGGCAGGCCCAGCGCCATCAGGTAGAGCGTACCCGCGAAGACGAACCCGCCGCCGACGAACAACGCCGCCGGCCCGCGCGCGCCGAGCTGCAACGCGACCAGCGCTGCCACCGCGTGCACCAGCTGATACTGGCCCCCGGTCTTCAGCCACTCGACCGCCTGCCCCTGCGCGCCGTGCGCACCGAAGGCCCCGGCGGCCACCGCCATCGCGCCCGAGAGCGCCGCCAGTACCGCAATCCAGTTCATGCGTTCGCTCCCCGATCAGCCATCGCCGCGATCCTGCACCGCCGCCGTGGCCGCCGACGCCTGGCTGAACAGGCCGTCGCGCCCGGCATAGAGGTCCCCGGTTTCCTTCTGCGCTTTCAGCCGCGCCAGATCGGTGCGGCGATATTCGGCTTCGGTCCGGTCGATCTCGGCACCGTCGACGCCCACCGAGTCCATCGCGCGCCGAGCCATCACGATCGCGCTCTCCAGCACCTCGCGCACCACCCCGGCGAGCGGCGCACCCTTGAGCTTTATCACGCTGCGGCGATCATAGGCCCGCACGAAGATGCTGGCGTGCGGGAAGGCGGCATGCACCCCCTCCACCACTTCGGTATCCATCGAGTCGCCGTCCTGGCAGAACAGGATCAGCTCGGCCTCGGCGGCACCGGCCTGGCGCAGCAGATCGGTGCGGGTACCGTCACCATAATAGACCTTCATGCCGAAGCTTCCGGCGGTTTCGATCATCTCCACGTCGCGGTCGATGATCGTCACCGGGATGCCTTGCGCGATCAGCATCTGCGCCACCGTCTGGCCGAAGCGGCCATAGCCGACGACCACCGCGTTGGCGCCTTCCTGGCGAGGACCGTCGGGCGTGGCGCCCGCCTTGACCGGCTCGGCACGCAGGCGCCTGGTCGCCATCATCAGGAACGGCGTGGTCGCCATCGAGACGGTGACGATCGCGCTGAACACGCTGGCGGCCTGCGGCTCGATCAGCAGCGCCTTCTGCGCCTGGGCGAACAGCACGAAACCGAACTCACCGCCCTGGGACAAGAGCACGCCGAGCGCAAAGGCGCCGCGCGACTTCATCCCGAACAGCAGCGCCAGTCCCATGATCAGCGTCGCCTTGGCGGCGATCAGCGCCAGCGCCATGCCGGCGACGAAGAAGGGCCGCTCGGCGATGGCATGCAGGTCCAGCGTCATGCCCACCGCGACGAAGAACAGCCCGAGCAGGATCGCGCGGAACGGCTCGACATCGGCCTCGATCTCGTGGCGGAAGGGCGAGTCCGCGAGCATCACGCCGGCGATGAACGCGCCGAGTGCGGCGGACAGGCCCAGCGCCTCCATCACTGCGGCACTGGCGATCACCGTCAGCAGGCCGGCGAATACAAACATCTCGCGCTCGTCCAGATTGCCGATCAGCCGGAACAGCGGGCGCAGCAGGAAGCGCCCCGCCACCACCAGTCCGACGATCGCGCCGACGGTGTAGAGGCCGAGCAGCCAGCCCGGCGGCCCGCCCTGGTCGGCCGGGTTGCGCGAGAGCGCGGCGACGATGGTGATCAGTGGGACGATCGACAGATCCTGGAACAACAGGATCGCAAAGGCGCGCTCGCCGAACGGGGTGCGCAGGCGCCCGGCCGATTGCAGCAGCGGCAGCACCTGCGCGGTGGACGAAAGCCCCATCGGCAGCCCCAGTGACAATGCCGCTGCCAGCGTGGAACCCGTCACCGCCCAGACGATCGCCGCAATCGCGACGCCGCACAGCGCGACCTGCAACAGCCCGAGCCCGAAAATGTCGCGCCGCATCCGCCACAGCCGCGACGGGCTCAGCTCGAGCCCGACGAGGAACAGCAGGAGCGCGATGCCGAGCTCGGCAATGCCCATCTTGCCCTCGGCATCGCCGACCAGCCGCAGCACATGCGGCCCGACCAGCGCACCGGCGACGAGGAAGCCCAGGGTCGCACCCAGCCCGAGCCGCCGGAACAGCAGCACGAAGAACAACGCGAAGCCGAGCATCGGCACCGCATCGGCAAGGATCGAACCGTCCGCACCGTGCTCCATCAGACGCGCGCCTCCGCTGCCTGCGCCGCAGCCTCTGCCGCGGCCTCGAAGGCGAGCCGGATCGAGGCATGGCGGCCGCGATGCGGCAGCGCGGGGACGAACAATTCCATGCCCGGCCATTCGGGCGGCACGTCGCGCTCGCGGGCAAGCCAGGCGGTGAGTTGGTCGCGCGCGACGGCGATCTCGGCGGGGGTGCGGCCGAGGACGGCCTCGCCCATCAGCGCCGCCGATGCCTGCCCCAGGGCGCAGGCACGGACCAGCATGCCCACCTCGGCAACCTTGCCGGTTTCGTCGACGGCGATGTCCACCGTCACGCGGCTGCCGCACACCGGCGAGCGTTTCTCGGACGTGCCGCCGGGCTGCTCCAGCCGTTCGTGATGCGGGATCGCAGCGGCGAGGCGCAGGATTTCCATATTGTAGAGCGGGGCGTTCATGCTCTTTGATCTAGGGTAGCCGTCCCGCAGTTGCGAGCGCCAATTGCCCGCCTTTCGTATGGGTTGCGCCGTTGATCCCCCCCGGTACGGCCAGGATCAGTCAGGTTTGCGGCGACGAGGGCGGTCCTCGTTCGACGTCGTCGATGCGTCCACGCTCGCATTGTCCCCACCGAACACCGGCTCGCCCTTGCGGCGGCGGTCGACGAAATCGCCGATCGCGGCGCTGGTGGTGTCGAGCAGCGGATAGGTGACCGACTTGGTAATCCATTTCGGCCGGTGCGTCCGCCCGCCCTCGAAGGTGTCGAGCACCAGCATCAGCACCAGGAAGCCCATGCTGACCAGGATCAGCCCCTTGGCCACCCCAAAACCAACGCCGAGCGCACGATCGATCGGCCCCAGCACCGAATTGCGCATCTGTCCGCCCAGCGTGTTGGCGATCAGCCGCCCGCCGAAATAGCTGATCCCGGCGAGCAGCGCGAAGGCGAGCACCGCCGCCCCGCCCGCGGTGCCGATCAGCGGCGCGAGCAGTGCGGTGAAGCCGGTATGGAAGAACTTCACCGCCACCACGACGAGGATCCAGGCGAGGAACGCCAGAACCTCGGTGGTGAAGCCGCGCAGGAAGCCGAGGATGGCGGCACCTGCGATGATGAGAAGCGTGACGATGTCGAGCCCGGTCATACCCGCTCCATAGCAGCGTAGCGCATCGGGAAAAGAGGCGCCGTGCGGGCACCGGGGAGCGCCGGGCGTTCCCTTTTCGTTTCTGTCGCGCTACAGGGGCGCCATGGCAAAACTCCAGAAGCGCTATGTGTGCCAGGCCTGTGGCTCGGCGACCTCGAAATGGGCGGGCCAGTGCGCCGATTGCGCGGAATGGAACACGCTGGTCGAGGAAGCCTCCGGCCCCGCTACGCCGTTCCAGGCCAAGCATCACCTGCAATCGGGCGGCCGGATGATCCTGCTCTCGGGCCTTGACGCCGAAGTCGCGCTGCCGGAGCGGATGCCGAGCGGCATCGCCGAATTCGATCGTGCGCTGGGCGGCGGCTTCGTCGAAGGCTCGGCCACGCTGATCGGCGGCGATCCCGGCATCGGCAAGTCGACGCTGCTGCTCCAGGCGGCGGCGAAGATCGCCAGCCGCGGGCTGTCGGTCGCCTATGTCTCGGGCGAGGAAGCAGCCGACCAGGTGCGGCTGCGCGCGCGGCGACTCGGGCTCGGCCAGGCACCGGTACAGCTCGCCGCCGCCACCTCGGTGCGCGACATCCTGACGACGCTGAGCATGACCACCCCGCCCGACCTGCTGATCATCGATTCGATCCAGACGATGCATTCAGACCTGATCGAAGGCGCGCCCGGCACCGTAAGCCAGGTCCGCGCCAGCGCGCAGGAGCTGATCCGCTTCGCGAAGGAACGCGGCACCGCGCTGGTGATGGTGGGCCACGTCACCAAGGACGGCTCGATCGCGGGCCCGCGCGTGCTGGAGCACATGGTCGACACCGTGCTCGCCTTCGAGGGCGAACGCAGCCATCTCTACCGCATCCTGCGCGCGGTGAAGAACCGCTTCGGCGGTACCGACGAGATCGGCGTCTTTTCGATGCAGACGGAAGGACTGGCCGAAGTCGCCAACCCGTCCTCGCTGTTCCTCACCCAGCGCGACGAGAACGTCACCGGCACCGTCGTTTTCCCCGCGCTGGAGGGGACGCGGCCGGTGCTGGTGGAAGTACAGGCGCTGACCGTGCGACTCGCCTCGGGCGCGACACCGCGGCGATCGGTGGTCGGATGGGACTCGCCGCGCCTCTCGATGGTGCTGGCGGTGCTGGAGGCGCGCTGCGGGCTCAGCTTCTCGGCGTGCGAGGTCTATCTCAACATCGCCGGCGGCTACCGCGTGCAGGATCCTGCCGCCGATCTCGCGGTCGCGGCGGCGCTGGTCTCGGCGCTGTCGGAGCGGCCGATCCCCGCCGATGCGGTGGTGTTCGGCGAAATCGCGCTGTCCGGCGAAGTCCGCCCGGTCGCCCATGCCGCCCTGCGGATGCGCGAATCCGCCAAATTGGGCTTCGAACGCGCGCTGGCCCCGGCGTCCCCGAACGCAAAGGGTGGCGAACCCCTGCCATTGCGTGTATCGGATTACAGGAATCTCAACAGCTTAGTCGATCAGCTCTTGGGGAAATAGCTCCATATCTGCATAAATGCATATTTATGCTGGTGAACAGATTTTCATTTTGGTACACCTGCGAAAAGATCGAGGGTGCGAAACGCCGTTTGGTGTTGCCGTGCATGATCAAAGGAACTATTTGGCGGCGACTTCGTTTGTACAGGTTAATATTTGCCGCTCTCGCGAAAGAGTTAAGGGGCTTTTCGCAAGCGCGTGCAACAGGGGGTGGGAGCAGTAACTTGAAAACAGGGAAGGACAGCTTTGGATCTCGGGCGGTTCGCAGGCTAAGTGCTTCTGCGGCAACCATTTCGCTTCTTTCGGCGACGTCCGCCGGGATTGCGGTGCCAACGGTTGCCGCTGCGGTGCAAGAAGCATCAAAGGCGCTTTCGGTCCTGTCGGCACGGTCGCCTGGCGTTCGCGAAGCCGGTGCGCACAGCCTGAAGGGCAAGCGCAAATACAGCCGAGTCGCCAAGAACCCACGGGACGCGCTGACGCCCGACTCGCTGGCGAAGAACGGCGTCGCGCAGCCCAAGGCATTCGATCTCTCGGCCGATCAGGCACCGATCCCGGCATCGCTGCCGCTGCCGTCGGACGCTCCGCCGATCGACATTGCGGGGTTGCCTTCGAGCTTCGACTCGCTGTCGCCCTTTGCGGATGTCGTCCCGGCACCCGGACCGGCCAGCTTCACCGGCAACTCGATCGTGCCCAGCGGCGGAGGTGGTGGCGGTGGCGGTGGTGCGCCGCCGCTCGGTATCGGCACGCCGACGCCCACTCCCACGCCGACGGCGTCGCCAACACCAACGCCGACTCCGACGTCTTCGCCAACGCCGACGCCGACGCCGGTCCCTACACCGACGCCGACGCCGGTCCCTACGCCGACGCCGACCCCGACGCCGCCGCCACCGCCGCCCGTCCCGACACCCACGCCGACGCCGCCAGCGGTTCCTGAACCGGCGGAATGGCTGATGTTGGTCACTGCGTTCGGGCTGGTCGGTGCGGAAATGCGGCGGCGGAACCGGAGCGAAGCCAAGGCCTGATGCGCGGTCGATCCAAGCTCGGAATCTGGATTTCGCTGGGCGCGGCCTCCCTGCTGCTCGTCACCTTGGCCGCCAAGGCGTTCGTCCCGCACTACGTGCAGCAGGACAGCCGGGCGGGTCGCTTGATCTCGCCGGCGGATACCGATCGCATTCGGTTTTCGGACGGGGATCAGCAGCAGCTGCGGCTGGGCGATGGCAGCACACGCGTGGTGCGGAGCCTGTTGCGGGTTCCGGATCACATGCAGTTCGGCGAGTTCGCCTGGAACGATCATGGCGTTCCCCCGGGGAGGATCTGGCTGCGCATCGACCTGACGCGCCAGATCCTCTCCGTGTTTCGCGGCGAGGACGAGATCGCAACCAGCGTGATCCTCTACGGGCAGGACGAGACTCCGACCCCGATCGGCAACTTCCCGATCCGGGGAATGGAAAAGAACCACCGTTCGAACACCTATGACGCGATGATGCCTTATACGCTGTGGCTGACCAGCGACGGGGTGGCGATCCATGGCAGCAATGTGCGCGAGGGGCTGGCGACGCATGGCTGCATCGGCGTGCCGGAGCATTTCGCGCAGCGGCTGTTCGGCGTGGTCAAACGCGGCGACCTCGTATCGGTGGTGCGCTGACACCCTTCAGACTGGGCCTGGATATCCTCTGCGAAGCGCAATGCGTGCGGCCGCACAGTTGCCGTCGGCGTGCCGCATAGCCGGCAATGGGGCCATGGCTGCAGCGCCGGTCGGCTCCGCGCTTCGAAGCTCGGCAGCGTTTTCCATGGTTTTTCCATAGCTCGACCGCCGCGCCTGCAGGTCAGCCGGTCAGCCGGTCAGCCGCGCCTTCCCTACCGCGCCTCGTTCTGCGCAAGCGTGGCGTAGACCGACATGCCGTTGCGGGTGCGGCTCACGTCGATCACGCACATATGGCCGTACGCGCTATGGCTGCCGCAGCCGACGCCGGCATAGCGCAACTCGCGGTTGAACAGCAGTTCGCGGTGGCCGCGATCGGGCACGCCGTCGTCGATCACCAGCTGTCGCACCACCTCGTCGGCATCGGCATAGCCATAGGAGATGTCCTCCCCCACGAGCCGCCCGCCGCCGCGGCGCTGGACTCGATCGCCCGGTGAGGCGCCGTCGGGCGAGAAATGGCCGCGGGTGCCGAGCGCGCCCTGCACCACGGCATGATCCCGCGCCGCGAGGCCCAGCAATTCCGCGCGGCTCAGCGGCGGCAGTGGCGGCTGGAGTTCGAGAAACGCGATCGCCTCCTCGACCGCATCGACGCCCTCCCGCGTGATCAGCCCCCGCGGCCGCCCCGGCAGGTACAGCGTGTTGCCGCGAAAATGAGGCCGCAGCTGGCGAAGACGATCGGCATAGGCGGCAGGATTTTGCCGAAGCAGGTTTATCCGGTCGAGCACCTGATCTTCGAGACTGGGCGTATCATTTGCCGCGCAGAGCAGCAACGCGCCCACGGAAAAGAATCCGCAACAAAGTAAACGTACAGAAGACACGACAGGCTCCGCACCAACTGGCTGCTGTCAGCCGAACAAGTGCGGTTGTTCTGTCGCGGATGGTGGAAATATCTGGTGCAGGACTATAGTTATCGGGTAAGGATGAGCGGTCGTTAACTATAGATTCCCGATCCTTTACGGGTTAGTAGCATGATCGTTACGGCATTTTACCGGTCCCCGAAAAAGCTGCAAAAACGGCGCCGCGCTGGCTCCTGAGCGCTGCCAGTGGCACAGCAGGCTGCATGTCGGCATCGATCCTTACCCCGCTTCACGCCCGCCACCTTTCCCAGGCGCTGGCGTTGCAGGCGCAGGCCTACTCCGCCTTCCTCGTCGAACCGGAAGCTGCCTTCGCCAGCCGGCTCCACGTCGCCGCGCCGTTCAATCTCGCGGCCGAGCGCAACGGTGCCCTCGTCGCTTATCTGCTGGCGCATGGCTGGACGCGCGAGTCCCCCCCGCCGGTGGGTGCCGTGCTCGACCCTGAGACCACGGGCGACACCCTGTACCTGCACGACCTCGCCGTCTCGGAAGCAGCCCGAGGCACGGGCATCGGCCGGCTGCTGGTCGAAACAGCCTTTGCCGATGCCATCGCAGCCGGGCTCAACCGCGCCGAACTGATCGCGATCGATGGCGCGGCGGACTATTGGCGGAGGCTGGGTTTCGCGGCGGGCGCCCCGTCCCAGGCCCTCGCCGCCAAGGTGGCGCATTATGGCCCCGCTGCGCAGTGGATGTGGCGCGCTTTGTGAGGCGCACCCGGTAGATTCGGCGCAGGGCCGCCGCTAGGCTGCGCCGGCAACCATCACCGGGGGACCCGCTCTTGCGCCACAGCATTTTGATCACCGCGTCGCTTGCCGCCCTGCTCCTCGCGCCGCAGGCACCCGCGCAGGACAAGAAGCCCGACGCCGCCGCCGAGAAGAGCGACGACAAGGCCGGCAAATCCGACCTGCCGCCGCTGCCCGACGACAAGACCATCGCACAGACCGCGGTGATCGGCGGCAAGCCGATCCGCTACCAGGCGACCGTCGGCAAGCTGCCGGTCTATGACGCCAAGGGAAAGAAGATCGGCGAGGTGGTCTACACCGCCTATGTCGTGCCCGGCGGCGGCGCGCAGCGGCCGGTGACCTTCGCCTTTAACGGCGGGCCCGGCGCCTCCTCGGTCTATCTAAACCTCGGTGCGGTGGGGCCCAAGCGCGTCCAGTTCGGCGACAAGGGCGATGCGCCCTCCGATGCGCCGCTGCTCGTCGACAATCCCGCCAGCTGGCTCGACATGACCGACCTGGTGTTCATCGATCCCGTAGGCACCGGCTTCAGCCGCAGCCTGGTCGACGAAGACGCGACCAAGAAGGCCTTCTACGCCAACGAGCCCGACATCAAGTATCTGTCACGCATCGTCTATGACTGGCTGGTCAAGAACGAGCGGCTGCGCTCGCCCAAGTTCGTGATGGGCGAAAGCTATGGCGGCTATCGCGCGCCGCGCATCGCCTATGAGCTGCAGACCCAGCTCGGCGTCGGCATCAACGGCATCGTAATGGTCTCGCCATATCTCGATCCGGCCGCGACCGCGGGCTCGGATGCACTGTCCCCGCTACCCTGGATGATCACCCTGCCCTCGATGGCCGCCGGACATCTCGAGCGCGAAGGCAAATTGTCGGCGCAGGCGATGGCGGGCGTGGAGGCCTATACCCGCGGCGGCTTCGCGACCGATCTGCTCGCGGGCCGTTCGGACCCGCAGGCCACCGCACGGCTGAGCGACAAGGTGACCGAGCTGACCGGGCTCGATCCCAAGCTGGTCCGCCGGCTCGACGGGCGGATCGACGAAGGCACCTATCTGCGCGAAGTCCACCGCGACGACGGCAAGATCGGCAGCGTCTACGATTCGAACGTCGATGCGTTCGATCCCTTCCCCAATGCCGCCGAGCGCAAGTCCGGCGATCCGATCCTGGAAGGCATCATCGCGCCGACGACCAGCGCGATGGTCGACTTCATCACCCGCGAAGTAGGCTGGAAGACGAACGCGCGCTACAACGCGCTGTCCTTCTCGGTAAATTCGGCCTGGGACCGCGGCACCCCCGACGACGCGCCGGTGAGCGATCTGCGCAAGGCGGTCGCCAACGATCCCAAGATGGGGGTGCTGATCGTCCATGGCTATAACGACCTGTCCTGCCCCTATTTCGGATCTCGGCTAATCATCGATCAGATGCCGCGCTTCGGCGTGGAGCAGAGGGTCAAGCTGGGCGTCTATCCCGGCGGGCACATGTTCTATTCGCGCAAGGCGAGCGCGGAGGCGTTCAAGGCCGATGCGCGGGTGCTGTATACGCGGTGAGGTCCGCGCTTAAGCCCCTCCTCCTTGGAGGAGGGGTTGGGGTGGAGGGATTCCAGACCATTTGTTGGTCTCGGTGAGACACAGCGCCACCCCAACCCCTCCCCTGAAGGGGAGGGGCTTAAGAACATCACCCCGCTTCCAGCTCGCTCTCCAGCTTGAGCGCCCGGCCGCCGTCTTCCTGCTCGACCAGATAGGCCGGATTGTCCTTGGTCCCGTTGCGGACGATCTTCTCGCCCTTGATCGTGCGCTGGACGCGCCGCTCGAAGCGCTCGGCCACCTTGCCCTCGGCATGGCTGCTGCCCCAGTTCCAGCGCACCGCGGCGCCCTTCGCGAAATGCTTGCTCATGGATCGCAGAACTGGCGGGCTGCGCCGCTGTTCCGTGATGTGGGGATGACGTTCGCTTGCCGGGCCGCGCACACGCGACTATGCGAAGCGCGAACATGCAACCCTCGGATCTTCGCGTCGCGCTCTTCAGCGGCAATTACAACTATGTTCGCGATGGCGCGAACCAGGCGCTCAACAAGCTCGTCGGCTATCTGCTCGACCAGGGTGTGAAGGTCCGAATCTATTCGCCGACAACCGATAACCCCGCCTTCAAGCCCACCGGCGATCTGGTGAGCGTGCCGGCCTGGCCGGTGCCGGGTGGCCGCGCCGAGTACAAATTCGCCACCGGCCTGCCCAAGAGCATCCGTGACGACCTGGAAGCCTTCGCGCCCAACATGGTGCACGTCTCGGCGCCAGAATTCCTGTGCCACGGGGCCGTCCGCTGGGCGCGCAAGCACGACATCGCGACGCTCGCCTCGCTCCACACCCGGTTCGAGACCTACCCGGCCTATTATCATCTCGGCTTTGTCGCGCCGGTGATCATCAAGCTGCTGACCCGCTTCTACAACCGTGTCGACCAGGTGGTGACACCCGGTGATTCCACCGCCGACCTGATCCGCGGCTGGGGTGTGACCACGCCGATCCGCATCTGGTCGCGTGGGGTGGACCATGCGCGCTTCAACCCGGCCCGCCGCGACCTCGCCTGGCGCCGCTCGCTCGGCATCGGCGACGGGGAGTTCGCAGTCGGCTTTCTGGGGCGGCTGGTGCTGGAAAAGGGCCTCGATATCTTCGCGCAGGTCTGCAACCGGCTGACCGAGCGCGGCGTGCCGCACAAGGTGCTGGTGATCGGCGAAGGCCCGGCGCGGCAATGGTTCGCCGAGCAGGTGCCGGAGGCGGTGTTCACCGGTTTCCAGCGCGGCGACGATCTCGCCCGCGCGGTCGCCTCGATGGACGTGTTGTTCAACCCCTCGGTCACCGAGACGTTCGGCAACGTCACCTCGGAGGCGATGGCCTGCGGCGTGCCGATCGTCGCCGCGCGCGCGACGGGCGCGATCGACCTGGTCGAGGAAGGCGTCAACGGCTTCCTGGTGCCGCCCCGCGACGTCGATGCCTATGCCGGCGCCATCGCCCGTCTGATCGAGGATCCGGCGCTCGCCGCCTCGGCGGGCGCGGCGGGGCACGAGAAAGCGCAGGCCTATGTGTGGGACCGGGTGAACCACGCGGTACTGGAAAGCTATTTCGAAGTGCTCGCCCGCCGCGCGCGCTGAGCTAGCCTAGAACCTCTCGCGCGGCGAGCACGAAGCGCAAGCGGGTGCCGCCCGTTGCCGGGGTTTGCAGGTCCAGCGCAGTCTCGTGCGCCTCGAGGATCCGCCGGGTGACGGTGAGGCCGATCCCCTGCCCGCCGCTGGTCGACCGCCCCCGCTCGGGAATGATCCCGCCGGGAAAGCCGGGACCATTGTCGGTCACCGCGATTTCCACCCCGTCCTCCACGGCGCGCGCCGACAGCAGGATCCAGGCGCCCTCCGTGCCATGCAGTGCTTGGGCAGCATTGCGCAGCAGGTTGGCGAGCACCTGGCCGATCTGCACGCGATCAGCGAGCAGCGCCCCCAATCCGTCTTCGATTTCCACGTCGATCTGCGGGAGCGTTCCGCTCCACACCGCCTCGAACAATTCGCGCGCTTCGTCGAACAGCGTCCCGGCGGGTACAAACTCTGCATCCACCTCGCCGCGCTCGACCAGCGCCCGCGTCCGCACGACGATCTGGGACGATCGGCTGATCTGCGCCCGTGCCCGCGCCAGCTGCCGCAGCACATCGGGACCGCCGGTGCCGCGCAGCGCCATCTCCACCGTCGCAATGTAATTCGACGCGGCCGAGAGCGGCTGTACCATCTCGTGCGCGAGCATCGCCGCGGTAGCCGCGTCCTCTTCGGCAGCGCTGCGCGAAATGCTGCCGATCAATGCCCGCTGCGCCTTGTCGAGCGCGTCGCGTGCCTTCATCGCCGCGAGCATTTCCGCTTCGACCAGCAGCCGGTTCTTCGCCACCGCGACATAGCTGCAGATGGTGCGCAGGAAGCGCAGTTCGATCTCGGTGAAGGGCACGCCGCTGCGCCGGCCAAAGCCGAGCGTGCCGAGCAACACCTCGCCGTGGAGCAGCGGCGTGCAGGCATAGCTGTCGAGTCCGACGTCGCGGATGAAATTGGTCATCGGATTGTCGCTGCCCTGTACCTGGGCGACGACCCGGGGGGTGCGATCGCGCGCGACCATCCCGCACACCGCCTGCCCGAACTGCAGCCGCGCACCCGCCGTCTTCTGCGCCTCGGAAAGTCCCCCGCTCGCCTCCAGGACCAGCAGGTGATCCGGCTCCGCGCGATAGTGGAAATAGACGTCGAGCAGCAGCTCGTCGCGGACCATCTCGAACAGATAGTCGATCATCGCCGTCGGATCCGATGCGCCGAGCATCTTGCCAGCACAGTCTGCCAACAAACCGAGCAATCGCGCTTCTTGCGGCGCGCTTTCATTGGGGTGGCGTTTCCGGATGCGCGATTCGATCACTGCTCCACTCTCCCCTGCCAACCGACTGCTGCTTCGACGCTACCGAATATACGAGAGAATGCGAAATTCGGACGCGAGGAGAAAGATTTCCGGCACCGACAGGCAAACGTTCCCACTATGCGCGGTGACGACTCGTACTTCTACCTATAGGTTCCCTTTCAATGCCTTAACCCCCGCCACCCCAATGCGCCTTCAGAAACAATCGAGACAAATGGGGTTGTGATGAATACACGTTTCCGCCTGGCGCTGGCCCTTTCCGCAGCGACGATTGCGCTGCCCGCGCACGCCCAACAGGCTTCCAGCGGCACCGAAACGCGGGCCGCCCATGACAGCGACTCGGCCGAGGCCAAGCCGCAGAAGCAGGCTTTCACCACCGGCGTCGCCAAGGGCCGCGACCTGCTCGATTCCGCGATTTCGGCGAGCTCGATCGACGAGGACCAGATCCAGAAGATCGGCACCCGCTCGATCGCCGAAGTCCTGGGCAATATGCCCGGCATCCGCGCGGAAACCGCCGGCACCGATGGTCTGACCGCGGTCACCATCCGCGGCCTGCCGATGGCAGCGGACGGCTCCAAGTTCCTGCAGATCCAGGAAGACGGCCTGCCCGTTCTCGAGTTCGGCGACATCCATTTCGCCTCGACCACCGCGTTCCTGCGCACCGATCTCAGCCTGTCGCAGGTCCAGGCGATCCGCGGCGGCTCGGCTTCCACCTTCGCCTCGAACTCGCCGGGCGGCCTGGTCAACTTCCTCTCCAAGACCGGCGAGGAAGAGGGCGGCACGATCCAGCTTTCCTCGGGCATCGACCATGAACTCGGCCGCGTCGATTTCGATTACGGCGGTCATCTCAGCAAGACGGTGCGCTTCAACGTCGGCGGCTTCTATCGCCAGGGCGAAGGCCCGCGCGCGACCGGCTATGACGCGTTTAAGGGCGGCCAGATCAAGATGAACGTCACCAAGACGTTCGGGAACGGCTATATCCGCCTGTACGGCAAGTATCTCGACGACCGCGAGCCGAATTATGCGATGCTGCCCGTGGCGGTCCGTGGCACCAACGCGAACCCCAGCTACAGCACCATCCCGGGCTTCGATCCGCGGAAGGACACCCTCTATTCGCGCTACAAGACCTCGATCCTCGCGCTCGATGGCAACAACAACGTCCAGAATCTGGACCTGCGCGACGGCGACCGCAGCAAGGTCGCGTCGATCGGCCTGGAAGCGCAGTTCGACGTCGCCGGCTGGACCTTCAGCGATCGCATGCGCTACGCCGCGATCTCCGGCACCTATAACGAGGGCAGCTCGTTTGCGGTGCTGCCGGCGGCCGCGCTTGCCCCGGCGTTTGCCGGCCCCGGCGCGACGCTGCGCTACGCAACCGGCCCCAAGACTGGCCAGACGATCACCAATCCGACCACGCTGAATGGCAACGGACTGCTGATGTACGGGCTGGAACTCCACTCGGACCTCGAGAAGCTCGACAATTTCACCAACGATTTCCGCGGCAGCCGCGTATGGAACGTTGGTGAAGGCAAGCTGACGACCACGGCCGGCCTCTACGCCTCCTCGCAGGCGATGGTTCAGAACCTCGACTTCATCTCCGACGTGTACGACATCGCCAGCGGCGGCAACTCGGCGTATGTCGACGTGCTCACCGCGGGCGGCGTTCCGGTGACGCAGGGCGGCGTGCTGAACTACGGCATCCGTGGTGGCGCAGGCTATCGCCGCCGCTACGACCTGCAGTATCGCGTGTTCGCACCCTATGGCTCGGTGAACTACCAGATCGGCGCGCTCTCGGTGGGCGGCAGTCTGCGCTACGACTTCGGCAAGGTCAGCGGGACGCTGTACGGCGCCGATCTTGGCGGCGGCCGCGTCGGCGTGGCGCCGGTCGACATGAACCGCGACGGCGCAATCTCGCTGCCCGAGCGCAGCGTCGCGGTGCTGCCGCTGTCGCAGCCGGGCCTGGCGGATTACAGCTACAAATACGCGTCCTACTCGGTCGGCGTGAACTACCGCGTTGCCGAGCCGCTGTCGGTGTTTGCCCGCTACAGCCGCGGTGCCCGCGCCAGCGCAGAGCGCCTGTTCTTCTCGCCCGCGGTGAACCCGAATTCGGGTGCGCTGACCGATCCGGCGATGGCCTTTGGCCCGGTCAAGCAGGCCGAAGCGGGCGTGAAGTTCCGCAAGGACGGCGTGACGCTGTTCGCCACCGGCTTCTGGGCTTCCACCACCGACAAGAACCTGCAGATCGGTGCCGATGCCAGGGGCGGCACCGTCGTGCTGCAGATCGACCGCGACTATAGCGCCAAGGGCGTCGAGCTCGAAGGCCTGTTCGAGCATGGGCCGCTCAGCCTGCGCCTCGGCGCCACCTACACCAAGGCCAAGATCGATGCGGACAAGGCTGACAAGACCCTGGTCGGCAACACCCCGCGCCACCAGCCGGACCTGATCTTCCAGGCGACCCCGCAGTTCGAGGTGAAGCGCTTCACCATCGGCACCAACGTGATCGGCACCACCAGCAGCTTCGCGCAGGACGGCAACCTGCTCAAGCAGCCGGGCTATGCGATCGTCAGCCCGTTCGTGCAGGTTCGCCCGGTGAACGGCGTGCAGATCGGCCTCAACGTTTACAACGTTTTCGACAAGCTGGCCTTCGTCTCGGTCAACTCGGCCGCGGTCCCGGCCTCGGGCATCGCGACTGCCCAGACGCTGACGGGCCGGACGATCACCGGCTCTGTCCGCTTCAGCTTCTGATCCGGACTACCAGCAAGAAGGGGCGGGAAC
This sequence comes from Sphingomonas trueperi, assembly GCF_040545965.1. GTDB lineage: Bacteria > Pseudomonadota > Alphaproteobacteria > Sphingomonadales > Sphingomonadaceae > Sphingomonas > Sphingomonas trueperi_C. The sequence continues at coordinate 40,981 of NZ_JBEPMV010000006.1, read as the reverse complement.
CACGCGGTTCCCGCCCCTTTTTAGTGGCTTAGTGCCAGTCGAAGGTCAGTGCGCCCTCGCGAAAGGCGAAGCGATCGAGGTGCCTTGCAACGGCATCCTTCAGTCCCTCCAGCTGCTCCGTGGACGTCGCATCGATCCGTACCTCCAGCCCGGTCTCGGCGACGTCGAACGTCACCGCCGCATCTCCGGGATGATTGGCACCGCGGGCGTCCTTGGGGAAGATCACCGTGCCGTTCTCCGGCGTGAAAGTGACCTGCAGGTTGTGCTCCCAATGCTTGCACAGCTGCTGCAGGTAGCGGCTGGCATGCTCGGTCGGCACCAGCGCATGGGCGGTGAACGGGGCGATCGTCATTCTTCTCTCCTTGGCCGCGGTGGGGACGAGCCCCAGACGACGGCGTAACACCTCGATCCGGGGCATCGTTTCCTACAGCCGCTCGATCTTGCGCGCGGCTTCGTCGAGGATCTCGGCGATCGCGTGCAGGCGCTCGGGATCCACTTCCTCGTCGAACACACTGGCGGCGAGCACGGTCTTGAGGTTGTGCATCGCCCGGCGCACCGGGCCGCCGCTGGTGCGGGCATGGCGCTCGCCAAGGTCCGCCAACCGCTGAAAGAGTGCCTCAACTTCCGCTGCATTCTCCGCAAGATGCGCGGTGCCGGTCTCGGTGATCGCGAACTGCTTCTTGGCGCCCTCGCTCTTGTGCTCGGCGATCAGGTCCATGTCGTCGAGCATGGTCAGCGTGGGATATACGACGCCGGGGCTCGGCGCATAGGCGCCGTTGGAGCGCGCCTCGATCTCGCGGATCAGGTCATAGCCGTGGCGCGGGGCCTCCTCGATGAGCTTGAGCAGGATCAGGCGGAGCTCGTCTCCGCCGAACATCCGCCGGCCGCGCCCGCCAGGCCCGCGCTCGCCCATGGCGAAGGCCATGTCGAAACCGCCTGGGAAGCCCCCGCCCCAGCCGCCGCGTCCGCGGGGGCCGAACTGATGGCCGTGATGATGGTGATGGTGATGATGGCCATGACGGCCGAAGGGAGAAAACATGGTGCTGTGCATCCTGTTCGAGTCTTGATGCGCACAAGATATATCTTGAAAGAGTTTATGCAAGGGTGTTTGAAGCGAGTTTAGCCCCTCCTCCTTGGAGGAGGGGTTGGGGTGGAGGGAATTCCAGAACGTCGGTTGGTCTCTGTGAGACACGGCCCCACCCCAAACCCCTCCCCTGAAGAGGAGGGGCTTAAGAGATGCCCTAATGCGTCAGCATCGCCAGAACCGTCGGGCGCACGAAGGGCAGCCCTGCCCCCAGCCGCAGGAACGCATGCCGCATCGCGCGGGCCGGCAGCCGCTCGTCGGTGAACAGCCGCACCAGCAGGTTGGTCCCCGTGTAGAGCGGCTTGCACGCCGCACGGTGGCCGTTCTCGAAGCGCCGCAGCACCGCCGGCAGTGCCGGATTCATCCCCCGCCGCACTGCATCGCGCACCTCGGCCGCGAGCAGCGCCTGCCCGCTCAGCCCCAGGTTGAAGCCATGCGCCGTCACCGGGTGCATCCCCACCGCCGCATCGCCGATCAACGCCGCGCGGCCGGTGACGAACTGATGTGCCCAGGTGGTGACCAGCGGATAGACGTTGCGATCGCTCACCACTTCGATCCGCCCCAGCCGCTGGCGGAAGCGGCGGGTGAGGTCGCGGCCGAGCGCGGCGTCGTCGAACGCCGCGACGCGCCGCGCGGCCTCCTCGGGCAGGGTCAGCACCGCACCGGCCAGGTTGCCGTTGAGCGGCAGCAGCGCGAGCGTCTGGCGATGGTCGAACCATTCGAGCGCGGTCGCGCCATGGGGCAGCTCATGGCGCACCCGCACCACCATCATGGAGCGGCCGAGCGGGTTGATGTCGGTATCGATCCCCAGCGCCTCGCGGGTCTTGGACAGTCGCGAGTCGGCGACCACCAGCAGCCGCGCCCGCACCACCTCGCCCGAGGAGAGCAGCACTTCCGCGCGGGGCCCGGTCGCGCCCGAGCGGGCATGGACCACCTCCGCGCCGGTCACCAGCCGCAGTCCGGGCTGGTGCTTCACCGCATCGTACAGCGCGGCGCGGATTCGATGGTTGGGCACCAGATAGCCGAGCTGGTCGTCCTCCCCGCCCCCCGCGGTGAAGTTGAGCGCGAAGGGCGAGTCGCCGTTCAGCACCTTGGCCGCGTGCATCGGCGCGATCTCGTCGGGCGGCAGCCGCTCCCAAGCGCCGAGCGCGTCGAGGATGCGCTTCGAGCCATGGGTGAGCGCGATCTCGCGCCCGTCGAAGCGCGGGCTCGCCAGCGCCTCCAGCGACGCGCGCTCGAGCAGCACGATGCTCAGCCCGCTGTCTTCCAGCGAGCGCGCGAAGGCGAGGCCCGCCGGCCCTCCCCCGACGATGACGACGTCGCAGTCCATGCCCGATCCTCCTTGATACCGCGCGGAGGGTGCGGCGGGGCGAAAGCGGATGCCTTGCGCGGGATCAACCCGCGCCAATGCCGAGGAAGGATGCAAATCGCAGCACAGCTGCCTATCTTGGCTGCAATGGCCGACCTTTTTGCGACCCACGAACAACCCGCTGCCGACTCCACCCCCGCCGGCGGCCCGCTCGCCGATCGGCTGCGCCCGCAGAAGCTCGACGAAGTGGTCGGGCAGGAGCATCTTACCGGGCCGCAGGGCGCGATCGGGCGGATGGTCGCGGCGGGCAAGCTCAGCTCGATCATCTTCTGGGGACCGCCGGGCACCGGCAAGACCACCATGTCGCGGCTGCTCGCCGATGCGGTGGGCTTGCGCTTCGTCGCGATCTCGGCGGTGTTCTCGGGCGTCGCCGATCTCAAGAAGGTGTTCGCCGAGGCGCGCGATCATGCCCGGATCGGCAAGCGCACGCTGCTGTTCGTGGACGAGATCCACCGCTTCAACCGCGCCCAGCAGGACGGCTTCCTTCCTTATGTGGAGGACGGCACGGTCACGCTGGTGGGGGCGACCACCGAGAACCCGTCCTTCGAACTCAACGCCGCGTTGCTCAGCCGCGCGCAGGTGCTGATCCTGCACCGGCTCGATCACGACGCATTGTGCCAGCTGCTCGATCGCGCCGAGGCGCTGGAGGAACGCCCCCTGCCCCTCACCCCCGAAGCCCGCGACGCGCTGGTGGCGAGCGCGGACGGCGACGGGCGCTTCCTGCTCAACCAGGCCGAGACGCTGTTCTCGGTGCAGTTCGAGGCGCCGCTCGGTCCCGCCGGACTCTCCGCCTTCCTGCAGCGCCGGGTTGCGGTCTACGACAAGGACCGCGAGGGGCATTACAACCTGATCTCGGCGCTGCATAAATCGGTGCGCGGCTCCGATCCGCAGGCGGCGCTCTATTATCTCGCGCGGATGCTCACCGCGGGCGAGGAGCCGCTGTACCTGCTCCGCCGCCTCGTCCGCATGGCGGTGGAGGATATCGGCATGGCCGATCCCAACGCGCTGGTGCAGTGCATGGCCGCCAAGGACACCTACGACTTTCTCGGGTCGCCGGAGGGGGAGCTAGCGGTCGTCCAGGCATGTCTCTATCTGGCGACAGCACCCAAATCCAACGCCGCTTACAAGGCGCAGAAGGCGGCGTGGAAGGTGGCGAAGGAAACCGGCTCGCTGATGCCGCCGCAGAACATCCTCAACGCGCCGACCAAGCTGATGAAGCAGATCGGCTATGGCACCGGCTATACCTACGACCATGACGCCGAGGGCGGCTTCTCGGGCGACAATTACTGGCCGGCAGAGATGGAGCCGCAGACCTTCTACACCCCCACCGATCGCGGCCACGAGAAACGGGTGGCGGAGCGGCTCGCCTGGTGGGCGGCGATGCGCGAGCAGCGGCGCGATGGATGATTGGAAGGATGCCTGCGCCTTCGCGCTGACGCTGCCGGACGTCGAAATCGGCAGTTGGTGGAACACGCCCTGCCCCAAGATCAACGGCAAGGGCCTGATCTCGCCCAGCCGGGAGCCCGGCAGCTTCGGGCTGATGATCCGCCAGGACGAGAAGCCGCTGCTGCTGGAGACGGATCCCGACACCTTCTGGCAGACCGACCATTATCGCAACTATCCGATGCTGCTGGTCCGCTACGGCACCCCGGCGCGCGAGCGGATCGAGCTCTACATCCAGCGCGCCTGGTGGGACCGCGCCAAGAAGGCCCAGCGCCTCGCCGCTGAGCTGGGAACGCGCCCCTGAGATTCACCGACTTCATCACGATCGACTGGTCCGGCCAAGCAGTCGAGCGGCCCAAGGGGCTTGCCGTGGCGCATGCCCCTGCAGGCGACGCCGCGCCGGTGCTGATCGACCGCCCCTGGTCGCGTGCCGATATTCTCGCGTTCCTGGAGGGCCTTGCCGATAGCGGCACGCGCGCGCTGGTCGGGCTCGATCTCTCCCCCGCCTTCCCCTTTGCAGATGCCGGGGCCTATTTCCCCGGCTGGGACGAAAGCCCCGCCGACGCCCCGGCGCTATGGGCGCTGGTCGATCGCCTGTCTGCAGCCGATCCGCACCTCGCCGCGACCAGCTTCGTCCAGCATGAAGAGGCGCGACGACATTTCCGCCAGATGGGCGATTGCGGCGACCTCTTCCCCGGCGGGCGCGGACGGTTCCGGGTGTGTGAGGTGGGACAGGAAGCGATGGCGCTGTCGCCCTATAGCTGCTTCAACCTGGTCGGGGCGAGCCAGGTCGGCAAGTCGAGCCTGACCGGCATGCGCGTCCTCCATCGCCTGCGCGGCCGGGTGGGGCTCTGGCCCTTCGATCCGCTGCCCGAAACCGGCCCGGTGCTGGTGGAAATCTACACCTCGCTCGCCGCGCGACTCGCCGGCATGCGCAAGGGCATCTCGAAGATCCGCGACGCCGAGACGCTCGACGCGATGCTCGCCGCCTTCGGATCGGCGCCGCACGCGCCGCTCTCCCGTTATGATGACCATGCCACCGACGCGATCCTCAGCGCCGCCTGGCTGCGGGTGGCCGCCGGACAGCCGGGCCTGTGGAGTCCGGCCGGCCTCACACCCGATCTAGCCCGGACGGAGGGCTGGACGTTCGGCGTGCTCTGAGGAATAGGACTTTTTTAGAACCTTAGCCCCGGAGGCGAATACCTCATGCGTCGATTGCTCGAAGTCTGCGTGGAAGATGTCGCCGGGATCGATGCCGCGGTAACCGGCGGCGCGGACCGAATCGAGCTATGCGCCGCGCTTGCGGTGGGTGGTCTTACCCCGCCCGAATCGCTGATCGCCGCGGCCGCAACGGCGCCGATCCCGGTGCACCTGCTCGCCCGCCCCCGGGACGGCAACTTCGTCTACACCGCCGCCGAAGCCGCGCTGGTCGCCGCCGACATTCGCGCGGCCGCCGAGGCGGGACTGGTCGGCGTGGTGATCGGCGCCAGCCGCATCGACCGTCAGCTCGATGCGGAGATGCTCGCGGCATGGGTAGATGTCGCGCGCGGCGGCGGCCACAGCCTGTCGCTGACGCTCCACCGCGCCTTCGATCTTTGCCCCGATCCGCTGGCCGCAATGGAAACCGCGATCACGCTCGGCTTCGACCGGATCCTCACCTCCGGCTGCACCCCCAAGGCCATCGACGGGCGCGAGACGCTCGCCGCGCTGGTACAGGCCGCGAGCGACCGAATCACCATATTGGCCGGCAGCGGCGTCGACGCGACCACGCTGCCACCGATCCTCGAGACCGGCGTGCGCGAGGTCCATGCCTCGTGCCGCAGCCCGCAGGGCAGCGCCGACACGCGTGAAATCGCGTTCGGTTTCCAGGCCGGCCCGCGCCTCGCCACCGACCCCGCAAAAGTTTCTACCCTGCGTAATTTGCTCGACGCACGCAGCTAGCGCTTGAACAATACCAATATGTAACTTATCCCTGATTCCATCATAGCCAGTGGAGGCAATGGGGGACGATGATCGCTGAAATCGAAAAGCCCGCAGGTGGTCAGACGCTGATGGCGTCCGAGGCTGCCGAGGCCGGCGCCGCGGTCCGCCGCCTGCTCGACGCCAACGGCCCGGCGCTCGCTGCGCTGGCCCGCGAACTGCGCGCCGACCCGCCCGCGCTGGTCGTCACCTGCGCCCGCGGTTCGTCGGACCATTCCGCCACTTATGGCAAGTATCTGATCGAGACGATGCTCGGCGTGCCGGTCGCCTCCGCAGCACCCTCGGTTGCGTCGGTGTTCGAGGCGCCCGTCTCCACCGCCCGCGCGCTGTGCATCGCCGTGTCGCAGAGCGGCCGCAGCCCGGACCTGCTCGCCACCGTCAAGGCCTACCAGCGGGCCGGCGCCCGCGTCGTCGCCTTCGTCAACGACGAGGAATCGCCGCTCGCCGAAATGGCCGACACCACGATCGGCCTCAAGGCGGGTCCGGAGCGTTCGGTCGCCGCGACCAAGTCCTACATCACCGCGCTGGCCGCCTTCGCCGCGCTGGTCGCCGAATGGGCGCAGGACGAAGCGCTCGCCACCGCGCTCACGGGCTTGCCCGAACAGCTGGAAAAGGCGCGCGATTTCGACTGGTCACCGGTCGTGGACACGCTGCGCAACGCGACCAACTTGTTCGTGATCGGCCGCGGCTACAGCTTCGCCGTCGCGCAGGAAGCTGCGCTCAAGTTCAAGGAAACCTGCAGCCTGCACGCCGAGGCGTTCAGCGCGGCCGAAGTGCGCCACGGTCCGATGGCGATCGTCGGCGAGGGCTTCCCGGTGCTCGCCTTCGCGACCTCGGACACCGCCGGTGACAGCGTCCGCGAGGCCTCGGCCGAATTCGCCGAGCGCGGCGCCCGCCTGTGCCTGGCCGACGCCAAAGCCGGGGATGCCTCGCCGCTGCCGGTGCTTGCCGGCCACCCTGCGGTGGAGCCGATCCTGATGGTCCAGAGCTTCTACCCGATGGTCAACGCGCTCTCGCTGGCGCGCGGCAACAACCCCGACGCCCCGCTATATCTCCGCAAGGTGACCGAGACTCGATGAGCAGTTTTCGCTTCGTCAACGGCCATATCGTCACCGCTGCCGGCACGCTTCCGGAAGCGGTGATCCAGGTCGACCAGGGCCGCATCGTCTCGATTTCCGCTGAAGGCAGCGGCACCGACACGATCGATCTCGATGGCGGCTGGATCGTTCCCGGCTTCATCGATGTCCAGGTCAATGGCGGCGGCGGCGTGCTGTTCAACGACGCGACCACCGTCGAAGGCATCGCCGCGATCGGCGCGGCGCATGCCAAGTTCGGCACCACGGCGTTCCTGCCGACGCTGATCAGCGACGTGCCCGAGGTGATCGCTCGGGCGCTGGACGCCACCGATGCCGCGATCGAGGCGGGCGTCCCCGGCGTCGTCGGCGTGCATATCGAGGGCCCGATTCTCAACAAGGCGCGCAAGGGCATCCACGACGCGGACAAGTTCCGCGGGCTCGACGCCGGCATGGTCGAGCTGCTGAGCCGCCCGCGCCTCGGCAAGGTGCTGGTGACGCTCGCGCCCGAGATGGTCGACCTGGCCGATGTCCGCCGCCTCGTCGATGCCGGCGTGCTGCTCGCGATCGGCCATAGCGACGCACCCTACGAGACTGCGGTCGCCGCTTTCGAGGCCGGCATGACCGGCGTGACCCACCTCTACAACGCGATGTCGCCACTGCTCCATCGCGCGCCCGGCGTGGTCGGCGCGGCGCTGGAAAACCAGACCGCCTATTGCGGGATCATCCCGGACGGCTTCCACGTCCATGACGCGGCGCTGCGCATTGCGCTGGCGGCCCGTCCCCGGGACCGCTTCCTGCTGGTCACCGACGCCATGCCGAACGTAGGATCGGACATGACCTCGTTCGATCTGCACGGCCAGCATATCCGCGTCGAAGGCGGGCGGCTGCTCGGCGTCGACGGCACGCTGGCTGGTTCGGCGCTCGATATGACCGGTGCGTTCCGCCACATGGTGACCCGCGTCGGCACCTCGCCCGAGGATGCCGCGATGATGGCCGCCGCCAGCCCTGCCGCCTTCCTTGGCCTGTCGCACGAACGCGGTGCGCTTGCCCCCGGGCTGCGCGCCGACTGGGTGCAGATTACCCGCGACTTCCAGCCCGCCGGGTGCTGGATCGGCGCAACCCGCTTCCCCTGATCGCACGGAGACCCGCCCTGAGCACGATCGCGCCGCCCTCTTCCCATGACGACGCCTCGGCCGGGGCCCTTGCCATCGGCGCGCCGATGGCCGGCTGGCTGATGCCGCTGGAGGAGGTTCCCGATCCCGTCTTCTCGCAGCGAATGCTGGGCGACGGCGTGGCGATCGACCCGACCGAGGGCTGCCTCTACGCCCCCTGTGACGGCGAAGTGACGGTGCTGCAGCCGACCGGCCATGCGATCACGCTGCGCGCCGGCGACGGTGTCGAGCTGCTGATGCATATCGGCATCGATACGGTGCAGCTGGCCGGCGCGGGCTTCGATCCGCAGGTGAAGGTGGGCGATCAGGTGCGCGCGGGCGATGTGCTGATCCGCTTCGATCTCGATTCCGTCGTGTGCGGCGCGCCCTCGGTGGTGACGCCGGTGCTGCTGATCAGCCAGGACGGTCTGACGCTCACGGGCAAGCGCGGCAGCGGGCTGGTCGCGCCGGGCGAACCGATCTTCACCATCGAGCGTGCGGGCACGGTTGTCGAGGCCGCCACCGAGATCGTCGGCGAGACGGCGACGCGTACCGTGGTCGTGCCGCTCGCGCACGGCATCCATGCGCGGCCGGCCGCCAAGCTGCGCGAAGTGCTGGTGCCCTTCGCCGCCAAGGTGACGATCGCCAAGGGCGAGCAGAGCGCCGATGCGCGCAGCCCGGTGCGGCTGATGACGCTCGGCATCAAGCTGGGCGACACGATCCGCATCACCGCCGAGGGCGGCCGCGCCGACGAAGCCGCGGCGACGCTCGCCGCGCTGATCGAGAGCGGGATGGGCGAGAAGGCCGATCCTGCGTCGGCTCCGACGCCCGCTCCCGCCCCTGCCCCCGTCGCCGCGCCGGTTTCGGACGAACCCGGCGTGCTCGCCGGCGTCACCGCCGCCCCGGGCCTCGCGATCGGCACCGCCCGCTTCTTCCGCCTCCCCGAACTGACGATCGATCCGATCGGCAAGGGTGCGAGCCTGGAGCGCGCACGACTAGAGGACGGCATCGCCAAGGTGGTGCGCGCGATCGAGGCCGATCTCAGCCACGCCGCCGGGCCGATGCGGTCGATCCTTTCGGCCCACCGCTCGATGCTCGACGATCCCGAGCTGCTCGAAGCCGCCCGCGCCGCGGTGCTCGACGGTGCCAGCGCCGGCCAGGCCTGGCGCCAGGCGATCCGTCCCCAGGCAGATCTGCTCCGCCGGAGCGGCGACGCGCACCTTTCCGAGCGCGCCGACGACATGGTCGACCTCGAACGCCGCGTCGTCTCGGCGATCGAGGGTGTGCAGGACGCGCCCTTGGTCTTCCCCGAAGGGACGATCCTGCTCGCCGACGACCTGCTGCCCTCGCAGGTCACCGCGATCGATCCGGCGCAGGTCTGCGGCTTCGCCACGGTGCGCGGCGGCCCGACCTCGCACGTCGCCATCCTCGCCGCGAGCCTGGGCATCCCGGCGCTGGTCGCAATGGGATCGGCCCTGCGCACGGTGCAGGAAGGCGAGACGCTGATCCTCGACGCCGGTGCCGGTACGCTCCGCGTCGCCCCGAACGAGGCGCAGCGTGGCGAGGCGCAGGCCCGCGCCGATGCCCGCAAGGCGGCGCTCGCCGCTGCCCGCGCGGCGGCGGGGGCCGAAGCCAGACTCGCCGACGGCACCCGCATTGAAGTGTTCGCCAATCTCGGCTCGGTCGGCGATGCCGAGCGCGCCGTCGCGGCGGGCGCCGAGGGCAGCGGCCTGCTGCGCACCGAATTCCTGTTCCTCGATCGCGAGACGCCCCCCAGCGTGGCCGAGCAGACCGCCGAGTACCAGGCGATTGCCGATGCGCTGCAGGGTCGCCCGCTGATCATCCGCCTGCTCGACATCGGCGGCGACAAGCCCGCACCCTATCTGCCGATCGCCACGGAGGAGAATCCAGCGCTGGGCCTGCGCGGCATTCGCGTCGGCCTCGCCCATCCCCAGGTGCTGGAGGACCAGCTCCGCGCGATCCTCGGCGTGCGCCCGATCGGCGTCGCCAGGATCATGCTGCCGATGATCGCCAGCGTCGGCGAGCTGCGTGCGGTGCGTGCCGTGCTCGATCGCCTGCGCGGCGAGCTGGGCATCGGCGAGAAGGTCGAGCTCGGCATCATGGTCGAGACGCCCGCCGCGGCTGCAACCGCTGACCTGCTGGCCGCCGAGGCCGATTTCCTGTCGATCGGCACCAACGACCTCACGCAATACACGCTCGCCATGGACCGCGGCAATCCGGCGGTGGCGAGCGGCATCGACGGGCTCCACCCCGCGGTGCTGCGCCTGATCGCCGAAACCTGCCGGGGCGCCGCCGCCAAGGGCCGCTGGGTCGGCGTGTGCGGCGGCCTTGCCTCCGATCCGCTGGCAGTACCGATCCTCATAGGCCTCGGCGTCACCGAGCTTTCCGCGACCGTCTCGGTGGTGCCGGAGGTGAAGGCGCTGCTTGCCACCCTCACGCTCGAGCGCGCCCGCGCCCATGCCACCGCCGCGCTGGCCTGCGCCACCGCCGCCGATGTCCGCCGCCTTGCCCGGGAATTCACCGCATGAAGCAGATCCTCGAAACGCTCCAGCCGCTCGGCCGTGCGCTGATGCTGCCGATCGCGGTGCTGCCGGTGGCCGGCCTGCTGCTGCGGCTCGGCCAGCCCGACCTGCTCAACATCGCCTTCGTCAGCGCCGCCGGCGACGCGCTGTTCTCGCATCTCGGCCTGCTCTTCGCGATCGGCGTGGCGACCGGCTATGCCAAGGACGGCAACGGCGCCGCCGCGCTCGCCGGCATCGTCTGCTTCCTGGTCTCGACCGAGGCGGGCAAGAGCCTGCTCGCCGTGCCTGACACGATCGGCGCCGGCCTCGACAAGGACCAGGCGGCGCTCGCCGTAGCGGCATGGAAGGCCAAGGCGGTCGCCCGGCTCGACGTGCCGATCGGCATCGCCTCGGGCCTGATCGGCGGCGTCTTCTACAACCGCTTCTCGGCGATCAAGCTGCCCTCCTATCTCGCCTTTTTCGGCGGCCGGCGCTTCGTGCCGATCGTCAGCGGGCTGGCTGGGCTTTTCATCGCCGTGATCGTCGGCGTCGGCTTCCCGCACATCAGCGCGGGCGTCGACGGGCTCAGCCATGGCATCGCCGGCGCGGACAGCTTCGGACTGTTCGCCTTCGGGTTCCTCAACCGCGTGCTGCTGGTGACCGGCCTGCACCACATCCTCAACAACGTGTTCTGGTTCGTCCAGGGCGATTACAACGGCGCGACGGGCGACCTGCGCCGCTTCTTCGCCGGCGACCCCAATGCGGGCGCGTTCATGGCAGGCTTCTTCCCGGTCATGATGTTCGGCCTGCCCGCCGCCTGCCTCGCCATGTACCGTGCAGCACTCCCCGAGCGCCGCAAGTCCGTCGGCGGCCTGCTGTTCAGCCTCGCGCTCACCTCGCTGCTGACCGGCGTGACCGAGCCGATCGAATACAGCTTCATGTTCCTCGCCCCCGCGCTCTACGTCGTCCATGCGGTGCTGACCGGCGTGGCGATGGTGGTGATGGACCTTCTGGGCGTGAAGCTCGGCTTCGGCTTCTCCGCCGGCCTGTTCGACTACGTCCTGAACTTCGGCAAGGCGACCAAGCCGCTGCTGCTGATCCCGGTCGGGCTGGTGTATTTCGCGCTCTATTACGGCATCTTCAGCTGGGCGATCCGCCGCTTCGACCTGAAGACCCCCGGCCGCGAGGCCGAGGCGCCCGTCGTCGCGAACGCCGGCGCGGTCGCGCCGTCGAGCCGCGGCGAGGCCTTCGCCCGTGCGCTCGGCGGCTCGGCGAACCTGGTCGAGATCGGCGCCTGCACCACCCGCCTGCGCCTGATCGTCGCCGACCAGTCCGTAGTCGACGATGCCGCACTCAAGGCGCTCGGCGCACACGGCATCCTGCGCCCCTCGGAGCGCGCACTGCAGGTGGTGCTCGGCCCGATCGCCGATGTCGTGGCGGTCGAGATCCGCGACGCGACAGCGCGCGGCGGCGTCGCGGCACCTGCCGCACCGGCCGTAGCCCCGGTCCGCACGCCGACGGTGGCGCTCCAGCCGGCAGCGCTGGCGGCGCTGGGCGGCGCAGCGAATCTCCGCGCGGTGAGCGCTCATGACAGCCGCCTGCGCGTCGAACTCGGCGATCCGGCCGAGGTAGATGGCGAGGCATTGCTGGCGCTCGGCCTGCGCGGCCTCGCCCGCCCCTCGGCCACGGTGCTGCACCTGCTCGGCGACGATACGGTCCTCGCGAAGCTGCGCGGCTGAACCCGGGCGCGGCCGCCTAGGTGCGGCCGCGCTCAGGCGCAGCGTGTGGCGCGCGCCTGGTCCTCATTGCCCGACGCATCGAGCAGCCCGAACCGCCGCTCTGGCGCGGCGGCCAACGGCCGGACTTGGTGTAATGCGGTCACTGGTCGCTAACCGGAGCACTCATAGGGAGGTGGCGAGCCATTCGTGATTCGAGCAGACGAATCAGATCCGGATCCATGAACTCGTAGTCATCGGGGATGTCTAAGCAGATTAACCGCTTGCTGCCTAGCACGCGGTTATAGCGCTTCTGAACCTTGTTGCGATGGGTCTTCTCCATAACCACGATGAAGTCGGCCCATGCGACTAGTTCATCACTCAGCGGATTTTCGGCGTCGTTGTTCGTGCCCGCCGATGCCACTTCAATGTCAGGGCGACTGGCGAAGACTTGCTCGGCCGTAGGGCTTCGAAGCCGATTTTGACTGCAAACGAACAAATAGCGCTTCATCGTGACTCCCCGAGATGCCGAGACATTAGCTGGCTCGCGAGTGTCCGCAACTGGGCGTAAGCTGCCTCACTGCGACAAGCCAAGGCGCTGAGATCAGGCCGGACAATCCACCTTCCGTGCCGCCCGCGCCGCTGCGAGCGCCTGGAGGATGCGGATCGTCTGGTGCTCGGCCTGCGCCTTGAGGTGGCGCGGGGCGGATATCCAGCGATCGGGGTGATATTGTTTGAGCAGCGCCCGTGCTTTGGCTTCGACGTCGGCTCGGGTCGCATCCGGCGCGACTTCGAGGACGATCCACCAGCACTCCTCCGCCACGACGGGCGGCGGCGGCGCGGCGGAGTCCGCGCGCTCGGATGCCTGCCGCTCCGCCTCGCGCCAGCTGAGCCGCGCCTTGCCCTCGCGCTCCAGCCGCAGCCGGTCGGCGGCGAAGATGCCGCTGACCGCGATCGTCACGCTGCCCCCGGCGACGAACAGCAGCGAGGCGAATTGCAGGCTCTGCCAGGGCAGTCCGGCCAACCCCTGCGCCTGCAGCTCGCCATAGATCGCGGCGCAGACGATGCGCAGCGCGACATAGCCGGCGCTGATCGCCATCACCCAGCGCGCGCTATAGCCGATCGCGTTGAGCATCGCCTGCTTGACCCCGGAGGCGAGCGGGCGACGCAGGCACAGCAACAGCGCGCCGCCCATCGCACCAATGCAGCCGGGCAGCACCCAGACCTTGCCGAGGTTGTAGAATGCCGCGGTCGCGCCGAACCAGCCGACCGCCCACCACAGGAACAGGCCCCACAGCGCATTGCCGCGCGCAAAGTCATGCGCACGAAAGGCACGCCCGACGCGCTCGCCGACCAGCCACCCGATGAGATGATTCATGCCGTCCCCCTGGAGCGGCAGCCCTATCGGGCGTCCACCAATCAGGCGTGAACGGCCATGGTTAACCGCGTGGTGGGACGTTCGCGATCCTGCCCGAACGCCCCACCCCGATCCGCTCAGCGCGGCGTGAGGGTAACCTTACCGAGCAGCCCCGATGGCTGCCCTGCCGGCGCCTGGACGATCAGCTCGACGGTGCGCTGGCCGCTGCCCGCGGGGAAGGCGGCCTCCAGCGGTGCCGGCGCGGCGTCGGTCTTCTCGGCGAGCTTCTTGCCGTCCACCCACAGTTCCGCACGGCCGCCGACGCTGGCGAAGCGCAGCGTGCCGCCGCCCGCGGCGATGCGCTTCCAGGGCGTGAGGCGGTTGTTGTAGACGCGCCAGCCCGGCTGCGGCTCGGCCGGGGTCGGCATTGCGCTGCGCAGGAACGCCCAGCTGTTGTTGTCCGGCACCAGGCCCGGCTTGGGCTTGTCCGCCGTCACCCCCGAGCGGCGCCAGTCGCCCAGCACCATCAGCGGCGGAGTTACGCCCACCTGGGCGCGCGGCGCGATGTCGGCGCGGTCGATCGTCAGCAGCGCCGGCTTCAGCCCCTCGGCGCTCGCGTTGACGGTGATCTTGCCGCGGCCGGTGCCCGCCTGCACCAGGATCTGGGCGAGCCCGTTGAACAGCGAGCGGGCATTGCCCTTCTCCGCCTCATGGCAGTTCGGATCGCCATTGCCGACGCCGAGGATCGCCGCGCCATCGACGGTGAAGTGCGTCATCAGGTTCGCCGTCGGCACGTGCCGGCCCTGCGCGTCGACCGCATCGACGGTGATCGGCTGCACGTCCTCGTCGTCGCCCGCCATCACCGTGCGCGCGGGGGTGAGCCGCAGCGCAACCGGCTTGCCCACGGTCTCGTGCACCATCCGCGCCACGACCTTGCCGCCGCGCATCGCCTGCGCCTCGAGCCGGCCCGGCGCGTAGGGCACCTGCCATTCATTGCCCTGCAGCCGATCGACCTTCTGCGTGCCGATCACCTTGCCGTTGAGCAGCAGCGTCACGCTTTCGGCGTTCGATGCCACGAACACCTTGATGTTCTGCCCCTCCTTGCCCGGCCAGGTCCAGTGCGGGGCCAGCCACACCACCGGCGCATCATCGATCCAGGCGGCGCTGTGGATGCCGAACGCGGTCTTGGGGAAGCCGCACAGGTCCATGATGCCGAAGAAGCTGGCGATGGTCGGCCATTCATAGGGGGTCGGCTCGCCATGATAATCGAAGCCGGTCCAGACAAACCCGCCGGCAATGAACTCGCGCGCAGCGATCAGCTGCCAGGCCTTGCGATGGGTGTTGCCCCAGGAGGCGGCCTCATCGTCGTACGAGGTGATGACGTGCTTGGCGGGATCGCTGGCGAAGGCGCCGCGCGTCTCGAACGCGCTGGTATCCTCGGAGCTGGTGCTCGGCCGCGTCGGGTTGAGCGCGTGCCACTTGTCATACTCGCCTTGGTAATAGTTGAACCCCATCACATCGACGACCGAGGAGACGTTCTGCGGATTATAGAACGATCCGTTCATCGCCGAGGTCACCGGGCGGCTGTCGTCGAGCTTGCGCACCGCGGCTTCCATTCGGCGGACCATCTCGATGCCCGCCTCGGTGCCCTGCATCGGCTCCTCGTTGAACACCGACCAGAGGATCACGCTGGGATGGTTGCGGTCGCGCCGCACCATCCAGCTGAGCTGGGCGAGATAGTCGGGCGCCGGGTTGAAGTGGCGGTTCTCGTCCATGACGAGGAAGCCCATCCGGTCGCACCAGTCGAGCAGTTCCGCGGTGGGCGCATTGTGCGACATGCGGATCGCGTTGCAGCCCATCGCCTTGAGCCGCTCCAGCCGCCAGCCGAGCAGCGCATCGTACTGCGCGACGCCGGTGCCGGCATGGTCCTGGTGGATGCACACGCCCTTGAGCTTCACCGGCTGATCGTTGACGAACAGCCCCTTGTCGGCATCGAAGCGCACGGTGCGGAAGCCCACCTGGGTGCGCCGCTCGTCGATCAGCTTGCCGTCGCGCAGCAGGCGGGTGTGGACGGTGTAGAGCGTCGGCGTCTCGACCGACCAGAGCTTGGGGCTGCCCAGGCTCAGCGTCATGCCCAACTCGGCGCGGTCGAGCACCGGCACGCTGCCGGCCGTCGTGGCGAAGGCAACGCGCTTGCCGCTGGGATCGAGCAGTTCGGCCTCGACCGCCACTGCTACCGGTGCGCGCTCGATATTGCCGGCCGTGACCGTCACCGGCACGTTCCAGCCGGTCTCAGTCTTGCGCGGATCGCAATGTACCCCGTCGGTGACGATCGACACCGGCCCACGGCGGACCAGCCAGGCATGGCGGTAGAGGCCGGCGCCTTCATACCACCAGCCCTCCATCGCCTCGGCATCGACGCGGATGGCGATGACATTGTCCTCGTCGCCAAAGCGCGCGAACGGGGTCATGTCGATAATAATGCTGGCATAGCCCGACCAGCTGTGCGCGACGACGCTGCCGTTCACCCACACGGTGGCGTTGGTGGCGACGCCGTCGAGGTGGAGCTCGATGGTCTTGCCGTGATCGGCGGGATCGAGCGTCAGCCGGCGGCGGTACCAGCCGATGCCGCGCTTGCGATAACCCTGCGAGACATTGGCGGTCTGCTCGAAGGGCTGGAACGAGGCCCAGTCGTGCGGCAGGCGCACCTCGACCCATTCGCTGTCGTCATAGTCGCGCGCGGCGGCGCCGCGGGCGTTGCCGGCCTTCACGCTGCCATAGGTATCGTCATGGTCCTTGAGCGGCGCCGACAGCACATCGCCCTCATGAAAGCGCCAGCCGCGCTCGATGCGGGTGCGGGTGGGATCGCCGTCGGGCAGGCGCGGCATCAGCGCAGTCGTGGGCGCGGGCATCGGGAAGGCGTCGCCCTCCACCGCGCGCGCGGCCGCCTCGGCCTCGGGCAGTCCGAGCGAGGCAAGCGCCCCCAACCCCGCGCTGCCGAGCAGCAACTGGCGACGATCCATGCAGCAATCTCCAAAAATCAGGCAGGCAGGCGGGCGTTCAGACGTCGCTGAGTTCCGCCACGAAATCATAGGCATCGCCCCGATAATAGGAGCGGGTCACTTCGGCCGGGCGGCCGTCGCGCAGGAAGGCGCGGCGCTCGATCAGCAGGCCGGCATGGCCGGGATCGACCCCGAGCATCTTGGCATGCTCGCCGAGGAACGGCACGGCGCGCAGCCGCTGGAGAGCGCGCACCGGGCGGTTCCCGGCGGCTTCGAGCGCGGTATAGAGCGAGTCCCCCACCGCATCGACCGAGGGCAGGCAATAGCCGGCGATGGTCGAAAATTCGAGCGCCATCGGCTCGCCATCGGCGAAGCGGATGCGCGAGAAGCGCAGCACCGCCGCACCCGGCGACAGGCCCAGCGCCATCGCCTCTTCGGGCGTCACCTGGCCGGTGGAGCGCGCGATCCAGTTGCTGCTGGCGGCGCGGCCCCGCGCAGCCATGTCCTCGGTGAAGGAGGAGAGCTTGGAGAAGCTCTTCTCGACACGCTCGGCGACGAACGTCCCGGCACCGCGGCGGCGGGTGAGCAAACCGTCCTCGACCAGACCGCCGATCGCCTTGCGCACGGTGATGCGCGACACGTCATATTCGACGGCGAGGTCGCGCTCCGGCGGGATCGCGTCGCCCTGGTTGAGGATCTTGCCGCTGATCGCTTCGCGGATCAGTTGCTGCAGCTGCAGATAGAGCGGCGACGGGTTGCCCTCGCGAAACCGGCCGATCTGGTCCGAAAACGTCATCATCTCTCCCCCTTGCCCGACACCGTTGCCAAAGCCCCGACAACTTTGTCTATGGCAGGTTTCCCGCAGCGCGTACCCGCTTTCCTACGGACTTACATTGGTACGATGATACCAACAGCCTCAACGGCTGAGGTCAAGAGGCTAAATGCAAAGAACTATGTCCGGAGACGCAAGGCTGTTGCCCGATAGGATCTAAATTGGTTACACCCTTGCTCCGGCCCCGCTCGGCGGCCGCGACAAGAGGGGAGTTTCCGATGCGCGCGATCCTGAAAACGGCAAGGCATTCCGGCTGGGCGGCACTGCTGCTGTCCTCGACCGCTTTCGCCCAGACCGTGCCGCCGCTCACCCCCCTCCCCGCCAGCGTGACGCTGGGCAAGGGCAGCTTCACGGTGGCGAACGGCACCGCGATCGCCGTGCCCGCCGGCGATACCGCCGCTGCGGCCGCCGCCAAGCTGCTCGCCGCCCATGTGAAGGTGGAGCGCGGCCTGACGCTGGGCGCGACCGGCTCCAGCGGTGCGATCCGCTTCGAGCGCGATGCCGCGATCCAGGGCGCCGAGGCCTATCGGATGACCGTCGACGCCAAGGGGGTGCGCATCGCCGCTTCGGGCGATCGCGCCCTGCTCTACGGCGCGATGACGCTCGCCCAGCTGCTCAGCCCCGACCATGGCTTCGGCAAGCCGGTGAAGCTGCCGGCACTAAACGTGGAGGACGCGCCGCGCTTCGGCTGGCGCGGGCTGATGCTCGACGTCGCCCGCCATTTCCAGCCGATCGAATTCGTCTACGGCGTGGTCGACCAGATGGCCTCGGTGAAGCTCAACACGCTCCACCTCCACCTCACCGACGACCAGGGATGGCGCTTCGAGGTGAAGCGCTATCCCAAGCTTACCGAAATCGGCGGCTGGCGCACTCCGCCGAGCACCGGCGGCGCGCCCGGCCCCAAGGTCGGCGGCTTCTACACGCAGGAGCAGTTGAAGGCGCTGGTCGCCTATGCCGCCGAGCGCGGCGTGACGATCGTCCCCGAGATCGACCTGCCCGGTCACGCCCAGGCGCTGGTCGCCGCCTATCCTGAACTCGGCATCTTCGGCGACCATACCGAAGTGTCGCACGACTGGGGCGTGAACCCCTATCTGTTCAACCCCGGCCCCAAGGGCATCACCTTTGTCAAGGAAGTCCTCGACGAGCTGATGGCGGTGTTCCCGGGCACCTACGTCCATCTCGGCGGCGACGAGGCGGTTAAGGACCAGTGGGAGCGCTCGCCCGAGGTGCAGGCGCAGATCAAGGCGCTGGGGCTGAAGGACGAGAACGCGCTGCAGAGCTGGATGATCGAGCAGTTCGGCGCGTACCTCGAGAGCCACAACCGCCGCCTGATCGGCTGGGACGAGATCCTCGAGGGCGGCCTGCCGAAATCCGCATCGGTGATGTCGTGGCGCGGCGAGAAGGGCGCAGTGGATGCGGCAAACCAGGGGCATGACGTGGTGCTCTCGCCCGCCCCCACCCTCTATCTCGACAGCCTGCAGAGCGACCGCCGCGACGAGCCGCCAGGCCGCCTGTCGATCCAGACGCTGGCCGACGTGTACAAGTACGAGCCGATGCCGGTGGGCATCGACGCCGCCAAGGCGAGCCATGTGCTCGGCGCGCAGGGCAATGCGTGGAGCGAGTATCTGATCACGCCGTACCAGGTGCAGCACATGCTGTTCCCCCGCGCGGCGGCGATCGCCGAGATCACCTGGTCAGGCAAGGACAAGCGCGATTTTGACGGCTTCGTGCAGCGCCTCCAGCCGCAGATGGCGCGCTGGCGCCGTTCGGGGATGGAAGTCGCCGACAGCGCCTTCGCGGTCGACTACAAGCTGCAGGGCACCCGCGGCGAGGCACTGCGGGCGAACCAGGCCAAGGTGGCGCTGGCCACCCAGACCGGCTTCGGCACGATCCGCTACACGCTCGACGGCAAGCAGCCCACCGGCAAGTCGCCGGTCTACAAGGCGCCGCTGACGCTCAAACCCGGCACGACGATCACCGCCGCAGCGTTCGACGCGGCCGGCGTGGCCACCGCGACGCCGCGCGCTTTCGACACCAGCCGCACCGCGCTGCTCACCCGCACCAGCTCGGACATGGTGGCGTGCCCCAAGGGCGCGCTCGGCCTGCGCGTGCCGCTGAACAGCGAGGCGCAGGAAAATGCGCCGGTGTTCAACGTCAACCTGTTCGACACCTGCACCGCCTATGCGGCCGCGCCGATGGACATTGCAACGGGCTTCACCGTCGATGTGGCCCGTACGCCGCGCAACTACGGCCTGGCGCACGACTTCAACAAGGTCCGGGCGCATTACAATGTCAGCACGTACGGCGAGCTGATCGTCCGCGCGCGCTGCATCGCGGCCGCCAAGGATCCGTCGATCAAGCCGATCGTCATCGCCACCTTCCCGCTGCCCGATCCCGCCAAGGCGCCGCAGCAGTTCCGCTTCTCCGGCACGCTGCCCAAGCTGAGCGGCGACGAGGATATCTGCTTCCAGTTCACGTCCCCGCTCAGTGACCCGTTCTACACGGTCGAACGCGTGGTGCTGACGGAGAACGCGAAGTGAAGGCCCGCGCGCTCGCCCTGCTGCCCCTTCTCGCGCTGGTCACCCCGGCCTGGGCGGACCCCCGCCAGTCGGTCTCGCTCGACGGTGCCTGGGAAGTCCGCATCGACCCCAGCGACGCCGACGCCGCCAAGGCCCACCCCAAGGAAGCCGCCTGGTTTCCCGCCAAGGTGCCCGGCAGCGTCCAGCAGGATCTGATCGCCGCCAGGCGCGTGCCCGATCCGTCCAAGGGCATCAACGAGGCGCCGATCCAATGGGCCGGCCTCACCCGCTGGCAGTTCCGCCGTACGCTCAACGTCACGCCGGCGATGCTCGCGCGCGACCATCTCGACCTGGTGTTCGACGGACTCGACACCTTCGCCACGGTGACGCTCAACGGCCAGAAGCTGGTCGAGACCGACAACGCCCATCGCCGCTGGCGGGTGGACGCCAAGCAGGCGCTCAAGGCGGGCGCGAACGAGCTGGTCGTCACCATCGCCTCGCCGATCAAGACGCTGCAGCCGATGGTACTGGCGGAGAAATTCCCGCTCCCCGGCGAATATGATTCCGCGTTCGGTGATGAGCCCAAGGGCAAGCAGACCTCGCCTTACATCCGCAAGCCCAAGTACGATTACAGCTGGGATTGGGCGCCGCGCATCGTCAAGATCGGCCTGTGGCGGCCGGTGCGCCTGGAAGCCTGGGACGATGCCCGCATCGACGGTTTCCGCGTCGACCAAGAGGCGCTGAACCCCGCCGAGGCGCGGCTGGTCGCGCGCTGGAAGCTGCTCGGCGACCGCGCGCGCGCCGTCACCGTCCGCACCCGCATCACCGGCCCCGACGGCCAGACCATCGAGGCGAGCCGCACGCTCACGCTCGGCGCGGGCGAGAATGCCGTCAGCGTGCCGCTCACCCTGGCGAAGCCCCAGCTCTGGTGGCCGGCGGGCTATGGCGCGCAGCCGCTCTACAAGGTCGAGGCGACGCTGGAGGAAGACGGCGCGGTCAGCGACCGCGTGTCGCAGCGCATCGGCCTGCGCACCGTCGAGCTGCTGACCCAGGCCGGCGGCTTCGGCTTCCGCGTCAACGGGCTGCCGATCTTCGCCAAGGGCGCGAACCTGATCCCGTTCGACATGTTCCCGAACAACGTGACCGAGGCACGCATGCGCCGCATGCTCACCGACGCACGCGACACCAACATGAACATGATCCGCGTGTGGGGCGGCGGCTATTATCTCGATGACGCCTTCTACGCCGCGGCCGACGAACTGGGCCTGATGGTGTGGCAGGACTTCATGTTCGGCGGCTCGATCACCCCGCCCGACGCGGCGTTTCGCGAAAATGTCCGCATCGAGGCCGAGGAGCAGGTCGCCCGGCTCCAGCCGCATCCCTCGATCGTCGGCTGGAACGGCGGCAACGAGATCCTGTCGGGCTGGGAAAACTGGTCCGATCGCAAGGCGTTCAAGAAGGCGGTGGGCGCGGACGAGCAGGAGCGGATCGGCGCCGGCATGGCCGTGCTGTTCGATCGCACCCTGCGCGACGCAGTGCTGAAGGAAGCCCCCGGCACCACCTATTGGCCGGGCTCGCCGTCGAACGACTATACCGGCCCGGTCGATACCGACGCCACCGGGGACCGCCATTTCTGGGATGTCTGGTCGGGCTCCAAGCCGGTCGAGAACTACCTGAACGGCTGTGCGCGGTTCATGTCCGAATACGGCTTCCAGGCGATGCCGAACCTGTCGACGATCCGCGACTTCGCGGGGAAGGGACCGCTGGCGATCGACAGCCCGGTGCTCAAGGCGCACCAGAAGTTCCTGGCCGGCGAAGGCAATAGCCGCCTCCAGCTCTATCTCGACCAGCGGCTGCGCAAGCCCGCCGACTTCGCCGATCTCGTCTACCTCACCCAGGTCAACCAGATGCAGGCGATCGGCATGGCCGCGCGCCACCACCGCGCCTGCGCGCCGATCACCATGGGCTCGCTGTTCTGGCAGCTCAACGATGCCTGGCCCGCGATCAGTTGGGCGAGCATCGACTATGACGGCCAGTGGAAGCTGCTCCAGTACGAGGCGCGCCGGATGTTCGCGCCCCAGGCGATCGTTGCCGAGCACAAGGACAGTGCGACCCGCCTCGCCGCCGTGTCCGACGCGACAAAGCTGATCGCCGCCGAATGGCGCGTCCGCGGCTTCACCATGGACGGCAAGCCGCTGGGCACGAAGGCGTCGACATTCGACCTGTCGCCGGGCGCGCTCGAACTCGCCACGATCGCCGATGCCGATCTGTTCGGCACCGCGGCACCCGCCGACAGCTATGCCGTCGCCGAGCTGTGGATCGACGGCAAGCCAGTCTCGCGCGAACTCGTCGAACGGTCGCTGCCCAAGGACATGGCCTATCCGGCCCCGCGCCTGTCGGTACGCTGGCAGGGCAAGCAGGTGACCGTCACGGCGGGCGCGCTGGCCCGCGCGGTTATGCTCGATTTCGGCACCACCGTCGCGCATCCGAGCGACAATGGCTTCGACCTGCTGCCGGGCGAGAGCCGCACGCTCACCATCACGTCCGAGGCCAGCGGCACCGCGCTCGCCCGCGCCCTTACCCTTCGTACGCTGGGACCCCGTTGATGCCCTTCCTTCCCCTGCTTCTCCTCGCCAGCGATCCAGATCCGGTCGCCGCCGCCATCGCCAAGATGACGATCGAGCAGAAGGCCGCGCAGCTCCAGAGCACCGCGCCCGCCGATCCAGAGATCGGCCTGCCCGCCTATGACTGGTGGAACGAGGGCCTGCACGGCCTCGCCCGCGACGGCTATGCGACGGTGTTCCCGCAGGCGATCGGCCTCGCCGCGACCTGGGACGTGCCGCTGCTCCACAAGGTGGGCGACACCGTCGCCACCGAGGCGCGCGCGAACTTCAACGCCAAGCCGGTCAGCGCGAACCGCAAGATCTATGAAGGGCTGACGATCTGGTCGCCCAACATCAACATCTTCCGCGATCCGCGCTGGGGTCGCGGCCAGGAGACCTATGGCGAGGATCCGTTCCTCACCGGCCATCTCGCGATCGGCTTCATCCAGGGGCTGCAGGGTCCGGATCCGGCGCACCCCAAGGTGCTCGCCACGCCCAAGCATTTCGCGGTGCATAGCGGGCCGGAGGCCGGACGCGACGGCTTCGACGTCGATCCCAGCCCGCAGGACCTAGAATCGACCTACACCCCCGCCTTCCGCCTGGCCATCACCGAGGGCAAGGCGCAGTCGCTGATGTGCGCCTACAACTCGATCCACGGCACGCCGGCCTGCGCGTCGGGCGGGCTGCTCAACGATCGGCTACGCAAGGACTGGGGCTTTACCGGCCTCACCGTCTCGGACTGCGACGCGGTGGCCAATATCCACCTGTTCCACCATTACAGCCTCGACGCGGCCGAAGCCGCCGCGGTGGCGATCAAGGGCGGCAACGACCTGAACTGCGGCACCACCTATGCGGCATTGCCGGAGGCGGTGAAGCGCGGGCTGGTGAGCGAGGCGGAGGTCGACGTGGCGCTGAAGCGCGCGCTCGACGCCCGCCGTGCACTTGGCATCGCGTTCGGCGGGGCCAATCCGTGGAGCAAGATCAAGCCCAGCGAACGCGGCACCCCGGCGCAGCGCGCGCTGGCGCTGGAAGCCGCGCGCAAGGCGATCGTGCTGCTCAAGAATGACGGCGACCGCCTGCCGCTCTCGACTGGCGGCCGCATCGCGGTGATCGGCGCCAATGCCGACGATCTCGGTGTGCTGGAGGGGAATTACCACGGCACCGCCAAGGATCCAGTGACCCCGCTCGACGGCATCCGCCGCCAGTTCGGCGCGGACCGCGTCGTGTACGCGCAAGGATCGCAGCTGGCCGAGGGCGGCGCGGTGATCATGCCCGAAACCGCCTTCCGCGCGGACGGCAAGCCGGGTCTCAAGGCCGAATATTTCGCCACCCCGACGGTGACCGGCACGCCCGTCACTACCCGGCAGGATCGCCGCATCGACTTCAATTATGCCCGCGCCGCTCCGCTGCCGGGCCTCAACCCCACCGGCTTTGCGGTGCGCTGGAGCGGCGAGTTCACGCCCCCGGGCGCCGGCGACTATGAGTTGGCGATCGACATCCCCGCCTGCTGGAAGGATTGCAACACGCACGACGCGGTGCGGCTGTGGGTGGACGGCAAGCTCCTCCATGACGGCCCGCTCGGCAAGGCGCGGGTGGCGGTGAAGGTCGCCAGCGACGGCAAGCCCGTGCCCTTCCGCATGGAGATCGACCATCGCAGCGAGGATGGCGGCGTGCGTCTGATGTGGCAGCCGCCGGCCGAACCGATGCTCGCCCAGGCGCTCGACGTCGCCAAGAACGCCGACACGATCGTCGCGGTGCTCGGTCTGTCGCCCGATCTCGAGGGCGAGGCGCTCAGCGTATCGATCCCCGGCTTCGTCGGCGGCGATCGTACCGACATCGCCCTGCCCCGCCCGCAGCTCGACCTGCTCAAGGCGCTGCGCAAGACCGGCAAGCCGCTGGTCCTGGTCCTCACGAGCGGCAGCGCGGTGGCGGTCGATCCGAGCCTCGCCGACGCGATCCTCGAAGCCTGGTACCCGGGCGAGGAAGGCGGCGCCGCAATCGCCGAGACGCTCGCCGGCAAGAACAACCCCTCGGGCCGCCTGCCGCTGACCTTCTATGCCTCGACCGACGACCTGCCGGCATTCGTGGACTATGGCATGAAGGAGCGCACCTATCGCTTCTTCACCGGCAAGCCGCTCTGGGGCTTCGGGCACGGCCTGAGCTACACCAAGTTCGCCTATGGCGATGTCGCGGTGAAGGCCGCGGGCATCGGCCAGCCGGTGCAGGTCAGCGCCAAGCTCACCAATGCGGGGAACCGCAGCGGCGAGGAAGTAGCACAGGTCTATGTCGTCACGCCGGATGCCAACAAACCAGGTGGGTTCACAACCCCCGTCCTCCAGCGTCAGCTTGCCGGCTTCCAGCGTGCGTCGCTTGCGCCGGGCAAATCGGCCAGCCTGTCGTTCACGCTCGATCCGCGCAGCATCAGCAGCGTCGCGCGCGACGGCACTCGTCGGGTGTTGCCGGGCACCTATCGCGTCTGGGTCGGCGGCGGCCAGCCGGGCGACGGCGCTGGCGGGTGGGCCGAATTCACGCTGAGCGGCGACGCGCAGGTGCTGCCGAAATGATCAATCGCCGCACCCTGCTCGGTTCGGGCCTGGCGCTCGCCGCCACGCCCGCCTTCGCCGCGGACACGCCCGCGTTCGTCAGCAAGCGCCCCGCACCGGCCGACCGCCGTTTCGTCAGCAAGGCGGTCGAGCGCGAAATCGCGCGCATTTCCAGCAGGATCGCCGATCCCAAGCTGCGCTGGATGTTCGGCAACTGCTATCCCAACACGCTCGACACCACGGTGAAGATGGGCGTGGTGGACGGCAAACCCGACGCCTTCGTCATCACCGGCGACATCGACGCGCTGTGGCTGCGCGACAGTTCGGCGCAGGTGCGGCCCTATCTGCATCTGGCGAAGGAAGACGCCGATCTCCGCCGCCTCTACCAGGGCCTGATCGCGCGCCAGGCGCGCTGCATCCTGCTCGATCCCTATGCCAACGCCTTTCTCGAGGATACCAGCGCCCGTACCGAACTGAGCTGGGCGCTGCACGACAAGACCGAGATGAAGCCGGGCGTCGCCGAGCGGAAGTGGGAGATCGACAGCCTATGCTATCCCATTCGATTGGCGCATGATTATTGGAAGGCGACCGGCGACACCTCCCCGTTCGACGCCCAATGGGCGGAATCCGCCCGCACCATTATTCGCACCTTCCGCGAGCAGCAGCGCAAGGATGGGCCGGGGCCCTATCGCTTCCTGCGCAGCAGCGACCGGCCGACCGAGACGCTGATGCTGGACGGCTATGGCCCGCCCAGCCGCCCGGTAGGGCTGATTCATTGCGGATTTCGCCCGTCCGACGACGCCTGCGTATATCCGTTCCTGATTCCGGCAAATCACTTTGCGGTGACGGTCCTGCGCGAACTTGCTGCGCTTGCGATGGCGACGCGCAAGGATTCCGCAATTGCGAACGATGCGACGTCCCTGGCCGGTGAAGTCGAGGCAGCGCTGCGCGCGTACGGCACGATGCGGCTCCGCGACGGGCGCGAGGTGATGGCGTATGAAGTCGACGGCTTCGGCAACGCGATCTTCATGGACGATGCCAATGTGCCGTCGCTTTCGAGCCTCGCCTATCTCCGCTGCGTCGATCGGAACGACCCGCTATGGCAGCGCACTGCCGCCGCGGCGTGGAGTGACGCCAACCCCTATTGGTCGCTCGGCAAGGTTGTCGAAGGCATCGGCGGACCGCATGTCGGCCTGGGCCATGTCTGGCCCATGTCGTTGATTATGCGCGGTTTCAGCTATGACGGCGACGTGCGAACGCTTCGCAATATCCTG
The DNA here is from genome assembly GCF_040545965.1 of Sphingomonas trueperi. GTDB lineage: Bacteria > Pseudomonadota > Alphaproteobacteria > Sphingomonadales > Sphingomonadaceae > Sphingomonas > Sphingomonas trueperi_C. The sequence goes on along the minus strand of NZ_JBEPMV010000006.1, from coordinate 14,511 downwards.
CGAATGCTTAGCACTAGCGACGCTGGCACCGGCTTCATCCATGAGGCCGTGAACCAGGATGACCCGTCCAAGTTCACCCGCGACTGGTTCGCCTGGGCCAATGGCCTGTTCGGCGAGCTGCTGGTCCACCTCGCGGCCGTGCAACCCAAGCTGCTTCAGGAAACCTTGTGATCCTCTCCCGCCGCCGCCTGCTCGGCTCCAGCGCGATCGGCCTCGCCGCCGCCGCCATTCCGCGTCCCGCTGCGGCGACATCGCTCCGCCGCACTGCACCAAATCTGTTTATCGGTACCGGCGGCACCGGCCATACCTATCCGGGCGCGACCGTGCCGTTCGGCATGGTGCAGCTGAGCCCCGATACCGGCGTCGAGCGCTGGGAGACCTGCTCGGGCTATTATCATAGCGACGGCTCGATCCTCGGCTTCTCGCACACACATCTTTCGGGCACCGGCATCGGCGACATGCTCGATCTACTAGTTGTCCCCGCCCGGGGACCCGTGGTGCTGCAGCCCGGCACGCGCGAAAAGCCCGAGACTGGCTATCGCCAGCGCTATCACGACGAGCATGCCGAGCCCGGCTATTACCGCGTGGCGCTCGACAACGGCGTCCGTGCGGAGTTGACCGTCACTGAGCGAACCGGCTGGCATCGTTACACATTTCCGGCCGGCGCCGGGCACATCCTGCTAGATCTGTCGCATCTGGTGCTCGACAGCTCGGACAGCCCGCCGCTGATCGCCGACGCGCTGATGGAAGTGGAGGCCGACGGCACGATCACCGGTCGGCGACAAGTCTTCCGCTGGGCGAAGGGCCGCAAGATCTTCTTCGCGCTCCAGCTCTCGCGCCAACCCGATCGCATCACCTTCTACGGCGATGACGATGCCGAGCAGCCCGCCGGCAGCCACAAGGTCACCGGACGGCGACTGAAGGCGGCCCTGCACTATGCGGACGCAGGAAATGCCCCGATTCTCGTGCGTTGCGGGATCTCCGGCGTCGATGCCGCCGGCGCCCGCGCCAATCTGGTCACCGAAGCGAGACATTGGGACTTCGATCGCACCCGCCGCGATGCCACCGCCCGGTGGCAACCGGCGCTCGATGCGGTTAAGGTCGAGGGCGGCACCGCCGACCAGCGCACGATCCTCAGCAGCGCACTCTACCATGCGCAGCTTGCCCCCACGCTGTTTTCCGATTTCGACGGCCGGTATCTCGGCATGGATGGGCAGATCCACAGCGTTCCCAAGGGCGGCGCGGCCTATAGCACCTATTCGCTGTGGGACACCTATCGCGCCCTCCACCCCCTCCTCACCCTGATCGCGCCCGATCGCACCAAGTCGCTGGTCGACGATTTGATCCGCCAGACGGCACAGTCGCCCTATGGCCCGCTGGTCTGGCCGCTGCAGGGAAAGGAAACCGGCACGATGATCGGCTGGCACGGCGTCGTGCCGCTCGCGGAGGCGCAGGCCAAGGGCATCGAGGCCGATTATGCCGCCGCCTGGCCGGCGATCCGCCGCCGCAGCTTCGATTTCACCGCGCCGGACAAGGACAACAGCAAGGGCCGCGATCTCTACGATCGCATGGGCTATGTGCCTGCGGACAAATGGTTCGAGAGCGTCAGCCGGACGCAGGAATATGCGTATGACGATTGGGCGTCGTCGCATCTCGCCGCCGCGATCGGCGAGCAGGCCGATGCCGCGCGGCTACGCACGCGCTCGGGCAACTGGCGCAACGTGATCGACGGCAGCATCGGCTTCGCGCGCCCGCGCTTCGCCGATGGCAGCTGGTGGACGCCCTATGATCCCGTCCAACTCGGCCACATGCCCAAGCCCTGGTGGCGCGACTATACCGAGGCGAATGGCTGGCAGGCGACCTTCCTCAACCAGCACGACGTCTATGGGCTGATCCAGCACACGGGCGGCGACGGCAAGTTCGAGGCCAAGCTCGACGCGCTGTTCAACGCGCCCTCCACCCTGCCCGACAATGCCCCGCCCGACATTTCGGGGCTGGTCGGCCAGTATGCCCACGGCAACGAGCCCGATCAGCACGCCGCCTATCTCTATGCCTATGTCGGCGCGGCCTGGAAGACGCAGGCGATGGTCCGGCGGCTGTGCACCGAGATGTACAAGAACGATCCCGACGGGATCATCGGCAACGACGATTGCGGCCAGATGAGCGCCTGGTTCGTCTTCTCGGCACTGGGCTTCTACCCCGTCGATCCGGTTGAGGCGGCCTATGTGTTCGGTTCGCCACTGTTCGAGCGGGCCGAGGTGATGGTCGGCAAGGGGCGGAAGCTGGTGATCCAGGCGCCGGGCAACCGCGCCGACACGCCGTACATCGCGGCGGTGAGCTGGAACGGCAAGCCGTGGACCAAGAGCTGGATCGCGCACGCCGATCTGGTGAAGGGCGGCACGCTGCGCTTCACCATGTCGGCGAAACCGAACCCCGGCTTCGGGCGCGCGCTGGCCGACCGGCCGCCGTCCAACGGCCGCATCCCGGCCTGATGCTGCTCGCCGCCGCGCTCCTGACGACGACGGCGCCCTGCGTCGCCGGCGGTGCCGGCGGCGCGGTGGCGGCCGACTTGCTGCGCACGCAGCTGGAGGAGCGGCACGCGCCCTGCGCGCGGGTGTTGCTCGCGCCGCAAGAAGCCGTCGAGGCCGCCCTTCCCACCCCGCGCCGCGCGGCGTGGCGCAAGGTGGCGCCGAAGCGCCTGCCGCGCGAGGGCTTCGCCGTCCGGCGGATCGGCGACACGCTGGTGATCACCGCACAGGGCACACGCGGGCTGGTCTATGGCGCCGGCTGGTATCTGCGGACCGGCGCCCGGCCGCTGCGCTACGACAGCGCGCCGGCGCGGCCGGTGCGGCTCACCCAGATCGGCTACCGCGCCAAGAACAACAGCTATGATGCCTGGACGGTGGCGATGTTCCGCCGCCGGATCGAGGATTTCGCGCTGTGGGGCGCCAGCGGCGTGCAGGTGATCGCGCCGGTCTCCGACGACGACGCCACCAGTCCGCTCTTCCCCGCCCCGCCGCTGGAGACGCTGCGCGGCATCGGCGAGATCGCGCACCGGCTGGGCATCGACTTCGCGCTGTATTATCCGAACCTGCACGACTATGACACGCAAGCCGAACGCGACCACGAACTCGGCCGCTTTCGAATCCTGCTCGGCGCCTTGCCCCAGGTCGACGCCCTCTATGTTCCCGGCGGCGATCCCGGCCATGCCGCGCCCGACCGGCTGTTCCCGCTGGTTGCCGAGGAAGCCGCGACCTTGCGCGCGCAAAACCCGGCGGCCAGCGTCTGGATCTCCACCCAGGGCTTCGACGCGGCGGGGCTCGACGCCTTCTATGCGCAACTCGCCCGCCGCCCGCGCTGGCTGACCGGCATCTTCGCCGGGCCCCAGACCCGCGACCCCGTCGCCACCCAGCGGCGCCACCTGCCTGCCGGCTATCAGCTGCTGCTCTATCCCGACATCGCCCACACCATGCACGCGCAGGTGCCGGTCGATCGCTGGAGCCCCGCCTTCGCCCTCACCGAGGGCCGCGAGCCGATCGATCCGCGCCCGCGGGCGATGACGCACCTGTTCCACCATCTCGATCCCGGCAGCAGCGGCTTCGTAACCTATTCCGAGGGCGTCAACGACGATGTGAACCAGTTCCTCTGGTTCCGCCTCGGCTGGGATCCGCACACCACGCCCGAGGCTTTTGCGCGCGACTATGCCACCGGTTTCATTGGAGACCCGGCAGCGGCCAAGGCATTATTCGCGCTGGAAGACAACTGGACAGGCGATCCCGCCGCGAACGCAAGCATCGACGCGACGCTGGCGCTGGTCGACGGCCTCAAGCCTGCCGCCTGGACCGATTGGCGGGTCGATGCGCTCCGCTACCGCGCGGTGTACGACGCGATCGTCCGCCACCGCCTGATCGCCGCCCGCGCCCGCGAGGCCGCCGCTCTTGCCGCGCCCGACGCAGCGACGGCGCGCGCAAGGCTGGCGGAGGCCGATCCCGCGCCCGTGCCGGCGCTCCGCACCCGGCTGTTCGCGCTGGCCGAGCGGCTGTGGCAGGGCGCGCGGCTCCAGCTCAGCGTGAAGCTGTACGGCGCAACCACCATCGAGCGCGGCGCCAATCTCGACCGCGTCGATGTCGACCTCAACGACCGCGTGTGGATCGAACGCCAGCTCGCCACGCACACCCCGGTGCAGCTCGCCGACTATGCCCGGGCGAAGGAAGGCGCGCTCTACGACGATCTCGGCGATCCGTGGAACGCGCCGCATCTCGTCCGCGGCAGCAGTCCCGTCACCGATCCGCTGCGCTTCGACGGCGCGGTGGACGGCATTGCCGATCGCACGCCGAACGACGGTTGGCGGATGTCGTGGATCAGCTATGCCGAGAGCCTCTACGACGCGCCGCTGCGGCTCCATTATACCGGCCTCGACCCGAAGCGCCGCTATCGCCTCGTCGCCACCTATGCCGGCGAGGATTATTGGCTGCCGATGCGGCTCGTCGCCAATGGCAGCATCGAGCTTCACCCGCCGCTCGATCGCAAGACCAACCCGATGACGGTGGACATCCCCATCCCCGCTGCCGCCACGCGCGGCGGCACGCTCGATCTCGCCTGGACGCGGCCTGCCGGCATGGGCGGCAGCGGCCGTGGCCATCAGGTCGCCGAGACCTGGCTGATTCCAGAACCCCTCTCCGGAGAACACAAATGACGACCATTTCCCGCCGCGCGCTGGTCGCTGCCGGCATCGCCACCCCGGCGCTCGCCCACGCGGCGACCGGTGCCCCCACCAGGACGCCCGCGCCCAAGCCCTATGGCGCGACGCCGAGCGCCCGCCAGTGGAAGTGGCACCAGCGCGAGCAATATGCCTTCATCCACTTCTCGATGAACACCTTCACCGACAAGGAATGGGGCTATGGCGACGAGGATCCCAAGACCTTCAACCCCAGCGACTTCAACGCCGACCAGATCGTCGCGGCGGCCAAGGCGGGCGGGCTCAAGGGCCTGATCCTGGTCTGCAAGCACCATGACGGCTTCTGCCTGTGGCCGACCAAGCTGACCGAACATTGCATCCGCAACAGCCCCTACAAGAACGGCCAGGGCGACATCGTCCGCGAGATGTCGGACGCGTGCAAGCGCGCCGGGCTGCCCTTCGGCGTCTATCTCTCACCCTGGGACCGCAATCATGCCGAGTACGGCCGCCCCGGCTATATCGCCTATTACCGTGCCCAGCTGACCGAGCTCTGCACCCGGTACGGCACGCTGTTCGAAGTGTGGTTCGACGGCGCCAATGGCGGGGACGGCTATTATGGCGGCGCGCGCGAGACGCGGAAGATCGACGCCCCGGCCTATTACAACTGGCCGTCGATAGTGGCGCTGGTCCACCAGCTCCAGCCCGATGCCTGCACCTTCGATCCGCTCGGCGCCGACATTCGCTGGGTGGGCAATGAGGACGGCGTGGCGGGCGATCCGTGCTGGCCGACCATGCCCAACCACCCCTATGTCCAGAGCGAAGGCAATGCAGGCGTGCGCGGCGGCGCGCTGTGGTGGCCGGCCGAGACCGACGTCTCAATCCGCCCGGGCTGGTTCTACCATGCCGACGAGGATTCGCGGGTGAAGAGCCCCGAGCGGCTGGTCCGGCTCTATGACGAATCGGTGGGTCGTGGGACCAATCTGAACCTCAACCTGCCCCCCGATCGCCGCGGCCGCATCGCCGACCAGGACGTGAAGATCCTCAAGAGCTTCGGCGACGCGATCCGTGCCACCTTCGCGACGGATCTGGCCAAGGGCGCGGTCGCCCATGCCAGCGCGACCCGCGCCTCGGCCTTCGCGGCGTCGCGCGTCCTCGACGGCAACCGCGAGACCTATTGGTCCACGCCCGACGGCACGACCACGCCGATGCTGACGCTCGACCTCAAGCCCGGCACCCGCTTCGACGTCATCCGGCTGCGCGAATATCTGCCGCTGGGAGTCCGCGTGACGCGCTTCGCCGTGGATGCCGAGATCGACGGCAAATGGCAGCAGCTCGCCGAGAAGGAATGCATCTCGGCCCAGCGCATCCTGCGCCTGCCGCAGCCGATCGCGCCGCGCAGGGTGCGGCTGCGCATCCTGGAGGCACCCGCCTGCCCCGCGATCAGCGAGTTCGCGCTGTTCCGCTCGGTGGCACCGGTGCCGGTCGCGCCGATAGTCTCGTCCGACCCGACGGTGATCGACACGCGCACCTGGAAGATCGTGAGCGCCGCCGGTGCGGGCGCCGAGAAGCTGCTCGATCGCGATCCCGGCACGATCTGGACCGTACCCGCTCCCAAGCCGGGCGCGCCGGTCGACGTGACGATCGATCTGGGCAGCGAAACCGCGCTAGCCGGATTCAGCCTCACGCCCTCGCGCCACGTGATGACCGATGCCGCCCCGCCCAAGGGCTATGCGGCCGAGGTCAGCACCGACGGCAAGACCTGGCAACCTGCCGCCAGCGGCGAGTTCAGCAACATCGCCTATGCGCTCTCCACCCAGCGCATCGGCTTTGCACAGGCGCGCGCCGCCCGCTATCTGCGCCTCCGCTTCGCCGAGACCGCCCTGCCCGAGCCCAAGCTCGCCATCGCCGAGATCGGCGGCTTCACCGCGCCGCGCTGAGTCGATCGCGGGCTTCAAGCGGGCCGGGGCGCGGGTGGTGCGCTCCGGCCCGTTGCGTTTCGGCAACAACCCGCCCGAAAAACGTAACGGATGAGACCATCCGCTGCCATATATAAAACCAGTTTCTTTATTTGGTATTGTATACCGATGGGACCTATGACAGCATCCCTGCCAAGCGGTGACAGCAATGTGACACCGCCTGCAACAAGGAGAGCGGCGCAGCGGTGCCGCGTGGGGATGCGACGATGGGACTGGATCGACGCGAGGCTTTGAAATTGGGACTGGCAGGCGCGGCAGCGCTGCCGGCCGCATCGGCGATGGCGCAAGGCTCGGCCAATCGCGCGCTGATTGTCTCAACCTGGGACTTTGGCGCGGCCGCGAACGCCGCCGCCTATGCCCAGTGGAAGAAGACCGGCTCGCTGATCGACGCGGTCGAGGCCGGCGGCTGGGTGCCTGAGGCAGACCCCGAGAACCACTCGGTGGGCCTGGGCGGCTATCCCGATCGCGACGGCCATGTGACGCTCGATGCGATCATCATGGACGATCGCGGCAATGTCGGCGCGGTCGCTGCACTCGAAGATATCCTCCACCCGATTTCGGTGGCGCGCCGCGTCATGGAGAAGACGCCGCACACCTTCCTGGTGGGCGAAGGCGCACGCCAGTTCGCGCTCGAACAGGGCTTCCCGAAGACCCGTCTGCTGACCCCGGAGGCCGAGGGGGCGTGGCGCGAATGGCTTAAGACTGCCAAGTACAAGCCTGTAGCCAATATAGAAAATCAGCGCGGTTCGGCACTGGACCACGACACGATTGGTATTGTCGCCTGTGATGCCAATGGCCGCCTTGCCGGCGCCTGCACCACCTCGGGCATGGCCTTCAAGCTGCGCGGCCGCGTCGGCGACTCTCCCCAAGCCGGGTGCGGCCTGATGGTCGAGCCCGACGTGGGTGCGGCGACCTCCACCGGCGTGGGCGAGGAAGTGACGCGCATCGCCGGTTCGGCGCGCGTCGTCTCGTCGATGCGTGCGGGCATGGATCCGATGGCCGCCTGCCGCGAGGCCGTGCTGCACATCGCCAAATTGCGCGGCGATGCCGTGAAGGACGCGCAGGTCGCGTTCCTCGCCATCGACCGCCACGGCCGGGTCGGCGCCTATGCGCTGCAGCCGGGCTTTACCTATGCGGTTACCGATCTCGCCGGCAAGACCACGGTCCTGCCGGCACAAAACCTTCGTGGCGCGAGCCACGGCTGACACTCTGGGGAGTAAGGGAAGACTATGACGTTCAAGGTTCCTCTGCTGAATTCGGTGGCGATCGCCGCGATCGCCGTCACCGGCCTGTATGCGGCGCCCGCACTGGCGCAGGCGAGCGACGACCAATCGGAAATCGTCGTCACCGGCATTCGCAAGAGCATCGCGGACTCGATCGAGACCAAGCGCAAGGCGAACTCGATCGTCGACGTGCTGAGCGCCGAGGACGTCGGCAAGCTGCCCGACACCAACGTCGCGGAATCGCTGTCGCGTCTGCCGGGCATCACCGTCGATCACCAGTTCGGTGAAGGCGAGCAGCTCTCGATCGCCGGCGTCGAGCCCGCGCTCAACCGCCTGACCATCGACGGCCACTCAATCGCGTCGGCCGATTGGGGCGGCAACCCCTCCGATCGTTCGAGCCGCACCTTCAACTATTCGCTGCTCTCGCCGTCGATCATCAGCCAGGCCGTCGTCTACAAGACGCCGGAAGCCCGGCTGCAGGAAGGCGCGATCGGCGCCAGCGTCGACGTCGTCACCCGCAAGCCGCTCGACCTGAAGCCGAACACGATCGCAGCAACCGGCGGCTACGAGTATAACGGCCGCGTCGAGAAGGGCAGCGTCCGTGGCTCGGGGCTGTACAGCTGGCACAATGACGCCGGCACCTTCGGCATCCTGCTCGGCGCCAATTACGACAAGCAGCAGCTCGCCCGCGCCGGCGTCGCCACCTATTGGTATCGCACCGGTGCCGACCTGCTCGGCAATGCCCCTGCGAGCGCAACCGTCAACGGCACCGCCATCAGCGCGCTGAGCGCCGCCGACAAGGCAGCCTTCGGTACCGCTCGCTATGCCTCGATGCTCGCCCGCGAATATTTCCGCCAGCAGCGCGAGCGCATCGGCTTCAACGGCGCAGTCCAGGTAAAGCCGGCCGACAACCTCACCTTCACCGGCACGGCGATGGTGATCCGCGGCAATTACGACAACGTGTCGAACTCGATCTACACCTTCGGCTACGACGGTTCGGGCCTGACGTCGGCAACCTTCACCCCCGGCAAGGACGGCAATCCCGGCATCGTCACCTCGGCCTCCTTCGCCGGGATCACCAACGGCAAGGGCGCGACCGGCGAGCTGGACGCGAATTATCGCCGCACGCGCGTGAAGAACGATACCTATTCGGTGATGATGGACTGGAAGCCCGGCGGCTGGGACGTCACCGGCAATGTCGGCTACACCAAGGCCAGCGGTGGCAAGAATCCCGAATATCTGCTCGATTTCCGCACCCAGCAGGGTTTCACCGCAGGCGCAAACGGCCAGGACACCAACGTCAACTGGCAGAGCCCGGCGAACGACGCGAGCAAGTGGCTGAGCAACTACACCGCGCTTGGCGGTGAGACGATCACCCGGCCCGACGGCAGCACCTTTGTCGCGCGCCAGATCGGCGGTGTTCCCACCCAGTCGGGCTTCACCGTCGACAAGGAATGGTTCGGCGAGCTGAACTTCAAGCGCGACGTGAATTGGGGCCCGATCACGACGATCCTGTTCGGCGGACGCTATGCCGATCACACCAACAGCAACACCACCTACACCAACGCGGTCTACACCGACCAGAACTACACGCTGGCAGACCTGAACCCGACGCTGCGCGACCCGAGCCTGTATGACGGTCTCGGCGCGACCGGCAACGGCCTGCCCTTCTACGGGCTTGATCAGGCCTCGATCATCTCGACGCTCAGCAAGTACGGCACCTACACCGTCGATCGCGGCCTCTCGCAAAGCGATTACTGGCTGGTGAAGGAGCGGATCGGCGCCGGCTACGTCCAGGCAAACTTCGAGGTCGGCAAATTCCGCGGTAACATCGGCGGCCGCTTCGTCCACACCGAGGACCAGTCGAACTATTATGTCTCCGGTCAGAACGCAGCCAATCAGACCGTGTACACGCTGACCCGCTCGAACACCGACGACAACCGCTTCCTGCCCGCCGCCAACCTGATCTACCAGGCGGGGGAGAACGTGGTGCTGCGCGGCTCGGTGGCGAAGGTCATCGCGCGCGTGCGCTACAGCGATCTCGCCGGCTCGCTCTCGCTCGACGACAGCACCTCGACCGGCAGCGGCGGCAACCCGGACCTGAAGCCCTATGCGGCGACCAATTTCGGTTTCTCGACCGAATGGTATTTCGCACCGGGCAGCTACATCTCGGGTGAGCTCTTCTACCGCGACATCTCCAACTATGTCGGCAACGAGGTGGACGACGGCCCCGACGGCCAAGGCGTGCTGATCACCAACACCGCGACCGGCCAGACCCGCCGCTACTCGATCACCCGTCCGGTCAACGGCGGCAAGGCATCGGTGACGGGCTTCTCGATCTCGGGCAACGCCAACCTGATCTGGGGCTTCGGTGTCCAGGCGAACTACACCTTCGCCGACGCCGACACCCAGTCGAAGAACGGCCTGCCCTATCTGTCGCGCAACACCGTTACCATCTCGCCCTATTTCGAAAAGGGCCCGTTCCAGGCGCGCGTCAGCTACAATCGCCGGTCCAAGTATTTCTACCGCTTCGGCCGCCAGCAGTCTTCGGACTACACCGCCGCCTATCGCGAGCTCGACGCCCAGATTTCGTACAATCTGAACAAGGCGATCTCGTTCACGGCATCGGCATCGAACCTGCTGGACGAGACCTATTACCAGTACAGCTCGACGCCGGACGCACCGACCTCGATCTACAAGAACGGCCGCGTGTTCTCGCTCAGCGCCACGCTGCGGATGTAATGTGCAGATACGGCGCCGGCCTGGCCGGCGCCGTATCCTGGGCTTTCCATGTTCCTGCGCCCGCCCGGCCCCGCCGGACGGGCGCATCTTTTTAGGCTTTCTCCAGCGCGCCCCCGCCCCCTTCCCGCTTGACCCGCTGCGGCAAACCGCGCAGATGCGGGCGCAGCCTCGCTTCGCAGCAAGCCAGGGCCGGTTTAGCTCAGCTGGTAGAGCAGCGGTTTTGTAAACCGAAGGTCGCGGGTTCGATTCCTGCAACCGGCACCATCCACCTTTCCACAGACATCCAGGGACATCCAAAGCTGGCGGATCTCCGTGGGTTTTGGCGGTATCTGATCCACCTAAATCCGGGTCGATCCATTGGACCCACAGCCCTTGACGGTATGTTTGACGGTATCAACACTGCGCCAGCGGAGGAGATACCGTCATGCTCACCCATGCAGGCTTCCCGTCGAAGCAAACCGCGGGACAAAGCGTTCAAAACCCAGGACATGCACGGCATGTACCTCCTCGCTCAGCCTGGCGGCGGCCGGTACTGGCGATGGGACTATCGTCACGACGGCACGTGCGGCACGGTAGCGCTGGGCGCCTGTGCGAGCGTCTCCCTAGTCTAGTTTGCTTCCTCCGATGCGGCATCGCGGCCCGGGCGGCGAGGATATAGGCGGAGGTGGTGCTGACGGTATATTCGTTCTCGAACCACAGAAACGGCCAGTCCGTCTTCGCCTCCGGGAAATCGGGTTTGACGATCAGCACGCCCGGAACAAGGCCGCCCGGAATAAAGCTGTAGTCGGCGCGGTTATGGCCATAGCCGATCAGCTTCGACTCTGTGCCGACCGTCGAAACCAGGGACAGGTTGTTGGCGGGATGCCGCCCCAGCACATAGTCGATCGCATCCAGCGTGTAGCTGGTGCCGATCAGCTCCGGAAACGCCTTGTGCAGCAGGTACATCGTCGACCCGAAGGCAACCACCTGATTGGAGCCGGCCCAGGTTCCAGTGGCGATCGGCACGCCGAACGGGTTGCTCACGTGATCCTGATCGACCTTCGCCTTCATCGCGCGGACCAGCGGCACGAGTTGCGCGCGATAGTCGGCATTCATGAAGGGGACCGCGCGCACCGCCGGGGCGGCGGTCCACTCGAAATGGTCGCGAATGAAAGGAAGCAGCGCGCGCAGACGGTCGGCGTAGACCTTGTCGCCCTTGGTGGTGATCAGCAGTTCCACCGTGGCGGTGACGTTGGCGCCTTCCGCCGAGCGCGGCGACGTCGAATCGTCGCGGCCGTCGCCGGCCTTGATGACTCCCTGCTGCTGCTTGGCCCAAAGCGCCTTGGCGGCGTGGAGCGCTTCGGCTGCCATCGCCGGGTCGCTCTCCGCCAGAGCGCGGCTCGCGCCGGCAAGGCCGGCCGCGACGAAAAGGTTGTTGGCCGGGAGGTCGGTGGTGAACGCCCAGCGATCGTCCTGCGCGCCCGATGCGCCGTTCTTGCGCTCGCTGGCTTTGAGCGACGGATCGAAGATCAGCCCATCGGTCTGCGAGCCGGCATCCCCAAGATGTGCATATTGGCGCAGCGCCGGGTCGACGATCCCGACGATCGCGTGACCGAACACCTTGTACTGCGCGAGCAGCTGCAGCGCGCCGTGCCGGATCTGCTGCAGCGAATCCTCCACGCCGTCGGGCTTGCGTATCTCCACCGCGCGCGCCGCTTCGTCGACGCTGGTTTCGTCCCAGTCGAGACCGAACAGTTCGCGAGCCCAGACCAGATCGCGCACCACCGACGCATTTTCGGGCGTCTGGATGTCGTAGTCGCCCGCGTCCTGAAAGCCGCCGACCGCGAGGCCGGGGATGTGCTCGCCGGCCTTGAACGGGGAATCCAGGTTCGCGCCCATCTTGTAGCCGTCGAAATGCACGATGTTCGGCGGCGCCTGGCGGGCGTCGTCGAGATGCGACGGTGCCGACCAGACGCGATATTGTTCCCGGATGCCGACATGATCCATCTGCTCGGCGATGAACGTGTCGAGCGAGGTCTGCCAGATCCGCGCATAGGCATCGGCCGCAATGCGGAACGGGTTGGTCGTGGTGCCTGCATAGCGGATGGCGTAGATGCCGGGCGCTCGCACGCTGGAGAAGTCGAACGCCGCATAGTCGTAGCGCGTCCAGTGCCCGCGCGACTGCGTACGCGCGCGGAACACCGGCTCCTGGCGGCCGTCGGCGGTCAGGCGGACCAGTTCCGCCTCGGCCGGTGCCGTGAAGTGCGGGTCGAGCTCGATCAGGGCCACCTTGGACCGGTTCGGCGTATAGCCTGCCTGGTTGAACGAAACGACCGGCGGCCGCACCCAGTCCTTCACGACGTTGGGGCGTACATGCCAGACGACGGCATTCTCCTTTGCGCCTTCGGCGATCATCGATCGCACGACAAACCAGCCATTCTGCGCGCGCGCACGCGCATCGTAGAGTGCCAGCGGCCCGCGATCGGAGGTGATGGTGACGCGCGTCATCGGATCTTCGGGCGCCAGCGTGACCGACTTTCCGCCCGACGCCAGCGGCAGCGGGTCGCCCGAGCCGTCCTTGGCCATCGGGCCGGTCGGATGGCGCGGGAACAGCCCGGGAGCGGCGTCCATCAGATAGGTCTTGCCGAAATAGGCGCTCGGCAGAAAATCGAGGTTGAAGCCGGCTTTGCCGACCAGCGCGGCAGGAATCGGACGGTCGAGATCGACCGTGATGCGGAAGCCGTCACCCTCGGCCGTGACCTTGACGGCATAGTCGAGCTTTACGTCCTTGTAGGTCGAGCGAACCACTATCTGGTTGGGCTCCGTGCCGCGGGTGCGGTCGACGAAGGCGGGAACGGGCGCCCATTGTTCGGGCGTCTTGTCGAGGCGCACCGCCCCGTCGGTCGCGATCCGGTTTCCGTGCAGCACGATCTGGATGCCGGCGTTCTTCTCGTCGAAGAAGATCGGACTGAACTGGTTCTGGTCGACAATGACGGTGAGGCCCTGCCTCTCGAGCGTGTTTGCCGGCGTGATCGTCAAGGATTGGGCGTTCACTGCAGCCGAAACGGCGCAGTTGGCCACTGAGGCGAGCAAGGCGAACAGAACCTTATGTTGCATGCATCTCTCCTGGGAATTGTCATTGCCGGTGACTCGCTCGATGGGTGATCAGCCGGTGGAAGGTGTTTGGTGAAAGCTGTACTGCGCTACTGTCGGCCATTCGGGTTGGCCGCTCAGCTGGCGAATCTGTTCGACCAACCGGCACCGCGCGTCTTTTTGAGATGCGCTGAGGCCGCAGCAGCTGCATCGAACACGTGGAGGATCGAAGACCCTTGAATGCTAACCGCCGTCATGGCGGGCGAGGCCAGTGCATTCGACGCGCTAGCCATCAGGGGCAGTTGCGGCGGACCTGTGTGATGCGCCCGACCGTATCGGAGGGAGGCAGCACATTCGTCAAAGCTCGACATGCCCCCTTTTCCTAAATCGCGAGTCATGTCCGCGCTCTCCCGATGATTCTCTATTTTCCGCCATGCTAAAGATAGCGCTACCATTGAGCAATTAGCTTCGCGCTATTTTGTCCAGGCTGTCGCAATCTATCAAATCGCATGATTGCGAATATATGATAGCCGTAGGCCAACTCTGGCCCTTGTTAGGTGACGCGGAAACGACTGGCCCGGCGGGAACTGCGCCCCCCTTCCGATATCGCTGGCCCACCTGATCATTCCGCCGCCTTTGAGCGAAGCTCAAGACGTGATGCTAAACGCGCGGGAGCAGCACTCCACGCTGGCGTCCTTCCGCATCTTCATGCTCAAAACGTGCCTGCTAGAGCATCTTCACGATGGGCGGAATCGCGAGGGATTCCCTTTTCGGTGGTCGTGTGATTCATAGGCGTCCGTCACGACGGAGGCGGCAATGG
>NZ_JBEPMV010000005.1:0-356858 GCF_040545965.1 Sphingomonas trueperi | reverse complement strand
GTTGGGGTGTTGGGGGTGTTTGGGATCCTGCGGCTGGGTTTTTTTTTTGGTTTGTTTTTGTGTTTTTTTTTTTTTTTTTTTGGGGGGGGGGGGGGGGGGGGCCCCCCCCCGCGGGGGGGGGGGGGGGGGGGGGGGGGCCCCCCCCCGCTCTCCACGCGGGATGCCGGTGCGAATGCCGGGGGCCCACCCCCCGGCCCCCTCCCGCGCCCGGGAGGGGGAGCGCAGGGAGAAGACGTCGCCCTCTGCGTCGCGCTCGCCTTCCCCGATCGCGTGGCCAAGCGCCGCGACGGTTCGGGGGAGGCCTGGGCCTCGGTCGGCGGGCGCGGGTTCAAGCTGGACCCCACCTCACCGCTCGCCCGCGCCGACTGGCTCGCCGTGGCCGAGACGCAGGGCATGGCGGCCGGCGCGCGCATTCTCTCCGCCGCGCCGATCGACGCGGTGACGGTCGAATCGCTGTTCGCCGATCGCATCGAGACCCGTCGCACCGTCACCTTCGACCCTGCCACCGGCCGCATCGAAGCGCTGCGCGAGCGCCGGCTCGGCGCCGTGCGCCTCTCCGGCGGCAGCGACTCGGGCGCGACGCCCGCCGAGATCGAATCGGCGCTGCTCGAAGGCGTACGCACCCATGGCCTCCACCTGCTCCCCTGGTCCGACACCGCGCAGGCGCTGCGCACCCGCGGCGCCTACGCAGGCATCGACGCGCTGACCGACGAGGCCCTGCTCGCCACGCTCGACGACTGGCTGCCCGCCGCGCTCGAAGGCAAGCGAAGGCTCGACGCGGTGGCCCCCGAATCGCTCACCCAGGCGCTGCAGGATCTGCTCGGCTGGGAGGGGCAAAAGACGCTCGATCGCCTCGCCCCCGCGCGCTTCGACACGCCCGCCGGTTCCAGCCACGCGATCGACTATGCCGCCGAAGCCGGTCCCACCGTCGAAGTGCGCGTCCAGGCGCTGTTCGGCCTTGCCGAGCATCCGATGATCGGCGGCAATGTGCCGCTGGTCCTCAGCCTCACCTCGCCCGCGGGCAGGCCCATCCAGACCACGCGCGACCTGCCCGGCTTCTGGAAGGGCAGCTGGGCGGCGGTGGCCAAGGAAATGCGCGGCCGCTATCCGCGCCATCCCTGGCCCGAAGACCCGGCTTCGGCCTCCGCAACGCTACGGACGAAAAACGCTGATGCAAGGGCGCGCGGGGCGCGCTAAAGGGTGGCCCCATGAAGTCCGCTCGCATCTATCAGCGCGTCAAGAACGCGATGCAGTCCGGCCGCGCCCGGACCGACAACTGGGTCCTCGAATTCGAGCCGCACACGCCGCAGCGACCCGATCCGCTGACCGGCTGGGCCGGCGGCGGCGAGACCGCGAACCAGGTCCGCATTTCCTTCCCGACGCTGGAAGCGGCCAAGGAATATGCCGAGCGCGAGGGCTATGCCTATCACGTCGTGCCCGCGCCGCAGCGCAAGCTCAAGCTCCAGGCCTACGCCGACAATTTCCGCTGATCGCCGGGCTTAGCCGGCGCGCCCCAGCAGCGCGCCGCTGAGCACCAGCAGCATCTTCACGTCGACCGCCATGCCCTGCGCACGACAATCGGCGATGAACGCGGGCAGCTCGGCCATCGGCACATGGTGGACCTTGATGTCCTCGCCATCGACGCCGCCGCCATCGCCGATGCGGGTGAGGCCGTGGACGCGGACCAGCGTGAAGCTCTCACTGACCATGCCGGGCGAGGCGAAATACTCGCCGAGTTCCTCGACGCGCTCGCAGGCATAGCCCGCTTCTTCCTCCAGCTCGCGCCGGGCGGCGGCCTCGATCGTGTCGCCTTCCTCGGTATCGCCGACGAGGCCTGCGGGCAGCTCGATGCAGCGGCGGCCGAGCGGCACGCGATATTGCTCGACCAGGATTACCCGGTCCTGATCGTCGATCGCGACGATCACCACGGCGCGGATGCCGCCGGTGCGCCCGACATATTCCCATTTGCCCTGGCGGAACACAGTGATCCACTTGCCCGCCCAGGGGGTCTCGATCGGTTCGTCGGTCATGGGCACGCCCTTAGAGCTCGATCAGCCGGTCGGGAAGCTCGTTCACGTCGTCCGCCGCGCGCGGGAAATGCTCGGCCAGCACGATGCCGATCTGCGCGACCGCGGCCGCCATGCCCTCGGCCGGGCGACCCTCCTTCACGTCGGCGAGCAACGCCGCCATCGCCGCGCCCCACACTTCGGGCGTGACCCGCGAATGGATCGCCGAATCGGCAAGGATCTCGGCGCGATGCTCGGCGAGGCTCAGATAGAGCAGCACGCCCGTCGAGCCCGTGGTGCGCTTCTCGGCCGCGGTGCGGAACAGCGTCAGCGCGCGGGCATGGACCCGGCGCGTCTTGGTCGAACCCGGGGCGAGCGCGATCCGGAGCGCGTCCTTGGCGAGCACCACCCGCACGACCAGGAAGGTGAGCGACGTCACCACCAGCGCGGCAGTGAGGTACCAGTGCGCGGGCACGGTCTGCGCCCAGGGATCGATCAGCCGGGTATGCAGCCATTCGATCGGCCAGGGCTGCCAGGCGAGCAGCGCCAGCACCAGCAGCATGGCGAGCACCGCCCAGTGGAGCGCGACATCGGCATAGTCGTCCGAGCGCCGCGCGAGCACCGTGACGATCTCGCCGCTGGTACCCTGTTCGGCCTGCGCCACGGCTGCCGCGACGCGCGCGCGATCCTGATCGGTCAATCGCATCCTCACCAGCTCCCCGAAGCGCCGCCACCACCGAACGACCCACCGCCGCCGGAGAAGCCGCCGCCGCCTCCGCCGCCGCCCCAGCCGCCGCCTCCGCCGCCGCCCCAGCCGCCGCCACCGCCACCGCCCCAACCGCCATGGTCGTCGTCATCGTCGCGGTGGCTCGCCGCGCGGCCGATCTCGTTGGCGATGGTCCACAGCACGATCGGCAGCATGCCGCTATCATTGTCGCGGCCGCGATAGGCCTGGCCGTCCCAGGGCCCCGGCCGCCGCCGGCCGCCGAAGCGCGCGAGCATCGGCACGAGGATGACGACCAGGATGATAAACCAGACGAGCAGCCCGATCGGCAGCCCGCCGCCCTGGCGCTTGCGGGCGGAAGACTTGGTCGCTGCATCCTGTGCCGCCTTGGCCTTCTGCTCGGCCGCCTCGAGCGGCTGCTTCATCTGCTCGGCAATGGCCTGCGCACCGGCGACGATGCCGCCCGCCATGTCGCCCGCCTTGAACTTGGGGACGATGGTCTCGTTGATGATCTGGCTCGACAGCGCATCGGTCATGATTGGTTCCAGGCCGTAGCCGACCTCGATACGCACTTTTCTGTCCGCCGGTGCGACGATCAGGATTATGCCGTTATTGGCGCCTTTCTGCCCGATTCCCCAGGCCCGGCCGAGCTGATAGCCGTAATCGGCAATGTCATAGCCCTGCAGGTCTGGGATGGTCGCGACCACCAGCTGGCGGCTGGAGGCCTGCTCCACCTCCGTCGAGAGCTGGGTGAGCTGCGCGACCTGCTCGGGAGAGAGCAGATGCGCGTCGTCGACCACGCGTCCGGTCAGCTTGGGGAAGGTCGGGTCGGCGAGCGCCGGCAGCGGCATCAGCACGAGCAGGGCCAGCAGGAAACGCAACAGGATCATCAGCTGATCTCACGAAGAATGGAAGTAGCGCCGGCGTCGATACCATCGGCCATCGCGCCTTTCCGGAAACGCGGCAGGATGTCGTTCTGGATGATGCGCGCGGCCTCGGCATCGGTCAGCGCCTTGCGCAAGCCATTGCCGACTTCGATCCGCACCTTGCGTTCGGCGGGGGCGACGACCAGCAGCACGCCATCGTCATAGCCACGTCTGCCAATTCCCCATCCATCGCCGACCCGCTGACCGAAATGTTCGATCGGTTCGCCCGCAAGACTTGGTACCGTCACGATAACGATCTGGTGGCAGGTGCGCACTTCGGCCTGCGCAAGCCGCCGAGTAAGACTGGCGGCCTGCGCAGGCGAAAGGAGGTGCGCGTTATCCACCACCCTGCCCGTCAGTCGAGGCAACGGCCGCTGGTGCTCGCCGGCGACAGCGACGGGCGGTGCTGGCGTCACCTTCGCAACGGGGCAGCCGTGCAGTAGCACGGCGCTCGCAAGGAGCGCCGCGTGGATCAGTTGCCGTTCCCGAGATTCACCGTCGGCGCGACGTCGGCGCCGGCCTTGGCCTGGAACGGCGTCATCGGCTTGGCGCCGTAGAAGATCTTCGCGCCCACCGCGTCGGGGAAGGTGCGGATGCGGGTGTTATAGTCCTTCACTGCCTGATTGTAATCGCGGATCGCGACCGTGATCCGATTCTCGTTGCCTTCCAACTGGCTCATCAGCGTTGCGAAGTTCGCCTGGCTCTTAAGATCAGGATAGGATTCCACCGTCGCTAGCAGGCGTGAGAGCGAGCCGCTCAGTTGCTGCTGGGCTTGCTGGAACTGTTGGATCTTGGCTGGATCGTTCAGATCGTTGGCGGACAATTGCACCGAGCTGGCCTTCGCGCGCGCATTCGTCACGTCCGTCAAGATCATGCCTTCTGAGGCGGCGGCAGCCTTCACCGTCGAAACGAGATTCGGCACCAGATCAGAGCGGCGCTGATATTGAAGCTGCACATCGGCCCACTTCGCCTTGGCATTCTCCTCGGCGGTCGGCACGCTGTTGAGTCCGCAGGCCGAGAGCGACAGGGCTGCGATCGGCACGAGTGCGGTACGAAACTTCATGGGGAAGCAACCTCCAAATCCCATCAACGGGGTGTCTTATACGACGCCTACACCGTGGGGAGGAAGCGAAATCGGTTCTCGGGGGTTGGCGTGGGGATGCGACTTCGGCAAGGTCGTGATGCCTTCGCAATGGGAGAGATGGCGAATGTTGAAGGAATTCAGGTCGTTCATCGCGCGCGGCAACGTGCTCGATCTCGCGGTGGGCGTGATCATCGGCGCGGCGTTCGGCAACATCACCAAATCGCTGACCGACGACATGATCATGCCGCTGGTCGGCTGGATCTTCGGCGGGGTGGACTTCTCCGGCTATTTCCTTCGGCTCGGCGCAATCCCGGCGAGCTATACCGGCTCGCCGTCCAACTATGCCGCGCTCAAGGCCGCCGGGGTGCCGCTGATCGGCTTCGGCCAGTTCATCACCGTGGTGATCAACTTCCTGATCCTGGCCTTCATCGTCTTCCTGCTGGTGCGCACGGTGAACAAGGTGATCGCCGCAGCCGAGCGCGACAAGGCGACCGGCGATGCGCCGCCCGCCGCCGATCCGGCCGATGTCGTGCTGCTGCGCGAGATTCGCGACGAGCTGAAGAAGCGCAACGCGGGGGTTTAGGCCGCCGCGAGTTCCTCCGCCGCGGCATCGGCGAGGCTGGTGCCGTCGAGGATGCGGGCAGTCTCGTCGCGCACGCGCGCCATGGCGCGGCGGATCGCGCAGGCGGCCTCGTCCTTGCAGTCGTTGCACGGGCGATAGGCGGTGCGGCTGACGCAGGGAACCAGCGCCAGCGGCCCCTCGATCACCCGGATGATCTCGCCCAGCGAGATCAGATGCGCGGGCCGCGCGAGGCGATAGCCGCCCATCTTGCCGCGGGTGGAGACGAGGAAGCTCGCCTCGCGCAGATCGGCGAGGATCAGCTCCAGGAACTTGCGGGGTACGTTCGCCTCGGCGGCGATGCGGTTCATCGGCACGGGCGCGCCGGCGATCGGCTGTTCTGCGAGGAAGAGCATTGCGCGGAGCGCGTAGCGGGAACGCTGCGTCAACATGATGCACTCTCCATGCCAACCGAATGGGGCCGTGGAAAGGCCATATTCCTTCCAACCTGACCTTTTCATTAAGCGCAAAGCGCCTATATGGGTTCGTGCCGGGTTCGCCCGGCTATGGCGATAAACAATGGCGTATAATAGATGCAGCGGACCCGGGGGCAGTACCCGGCGGCTCCACCATAAAAGGTGGTGTATCTGGACACCGTTTCTGACGGGGCCGAACCAGGATCGACGTGTATTGAAAAGCGCTGTCTTCGCTCGGAATGGGACCACCGCAACGGCCCATTACACAAGTGCCAACGATAACGAAGCACTCGCTATTGCGGCGTAACCTCACGGCTTAACGGCCTAAGGTTATTCTAAAATGCGCGGTTGGGCCACACCGGGCAACAGAAGTGGACTCCAGCGGCCGCCAGGGGGGCCGGGCAACAGAACCCCCTGGACCTTACCTGCGTCCCGTATTTTTCCGATCAGAGCGTGGCGAGCCAGGGCTCGACCGCGGCGAAATGCGACTCCCAGCTGGGCATGGTGTAGCCGCGCACCCGGGCAAGCTGCTGCTCGCGGATCTCGCCTTCCTGCAGATGGTGTGCGATCGCCGCGATCCAGCTCGCGCCGTCCAGGGGGTCGCAATAGATCGGCAGGTCGCCGGCCAGTTCGCGAAAGACCGGCAGGTCGCTCGCCACCACCGGCGTGCCGACGCCGAGCGCCTCCACCACCGGCAGGCCATAACCCTCTGCAAAACTAGGCATCAGCAGCGCGCGGGCGCCGCGCAGATAGCCGGCGAGCGCGCTGTCGCCGCAGTCTTCGATCACCTCCACATGGCCTTGCAGCAGCGGCAGCCGATCGAGCATCGCCAGCGCGGTCTGCGCTTCCCAGCCGCGCTGGCCGATGATGACCAGCTTGGGGCAGGCGGCGGCATTGTGCTCGATCAGTCGGCGCCACAGCTGGAGCAGCAGGACATGGTTCTTGCGCCCCTCGATCGTGCCGAGCGTGACGAAATAAGGCCGGTCGAGTGCGATCGGCGCCGCGTCGGACGGCAACGGATGGCCGCCGAGCAGCGCCGGCAGCATCGGCGGGCAGGGCTTGCCCTCGGCGGCGGCGAAGGCGGCGAATTCGTCCAGTGTCGCCTGCGAGTTGCCGATGATTCCGGTGGCACTCGCCAGGGCATTGGCCATGCGGCGATGGTGACGAACATCCTCGCCGATCCGGCAGAATTCGGGATGGGTGAGGGGGATGAGGTCGTGGATCAGATAGACCGGCCGCACCTGTGCCCGCGCGGCCCAGGCGACGAGACCCGTCGCGTCGAGCCCGGTGTGGCCGACGTTGAGATAGAGCCGATCCTGCCCGAGCTGCCCGCCGCGCTGGGCCACCACCGCGCGCATCGCCAGGCGCGGCGCGCGGCTGCGGAACTGCGGGCCGCCCTCGCGGATGAGGCGGAAGATCGCATCGGACAGCGCGGGGGTTAGGATCTGGCGCAGGTTGCCGCGCTGAACCACCGCCTGCGCGCGATCGGCGAACCGGTCCACATAGGCCAGGCACACCCGGTCGATCCCGGTGGGCAGGCGCCCGGTCCAGGTCCGCCAGATCAGGCGGCTGATATCGATGAGGAGATCGCGCTGCATTGCTGTGGTGAGTTCAGTCCGTTGGGCCGGATCGAGCGATCGGAGAAGCAAGCATGGTCACGATGCAGCGTCGCTTGCGCCTGCGCATCGGACAAATCAAGCCGTTGATGCAGGGCAAGGCAATGCGTAGGACGCACGCTAGCACCAGCCGATCATCGGTGGAGACGAGTGAGACTGTGATGGCGCGACGTATTCTGATGCCGCTGTTCCTTGCGTCGCTCGCGGCCAATCTGGTCGCGGCGCTGCTGGATCCCAGCTGGTGGGCGATTCCGGCGCTGCTCGCGGGCTGGTACGCCGCCGATCTCGCCTCGGGCCTCGTCCACATGTACATGGACTATCGCCCGACCCCGGCCGGCAAGGGACTGGATGCACTGTATTTCTATCCCGGTTCGCGCGAGTCCGATCACTACAAGGCGCTGTGGCGCGAGCGGATGGCAAAGGTCAGCCCGCTCGACCGGCTGGTCTATGACTTCAAGAACCACCATCCGCGCCCCGATGCGCTCGGCCGCCGCGACCTGTGGCGGCTGATCGGCAGCACGGTGATCCTGGGGGCGCTACCCTTCTCGGTGCTGCTGAACCTGCTGGCCTATACCGGTCTGGTGCCCGGCTGGGTAGCGGCGGGCGGCGTGGCGCTGATCGTCGGCGGGGCCTTTGCGCAATATTTCCACGGTTCGCTGCACCGGGAACGTAATCCCTGGATCGTGCGCGCGATGCGGCGCTGCGGGCTGCTGATGACGCCGGCGGCGCACCAGCTGCACCATGATACGCTGCAGCGCGACTTCGCGACCAACTGCGGCTGGTCGAACCCGCTGGTCAACCGGCTCTTCCTTGCCGGCCGCCGCCGCGGCTGGTTCGACGATGCCGGGCTAGAGCCGACTGCCTAGATGAACAGCGCGGTCTCGCTGATCCGCGCAATCTCTTCCGTGGGCTCGCCGAGCAGCCGCTCGATGCTGTTTGCCACCAGGATATCGGTCGCCGATTCGCTGGCAAGGCCGCCCCGCACCAGGCAATGCGCGTGCAGCACCCGGCGGAAGGCATCGTACAGCGCCATGTCCGGTGCCTGCGGCGCATCCCAGAACCGGTCGAGATGGCCCTGATGGGTCACGCCCGGGATGTCGTAGATTGCCTCGCCCAGCACGATCACCGGCTTGCCCGCGGCGAGCGCCAGCGTGCCCGAGGTGCTGTTGACGCAGACCATCCCGCGCGCCTCGCGCGCCAGCCGGCTGAGGTCGCCACCCTCGAGATGGTGGACGCGGTCCGCGATGCCGAGCGCCTTGGCCCGCTTCTGCAGGAAGGTTCGCCAGTTGTGGAAGCCGCAGTCGAGCGGATGCTCCTTCACCAGCAGATGCGCCTCGGGCGGAGCGCAGTGCGCGAAGCTGTCGAGCACATAGTCCGCCGCGGTCATCATCGTGCCGAAGGGCGAATGCTCGCGGATCTGGTAGTCGCCGGTCAGCTGCAGCGGAAACAGGAAATAGGGTTTGCTCGCTACCGTCGCGAGCGTCGCCTGCGCCTGCGCAGCGCGGCGGCGGCTGAGTGCGAACTTGCGCAGCCAGCCGAAACCTTCGACGATGATCAGCCCCTTGCGATGCGAGCGATAGAAGGGGAAGCGGAACCGGCCGGTGATCACCCGGTGGTAATACCAGTAGGAATCGCGCGCGCGCCGGTTGAAGCTGGCCGTGATCGTCGGCAGATCGGGCAGCGGCGGCAGCGTGCGGGCACGTTCGAGCAATATTGCGGGATCGCGCTCCAGCGTCGAATGGCCGTTCACCCCGTCGGGTTCCAGCGTCATCCAGTCGGGCCGGATATAGCCTTCCTCATAGACGTGGATCGCCACGCCGCGCAGCTTCGCCAGCTGGTGGGCCGCCAAATGCATCGGACGGCAATCGCCGTAGAGCACCAGATCGGTGATGTCGTGTTCGCGGACGAAACGGTCGAAGAAAATCGGCCATGCCGCCATGCGC
This sequence comes from Sphingomonas trueperi, assembly GCF_040545965.1. Taxonomy (GTDB): domain Bacteria; phylum Pseudomonadota; class Alphaproteobacteria; order Sphingomonadales; family Sphingomonadaceae; genus Sphingomonas; species Sphingomonas trueperi_C. Next base: position 347,524 of record NZ_JBEPMV010000005.1, on the reverse strand, counting down.
CCGCGATAGTCGACCGCGCCTTCGGGCCAATCATAGCGGTCGCCGCCGTTCAAGTTGATTCGATGAACCGCGCAGCCGCGCGCCTGGAGCTCGCGGCTCAGCTGCCAGAAAAACGGACCCGGCGGACCCTGAAGAAATAAAAAGGATCGGCGTAACGGCCGCACATGCTTCATCGCCCGGTTCCCTTGCGCGCGAAGCTGCGTCTAGCCTTCCCTTGCAAGGTACGCAATCGCTCGAGCAAGGTCGGCGTAGCAGCCACATCTGCAATCATACGGTCCACCAATAGTTCCACCGGACAGGGCAGCCGGGTGACGGGATCGAGGTAGCGCGGATACAGAATCAATACTGCGGCGACGAGTTCGGCGAGGCTGCGTCGCGCGGTGCGCCGGTCCGGAACCGCGGCCAGATCCCGGGTGAGGCCCCAGCCGGCATAGAAGGGAACGCCGTGGGTGAACACCTGCTTGCCGCGCAGCAGCGCCTCGAACCCCGCCAGCGAGGTGAGCACATGGAGCGCGTCGACCATGTCGAGCAGCGCCGAAATGGGCGCCGTCCGCTCGATCCGGTCGGCATGGGCCAGCGCCACCGAATCCTCGATCGCACCCTTGCGATGGCCCGCCTCGACGTCCGGGTGCGGCTTGTAGATCAAATAGGCGTCGGGTTCGGCGGCACGGGCGGCGACCAGCAGGTCGAGATTGGTCTTGCCCGCGGCGCCGCACAGCACCGAGCGATCGTCCTCCACCTGCCCCGTGACCAGCACATGGCGCCGTTCGCCTGCCGGGCGCGCGAGCGCGGCACCGCCGCGGCCATATTTGCTGAGGCCCGCCGCGACGATCCGCGCCATCAGCGCCTTCGCGCGGTCGAGCAGTGCGGGTGCGAAATCGCCGCGCTCGATCAGGGTCTCAAGGTCGCTGGGGGCACTGGGGTCGAAATGGACGCCGCTACGATCCACTGCGATCGACAGTGGCGGCACGCAATTGGCGCCGAGCCCGACCGATCGCACGAAGCCGTCCTCGATCTCGCCGATCGGCCCGCCCGTCGAATCGATCCGCCGGAGCATCGCCGGCGGCACCCGCGATCGCCACAGCAGCGTCGTGCCGCCCGCCGCGCCGCCGCCCCGATAGCGCGGGCCGCGCGCGCCGTTCCATAGCAGCGCCTCCACCGTCTCGCGCTTCCAGCCGGCGACGCCGAGTACGCGGGCCACGTCGCGATTACCGTCAATCAGCGTGCGCCATTCGCCGAGCAGCGTCAGGATCCGCTCGATCGGAGCGGGCGCACCGGTAAAGGGGTCGCGGTAGCGGCGACCCGCCAGCAGCTCGGCCGCCACGACGCGCTCCAGCGCTGCCGGATCGCTGCCGTCCGCCAGTGCCGCAAAGCGCCCGGTGCCGAAAAGGCGCACCTCGCAACCCGCCAGCGCCGCAACCAGCGCGATCTCGCTGTCGGCATCGGCGAACACCGTCGTGGCACGGGCGACCAGCCACCACGGATCGGCAGGGTCTAGCTTCAACAGCCCGGCGCTGGCCGCCCCCGTCGAGACGCCGCGCGCGCCGGCATCGGCGGGGGCCGTGGCGAGCATCGTGCGCAGCTGGGCGGACGTGCGCGGCACGAAGAGCAGGTCGCGCGCCGAGGAAAGCGCCGGCTGCGCCTGCCAGAAGCCGGCCCCGACGCGAAGCGCGCGCAGCTGCGCGACTACCGAAGCCGGATCACCCGGTGCCGCCCCGGCGGCGGCTACCTCCAGCGGCGCGACGCGCGCCCGCGGAAAGGGCGGCATGCGCAGAAAGGCCGCAGCCGGCCGCGGCATCAGGCGATCCCGCGGGCCGCGAGCGTCGCTTCGATGGGGGCGAGATCGGTGGGATTGTTGAGTTCGATCGGGTCCCAGCCGGGCGCGTCGAGCACGATCACGTCGATCGGTATGCCATGGTGGAGGAAGCGCAGCTGCTCCAGCCCTTCGGCCAGTTCCGCCGGGGAGGGAGGCAGCGCGCGGTAGCGATGCAGTGCTTCGGGCCGATAGGCGTAGAGGCCGAGGTGGAGCAGCACGGGATTGTCAGCGTCCTTCGGCGGCGCGCCCAGGAAGGGCAACACGCGCTTGGAGAAGTACAGCGCCCGGCCCGCAGCGTCGGTTATCGCGGTCGTGCCGCCGCTCCGCCCCGCCGCCTGGTCGGCCAGCAGATGGGTGTAGACGGAGGCGGAACAGCGCATGGCGACCGTGGCCACCGCGCATTCGGGGTGCTGTTCCATCCGATCGGCCAGCGCCGCCACGAAATCGGGCGGGGTGAGCAGCGCGTCCCCCTGGAAGTTGATCACATAGTCAGGCGCGATGCCCAGCGCATCGATTGCCGCGGCGACACGCTCGGTGCCGTTCGCGCAGGATTCGGGGGTCATCACCGGCGCTTCGCCCAGTGCCCGCACCGCGTCGGCGATCCGTGCGTCGTCGGTCGCGACGTGCAGCGGGAGGTTGCGCCGCGCTGCGTGAGCGGCGGCAATCGTCCGCGCGATCAGCGGCTGCGCCACGCCCGTCGCGCCGCGCACCGGCGCCAGCGGCTTGCCGGGATAGCGCCCCGAGGCATAGCGCGCGGGAATCACGATCACGCCGCCCGACATGCGCGCCATTTCGTCTCCGGGCATGGTCAGGCGCCGAGCCGGAGGTCGTGGATGTGGAGCAGCCCCCAAGGGCGGCGCGATCCGGCCTTCTCCATCACGAACAACACGGTAATCTTGTTCTCCTGCATCCGAGCCACGGCTTCGTCGACGGTTGCATCCTTGGTAATCGTGACGGGGTCGCGCGTCATCAATTCGCCCGCCACCGCCAGCAGCATGCGGTCGAACGAACGCCGCAGATCGCCGTCGGTGATCACGCCGATCAGGTCACCCGCAGCATCCACCACGCCGGCGACGCCCTTGCCGCATGAGGTCATCTCCAGCACCACGTCGCGCGCGCTGGTATCCGCGCGTACCAGCGGCAACGGCTCGGTGCGCCGGATCAGTGCGCCGAGCGTCTGAAGACCCCAGCCGATCCGGCCCCCGGGGTGCCAGTGCGCCAGTTCGTTGCGCGACGTGCCGCGCTTGCGCATCGCCGCCACCGCCAGCGCATCGCCCAATGCCAGCATCATCGTCGTCGAGGTCGTCGGCGCCACGCCTTCCGGGCACGCCTCCGCGCATTCCGGCAGCAGGAGCGTGATCGAGGCGTTGCGCGCCAGCATCGACTGCGCGCCGGCCGTCATCGCGATAACGGGGACGGACAGCCGCTGGGCGTGAGTCAGCACCGCCGCCACCTCGGGCGTCTCGCCCGAATTGGACAGCACGATGAGGACGTCGCCGCTGCGCATCACACCCAAATCGCCGTGCGAGGCTTCGCCTGGGTGCAGGTAATAGGCCGCGCCGCCCGTCGCCGAGAGAGTGGCGGCGATCTTGCGGGCGATATGGCCCGACTTGCCCATGCCGGCGAGAATGATGCGGCCGCGCGCACCGACCAGCAGATCGACGGCCGCAGAGAAATCGGCGTCCAGTCGGTCGGCGAGCATCGTCAGCGCGGCTGCTTCGATGCGAATGACGTCCGCGCCATGGTCGATGATGGTCTGTACGCTACTTACTTCCATGCCCTTCCCTCCGTGATTGCTTCGCCTGCCGGCATCGATCGGAAACATCCGATCCGGCAGCTATCAATCACGCCCGTCGTGCGTCTCGCACCGGGCAAGCTTCAACGCAAGACCAACGCGGCCGATCAATCATCGAGCACCAGCTTGTCGCCAGCGGGTTGCCATGGTTGTCCAGTCCAATTCTGGAAGCGATCACGGATGCGCCACATCGCGTCTATCCGTCGCTCCGCAATGCCTGGCACGCTCAGCAGATCGGCGCCGGTCCAGGGCACGAAGGGATTGCGCCGACTGAACGACCAGAGCTCGAGGCGCCGGCTCGGGCGGGTCGCGGCGACGCGCGCGTGGAAGCCGCAGGTATCGGCAACGACCAAGGTGTTGGCGGGCACCGGAAAACGCTGGGCGGGGGGCAGTCCCAAGCCCGGCAGCTCCTCCGGCGAGACGCGCAGCGATCCGCGTGCCGACAGGAAATCGTCGCTGGTTCGCGCGGTCAGGCTGCGGGCCTGTTCCCAGTCGAGGCGGGCGGGGGTCAGCCGATGCGAGCCGGGAACATAGGAGAAGGGCCCGTCTGCCTCTTCGACATCGTTCAGGAAGAACCAGGCCTTTACCGTCGGGTGGAAGGTGTCCGCGTGGAGATTGGTCTGGGGATCGGGGTCCGGGACGCCGCTGTCGGTCAGGATCGTCTGAACATAGTGGAGCGGCTCGCTGCGGAAGCTGCCGACATAATGGCACAGCGCGCGGAACCGCACGTCGCGCAGCAGTGCCTCGGCCTGGGGGATCGCTTGCAGGAAGGACGGCCCGATCGCGATGCGACGGGTGATGGTATTGCCCTGGCGCATCTCGCGCGTCGCGAAGCGCTGCGCCAGCACCGCCTCGCGCAGGGCCGCGAACGCCAGGGGCGGCAGAAAGTCGCGGACGATGACGAAGCCGTCGCGATCGAACGCTGCACGGTCTTCGTCAGGAAGGCCGGCGGTCAGGCGGGCGCGGCGGCTCCAGGCGAGCTGGTGGGCGATCTGTACCCGGGTACGATGCAAACCGCGGGCATTGAGCCGGCGCGATCCGATGATGGGATTGTCGCGGAACGACTTGGCGCCGGTGGCAAGTTGGGCGAGCCACCAGGGGGCCGCCAGCATCGAAGGCATGCGAAAGTCTCACTCGAACGCGATGGTGTGCGACCCATCCTGTTGCTGCGACGCAATCTAACCGTCCGTTCCGCCAAAACGCCGCCAGGGTCAAGCTTCAGATCTGCGCTTTCGCGTAAATCAGCGGAAAAGGCTTTCGGCTGAGCGGTTTAGGCAGCCATCGCCTGCGCTCGCTCGGTCTCGGCGATCCAGCCCCCGCCGAGCACGCGATCCCCCGCATAGAGCACCGCCGCCTGGCCCGGCGCCACGCCGTATTCGGGCGTCTCGAACACCACCCGGTCACCCTCCATCCGCGCCGGCACCGGCTTGGCGAGGCTGCGCACCTTGGCGGTCATCGGACCGGCATAGGCGCCGGCGAGCCAGTTAATGTTCTCCAGCCGCGCCGCCCCCACTGCCAGCGCCCGGCGGGGGCCGACGACGACGCGCTTGGTCTCGGGCTCCAGCCGCAGGACATAATAGGGCTCGGGTGCGCCGCCGATCTCCAGCCCGCGGCGCTGGCCGACGGTGAAGTGGATCAACCCGCGATGCTCGCCGAGCCGGGCGCCGCTCTCGTCGACGATCTCGCCGCCCGCCTCGGCCTCCGGGCGCAGCTTCTTGACCAGCGTTGCATAGTCGCCGTCGGGGACGAAGCAGATGTCCTGGCTGTCGGGCTTGCCGGCGACGCCCAGCCCCAATTCGGCAGCGAGCGCGCGGACCTCGGGCTTGGGCAGGCCGCCCAGCGGGAAGCGCAGATAGTCGAGCTGGCCCTGCGTGGTCGCGAAGAGGAAGTAACTCTGGTCGCGCGCCGGATCGGCGGCGCGGTGCAGCTCGGCGCCTTCGGCTCCCACCACCCGACGGACATAATGGCCGGTGGCGAGGCAGTCCGCGCCCAGGTCGCGCGCGAGCGCGAACAGATCGGTGAACTTCGGGCCCATGTTGCACTTCACGCAGGGGATCGGGGTGCGGCCCGCCATGTACTCGTCAGCGAAGTCGTCGATCACCTGGGTCTGGAAGCTGCTCGCATGGTCGAAAACGTAATGGGCGATCCCCAGCTTGTCGCAAACCGCGCGCGCATCGCGGATGTCGCGGCCGGCGCAGCAGCTGCCGGCGCGGCCCACCGCCTCGCCATGATCGTAGAGCTGGAGCGTGATGCCGATCGTCTCCGCCCCGCTGCGCGCGGCAAGCGCGGCGACGACAGAGGAGTCGACGCCGCCCGACATGGCAACGACGATGCGCCGCCCGGAAAGCGGCTCGGCTAGCTGGAAATCACCGGGGTTCATGGCCGCTCAGATAGGGCAGGCCCGTTCCGGATGCCACCCGGGGGCTTTGGAAACCTGCCAGACATGGAAGTTAAGCTGAAGTTTTCGGCGCCTTTACGGCCCTTTTAGCACTCGCCGCTTATACTGCGGGCTCGAAGGACGACTGGAAACGCATTGGTGGACTTGAGTTTTGCCCATCCGAACCGCGACTTGGGCATGGCGATGCTCCCGACGGGACTCGCCGTGCTGATGGCGATGGTGACGAGCCGGCAGGCCGCCAGCTTCACCGCGCGAATCCAGACCCGGCTTTCGATGCCGCTTCCCGTGGCAGCGCTGCTCGCGCCGGCCGATGGCTGTTTCCATCGCGCCGCCGCAACCGCGCTGCATCAATGGGGAGAGGCGTGAAGCGCGCGTTTACCTTGCCATTTTAGCCGATGTTCAAGGCAGGCCGGTAAAAGTCGTTTCACGGTTGCGTAACAGGGGCGGCCGGCCCCGAAGAGGTTTGGTAGATGATTGAGAACCAGAAGATCCGTCCTGCCAAGGTGATCGGTCCGCTCGGCGAGCCGCTGACCCTGGACAGCCTGCCGCCGCCGAACACCACCCGCTGGGTCGTGCGGCGCAAGGCCGAGGTCGTGGCCGCCGTAAATGGCGGGCTGCTGACCGTGGACGAGGTATGCGATCGCTACGGGCTCACGGTCGAGGAATTCGCCGGCTGGCAGCGCGCGATCGATCGCTCCGGCATGCCGGGGCTGCGCGTCACCCGCATCCAGCATTATCGCTCGCTCTACGAACGCCAGCAAAAGTTCTGATTTTTTTCGTTTCGCGTGCCAAAAGTTCCCTTGACAACGTAAAAAATCGTTTTGGAACCAAACCGACCATTCGCGGATTTTCCATTACGTCGCCCGGGTCGCCGGGCAAGTAAAGGAGGGACGAATGGTAGGCTTTATCGTTTGGCTCGTCATCGGCGGCGTCGTCGGCTGGCTTGCGAGCATCATCATGCGGACCGATGCCCAGCAGGGTATCTTCCTGAACATCGTCGTCGGCATCGTCGGCGCGTTCGTCGGCGGTCTTCTGTTCGGCGGTAACATCAACAGCGGCGTGATCACCCCGATGACCTTCCTGGTCTCGCTGGTGGGTGCGGTCATCCTGCTCGCGATCGTTAACCTGGTGCGTCGCGGCGCGGTGCGTTAAGCATCCCGCTTCCACCAGACCAACAAAAAGGGCCGTCCCAGCCGGGGCGGCCCTTTTTTTCATGTCCGGATCATTTCAGCAGGAAGCGCACCGAAACGCTGGCGGTGACCTTCTGCTCGCCGGGCACGATCGCAGTATCGGCTTCGGCCATCATCGCCTTGCCGCGCATCAGCATCGGCACCGGCTGCGGCATCTGCGGCATGCCCGCTTCCGAGATCAGCAGGATGCGATCGACCTTGAGCCCCGCCGCCTGCGCATAGAGATTGGCGCGCGCCTTGGCCTTGGTGATGGCATCACGCCGCGCCTCGTCGAGCGCGCCTTCCTCGTCGGCAAGCGTCAGGTTCGGCCCGGCGATGTTGTTCGCCCCCTGCGCGACCAGCGCATCGAGGATCGTGCCGCTCTTGGCCACGTCGCGGAAGCGGACGGTCAGCTGGTTCGATGCCTGGTAGCCGGTGATCACCGGCGGCTTGTTCTCCTGATAGCGATATTGCGGCGCGAGGTTGACCGAACTGGTCTGCAGGTCGCGCTCGGCGATGCCGGCCTTGCGCAGCGCGCCTAGCACCGCTGCCATCCGCGCGGCATTCTGCTGCATCGCCTCGCCCGCAGTGCTTGCGGTGGTGACCACCCCGGCCTGGATCAGCGCGAGATCGGGCACGCGGGTGCTGGTGCCCTCGGCAACGATGTCGAGCACGGTGCCGTCGGCCGGGATCGGCTGGGCGGCCGGCTGCGCCTGGGCAAAGGCCTGGGGCGAGGCGGCCAGCGCTAGCAGCGCGGCGAGCGGCAGAGAGCGGATCATGGGGATGTTCCTCCTGTTGTTTGTCGTCATCCTGCACCGGCTTGTCGACGCCTGCAGACGAACGCAGGCTGAACGAAGCGGCGACAACAAACGATTGATGTTACTTGCAAGCACCGGCAGGCGCCGGACTTTATTCTTTGGTGTCACTTGCGCGCGTACATGCAACCGGGCATGCCGCCGCGCGTTGCTACGCCGGCCTTGCCGCCGGTGATATATTCCTATAATACAGTGCGACGAGGGGCGTGCAGGCGCCCCGAACGAGGTGGGCGCATGAATTACGAGGCAGGGATGTTGGATCGGCAGGAGCAGCTCGGGTTCGAGGGGGAACCGGCGCGGCGTGGGCGGCGGTGGCTGTGGATCGGCCTTGGCGCCTTCGTGCTGGTCGTGATCGCCGGCTTCCTGCTGATGGGGCGCTCGGCGAACAAGCCCGTCCCCGCCGCCAAGGGCGGCAAGGACCAGAGCCAGCTTCTCACCGTCACCGTATCGGCGCCGGGCCAGCAGACCATCTCGACGATCGTCAGCGGCACCGGCAGCCTGGCCGCCAAGCGCGAGATGCCGGTCGGCGTCGCCGGCGAAGGCGGCATCGTCACCCGGGTGCTGGTCGATGCCGGCAGCTGGGTGCAGAAGGGCCAGGTGCTCGCCGTGGTCGATCGCTCGGTCCAGGCGCAGACCGCCGAATCGCTCGCTGCGCAGATCCGCGTCGCCGAAGCCGATGCCAAGCTCGCCCAGGCGAATCTCGAGCGTGCCGAGAAGCTGGTCGGGAACGGATTCATTTCTCGCGCCGATATCGACCAGAAAACCGCCGCGCGCGACCAGGCGCTCGCCCGCGTCCGTGTCGCCAAGGCGCAGCTCGCCGAGACCCAGGCGCGCAACCGCCGGCTCGATATCCGCGCGCCGGAAGCCGGCCTGGTGCTCGCCCGCCAGATCGAGCCGGGCCAGATCGTCAGCTCGGGCTCGGGCACGCTGTTCCGCATGGCGATGGACGGTCAGCTCGAGCTGCGCACCCAGCTCGCCGAAGCCGACATCCAGAAGCTCCATGTCGGCGCGCCGGCGGAAGTGACGCCGGTCGGCACCCAGACCAGCTTCAAGGGCCAGGTGTGGCAGGTATCGCCGGTGATCGACCCCACCAGCCGCCTCGGCATCGCCCGCATCGCGCTGCCCTACAACCCGGCGCTGCGTCCCGGCGGCTTCGCCAGCGCGCGGATCGTCGCGGGCGCGGTCACCTCGGTGATCCTGCCCCAGTCGGCGGTGCAGAGCGACCAGCAGGGCACCTATGTCTATATCCTCAACGACAAGAACGAGGCGGTGCGCCGCGACGTGAAGACCGGCGACGTTTCGGACCAGGGCGTGCGGATCAGCAGCGGCCTGACCGGCAACGAGCGCGTGGTGATGACCGCGGGCGCGTTCCTGAACCCGGGCCAGAAGGTCATTCCCCAGCTCCAGAAGAAGTAAGGGATCGGCGCGATGAGCTTTCGCAACATCTCGGCCTGGGCCATCCGCAACCCGGTCCCGCCGATCGTCCTCTTCCTGTTCCTCACCATCGCCGGGCTGGTCAGCTTCAGCCGGATGGACGTGAACAACAGCCCGGACATCGACTTCCCGATCGTCTGGATCTCGATCAGCCAGCCCGGCGCCGCGCCGAGCGAGCTCGAGACGCAGATCACCCAGAAGGTCGAGTCCGCCGTTCGCAGCCTGCAGGGCATCGACGAGATCAACTCGACGGTGTCAGAAGGCAACAGCCAGACGGTGGTGCAGCTGGCGATCGGCACCCCGATCGACCGTGCGGTGGAAGACGTGCGCAGCGCCATCCAGCAGATCCGCGGCAACCTGCCCGACGGCATCCTCGAGCCGCAGGTCGGCCGCGTCGACAGCGCCAGCAGCAACGACATCGCCAGCTTCACCGTCACCGCGACCGACATGACGGTCGAGCAGCTCTCCTGGTACATCGACAATAGCGTCTCGAAGGAGCTGCTGTCGATTTCCGGCATGGCGGCGGTGCAGCGCAACGGCGGCGTCAACCGCGAGGTGAGCGTCGTGCTCGATCCGGTGAAGCTCGCCAGCTTCGGCCTCACCGCAAGCCAGGTGAACCAGCAGCTCCGCCAGGTGAACCTCAACGCCGCGGGCGGCCGCGCCGAAATTTCGGGCTTCGAACAGTCGCTGCGCGTCGTCGGCAACGCCAAGGACGCCTATACGCTCGGCCAGACCCAGATCGCCACCGGCACCGGCCGCACCGTGCGCCTCGCCGACATCGCGACGGTGAAGGACGGCTATGCCGAGCGCCGCAACTTCGCGCGCTATGACGGGCATCCGGTGATCTCGTTCGACATCCAACGCGCCAAGGGCGCTTCTGACGTCACCATCTACGAGGAAACGCAGAAGAAGCTGCAGGCGCTCGAGAAGAACAACCCCAAGGTTCATTTCGAGCTGCTCGACAACTACAGCAAATACGCCAAGGAGCAGTTCGACTCCGCGATGGAGGCGATGATCGAGGGCGCGGTGCTCGCCGTCGTCGTCGTGTTCCTCTTCCTGCGCGACTGGCGCGCGACCGTGATCTCGGCGCTGGCGATCCCGCTTTCGGCGATCCCCAGCTTCTGGTTCATGGACATGATGGGCTTCACGCTCAACCAGATGACGCTGCTCGCGCTCAGCCTGGTCGCGGGCGTGCTCGTCGACGATGCGATCGTGGAGATCGAGAACATCGTCCGCCACATGCGGATGGGCAAATCGGCGTACCAGGCCTCGATCGACGCGGCGGACGAGATCGGCATCGCCGTGCTCGCCACCACCATGTCGATCGTCGCGGTGTTCCTGCCGGTGGGCCTGATGCCGGGCATTTCGGGCCAGTTCTTCAAGAATTTCGGCCTCACCGTGGTCGCCGCGGTGCTGATGTCGCTGGCCGTCGCCCGCATGCTCACCCCGATGATCGCCGCCTATTTCCTCAAGGCGCACGGCCATGTCGAACATGGCGGCGGCCCGGTGATGCGCATCTATGTCCGGCTGCTCGAATGGACGCTGATGCACCGCTGGGTGGCGATCCTAGCCTATGTGCTGTCGCTCGGCGGCACGATCGGCCTGCTCGTCGGCATGCCGCAGACCTTCCAGCCGGCGCAGGACGAGGACACGGTCACCGCGACGATCGAGATGGTGCCGGGCACCACGCTCGAGCAGACGGACCGCGTCGTCCAGCAGGTGGCAGGCATCCTGCGCGGCGAGCCGGCGGTGCAGCACACCTATGCCCGCACTTCGGTGGGCAACGGCCGCGTCACCGCTGCGCTCGCCGAGAAGCACACGCCGGCGCGCACAGAGACCAGCACCGAGTTCGAGAAGCGCCTGGCGCCCAAGCTGCTCGCCATTCCCGATGCGCGGGTGAATTTCCGCTCGCAGTTCGGCTGGGGCTCGTCGGGCCGTGACCTGACCATCACGCTGGGCGGCGAGGACCCCGAGCTGCTCAACAAGACCGCGCTCACCCTGATGAAGCAGATGGAGGGCCTGAAGTCGGTCGTGGCCCCGCGGATCTCGGGCGACCTCCAGCGGCCGGAAATCGTGATCTCGCCGCGGCTCGACCTGGCGGCCGACCTCGGCGTGACCACGGCGGCGCTGTCCAACGCGATCCGCGTCGCGACGCTGGGCGACATCGAGCAGAACAGCGCGAAATTCTCGCTGTCCGATCGCCAGATCCCGATCCGCGTCGCGCTCGACCAGGATTCGCGCACCCGGCTCGATACGCTGCGCGACATGCGCGTGCAGACCCAGACGGGCGGTTCGGTGCCGCTCTCCTCGGTGGCGGACATCCGCTTCGCCGCGGGGCCGACCAAGGTCGAGCGCCTCAACCTGCAGCGCCGCCTGGTGGTGGGCGCCGATCTCGCGATGAACCCGGCGACGGGCAAGCCCTATGTCTCGGGCGACGTGATGAAGGAGATCCACAATCTCCCTATCATGAAGCAGCTGCCGGTGGGCATTGCCGAGATGACGGTGGGCCAGGCCAAGTGGCAGGGCGAGATGATCCAGAACTTCATCGTCGCGCTGGCCTCGGGCATCTTCCTGGTCTTCGCGGTGATGGTGCTGCTGTATCGCCGCTTCGTCTCGCCGATCGTCAACATGGGCTCGCTGCTCAACGCGCCGCTGGGCGGGCTGATCATGCTGGCGATCCTGGGGATGCCGGTGAGCCTGCCGGTTTACATCGGCATGCTGATGCTGTTCGGCATCGTCGCCAAGAACTCGATCCTGCTCGTCGACTTCGCGCTGGAGGAGATGGAGAAGGGCGTGCCGAAGCTGGAGGCGATCGTCGATGCCGGGCGCAAGCGTGCCCAGCCGATCGTGATGACCACCATTGCGATGGTGGCGGGCATGGTGCCGACGGCGCTTTCGCTCAACGGCGACTCGTCGTTCCGCGCGCCGATGGGTGTGGTGGTGATCGGCGGCCTGATCGTCTCGACCCTGCTCACGCTGGTGATCGTGCCGGCGCTGTTCAGCCTTGCGGTGGGCCTGGAAGGCTGGCTGGGGCCGCGGCTCTCGCGGCGCCTGCTCACCTACAAGCCGGGCGACGACGGCAGCCGCGTGCTCGGGCCGGCGGCTCCCCACGGCGCGATCGACCACAAGCCCGGCGACGACGAGGTGCAGCCGGCGGAGTAAGTGGCCCGCCCCCCGTGGGCGGGGGAGGGCTGCTCCTTGACCGAATCCTCGTCATCCCGGCTTTCGCCGGGATGACGGCTGGTGGAGACGCGTGGCTAGGCTGGAAGCGCGCGGACGACGGTAACGGCGCCTAACCCTCTGGCAACGCTGCGCGTGCGTCCCCACATTCCGTCCATGACCGCATATTCCCTGCTCGATCTGGTGCCCGTCGTCCAAGGCGGCACCGTGGGCCAGGCGCTCGCCAACGCCGCCGACCTCGCCGCCCATGCCGAGAAGCTCGGCTTCCAGCGCTACTGGATGGCGGAACATCACGGCATGGAGGGCATCGCCAGCGCCGCCACCGCCGTGGTGATCGCCCATGTCGGCCACGCCACCAGCACGATCCGCATCGGCGCGGGCGGCATCATGCTACCCAACCATTCGCCGCTGCAGGTGGCCGAGGCGTTCGGCACGCTCGACGCACTGTTTCCCGGCCGCATCGACCTGGGGCTCGGCCGCGCACCTGGCTCGGACCAGCGAGTCTCCGCCGCGATCCGCCGCAATCTGGAGAGCGACGGCAACGACTTCCCGCAGGACGTGATGGAGCTGCAAAGCTATTTCGCCGATGACGGCCGCACCGGCATCCGCGCGACCCCGGGCGCGGGCGCGGACGTGAAGCTGTGGATCCTCGGATCGAGCACCTTCGGCGCGCAGCTCGCCGCCGCTTTGGGCCTGCCCTATGCCTTCGCCTCGCACTTTGCCCCGGGCCTGCTTGATGAGGCGATCGCGGTCTATCGCCGCAACTTCCGCCCGTCCGAAGCGCTGGCCAAGCCGCACGTGATGCTCGGGTTCAACGTGTTCGGCGCGGACAGCGATGAGGAGGCGGAATATCTCGCCAGCTCGCAGCAACAGGCGTTCGTCGCGATCCGCACCACCGGGCGCGGCATCCAGCTGCCGCCGCCGGTGCGTGGCTATCGCGAGAGCCTCGGCACGCAGGGCAATGCCGTGCTCGACCATGTGCTGTCGGCCTCGGCGATCGGCGGTCCCGCCAAGGTGCGGCGCGAGATCGAGGCGTTCCTCGAACGCACCCAGGCCGACGAGCTGATGCTGACCAGCGCGATGTTCGACCATCAGGCCCGCAAGCGCAGCCTGGAGATCGCCGCCGAGGCGATGCGCGCGGTCGAACCCGCCTGAAAGATCGGGCGGCGCATGCCCCGGCAGCGCCGCCCCCTGCCGGTCAGGCCAGGGTATCGAGAACCAGGCCGGTCGACTTGGTGCTGCTGCTCTTGCTGGTATCGCCCGACGCCGAATAGCTGGCGCTATCGTCGGCCTGGTCGCGCAACTGCTTCAGGAATTGCGAAACCGCGTCGCTCGCGGCGTCCGCGGTATTCGCGGCGCTTGCGTCCGTATCGGCGTCCGCATCCTGCGCAGGCGGCGGGCCTTCCGGGCCCTTGCCGCCATGGGCGCCGTGCGGACCATGCTTGCCGCCCGCACCCTTGGCGAACATGCCCTTCAGCTCGGTCGCCTGGTCCTCGGTGAGCGTGCCGTTGTCGACCTGGCCCTGGATCAGCGACTCCATCTTCGCCTTCACGTCGCCCGACGGCTTGCCACCGCTGCTCCGCTCGGACGCAAGGCTGGAGTCGATCGAGTCGAGCGCGGTCGACAGCGCGCTCTGATCGGTGGCGCTGATCTCGCCCGAGGAAACGGCGGCGGAAATACGATCGTTGATGCGGTCGTGCGGCGACGGCATCGCGGTGCTGGCGGTGGAAAGTGCAGAAATGCTGCTCATGGTTGCCCTCCAATGGGGAACATTCCCCACCGCAGTTTACACCATATCGGTTAAGTAACCGTTGCCGCGCCGTGAAGATCTTGGCGCGATGTCACGCGGGCGCAGAGCAACGATCGCCGTCTGCACGGCGCACATCACAGCGGAATTTCACGATGTTGCAGGTGCGAAATCAGCCCGCGGCGGGAAGGCGAAGGCGGACGAGCAGGCCGCCCAGATCCTCGCTCTCCTCCAGGCTGACGGTGCCGCCATAGATTTCGGCGACGTCGCGGACGATCGCCATGCCGAGACCGGTGCCAGGCTTGCCGGTATCGAGGCGCACGCCGCGATCGAAGATGCGGATGCGATCGGCTTCGGGAATGCCCATGCCGTCGTCCTCGACCAGGATCTCGACGAACCCAGAATCCAGCCGCGCGGTGACGAACACGCTGCCGCCGCCGTACTTGGCGGCGTTCTCGACGAGGTTGCCGAGGATCTCGTCTAGGTCCTGCCGCTCGATATGCGCGACCGCGTCCTTCACCCCGTCCACGTCGATGCGGACATTGGGGTAGAGCCGCGCCACCGCGCGCTCCACCGCCTCAATCGACGGCCACACCTCGGCACGGCTGTGCGCGCTGCCGCGGCGGCCGACCGCGCGGGCGCGGGCGAGATGGTGGTCGATCTGGCGCCGCATCGTCCGCGCCTCGCGGATCACCGTATCGGGCAGGTCTTCCTGGCCGGCGGCGGCAGCGTTCATGATCACGCTGAGCGGCGTCTTGAGCGCGTGCGCGAGGTTGCCCGCATGGCGTCGCGCCTCCTCGGCCTGGCGATCGTTATGCTCGACCAGCGCGTTGAGCTCGTCGACCATCGGCCCGACCTCGGCGGGCATCGGCCCGCCGACCCGCTGGGTGCGCCCGGCGCGGAGGCTGGCGATCTCCCGCCGCACCTTGCGCAGCGGCCGCAGCCCGTACCAGGTCTGCAGCGCCGCCATCGCCACCAGCCCCAGGCCCAGCAGTGCGAAGCTGCGCACCAGCGTGCGACGCACGGTGGCGATCTGCGCATCGAGCACGTCGCGGCTCTCCGCCACCTGGAAGCGCCAGCGCACCGGCGATCCGGGCAGGGTCAGGTCACGCTCGGCGATGCGCAGCTTCTGGTCGGGGAACTGGTTGCTGTCGTAGAAATGGATCTCGCGGTCGTTATGGACCTGATCGACCTTGAGGCGGCGATCCCAGAGCGAGCGCGAATAGAAGGGCTCGAACCCCTTGCCGCTGATCTGCCAATAGGCGCCCGAATTGGGCTCAAGGAAACGCTGATCCGCCAGTTCGCGGTTCATCACCACTTCGCCGCTCGAGCTCAACTCGGCCGAGACGATCATCGACGAGACGAGATAATCGAGCTGGTCGTCGAAATTGCGGGTGATCGCGGTGGTCAGCACGCGATCAAGGGCATAGCCGCCGCCGACGAGCAGCAACAGGATCCACGCGGTCGCGACGAGCAGCATGCGCCGGCTGACCGAACCGGTGACGCGCACCGGCCGGCGTTCGCGCGGATTCGCCTCGGCGGGCGCGGGCGCGGCGTCTTGTTCCTCGCCGGAGATCAGCGTCGCGTCCACCCAGCCGGCCTCAGGTGAAGCTGGCTTCGTCGAGGCTGTAGCCCAGGCCGCGGATAGTGGTGATCACATCGGCACCCAGCTTCTTGCGGATGCGCGTGACGAACACTTCGATCGTGTTCGAATCGCGATCGAAATCCTGGTCGTAGATATGCTCGATCAGCTCGGTGCGGCTCACCACCTTGCCCTTGTGGTGGAGCAGATAGCTGAGCAGCTTGTACTCCTGCGCGGTCAGCTTCACCGGCTCGCCGGCCTTGGTGACCTTGCCCGAGCGGGTGTCGAGCCGGATGTCGCCCGCGGTCAGCTCGGCCGAGGCATTGCCCGAGGCGCGGCGGATCAGCGCGCGCAGGCGGGCGATCAGTTCCTCGGTCTGGAACGGCTTGGCGACATAGTCGTCGGCGCCGGCATCGAGACCCGCCACCTTGTCCGACCAGCTGTCGCGCGCAGTGAGCACCAGCACCGGCATGGTGCGGCCTTCCTTGCGCCAGCGATCGAGCACGGTCAGCCCGTCGATCTCGGGCAGGCCGAGATCAAGGATGATCGCGTCATATTGCTCGGTCGAGCCGAGGAAATGGCCTTCCTCGCCATCGGTCGCGAGGTCGACGGCATAGCCCGCGCCCTCGAGCGCGGTGCGCAGCTGGATCCCGAGATTGGGTTCGTCCTCGACGATCAGAAGTCGCATTCGCTGTCCCGTCCTTTTCTAAGCTGCTCAGCTGCCCATGCGCCGGAGGATCTGGCCGGTATGGCCGTCCACCTCCACCCAGATCACCGATCCATTGCGCAGGAACTTGAGCGTGTAAACGTCGTGCTCGGGATCATAGTCGAACCCGAGATATTGCGCGCCCGGCATGCGGGGAATCACTCGCCGCTCGATCTCGCGCGCGGGCAGATTCTGGCCGCGAAGCCGCCGCTCGCGCGCCGCACGCTGGCCGTCATCCTGCTCCGCGCCGATCGGGCGCGCGAGGACCGGGCTCGTGAGCGCGAGGCTCGCAAGACACGCGATCAGAACGGGTTTGACCAACATCGGCATGGGAATGGCATAGGGTCCGGGCATTGAATAGCCCCTGAACATGAACGTCAGCCGCGGTTCGGCAATTGTGGCATTGGTGCATCGCTGCTGCCCACGCCTCGCCGCTTGCGGGGAGGCCCGCCGCCTCCTAGGTGCTGCACCATGGCTGCTCCGGTGCTTTCCTATGAAGGGCTGGGTCTCGTTCAGGGATCCGGCTGGCTTTTCCGCAATCTCGACCTGCATGTCGGCGAGCGCGATCGGCTCGCGCTGATCGGCCGCAACGGTGCGGGCAAGACGACCCTGCTCAAGCTGATCGCCGGCGCGATCGACAGCGACGAGGGTCGCCGCACCATCGTGCCGGGCACCCGCGTGATCCTGCTGGAGCAGGAGCCGCGCATGCTCGGCTGCACCACGCTGATGGACTATGTCCTCTCCGGCGACGATGCCCCCGCGCAGCACGAAGCGGAGGCGATCGCCGACCAGCTCGGCATCGACCTGTCGCGCGAGGCTGCGACCGCGAGCGGCGGCGAGCGCCGCCGCGCCGCCATCGCCCGCGCGCTGGCGCAGGATCCCGACGTGCTGCTGCTCGACGAGCCGACCAACCATCTCGATCTCGGCGCGATCGAATGGCTGGAAGACTGGCTGACGCGCTACAAGGGCGCCTTCGTCGTCATCAGCCACGATCGTACCTTCCTCACTCGGCTCACGCGCCAGACGCTGTGGCTCGATCGCGGTTCCATCCGTCGTGCCGAGATTGGCTTCGGCGGGTTCGAGGCATGGACCGAGCAGGTCTATGCCGAGGAGGAGCGCAACGCGCAGCGGCTCGATGCCAAGCTTAAGATTGAGGAGCATTGGCTCCAGCGCGGCGTCACCGGCCGCCGGCGGCGCAACCAGGGCCGCCTGTCGAAGCTCAAGGAAATGCGCGCCGAACGCGCCGCGATGACGGGTCCCCAAGGCACGGCCGCGCTCGCCACCGCCTCGGACGGCAACCAGACCAAGGTGGTGATCGACGCCAAGCACGTCACCAAGCGCTTCGGCGAGCGGACGATCATCAAGGATCTGACCTTCCGCGTCACCAAGGGCGACCGGATCGGCATCGTCGGATCGAACGGCGCGGGCAAGTCGACGCTGCTCAAGATGCTGACCGGCGAGCTCCAGCCCGACGAGGGCACCGTCAAGCTCTCCCAGACGCTGGATGCGATCATCATCGACCAGCAGCGCAGCCTGATGGCGCCCGACAAGCGGGTCCGTGACGTGCTGGCCGACGGCGGCGACTGGATCGACGTGCAGGGCGCGCGCAAGCACGTCCATGGCTATCTCAAGGAATTCCTGTTCGATCCCAGCATCGCCGAGGCGCGGATCGGCACGCTCTCGGGCGGCGAACGCTCGCGCCTGCTGCTCGCGCGCGAATTCGCCCGGCCGTCCAACCTGCTGGTGCTCGACGAGCCGACCAACGATCTCGATCTCGAAACGCTCGACCTGCTCCAGGAAGTGATCGCCGATTATGCCGGCACGGTGCTGATCGTCAGCCACGACCGCGACTTTCTCGACCGCACCGTCACGGTTACGCTGGGGCTGGACGGCAGCGGCACGGTGGACGTGGTGGTCGGCGGCTATGCCGATTGGGAAGCCAAGCGGCGGCCGCGGATCGAGGCCAAGAAGGCGAGCAAGCCGGCCGCTGCTGCACCGGCGGTGGAAGCACCCAAGGCGCGCACCAAGCTCAGCTACAAGGACCAGCGCGATTACGAGCTGCTGCCCAAGCGCATCGAGGAGATCGACCAGACGATCGCCCGCGACGAGGCGCTGCTCGCCGATCCGGCGCTCTACACCAAGGATCCGGCGAAGTTCGCCAAGCTGAGCGAGGGCATCGCCAAGCTGCGCGAGGAAAAGGACGCGGCCGAGATGCGCTGGCTGGAGCTGGCGGAAATGGTCGAGGGGCTGGCGTAAGCCTCCGAACGACAAAGCCCGCCGGATCGCTCCGGCGGGCTTCGCGCTACCAGGGAGGCTGGGAGCTCAGTTCTTCGCGTAGCGGACCTTCACCGAGCGACGCGACGCGCGGAGCATGCCGCCCATCATGCCGAACCCGGCGATCATCAGGCCCCAGCTCGCCGGCTCCGGCACGGCCGACAGCGCGGTTGCCGAGAAGCTGGTTGCGCCGTCGCCCTGCGTGGTCAGGGTCAGGAGCGCCGCCGTATCGTCATAGCCGGCGATGCGGAAGGTGCCCGATGCGATCAGCTTGAGGCTGCCGCCGGCGTTGTCCGCCGAGTAGGTGACCGACTGGATCGTCTTGAGGTCGAAGAAGATCGACGAGCCGATGTCGAAGAACGACGCGACCGGACCGCCCGTGAAGGTCGGCAGGTCCTTGATCGTGCCGCACGGCCCGATGCACGTGATGCCGGTGAACACGCCGGTGGTTCCCAGCGCGGCGAAGATGGTGCCCGGCGCCCCGCCGTCGCCCATGGACGAGCCCGGCATGCCGAAATTGTAGAAGTCGAGACCGGTGGCAGCACCCATGTTGGACGCCCCGACCGGGCGGACGAAACCGTTGAAGCTGATCTGCCCGAGGATCTGCGCGGCCTGCGCGGGAACTGCCGCGCACAGTAAGGCTGCCGCAGCAGCAAGCTTTGTATGAATACGCATTGGCGCACCCTTTCCCTTGTTAACGGCGATGTGAGCGACTCGGCTCTGCGGCCGTTAACCCGACGTTAAGTTTATGAAAGGGAACGACAACAACGTTCTCATCGATGAAGATGCGAAGGTTTGCATTGTGCGAGGCGGCATAATCAGCCGAAATGGAGGTAATCCCAGCCGATTTT
Source organism: Sphingomonas trueperi (assembly GCF_040545965.1). Lineage (GTDB taxonomy): Bacteria > Pseudomonadota > Alphaproteobacteria > Sphingomonadales > Sphingomonadaceae > Sphingomonas > Sphingomonas trueperi_C. The sequence continues at coordinate 327,757 of NZ_JBEPMV010000005.1, read as the reverse complement.
CGTACTGCACGTGCAAACGATCGCACGTTTGCGTCGGTTTTAGGAGGAGAAATGACCTGCGGATTGGAAGACCGAAACGTTACCGCAACGTTGCTGCAACCGCGTTGTCGTCGTTCCGTTCGTCCCGCCGATCGCACAAGGCTGTGTTTTTTCGAGACAATCCCGAGAAAAATTATGCGGGGGCGAGACGATCAGAGCCGCTTGCCCTGCTGCCCCGCCAGTTCGACGACATATTGCCAGGCCACGCGCCCGGAGCGGCTGCCGCGCCGTGTCGCCCATTGGATCGCGTCCTGCGGTTCGAAGTGGAGGCCGTGCGTTTCGGCGTAGCCGCGCACGATCGCCACATAGGTGTCCTGGTCGACGACATGGAAGCCGAGCGAGAGGCCGAAGCGATCGGCAAGGGCGAGATCGTCGTCGATTGAGTCGCGCGGGTTGATCGCGCTGGACTGGGCGTCGATGTCGCGGGGGAGCAGGTGGCGGCGGTTGGAAGTGACCAGGAGGCGGCAATTCGCGGGCCGCGCCTCGGCCCCGCCTTCGAGCAGCGAGCGCAGCGCGCGCGCATCGGCGGCGGCGTCGAAGCCGAGATCGTCCAGGAAGATCGCGAAGGGGCGATCGGTGGTGGCGAGCAGCGCGAACAACTCGGGCAGCGTCTCCAGATGCGTCGTCGCGGCCTCGACCAGCGCGAGCCGCCCGCCCTGCGCCTGCACCTCGGCCACCGCGCCCTTGACCAGCGCCGACTTGCCGGTGCCGCGCGCGCCCCACAGCAGCACGTCCTGCGCGGCATGGCCGGCGGCGAGCCGCTCCAGATTGGCGAGCAAGGCGGTCCGCTGCTTCTCCACGCCCTGGAGCAGCGCGAGCGGGGTGGGGGCGAAAGCGCGCGCCGGCACGATGTTGCGGCCGCGCCACACATAGGCGGGGTGCGCCTCCAGATCGGCCGGCGGAGCAGGGGGCGGCGCCAGCCGTTCGAGCGCCTCGGCGATGCGGATCAGCGGATCGGTCATGGGCAGGGGCTATAGCGCAATGCGGCGGCGGCGCGAGGGGGCCTTCTTTCCTCCCCCTCCCGCAGGCGGGAGGGGGAGGATCGGTTTCAGCCCGCCGTCACTTCCTTGTTCCGCCAGAAGTCCTGGACGATTTCCCAGCCTTCCTCGGCGGTTTCGCAGAAGCGGAACAGGTTCAGGTCGCGCGGCGAGATCACGCCTTCGTCGCACAGCGCCTCGAAGTTGACGACGCGGTTCCAGAATTCCTTGCCGTAGAACAGCACTGGGATCGGATCGACCTTGCCCGTCTGGATCAGCGTCAGCAGCTCGAAGCTTTCGTCGAAGGTGCCGAAGCCGCCCGGGAACACAGCGACGGCGCGCGCATGCAGCAGGAAGTGCATCTTGCGGAGCGCGAAATAGTGGAACTGCATGCTCAGGCCCGGCGTGACATACGGGTTCGGCGCCTGCTCGTGCGGCAGCACGATGTTGAGCCCGATCGTTTCCGCGCCCACGTCCCGCGCACCGCGGTTCGCCGCTTCCATGATCGAGGGGCCGCCGCCCGAGGTGACGACGAAGTGGCGCTTGCCGGCCGTGTCGACCGGGAAGTTGCTCGCCAGACGGCCCAGCTCGCGCGCCACGTCATAATATTTGGACTTGGCGACCAGGCTCTCGGCGATCCGCTTCTGCTGCTCGGTTTCGGCGAGCGCGAGCACGGCTTCGGCCTTCGCCGGCTCCGGAATGCGCGCCGAGCCGTAGATCACGAAGGTCGAGGCGATGTTCGCTTCGTCGAGCAGCAGCTGCGGCTTCAGCAGCTCCAGCTGGAAGCGGATCGGCCGCAGGTCCTCGCGCAGCAGGAAGTCCATGTCCTGGAAGGCGAGCCGGTAGGCGGGATGCTCGGTCTGGGGGGTGCCGGTGGCGGTGTTGGCGGCTTCGGCTTCCTGCTGGGCAGGGCGGAAGACGCGCGACGGGACTCTCGTATCGCTCATTGACCGCGGATTAGGCGCATCCGCCCCGCTTGGAAAGCCTCAGGCGCAGAAGGGGCCGCGCCCCATATCGAGATGGAAATGGTCGCGATGGACGTAATTATAGTTGGGGCTCAATACGGTAGCGAAGCGCCTGCAGGCGGATCCGTGGATCGTCTCGAGGAATTTGCGGATCGCGGGATCCTGGTTTTGCCAGTCCTTGAGGATGGTGATCCGCCGTCCGTCCTTCAGCACGAACCCGGAGACGTCGACCGCGTTGGCGCGGCCATGCTCGGAAAGCTTGGTCGAGGCCTGCGCGCTGCCGACGATCGCCCGGCAGACATAGGTGCCGAACGTGTCCACCCGGACGAGATCGCTGCCCAGGATCTGTCGCGCCGCCGGCGCCACGGCGTACTGCACCCAGCCGGTGAAGGCGCGCGCGAGCGGGCAGCGCATCCCCTTGATTCCGCCCACCGGCACGCCGATGTCGATCAACTGCACCGCGCCTTCGACGATGCAGCCGCCGCCATAGTCGCGATCGGGCAAGGCGCCGAACCGTACGCCGGCGCGCGACAGATCGGTGAAGCATTGCTGGGTGTCGCGCGGCGTCGGCCGGTTGAGCGTGATCGGCGGGCTGCCGCGCGGCCGGGTGGGCGCCGGGGCCGGGCGTTTGTCGCCGCCGCCGCTGCCGAAGATACAGGCCGAAAGCAGCAAGGGCAGGGCCAGCACCGCCAGCGGGAACACACGCGAGAACGCCATGGGCGTGCACCCTAGTCGAGTTCGGTGACGGCGCGAACCACGGTTCGTCGCGCGAGTGACTCGCTTCGTCAGCGCGTCGCCTCGACGAAGCGTTCGCCGAGCTCGGCGGGGACGCGAAGCAGCCGGCCGGTTGCGCGGTCAAGCAGCGCCCAGGTGGTCACCGCCTCCACCCGCACCTTGCCGTCGTCGCCCAGGAAGCGGACATGACGGTTGAAGCGGGCGCCGCGCGGCGGCTCGGGCACCCAGGTCTCGCCGGTCACCGTCTCGCCGACGCGGACATTGCCGCGATAGTCGATCTCGTGCCGGGTGATCACCCATACATAGGCGGCCTGCTCCTCTGGCGTGGCGAGGCTGTCCCAATGCTCGACCGCGATGTCCTGGATCCACGCCACCCACACTGCATTGTTGACGTGGCCCAGCACGTCGATGTCGGCAGGCGTCGCGGTGATCGGGCGGGAAAAGCGGGGCATCACGAATCCTCGGGCGGTAACCATGGAGCGTAGCGCGCCGTTCACCCAAAGGGGAGCAGGGTTCACGCGATGCTGCGCCGCCCTTCCGCCCTGTTCCGCAGCCGCTGGGCGGCATTGCTCTGGGCGGCGGGGGTGTTGTGGACGGCGGTGAGCGTCGCAGGCGTCGGCAAGGCGCCGAGCCACGCGGCGCCGGCCGAAAACGCCACCGACGTGACGGGGCAGCCGATCGACAATGACGATCTGGCGTTGCTCCGGAACGTCATCGGCGGCTGATCACTGCGCCGGCTTGCCGGGGTCGGCCTGGAACTTGACCGCACGAATGTGCCAGGCCTTTTGTTCGGGGGTGGCGCCGTCGATGTCGCCGGCACGGTGCAGCGTCACCTCGCCGAGCTGGTAGAAAGGTTTGCCGGTCGCCTTGATGCGCGCATAGACCTGCACCGGTACCGTGACGTAGCGCTGGCCGGCACCCGCTTCGATCTGCCCCGGCGCGCCGACATTGGCGTGATATTCGGAATAGGGGGCGAAGCGCGCCGCGAACGCCTTGGCCTCCCCGCCCGAAGCCTTGCCGCCGTCGCTCCACAGCGCCCAGGCCTGATCGTAGCGACCGCTCTCGATCAGTGCGTAGTAGGTCTGCACGACATTGGCGGCGCCCTGCGCGCTGTCCGGGGTGAACTTGGCCTCGCTTACCGGGGTGCGGTCGTCGGGCAGGCCGCCCGGCTGACCTGGGGCGGGCGGATTGAGCGGTTCCAGCTGCTCATTGCCGGGCGCCAGCTCGGTCGCGGCGGGCGCGGTCTGGTTGATCTCGGTGGTGCTCGCGGCGTTGGTCGTGTTGTCCGCTGCCGGGGGCAGGCCCGAGGAACAGGCGGCGAGCGAGCAGGCGGCAAGCAGGGCAGGGGTCAGGCGCATCCAGGTCTCTTCCAAAACAGGAACATGCGAACGAGCCACCGGATGCGCCGGTTCCTCAATCGGCCAGCGGCTGGTTACCGACGAAACCGAGCTTCACGATGTTGGCGCGCTTGATCAAGGCGAGGATTGCGTCGAAGCGTTCATACCGCGCCTCCGGATCGGTCTGCAGCTGGAGCACCGCCGCATCGGTGCGCAAGGCTGCCAGCTTGGCCGGCAGCGCGGCATCGGCGAGGCGGACGCCGTCCCAGAACAGTGCGCCGGCCTTGTCGATCGTCAGCCGATGCGTTGCGTCGTCGGTGGCGGCGGGCCCGCCCTGCGGCAGGTCGACCGGCACCTTGTGGGTCACCATCGGCATGCTGAGGATCATCACGATCAGCAGCACCAGCATCACGTCGATGAACGGCGTGACGTTGATCGCGCCGATCGGCTGGGGTTCGGCGGTGGACACGAACTTGGGCATGACCTCTCCTCCTTTTTGCTACGGTATATCGTAACATTTCCAGAGGCCCCGGCAAGCATCATTCGTACTTCCAATTGCGGCGCTTGCCCTCGCGCAATTGGGCGACCGCTTCGGCGACGCGGCGCGCCCTGGTCTCGGCCGCTTGGCTTCGCCGATCCACTCGCAATAGTCGCGGCGGGCGCTCGGCGGGAAAGCGTAGAAGGTCGCCTGCGCGGCAGGATCGCCCGCCAGCGCGGCGGCAAGTTCCGGCGGAACCTCGGCCTCGGGCCGGGGCGTGGGCGCCGGTCGCCTGGGCCGTGCACCGGTGGCGAGTCGCGCAGCAGCCGCCATCACCAGCGCCTCGAACGCAGCGGCGTCGGGGAGATCCGCAAAGCCGGCGATGCGATCGAACTGCTCGACCCTTTCGCCCGCCGCAGCGCCATGTTCCCAGAAGCCGAAGCTTGCATGCGCCTTGAACGCGACCATCATCGCAAAGGGGCGGCCGCCCAGCAGGAAGGCCGGCCGCGACCATTTGATCGCCTCGTCGACCTCGGGCACGGCAGCGTGGACGCGCGCGCGCATCCAGGCAAGCAGCGGACGGGCGAAGTCGGCGCTCGCAGCGATATAGGCGTCGACTCGCGGGTCCGTCGGCATGGCACCGGCAGCGTCTGCCGCAGGTGCCATGCCGTCAAGCGTCACGGGCGGAGTGCGACGTCGTCCGGGTCGTCGAGTTCCTCGTCGAGATCGTCCTCGTCGACATCCTCGTCGTCGAAATCGTCCTGGATGTCGTCCTCGTCGAGGTCGTCCTCATCCTCGTCGGCGTCGTCGTCTTCCTCGCCGATCTCGTCGTCCGCCATCGACAGTTCGTCGAGATCGTCGTCGTCGTCCTCGCTGCCGCCGAGATCGGGGTTGATGTCGGTCAGCAGTGCGCCGTCGTCCGGCCCGTCGCCGGTCACTTCGAGAATTTCGGCGCGCTGGCTCTCGTCATAGCCTTCCGCGTCATACACGTCGTCGCTGGGACCCTGGGTGCCGCTCATCGCCAAACCTCATCACTGGCCCGGCGGGGATCGCCGGGGTTCGAATGCGCAACGGCGCTGGCCCCGGCTGCGTTCCGACTCAGCTCGGGCGGAACATCCGTCCGCGTTCCGTTACCGCTACTACCACGAGCGAGAGCGCACCCATCAGCAGAAAACCACTATACAGGGGGATGGTGGTGCCGTCGAAGGCCTGGCCGATCGCCGCGCCGATCAGCGCGCCGGCCAGCGTCGTGACGAACCCTTGCAGGCTGGAGGCCGTGCCGGCGATCGCGCCCATCCTCTCCATCGCCATGGCGGAGAAGTTGGAGGTGGCGAGGCCGAAGCAGGCCATCATCAGCGCCTGCAGCACGGCGAAACTCCACAGCGTCTCCCAGCCGAGCACGGTGACGGCGAGGTGGACGGCCGCGATTAGGGTCAGCAGGGTGAGCGCGGTATGCGATATCACCCGCGTGCCCAGCCGCATCACGATCCGCGAGTTGAGGAACGAACCCAGCGCCATCGTGCTCGCGACGCCGGCGAAGACCACGGTCAGCAGGTCCGGCCGATGGAACACGTCGGCCATCACCTGCTGCACCGATCCGATGAAGCCGAACAGTGCGCCCGAAAGCAGGCCGGTCGCGATCGTGTAGCCCACCGCCGCCCGGTCGCGAAGCATGAGGCCATAGTCCGCAACCACCCGCGCCGGGTGAAGCGACTGGCGTGCGTCGACCGCCAGCGTTTCCGGCATGCGCAGCGCGAACCATAGCAGTACCAGTCCCGCGATCGCCCCAATGCCCCAGAAGATCGTCCGCCACGACCCGCCGGCCGAGAGGATGATCTGCCCCACCGCGGGGGCGAAGATCGGCGCCGCCATGAAGACGATGAACACCAGGCTCATCACGCGTGCCATCGCGCGACCGGAATAGCAGTCGCGAACCAGCGCCACCGTCACCACCCGAGCGCCTGCCGCCGCCGTCCCCATGGCCACGCGCGCGACCAGCAGCAGCACGAAGCTGCCCGAAATCGCCGCGATCGCGCAGGTTACGACATAGCAGCCGAGTGCGACGAGCAGCACCGGTCGCCGTCCGAACCGATCGGAAAGCGGACCATAAGCGAGCTGCGCCACCGCGAATCCGACCAGGAAAGCCGTAATCACGAACTGGCGATGATTGGCCGAGTCGACCCCCAGGCTGGTGCCGATCGCCGGCAGCGCGGGCAGCATCGAATCGATGCCGAGCGCGGTCAGCGCCATCAGCGCGGCGGCCAGCGGCACGAACTCGCCGAAGCGCAGCGGCGCCTGGCCGGCGGAAGCGGTGCTGAGGTGCGGAGCGTCCATCAGCCGGCCATGGCCCAAGCCTTCCGCCACGTCACCCTTTTTCCCATTGACGTGGATGCCCGCGCAACAACATTGCCTTGTGCAACCGCCGCAGGAGTATCCGCATGAATCGCCGTTTCGCACCCCTGTTGCTGCCGATCGCACTCGCCGCGTGCCATGGCAGCGCGAACATCAACTTCGACGGCAATGACAGCGACGGCAACAGCGTCATCTCCACCGATTCGAACGGCCGCATCCAGATCAAGGCGCCGGGCATCCAGGGCTCGATCACGCTGCCCAAGATGCCGCTCGACGCGAAGAATTTCGACATCGACGGAGTGACGCTCTATCCCGGGTCGACGCTGAAGAACCTGAAGGTCAACGATGGCACCGGCGACAAGGACGGCCAAGTGATCGTCGAGTTCGAGAGCCCGGCAGCACCCACGACGGTGCGCGACTGGTTCCGCGACAACATGACTAAGCAAGGCTTCAAGGTGACGACGAAGGACGATAACCTGATCGGCACCACCGATGACGGCCAGCCCTTTGCGCTGCAGCTATCCGCGCAGGGCGATGCCAAGACCAAGGGGCTGATGCAGGTCGGCCGCTGATCCCGATCGGGACAGGGCGCCGGCCATTGGGAATCTTCCCAGGCTTGTGATGGCCGTGGTGGCGGGACTAACCGCCGGTTTTTGCGTTCGGAGACTGTGATGTTGGATACCCTGGCCGAAATTCCGGTGCTGTCGCTGGCGGCGCAGGCGAACGATCCGGAGGGCTTTGCCCAGGCGTTCGGCGGATCGTTCCAGCGCTTCGGCTTTGCCGTGGTGCGCGATCACGGCGTGCCGCAGGAACTGATCGAGCGCGCCTGGGCGCTGACCAAGGCGTTCTTCGAGCTGCCCGAGGAAGAGAAGCGCGGCTATTTCCTGCCCGGCGGCGGCGGCGCGCGCGGCTATACCCCGTTCAAGACCGAGATCGCCAAGGGCGCCACCCATGTCGACCTTAAGGAATTCTGGCATATCGGCCGCGAGCTGGCCGCCGGGCACCGCTTCGGCAACGTGATGGCGCCGAACGTATGGCCGAACCAGCCCGAGGGGTTCCGCGAGACCTTCGTCGAGCTGTTCGCCGCGTTCGACACCGCGGGCGACAAGCTGCTCTCGGCGGTGGCGCGCTATCTCGGCCTGGCGCCCGACTGGTTCGATACGGCGGTGAAGGACGGCAATTCGGTGCTGCGCCTGCTCCACTATCCGCCCGTCGCCGCCGATGCGCCCGAGGTGCGGGCGGGCGCGCATGAGGACATCAACCTGATCACCCTGCTGCTCGGTGCCGAGGAAGCCGGGCTCGAGCTGCTCGACCGTGACGGCAAGTGGCTGGCGGTGAAGCCGCCCGAAGGCGCGATGGTGATCAATGTCGGCGACATGCTGCAGCGGCTGACCAACCATGTGCTGCCCTCGACCACCCACCGCGTCGTCAATCCGCCGGCCGAGCGTCGCGGCCATTCGCGCTATTCGATGCCCTTCTTCCTCCATCCGGCGCCGGACTTCCTGATCAAGACGCTGCCCGGCTGCGTGAGCGCCGAGAACCCGAACCGCTATCCGGAGCCGATCACTGCGCACGACTATCTCCATGAGCGGCTGGTCGAGATCGGCCTGATCAAGAAATAAACGGCACGTGGCGACGTGCTGTCGCGACAAAATCTGTCTTTCCTTCTACGAAGGAGAGGCGCTAGGGACGGCAGGCGGCGGCCGGGCGACATGCTCGGCCGCCGCCTTGCTGTAGAGTTTTAGAGGAACGAGGAATGGCGGAAGCGTTGCGCGTGGCATTGGCGGGGCTCGGTACGGTGGGCGGCGGCGTAATTCGCCTGCTCGACGCCAATGCCGAGCTGATTAGCCGCCGCGCCGGCCGCCCGATCGAGGTGGTCGCCGTTTCCGCCCGCGATCGCACCAAGGATCGCGGCATCGATCTGGCGCGCTTCGACTGGGTCGACGATCCCGTCGAACTGGCCCGCCATGCCAAGGCGGACGTGGTGGTCGAGCTGGTCGGCGGGTCGGACGGCCCGGCGCTGGCGCTCGCGCGCGCCGCACTCGGTGCCAACAAGAGCTTCGTCACCGCCAACAAGGCGATGATCGCACATCACGGTCTGGAGCTGGCGCAGGCCGCGGAAGATGCGGCCGTAGCGCTGAAGTTCGAGGCGGCGGTGGCCGGCGGCGTGCCGGTGATCAAGGGGCTCCGCGAGGGCGCTGCTGCCAACGAAATTGCCCGTGTGTACGGCATCCTCAACGGCACCTGCAATTTCATCCTCTCGAAGATGGAGGCCGAGGGCCGCGACTTCGCCGAGATCCTCGCCGAGGCGCAGGCACTGGGCTATGCCGAGGCAGACCCGACCTTCGACATCGACGGCATCGATGCCGCGCACAAGCTGTCGATCCTCGCCAGCATCGCCTTCGGCACCCAGCCGGCGTTCGGCGACCTGAAGGCGAGCGGTATCCGCCACATCCTCGCCGCCGACATCGCCGAGGCGGCGACGCTCGGCTACCGGGTGCGGCTGCTCGGCATCGCCGATGCGGGTCCGCACGGGCTTTTCCAGCGCGTCCATGCGCATCTCGTGCCGCTCGGCCATCCGCTGGCGCATGTCACGGGGTCGACCAACGCCGTGGTGGCGGAGGGCAATTTCGTCGGTCGCCTGCTGTTCCAGGGTGCAGGCGCGGGCGACGGCCCGACCGCGAGCGCCGTGGTTGCCGACCTGATCGACATCGCCCGCGGCGAATTTGGCCCGCCCTATGCGATGCCGGCGGCCGCGCTGGTCTCGCAGCCCGCGGCAGACAGCGGCGAGCGGCGCGGGCGTTCGTACGTGCGGTTCACCGTGGCCGACCGCGTCGGCGTGCTGGCGGAAATTGCGGCGGCGATGCGCGATGCGGGCGTCTCGATCGAGAGCCTGATTCAGCGCGGCGTCAGCCCGGACGGCAGCGCGCTGGTCGCGATCGTCACCCATGAGGCGCCGGAGCGGAGCATCGCCCAGGCATTGGAAAAGCTGCGGGGCTCGCAGAGCCTCACCGGCGAGCCGATGTGGATGCACATTCTCGACGCGTGAGTGCTGCCCCCACCGGGGGCAGCAGCCGGTTCAGTAGTCGAGGCGGAGCAGCTGACGGCCGCTACCAGGGCACACCGGCATGCCAGTGCGATTGCAGCTCGGCCCCTGCGCCGCCTGGAGCATTTCTAGCTTGCGGTCGACCAGGGGCGCCGGCCCGCCGGCCACTCGGAAGCGTTTCCGTGCCGCGCGGGTGCCGCAATCGCGGTCGACGTCGCAGGGGGTGATCAGCGCGGATCGTTCGGGATGCGGTCGCGCCGAGCGCTTGAGCGTCGCGCGGATCACCCGCGGCCGCGAAAATTCTGCCGCGCGTCCTGTGCCCGTCATGGTAGCACCGTGAAGTGCCAGCGCGATCAACAACATATGCCCTCCTGTTGTGTCCCGCTGAAGCAACGCGCCGAGGCGATGCGGGTTGCGCAACCGTGCAAATGTTGCAGCGCGATTAGGGCGCAAGCTCCCGCTGCTGCATCTTCACCTTGCCGTCGAGGCCCATCGTCGCGGTGAGGCCGACGCTGCCGCATTTCACCGTGAAGGCGCCTTCGCCGCACGGCGTGATCCCCTGCTGGCTGGGATCCCCGATCAGCCGGTTGAGCCGCGCCGCATCGGCATCGCGGCCGAGGTGCGGAGCGACGAAGGGCACCCGATAGCGATCTGCCTCGCGCCGCGAACAGACGACGATCTCGCCTTCGTCATTCGGGGTGCGACAAGGAATTTCGGCGCGCGTCAAACTATGATAGTCCGCGAGTATGGTCGTGACGGTGCCTGTTGCGCGATCAGTAGAAGCGGCAGCAACATCGTGTCGATCCCCCATGCCTGCGTGCAAATTAGCGCGAATGCAGACCAAAAGCACTAAAGTCCTTTGCAGTTTTGCTGACAACGTTAGCACTGCTCGACAGGGGGGGAGCCGCCCCGTATCGCGGTGCACAAATCGAAAAGGGAATCCCGAGCCGATGCCGAACGCAAGCCAAGTTCTCGACCGTGTCCTCGTGCTCGAAATGGTGCGCGTCACCGAAGCGGCGGCGATTTCCGCCTCCAGCCTGGTCGGCCGCGGCGACGAGAAGGCCGCCGATGCTGCCGCAGTGGAAGCGATGCGCGAGGCGCTGAACCAGCTGTACATGGACGGCACCGTGGTAATCGGCGAGGGCGAGCGCGACGAGGCGCCGATGCTCTATATTGGCGAGAAGGTGGGTTCGGCGATCGGCAAGGGCCCGAAGATCGACATCGCGCTCGATCCGCTGGAAGGCACCACGATCACCGCCAAGGCCGGCCCCAACGCGCTGGCGGTGCTCGCGGTCGCGGAAGAGGGCAACCTGCTCAATGCGCCCGACGTGTACATGGATAAGATCGCGGTCGGTCCCGGCTATCCGCAGGGCGTGATCGACCTCAACAAGACTCCGACCGAGAATGTCGAGGCGATCGCCGCCGCCAAGGGTGTGAAGCCCAGCGAGATCATCGCCTGCGTGCTCGATCGTCCTCGCCACGAAAAGCTGATCGCCGAACTGCGCAGCATCGGCTGCGGCATCATGCTGATCCCGGACGGCGACGTGGCGGGCGTAATCGCCACCACCGATCCGACGACCACGATCGATGTCTATATGGGCCAGGGCGGCGCGCCCGAGGGCGTGCTGGCGTGCGCCGCGCTGCGCTGCGTCGGCGGCCAGTTCCAGGGCCGTCTCGTCTTCCGCAACGACGATGAGCGCGCGCGGGCCGCGAAATGGGGCATCGAGGATCTCGACAAGGTCTATGTGCTCGAAGAACTCGCCAAGGGCGACTGTATCTTCGCCGCGACCGGCGTTACCGACGGCTCGCTGCTCGCGGGCGTGAAGCGGGTGAAGGGCAAGATGACCACCGAGAGCGTGGTGATGCGCGCCAGCTCGGGCACGGTGCGCTGGGTCAAGGGCGAGCACCGCATCGACTAACAGGTAAGCGGCGCCGCCCGCTTGATCCCGGCGGCGTCTTGCCGCACCAAGTCACCCTTGCTTTGTGGGGGATCGACGAACATGCGGCACTGGCTGGTTACGGTAGCACTTGCGGCACTTGCCGCCCCTCTCGCGGCCGCCACGCCGCCGCAGCTCACCCCCACCGCCACCGACGCGCCCTTCACCTTCGAAGAGGCGATGATCCCGATGCGCGACGGGGTGAAGCTACACACCGTCATCCTGCGGCCAAAGGGCGTTGCGGGCCCGCTGCCGATCCTGTTCCAGCGCAGCCCCTATGGCTCGCCCGACGCCGCACCGGGCCGCGTGCCGAACAGCTGGGCGCCGCTGGTGCGCGACGGCTATATCTTCGTGTTCCAGGACATGCGCGGCCGCTTCAAGTCCGAAGGCGGGCCGTTCACGCTCTCCACCGAAGTGAAGACCGGCAAGGGCGCCGTCGACGAGGCGACCGACGCCTATGATTCGATCGACTGGTTGGTGAAGAACGTCCGCCCAAACAACGGCAAGGTCGGGATGTGGGGCGTCTCCTATCCCGGCTTCACCGCCGCGATCGCACTCGCCAAGCCGCATCCGGCGCTCAAGGCGACCAGCCCGCAGGCCGCCTGGATCGATTACTGGAAGAACGACGATCTCCACCGCTGGGGCGCGATGCGGCTAACCTATGCCAGCGACTGGGTTAACGGGCTGCAGGCCGACAAGACCAATAACGAAGGCATCGACCTGTACGATCGCTACGATACCTATGACTGGTTCCTCCACGCGGGTTCGCCCGACGAGATCGAGAAGAAATATTTCCAGGGCCGGGTGCCGCGCTATCGCGAGATGATCGAGCATCCGGACTATGATGAGCATTGGAAGAAGCAGGTCTGGTCCAACGCGCTCGGCAAGACGACCGTGCCGACGCTCAACGTCGCCGGGTACTGGGACCAGGAAGACCCCTGGGGCAGCTGGAAGATCTGGGAAAAGCAGCGCGCCAACGATCCGAACAAGCTCGCGCTGATGGTCGCCGGCCCCTGGGCGCACGGCGTGTGGCAGTCGCCGGCGAACAGCCTGGGGCGGATCCCGTTCGGCGTCGACAGCGGTACCCAGTTCATCGAACAGATCGAGGCGCCGTTCTTCGCCTATTGGCTGCACGGCACCGGCACCAAGCCCGACTTCGCGCTGAAGAGCTTCCAGTCGGGCTCGTGGCAGTGGAAGACCTATCAGACCTATCCGCTCGCCAATGCCCAGGCGACGAGCCTGTATCTCCATGCCGATGGCGCGCTCAGCTTCACCGCGCCGGCGGCGGACGAAGGGTGTCGCGACTATGTGAGCGATCCCGCCCGCCCGGTCCCGTTCCGCCCGCGGCCGATGTCCGCCACCTATGCGACGCCCGACTGGCGCTGGTGGGAAGCGGAGGACCAGCGCTTCGTCGACGACCGCCCCGATGTGCTGAGCTATGTCTCGGCGCCGCTCGAGAACGACCTGACCGTCACCGGCGAGGTCACCGCCAAGCTGATGGCCTCGACCAGCGGCACCGACAGCGACTTCGTCGTCAAGCTGATCGACGTGTTCCCGGAGAACTATGAGAAGGCGCCCACGGCGCTTGGCGCCTACGCCAAGGGCCTGAACGGCTATGAACTGCCGATCGCGATGGAGATCCGCCGCGGCCGCTACCTCAAGAGCTTCGAACAGGCGATGCCGCTGGTGCCCGACCAAGTGACCGCCTGGGACTTCCCGCTGCGCGACCATGACCATGTGTTCAAGAAGGGCCACCGGATCATGGTGCAGGTCCAGTCGAGCTGGTTCCCGGTCATCGACCGCAACCCGCAGACCTTCGTGCCCAACATCTACAAGGCCAAGCCGGAGGATTACCGCAAGGCGACGCAGCGGGTGTGTGCGGGGTCGGCGGTGACGCTGCCGGTGGTGAAGTAACTGCTTAGCCCCTCCTCCTTGGAAGAGGGGTTGGGGGGTGGAGGGATTCCAGAACGCAGCCTGGTCTCGGTGAGACACTGCCCCACCCCAACCCCTCCCCTGAAGGGGAGGGGCTTAAGTTAGCCGCTCAATTCTTCAGCCGGTACCCGGTGCGGAAGATCCACACGATCAGCCCCAGGCACAGCAGCAGGAAGACGCCGGTAAAGCCCAGGCTCCAGGCGATGTCGACATCGCCATGCCCGAAGAAGCTCCAGCGGAAGCCGCTCACCAGATACACCACCGGGTTGAACAGGCTCACCGTGTGCCAGGGCTCGGGCAGCATGTCGATCGAGTAGAAGGCGCCGCCGAGGAAGGTCAGCGGCGTCACCAGCAGCGAGGGCACGATGTTGAGCTGTTCGAAGCTCTTCGCCCAGATGCCGATGATGAAGCCGAACATGCTGAACGTCACCGCCGTCAGCACCAGAAAGGCGAGCATCGCGGCGGGATGGTCCACCCGCAGCGGCACGAACAGCGCAGAGGTGGCGAGGATGATCAGCCCGATCACCACCGACTTGGTTGCCGCAGCACCCACGAACCCCACCACCAACTCGATCGCCGATATCGGCGCCGAGAGCAGCTCGAACACCGTGCCGGTGAATTTGGGGAAGTAGATGCCGATCGAGGCGTTGGCGATGCTCTGCATCAGCAGCGACAGCATAATCAGGCCCGGCACCAGGAAGCTGCCGTAATTCACGCCGTGGATCGCATCGATCCGGCTGCCGATCGCCCCGCCGAACACGACGAAATAGAGCGAGGTGGTGATCACCGGGGTCGCGATCGACTGCCACAGGGTGCGGATCGTGCGCGCCATCTCGAACTTGTAGATCGCCCAGATGCCGGGAAAGTTGATGCCGTTCATGCCTGCGCCCCCACCAGGTCGACGAAGATGTCCTCCAGGCTCGACTTGGAGGTGTCGAGATCCTTGAAGGCGATGTTCAGGTCGTGCAGCTTGCGCAGCAGCGACGGGATGCCGGTGCGTTCGGCCTGCGCGTCGAAGGTGTAGCGCAGCTTGTGGCCGTAGTCCGCGAGGCTCAGCTGCCATTCGCCAAGCTCGGCCGGGATGGCGGCGAGCGGCTCGACCAGGCTGAGATCGAGCTCGCGCTTGCCGAGCTTCTTCATCAGCGCGGTCTTCTCCTCGACCAGCAGCAAGTGCCCCTTGTTGATCACGCCCACCCGGTCGGCCATTTCCTCGGCCTCCTCGATATAGTGAGTGGTCAGGATGATGGTGGTGCCGCGGTCGCGCAGGCGGCCGATCAGCTTCCACATGTCGCGGCGCAGCTCGACGTCGACGCCCGCGGTCGGCTCGTCGAGGAACAGGATGTCGGGCTCGTGGCTCAACGCCTTGGCGATCATCACCCGGCGCTTCATGCCGCCGGACAGCTCCATGATCTTGGCGTCGCGCTTGTCCCACAGCGACAGGTCCTTGAGGAGTTGGTCGCAATAGGCGTTGTCCGGCGCCTTGCCGAACAGTCCGCGCGAATAGCGGGCGGCCGAGCCGACGCGCGAGAACATGTCGACCGCGATCTCCTGCGGCACCAGGCCGATCTTGGAGCGCGCCGCGCGCGGCTGGCGGATCGCGTCATGCCCGCCGACCAGGATGGTGCCGGTGCTGGGCGTGACGATGCCGCAGATGATCGAGATGAGCGTGGTCTTGCCCGCGCCGTTCGGCCCGAGCAGGGCGAAAATCTCGCCGCGGTTGATGTCAAGATCGACATGGTCGAGCGCGGTATGGCCCGACGCGTAGGTCTTGGAGACCTGGCGTAGCGACAGGATGGGTTGCATGGATGGTGGCCCCGGCCGGAAGGAGCCCGTTAGCTAGGGTGGCGTTCATCCTGGGGCAAGGTGTGCGGCCAATCGCTTTCGTTTCAAGCGTTTCCTCCCCCGCTCATAAGGGTTTCCTCCCCCGCCAGGGGGAGGTGGCGCCGAAGGCGACGGAGGGGGAGGACGCACGCCGCTATCGTTCTGGCATCCTCCCCCTCCGACCCGCTTCGCGGGCCACCTCCCCCTGGCGGGGGAGGATATGCTTTCAGCTTTGCGTGTGCGTGGGCCTTACTTCGTCTTCCGCGCGATGGCGACGGCATCCACCAGTGCCTGATAGTCGCGCGCGCCGTAGAGGATCTGCTTGCCGACCACCCAGGCGGGCGTGCCATTCATCGCCAGCTTGACGCCGAGCCGGTGGTTGGCGTCGATCTCCTTGGCGATCGCATCGCTATTGGCGAGCTTCTGCGTAGCGGCAGGATCGAGCCCGGCCTTGGCCAGCGCGTCGCTGATCGATGCATTGCTCGGGCCATCGCTGGCGAACATCGCGTCGTGGAAGGCGCGGAACTTGCCCTGTTGCGCCGCAGCCAGCGCGAAGCGGGCAGCGACCACGCTCGCCTCGCCCAGCACCGGATATTCGCGATACACGACGCGGACGTTCGGATCCTTGGCGATCAGCTCGGCCAGGCCGGGCAGGCTCGCGCGGCAATAGCCGCAGGCATAATCCATGAACACGGTGACGGTGACGTCGCCGTTGGGATTGCCCGCCCAGGCGCTGGCGAAGGGCGTGGTCAGCGCGGGCAGCGCGGCGGGGAGGGACGCCTGCGCATTGTCCTGCGCCTTCGCCGCCTCGGCATTTTCCTGCTGCTGGAGCTTCTCCATCATGTCGCGCAGGATCGAGGGGTTTTCGAGCAGATAGCCGTGGACGATCCGCTCCACCTGCGCCTTGTTGCCGCCGATTCCCGGCAGCAGCGCCTGCAGCCCCAGCACGACCAGGCCGCCGAGGACCGCGGCCAGCAGCAGCGCGCTGGCGAAAAAAAGCCTCGATCGCGTCATTACTGGAGATTGCGTCCCTTGTTGCGCTTGTCGTCCTTCATCGCCTGTTCGGAGACCATCGCGATGTCCTGCGCGCGGATCCATTCGGGCGAGCCTTGCGGCAGCCCACCCATCGCCCGCCGCGCGCTGACCATCGCGGTGCGCGCATCGCCGATCAGATTGGCCCGCTCGGCGGTGGCGAGCGCGGTGCGCGGCTCATCGCCCTCGCGATCATAGACGGTGCCGAGGTTGATCCACGCAAAGGGATTGTCGCGGTCGCGCGTGAGCGAATCGCGGAGCACCTGTTCGGCTTCCTTGAGGTTCGCCTTGTCCTCGGTCGCGACCAGCGCGTGGCCGAAGGTGCTGGCGATCAGCGGAGAGTTGTTCGAGAGCTGCGTCGCCTTGCGCAGCGGATCGAGCGAGGCCTGGGGCTGGCCCGATTCGAGCAGGATCTGGCCCTGCAGCTCGAGGAAATAGGGGTCGTTGGGCGCAAGCTTCACCAGCGCCGCGGTTTCCTCGGCGGCCTGCTCGGGATAGCCCGACTGGTGATAGGCATAGGCGCGCGCATAATGCGCCGGGATCGACTGGTCGGTCTTCGGGTAGATCCGCAGCGTCTTCTTGGGATCATTGGTATAGCCGCGCAGCTTGGCCTGCACGCGCTTGAAGCGGCGCTCGAGATCGGGGTCGAGCGGCTTGGTCCAGTTGGGCGAGCCTTCAAGATCCGCCTTCAGCGTCTGGACGCGATCCTGCGACATCGGGTGGGTCTGCGCAAACGGATCGACCTCGGGATCGGTGCTGTAATAGCCGTAGCGATGCATCTCCTGCGTCAGCTTGTCGAAAAAGCTGAGCATGCCCTTGCCGGTGATGCCCGCGGTGTTCAGGAAGCGCACGCCCGCCGCGTCGGCCGAGGATTCCTGCACGCGGCTATAGGCGAGATATTTGCCGATCGCGGCGCGCTGGCCGGCCATCAGGATGCCGGTGCCGGCCTCGGCCGAACCCGCCGCCATCGCCGCGGCGCCGAGCAACAGGCTGAGGATCGAGATGTTGCCATAGCCGCCGTCGCGCTGGAACACCGCGTGTCCGCCGACGATGTGGCCGATTTCGTGGGCGACGACGCCCTGGACCTGATTGGCGGTATCCGCCGCGTCTATCAGGCCGGAATTGACATAGACGATCTGGCCGCCCGCAACGAAGGCGTTGATCGACGGGTCGCCGATCAGCACGACCTTGCCGTTGGCGGGGTTGAGCCCGGCGGCGGTGAACAGCGGCTTGGCCATGTCGGCCAGCAGCGCCTCGGTCTCGGCGTCGCGGAGCACTGATTGCGCCATCGCCGGGCGCGACGCGAACGCGGCGAGGCCGAGCATCGCGAGCAGCGTGGCCAATCGGTGGATGCGCGCCATGTTCGATACTCCCCGGGGACTCGTTTCGAAGGGCTGCCCTGGCAACAACGCCCTGAACCTACACTGAAAGCCCCGGCGCGACCGGGCTGGTCGCGCCGGGGATCTTCCTCAGGCGCCGAAGGTCCGCTGCCACCAGCCGCGGCGGGGCTGGCCTTCCTCGGCCGATGCTTCCTCGGCGGCCGGGGTCACGTCCTGCGCGACCGCTGCCTCGACGGCGGGTGAGTCGGGGGCCGCTTCGGCCGCGACATCCGCCTTCTTGCGGCGGGTGCGCTTGGGCTTGGCAGGCGCTTCCTCGACGGGCGTCTCGACGGCGGCCGGCGCGGCTTCCGCCTCGACATCCGCCTTCTTGCGACGGGTGCGCTTCGGCTTGGCCGGCGCTTCCTCGGCGGGTGCCTCGACGGCGGCCGGGGCGGCCTCCGCTTCAACGTCTGCCTTCTTGCGACGGGTGCGCTTGGGCTTAGCCGGGGCTTCCGGCTCGGCCTCTACCGCTGCCGGGGCAGGGGCTGCTTCGGCGACGGGCTCGGGCGCGGCGACGGGCGCTTCGGCTTCTGCCGGCTCGCCCTCGTCCTCGGCTGCCTGCTCGGCACCCTCTTCACCGGCACCGCGACGACCGCCGCGACGGCCGCGACGACGGCGCTTGCGGTTGCGCTCGCCTTCCTCGCGCTGGGCTGCGGTTTCCTCGGTCTCGGCCACTGCCTCGACTTCGGCCGGCTCGGCCTCGTCTGCCTCGACGTCGCCATCGGCGCCTTCGGTCTCGACCTGCTCGTCCTGGCCTTCGCCTTCCTCGCGACCACGACGGCCGCGACCGCGACGGCGGCGACGGCGCTTGCCGCGGCCTTCACCCTCACGCTCGCCGCGCTCCGGGCGTTCCCCACGCTCGCGCGGCTCGGCGGCTTCGGCTTCGGCCTCGGCTTCGAGCTCTTCTTCCTCTTCCTCGATCTCCTCGACGAAGTCTTCTTCCGGCTCCTCGAGCAGCGGCTCGATCTTGGGCGCATAGGCCGGCGGCGGGCCCGAGGCCTCGACGGTCATGCGCGCGCCTTCCAGCTCGCCGTCCGCCTCGACCTCGACCAGCACGCCGTAGCGATCCTCGATCTCGGCCAGTTCGCCGCGCTTCTTGTTGAGCACGTAGAAGGCTGCTTCCTGGCTGGCGCGCAGCAGGATCTGCGAGCCGCGGCCGCGGGCTGCCTCGTCCTCGATCATGCGCAGCGCGGACAGGCCCGCCGACGAGGCCGTACGGACCAGGCCGGTGCCTTCGCAATGCGGGCAGGTGCGGGTGGAGGCTTCGAGCACGCCGGTGCGCAGGCGCTGGCGGCTCATTTCCATCAGGCCGAAGGGCGAGATGCGGCCGACCTGGATGCGGGCGCGATCGTTCTTCAGCGCCTCCTTCATCGCCTTCTCGACCTTACGGACGTTGGACGAGTGGTCCATGTCGATGAAGTCGATCACGACCAGGCCCGCCATGTCGCGCAGGCGGAGCTGGCGGGCGATTTCCTGGGCGGCTTCGAGGTTGGTCGCGGTCGCGGTCTGCTCGATATTGTGCTCGCGCGTCGAGCGGCCCGAGTTGATGTCGATCGAGACCAGCGCCTCGGTCGGGTTGATCACCAGATAGCCGCCGGACTTCAGCTGCACCACCGGATGGTACATCGCCGACAGCTGCTCCTCGACCCCGGCGCGCTGGAACAGCGGCACCGCATCGGCATATTGCCGCACCTTGCGGGCATGGCTCGGCATCAGGAGCTTCATGAAGTCCTTGGCCTGGCGATAGCCTTCCTCACCCTCGACGATCACCTCGTCGATGTCGCGATTGTAGATGTCGCGGATCGCCCGCTTCATCAGGTCGCTGTCGCCATAGACGAGCGCGGGCGCGGAGGAGGTCAGCGTCTTCTCGCGAATCTCGTCCCACAGCCGGGCGAGATAGTCGAAGTCGCGCTTGATCTCGGTCTTGGTGCGCTGCAGGCCGGCGGTGCGGACGATGCAGCCCATCGAGGCGGGCAGCTTGAGGTCCGCCATGATGCCCTTCAGGCGCTTGCGATCGGCGGCCGAGTTGATCTTGCGCGAGATGCCGCCGCCATGGGCGGTGTTCGGCATCAGCACGCAGTAGCGGCCGGCGAGGCTTAGATAGGTGGTCAGCGCCGCACCCTTGTTGCCGCGCTCTTCCTTGACGACCTGGACCAGCAGCACCTGGCGGCGGCGGATCACGTCCTGGATCTTGTAGCGGCGACGCAGATTCATGCGGCGCTGGCGCAGCGCCTCGGCCTCGTCGCCATTGCCGCCACGACCGCGACGGCGACGGCCGCCCTGCGGCGCGTCCTCGCCTTCCGAGGCTTCCTCGTCGTCATGCGCGCGCTCGACCATCTCGACGCCGTCTTCATGGTCGTCGTGATCATGGTCGTGATCGTGATGATCGTCGTCGTCGTCCCCATCGGCTTCGCGCAGCGCGGCTTCCTGCGCGGCATGCTCGGCCTCTTCGCGGAGCAGGGCTTCGCGATCTTCCTTGGGGATCTGGTAATAGTCGGGATGGATTTCCGAAAAGGCGAGGAAGCCGTGGCGGTTGCCGCCGTAATCCACGAAGGCCGCCTGCAGCGACGGCTCGACCCGGGTCACCTTCGCGAGATAGATATTGCCCTTGAGCTGCTTGCGCTCAGCGGACTCGAAGTCAAATTCCTCGATTCGATTCCCTTTGACGACGGCCACGCGGGTTTCTTCCCGGTGGCGTGCGTCGATCAGCATACGCATGGTCATTGATGATTCTCCGGGCGCGCCGGCACAGTTCCTCGAGGGAATGGGGCGCGAGCGCGCGATACAAGAAGCGCCCCAGACGATCGGCGAGGCCGATCCGGGTAGCGCGGGTTTCAAAAACTGCTGTTGCTGCACGGGCACGAGCGGACCAGCGGTCCCCTTGCTCCACCATCGCCACGCTGCCGGCCGCGAAGGCCTGGCGATGCGGACGGTGGGGAAATTGCCTCATGCGAACGTCAACCTGAACTGTCGCGACAAAGAAGCGTCGCGTGCCTGATCCGGCGCAGTGCCGGAAGCATATCCTGCCTAGCACCGCTATGTCGTTGCGGCAACCGGCTCGGCTTTGGAAGATTTGGGTCCCCCGAGCGCCACAAAGCATTTGGGAGGATTTCGATCCCTGGCCGTAGCAAATGGTTCTTCGCATCCGGTTAACCAAGTCCTCCGCATCAATTTGGAGGCTGGACCGGCCGCGGGCGGGCGCGGCATAGCGACGCCGTGTCCTGGATGCTGTTCCTGATCGCCGGCTGGCTGACCGGTCTGCCCGGCTGGATCGGGCTGGCCGAGCAGGTGCGGGTCGAGGATGGCGCGGTGGTCGTACCCCTGAAAGGCGACGCCGGGCCGCGTTTTGCTTGGCGATCGGAGGCTTATAGCGTCAGCCTCGCCATGCCCGAGCCGGTGGCGGCCAGGGGCGCGCCGCTGCCGCCGGTACAGGGGCCGCCCGGGCTGCCGCTGGTGGTGCTCGATCCCGGCCATGGCGGGCGCGATCCCGGCGCGCCGGGTGTCGACGGCATCACCGAAAAGGCACTGACGCTGGCAGCCGCCCGCGCGATCCGCGACGCGCTGCTCGCCTCGGGCCGCGTCCGCGTGGCGATGACGCGCGACGATGATTCGTTCGTGCCGCTGCAGCAGCGCACCGATATCGGCCGCCGGCTGGGCGCGGCGCTGTTCCTGTCGCTCCACTGCGACAGCGCGGCGGACCCGCTGGCCTCGGGCGGCACGCTCTACACCCTGTCCGAAGTCGCCTCGGACAAGGAAGCCGCGCGGATGGCGGCGCGCGAGAATCGCGCTGATCTGCTCGCCGGCGTCGATCTGGGGAGCGAACGCGCCGATATCGCTTCGCTGCTGATCGATCTCGCCCAGCGCCGCACCATGGGGGTGTCCGCGCGCTATGCCGATCTGCTCGCCCGCGAAGTCGCACCCGCGATGCGGCTGCATGCGCGGCCGCGGCGAATGGCGGCGCTGATGGTGCTCAAGGCGCCAGACATGCCCTCGGTGCTGTTCGAGCTCGGCTATGTCTCCAATGCCGAGGATGCGCAGGCGCTCGGCTCGCCCGAGGCGCGCGCACGGCTCGCCGCAGCGGTGCGCCGGGCGACCGAAATCTACCTCGCCACCCGCTGACCTGGGACAAGCACCGGGCGCGGCTCCCTTTCTTCCGCCCGAAAAGGTGCTACACCGCGCGCCGCATGGCCGACGGCGACACTCCCCCAATTCCCCAGCCCATCGAACGCACGCCCGGCCGCTGGGCGCGGCTGCGGCGGCGCTGGTGGTTCCGCACGCTCGCGATCCTGGCGCTGCTCGCCGGGCTGCTGGTGTTCGCCGTCTGGCTGCTCGTCGCGCGCGATCTGCCCTCGGTCAACAAGCTGCGCAGCTACGAGCCGCAGCTGCCGAGCTATGTCCGCTCCGCCGACGGCGCGCCGATCCATGCCTATGCCCAGATGCGGCGTGTGCAGCTGAGCTATGGCGAGTTCCCGCCGCTGCTGGTCCGCGCCTTCATGGCAGCGGAAGACCGCACCTTCTTCTCGCACCACGGGCTCGATTTCCCCGGTCTGGTGCGCGCGGCGGGCGAGGGCATCCTCCGCGGCAAGACCCCGCGCGGCACCTCCACCATCACCCAGCAGGTCGCCAAGAATCTCGCGGTGGGCAACGAGGCGAGCTATACCCGCAAGCTCAAGGAAGCCATCATCGCCTGGCGGATCGAGGACACTCTGTCCAAGCCGCAGATCATGGAATTGTACCTCAACGCCATCGAGCTGGGGCGCAATTCGGGCGGCGTGGCGGCGGCGAGCGATGCCTATTTCGGCAAGCCGCTCGACAAGTTGAGCCTCGCCCAGATGGCCTATCTGGCGATCCTGCCCAAGGGCCCCGCCAACTACGATCCCGATCGCAACACCCAGCGCGCGCTCGATCGCCGCAACTGGGTGCTCGGCGAAATGCTGCGCAACGGCTTCATCAACCAGGCGCAGCACGACCAGGCGGTCGCCTCGCCGCTCGGCACCGTGCCGCGCCAGACGCCGCGCTTCGAGCGGGTGGGGGGCTATTTCGTCGAAGAGGTCCGCCGCCAGCTCGCCCGCCAGTTCGGCGAGAAGCGCGAGGACGGGCCGTACAGCGTCTATGACGGCGGCCTGTGGATCCGCAGCTCGCTCGATCCCAGGCTCCAGGCCTATGCCCAGCGCGCACTGCGCGACGGCCTGCTGCGCTACGATCGCGGGCGGGGCTGGTCGGGGCCGCTCGGCAAGGTGCAGTTCGAAGGCGATGGCTGGTATTCGGCCTTCGTCTCCAGGAATATCGGCGTCGATTACGACAATTGGCGTGCCGCCGTGGTGATCGCCCGCGATTCGCGCAGCGCCCAGCTCGGCTTCGACGATGGCGACACCGGCACGCTGCCGGAGAGCGCCGCGCAGATGCCGATCCGCGGCAAGGGCGGCCATGCCTTCGATGCGATCAAGGTCGGCGACATCCTCGCCGTTGCGCCCGAGGGCGGCAGCTGGAGCCTGCGCAGCGTGCCCAAGGTGTCGGGCGGCATGGTCGTCGAGGATCCCTCGACCGGCCGCATCCTGGCGATGCAGGGCGGGTTCGATGCCCGCCTCCAGGCGTTCAACCGCGCCACCCAGGCGACCCGCCAGCCGGGCTCGACGATCAAGCCGATCGTCTATGCTTCCGCGCTCGAGAACGGGATGACCCCGGCGTCGATCGTCGTCGATGGCCCGTTCTGCGTGTGGCAGGGGGCGGGGCTGGGCCAGAAGTGCTTCCGCAATTTCGGCAATGCCCGCGGCGCCGGCCCGCACACGCTGCGTTGGGGCATCGAACAGTCGCGCAACCTGATGACCGTGCAGATCGCCAACGCCACCGGCATGGACAAGGTGGTCGATACGATCCAGCGGCTGGGCGTCTCCAGGAATCGGCTGCCGCCGTACCTCTCCTATGCGCTGGGCGCGGGCGAGACGACGGTGCTGCGCATGGTCAACGCCTATTCGATCCTGGTGAACCAGGGCCGCGCGCTAAACCCCACGCTGATCGATTTCGTCCAGGATCGCCGCGGCAAGGTGATCTTCCCGGCCGGCTGGCGCGCCTGTTCGGGGTGCAACGCGCGCGACTGGGACGGCAAGGCGATGCCGCGCCCGATCGTCCGCGCGCGCCAGGTGATCGACCCGATGGTCGCCTATCAGATGGTCCACATCACCGAGGGCGTGGTCCAGCGCGGTACCGCGACCGTGCTGCGCGATCTCAACCGTCCGATGATGGGCAAGACCGGCACCACGACGGGCCCGACCGACGTGTGGTTCGTCGGCGGCACCCCGCAGATGATCGGCGGGCTTTATCTCGGCTATGACACGCCGACGAACCTCGGCGGCTATGCCCAGGGCGGCTCGATCGCCGCGCCGATCTTCAAGGAATTCGCGGTGCCCGCCTATGAAGGGCTGGATCCGCTGCCCTTCGTCGCGCCGCCGGGCATCCGCATGGTCCGCATCGATCGCGCCAGCGGCCGCCCGGTCCAATATGGCTGGCCGACCGACGATCCGCTCTCCTCGATCATCTGGGAGGCCTTCCGGCCTGACAGCGATCCGCGCCGCACCCGCCGCACCGCCAATGTCGAAGCGGCACCCGCCGCGGTGGCCCCGGTGCAGCGCAAGGCCGATCGCCAGGGCGATAGCGACTTCTTGCAACAACAGGGCGGAATCTACTAGCGAGGCCGCCACACCCTATATGGCTTGAGATCGCCGCATCGTCTGTGGTGCGGCCGGCGGATACTTCGGAAGGTTTGGAACATGCGCGCTGAAGCGCAGGCATATGTCGACAAGATCAACAGCGCGCTGGCGCTGCTGCGCCGCTCGCTCGACTGGGACCGCGCGCTGCGCCGCCTCGACGAGCTGAACGCGCGCGTCGAGGATCCGACGCTGTGGAACGACGCCAAGAAGGCGCAGGACGTGATGCGCGAGCGTCGCCGCCTCGACGAATCGATCAGCGCCACCCGCGCGATCGAGAGCGAGCTCAACGACACCGTCGAGCTGATCGAGATGGCCGAGGCCGAAGGCGACGAGGAAATGGCGGTCGACGGCACCGAGAGCCTCCGCCAGCTCGCCGAGCGCTCCGACGCCGACAAGGTCAAGGCGCTGCTGTCGGGCGAGGCAGATCCCAACGACACCTATGTCGAGATCAACGCCGGCGCCGGCGGCACCGAATCGAACGACTGGGCCGAAATGCTCCAGCGCATGTACACGCGCTGGGCCGAGCGCCACGGCTACAAGGTCGAGCTGGTCGACTATCATGCCGGCGAACAGGCGGGCATCAAGTCCGCGACCCTGCTGTTCAAGGGCGAGAACGCCTACGGCTATGCCAAGACCGAGAGCGGCGTGCACCGGCTGGTCCGCATCAGCCCGTTCGATTCGAACGCGCGCCGCCAGACCAGCTTCGCATCCGTCTGGGTCTATCCGGTGATCGACGACAATATCGAGATTGAGATCAACGAGAGCGAGCTGCGCATCGACACCTATCGCGCCTCGGGCGCGGGCGGCCAGCACATCAACACCACCGACTCGGCGGTGCGCATCACCCACTTGCCGACCGGCATCGTCGTGCAGTGCCAGAACCAGCGTTCGCAGCACAAGAACCGCGCCGAGGCCTTCAACCAGCTCCGCGCGCGTCTCTATGAGCGCGAACTGGCCGAGCGCGAAGCGGTGGCCGATGCGCAGAACGCGACCAAGACCGATATCGGCTGGGGCCACCAGATCCGCTCCTATGTCCTCCAGCCCTATCAGCTGGTGAAGGACCTGCGCACGGGCGTGACCTCCACCGCGCCGAGCGACGTGCTCGACGGCGATCTCGACAGCTTCATGGCTGCCGCGCTAGCACAGCGCGTGACGGGCGAGGCCGTCGCGGTGGAGGATGTCGATTGAGCTTGCGCGCGCGGCCCCTGCTGCTCGGCGTGACGCTGCTGCTGGCGGCGTGCGACGGCAGTCCGCGGGGGCTGCGCAACGAGAGCCATGATTCGGCGAACTCGGGCTTCCCGGCGGCCGATCGGCCGGTGGCGACGATCGTCTCCTCGCGCTGGTCGAGCGAGGAAGAGCGCGACCGGCTGAACGAGGCCGGCAAGGTGATGGACCTGGCCGGGATCAAGCCCGGCATGACCGTCGCCGATATCGGCGCGGGCGAAGGCTATTACACGATCCGCCTCGGCCAGCGCGTCGGCGCCAAGGGGCGGGTGGTCGCCGAGGACATCGTCCCCGATTACATCAGCGCGCTCGCCACCCGCGTGGTGCGCGAGAAGCTCGACAATGTCAGCGTGCGGCTGGGCCTGCCTGCCGATCCGCGGCTGCCCGAGAACAGCTTTGATCGCGTGCTGATGGTGCACATGTACCATGAGATCGAATCGCCCTACGAATTCCTGTGGCGGCTGCGCCCGTCGCTGGCGCCGGGCGGGCAGGTGATCGTGGTCGACGCCGATCGCGCCACCGAGAATCACGGCACGCCGCCCGCGTTACTCAAGTGCGAGTTCGCGGCGGTGGGCTATGCGCAGGTCTCGATGCTGCCGATGCCTTCGGCCGGCGGCTATATGGCGGTGTTCGAAGCGCGTGGGGAAAGACCCGAACCGGAGACGATCCGCGCCTGCAAGTCCGGCGCGCACGCCAAGGCGGTGACGCCCAAGCCCAACGGCGCGCACGAGTAGCGCACGCTTAGCCCCTCCCCTTCAGGGGAGGGGTTGGGGTGGGGCAGGGTCTCGCCGAGACCACCAGACGTTCTGGAATCCCTCCACCCCAACCCCTCCTCCAAGGAGGAGGGGCTTAGAAGAAGAGCAGGGATGACTTCCCCTCGCACACCGGCTAATCCCGCGCGACCCATGACTGACGCAACCGACACCCAGCGCGACTGGCGCGACACCGTCTTCCTGCCGAAGACCGATTTCCCGATGAAGGCCGGCCTTGCTGCCAAGGAGCCGGCCATCCTCGAGCGCTGGGCGCGAATTAATCTCTACCAGAAGCTGCGCGAGGCCCGCGCGGGCCGCGAGCGCTTCCTGCTGCACGACGGCCCGCCCTACGCCAACGGCGAC
The DNA here is from genome assembly GCF_040545965.1 of Sphingomonas trueperi. Lineage (GTDB taxonomy): Bacteria > Pseudomonadota > Alphaproteobacteria > Sphingomonadales > Sphingomonadaceae > Sphingomonas > Sphingomonas trueperi_C. The sequence continues at coordinate 300,681 of NZ_JBEPMV010000005.1, read as the reverse complement.
ATCCATATGGGCCATGCGCTCAACAAGATCCTCAAGGACATCGTCGTCCGCAGCCAGAGCCTGATGGGCAAGGACGCGCCCTATGTCCCCGGCTGGGACTGCCACGGCCTGCCGATCGAGTGGAAGGTCGAGGAAGCCTATCGCGCCAAGAAGCTCAACAAGGACGAAGTCGATCCCGTCGCCTTCCGCGCCGAATGCCGCGCCTATGCGGAAAAATGGGTGGCGGTGCAGCGCGGCCAGTTCGAGCGGCTCGGCATCCTCGGCGACTGGGACGATCCCTATCTCACCATGAAGTTCGACGCCGAGGCGCGGATCGCGGCGGAGCTGCTCAAGTTTGCCGAGAGCGGCCAGCTCTATCGCGGCGCCAAGCCGGTGATGTGGTCGCCCGTGGAGAAGACCGCGCTGGCCGAGGCCGAAGTCGAATATGAGGACATCACCTCGACGCAGATCGACGTGGCGTTCGAGATCACCGAGGCGCCCAACGCGCCCGAACTGGTCGGCGCGCATGCGGTGATCTGGACGACCACGCCGTGGACGATCCCGGTGAACCAGGCGTTGGCGTATGGCGAAGGGGTCACCTACCTCCACTTCGAAGCGAGCGACGGCCGTCGATACGTCGTCGCGTTCGATCTGATCAGCAAGTTTTTGGCTAGAACAGGTCTTCAGTTCGCGGGCGGCCAATTCGACGCAGCTGACATCGCGGGTGAGGTCAACGCCGTGGCTGACAAGCAGGTGGTGGGCTCGCAGCTCTCCGGCGCCGTTGCCCGCCACCCGATGCACGCGCTCGGGGGGTTCTTCGCCAAGCCGCGGCCGTTCCTGCCCGGCGACTTCGTCACCACCGATGCGGGTACCGGTCTCGTCCATATGGCGCCGGACCATGGCGAGGACGACTTCCTGCTGTGCAAGGCGCACGGCATCGATCCGGTCTTCGCGGTCGATGGCGCCGGCATGTACCGTGCCGACTGGCTGTGGCTCGGCGGCCAGGGATCGGTGATCAACAAGAAGTTCGTGAGCGCCGAAGGCCCGATCTGCTCGGACCTGCGCTCCGCGGGCGCGCTGCTCGCCGCCTCGGACGACTTCCAGCACAGCTATCCGCACAGCTGGCGGAGCAAGGCGAAGATCATCTTCCGGGCGACCCCGCAGTGGTTCATCCCAATGGATAAGCCCACGCCCGCCAAGGGCGAGGGCGCCGCGGACAGCAACGCTCCCACGCTCCGCGAAGTCGCGCTCGATGCGATCGAGCACACCCGCTGGGTGCCCGAGCGCTCGATCAACCGCATCCGCGCGATGGTGGAGGGCCGCCCGGACTGGGTGATCAGCCGCCAGCGCGCCTGGGGCGTGCCGATCGCGCTCTACGTCAACCGCGCCACCGGCGACTATCTGCGCGACCCCGTGGTCAACGCCCGCATCCTCGACGCCTTCCGCGCCGGCGGGGCCGATGCCTGGTTCCAGGCCGACCATCAGGCGCTGCTCGGCCCCGATTACCGCGCTGAGGACTATGAGGTCGTCACCGACATTCTCGACGTGTGGTTCGACAGCGGCTCGACCCACAGCTTCGTGATCGAGGCGCGCTACGGCGAGGGCGTCCGCGCCAACCTCTATCTCGAAGGCTCGGACCAGCATCGCGGCTGGTTCCAGTCGTCGCTGCTCGAATCCTCGGGCACCCGTGGCCGGGCGCCCTATGACGCGGTGCTCACCCATGGCTTCGCGCTCGACGGCCAGGGCAAGAAGATGTCCAAGTCGCTCGGCAACGTCGTCGATCCGCTGAAGATCATCGGCGAGAGCGGCGCGGACATCCTGCGCCTCTGGGTCGCCCAGACCGACTATTTCGACGACGTCCGCATCGGCAAGGAAGTGCTGGCCGGCACCGGCGACGCGTATCGCAAGATCCGCAACACCTTCCGCTATCTGCTGGGCGCGCTCGACGGGTTCGGCGAGGCCGAGAAGGTCGCGGTGGCCGACATGCCCGAGCTGGAGCGCTATGTGCTCCACAAGCTGGCGGCGCTCGATGCCGAGCTGCGGTCGGCGGCGGAGGCGTTCGAGTTCAATCGCTATGCGCGCGCGCTCGGCGACTTCATGAACGAGGACCTCTCGGCCTTCTTCTTCGATATTCGCAAGGACTGCCTCTACTGCGACGCGGAGAGCGATCCCAAGCGCCGCGCCTATCGCACCGTGCTCGACGTGCTGTTCCACGCGCTCGTCCGCTACGCCGCGCCGATCCTCGCCTTCACCGCCGAGGAAGTGTGGCAGAGCCGCTATCCGAGCGAGGACGGATCGGTCCACGAGCTGGAATGGCCGGTGCTGCCGGAAGGCGCCTCGGTCGAGCATGACTGGACCGCGATCCGCGCGCTCCGTCAGACCGTCACCGAGGCGATCGAGCCCTATCGCCGCGAGAAGAAGGTCCGCTCCAGCCTCGAGGCCGAGGTGACCGTGCCGACGCTGCCGATGCCGGCCGAGGAGCTCACCGAGCTGTTCATCGTGTCCAAGGTCGATCAGGCAGTCGATGTCACGGTGACGCCCACCGATCGCCACAAATGCGGCCGGTGCTGGCGCCATCTTCCCGAAGTGACGCAGGATGGGGCATTGTGCGACCGTTGCGCAGAGGTGGTGTCGTGATGAAGCAGGTTCGCCTCTATGGCTTCGCCGCGGCGCTGGCGGTGTTCGTGCTCGACCAGCTCACCAAGTACATCGTCACCGGCCCGCTCGGGCTGGTCGTGCAGAATGATTCGCTGACGCTTCTGCCGATCTTCGACTTGCGCTTCGTCAAGAATATCGGCGTGTCGCTGGGCCTGCTCTCGGCCAACAGCCCGACGATGCGCTGGCTGCTGGTGCTGATGACCGCGTGCATCGCGGTGGGCGTCTGCGTGTGGATGCTGCGCGAGAAGAAGACCGGTGACGTCGTCGCGCTCGGCCTGGTGCTGGGCGGGGCGTGCGGCAACATCCTCGATCGCAGCCGCCTCGGCTATGTCGTCGATTTCGCCGATCTGCATTTCGGCGAGTGGCGCCCCTTTTTGGTCTTCAACGTGGCCGATGCCGCGATTACCATCGGCGTGGTGATCCTGCTGCTTCGTGCCCTGCTCGTTCGCGACAAGAACCCCAAGTCGCCTGCCCCTGTGGAGAAGAAATTCAATGCGTAAGTTGATCCTCGTCGCGACCGGCGTCGCCCTGGTGGCCTCGCTCTCGGCGTGCGGCAAGAAGGGGTATGATCGGGCGCGTCCGGACGAGTTCGCGGTCGCCCGCCAGGCACCGCTGGTGATTCCGCCGGACTTCTCGCTGCGTCCGCCGCAGCCGGGTGCGGCGCGCCCGCAGGACACCAATCCGTCCGACCAGGCGCTCGAGGCGCTGTTCGGCGGCACCGCGGCGCGCAGCCAGGCCGAGACCGCGACGCTCGACCAGGCGGGCGCGGCCAGCGCCGATGCCGGCGTGCGGAGCAATGCCGGCAGCCCCGCGACCACCGTGGTCGACAAGGGCCGCACGACCCAGGACATCCTCAAGTCGCCCCAGGGCGATAACAAGGATGCGAGCGTCAAGACGCCGCAGTAAGCGCGCGCCTTCGGGCACAACGAAAAGCGCCGGTCCGCACGATGCGGGCCGGCGCTTTTCGTTTGGCGGATGCTACACTTGAGATGCGCGTTCCCCTCCCGCTTGCGGGAGGAGCTAGGGGAGGGGATGGCGATCGCCCGGTGGCGCCCTCAACCGTCAGCCCCCAAGCGGGAGGGGCACGATAGGCGCGGCAATCGGGAGCGGCCCTCGCCGCTCCCGCGCCCCTGCCCCAGGCCGTGCGATCAGAAGCTGACGCCGATCGATCCCAGCACGCTGCCCTTGGCGGCATCCTTGCCGGTGGGCGTGATGAACTTCACGTCGGTACCCACATAGGAGACCCCGAGCGTAAGGTTCTTCCAGGTATAGGCCGCGCCCACCGCCCAATCGGTATATTCCTTGCGTTGGATCGGGACGAGCCAGCTGGGTCCGAACGTGTGGCCCAGGTGGCCCGTCAGGCTGATCGGCGTCTTCGGGATCGCGGCCGAAAGGTCGCCGGCAAGATAGACATTGTCCTCGTTCTTCAGCGTGCCGGTCTGGCCCTGATCGAGGGAGAGCGCCTTCTGCTTCGGCGCATAGTTCACTGTCGCCTTCGCAGTTACCGGCCCGATCGCGTAGGAAACCGAAGCATAGGGCTCGATGAAGTCCGACGAGCTCTTGTCGCCGGCGAAGCCGGGGCGGGTACCCGGATAGACATAATAGAGCGCCCCGACATCGACGGTCACGCCGTTCTTGAAGCTGTGCTTGAAGCCCGCGATCAGATCGAGCTCCTGGTGCGCGGTGCCGTGGGTGGTGACGTAGTCATCGATCGAGGAGCCCCAGGCGGAGACGTAGAAGCCCGACGCATGGCTGATGGTCAGGCCGCCCTGGACGGCGAAGTTGCCGTCGGTCTGCGAAATGCCGCGGAACTTGTAGTCGCTGATCACCGTCGCGGTGCCGTTCAGCGTGATCGCCGGGGCCGGGGCCGTTTCCTGCGCGAAGGCGGGCGCGGTCGTGGCGAGCAGCAGCGCGCCGAGGCTGATCGAGGAGAAGCGCATGGAATCCCTTTCAATGGAAACTAAAGGGTTCCTCACCTGCTGCAATCGGCATCGCGTTGTTCTGGGCTCTACGACCCGGCGACTTCCGATTTGCAACAAAAGATTGCCCGATCGTACGGGCTGCGCACAATAGTCTTCCGTTTAAGGGGCGGGCGTTTGTTACAAACTGTTGCTCACGGGCCACAGGCGCGCTTCCCGGGCCTCGGGCCGCGGGGAAGCGCGCCCGGCATCAGGCGATTTCGAAGATCGCGTCGACTTCGACGGCGGCACCCAGCGGCAGGGCGGCGACGCCCACGGCGCTGCGGGCGTGGCGGCCGGCTTCGCCGAACATCGCCTGCATCAGCTCGGACGCGCCATTGGCGACCTTTGGCTGGTCGGTAAAGTCGGCGGTCGAGTTCACGAACACGCCGAGCTTCACGACGCGCTTCACGCGGCTGAGGTCGCCGTCGAGTGCCTTCTTGATCTGCGCGACCAGCATCAGGCCGCAGCGCTGTGCCGCTTCGGTGCCGAAGGCGATGTCGCGGTCTTCGCCAAGGCGGCCGGTCATCAGCGCGCCATCCTTGAACGGCAGCTGGCCCGAGACGTGGAGCAGCCCGCCGGCTTCGACAACCGGAACATAGGCGGCGACAGGAGCGGCGGCCTCGGGAAGGGCGAGGCCGAGCTCGGCGAGCTTGCGATCGATCACAGTGGTCATTCCCGAACCCAACCACCGGGCGCGGGCAGGGTCAAGGGCCCCTCAGGCCTGAGCGAAGCGCTCCAGGATCCACGCCTGCGCCTCGCGCCAGTCGTCGATGCGGGCATGGGCGTGCGGGGCAGGGGGCACCTTGGGCGCAAGGCTCGGCTCGGCCACCATGTGGAGGCGGAACACGTCGGGCGCATGCTTGGCGACCGATTCGTGGTGCGTGGCGAGATCGTCGACGAACACCGCGACCGAGGCGCCATGCTCCGCCACCAGCCGCGCGACGGGGTTGCCCTTGCCGCCCTGGTTGCACTCCACCCGGTGGACGATGCCGTGATTCGCCAGTTGGGTGATGCGGTGATCGCGGCAATGGTCCTGCAGGTTGGTAAGCACGACGATGTCCGCCACCTCGGCGATCCGGGCCAGCGCCTCGCGGGCGTGCGGCACCAGCGTCTGCCGTTCCATTTCAGCGGGGAAGAAGCCGTCGAGCAGCGCCCACATTTCCGGGCCTTCCAGCGTGCTGCCGTCGCCGCGGCGCCGCATTGCGCCTTCGAACTCGCTGCCGTTGAGCGCGAAGTCGATATCATGGGTGTCGCCCAGCCATTCGCCGAAGTGGCGGACCATGTGCAGCAGGACTTCGTCGCAATCGGTGATCAGCAGCGGTTTCATGCGGATTCCAGCTGGCGGCGGGCATCGACCAGCGCCGCGGGGGAAAGGTCGAGCGCGTCGGCGCAGGCGATCAGGTCGGGCTCGTAGGATTCGAGAAAGCCGATCGCGGCGGCGAGCAGCGCGGGTTCGCCGGCGCGGGCGCGCAGCGTGTCCGGATCGAGTCCGGTAAGGTCCAGCAAGCGGCCGGCTCGGCCGGAATCACTTAGAATCCAGACGAGTGCCTGCAGCGCCACCGTTTCGGGATTTGTCACGTCGCCCGCCATCGCCTAACACCGCCCCGCAGAGTAGAGGTAGCGCGTGCCAAAAAGAGTACTCGTTGTCGAGGACAACGAATTGAACCTGAAGCTGTTCTGCGACCTGTTGCGCGCGCATGGCTATGAAGCCGAGCCGGTCCGCGACGGGCGCGAGGCCGTGCCCAGCGCGCGCCGGTTCAAGCCGCATCTGGTGATCATGGACGTGCAGCTGCCGCACGTCACCGGCTTCGAGCTGATCGGCCAGATGCAGGCGGATCCGGTGCTCGGCCGCATCCCCATCATGGCGGTGACCGCCTATTCGAGCCATGAGGACGAGGAGCGGATCCGCGCGGCGGGCGCGCGTTCCTATGTCGCCAAGCCGATCTCGCTGGCGCGATTCGTCGACCAGGTCGAAAAGCTGATGGCCGAAATCGAGGACTAAGCGATCGATGCAGCGAAAACGCCGGACCCGCGAGGATCCGGCGCGATGCGATCAAACAGCGCGGGCGCGGCCAGCGCGCCCGGCAGCCTTACTTGATCTTCGCTTCCTTGAAGTCGACATGCTTGCGCACGACCGGATCGTACTTGCGGAAGCTCAGCTTCTCGGTCTGGGTGCGCGGATTCTTCTTGGTGACATAGAAGAAGCCCGTATCCGCCGTGCTGACGAGCTTGATCTTTACGGTGGTCGGCTTTGCCATGACCCGGAACCCTTGATTCGTGCGAAAAGAAAAGAGCGGCGCGCTTGTGGCACACCGCTGACAGGGGGGAGCGGATGCGCGAATCGCCCGGGAAAGTCAAGTGTGTTGGCGCCGAAGCGCCCGCGCGCGGCATCGACTCTATCGATCAGCTTGATCGGGTTTATCCTAGGGTATGGCTGTTTCCTTGGGGGAACCGGACCCTATATCCCGATCGTTAGGGCAACGAATCGACCGCCTCAGGAGGAAAACCCATGGCCGAAAATCCCGCACTCGCGACGCCGACCGACCTCAACCGCAACGACACCAAGAGCGTTGCCGATGCCCTGAACAGCGCGCTGGCGGACTGCTTCACGCTGTATTTCAAGACCAAGAACTTCCACTGGCACGTATCGGGCCCGCACTTCCGCGACTATCACCTGATGCTCGACGATCAGGCCGCGCAGATCCTGGGCGTGACCGATGCGATCGCCGAGCGCGTCCGCAAGACCGGCAACACCACGCTGCGCTCGATCGGCGACATCGCGCGCCGCCAGACCATTTCGGACAATGACGCCGAGTTCGTGGCTCCCGGCGACATGCTCGCCGAGCTGCGCGACGACAATCTCAAGCTGGTCGAGAGCTTCCGCGCGGTGAAGGAAGCGGCCGAAGAGGCCAAGGACAATGCCACCAGCGGCATCGTCGACGAATGGACCGACCAGGCCGAAGAGCGCGCCTGGTTCCTGTTCGAGGCCAGCCGCAAGGGCTGAGCCGGGGAGATAGGCCGGCGCGCGCTGCGGGCGCGCGCCGGCCTTTTGCCGCTTATTTGATCGCGGCGAGGTCGGTTTCGACCTTCTTGAGCATCTCGTCGGTCAGTGCGCCGTTCGAGAAAGGCTGCACCGCCTTCAGGCTCATCGCCTTGAACTGGTCGAGCGCCGGGTGCGACGACAGGCCCGGAATGTCAGTGTCGAGCACCGCCTTGGCCTTTTCATCGGCGAGCAGCGTCTCGATCGGCGTATCGAGACCGAACTTGGTTGCGGCTGCCGGAGCGGCGGCCGGCGCGGGGGTCTGCTGCGCCATGGCGGCGGGGCTCAGCATGGCAGCGGCAATCGCGCCTGCGACAAGAAACTTCATCGGAAAAAGCCCTCCCTGGACGGGCGCAATGCGCGCCCGAGCGCGAAGCTAGGGGCGAAATAAGGCAGCTTTGCGAATCCTCAGTGCGCCGCCCCGTCGAAGGTCAGCAGCCAGAAATCGGGCACCGCGCCGATGCGCAGCGGCACGTTGCTGGTGCCGATCCCGGCGGTGACGAGCACGTCGCGGCCAGGGTCGCGGATCAGCCCGCAGACATAGCGCAGGCCATAGTCGGAAGAGGCGGTGATCGGCCCGATCAGCGGCGGTACGATCTGGCCGCAATGGGTATGTCCGGCCAGCACCAGCGGATAGCGGGCGGGGAGCGTTGGGGCGATGTCGGGGGTATGGCTCAACACCACGGTCGGCCCCGGCAGGGCGCGTGCGGCATGGTCGAGCGACTTTTCCCGATATTTGCCATGGTAGAGATCGTCGGCACCGGCGATCGTCAGCACCCCGCGGCGCACCGCATCGTTGCGCAGCACGGTGATGCCCTGCCTTTCCAGCCAGGGCGGCAGATCGGTCTTGTCGAACCGTCCATAATCGTGATTGCCGAGTACCGCGACCACGCCGTAGCGCGCGCGCAGCGCGGCGAGCGGCGCGGTGGCCTCCGCTGCGCCATAGACGCGCGTCGTTACCCGCCGATGCTGCTCGACATCGCCGGCGATCAGCACCAGGTCCGGCCGCAGCGCGTTGACCTGGCCGACAATGCGCGCGAGCCGCGATGGCGGCGTTTCGGGGCCGGCGACATGCAGGTCGCTGATCAGCACGACGCGCATCGGCGCCGCGCCGACAGGCCAGTCGCGCATGTGAATGGTCAGCCGCCGCACGACGGGGTCCCGCATCGCCGTCCATAGTCCGAAGCCAAGGCCGCCCGCGAGCAGCAGGATCAGTACGAGCAGGGCGAAGAGGAAGCGCTTCATGACCCTTCCGTACGCCAAAGCCGAGTGCCGTCGAACCATTCTTTGCTGCGCGTGCGAACGCTTCGACTATGCAGCGCCTCGCCCTAGCGCGACCGGGGCGGCGCCCCCATCTATCTGACCATGCGCGCTTTTGCCGACCTGCTCGACCGGCTGATCTACACCCGCTCGCGTAATGCCAAGCTCCGCCTGATCGGCGACTATCTGCGCGCGACGCCTGATCCCGATCGCGGCTGGGCGATGGCGGCGCTGACCGGCGCGCTCGATCTGCCGGCCGTGAAGCCCGCGCTGCTGCGCGCGATGATCGAATCGCGAGTCGATCCGGTGCTGTACGGCATGAGCCGCGATTTCGTAGGTGACTCGGCCGAGACGATCGCCTTGCTCTGGCCCGAGCCGCAAGTGCCCTCCCCCGAAAGCGCGCCGCTCACCCTCTCGCAGGTCGTGTCTACGCTGGGCGGGCTCTCCCGCTCCGACGCGCCTGCAGTGCTGGCGGCGATGCTCGACCGACTCGAATCCGACGAGCGCTATGCATTGCTCAAGCTGGCGACCGGCGCCTTGCGCGTCGGCATTTCGGCGCGGCTGGCCAAGACCGCGCTTGCCCAGGCCTTCGGGCTTGATGTCGATGCGGTGGAGGAAGTGTGGCACGGCCTGCATCCACCCTATGCGGTGCTGTTCGACTGGGCCGAGGGCCGCGCGGAGCAGCCGCGCGCGGAGGATGTGCCGGTGTTCCGCCCGTTCATGCTCGCGCATGCGCTGGAAGAGACGCAGGTCACGCTCGCCGACTATGCGGCGGAGTGGAAATGGGACGGCATCCGCGTCCAGCTCGTCCATGCCGGCGGCGAGACCCGCCTCTACAGCCGCGCGGGCGACGACATCACCCGCAGCTTCCCCGAAGTGGCGGCGGCATTTGCGACGCCCGGCGTGCTCGACGGCGAACTGCTGGTGCGCGGCGAGGTGCAGGGCGGCGAGGCGGGCAGCTTCAACGCGCTCCAGCAGCGGCTGGGTCGCAAGGTCGTCTCGGCCAAGACGCTGGCGGAGTTTCCCGCCTTCGTCCGGCTCTACGACATCCTGTTCGACGGCACCGAGGATGTCCGCGAACTGCCTTGGCACGCGCGGCGCTCGCGGCTGGAGGCATTCGTACCCGGCCTCGATGCCGAACGCTTCGACATTTCCGCCGTGATCGATGCTGCGGATTTCGCCGCGCTGGAGGAAATCCGCGCGGGTGCCCGCGACGCGGCGATCGAAGGGGTGATGCTCAAGCGGCGCGATTCGCCCTATGTTGCCGGGCGCCGGGTAGGGCTGTGGTACAAGTGGAAGCGCGATCCGCTCACCGCCGATTGCGTGCTGATGTATGCACAGCGCGGCTCGGGCAAGCGCAGCAGCTTCTATTCGGACTTTACGTTCGGCGCCTGGACCGAGACGGGTGAACTGCTCCCGGTCGGCAAGGCCTATTTCGGCTTCACCGACGAGGAGCTGAAATGGCTCGATCGCCATGTCCGCACCCACACGGTAAACCGCTTCGGTCCGGTGCGCGAGACTGACAAGTCGCTGGTGCTCGAGGTGGCGTTCGATTCGATCCACGAATCGAAGCGACACAAGTCGGGGCTGGCGATGCGCTTTCCTCGCATCGCCCGCATCCGCACCGACAAGCCCGCCGCCGAGGCGGATACCATCGCTGGGCTGCGGCGGATGGTGACCTGAGGGGTTCCGTCGACGGTAGCGGGCATGCATCGTCCCGCGGCGATCGGGCGTACCCCGCGTCTATTGGACAAACCGTTGCACAGGAAGCTAAGCCTGTTCTGAGACATGCATCGGTTTGTCGCGTCCGCAATGCTGCCTGGAGGAGATGCCATGCCTACCAGATCGGGCTTCGAATCCGCGGCATTGTCGGAACGCTTTAGCGGCCGCGATGCCTTGCTGCGCCGAGTCGCGGGCGATGCTCCGGAAGACTGGGTCCGCGAGGTTGCCGAGCACACGGCGAGGCAAAGCGAGATCTTCGTCGAGCTGATCAACAAATGCCCATTCGGCATCTACCTGGTCGACGATGCGCTGACGATCGTCGCGATGAACGAGCGTAGCCAGGAAGGCGCGTTCCGGAATGTCCGGCCGGTGATCGGCCGCCCGTTCGAGGACGCGATGCGCATCCTGTGGCCGGAACCGGTCGCGCAGGAGATCGTCGGTCACTTTCGCCGCACGCTGGAGACCGGCGAGCCCTATCGCTCCCATGCGTTCGTCGAGCCGCGCGCGGATGTCGGCCAGGTCGAAGGCTATGAGTGGGAGCTGCACCGCGCGCGCCTGCCCGAAGGGCGGCAAGGCGTGATCTGCTATTATTTCGACTCTACTGAGCTACGCGAGGCGCAGCGGGCACTGGCCGAGGCTGCGCGGCGCCAGCGCCTGCTGATCGACGAATTGAACCACCGCGTGAAGAACATGCTGTCGGTCGTGCAATCGCTCGCGCGGCAGACGATCGGTCGCAACCCCGATCCGGCCGCGGCGCAGCTGGCGTTCGAGGGGCGGCTGGGGGCGCTCGCCCGCGCGCACGACACGCTGACGCGCGTGCATTGGGAGAAAGCCGAACTGGCCGAGGTGGTAGAAGGTGCGCTCGATTCGTGCGGCGTCGCCGATCGCGTCCGCGCGCGCGGGCCGACGATCTGGCTCGATTCGCGTATCGCGGTGACGGTGGCGATGGCACTGCACGAGCTGTGCACCAACGCGATCAAGTATGGCGCGCTATCGACCGTGTCTGGTTGGGTCGAGTTTACCTGGCGGGTGGAGGAAGCGCCGCTGCGGCTCCTGCTGGAGTGGCACGAGCGGGGCGGTCCTCGGGTGACTCCGCCCACCCGCCGTGGTTTCGGCACGCGCATGCTCGAACGCGCGCTGGCGGGCGACCTCAAGGCGGAGGTGCGCCTCGATTTCGCGCCGGAAGGGCTGGTCTGCACGATCGAGGCGGCCGCGCCGGTCTTGTTCGAAGGACCGGCGGTGCCCGGCGACGGGGTCGCCTAAGCGCCGACGAGGTGCGACTCCGCGTTGCGCGTCTCGGCAAGGAACGGCGCGACGACGCCCAGAACCCGGGCGACCGTCGCCGCCTTCTCACCGACCGGCGCGACATAGTGGATCGCCTCGCGGGCCGCCGACAGCGAGCCGCCGCGCCCGAGCATCCAGGCGGCGAGATATTGCGAGGCCAAACAGCCGCCCGCGGTCGCGACATTGCCATGCGCGACGAAGGGCGCGTCGAGCACTTCGACCCCGGCTTCGATCACCCAGGGCTTGGTGGTGAGATCGGTGCAGGCGGGCAGGGTGCCGATCAGGCCGAGCCTGGCGAGCAGCAGCGTGCCCGAACATTGCGCGCCGATCAGCTGCCGCGTCGGATCCAGCGCAATCTGCGCGAGCAGCTCGGCGTCGGCTGCAATCTCCCGCGTCTTGCTGCCGCTCCCGATAATGACGGCATCGGCCTCCGCGGCGAACGACAGCGGGCGCTGGCGGCGGATCGTCACGCCGTTGAGGGAGGTCACTTCTTCCGTGGGCGAGGTGATGTGCGCCGCCCAGCCCTGGCTGCGCATCCGGTTGAGGATTGCCGCCGCGACGAAGCTGTCCAGCTCGTTGAAGCCGTCGAAGGTGAGGACCGCGATCTGCACGCGCGATGCTCCAGCCGGAGGGAGGCCATAGAAAAGGCCGGACGTTGCCGCCCGGCCTCTTCGATCCGTCAGTAGCCCGAGCGGGTTACTGCTGCGGCGAAAGGTTCACCGCCGCGTACTTGCCGCGACGATCGACCTCCAACTCGAACTCGAGCCGGTCGCCTTCGTTGAGCGTCGGCATGCCGGCGCGCTCGACGGCCGAGATGTGCACGAACGCATCGGGCTGCCCGTCATCGCGCTGGATGAAGCCGAAGCCCTTCATCGCGTTGAAGAACTTGACCGTGCCGGTCGCCTTCTCGCCGGTCAGCTGGCGCTGCGGGCCGCCACGCGGCGCACCGCGATCGGCGCCGAAGCCGCCTGCACCCTGCTCGCGCGGGGCGCGCTCGACGACTTCCATCGGCTCGCCGTCGATCTTCAGCGTGGTCGCCGAGATGCGGCCGCCGCGATCGACGAGCGTGAAGCCGAGCGGCTGGCCTTCCGCCAACGCGGTCAGGCCTGCCTGCTCGACGGCCGAGATGTGCACGAACACGTCTTCGCCGCCGTCATCGCGAACGATGAAGCCGAAGCCCTTCTGCGCGTTGAAGAACTTCACCACGCCGGTGCCTTCGCCGATCACCTGCGGGGGCATGCCGCCACCGCCGCCGCCGCGGAAGCCACCGCCGCCGCCGCCGCCGAAGCCGCCACCACCGCCGCCGCCGCCGAAGCCGCCACCGCTGCGGAAGCCGCCGCCACCGCCGCCGCCGAAGCCGCCACGATTGCCGCCACCGAAGCCGCCGCGATCTTCGAAGCCGCCGCCGAAGCTGCTGCCGCCGCCGAAGTTATCGTCGCCGAAACCATCGCGCTTGTCTCTGCCGCGCCCACCGCGCTCGCCGCGACGTCCTCTATCGAAACTCATGCCCTGTTCGTCTTCCCGGTTCGCCCTCAAACTACCAATCAAAACCGAGCGCCGGACGAAAAACGCAGGTCTTACGGCACTAACGTAGTGCCACAGTGCAGGTCATACCCCAAAAAAATCGGGCGCGCGAACGAAAATCGCGCGCATGGCTGCTTTGCGGCAGGAAAGTGTCCGCCGCGCCACGGTAAGAGCGCGTCCAGCATGCGAAGCGTGCTGTTTTTGCGACCAGCTGGAGGTGCGGGGCTGGTCGAAGGCGCCCTGTATTCTATGCAATCGTGAATTGCAAAACCGTGCAGGCACGGCAAAGCATTGAGGTGCGGCGCCAACCCCGCTACGCGGACGCGATGACCGTCCATTTTCACGAAGAAGATCTGCCGGAAGGCGTGTTCGCACCCGGCGCCTCGATCGCCGTCGACACCGAGACGATGGGGCTGATCACCCCGCGCGATCGGCTGTGCCTCGTCCAGCTGTCGGACGGATCGGGTGACGAGCATCTGGTGCGCTTCGGCCCGCTGTCCAACTATGCCGCGCCCAACCTGCGCGCAGTGCTGGCCGATCCGGAGCGACTGAAGCTCTACCACTTCGCCCGATTCGATCTGGCGGCGATCCGCTTCTATCTCGGCGTCACGGCGGGGCCGGTCTATTGCACCAAGATCGCCTCGCGGCTGGTGCGCACCTATACCGATCGCCACGGCCTGAAGGATCTCGCGCGCGAGCTGGTCGGTGCGGACATCTCGAAGCAGCAGCAATCGTCCGACTGGGGCGGGCCGGAGCTGTCCGACGCGCAGCGCGACTATGCCGCGTCCGACGTGCGCTTCCTGCATGCGATGAAGGTCGAGCTCGACAAGCGACTCGAGCGCGAGGGCCGGATGGAAATGGCGCAGGCCTGTTTCGACTTCCTGCCCTGGCGCGCGGAGCTCGACATCGCCGGCTGGCCCGAGGTGGATATCTTTGCCCATGCGTGAGTCGACGGATCGAGTGGTTGTCTCGGCCGTTTCGGCTCCCCACAAGGGAGCCTATGTCTGAGATCGCCGCCCGATTGACCACACAGAACCGCGCCTGGGCCCATCCCGGGAGCGGTCACGATCGTGCGGTGCGGATCGCGCTGGTGCTGCTGCCGATCCTGATCGGCGCGCTCGCTGCGTTCCTGATCAGCGCGCCCTTGTTCATGGGCGGCGACGTCAGCTTCGTGCTCGACAAGAACAAGGTTGCGATGTCGCCCGAGCGGCTGAAGATCGTCGCCGCCGATTATCGCGGCGAGGATTCCAAGGGCCGCCAGTTCGAGCTGCACGCGGGTTCCGCGGTGCAGAAGAGCTCGGCTGAGCCGGTGGTCCAGCTCAACCAGCTCAACGCGCGGCTGAGCCTGACCGACGGGCCGGCCACGTTGGTGGCGAATCACGGGCGCTACAATCTCAATACCGATCAGATGATGATCGACGGGCCGATCCGCTTCCAGACAAGCGACGGCTACCTTCTCAATACCAACGACGCGACGATCGACCTGAAGACGCGACAGCTGGAGAGCGGGGGTGCGGTGACCGGCAATACGCCCACCGGCACGTTCCGCGCCGATCGCCTGCGCGCCGATCTCGACAAGAGGCTGATCTCGCTCGAAGGCAATGCGCACTTGCGGATGACGCCGAAGCCGGCAAGGAGGCCCTGATGACCCGCGCTCTCGCTCCGCTCGCCTTCGGGCTTCCGCTGCTGCTTGCCTCCGTGCCCGCCTCCGCGCAGGCGCGGCACGATTCGAATGCGCCGATCGACTTCGACGCGCGCAACATCCAGCTCGACGATAAGGCCAACCGCGCGATCCTGAGCGGCGGCGTCGTCATCAAGCAGTCGGACATGACGCTGCGCGCGGCGCGGGTGACCGTGGCCTATAGCGGCAGCGCGCTCAACGGCTCGCCTCAGGCTTCCCGCCTCGACGCGACCGGCGGGGTGACGGTGACCCGGCCCAACCAGACCGCGCGCTCCAGCTATGCGGTATACGATGTCGATCGGCGGATCATCACGATGATCGGCAACGTCACGCTGCAGCAGGCGGGGTCGAACGTCGCCAATGCGGCGGGCCCGCGGTTGACGATCAACCTCGATACCAGCCGTGCCACCTTCGGCGGCGCACCGGCGGGCCCGGCGACGCAGAATTCGGGTGGTCGCGTGACCGGCCGCTTCTCCGTGCCCAATCGCGACGCGCCGAAGCAGTAAGCCGAGGCAATGCCACGGTACGCCGTGCAAAGCCTTCCCTTCGCGCGCGTAATCATGCAGGAACCTTGCCAAGCGGCCGCGCGCTTGGCGGGGACCAGAACAGCATTCACCTTGCAGGAGCCGTCATGACCGACGTCGCCATCGCCGCCCCCGAAAGCTCCGCCCCGGATCCCGTGCCGCTTCCCGATCGCGGCCTCGCGGTCGTCTCGATCGCCAAATCCTACGATAAACGCACGGTGCTGACCGACGTCTCGGTCTCGGTGGGGCGCGGCGAAGTGATAGGTCTCCTGGGCCCGAACGGCGCGGGCAAGACGACCTGCTTCTATTCGGTGATGGGTCTGGTGAAGCCCGACAGCGGCCGCATCATGCTCGACGGCGAGGACATTACCCGCCTGCCGATGTACCGCCGCGCGATCCTCGGCCTCGGCTATCTGCCGCAGGAAACCTCGATCTTCCGCGGGCTGAGCGTCGAGAAGAACATCGCCGCGGTGCTCGAACTCGCCGAGCCGAACCGCGAGGTGCGTGCAGCGCGGCTGGAGGAACTGCTCGACGAGTTCGGCCTCACCCGGTTGCGCGCCTCGCCCGCGATGGCGCTCTCGGGCGGCGAGCGGCGCCGTGCGGAAATCGCCCGCGCGCTGGCGGCGAACCCGACGATCATCCTGCTCGACGAGCCGTTCGCCGGCATCGATCCGATCTCGATCAGCGACATCCGCGACCTGGTGAAGCAGCTCAAGCAGCGCGGCATCGGCGTGCTGATCACCGACCACAATGTCCGCGAGACGCTCGAAATCGTCGACCGTGGCTATATCATCTATGACGGCCGCGTGCTGTTCGCCGGCTCGCCCGACGATCTGGTGCGCGACGAGAATGTCCGTCGCCTCTATCTCGGCGAGAGCTTCTCGCTCTAAATGCGATGAGTCTCGCGCCTCGCCTCGATCTGCGCCAGTCGCAATCGCTGGTGATGACGCCGCAGCTCCAGCAGGCGATCAAGCTGCTGGCGCTGTCCAATCTGGAGATCGAGACCTTCATTGCCGAGGAAGTCGAGCGCAACCCGCTGCTCGATGCGCAGGGCGGGGACGATGGCGGCCCGTCAGAGCCCGCCGACAGCGGCGACGAGTTCGAGCCGCGCGACGGCCCCGCGGATGCGAGCGAGCTGATCCTCGGCGGCGGCGAAGCGAGCGGCGAGGCGGCGCTGGACGTCGACCTTGCGACCGAAGCTTTCCACCATGATTCGGCGAGCGATTCGATCGGTGGGCTGGACGGCGGGCTCGGCATCAATGGCGCCAGCGGCGGCGGGTCGGAGGACGGGCCCGATCTCGACAGCCTGAGCACCAGCGACCTCAGCCTCGCCGATCATCTGCTGGCGCAGGCGGGCTCCAGCGTCTCGGGTCCCGACCTGTTCATCGCCCAGCATCTGATCGACCAGATCGACGAGTGCGGCTATCTCACCGTGCCGCTGCGCGAGATTGCCGAACGGCTGGGCGTGCCGCTCGCGCGGGTCGAGGCCGTCCTGGCGGTGATCCAGACCTTCGACCCCACCGGCGTCGGCGCGCGCGACCTTGCCGAATGCCTCGCGCTCCAGGCCAAGGAGGCCGATCGCTACGATCCGTGCATGGCGCGGCTGATCGACAATCTGGAGCTGGTCGCGCGCGGCGATCTCGGCCGGCTGCGGCGGATCTGCAATGTTGACGACGAGGATCTCGCCGACATGATCCGCGAGCTGCGCAACTACGATCCCAAGCCCGGCTGCCGCTATGGCGGCGACCCGGTGCCGGCGGTGACCCCCGACCTCTTCGTCGCGCGGAGGGGCAATGGCTGGGCGGTGGAGATCAACGCCGCGACGCTGCCGCGGCTGCTGGTCAACCGCGCCTATTATGCCGAGGTTTCGGGGGGCAAGCAGGACAAGGCGAGCAAGGCTTGGCTGACCGACATGCTCGCCAGCGCCAACTGGCTGGTCAAGGCGCTCGACCAGCGCCAGCGCACCATCATCAAGGTGGCGAGCGAGATCGTGAAGCAGCAGGAAGGCTTCTTCCTGAAGGGCGTCGCGCATCTCCGCCCGCTGACGCTGCGCCAGGTGGCCGACGCGATCGAGATGCACGAATCGACCGTCAGCCGGGTCACCAGCAACAAATATCTCAGCTGCGCGCGGGGCCTCTTCGAACTGAAATACTTCTTCACTAGCGCGATCCAGTCGGCGGATGGCGGCGAGGCGGTGTCGGCCGAGGCGGTGAAGAGCGCGATTCGGACGCTGATCGCTGCCGAGGACCCGAAGAAAATTCTTTCGGACGACACGCTCGTGGAAATGCTCAATGCGAAGGGCTTCGATATCGCCCGGCGCACGGTCGCGAAATATCGCGAGGCGATGGGCATTGGCAGCTCGGTGCAACGCCGGCGCCAGAAGGCACTCGAAGGAGCGGGTTGATGCAGCGGATTTGGGGTTTGGTGGCGGCGCTTGCCGCGATGCTGGCGTGCGTGCCGGCGCTGGCGCAGGGTGCGCCTGAACTGACGGTGATGAGCCTCAACATCCGCATGCCCAGCGACGGCGACGGCGCGAACCTGTGGGAGAAGCGCCGCGACCTCACCTTCGCGACAATCCGCGCGGCGGACCCGGATCTAATCGGCACGCAGGAGTTGTTCCAGCGCCAGGGCGACGACGTGGTCAAGGCGCTGCCGCAATATGCTTGGTTCGGCACCGATCGCTATGGCGGCCATGCCAACGAGCATATGGGGATCTTCTACCGGCGCGACCGGCTCAAGATCGTCGAGCAGGGCCAGTTCTGGCTGTCCGAGACGCCCGAGAAGCCGGGCAGCATGAGCTGGGGCACGGACCTGCCCCGGATGGTCAACTGGGCGACGTTCGAGACGAAGGACGGCCACAAGTTCCGCTTCTACGACACCCATTTCCCGCATCGCGACCAGGACGAAGGCGCGCGCGAGCAGGCGGCGAAGCTGCTGGCGGCGCGCATCGCTGCGGGGCCGAAGGAGCTCCCGGTGATCCTGACCGGCGACTTCAACACGGTCGACAGCTCGGGCGCGCACCGGGCGCTGACCGCGACGCTGGCGGATGCCTGGCTGGGCGGGGCGCCGCGGACGGGGCCCGGCTTCACCTTCCACGGCTTCACCGGCAAGGGCGAGAACCGCATCGACTGGATCCTGACGCGCGGCTTCACCGTCGAGCGGATCGCGACGATCGATACCCATCGGGGCGAGATCTACCCGAGCGACCATTATCCGGTCGTCGCCCGGGTCCGTTTCGCACGCTGAGCGGACTCAGCCGCCGGGACGCAGGCCGCCTTCCATCAGCATCATCGTGATGCTGCCCATGTCGGTATACTGCAGCACGCCCGCCAGCGTGCCGACGACGTTCGGGTCCTGCGCCAGGTCCATCAGCGCGACGCGGCCGAGCGCGGTGAAGCTGTTCTGCAGTGCGCCGGGATCGCGCTTCATCCGGTCCATCGCCTGCGCGCGGCAGTCGCGGGTGACGAGGCGGGTGATCAACTGGCCCGCCTGCTGGCTGGCCTGGACGCGACGGCCCTCGTCGACCTTCACCATGTCGCGCACCGCGGCGCTCTGCGCGACGGCGGCGAACACCCAGCGGATCAGCACGTCGCGGTCGGCGCGGCTAGTACGGGCGCGGAGGCACTCGCCGAACGGATCGCGGGCCTGGGCGTGGGCGGCGGCGGGGACGAGGAACGAAGCGAAGGCCGCAGCGGCGGCGAGGAGCGGGCGAATCGTCATTGGGTCTCGTTAGGCAAGGTCCGCGGCAAGATCGCGGCAGAAGTGGTGGGCTGTGGCAGCCCAACAGTCGTCATCCCGGCGAAAGCCGGGATCCATTGCGGTCTGCGTATCGGCTCTTGCTGCAAGCGAGAGGCGAATGGATCCCGGCTTTCGCCGGGATGACGGTTGGGGTGGCGGTACGCGTCGCCTCCACCCCCCAGGTTACAGCGCGATTAGCACTTCGTTGCGGCGCAAGGGGCCGGGGATGAAGGGCGAGTTGTAGAAGGCATATTCCACCGCGCCGCCATTGATCCCCTTGGCCGCCAGCCAGCTGCGCAGCTCGGCCTCGCGCTTCTCCAGCGCCGCGTCGTCGGGCGAGCCCGCGAAGCGCAGCACCGCCACGCGTCGGGCAGGGCGGGTGGCCAGGTCGACATTGTCGGACGGCTTGGGCAGCGTTTCCAGGGTGAACTTGGACGGCATCACGAACTGTGTCCGCCAGCTGGCATCCTGCTTGGTGCTGAGCACCGGTGCCGTCATCGCGATCTTCTCGCCGCCGCTGCCGCCATTGTCGCCGCGCCGCTTGGCGAAGATGTAATCCGCCAATCGCGAGAAGCCCGCGTTCAGCGCCGCCTCGCGGGTGCCGATCGCGCGGGTTTCCGCCACCACCAGCTCGGGATAGTCGCGGATCTCGAAGGCGCCGTCCTTTTCCACCAGCGTGAAGGGCGGCTGCTCGCTCGCCTTTTCGAACGCATAATAGGCCGCCGCGCCCGCGACCACCGCGCCGCCCAGCAGGCCGCCTACCCAGGCCCAGGTCTTGCCCTTTGCCATCACCAAAACTCCCTCAATCGTCTTCGTCCTCGAACCCGGAAAGATCGAGCGCACGGGCGCGTATCTGCCGGAGCCTGCACCAATGTACCAGCGCATCCTCGCGGCCATGTGTCACCCAGACTTCGCGGGGCGCCAGTTCCTCGATGGTGCGGGTCAGCTCGTCCCAGTCGGCATGGTCGGAGAGGATCAGCGGCAGCTCGACATTGCGCTGCCGGGCGCGCTGGCGCACCCGCATCCAGCCGCTCGCCATCGCGGTGATCGGATCGGGCAGCCGCCGCGACCAGCGATCGTTGAGCGCGCCCGGCGGGCAGAGGATTATCCGCCCCTCCAGCTCCTTCTTCGCGACGCCGGTGGCGGGTCGAAGCTCGCCCAGCGCCACGCCATGCTCGACATAGAGGTCGCACAGCGCCTGGAGCGCGCCGTGGATGTAGATCGGATCGTCGAAGCCCATCGCGCGCAGCTCGGCGATCACCCGCTGCGCCTTGCCCAGCGCATAGGCGCCGACCAGCACGCAGCGCTCGGGCTCGGTGCGGAGCGCGGTCAGCAGCTTGTCGATCTCGTCGGTGGTCTCGGGATGGCGGAACACCGGCAGGCCGAAGGTCGCCTCGGTGATGAACACGTCGCACTTCACCGGCTGGAAGGGCGTGCAGGTCGGGTCCGGACGGCGCTTGTAGTCGCCCGAGACGACGATCCGCTCACCGGCATGGTCCAGCACCACTTGCGCCGAGCCCAGCACATGGCCCGCAGGCACAAAGCCTACGTCGATCGGGCCCAGCTTGATGCTGTCGCCATAGTCGACCGGCCGCCCGTTCTGCGGCCCGTAGCGCGCCGCCATGATCGCCAGCGTCCCCGGCGTCGTCCAGACTTCGCCATGTCCTCCGCGCGCGTGATCGGCATGGCCATGGGTGATGATCGCCCGCGCGACCGGCTTGGACGGGTCGATCCACGCATCCGCGTCTGGAAGGTAGATCCCGCAAGGATCGGGGGTGAGCCAGCTGCCGAGCGCCATAGGTCGCAATATGGGCGCGCGGGCGCGGATCGAAAGGGGCTTGGACTTCGTTGACTCCGGCAAAATGGAGAGAGACGCCATGGACTTGTCCAGCATGCAGGGCCTGATGGTGATCGTCGGCCCGATCGTTCTTGCCGCCGCGCTGCTCTGGGCAATCCTGCGCAACCGCAGCTCCAAGCGACAGCTCGACGAAACTGAGGCGGCGACCCGCCGCAATTACGACGCGCACGACGCGGCGGACCGGGACCGCTAACCACCCATTTTGCTTTCGTTCCGGCGCCTGAATCCCTATATCCTCGGCATGGCAGACACTCCGAAGACCAACGATCCCAACGCGAACGAGTACGGCGCAGATTCCATCAAGGTTCTCAAGGGCCTCGACGCGGTCCGCAAGCGCCCCGGCATGTATATCGGCGACACCGACGACGGTTCGGGCCTGCACCACATGGTGTTCGAGGTTTCCGACAACGCGATCGACGAGGCGCTGGCTGGGCATTGCGACCTGATCCAGATCACGCTCAACGCCGACGGATCGGTCTCGGTTGAGGATAATGGCCGCGGCATTCCGACCGGCATCCACTCGGAAGAGGGCGTTTCCGCCGCCGAAGTGATCATGACCCAGCTCCATGCGGGCGGCAAGTTCGAGAACACTTCGGATTCGAACGCCTACAAGGTTTCGGGCGGTCTGCACGGCGTGGGCGTGTCGGTCGTCAACGCGCTCAGCGAGTGGCTCGATCTCAACATCTGGCGCGACGGCGAAGAGCATTACATGCGCTTCCGCCACGGCGATGCCGAGGCGCCCCTGAAGGTGATCGGGCCGGCAAACGGCAAGAAGGGCACGCGCGTGACCTTCCTCGCCAGCCCGGAAACCTTCAAGATCACCGAGTACGATTTCGAGAAGCTCGAGCATCGCTACCGCGAACTCGCCTTCCTCAATTCGGGCGTGCGGCTGTTCCTCCGCGACGCCCGGCACGAGGAAGTGAAGGAAATCGAGCTGTTCTACGAAGGCGGCATCGCCGCGTTCGTGAAGTATCTCGATCGCAACAAGGTCGCGCTGATGCCCGATCCGGTGGCGATCAGCGGCACCCGCGACGACGTGACGATCGACGTCGCGCTGGAGTGGAACGACAGCTATTACGAAAACGTCCTCTGCTTCACCAACAACATCCCGCAGCGTGACGGCGGCACCCACCTCGCGGCGTTCCGCGCGGCGCTGACCCGCACGCTCAACAGCTATGCCGACAAATCGGGGATGCTGAAGAAGGAGAAGGTATCCCTCACCGGCGACGACATGCGCGAGGGCCTGACCGCGATCGTCTCGGTCAAGCTGCCGGACCCCAAGTTCAGCAGCCAGACCAAGGACAAGCTGGTCTCCTCCGAAGTCCGCCAGCCGCTCGAAAGCCTGATGGCCGACAAGCTGGCCGAGTGGCTGGAAGAGAACCCCGCGGTCGCGAAGCAGATCATCCAGAAGGTGATCGACGCCGCCGCCGCGCGCGAGGCCGCCAAGCGCGCCCGCGAGCTCACCCGCCGCAAGGGCGTGATGGACATCGCCAGCCTGCCCGGCAAGCTCGCCGATTGCCAGGAGCGCGATCCCGCCAAGTCCGAACTCTTCTTCGTCGAGGGTGACTCGGCCGGCGGATCGGCCAAGCAGGGCCGCGACCGCCACTTCCAGGCGATCCTGCCGCTGCGCGGCAAGATCCTCAACGTCGAGCGCGCCCGCTTCGACCGGATGCTCGCCAGCCGAGAAATCGGCACGATCATCACCGCGCTCGGCACCGGCATCCGCGACGATTTCAACATCGAGAAGCTGCGCTACCACAAGATCGTCATCATGACCGACGCCGACGTGGACGGCGCCCACATCCGCACGCTGCTGCTGACCTTCTTCTACCGTCAGATGCCCGAGATCATCACCAACGGGCACCTCTATATCGCCCAGCCGCCGCTGTATAAGGCGACCAAGGGCCGGTCCGAGGTGTATCTGAAGGACGATGCCGCGCTCGACCAGTATCTGGTCGATGCCGGCGTGGGCGGCACGGTGCTCGACACCAATGGGAGCCAGCGTTCGGGCGAAGACCTGCGTACACTGGTCGAGCATGCCCGCCGCATGCGTACCCTCATGCGCTACGTGCCGCGCCGCTACGATCCGATGATCATCGAGTCGCTGGCGCTGGGCGGCGCGCTCGATCCGTCGGTGAGCCGCGAACGCCATGCCGAGGAACTGAAGACGGTCGTCCACCGCCTCGACGCCGCCGACACCGAAGCCCGGTGGAGCGCACGCATCACCGAGGATGGCGGCTATCATTTCGAGCGACTGTGGCGCGGCGTGACCGATCACCACATCGTCGAGGCGAACTTCCTCGTCTCGGCGGAGGCACGCAAGCTGCACACGCTGGCGAGCGAGCAGGCGCCGGCGTATCTCACGCCATCGAAGCTCGTCTCCAACAAGGGGCTCGCGACCGAAGTCGATGCGCCGGTTCCCGAGGACGACGTTCCCGTCGCGGTCGGCAAGGGCGAGAGCCTGGTGTCGCGCCCGTCGCAGCTGCTCGACGCGATCCTCGCCTTCGGGCGTAAGGGTCTGGCGATCCAGCGCTACAAGGGGCTAGGCGAGATGAATGCGGAGCAGCTGTGGGAGACCACGCTGGATCCGCAGAACCGCTCGATGCTGCAGGTGGCGATCGATCAGGCCGACGTGGCCGACGCGATCTTCACCCAGCTGATGGGCGACGTGGTCGAGCCGCGCCGCGACTTCATCCAGGAGAATGCGCTCAGCGTCGCCAATCTCGACGTCTGATCGGGAGCGCGGCGGGCGGCCGGCGACGGGTCACCATACCAGCGAGGGGGCAGTCGAAGTCGGTTCCGACTTTCGATTGTCCCCTTGCCTTTTTTCCGGCAGCGCCACGACGTTGTGCATCGTCGGCGATCTGGGCGTTAGCATCCTGAAGTCGGCTGGCGGTTCACGCCTCAAAAGCGGCCGCGCGGTTGGATTTTCGATTTCCCAATTGCAGGCGTAATTACAACGAGCGAGAACGGCCTCATGGAAGATCGCTTGGCATTCCTGGCCCTCGGAGTGTTCACCGGGATTCTGCTGGTGGGTGCGCGCTTGACCGGGACCGTGACGCTCGGATTCTTCTCGCGCAGTCGCGCGCAGGAGCCCATCAGTTTTTGGTGGTCGGTCGCCATCCTCAGCTTCCTGTGCCTAGTGGCTTTATATAGATCGCTCGTCGGCTAACGCCCCGGTTGCGGAGATGCCTCTGCCAGTCCAACATTCATCATGAGCGCGAGTAAGGCTGTTGGGATGGCTACCGTCGTCCTGGTTCTTGGCGCGTGGGCTTACCTTGCGCTCTCGGGAAAACCGCGTTTGCCGACGAGTATCGCAAATGGCCGATATTCGAACGGCTGTTGCGGCACGATCGCTTTGCACGACGGGATGATGACCGTTGCAAATCGGCGCGTTGATTACATCGTCGGGCTGGATAAGGCAGGCCCGTATGTTCTGCCAACGGCACATGTTGGAGCCTCAGCGCAGGCCATCGTGGTCAGGTCTGATGCTTACCCGCTGAAGCTTCGTCTCGACGATGCAGTTCATCCTCACCAATTAGAATTGCTTGGTGATGCTGCGGATGGTGGACGGTATTCGTTTGCACGGGTGAACGGCAGCTAGTTACCCGTTTGCAGTCCACGGGGGAGCAAGGCGAACCGGCCGTACTTTCCCTCTCCCGCCTGCGGGATAGGGAGGGAGCCGCCGTCAGGCGGCGGAAGGGTGAGGGTGCGTGGGGCGAATGCGGCCCTCTCCCTCGCCCGACTCACCCTCACCCCGGCCCTCTCCCGCAAGCGGGAGAGGGAGAGGGATACTTAGGCCGCTTTAATCGACAAGCCGCTCCGCAAGCGCCGCGATCCCTTCGCCTTCGAAGCGATTTACTGCCGCGCCATCCATGTGCACCGGATGGTCCAGGATCAGCACGGCATGCGCGCGGTGGTCGGGGTCCAGCTCGCGCCATGCGCGCACCGCGTTGCCCAGATTGGTGACCTCGGCGATGTCGCCGCCGCCGCGCACGACATTCTCCAGCGCCGCGCTCATCGTCCAGTCGACCGGCGGGTTCTTGGCGTCGTCGCCCCAGCGTGCTTCGGTCATGCCCGAGCGTCCTGGTCGAGGTCGTTCTCGCTGATCACGATGATCGGCCGGTCCGGGCCCTTGGAAAGGGCGGTGAGGGCGGCTTGGACGATCGGGTCGCGATAGCGTCGGAAGCTTTCCTCAGCGTCGCCGTCGGGCTGGCTGCCGCTCAGCGCCTCGAGAACGCTGTACTGCACCGCGAACTGGTAGGCGTCGCCATCGACCTCACCATCGAACTCGAGCTGGTGATCGTCGAGATTGTCGAAGAGGGTGGTATCGTCGATTTCCAGCTGCTGCGCGGCCATGCCATATACTCCATTGCTCATGGACCGAAACTGCACGGGCATGGGCGCGGTTCCGCGGGCGGCCGTTGCGTCGTGGTTGCTGCCCCGCTCGCAAAAAGCTGATCCAAACCACGTCGGCGTGCGTATAGGAGGGGAAACCCGTTACGCTCAGGAGTTGCCATGCCTACCGTACTCATCACCGGCGCCACCGCCGGGATCGGCGAAGCTTCGGTCCGCGCCTTTGCCGATGCCGGCTGGCATGTCGTGGCGACCGGCCGCCGCGCCGATCGGCTGGAAAAGCTCGCCGGCGAGCGCGTCCACACCCTCGCCTTCGACATCCGCGACGAAGCCGCGCGCGATGCTGCTCTGGACAGCCTGCCCGCGCCCTTTTTCCAGATCGACCTGCTGATCAACAATGCCGGCCTCGCGCTCGGCCTCGAGCCTGCGCAGAAGGCCTCGCTCGATAACTGGCGCACGATGATCGACACCAATGTGACCGCGCTGGTTTCGATCACCCACAAGCTGCTGCCGGGCTTGGTTGCGCGCAAGGGCGGCATCATCAACCTGTCCTCGGTCGCGGCGACCTATCCCTATCCGGGCGGCAATGTGTACGGCGCGACCAAGGCGTTCGTCCGCCAGTTCACGCTCAACCTGCGCGCCGACCTGATCGGCACCGGCGTGCGCGTCACCTCGATCGAGCCGGGGATGGTCGAAACCGAGTTCACCCTGGTCCGCACCGGCAGCCAGGATGCCTCGGACAAGGTCTATGCCGGCGTCAATCCGATGACCGCCGAGGACATCGCCGAGACGATGCTGTGGGTGGCGACGCTGCCGCCGCACTTCGCGGTCAACACGCTGGAGCTGATGCCGGTGAACCAGGCCAACGGCCCCTTCGCGGTGCATCGCGAAGGCTGAGCGGAGCGCGCGGGGCCTTCGCAGCGTTGCACCGGTTATGAGCCTTACCCCTAGACTCCGCAGCGATCCTCCGCCCGCCGGCCTGCGCCGGATGCGGATGGTCGCGACCGGGCTGTTGCTGGCGATGGCGGCGCTGTTCCTCATCGCCCGCCATTTCCAGGGACTACACCCCGCGCTCCCCTTCGTCCGCGCCTTTGCCGAGGCGGCGATGGTCGGCGGGCTGGCCGACTGGTTCGCGGTGACCGCGCTGTTCCGCCACCCGCTGCACCTGCCGATCCCGCACACCGCGATCATCCCGCGCAACAAGGATCGCATCGCCGAGACGCTGGGCCAGTTTCTCCGCGCCAATTTCCTGATCCCGCGCGTTGTGGCGCGGCGAATGCAGCGGCTCGACGTGGCGGGCGCGGCGGGGCGCTGGCTGGCGGCACCGTCGCACGGCACGGGCCGCATCGGCGCGGGTGCCTCGAGGCTGGCGGCGAGCGTCCTCGAATCGCTCGACCAGGAGCGGCTGGGCGGTATGGTGAAGGGCGCGATCGCCTCGCGGTTGCGGGCGATCGACGTCGCGCCGCTGTTCGGCCAGGCGCTGGCGGCGGCGATCGCCAACGGCCGGCACCTGCCGCTGCTCGATTCGATGATCCGTGGGGGCGCGCGTATCCTGGAGGCCAACGAGCATCTGATCCGCGAGATGGTCCATGCCCGCGCCGGATCGGTGATGCGCTGGACCGGGCTCGACGAGACGCTGGCGACCAAGATCATCGAGGGGCTGAAGAAGCTGATCGACGAAATGGCGGAGAACCCCGAGCACCCCGTCCGCGCCAAGGTGGAGGAGGGGCTGGAGAGCCTCGCCGACCGCCTCCAGAACGATCCCGAGCTGCAGGCCAAGGTGGAGAGCTTCAAGCTGGAAATGCTGGAGAACGAAGGCTTCCAGCGCTGGGTGGAAGGGCTGTGGGAGCAGAGCCGCGGCGCGATGCTGCGGCTGGCGCGCGATCCCGAGCGGGCGCTGGGCGGCCGGATGGGCGAGGCGCTGCGCCAGTTCGGCGGCACGCTGCAGACCGATGCCCGGCTCGCGCGGACGATCAACCGCTTCGTGCGGCGCGCAGCGGTGGGCGCGGCTTCGGACTATGGCGACGGCATCGTCCGGCTGGTCTCCGACACGATCCGCGGCTGGGATGCGCAGACGGTCACCTCGCGGCTGGAGAATGCGGTGGGGCGGGACCTGCAATATATCCGGATCAATGGGACGGTGGTCGGCGGGCTAGTCGGCGTGGCGATCCACGCGGTGGATGTTTTGCTGTAAGTCGTTCTCAAGCCCCTCCTCCTTGGAGGAGGGGTTGGGGTGGAGGGATTCCAGAACGCGGGTTGGTGTCGGTGAGACACTGCCCCACCCTCAACCCCTCCCCTGAAGGGGAGGGGCTAAAGTACGCCTACGACGGGTGCGCCTCGGCTTCCGCGTCGTCGCTCGTCTCGGCGGGCAACTGCTCCGTTTCCACGAACGGGTCTTCCTCCCCCGTCATCGGGATGCCGTCCGGGTCTTCGCCGGCCAGCGCATCCACCCGCCCGTCGCGGGGCGGGGCGCCCTGCGCGTCGACGGCATGGGCATGGCGTTCGGTTTCGGTACGCTCGCGCGTCGGATTGGTGGTCATCGGCATTCCTCTCTCAACGTCGAGGCGACGAACATAGCCTAGCTTGGTTCCGTCCGCGATGCGCGGCGGAGCAGTGCCGCACCGCCCAAGGCCAGCAATGTCCCGCCGGCCAACAGCAGCGGCAGGCGCCGCGTCACCGGCTTTCGGAAGCCGCCGTCCACCCGCGGCCTATCGCCCGGCGGGTGGAACAGGTTGCCCGAGGTCACCGCCGCCGGGCGCGCCTGGGCGAAGTATCCCTCGAACCAGCGGTCGATGATCTTCAGGCTGAGCGTCGGCGCCAGCGCATGACCGATCCGCGCGGGCCAGGTCTGCGCACCGACGATAGTGGTGGCGCGCGGATGATCGGCAAGCCGCACCACCGCCGCCGCCACCCGCCGCGGATCGACCAGCGGCAGCGGCGGGTGTATCGCCTTGCCGGTATAGTTGGCCGGATGGTCGAGCGCGGGGGTGTCGACCAGCGCCGGATAGACGTCGCAGATATGGATGTGCGGGTGCGCGGCCTGTTCGGCCCGCAGCGCTTCGGAAAGCCCTTTTAGACCGAACTTGCTCGCCGAATAGGCGGCGGCCAGCGGCGCGGCGGCGAAGCCCACCATCGAGATCATGTTGACGAACACGCCCCGGCCCTGGCGCTGGAAGATCGGCAGCACCGCATGCGCCTCGTAGAGATGGCCGAGCAGGTTCGATCGCAGCACCTGCTCGTGCGCCTCGATCGGCACCTCCTCGAACCGCCCGACCGCGCCCACGCCGACATTGGCGAACCACAGGTCGATGGTACCGCCGAACGCCTGCGCCGCCTCGGCGAGCGCCAGCACCGCGGCATTGTCGCCGATATCGGTCGGCACGACCGCGATCGCCGCGCCGCGCGCGCGCAGGTCCGTGGCGAGCGCCTCCAGCGCCTCGGCGTCGCGCGCTGCAAGCACCAGCCGCCAGCCGTTTTCGGCGAAGAGCTCGGCGGTGGCGCGGCCGATGCCGCTCGAGGCGCCGGTAATAACGGCAGTGCGGGGGGATTGGCTGTTCGCCATGGACGGTCTCCGGGACAGAAGGTGCGGGTCAGGCCGCTCGCTGGACCAACCGGATTGCGGGGCAGGGGTTGCAAGCCCTTCAAAACAAAGCCTTGCTCGCACCGAGCGGAGCGCTTTTCGAAAAGCATCCGCCTACGCTATGCAGGGGCATGCGGATCGATGCCCACCACCATCTCTGGCACTATACCCCCGAAGCATTCGGTTGGATCGAACCCGGCAGCGCCATCGCGCGCGACTTCGACCCCGACGATCTTGCCCGCGAGATGCAGGCGGCTGGCATCGACCGCGCCATCGCGGTACAGGCCCGGCAGAGCGAGGCGGAAACCGCGTTCCTCCTCAACTGCGCCGCCCGCCAGCCGCGGATCGCCGGCGTGGTCGGCTGGATCGACCTGCGCGCGCCCGACATCGCCGACCGGATCGCCGCGCGCGCGGCGGGGCCGATCCTCGGCTATCGCCATGTCGTGCAGGACGAGCCCGATGCCGATTTCCTGCTGGGCGATGCGTTCGTCGCGGGCGTTCGCGCGGTGCTCGCCGCCGGGCTGAGCTACGACGTGCTGGTCAACGCCGCGCAACTCGGCAGCGTGCCCGCCTTTCTCGAGCGGGTCGGCGAGGGGCGGCTGATCCTCGATCATGCCGCCAAGCCGAACATTGCCGCGGGCGCCTGGCAGCCCTGGGCCGAGCAGATCGTCGCCGCCGCGCGTTACCCCAGCCTGTTCTGCAAGGTCTCCGGCCTGATCACCGAGGCCGCGCGCAACTGGCAGCCAAGTGATTTCGAGCGCTATCTGGACCATGTCTTCGCCTGCTTCGGCCCCGATCGCATCCTGTGGGGCTCGGACTGGCCGGTCTGCGAACTGGCTGGCCGCTATGCCGACACGCAGGACCTCATCGCGCACTATGTCGCGCGTCATTGCCCGGCAGCAGAAGCGGCGGTGTTCGGCGGCAACGCGGTCCGCGCCTACGCCCTGGAGTTTGGCGCTTAGGAAAACCGACTTGCATATATGCGAACGGTCATGGCAGGGCTTGGACAGGAGACCCATGCCATGCGTACCATCCTCTGCAACGCGCCGTTCGAGCTGACCCAGATCCAGCGCGAGGCCCCCACGCCTGGCCCGGGCGAGGTGCTGATCCGCATCCACCGCGTCGGCCTGTGCGGCACCGACTATCATATCTTCGCCGGCCGCCACCCCTTCCTGCAATATCCGCGGGTGATGGGGCATGAGCTGGGCGGCGAGGTGGTTGCACTGGGCGAGGGCACGGCGCTCGCGCTCGGCCAGACGGTGGCGATCAATCCTTATATAGCCTGCGGCCACTGCGTCGCTTGCCGCAAGGGCAAGCCCAATGCCTGCGTCAATATCCGCGTGCTAGGCGTGCACAGCGACGGCGGCATGGCCGATCTGCTGGTGGTGCCGGCGAACGCGGTGATCGATGCCGAGGGGCTGAGCGTCGACCAGGCGGCGATGATCGAGTTCCTCGCGATCGGCGCGCACGCCGTGTCGCGCGTGCCCAAGGACGGCGAGGGGCGGATGCTGGTGGTCGGTGCAGGCCCGATCGGTATCGCCAGCGCGCTGTTCGCGCGGCTCGACGGGTTCGACGTGACGCTGGTCGACCAGCGCGCCCAGCGGCTCGCCTTTGCGCGCGAGCAGCTCGGCCTTGATGGCGAAGTCGCCGACGAAGGCCTGGGTGAGCGTCTGTTAGCCCGCACCAACGGCGACGGCTTCGACGTGGTGATCGACGCGACCGGCTCGCTCCCCGCGATGCGTCGCAGCCTCGACTTCGTCGGGCATGGCGGCGCGCTGCTGCTGGTCGGCGTGGCACCCGGCGACCTCAGCTTCGCCGACCCTGAATTCCACAAGCGCGAAGCGGTGCTGATCGCCAGCCGCAACGCGCTTGCGACGGATTTCCAGCGGGTGATCGCCGCGATCCGCTCGGGCGACGTGCCCACCGACAAGCTCCACACCCACAGCGTCGATGCCGATGATCTGCCCCAGCGCCTGCCCGCGCTGATCGAGGAGGCCGATCATGTGCTGAAGGCGATCGTCGCCTTCTGACGCGCTGCTCGCCGGTCAGGGCTGATCGGCGAGCGCGAAGATCTGTTCGGTCGGCACCCATTTCACGCCGGGCTCGGCAAAGGCGAGCCGGCGCTGGAAGCCGTCCATCAGCGTCTCCCAGGCCTGGACGTCGGGGTCGGCGGCGTCGCGGGCGCGCTTGGCCTCGGGGTCGAAGCTCGGGCCGGTTTCCATCACCATCACCAGCCGGTCGCCGGCCTGCCAGATTTCCATCGCCTCGATGCCGGCGTCGCGGATCGACTGGGTGACGGCGGCGGGCGGCCCGCCCGGGCGATGCCAGTGGCGATAGGCGGCGATCGCCTCGGGATCGTCGTTCATGTCGAGCAGCAGGACGTGGCGCATCGGAAACCCTCTCCTTGGTGGGGGCCTGCATAGCTGCCGACTGCGTCGGCACAAGCCGGCACCGCATCGCGGCTTTTCCGATCCGCCCGCATCGCGTACGTCCTGCCGAATCCGGGGGGCAGGGAGAGAAACGTGGCGAAGGCGGGCAAGCCGGTGCAGGGGGCGACGATCATCGACGTGGCGGCGAAGGCGGGCGTCTCTGCCATGACCGTGTCGCGGGTGATCAACGGCCGCAGCGGCGTGAGCGCCGCGACGCGCGAGGCGGTGGAGCAGGCGATCGCCGAGCTCAGCTATGTCCCCAATGTCGCCGCACGCAGCCTGGTAACCTCGGCCGAATTGCGCATCGGCGTGGTCTATTCCAACCCCAGCGCGGCCTTCATGAGCGAGCTGCTGACCGGGGTGTTCGAAGAAGCCTCGACCTGGGGCGCGCGGCTGGTGCTGCTCAAGGGGGAGGGCGGGCGGCCGCCGGCCGAGGCGGAGCTGGCGCGCTTTGCGGCCTCGGGTCTGTCGGGCATCCTGCTCGCGCCGCCGCTCGGCGAGGCGCCGGTGGTGCTGCGGACGCTGAAGAATGCCGGGGTGCCGATCGCCGCGATCGGCGCCTATCATGTGCCCGGCGCCACCTGCGTCCGGATCGACGACCGCCGCGCCGCCTATGAGATGACGCGCCACCTGCTCGATCTCGGCCATCGACGGCTCGGCTTCGTCGTCGGCAATCCCGACCAGGCAGCGAGCGCCGAGCGTCGCGCCGGGGTGGAGGATGCGATGCGCGATTTCCCCGATGCGGGGGTTCAGCTGGTCCAGGGCGATTTCAGCTATGCCTCGGGGCTGGCTGCCGGTGAGCAACTGCTCGACGGCCCCGCGCCGCCCACCGCCGTGTTCGCCAGCAACGACGACATGGCGGCGGCGATCGTCTCCGTCGCGCACCGTCGCCAGCTCGACGTGCCGCGCCAGCTCACCGTCGTCGGCTTCGACGACACGACGGCGGCGGTAACGCTATGGCCGCCCCTCACCACCATCCACCAGCCGGTGCGCCGCCTCGCTGCGGAAGCGCTGGCGCTGGTGGCGGATGAAGCGCGCGGTGCCTCGGCCAAGACTCGCGCCCGCCGCGATCGCATCCTGGAGCATGAGATCGTCAAGCGCAGCTCGACCGCCGCGCCGCCGAAGGACTGATCGCTAAGACGTCGCGCCGTCCGGGCAGGTGAGCCGCACGCGCAGGCCGCCCAGCGGACTCTTTTCCAGCGCCATCGTGCCGCCGTACAGCGCCACGAGATCGCGGACGATCGCGAGGCCGAACCCGTCGCCGGCCGGGCCTTCGTCGAGCCGTACGCCGGGCTGCAGCACCTGCTCGCGGCGTTCGGCAGGGATGCCGGGGCCGTCATCGTCGATCGTCAGCACGGCACCGTCCGCCGCCGCCGCGGTGAGGACGACCGTGCTGCGGGCGTGCCGCGCGGCATTGTCGAGCAGGTTGCCGAGGATCTCCGCCAGATCATGCGCGTCGATCGCGATCCGCGCGTCCGCCGCGATCTCCAGCCGTATCGCCGTGCCCGGATAGAGCGTGCCCAGCACCCCCGCCACATCCCTCGCCACCGGCGCGATGGCAGTGCTCGCCCGCCGGTTCACTGCGGCGGCGCGGGCGCGGGCGAGGGTATGGCGGATCACGCCTTCGATCCGGCGAACCTGCGCGGCTTCGGGCGTGTCGGGCGCGACGGTGAGCGCCAGCGTGGCAACGGGGGTCTTCAGCGCGTGAGCGAGGTTGGCCGCGGATTGCCGCGCGGCGGCCAGCGTCGCGGCATTGGCGGCGGCAAGCGCGTTGAGCTCGGTGGCGAGCGGCTGCAGCTCGGCCGGCTGCGCCTCGTCCACGGCCGTGCGCTCGCCGCGCCGGATCGCGCCGATCTGGGCGACCAGCGCCGCCAGCGGCCGCAAGGCAAAGCGCAGCTGCACCCAGGCCGCGATGGCGAAGATCAGCGCCAGCGCCACGATCGCGCTGGCGAGCGGCACCAGCGCATCGCGCACCGGTCGACCGATGACGCGGCCAGGTGCGGCGGCGGTCAGCGTCACCGGGCCTGCGCTGCTCTCCACGACGAGGCGGCGCGCATGGATGCGGCCTTTCGCATCCTCACCGTCGAGCGGCGCGGGCGGCAGCGGCCCGGGCGCGGCGCCGGCGGGGCCGGGGAAGGGGGATCGCAGCGCGGGGAAATCGCCGCTCCCCAGCGTCTCGCGCGGGCCGTCGATCCGCCAGCGCCAGCCCGGCCCGGCGGCGAGCGCGCCCTGCCGCGCCGCCAGCTGCGCGCGATTGATACTGCCATCGCCCCGCACCGTGCTCGCCAGCACCGCCAGCTGCGCGTCGAGCCGCTGGTCGACCCCGCCGGTCACCACCCGGTCGAGCACGCCGGCCATGGTCCAGCCGGCGAGCCCCAGCGCCACCAGCGTGACCAGCGCCGACAACAGCATCATCCGGGTGCGCAGCGACCAGCGCGTCATGCCGGCCCACCGCCGCAGGTGAGCCGATAGCCGCGGCCGCGTACCGTCTCGATCCGCTCGGCGCCGATCTTGCGGCGGAGCCGGCCGATGATGACCTCGAGGCTGTTCGAATCGACATCGGCATCGCCCTCATAGACGCGCTCGAGCAGGTCGAGCCGTTCGATCACCACCTCGCGCCGCAGGATCAGCTGCGACAGCACCCGCCATTCGAACGCGGTGAGCTTGAGCGGCAGCCCGTCCAGCTCGAACTGGCCGGTCTGGCTCTCGAAGGCGAGCGGGCCGCATTCGATCCGCGTTTGGGCATGGCCGGCGGCGCGGCGGACCAGCGCGCGCAGCCGCATCATCAGCTCCTCGACGCGGAACGGCTTTGTCAGATAATCGTCGGCGCCGGCCTTGAACGCGGTCACCTTGTCCGCCCAGGCCTCGCGTGCGGTGAGCACCAGAACCGGCAGCGCGCGCCCGTTCGCCCGCCATGCGGCGAGGATCTCGGCGCCGGTCCTGCCCGGCAGCCCCAGATCGAGAACGGCCGCGTCATAGGCTTCGGTCTCGCCGAGATGCTGCGCGTCGATGCCGTCGCCGGCGAGGTCGACCGCGCAATGCTCCGCCCGCAGCGCCCGCGCGATGGCGGGGCCGAGATCGGGGTCGTCTTCTACCAGCAGGATCCGCATGCGTTTCGACTAGCTCCGCGGCTTAAACCCAAACTGAACCGCGAGGTTCAGCGGGGGTCGGGTGCGACTCGCTAGACCGGTGCCATCGAACACCCAAGAGGAGTTGATGGAATGACCGATTGGAAGAACACGCTGCCGCGCAATCGCCTCGCCGTGGCGGCCGCCGCGCTGCTGGCGCTGGGGGCTGCAGGCGGCGCAGGCGCGGTGCAGCTCACCCGCCCGACCGTGGAAATGGCGCCGACGATGCCGACCGCGGTCGCGAGGCTCGCGCAGACCAGCGGCATCGTGACCGTGAAGGGGCGCGTCGCCGAAACCTATGGCGATCGCTTCGTGCTGCAGGATGGTTCTGGGCGGACGCTGGTCGATGCGGGCCGGGGTGCTGCCGACGTGCAATCCGGCGCGGCGCTGACGGTGCAGGGGCGCTATCTCGATGGCCAGCTCCACGCCTCGTATCTCGTCGACGGACAGGGCAACGTGCAGGCGGTAGGCGCGCCGCCGCCCCCGCCGGGTGGCCCGCACGGCCCGCCGCCGCCGCCTCCGGGTGCCGGCGCGCCGCCGCCCCCGCCGTCGGGTGCAGCGCCGACCGCCCCTGGCGCGGTGCCGCCGCCGCCGCCTCAAGGCGCGGTAGCCCAGCCGCCCGCAGCAGGCGTTGCACCGGCTGCCGGTGCCGCCGTCCCGCCGCCTCCGACGCCCGGCGCCTCGCCGAGCCGCTGAGCCTTGCTTCGGCCCTCGCATCCAACGGTGCGGGGGCCCTTGCGCTTGGGCACCGGACACGACGAAGCGCCGCCAGTCCAAAGACTGCGGCGCTACATCGTTGGTAGATCTGGATTTTTGGCCTTCATCCCCAGCGGGGAAGAAGTGGTGCCCAGAAGAGGACTCGAACCTCCACGACCTTGCGATCGCCAGCACCTGAAGCTGGTGCGTCTACCAATTCCGCCATCTGGGCACGGGGTAGGCCGGCGCCTCTAGTGGAGGTTTGCGGGGGGTGTCAAACACTTTCTGCGAAAAATATTGGACTTCGCGTCGCGCTTGCCGTTTAGCCGTCCACACGGCATTGGGGCCGCACGTTTGTGAGGCAAGAGGCGGAAGATGAAGGACAGGCTGGTAACCCTGATCGGCGGTGGGGGCTTCCTCGGCCGCTACGTGGCGCAGGAGCTGCTCGCCGCCGGCGCGCGCGTCCGCGTCGTCGAGCGCAAGCCCCGCGACGCCTGGTTCCTCAAGACCCAGGGCAATCTGGGCCAGACCCAGCTCGTCGTCGGCGACATCACCAAGCCCGAGACGCTCGCCCGCGCGTTGCAGGGCAGCGACGCGGTGGTGAACTTCGTCGGCATCCTGTCGGGGGATTTCGACAAGGTCCATGTACAGGGCGCGCGCAACGTTGCCGGGGCGGCCAAGGCCGCCGGTGCCGGCGCGCTGGTGCACATCTCGGCGCTCGGTGCCGATGCCGGTTCGCCCTCGGCCTATGGCCGCAGCAAGGCCGCCGGCGAACAGGCCGTGCTCGCCGCTTTGCCGGGCGCGACGATCCTGCGTCCCTCGATCGTGTTCGGCCGCGAGGATGCATTCGTGAACCGCTTCGCCGGCATGATCGCCGGCGCGCCGCTGAACATCGTGCCGATCGTGCGCGGCGAGACCAAGTTCCAGCCGGTGTTCGTGGCCGATGTCGCCCAGGCGATCACCGCGGCGCTGGCCGATCCCGCGGCGCATGGCGGCAAGACCTACACGCTGGGCGGCCCGGACGTGCTGAGCATGTCGGCGCTGATGCACTGGATCGCCGGTGCGATCGGCCGCAAGCCGCACTTCGTCGAGCTGCCGGATTCGCTTAGCGGCCTGATCGCGTCGCTGCCGGGCACGCCCATCACGCGCGACCAGTTCGCGATGCTGCAGGCCGACAATGTCGTGCCGGCGGGTGCCGAGGGCCTCGCCGCGCTGGGCGTGCAGCCGACGCCGATGGCGACGGTGGCGCCGAGCTGGCTGGTGCGCTTCCGCCAGGCCGGCCGCTTCAGCCGCTTCCGCGCGACCGCCTGAACCCATTCCCCCTGCCGGGCGGCGCCTTGCAGGGGGTCGCCCGGCGCGACCCTTTGAAGGAGCCTGTCCATGACCACGCTGCTGGTGGCGATCCTGCTCGGCATCGTCGAAGGCGTTACCGAGTTCCTGCCGGTCTCCTCGACCGGGCACCTGATCCTCGCCAGCGAGCTGATGGGCTATGATTCGGCGCGCTGGGCGATGTTCAACGTCGTCATTCAGCTGGGCGCGATCCTGGCGGTGGTGGTGCTCTACTGGCGGACCTTCTGGGCGGTGCTCGACGGGCTGATCAAGCTCAATCCGGTGTCGATCCGGTTCGTGCGCAACCTGCTGATCGCCTTCATTCCCGCCGCGGTGATCGGCCTCGCGCTCCACAAGCATATCGAGGCACTGCTCGGTGCGCCCAAGGTGGTCGCCTGGGCGCTGATCGTCGGCGGCGTGGCGATCCTGGTCATCGAGCGG
Source organism: Sphingomonas trueperi (assembly GCF_040545965.1). Taxonomy (GTDB): domain Bacteria; phylum Pseudomonadota; class Alphaproteobacteria; order Sphingomonadales; family Sphingomonadaceae; genus Sphingomonas; species Sphingomonas trueperi_C. The sequence goes on along the minus strand of NZ_JBEPMV010000005.1, from coordinate 263,493 downwards.
CTGGTCAAGTCCGCGACGATCCACGGCATCGCCGAGATTCCGGTGGTGCGCGTGCTCGGCATCGGCTTCGTCCAGTGCCTGGCGATGGTGCCGGGGGTCAGCCGCTCGGGCGCGACGATCATGGGGGCGCTGTCGCTGGGCGTCGAGCGGCGCACCGCGGCCGAGTTCAGTTTCTTCCTTGCCATCCCGACGATGCTCGGTGCCACCGCGCTGGAGTTACTCAAGAATCGCGAGATGCTGGCGACCAGCGGCGTGGGTTGGGGCGAGATCGGCGTAGGGTTCGTCGTCGCGTTCGTCGTAGCACTTGCCGTGATCAAGTGGTTCGTCGGGATCGTGAGCAAGCATGGCTTCACTCCCTTCGCTCTCTATCGCATTGTTGCGGGAACCGCCGCGCTGATTTGGCTATCCATGCGATAAGGCCGACTCGGCCCTTCTAGGTGCATATTTTTGGACCTGGAAGGTCTAAATCTGGGTTCTGAACCCATATAGGTAAGTATTGCTGTCTTTATCGCTCTGCCGCTCTCCTGTAGGGGGGCGGCATGGCTGACGATCCCATGCTCAAATTCGTCGGACGCCCGCAGGCGTATCCGGCCAAGCGCCCCGCTCCGCTGCGTGCGGAAGACTTTCGCGAGATCGCGGAGCGCTATGCGGTGCCCGATGCGGAGTCGCAGGCGGGTCGCTGCAGCCAGTGCGGCGTGCCCTATTGCTCGGTGCACTGCCCGCTCCACAACCATATCCCGGACTGGCTGCGCCTGACTGCCGAAGGGCGGCTGCAGGAGGCGTACCAGCTCTCCAACAGCACCTCGACCATGCCGGAGATCTGCGGCCGCATCTGCCCGCAGGACCGGCTGTGCGAAGGCAATTGCGTGATCGAATTCTCCGGCCATGGCGCGGTGACGATCGGCTCGGTCGAGAAGTTTATCACCGATACCGCCTGGGCCGAGGGCTGGGTGGAGCCGGTGCAGGTCGGGCGCGACCGTGGCCAGTCGGTCGGCATCATCGGTGCGGGGCCCGCGGGGCTCGCCGCCGCCGAATATCTGCGCGGCTATGGCTATGCCGTGCACGTCTATGACCGCTACGATCGTTCGGGCGGGTTGCTCACCTATGGCATCCCCGGCTTCAAGCTGGAGAAGGACGTGGTGATGCGCCGTGTGGACCGGCTCGAGCAGGCTGGTATCGTCTTCCACCGCAATTTCGAGGTCGGCCGCGATGCGACGCTCGGCGAACTCCGCCAGCGCCATGACTCGATCCTGGTCGCGACCGGCGTCTACAAGGCGCGCGCGATCAAGGCCCCGGGCGTCGGCGCCAAGGGCGTGGTCGACGCGCTCGACTATCTGACCGCGTCGAACCGCAAGAATTTCGGCGACGCGGTGCCTGCTTATGACGATGGCAGCCTCAACGCGCTGGGCAAGCACGTCGTGGTCGTCGGCGGTGGCGACACCGCGATGGACTGCGTGCGCACCGCGATCCGCCAGGGCGCGGCCTCGGTGAAGTGCCTCTACCGCCGGGACCGGGCGAACATGCCGGGCTCGCAGCGCGAAGTGGCCAATGCCGAGGAAGAGGGCGTCGAGTTCGTCTGGCTCTCCGCGCCGGAAGCGTTCGAAGGCACCGAGCAGGTGAGCGGGGTGCGCGCCTCCAAGATGCGCCTCGGCGCGCCCGACGCCTCGGGCCGCCGCGCGCCGGAAGTCGATCCGGGCGGGGCGCTGCAGATGCCGGCCGATCTCGTCATCAAGGCGCTCGGCTTCGAGCCCGAGGACCTGCCGAAGCTGTTCGGCGCCGAGGAACTGGGCGTCACCCGCTGGGGCACGCTGCGCACCGATGGCAAGACGATGATGACCAGCATGGACGGCGTGTTCGCCGCCGGCGACATCGTCCGCGGCGCCAGCCTGGTCGTCTGGGCGATCCGCGACGGCCGCGACGTGGCGGCGCACATGCATGCGTGGATGAAGGCGCATGCCAAGGCACCGACCGCCCAGGCCGCCGCGCGCGAGGAGAGCTTGGCATGAAGACGCTCGTCACCGCGATGCTGGTCGCCGTCGCCAGCCCAGCGCTGGCGCAGACCCAGTCCGTTCCGCCCGCGCAGGCGACCGCCGCCCCCGATCCCGCGCGCCTCGCCGTCGCGCGCGAGCTGGCGGACAAGCTGATCCCGCAGGGCATGTACCAGCGGATGATGGGCGAGAATTTCAACCGCATGATGGAATCGATGGTCGGTTCCGCCGCGGAGATTCCGGTGCGGGACTTCGCGCAGATGGGTGGGATGAGCGAGGCGGACGTCGCCGCGCTCGGCCAGACCACGCTGCGCGAAGTGATGGAGATCTACGATCCCTATTGGAAGGAACGCCAGCAGCGGATGATGCGCGCGATGATGGGCGAGATGGGCAAGCTGATGTCCACGCTCGAGCCCAAGGTACGCGTCGCGCTCGCGCGGGCTTATGCGCGCGAATACACGCTGCCCGAGCTTCAGGAGCTTCAGCGCTTCTTCGTGACGCCGGCGGGCAGCCACTATGCGCGCAGCTCGATGGAGCTGATGATGGGCCCGGACATGACGCAGGCCATGGCGGAGGCGATGCCCCAGATCATGCAGCAGATGCCGGCGCTGGTGCAGGCAGCCCAGGCCGGCACCAAGGACCTGCCGCCGCCGCGCAAGCCCGAGGATCTGACGCCTGAGCAGCGCGAGAAGATCCTGAAGCTGCTCGGATCCAAGGCTGAGCAGCCCGCCAAGAAGTAAGCACCGCGTCCTTCCGAGGACGCGCGAACGAAGATCGAGGAATACCATGGACGACATCAAGCTGGCCGCCGAGCGCGAACGCCTCGCCCGCGAGGGCATGTACCGCCCCGAATATGAAGGCGATGCCTGCGGCGTGGGCATGGTCGCGGCGACCGACGGCCAGTCGTCGCGCCGCGTCGTCCAGTCGGCGATCGATGCGCTGAAGGCGGTGTGGCACCGCGGCGCGGTCGATGCCGACGGCAAGACCGGCGACGGCGCGGGCCTCCATGTCGATCTCCCCTTGCGCTTCTTCGACGAGCAGATCGTCGGCAGCGGCCACCGCGTGCTGCCGAACCGCCTCGCCGTCGGGATGATCTTCCTGCCGCGCACCGACCTGGGCGCGCAGGAGACCTGCCGCACCATCGTCGAGAGCGAGATCATCGAGGCGGGCTACACCATCTATGGCTGGCGCCAGGTGCCCGTCGACGTGTCGGTCATCGGCATGAAGGCGCAGGCGACGCGCCCCGAGATCGAGCAGATCATGATCGCGGGCCCGATGCCCGATGCGATGGACGCCGCCGAGTTCGAGCGCCAGCTCTACCTGATCCGTCGCCGCATCGAAAAGCGGGTGATCGCGGCGCAGGTCGGCGGTTTCTACATCTGCTCGCTGTCGTGTCGCTCGATCATCTACAAGGGGCTGTTCCTCGCCGAATCGCTGTCCGACTTCTATCCGGACCTCAAGGATTTGCGCTTCGAGAGCCGCGTCGCGATCTTCCACCAGCGCTATTCCACCAACACCTTCCCGCAATGGTGGCTGGCGCAGCCGTTCCGCTGCCTCGCGCATAACGGCGAGATCAACACGATCCGCGGCAACCAGAACTGGATGCGCAGCCACGAGATCAAGATGGCGAGCATCGCGTTCGGCGAGCAAAGCGAGGACATCAAGCCGGTGATCCCGGCCGGCGCGTCGGACACCGCCGCGCTTGACGCGGTGTTCGAGGCGATCTGCCGTTCGGGCCGCGACGCGCCCACTGCCAAGCTCATGCTGGTGCCCGAAGCCTGGCAGCAGGACGAGGACACCCCGGCCTCGCACGCCGCAATGTACCAGTATCTCGCCTCGGTGATGGAGCCGTGGGACGGCCCCGCAGCACTGGCGATGACCGACGGTCGCTGGGCGGTCGCCGGCATGGACCGCAACGCGCTGCGCCCGCTGCGCTACACCCAGACCTCGGACGGGCTGCTGATCGTCGGCTCCGAAACCGGCATGGTGCCGGTGCCGGAGGCGAATGTCGTCGCCAAGGGCCGGCTCGGGCCGGGCGAGATGATCGCGGTCGACCTCGACGAGGGCAAGCTGCTCCACGACCGCGCGATCAAGGACCAGATCGCCGGCGAGGCCGATTATGCGTCGATGGTGCAGGGCTTCCTGTCGATCGATGACCTGCCTGCAGCGCCTGCCGAGACCTATTATGAGCGCGCCGAACTGTCGCGCCGCCAGGTCGCCGCCGGGCAGACGCTGGAGGACATGGAGCTGATCCTCGCGCCGATGGTCGAGACCGCCAAGGAAGCGATCGGCTCGATGGGCGACGATACGCCGCTTGCGGTGATCTCGTACAAGTCGCGGCTGATCAGCCAGTTCTTCCGGCAGAATTTCAGCCAGGTGACCAACCCGCCGATCGATCCGTTGCGCGAGCGCTACGTGATGTCGCTCAAGACGCGGTTCGGCAACCTCGCCAACATTCTCGATACCGAGGGGGCGGGGAGCCCGGTGCTCGTGCTGGAGAGCCCGGTGCTCACCAATGCCGACTGGCACCGCCTGCGTGCGCATTTCGGGTCGAGCGCGGCGGAGATCGACTGCACCTTCGCGGCGGACGGCGACCCGGAGTCGCTGAAGCTCGCGATCAAGCGCATTCGCCACGAGGCCGAGCAGGCGGTTCGCGCCGGCTGCACCGAACTCTTCCTCACCGACGAGCATAGTGGCCCGGACAAGGCGGCGATCGCCGGCGTGCTGGCGGCGGCGGCGGTGCACACGCACCTCGTCCGCCGGGGGCTGCGCTCCTATGCCAGCGTCAACGTCCGCACCGCCGAGTGCCTCGACACGCATTATTATGCGGTGCTGATCGGCGTCGGCGCGACCACGGTGAACGCCTATCTGGCCGAAGCCGCGATCGCCGATCGCCACGCGCGTGGCCTGTTCGGCGAGATCAGCCTGGCCGATTGCCTCAAGCGCCACCGCAAGGCGGTCGACGAGGGGCTGCTCAAGATCCTGTCGAAGATGGGCATCGCGGTGATCAGCTCGTACCGCGGCGGCTACAATTTCGAGGCGGTGGGCCTCAGCCGCGCGCTGGTGAACGATCTGTTCCCCGGCATGCCGGCGAAGATCTCGGGCGAAGGCTATGCCTCGCTCCACCTCTCCGCGATGATGCGCCACGAGGCGGCCTATGATGCGGGCGTCGCGACGCTGCCGGTCGGCGGCTTCTACCGCCAGCGTTCGGGCGGTGAGGCACATGCCTATTCGGCGCAGCTGATGCACCAGCTGCAGACCGCCGTGTCGAACGACAGCTATTCCAGCTACCTCGCCTTTTCGCGCGGGGTGCGGGACCTGCCGCCGGTCTATCTGCGCGACCTGCTGGAGTTCAACTTCCCGGAGACGGGCGTGCCGATCGACCAGGTTGAAGCGATCACCGAGATCCGCAAGCGTTTCGTCACGCCGGGCATGTCGCTGGGCGCGCTCAGCCCCGAGGCGCACGAGACGCTGGCGATCGCGATGAACCGGATCGGCGCGCGCGCCGTCTCGGGCGAGGGCGGCGAAGATTCGGCGCGCTACAAGCCCTATGAGAATGGCGACAATGCCAACTCCTCGATCAAGCAGGTCGCCTCGGGGCGGTTCGGCGTGACGGCGGAATATCTCAACGCCTGCGACGAGATCGAGATCAAGGTGGCCCAGGGCGCCAAGCCCGGCGAGGGCGGGCAGCTGCCCGGCTTTAAGGTCACCGAGTTCATCGCCAAGCTGCGCCATGCGACGCCGGGCGTGACGCTGATCTCGCCGCCGCCGCACCACGACATCTATTCGATCGAGGATCTGGCGCAGCTGATCTACGACCTGAAGCAGATCAATCCGCGCGCGCGGGTGTGCGTGAAGCTGGTCAGCTCGGCGGGCATCGGTACGGTCGCGGCGGGCGTGGCCAAGGCGCATGCCGACGTGATCCTGGTCGCCGGCCATAATGGCGGCACCGGCGCCTCGCCGTTCACCTCGATCAAATATGCCGGCACGCCCTGGGAAATGGGCCTGTCCGAGGTGAACCAGACGCTGACGCTCAACGGGCTGCGCGGCCGTATCAAGCTGCGCACCGATGGCGGGCTCAAGACCGGTCGCGACATCGTCATCGCCGCGATCCTCGGCGCCGAAGAATTCGGCATCGGCACGCTGAGCCTGGTGGCGATGGGCTGCATCATGGTCCGCCAGTGCCATTCGAACACCTGTCCGGTGGGCGTCTGCACCCAGGACGAGAAGCTGCGCGCCAAGTTCGTCGGCACGCCGGAAAAGGTCATCAACCTGATGACCTTCATCGCCGAGGAAGTGCGCGAGATTCTCGCCAAGCTCGGCTTCAAGAGCCTGGACGAAGTGATCGGCCGCACCGAGCTGCTCCGCCAGGTCAGCCGCGGCGCCGAGCATCTCGACGATCTCGACCTTAACCCGATCCTCGCCAAGGTGGATGCGGACGATGCCGAGCGGCGCTTCAGCCTCAGCACCTTCCGCAATGACGTGCCGGACAGCCTCGATGCGCAGATGATCAAGGATGCCGCACCCGTGTTCGCGCGCGGCGAGAAGATGCAGCTCACCTACTCGGTGCGGAACACCCACCGCGCGGTGGGCACGCGGCTCTCGTCCGAGGTCACGAACACGTTCGGCATGTCGGCGCTGCAGGACGGGCATGTCCATGTCCGGCTGCGCGGCTCGGCGGGCCAATCGCTCGGCGCGTTCCTGTGCAAGGGCATCACGCTCGAGGTGTTCGGCGACGCCAACGATTATGTCGGCAAGGGCCTGTCCGGCGGCGTGATCGTCGTGCGGCCGATGGTCAGCTCGCCGATCGAATCGTGGAACAACACGATCATCGGCAACACCGTGCTTTACGGCGCGACCTCGGGCCGGCTGTTCGCCGCCGGGCAGGCGGGCGAGCGCTTCGCGGTGCGCAATTCGGGCGCCGACGTGGTGGTCGAGGGCTGCGGCGCGAACGGCTGCGAATACATGACCGGCGGCACCGCGGTGGTGCTGGGCCGCGTCGGCATGAACTTCGGCGCGGGCATGACCGGCGGCATGGCGTTCGTGTACGACGTGGACGGCAGCTTCGAACGCCACGCCAACCCGGAGAACATCACCTGGAACCGGCTCGCCTCCAGCCACTGGGAAGCCAGGCTCCGGTCGCTGGTCGAGGCGCATGCCGAGGAGACCGATAGCAAATGGTCGAAGGGCCTGCTGGAGGACTGGGACCGCGAAGTGGGCAAGTTCTGGCAGGTGGTGCCGAAGGAGATGCTTACCCGGCTGCCGCATCCGCTCAACGACACCGTCGAGGCGGTGGCGGCGGAATGATCGACGGGAGGTGGGGCCTGTCCCCACCTCCTTCGCCCTGCCGGAAGCCTGGAAACCTTCGCCCGTCGTGCCCCGGAAGAGCGCGCTCGACCCTCGAATGATTCCTAGAATTGCGACCCGCGCTACAACGAGTCTTCCCCGGCCCATTTCCGCTGCTTATGGCTTCTCCCATGTGGCAGCTCCTTCAATTCCCGCTCTGTCCCTTTTCGCGCAAGGTCCGGCTCCTGCTGGGCGAGAAGGGCATCGCCTATGAGCCGGTGCGCGAATCGCCGTGGCTGCGCCGCGACGAATTTCTCGACCTCAATCCTACCGGCCAGACCCCGGTGATGATCGACGCCGAGCGCCACGTTACCCTCATCGACTCTACCGTGATCTGCGAATTCTTCGAGGAGACGGTGAGCAAGAACGCGCTGCTCAACGGTTCGGCGGTCGATCGCGCCGAGATCCGCCGGCTGGTGGTGTGGTTCGACAACAATTTCTACAGCGACATCACCGCGCCGCTGCTCCACGAGCGGATGATCAAGCGCATCGTCTATCGCCAGCCGCCCGACGCCAAGGTGCTGCGCGACGCGATGAAGGCCGCGGTCGGCCATCTCGACTATATCGATTACCTGCTCGACCACCGCACTTGGCTGGCGGGCGCGACGATGAGCCTTGCCGACATCACCGCGGCGGCGCAGATTTCGGTCGCCGATTATCTGGGCGGCATCGACTGGAAAAGCCACGAGCTCGCCAAGCGCTGGTATATCGGGATGAAGAGCCGCCCGAGCTTCCGCCAGCTGCTCGCCGAGCGGATGGAGGGAATCACGCCGCCGGCCGATTACGAGAAGCTGGACCTCTAACGCGGGATAATCGCGGGGCCCGGCGCGTTTGGCTGCCAAACGGGAGAGACCGCGATGCTCGAACATATACCGCACTGGCTTGGAAGCGCGCTGAAAGGCTTGCGCGCCGGCGCCAACAAGCTGGCGATCGTCCAGCCCGAACTCGGCAGCTTCGAGGTGCTGCACCTCGCCAGCCCGGCCTTTGCCAATGGCGGCCGCCTGCCCGAGCGCTTCACCGCGGACGGCGAGGGTGTCTCCCCGCCCTTGTTTTGGACCGGCGTGCCTGAAGGTACCGAATGCCTGGCGCTGATCGTCGAGGATCCGGATGCGCCGGCACCGCAGCCGCTGGTCCACGCGGTGATCTGGGGGCTGCCGGTCGAAGGCGACCTGAAGGAAGGTGCGATCCGCGCCGACGGGACCGGCGATGCCGAGGGCAAGGATGTCGGCCGCAACAGCTTCCTTGGCGAGGGCTGGCTGCCGCCCGATCCGCCGACCGGCCATGGCCCGCACAATTACGCCTTCCAGCTGTTTGCGCTCGGCGGCGGGTGCGAGATCGGCGACAATCCCGGCCGCAGCGCGCTGGTCAAGGCGATGGCGGGGCATGTGCTCGCTGCCGGACTGCTCACCGGCGTCTATTCGCGCGGCGAGGAAGCCCCGACGGGGCTGGTCGGCGAAACCGCGCCGGTCTGAGACCGGCGCGGGCGCCGGTCAGCCGTTTACGACGGTGCCGCCGTTCGGGTGGAGTACCTGGCCCGACATATAGCTCGAATCCTCGCACGCGAGGAACAGGAAGGCCGGGGCGACTTCGTTGGGCTGGCCCGGCCGGCCCATCGGCACGTCCTCGCCGAAATGCTCGAGCTTCTCCGGCGACGCGCCGCCGCTGGGATTGAGCGGCGTCCAGATCGGGCCCGGCGCCACCGCGTTCACGCGGATGCCCTTCTCGATCAGGTTCATCGATAGGCTGCGGGTGAAGGCGGTGATCGCCCCCTTGGTCGAGCTATAGTCGAGCAACTCGGGCTCGCCCTGGTACATCGTCACCGAGGTGCAGTTGACGATCGCGGCGCCATTCTTGAGGTGCGGCGAGGCAGCCTGCACCATGAAGAACATCCCGAAGATGTTGGTCTGGAAGGTCCGGCGGAGCTGCTGCTCGGTAATGTCGGTGATGTCCTTGTCAGGATGCTGCTCACCGGCATTGTTGACGAGAATGTCGAGGCGGCCGAACTCGGCGATCACCTTGGCGACGGCCTCTTCGCAGAACGCCTTGTCGCCGACATCGCCGGGAATCGTGATCGCGCGGCGGCCTTCGGCGCGGACCGCTTCTGCGGTGTCCTCGGCATCCTGGTGTTCGTTGAGATAAACGATCGCGACATCGGCGCCTTCGCGGGCATAGAGCGCGGCGACTGCGCGGCCGATCCCGCTGTCGGCGCCGGTGACGATAGCCACCTTGTCCTTCAGTCGGTCCGATCCGCGATAGCGTGGCTGCCACTGCGGCTTGGGATCGAGGGAGCGCTCCTCACCTGGGAGCGCATCCTCGTGGACTCGGTCAATAATATGCTGGTCGGACATCGGCACGGCTCCTGGGTCTTGGGGAGGGGTGCCGAAAGAACCGGGCGTGCGTGCCTCAAGTTCCGAATAAACGGGGCCGCCGGGGCGGCCGGCAGGGTCAGCCGAGGAGGCTGGAGCCCTGCAGGCCGCTGCCGAGGATCATCACCGTGGTGATGCCGAACGACGCGATGCCGATAAGAAAGCTGCGGAACATGCTGATCTTCTCCATGGGTGCGAGCGCGATCATGCGACCGGGATCACGGGGGTGGAGAACAGGACAAGCGCGGCGGTGATCAGAACGGCGGCGCTTACGGCAACGGTCTGGTGCAGCGAAACGAGACGAGCGGTCATGGTATTTACTCCCTGTGGTTCGGCTGGCGGACCATCCGGCGGCCGATGCCAACAAGTTTGCAGGGAGCGTGCCAACTGCTGTAAGTATTTGTAAATCAACGAAGGTGCTGATTTTGGGTCGTATAATCTGGCGAAAAATGCCTGCCAGCCCGGCGTAAAATGCTATCTAACGGCGGGAGTTGCCAAGGTCTGATATGCCCATCTTCACCTGATTACGCCCTTCGTTCTTCGCGAGATACAAAAGTCGGTCCGCGCGGTGAAATGCGGTCTGGTGCATCTCGCCAGGTTCGACGGGCGTGAGACCCGCGGAGAAGGTTATCTCCCCCAACGGCGCGTCATTGTCCCGCAGCTTGTATCGCTTCGTCTGGACCGTCCCCCGCGCATGTTCGAGCACCGCGCGTGCCGTTTCGATCGGCACATTGGTGAACAGGATGGCGAATTCCTCCCCGCCATAGCGCGTGACCAGATGCCCGCGACAGCATTCGCTCAGCGCGTCGGCGATCACGCGCAGCACACGGTCCCCCACGGCATGGCCGAAGCGATCATTGACCGATTTGAAGTGATCGATGTCGCATACCGCCACGCACATGCGGCCGCCGCTTGCCTCTTGTGCGGCGAAGGCCTCTTCGAAGGCGCGTCGATTTGGCAGCTGGGTCAGCGGATCGCGCCGCGCATTGTCGCGCGCTTCTTCCAGCTTTTCGCGCAGGTCGTTGGCCTCGCGCGTGGTGCTCTCGAGCTTCTCCTCCGCGACGCGGATGCGATCGAGCATCGCCGCAGTGATCCGGACAACCCCGTCACTTCCCTTCGGCGCATCGCTGCCGGTCGACATCGCTTCGGCGCTGGCGGCCAGGTCGCGGCCGAAATCAGCCGTCTCGGCGCGCATGGCAGTGACCATGTCGGCAAAGCCTTCGACCTGCATCTGGGTGCGTGCGACCAGTCCTTCGGCGCGCGCCTTCAGGTCGACATGGCATTGCTGGGACTCTTCGGGGCCATGATCGGCGGTGAGCGTCTGGATGTCGCGCGGGGTGATCCGTACCCCGCGCTCCGTGATCAACTCGACTGCGCGGGCAAGCGCGTCGTCGGGTTCGGTGAACAGCCGATGGACGAAGGCGTAGTTGGTCGGCGTCGGTGCCAGCCGCTGGTCGAGAAGGAACGCGCCGATCCGCTCGAAGAGCGCTTGGCCCTCCTCCCCCTCCATCTCTGAACGAATGGCACGCGCGATGCGCATACGCTCCTAACCCCCGTGCAAATCACGGCATGACGGCCGCTATGTTGCGCACAAGGAATAAGCGGAGAGTGCTAATATCTGGTTGCCGCTGGGTTCATCCTGAACGCGCACACGGCCGGCCAATGCAGGGTATCCACACTTTATAGCAGGAATTCAGCCGCTTGGTGCGGAACGACCGGCATTTCGCACCGATGCGGAGGATTAACGCCCCCGGATCGGTGCGAAGAAAATCCCTTGGCAGACCCGGCTTGGGGTCAGTTCCGGTGAGTCGCGCGGTACTTCTGGACCGCGGCAAGGGTGAGTCGGATATGGTCGGCCGGGTTCGGATCCGAATGGACGAACAGCACCTTGCCGTCGGGTGCGATCACATAGCTGGTGCGGCTGGTGAACTTGGCGACGGTGCCATCGGGCTTCTTGGGCGCCACGTCATAGCCGGTAGCCACCTCGGGTGTGGCTGCGGCGACGGCGAACTTGCCTGCGCAATATTGGCTGCTGAACTGCTCGAGCTGGTCGACATTGCCAGCGGTCATGCCGATCACGGTCGCGCCCGCCTTGGTGAAATCGGGCAGCGCCTCGGCGAAGGCATGCGCCTCGGCATTGCAGCCCGAGGTGAAGGCGGCGGGGAAGAAGTAGAGCACGACCGGGCCTTTCTTCAACGCGGCCTTGAGGTCGACGGTGATCGGCTTGCCGGCCACCGCGCCCTTGGCGGTGAACACGGGTGCCTTGGCGCCGGTGGTGAGCGAGGCATTGGCCGGCATCATGGCGAAGGGCAGGGCAAAGGCGGCAAGGGCGAGCTTCAGGCGCATAACGATCTCCCGGATCTGGTTGGGCTCGTGTCTACGCCAGCTTAAACGCGGCGGCTAGCGGGTGAAGGCGATGCCGATCCGCGCGTGCGTGTCGTTGACGTTGTAGCGGTCTAGCGCTTCGCCATAGCCGGTGAATGCCTGTCCGAAGAGGTAGATGCCCAGGCCCCCGCCCAGCCGGCGCAGCGGATAGGAGAGGAAGGCTTCGGCCGCGCCGTGCCCGGTCTTCACATTGCCGCGTGCGGTCAGGGCAAGCTTGATGCCCTCCTTCTGCGCGATCGAGGCGGCCAGCGCGGTGTAGCCGTAATAATCCTTCATGTCATGGAAGGTGCCGCTGCTGCCGACATAGAACCAGGCCTGCGGCGCGACGTCGATCCGCCAGTCGCCGCCCAGGTCGAAGGTCTTCTCGCCGCGCACGAAGATGCGGTTGAGGTCGACCGAATCGGTGACCCCGCCGCCGTTCGAATCGTGCCGCCAGCCCAGCGCCACCCGCGTCGTCTCGTCGACGGGGACATCGGCATAGAGTTCGGGGCTGTAGTTGGTCGAGCGGAACGGGCCCGAGGGCTCGTCCACCGCCCAAAACATCGTCTGGGTATAGGCGAAGCGGAGATTGCCAAGCTGGAGCGGGGCATTCTCGGCGAAGGGGCGCACCGCGAAGCTGACCTGCACCTTGCCGCCCGCATCGTCGGTGCCGAAGGCGCCATAGATCGGCTCGTGCGGCTCGAAGCGGGCGAGCAGGCCGCTGGAGCTGCCGGTCGAGCTCTGCACGACCGTTTCCTGCTCGGGCATCTCGGCCGGCTTGTGCTGCGCAGCCGGCGGCACCGCGACGCCGGCGACGCCCACCGGCACGTAGCGCGCCTTGGCGAAGCCGTGCGGCGCGATGGTGGGCGTGGGGCCGGGCGTGCGTTCCAGCATCAGCCGGGTGCCGTCGGCGGCGGTGATCTCGATCTGGCGCGGGCCGGCATCGGCGATCGGCGCCTCGCCTTCGTTGACCAGGAACACCTCGACGCCGCGCAGCGCCGCCTGCTCCGAGGCGGGCTGGGCCGGCACCGCGCGCACCTGTGCCAGCGCAGGCACGGCGACGAAGCTGAGGCTGAACAGGGAGAGAGCGGTAACACCACGCATAAACCGCGGAGTGGCAGGCGTTTGTGACCTTGGCGAGTCAAATTCGGCCCGGTAGGGCTGGGGCATGGCCGTTTCCCAAACCGACATCGCGCTTGCCGCCCGCCTCGCCGACGCCGCCGGCGTCGCGATCCGCCCCTATTTCCGTGCCGAGCACGGCGTCGAGGCGAAGGAAGACCAGTCGCCCGTCACCCTTGCCGACCGGGCGGGCGAGGAAGCGATGCGCAAGCTGCTGATCGCGGAGCGGCCGATGGACGGCATCATCGGCGAGGAATTCGGCGTGCGCGAAGGCACCAGCGGCCGGCAATGGGTGCTCGATCCGATCGACGGCACCCGCGCCTTCATCGCCGGGCGGCCGGTGTTCGGCACGCTGATCGCGCTGGTCGACAATGGCTGGCCCGTGCTGGGCGTGATCGACCAGCCGATCATCAACGAGCGCTGGCTGGGCGTGACCGGCCGCCAGACGCTGTTCAACGGCAAGCCCGCCACCACCCGCATCTGCCGGGAGCTCAACCAGGCGATCCTCGCCACCACCTCGCCTGCGCTGTTCGACGATGGCCAACTCCACGCCTTCGAACATCTCGATGCCAAGGTGATGAGCACGGTGCTGGGCGGCGACTGCTACAATTATGGCTGCGTGGCGAGCGGCTGGCTCGACATCGTCGTCGAGGCGGGGCTCAAGCTGCACGATTTCGCCGCGCTGGTGCCGGTGATCGAAGGCGCGGGCGGGCGGATGTGCGACTGGCAGGGCGATCCGCTCCACGCGGGCAGCAACGGCGAAGTGATCGCGGCGGGCGACCCGGCGCGGATCGACGACATCCTCGAGGCGATGGACTGCCGCGGGCACTGAGGCTGGGCTAGCGGCTGTCCCAGAAGCCGGGGTGCGCATCGATCGCGCGTACCAGCCAGTCGGCGATCTGTCGCTGCGCCTCTAAGCCATAATGGCCATGGCAGGCGGTCGCGCGGAACTGCGCGGCCGGGAAGGGCAGGAACAGCAGGTCGCGCGCGCCCGCGGCCCGGGCTGCGGTGCTGATTCGGGTTTCGGCAGTGCGTAGCATCGCGGCCTGCTCGGGCGGCGCGCCGCTGGTGTCGAACCACCACACTATGAAGACAGCACGCGGGTACCGGTCATGGAGCCGTGCGAGCAACTGGCCGTAATGCGCGGCATAGTCTGCGACGAGCGCGTCCAGCGTCGGCCAGCGCGCATCGGGGTGGAAGCCGACGAAGTCGGCCTGGAGCTTTAGCATCACGATCTGCGGCTGCCAGCGCGGATCATCATAGGGCGCGGGCTCGGCCGGCAGGCGGCGCGGCCATAGCTGCTCCATCGTCCCCTGCGGCGCGGTGCCGCCGAAGTTGCGGATCAGGCCGCGGCCGGAGACCGCGTTTACCTGATAGTCGGCCCCCAAATGCTGCGCAGCAAGCGCCGCAAAAGCATCGGGCGTGTCGGTGGTGGCGCGGACCTGCGCCTGGGTGCAGTCGATCCGATCGGCCCGCGCACCATAGCCCGCCATCGACGAATCGCCGATGAACTCGATCTGTCGCCGGCGCGGCCGGGGGGCGGGCAACCCGCCTCCGTGCGCGACGAAGAAGCCGCCAAAGCGCGCGGGCGCGGCGCTCTCCGTAACCTTGTCGAGCCGGATGCGATGCGTGCCGTGCGCGAGGCCGTCGATCGTCACATCGGCCTTGCCCGGGCGGTCGATTGTCACCGGCGGTGCGCCGTCGATGCTCGCGCGCCATTCGTTGATCGCGTCGTCGAAGCGCAGCACCACGCGGGGGCCGCGGAAGGCCGCTTCGAAATAGATGCCCGGCCATTGATGGCGATAGCCGGCAGCAGTGGCCTCGACCCTTCCGCCGATATGGACAGGTACGCGTTCCAGCGCCCCCGGCGCGGCGGGCGCGATCGTCACCCGCTGCGGCGGTCGGGCGTCGCCCGCCATGGCGAGCGCAGCGGAGAGGATCAGGAGGCGCAGCATCGCGGATCGATCCTGCGCCTGCCTCGATATGCCCGCAAGCGGATCAGAAGATGCCGAGGAACTTCTTGCGCTGCTTCTTCATTTCGCCCGCGTTCGCCTTGCCACTCTCCGACTTGGCGGTGGTGCCGCGGCCGACATCGTCGCGCTGGCGGCCCTTCACGTCGCGCTGGCTGGCAGCAGTGGCGCCCGAGAGCACCGGTCCGCAATCCGCCGCCTTGGCGTCGCCGAAATCGACGAACGCGAGCACGGCAGCCAGCGGCGAGGCGGCGACGCCCAGCCCCAGGCCGACGCCGGCACGGCCGACCAGTTCGGGGCTGATCACGCTGATCCCCGGCTTGGCGAAATAGCCGCCGATTCCCACCGGCGACTGGCCCGAGAACAGGCTGAACCGTTTCGAATCGGCGCGGAAGGCGAGGTCGATCGTCTCGTTCTTGAAGCTGAACCCGCCGCGGCCGAGCATCACGTTCTTCTGCGTGTCGATCAGGATCGGGTCCGCCGCGGCGATGCCGTCGCGCACGGTGAAGCCGATCAGCCCGCAATTGATCTGCACCGGCTCTTTCAGCTTCTTCTCGAACATCTTCTGGACGAAGGTGCCGATGTCGAACTCGGCGAGCTCGGTGTTGCGCGTCCAGAAATCGCCCTTGGGCAGGATCACCGCGATGCGCCCATTAGCGCTGGAAAGCGAATCGCGCACGCTGTTGCCGCTGCCGCTCATCTGGATGCGTGCCTTGAGCATGCCGGTGGTGCCCGATTGCTCGGCACCGAAACCGGCGAGCAGCACGCCCATCGGCGTCGGCGACAGGCGGATATCGTAGGTGGTGAATACCGGCGTCTTGCGCGCGTCGACGCTGATGTCCGAGGTCACCGTGCCGCGCGCTAGGCTGAAGTTGAGCGGGCTCAGCTTGAGCAGCCGGTCGTCGAGGTCGAGGCCCAGCTCGATGTTCGATACCGGCAGGTTGGGCGCGCGGACGGTGCGGACCTGCCACTGCACCTTGGCATCGAAATTCTTGAGCGCATCGATCCGCAGCGGCGCGTCCGGCAGCAGCCGCGGCGTGCCGGAGACCTGCGTCACCGCCGCCTGCGCGCCTTGGGCGGCCAGCGCATTGGGGTTGTAGCCGATGAACGGCCCGGCATCGACGATGTCGAGTACATGGGTGAACAGGTCGGCGGTCACCAGCATGCGCGGCTCGCCCAGTTTCACCGTGAACTTGCCGGCGAGATCGCTGTCGCCGAACCTACCCTTCATCCCGGTGAAGCGCCATTCGTCGCCTGCCTTGGTGACGACCGAGGTCAGCCGATAGGTGCGGGTATCCGGCACCGCGATGCCGGCGATCAGGAACACGTCGGCGAGGTTCTGCCCGCGCAGGTCCATGTGGAGCTTGGCGCCCTCCAGCACCGTCGCGCCGGGCAGCGTGCCCGCGATGTCGACCTGGCTGCGCACGCCCTCGGCATGCAGCCGCAGCCGGTTCTCGCCGCCCGCCAGCGTCTTGTTGGACGAGAGCAGGGCCCCCGCCAGCGTGAAGCGGGCGCCGCGCGCGGTGCCGTTGCCGTCGAACCGGACCGTATCGGCGAAGCGATTGTCTTCGGCCGCCACGGTGTCGACGCGAATCGCCGCATCGAGCTGGTGGCGCGGATCGAGATAGCGGATCTGCGTGCCGACGATTCGCGCGCGCTGGATCAGCGGCATGGTCAGCGGCTTGCCGCCGCCGCTGCCGAAGGTCCACGTATTCTGCTTGCCGTCGCGATCCCATTGCAGGTCGATTCGCCCGTCGGTGAGGCCGAGCCACTGGAAGCGCTTCTGCTCCGCGAGCAGCGAGAAGGTGGCGATTCGCGCGTCGATTCGCTTCGCGGTGAAGAAGGGGCTGGTGCCGGCCCAATCGGGATTCTCGACGCTCAGCCCCTCGGCCACGAACTTCAGGTTGAACGGCGCGAAATAGAGCTGGAAGTCGCCCGCCACGCGCACCTTGCGCTGGGCGCTGCTGCTGGCGATCGATTCGAACGTGCCCTTGAGAAACCGTCCTTTGGTGACGAACAGGATGGCCCAGGCGAGCACGATAAGGCCGACGAGGCTCGTGACGACCGCGATCGTCGCGGCGAGCGGCGTGCCCATGGCGCGCGCCGGCCGGGGCGGCGGGGCTGCCTGCTCGGCGGCGAGAACGGGCGTGTCCAGATCGGCCATGGTCTTCAAAATCCCCTGCGGTCCCGCGGTTCCCCGGTGGTTGCATATCGCCAAACCATCGGCTAAGGGGCCGCCTTTCCGCGATCGAGGGACCGTCCGGCTAATAGGGCTGCCGCGGCTGTCTGCAATCGTCGAACCAAAAGGAGACGAAAATGCCCAAGCTCAAGACCAAGAGCGGTGTGAAGAAGCGCTTCAAGTTCACCGCCACCGGCAAGGTCAAGCACGGCGTCGCTGGCAAGCGTCACCGCCTGATCTCGCACAATTCGAAGTATATCCGTACCAATCGCGGCACCTCCGTGCTGGCCGATGCAGACGTCGCGCGCGTTGTCGCGTGGGCGCCGTACGGCCTGAAGTAAGGGAGTCCTGAAAAATGGCACGAGTGAAGCGTGGTACGACCACCAAGGCGAAGCATAAGCGGATTTTGGATCAGGCGAAGGGCTATTATGGCCGTCGCAAGAACACCATCCGCATCGCGCGCCAGGCCGTCGAAAAGGCCGGCCAGTACGCCTATCGCGACCGCAAGGTAAAGAAGCGCAGCTTCCGCGCCCTGTGGATCCAGCGCATCAACGCTGGTGTGCGCGCCGAAGGCCTGACCTATTCGCAGTTCATGCACGGCCTCAAGCTGGCGGGCGTCGAACTGGACCGGAAGGTCCTGGCCGACATCGCGATGCACGAAGGTGAGGCATTTAGCGCCATCATCGCGCAGGCGAAGGCGGCACTGCCCCAGGCCGCCTGAGCGGACCTGCGCGCAAGCTGATATAGGGGCGTCGAGGCTGCGGCTTCGGCGCCCTTTTTCATTCCAACCGGGGGAGGTGATCCCGTGGCGATGAAGACCTGGTGGCTCTACGTCACCGCCGTGTTTTTCGTGTCGATGACGCCGGGGCCGAACATGCTCCACGTGATGGTGCAGAGCATCCGCGAGGGCGCCGCCCGCGTGCTGCCGACCACCGCGGGGCTGATGAGCGCGAACCTGTTCTGTCTGATCGCCTCGGCGGCAGGGCTGGGCGCGCTGCTCAAGGCGTCGCCCGGGCTGTACGACGTGCTGCGCTATGCGGGGGTCGCCTACCTCGTGTGGCTGGGCATCAAGGCCTGGCGCGCGCCGGTGGAGGAGGCCCATGCCGATGCGCCGCGGCCGGTGCGTCAGTCGGTGCGGGCGCGGTATCTGACCGGGCTCGGCACGGGGCTGTCCAATCCCAAGCTGATCGTCTTCGCCGCGGCTCTGTTCCCGCAGTTCCTTGACGTGGGTCGGCCCTTCCTGCCGCAGCTCGCGATCCTCATTGCCACCTTTGTGGTGATCGAGGCCTTCTGGTTCTCGGTTTATGCGCTGGGCGGCCGATCGTTCGCGGCATGGCTCGCCCCGGCCGCGCGCCAGCGGATGTTCAATCGCGTCACCGGCGGCGTGTTCGTCGCCTTTGGCGCCGCGCTGCTCGGCAGCCGGGTGTAGCGGTCCCTTAAACGCCTTGACCTAGGGGCCTGTCTGGGGTTCCAGCCATCTCGCACAGTGAACGGAAAACGATGACCACCGATCTCGATACCCTGCGCGGCGAGCTGCTTGCCGCGATCGATGCCGCCACCGCGCTCGATGCGCTGGAGGCGGTGCGCGTCCAGGCGCTCGGCAAGCAGGGCGCGATCACCGGCCTGCTCAAGACGCTCGGCAAGCTCACCCCCGAAGAGCGCCAGGAACAGGGTCCGCGCATCCATTCCTTGCGCGAAGCCGTCACCGAGGCGCTGGCCACCCGCAAGGCGGGGCTGGAGCAGGCCGCGCTCGACGCGCGCCTCGCCAGCGAGACGGCGGACATGACGCTGCCGGTCGACGGCGTCGCGCCCGGCTCGGTCCACCCCGTCAGCCAGGTGATGGACGAGCTGGCCGAGATCTTCGCCGATCTGGGCTTCGCGGTCGCCACCGGCCCCGAGGTCGAGGACGACTGGCACAATTTCACCGCGCTCAACATCCCGGAGACGCATCCGGCGCGCGCGATGCACGACACCTTCTACATCGCCGGCGAGCACGAACGGCCGATGGTGCTGCGCACGCACACCAGCCCCGTGCAGATCCGCACCATGACCAGCCAGAAGCCGCCGATCCGCATCATCGCGCCGGGCCGCGTCTATCGTTCGGATTCGGATGCGACGCACACGCCGATGTTCCACCAGATCGAAGGCCTGGTGATCGACAAGGGCATAACCCTCGGCCACCTCAAATGGACGCTGGAGACCTTCCTCAAGGCGTTCTTCGAGCGCGACGACATCGTGCTGCGCCTGCGCCCCAGCTATTTCCCCTTCACCGAGCCATCGGCCGAAGTCGATGTCGGCTTCACCTGGAAGGACGGCAAGCGCGTGATCGGCGGCAGCGGCGACGCGCCCGGCGGCGGCTGGATGGAAGTGCTGGGCAGCGGCATGGTGCACCGGCGGGTGATCGAGGCCTGCGGGCTTGATCCCGATGAATGGCAGGGCTTCGCCTTCGGCACCGGCGTCGACCGGCTTGCGATGCTCAAATATGGGATGGACGACTTGCGCCCCTTCTTCGACGGCGATCTGCGCTGGCTCAAGCATTACGGCTTCTCGGCGCTCGACGTGCCCACGCTGAGCGGGGGAGTGGGCGCATGAAGTTCACCCTGAGCTGGCTCAAGGAGCATCTGGAGACCGAGGCCTCGCTGACCGAGATCCTCGAGGCGCTGACCCGTGTCGGCCTCGAAGTCGAAGGCGTCGAGAACCCTGCCGAGCGGCTGACGGGCTTCCGGGTCGCGCGCGTGCTGACCGCCGAGCGCCACCCCCAGGCCGACAAGCTGCAGGTGCTGAGCGTCGAGACCGGCGACGGCGTGCTGCAGGTCGTCTGCGGCGCACCCAATGCGCGGGCGGGGCTGGTCGGCGTGCTGGGTCTTCCCGGCGCGGTGGTGCCGGCCAACGGCATGCAGCTGAAGATCTCGGCGATCCGCGGCGTCGAATCGAACGGCATGATGTGCTCGACGATGGAGCTGGAGCTCGGCGAGGACCATGACGGCATCATCGAGCTGACGGCCGATGCGCCGGTCGGCACCGCCTATGCGGACTATGCCGGCCTCGACGATCCCGTCATCGACGTCTCGATCACGCCGAATCGCCAGGATTGCATGGGCGTGCGCGGCATCGCGCGAGACCTCGCAGCAGGAGGCCTCGGCACGCTCAAGCCGCTCGATGCGGTGGTCGCGGGTCTGCCGGCGCTCGCACCACAGGGCGCGGGTCCGGACGTGCGGACCGACGATGCCGCGGGCTGCCCGGCCTTCTACGGCCAGATCGTGCGTGGCGTGAAGAACGGCCCGTCGCCGGACTGGCTGCAGCAGCGCCTCAAGGCAGTGGGCCAGAAGCCGATTTCCGCGCTGGTCGACATCACCAACTTCGTCATGTTCGGCCTGGGCCGCCCGCTGCACGTCTATGACATGGCGAAGCTCTCGGGCGGGCTGGTCGCGCGCAAGGCCAAGGACGGCGAGACCGTGCTGGCCCTGAACGGCAAGACCTACACGCTTACCGACACGATGACCGTGATCGCCGACGATGCGGCGGTGCACGACATCGGCGGCATCATGGGCGGCGAGCATTCGGGCTGTTCGGACGACACCAAAGACGTGCTGATCGAATGCGCCTATTTCGATCCCGAGCATATCGCCCGCACCGGCCAGAAGCTGCTGCTGACCAGCGATGCGCGCACCCGCTTCGAGCGCGGCGTCGATCCCGAGTTCCTCGACGAGGGGCTGGCGATCGCCACCCGGCTGGTGCTGGCGCTGTGCGGCGGTACGCCCAGCGAGGTGACCCGCAGCGGCACCCCGCCCAAGGTCGGCGCGGTCGTCGGCTATGATCCGAAGCTGGCGGAAACGCTGGGCGGCCTCGCCGTGCCCGCGGAACAGCAGGTGGAGATCCTCGAAAGCCTCGGCTTCACCGTCCAGCCGCTCGACGGCAATGGCGATCCGGTCGCGCTGGACGCAGGCTTCGACGCACTCCGCGTCACCGCACCCAGCTGGCGCCGCGACATCGATGGCCCCGCCGACATCGTCGAGGAAGTGATCCGCATCGCCGGCATCGACAACGTGCCGTCCGTCCCGCTGCCGCGCACGCCCGGCGTAGCAACGCCCACCGCCACGCCCGAGCAGAAGCTCGAGCGCCGGATGCGCCGCACCGCCGCCGCGCGCGGGCTCAACGAAGCGATCACCTGGAGCTTCCTCTCCGAAGCACAGGCAGAAGTTTTCGGCGGTGGCGCCTGGACGCTGGCCAACCCGATCAGCGAGGACATGAAGGTCATGCGCCCCTCGCTGCTGCCCGGCCTGCTGGCGGCGGCCGAGCGCAACCTAAAGCGCGGCGCGACCAGCGTCCGTCTGTTCGAGGTCGGCCGCCGCTATCTGGCGGACAAGGAGCGCCTGACGCTCGGCGTCGTCCTGGCGGGCGCCAAGACCGCCCGCGGCTGGCAGGCCGGCAAGGCCCAGCCCTTCACCGCCTTCGACGCCAAGGCCGAAGCGCTGGCGCTGCTGGAGGCCGCCGGTGCGCCGGTCGCCAATCTGCAGGTGATGGGGGAGGCGGGTGCCGCCTACCATCCCGGCCAGTCGGCGACGCTGCGGCTGGGGCCCAAGACCGTGCTCGCCAGCTTCGGCATGGTGCACCCGAGCGTGCTCAAGGCGTTCGACCTCGACGGCGCGGTGGCGGCGGTGGAGATCCACCTCGACGCGCTGCCCGCGAAGAAGGCTGCCGGCTTCACCCGCCCGCCCTTCACGCCCCCGGCGCTGCAGGCGGTGACGCGCGACTTCGCCTTCCTGGTGCCGACCACCCTCGCGGCGGGCGATCTCGTCCGCGCCGTGAAGGGGGCCGACAAAGGCACGATCGTCGACGCACGGCTGTTCGACCTGTTCACCGGCCAGGGCGTGCCGGAGGGGCAGAAGTCGTTGGCCATTGAAGTCACGCTCCAACCGGGCGAAAAGAGCTTCACCGACGCGGACCTGAAGGCAGTGGCCGACAAGGTCGTCGCGGCGGCGACGAAGCTGGGCGCAACCCTGCGAGGATGATGCGATGATCGAGCGGTTCCTACCCGGGCTCGACGCCCTTCTGGCAGAGCCGCTCGACACGCATTCGGTTTCGGTAGCCTTTCCCGGCGACATGGACCCGCACGAGCGCGAGGGTCGCTACGGCGTGTTCCTCGATGCCGAGCTGCGCATCGCCGGGCTCGGCACCTGCGGCGGCGGCACGCTGATCGAGACGCTCGACGATGCCGGCCAGTGGCGCCCGGCCTGCGCGATCCTCGACGTCGACCTTACCGACCTCGACCGCGGCCGTGCCTTTTGCCGCGACGAGCTGGCGTCGCTCGGTTGCCCGGTGGGCACGCTGATCCAGTATGACGACCGCGAGGACCGCTGGGACGGCGCGACCTGGCACTGCAGCGAGCCGCGCTCGTTCGACGAGGACATGCTGCCCTATCGGGATAATTGAGGGGCAGATGCAAAAAGGGGTTGCGCTACCCCCGATCCTCGTTTAGGCGCCGCACCTCACCGCGCGCCCGTAGCTCAGCTGGATAGAGCATCAGACTACGAATCTGAGGGTCGGACGTTCGAATCGTTCCGGGCGCGCCAATTTCTTCCGACATCGCTGGACGACCCATCGCGCCGACAGACGGTAGCGATCGGTTTCGCTGTCGGGAGGCGGCTGCGCGTGCAGCCGCCTCCTTCGTTCGTCAGCCGCGCGTCCGCGCCAGCTCGCGCCAGCCGATGTCGCGTCGGCAGAAGCCGGTGGGGAAGTCGATCGCATCGACGCCGCGATAGGCCGCGGCCTGCGCCGTCGCGATATCCGGCCCCATTGCCGTCACGTTGAGCACGCGGCCGCCGCTCGCCACGAGCGAATCGCCCTGGCGCCTGGTGCCGGCATGGAACACCTGCACGCCGCCGGCTTCCGCCGCCTCGATGCGTTGAATTGCGCCGCCGGTTTCCGGCGTGCCCGGATAGCCGCGCGCGGCCATCACCACGGTCAGCGCGGTGTCGGGGCTAAAGTGGGGGGCGGGCCGGCCGGCGAGTTCGCCGCGTGCGGTTGCCAGCAGCAGGTCGAGCAGGTCGTCCTCCAGCCGCAGCATCAGCACCTGGCATTCGGGATCGCCGAAGCGGGCATTGTATTCGATCAGCTTGGGGCCCTGCTTGGTCAGCATCAGCCCGGCGTAGAGCACGCCCGAATAGGGGATGCCCCCGGCCGCCAGCGCGGCGATGGTCGGCTGGACGATCCGCTCCATCGCTTCGCGTTCCAGCGCGGGCGTAAGCACCGGGGCGGGGCTATAGGCGCCCATGCCACCGGTATTCGGGCCGACATCGCCTTCGCCGACGCGCTTGTGGTCCTGCGCCGATCCGAAGAGCACGGCGTCGGTGCCGTCGGTGATGACGAACAGGCTGGCTTCCTCGCCGTCGAGAAACTCCTCGATCACCGCGCTCGCGCCCGCATCGGCGAAGATCGCCTCGAGGGCGCCGATCGCCTCGCCGCGGGTCATCGCGACGGTGACGCCCTTGCCCGCAGCCAGGCCATCGGCCTTGACCACCACCGGCAGGCCGAACGGCTCCAGCGCCGCCAGTGCTTCGTCCAGCCCATGGACGCGGACATAGCCCGCCGTGGGGATGTTCGCCCGCGCACACAGATCCTTGGTGAAGCCCTTCGATCCTTCCAGCTGCGCCGGCAGGCGGTTGGGCCCGAACACGGGCACGCCGGCTTCGCGCAACACGTCGCCCACACCCGCGACCAGCGGTGCCTCGGGACCTACGACGACCAAGCCGATGCCGTTCGCCTGCGCAAAGGCGAGCACCGCCGCCGGATCGGTGGCTGCGAGGTCGACGAGCGTGGCGTGCGCCGCTATGCCCGGATTGCCCGGTGCGGCGAAGAGCTGCGTCAGCAGCGGCGATTGCGCGAGCTTCCAGGCGAGCGCATGTTCGCGCCCCCCCGAACCCAGTAGCAGGACGTTCATGGCCGACCCCCTTTTCGAGACTTCATCGACGCGGCTCGTAGCCGAGGCGGTGCCCGGGGACAACGCGGCGCCGATGAGCGTCAGCGAACTCTCCGGCCGGCTCAAGCGCATGGTGGAGGGCGAGTTCGGCCATGTCCGCCTGCGCG
This sequence comes from Sphingomonas trueperi, assembly GCF_040545965.1. Taxonomy (GTDB): domain Bacteria; phylum Pseudomonadota; class Alphaproteobacteria; order Sphingomonadales; family Sphingomonadaceae; genus Sphingomonas; species Sphingomonas trueperi_C. The sequence continues at coordinate 239,075 of NZ_JBEPMV010000005.1, read as the reverse complement.
GCGAGATTTCGGGCTGGAAGCGCGCTGCCTCCGGCCACGCCTATCTCGCGCTCAAGGACATGGACGCGGTGATCGACGGGGTGATCTGGCGCGGTGCGGCTTCCGCGCTGCCCTTCCAGCCGCAGGACGGGCTGGAGGTGATCGCCACCGGCAAGCTCACCATCTATCCGGGGCGCTCGAAGTATCAGATCGTCATCGAGCGGATGGAGCTCGCAGGCGAAGGCGCGCTGATGGCGCTGCTCGAGAAGCTCAAGGCCAAGCTGGCCGGCGAGGGGCTGTTCGACGCCCAGCGGAAAAAGCCGCTGCCCTATATGCCCAAGGTGATCGGCGTGGTGACCTCGCCCACCGGCGCAGTGATCCGCGATATCCTCCACCGGCTGGAGGATCGTTTCCCCAGCCACGTTCTGGTCTGGCCGGTAAAGGTGCAGGGCGACGGATCGGCGCAGGAGGTCGCGCGGGCGGTGCGTGGGTTCGATGCGATCCAGCCCGGCGGGCCGGTGCCGCGTCCGGACCTGCTAATCGTCGCGCGCGGCGGCGGCTCGATCGAGGATCTCTGGTCGTTCAACGAGGAAGTCGTGGTGCGGGCGGTGGCGGAATGTTCGATCCCAATCATCTCGGCGGTCGGGCACGAGACCGACACGACGCTGTGCGACTTCGCCGCCGATCTTCGCGCGCCCACACCCACCGCTGCAGCGGAGATCGCGGTGCCGGTGCTTTCCGAAGTCCGCCACGGCATCGCGACGCTGTCGCACCGCACCGAGCGGTGCGTACGCCGCTATCACGAGCGCGCCGGCGAGCGGCTGGCGGCGCTGGTCCGCGTGCTGCCGCGCCGCGATGCGCTGCTTGGCCCTCAGCGCCAGCGACTGGACGACGCCGCCGCGCGCCTGGGTCTGGGGCTTGAACGTCGCGCGGCCGTTGCGCGGGGACAGCTCGATCGCGCCGGCGCCGCCTTGCGCCCGGCAACGCTCGAACAGCGGCTGGCGACCGCGCGGCAGCGGCTGGGCGGCATTGCGCTCGATCGCGCCGCCGATCGCGAGCTGGTCGCGCTTCGCCAGCGCTTCGCCCGTCCGGCCGAAGCGCTCAAGCTCGCCACGCTGGAGCGCCGCTTCGCCACCGCCTCGGAACGTCTGGCGGCGATGGGCCGGCATCTCGAACTGCTCGATCCCGAACTGCCGCTCAAGAAGGGCTATGCGTGGGTCGAGGGGCGCGGCACCGGCAAGGTGGTGGCCTCGGCCGAGGATGCACGCGCAGCGCAGGCCGTGACGCTGCATTTCGCCGATGGTTCGGTGGATGCCCGGGTTGAGCGCGGCGCGGGCAAGGCCTATGTTCCGCCCAAGCCCGAACAGCCGACGCTGCTCTAGGGCGCACCCACCACCTTCAAGAGCAGGAATGGCGCCGCCCATGCTGATGTCCAACACCGCCCGCGTCGCCAAGCTGCACTATATGGCCAACGGCTTCCGCGTCCTCTCGCCCGGCGACCATGTGCTGTGCGCGGTAACCGGGGAGCGCATCCCCGTCGACTCGCTCCGCTACTGGAGCGTGGCGCGGCAGGAAGCCTATGCCACGCCCGAGGCGGCCACCAAGGCGCTGCTCGAGGCATGATCGACCGGCGGCGGTTTGCCGCGGCGATGCTGGCGACGACGCTGATCGCGCGCACGGCCCGCGCGGGTGGGGACGCTTTCGCGCTCGACGGCAGCTTCGAGCAGGGCGGCATCGCCCGCGGGCAGGTGCCGCCCGGCACCACCGAGCTTCAGTTCAATGGCCAGCCGATCCCCGTCGCCGCCGACCGCCGCTTCCTGATCGCGTTCGACCGCGATGCCGCCCCCACTGCTGTGCTGGAGGGGAAGGGTAGCGATGGCCGTCTGGTCCGCGAGGACCTGCAGATCGCGCCGCGCGGCTGGAATATTTCTCGGCTGGATCAGCTCCCCAAATATCCCGTGCCTAGCGCGGAGTTCGAGGCGCGACGTCCTGCCGAACTCGCCCGGATCAAGGCCGCGCGCGCTCTTGAGACCGCGGCGGAAGGCTGGCGCCAGCGTTTCGCCTGGCCTGCCACGGGCCGCATCTCCACCCTCTTTGGTTCGCAGCGCATCTATGCCGGCGAGCCTGGTGCCTATCATTCGGGCATCGACATCGCGTTGCCCACTGGCACCCCGGTGCGTGCGCCCGCCGACGGCGTGGTGATTCTCGCCGCCGAGGCGCCGTTCACCCTGGAGGGCAATCTGCTGATGCTCGACCACGGCATGGGCTTGTCGAGCGCCTTTCTGCACTTGTCGCGGATCGACGTGCGGGAGGGGGATAGGGTCCGCCAGGGGCAACTGCTCGGCGCCGTCGGTGCGACCGGCCGTGCGACCGGTCCGCATCTGCACTGGGGTATCATGTGGCGGGGCGCGCGTATCGACCCGTTGCTGGTCGCGGGCAGAATGCCTGCCTGATTTCTACGCAATTATGCTCTGTGTCTGGAAACTTTGTAACAATTCGTAACCGGACGCTCGTAATTTCCTGTGCTACGCTGTGACTTTTGAGCGACAGTTTTGCTAAACCGGCCACTGCGGCCTTAGCTGCGCTTTACAACCTCCAAGAATAGCTGCTTCGTTCTGCATCAAGCTCTTCCGGCCGGAATGACCGAAACGGGAGGGCTGGGGAGACATGCCGGGATGCGCTGCAATGCATCGCGTGCCGGGGAAAGAGGTAGCTGCATGAAAAATACGCAAATGATGCTGCGGGGAGGCTGTGCCCTTTCCGCAGTCGTTCTGGCTGGCGCGCTGTTCGCGGCGCCCGCCGTGGCGCAAGACACGGTTCCGGCGAGCGCCGATACTGCCGCCGCGCCGCAGGAGATCGTCGTTACCGGGTCGCGCATTCCGCAGCCGAACCTGGAGTCGGTCAGCCCGGTCACGGTGGTGAACAGCGCAGACCTTAAGCTGCAGGGCACGACCCGCGTCGAGGACATGCTGAACTCGCTGCCGCAGGTGTTCGCCGGCCAGTCGAGCACGGTCTCGAACGGTGCGAGCGGTGCCGCCACGGTCGACCTTCGCGGCCTGGGGCCGCAGCGCACGCTGGTGCTGATCAACGGTCGTCGCCTGATGCCGGGCGATCCGACGACGTCGGCCGCCGACCTCAACTCGATTCCCGATGCGCTGGTGAAGCGCGTTGAAGTGCTGACCGGCGGCGCCTCGTCGACCTACGGCGCCGACGCCGTCGCCGGCGTCGTCAACTTCGTGATGGACACCGATTTCACCGGTATCCGTCTCGACGGCCAGTACAGCCTGTACCAGCACAACAACAGCAACGACATCACGCCGCCGCTGCTCGACGCGCGCACCAAGGCCGGCTTCTCCGGCTTCGGCTATCCCACCGGCAGCGTCACCGACGGCGGCACGGTCAACGCCACGCTGTCGGTCGGCGCCAAGTTCGACGACAATCGCGGCCATGCCGTTGCCTATTTCGGCTACCGCAAGGTCGACGCCGTCGTGCAGTCGAACCGCGACTACAGCGCCTGCACCATCCAGAATGCGAGCGCCACCGCGCTGCAGTGCGGTGGTTCGTCGACTTCGGCGCCGGGCAACATCGTGCTATACAACGGCGGCACCTCGACCTTCTTCCAGATCGGCAGCGGCCGCACGCTGCAGCCGGGCCGTACCCGCTACAATTTCGCGCCTACCAACTATTTCCAGCGCCCGGACGAGCGCTACACCGGCGGCGCCTTCGTGAACTACGAGGTCAGCGATGCGCTGCATCCCTATCTCGAGTTCAACTTCATGGACGATCGCTCGGTCGCCCAGATCGCGCCCTCGGGCGACTTCGGCAACACGCTGACGATCAACTGCGACAATCCGCTGATGTCGGCGCAGCAGAAGTCGATCGTCTGCGCGAACGAGAACCTGGTCAACGGCTTCCTCGGCAACTACCCGCTGACGGCGGTCTCCAACCCTGGTCCGGGCGCGCTCACCTATATCGATCCGACGACCGGCCAGCCCTACAACAAGGCCTTCTTCCAGCTGCTGCGCCGTAACGTCGAGGGCGGTCCGCGTTCGGCCGACTTCGGGCATACTCAGTATCGCGGCGTGATCGGCGCCAAGGGAGCGCTGGGCGAAACCTGGAACTACGACGCCTACTATCAGTATGGCCGTACGACCTATTCGCAGATCTACACCAACGAGTTCTCGGTCCGGAAGCTGAACAACGCGCTGGACGTCGTGAACGTCAACGGCACGCCGACCTGCCGCTCGGTCACCACCGGTGCCGATCCGAACTGCGTCCCCTACGACATATTCGGTGGCCTTACCACGGTGACGCCGGCGGCCGTCAACTACCTGTCGGCGACCGGTTTCCAGCACGGTATCGTCTCTGAGCAGGTGGCCAGCGGCTCGGTCACCGGCGATCTCGGCAACTACGGTATCAAGACGCCTTGGGCGGACCGCGGCGCGGTGATCAATCTCGGCGTCGAATATCGGCGCGAAGCGCTCGATTTGAAGGTCGACGAAGGCTTTGCGACGGGTGACCTGACCGGCCAGGGTGGTGCTACCCTGCCGATCTCCGGTAGCTACCGCGTCACCGAAGGTTTTGGCGAAGCACAGGTTCCGCTCGTCAACAAGAACTTCGTGTACGACCTGTCGTTTGTCGGCGGCTATCGCTACTCGCACTACGAGATTAGCAACGGTCGTTCCTTCAATACCAACACCTACAAGTTGGGCCTTGAATTCGCCCCGGTTCGCTCGGTTCGTTTCCGTGGCAGCTACAACCGCGCTGTCCGCGCGCCGAACCTCCAGGAGCTGTTCTCGGTGCAGCATGTCGCGTTGGACGGTTCGACCGATCCGTGCGCGAACCGCGTGCTCACCGCCGCGGACAAGGGGTGTCTGGCGCAGGGGCTTTCCGTCGGTCAGCGCGTCGCCGCTAACCCGGCGGGCCAGTATAACGGCCTGATCGGCGGCAACGACCAGCTGGTGCCGGAAATCGCCACCACCAAGTCGTTCGGCGTCGTGTTCCAGCCGGATTTCGTTCCGGGTCTGAACCTCAGCGTCGACTATTTCGATATCAAGGTGAAGGGCGCAATTCAGGGCTTCGGTGCCGATGCAATCCTTGCAAGCTGCACCAACTCGCTGAATCCTACGGCGTGCGCGCTGATCAAGCGCAATCCGGTCAGCGGCTCGCTCTGGCTGACCACCGACGGCTACGTCCAGGACATCTCGCGCAACGTTGGTCGCGTGCAGACGAAGGGCATCGACGTCAACTTCGGCTACAGCCGCAAGATTGACGGCATCGGCGACCTTAGCTTTACGATGATCGGCACCTATCTGGACAGTTTCCGGATCAACAACGGTCTGACCGACCCGTACGATTGCGCCGGCTATTATGGCGTAACCTGCAGCAATCTGTCGGGCACCCCGTCGGCACCCAACCCGAAGTGGCGCCACAAGGCACGGCTGAGCTACACTTCGCAGTCGGGCATCGGTGCTTCGCTGCAGTGGCGCTATATCGATCCGGTCAAGGTCGATCTTTCGAGCAACGATCAGACGCTGAAGGGCGACTATTTCAACTTCGGCTCGCGTCTCGCGGCTCAGAGCTACTTCGACCTGGCGCTGACCTTCGCGCCGACCAAGAAGTACACGCTGCGCCTCGGCGTGAACAATCTGTTTGATCGCGAGCCGCCGCTGGTCAGTTCGGGTGATGCGTCGGGCGGGGCTTCGGCCTGCCCGACCGGCCCGTGCAACGGCAACACCTATCCGGCTGTCTACGACGCGCTTGGCCGATACATTTTCGCGGGTGCGACCATCAACTTCTGACGCATCTTGGTTTTATACTCGACAGGGGCGGCGCGCCGTTGGGGCGCCGCCCCTTTTTTTGCCCGATAGCTATTTCGGGCCTAGGATCTGCCCATGACGTCGCTCGCCGCCCCGCTGACTGCCGACCAGGCGTCCGAACTACGCTCCATTCTGTCGCTTGCGTCGCACGGCGATGTTCACGGCGCGCGCGACCGCGCCGAGCGATTATATCGCGCTGCCGGCGCTCCCGCGGTCGTGGCCGGGCTGCTGGGTGCCTTGTGCTGCCAGTTGGGGGACCTGCAAGCCGGCATCGAATTCCTGCGCATCGCACACCGCGATGCGCCGGCGGATGTCGGCGTCGCCGTCAACCTGTTGCGCGCCCTGGCGGATGCGGGCGCCTTCGACGAGGCGCAGGCGCTGGCAGACGGGCTCGATGCCCAGGCGGACCGTTCCGGCCGCCTTTGGCGCGTCCGCGGGTATCTTGCCCAGCGGCGCGAAGACTATGCCGAGGCCGAAACCTGCTTCCAGGCCGTGGTTGCCGCCATTCCTGACGATGCGGAGAGTTGGAACAACCTGGGCAATGCGCGTGCCGATCGTGGTGATGCCGCGGGCGCGGTTCAGGCGCTCACGCGTGCGGCGGAACTCTCGCCCGCTGCGCCCATTCGTCTCAATCTCGCCGCCGCGCTGGCGCAGGCGGATCGCGCGGAAGACGCGATCACCCTGCTGTCGCGCTGTGCGGACGATTTCCCCCACGACGCCAAGCCCTGGGCGGAACTCGCGGCGCTCTTCAAGCAGCAGGGGCGCGCGGCGGATGCAATCAATGCGCTGGAACAGGCCGTCCGCCGCGAGCCTGCCAACCTGGAATACAAGCTCGCCCTCGCGAGCGAACGCTTCAACCAATGGGACGCCGACGGTGCGGAGGCGGCAATCGCCGGCATCCTCCGCCTGCACCCGGATCATGCTGAAGCCCTGATCATGCAGGGGCTGCTGCTCGAACATCGCAATCGCGAGGCAGAGCTGCCGGCGCTCCTCGACGCCGCAAGGGCGGCCGGCAGCGGGCCCGCCGCGGAAGCTTTTCTTGAAGCGCTGCTCTGCCGGCGCGAAAAGCGCTTCGCCGAAGGGCTGGAAGCCCTTTCGCGCGTCCCGCCGACGGTCGAGCCGGTCCGCAGCGCGCAGCTGGCCGGACAGTTTCACGAGGGGGTTGGCGCGTTCGACGACGCGTTCGCAAGCTTCCGGCGGATGAACGATCTGCTCGCCGCCGACCCTTCCAATCCGCTGCTGCGCGCGGCAACGACGCGTGCGGCGCTGGCGGCCGACGATGCCCTGCTGACACCTTCCTGGGTCGACTCCTGGGCACCCCTCCGCCGCCCGGAAACGCGGCGCGTCGCGTTCCTTCTGGGTTTCCCGCGTTCCGGCACCACGCTGCTCGACACCATGCTGATGGGCCATCCCGACGTGCAGGTACTGGAGGAGCAGCCGCCGCTCCGCCTGGTCGAGGAGGCTGCAGGCGGGCTCGCCGGCCTAGCGACGCTGACCGACGAGGAGGCAGATCGGCTTCGAAACCGCTATTATGCGGAGGTCGATCGGCTGGCGACGCATCGCGAAGGTGCCCTGCTGGTCGACAAGTCGCCGCTCCATCTTTTGCGCCTTCCGCTAATCCGCCGCTTATTCCCCGAGGCCCCGGTGATCTTGGCGCTTCGACACCCCTGCGACGTCGTGCTGAGCTGCTTCATCACCAACTTCAACCTGAACAACGCGATGGCGAACTTCCTGACGCTGGAGACGGCCGCCGAATTCTATTCGCGTGCGTTCGGCTATTGGTCCAAAGCCGCGTCCTTGCTCGCGGGGCCGGTGCACCCGATCGTCTACGAGGCGATGGTCGACGCGCCGGAAGCGACGCTGCGGCCGCTGTTCCAGTCGCTGGGGCTGCCATGGGACGATTCCGTCCTCGCTCATCGGGATACGGCCCGGAAGCGGGGGGTGATCTCCACCGCCAGCTACGCGCAGGTGACCGAGTCCCTGTACCGGCGGGCCGTTGGGCGATGGGAGCGGTACCGCCAGCACTTGGCGCCGGTACTTCCGACGCTGCAGCCTTGGGTCGAGCGATTCGGCTACGCCGGCGACTGACGCTCCGCGGCCTGGCGGTGTGTCGGGCGATGGCGAGGCGTGTCGCGGGAGGCGTGTGGCAGGCGGTGCGCCGCGCTTGCATGCGCGCCGTCAGCCGGTGTTCCATGTCTGCGATTAAGCATTCCGCGAGATTTGCTTAATTTTCGGGCAGTCTGTCGTAGTTTGTAACGGAATGTTGCGTCGTGAACGGGCAGGAGTGACACGGGATTGCTCCACTGTTGCAAAATGGAGACGTTTCCTTCGCAACGCTTCTGCGAGATGAATGTATGCTTTACGAGCGTAGCATTCCTTGCTTCCTTCATACCATCTCCGCCAGCCGTGCATGGGGCGCGGCCGGTGGAAGGGGAGACAATCCCGGCGAGGGGAACGCAGCCGGGATAAAACGAGGGAAATCCATGAACAAGATGCAGAAGGGTCTGCGTACCGGAACGGCGCTTTCGGCGCTGGTCCTGGCGAGCGCAGGCGCGTTTGCCGGCTTGCCGGCATACGCCCAGGATACCGCGGGTAGCGGTGCGCAGCAGGAAGAGCCTGCAGCGCAGGACATCATCGTCACCGGCTCGCGCATTGCGCGGGCCAATCTTGAAGGCGCCGCCCCGGTCACCGTGGTTACCGCGGAGCAGCTGCAGCAGACCGCGCGCATCTCGATCGGCGACGTTATCAACGATCTGCCGCAGGTCCGCAGCACCTTCAGCCAGCAGAATTCGTCGCGCTTCCTCGGCACCGGCGGCCTCAGCCTTGTCGACCTCTACGGTCTCGGCACCCAGCGCACGCTGGTGCTGGTCAACGGCCGCCGCCACGTCGGCGCCGACATTCTGAACAACGCGGTTTCCCCGGACCTCAACACCTTCCCGACCGACTTGATCGAGGACGTTGAGATCGTCACCGGTGGCAGCTCGGCCGTTTACGGCTCGGACGCGATCGCGGGCGTGGTCAACTTCAAGCTCAAGCAGGACTTTGAAGGCCTGCAGATGCGTGGCCAAGGTGCGATCACCAACCGTAGCGACGCCGGCAGCTATTCGGCGAGCCTGGTGGCGGGCAAGAACTTCGCGGGCGGTCGCGGCAACCTTGCCGTTGATCTCGAATACGCGCACCAGAACGACCTGTTCGCGTCTGACCGCAGCTATTTCGCGCGCAACGATACGCTTTTGACTGTTGATAACGATCCGGCGGGCCTGCCGAACGGGTCTGACGGCGTTCCGGACAACGTCTTCTTCCGCGACGTGCGCAGTGCGACGATCTACAGCGGTGGTCTCGTTTCTTTTGCGCCTTCGACGGCATCCGGCGCCGCTCCCTGCGGCCGCGACAACCAGACTAGTGCCGCTTTTCCGAACGGACGACCGTTCACCTGTAATTATCTGTTCGCTCCCAATGGCGATCTGGTTTTGCAGACCGGTTCGCGTGTCGGCGTTCAGAACTCGACCACGGCGAGCTTGAATCCGACGACCATCACCAACACGGCACCGGGCGGCTCGTTCATCGGCGGTAACGGCAACACCCGCCGCGAGGACAAGCTCGTTCAGCTTCTGCCGCGCCTCGATCGCTATGCGGTCAACGTCATCGGGCACTTCGATATCTCCAGCGCCTTCGTGCCGTTCATCGAAGCCAAGTATGTGCGGACGGATTCCTTCAGCGCGGGCGGTTCGGGCCCTGCCTTCTTCACCGGCGGCACCATCGACGGCCTGTACGAACGTCCGCGTCTCGATAACCCGTACCTCTCGACCCAGGCACGTACCACCATCACCAACGCGCTGATCGCCAGCGGCGTCGCTCCTGGCAGCATCACCAATGCCACCCGCTTCGTTCTCCGCAAGAACCTGACCGATCTCGGCATGCGTTCGGAAGCGGCACGTCGCGAGACATTCCGCATCGTGGGCGGCGTTCGCGGCGACCTTGGTTCCAACTTCCGCTACGAAGTTGCGGGCAATTACGGTCAGTTCATCGAGAACACGCACGTTCTCGGCAACGTGAACACGCAGCGTCTTGCCTTGGCGCTGGACTCGGCGCGCAACGCTGCCGGCCAGATTGTCTGCGCTTCGCAACTGGATCCCAGCCGCGCGGAAGATTTCGTCGGCAACGACGCGATTCTCCAGAAGGACATTGCGGCTTGCAAGCCGCTCAACCCCTTCGGTGCAGGTAACGTCTCGCAGGACGCGAAGAACTATATCCTGCAAGACACCGTTTCGCATGGCAAAATCACGCAGCTGGATTTCACTGGTTTCGTGTCCGGCGATACCGGCACCTTCTTCAACCTTCCGGGCGGCCCGGTTGGCGTCGCAGTCGGTGGTGAGTATCGCCGCGAGACGGCGTTCTTCAAGGCGGACCCTCTCGTCGAAGCGGGCTACACCTTCTACAACGCACTGGCCGAATTCAATCCGCCGTCGTTCGAGGTGAAGGAAGCGTTCGGCGAAATCAGCCTGCCGCTGCTCAAGGACGTTTTCCTGGTCAAGCAGCTGACTGCCAACGCTGCAGCGCGTGTGTCCGACTATAAGGGCGGGGCTGGTACGGTCTGGGCCTATAATTTTGACGGTACATACAGCCCTGTGAAAGGCATCATGTTCCGCGCGGCCTACTCGCGTTCGGTGCGTGCGCCGAACCTGACCGAGCTGTACGCAGCACCCGGTCAAAACTTCGCGCCGGGGTTCAGCGATCCCTGCTCGCAGGCTAACCTCGCCAACGGCACGCAATATCGTCCGGCAAATTGCGCCGCGGCGGTGGGAAGCGGGTTCAACTACAACTATGCCCAGTCGTTGGAGACCTCTGCTTCGGGCAATCCGAATCTGCAGGCGGAAAAGTCGGACTCGTACACCTATGGCGTCGTCGTGCAGCCGGCGATGATCCCGGGGCTGTCGGTGACGGTCGATTACTACAATATCTCCGTCAACAACGTGATCACGTCGCCGACGCCGCAGCAGGTCGCGAACGCCTGCTACGATTCGCCCACGACGAACAACCAGTTCTGCAGCATCTTCAAGCGTGATGATGCCGCCGGTTCGGTTACCGGAACGCCTTTCCGCATCTTGGAGGGAAGCCTGCTCGAGCGGCCGTTGAACTACGCACAGTTGAAGGTGCGTGGCATCAACGCAGAGGTTTCGTACCTGTACAAGTTCTCGCCGGAAAACAGCCTGAGCGGGCGCTTCGTCTACACCCACCAGCTGACCAACGAAGCCTTCCTCGATCCCACGCAGCCTGGCTTCGCCGACAATTATCGCGGCGAAGTGGGTGATCCGCGTGATGCCTTCAACGTCAACATCGATGGCAAGTTCGGCAAGTTCTTCTTCGGGTATCAGTTGCGCTACCTTAGCAAGATGGCGGCGACGTCGATCGAGGCGCTCGAGTCCTTCCAGGGTCGTCCGGCGACCAATATCGATTTCGCCGACATTCCCTGGTACCGCGCCGTTACCTATCACGATCTGCGCGTCGGCGTTTCGATCCGTCCGAAGCAGCAGTTCTTCCTCGGTGTCGACAACCTCACCGACGAGAAGCCGCCGCTTGGATCCACCGGTATCGGTGGCGGATCGGGCATCTACGACAACATCGGTCGTCGTTTCTATGCGGGCTTCAACGTGAAGTTCTAAGCTTGCGGCAATGCTGCTAATGCGAGGGGAGCGGGCAAGCCCGCTCCCCTTTTCTTTGAGAGAGTCCGATGGCATCCGGCTATTCCAACGCCGTCGTCGATCGTCTGCTGCAAGCGGGGGACGTGCGCGGCGCCGTCACCCTGGTGGAACACCACAGTGCGTCGGGAGATCGTGACGCGTGTTTCCAGCTGGCGATGTGGCTACTGATAGGATCGCCTATCCCCCGCGACCTGCCGCGCGCAATGCTCGCCCTGAACGCTGCGGCGAAGGCCGGCCATGGCGACGCCGCGCTCATGGAAGTTGCGCTGGTCGCAAACGGCGCGGGCGGCAGCCCCGACTGGCTGCGCGCGCTTGGTCTGCTGCGCCGCGCGGTCGAACAGGGCAACGCCATCGCCCGTGCGCATCTCGCGCTGGTGGACGCAATGGCGCTCGACGCTCACGGCGGTCCGAGGCACCTGCCGCAAGCCGAAATCTTGAACGATTCCCCCCGCATCTTCCGGCTGCCGAAGCTGCTGACCCCGGCGGAATGCGAGCATCTCGCAATGTCGTCCGCCGATCTGCTCCAGCCGGCGGTCGTCTTCGATCCGGCGACCAATCGCATGGTGCACCATCCGGTGCGGACGTCCGACAATGCCGTCATCGGCCCGACGCGGGAAAGTCTGGTCGTCCAGGCGATTTTACGCCGGGTCGCGGCGGCGACGGGTACGGATGTGCACCAGGGCGAGCAGGTCTCGCTGCTCCGCTATTCGCCTGGGCAGCAATATCGACCGCATCTCGATGCGATCACCGGATCGGCCAACCAGCGGATCAAGACGGTGCTGCTCTACCTCAACGAAGGCTTTGCCGGCGGCGAAACGCGGTTCGACCAGCTCGGCATCGACGTCGTTGCACGCGGCGGCGACGCGCTGGTCTTCGACAATGTGCTGGAAGACGGCCGGCCCGATCCGCGCGTGCGGCACGCCGGTCTGCCGGTGCGGGCCGGGGTGAAGTGGGTTGCCACGCGCTGGATCCGCGCGGCCCCCTATTCTCCCTGGAATCCCAACTAGATCATAGACGAAGGGACCGCCTGGCAGCGGTCCCTTCGCATTTTCACGCGACGCTGAGCGTCAGCGCGCCATCGCCCTCGTCGACATGGACGGTCGACCCGTCCTTCACCGCGCCGCGCAGGATCAGGTCGGCAAGCGGATCCTGCAGATACTTCTGCACCGCGCGCTTCAGCGGGCGCGCACCGTACACCGGATCATAGCCCACCCGGCCCAGCCAGTCGCGGGCGGTCGGGGTGAGGTCGATGCCCACCTTGCGGTCCTTGAGCAGCTTGGCGACCCGACCGACCTGGATGTCGACGATCGGCGCCATATGGTCCGCGCCCAGCCGGTGGAACAGGATGATCTCGTCCAGCCGGTTGAGGAATTCGGGGCGGAAATGCGCCCGCACCACCTCCATCACCTGCGGCTCGACCTCCTCCACCCCATGCCCGTCGGCCAGGTTGGTGAGATACTGGCTGCCCAGATTCGAGGTGAGGATCACGATCGTGTTCGAGAAGTCCACCGTCCGGCCCTGGCCGTCGGTCAGGCGACCGTCGTCGAGCACCTGGAGGAGGATGTTGAACACGTCGTTGTGCGCCTTCTCCACCTCGTCGAACAGCACCACCTGATAGGGCCGGCGCCGCACCGCTTCGGTGAGCACGCCGCCTTCCTCATAGCCGACATAGCCCGGAGGGGCGCCGATCAGCCGCGCGACCGCGTGCTTCTCCATGAACTCGCTCATGTCGATGCGCACCATCGCGTTGGGATCGTCGAACAGGAATTCGGCGAGCGCCTTGGTCAGCTCCGTCTTGCCGACACCCGTCGGCCCGAGGAACAGGAAGCTGCCCAGCGGCCGGTTCGGATCCTGCAGCCCCGCGCGGCTGCGGCGCACGGCGGTGGAGACCGCCTTCACCGCGTCGGCCTGACCGATCACCCGCTTGCCGAGCTGTTCCTCCATGTGGAGCAGCTTCTCGCGCTCGCCCTCCAGCATCCGTTCCATGGGAATGCCGGTCCAGCGCGCGACCACCCCGGCGATGTCGTCGGCGGTCACTTCCTCGCGCAGCATCGCGCCCTTGGTGACGTTCTGCGCCTCGTCGAGCTGGCGGGTGAGCTGCGGGATCACGCCGTAGGACAGCTCGCCGGCCCGCGCGAGATCGCCCGCACGCTGGGCCTGGTCGAGTTCGATCCGCGCCTGGTCGAGCTGCGCCTTGATCGTCGCCTCGGCATTGATCTTGTCCTTCTCCGCCTGCCAGCGGGTGGTCAGCTCGGCCGACTGCTCCTCGAGGTTGGCGAGGTCTTCCTCCAGCGTGGCAAGCCGGTCGCGCGATGCTTCGTCGGTCTCGCGCTTCAGCGCCTCGCGCTCGATCTTGAGCTGGATGATCCGCCGGTCGAGCGACTCGATCTCCTCGGGCTTCGATTCCACTTCCATGCGGATGCGGCTCGCGGCCTCGTCCATCAGGTCGATCGCCTTGTCGGGCAGGAAGCGGTCCGCGATGTAGCGGTTGGAGAGCGTCGATGCGGCGACGATCGCCGCGTCGGTGATCCGCACGCCGTGGTGCAGCTCGTACTTTTCCTTGAGCCCGCGCAGGATCGAGATCGTGTCCTCGACTGTGGGTTCGCCGACGAACACCGGCTGGAACCGCCGCTGCAGCGCGGGGTCCTTCTCGACATGCTTCTGATACTCATCGAGCGTGGTGGCGCCGATGCAGTGCAGCTCGCCGCGGGCGAGCGCGGGCTTGAGCAGGTTGCCGGCGTCCATCGCGCCCTCGGCTTTCCCGGCGCCGATCAGCGTGTGCATCTCGTCGATGAACAGCACGATCTGCCCCTCGGCGCCCTTCACCTCGTCGAGCACGCCCTTGAGGCGCTCCTCGAACTCGCCGCGATATTTGGCACCCGCGATCAGGCTGCCCATGTCGAGCGCCATCAGCGTGCGATCCTTCAGCGTATCGGGCACGTCGCCATTGGCGATGCGCAGGGCAAGGCCTTCAGCGATCGCGGTCTTGCCGACGCCGGGCTCGCCGATCAGCACCGGATTGTTCTTGGTGCGACGCGCGAGGATCTGGATGGTGCGGCGGATTTCCTCGTCGCGGCCGATCACGGGGTCCAGCTTGCCGGCGCGCGCCGCTTCCGTGAGGTCGCGAGCGAACTTCTTGAGCGCGTCGTAGCGATCTTCCGCGGACGCGGTGTCGGCGGTGCGACCGCCGCGCATGCTGTTGATCGCGGTGTTGAGCGCCTCGGGCTTGGCATTGGCCGCCTGCAGCGCCTTGCCGGCGGCGGTGTTGAGGCTCAGCGCCAGCGCGACCAGCAGCCGTTCGACCGTGACATAGCTGTCGCCGGACTTCTGCGCGATCGTCTCGGCCTGGTCGAGCACGCGCACGAGATCGTTGTCGAGGCCGGGCGTCGACTGGGCGCCCGAGCCGCTGACCGACGGGATCTTGGAGAGCGCCAGATCGGTCTCGCCCAGCGCGCGCTTGGCATCGCCGCCTGCCGCCTGGATCAGACCGCTGGCCATGCCCTGCTCGTCCTCGAGCAGCGCCTTCAGAAGATGCTCCGGGCTGATCCGCTGATGGTTCATGCGGATCGCCACGGTTTGCGCCGATTGCAGGAAGCCCTTGGCGCGGTCGGTGAATTTTTCGAGGTTCATGCCTGATCCCTGTTCGAAGTTGACCAGCAGATAGTGTTGCAAATGGGCAACACAAGAGGGGCGACGTGCGTCATGGCTATCGTACTGCGGGTATGGTGGACAACGGGAAATCCGGACTTTTCCGAAGCGTAAATCCAAATGTCACGGCGCCGTCACGCAGGAGTCCCGAGAATGCAGCGCGAACGATCGAATGTTGCAACGCGGCACGGCTAGCGGCGGCCCAGCACGGGGCGAGGGGCCTGGTGCTTTCCCAAGGGGTTCATGCGCATGCGCATCCGTATGCTTGCTGCCGGCCTGCTCGCCGGCACGTCGCTCTTCACTGCCGGCGCGGCCTTCGCGCAGTCTGCGCCCACCGCCACGCTGATCGACGACACCCAGCCGCAGAGCGGCGCCGATGACATCGTCGTGATCGGCAAGGGCGAGACTCGCCAGATCCAGACGCTGACCCAGGCCGACATCGCGCTGCTCGCGCCGGGCACCAGTCCCTTGAAGGCGATCGAGAAGCTGCCGGGTGTCAACTTCCAGGGCGCGGATCCGTTCGGCGCCTATGAATGGGCGGGCCGCATCTCGATCCGCAGCTTCAACCAGAATCAGCTGGGCTTCACGCTGGACGGCATTCCGCTGGGCGACGCCAGCTACGGCAACGTCAACGGCCTGCACATCAGCCGCGCGATCATCAGCGAGAACATCGCCGAGACCCGCGTCTCGCAGGGCTCGGGCTCGATCGACACCCAGGCGACCAACAACCTCGGCGGCACGCTCGAATTCCTGTCGAGCGATCCCAAGGAAAAGCTGGGCATCGACGTCAACGCCACCGGCGGCAGCGACAATTTCTGGCGCGTGTTCGGCCGGCTCGATTTCGGCGAGCTGACCCCGGGTGGTACCCGCGCCTATCTCTCCTACCTCCACTCAGATACCGACAAGTGGAAGGGCTGGGGTGCGCAGCGCATCAACCAGGCCAACGGCAAGATCGTCACCCCGATCACACCGGAGCTGCGCGCGGTCGGCACCTTCGACTTCTCCGATCGTCGCGAGAACGACTATCAGGACATGTCGCTCGATATGATCAAGCGTCTCGGCTACAACTGGGACAATATCTCGAACGACTATGCCAAGGCGATCCTCGTCTCGGACGTCGGCGCGAACAACGGCTATACCGGCGTCACGCCGACCAATCCGGGCGCCGGCAAGGTTTATCCCGCGCCGTTCCTCAACCCGGACGATGCCTACTACAACGCCGCGGGGCTCCGCCGCGACTATCTCGCTTCGGCCGGCCTCGAGACGACCGGCAGTGCGGCGATCCACGGCGTGCTCAAGGGCTATTTCCACAACAACCATGGCCAGGGCCTGTGGTACACGCCCTATGTCGCCTCTCCCAACGGCGTGCCGATGTCGCTGCGGACCACCGAATATGACGTCCGCCGGGGCGGCGTGTTCGGCAATATCGGCACCAAGCTCGGCTTCAACGACGTGACCGTCGGCGGCTGGTACGAGCGCAACGACTTCCGCCAGGCGCGCCGCTTCTACGCGCTGGACAGCCGGACCAATCCGGGCCGCGATAGCCTCTCGTTCCAGAGCAACCCGTTCGCCACCCAGTGGTACTGGAAGTACCAGACCGACACCGTCCAATATTATGTGCAGGACAAGATCGAGCTGGGCGCGCTCACCGCGAATCTGGGCTGGAAGGGCTTTGCCGTCACCAACCACGCGACGCCGATCGTCGCGGGCGGGCTCGCCGGCGGCAGGATCAAGGTGACTGACTGGTTCCAGCCGCATGCCGGCCTCAACTACCGGGTGAACGACAATGCGGAGCTGTTCGCCGGCTTCACCCAGGTGACCCGCGCCTTCGTGTCCGCCGCCACCAGCGGCCCGTTCGCGACGACCCAGGCCGGCTTCGACGCGCTCAACAGCGGGTCGACCAAGCTGAAGCCCGAAGCATCGGACACCTATGAGCTGGGCGGCCGCTATCGCAGCGGCATCTTCACCGGCTCGCTGGCCGGCTATTACGTCAACTTCCGCAATCGCCTGCTCGCCGTGACGACCAGCGCGGGCATCGTCGGCAACCCGGCGATCCTGCAGAATGTCGGCGACGCGCGCTCGGTGGGTGTCGAGGCGACCGGCGACGTGCGCCTGCCGATGGGCTTGGGCCTGTTCGCCTCGTACAGCTACAACGACTCGACCTATCGCGACGACGTCGTCACCGCGAGCGGCGTGATCCCCACCAAGGGCAAGACGGTGGTCGATTCGCCCAAGCACATGCTGAAGGGCGAAGTCACCTGGTCGGGCCAGGGCTTCAACGCCCGCGTCGGCGCGAACTATATGAGCAAGCGCTACTTCACCTACACCAGCGACCAGTATGTCGACGGCCGCGTGGTGGTGGATGCGACGCTCGGCTACAAGTTCGACCTGGGCGGGCGGAAGCTGGAGCTGCAGGGCAACGTCACCAACCTGTTCGACAAGAAGTATATCTCGACGATCGGTACCAATGGGTTCGGCAACAGCGGCGACAACCAGACGCTGATGGTCGGCGCGCCGCAGCAGTTCTTCCTGACGCTGAAGGTCGGCCTCTAAGGGCTGCGAGGAGAGGGTGAAGGGGGCGGGGCACCAGGTGCTCCGCCCTTTTTCGTTCAGCCGGTGACGATCGGATAGGTGATCCGCAGCTCGTCGAGCAGCTTCTCCACCGCGGCAACGTCGCCCGCCGCGCCGCTGGGGGCCAGCGACCAGTTGCAATGCGGGTGCGTCTCGGCGTCGTAGACGCGCACCTTGCCCAGCACGGTCTTCCAGCGCCGCACGGTGCCGCCATGGCGGCGGACGAGCTGGGCGACGATGCGGTCGATCAGGTCGGCTGCGGTCATCAGGCCCCGGCGGCCGTGAGGCGATCAAGCTGGTCGCGGCTGAGGTCCACGTCCCACGCGCCGATCAGTTCGTCGAGCTGCTCCACGCTCGTCGCGCTGGCGATCGGGGCGGTGACGCCGTCCTGCGCGGCGAGCCAGGCGAGCGCGATCTGGGCGAGGCTTGCCCCGGTTTCGGCCGCGACTTCGTCCATCGCCGCCAGCACCGCGCCGCCCTTCCCGGCGAGCAGCTTGGCCATGCCCCCGCCGCGCACGCTCTTCGAGAGATCGGCTTCGCTGCGATACTTGCCGGTAAGGAAGCCCGAGGCGAGGCCGTAATAGGGGATCACGCCCAGATTATGGGTGATGCACAGGTCCTGCAGCTCGCCCTCGAACTTGCGGCGGCTGACCAGATTGTATTCGGGCTGGAGCACGCGGAAATGCGGCAGGCCCTCCTTCGCCGCGAGGTCGAGCGCCGACTTGAGCCGCATCGCATGGAAGTTCGACGCCCCCAGCGCGCGTACCTTGCCCGCGTCGATCAGCTTGCCGAACGCCGCAAGATAGTCTTCCTGCGCCACATCCTCATCGTCCTGGTGCGCGAAATAGAGGTCGATCGTCTCGATGCCGAGCCGTTGGAGCGACGCCTCGGCCGCCGCCGCGATGCGGGCCGGTGCCAGCTTCGCCCCGCCTTCGCCCGGCAGCATGCCGACCTTGGTGGAGATCAGCACCTGGTCGCGCTTGCCGGAGCTGCGCAGCCATTCGCCGATCACGCTTTCGGATTCGCCGCCCTGATGGCCCGAGACCCAGGCCGAATAGACATCGGCGGTATCGATCATCACCCCGCCGCGCTCGGCGAAGCGATCGAGGATGCGGAAGCTGGCGGCCTTGTCGGCGGTCCAGCCGAACACATTGCCGCCGAGGACGAGCGGCGAAATCTCGAGGCCCGAGGCGCCGAGGTGGCGAAGATGCGGCATGGACGGTCTCCGATGGGAAGGGGAGGGCGAGGAACGCGTCAGTCGGTGATCTCGTTGCCCGCCGGGCCCGCGGTGTTCGAATAGGCGCTCTCGGCATTGGCGAAGGCGGCGTCTTCGGCGGCGTTCACGTCGGCTACCGCGTCGCCCATCGTGTTGCTGTCGCCAGCCATCGCCTCGTTCGCTTCGGCGGCTTCGTTCTTCGCCTTGTTGCCGCAGGCCGACAGGCCGGTGAGCGCCAGCGCGGCGACGGGGAGGAGGAGAAGCTTGCGCATGGGACTGGGTTCCTTCACGGGGTTTGGGGCCGGGCTAGCCAGAGCCGCAAACGCACGCAACCGCGCAGCGATGCGTTGACCTGATATAAAGATATCTTTATATCTCTAAGCCGCCCATGACAGAGCCCCTCGCCATCTTCCGCGCGCTCGCGGATTCGACCCGGTTGCGCATCGTCGCGCTGCTGCGGGCGATGGAGCTGAGCGTCGGCGAGCTGGCGCAGGTGCTGGGGCAGAGCCAGCCGCGCGTTTCCCGCCATGTGAAGATCCTCTGCGACGCCGGGATTGCCGAGCGGCGCAAGGAAGGCAGCTGGGTCTTCGTGGCGCTCGGCCGGCAGGCGGTGACCGCGCCGGTGCTCGCCGCGCTCGACGCCTGGGAGCTGGCGGGCGACCCTTGGGTAATCGCCGATCAGGCGCGGCTCTCGGCGGTCCGCGCCGATCGGGCGAGTGCGGCGGAAAGCTGGTTCGAGGCCAATGCCGGGCAGTGGGACGCGATCCGCTCGCTCCACGTCGCCGAAAGCGAAGTCGAGGCCGCGATGGGCGCGGCGCTGGGCGAGGGCTCGCTAGGCACGCTGGTCGATATCGGCACCGGCACCGGCCGCATGCTCGAGCTGTTCGGGCCGCGCGCCGCGCAGGCGGTCGGGATCGATCGCTCCTCCGAAATGCTGCGGCTGGCGCGTTCCAAGCTGGCCGAACTCGGCCATGCCGAGCTGCGCCAGGCCGATCTCTATGCGCTGCCGCTGCAGGATGGGGCTGCGGATACTGCTATATTGCATCATGTGCTCCACTTCGCGCAGCAGCCGGCAGCGGCGATCGGCGAAGCGGCGCGCGTGCTCGGCGCCGGCGGGCGGCTGCTGATCGTCGATTTCGCGCCGCATGAGCGCGAGGAGCTGCGCACCCGCGATGCGCATGCGCGACTGGGGTTCTCGGACGAGCAGATGCTCGGCTGGTTCGATCGCGCCGGGCTTGCCCCGGTGCAGGTGCAGACGCTGGAAGGCGGCGCGCTGACGGTGAAATTATGGCTCGGTCGCAAGACCGGGGAGAGCGTGGAAAAGGTGAAGGCGGCATGAGTATCGTAGACCCCATGGCGCCGCCCCTGTTCGCCGATGTGGCGGGCGATGTGGCGGTGAGCTTCGAATTCTTCCCGCCCAAGACCGAGAAGATGGAAGAGACGCTGTGGCAGTCGATCGAGACGCTGTCGCCGCTCGGGCCGCGCTTCGTCAGCGTCACCTATGGTGCCGGCGGCACCACCCGCGAGCGCACCCACGCCACCGTCTCGAAGATCGCGCGCGAGACGCCGCTGGCGGCCGCCGCGCACCTCACCTGCGTCGAGGCGACGCGCGAGGAGATCGACCAGATCGCGGAGGAATATTGGGCGGCGGGCGTGCGCCACATCGTGGCGCTGCGCGGCGATCCGCCCCGTGCCGGCGAGAAGTATCGCACCCATCCCGGCGGCTATGAGAACGCGGCGGATCTCGTTGCGGGCCTGCGCCGGCTGCATCCGTTCGAGATTTCGGTGAGCGCCTATCCTGAATGCCATCCGGATTCGCCGAGCCCCGAGGCCGATCTCGACAATTTGAAGCGCAAGATCGATGCCGGCGCCAACCGCGCGATCACCCAGTTCTTCTTCGAGGCGGAGACCTTCCTGCGCTTCCGCGACCGCGCGGCAGCTGCCGGGATCGATGCCGAGATCGTGCCGGGCATCATGCCGGTGATGAACTATGCCAGTGTGGTGAAGATGTCCGCGATGTGCGGCACCGACGTGCCGGCCTGGATGGAGAAGCTGTTCGAGGGGCTCGACGAGCATCCCTCGGCGCGCCAGCTGGTGACGGCGACGCTGACGGCGGAACTCTGCCGCAAGCTCTATGCGGGCGGCGTTCGGCAGTTCCACTTCTACACGCTCAACCGCGCCGAGCTGAGCTACGCCATCTGCCACCTGCTGGGGCTGCGCCCGCGGCAGCAGGCGGCGGTGGCTGCGGCCTGACCCAACCTAAGCCCCTCCTCCTGGGAGGAGGGGTTGGGGGTGGTGGGATGCCAGAACGCTGGTTGGTCTCGGTGAGACCCTGCCCCACCCCAAACCCCTCCCCTGAAGGGGAGGGGCTTACGTGAGGAATTTGACATGACTGCACGCGAGAAACTGCTGGCCGAAGCCGCCAAGCGCATCCTGATCACCGACGGCGCATTCGGCACCGAGATCCAGAACTGGAAGCTCGACGAGGCCGCCTATGCCGGCAACCTCGGCCTTTCCCACGACCAGAAGGGCAACAATGACATCCTCGCGCTGACCAAGCCCGAGGTGCCCGGCTCGATCCACCGCGCCTATTTCGAGGCGGGTGCCGACATCGCCGAGACCAACACCTTCTCCGCCAACCGGATCAGCCAGGCCGATTATGGCGCCGAGCATCTGGTCCGCGAGATCAACATTCAGAGCGCCAAGCTCGCCCGCAGCATCGCCGACGAGTACGAGGCCAAGGACGGCCGCCCGCGCTTCGTCGCCGGCGCGCTGGGGCCGACCAACAAGACGCTGTCGCTGAGCCCGGATGTCAACGATCCCGGCTATCGCGAGATCGACTTCGATTACCTCAAGGACGTGTATCGCGAGCAGATCGACGCGCTGGTCGAGGGCGGCATCGACTTCGTGCTGATCGAGACGGTGTTCGACACGCTCAACGCCAAGGCCGGCATCATGGCGGCGATCGAGGCGGGCGAGGCGCTGGGCCGCGACCTGCCGATCATGCTGTCGATGACGCTCACCGATCTGTCCGGCCGCAACCTCTCCGGCCACACGGTCGAGGCGTTCTGGGCGGCGGTGCGCCATGCCCGGCCGGTAACGATCGGGCTCAACTGCTCGTTCGGTGCCGAGCAGCTCCGTCCGCACGTCAAGACGCTGTCGGCGCTGTGCGACACGCTGATCATGATCTACCCGAATGCGGGGCTCCCCAATGAGCTGGGCGCCTATGACGAGATGCCGGCGACCACGGCGGGCCTCGTCAAGGAATGGGCCGATGCGGGGCAGGTGAACATCCTCGGCGGCTGCTGCGGCTCGACGCCCGCGCATATCGGCGCGATCGCCAAGGCGGTGCAGGGGCTGACTCCGCGCAGCATTCCCACGCCGGAAGTACGGACGCGGCTGGCGGGCCTCGAACCGTTCACTATGGCGGCCTGACTTCTCTCCCCTCCCGCGTGCGGGAGGGGTCGGGGGTGGGCGCCCGCTTGCCTCCAGCGATACGGCCCGTGGACAGCGGGCGCCCACCCCTAGCCCCTCCCGCATGCGGGAGGGGGATGAGTTTTGATCCATGACCACGCCTTCCTCCACCAACTTCGTCAATGTCGGCGAGCGCACCAACGTCACCGGATCGGCCCGCTTCAAGAAGCTGGTGATGGCCGGCGACTATCCCGCCGCGGTCGAAGTCGCGCGCCAGCAGGTCGAGAACGGCGCGCAGGTGATCGACGTCAACATGGACGAGGGCCTGCTCGACGCCGTCGAGGCGATGACCACCTTCCTCAAGCTGATCGCCGCCGAGCCGGACATCGCCCGCGTGCCGGTGA
This sequence comes from Sphingomonas trueperi, assembly GCF_040545965.1. Taxonomy (GTDB): domain Bacteria; phylum Pseudomonadota; class Alphaproteobacteria; order Sphingomonadales; family Sphingomonadaceae; genus Sphingomonas; species Sphingomonas trueperi_C. Next base: position 216,322 of record NZ_JBEPMV010000005.1, on the reverse strand, counting down.
TGATCGACAGCTCCAAATGGGAGGTGATCGAGGCCGGCCTCAAGTGCGTCTCGGGCAAGCCGATCGTCAATTCGATCAGCATGAAGGAAGGCGAGGAAGCGTTCCTCTACCACGCCCGCAAGTGCATGGCGTACGGCGCCGCCGTCGTGGTGATGGCGTTCGACGAGGTCGGCCAGGCGGATACGCAAGCGCGCAAGGTCGAGATCTGCGACCGCGCCTACAAGCTGCTCACCGGCATCGGCTTCCCGCCGGAGGACATCATCTTCGACCCCAACGTGTTCGCGGTGGCGACGGGGATCGAGGAGCACAACAACTACGGCGTCGACTTCATCGAGGCGTGCCGCGAGATCAAGAAGCGCTGCCCGCACGTCCATATCTCGGGCGGGCTGTCGAACCTGTCGTTCAGCTTCCGCGGCAACGAGCCGGTGCGCCGGGCGATGCACAGCGTGTTCCTCTACCACGCGATCCCCGCAGGCATGGACATGGCGATCGTCAATGCCGGCCAGCTCGACGTCTATGACGCGATCGACCCCGAGCTGCGCGTGGCGTGCGAGGACGTGGTGCTCAACCGCGATCCGGACGCCGGCGACCGGCTGGTGGCGCTCGCCGAGAAGTATCGCGGCACCGATGCGGTGGCGGAAAAGCAGGCGGCCGAATGGCGCAGCTGGCCGGTCGCCAAGCGGCTGGAGCATGCGCTGGTCAAGGGCATCGACGCGCATGTCGTCGAGGATACCGAGGAATGCCGCCAGATCTTCGCGCGCCCGATCGAGGTGATCGAGGGCCCGCTGATGGACGGCATGAACGTCGTCGGCGACCTGTTCGGATCGGGCAAGATGTTCCTGCCGCAGGTGGTCAAGTCCGCCCGCGTGATGAAGAAGGCCGTGGCCCACCTGCTCCCCTATATCGAGGCGGAGAAGGAAGAAGGCGCCAAGGGCAAGGGCAAGATCGTGCTCGCCACGGTGAAGGGCGATGTGCACGATATCGGCAAGAACATCGTCGGCGTGGTGCTCCAGTGCAACGGCTTCGACGTGGTGGACCTGGGCGTGATGGTGCCCTGGTCGAACATCCTGCAGGCGGCGGTCGAGCACGATGCCGACATGATCGGCCTGTCGGGCCTGATCACGCCGAGCCTCGACGAGATGGTGACGGTGGCCGAGGAAATGCAGCGCGCGGGCATGACCATGCCGCTGCTGATCGGTGGCGCCACCACCAGCCGTGTCCACACTGCGCTGCGCATCGACCCGGCCTATACCGGCCCGGTGGTGCATGTGCTCGACGCCAGCCGCGCGGTGGGCGTGGCGACGGCGCTCGTCTCCGACACTCAGCGTGATCCCTACGTCACCAAGATCGCCGACGAATATGAGCATGTCCGCGTCACCCGCGCGGGCAAGGGTCAGAGTGAGCTGCTGCCGCTGGAAGACGCCCGCGCCAACGCCTTCGAGGCCGACATGACGCTCAAGCCGGGCAAGCCGCGCATGCCGGGCGTGCACAGCTTCGACGACTGGGATCTCAAGGACCTGCGCGACTATATCGACTGGACGCCCTTCTTCCGCGCCTGGGAGCTGGCCGGCAACTACCCGGCGATCCTCACCGACGAAGTGGTCGGCGAGAGCGCGACCTCGCTGTTCGCGGACGCCCAGAAGATGCTCGACAAGATCATCGCCGAGCGCTGGCTCACCGCGCGCGGTGTCGCGGGGCTGTGGCCGTGCCGCCGCGAGGGCGACGACGTGATCGTGCATCTCGAGGACGAGCATGTCCGCCTGCCGTTCCTGCGCCAGCAGATCGCCAAGCGCGAGGGCCGCGCGAATATGTGCCTGGCCGATTTTATCGATCATGACGGCGACTGGATCGGCGGCTTCGCGGTATCGATCCACGGCATCGAGCCGCACCTCGCCCGCTTCAAGGCGGCGATCGACGATTATTCGGACATCCTGCTCAAGGCGCTAGCGGACCGTCTGGCCGAGGCGTTCGCGGAGCGGCTCCACAAGTTCGTCCGCACCGCACTCTGGGGCTATGCCGAGGGCGAGCAGCTCGACAATGACGCGCTGGTTCGCGAGCAATATCGCGGCATCCGCCCGGCGCCCGGCTATCCCGCCTGCCCCGAGCACAGCCTCAAGCCGATCCTGTTCGATCTGCTCGATGCCCACAAGCGCACCGGCATCAGCCTCACCGAAAGCTTTGCGATGCTGCCGACGGCGGCGGTCTCGGGCTTCTATTTCGGCCACCCCCAGGCCGAATATTTCGGCGTCGCCCGCGTCGGGCCGGACCAGCTCAAGGACTATGCCGTCCGCCGCGGGATCAGCGAGGAGCTGGCGACCCGCTATCTGCGGCCCAACCTGGACTGATCCCCGCCGCCAGGCGCGTCACAGCGCCCGGCGGATCTGCACGTACATATATTGCCCGCGCCGCTGGATGCGCCGTTCGTGGTACAGCAGCGGCGAGGCGTTGCGCTCGGCATTGTAGACGTCGCGGTCGTAGATCCGCGCGGCGTTGTTGAGATTGCCCGCGTCCAGCCGGATCGCCAGCCGCTTGCTCGGCTTCCAGATGCCGTACACCTCCAGCGTCGGCTCCACCACGGTCGTGCGATATTCGTCGATGCGGTAGAGATGCGTGCTCGGCTGGCCGCAGCTGCCATAGATGCCGTAAGTGAAGCGACCGCCGAACAGATCCTGGCTGAAACTTCCCGAACAGGTGACGGGCACTTCATTGGCATAGCGGCGGCGCTCGCCGGTCAGCGGATCGGTGACGCGGCTGCGCACCAGCTCGGCATTGCCGCGGAAGCGCGCGTCCTTGATGCCCAGCTTGTCGAAGGGAAGCGTGAGCGTGGTCGACAGCGTGTCGCGGGTGCCGTTGCCGATATTGCCGATCGCATCGAACCCGCCCTCCAGCGGGATATAGTCGATCACGTGGCGGGTCGCTTCGTGCTTGGCGCCCAGCTCCAGCGCGCCCTTGCCCCAGAAACGGTGCTCGACCACGGCTTCGAGCGTCAGCGTCTGCTCGGGCACCAGATCGGCATTGCCGGCGCGAACGGTGCCCAGGTTGATCTCGGTCGCAGCGACGAAATCGGTGAAGTCGAGCTGGCTGACGCTCTGCTCCACCCGCAGGCGCAGCTGGTCGCGCTTGGTGGGGCGCAGGGTCAGCTGCACGCGCGGCTTGGGATAGAAGAAGGAACGGCTGCGCGGCGTGTCGCCATCGGCGCGGATCCGCGATACTTCGGTGCGCAGCCCCGCCTCCAGCGTGACCGGTGCCGAGGGCTGCCAGCGCGCCAGCCCGAACAGCTCGCCGCGCACTTCGCTAACGAACACCTTCTGGTCGGGAAGCGTCACCGGCGTGCCCTGCGCCGTATAGGCGGTGCGGTTGTCGAGGAAGTTGTAGGCGATCTCGCCGCCGCCCTCGAAGGAGAGCTTGCTGCTCGGCTTGTGCCGCAGGATCGTGCGCAGGATCGATTCGCCGGTGCGCGATTGCTGGCCGAAGGTGGAGGCGAAATCGCCGATCAGCGTGTTCGAATCATAGCCGACATGGCCCAGCCGCTGCAGCCCGATCACCTCGACTTCGCTCTTCTGGCCGAGCGCGCGCGTCCAGTTGGCGCCGAGTTCGCCCTTCCATTGGTGGGTGATGTCGGTGGCGCGGCTGTCGTCGCCGCTGCCTTCCACCGTGGTGGCGGTGAAGCTGGTCGGGTAATCGAGATAGTCGAACCGGCCGTTGACCGTCAGCAGCCCGCCGCCCGCGGCGCGCTGGATCGTCGAGCGCAGCGTCGCGGTGCGGTCGCGGTCCCACAGGTCGAGCGTCTGGCGCACCAGCAAATTGCCCGCGGCGTCGCGGCGGACGCGGTTGCCCTCCGCGGTGCTGCTGGTGCGGTCGCTGAGCACCTCCAGCGACACCTCGTCGCGGCGATCGCCGTCGCGCCGGGCATATTGTAGCGTCACGTCGGGGCCGACATAGCCGTCGCGGTAGATATAGCTCTGGAAGTTGATCAGCTTCTCGGTGGAGGCGGTGCGCTTGAGCACCACGTTCGCGATCACCGCGCGACCCTGCATGTCGATGCCTGGCGCGCCGCCGCGGATCAGCTCGATCCGCGCGACGCTGCCCGCGCTGATCCGGCGCAGGATCTCGCCCAGGCCGTCGGTCTTGGAGGCGGGCGGCTTGCCGTCGATCAGCACGTTGCCGGTGTTGCCGGCGAGCCCGCGAGCATCGCCATTGCCGACGTCGAGCGTGAAGCCCGGCAGGCGCTGCACCATGTCCAGCGCGGTCGGCAACGCGGTATTCGCGAAGAATTCTGGCCCATAGACCAGCACCCCCGCCGCAGGCGGCACGCCGGGGATGCCTGAGGCCGGGTCAGGCTGTTGCTGTGCGAACGCGGCGACAGGGCAGGCCAGTGCGGCAGCTGCCAAAACGCACCTGACTTTCATTCGAGTCGAAATGTCCCCCCAGGCGCAACAAGATAATTGCTCCTTCGCGCAAGTCTGGCCGATCCAGCGCAAGCTTTGCAAACGAAAACCGGGTGTTAAGCAACTTTCCGGAGTCTAACGTGCTGTTCGCGCAACAGGCGTGCAATCTTACAACGTCTGCGCCGCGGCCCAGCCGCTCGCCCAGGCCCATTGGAAGTTATAGCCACCCAGCCAGCCGGTCACGTCCACCGCCTCGCCGATCGCGTAGAGGCCGGGCACTTTCCGCGCTTCCATCGTCTGCGAGGAGAGATCGGCGGTGCTGATCCCGCCGACGGTCACCTCGGCCTTGGCGAAACCCTCGGTGCCGTTGGGGGTGAAGCGCCAGCCTGCCAGCTGCGCCTCGGCCTGCTCCAGCAGCGCGTCGCGGCAATTGCCGAGCTCGCTGGGCAGGGCGATGCGTTCGGCCAGGGTGGTGGCGAGCCGCTCGGGCAGCTGGCGGTTGAGCAAGCTGCGGAGGCCGAGGCGCGGTTCGGTGCGCTTGGCCTCGCGCAGCCAGCCCTTGGGCTGCTCGGGCAGGAAGTCGATCGCGATCGATTCGCCATGCTTCCAGTAGGAGGACACCTGCAGGATCGCCGGGCCGGAGAGACCGCGATGGGTGAACAGCGCTGCCTCGCGGAAGCTCGCCTTGCCGGCGCTTGCGGCGACGGGGGTGGAGACGCCGGAGAGGTCGCGGAACAACGCCTGGTCGGGGCCGAGGGTAAGGGGGACGAGCGCCGGGCGCGGCTCGACGACCTTGAGGCCGAAGCGCCGCGCGAGATCATAGGCGAAGCCGGTCGCGCCGAGCTTGGGAATCGCCGGGCCGCCCGTGGCGATGACCAGGGCAGGGGCCTCGGCGATGCCCTTGCTGGTGGTCACGCGGAAGCGGCCATCGGCATGGTCGATGTCGGTGATGCTGGCGCCGAGTTCGATCGTCACGCCGCCCATCGCGCATTCGCCGAGCAGCATGTCGACGATCTGGCGGGCCGAGCCGTCGCAGAACAGCTGGCCCAGCGTCTTCTCGTGCCAGGCGATGCCGTGGCGCTCGACCAGCGCGAGGAAATCCTGCGCGGTGTAGCGGCCCAGTGCCGACTTGGCGAAATGCGGGTTGGCGGAGAGGTAGCGATCGGGCGCGGTGCCGAGATTGGTGAAGTTGCACCGCCCCCCGCCCGAGATCAGGATCTTCTTCCCCGGCGCCTCGGCATGGTCGAGCAACAGCACCTTGCGCCCGCGCTGGCCGACCATCGCCGCGCAGAACATCCCCGCCGCTCCGGCGCCGAGGATGATTGCGTCATGGGTGCCGAGGGATGCGTGCATGCAGGGCCGTTAGCGCGGTTCTGGGGCCTCGAACAGCAAAACGCCGCCGGGGATGCCGGCGGCGCTTGCTTCGGTCCGAAGGTGAATCGGATCAGATGTGGATCGGCTTGCCGAGTACGCCCATCGCCGCTTCCTTGATCGCCTCGGAATGCGTCGGGTGGGCATGGCAGGTATAGGCGATGTCTTCGGACGTCGCGCCGAACTCCATCGCCTGCGCCACCTGGGCGATCATCGTGCCGGCCGGCGCGGTGATGATCCAGGCGCCGAGCACCTTGTCGGTCTTGGCGTCGGCGATCACCTTCACCCAGCCGGTGGTGTCGTCGATCGCTTTGGCGCGGCTGTTGCCCGCCATCGGGAACTTGCCGACCTTCACCTCGCCCTTTTCGCGCGCCTGCTCCTCGGTGAGGCCGACGCCGGCGATTTCGGGGTGGGTGTAGACGACGCTCGGGATCACCGCGTGGTTCACGATGCCGGTCAGGCCGGCGATGTTCTCGGCAACCGCGATGCCTTCGTCCTCGGCCTTGTGCGCGAGCATCGGGCCGGGGATCACGTCGCCGATCGCCCACACGCCGTCGACGGCGGTGCGGAAGCTGTGATCGGTCTCGATCTGGCCGCGCTGGTTGGTGGCGAGGCCGATCTTGTCGAGGCCCAGGCCCTCGGTGTTCGGACGACGGCCGATCGCGACGAGCACGACATCGGCCTCCAGCGTCTCCGCGGCGCCGCCGGCGGCGGGCTCGATGGTCACGCTGGCCTTGTCGCCGTTGACGACGACGCCGGTCACCTTGGTGGAGAGCTTGATCTCCATGCCCTGCTTCTTGAAGATCTTGGAAGCTTCCTTCCGCACTTCACCGTCCATGCCGGGGAGCAGCTGGTCGAGATACTCGACCACGGTCACCTTGGCGCCGAGGCGCTGCCAGACCGAGCCGAGCTCGAGCCCAATCACGCCGCCGCCGATCACGACCATGTTGGCCGGCACCTTCTCCAGCGCGATCGCACCGGTGGAGTCGACGACGACCTTCTGGTCGACCGTCACGCCCGGCAGCGGGGTGACCGATGAACCGGTGGCGATGACGATGTTCTTGGCGGTTACGGTGCGCTCGCCCACCTGCACGGTGTGTGCGTCGATGAAGGTGCCGAGGCCCTTCACCCATTCGATCTTGTTCTTCTTGAACAGGAATTCGATGCCGCCGGTCAGGCCCTTCACGGCCTTGTCCTTGTCCGCCATCATCGTCGGCAGGTCGAGCTCGACCGAGCCGAGCTTGACGCCGTGCTTCGCCAGCGCGCCCGAGGCGGCTTCGTAGAACAGCTCGGAGGCGTTCAGCAGCGTCTTGGAGGGGATGCAGCCGACGTTGAGGCAGGTGCCGCCCAGCGTCTCGCGGCTCTCGACGCAGCCGGTCTTGAGGCCCAGCTGCGCCGCGCGGATCGCCGCGACATAGCCGCCGGGGCCGGAACCGATGATCAGGACGTCGAAATCATATTCAGCCATTTTCCGCTCCATGCGTGCGCCGCGTCAGGCGCCTTGCCGTGCTCCTGCGAAAGCAGGAGCCCAGGGTTGCGAAGGTCGTTCCTCGATCCGGCGCCATCGCGCGGCTCAGCCGAAGAGCGTCCCGTACAAATCCTTCCACTGCGGGTTGTCGCGTTCGATCAGCTCGATCTTCCACGCCCGCTTCCATTTCTTCATCTGGCGTTCGCGAAGCCGCGCCCCGTCCAGATCCTCATGCGCCTCGTACCAGACGAGAAGCGTGCAGCCTTTATCCTTGGTGAAGCCCTCGATCACCCCATTGCGATGCTGGTACGCCCGGCCGGGCAAGTCGCTGGTCGATCCGACATAGATCGTCCCGTTGCGCTTGTTCGCCATGATGTACACGCAGCCGGATTTCGTCGGGCTTCTCCTTGGTTCCGTGCTCCTGCGGAAGCAGGAGCCCAGGGCCACACGCGATGTATTTCCCAACCCTGGGCCCCCGCTTCCGCGGGGGCACAAGTTGTATCAGAGGTCGATCAGCAGACGGGTCGGGTCCTCGATCGCGTTCTTGATCGCGACGAGGAAGGTCACCGCTTCGCGGCCGTCGACCAGGCGGTGGTCGTAGCTGAGCGCGAGGTACATCATCGGGCGGACGACGACCTGGCCGTTGCGGACGACCGGGCGATCCTCGATGCGGTGCAGGCCGAGCACGGCCGACTGCGGCGGGTTGATGATCGGGGTCGACATCAGCGAGCCGAACACGCCGCCGTTGGAGATGGTGAAGGTACCGCCCTTCATCTCGTCCATCTTGAGCGTGCCGTCCTTGGCGCGCTTGCCGAAATCGCCAATCGTGCGCTCGATGCCGGCGACCGACAGGTCCTGCGCATCGCGGATCACCGGCACGACCAGGCCCTGCGGGGCCGAGACCGCGACAGAGACGTCGCAATAGTCGTGATAAACGATCTCGTCGCCCTCGATCGAGCCGTTGACGCCGGGGATGTCCTTCAGCGCCATGCACGCGGCCTTCACGAAGAAGCCCATGAAGCCCAGGCGAACGCCGTGCTTCTTCTCGAACAGGTCCTTGTACTTGGCGCGCGCCTCGATCACCGCGGTCATGTCCACGTCGTTGAACGTGGTGAGCATGGCGGCGGTGTTCTGCGCTTCCTTGAGGCGCTTGGCGACCGTTTGGCGCAGGCGGGTCATCCGCACGCGCTCTTCCTTGCGACCGCCGGTCGCTGCCGGAGCGGCGACGGGGGCAGGCGCAGCGGCTGCCGGCGCAGCAGGCTTGCTGCTGGCGGCGGCGATCACGTCGTCCTTGGTCAGGCGGCCGTCCTTGCCGGTGCCCTGCACGGTCGAGGGATCGACACCGGTTTCGAGCACCGCACGGCGCACCGATGGCGACAGCGCAGCGGCATCGGCCGAGGGGGCCGGGGCAGCGGCAGGCGCCGGAGCCGGCGTTGCGGCCGGAGCAGCAGCGGCGGGAGCCACAGCCGGAGCGGCGGCCGCACCTTCACCGGCGATGATCGCGATCACCGCGCCCACTTCGACGGTATCGCCAACCTTGACGATCTGCTCGCCCATCACGCCGGCGACCGGCGAGGGGACTTCGACCGAGACCTTGTCGGTCTCGAGGCTGGCGATCGGCTCGTCGGCGCGGACGGGATCGCCCGGATTCTTCAGCCATTCACCGACGGTAGCTTCGGTGATCGATTCGCCCAGTACAGGGACTTTGACTTCGGTGGCCATTTTCAACCTTTCCGGGTGCGGCGGATTTCTTCGCGGACATTATGGCCGAGCGCGTCGGCAACGAGCGCGCCCTGCTCTGCGGTGTGGCGCTTCATCAGGCCGGTGGCGGGCGAGGCCGCCGCGGCGCGACCGGCATAGCGCGGACGCTGTACCTTCGTGCCCGCGTCGATGAGGCATTCCTCGATCAGCGGCTCGACGAAGAACCAGTAGCCGTTGTTCTTCGGCTCTTCCTGGGCCCACACCACCTCTTCGAGGTTCGTCATGCGCTTCAGCCGCTCGGTCAGCGGCTCGCCCGGGAACGGGTAGAGCTGCTCGATCCGGACGATCGCGGTGTTCTTGTCGCCCGCCGCGTCGCGCGCTTCGATCAGGTCGTAGGCGACCTTGCCGGTGCAGAGCACGAGGCGCTTCACCTCGGTATCCGCCGGCGCGTTCGGGTCCGACAGGATCCGCTTGAAGTGGCTGTCGCCCAGGAACTCCTCGGCGCTCGACACCGCCATCTTGTGGCGGAGCAGCGACTTGGGCGTCATCTGGATCAGCGGCTTGCGGAAGTTGCGGTGCATCTGCCGGCGCAGCAGGTGGAAATAGTTGGCCGGCGTGGTGATGTTCACCACCTGCATGTTGTCCTGCGCGCAGAGCTGGAGGAAGCGCTCCGGACGCGCCGAGCTGTGCTCGGGGCCCTGGCCTTCATAGCCGTGCGGCAGCAGCATCACCAGGCCGTTGGCGCGGAGCCACTTGGACTCGCCCGACGCGATGAACTGGTCGATCATGATCTGCGCGCCGTTCACGAAGTCGCCGAACTGCGCCTCCCACAGCACCAGTGCCTTCGGATCGGCCAGCGCGTAGCCGTACTCAAAGCCGAGCACGCCATATTCGCTGAGCGGCGAATCGAGCACCTCGAAGCTGCCGTGCGGCACCGTGGTGAGCGGCACATATTTGGCCTCGGTCTTCTGGTCGACCCAGACGGCATGGCGCTGCGAGAAGGTGCCGCGGCCCGAATCCTGGCCGGACAGACGCACCGCATAGCCTTCCGAGAGCAGCGAGCCGAAGGCCAGCGCCTCGCCGGTCGCCCAATCGAAATTGGTGCCCGACTTGAACATCTCGCGCTTGGCATCGAGCACGCGGCCGAGGGTCTTGTGGATCTCGAGATCCTCCGGGACCGTGGTCAGCGTGCGGCCGAGGCTGTCGAACAGCTTCTTCTCGATGCCGGTCTCGACGTTGCGGCGCGAACCCTCGCCGTCCGACGGCGCGCCCAGGCCCGACCAGCGGCCGGCGAACCAGTCCGCCTTGTTCGGCAGATAGGTCTTGCCCGCCTCGAACTCGCCTTCGAGCAGCGTGGTGAACTGGTGGGTCTTCTCGTCGATGAAGCCCTGGTCGACCACGCCCTCGGCGATCAGCTTCTGGCCATAGATGCTGCTCACACCGGGGTGCTGGCGGATCTTCTGGTACATCAGCGGCTGGGTGAAGCCGGGCTCGTCGCCTTCATTGTGGCCGAAGCGGCGATAGCACCACATGTCGATCACGATGTCGCGGTGGAATTCCTGGCGGAACTCGATCGCCACCTTGCAGGCGAAGGTGACGGCTTCGGGATCGTCGCCGTTGACGTGCAGGATCGGCGCCTGGACGCCCTTGGCGACGTCCGACGGATAGGGCGAGGAGCGCGCGAACTGCGGGCTCGTCGTGAAGCCGACCTGGTTGTTGATGACGAAGTGAATGCAGCCGCCGGTATTGTAGCCGCGGATGCCGGAGAAGCCGAGCGTCTCCCACACGATGCCCTGGCCGGCGAAGGCCGCATCGCCGTGGATCAGCACCGGCAGGACCTGCTCGTGCTTTTCCAGATCGCCGCGGATCGTCTGCAGCGCGCGCGCCTTGCCGAGCACGACCGGATCGGCCGCCTCGAGGTGCGACGGGTTGGCGACCAGCGACATGTGGACGCTGATGCCGTCGAACTGGCGATCGGTGGAGGTGCCGAGGTGGTACTTCACGTCGCCCGAACCGGCGACGTCGTCCGGGTTGGCCGAACCGCCGCCGAACTCATGGAAGATCACCCGGAACGGCTTTTCCATAACGTTGGCGAGCATGTTCAGCCGGCCGCGATGGGCCATGCCGTACACGATCTCGCGGACGCCCTGCTGGCCGCCATATTTGATGATCGCTTCCATCGCCGGGATCATCGATTCGCCGCCGTCGAGGCCGAACCGCTTGGTGCCGACATATTTCTTGCCGAGGAATTTTTCCCACTGCTCGGCTTCGATCACCTTGGACAGGATCGCCTTCTTGCCGTCGGGCGTGAAGGTGATCGCCTTGTCCTTGCCTTCCATCCGGTCCTGGAGGAAGCGACGCTCCTCCACGTCCGCGATGTGCATATATTCGAGGCCGACATTACCGCAGTAATTGGCCTGGAGGATCGCAACGATCTCGCGCACCGTGGCGTGCTGCAGGCCGAGCGCACCGCCGAGATAGATCGGGCGATCGAGATCGGCGCCCGAGAAGCCGTGATATTCCGGCGTCAGATCGGCGGGCAGGTTCTGGCGGGCGAGGCCCAGCGGGTCGAGATTGGCGGCGAGATGGCCGCGCACCCGGTAGGTGCGGATCAGCATCATCGCGCGGATCGAATCTTCCGCGGCCTTGGTCACGTCCGCCGTCGAGGCGGCGGGGGCAGCCGGCTTTGCGGGCGCGCCGCCCTTGGCGGGCTTCGGCGCGGGCTCCATCTGGGTGGGGTCGAGCCCGGCCGTGAGCGCGTCGGTTTCGGTCAGCGGCCAGTTGGCGCGCTGCCAGCTGGGGCCAGAGGCCGTGGATTCGAGACCCTCGAACCAGGCACGCCAGCTCGGTTCGACAGAGGCCGGATCGCTCTTGTAGCGCCGGTACAGGGTCTCGACGAAGCCGGGGCTCACACCGCCGGCGATGTCGTCGAAGTCGAGGCCTTCATAGCCCATGATCATGCTTCCGTTCGTGTTAGCGCTCCCATCCCCACCTATATAGGAGCGCTACCGTTGCAGTTTAGCCCTTCAGCGCTTCCAGCAGCGTCTCGCCGAGCAGCGAGGGGCTGGGGGAGACGCGGATGCCGGCGGCTTCCATCGCCGCGATCTTGTCTTCGGCGCCGCCCTGGCCGCCCGAGACGATCGCGCCGGCATGGCCCATGCGGCGGCCCGGAGGGGCAGTGCGGCCCGCGATGAAGCCGGCCATCGGCTTCTTGCGGCCACGCTTGGCCTCGTCGATCAGGAACTGGGCGGCTTCTTCTTCCGCCGAGCCGCCGATCTCGCCGATCATGATGATCGACTGGGTGGCTTCGTCGGCGAGGAACAGCTCGAGCACGTCGATGAAGTTGGTGCCGTTGACCGGGTCACCGCCGATGCCGACGGCCGTGGTCTGGCCCAGGCCCGCGTTGGTGGTCTGGAACACCGCCTCATAGGTGAGGGTGCCCGAGCGCGACACGACGCCCACCGAGCCCTTGGAGAAGATCGAGCCCGGCATGATGCCGATCTTGCACTCGCCCGGCGTCAGCACGCCCGGGCAGTTCGGGCCGATCAGGCGCGACCTGGAGCCGGAGAGCGCGCGCTTCACCTTGACCATGTCCAGCACCGGAATGCCTTCGGTGATCGCGACGATCAGCGGGATTTCGGCGTCGATCGCCTCGAGGATCGAGTCCGCCGCGAAGGGGGGCGGCACGTAGATCACGCTGGCGTCGGCGCCGGTCTTGTCCTTGGCTTCGGCGACCGTGTCGTACACTGGCAGGCCGATATGCGTGCTACCGCCCTTGCCGGGGGTGACGCCGCCGACCATCTGCGTGCCATAGGCAAGCGCCTGTTCGGTGTGGAACGTGCCGGTGGCACCGGTCATCCCCTGGACGATGACCTTGGTGTTCTTGTCGACGAGGATGCTCATTCAGTTCGCCTTTTCCGGGTCGCTGGGAGGAGGGGTAAAGGAGCGCAGCGCAATCCAGCCGCCGAACGTGGCGAGCGAATATTGCGTCGTTCCGAACGAAGCGGCCGTGAAGGTCGCGCGGTCGGGCTTGGATTCGGGGCGCGCATAGAGCGGCACCTTTTCCTCGCTCGGCAGCACGATCTTGCGGGCCGCGAGATAATCGTCGCCGCCGCCGATCCACAGGACCATGCAGCTTTCGGCGAGGGTGCCCGTGCCGGAGCCGGCCTTGGGGACGAACAGATAGGTGTTACCGCCGGCGATGCGGTAGATGCTGTTGGGCACCTTGGCCGGTTCGGGGGCAGGCGCCTTAAGCGCATCGGCGGCATTGTCGGTCGAAGCGGCGCCGATGCCGATCGCGCGCTGCGCAGGCAGCGGCAGCGTCGCATAGGTTGCCGGTTCGGCCATGCCGCGAGTCAACCGGGCGCTGCCGCCCATGCACACGGCACGGAACAGCGCCACCGGCTCGGTCGGTGCCGTGGCGACCGCTTCCTGTGCGGAAGCGACGCCCGGCACCGCGACGAGCGCGGGCAGGATCAGGCGAGCGAGGAGTCGATCGACTTGCATGCCGCGACCAGTTCCTTGACCGCGTCGACCGAGACGTCGAAATTCTGCTTCGCCGCGGCGTTCAGTTCGATCTCGACGATGCGCTCGACGCCGTCCTTGCCGATCACGATCGGCACGCCGACATACATGTTGTCGACGCCGTACTGGCCGGTGAGGTGCGCGGCGCAGGGAAGCAGGCGCTTCTTGTCCTTCAGATAGCTCTCGGCCATCGCGATCGCGCTGGTCGCCGGAGCATAGAAGGCCGAGCCGGTCTTGAGCAGCGCGACGATCTCGCCGCCGCCCGAACGGGTGCGCGCGACGATGGCGTCGATACGCTCCTGGGTGGACCAGCCCATCTTGATCAGGTCGGGCACGGGGATGCCGGCGACGGTCGAATATTCGATTACCGGGACCATGGTGTCGCCATGGCCGCCGAGCACGAAGGCGGTAACGTCCTCGACCGAGACGTTGAACTCTTCGGCGAGGAAGTGACGGAAGCGCGCCGAATCGAGCACGCCGGCCATGCCGACGACCTTCTGGTGCGGCAGGCCCGAGAACTCGCGGAGCGCCCACACCATCGCGTCGAGCGGATTGGTGATGCAGATCACGAACGCGTCAGGCGCATACTGGGCGATGCCCTCGCCCACGGCCTTCATCACGCCCAGGTTGGTCTTGAGCAGATCGTCGCGGCTCATGCCCGGCTTGCGCGGGATGCCGGCGGTGACGATGCAGACGTCGGCGCCCGCAATATCCTCGTAGCTGTTCGCGCCCTTGAGGTTGGCGTCGAAGCCTTCGACCGGACCGGACTGCGCGATGTCGAGCGCCTTGCCCTGCGGGGTGCCTTCAGCGATGTCGAAAAGGACGATGTCGCCCAGTTCCTTGATGGCGGCGAGGTGCGCGAGCGTACCACCGATCATGCCGGAGCCGATCAGCGCGATCTTCTTGCGGGCCATGGAATCTCCTTGGTTGGTTCCAAGCAAAGCGGTCGCGTGAACATGCGCCGCGAAAGCGAGGGCGGGATAGGCCTATAATAGCGAGGCTGCAACCCGGGATTCGGTATCGGCACAGGAATATCTTTGCAATTCGTTCGCAGGAGCAATAGGGCGCGTTTTCCGCAGATTGCCGTGGGGTTCCGCTTTTCCGAGACAGCGGGCGGAAGCCTCGGTAAAAAGCCTGCTGTTTGCGGTGCATGGGGAATGCACCGCGGGTAGCTGGGGGGCATGATGCGTAGATCACCCGATTTCAGTGTGCTGCGGATTACCGCCGCGACGTCCATGGCGTTGCTCGTGGCAGGATGCGGCGGCAGCAACGTGGCCAGCCAGCCGGTGCGCTATTGCACCGATGCGGCAGGGCGCCGCATCGCCGATGCCAACTGCAACCGCAGTGACGGCGGTCATGGTGGCGGGCATTTCTACTATGCCGGCAAGGGCTCGACGGTGCCTGCGGTGGGCGAGGCTGCGCGCGGCGGATCGTTCCAGCCTGCCAGCGGCGTACGCTATGGCGGCGCGGAGGCGGTGACGCGCGGCGGGTTCGGCAGGATCGGCGGGTTCTTCGGCAGCAAGGGCGGCTGATGCGCCGCACGACGGTGGCGCCGCGCGCCGACTGGCAGGCGCGGGTGGAGGCGCTTGGGCTCGTCTGGCACAGCCTCGACGGCAAGCCCTATTGGGACGAAAGCGCCTGCTACGTCTTCACCGCCGCCGAGATTGCCGAAATCGAGTCGGCGAGCGCGGAGTTGTACCGGCTGTATCTGGCGGCGGGCGATCATGTGATCGCCGAAGGGCGGCTGGGCGAGCTCGGCATTCCGCGCCCTGCCTGGGACGCAGTGGCGGCTGCCTGGGAGGCCGAGCCGCCCGCACTCAACTTCGGTCGGTTCGACCTCGGTTATTCGGGCGACGGGCCGCCCAAGCTGTTCGAGTTCAACTGCGATACGCCGACCAGCCTGCTCGAGGCGGCGGTGATCCAGTGGGACTGGAAGGAAGCGGTGTTTCCTGCGCTCGACCAATATAACGGCCTCCACGAGGCGCTGGTCGCCCAATGGCGCGCGATCGCACCGCTGCTCGGGGAAGGGTCGGTCCATTTCGCCCACATGGCCGATGCCGCGGGCGAGGACAGCGTCACCATCGCCTATCTGCGCGACACGGCCGAGGCGGCAGGGCTCGCGACGCTGCCGGTGGAAATGGCAGCGATCGGCTGGAACCATGCCGCGCGTCGTTTCGTCGATGGCGGCGATCGACCGATCGAGACGGTCTTCCACCTCTACCCCTGGGAATGGCTGCTCGCCGAGCAATTCGCGCCGATGCTGGTCGAGAGCCTGGGCAGAACGCGCTGGATCGAGCCGATCTGGAAGACCTTGTGGAGCAACAAGGCGATCCTGCCGATCCTGTGGGAGCTGTTTCCCGGCCATCCCAACCTACTCGAGGCGGGCACGCGGCCGATCGGCGGCGACCAGGTCGCCAAGCCGCTGTTCGGGCGCGAAGGGGCCAATGTCTCGATCCGCTGGGGCGACAGGGTCGTCGCGGAGAGCGACGGCGACTATGTCGAGCAGGGCTGGATCTACCAGCGGTTCCACCCCTTGCGCGATTTCGGCGCCGGCTATCCGGTGATCGGGTCCTGGGTGGTGGACGGCGTACCGGTCGGCATGGGTATCCGCGAGGACGGGCTGATCACTGGCAACACGGCGCGGTTCGTGCCGCACGTGATCGACGGGTAGGGGCGGTCAGGCTGCGCGCGGCTTCCAGGTCAGCACCCGCCACACATAGAAGATCAGCATGGCCACTACGCCGATGACGATCGCGGGGGTGACGAATCGGTCGATCTCCGCGATCGCGGCGCCCAGACCGTAGCCGACGCCGACCAGCGCGGCGTTCCACAGCGCGCTGCCCGCGGCGGTGTAGAGGCAGAATTTCCAGAAGGGCATGTGCATCAGCCCGGCGGGCAGCGAGATGATCGTGCGGCCGAACGGCATGAAGCGGAACACGAAGATCGTCGGGCCGCCCCAGCGATCGAAATAGCCCTTGAACCGCTCGACATCGTGCCACTCGACGGTCAGCCAGCGGCCCCAGCGCGCGACGAAGGGCTGCAGCCGCTCATAGCCGAGCCGCCGCCCGATCTCCCACCAGAAGAGATTGCCGAGCACGGTGCCGAGCGTGCCGACCAGCACCAGCAGCACGGGGTCGAAATGCCCACGCGCCGCGCCGATGCCCGCCATCCCCATGATCGCCTCGGACGGGACCGGAGGAATCACGTTCTCCAGCACCATCAGCAGGAAGATGCCCCAATAGCCCCAGCCAAGGATCACACCCATCGCGTCAGGCCCCGATCAGGCGCGCGCGGCCACCCGGGCCTCGATCGCATCCCAGATCATGCCCGCCGTGTCGGTGCCGTTGAACCGGTCGATCGCGACGATGCCCGTGGGCGAAGTGACGTTGATTTCGGTCAGCCATTGTCCGCCGATAACGTCGATGCCCACGAAAAGGAGCCCGCGCTTCTTGAGCTCGGGCCCGAGTACGGCGCAGATTTCCTTCTCCTTGTCGGTCAGCTCGGTCTTCGCCGCCGATCCGCCGACCGCGAGGTTGGAGCGGATTTCGCCTTCGCCGGGCAGCCGGTTGATCGCGCCGGCCACTTCGCCGTCGACCAGCACGATGCGCTTGTCGCCCTTGGCGATGTCGGGGAGGAAGGCCTGTACCATATGCGGTTCGCGATAGGCGGTGTTGAACACCTCGATCAGCGAGGAGAGGTTGGCGCCGTCGCGGCCGATCTTGAAGATCGCCTTGCCGCCATTGCCGTGCAGCGGCTTGACGACGATCTCGCCATGTTCGGCGAGGAACGCCTTGGCCTCGTCGACCGAGCGGGTGACGAGCGTCGGCGGCATGAACTGGGCGAAATCGAGCACCCACACTTTTTCCGGCGCGTTGCGGACCTGGGCGGGGTCGTTCACCACCAAGGTCTTGTCGGCGATGCGCTCGAGCAGGTGGGTCGCGGTGATATAGCCGAGGTCGAAGGGCGGGTCCTGGCGCATCAGCACGACATCGGCCTCGTCGCCGAGGTCGAGCTTCACGGGATCGCCGAAGCTGAAGTGATTGCCTTCGACGCGCTGCACCGTCACCGGATGCGCCTTGGTCCAGACGCGGCCGGCGCTGTAATTCAGGTCCTCGGGTGCATAATGGAACAGCCTGTGCCCGCGCGCCTGGGCGGAGAGCATCAGTGCGAAGCTCGAATCGCCGGCGATGTTGATTGAATCGAGCGGGTCCATCTGCACGGCGACGGTAAGCATGCGGCCTCCTTGGGTGTCTTGCCGGGCTAGGTCACCCGATCCAGGCGTTCTCGATATGGCGAGGCAGCGTGCGCGGGGCAATGAGGATCACGTCGACGCGGATATCGTCGCCCGGGCCGGCATAGCGCGGCATCAGCAGTTCGGCGGCGGCGGCGACGCGGGCGAGGCGGCGCTCGTCGATGGCGAAATCGAGCTCGGCGGCAGACTTACGTGTCTTCACCTCGACGAACGCGACGAGGCTGCCGCGCCGCGCGACGATGTCGACTTCGCCGGCGGGCGTGCGCACCCGCTGGTCGAGGATCCGCCAGCCGCGCAGCCACAGCCACCAGGCGGCGCGGCGCTCGCCGTCGCGACCACGCAGCTCGGCGGCGCGGCGGTCCCTCACCCCTTCAATTCCATCGCCCGGGCGTAGAGCGCCTTGCGGTCCAGCCCTAGCTTCTTGGCGACCTCCCCCGCCGCCTTGGAGGCGGGGAGGCGGGTGAGTGCTTCCACCAGAGCCGCTTCGCCGTCCTCGAGCGTCGCGGGCGGTGCCTCGCCGGGCGGGCCGACGATAATGACGATCTCGCCCTTGGGCGGCGCCTCGGCATAGCGGGCGGCGAGGGTGGAGAGGGTGCCGGTCACGCACTCCTCGAACTTCTTGGTGATCTCGCGCGCCACCCCCGCCTCGCGGTCGCCCAGCCCCTCAGCCAGTGCCGACAGGCAGGCGGAAAGGCGCGGGCCCGATTCATACAGCACCAGCGTCGCCTTGATGGCCGCGACCTCCGCGATCGCCTCTGCTCGCGCATGCGCCTTGCTCGGCAGGAAGCCGAGGAAGAAGAAGCGGTCGGTTGGCAGCCCCGCCAGCGTCAACGCGGCGATCGCGGCGCAGGGGCCGGGGATCGTCACCACGGTGTGGCCCGCCGCGCGCGCGTCGCGGACCAGCTTGTAGCCGGGATCGGAGATCAGCGGCGTGCCCGCGTCCGACACCAGCGCTACCGCCTCGCTGCCCATCCGCGCGATCAGGCCCGGCCGCACGGCGTCGGCATTATGGTCGTGATAGGGCTGCATCGGCCGCTTGACGCCGATGTGGCGGAGCAGTCCGGCGGTCACGCGGCTGTCTTCCACTGCAACCACATCGGCTTGTGAGAGTATCATGCTGGCGCGCGGCGACAGGTCACCGAGATTGCCGATCGGGGTGGCGACGATATAGAGGCCGGGCGCAAGCGTGTTTTCCATCGGGGAGTGTCATGGCAGAGGGCAGCGGCAAATCGCAACCGGGACGCGTCGCGTCCCTTCGTTTGGCCGTGACCGGTCTCGCCCTGCTGGCCAGCGCCTGCGTCGCGCCGCGCGGCGGTCCGCCGACCGCGCCGACCGCGCCGGCCGAGCGCCCGGCCGAGCGTCCCAGCACGCCGATCCAGCAGGGGCTGCCGCAGGACGTCGCGCGCCACCGGGTCGCGCTGCTGGTGCCGCTGACCGGCACCAATGCCGGGCTCGGCCGATCGCTGCAGAATGCGACGCAGCTGGCGATCCTCGACACCAACACCGACGCGATCCGCATCACCAGCTATGACACCGCCGGTCCCGGCGGGGCGATCGCCGCCGCCGAACGCGCGGTGGCCGAGGGCAACAAGCTGATCCTCGGCCCGCTGCTCGGCGAAGATGCCCGCGCGGTCGCGCCGATCGCGCGTAAGGCGCGGGTGCCGGTGCTCAGCTTCTCCAACGATGCCAGCGCGGCGGGCAACGGCGTCTATCTGCTCGGCTATTCGCCGACCCAGTCGATCGAGCGCGTGGTCGACTATGCCAAGGGCAACGGCATCACCCAGTTCGCCGGACTTATCCCGTCGGGCGTCTATGGCCAGCGCAGCTCGACCGCGTTCCTCCGCGCGGTGGAGAGCGCGGGCGGCAAGGTGCTGTCGATGCAGAATTACGATGCGCGGCCGGGATCGATGAATGCGGCGATCGCCAAGCTGTCGGGTGTGCCCTACCAGGCGATCCTGATCGCGGGCAGCGCCGGCTCGGCCACGCTTGCGGTGCCGGCGATCCGCCGCTCAGGTGCGGGCAAGGCGGCGCGGGTGCTCGGCACCGAATTGTGGAACACCGATTCGGCGATCGCCAGCCGGCCGGTGCTCAACGGCTCCTGGTTCGCCAGCGTGCCGGACGGCGTCTACCGCCAATATGCGGTCAAGTATCGCACCCGCTTCGGTGCTGCGCCGTATCGCCTCTCGGCGCTCGGCTATGACGCGGTGCTGCTGACCGTGCGGATCGCGCGGGACTGGAAGAACAACACCGACTTCCCGACGTCGATGCTGGTCGACCATGATTTTGGCGGCGTCGACGGCGCCTTCCGCTTCGGCCGCGACGGCGTCGCCGCGCGCGCGCTGGAGGTGCAGGAAGTGCGCGACGGGTCGATCGTGACCGTGTCGGCGGCACCAGCCAGCGCCAACTGAGGCGGGAGATAAGGCCCAAACGTCGTCATCCCGGCGAAAGCCGGGATCCATTGGGGTCGCCGTTACGGCTTCTGCGGATACGGAGTGGCAAATGGATCCCGGCTTCCGCCGGGATGACGGTAGACGCGTTTAGGCGACGATCTCGCGCAGGATCGCTTCGAGCACGGGCATGCCCGCCTCGGTGACCCGCAGGCGGCTCCCCTCGCGCTCGGCCAGCCCCTGCTGCACGATACGATCGAGCGCCTTCACGTCGATCGGCGGCGCTCCGTCCGCCAACGCTGCAATGCGATCGAGGTCCACCCCCTCGCCGATCCGCAGCCCCATCAGCAGCGCCTCGATCGCGCGGTCGGCGGGGTCGAGGCGATCCTCGCGTTCCATCCCGTGCCCGTTGCGGTCGAGCGCGGCCAGCCAGTTTTCGGGCTTCTTGTGGCGCAGCGTCGCGAGCCCGCCGCGCCGACCATGCGCGCCGGGCCCGACGCCCGCATAATCACGGTAGCGCCAATAGGTGAGGTTGTGCCGGCTCTCCGCCCCCGGGCGGGCGTGGTTGGAAATCTCATAGGCGGGCAGCCCCGCCGCGGCGGTGATCGCCCGCGTCATCTCGAACAGGTCGGCGCCCATATCGGCATCGGGGATGGTCAGCTGGCCCTTGGCCGCGAGCGTCGCGAAGCGCGTCCCCGGCTCGATGGTCAGCTGGTAGAGCGAGAGATGCTCGGTGCCGAAGCCGATCGCGCGGCGCAATTCGGCCTCCCAGGCGTCAAGCGACTGGCCGGGGCGGGCATAGATCAGGTCGAAGCTTACCCGGGAAAAGGCAGCCTGCGCCGTTGCCAGCGCCGCCAGCCCCTCGTCGACGCCGTGTGCGCGGCCGAGAAAGACCAGCGCGTCATCGTCGAGCGCCTGCAGTCCGAGCGACACGCGAGTCACACCCGCCCTGGCGATATCGGCGAAGCGGGCCGCCTCGACCGAGGAGGGGTTTGCTTCCAGCGTGATCTCGATGCCGTCCTCGAAGGTCCAGGCCTTGGCGGCCGCATCGATGATCGCGGCTACCGTCTCGGGGGGCATCAGCGAGGGCGTGCCGCCGCCGAAGAAGATCGACCCCAGCCGCCGCCCCGGCAGCACCGCCGCCTCATGGGCGAGGTCCGCCAGCAACGCATCCCGCCACCGCGCCTGGTCGACGCTTTCGCGGACATGGCTGTTGAAGTCGCAATAGGGGCATTTGGACACGCAGAACGGCCAATGCACATAGACTGCGAGCGGGGCGGGATTGGCTGTCATGCTTTGTAAGATGGAGCGGGTAGCGGGAATCGAACCCGCGTATTCAGCTTGGAAGGCTGCTGCACTACCATTGTGCTATACCCGCCCGCTTGGATTGCGCCTGCCACAAGCAGGGGCGTGCGGTCAACTGCCCGGGTTCGCGGCGGTTCCGGAAGCGTCCACCGGCTGCGGCCCTTGCCGTGTCACCTCTAGCTGCGAATCGCCGCCCAGCGCGCGGTAGAGGTTCACCCGGTTGGTCGCAGCCGTCAGCTGCACCGTCACCAGCTGCTGCTGCGCCGCATAGAGCGAGCGCTGCGACACGAGGCTCTGCAGGAAGGTATCGATCCCGCCGCGATAGCGCGCCTCGCTCAGCCGGTAGGTGTCCGCCGCGGCATCGGCCTGAAGCTGGGTTGCGCGCAGCTGCGCGTCGATCGTGCCGCGCACCGCCAGTGCGTTGGCGACGTCGCGGAACGCGGTCTGGATCGCGCGCTCGTAATTGGCGACCTGCGCCTGCTGCTGCGCTTCGCTCAGCTGGACATTGGCGCGCCCGGCGCCCCCGCGGAAGATCGCATAGCTGGCATTGCCGCCCGCCTGCCAGTTGAACGCGTCGCCGTCGAACAGGCTGGACAGCGCGGTGCTGGCGAAGCCGAGCACGCTGGTGAGGCTGATCCGCGGGAACAGCGCCGCCCGCGCCGCGCCGATCTGGGCATTGGCGGCGCGGAGCTGATATTCGGCCTGCACCACGTCCGGCCGGCGCAGCAGGATGCTCGAATCGAGCCCGGCGGGGACGGCGGCGACGGTGGGGGCTGCCTGCTCGATCGAGGCGGGAAGCAGCGCCGGGTCGATCTCCGATCCGGCGAGCAGGCGCAGCGCGTTGACGTCCTGCGCCAGCGCGCTGGTCTGGCGGGCGACGTCATTCTGCGCGGTGGCGAGCGTCTGTTCGGCCTGGCGGAGATCCGTGCGCGGAGCGATGCCGCCCTCCAGCCGGGCGCGGGTGAGACGGACGCTGTCCTCGGCGCTCTTGGCGGTCTGCCGGGCGACCTCGAGCAGGCTCGCGTCCGAGGCATAGTTGAGCCACGCCGTGGCGATGTCGCCGACCAAGGTCAGTCGCGTCGCGCGGGCACCGGCTTCGGTGGCGAAATAGGTGTTCTGCTGCACGCGGGTGAGCGAGGCGAGGCGGCCGAACAGGTCCAGCTCGAAGCCGGTAATGCCGACCTGGGTGGAATAGTTGGTGCGCAGCGCGGTGCCGTTGCCGCCGGCATTGCCGACCGTGCCGGTTCCGCCTGTGCCCGTGCCGCCGGTGTTGCCCAGCCCGTTGCCGTTCGTGGTCGCGTTGCCGCGTCGCTCGGTGATGCCGAGGCTGGCATCGACCTCGGGGAACTGCGCGCCGCGCTGGATGCGGTACTGCGCCCGCGCCGCGGCGATGTTCGCCGCCGCCACCCGCAGGTCGCGATTATTGGCGAGCGCCTGCTCGATCAGCTTCTGCAGCCGCGGGTCGCGGAACACCTCGCGCCAGGTGAGCGCGGGGAGGGTGGCCTCGCTCGTCCGCAGGTAGGAATCGCCCACAGGCCAGCTTGGCGGCACCGGCGCCGCGGGGCGCACGTCCTTGGGCGCCATCGAGCAGCCGGCGAGCGCGACGGTGGAAAGGAGCGTCAGCGCGCGCTTCATGCCTGGGCCTCCGGGGTGTTGCGATGGCGGCGGTTGCGCAGCGCGGCCAAGCCGTCGCGCACGCCGCGGCGGACGAGCACGAAGAACAGCGGGATGTAGAAGATGGCGAGGATCGTCGCGGTCAGCATGCCGCCGATCACCGAGGTGCCGATCGCGATGCGGCTGTTGGCACCGGCGCCGGTGGAGATCGCCAGCGGCAGCACGCCGAAGATGAAGGCGAGGCTGGTCATCAGGATCGGGCGGAGACGGATGCGGGCCGCGTCCAGCGCCGCTTCGATCACGCGCTTGCCCTGTTTCTCGGCCTGTTCGGCAAACTCGATCATCAGGATCGCGTTCTTGGCGGCGAGGCCCATCGTCGTCAGCAGGCCGATCTGCAGGTAGACGTCGTTCTGCAGGCCGCGCAGCGTCACCGCGAAGATCGCGCCGACCAGGCCGAGCGGGATGACGAGCAGCACCGCGATCGGGATCGACCAGCTTTCATAGAGCGCGGCGAGGCACAGGAACACGACGAGCAGCGACACGCCGTAGAGCAAGGGCGCCTGGCCGGAGGAGAGCCGCTCCTGATAGGAGAGGCCTGCCCAGGCGACGCTGGTGCCTGGGATTTGCGCGGCGAGTTCGGCGATGCGCTTCATCGCTTCGCCCGAGCTCTTGCCCGGGACGGCCTGGCCGCTGAACTCGAACGACTGCACGCCGTTGAACCGTGCCATCGAGGTCGGTGCCGTCGCCCAGCTGGTCGAGGAGAAGGAGGTGAACGGCGCCATCTGGCCGTTGCTGCTGCGGACGAACCACTGGGCAAGGTCGCTGGGTTCGGAGCGATAGGGCGCATCGCCCTGCACATAGACGCGCTTGACGCGGCCGCGATCGATGAAGTCGTTGACGTAGCGGCCGCCCCAGGCGGTCGACAGGGTCGAGTTCACATCGGCCTGGGATAGGCCCAACGTCGCAAGCTTCTGCTGGTCGAGGTCGACTTTGAGCGTCGCCACGTCGGGCAGGTCGGTCAGGCGCACCTGCGCCAGCTCGGGGTCGGCATTGGCGGCAGCGAGCAGCTTGTCACGCGCGGCGACGAACTGGTCGCGGCTCATCCCGCTGGTGTTGAGCAGCTCCATGGTGAAGCCGGTCGACTGGCCGAGGCCGCGGATCGCCGGGGGCACCAGCGCGAAGACCTGCGCGTCGCGGAAGTTGCGGAAGGCGCCGGCCGCGCGATTGACGATGCCGTCTGCGCTGTTCTCCTTGCCCTTGCGGTCCGACCAGTCGGCGAGGTTGATGAAGCCCTGGCCAGTATTCTGACCGGCCGGGCCGCCACCACCGCCGCCGCCGGCGACCGAGAACATGACCGAGACATTCTTGGCTTCCTTGGTCAGGAAGTATTTCTCCACCGCGAGCTGGATTTCCTTGGTGCGCGACATGGTCGCGCCCGCGGGCAGGCGGAACTGCACCGAGGCGGCGCCCTGGTCCTCGGTCGGCAGGAAGCCGGTAGGCAGGCGCACGAACATCAGCACGAGGATCGCGCACACCGCGACATAGACGAGCAGGAAGATCCACTTGCGGTCGATCACCGCCTGCACCCAGCCGGTGTAGCGCTCGATGCCGCGATCGAAGCCGTTGTTGAACTTGGTCTTGGCCGTGGTCAGCCCGCGTCCCACCCACGGAAATTTGCGGGCGAACCAGGTGTCCTCGATGTCCTTTTCCTCGCTCTTCTGCTTGAGCAGCGTGGCGGTGAGCGCGGGGCTCAGTACCAGTGCGACGAGGACCGACAGGACCATGGCGGAGACGATCGTCACCGAGAACTGGCGGTAGATCACGCCGGTGGAGCCGCCGAAGAACGCCATCGGCAGGAACACGGCGGACAGCACCAGCGCGATCGCGACCAGCGCCACCTGGATCTCGTCCATCGAGCGGATCGTCGCCTCGCGCGGCGTCATGTCCGGATTCTCTTCCATCAGCCGCTCGACATTCTCGACGACGACGATGGCATCGTCGACGAGCAGGCCGATGGCGAGGACGAGCCCGAACAGGGTAAGCGTGTTGATCGAGAAGCCGAGCGCGTAGAACACGCCGAAGGTGCCGAGCAGCACCACCGGCACCGCGATCGCCGGGATCAGCGTCGCGCGCCAGCTCTGCAGGAACACGAACATCACGATGACGACGAGGACGATCGCCTCGAGCAGCGTCTTCACCACTTCTTCGATCGAAAGCTTGATGAAGCCGGTGGTGTCGTTGGCATAGGCGTATTTGAAGCCGGCCGGGAAGCCCTTGGATGCGGCTTCCACCTGCTGCTTGACCAGGTCCGCGGTCTTGAGCGCGTCGGCGCCCGGCGACAGCGAGATGGCGAGGCCGGCGCCGGGATGGCCGTTGATCCGGCTGGAAGAGTTGTAGTTGTCCGATCCGAGCTCGACGCGCGCCACGTCGCGCAGCTTGACGGCCGCGCCGGTCGAATCGGTCTTCACGATGATGTTGGCGAACTGCTCGGGCGTCTGCAGCCGCGACTGCGAGGTCACGGTCGCGTTGAGCATCTGCTCGTCGGGCATCGGCTGGCCGCCGAGTTCGCCCGCGGCGATTTCGGTGTTCTGGGCCTGGATCGCGGTGATGATGTCGTTGGGGATCAGTCCGTAGCTGGCGAGCCGCGCCGGATTGAGCCAGATGCGCATCGCGTAGGGCGCGCCGAACACGTTGGTGTCGCCCACGCCCTCGATGCGCGACAGCGGATCCTGCAGGTTCGAGGCGAGCCAGTCGGAGACGTCGAGATTGCTCTTCTTGTCGGTCGAGTCATAGACGCCGACGATCATCAGGAAGTCGGGGTTCGACTTGGTGACGGTCAGGCCCTGCTGCTGCACCTGGGTGGGCAGGCGGGAGAGCGCCTGCTGCACCTTGTTCTGCACCTGCACCTGGGCGATGTCCGGGTTGGTACCCTTTTCGAACGTCGCCGAGATCGACACCTGGCCGCGCGAGGTGGACGAGCTGTTGAAATAGAGCAGACCGTCGATGCCGCTCAGCTGCTGCTCGATGACCTGGGTGACGCTGTTCTGCACCGTCTCGGCCGAGGCACCCGGATAGGTGGCGCGGATGTTGACCTGCGGCGGCGCGATATCCGGATACTGCGCGATGGGCAGCGAGAAGATCGCGGCAAGGCCCATCAGCATCACGATGATGGCGAGCACCCAGGCGAAGATCGGCCGGTCGATGAAGATGCGCGACATGGGGGCTCAGCCCGCCTTGGCCTGGCTGCCGCCCTTGGTCTGGGCGCCGCCTTGCCCCTGGCCCTTTTTGGGCGGCTCGATCTTCTGCGGCGTGTTGGCGGGCACCGGCTTGATGTCGATGTCCGGCTTGAGGTTCGCCGTGCCCTGCACGATCACCTTGTCGCCCGGCGCCAGCCCCTGGGTGATTACCCAGTTCTGCCCGATCGTGCGATCGGCGACGACGGTGCGCGCCACCGCTTTGTTGCCGGGCCCGACGACATAGACGGTCGCATTGCCCTTGGGATCGCGCGACACGCCGGCCTGGGGCACCAGATAGGCCTGGGTATCGATCGCCTGCGCGAAGGTCGCGCGGACGAACATGCCCGGCAGCAGGATGTTCTGCGGATTGGCGAAGCGCGCGCGCAGCGTGACCGTGCCGGTGCTTTCGTTGACGACGACCTCCGAGAATTCGACCGTGCCGGCCATCTCGTAATCGCTGCCGTCTTCCAGCTTCAGCCGCACCGCGGCGCTGGCGGGGACGATGCCGCCCTTGGCGAGTGCCTTGCGCAGCGCGAGCATGTCGGCGCTCGACTGCTGGATATCGACATAGATGGGGTCGAGCCGCTGGATGGTCGTCAGGGGATCGGTCTGGTTGGTGGTGACCAGCGCGCCTTCGGTAACGAGGCTGCGGCCGATCCGGCCGGTGATGGGGGCGGGCACCTTGGTGAAGCGCAGGTTGATCTGCGCAGTCTGCAGCGCGGCGCGCTGCTGCGCCACCTGCGCGGCGGCCTGGCGCGATGCGGCGACGGCGTCGGTATAATCCTGCTGGCTCACCGCCTGCATCGCAGCGAGCGGCTTGTAGCGATCGGCCTTGATCCGCGCGGCTTCCAGATTGGCCTGCGCGTTCTGCAGGTTGGCCTGCGCCTGCGCGGTGCTCGCCTGATAGAGGCTGGGATCAATCTGGTAGAGCGTCTGGCCCTGGTGGACGATCGTGCCTTCGGTGAAGAAGCGGCGCTGGACGATGCCGGCAACCTGCGGGCGAACTTCCGAAGACTGATAGGCGGTGACGCGGCCGGCGAGCTCGGTCGTCATCGGCACGCTGCCCGGCTGCACCACGACATAGCCTACCTGCGGCGGGCCCGAGGGGCCGCGGCGGCCGCCCGCCTGCTGTTTGCCGGCACCGTCGCCGGAGCTGCACGAGGCGAGGAGCAGGGCCGATGCAAACACGATCAGGCCCGAACGGCCATAGCTGGTCGGAGCGTTCAAATTTCAGAACCCGCTTAGGGGTGGTCCGAAGAATGCCGGACCACCGGTCACTGCCAAACTCGCCATTAGATGGCACGTTTCCGTGGTGCCACAAAAAGGTTGTCGCAAAATATGTCGAACGCCGTAGCGACTTGGGAGCGGGTGCCCCAAAGGACAGGCGCCCGCGCCGCGATTGGCTCGGGTGCCGGGCTGCGTCAGAAGGCGAACGACTCGCCGATCGTGCGCTCGCCGACCAGGAAGGCGTCGGCCACCAGCTGGAGCGGGCGGACGTCGACGTCGCTCTGCTTTGCCGTCACCAGCTCAGCGAAGCGCGCATAGAGCCGGGCATATTCGCGGTCCGGCGCCTTCTGCTCGTCCTCGCCCGGCAGCTGCAGGATGCTGCCGCCCATGCCGAGGCGCAGCGTGCCGGCATCGGTGTCGACCTCGATGTCCCAGGTCTGCGGACCGGTCTGGAGGAAGTCGAAGTCCGCGGTCACCGTGGCGCCGCCGCTGCGCATGTGCAGCTTGGCACGGAGCGGCGAGGCGCGGCCCTCGGGCACTTCCATCCAGGCCTGGTCCAGCAGCAGCGCGTCCGGCAGGATCTTGGTCGCGATCGACAGCGCGTTGATGCCCGGATCGAAGACGCCGAAACCGCCTGCCGCGAGAATCCATTCCTGCCCGGGGTGCCAGCGGCGGATGTCCTCGCGCCAGGTGATCCGCGCGGCCTTGATCTGCTTGCCCGCCAGCCATGCCTTGGCGGGCTCGACGCCGGCGGCCTCGCGCGAGTGCCAGGTGGTGAACAGCGTCACGCCCTTGGCGCGGGCGCGCTCGGCGAGATCGGCGATTTCGGTGAGCGTCGCAGCCGGCGGCTTCTCCAGCATCACGTTGAGCCCGGCCTCGATCGCGATCCGCGCCTGATCATAGCGGCCCTCGGGCGGGGTGCAGAGCGACACGGCGGTGAGGTCATGCCCGCCGGCGATGAGCGACTCGATGTCCTTGTGCGCGGCGACGCCGTCGACCGAGGCATTGCGGCTCGCCGTGGCGACCAGCTCGAAACGGTCATCGCCTTCCAGCGCCGGCAGATGCTGATCGCGCGCGATCTTGCCGATGCCCACCAATCCCAGACGAATCCGCTCCGACATTTCAGCCCATCCTTTTATAAGATATATATGCTTCCTATGGGCGTAGCCCGCGGTTATCAAGAGCCGCAGATACGCCCGAAAGTGCGCCGTAGCGGAGGAATCATGACCGAAGAAGCTGGAACTCGTCGCGCGGCGCTGCGCTCGCGGGCCTGGTTCGACAATCCCGATAACCCCGACATGACGGCGCTCTATGTCGAGCGCTACCTCAACTTCGGGTTGAGCCTGGAGGAGCTGCAATCGGGCAAACCGATCATCGGCATCGCCCAGACCGGCAGCGACCTCAGCCCCTGCAACCGCCACCATCTCGAGCTCGCCAAGCGGGTGCGCGAGGGCATTCGTGACGCGGGCGGCATCGCCATCGAATTTCCGACCCATCCGATCCAGGAAACCGGCAAGCGCCCGACCGCCGGGCTCGACCGCAACCTCGCATATCTCAGCCTCG
Organism: Sphingomonas trueperi; assembly: GCF_040545965.1. Lineage (GTDB taxonomy): Bacteria > Pseudomonadota > Alphaproteobacteria > Sphingomonadales > Sphingomonadaceae > Sphingomonas > Sphingomonas trueperi_C. The sequence continues at coordinate 187,286 of NZ_JBEPMV010000005.1, read as the reverse complement.
TCGAGACGCTGTACGGCTATCCGATCGACGGCGTGGTGCTGACGATCGGTTGCGACAAGACCACGCCGGCTTGCCTGATGGCCGCCGCGACCGTGAACATCCCGGCGATCGCGCTGTCGGTGGGGCCGATGCTCAACGGCTGGTTCAAGGGCGAGCGTACGGGCTCCGGCACAATCGTTTGGAAGGCGCGCGAGATGCTCGCGGCGGGCGAGATCGACTATAAGGGCTTCATCCAACTCGTCGCTTCCTCGGCGCCGTCGACCGGCTGGTGCAACACCATGGGCACCGCGACGACGATGAATTCGATGGCCGAGGCGCTCGGCATGTCGCTGCCCGGCTCGGCGGCGATCCCGGCACCGTACCGCGACCGCGCGGAGTGCGCCTATCGCACCGGCCTCCAGATCGTCGAGATGACGCTGGCCGATCGCAAGCCCAGCGACGTGCTGACCCGCGAGGCGTTCCTCAATGCGATCCGGGTCAACTCCGCGATCGGCGGCTCGACCAACGCGCCGATCCATTTGAATGCGATCGCCCGCCACATCGGCGTCGAGCTCAGCCTCGAGGACTGGGAATCTTACGGCGCCGACGTGCCGCTGCTCGTGAACCTGCAGCCGGCGGGCAAATATCTCGGCGAGGATTTCTACCGCGCCGGCGGCGTGCCCGCGGTGATGGGCGAGCTGTACCGCGCCGGGCTGCTCCACAACGACGCGCTGACCGTCAACGGCCGCACCATCGGCGAGAATATCGGCACCGCGCAGATCGAGGATGACGACGTGATCCGCCCGCTCGCCACGCCGTTGCGGCCGGCGGCGGGGCTGACCGTGCTCTCGGGCAACCTGTTCGACAATGCGGTGATGAAGCTCAGCGTGATCTCGGACGAGTTCCGCGCGCGCTATCTCTCCAACCCGGAGGATCCCGGCGCGTTCGAAGGCACCGCCTTCGTGTTCGACGGGCCCGAGGATTATCACCACCGCATCGACGATCCCGCGCTGGGCATCGACGAGAACAGCATCCTGATCATGCGCGGCGCCGGGCCGGTCGGCTATCCGGGCGGTGCCGAGGTGGTCAACATGCGTCCGCCGGTCGCGCTGATCCAGGCGGGCGTGCATGCGCTGCCGTGCCTGGGCGACGGCCGCCAGTCGGGCACCAGCGGCAGCCCCTCGATCCTCAACGCGGCGCCGGAAGCGGCGGTGGGCGGCGGGCTCGCGCTGGTTCGGACCGGGGACCGCATTCGCATCGACCTCAACACCCGCTCGGCGAACATGCTGGTCAGCGACAAGGAACTGGCGCAGCGCCGCGCAGAGCTCGGCATCGATTATGTGCCCGAGTCGCAGACGCCGTGGCAGGAGATCCATCGCGGGCTGGTCGGCCAGTTCGATGGCGGCGCGGTGTTCGAGAATGCGGTGAAGTATCAGCGCATCGCGCAGACCAAGGGCCTGCCGCGCGATAGTCACTGATCGGTCGCGGCGACCAACCCAATCTCGTCATTCCGGCGAAAGCCGGAATCCATTGGCGCCTCCGTCGAGGCTCGTGCTGCGGCCGAGTGGCGAATGGATCCCGGCTTCCGCCGGGATGACGAATAAGAGGAGAGCGTTCGCGCCTTAGGCGCGACGGGCGGTGGGCCGGCTGCCGAGCTGGTCGAGCGCATCGGCATTGTCGCGCCCCCAGGCATAGAGCAGTTCGACCGGCTCGACGAAGCGGTCGCCCAGCGGTGTCAGCCGGTATTCCACCGCCGGCGGCACCGCATTCTGCACGATCCGGTCGACCAGCCCCACCTCCTCCATCTCGCGCAGCGTCTGGGTCAGCATCTTCTTGGAGATGCCCGGCAGGCTGCGCAGCAGCACGCCGCTGCGCGCCGCCCCGCCATGCCGGGCGTGGAGCGTGTGCAGCACCATGCTCGTCCATTTGGTGGCGAACAGCGCCAGCACGCGGCGCGGCGCGCAATCCTCCCGCCATTCCGAATCCGCCGTGCCTGGCTGCATATGTGGGTACCTTCTGGTGCCTAGGTTCCGATTTGGTGCCGTCTAGAAGCCGCATGCGCGGCTGCCTAGCTCGGCCTCCAACGCTTTATGGAGGCAGAAATGGCCAAGACGGCTTTGGTGGTAGGCGCAAGCGGCATCGTCGGCAGCGCGACGGCGGACCTGCTGGTCGCGCAGGGCTGGACGGTGCACGGTCTGGCGCGCCGGCCAATCGAACAGGCAGGCGTCGCGCCGGTCGCCGCCGACCTCACCGATGCGGCCGCGACCGCACAGGCGCTGCAGGACGTGAACCCCGATGCGGTGTTCATCACCACCTGGCTGCGGCAGGACAGCGAGGCGGAGAATATCCGGGTCAATTCGGCGATGGTCCGCAACCTGCTCGACGGGCTGCCCAAGCCGACCGGCCCGCGCCACGTCGCGCTGGTCACCGGGCTCAAGCATTATCTCGGCCCGTTCGAGGCGTACGGCAAGGGCAGCCTGCCGCAGACGCCGTTCCGCGAGGAGCAGGGTCGGCTCGACGTCGACAATTTCTATTATGCCCAGGAAGACGAAGTCTTCGCGGCGGCCGAGCGGGACGGCTTCAGCTGGAGCGTGCACCGCCCGCACACCGTGATCGGCAAGGCGGTCGGCAATGCGATGAACATGGGGACGACGCTCGCGGTCTATGCGACCTTGTGCCGCGAGACCGGCCGGCCGTTCCGTTTCCCCGGCTCGGCGGCGCAGTGGAGCGGGCTCACCGACATGACCGATGCGGGCCAGCTCGCCCGGCATCTCGTGTGGGCGGCGGAGACGCCGGCGGCGGCGAACGAGGCGTTCAACGTCGTCAATGGCGACGTCTTCCGCTGGCAATGGATGTGGGCGCGCATCGCCGAATGTTTCGGACTCGAGCCCGCGCCATTCGACGGCACGATCCAGCCGCTCGAGCAGCAGATGGCGGAAGATGCGGGGCTTTGGCGCACGATCGCCGAGCGTGAAGGCCTGGCGGAGCCGAATCTGGCCCGGCTCGCCTCGCCCTGGCACACCGATGCCGACCTAGGCCGCCCGATCGAGGTGGTCACCGACATGTCGAAGAGCCGCCGGATGGGCTTCACCGCCTATCAGCCGACCGATGACGCCTTCTTCGCGCTGTTCGAGCGGCTGCGCGCCGATCGGCTGATTCCTTAAGCCGGGGCGTCTGCGCCCTCGACGGTTTCGATCAGCTCGACCACGTCGCCGATCAGCGTCCGCATCGCGATGCGGGCGGCGGTATAATCCTTGGCGGCGATGGCGTCGCGCACCGCGGCATGGTCGGCCACGCTCGCGCTGCGGCCCTTGATCCGATTCGTGAACCGGATCGAGGTGCGCAGCGCGGTCGCCACCATGTCGCGGAACTGGGCGTAGAAGGGATTGCCCGAGGCGCGCAGCACCGCGACGTGGAAGGCGATGTCCGCGTCCAGCGTGTCATCCAGGCCGCGCTCTGCCGCTTCCATTCGCGCTAGCCCGCCGGAAATCTGGCGCAGATCCTCCTCGGTGGCGAACTGGGCCGCCAGCGCCGCCGCCTCCGGCTCGATCGCGATGCGCAGCTGGCTGAACTGGCGCAGCAGATCGACCGAGAATTGCCGCTCGAGCAGCCAGCGCAGCACATCGGTATCAAACAGATTCCAGGAGGAGGCCGGCTGCACCACCGTGCCCTGGCGCGGGCGCGCGCTCAGCAGGCCCTTGGCGGTGAGCATCTTCACCGCCTCGCGCGTCACCGATCGGCTGACGCCGTGCTGCTTGGCCAGCTCGGCCTCGGTGGGGAAGGGCTCGGTCTCGTAGCGGCCGGTGACGATCGCGCGACCCAGCGCATCGAGCATGCCATAGGTGAGGTTGCGGCCCAGCCCCGAACGGACCGCATCGGCAGGGAGGGAGGGAGAGGTGGACATCCTCGCAATTGCTTTCCTGTAGTCGTCCGTGCCAAGCTGCGCACGTCCGCATCGTTGCGCCCATGGTACTCCAGCCGCGTTGCTGGACAACCCCGATAAATAAGATAAATGAGTGGTCGAACCCTGCATTGGGGCGGGGAGGGGCAAGACGCGCGGGCCATGCCGCTCGCGCCGGCACCGGCAGGAGTGGGCATGAGTCTATCCAACATCGATCTGATCGTGGTGATCGTCTATGCGATCGGCATCTTCGGCCTCGCGCAATGGGTGAGCCGCGACAAGGCGGGCGCCACCAAGGATTCGAGCGACTATTTCCTTGCCTCGAAGAACCTGCCCTGGTGGGCGATCGGCGCCTCGCTGATCGCGGCGAACATCTCGGCCGAGCAGATCGTCGGCATGTCGGGATCGGGCTATGCCATCGGCCTCGCCATCGCGTCCTATGAGTGGATGGCGGCGCTGACCCTGCTGATCGTCGGCAAGTTCTTCCTGCCGATCTTCCTGCGCAACGAAATCTACACGATGCCGCAGTTCCTGGAGCAACGCTTCGGGCCGACCATCCGCACCGTGATGGCCGTGTTCTGGCTGATCCTGTACGTGTTCGTGAACCTCACCTCGATTATCTGGCTGGGCTCGATCGCCGTCACCCAGGTGGCGGGCGTGAACCAGGACGTGGCGCTGATCGGGCTTGGCGCCTTTGCGCTGCTCTACCAGCTGCGCGGCGGCCTCAAGGCGGTGGCGCTGACCGACATCGTCCAGGTGACCTTGCTGGTGCTGGGCGGCCTCGTCGTCGCCTACCTCACGCTGACCAAGATCGGTGGCGACAGCGGCGTGATCGGGGGCTTCCAAGAGCTGACGCGGCGCGTGCCCGACCATTTCGACATGATCCTCTCGCCCGACAATCCGCACTACAAGGATCTGCCCGGCATCGCCGTGCTGGTCGGCGGCATGTGGATCGCGAACCTGAGCTACTGGGGGTTCAACCAGTATATCATTCAGCGCGCGCTGGCGGCGAAGAGCCTCGCCGAGGCGCAGCGCGGCGTGGTGTTCGCGGGCTTCCTCAAGCTGCTGATGCCCGTCGTTATCGTGCTGCCGGGCATCGCCGCGGTGGTGCTGGCCCCCAATCTCGCCAAGCCCGATCAGGCATACCCGACGATGATGGCGCTGCTGCCGACCGGGCTGCTCGGCCTCGTCTTCGCGGCGCTGATCGCGGCGATCATCGCGTCGACCGCCTCCAAGATCAATTCGATCGCGACGATCTTCACCCTCGACATCTATGCCAAGCTGAAGGGCGTGCAGAGCCGCGCGGAGGACGGCGTGGACAAGGCGGGCTATGAAACGCATCTCGTGCGCGTCGGCCGGATCGCCGCGGTGGTCTCGATCATCATCGCGATGTTCACCGCGCGGCCGCTGCTCGGCAGCCTCGATCAGGCGTTTCAGTATATCCAGGAATTCTCCGGCTTCGTGACGCCGGGCATCACCGTCATCTTCCTGCTCGGCCTGTTCTGGCCGCGCGCGACCGAGGCGGGCGCGCTGGTCGGCGCCGTCGCCTCGGTGGTGCTCAGCTTCGTCTTCTGGTTCCCGGCGAAGTGGGGCGGCATCGAAGCGCTGAATGCGGTTCCGTTCATCAACCGCATGGGCATCGTCTTCCTCGCCTCGCTGGCGCTGGCGGTGATCGTCTCGCTGGCCCGACCCGCGGCAGGGGGCAGCAACCGCATCCGCATGGAAGGCGTGCGCTTCAACACCACCACCGGCTTCAACATCGCCGCCGTGGTGATCATTCTGATCCTGATCGGGCTGTACGCGACATGGTGGTAAGCTTCTCGGGCTCCTTCCTCGCGGTCGACTGGGGCACGACCAACCGCCGCGTCTTCCTCGTGGAGAACGGTGCGGTCACCCACACCGAGCGCGACGACAAGGGCGTGACTTCGGTGACGGACTTCGCCGCCGAGGCTGCCGGGATCCGCGCCAGGCACGGCGACCTGCCGCTGCTGATGGCGGGCATGGTCGGCGCCAATATCGGCTGGGCGCCGGCGCCCTATGTCGCGGCACCGGCGGGCATCGCCGAGCTGGCGGGCGGGCTGCTCTGGGTGGAGGAGCGCAGTGCGATCGTGCCGGGCGTCTCGACCATGGTCACCGGCCGGCCGGACGTGATGCGCGGCGAGGAGGTCCAGCTGCTCGGCGCGGTACGTGCGGGGTTGGCGCCTGCGAACGCGCTGCTCGTCCAGCCGGGCACGCACTGCAAATGGGTCGAGATGGCGGGCGGTCGCATCGCCGACTTCACCACCGCGATGACCGGCGAACTGTTCGCCACGCTTCGCAAGCATGGCCTGCTCGCAGCCCAGCTCGGCGGCGAGGTGCATGTCGGCCCCGCCTTCCATGCCGGCGTGGAGGAGGGGCGCAAGCGCGACCTCGCCGCCTCGCTGTTCGGCATTCGCGCCGCAAAGATGCTGGGCGTGCGCGACGATGCCGACGCGGCGGCCTTCGCCAGCGGGCTGCTGATCGGCAGCGACGTCGCCGCGCGGCTCGAACATGCCGGGCACGACACCGTCCATATCCTGGCCGACCCGATGCTGGGCGGCCTCTATGCCGCCGCGATCGGCGCGCAGGGCCGCGAGGCGGTCATCGCCAGCAGCCATGACGCGTTCGTCGCGGGAATCCTTGCCATTGCGGAGCAGATTGCATGAGCCACATCGCCGAATTCGACGCCGCCTTCGCCCGTTGCCCGTTGATCGCGATCCTGCGCGGCGTGAAGCCAGACGAGGTCGAGGCGATCGGTGACGAACTGGTCGCGGCCGGCTTCACGCTGATCGAAGTGCCGATGAACTCGCCCGAACCGCTGGAGAGCGTGTCGCGTCTCGCCAAGCGCTTCGCCGGCCGCGCGGTGATCGGCGCGGGCACGGTGCTCAAGGTCGAGCAGGTGCAGGCCGTGGCCGACGCCGGCGGCACGATGATCATCTCGCCCAACGCCAATCTCGACGTGATCCGCGCGAGCGCGGCGGCGGGGCTGGTTTCGCTGCCCGGCATCATGACCCCGAGCGAGGCCTTCGCGGCGCTCGACGCAGGCGCGACCGCGCTCAAGCTGTTCCCAGCCGAGGCGGCGAGCCCGACGGTGCTCAAGGCGATGCGCGCGGTGCTGACCGAGGCGCGGATCCTGCCGGTGGGCGGCGTCGCGCCCGACACGATGGCGCCGTGGATCGCCGCGGGCGCGCCCGGCTTCGGCCTGGGCTCGGCGCTCTACAAGGTGGGGATGACCGCCGAACAGGTCGGCGCCAATGCGCGGGCGTTCGTCGCCGCGCTCGGAGCTTGATCGCGGACGGGCGGGAGGTTGCCCTCCCGCCCGCTGTTGTCAGTTCAGGCGAACTGTTGGGTTAAGCAAGTGAGTTTCTTCTCTCAAATTGCGCAGAGCTTCTGCTTGAGAGTCAAAATGGCGGTCTGACCGGAGATAGACTCCATCTCCGTCTACCACTTCCCACTGCCATGAACCTCGATTGTCGAGGAAGATGTCTGCGTTCATGATTTGTCCTTCAATGATGGTGAATGGCTACATCCCAATCATGAAGAAGCCGTCGTATGAAGGATTCGAGAGTCTGACCGCCTTTTCGGTCTATTCTTCCGCCGTCCTGAATTGCCTCAAAAACCATGACTTCCGTGTCTTCGTGTAGCCCGCCCAATCAAGCTGATTGTTCTTCGCCTCCTTTCTACTGCGTGAAAATTGCTCGCGGCCGAGGCTTGCCTCGGCCGCGAGCAAGCTCGCTGGTTACTCCGCCGCGATCCCCGCCTTGGCGAACATGTCGCCTTCGATCGCGTCCTCGTTGGCGATCGTGCTGGTCTTGGCCTGGCGGCGCTTGTCGAAGCTGTCCCACACCTCGTTCCACTGGCCGCGCGTCGCCGCCTTCGAATATTCGGTAGCGCGCGTCTCGAAGAAATTGGCGTGCTCGACGCCATTGAGCAGCGGGGCGAGCCAGGGCAGGGGATGCTCGTCGATCATGTAGATCGGCTTGAGGCCCAGCTGGCCCAGGCGCCAATCGGCGATGAAGCGGACATACTTCTTGATGTCCTTGGGCGTCATGCCGTTCACCGGGCCCATTTCGAACACCAGGTCGATGAACGCGTCCTCGATGCGCACGGTCTTCTGGCACATGTCCAGAATGTCGTCGCGCACGCTCGGCGTCATGCAGTTCCGCTCCTTGCAGAAGGTGTGGAACAGCTTGATGATGCCCTCGCAGTGCAGGCTCTCGTCGCGGATCGACCAGGTGACGATCTGGCCCATGCCCTTCATCTTGTTGAAGCGCGGGAAGTTCATCAGCATCGCGAAGCTGGCGAACAGCTGCAGGCCCTCGGTGAAACCGCCGAACATCGCCAGCGTCTTGGCGATATCCTCGTCGGTATCGACACCGAAGGTGCTCAGATAGTCGTGCTTGTCCTTCATCTCCTTGTACTGGAGGAAGGCGCTGTACTCGGTCTCGGGCATGCCGATCGTGTCGAGCAGGTGGCTGTACGCCGCGATGTGCACCGTCTCCATGTTGGAGAAGGCGGTGAGCATCATCTTGATCTCGGTCGGCTTGAACACGCGGCCGTACTTCTCGTGGTAGCAATCCTGCACTTCCACGTCGGCCTGGGTGAAGAAGCGGAAGATCTGGGTGAGCAGGTTGCGCTCGTGATCGGTCAGCTTCTGCGCCCAGTCGCGGCAATCCTCGCCCAGCGGCACTTCCTCCGGCAGCCAGTGGACCTGCTGCTGGCGCTTCCAATATTCATAGGCCCAGGGATATTCGAAGGGCTTATAGGTCTTGCGGGCTTCGAGAAGCGACATTGAGGATACTCCGGCAGAATTCTTAAACTTGAAAATGGGCGGCGACGGAGGTCATGTGACCCCTCCCGCACTCGCAAAGGCCAGCGCGAAGCCGGTGAGGAACAGGCCGAGCGCGACCAGCATCATGCCGCCGATCCGCAGCGCATAGGTCGCCGGCTCGCTGGCCTCCAAGCGCAGCAGCCCCCGCGCCGCAGAGGGGCGGAGGAGGACGATCAGTCCTGCCGTGCCCGAAGCGATGCCGAGGCCGGCCTGGAGGGCAAGCGTGCGTGTCATTGGTCGATTACCCGTCCGCGGACGGTTTTCATCCCATCGCGCACCACGACGCGCTCGCGATAGACGACCTTGCGGCCACCCTGTGCGCCGACGCCGAGGAACACCACGCCGATGAAGAAGCCGAAATCATACCAGCCGCCATTGTTGGGCACCGCATAGACCGCGACCTCCGGGAACAGCAGCGACAGCCCCCAGGCGACGGGGAAGATGAAGCCGTGCCACAGCCCGAGCAGGAAGCCCGGGGCTTGCGGGGCGACCGCGCTCGGCACCTGGTGTGCGCAGGCGGCGAGCAGGGCGAGGGGGGCAAGGGCGAAGGCGGTGCGGATCTTCATGCGGCTATCCCTGCGTATGGCAGACGTCCCTTGGTGCAATGTGCATCGTTTCGCGACCGCGTGCGTTCGGTGCGCGAACCCCAAGTAGGAGAAGACCCATGGCAGATCTGAGCGCAATCAAGGAGCATATGGAAGTCATCGGCGCGGACGGCGTCCATGTCGGCACCGTCGACCATGTCGATGGCGACCGCATCAAGCTCACCAAGAAGGATTCGGGTGCGCAGGTCGAAGGCGCCACCGGCAGCCATGAAGGGCACCACCACTATCTCCCCGGCGGCCTGGTCGCTGAAGTCGAGGGCGACAAGGTCCGCCTGTCGGCCAATGCCGACGTTGCGGCCGAGCTGTTCGAAGAAGAGGCGTAACGCCGCGGGCGGTGAGGAGGCACATGCCTTCCTCACCGCTTCCTCTCGTGCCTCAGCACGAGCCCCTGCCTCTCCCGATGCGGGAGAGGAGGGCAAGAGGGTGGACCGCCGCTGCATCGCCGAGGTTCACTGGCAGGCCAGGCATTCGTCGTAATCGGTCGATTCGCCCAGATCGAACTTGGGCTTCTCGATCGTGTTGTCGGCCTCGACCCCGCCCGCAAAGCCGGCGCGCTGCACCGACTTCGAGCGCAGATAGTAGAGCGACTTGATGCCCAACTCCCAGGCGCGGAAGTGGAGCATCAGCAGGTCCCACTTTTCCACGTCCGCCGGGATGAACAGGTTGAGCGACTGCGCCTGATCGATGAACGGCGCGCGATCGCCCGCCAGTTCCAGGATCCAGCGCTGGTCGATCTCGAAGCTGGTCTTGTACGTGTCCTTCTCTTCCGGCGTCAGGAAGTCGAGGTGCTGGACCGAGCCGCCCTGCTCGAGGATCGAATTCCACACCGCGTCGGAATTCTTCGACTTCTCCTTGAGCAGCTTCTCCAGATACGGATTGCGCACCGAGAAGGAGCCGCTGAGCGTCTTGTGGGTGTAGATATTGGCCGGGATCGGCTCGATGCAGGCGCTGGTGCCGCCGCAGATGATCGAGATCGACGCGGTCGGCGCGATCGCCATCTTGCAGCTGAAGCGCTCCATCACGCCCATGTCGGCGGCGTCCGGGCAAGGCCCGCGCTCGACGGCGAGTGCCATCGAGGCTTCGTTCACCTGTGCGCTGACATGCTTGAAGATGCGCATATTCCAGCTCTTCGCCATCGCGCCTTCGAACGGAATGCCGCGCGCCTGAAGGAAGCTGTGGAAGCCCATCACGCCGAGGCCGACCGAGCGCTCGCGCGCTGCCGAATAGCGGGCACGGGCCATCTCGTCGGGCGCGCGCTCGATATAGTCGGTCAGCACATTGTCGAGGAAGCGCATCACGTCCTCGATGAACAGCTTGTCCTTGTTCCACTCGTCCCAGGTTTCGAGGTTGAGCGAGGACAGGCAGCAAACCGCGGTGCGATCATTGCCGAGATGGTCGCGGCCGGTGGGCAGCGTGATCTCCGAGCACAGGTTCGAGGTCGAGACCTTGAGGCCCAGATCGCGGTGGTGCTTCGGCATGGTCGAGTTCACGTGATCCGAGAACACGATGTACGGCTCGCCGGTGGCGAGGCGGGTTTCGACCAGCTTCTGGAACAGCGCGCGCGCATCCACCGTGGCGCGAACCGAGCCGTCCTTCGGGCTCTTCAGCTGCCATTCGGCGCCGTCGCGCACCGCTTCCATGAACGCGTCGGGGATCAGCACGCCGTGGTGCAGGTTGAGCGCCTTGCGGTTGAAGTCGCCCGAGGGTTTCCGGATCTCGAGGAACTCTTCAATCTCGGGGTGCGAGATGTCGAGATAGCAGGCGGCCGAGCCGCGGCGCAGCGAGCCCTGCGAGATCGCCAGCGTCAGCGAATCCATCACGCGGACGAAGGGGATGATGCCGCTGGTCTTGCCGTTCAGGCCCACCGGCTCGCCGATGCCGCGCACGCTGCCCCAATAGGTGCCGATGCCGCCGCCGCGCGAGGCGAGCCAGACATTCTCGTTCCAGGTCTGGACGATGCCGTCCAGGCTGTCGGGCACCGAGTTGAGATAGCAGCTGATCGGCAGGCCGCGGCCCGTGCCGCCGTTCGACAGCACCGGGGTGGCCGGCATGAACCACAGCTTGGAGATATAGTCGTACAGGCGCTGGGCGTGCGCCTGGTCGTCGGCATAGGCCGAGGCGACGCGGACGAACAGGTCCTGATAGCTTTCGCCGGGGAGCAGATAGCGGTCCTTCAGCGTCTCCTTGCCGAAATCGGTGAGCAGCGCGTCGCGCGCATGATCGACCTCGACCGGATAGGGCTGCGGCACGATCGCCTTGCTGTCGAGCGCCTTGCTGGCGGGGGCGGCTTCGATGGTGGCGGTCTCGTTCACGCTGGTCTCACTATCTCTGAATTCCATACCTCGGACCCCTGTCTTCTGCATCAGGCAACAACCGACTCGGGGCACGGTAGCAATCGTAGCACCAGCCGGGTTTGCGCGAGAACAAAAAGTGTCCATCGGCCCGGCGCCCGGCACGAATTTACCCATGCCGCATTTGGGGATGCGAACGATGAGTTACCAGTGCTTGGGCTTGCCCCTTGGTGCGACCACTACAGATTGTGCCAATCCGAGTTCGGGCACAAGAGCGGAAATCACGGAGGATTGCAACGGCTCGTCGCTGAAATGACTCGGCTCGTGGCGCCGCCGCCGCCGTTGAAAGCGCGCGACGCACGGACCTTCCTTGCCTCCGCAAAAGGCAAGGGAACGAACATGGAACTGCAAATAAATTTTGGGGGATGAATCACTGCCGCCACAACCGCTGGTGGCTGTGACGGCACAAGCTGCACCATAGGCGCTATTTGATGGGCAGATACAGCTCGGTCACGGCCTCGTTCTCGGGCACATCGGGGAAGAAGGCGACGCGGCGGGCGAAGAGCGGGAAGTCGCCGGGTTCCTCACCGCTTTCCGGCAACCATTCACGGTAGAGGAAGAGTGCGGCGGGTTCGAGGTCGTCGGCTTGGCCCACTACCCGCAGCATCGCGCAGCGGCCGGCGGGGATCAGGCCGGGTTCGATGCCTTGAGCAGGGTCGGCCACGGGATGCGCGACACCGGCGCAGAGATCGAGGCGATAGTCTTCGGGCGGGGTGGTGCGCGGGTCGGTGTGGAAGATCGTGTAGGTGGCGCTCGCCGGCGGGCGGTGGCCGGTGGTCTTGCGCCAGGCGATGAAGCGGCGGATCGAATCACCCAGATGGGCGGGGTCGCCGCGGTGGGTGAGGAAGGCCACCGGGGTGGCGGGAAAGTCGAGCATCGTCACGTCGTCGGTGAATCGGTTCTGCATCGTCTGGCTCCTTGCTTGGGTGAGCGGCGCGAGGGCCGCGTGCCAGGGATGCCAGTCCGGCGCCGCGCGGAACTGCGAGGGTGCCTGGCCGAAGCGCTGGCGGAAGGCCCGGGCGAACGCCTCGGGCGCTTCATAGCCGGCGTCGAGCGCGATGCCGGTGATCGGCTCACCCGGCCGATAGGCAAGGCGGTACGAGGCCCGCTTCATCCGCACGAGCTGGACGTAGCGGTGCACCGACAGGCCGAACAGCGCGCTGAACTGGCGGTGGAAATGATGCTTCGAAAACGCCGCGACGCCCGCCAGCGTCGCCAGGTCGAGCTCCTCTTCGGCATGCGCGTCGACATGGTCGAGCACGCGCTGCATCCGGGCATGGTAGCGGGCGAGCGGCGTCTGCATCTTTTCCTCCGTGGCGACGCCTTCCTATGCGGCGGTGTGGCGGCCCGCCCGACTGATCTTGCCCTATGTTCCCGCGAGCAGGATTGCGCTTGGTTCGGCACAGGCTAGGCTGCCCGCGAACCAGACAAAAGGGGGATGCGATGCGAGCTTGGGGTGTGGCGATGCTGGCGCTGGCCGCCGCCAGTCCGGCGGTGGCGCAAGTGCAGGTCGAGGAGGTGCCGGCAACGAGGATCGCCGCCGATCTGGCGTCCGGCAGGACCAGCAGCGCCGCGGTGACGGCCGCCTATCTCGCCCGCATCGCGGCAATCGACGGAAAAGGGCCGACGCTGCGCGCGGTGATCGCGGTGAGCCCCGATGCGCTCGCCCAGGCGCGCGCCAGCGATGCGCGGCGCAAGGCGGGGAAGCCGCTGGGGCCGCTCGACGGCGTGCCAGTACTGATCAAGGACAATATCGAGACCAAGGAACTGCCGACCACCGCCGGCAGCCTCGCGCTCAAGGACAACCGCACCGGCCGCGATGCGCCGGTGGTGGCGCAGCTGCGCGCGGCGGGCGCGGTGATCCTCGGCAAGACCAACCTCAGCGAATGGGCGAACATCCGTTCGGACCATTCGATGAGCGGCTGGAGCGCGGTCGGCGGGCTGGTGCGCAATCCCTATGCGCTCGATCGCACCAGCTGCGGCTCGTCGAGCGGATCGGGCGCGGCGGCTGCGGCGAGCCTGGCGGCGGTGGCGGTGGGAACCGAGACCGACGGATCGGTGGTCTGTCCCTCGGCGATGAACGGGCTGGTCGGACTGAAGCCGACGCTGGGGCTGGTGAGCCGCACCCGTGTCGTGCCGATCAGCCACAGCCAGGATACGCCCGGGCCGATGGGGCGCAGTGTCGCTGATGTCGCGCTGCTCTTCTCCGCGATGGTGGGCGAGGATCCTGCCGATCCGGCGACCAAGGGCGCGAATGCCTATCGCAAGGATTACACGGCAGGCCTCACCGCCGATGCGCTGAAGGGCATGCGGATCGGCTATTGGCGACCGGAAATGGCGGACGATCTGGGGGCGCGCTTCGACAAGGCGCTGGGTGAACTGCGCGCCGCGGGGGCGACGCTGGTGGAGGTGAAGCTGCCCAAGCTCGACGGGTTGGGCGAGGCCGAGGGGCTGGTGCTTTATACCGAGCTCAAGGCCGATCTCGCCGCGTATCTCGCGACCACACCCGCCGCGGTGAAGGTGCGGACGCTGGCCGACGTGATCGCGTTCAACCAAGCGCATGCCGCCGACGAGATGGCATTCTTCGGCCAGGAAACCTTCCTCAAGGCCGAGGCGACCAAGGGTCTCGACGATCCCGACTACAAGGCGGCGCGGGTCAAGTCGCAGCGGCTGGCGGGGGCGGAGGGCATCGATGCGATGCTCAAGGCAGCGGGCGCGCAGGTGCTGGTCACGCCGACCTATGGCACGCCGTGGCTAAGCGATCCGGCGCATGGCGACCAGTTCGTCGGCCCCTCGGCGAGCGAGTTGCCGGCGGTATCGGGCTATCCGCACCTCACGGTGCCGATGGGGCTGGTGAACGGGCTGCCGGCCGGGCTGTCCTTCATCGGCACGGCCTATTCCGACGGGCTGCTGCTGCGCACCGGCTATGCGTACGAGCAGGCGAGCAAGGCGCGGGTGGCGCCGCAGTATCGCGCGACGATCCCGGCGGATCTCGGGCCGCGGGGGCGGTGAGGGGATGAACGCAAGTCCCTCCCCTTCAGGGGAGGGGTTGGGGTGGGGCTGTGTCTCACAGAGACCAACTTCTGGTCTGGAATCCCTCCACCCCCAACCCCTCCTCCGAGGAGGAGGGGCTTAAGTCAGGATCTTACCGCTCGCTCAGATAATAGCGCTCGACTTCCTTCAGGTCCGCGTCCAGCTCGTACACGATCGGCTGGCCGGTCGGGATTTCGAGGCTGACGATCTCGTCATCGGGAATGCCCGACAAATGCTTCACCAGCGCGCGCAGCGAGTTGCCATGCGCCGCGATCAGCACGCGCTTGCCGGCCTTGAGCTCGGGGACGATGCGCTGCTCCCAATAGGGCAGCACGCGGGCGATCGTGTCCTTCAGGCTTTCGGTCCGCGGGATCGGGATGCCGGCATAGCGCGGGTCCTTGGTCAGATCCCAGGGCGAGCCCGCCTCGGGGAGCGGCGGCGGCACGTCGAAGCTGCGGCGCCAGATCTTCACCTGCTCGTCGCCATGCTTGGCCGCAGTCTCCGCCTTGTCGAGCCCGGTCAGGCCGCCATAGTGGCGCTCGTTGAGGCGCCAGTCCTTTTCTTCGGGCAGCCACAGGCGATCCATCGCCTCCAGCGCGAGGTGCAGCGTCTTGATCGCGCGGCTCTGGAAGCTGGTGAAGCACTGGTCGAAATCGAGGCCCTTCTCCTTCATCAGCGTGCCGGCGGCGGTCGCCTCGCGCACGCCCTGCTCGGTGAGATCCACGTCCCACCAGCCGGTGAAGCGGTTTTCCAGGTTCCAGGCCGACTGGCCGTGGCGGATCAGGACGAGGGTGGGCATGGGCGATCTCCTTGTAACTGCGCGTCGCCGTCCTTAGCGAAAGGGGCGACAGGGACAAGCGCAGGAGACGACAAGCATGGCATTGGTTCGACAGACGCTGGTCTATGATGGCCCGGGCGGCCCATTCGAAGGCGTGGCGGCATGGGACGATGCGATTTCGGGCAAGCGCCCGGCGGTGCTGGTGCTGCCCAACATCCTTGGCCAGAAGGAAGAGGATAATGTGAAGGCCGATGCGCTGGCGGCGCTCGGCTATGTCGCGCTGGTCGCCGACGTGTACGGCCAGGGCAAGCGCACTACGCTCAGCGACCCGGAGGTCGGCCGCTACATGGCGGAGCTTAACGCCGACCGCGCGCTGCTCCGCGCCCGGCTGGAAGCGTCGCTGGCGGCGCTTTCGGAGCTTGAGCAGGCAGATAACACCCGCATGGCGGCGATCGGCTTCTGCTTCGGCGGCAAGTGCGTGCTCGACATGGCGCGCGCCGGGCTGCCCATCCTCGGCGGCGTCTCCTTCCACGGCGTCTATGATCGGCCCGATTATGCCAGCGTCTCGCCGATCACCGCCAAGCTGCTGGTCTGCCATGGCTGGGAAGACCCGATCGCCCCGCCCGAGGCGACCGTCGCGCTCGCGCAGGAGCTGACCGAGAGCGGCGCCGACTGGCAGCTCCACGCCTATGGCCATGCCGGCCATGCCTTCACTGATGTCAGCCGCAAGGGCGGCGACAATCCCAAGGTCGCCTTCGAGCCCAAGGCCGATCGCCGCAGCTGGCAGGCGATGACCATTTTCCTCGCCGAGCTGTTCGGATGAGATGAATCGTATCGCAGCCATCTGGAACGCCCTGATCGCGCGGATCAGCCCGCGCACCGTCGATATCGGCGAGTGCGTGGTCTCCGTGCTGCTGGCGATCCTGGTGGCGCATGCGATCGGCGGCGACAATGTCGCCTGGGCGGCGTTCGCCGGCTATATGGTCATGCGCGGCCATGCCAGCGAGACGGTGCTGCGCGGCCTGTTGCGGATCGTCGGCACCGTCGCGGGCGGACTGCTTGCGCTGGGCCTGGCGCCGCTCGTCGCGACCAGCTGGATGGGCAGCGCCCTTGCGATGATGGTGGTAGGCACGCTCAGCCTCTACCGCGCGCTTACCGCGCGGCGGGCTTATGCCTGGCTGTTCTTCGGCCTCACCTTCGCGATGGTGCTGCTCGACAAGATCGAGACGCCGGCGACGGCGCTCGACCAGTTCGTCCTCACCCGCATCCTGGAGACGGTGGCAGGGACGGTCGCCTGCGCGACGGTGAGTATCGTCTCGACTCTAACGCTGCGGCGACGCTGGCCGGCGCCGCCCACCCCGCCGCCGGTGATCACGCTATGGCACCCCGCCGCGTTCCGCCATGCTGCGCAGGCCGGCCTGGCGCTGGCGCTGCTGATCGGGGTGGCGCGTGCCCTGGCGCTGCCGGCCCTCGCCCAGAGCGCGGTGGGCGTGATGGCAGTGATGCTGGTGCCGGTCCATGGGCTCGGCGCGGGCGGGCTGGTGCCGGTGAGCGCGCGGCTGGCCCAGCGCTTCGTCGGTTGCCTCGCCGGGGCGGCGCTGTCGGCGGCCTGCCTGTTCCTCGCCCAGGGCCATGCGCCGGTGCTGGTCGCGGGCACGGCGCTTGGCGTCGCGATCGGGCGGAGCATCGAGAACGGGCCGCACAGCTATCGCTATGTCGGTACCCAGTTCACGCTCGCCGTACTCGTGATGCTGGTGCCGGACAGCTATGCCGATGGCGACGTGCTGCCGGGCGTCGAGCGGCTGATCGCCGTGCTGATCGGCATGGCCGTGCTGGAGCCGGTGCTGCTCGCCGGCCACTGGCTCGGCCCCCGCCGCCTCCCGGTCACGCCCAGCCGGCAGGGACTGGACGAGCCCGGCGGCGTGTGAGTCTCGCGACCGCAGCAAAAAGGCAACGTCACGCCAGTTTTATCGAAACGCCGCCGAACTGAAACATCGCGACCCTAGCCGCCCCCCAGCTTGCAACCGCAACATCAGACCTGGGGGGTCGCCACATGAAGTTCCACCACGCACTCCGCGCGACGGTTTCCGTCGCCGCCTTCCTCACCGCCGCCGCCGCGCTGCCCGCGCAGGCGCAGGACACCAGCAGCGTCGCCGCCGACGACCAGGGGGGCAGCGACAGTGAAACCGCCAGCACCATCGTCGTTACCGCGAAGACGACGCGCTCGGCGACCGCGATCTCGTCCGAGGAGATCCAGAAGATCCTGCCGGGCGTCTCGCCGCTCAAGGCGATCCAGACGCTGCCGGGCGTGCTCTACATCACCGCCGATCCCTGGGGGAACAACGAGCAGAACGCCCAGATCTTCATCCACGGCTTCAACTTCCAGCAGCTCGGCTACACGATGGACGGGATCCCGCTCGGGGATCAGAGCTACGGCAACTATAACGGCCTGTCGCCGCAGCGCGCGGTGATCTCGGAGAATGTCGGCCGCGTGGTGGTGACCACCGGCGCCGGCGATCTCGGCACCGCGTCCACCAGCAACCTGGGCGGCACGGTCGAGACCTTTTCGGCCGATCCGGCCAAGACGCTGGGCGGCACCTTCAACCAGACGGTGGGCAGCTACGGCACCTCGCGCACCTATCTGCGGCTCGACAGCGGCGCCTTCGGCCCGGGCGGCGAGAACAGCGCCTATGTGTCCGGCGTCCGCCAGCGCGCCCGCGCCTGGGACTTCAACGGCATCCAGGGCGGCTGGCAGGCCAATGCCAAGCTCGTCCATGACAATGCCGCCGGCAAGCTGACCCTGTTCTTCGACTATTCCGACAAGAAGGAGCCGAACGAGGACGCAACCAGCTTCTTCCAGCCTTCGCCGGGCAAGACCGCGACCGCCGCGCAGCTCTACACCCCGCGGACCCGCCCCTTCTTCTATTCGGACCTCGCCGGCATGCGCGCCTATATGGACGCCTTCGGCAATACGCCGGCCGCGCAGGGCGGCAATTATCGCAACTATTACTCGGATGCGCAGCGCACCGACTATCTGACCTATGCCCGCTACGACGCCAAGCTGGGCGACCGGATCACCTGGTCCAACACGGGCTATTATCATCATAACGACGGCGTCGGCGTGGTGGCGGGGCCGCTCGGCCAGTCGATCACGGTGATCCAGGCCTATCTCGACCCCAATTATGGCAAGGGCCCGAAGTACGGGACCAACGCCAATGCCTCGGCGGCGCTGGTCGCGGCGACGGGCGGTTCGGGCCTGGTGACCCGCACCACGGAATATCGTATCGATCGCGAAGGCGGCATCTCCGACCTCGATCTCGATTTCGGCGCGCACCAGGTCCAGCTCGGCGCCTGGTTCGAGCATAACAGCGCGACCCAGTGGCGCCGCTGGTACGGGCTCGACGTCAACAACCCCGTTTCCAGCAGCCCCTATATCCGCCCGTCCAACCCGCTGTTCACCCAGTATCAGGGCGAGGCGCGCGTCAACGTCCTGCAGCTCCATGTGCAGGACGCGTGGAAGGTGAACGAGCAGCTGCGCGTCGAGGCCGGCGTGAAGACCAGCGCGCAATGGGCGAACGGCTGGTTCCCGGTGCAGCCCAAGGCAGGCTCGCTCTCGGGGCTGACCGGCAACCTGCCGAGCGGCCGGATCAACACCAAGAACTGGTTCCTGCCTTCGGTTGGCGCGACCTATGACCTCAACGGCCATGAGCAGCTCTACTTCAACGTCCAGAAGAACCTGCACCAATATATGGCCTATCTGGGCGGCGGCTCGCTCTCGCCCTGGTTCACCGGCAGCCAGTCGGCGTTCGACGCCTTCGCCCAGCAGGGCAAGCCCGAGACGAGCTGGACCTATGAAGGCGGCGTGCGCACGCATCGCAGCTTCGATGGCGTCCTGAGCGGGCTCGACGCGCAGGTGAACTATTACCACGTCACCTTCAGCAACCGCCTGCTGGCGATCAGCACCAACCCGGGCGGCATCGCCGGCGGCGCGATCACCGGCGGCACCTCGATCCTGGTCAACGTGGGCAGCGTGCACACCGACGGCGTCGACGCCGCCTTCACGCTGCACTTCGGCCGGGCGCTGTCGCTGTACAACGCCACTTCGTACAACAGCTCGACCTACCAGAGCGATTACAGCTCCACCGCAGCCGGCATCGGCGCGGCCGTGCCGGGCTGCATCGGCGGCGGCGTGGTGACCGGCGGCGTGGTGCCGACCTGCGGCAAGCAGGTACCAGGCTCGCCCAAGTGGATGAACAAGTCGGTCGCGACACTGTCGCTCGGCGCGTTCGAGGCGCAGGTGACCGGCGACTATGTCGGCCGCCGCTATGCGACCTATGCCAACGACACCAGCGTGAAGTCCTATTTCCTCACCTCGCTGCGAATCGCCGCCAAGCTGCCGGCGGAGATGGTGCGGCTAAAGAAGGGCGAACTGAGCCTCAACGTCACCAACCTGGCGGACGTCGGCGGCTGGTCGACCATTTCGGTGGGTTCGGCGACCAACAGCTATTCGCTGTACCCGATCGCCCCGCGCCAGTGGTTCCTGACCTTCTCGGCCGGGTTCTGAGATGGTTAGAGGGTGGGGGCGCGTGTCACCCTCACCCTCCCCACCGCCTTCGGCGGCGGGTCCCCTCCCTCTCCCAAAGGGAGAGGGCGCTTATTCCCTCTCCCTTTGGGAGAGGGAGGGAGCCGCGCAGCGGCGGAAGGGTGAGGGCGATCCGGCGATCGCGCCTCAGTGGACGAAGCGCGCCACCACGTCGCGGTAGGAGCGCGAGACCTTCACCTGCGCGCCCGAGTTGAGCACCAGGAAGCACTCGCCATTGGTGTGCGGCTTGACCTGGCGGACCAGGTCGAGATTGACGATGGTCGAGCGGTGGACGCGCTGGAAGCGGCGCGGATCGAGCCGCTTTTCCAGATCCTTCATCGTCTCGCGCAGGATCAGCGTGTTGTCGCCGGTGTAGATGCACATGTAATCGCCGGCGGCGTCGATCCGCTCGATCGTGTCGACGTCGACGCGGAAGATCTGGCCGCGATCCTTGATGTTGATCAGCTTCTCGAAGCGGCTGGAGGCCGGCTCCGTGCCGTCACCGGTAGCGATGTCGTCCACGGCGTCCGGCGCGACTTCGGCCAGCACTTCCTTGAGCTTCTCCACTTCCTCCACGCCGCGCTTCTCGGCGAGGCGCTGGCGGACGCGGTCGAGCGTGTCGGCGAGGCGCGAGGGCTCCACCGGCTTCATCAGGTAATCGACCGCCTGCGCCTCGAAGGCGCGGATGGCGTGGTCGGAATAGGCGGTGACGAAGACGAACAGCGGCGGTTCGACCTCCATCAGGCCCTGGATCACCGAGAACCCGTCGAACCCCGGCATCTGGATGTCGAGGAAAACGAGGTCGGGCTTGTGCGTCTTGATCGATCGGATGGCTTCGCGGCCATTGGAGCATTTGTCGATGATTTCGACATCCTCATGCTCCTGCAGCCGGAGCTCGAGCCCCTGAATCGCCAGGGATTCGTCGTCAACGAGGATGGTACGGATGGTCATGCGGCCTCTCGGTTCGGTTCCTCAAGCTGGAACGGTATTTCGATCTCAACGCTGAAACCTTCCCCAGGTTTCGTTCGCGTCTCGAAACGATGGTCAGGCCCGAAAGCCTGAACCAGCCGTTCCCTGATATTGGCGAGCCCCACGCCGGTGGAGAGCGTCGGCCGTGGACGCGCTTCGATCAATCCCGGACCCGTATCGGACACGGCGATCTGCACCCTATCACCGGTGAGCCGAGCCGAAACGATGATATCGGCGCCGTCCTCCTGGGTGCTGACGGCATATTTGATCGCATTCTCGACCAGCGGCTGGAGCAGCAGCGAGGGCAGCCGGCCCTTGGCGACGCGCGGGTCGAGATCGAAATGCATGCGCAGCCGCTCGTCGAAGCGCATCTTCTCGATCTCGAGATAGAGCTTCAGCGTCTCGATCTCCTGCGCCAGCGTGACGTGCGCGGTCGGCTCGTTGGCCAGCGTGTAGCGCAGGAAGGAGGAGAGGCGCGACAGCATGATGTTCGCCTTCTCGGTCTGCTTGAGCAGCACCAGCGTCGAGATCGAGTTCAGCGTGTTGAACAGGAAATGCGGGTTGAGCTGGTAGCGCAGCATCGCCAATTGCGCGCTCGACGCCTGGTTCTCCAGTATCTGCATCTGGTCGATCTGCTGCTCGACGATCAGATAGAAATTGATCCCGAAATAGAGCGCCGACCAGCCCGCCAGCACCGTGAAGGTGAGAAAGCTGTAGCCGATAACGCGCGCGACGGTGATCCCCGCCTCGGCCGCGGTGAACGAATAGGTGAAGGCCTCCAGCACCGCATAGATCAGCGTCGCCGCGCCCAGCGTGGCGAGAGTGAGCAGCACCGCGGGGATGCGCGGCAGGCGGCGGTAGAAGCCGTAGAGAGCCGAGAGCAGCAGCGTCAGGCAATAGCCGACGATCGCCTCGATGATTGCCTTGATCAGCCCTTCGACCGAAAATCCGTTCGAGATCGAAGATACCGAGCGCAGCAGCAGATAGCCGCTCCAGCCGGTCGCCTGGAGAATCCAGAAGGCCCGGCCCTTGTCTTCGAAGAAGGGACGCGAAAACAGGTCGGGCTTGGAAAGGCCCAAGGTCCGGGTGTTGGTCTGCGGAAGCGAAGTCTTTGCCACGCTGCGCCTGTACCATCGGGACGGCGAGGGGGCAAAAAAAATGCCGGGCGCGCTGGGCGCCCGGCATTCTGAAAGGATCGGTCGTGCCGCTTAGAAGGTGAAGCGGGCGCCGATGCGGATCGAGTAGAGCGACTGGTTCGCGTAGATCTGATCGCTCGGCGCGGTGAAGTTGGCCGAGCCACCCACCGGCGAGTAGCGATACTGGGCGCAGGGCTGCGCCGCGCTGGTCGCGACGGTGCCCGCACCATCGGCGTTGCCCTTGGTGGTCAGGCACTGCACCCGGACCGTCGCCACGTTGTATGGGAACACGTACTCGCGGGTCTGGCCCCACTTCTTGTTGAGGAAGTTGGTGAAGTTCTCGATGTCGCCGAAGAGGGTGACCCGCGACTTGCCCAGGCCGGTCGGCAGTTCCTGCGAAACGTGCAGATCGATGCGGGTAAACCACTTGGAGTGGAACGCGTTACGCGGCGCGACCTGGCCACGATACTTGCCGAGACCCGAAGCGTCGATAAACGCGTTCACCGCATCGCGGACCGCCGGGGTGCTGTACGAAACCAGCGGATCGTTCACCGTCGGCACGTACATCAGATAGCGGTTGCCGCCAGTACCGGTGCCCGAGCTGACACCGGTGGTGCCGAACACCGACGAACGGCCGCTGCCGAAGTCCTGGAAGGTATAGCTGTACGGGTGACCGATGCGCGATTCGCCGAACAGCGCAAAGGTGGTCTTGTAGTCACCGAAGAACGCGTGCTCGTAGTTCAGGCTGTACTTGAAGAAGTACTTCACCTGATCGTTCGAGATGCCATACGCAACGTTGTTGGGGTCTACGAAAGAGCCGTTGCTGTAGTTCGAACCCGCGGTCGACGAGGTCGCCGGCGACTGATCCTTCACGTCCTGATAGGTGAAGCTACCATTGATGTTGAGACCGAAATCCCAGGTCTTGTCGACACGGGCGACGCCGATAAGCGCGCGGCCCTTGCTGGTATTGGTCAGCAGGATGTCGGTGTTGGTGTTGGTGCTCGCGGCGCCATCGATGATGTTCTGATAGCGCTGGCGACCATCCGGCGTCAGCGAGCCCGCGATCGGCTGCGAACGGATGTCGGTGAAGTACACCTGGTCGCGAACCTTCGAGTAGAGGAAGTCGGCGCCGAAGGTCCAGCCGCTCACGGTGTATTCGCCGCTCAGCGTCGCACGCCACTGCGAGGGCAGCTTGAAGTGCGGATCGATCGCGTTGACGGGGGCGTTGGTGGCCACCGTCGCGTTGGTCAGCAGCGTGTTCACCGCGCCGGGGATCGAGGTCCCGGTGACGCCGGAGAGCGCGGCGTTGCCGATGGTGGCATCGGTCGTCGCGCCCGAGAAGCCGGTGGCCGTGCGGTTGATGTTGATCGAGTTGGTCAGAACGCCGGTGTTGGAGAAGCTGTTCGACACATAGACGTCGGGGGTGCCGCCGCCGAAGATGCCGCCGCCGCCGCGAATGCTCACGCGCGGGAGCGGCTTCCAGTCGAAGCCGACGCGCGGCTGGAAGAGGCCGAGACCGGAGATGTTGGCGTTGTTGGCGCCGATGGTCTGGAGCTGGCCGTTGACGATCGCACCGGCGGCATAGCGCGCCGTGTAGGCCGCGCTGCGCGCCGGGAGATCGTGCATGCCGTACAGGTCATAACGCATGCCGTAGCTGATGTTCAGCGTCGGGGTGACGCGCCAGGAATCCATGACACCGAAGGTGTAGCTCTGGTACGAGAAGTTCGATGCCGCGTCGTTCGGGACCAGCGACGGGATCGCGTTCCCATAGGTGATCGAGTTGGCGGTCTTGTTCTGCAGGTCGGCGATCGAGTCGAAATAATAGTTGCCGGCGCTGTTCTGCAGGAAGGAGTTGAAGACGTTCACGAACGCAACTTCGCTGAAGATGCGCAGGTCGTGGTCGTTCTTGGTCACACGCGCCTGGAACATGCCGCCCCAGGTGTCGGTCTTCAGCTGGTTGGTCTGGCGCGAGTTGTCCGGGCCGAACGAGACGATCGCTGCGTTGTTGTCGCAGGCGGTCAGCGAACCGGTCGAGGTCTCGTTGGCGCAGACGCGGAACTGGGCGAAGCCGCGGCCGAACAGCGGATCCTGGATGCGCGTGTAGTTCTTGTAGAACACGCGTGCTTCGGTCGAGAAGTCATCCGCCCAGTCGGAGTTCAGCTGCACCACGCCGGTGTGCAGGCGGTTGCCCTGGATATAGGCGTTCGACGCCAGGCCCAGGCCCGTCGGCGCGTTGGTGAAGGTGTTGTTGAGCAGGTTGATCGCGTCGTTGGCGTAGGTGTACGTCACCGACAGGCGCTGCTTGTCGCTGATGTTCGCGTCCAGGCGGGCGACGACGCGGTCGTCCTTATCGCCCGAATCGTGCAGCACGCCGCCGGTATTGTAGTTGTAGACGCTCTTGGCGATCGCACTGATGCGATCCACCTGCGCCTGGGTGACACCCGGGATCACGGTGCCGCCATTGTTGTCCACCGGGCCTTCGACGATCGGACGGCCGCCGCGCAGGCGCTCACCGGCGACCATGAAGAACAGCTTGTCCTTGATGATCGGGCCGCTCAGTTCGGCGCCATAATTGTCGACGTGGAACTTCGGCACGTTGACGGTGACGTCCTTGGTCTTGCTGCCGACGAACGAGTCGCCGGACCGCGCGTAGAAGCCGGTTCCGTGGAAATCGTTGGTGCCCGACTTCAGGACGATATTGATCGCGCCGCCCTGGAAATTGCCTTCGCGCACGTCGTAGGGCGCGACCTTGGCCTGGAACTGGCCGATCGCGTCGAACGGAATGGGCGAGCGGCGGCTGGGCAGGCCATCGGTGTTGAGACCGAAATTGTCGGTGATCGGCACGCCGTCGACACTGAAGCGGTTGTAGCGCGCATTCTGACCCGCGAACGAGATCGCGCGGCCGCCCGTCGGCGTGTCATCCAGGCGCGCGAACGGGTCGCGACGCGACAGGTCGCGGATGTCGCGGTTGAGGCTGGCGACGTTGGCGATCTGCTCGGCCGTGAGCACCGTGGCGGGGCCCTGCGAGATGGAGCGAGCACCGCGAACGGTGCTGGCCGTCACGACGATGTCCTGGCCCTCTGCGACGAGTTCGACCGGGAGATCGAACGACTGCGCGGCCACCGTGTAGATGTCCGTGACCGACGCGCTCGAATAATTCGGCGCGGTGACTTCAACGGTGTACGGGCCGCCGGTGCGAAGACCGGTCAGGCTGAAGTTGCCGCTGGCGTCGGTGCGTGCCGTGGAGCGGGTTCCCGATGCGGAATTGGTCGCCACGACAGCCGCATCGGCGACCGGTGCGCCGTTGGCGGTCACGGTGCCGCGAATCGTCGAGGTGGTTTCCTGCGCATGGGCTGCAACCGGAATGAGCAGCGCGGCAGCGGCCACGCCTGCAAGATAGTGCGTTCGCATCGAGAGTTCCCTTTTTTAGCCTGTGGCTACCAGTCGTGGCGCTTTGCGCGCCATCTGTCTGGCTGCCCCCTGCTTGGCTTTGATTGCGGAATTGTGACAGTCAATACGTGCGCAACGTTCCACTATGGTGCGTTGCAAAAAGGCATCACTCGGAAGCGCTTACGATTGCCAGCCAGTCGCTCTCGCTGATCACCCGAATCCCGAGATCCGCGGCCTTTTTCAGCTTCGAACCGGCGCCCGGCCCAGCGATCACCAGGTCCGTCTTGGCGGAGACCGAACCGGACACGCGCGCACCCAGTCGCTCGGCCTGCGCCTTGGCTTCGTCGCGGCTCACCGCTTCGAGCGTTCCGGTGAAGACCAAGGTCTTGCCGGTCACTTCCGAGTCGCGCGATTCGACAACGAAGGGCGGCGGCGCCACTTCGCGCAGCAGGTCGCTCCAGACGGTACGGTTATGCGGCTCGTGGAAGAAGTCCGCCAGCGCATGGCCGACGGCGGCGCCGACATTCTCGACGCCGATCCGCTCGGCGATCGCCTTGTCCAGCCGGGTGCGGTGCTTGGCTTCGGTCTCGCCGAGCTGGAGCGGCGTGGCGTCGCGCAGGGCAATCAGCTCGTCGGCGAGCGCTTCCAGCGCCGACAGGGTGACGTAGCGCTTGAGCAGGTCCCGCGCGGTGATCGCACCGATGTGGCGAATGCCGAGCCCGAACAGCAGCCGCGCCGCATCGGGCGCGCGCTTCGCCTCGATCGCGGCGAGCAGGCCGTCGACCGATTTTTCCTGCCAGCCTTCGCGGCCGAGCAGTGCGTCGCGGTGCTGCGCCAGGCGGAAGATGTCGGCCGGCTCGGCGATCCAGCCCAGGTCGAGCAGCTCGATCAGCGTCTTCTCGCCCAGCCCGTCGATGTCGAGCGCGCCGCGACTGACGAAATGCTTCAAGCGCTCCAGCCGCTGCGCCGGGCAGATCAGCCCGCCGGTGCAGCGGACGTCAACTTCGCCTTCCTCGGCCACCGCTTCGGACTGGCAGATCGGGCAGTGGCTGGGGAAGTGCCAGTCCGCGCGGGGTTCGTCGCGGGTGAGATTTTCGACGATCTGCGGGATCACGTCGCCGGCGCGCTGGAGCACGACTCGGTCACCGGGGCGCACGCCCAGCCGCGCGATCTCGTCGGCATTGTGCAGCGTCGCATTGCTGACGACGACGCCGCCCACCGTCACCGGCTCCAAGCGCGCCACCGGCGTGAGCTTGCCGGTGCGGCCGACCTGGATGTCGATCGCCTGGAGCGTGGTCTGCGCGCGCTCGGCGGGGAATTTGTGGGCAAGGCCCCAGCGCGGCGCGCGGCCGACATAGCCGAGCCGTTCCTGCCAATCGAGCCGGTCGACCTTGTAGACGACGCCGTCGATGTCGAAGGGCAGGTCGGCGCGGCGAGTCTCGATCGCGCGATACTGGGCGAGCGCATCCTCCAGCGTGGGCGCGCGGACGAACAGGTCGGAGACCGGGAAGCCCCAAGCGCGGATCCGATCGATCGCCTCGTACTGCTTGTCGGCCAGCGGTTCGCTCAGCTCGCCCCAGCCCCAGGCGAGGAAGCGCAAGGGGCGCGTCGCGGTGACGGCGGCGTCCTTCTGACGCAGCGAGCCGGCGGCGGCGTTGCGCGGATTGGCGAACTGGCGCGCTTCCTTGCCGGTCTCCTCGGCTTCGAGGAGCAGTCGCGCGTTGAGCGCCGCAAAATCGGCCTTAGCCATATAGACTTCGCCGCGCACCTCGCAGACCGGCGGCGCGCCTTCGATGCGGTGGGGGATGTCTCGAATCGTGCGGACATTGGGCGTCACGTCCTCCCCGATCCGGCCGTCCCCGCGGGTAAGGGCCTGCACCAGCACGCCGTTTTCGTAGCGCAGCGAGCAGGAGAGGCCGTCGATCTTGGGCTCGGCGGTGAGTTCCACCGGCGCATCGTCGGCCAGCTTGAGGAAACGGCGCACGCGGCCGAGGAAGTCCGCCACGTCCTCGTCGGCAAAGCCGTTGTCGAGGCTGAACATCTGCCGCGCATGCGCCACCTTGGCGAGCGGCCCCGACGGCGTCGCGCCGATCTGGCGCGAGGGCGAATCGGCGCGGACCAGATCCGGGAAAGCGGCTTCGATCGCAGTGTTGCGGCGGACCAGCGCGTCGAAGTCCGCGTCGCTGATCTCGGGCGCGTCGGCGTCGTGATAGCGGCGGTTGTGGTGCGCGATCTCGGCGGCGAGCTTTTCCAGCTCGGCGGCGGCTTCCTCAGGCGTACGGGGCAGCGTCATGGGCCCGCGCTAGGGGATCGGGGCGGTTGATCGCAAGGGGCTTTGCGGCCATCAGCCGCTGCCATGCGTATTGCGACGATGGCCAAGCTGCTCGTTGGACTCCTGCTCTGGATCGTGGTGGCCTTGTGTCTGTTCCTGACGCTGGTGCCGCCGTTTCTCGACCGCATCTATTACCGCGGCGCGGAGACGGCGCATTTCGATGGCGCACACTTCGCTAACCCCGACGGCGAGACCGCGCCGGTGCCGGCGCTGGGGTTCGCCTTCCTCGCGCATCGGCTTGCCAATGCCAGCCGGCAGCCGCCCTGGCCGGCCAGCGTGCCCGTGAACCCGGCACGCCCTGCCGCACGCATCGAGGGGCAGGCGATGAAGGTCACCTGGATCGGTCATGCCAGCGTGCTGATCCAGACCCAGGGGCTCAATATCCTCACCGATCCGGTCTGGAGCGACGTGGCGGGGCCGTTCGGCATCGGCCCCAAGCGGGTGGCGGTGCCCGGCGTGCGGCTGGCGGATCTGCCCAGGATCGACCTGATCGTGGTCAGCCATAACCATTATGACCATCTCGACCTCGCGACGCTCAAGACGATCTGGCAGCGCGACCGCCCGGTGGTCGTAACCGGGCTCGGCAACGACAGCGTGATCGGGCAGGCAGGCGTGCCGGCGCGCGGACTGGACTGGGGGCAGCGACTGGCCTTGCGGCCCGGCATCGATGTTGTCGTCACACGCAACCATCACTGGAGCAGCCGCTGGTTCGCCGATCGCAATCGCGCGCTATGGTCGAGCTTCGTGGTGACGTTGCCGGGCGGCAACCTGTTCTTTGCGGGCGACACCGGTTGGGGCGACGGCAAATGGCCGGCCGAAGCCGCCGCGCTCGGTCCGGTGCGGTTTGCGGCGATCCCGATCGGCGCCTTCCGCTTCAAGCCTGGCCAGATGGCGGCGGATGCGCATATCGGTCCGCGCGACGCAATCCGGGTGTGGGACGGGCTCGGCCGGCCTTGGGCGTTGCCGATTCATTGGGGCACCTTCCGCCTCTCTTGGGAAGCCTATCGCACCCCGCCGGACATGCTGGCCGCGATGCTGCGCTGTGGCGGAACGAGCGGCGATCGCTTCGTCGATCATGCTATCGGCCGCAGCTTCGACGTGCCCGCGATCGGCACCCCGCCGCGCGCGCCGGACGACCAGGGCATCGCCACGTGCCGCGCCGAGGGGCGCTTCGACCGTTTCCGCTGAGGTTGAGACGCTTCGTAACCGTTCCTAAGAAGGGTCGAGGGCGGGGACGGATGCACGACGGTAGCGGCGCAGGGGGCCAACTCGGAACGAATGGAAAGCAGATCGCCAAGGCGCTGGCGGCCGGCAGCACGCTGGGCGGGCTGCTGATCCTGCTGCTGCTGATCGCGGCGGGGCAGCGCGCGCCGCTGGCGCTGCTGGCGGGCTGGGCCGTCGGCACGCTGTTCGCGGGTCTGGCGCTTGCGGCGGTCGGCGGGCCGATCTGGCTGCTGCTGCACGCGATCGGGTTGCGGCGGGGCCGCTATGCCGCCGCGGTGACGGGACTGCTCGGGCTTGGCCTGTTCGTCGGCGCGCAGAGCGGCGAGGGCATGTTCAGCCTGGCGCCGATCGACACGCGCAGCTGGCTGCTGGGGCTGGCGTTCAAGCTCGCGCAAGCCGCGGCGGTGACGCTGCTCGCGGGCGGGATCGGCTTTGGCATGTGGCGCATTGCGTACCGCCCGACACCCTGATCGCCCAAGTTCCTGATCGAAAGGCCGCTTTTCAGACGGCGCCGCGCACCCCATATTCCGGCCATGGCGATCCAGATCCGGACCAACCTTGCCGAGCCCGAAACGGGGCAGGCGTTCATCCCCCACCGCCCCCAGCGCCCGGAAAAGGCGGAGGGCGGCAAGAAGTTCAAGCTCGTCTCCGAATACCAGCCCTCGGGCGACCAGCGCTTCGCGATCCCGGAACTGGTCGAGCAGGCGCGGGCCGGCGAGCGCGACCAGGTGCTGCTCGGCGTCACCGGATCGGGCAAGACCTACACCATGGCCAAGGTGATCGAGGAGCTGCAGCGCCCCGCGCTGATCCTCGCGCCCAACAAGATCCTCGCGGCGCAGCTCTATGGCGAGTTCAAGAGCTTCTTCCCCGAGAACGCGGTCGAATATTTCGTCAGCTATTACGACTATTACCAGCCCGAGGCCTATGTGCCCCGGTCGGACACGTACATCGAGAAGGAAAGCTCGATCAACGAGGCGATCGACCGGATGCGCCACGCCGCGACCCGCTCGCTGCTGGAGCGCGACGACGTGATCATCGTCGCCTCGGTCTCGTGCCTCTACGGTATCGGTTCGGTCGAGACCTATTCGGCGATGATCTTCGACCTCAAGAAGGGGCAGGTGGTCGACCAGCGCGAGATCATCCGCAAGCTGGTGGCGCTCCAGTACAAGCGCAACGACGCCGCCTTCGGGCGCGGCGCCTTCCGCGTGCGCGGCGACAATCTCGAGCTGTTTCCTTCGCACTATGAGGATACCGCCTGGCGGATCAGCTTCTTCGGCGACGAGATCGAGGAGATCGTCGAGTTCGATCCGCTGACCGGCAAGAAGGTGGCGAGCCTCGACTATGTCCGCGTCTATGCCAACAGCCACTATGTCACGCCGGGGCCGACGCTGAAGCAGGCGATGGAGGCGATCCGCCACGAGCTGACCGAGCGGCTCAAGGAATTGGAAGCCGAGGGCAAGCTGCTCGAGCTGCAGCGGCTGGAGCAGCGCACCAATTTCGACCTGGAGATGATCGCCGCCACCGGCTCCTGCGCGGGCATCGAGAATTACAGTCGCTTCCTCACCGGCCGCCTGCCCGGCGAGCCGCCGCCCACGCTGTTCGAATATCTGCCCGAGAACGCGCTGCTGTTCGTCGACGAGAGCCACCAGACGATCGGCCAGATCAACGGCATGTCGCGCGGCGACCACAAGCGCAAACTGACGCTTGCCGAGTACGGCTTCCGCCTGCCCAGCGCGATCGACAACCGTCCGCTGCGCTTCAACGAATGGGACGCGATGCGGCCGCAGACCACCTATGTCTCGGCCACCCCCGGCGACTGGGAAATGGAGCGCACCGGCGGCGTGTTCGTCGAGCAGGTGATTCGCCCGACCGGGCTGATCGACCCGCCGGTGGAGATCAGACCCGTAGAAGAGCAGGTGCAGGACCTGATCCAGGAGTGCAAGGCGACTGCGGCCAAGGGCTATCGCACGCTGGTGACGACGCTCACCAAGCGCATGGCCGAGGACCTGACCGAGTATATGCACGAGGCGGGCGTGAAGGTCCGCTACATGCACTCGGACACCGAGACGCTGGAGCGAATCGAACTGATCCGCGACCTGCGGATGGGCGTGTACGACGTGCTGATCGGCATCAACCTGCTGCGCGAGGGGCTCGACATCCCCGAATGCGGGCTGGTCGCGATCCTCGATGCCGACAAGGAAGGCTTCCTGCGCTCCGAGACGTCGCTGATCCAGACGATCGGCCGCGCCGCGCGCAACGTCGAGGGGCGGGTGATCCTCTATGCCGATCGCATGACCGGCAGCATGGAACGCGCGCTCGCCGAGACCGGCCGTCGTCGCGAGAAGCAGATGGCGTACAATCTCGAACACGGGATCACGCCGGAGACGGTCAAGAAGAATATCGGCGACATCATCGCGCATGTGTCCAGCAAGGACCAGGTGACGGTGGAGATCGATGCCGATCGTCCGCACATGGTCGGCCACAATCTCCGCGGCTATATCGAGGAGCTCGAGAAGAAGATGCGCGACGCTGCCGCGAATCTGGAGTTCGAGGAAGCCGGCCGCCTGCGCGACGAGATCCGCGCGCTGGAGGCGGAGGAGCTCGGGCTGCCCGAGAGCGAGCGCAAGGCGCCGATAATGGGGCGGTCCAACGAGGGCAAGCCAGGCACGCGCAAGACGCGGTTCGGCAAGCAGACCAAGACGAAGTTCGGCGGGCCGCGGCGGGGGTAGGTCGGGCGGTCGTCTCGATCTTCCCGTCCGTCGTGCAGCGCGGTTCGTGCAGTTGAGCCGCGGCCCGCACGCGTCCATAAGCCCGGCCATGCGTTTGCTTTCCCTGTTCGCCGGCGTCGGCCTCGTCGCGCTCGCCGGCTGCGTGCCTGCTCCCTCTACGCCGCCGCCCGCGCCTGCGCCCCGGCCCGTGCCGGTGCCCGCGCTCCCGCCGCCGCCCGTATCCAAGCCGACGGTCGGCGCGGACTGGCGTGACTGGCCGCTGACGCCCGGCGATTGGCGCTACCGGGGCGGCACCGCGACCTATGGCGTCGCCGGCGGCGCGCCGCTTGCGATCCTCCGCTGCGACCTGGCGGCACGCCGCGTGACGCTGGCGCGTACCGGTTCCGCCCCCGCGACCCTGACCTTGCGGACCACCAGCGCCGTCCGCGCCGGGCCGGCGACGCCGGACCCGAGCGCGCCCGGCATGCTCGCCATGGCCTTTGCCGCCAACGACAGCTTCCTCGACGCGCTGGGCTTCAGCCGCGGACGGTTCGTGATAGAGGGCGGGGGCTTGCCGGTGCTGGTTATTCCGGCCTGGCCGGAAATCCTGCGCGTGGTGGAGGATTGCCGCAAATAGGGCGACGCGCCGCACCGCTTCGGCCCAGACTTCCAGAATCGCACCGATAAAATTCTTTTACAAGACTTGTTCTGCGACTCAGGGTCATCCTACATGTCAAGTGTGTCGAGAGGCACAGGCTCTTCAACAAGCGAAAGGAGGTGATCCGATGTCTCATGGTTCAGCAGTGAGGTCGGTTCAGTTCGTTCGGGAGACGCGCCGCTGATCCTGCCGCGTGGATGGAAGCCCTCCATCCATATTGCCGCCGGGAGGTATCCTCCTCCAAACAACGTCGGCAGTTGCAGGTAATGCGGTCCGCATGGTCTCCCGGGCTGGAGCTCTCCGGCCGCTGACCATGTCGGGGGTCGCCGGGTACCTTGGAGAAGGGCCCGGCGGCCTCTTTCATTTTGGGCAGTTCTTTCCGCGCTTCCGGCCAAGTCCAATAGTTAGCGGAAAGTGACGCTTCCGATATGGACATGCCCCAACTAGGCAGTGCCCGAGTCGGCAGGGCAGAGCCGCACGCTCCAGGGAAATTGGCAGCGGAGCGCCCGATGCAGCAGGCAGAGCAGGGAGATGCGGACACGGCGCTTGGCGCCTGTATGCGCATGATGCTGGAGGCATTGCCCTCGCCGGTGCTGCTGATCGACCGCAACGATCGCATCGTCGAAGTGAACCAGGCGTTCTGCGCGCTGGCCGGCAGGAATCGGGAGCATTGGCTCTCGACTCCTTCCCAATTCTATCTCTCGCCAGAGCAATTTGCCCGCTACACCGCCGAACATGCCCAGGTCTTCGCTACCGGCGAGGATATGGAGACCGAAGAGGTGATTGAGGGGCATGACGGCACCTGCCGCAACGTCGTCACCCGCCGCCGCCGCATTCTTGTCGGCGACACGCCGCTGGTGCTGACGATCCTTACGGACATCACTCCCCTACGGAAGGCGGAGGCGGATATCCGCCACCTGGCCTATCACGACACGCTGACGGGGCTGCCCAATCGCGCCGCACTCAACGAGCAGCTGGTGAAGTCCATGGACGATGGGGCACCGGCGCTGCTGCTGATCGATCTCTACCAGTTCAAGGACATCAACGACGCGTTTGGGGACAGTGTCGGTGATGCTCTGCTCCGGGCTTTCGCCTACCGGCTCGCGGGCGCTGCCCGCGGGTCGGACCGGGTAGCGCGGACCGGCGGGGACAGTTTCGCGGTGCTGGTCGATGACTGCCATGACGCCGCCGCGGCCGAAGCGGCGTGCAGGCGGGTGCTCGCGCTGCTCGATGCGCCGCTCGTCGGACCTTCGGGGGCCGTCATGCTCGGCGTCTCGGTCGGTTGCGCTTGGGGCGAGCCCGGCCTGTCCCCCGCAGAGCTGCACCGCCGCGCCGAATTCGCGCTCTACGAGGCGAAGCGCCAGCCGGCCAACGCGTTCCGCCTCTACGACGCCGTACTGGCCGGCGAAGTGCAGGCCCGCCGCGCGCTGGAGGCGGACCTACGTACCGCGCTCGCCACGGGCGACCAGCTCGACGTCCATTACCAGCCGGTGATCGATGCCGGCGGCCACAGGGTGGTAGGGGTCGAGGCGCTGGTGCGCTGGCACCATCCGCAACAGGGCATGATTGCGCCGCTGCGCTTCATCCCCGTAGCCGAGGCGAGCGGGCTGATCGTGCCGCTCGGCGAATGGGTGCTCGATCGCGCGGTTGCGATGATGGTGCGCTTCCCGGCGCTGGCGCTGGCGGTGAACCTGTCGCCGATCCAGCTGCGGAGCCCGGACCTCGATTCCCGCATTCTCGCGATCCTCGCGCGGCATGGCATGGACCCGCGGCAATTGCAGCTGGAGGTCACCGAAAGCACGATGCTCGCGATGGATGCCGGGGTGGAGCAGACCCTCGCCCGGCTGCGCGAGGCCGGGGTGCAGCTGGTGCTCGACGATTTCGGTACGGGCTATTCGAGCCTGTCGCACCTCCACAAGCTGGCGGTGGACCGGGTGAAGATCGACCAGAGCTTCGTCCGCGATCTCGCCCGCTCCAAGGATGCGCGGGCGATCATCCAGGCGGTGCTGGGCATCGGCCAGTCGCTGGGCATCGGCGTGACCGCGGAAGGGGTGGAGGACGAATTGCAGCAAGGTTTCCTGCGCTCGTTCGGCTGCCACGAATATCAGGGCTATCTGTTCTCGCGTCCGCTGCCCGCCGCCGAGGCGGCCGCCTTCCTCGACGCGCATATGGAACGCGCGGCCGCCTAGGCTTCGGTCGCCAGTCCCTTCAGCTTGTACAGCACGTCCAGCGCCTCGCGCGGGCTGAGCGCGTCGATGTCGAGCGTGTCGAGTTCGTGGCGCAGCGCGTCGACCTTCTCCTCCTCGGCATGCGCGGCGGCGGCAAACAGCGGCAGGTCGTCCAGGCCCGCGGCGAGGCCGCCGGTCTTGGCGCGGCCGGCCTCGAGCTTGTCGAGCACCGCCTTGGCGCGCTTGACCGTCGCGGGCGACATGCCCGCGAGCCGCGCGACGGCGATGCCGTAGCTCCGGTCCGCCGGGCCGTCGGCCAGTTCGTGGAGCAGTACCAGCTCGCCCTTCCACTCCCGCGCGC
The DNA here is from genome assembly GCF_040545965.1 of Sphingomonas trueperi. Classification (GTDB taxonomy): domain Bacteria; phylum Pseudomonadota; class Alphaproteobacteria; order Sphingomonadales; family Sphingomonadaceae; genus Sphingomonas; species Sphingomonas trueperi_C. The sequence goes on along the minus strand of NZ_JBEPMV010000005.1, from coordinate 152,262 downwards.
GGACATGGTGGAGGGTGAGTGCATCGCAGCGCTCGGCCAGCCGGGTCAGCTCGTGATAATGGGTGGCGAACAGGCAGCGGCAGCGATTTTCCTCGTGGATCGCCTCCACCACCGCCCAGGCGATGGCGAGCCCGTCATAGGTGGAGGTGCCGCGGCCGACCTCGTCGAGGATGACGAAGCTGCGCGGGGTCGCCTGCGCCAGGATCGCCGCGGTCTCGACCATCTCGACCATGAAGGTCGAGCGGCCGCGGGCGAGATTGTCCGAGGCGCCGACGCGGCTGAACAGCCGGTCGACCAGCCCCAGCGTCGCGCGCGTGGCGGGCACGTAGCTGCCGGCCTGCGCCAGCACCGCGATCAGCGCGTTCTGGCGCAGGAAGGTCGACTTGCCGCCCATGTTGGGGCCGGTGACCAGCCACAGGCGCGAGTCTTCGGAGAGCCTGCAGTCATTGGCGACGAAGCGGCCGCCGGCGCGGGCTACGGCGGCTTCCACCACCGGATGGCGCCCGCCTTCGATCTCGAAGCAGCTATGCTCGACCAGATCGGGGCGCGCCCAGCCGCCTTCGGCTGCGCGTTCGGCGAGGCCGGCGGCGACGTCGATCCGGGCGAGCGCATCGGCGGTGGCGGCGATCGGCTCGCGCCGGGCAAGTGCCTGGCCGGTCAGGTCTTCCAGATGCGCGGACTCGGCGGCAAGGGCGTGGGCGCCGGCCTGGGTGACCTTCACCGCGACGTCGTGCAGCTCGGGCGCGTTGAAGCGGACCACACCTGCCAGCGTCTGGCGATGGGTAAAGCCGCTGTCGGGCTTCATCAGCGCATCGGCCGAGCGGGCGGGGACCTCGATATGATAGCCGAGCACGCCGTTGTGGCGGATCTTGAGCGCGGTGATGCCGGTGCGGCTGCGATACTCGGCTTCCAGCAGGGCGATGGCGCGACGGCCGCCGGCGCCCGCGTCGCGCAGATCGTCGAGTGCGGCGTCATAGCCCTCGGCGATATAGCCGCCATGCGCCGCGTCGACCGGCGGCTCGGGGACGAGTGCACGGGTGAGCAGGTCGATCAGCGCGCCGTGGCCGCGCAGCTGCGGGGCGAGTTCGCGGAGCAGGGGCGGCGCGTCGGCGAGGCGGTCGAGCCGCTCTCCTAGCCGCCACGCGCCGTCGAGCCCGTCGCGTAGCTGGCCGAGATCGCGAGGGGAACCGCGGCCGGCGGCAAGGCGGCCGAGCGCGCGGCCGATATCGGGCAGCGCGCGCAGCGTGGCGCGGATGCTGTCGCGGAGGCCTGCATCGTCGTGGAACAGGGTGACCAGATCCAGCCGGGCGTCGATCGCGGCGCGGTCCATCAGTGGTGCGGCGATATCTGCGCCGAGCAGACGGGCGCCGGCGCCGGTAACCGTGCGGTCGACCGCGTCGAGCAGGCTGCCCTTGCGCGCGCCCGCGGCGCTGACCGTCAGTTCCAGGCTCTCGCGCGTCGCCGCATCGATCGCCATCGCGGCTTCGGCGCGGCTGACGCGGGGCGGGCGGAGGAAGGGGAGCGAGCCCTTGGCGGTATGCTCCAGATAGGCGACCAGCCCGCCCGCCGCGGCGAGTCCCGCGCGCGAAAATTGTCCGAAGCCGTCGAGTGTCGCGACGCCGAACAGCCGCTTCAGCCGCGCCTCGCCGCCGGCGCTGTCGAAGTCGAGCTTGGGGCGGAGTGCCGTTGCGAGTTCGGCGAAGTCGGTCGCGTCGCAGGCGATTGTCTCGGCGGGATTGAGCCGGGCGAGTTCGGCGCCCAGCCGCGCGGCATCGGTCTCGATCAGTTCGAACCGGCCGGTGGAAATGTCGGCGCAGGCGATCGCCACGCCGCCGCCGGCCTCGCCCACGGCCACGCACCAGTTGGCGGTGCGGCTGTCGAGCAGCGCTTCCTCGGTCAGCGTGCCGGCGGTCACCACGCGGATGATCGCGCGGGCGACCAGCGCCTTGGATCCGGCGCGCTTCTTGGCCTCCTCGGGCGTCTCGGTCTGGTTGGCGATGGCGACGCGGTGGCCCGCCTTGATCAGCCGGGCGAGATAGGCCTCCATCGCGTGCACCGGCACGCCGCACATCGGGATCTTGTCGCCCTCATGCTCGCCGCGCGAGGTGAGCGCGATGTCGAGCACCGAACTCGCCGTCTTCGCATCCTCGAAGAACAGCTCGAAAAAGTCGCCCATCCGGTAGAAGAGCAGGCAATCCCCCGCCTCTTCCTTGAGCGCGAGATACTGGGCCATCATCGGAGTAGGGGCGGCAGAGGACATCGCGCCTCGCTACCGGATGCACGGGGTGGCGCACAAGCCGCGGGCATGGGGTGACGCTGGTGGAAACTGGGGATAAGGCGCGGAGCCATGACCTTCTTTTCCGCGCAGACGGGCAAGGCGGCGGTGCTGCGCTGGCACTGGATCCTGCTGCTGTCGCTGCTGTCGATCCTGCCCTTCCTGTTCGTGCGGGTGCCGCCGCTGGTCGACGTGCCCGGGCATATCGGGCGCTTTGCGGTGCAGCTGGCCCCGGCGGAGAGCATCCTGCACCGCTATTTCGTCTTCACCTGGCGCCCGACGCTGAACCTGGGGGCGGACCTGATCGTCCAGGCGCTGCACCCGCTGCTGGGGCCGGTGGCGGCGATGTGGCTGGTCTGCGCGGCGGTGCCGACCTTGATCGTGGTGGGGTTGCTGGCTGTCACGCGGCGGCTGAACCCGGGTGGTGCGGCCGCGCTGCCCTTCGCGCTGCTGTTCGTCTACAACGATTCCTTCCTGTGGGGCTTCGTCAACTATGCCCTGAGCGCGGCGCTGTCGCTGTGCGGCTGGGCGCTGTGGATGGCGCTGGAGCGGCGGCGGGCGGTGCGGGCGCTGGTCTTCACGCTGTTCGCCCCGGCGCTGTTCCTGGGGCATGGCGAGGGCGGTGCGCTGCTGCTGTTGTGGGTCGCGGCGTGGGAGGCGGAGCGGATCGGGCGCTGGTGGCAGCCGCGGGCTCTCGCTGCGCTCGCCGCCAGGCTCTGGCCGTTCCTGTTCGTCGCGGTGCCGGTGGTTCTCTCAGCCGGCGGGGAGACGGGCGGCAAGACCGTCTGGGACTTCCCCGGCAAGATCGATGCGCTGTGCAACATGCTGCGCGACCAGAACATGGTGTTCGATCTGGCGAGCTTGGGTGCCGCCTTTGCGGTGCTTCTCTATGGCCGGCTGCGCGGCGCGCGGCTGGCGCAAGGCGGCAGGCTGGCAGTGTGGGCGAGCTTCGCCTTGTTCCTCGCGGCGCCCTATCAGCTTTCGGGCACCGCCAATGTCGATGCGCGGCTGATCGCACATGCGATGCTGCTGGCGCTCGCGCTGCAGGACTGGAGCGGCGTGCAGCGCCGTCCACGCGCCTGGGTTGCGGCGGCAGGCGTCGCGTTACTGGTGCTGCGCTTCGGCGTCACCACGGCGAGCTTCGTCGGCTATGGCCAGCGCTACCACCGCGAGTTGCAGGCGCTCGATCACGTCGCCCGGGGCAGCCGAGTGCTGAACCTGACCCTCACCGATTGCGGCGTGCGGGCCTGGCGCAACCCGCGGATCAGCCACCTCGCCAATCTCGCCACGCTCGATCGCGATGCCTGGGTCAACGCGCATTGGGCGGTGAAGTCCGTGCACCTGCTGGAATCGCGCTATGCGCCGCCGCGCTTCGCCACCGACCCTTCCCAGCTGGTCTGGCCGACGGACTGCGTGGGGCCCAGCGGCGCCGGCCGCGAACGCCGCACCATTGCCCAACTCGCACCGACGCTGCCGCTCGACCAGGTCGACTATCTTTGGCTGATCGACGTGGAGCTTCCGCCCGGCTTCCGCGATCCGCGGCTCGTACCGATTTGGCAGTCTGGCGAGAGCACGCTCTACGCAATTCATCATATTAAAGCGACGTAGGGGAACGCACGGAAAACGACTTCTGCGGTTTGCAATCGCTGCTTCGGGCTGCTTTAGGGACGCAAACAGTCAACGAAGTTAGGAGCCGAGCGGATGGCCGAAGAGAGCAACGTCCAGTTTTCCGATCGCGAGGCGCTGCGCTACCACGCCGAGGGCCGCCCCGGTAAGATCGAGATCGTCGCCTCCAAGCCGATGGCGACCCAGCGCGACCTGGCGCTGGCCTATTCGCCGGGCGTCGCCGTGCCGGTGCTCGCGATCGCCGAAAATCCTGCCACCGCTTATGATTATACGGCGAAGGGCAACCTCGTTGCCGTGATCTCCAATGGTACCGCTATCTTGGGCCTGGGCAACCTGGGCGCGCTGGCTTCCAAGCCGGTGATGGAAGGCAAGGCGGTGCTGTTCAAGCGGTTCGCCGATGTCGACTCGATCGATCTCGAACTGAAGACCGAAGACGTCGATCGCTTCATTGACGCGGTCGAGCTGATGGAGCCGAGCTTCGGCGGCATCAACCTGGAGGACATCAAGTCCCCGGAATGCTTCGTCATCGAGCAGACGCTGCGCGAGCGCATGAACATCCCGGTATTTCATGACGACCAGCACGGCACCGCGATCATCGCCGCCGCCGGCCTGATCAACGCGCTGTACCTGACCGGCCGCGACATCAAGACGACCAAGATCGTCGTGAATGGCGCCGGCGCCGCCGCGATCGCCTGCACCGAGCTGATCAAGGCGATGGGCCTGCCGAACGACAATCTGCTGATGTGCGACCGCACCGGCGTGATCTACCAGGGTCGCGAGGGCGTGAACCAATGGCAGTCCGCGCACGCCGCCAGGACCGATCGCCGCACGCTCGCCGAGGCGCTGGAGGGCGCGGACGTGTTCCTCGGCCTCTCGGCCGCCAATGCGCTGCCGGCCGAGCTTCTCGCGAAGATGGCGCCGAAGCCGATCATCTTCGCGATGGCCAACCCTGATCCCGAGATCACGCCGCCCGAGGCCAAGCGCGTCCGCCCGGACGTGATCATCGCCACCGGCCGTTCGGACTATCCGAACCAGGTCAATAACGTGCTCTGCTTCCCGTTCATCTTCCGCGGCGCGCTCGACGTCCGCGCGACCGGTATCAACGACGCGATGAAGGTCGCGGCCGCCCGCGCGCTGGCCGAGCTTGCCCGCCAGCAGGTGCCTGAGGAAGTGGCGAGTGCCTATGGCACGTCGCACAGCTTCGGCCCCGACTATATCATCCCGACGCCGTTCGACCCGCGCCTGATCGAGATCATCCCCTCGGCGGTGGCGCAGGCGGCAATGGATTCGGGCGTGGCGACGCGGCCGATCATCGACATGACGGCCTATCGCCAGCAGCTGCGCGCGCGCATGAATCCGACCACGTCGGTGCTCAGCATGGCCTATGAAGGCGCCCGCGCCCAGCCGAAGCGCGTGATCTTCGCCGAGGGCGAGGAAGAAGTCGTGCTGCGCGCCGCGATCGCGTTCCAGGAAGGCGGCTATGGCACGCCGGTGCTGGTCGGCCGCGAGTCGGTGCATGATCAGTTGCGCGCGCTCGGCGCCAATCCTGATCATTTCGAGCTGCACAACAGCGTCAACTCGCCCTTGGTCGAGGAAATGGTGGAGACGCTGTACAAGCGCCTTCAGCGCCGCGGCTATCTGCGCCGCGATTGCGAGCGGATGGTCAATCGCGACCGCAACATCTTCGGCTCGCTGCTGCTGCGCCTCGGCCATGCCGATGCGATGATCACCGGCGTCACCCGCACCTATGCCGAGACGATGCGCCAGGTGCGTCGCGTGATCGATCCGGTCGACGGCCGCACGCCGTTCGGCATCCATGTGCTGGTCGGCCAGTCGCACACCGTGTTCATCGCCGACACCACGGTCAGCGAGCGCCCGAGCGCCGAGGAACTGGCCGACATCGCCGAGCGCACCGTGCAGGTCGCCCGCCGCATGGGTCATGAGCCGCGCGTCGCGCTGCTCAGCTACTCGACCTTCGGCAACCCCGAGGGCAAGTGGATCGACAATATCCGCGACGCGGTGAAGGTGCTCGACGCGCGAGGGGTGAGCTTCGAATATGAAGGTGACATGGCGCCGGACGTGGCGCTGAACCCGAAGCTGCTCGCCAACTATCCGTTTGCGCGCCTCTCGGGTCCGGCCAACATCCTGATCATGCCGGGCCTGCAGTCGGCCAACATCTCGGCCAAGCTGCTGCGCGAGCTGGGCGGCGACTCCACCATCGGCCCAATGCTGATCGGCATGGAGAAGTCGGTGCAGATCGCGCCAATGACCTCCACCGCCAGCGAGCTGGTGACGCTGGCGGTGCTGGCAGCGGGCGACATCGCGCGCTGATGCTCAGGCGAGCATCGGCGGGTCAGCCGTCGATGCTCGCGCCCAGCGAGGCGTTGACCAGCCCACCGTCCACGGTGACGGTTTCCCCGACCAGATAATCGCCGGCGCGGCTGGCGAGGTAGATCGCGGCGCCCGCCATGTCTTCGGCTACGCCGATGCGCCTGGCGGGGATCGCCTGCGCGACGGTGCCGCCATGGTCGCGCGCGGCCTTGTTCATGTCGCTGGGGAAGGCGCCGGGGGCGATCGAGGTGACGTGGATCTGGTCGCGCACCAGCCGCGCGGCCATCCGCCGGGTCAGGTGGATCAGCGCCGCCTTGGAGGCCTGATAGCTGTAGGTCTCCCAGGCATTGAGCCGCTGGCCGTCGATCGAGGTGATGTTGATCACCTTGGCCGGGCGTTCTGCGCGGCCTGCTGCCTTGAGCAGGTCGTGCAGTGCTTGCGTCAGGAAGAAGGGGGACTTCACGTTGAGGTCCATGACCTTGTCCCAGCCCTTTTCGGGGAAGCTTTCGAACGGCTCGCCCCATGCCGCGCCGGCATTGTTGACCAGGATGTCGAGACGGGGCTCGCGTGCGGCGAGGTCGGCCGCAAGTGCGCGGCAGCCTTCGACTGTCGAGACGTCATGAGGCAGGGGAATGGCGTTCGGACCTAGCGCCGCGGCGGTGGCTTCGCAGGCATCGGCTCGCCGCGACGACACATAGACCTTCGCACCCGATGCAACGAATCCTTCGGCGATCATCCGCCCGATGCCGCGCGAGCCCCCGGTGACCAGCGCCACCCGGCCATCGAGGCGAAACAGCGAAGCTACGTCCATGCCTAACTCCCTCTCCGAGCCCTGCCTATTTGCCGGGCCGTGTTATCCGCCGCGCTTGAGTGTCTCGCGGGCGATGATCAGTTGCTGGATCTGGCTGGTGCCTTCGTAGATCCGGAACAGCCGCACGTCGCGGTACAGCCGCTCGATCCCGTAATCGGCGATGTACCCGGCGCCGCCGAAGATCTGCACCGCGCGATCGGCCACCCGGCCGACCATCTCGCTGGCGAAATATTTGGCCGCCGCGGCTTCCATGGTGGTGTTCGCCCCCGTGTCCTTGGCAGCGGCGGTTTCCAGCACCAGCGCGCGCGCGGCGAGCGCCTCGGTCTTCGAATCCGCCAGCATCGCCTGGATCAGCTGGTGCTCGGCGATCGGCTTGCCGAACTGCCGGCGCTCACTGGCGTAGGCGACGCAGTCGGCAATCAGCCGCTCAGCGACGCCGACGCACACCGCGGCGATATGCAGCCGCCCACGATCGAGCACCTGCATCGCGATCCGAAAGCCCTCGCCCTCTTCGCCCAACCGGTTCGCCACCGGCACCGGCACGTCGTCGAAGATCACGTCGGCGACGCGCGCGCCCTTCTGCCCCATCTTCTTCTCGGGCTCGCCGATCGACACACCCGGCAGGTCGCGCGGCACCAGGAAGGCAGAGACGCCGCGGCCTCCTGCCTCTTCTCCGGTGCGCGCCATCACGGTGAACAGCTGCGCCTTGTCCGCATTGGTGATGTAGCGCTTGGTACCGCTCAGCCGGTACACGTCGCCGTCACGCACCGCCCGGGTCTTCACCGATCCGGAGTCCGAGCCGACATCGGGCTCGGTCAGTGCGAAGCTGGTGATGATCGCGCCGCGGGCGATCTTGGGCAGCCAGTGCGCCTTCTGCTCGGGTGTGCCGGCGATGACCAGTCCCTGGCTGCCGATGCCGACATTGGTGCCGAAGGCCGAGCGGAAAGCCGGCGTGGTGCGCCCCAGCTCGATCGCCACGCGGGCTTCCTCCGCCATGGTGAGGCCCAGCCCGCCATGTTCCTCGGCGATCGACAGACCGAACAGCCCGAGCGCCTTCATCTCCTCGACGATCGCGTCGGGGATCGCATCGGCCGCCTCCACCTCCGCCTCCAGCGGGCGGAGCCGCTCGGCGACGAAGCGACGGACCGTGTCGATCAGCGCGTCGAACAGCTCGGGTTCGAGGGCCATGGCCATCCTCTCGGTTCTAATTGCCGGCAGGTATAACGGCTGGGTGGTGGTCTGCAAGCCGTACCCGATCTTCCAAAGTGTTTCGTTTGCCGGGGCGGCCCCGCCTCTGTATCGGGGTGGGCGGGGGACGTAGTGGAGAAGCAGTTGATGGACGGTCGCACCGCCGATACCCCACCCGTGCCGCCGAGCCGGCGCGTGGCGACGCCGACGATGCTCGCTTATGGCTTCGGCGCCGCGGCATACGGCGTGAAGGACTTCTGCTTCGTCACCTTCCTGCTGCTGTTCTACAACCAGGTGGTGGGGCTGCCCGCCGCGCAGGTCGGCTTCGTGATCATGTGCGCGTTGCTGTTCGACGCGTTCGTCGATCCGGCGATCGGCATGCTCTCGGACCGGACCCGCAGCCGCTGGGGGCGGCGCCATCCCTGGATGTATGCGGCGTGGCTGCCGATCGCAGCGGGATGGCTGTTCCTGTGGAATCCGCCGACAAGCTGGTCGCAGCGCGCGTTGCTCGGCTGGCTGTTCGTCTCCGCCGTGGTGGTGCGCACCGCCGTCTCCGCCTTCGAGGTGCCGTCGCAGGCGCTCAGTCCCGAGCTCTCCTCCGACTATGAGGAGCGCACCCGGATCATGGCCTATCGCTTCCTGTTCGGCTGGGGCGGGGGCATGGCGATGCTGATGCTCTCCTATGGCTGGTTCCTCGCCGAGCGGGCGGGGCAGCCGCACGGCCAGTTCGACCGGGCCGGCTATCCGGGCTTCGCGATCGGCGGGGCGGCGCTGATGGTGGTGGCGATCCTGGGCTCGGCGCTGGGCACGCACCGCGAGATCAAGAACCTGCCGCCGGTGGAGATCGCACCCCAGCCGCTCCGCCAGAGCATTGCCGAACTGTTCGCCACCCTGCGCAACCCGGCCTTCCTGGTGCTGATGACCGCGGCGCTCAGCTATTTCGTCGCGCAGGGCATCAGCTTCTCGATGTCCAACTATCTCTACGCCCATGTCTGGCACTTCGGGAACCTCGCCTTCCAGCTGCTCGGCGCGACGCTGTTCCTCGGCGTCGTCCTCGCCTTCCTGATCGCACCCCGGCTTGCTCGGCGGATGGGCAAGCCCCAGGCGGCGACCATGGCGATGGTGTTCGCCGTGCTGCTGCTCGTCGCGCCCTATATCCTCCGCCTCGCGGGGCTGTTCCCGGCGCCGGGCGATCCGCTGCTGCTGCCGGTGCTGTTCACCATCTTCACCGTTAACGCGACCTTCGCGGTCTCCTCCACCATGCTCGGCGCCTCGATGCTGGCCGACGTCGTGGAGCATAGCGAAGTCGAGACCGGCCGCCGTTCCGAGGGCGTGTTCTTCGCCGGCTTCTTCTTCGTCCAGAAATGCTCGAGCGGGCTCGGCATCTTCGTCACCGGGCTGATCCTCACCTTCTCCGGCTTCCCGGACGGCGCCAAGCCCGGCACCGTGCCCGAGGCGGTGATCGACCGGTTCACGCTGATCTTCTGCGCCGTCTACCTGGCGCTCGGCGCCATCGCGGCGTTCTTCTACCGTCGCTTCCCCTTCGGCAAGGCGGAGCATGCCGCCCGGCTGGCGCAGCTCGGCGCGCGGGCCGAGTAAGCGCGGAAATGCCCGCCGGGCACGCGACCCGGCGGGCATCCTTTCCTCCCCAGGAAAGGCGTCAGGCCACGCGGCCCAAGCGGTGGTAGAGGTTCGAGAACTTCACCGATTCCGGCTTGTCCTTCACCGCCTGCAGATGGGCCCCGACGGCCTCGCGGAGCAGGCGGAAATCCTCGGTGGAGAAGACGGCGCGGCTGCGCTGCGGTTCGTTCGACATGGCAATACTCTCCTTTACGCGGCTTCACTGGTGAACTGGGCGGCTTCGGTGCTCTCGGCGAGCGCGGTGGTGGAGCTGGCGCCCCCCGCCACGGTCTGGGCAATGGCGTCGAAATAGCCGGTGCCGACCTCGCGCTGGTGGCGCGTCGCGGTGTACCCATCGGCCTCCGCCGCGAACTCGGCCTGCTGCAGCTCCGAATAGGCCGCCATGCCGCGATCCCGATAGCCGCGCGCCAACTCGTACATGCCGTAGTTGAGGCTGTGGAAGCCGGCGAGGGTGACGAACTGGAACTTGTACCCCATCGCGCCGATCTCGCGCTGGAAGCGGGCGATATCGTCCTTGTCCAGATTCTTCTCCCAGTTGAAGCTGGGCGAGCAGTTGTACGCCAGCATCTTGTTCGGATGTGCCTTCTTGATCGCCTCGGCGAAGCGGCGGGCGTCGTCGAGATTGGGCTTCGACGTCTCCCACCACAGCAGATCGGCATGCGGCGCGAAGGCCAGCCCGCGCTGGATGCAGTGATCGACGCCGGTCCCCTCCTTGAGGCGGAAGAACCCCTCAGGGGTCCGCTCGCCGGTGAGGAATTGATGGTCCCGCTCGTCGACATCCGAGGTGATCAGCCGCGCCGATTCCGCATCGGTGCGGGCGCAGATCACCGTGGGGACGCCGCACACGTCCGCCGCCAGCCGCGCCGCATCGAGGTTGCGGATATGCGCCTGGGTGGGGATCAGCACCTTGCCGCCGAGATGCCCGCACTTCTTCTCGCTGGCCAGCTGGTCCTCGTAATGCACGCCCGCCGCACCCGCCGCGATGTACGCCTTCATGATCTCGAAGCAGTTGAGAGGCCCGCCGAATCCGGCCTCCGCGTCCGCCACGATCGGGGCGAACCAGTCGCGCGTCGCGCCGCCTTCCATATGCTCGATCTGGTCGGCGCGCTGGAGCGTCGCGTTGATCCGCTTCGCCAGCTCCGGCCCGGCATTGGCCGGGTAGAGCGACTGATCGGGGTACATCTGCCCGGCGGTATTGGCATCCGCCGCGACCTGCCAGCCCGATAGATAGATCGCCTTGAGCCCGGCGCGTACCATCTGCATCGCCTGGTTGCCCGACAGCGCGCCCAGCGCATGGACATAGTCCTCGGTGCGCAGCAGCTCCCACAGCTTGAGCGCGCCGCGGCGGGCCAGCGTATGCTCCACCGGCAGCGAGCCGCGCAGCCTGGCGACGTCGGCGGCGGTGTAGGGGCGCTGGATGCCTTCGAACCGCCCGGCGGGGGCGGGGACCAGATCCTCGAAACCAAGCGACTGGGACATTGTGAATTCCTTGACTGACTGCCTGAACCTTGTGTGAGTAAGTTGGCAAAGTTTGTGCAGGTGGGGAATCAACTTTGGCTTCGTACAGGGTGGAGGTGTGTGGTAGGTTGCGGGGCTCCATTGTATTCATGTAAAGTATTTACAGATAGTCTGCGGCGCTTCGATGGAACGTATCAGGAACGCCTAGTGTAGGACAGTGGACAAATTCCTCCCCGGAACGGGGAGGGGGACCGCGCCGCGCCAGCGGCGTGGTGGAGGGGCCGCCGCGTTAGCGGCGGTGCGGGTGAAGGATGGGTCGGGACCACCGCGCCTGCGGCGCGGCCCCTCCACCATGCTTCGCATGGTCCCCCTCCCCGTTCCGGGGAGGAATTTAGAAGGAGCACGACGACCCATGGCCGAACGCAAACTCTTCGCCGGGCACGCCATCCGTCGCCTCCGTTTCGAGATCGGCGTCACCCAGGCGGCGATGGCGGAGGCGCTGGAGATTTCGGCCAGCTATCTCAACCTGGTCGAGCGCAACCAGCGGCCGGTCTCCGCCGCGCTGATGCTCAAGCTGGCCGAGACCTATGACTTCGATCCGCGCCGCCTCACCGCGGCCGAGCCCGGCGGTGGGGCCGAGGCGCTGCGGCGGCGGCTGGCCGATCCGCTGTTCGCCGACATCCCGGTCGATCGCCACCAGCTCGGCGAATGGCTGGCCGCCGCCCCCGACGGCGCCGAGGCCTTTGCCCGCGCCTATGACCGGATGGGCGGCAGCGCCGCGCCCGCCGCGAACGCCGCCGATCCCGGCCAACAGGTCCGCCGCGCGATCGAGCGCTGGCGCAACCATTTCGCCGATCTCGACGCCGCCGCCGAGGCGCTGGCGGACGAACTGCGCATGGCCGGCGAGCCGTATGGCGCGATGGCCGATCGGCTGCGGGTGAAGCACCAGCTTGCCGTGCGCATCCTGCCCGCCGAGGTGATGGTCGATACCCTCAAGCGGCTCGACCTGCATGCGCGGCAATTGCAGCTTTCCGAGGCGCTCGATCCCAGCGCGCGTGCCTTTGCGCTGGCCGAGCAGCTGGCGGTGGAGGCGCGCGACGAGATCGAGGCGCTGGTGCGCGGCGCCGAGCTCGACCGGGTCGCCGCGCGGCTGTTCCGCCGCCACCTCACCGCCTATTTCGCCGCCGCGGTGATGATGCCCTATGCCCGCTTCCTGCGCGCGTGCGAGGCCAGCGGCTATGACCTGGAGCTGCTCCAGCGGCGCTTCGGCGCGAGCCTCTCCCAGGTCGCGCACCGGCTGACGACGCTGCAGCGGGTCGGCGCGCGGGGCCTCGCCTTCTTCCTGATGCGGTTCGATCGCGCGGGGCAGGTATCGAAACGCTATGCCGGCGCCAGCGGATCGGCGCTGGTCGAGGCGGCGGTGCCGTGCCCCTTGTGGAACGCCTATGACGGTTTCGCGCGGACCGACGAGACGGCGGTGCAACTCGTCGAGCTGGAGGACGGCGCCCGCGCCTTCACCATCGCGCGCTGCGTGCATCCGCATGGCGGCGTGGCGGGCGGGGTGCGCCCGCGCTTCGTGATTGCGCTGGGCCTGCCGGCGGCGGAGGCGGGGACGCTGGCGGCGGCACGCGGGGTGGACCTGGCGGGGCGGGCGGCGCCGATCGGGCTGGGGTGCCGGGCGTGTACGCGGCCTGCGTGTCCGCAGCGCTCGGCGGCGCCTGCGGGGCGGGCTGCGGCGGGTAGCGAGCGGGAGCGCGGGGTTACGGCGTTTGGGTTTGCGGGGGATTGAGGCCCCGCTGAACGGGGGGGGGGGCGGGAGGTTTGTCCTTATGAGCGACATCGTGCATAAGCTCGTTCCCGTCGGAACCGGAAAGATCGGGAAAGCTCAATTATATCAGTTTTATACTATTGGTATGGAAGATAGCTGCGGGTGAATCTTTCCGGCGCCCTTAATGGTCCTTTTTATATCTTCCATCAATCCGAATCGGGAGTGCGTGATGAGCAAGGCAGCGGAAGTTGCTTATCTTGACAATATTGGTGACGCCGGACGAGCGCATTCGCTGTTTAAGCCGTTTTCCGATCCGCTCTGCGGAGTAAATCTGCTGTCGATGGGCGTGTTGATGAGTCTTTTGCCGCCCCCGCCGGGCAGGCTGCTTGACCTTGGATGCGGCGGCGGATGGACCAGTACCTTCTTCGCGCAGCGCGGCTATCACGTGCTTGGCCAAGACATTGCGCCGTCGATGATCGATCTGGCGCACGAAAATCGGCTTCGAAACAATCTGACGCTGGATCGTCTCGACTTCATCTGTGGTGACTATGAGGATTCGCTGGAGGAAGGGCAGTTCGATTGCGCGGTCTTTTTCGATTCTCTGCACCACGCGGATGACGAAGCATCCGCAATACGTTCCGTATACCGGGCGTTGAAGCCGGGCGGCATATTGCTGACGCACGAGCCGGGCGAGGGGCATTCGACCAATCCCCACTCGGTTGCTGCGATGCAGCAATATGGCGTGAACGAGAAGGACATGCCGCCGAGCCTGATCGTCCGGCATGCGTTGCAGGCCGGTTTCTCGAGCTTCCGCGTTTTTCCGATGCCGCAGGACATTCTCGACATTTTCTACGGAAATAAAGGCCGGGGACCGGGCAACTGGTTCTTGCAGCGATTGCGGCGCTTCGGCCTGCTGCGGCGCATCGAACGGATGGTGTACGACGCAGACATGTCCTCAAGCTCGATCGTGCTGCTCACCAAATAGGAGACCCACATCCGGCGGGGTGCGCCCGCGCTTCGTGATCGCGCTGGGCCTGCCGGCGGCGGAGGCGGGGACGCTGGCGGCAGCACGCGGGGTGGACCTGGCGGAGCGGGCGGCGCCGATCGGGCTGGGGTGCCGGGCGTGTACGCGGGTCGCCTGCCCGCAGCGCTCGGCGGCGCCCGCGGGGCGGGCAGCGGCGGGGAGCGAGCGGGAGCGCGGGGTTACGGCGTTTGGGTTTGCGGGGGATTGAGGGGAGGGTGGGCAGTGGCAACTAAGCTAAGTTACTCTTGAAGAACACTTAGGCCGCCTCTTATTATAGCTCGTGTAGCGAAATGGGGGGGGTGAAATTGAACCTACAGGATTTTGTAGCTCAACTGCAAAAGGAGCGGCGACGGCTCTATCACTTCACTGACAAAGAAAATTTGCCTTCGATACGCCGGGTTGGCCTTGTTCCCACTGCGCACCTCGCGTTCTTGGGAATCGTGGCTGTTACAGGCGGTGATGATGGTAGCCTCGCTGTCGACCGAGCGCGGGGCTTCGATCAAAGCGTTCGACTGAGCTTCTGTGAGCACCATCCAATGTCACATGTGGCGCAAGAGCGCGGTGGCATCAAATCGCTTCACGTTTTAAACGTATGTCCGAGCGTGCTTTTGCTCAATGGCGTTCGCATAGCGGATCGAGTCGCGACCTCCAACGACGCCGTGATAGGCGATGCATCTGAAATGATTGAGAAAATAGACTTCGACGCAACTTACCGCTATCTCGATTGGAAAGTTGCGGAAAATCACGGTCGGCGTTTGGCTGCCGAAAAGTGGGAGATACTTATCCCCGCGGTGATACCTCCTGCGCTGCTCGGGAACGTTGATGGCTAAGCGTCCTATCTTTGTTCCCCTACTGGATGGCCGCAGGTACGTCCTCGAGCGGTACGTAGATTTTGAGTGGCATGCCGGATTTGCTAAGACTCAGAAACAAAAAAGTATTCGTTCTTTGCATGAGGTTGCGCTCCGTGAGTATTCAGTTCGCAATCCGCTAGAGGTTTCTTCGAAATCTGAAGATCCCTTGGGCGTGGCTCTTTCCAGCTTTAATCTAAAATTCACAACGCAGAAGGGGCGTGTGCTTACAGTTGAGGCGGCGTTTCAAGGAAGCAAGGTCTTCAACAACGGCGGTCCATACAGAGACATATTCGAGAAATCTCCTATGGACGCCAAGCGTGATGAGCGCCTGCGCTCTAGCGGACCTCTAAAATGCTTTTCGTTTTATGGAGACGAGTGGGGACTGGAGCCTAAAACGGCGTTTTATGATTGGCTCTATATAAATGCGCTCCTCAAAAATCCAGCGCTCGTCGAGGAAGTTACGGATAGAGATGGCTTCACGGATATTGAATTCAATCCCGAGAAGTCCATTAACTGTCAGGCCAGATCTGTAGCACTTTTCTGTGCTTTGTGGCACAATGATAAGCTTGAATATGCCTTGGGTAGTAAAGATAACTTCATATCGCTGTATAGCGGTCGAGTTTCTGATCCGCGTGCCCCCGGGGAAGTTAGATATTTAATATGAGTTTGTTTAAGTATGCATAAATGACGGTCTCGGTGTCATTCATGCATACCTAATTATAGATTAGAGGCGTCTAAAAAAGTCCGACTGCTTAGCCTCACCCCTCCACCCCCAACTGCCAAAGCACGAACGCCATCTCGTCGGCGTACTCGCGCAAACTCTCCCACCGCCCGGACTTGCCGCCATGGCCGGCGCCCATATTGGTCTTGAGCAGCAGGATATTGTCGTCGGTCTTGGTCGCGCGCAGGCGGGCGGCCCATTTGGCGGGCTCCCAATAGGTCACGCGCGGGTCGTTGAGGCCGCCCGAGATCAGCATCGGCGGATAGGCCTGCGCCCGCACATTGTCGTACGGGCTGTAGCTGCGGATCAGCTCGAACGCCGCCTTGTCCTCGATCGGGTTGCCCCATTCGGGCCACTCGCCGGGGGTGAGCGGCAGGCTCTCGTCGAGCATGGTGTTGAGCACGTCGACGAACGGCACGTCGGCGATCACCGCGCCCCACAGCTCGGGGTCCGAATTGACCACCGCGCCCATCAGCTCGCCGCCCGCCGATCGGCCGGCGATGGCGATCTTGCCCGGCGCGGTATAGCCGAGCGCGATCAGCCCCTTCGCCACGTCGACGAAATCGTTGAAGGTGTTGGTGCGCTTCTCCAGCTTGCCCTCGTGATACCAGTGCTGGCCGAGATCGTCGCCGCCGCGGATATGGGCGATGGCGAAGGCCATGCCGCGATCGAGGAACGACATGCGGCTGGTCGAGAAGCCCGGCGGGATGGCGTGGCCATAGGCGCCGTACGCATAGAGATAGAGCTTGCCGGTGCCGTCGCGCGGGAAGTCCTTGGGGTAGACGATCGAGACGGGGACGGCGGTGCCGTCGCGCGCGGTGATGGTCAGGCGCTCGGTGCGGTATTTGCTGCCGTCATAGCCGCTGGGGATCTCCTGGACCTTCAGCGTCTCCAGCGCGCCGGTGGCGACGTCGTAGTCCTGGACGGTGCCGGGGGTGACCATCGATTCATAGCCGAGCCGCAGCTTGGTGACGGCATATTCCGGGTTGTCGCCCAGGCCCGCGACATAGCTCGCCTCGGGGAAGGCCAAGCGGGTGGGGGGCACGCTCGCGTCGTAGCGGTGCAGCTCGATCTGATCGAGCCCGTCCTCGCGGCCCTCGACGATGAAGAAATCGGCGAAGCAGGTGACGCCGGTCATGTAGAAATGGCGCGAGGGGGCGATGCGCTCGGTCCATTCGCCGGGCGCGGTGATCGGCGCGGTGACGAGGCGCCAGTTGGTGTCGGTGTCGTTGGTGTGGATGAACAGCGTGCCGTCATGCTCGTCCACGTCATATTCGCGGCCCGGCTGGCGCGGGGCGACGCAGATCGGCGTAGCGGCGGGGTTGTCGGCGGGGAGCAGCCAGACTTCGCTGGTGACATGGTCGCCGGTGGCGATGGTCAGCCATTTGCGCGACGAGGTCTCGCCGACGGCGACGCGGTAGCCTTCGTCCTTCTCGCGGAACAGCTCGATATCGCTCTCGACCGGCTCGCCGAGCTTGTGCCAGCGGGCATTGTCGGTGCGCCAGTTCTCGTTGGCGAGGCCGTAGAGGAAGCCCTTCGAATCCGCGGTCCACACGATGTCGGAGAGCATGCCCGAGATGGTGTCGGGAAGGAGCTCGCCGGTGGTGAGGTCCTTGACGCGGACTTCGAACCGCTCCGAGCCGTTGTCGTCATAGGCATAGGCGAGCAGCCGGCCGTCGGGGCTGACCGCGATTTCGCCGAGGCGGAAATATTCCTTGCCGGCGGCGAGCGGGGTCTCGTCGAGGATCAGCACGTCCTCGCCGCCCGCGACGGGCTTGCGCCACCAGCGGGCATATTCGGCGCCGACCTCGTGGTCGGTCCAGTAGAGCCACTCGCCGTCCTTCTGGGGGACGCTGGATTCGTCCTCCTTGATGCGGCCGCGCATCTCCTGGAACAGCGTCTCGGAGAGCGCCTTGTGCGGCGCCATGATCGCGTCGAAATAGGCGTTCTCGGCCTCGAGATAGGCGAGCACGTCCTTGTCGGTCACGTCGGGATAGCCGGGGTCGCGGAGCCAGGCCCAGGGATCTTCGATGGTGATGCCGTGGTGGGTGACGCTGTGCGGGCGGGTCGCGGCGACGGGCGGCGTGGGGTTTTCGCTCATGCCCTGTTTGTAGGAAGTCGCTGGGCCGGGGCAAGCCCTCACCCGCCTGCACGCGCGTGCGGCAGGCGGGTGGGAGATGGGTAGAAGCTTACGCCCGCGTGCCCGTGATCGGGAAGCTGCCGAACGCGCCCGCGGTGACGGTGCCGTCGAGGCTGTCGCCGTTGACGGTCGCTTCGCAGGTGAGCGTCATCGGCATCGGCACCGTGATGTCGAGCGACCAGCTGAGCGTGTCGCCATTGACCTTGCCGTCCTTGATCTCGGTCTGGCCCATCGCGCCGTTGAAGTTGCCGGTGAACGTATCGCCGTTGCTGGTGACGCTCAGCGTCGCCTGCTGGTCGCCCAGCGGCGACTTGGTCACGGTGTTCCAGTTGCCATCCACATTCGCCATTTGGATCTCTCCTGCTTACTTGGTTGCCGGCGGGGCCTTCCCCGCCAGAGAACTCGCGCTGATCACCTCGACAGGCAGGCCGAGGCTGTCAAGCTGCGGGCGGACCTTGGCGGCGTCGCCCACCACCACCCAAACGAAGCGATCGACATCGAGTGCCCCGCGTGCCGCAGCGTCAAGCTGGGGCGCGGTGAGCGCGCGATATTTTTGCGCGATGCTGTCGTAATAATCGTCCGGACGGTGGCGGATGTCGTTCTGCTGCATCGCGCCGAGCACCGCGTTGGCGGTTTCGAATCGGCCGGCCAGCTCCCGGGTGCTGCCGGTGATCTCGCGCGCGAGCTCGGCCGGGCTGACGCCGCTGGTGGTGAGGAAACCGCGCACATCGTCGCGGATCGACTTGATCGAGTCGCCGGTACGATCGGCCTGCACCGGCGCATTCACCGCATAGGGCACGGCATGTTCGAGCCAGTTGAACCCGCCGCCGGCGCCGTACGACCAGTGCCGCGCCTCGCGCAGGTCCATGTTGATCCGCGACAGGAAGCCGCCGCCCAGCACCTGGTTGGCGGTGACCGCGACGAGGAGGTCGCTCGCCGGATCGAGCGGAGTCATCTGCCCGGCGACGATCAGCGACTGGGGCGAGTTCGGCCGGTCGACCAGCACGATGCGGGGGCTCGCCTGTTGCGGCTTGGCGGTGAACGCCTTGACGCCGCCCGCGCCTTCGCCCTTCCAGTCGCCGAAACGCGCGTCGAGCGCCGCCTTCACCTGCGCCAGCGGCAGATCGCTGACCACGAACACCTTGGCCTTGTCCGGCCGGATCCAGGCGCGGTGGAAGGCGACCAGTTCGTCGCGCGACAGCTTGGCGACCACGGCCGGGTCGCCCGAGCCGTTGGCGAGCTTGGCGTAGGGGTTGGCCGGGCCGTAGAGCAGCCCCGGCAGCGCCCGGTTGGCGAGCCCGCTCGGGCTGCTCAGCTCGAACTGGATCGCGGTGAGCGTGGTGGCGCGCAGCCGCTCGACCTCCGCCGGCGCAAAGGCCGGGTGGCGGACGATGTCGGCGAACAGCTCGACGCCGCCGCCGAGATTGGCGCTCGGCACGCCGAGGCTGAGGTAGGTGCGGTCGGCCGAGCTGCCGCCGTCGATCTCGGCGCCCAGCCGCTCCTTGGCCTCGGCGATCGCGATCGAATTGCGGCTGGTCGTGCCCTCGTCCATCAGCGAGAGGGTGAGGTTCTGGGTGCCGGGCTTGCCGTCGGGATCGGCGGTGGCACCGGCATCGAAGCTCAGCACCATGCGCGTGACCGGCACCGCGGTCTGCTGCGCGTAGATCAGCTCCACGCCGTTCGCCAGCCGGGTGCGCTCGACCGTGGGGAAGCGGATGTCGCGGATCGGGCCGACATCGGGCATGGCCCCGCGATCACCCTTGGGGATCGCCTCTTCGGCAGCGGGCTTGGCGGGGGCGACCGCCGCGGCTTCCTGATAGGCCTCGCGGTCACCGGGTTCGACGATGATGGTGAAGGCGGGGCGGGTGAGCCATTTGGCGGCGGCGGCGCGGGCCTTGGCCGGCGTCATCTTCGCCACTTCCTCCAGCCGCTTGCGGAAGAAGCCGGGATCGTTCGAGTAGAGCGCGCCCTCGGCCAGCACCGATGCCTGGGCGCGGGTGGACTGCAGGCCCTTGATCGTATCGCTGACGCTGGTGGTGGCGACGCGCTGCACCTCGTCGGCGGTCGGGCCCTTGGCGATCAGGTCGGCGAGGATCGCGTCGATCCGCTTGTTGACCGTGGCCGGCTCCACCCCCGGCTTGAGCGTGACCGAGATGGCGAAGGTGCCTGCCTGCGAGAAGGTCTCGGCATAGGCGGAGGCCTGTACCGCCAGTTTCTCCTCGCGGACCAGCGCATTGGCGAGCCGCGAGCTGGCGAGGCCACCCAGGACCTGGCCGAACACGTCGAGTGCTGCGGCATCGGGATCGTTGAGACCGGGGATCGCCCAGTTGCGGGTGATGGCGATCGCGGGCACGCGGTCCTTGAGCACCACCGTCTTGGCGGCGGGCAGGGTGGGGATGGTGACCTTGGGCAGCTCGCTCTCGGGCCCGCGTGCGATCTTGCCGAAATATTTCTCTACCAGCGGCCGCGCCTCGGCGGCATCGATGTCGCCGGCGAGCGCGAGCACCGCATTGTTCGGGCCATAATGGTCGCGGAACCAGCCCTTGACGTCGGCGACGCTCGCCTTGTCGAGATCGGCCATCGATCCGATTACCGAATGGCCATAGGGGCCGTTGCCGAACAGCCCCTCGGCCAGGGTGTATTCGACGAGGCCATAGGGCTGGTTGTCGCCCTGGCGCTTCTCGTTCTGGACGACGCCGCGCTGCTCGTCGAGCACGCTTTGGGTGATGGCGGGGGTAAGCCAGCCCATCCGGTCGCTTTCGAGGAACAGCGCGCGTTCGAGCGCGGGCTTGGGCACCGTCTCGAAATAATTGGTGCGATCGTAATAGGTGGTGCCGTTGAGATCGGTCGCGCCCACCTGCTTCAAGGGCTCGAAGAAATCGCCCGGCGCATTCTGCGAGCCGTTGAACATCAGATGCTCAAACAGATGGGCAAACCCGGTCTTGCCGGCGGGCTCATGCTTGGAGCCGACATCGTACCAGACCGAAACTGCGACGACGGGCGCCTTGCGATCGGTATGGACGATCACGCGCAGGCCGTTGGCGAGGGTGAACTCCTCATAGGGGAGCTTCACCTGATCGACCAGCGTGGAAAGCGGGGCGGGCGCGGGGGCGGCGGGGGCCTGCTGGGCGACGGCGGGCAGGGCAGGCGCTGCGAGCGCGATCAGGGCAGTGGTGCAGAGCAGGCGCATGGACGGCATCGAAGCGGAATTCCCCACAGAATGTGACGGGCGGCACCATAGCCGCGCGGGCGGGGGCGGCAAGCATCGGCAGGCTGCATGCTTGGATCGGGTGAATCTTCGTTCACCCGGTCCGCTACGGTCATGCCGTCCGCCGGTTCGCGGATCCGGCGGTCTAGCGGCCGGAAGCGGGCCCGCGCGCGCCATGCAGCGCCAGCTGGTCCAGTCGCAGCGCGATTCTTTTACGGATCTGGTCGGTCGTCATCGACGCGGTCGGTTCGGACGACGACCGATCCGGCTTCTCCCCGCGTGCCCGGCAGCGCGCGCGATAGGCTTCCTCCACGGCTTCCAGCTCCGTGAGAGCTTTCGCGCGTTCCGGATTGTCGTTGCGCAGCGTCTCGCCGGCAATGCGATCGGACCAGCTCCGCCGACGTGACTCCTTGGGCGAGATGCGGGTGGGGGTGGTCTTCGCCGTTCCCACCGAATTCGACAGCCCCGCTGCCCGGTGACGCCGGTACATCCGGACGGCGTAGCCACCGGTAAGAACGGCAACGGCGATACAGGTATTGATATACCAGGTCGAGTTGGCCTGCGGCGCATAGCTGACGAGCACGAACATCGCCGCACTCAACAGCGTCATGAAGACGAAATAGACGAGGAACTCCACGGCTTCGCGCCAATATGCGCGCTTCGCGGCGACAATCATGTGCGGCTCCCCCATATCCCCGCCGTCCCCGCAACATACCGGACTTGACGGATTTATCGTTACACGTCTGGTTAGACATCCGGCATCGTTAAGAAAGTGTGCAGGCACGCGCCGTGCGACGCGTCTAGGCAGACCGGATTGGTCCGGGACGTTTTGGCCCTTACGCCATCTTCCACCGCGCGGGCTTTGGCGCTAGCACCCGGCGATGGATACCCAGAAGCTCGCCATCCCCCGTTCGCTGTTCGTCTACGCCATCCTCTATGGCGGCATGGTCTGCATGGCGGGCGTGCTGGGGGTGAAGCAGGTTGCGCTCGGGCCGCTGGCGGTGGAAGCGGGGATCTTCGCCTTCCTGCTGCTCGTCGTGCTGTCGAGTGCGGTGGCCGAGCTGCACGGCCAGGCGATCGCCACCGGGCTGGTGCGGCTGGGCTTCGTGCCGCTGCTGATGTCCGCCGCGCTGATCCAGCTGGTGCTGATCCTGCCGACCGATCCCGGCATGTACCCGCCCGCGGTCGCCGCCTTCCCGATCGTCGTCGGGCAGGGGATGCGGATGATGCTCGCCGGGTTCATCTCCTACGGCACCTCGCAGACGCTCAACGTGTTCATCTTCAACAAGCTGCGCGGGCAGGCGGGCCCGGGCGGGCTCGTCTGGTTCCGTGGCATGGTCGCGAGCGTCGTCTCGCAGATCGTCGATACCGTGCTGTTCATCAGCATCTCCTTCCTCGGCGAGCGGCCGATCCTGGCGCTGATGGGCGGGCAGATGCTCACCAAGGTGGTGCTGTCGATCGTGCTCGTGCCGTTCCTGATCACCGGCGCCGTCGCCCTCGGTCGCGCTCTCGATGGACGTAAGGCCTGAGCGGCTCTAAAGGGCCGCGCATGACCGACCACGCACCCCATCCGGCGCTGCTCGCCAAGGCCGAGACCCTCACCGAGGCGCTGCCCTATCTGCAGCGCTATGCCGGCGCCACCTTCGTCGTGAAATATGGCGGCCACGCCATGGGCGATCCCGAGCTGGCGCGTGATTTCGCCGAAGACGTGGTGTTACTGAAGGCGGTGGGGATCAACCCGATCGTCGTCCATGGCGGCGGCCCGCAGATCGGCCGGATGCTCAAGCGGCTCGGCGTCGAATCGACCTTTGTCGGCGGCCTGCGCGTCACCGACAAGGCAACCGCCGAGATCGCCGAGATGGTCCTCGCCGGCTCGATCAACAAGGAGATCGTCGCCTGGATCGCGGCGGCCGGCGGCAAGGCCGTGGGCATCTCGGGCAAGGATGCGGGGCTGGTCCGCGCCGAGAAGGTGCAGCGCAGCGAGGCCGATCCGCTGCAGGGCATCGAGCGGCATGTCGACCTGGGGTTCGTCGGCGAGCCGGTGGCGGTGGACATCTCCATCCTCCAGTCGCTCGCGGCCTCGGGCTTCATCCCCGTGGTGTCGCCGATCGCGCTGGGAGCGGACGGGCACACCTACAACATCAACGCCGACACGATGGCGGGTGCGATCGCCGGCGCATGCGGCGCCAAGCGCTTCTTCCTGCTCACCGACGTGCCGGGCGTGCTCAGCAAGACCGGCGACCTGCTGACCGATCTCGATGCCGCGCGGGTGCAGGCGCTGAAGGACGACGGCACGATTTCCGGCGGCATGATCCCCAAGGTGGAGACCTGCGTGAACGCGGTCGCCGCGGGCGTCGACGCGGCGGTGATCCTCGACGGACGCATCCCCCACGGCATGTTGCTGGAAATCTTTACCCGCCAGGGCGTAGGCACGCTCGTCCACGCCTGATTGTTCGGCGCGCGTTTCATCCTATATCGCACCTGAAACGGTGTCGCGGAGAGTGAATTGACCCAGATTGGCCTGATGCTGCTGCAGATTTTGCAGGTGCTGCTCAACATCGTCTGGTGGATCATCGTCATTCAGGCGATCCTGTCGTGGCTGATCCAGTTCAACGTCATCAACACGCACAGCGACTTTGTCCGCGCGGTGTGGAACGCGCTGTACCGGATCACCGAGCCGCTTTACCGCCCGTTCCGCCGCATCCTGCCGGACTTCGGTGCGCTGGATCTCTCGCCCTTGGTCGTGCTGCTGATCCTCTACATCCTGCAGAACATCGTGATCCCGCGGATCGCGATCATGATCGCCGGCGCCGCGTTCTGAGCCGTGCCGGCCTGGCGGCCTAGCGCCACGGGACTGGAGATTGCCGTGCGCGTGACGCCCCGGGCGTCGCGCGACGTGCTGGCGGCCGGGACGCAAGAGCATTTCGCCGCGCGCCTTGCCGCCCCGCCGGTGGAGGGCGCCGCCAATGCCGCGCTGGTGCCGCTCGTCGCCAAGACCTTCGGCGTGCCCAAGCGCGACGTGACGCTGATCGCGGGCGAAACCTCGCGGCTCAAGCGACTTTCGATCGCCGGAGACGGTGCGGCGCTGGAACAAATCGCCCGCAGCCTCTATGGCGAGGGGCATGACGGCTGAGATCATCGACGGCAAGGCATTTGCCGCGGGCCTGCGCGCCCGCATCGCGACCCTGGTTCCTGCATTCGAAGCGGCGGCGGGGCGTGTGCCCGGCCTGGCGGTGGTGCTGGTGGGCGAAGACCCCGCCTCCGCCGTCTATGTCCGCTCCAAGGGCAAGCAGACCCGCGAGGCCGGCATGGCGAGCTTCGAGCACAAGCTGCCCGCCGACACGACGCAGGAGGCGCTGCTCGCGCTGGTCGACCAGCTCAATGCCGATGCGAGCGTGGACGGCATCCTCGTCCAGCTGCCGCTGCCCAAGCATATCGACGAGCAGGAAGTGCTGCTGCGCATCTCGCCCGAGAAGGATGTCGATGGCTTCCACCCGGTCAATGCCGGCCGCCTCGCCACGGGTCTGGAGGGTTTCGTGCCTTGCACCCCGCTCGGCTGCCTGATGCTGCTGCAGGACAAGCTGGGCAGCCTGTCCGGCCTCGACGCGGTGGTGATCGGCCGCTCGA
Organism: Sphingomonas trueperi; assembly: GCF_040545965.1. Lineage (GTDB taxonomy): Bacteria > Pseudomonadota > Alphaproteobacteria > Sphingomonadales > Sphingomonadaceae > Sphingomonas > Sphingomonas trueperi_C. The sequence goes on along the minus strand of NZ_JBEPMV010000005.1, from coordinate 127,593 downwards.
ACATCGTCGGCAAGCCGATGGCGGCGCTGCTCACCAAGGCGAGCGCGACCGTCACGATCGTCCATTCGCGCACCCGCAACCTGCCGCATTACCTTCGTCATGCGGACATCGTGGTCGCGGCGGTGGGCATCCCGCACTTCGTCAAGGGCGAGTGGCTCAAGCCCGGCGCGACGGTGATCGACGTGGGCATCAACCGCACCGACAACGGCCTGGTCGGCGATGTCGATTTCGACGGCGCGGCGAGCGTCGCGGGTGCGATCACGCCGGTGCCGGGTGGCGTCGGCCCGATGACGATCGCCTGTCTGCTGCGCAACACGTTGGTCGCCGCGCACCGCAACGCCGGGGTAACGCTCGAGGCAGACGCGATTTGATCGAGCTGTTCGTCTCGTCCTTCGTCACCTTCTTCGTCATCATCGACCCGCCCGGCTGCGCGCCGATCTTCGCGGGGCTGACGGCGGGGACCAACGCCGTGCACCGCCGCGCGATGGCGGTGCGCGCGGTGATGGTCGCCGCGATCATCCTGTTCGGCTTCGCGCTGTTCGGCGAGGCGCTGCTCCACGCGCTGGGGATCAGCCTCAACGCCTTCCGCATCGCCGGCGGCATCATGCTGTTCCTGATCGCCCTGGAGATGGTGTTCGAGAAGCGCACCGAACGCCGCGAGGACCGCGCCGAGAAGGTGAAGGCCGAGGATCCGGTCGACATCTCGATCTTCCCGATGGCGATGCCGATGATCGCCGGGCCGGGCTCGATCGCCTCGGTGATGCTGCTGATGGCGCAGAGCAAGGGGATCGAGCAGTCGCTGGTCGTGCTCTCGGCGATGCTGGCGGTGCTGCTGCTGTGCGTGCTGGCGCTGCTCGCGGCGGGGCCGATCATGCGGATCGTCGGCGCCAAGATCGAGGCGGTGGTGTCGCGGCTGCTCGGCGTGCTGCTCGCGGCGCTGGCGGTGCAGTTCGTGATCGACGGCATCCGGGCGGCGCTGGCGGCGGGGTAGAGGCCGGCCCGGGTCCTGCGCTTCAGAAGCGTCCCGGCTTGAACGTGCCGCTGAAGGAGCAGGACTGGCCGTGATCGTCCAGGCAGCCGTCTTCGGCTGTCGTGATGCGATTGCCGCGCCGCGTGAGCGTCATGTTGCACTGATGGCCGGAAATCTGGTCGCTCGGGCCGTGATAGCGGACAACGTCGTTTGTCGGCGTCCCCTCGAAAGCGAGGCTGCCGCTGCAATCGGGACTGCCGATGATGATGTCGACATGAACGCGCCCGCCTGCGCGCGGCTGGATCCTCATCGACCCGCTGCCACCCTCGACCTTCCCCGCATACTCGCCGACGAAGGGACTGACTGCCGCTTGGGGCAACGCGACGTGCTGCGGCGCTTTCTGCGTCCCGGTTGGCCCGCTCGCCGCCGGTGCGGCAGCGCTTTCGCGCAGCAGGGGCGCACCTGACAGCAGCAGAACGCCGGCCGCGATCGGCAGGATCAGGGCCAGAGGTTTTCGCGCCGTGGCGACTCCCCTGGGCTGCGCTTCGCGTGCGTCGATGCCGTTCGGATGGTCCAATGCTGCTTCCCTCAGGCACTGACGATGCTGGCGCCCGTCATGGTTGGTGAAGCGCCCTTAGTCGCTGCACGCGCCGCTGAGGAGAGCACAGGCGCAGAAAAAGTCAGCGACTGGCGGTCGGCGACGTGCGCAGGTTGGACGGTGCCACGCTGTCTGTCGGCATGGCGGCATGCAGTCGGCCTTGGGTCAGAGAACGCGCCGCACGCCCGGGATTGCCCGCAATGCGCCGGCGATGACAAAGGCACCGAGGCAGGCGGCTGCGGACACCCCGACGAACTTGATCATGGGCGCAAACGGCATCGTCGCGGCCAATTTGCTGAGCGCGACGACGACGGGCGGATGCACGACAAACGCGCCGAACGCATTCGCTCCAAACCACCGAGCCATCGGACCAGCCCGCCGCGCGGGAGTCGCCGCCCAGGCAAACAGCACCAGGATCGCACCGGTCGCGACGAACGGCTCCCACATGGCGTAGTAGAGCGCGTTCCAGTTCCATCCGCCCTCGAACCCTCCGGCGGCGCCGCGGCTGAGGACCATGAGCGGGAGCGTCACGATCGCAAGGGCGGCGATCGCCAGCCAGGGAATGGCTGCGCGCATTTCGATCCGTTCCAGCAAGCGATGCGGCGCGGCGGCAATGCCGATGCTGAACAGCAGGATGTAGCTTGGGAAATAGCCGAGCTGCAGCCAAAGCACCTCGCGACCAACAGGAATGACAAGGCGAACCGCAAACGCCACCATGCCGATCGCGACCACCCCCAGCAAGATCGCCCAGAATTTCGGCAATGCTTTCGCTTGATGAGCGCGCGGAACCGCGCCCGTTTGTCGCAACAGCGCATAGGCATGTGCGAAGATCAGCAACGCCAGCGCAAACCAGAGGGGACCGGGGCCATAGGTCCCGCCCACCATCCGCTGCAGCCAGCGCTGCCCTACGTCATATCCATTGGCGCTTTCGGCAATCGCGACGGTAAGCGGGAACAAGAGGAAGAAGAATACGAGCAGCGGCAGCCCGAGGCGGATCCAGCGATCTGCCAGGTAGCGCCCGGCGCCTTTCCGATCGAACGAGGCCGGCGTGTAATAGCCAGCCAGCAGGAAAAACAGGCCCATGAAATAGGACTGGTTGATTGCATTGAACATGACGAGCAGCGGATTCGATGCATTGGGCTCCTGCCGCCAGAACCATCCACCGGACCCGCCATAGACGATTGCCGTGTGGTGCAGGATGACGAGCATCGTCATGAGGACCCGCACCAGGTCGATGCCGGCATTCCGCTCTGTCGGGGTGGGTTCGGTTGTCGATGCCATCGCGACGGTATGAAGCGAAACGTTGCGCTCGCCAACCGATCGCTTTATCCCTACGCTGCTGCCGGTGTCGCCCGGATCCCGCCGATCACAATCGCACCGCCTGGATCCGCGCACCGACGCTCCGGAGGATTGCGGTTTTGAGGAGCCAACGCCCCGCTGTAGCATTTGTGCAGCGCGGCATCTCCGCCGCGTCCCGCGAAGGACTGCACGACCATGCGCCTGCCTCTCCTGAAGCCCGACCAGCTCTCCGACGACCAGAAGCCGCTCTATGAGGACATGAAGCGCGGCATCTCGTCCAACTTCAACGCCTTCGTCGCGGTAGGCGAGGACGGCAGCCTGATGGGGCCGTGGAACCCGTGGCTGCACGAGCCGAAGATCGGCGGCGCGATCTGGGAGCTGACCAAGGCGATGTCGATGGAAGCGACACTGCCCGATCCGGCGCGGCAGGTCGCGATCCTCGTCACCGGCGCGCATTTCGATGCGGCGTACGAGATCTACGCGCATGTCGCGGTGGCCGAGACGGAGAAGATGGCGCCGGCGCGGATCTCGGCGATCTGCGCGGGGCTCAAGCCCGCCGATCTCGACGAACAGGAAAATGTCGCGTTCGACGTCGCCTATGCGCTGGTCAAGGGCGGGGTGCTGCCCGAGCCCTGCTACCGGCTGGCGGTGGAGACCTTCGGCCAGCACGGCGCGAACGAACTGATCTATCTGGTGGGGCTGTACAGCCTGGTGTCGGTGACGCTCAACGGGTTCAACGTGCCGGTGCCCGAGCGGGAATAGGGGAGCGTCCTCCGTCACCCCGGCACCCAGTCACCCGCAGTCACCCTCACCCTTCCGGCGCTTCGCGCCTCCCTCCCTCTTCCTTGGAAGGGAGAGGGAATTGGCCCTCTCCCTTCCAAGGAAGAGGGAGGGGACCCGCCGCCGCAGGCGGTGGGGAGGGTGAGGGTGCTGGCTCAGCCGCCCATGCTGCCGCCCATCGATCCGCCCATATAGCTGCCGCGATGACCGCCGCCGCCGCGCCGGCCGCCGCCCTCGCCACCACCGCCGCCGCGTCCGCCCCGCCCGCCCCGCTTGATCGCGCCGGGGTGGAGATCGGGCAGCTCGGCCTTGGTGATCTTGCCGTCATGGTTGGTGTCGAGCAGGTCGAAGCGGCGCTTGGCCGAGCTCATGAACTCGATCGCGCTCACGCCGCCGTTGAGGCTCGTGTCCGCCGCGGTCACCGGCTCGGGGCTACCGAGATAGTTGAAGCGCGCGAGGCCGCTCAGCACGCGGGTGGAGCCGATATCGGCCGCCTTCACCTCGCCATTGTCGCCCATCGTCGGGCCGCCGGTCTCGAAGCCGCCGCCGCGCGCCTCGGGGGCGAGCACGGTTTCGTAATGCTCGATATCGGCGGGGTCGATCTCGCCGTCGCCCTTGCGATCGAGGATCTTGAACCAGCGCATCGCATCGTCGCGGAACTCGTCGAGCGTCAGCGCGCCGTCATGATCGGCGTCGGCGCCGTCGAACCAGGCGTCCTGCGGCGCCTTGCCGTCCACCGTCCCGCGGAACGGCTCGCCCATCGGGCTGATGAACAGACCGCGCGGACGCGGGCCGCCCGGGCCCCCGGGGCCGCCCGGCGGCGGGGGACCGTCCTGCGCCTGTGCGCCGCTCGCCAGCACCAGCAACAGTCCTGCCAAACCCAGCATCCGCATCTCTGAACCCTCCACCCGAAAATCGATTCGTCCCGCTAGCTAGCGATTGTCGCAGAAATGTGCCCGCAAATTTCGGCTTGGGGGCAGGGGCGCGCTTGTGGCAGCAGGCGGCGCATGACCGGCGCCACCCCCATCACCCCCGATACCGAACATCGCGGCTTCATCGGCCTGCTGCCCCGCGGCTGGCGGCCCTATGCGCTGCTCGCCCGGCTGGACCGGCCGATCGGCTGGTGGCTGCTGTTTCTGCCCTGTGCCTGGGGTGCGGTGCTCTCGGGCCTGCCCGACGGCAGCTGGTGGCGGATCGCGGCGATGCTGCTCGGTGCGATCGCAATGCGCGGCGCGGGCTGCGTCTACAACGATATCGTCGATCGCGACCTAGATGCGCAGGTGGAGCGCACCCGCAGCCGTCCGCTGCCGAGCGGCGCCGTCTCGTTGCGCGCGGCCTGGACCTGGTTGGCGGTGCTGCTGGCGATCGGTTTGGCCGTGTGGCTGGCGATGCCGCTGCCCGCGAAGCTCTGGTCGCTGGCGACGCTGCCGGTGGTCGCCGCCTATCCGTTCATGAAGCGCATCACCTGGTGGCCGCAGGCGTTCCTCGGCATCGTCTTCGGATCGGGCGCGGTGGTGGGGTTCGTCGCGGGTGATCCCGGGGCGGCCTTCGCCAGCCGCCAGGGGGCGCAGTGGTGGCTCTATGCCGGCACGATCCTGTGGGTGATCGGCTATGACACGATCTACGCGCTGCAGGACGTGGAGGACGATGCGATCGTCGGCGTGCGTTCCTCGGCGCGGCGCATGGGCGCGCATGTCCGCGGCGGCGTCGGGCTGCTCTATGTCGGCGCAGTGGCGCTGTGGGCGATGGCACTGTGGACGGTGCGGCCCGATCCGCTGGCGCTGCTCGCGCTGGTGCCGGTGGCGGTGCATTTCGTCTGGCAGCTTGCCACGCTCAAGCCTGCGGACGGCGCCAATGCGCTGCGCCGTTTCCGCGCCAATCGCGATGCCGGGTTGCTGATGCTGGCCGCCTGCGCGGTCGTGGGTTTGTCCGGACTTTGATTTTGTGCCCCCGCGCCCCTAAGTCGCGGGGATGCTGAACAACGATCAGGCCCTGGAGCGCGCCGCCGATGCGGTGGCGCGTGCCCGCCGTGCCGGTGCGGATGCCGCCGACGCCGTCTTCTCCGCCGACCGCTCGCTTTCCGTCTCCGTCCGGATGGGCGCACTGGAGGATGTCGAGCGCTCCGAGGCCGAGGAGCTCGACCTGCGCGTGTTCGTCGGCAAGCGCTCGGCGAGCGTCTCGGCCAGCGACCTGAGCAGCGATGCGATCGCCACGCTGGTCGACCGCGTCGTCGCGATGGCGCGCGAGGCGCCCGAGGATGCGTGGGCGGGGCTCGCCCCCGAGGATCGGCTGATGCACGGCGCGCCGCCGCACCTCGACCTCGACGATGGGGCCGAGGTCGAGCCTGCCGCGCTCAAGGCGCGCGCGCTCGCCGCCGAGGAAGCTGCGCGCGGCGTGGCGGGCGTCACCAACAGCGAAGGTGCGGGCGCGGGCGCGAGCCGGGTGCAGCTCGCGCTCGTCACCAGCCACGGCTTCCACGGCGCCTATGCGCAGTCGAGCCATGGCATCTCCGCCAGCGTGCTTGCCGGCAGCGACGGCGCGATGGAGCGCGACCATGCCCACCACTCGGCGCGCCATGCCGCGATGCTCGACTCGCCCGAGGCGATCGGCCGGCTCGCCGGCGAGCGTGCGGTGGCGCGGCTGAACCCGCGGAAAATCCCCAGCGGCGCGATGCCGGTGGTGTTCGATCGCCGCGTTTCCTCGGGGCTGCTCGGCCATCTGATGGGGGCGATCTCGGGCGCGTCGATCACGCGGAAGACCAGCTTCCTGCTCGATGCGCTGGGCACGCAGATCTTCGCCCCCGGCGTGACGATCTGGGACGATCCGCACCGCCCGCGCGGGATGCGCTCGCGTGCCTTTGACGGCGAGGGGCTGCCGGTCAGCCGGATGCAGATCGTGCGCGAAGGCATGCTCGAGACCTGGCTGCTCGAAAGCGCCGCCGCCCGCCAGCTCGGGCTCGAGCCGACCGGCCATGCCACGCGCGGCGGCGGCGGGGCGCCCGGCGTGTCGCCGAGCAACCTCTATATGGAAGCGGGGCATGTGCCGGCCGAGACGCTGATCGGCGAGATCGACTATGGCCTCTATGTGTTCGAGCTGATCGGCCAGGGCGTCAACGGCGTGACCGGCGACTATAGCCGGGGTGCCGCGGGCTTCCTGATCGAGAAGGGCGAGCTCACCGTGCCGGTCTCCGAGGTGACGATCGCGAGCAACCTCAAGGACATGTTCCTGGCGCTGACGCCTGCCAACGACCTCGAGTTCCGCTATGGCATCAACGCGCCGACGGTCCGCATCGACGGGATGACGATCGCCGGTGCCTGAGCTAGCCGCCCAGGTCGCGGCGATCGCCGCCGAGGCGGGCCGGCATGCCATGGCGCGCTGGCAGAGCGATTTCGCGCGCTGGGAGAAGGCGCCGGGCAACCCGGTCTGCGCCGTCGACCTGGAGGTGGACGCGCTGCTCCGCGACCGGCTGGGGGCGCTGCTCCCCGATGCGGGGTGGCTGTCGGAAGAGACGGTGGACAATGCCGATCGGCTGGCCTTGTCGCGACTGTGGGTGGTAGATCCGATCGACGGCACGCGGGATTATCTGCGCGGGCGCCCGGGCTGGGCGGTCTCGATCGCGCTGGTGGAGAACGGCCAGCCGGTGATCGGCGTGCTCGACGCACCCGCGCGGGGCGAGGTGTGGACCGCGCGGGCGGGTGCAGGGGCATGGCGCAACGGGGTGGCGCTGCATGCCGCCGAGCGCACGGAGCTGCCCGGCGCGCGCGTACCGGCGGACCAGCTCCCCAAGGTCGACCGCGACCTGGTGTCGGTGCCCAAGCCCAATTCGATCGCGCTGCGCATCGCGATGGTCGCAGCCGGCGAGGCCGACCTCGTCGCGACGCTGCGCTGGGGGCATGAATGGGACATCGCCGCCGCGGTGCTGCTCGCGCGGGAAGCGGGGGCGGCGGTGACCGATGCGCTGGGCCAGCCGCTCGCGTTCAACACCCCTGCGGGCGAGGCATATGGCGTGCTGGCGACGACGCAGGGCATCCACGCCGCCGCCGTGGCGCGGCTGGCGGACCGGGTCGAGCCGGGGAAGCGCTAGGCGTCCCCGGCGACCAGCTTGGCGGCAAGCAGTTTCTCGTCGATCTTGGCCTGGGTGGCTTGATCTTTTCCGTGCGCTTCGTCGATCGCGCGCTGGTCTTCGCGCTCCTGTGCCGCCTTTTTCGCGTCGGCCTTTTTCGCGCTGTCTTCCTGGTCTGCGCTCAGCTGATCGGAGATGCTGTTGAGCATCTTGAGCGCGACATCGAGGTTCGTGGTGTCCGCGGTGGCCTCCGTCACGGGCAGCGTGGCGGCGGCGGGCGCGTCGCTCTTGGCGGCCGCCGCGGCTTCCTTGGCCTCGGCCGCCTTCTTGGCGGCGTTGATGCGTTGCATGAAATCCACCACGGGCGCGCCCGCGCCCGTTGCCGATTCCAGATTGGCGCCGGTCACGTCGGCGGTGGGGTTGCTCGCTACGTCGGCGCGAACGAAATAGGCGCCGCGCATCGTCGCGCCCGAGAAGTTCACGCTGGCGAGATCGGCGTTCGCGACATAGGCGCCGTCAAGGTTGGCACCGCGCAGATTCAGGCTCGCCAGACCGTTCTTCCAGGTAACGCCTTCGATCGTCGGGCCTTCGCTGTCGCCGAGAGCGTTGCCTTTCAGATTGTACCCCGAGAGATCCATGCCGGAAAGATTGGAGCCTTCCAGGCTGCCGTTGGACAGGTCGTGGTCCTTCACATCGAGATTGACCTCCCGAAGGTCGCTGTAGCGGAGCCACAGCGATCGGTAACTGCCGCCCTGAAACGTCGTGCCGTCGATTTTGGAAGCGGTCAGGCTGATTGCGGCCGAGCCCGATGCGTTGCGGAAGTCCAGATTCTCCGCCGTCGAAAACTCGACGCCAAGCGAACCACTGATATTCTGGAACTTCGAGCCGGACACATCGCTCCGTATGAAGGTGACCGTCTGGGCCTGGGCGTCGTTGAAGGTTGCGTTGCGCGACGTGCCGCCCTTGAAGGTGATGTAGGTCAGCGAAGCGCCGGTAAAGTCGGCGCCGTCCAGCGTCACGTTCAATTTGCCGACGATGTCGAAATTGTGCAAGTCGCTGCTGCGCATCGTTACCTTCGAGAAATCGGCCTTCTCGAAGTTGGCGTCGTTCATCGCGGTGTCGGTCATCGTGGCGCCGGAGAAGTTCGCGCCCTGTGCGTGCACGCCGCTGAGGTTGGCGTTGTTGAGCGTCGCGCCGGAAAGGTTCGCGCCGCTCAGGTCCGCGCCGGAGAAATCGAGGCCGCTCAGGTCCATGCCCGAAAGATTGGCGCCCTTGAGGTTGGCGTTCTTGAGGTCGAGCTTGGTCAGGTCGGTGTTGCGCAGGTCCTGGCCGGCGAGATCGGCGGGCGGGGCGGCCTGTTCGGCGATCAACGCCGCGGCGGTGGCGGCGGCGAGTTGCGGCGGGCGTGCATTGAGCGCGGGGGCGGCCGCGGCGTCGGTCTTGGCGCTATCGGGCGCCGCGTCCTGCGACGTCGTCGCGGCCGGCGGCACATAGGGCACGGTGGATACCGAATTGATCGAAGACATCGCCTGTTCCCCCTTGAAATGACAGTCGAAAAGATTCGAGCGTAAATATCCGGTGGAAAGGTGCCCAAAGGGTTAAGCTGTAGCTGTGGCGCGCCTCTGCTGATGGTTTCCCAAGTTGTGTTACAGTCGTGTTTCGAAAGTCGCGCTGGCGTTCATGTTGGCATCCGAAATGGATGGAGTGCCGGAAGCTGCTTTTGCCTTAGCCCTCTAGGTTTTGGCTTGGATGCGAAGCGGGAGGCGCCCGGCGTGCCGTAGCGAGGCGATGCCGCATCCGCCCCTGTGCCTTTGCGCGGCGAGCATGCTAAGGGCTCACCCATGTCGAAATCCCTGAGCACCAGCGGTGCCATCGATCTGGATGGCGTGACCTATGATTGGCGTCTGCAGCGCGAGCCCCATCTTTCGGACGACGAGGGCTGGAAGGGGATGACCATTGCGGTCGCCCAGCGCGATGCCAAGCGCGAGGCGTGGCTGGAGTTCCCGGCGCCCAAGCGCCTGCTCAAGGGGCTGCCGCGCGGCCGCCTCCAGCTGGACGACGCGACGATCACGCGCTGCGTTCGCTCCGCGCTGTCGGCGGGCTGGGATCCCCTGTCGCGCGGCAAGCCAGAAGTGTTCGTCGTCGATTCCGAAGGCAATTGAGCCGTCACCCGCGCGGGTGACGGCGGGCTAGCCCCGCTTCACCCGCGTGACATGCCCCATCTTGCGCCCCGGCCGGGCTTGGCCCTTGCCATAGAGGTGGAGATGGGTGCCCGGCTCCGCGAGCAGTTCGGGCCAGCGGTTCGCTTCGTCGCCGATCAGGTTTTCCATTTCCACATGGCTGCCGGTCAGCGCGGTCGAGCCCAAGGGCAGGCCGCAGATCGCGCGGACATGGTTTTCGAACTGCGAGGTCTCGGCCCCCTCGATCGTCCAGTGGCCGCTATTGTGGACGCGCGGTGCCATTTCGTTGAACACCGGGCCCTGCTCGGTCGCGAAGAACTCGCAGGTCAGCACGCCGATATGGCCCAGCGCCTCGGCGACGCGGCCGGAGAGTGCCGCCGCCTCGGTCCAGTGGCGGGCGATCTCGGCGGGGGCGGGCAGGGTGGAGCGGGCGAGGATGCCATCCTTGTGCTCGTTCCAGGGCGGCGGATAGCTGGCCAGCGTGCCGTCGAGCCCGCGCACGGTGATGATCGAGAATTCGTGGCTGAAGGTGACGAAGCCTTCGAGGATCGCCGGGCGCTCGCCGATCGCCGCCCAGGCCGCGTCGGCTTCCGAGGCATCGTGCAGGCGCACCTGGCCCTTGCCGTCATAGCCGAGCCGCAGCGTCTTCAGGATCGATGGTGCGCCGATCCTGGCGATGGCGTCGTGCAGTTCGTCGCGGGTGGTGACCAGCGCCCAGGGGGCGGTGCGGCCGCCGAGCTCGGCGACGAACGACTTCTCGTTGGCGCGGTCCTGCGCGATCTCCAGGCTCTTGGCGCCCGGGCGTACCGGCACCTTGCTGGCGAGGTGCGCGACGGGGGCGAGCGCGACATTCTCGAACTCATAGGTGATCACGTCGGCGTGGCTCGCCAGTTCGTCGAGCACGATATGGCTGTGATAATCGGCGCGGGTGAAGCTGGAGGCGGTCTGCGCGGCGATGCTTTCCTCGTCGGGGGCGAGGACATGGGTGCGATAGCCGAGATTGGCGGCCGCGACCGCGATCATCCGGCCGAGCTGCCCGCCGCCGAGGATGCCGATGGTCGAGCCGGGAGGAAGCACCTCGCTCATGCCGGTTCCTCCGCGACGCTGTCGGTCTGCGCGGTGCGCCAGGCGATCAGCTTTTCGGTGAGGGCCGCGTCCGCCGTGGCGAGGATCGCGGCGCCGAGCAAGGCGGCATTCTTGGCGCCGGCCTTGCCGATCGCCAGCGTGCCGACGGGGATGCCGCCGGGCATCTGGACGATCGAATAGAGGCTATCGAGCCCCTTCATCGTCTTGGATTCGACCGGCACGCCCAGCACCGGCAGATGCGTCATCGCCGCCGTCATGCCGGGGAGGTGCGCCGCACCGCCGGCACCGGCGATGATCACCTTGAGCCCGCGATCCGCCGCGCTGGTGGCATAGTCATAGAGCCGCTGCGGGGTACGATGCGCGGAGACGACCTTGGTCTCGTGCGGGACGCCTAGTTCTTCGAGGATGTCGGCCGCATGGCGCATCGTCTCCCAATCGGAGGTGCTGCCCATGATGATGCCGATAAGAGGTGCGTCCGCCATTGCCTGCCCGACCGTGGAATGGAAGCGGGGTGTTAGTCAGGCGGGCGCCTCAGGGCAATGGCCTAGGAATCAAGTTCGAGCAGTTCCTGGCGGACATGGATCGCCTTGAGCGACATCCGCACCTCGACGAGGAAATAGAGCAGCCCGGCGATCAGCAGCAGCATCGAGACGATGAACGCCACCGCGATCCAGATGCCGACATGCAGGTTGGCCAGCCGCGAGATGAACATGATCGCGACGACGAAGCAGATCGCGAGCGCGCTGGCGGTGCAAAGGAAGATCGCGTTGTTGATCACGGAGATGCGGCGATCGATGATCCGCAGCTCCCACACATGCCGGTCATGCTCGGGACCGCTGGAGCGGGGGTGCAGCTCCTCGATCACCCGCGCGCGATCGACGATGCGGGCGAGGCGGCCGACCATGGTGTTCAGGAACGCGCCGATGCCGGCGAGCAGGAACACCGGCGCGATCGCGGCCTGGATCGTTTCCGAGACGGTGGAGAGATAGGGGCCTTCCATGCATGCTCCTTATGCAAGGGGTGGTGCGTGCGGTGCAAGCGGGGGCTGCACCGGATGGTAACGGGTGCGGGCATAGAGTGGATGCATGGCTTCCACAGTCCGCCTCCATACCGGCCTCGCCGATGCGCTGGACGATGCGGCGACAGGCGCAGCGGAGGGCCACCGTTTCCTTCGTCGCGCCTGGTATGCCGCGGCGCTGCAGGCCTATGGCGGAACGGCGCGGACGCTGGTGGTGGAAGACGCGGGCGCGCCAGTGGCGGCGCTGCCCCTGGTCGCCAAGGGGCCGCGCTGGCTGGGGCTGGCGGAGATCCCCGGCTGCTACTGGCCGTTCCGCAGCTTCCCCGTGGCGGAAGGCGCGTGCCCGGGATCGGCGGAGGCGCTGCTCGGCGGCTTGGCGCGGCAGGTGCGGGCGCTGCGGATCGGGCCGATCCAAGACGGCGATCCCGCGCTCGACTGGCTGAAGGCACCAGCGCTGGCGACCGGCTGGACGCTGCTCGATCGGCAGGTGGCCGACAGCTTCCTGCTTGATATCGCGGCCGAGGACTGGCCGCGCGGATCGACGCTGCGCAAGAACCGGCATCTGGAGAAGCACCTCGCGGCGGCGGGCGCGCTCGCCTGGGAATGGGGGGCGCCGGACGTCGATGCGCTCGCCGATATCGAGCGGCGCAGTTGGGTCGCCGACCGCACCGACGGGCGCGACGCCAAGTTCACGCCCGAGGGGCATGGCGCATTCTGGGAAGCGGCGCTGCACGATCCCGTGCTGGCGGAGATGCTTTCCGCCGCGATGCTGCGGATCGACGGGCGGCCGATGGCCTTCTCGTTCGACCTGATCACCGGCACGCGCTGCTATGCCATCGCCAACAGCTATGATCCGGCGGTGGCGAAGCACTCGCCGGGCAAGCTGCTCCAGTATCGCAACCTGCTGCGCGTCCGCGATCGCGGGGTGACGCTGGTCGACTGGGGCGCGGGCGACAGCGGCTACAAGCAGACCATGGGGGCGACCAGAGGCCCGGCGATCCGCGACTGGATCTTCGTGCGGCCGGGGCTGGAAGCCTTTGCTGCGCGGTTGCTGCGCGGCGCGTGGCGCCGCAGCGGTCAGGCGGCGGGCGGCCAGGCCTGAGCGGCGAGACGTTCGCGCAGCGCAAGGACGAGGATCGCGGTCTTCATGTCGGCCAGCGCACCCATCCCCTTCGCCCAGAGATCGTCAAGGCGCATTTCGATCACCTCGATATCCTCGTGATCGTCCGCCAGCCCGCCGCCGGCGCTGGTGCGATCGGCGTGGCTATAGGGGGCGAGATACAGGCTCAGCCGCTCAGTCGACACCGCCGGCATCGAGAAGAAATGGCCGACCAGCGCGATCGTGCCCAGCATGACGCCGCACTCCTCCACGGCCTCACGGCGGGCGCTGTCCTCGGCCGCTTCGCCCGGATCGATACGGCCGGCGAGAACCTCGAACACCGACTCGGTCTCGCCGCGGAAGATCAGCGGCGGGCGCGACTGGCGGACGAGCAGCACCGTGCCGCGCTCGGCATCATAGGGGAGGACGCCCACGGCATCGCCATGGTCCTCCACCTGGCGCCTGATCAGGCTGCCGTCCGGCGTCCGCAGCGTCGCCAGCAGCATGCGTCCCCAGCCCTGGAAGACCGTCTCGACGCTTTCGATGCGGTGGCCGGGCTCAGACCCGGACATAGCGGAAATACCACACCTCATGGCCCTGGCGGCGCGCCTTGCGCTCGTAGCGAGTCTCCGGCCAGTCGGCGGGGCGGGTGAGGAAGTCCTGCGCGGTCTGCGCCTGCCAGACGAAGTCCTTGCGCTGGCCCAGCACCATCATCGCCCAGCGGCAATAGGTGGGATCGTCGGTGCCCAGGCGGAACTCGCTGCCGGGCTTGAGCTTGGCGGCGATCAGGTCGAGCGGGCCGTGGTTGACCATGCGGCGCTTGGCATGGCGCGCCTTGGGCCAGGGGTCGGGGTGGAGCAGGTAGACGCGGGACAGGCTCGCGTCGGGCAGCCGCTCCATCACTTCCAGCGCATCGCCCATGTGCAGGCGGACATTGGCGAGGCCGCCGTCGCGGATATGGTTGAGCGCGCCGACCACGCCGTTGAGGAAGGGCTCGCAGCCGATAAAGCCGTGGTCCGGGCGCATCGTCGCCTGGCCGGCGAGATGTTCGCCGCCGCCGAAGCCGATTTCGAATTCGAGCGGGCGGTCGTCGCCGAACAGGGTCTGCGCATCGAGCGGGCCGGCATCGGGCACGCTCACCTGCGGCAGCAATTCCTCGACCAGCGCGGACTGACCCTGGCGGAGCTTGTGGCCTTGGCGGCGGCCGTAAAGACGACGGAGAGTGACGGGATCTGCCATGGGGCGCAGCGCATAGTCGCGCCGCCGCGTGCTGGCAAATCCGGGGTGTTCAGGCGGCGAGGCGGGTCGCGGCGATCGGCGCACCCCAGCGGCGGACCGGGCGGGTGTAGCGGCGGACGCGCGGTGCGGCGTTCGGCGTGCCTTCGAAGTGGCGGAGCCCGGCGGCGGCGGCGGCGCGCTGCTCGGTTTCCTCGGTGGGGACCGGCGCGATCACGGTGACGCCCATGCCGCGGGCGAGGCGCAGCACGCCTTCGACCAGGCGCGCGCGGGCCGGAGCCGCTTCGAGATGGTGAACCAGCGCGGGCGCGAGGCGGATCAGCCGCGGCGAGCAGTGCGCGAGCAGGCCCAGCGCCAGCGGGCCGGCGGCGAAATCGCTCAGGCCGATCATCATGCCGCGATCGGTGCAGGCGTGGATCATCGCGGCTGCGGCGTCGCGATCGGTCGATTCGTCGGCGCTGATCTCGACGACGATCTGGTCGAGCGGGAAGCGGTGGCGCAGCGCGGCGCGGAACAGGTGGCCGAGCAGGCGATCGGGCGAACCGGCGCGGACCTGGACCGGCACCGCCAGCAGCGTGCCGGCATCGGCCAGCCCGGCGGCGGCAGCGGCGGCAAGCGCGCGATCGAGGCGTGCGGCTTCCAGTTCGGCGCGGTCCTCGCGCAGCAGGATCGCATCGACGGTGTGGAAGGCCTGGGGACGCGCCTGGATGCCGGCATGCCAGGCGAAGGGCTCGGTGCTGCCTTGGGCCGTAATCGGCTGCAGGTCGATCCGAAGATCCATCGTGGTGGCCATGGGGTGTGCTCCTCAACGCGATTCTTGTGAACCTGGAGCTTGGGTACCCGATTCGGCCGAACCCTCCCATTCCGTGCGTCTGCGCAGCGGATTCAAACGGTTGGGGAATCTACGGTGCTTGCATTCGACGACTGCAAACGATTCCGCGATTCGTGCCTCATGCCGCGACGTTGAGGCGCAGCGAAGGGGCAGGAAGCGCGCCCACTTGCGGCAGCGCGATCAGATCACCTTGCATCAGCGTCACCTCCAGCGAACGCAGCCGATCATGCTCGGCGCGAGTCGAGACGCCTTCGGCGATCAGCCGGATGCGGCCCTTCTTGGCGATCTCGGCCACGCGCTCGACGACGATCCGCTTGGCCCAGCTGCTGCACAGGCTGTGGACCAGCTCGGGCGCGAGCTTCAGCGTGTCGGGGGTAAAGGCCGAGACGAGGTCCAGCCCCATGTCGCCCGCACCGAAATCGTCGAAGGCAATGAGGAAGCCGAGCTTGCGATAGGCTTTCATCAGCCGCAGCATCTTGTCGCTTTCGAGATGGTCGCGATCGCTGAACTCGAACACCAGCTCGCGCGCGGGGAAGCCGAGGCGACGGACGATGCGCAGCATGCGATCGGCATCGGCGTCCGGATCGGTGATGTAGCGTGGCATCACCTTGATCGCAAGGCGGGTGTGGCGCTCGGTGATGCCGAGCTGCATCGCCTGCTCGATCGCGGCGACGCGGCAGCGAAGATCGAAGGTGGGCCGCTTGTCCTCGGCGAGCGTCTCGACAAAGGCGGCAGGGCCTTCGCCTTCGGGGCCGCGGAACGTCGCTTCATAGGCGGTGACGATCAGGGTGGAGGTGTTGACGACCGGCTGGAACGCCATCGCGAACCAGTCTCGGCGAAGCGCTTCCTGAAGCGGAGCGGGAGCGATTTGGTCGAGCATGGGGCATCTCCAAGCTGGATCCCCTTGTCTCGAATGGTAGGCGGAAGTGATTACCCGAGCGTTGATGGTGACGCTCGGGCTAACACCATATCAAGCCGCCGCCGCAGGGCGCTCGATGCGGGTCGGCGGGAGCATGCCGGGCATCGGCGGCGCGACCAGATCGCCCTGGAGGTGGAAGATGCCGAAGCTGCGCAGGCGGCGCAGCACGGCCTCGTTCGACACGCCGTCGGCGATGACGCGGATGCCGTGCTCACGCAGGCGCGGCGCCAGCTCTTCCAGCATCAGCCGGCGCGACCAGCTCGAATCGATGCCATTCACCAGATCGGGATCGAGCCGCACCATCGCCGGGCGATAGCGCACGCAGGGGCTGAAGCCGATCGGATCATGGCCCAGGCCGAGGAAGGCGGTGAGCGCACCCGCGCGGGCATGGCCGTCGACCAGATCGGCGAGCTGCTGGCCGGGCACGTCGGCAAAGCCGTGAATGCCGAAGATCATCCGCTCGGGGATCAGACCGGTGCGCTGTCCGGCCAGGGTGGCGGCAGCGAGCGCGGCATTGGCCGGCGCAGCATTCGGCGCGTGGATCGGGATCAGCAGGCGCGCGGTGGTGGTGCCGAGGCCCATTTCCATTGCCTTGACGACCGCACCCGCGGCGACGCGGCGATCGAGCTCGGCATGGCGCTTCGCGGGGATCTGGGCGAGGATCTCGTCGCCTTCCTCGCCGTCGGGGCCGCGCAGCACCGCCTCATAGGCGAAGACGCGGCTCGTGATGACATCGTGTACCGGTCGAAATGCGAGATGCAGGCCCGGTGCCGGTGCGGCCTGCCAGTCCTCCGTGTCGAGAACCATTCCTACTCCCTCCGCTGCCCGTGTTAACCATGACGGGCCCCACAAGGCCTTATAGGCTGGGTGCGAAACAAGTGGGTGTGGGGGCACGAAAAAGCCCCGCGCAGCGGGTGCCGGCGGGGCTCTTTTCATCTTCGGATCAGAAAGACCGATCAGGCTGCGAGCGCGGCCTTCAGATCCTCGACCAGATCGGTGCGCTCCCAGGGGAAGAAGTCACCCTCGGGCTTGCGGCCGAAGTGACCATAGGCCGCGGTCGGCTGGTAGATCGGCTTGTTGAGGCCCAGGTGGGTGCGGATGCCGCGCGGGGTGAGGCCGCCCAGCTTCTCGATGCCCTGGATCGCCTGCTCGATCTTGTCGTCGCCGACGGTGCCGGTGCCGTGGGTGTCGACATAGAGCGACAGCGGCTTCGACACGCCGATGGCATAGGCGAGCTGGATCGTGCAGCGCGCGGCGAGGCCGGCGGCGACGATGTTCTTCGCCAGATAGCGGGTGATGTACGCCGCCGAACGATCGACCTTGGTCGGATCCTTGCCGCTGAACGCGCCGCCGCCGTGCGGGCTCGCGCCGCCATAGGTGTCGACGATGATCTTGCGGCCGGTCAGGCCGGCGTCACCGTCCGGGCCGCCGATTTCGAACGAGCCGGTCGGGTTGATGTGGTACTCGGTCGCGTCCGACAGCAGCTCGGCCGGAAGCAGGTCGGCAACGACCTTCTTCACATAGGCGTGGAGCTCGGCTTCCTTCTCGCCCGCGTCATAGCCAGGCGCGTGCTGGGTCGAGACGACGATCGCGGTGGCTGCAACCGGCTTGCCGTTCTCGAAGCGCAGCGTGACCTGGCTCTTGGCGTCGGGCTCGAGGAACGGCGCTGCGCCCGAATGGCGGTCGGCGGCCATGCGCTCGAGGATCTTGTGGCTGTAGTAGAGCGTCGCCGGCATCAGGTCCGGAGTCTCGTCGCAGGCGAAACCGAACATGATGCCTTGGTCGCCGGCGCCTTCGTCCTTGTTGCCGCTCGCGTCCACGCCCTGCGCGATGTGCGCCGACTGGCCGTGCAGGTTGTTCTCGAAGCGGAAGGTCTGCCAGTGGAAGCCCGACTGCTCATAGCCGATGCGCTTCACCGTCTCGCGGACGGTCTTCTCGATCTCTTCCTGCGCGCCCGGGGCCCAGGCACCGTTCTCGTACACGCCCTTGCAGCGGATTTCGCCGGCAAGAACCACGAGCTGGGTGGTGGTCAGCGTCTCGCAAGCGATACGCGCTTCGGGATCCTTCGACAGGAACAGGTCGACGATCGAGTCGGAAATCTGGTCGGCGACCTTGTCGGGATGGCCCTCGGACACGGACTCGGACGTGAAGAGATAATTGGAACGCATGTAAATTCCTCAGGTTGGGAAGGATCGCCGGGCCGTTGCCATGCCCATATAAAGCTTTCCTTATATGTGCTCCCTAGCGGGCGAAGCGCCGAGATGCAATCGCGAACAACCCCGTAAGCACCGTGACCAGCAGCACCATCCAGTTGCCGAGCATCGAGAACAGCGTCGGCGGCAGAGGGCGGGGCAGCGGCAGGCGGATCGCGCCGGCCTGGTTCGGCGGGATCGTGCCGAGCAGCCGGCCATGGCCGTCGATCAGCGCCGAGATGCCGGTGGGGGTGGAGCGCAAGATGGGTAAGCCTTCTTCGATCGCGCGCAGCCGGGCCTGGGCCAGATGCTGCGGTGGGCCCCAGCGGCCGAACCAAGCATCGTTCGAGGGATTGAACAGGAAGTCGGGGCGGTGCGCCCGGTCGACCACCTGGCCGGAGAAGATGATCTCGTAGCAGATCTGGATGCCGGCATTGCCGAAGGCGGGCACGGGAATTGCGCGCGGGCCGGGGCCCGGCAGGAAGTCGACATCGCCCATCACCAGCCGGGCGAGGCCGAGCGGGGCGAGCAGCGTGCGCATCGGCAGATATTCGCCGTACGGCACCAGATGCGCCTTGTCGTAGCGGCCGCCGAGCATGCCGTCCGGGCCCAGCGCCCAGACCGAGTTGCCGGCGCCCTGCAGCTGGTTGTCGCGGCCGAACTCGAGGGCGTTGCCGCCGATCAGCGCCTGGTCCCACGGGCCCAGCACCGCGCCGATGCGGGCGCGCACCATGCGCGGGTCCTGCCGGTACCATTGCACCGGATAGCCATCCTCGACGAAGTAATCGACCATGCCCTCGGGCCAGACGACGAGGCGGGGCAGCGCGCCGGGCTTGCCGCTGAGCGCGATCATCCGGTTGAGGAGATATTCGGCATAGTCGGGGCGGCTGACCGCATCCTGGCCGATATTGGGCTGGACGATCACCACCTCCTTGCCGCTGGCCGTGCTGATGCAGCGGATCCGGTCGCAGCGATCCGACCAGGCGAGGTTGAGCGCGAGCAGCGCCACGGCCGCGACGATCAGCGGGCGATACTGGCGCTGGAAGGCGAGATAGAGGCTGCCGGCGACCGCGATCGTCACGCCCGAGAGCGCATAGGTGCCGATCAGCGTCGCGAGGTTGCGCACGCCCGGCACCGGCACCCAGATCACGCCCAGCGGGTTCCACGGATAGCCGGTGAACAGCGTGCCGCGCAGCCATTCGGTGACGATCCACGCGGCGGCGCCAGCCAGGACATAGCCGAGGTCCGGCTCGATCCAGCCGGACTTGGGCGTCACCTTGCGCGCGAAGGCCCAGGCCGCGCCCATCGCCAGCGCCGGATAGATCGCAAGGTACAGCGCCAGCAGCACCACCGCGGCATAGCCGAGCGCGGGCGGCATCTTGTCCTGGAAGTCGAAGGCGTGCTGGATCCAGTTGTCGCCCAGCGTGAAATGGCCGAGCCCGAACAGCCAGCCGCGGAGCAGTGCCGAGCGCAGCGTCGGCGCGGCGTAGACCAGCGCGAACAGCCCGGCGAAGCAGAGCAGGGCGAGCGGCCACCAGTCCAGCGGCGCGAAGCCGGTGGCGGAAGCGATGCCGAGAAGGAGCGAGGCGAGCAGCGGACGGCGAAACATCGCCGGCGGGCCTACACGAAGCTTGGGGCCAGGGGGAGAGGCGTTGCGCCCCCGGGTCCGCCAGCGCCCGCGAGCGCCTGCCGCGTTCGCTCAGGCGTGCAACCAGTCCGCCATGAGCTCGCCGCTATGTCCTTCCGGCGCCAGTGCCACGCGGAGCGCTTCGAGCAACGGCGGCAGCGCCTGGGTGAAGGCATAGGGCGGATTGACGATGAACAGGCCTGCGCCGTTGTAGATGCCGGGCATGTCGGCATCGTAGAGCCAATGCTCCACCGACAGGAACTTGGGGATGTCGAGCCTGCGCAGCCTGTTCTTCCACTGCTGGTGCGTCGTGCGGTCCTTCAGCGGATACCAGATGACCGTCACGCCATGCGCCCATTTGCGGTGGGCCGCGGCGAGGGTGGCGGTGATGCGCTCGCGCTCGTCGGTCTGCTCATAGGGCGGATCGACCACCACCACGCCGCGCGGCGTTCGGGTCGGCAGCATCGCCAGCCACAGCTCATAGGCATCGCGCTCATGGACGGCAGCCGGCGACCCGCGCATCGCGCTGCGCAGGACCTGTGCGTCCTCGGGATGCTTTTCGTTGAGGATCAGCAGGTCCTGCGGGCGCAGCAGCTGCGCCAGGAACTGCGGCGAGCCGGGATAGAGGTGCGGTTCCGCCCCCTCGTTCACCGCCCGTACGGCGGCGCGATACTCGTCGAGCAAGGGGTTCGCATCGGCAAAGGCGCGCAGCACGCCGTGCGCGGCCTCGCCGGTGCGCTGCGCCTGCTCGCCGCCGAGGTCGTAGAGCCCGCAGCCGGCATGGGTGTCGATCAGGGTCAGCGCGCCCGGTTTCTGCTGCAAGGCGCGGACAAGGGCGATCAGCAGGCTGTGCTTCACGACATCGGCGCTGTTGCCGGCATGGAAGGAGTGGCGATAATTCATTGAAGATCCAAAACCTGCCGATTGGCCTTATGTACGCGTTTCGGGGCGAGGATGCCGATCGCAACGCGACGGAAGCGCCCTCGCCTCCGCCCTATGCGCCGGGTGAAGGGCACCCCTCTGCGCAACGCCTCAAATCAGCTTTCGCGGCCGGCGGCAACCGGCAGCAAGCACGTTCGCGATACCCCAGATGGCGAGCCGTTTCACCCGCTCTCGGCAAAGCGGATCAACGACGTTGCATGCGATCGGAAGCGGATACCTCCTCGAACTGCCCCGGCGCGATCCCCGCGACGGACCAGTCCCCAATCGACCAGCGGACCAGCCGCAGCGTGGGCAAGCCGACCGCGGCGGTCATGCGACGCACCTGCCGGTTGCGCCCTTCGCGGATGGTGATCTTCAGCCAAGCGTCGGGGATCGACTTGCGCTGGCGGATCGGCGGATCGCGCAGCCACAGGTCCGGCGCGTCGATCCGCGCGGCCTCGGCCGGCAGGGTCATGCCGTCCTTGAGCAGGACGCCCTGCCGCAAGCGCGCCAGTTCCGCCTCCTGCGGATCGCCTTCGACCTGCACCAGATAGGTTTTGGGCATCTTGAAGCGCGGATCGGCGACGCGTGCCTGCAGCCGGCCATCATCGCACAGCAGCAGCAGGCCCTCGCTGTCCCGATCGAGCCGCCCGGCGGGGTAGACGCCCTTCACCTGGATGAAGTCCGACAGGGTCGACCGCACCGTCGGCGACCCGCGGTCGGTGAATTGCGAGAGGACGCCGAAGGGTTTGTTGAACAGGAGCAGTCGGGCCATCGCGCGCTCTTAGCGTTCGGCTGTTGCCCTGTCTTCCGGCGGATCAGCGGGGCGGGCCCAAAAAGCGGGACTCGACGTTCCCGCTTCTGCAGCATGCGTAGGCGGCGGCGTTGCGACTCGATAGGGCCTTCACATCGTGCGCCTGGCAGCCTTCAGGACGTAGGTGGCGATAGCGGCCCTTCCCGAAACGGATGGTGGTCCAAGAGAATGGCTACCGGCTTCGGGAAAGCTCCGCGGCGCGCCATTCTTCCCATCTTTGATGCAACTCCGCCTTCGCGTGTGGGATGCGCTGATCCAGGGCTTCAGCCGCTACCATTCGATCGGTGCGGAAATGACGAAATGCCTGCCGCGTTTCACACCAGGCGATCAGGATGCGACTTGCCTCGGCGTAGCCGAGCAGGATCGGCCACACCGTGCGCTCGGTCTGCGCGCCATGTTGATCGCGATAGACAAGGCGCAGCTTCGACCGCGTGCGAATCGCAGCCCGAAGCATCGCCGCGTCCACGACATCCTCGTCTGGAACGAGGCGCGGCGGTACGCCGGTACTCGGTGCCAGGACGAACGGCCGGAGATGCGCAGGAACGACCGTGACGATCTTCGCCAGTAGATTGTTCGCGGCGGGAGAGAGAAGGGGATCATCACGCCCGGCGACCCACTGGGCACCCAGAACGATGGCCTCCAACTCAACCTGGGTCAGCATTAGCGGCGGCATGTCGTATTCGGCGTCCAGCAGATAGCCGAAGCCGGGTTCGCCGGTGATCGGCACCCGCTGCGCCATAAGGGTAGCGATGTCGCGGTACACGGTGCGCGTCGACACCTCCAATTCGGCGGCCAGGGCGGCGCCGGTCACCGGCCGTGTCGATCGCCGAAGAAGCTGAATGATTTGAAAGAGGCGATCGGCGCGACGCACCGCGTGATGACTCCTGCTGACAGAACGCTGTCAGCAGCGGTGCAATACGAGGCCGGCTTCCGCAAGCCACCGATCAGGATGTCACGATGAAATTTGCCTCCGTCCGCCTTATCGCCGCCGACATCCAAGCCATGGTTGCATTCTACGAGCTGGTGACGGGTCAGACAGCCGAATGGCTCGCCCCGCAATTCGCGGAGATCGTTACGCCGGCAGCGACGCTCGCCATCGGAAGCGCAGAAACCGTAGCCATGTTTGCCGAGAACAGCGCGATGCCGGGTGCCAATCGCACCGCTATCCTCGAGTTCATGGTCGAGGACGTGGACGCTGTATTCGACCGGCTACACGGGAAGGCCGAGCTGGTGCACGCGCCCAAGCTGCTGCCGTGGGGCAATCGCACGTTTCAAGTCCGTGATCCCGAAGGTTCGGCGATCAGCATTTTCTCGCCGTTCACGGACGCTGCAAAGGCCCGCTTCGGATCACGATAGGCAGCATCCCGCACCACGCCGATTTTGCCGCAAGGGAATGCGAAAGAGGCCGCAGGGCCGCTGAGGCGAGATCGCGCCCTCTCCGCACGCCTTCCTCAAAACCTGTTCCCAGCGCCGGCCCTCACACCCCCCCCCCCGGAGTTGCGGGCCTGCCGGGGCACAACCCCCGGCAGACCCGTCCCCCGCGCTTGCGCGCTGCGGGTAGCACGAGAGGGGGTTAACCCGCGCCGCCCGTTTCAAACCGTTCCTTTCGCCCCCGAACCAAGGTCGCTTGCCGGTCGCTCGACCGGCCGCGTCGGCCGATGGCAGTGATGGCAAAAGGCGAAGTCGAACAAATGGCTGAGCACCCATGCCTGCTCGGCCACGCTCCATTCCGCCCACGCCTCGCGCGTCACCCCCAGGCGGCCGCAATGTTCACAGGCGACTTCCAGCGGCGTATCGACGGGGGTGATCCGCGCATTCATCACGCGACCCTTGTATCGAATGGCGTTGGGATTGCGGCGGAGACCTGCTCCGAAGCGGATCAACCCGCGGGTGCGGCGGCGGCGGCCTCGGCGGCAGTGCGCGCCTGCACCGCCATGGCGCGGCACATGCGGTGGAGTGCCTCGCTCATCTGGCGGGCGGTTTCGGGTTCTATGCCCGGATCGGCGCCGATCGCGCGGTCCATCGCGTGCGCCCATTGCGCCGCGGTCTGCGCGGTGACGGCAAGCTGGCGGTGGAAGCCCATGATGCACATGCCAGGGCGCGCGTCGAACCAGTCGCGCGGGCCGCCGAGCCAGGCGACCAGGAAGCGGGTGAGCGAATGGCGCAGCGCGGTCAGGTCCGGCTGGTGCATCGCGTGGAGCGCCGCATAGGCGGGGTCCTGCTCGACCAGATCGTAGAAGCGGTCGACGATGGCGCGGACGGACTCTTCGCCGCCGACGCGGTCGAAGGGCAGGGACGATTCGGGCATGGGACGCGCTTTAGCCGAAAATGGCGGGCGCGGGTTGACGGGAATCAACGGGGAGCCGCCCCTCCGCGAGGGAGGGGCGGCGGACCCGATCAGAAGTGCGCGATGATACCCGCCATCGGGCGGAAGCTCTTCGCGTCGCTGAACGTGTTCATCTCGAGGCGCAGGCGGACGCCGCTCTGGCCGGTGATGCCGCCAAGGCCGATGTCCTTCGGGCCGACCTCGACGCCGATGCCGTAGGTCATCGCGTGATAGTCACGGTTGGCATTGGCGATCTTGTCAAAATTGACCCACTGATAGCCGACCTTGCCGTAGATCAGGCCGCTCTCGCCGGCACGCAGGCCGAAGCGGCCGGCAGCGCCATATTCCCAATCGATGTCGCCGCTGACGCCCTTGGCAACGTTACCTTCGGCGCCGACGAACACCGGGCCGAGCGGCACGTTCACGCCGACCACGCCCTGCACCATCGCGCCGTCGAGGCGATACTTGTTCGGCTGGATCGGGATGCCGGCATTTTCCTGACGGTCGAAGCGTTCCCAGCCGCCGAGCACGCCGACATAGGGCTCGATCCCGAAGGCCTTGGAGCCGTCCGGCGCGCGCGGGCCATCCTCCTGCGCGGCGGTGGTGGTCATGGTGCCGCTGGTGTCGGCGGTGGTGGTCGTCTCCATCGTGCCGGCACCGGTGGTGGTGTCCTGGGCGAACGCAGGGACGGCGAAGGGGAGCGCGGCAGCAGCTGCCGCGACGGCGATGATCTTACGCATGGGGGGGATAACCTCTACGCTGGTGAAACACACATCTCCCGGCGCTGGTCCGCTGCAACAGGCGGTACGGCCGGAGATGGGCGCACAATGCCCGGGCTACTGCCAAGGTTGCATCGCCGAGAAGCATTTGCGGCAGAGGTGTTGCACTGCGGCAACGGTTCCTGTCGCCTCGATGAACAAACGTTTCGATGGCGAGCGTTGATATCAGCCCTTCGGCTGGACGTCCGCTGGTACCGGGGTCAGCTCATACACATCGACGCTGCCCGGCAGCGCACCGGGGACTGCCAGCCGCCAACGGAAGGTGCCGAAACGCTCGACCATGCCGACCACGTCGCGCGCGCCGGGATTGCCATAGCCGATGTCGTTCGCGCCCGGCTTGGCCTGACGCGCGCCGAGGAACACGTAGCGCTTGCCGTCCGGGAACACATAGCCGGCGACGATGTCGGTGCCGGTCTGCTTGGCGAGGCCGAGCGGGGCATCGTCTTTCGACTCGTTCGCGGCGGAGATATAGCAGAAGCCGGCAGGGCTCGGCTGCACGAGCGCGCGGCCGGCGGGTCCGGGCTTCAGATGCAGCGTGCGGCAGCGATAGGAGCCGGGTGGCAGCGCCGGGTGCGGCTGGCCGGCATCGGGATCCAGCACCGCGCCCTGCAGCTTGCGTACCGGTGCGCGGACATTCTCGTACAGCTGGCGCCAGCTGGCCGGCAGGCTTTCGAGGCGCGGCATGTCGGCCTGGGCGATGCGGGTGCGCCACAGCGGTGGAGGCGGGGGCATCTCGACGACCGTGATCGGGCGAAGATCCATTTTGGTCGTGCTCGCCTGACAGCCGGCGAGCATGGGCAGAGCGAGCATCGCGAAGGCGAGCCGGTGCATGATACGTCCCCTGTGAATCTTTTGGCCCTGTGAACCAGCAGGAGGCGCTTTGCCGCGACGCTCCCACGAAGCAAAGTCGTAAACGAAGGTTAATGAAAAGTAAAAGCTGCGGTGGGCGTGCGGTCTGGTGCGGTGAACCGAAGCAATCCGCCGTATCCTACCGACGGATGGCCCGAACTGACGCCCCGGCTCTTGGAACCGCGGCCAAGAAGGGCCATTACGCTGCATCAAGGACATGGCCGGGAGATTGAACATGAAGGCTTGGGGAATCGGCGCGAGTGCAGCGGTCATCGGCCTGCTGCTGGGCGGCTGCGCGACCAAGGCGCAGAACGCGCGCTATATGGCAGGCCATTTCCGCGCCCAGGCGGAGCTGCACGATGCCGGCGGCAAGGTGGTCGGCACCGCGGTGGCCGAGCAGGTCGAGGGATCGATTCGCGTGCTGGTCGACGTGAACGGGATCTCGCCCGGGCCGCACGGTGTGCATGTTCACACCACCGGCGTCTGCACGCCGCCGGACTTCACCAGCGCCGGCGGCCATTGGAACCCGGGCGCAACCAAGCACGGCAAGGAAAACCCGATGGGCCCCCATGCCGGCGACATGCCCAACATGAAAATCGACGAGAAGGGCCATGGCCATCTCAGCTTCACGCTGGCGGGCGGCAGCTTCGACCAGCTGATGGACCAGGACGGCGCGGCGCTGGTCGTCCATGCCGGCGAGGACGATTACAAGAGCGACCCCGCGGGCAACAGCGGCGGCCGCATCGCCTGCGGCGTGTTCCAGACGGTCTGAGCGTTACACCGCCTCGCCGGCGGCGCGGGCGCGGGCCAGCTTGCTCGCCTCCGCCGCCGGCAGCAGCCGATAGGCGCCCCAGATCGCCGCCAGCGCGAGCGGCACGCTGGCGAGCAGCGCCAGCACGCCCGTGGCGAGATCGCCGGTGAGGGTCGCGATGCGGCCGGCACAATAGGGGCCGAGCGCCAGGCCGATCAGCGTCGTGCCGATGAAGAAGGCCGCGGTTGCAGTGCCACGCATCCGCGGCAGCACCAGGTCCTGCGTGGTCGCCGCGGCCGCGCCCAGCCCGCCGCAGATCAGGAACTGCGCGAGCGGCAGCATCACATAGGCGGTGGTGAGGTCGCGCGCGGTGAACAGCAGGACGATCGGCGCGATCGGTGCGAGGCAGGCGAAGAGCAGCACATGCATGCGCCCCACCGGGCTGCGGGCGCGCAGGGCGTCGGAGATCCGCCCCGCGATCGTCACGCCGAGGAACCCCGCCAGCGCGACCGGCGCGCCGATCCAGAAGCCGAGCGACCCCAATTGCTCGGGCGGGATGTCGAAGGCGCGGCGAATGAAGCTCGGCGCGAACCCGGCCATCGCATAGGCGAGGAAGGTGTTGAGGCCATAGGCCAGCACCACGCACAGAAAGGCGGGGGTGCCGACGATCAGCGCATAGGTCGGCGGATCGCGCCGCTTGAGCGCGGTTGCCCAGCTGAACACGGCATAGGCGCCGATCCCCACCGCGATCCATTGTGCGGGCGGCTCGCCGAGATGGACGAGCAGCGCGACCAGCCCGGCGACCAGCGCGAGCACGGCGAGGTTGCGCGCCAGTGCAACAGGCCCCAGCCGCGCGGCGCCGATCAGCGTGAAGGGCGGCAGGATCGTCAGCAGCTCCTCGAAAAAGGCGCGGAACGGGGCAGGGTGGGGCGGGGTCGCCATACCTTCGGAAAGCCCGCGGGGCGGCTCGCGCAGGGTGACGATCCAGGCCGCGACGAGCAGCCCCGGCACCCCGACCGCGAGGAACGCCGCCTGCCAGCCGACCAGCCCCAGCGGGCCGCCGCCCGGATAGGCCTGGTTCCAGCGCTGGACGATCAGCGCGCCGAGGAACAGCGACAGGCCGCCGCCCAGATAGACGCCCGAGGAATAGAGCGCGAGCGCGGTGGCGCGGAGGCGCTTGGGAAACCAGTCGGAGATCAGTGAATAGGCGGCAGGCCCGGCCGTCGCCTCGCCGATGCCGACGCCCATCCGCGCCAGCCCCAGTACCAGCCCGGTGCGCGCGAAGCCCGAGAGCGCGGTCATGCTCGACCAGAGCGCGAGGCCGAGGGTCATCAGCCGCACCCGATGCCAGTTGTCCGCCAGTCGGCCGAGCGGGATGCCGAACAGCGCGTAGAATACGCCGAAGGCCGTGCCGTACAGGAAGCCGATATCCTGGTCGCGCAGGCCCAGGTCGCGCTTGATGTCGTCGGCCAGGATCGCGACGACCTGGCGATCGATGAAGTTGAGGATATAGACGAGCAGCAGCAGCGACAGCACGTACCATGCATAGGGGGTCGCCTTCGCCCCGTCGGGCGTTGGGGGCATGCTGGCCATATCCTCTCCTTCGGCGTTGTGCGTGCCGTTGCCAGTCAGGCTAGCAGAGCGTACCCGTTTTACGAAAGGATGATTTTCGCGATGGCCGAACCGGCATTCCTGTTCGTCTGCTTGGGCAATATCTGCCGCTCGCCGCTGGCCGAGGCGGCATTCCGCGCGGCGGCGGAAGAGGCGGGCATCGCGGTGATCGCCGATTCGGCGGGGACCGGCGGCTGGCATGCCGGCGAGCAGCCCGATCGCCGCTCGATCGCGGTCGCCGCCAAGCACGGCATCGACATCACCGGTCAACGTGCGCGGCAGGTGACGCGCGAGGATTTCGAGCGGTTCGATCACATCCTCGCGCTCGATCCGCAGAACCTCGCCGACCTCCGCCGGATCGCGCCCAAGGGCGGCCGCGCCCGGCTGCGGCTGCTGCTCGACGCGGTGCCCGGCTGGGCAGGTCGCGCCGTCGACGACCCCTATTATGGTGGGCCGGAAGGCTTCGATCGCACCTGGGACGAGGTGCGGACGGCGGCCGACCGGCTGGTAGAAGAACTCGTAGAGACGCGTTGAACAAACCAAAAGGAGAGGGACCATGGCATTCACCGGACGCGAACTGCGCTCGACGCTGAGCGAAGATGGCACGCTGCGCCTGTCGCTGGAGCAGGTGACGTATGAGGAGCCGGCTGCGGACGAAGTGATCGTCCGGATCGAGGCGGCGCCGATCAACCCCAGCGATCTCGGGCTGCTGCTCGGCCCGGCGCAGGTGGATACGCTTCGGCAGGACGGCGATGCGCTGGTGTTCGAGGTGCAGAAGGGCCGGCTGGGCAGCATGAAGGCGCGGCTCGGCCAGTCGATGCCGGTGGGCAATGAAGGCGCGGGCACGGTCGTCGCCGCCGGGGCGGATGCCGCAGCGCTGATGGGCAAGCGGGTCGCAGCGGTGGGCGGCGCGATGTTCGCCGATTATCGCGTGCTCAAAGCGCGCGACGTCGTCGAACTGCCGGAGGGTACCGCGGCGGCGGATGGCGCGGCGATCTTCGTCAATCCGCTGACCGCGCTCGGCTTTGTCGAGACGATGCGGCGCGACGGGCACAGCGCGATCGTCCACACCGCCGCTGCCTCCAACCTGGGGCAGATGCTGCA
The DNA here is from genome assembly GCF_040545965.1 of Sphingomonas trueperi. Taxonomy (GTDB): domain Bacteria; phylum Pseudomonadota; class Alphaproteobacteria; order Sphingomonadales; family Sphingomonadaceae; genus Sphingomonas; species Sphingomonas trueperi_C. The sequence continues at coordinate 98,539 of NZ_JBEPMV010000005.1, read as the reverse complement.
GAAGATCTGCCTCGCGGACGGCGTGCCGCTGGTGAATATCGTCCGCTCCGAGGAGCAAGCGGCGATCCTGCGCGACATCGGCGCCACCCATGTGGTGAACAGCCGCGACGAGGATTTCCGCGCCAGGCTCACCGATGCGGTGGCGGAGACCGGCGCGACCGTGGCGTTCGACGCGATCGGCGGCGGCACGCTGGGCAGCGACATCCTCCAGGCGATGGAAGCCGCAGCGGTGCGCAAGATGACCGAATATAGCCGCTATGGATCCGAACAGTTCAAGCAGCTCTATATCTACGGCGCGCTCGACATGGCGCCGACCACGCTCAACCGGCTGGCCTTCGGCTTCCAGTGGAGCGTCTCGGGCTGGCTGCTGACGCCGTTCCTGCGCCGTGCCGGCATGGAGACGCTCGGCGCGATGCGGCAGCGCATCCTCAGTGAGCTCACCACCACCTTCGCCAGCCGCTACACCCGCACCATCGGACTCGCCGAAGCATTGCAGCCGGACGTACTGCGCGCCTATGAGCGCAAGGCGACCGGCGAGAAGTTCCTGATCGATCCTGGACGGGGGTGATCGGGCCCCCGTCTCGTTTCGGCTGAATTTTCAGACAAATCGTTTCCAACACATGTCAGAATGAACTTTATCAACCTCTTGCCCTCTACAATGCAGCTGGGTGGGCTCAACGCGGGGCCGGCGGAGGAAGTCCGGCACCCGATCGTGAGGGACGAAAATGCTGCATTGGTTGGAAGTAAAGGCTCCCATTCGGGAGAAGCTGAAGGTCACCTTCGGTTCCATGATCGGGATCATGATGGTCCTCGCCGTGCTGAACCTGATACTGCCGCACTGGGTAATGCTGGGGCTCAACGTGGTGGTCATCGCCACCGCCTTCGTGCTCACCCGCATGTTCGCCCGCGTGATCGCCGATCCCTATGTCGCGACCGTCGTGCGGATGGAGGGACTGGCGGCCGGTGATCTGAAGGCGCCGATTGCCAACACCCATTATGAGGATTGCGTCGGCCGCATCTCGCGCGCGATGCTCGTCTTCCGCGATGCCGCGGTCGCGCAACGCGAGACCGCCGAGCAGCAGGCCGCCGTGGTGCAGGTGCTTGGCCAGTCGCTCGAGCGGCTCGCCAAGGGTGACCTGACCGCGGACGTGACCGCCGACTTTGCTGGCGCCAATGCGGTGCTCAAGACCAATTTCAACGAAGCGCTGGCCTCGCTGCGCGAGCTGGTGCGCTCGGTCGCGACGTCGGCGGAGACGATCAGCACCGGCTCTGCCGAGATCGCCGTCGCCTCCGAAGACCTGTCGCGTCGCACCGAAAGCGCCGCATCCAGCCTGCAGGAAACCGTCCACTCGATCGGCGAGATGGACAAGCGCCTGCGCAGCACCGCCGGCAGCGCCAACCAGACGGTAGAGCGCGCCGATGGCGCGATCGCCTCGGTCCAGGCCGGCCGTGACGTTGCCGACGAGGCGGTGTCGGCGATGAGCCGGGTGTCGGAAAGCGCCAAGGGCATCGACGACGTGATCGAAGGCCTCGACAAGATCGCCTTCCAGACGCGGGTTCTCGCCATGAACGCCGCCGTGGAAGCGGGCCGTGCAGGTGAGGCGGGGCGTGGCTTCGCGGTCGTCGCCGACCTCGTCTCGGCCCTGGCGATGCGCGCCGAAGAGGAAGCCGGCCGCGCGCGCGACCAGCTGACCACCACCCAGGCCGATGTCACCGCCGCGGTGGGCATGGTCCAGCGCGTCGACGGCGCCTTTGCCGCAATCGCCACCGATGTCCGCGAGGTGCACGACCTGCTCGGCAGCATGGCGACCGCCAACCAGGCCCAGGCCTCGTCGATCGGCGAGATCAGCACCGCGATCACCGTGATGGATCAGGCGACCCAGCAGAATGCCGCGATGGTCGAGGAAACCTCCGCCGCCGCGCGCAGCCTGAGCCGCGAGGTCGAGGCGCTGAAGCGGTCGGCGCAGGCCTTCAATGTCGGCGAGGCGCACAACCCGCGGATGAGCCTGCCGCTGCAACGGCCCAACCTGTCGAAGCGCAGCGGGGCTGGCGGCCGCGCCGCACCGGCGCCCGCCCCCGCAATGGCGGAAGGCGACTGGGCGTCGTTCTGACGACGCCCGCCCGGCTCAGCCCTCCACGCCCGCATGGGCGTGGAGGCGCTGGCGGGTCGACATCAGCGTGCCCACCGGCTTGGTGATCGGCGCGAACATGCCAAGCCCGAGCCGCTGGCCGGGCAGGTTGACATACACGGCCTCGATGCCGCGCGCGCTATAGGCCTCGTGCCAGAAGCCGGCCCCTTGCGGGTCCTTGAGGAAATCGCGCCACCAGACGCTGTGCGGCGCGCTGCGCGTGAACGCTTCCAGGCTCGGCAGGTCGCGCCAATATTGGCGGAAGCCGACATGGTTCCAGCCGAACAGCATCCCGTCTTCGGCGAGCAACCCGTCGGGCGGGTTCTTCTTGATCTCGGCGAGCCCCTTGCCGATCCGCATCATCGCCGGGAGCGCGCGCCAGCGGCGCAGCTTGAAGCCCAGGATCACCACGATCAGTTCCGGATAGGCAGCGAGATCGACCGTCTCGCGGAGCGTGTTGGCTTGCATGGCGAGTCTCCTTGTTTACAATGTACACGATACGGATGGTTTACGGTGTAAACAAGATGGAAATTGCGGATGGATTGCGCGCTCGGCTGATCGATGCCGCGACGGCGCTGCTGGATGAACAAGGCGAGGCCGGCGTCACGCTGCGCGCGCTGGCCAAGGCGACCGGTGTATCGGCGATGGCGCCCTATCGGCACTTCGCCGACAAGGCGGCGCTGCTCGGCGCGGTGGCGGAGGCGGGGTTCGCCGAACTCGCCGCGGTGCTGGCAGACGCCGATCGGGCGGAGCCGGCCAAGGCGGCATTGGTGGCGCAGGGCATCGCCTATTTCCGCTTCGCCCAGGCGCATCCGGCGATGTTCCGGCTGATGTTCGGCGGCAATCCCGGCTGTGCGGTGGAGCCCAAACAATATGGCGAGGCCTTTGCAATCCTGTCTCGGCGCGTCGCCAGCCTTGCGGGCGGCGATCCCGGTCCGGCGACCTTGGCCGCCTGGGGCGTGGTGCACGGCCTGTCGACACTCGCGCTAGACGGCAAGGTGCCGGCCGAGGACGGGGTGGTCAGTGCCGCGATGGCGCTGATGGCGGACGGCGTCGCGGGCGCTCAGCCGCGCAACGAATAGCGCTCGATCGCCTCGTAGCTCGCGCCTTCGCGGCCGAGATGGCTCTCGTAGAGCAGGAAGCTGTCCACCGTGAACGGCGCGCTGGCGAGCCCGGCATGCGCCTCAAGGAAGCGCTCGTTGGCGCCGGCCTGTGCGTTCATCCGGGCCAGGGTGATGTGGGGCAGATAGGCGCGTCGCTCGGGCAGCAGGCCCGCGCGGACCAGCGCCTGGTCGATCTTTTGGTGGAGCTGGGTCACCGTCTCGTGCGGCCGCAGCCCGGCCCAGAGCGCATTAGGCCGCCCACGTGAGTCGAACTCGCCGACGCCGTCGATCGCCAGCTCGAACGGCGCGAAGCGGACCGTACCCAGCGCGAGCGCGACGTCTTCCGCCACCGGCCGCTCCACTTCGCCGATGTAGCGCAGGGTGCAGTGAAGCTGCTCGTCACTCTGCCAGCGCGCGCCCGGCACGCCGCCGGCAAGGCTGAGCAACTGCGCGCGAATCGCGGAGGGCGGGCGGAAGCCGACGAACAGACGATGCATCGCCAATGTTCTAGCGGACCGGCTAGCTTGTTCAAAGCGCACGCAAAGTCGTCGCGGCGTCTGTATCGAAACGTTGCTGCGCCCGGTTTTGCTTGAAAACCCCTGTGGCGAAGCCGATATTCCAGCCATCCGGCATTGCGCCGGTCAAAGGAGTTTTTCGAATGGCTAACTGGTCCGATCCCCGCACGAGCGAGTCGCCCTTCGCGACCGCGAGTGCACGCGCCGCGGCGCATGACGCGGGGCTCCGGTCGTACATGCTGTCGGTCTACAACTACATGCTGTCCGGCGTGCTGCTGACCGGCATCGTCGCGCTGGCGTTCGGCAAGGTCGCCTCGCTGCAGGCGCTGCTGTTCCAGGTGGTGGAAACCGCCCGCGGCCTGTCGCTGCAGCCGACGTTGCTCGGCTGGGTGGTGATGATCTCGCCGCTGGCGATCGTCTTCGCGATGAGCTTCGGTCAGAACCGCATGTCCGAAGGCACGCTTAAGGCGCTGTTCTTCGCCTATGCCGGCCTGCTGGGCGCGTCGATCTCGACGATCTTCGTCACCTATACCGACATGTCGATCGCCCAGGTGTTCTTCGGCACCGCCGCCGGCTTCGGTGCGCTGAGCCTCTATGGCTACACCACCAAGAAGGATCTGTCGGGCTTCGGCACCTTCCTGCTGATCGGCCTGGTGGGTATTCTCGTCGCGTCGATCGTCAACCTCTTCCTGCAGTCGGGCACGATGAGCCTGGTGATCAGCGCCGTCGGCGTGCTGATCTTCGCCGGCCTCACCGCCTATGACACGCAGAAGATCAAGAGCATCTACGCCTATGTCGCGGGCACCCGCGAGCAGGGCAAGGTCGCGATCATGGGGGCGCTGAACCTCTATCTCGACTTCATCAACATGTTCCTGTTCCTGCTGCGCCTGTTCGGCAGCTCGCGCGACTGATCCTCGCGGAACGGAAAGCAAATGGGCCCGGTGGAGCGATCCGCCGGGCCTTTTGTTTTGCGTGGCCGTGCAGGGAAGGAACGCGACTCCCGGCATGTCCGTTTAATCGGCGTAACGCTCAGGAGAGTGCAGCATGACCAACAATCCCCTCGACCCCGCGATGGACCGGATGTCGGTCGCCCCCGACCCCCGCGCCGATGACGATGCGGCGAAGGGCCCGGTGCATTCCGCCGATGCCGGCACCGACTCCTCGATCGAGGAGCGGCTCGCCCGCGATCCGGCGAGCAAGGAAGCCCGGCTCGACCGCGCGCTGGACGAGTCGATGGACGCCTCCGATCCGCCCGCCTCGACCCAGCCGGTGCACAACAACGAGATCCCGGAAAGCTCGGGATATGATCCCAAGGCCGAAGCCGAGCGCGCCGGCGGCAAGGAAGCCGCGCCTAAGGAGGATCGCGGCGTGATCGACAAGGCCCTGCACAAGCTCGGTCTCGACTGAGGCACGAACGGATGGCTGCGTCTCCCGCGTCGGGCTGGCGCGCCAATCTGGTTCTATACGCGGCGCTCGGCGCCAATATCGGGATCGCCGTCGCGAAGTTCGTCGCGGCGGCGATCACCTCTTCGTCCTCGATGCTCACCGAGGGCGTGCACAGCCTGGTCGACAGCCTCAACCAGATCCTGCTGCTCTACGGCCAGCGCCGCGCCAAGCGGCCGCCCGATGCGGAACACCCCTTCGGCTATGGTCGTGAGCTCTATTTCTGGGCCTTTGTCGTTGCGATCCTGATCTTCGGGCTGGGCGCCGGCGTGTCGGTCTACGAAGGCTATCTCCACATCCTCGATCCGGAGCCGCTGCGCGATCCGCTGGTCAACTACATCGTGCTCGGCATCGCCACCGCGATGGAGGGCACCAGCTGGGTGATCGCGATCCGCGAGTTTCGCGCGAGCAAGGGCGATTGCGGCTGGTGGAAGGCGATCCGGGAATCGAAGGATCCCGCCGGCTTCATCGTGCTGTTCGAGGATTCGGCGGCATTGGCGGGCCTGATCGTCGCCGCGATCGGCGTCTGGGCCAGCCATGCATGGGGCGACCCGCGGATCGACGGCGCGGCCTCGATCGTGATCGGGCTGATCCTCGCGGCGGTGGCGACGCTGCTCGCGCGTGAGGCCAAGGGCCTGCTGATCGGCGAGCGCGCCAATCCGGACCTGATCGCCCAGGTCCGCGCGATGCTGGAGGCCGAGCCGCGCATCACCGGCGTCAATCACGTCCGCACCATCCACACCGCGCCCGAGCGGGTGTTCGTGGCGATCAGCGCCGATTTCGACGACAGCTTGGCGATGGGCGAGGCGGAGACTCTGATCGAGCGGATCGAGGCCAAGCTCAAGGCCGCGCTGCCGCAGCTCAGCTCGATCTACATCCGCCCGGAAAAGCGCGAGGATGCCGGGGTGGTGGTGCCGGGCTGAACTGCGGACGGCACAGGGGCCGTCCGCGTTCGGTATCAGCGCCGCTTGGCGAGGGCGGCACCGGTGATCGACGTATTCGGCGCCACGCTGTTCGCCGGCAGGTTGAGATAGAAGGGCGCGGCGATCTCGCTGGCGTCCGGCCCGAAGAAATTGGCCGAGATCGTGCCCAGCGTGGTCTGGTCGCGGATGAAGCTGGCCTCGCCCGTCGCGCCGTAGGACGAAATCTTTCCGGCGAAGTCGAAGCTGCCGAAGTTGAGGGTGGCGCCGTTGCTCATCGCCTTGCCTGCCAGCACCAGCGTGGCATCGAGTTTCGCTGCGCTGAAATCCACGACGAACTTCGAGGATCCGGTCACCGCATATTTCTCGCCCGTGGTGTAGGTGGAGCCGGTGCCATAGGCGACGCCAGTATATTCGGCCGTGCCGGTGCGTGCCGCAAACATCGCGTTGGGCGTGTAGAAGCCATACACGAAATACTGGTCCACGCGCGGCTTGTTGCTGCCGCTGATCACCTCGGTGGTGATCCAGTGGCCGAAGCTGGCATAGGTCAGCGCGAGCTCGGTGTTGGCGGTGCCGGGCTTGTACAGCTCCAGCGTAACCGGTTGCAGATACTGGCTGTCATAATAGGTTGTGAACGACTTTTTGTAGGTCGTGAAATTCGGGTCGGTGCTGGCAACCTTGTCGGCAAGGGTGAACTGACCACCCGAATAGCCGGAAGAATAGCTGGAGGCGGTGAAGGTCTCCGAATTCTGCCAGGTCAGCGAGCCGCCGATATTGGCGCCGAACCGCGTGTAGAATTGCTGTTCGTGCGTCAGGTTGGTCAGCGTGAAATTGTCGGCTTGCCCCGTCAGATCCCGCGCGCCGACGAACGAACCCGCGACCGACAGGCCGGCAGCGTTGTTCGCCGAGAAGGTGGCGCCGAGTTCTTCGCCGTTGGGGCCGTAGAACCGGCCCGCCAGTGCGCCGCCGGCCTGGCCTAGCGAGCCACCATAGCCGAGCGTGCCGGCGAAGCTGCCGTCCGCAGCGATCTTGCCGCCGGCGTTGAATTCGATACCGCCCCCGCTCGTGCCGCCGCTGTGGACGAGCTGCGTCTCCTGCAGATAGCTATGCGCAGTGAAGAGGTTCTGCTCCAGATCGACGCTGAAGGTGCCGCTGCCGCCGATCGAGCGCGGCTCGCCGCCAGGGGCCGAGACCATGCCGAACGTGTCGATCTTGTAGGCGGCGGTGCCGGTGCGCGGCAGCGTGCCCGCTGGCGTGGGCAGACCATAGGTGAAGCTGACATAGTCGGTATTCTGCCGGCCGTCCGCCGTCAGGTTCCGCTGCCAATAGCCAAGTCGGACATAGCGGGTCGCCGCCAGCCCGGAATACCCGGCCTTGACGAGCGTCAGATACTCGTTCGCGCCGCCTGCGGACTTCTTGTAGATCGTCTGCGTCGCATCGTCGGTGGTAACGTCGGTGGTGCCGAAGGTCTGCGAGCGATCGGCGGTGCTGACGGTGTAGCTATTGGCCGTCGCGTCATAGCGGACGGTTAGGTTGCTGCTGCCGGCGGTGCCTTGAATGCCCGTGCTCGTCTTCAGATCGAAGACGGCGCTGTTCACCGCGGCATCATTGGCGAAGCTCTGGCTGGCGCGCAGATCGGTGAGGGTCGTATTGACCGGCGCGGCTGGAAGCCCGCCGCTGCCGCCGCTCCCGATCCCGCCTGCGCCGGCACCCCCGCCACCGCCGCTGCATGCACTCAACATCAGGCACGCGAACGCGCCTGTCACGAAATGCGTAGTCTGCAAGATTTCCCCCTTACACGTCTTTGCGGATCCGTAGCGCGCGGGCAGGAAAAGCAAACCGGAAAAGTTGCGGCTGTGCTGCGTAACCCGTGTCGTTTTAGGCGCCTATGTCGCCTTCTTTCCCTTTTCGCCCGAGGGCGCCCAGCAACTCTAGCGCTCGCAGCGGCTTTTCGAGTAGCGCGGCATAGCCGGTCGCCTCCGCCTCGGCAGTCAGCGTCGGGCTGGGATAGCTGGTCATCAGCACCGCCCGGCCGTTCCAGCCCCGCGCCTGCAGGTCGCGGAGCAGCGCGATGCCGTCGCCGTCGGGCAGGCAGTAGTCGGCGACCAGATAGTCGGCGGTGAGCGCGGCGGGATCGGCGAGCGAAGCAGTTACCACGCTGTGTGCGCGCACCTGATAGCCCTGGCCGTGCAGCAGCAGCTGGGTCGACCGGCGCACGCCGTCATCGTCTTCGACGAGCAACACGCTGGGGCGTTCGGCGGGGGAGGGGATGGTCATGGAGCGAGCCTGATCGCTTCGCCTGCCACGGCGCGAGCGAGGGGTCTCTACGCAAATGTCCTATGGGCAGCCGGTCCGACGAGGCGCTCCGCTGGCCCAAGGGGTGGTTGCGGGGTGCTTTGCGATACGGCACCTTGTCGCACGATGTTCTTTGACGAGAATCGCGTCTGGCCCCGGCCAGAACCGCCGCGGCCCGTGCCCCTGCCGCCGGGCCGGCGCGAGCGATTCCTGACGCGGATGTTCCTCGTCTACGCGCTGATCCTGCTGCTGCTGCCGGTCAGCGCCAGCGGGATCGCCGATTTGATCCGATATCTGCTCGCGCTGCTCTGAACGTTCAGCCCAGCTCGTCGTCCTTGTACTTGATCTGCAGGAAGTTGCCGCGGGTGGCGAGCGCGTCGAGGTCGCCCTGGGCGAGCTGGGCGGTCATCTCGGCGATTTCCTCGTCGATCACCTGCAGGCCCTGGGCCAGCTGCTGATCCGGCGTCATGCCGTTGCGCGGCACGGTGCGCAGCGGCTCGGGCACCAGGCCATAGCCCTTGACCAGTTCGGGCAGTTGCTCGCCGATCAGCTTGCGGACCTCGTTGGCGGCAGGCGAGGATTCGTCCAGCCGGGCGAGCTGCGGCGCCAGCGTCTCCAGCTTCACCCCGATCGAATCGACCAGCGTGCGGGCAGGGGCGGGCAGCGCCAGCCGCTGCGTCTCCAGCCAGCGCTCGGTGGTGGACGGCAGCGCCTTGAGCGGTACCTGCACCAGCTGTTCGACGCGGGGCGCGCTGGTGACGGGGAGGGACGCGAACAGCAGGGTCGCCAGGATCAGCAGTGCCATCACCGCCAGCGCGCCGAACATGCCGAGCGGCACGAACATGCCGATCGTGATCGCAGCGATGATGATCACCGCATCTGCCGCCGCGATCCGCCCGAGGCGCGAAAGGATCTCCGCCTCGCGCCGCTTGCGGGTGCGGGTGGCAAGCGCGCCTTCGGTGCGGGCGCGCGAGCGCTCGATCAGTTCCTCGCCGCGGGCGAGCAGGCGGTCCACGTCACTCGGCATCGCGGCTTACATCGCCTCCAGCTTGAAGCCGTCCGTAGGGCCGCCCAGCCGGTTCTGCTCGGCACCCTCGGCGCGGGCGATATAGCCCTTCGACTTCTCGACTTCGTTCGACAGCGTGTTGACCGTCACCTTCATGCTGTCCAGCGCCTTGAGCTTGAAGGTGTCGATTGCATCCATCGTGTCGTAGATGTTCTGGAAGGCGCGTTGCAGCGTCTCGACCGGAATCGTTGCGCTCGCCGCCTGTTCGTGGATCGCCGCGGTCTGGCTCTTGAGCAGCTGGCCGGTCGATTCGATCAGGTTGGCGGTGGTGGTGTTGAGCGCGGTGATCTGGTCGAGCACCAGCTTCTGGTTGTTGAGCGCCTGCGCCACGGTCACCGCGGTACGCAGTGCCGAGACGGTGGTGGTCGAGGCGCGGTCGACGCCCTTGATCAGCTCGACATTGTTCTTTTTGACCAGATCGAGCGCGAGATAGCCCTGCACCGTCACCGCCATCTGGGTGAGCAAGTCCTGGGTGCGCTGGCGGACATAGAAAAGCGCGGTCTCACGGATCGCCTTGGCCTTGGCGGGATCGGTGTGATCCAGCTCGTTGGCCTTGTCCTCGAGCTTCTCGTCCATCGCCTTAGACAGATAGATCATCTGCTCCAGCCGACCCATCGCGTTCCACAGATTGGCGCGCTCGGTGGCGATCGCGGCATTGTCCTGCAGCAGCTCGTCCTTGCCGTTGGCCAGGCTCTTGAGCACCGCGTTGATGTGGCTCTGCGACGACTGGTACTTGCGGAAATAGTTGGTGAGGCCGCCGCCGCCGCCAAAGATCTTCGACAGGAAGCCGTCCTTGCCGCCGATCAGCTTGCCGTTGCGCGAGGGATCGAGGTCTTCCACCGTCTTGCGCAGCGCCAGCAGGTCGGCACCCACGCCGCCCTCGCTGCCCATCGCGCGCACCGGGCGATCGAGGAAGCGGTTGGACTGGCCGGCCGCATCGCGGATTTCCTTCTGCCCCATCGCCGCGATCGCATCGACGCGCTTGCCGAATTCGGGCGAGTTCACGTCCTGCGCGATCAGATCGTCGATGAAGCCGTCGACGCGCTTGTCGAGCTCGGATTTCTTGGTGTCTTCGACCGGCACCAGCCCGGCAGCCTTTTCGGGTGCCACGACGGGGACGGGATCCGGGGGCGTGAGCACCAGACCCTGTTCTGCGGTATCCGTCACAGTCGCCATCGTCACTCTCTCTCCAACTCCGTAGGGATAACCATGCAGGCGAAGCACGTATCCCGCAAGTGTGGTATATGGCTATGGCACTATGTGTTTCAACGGGAATGCCGTTTGCAGCAGGGGCCTTCCCGCGACGCACCATTTCCGCTATGGGGCCGCCCGTACGCGCGCTTCCGCGCCAATCAGGAAATCGCATGAACCTCCGCAACGTGGCGATCATCGCACACGTCGACCATGGCAAGACCACCCTCGTCGACCAGCTCTTCCGCCAGTCCGGCACCTTCCGCGACAACCAGCGCGTCGAAGAGCGTGCGATGGACTCGAACGACCTCGAGAAGGAGCGCGGGATCACGATTCTCGCCAAGCCGACCTCGGTCGACTGGTCGCCCGACGGCACCGAAGAGAACAGCATCCGCATCAACATCGTCGACACGCCCGGCCACGCCGACTTCGGCGGCGAGGTGGAGCGCATCCTGAGCATGGTCGACGGCGTAATCCTGCTGGTCGACTCGTCGGAAGGCGCGATGCCGCAGACCAAGTTCGTGACCGGCAAGGCGCTGAAGCTGGGCCTGCGTCCGATCGTGGTCGTCAACAAGATCGACCGTGCCGATTCGCGCGTGCAGGAAGTGCTCGACGAAGTGTTCGACCTGTTCGTGACGCTGGAAGCGACCGACGAGCAGCTCGACTTCCCGGTGCTCTACGCCTCGGGCCGCAACGGCTATGCTTCGGACGACCAGGACGCGCGCGAAGGCACGCTGACCCCGCTGTTCCAGAAGATCGTCGACCATGTGCCCCCGCCCCAGGTGGACGCGGACGCCGAGTTCAAGTTCCTCGTCACCCTGCTCGACCGCGACAACTTCCTCGGCCGTATCCTCACCGGCCGCGTCGAGAGCGGCACGGTGCGCCTGAACCAGCCGATCCACGCGCTGGATAACGACGGCAACATCATCGAGACCGGTCGCGCCTCGAAGATCATGTCGTTCCGCGGCCTGGACCGCGTGCCGGTCGACGAAGCCAAGGCGGGCGACATCATCAGCCTCGCCGGCCTCGCCGTCGCCACCGTGTCGAACACCATCGCCGACACCTCGGTCAGCGAGCCGCTGCACGCGCAGCCGATCGATCCGCCGACGCTGTCGATGCGCTTCGCCGTCAACGACTCGCCGATGGCGGGCCGCGAGGGCAGCAAGGTGACCAGCCGCATGATCCGCGACCGCCTGTTCCGCGAAGCGGAATCGAACGTCGCGATCAAGATCACCGAAAGCGACGAGAAGGACAGCTTCGAAGTCGCCGGCCGCGGCGAACTTCAGCTGGGCGTGCTGATCGAGACGATGCGCCGCGAGGGCTTCGAGCTCGGCATCAGCCGTCCGCGCGTGCTGTTCCGCGATGGCGAGAATGGCCGTGAAGAGCCGTACGAGACCGTCGTGATCGACGTGGACGAGGAATTCTCGGGCACGGTCGTCGACAAGATGAACCAGCGCAAGGCCGAGATGACCGACATGCGTCCGTCGGGCGGCGGCAAGACCCGCATCACCTTCTCGGCACCGTCGCGCGGCCTGATCGGCTATCACGGCGAGTTCCTGTCGGACACCCGCGGTACCGGCATCATGAACCGCCTGTTCGAGAAGTACGGTCCGTACAAGGGCAAGATCGAAGGCCGCAAGAACGGCGTGCTGATCTCCAACGGCGCCGGCGAAGCCCAGGGCTATGCGCTGGGTCCGCTCGAAGAGCGCGGCATCCTGTTCGTCGGTCACGGTGAGGCCCTCTATGAAGGCATGATCATCGGCGAGAACGCCAAGACGGAAGACCTCGAGGTCAACCCGATGAAGGCGAAGCAGCTGACCAACTTCCGCGCTTCGGGCGGCAAGGACGACGCGATCCGCCTGACCCCGCCGAAGAAGATGACGCTGGAACAGGCCATCGCGTACATCGACGACGACGAGATGGTGGAAGTGACCCCGAAGAACATCCGTCTTCGCAAGCGCTTCCTCGATCCGAACGAGCGCAAGCGTCAGAGCCGGTCGAAATCGGCCGCGTAAGCGACGGCTCCAAGACGTAGAATGAGCCCCTGCCGGCAACGGCGGGGGCTTTTTCGTTTGAGGTGTGCGCGCCCTCACCAGAGCATTTCCTCTCCCGCGAAGCGGGGGAGGGGGACCGCGCCGCGTCAGCGGCGTGGTGGAGGGGGCATGCCAGGCCGCTCCCCCTCCACCACCGCCTGCGGCGGCGGTCCCCCTCCCCGGGGCCTTGCTCCGGGGGAGGAGACACATGGGGCTAACGGCTTGCCTGTGCCTCGAACACCGCCCGCTGCGCCGCGAAGGCACGCTGGAACGCCGGCCGGGCCTCCCCTCGGGCGATATACGCCAGCAGCCGCGGCTGTTCGGTCAGCATCGTCGCACGCCCCAGCCGGCGCAGCACGCCCACCATCAGCAGGTCGGCGGCGCTGAAGGTCTCCTCCAGCCACTCGGCCTCGCCCAGTCGCGCAGCAAGCTGCGCCAGCCGCGTGCGGACGCGGTCCTCCAGCATCGGCTGGCGCTCCGCGAACCAGGGCGCGTCGCGCTCGAGCATCCGCGCCATCGCCCATTCAAGGATCGGCGGCTCGACCGTGCTCACCGCCGCGAACATCCAGGCGATCGCGCGGGCGCGGGCGTGCGGGTCCGGCGGCAGCAGGCCGGGATGGCGCTCCGCGAGGTGCAGCACGATCGCACCCGACTCGAACAGCGTCAGCCCGTCTTCCTCATAGCTCGGGATCTGGCCGAAAGGCTGACGGGCGAGATGCTCGGCCTGCTTCATCGCCGCGAAGGAGACGAGGCGCACGCCATAGGCCAGCCCCAGCTCTTCCAGCGCCCAGCGGACCTGCATGTCCCGCGCGAGGCCGCGGCCGCGATCGGGTGAGGCTTCGAAGGCGGTGAGGTTGATCGGCATGGCGCGAGCTCCGCTATCGGCGCTGCCACCCTATCGCAGCGACGGCCCCTGCGGAATGCGCTTCCGCTTGGCGCGCGGCCATGGTCTAAGGGCTGTCTGCCGGGAGAGTTTTGCAGATGTTGCTCGCCGCCTTGCTATTGGGCCTATCGCCCCAGACCCAGGCGGCCGCGCCCGCAACCGCCGCAACGGTCGCCGCGCCGCAGCAGGCGACGGACGGCACGCAGCGCTGGTCGGTGCTGGCGGCGCCCTGCGCCTCCGCCCAGACCGGCGGCGACCAGATCGTCGTGTGCGGCAAGGACGGGCAGGCGCCGCGGCTGCCGCTGCCGGGCGAGCGCGGGCCGCCCGATCGGCCGATGCCGAGCAATCCGGAGCGCACCGGCATCGGCGCGCTCAACGCCATCGAGACGCCCTGCGCTGCGCGGGTCGGCGGATGCCAGGTGGGCGTCGACATCTTCGGCGGCGCGACCGCGCTGGTGCGCGGCGTCGGCAAGATCATCGATCCGAACAGCTGCTGCGAGGAGCCGGGGGAGTCGCGCAACTTCTTCAAGTTGGTCGGCGATGCCGGCAAGGGCGTCGGCCGGGCGTTCAAGAAGAAGCCCGACAAGTCCAACCGCGTGCCGATCGACCTCAGCGATCCGGTGCCGTTCCGCTCATCTCCAGCAGCACCGCCCACTCCTCCGGCCGCACCGGCGTCACCGACAGGCGCGACTGGCGCACCATCTCCAAGTCCTTGAGCCGCGGCTCGGCCTTGATCTCGGGCAGCGGCACCGGCTTGGCCAGCGGGCGCAGCGCTTTCACTTCGACGCTCGCCCATTTGCCGTCGTCGCCGTCGGGCTGCCAGGCGCGGGTGATCTCCATGATGCCCACCGCGGCCTTCTGGATGTTCGAATGGTAGAAGATCGCCTGGTCACCGGGGACCATGTCCTTGAGGAAGTTGCGCGCGGTATAGTTGCGCACGCCGTTCCATTCGGTGCTGCCGTCGCGCACCAGGTCATCCCAGCCATAGACATCGGGTTCGGAGCGGAGGATCCAATAGGCCATGCCGCCCGTTAGCCAGCTAAACCGCGGCTGAACAGCCGGTTCCGCACCGATTAAGCCGCGATTGCGTATCGGAAGACCATCGGCGCCGAGCGACTCGCCGGCGCCTCGAGGTGAGGAGTAAGGTGCATGAACAACCTGGCGAAGAAGCTGGTGCTGGGCATCGCCACGGGCGCAAGCCTGCTGGCGGCGGCAGCGCCCGCGCAGGCGCAGGACTGGCGCTATCGTCGGCATTACTACCATGATCGCGGCGGCGACGTGGCCGGCGCGGCGCTGGTCGCGGGCATCGCGGGTCTCGCGATCGGCGCGGCGATCTCGAACGATCGGCGCTATGACTACGACCGGCGCTTCTATCGCGAGCGCGGCTATTACCCGACCGACGGCTATTGGTACCGGGACAATTATCCCCGCTACCGCTACTATGAGCAGTGCGACGTGCGCCGGGTATGGGATCCCTATATCGGCCGGCCGGTGCTGATCCGCTACTGCGATTAACTGGATAGCGCGCGCGATCATCTCTTGAGATGGGTCGCGCGCGGCTGTGGCCTCGCTAGAGTGGGTCCATGGCCAGCACCCCCGAATCGCTTGACCCCGCCGATCCCTATGCGCGATCCGCCCAGACCTTCCCGGTCCTGACCGCGGAGATGATCGCGCGGGTCGCCGCCTTCGGCACCGAGGAGGCGGTGGAGGAAGGCGCCATGCTGTATCGCCGCGGCGATCATAGCGTCGATTTCTTCCTGTGCCTGTCCGGCGGCATCGCGATCGTCGATACGGACAGCGAGGGCCGGGACCATGTCTTCCACATCCACGAGGCCGGCCAGTTCACCGGCGAGCTCGACCTGTTCAACGACCGCAAGATCCTGGTGAGCGCCCGCGCGCTGCCCGGCACGCGGGTGGTGCGGATCGAGCGCGCGGCGTTCCGCCGGATGATGGCGGCGGAGCCCGATATCGGCGAGATCGTGATGCGCGCCTTCATCCTGCGCCGCGTCGGGCTGCTGCGCCACAGCGATGCGGGCGTCGCGCTCGCCGGGCCGGGGCATGGCGCGGACATGGGGCGGATCGAGACCTTCCTCACCCGCAACGCGATGCCGCACCGGCGGATCGATACGGACACCGATCCCGACGCAGCGGGCTTCCTCGAATGCCTGGCGCTCACCGATGCGGACCTGCCAGTGGTCGTGCTGGAGGGCCGGGTGCTGCGTAACCCGACCAACGCCGCGCTGGCCGATGCGCTGGGCCTCGCGACATCGCTCGATCCGGAGCATGTGCACGACGTGGCGGTGGTCGGTGCGGGGCCTGCGGGCCTCGCGGCGGCGGTCTATGCCGCGTCCGAGGGGCTCGACTCGATCGTGATCGAGGCGGTGGCGCCTGGCGGCCAGGCGGGGACCAGCTCCAAGATCGAGAATTATCTGGGTTTCCCCACCGGCATCTCCGGCCAGGCGCTGGCGGGGCGTGCGCAGGTGCAGGCGCAGAAGTTCGGCGCGCGGCTGCTCGTCTCGCGCTCGGTGGTGCGGATCGAATGCGAGGAGCGGCCGCTGCGGCTCCATCTCGACGACGGCGCGACGCTGCAGGCCCGCGCGGTGGTGGTCGCGACCGGCGCGCGTTACCGCAAGCTCGATCTGCCGCGCTATGCCGAGCTGGAAGGCAACGGCATCTATTACGCCGCCACCGCGATGGAGGCCGGGCTGTGCGCCGGCTCCGAGGTGGTGGTGGTCGGCGGCGGCAATTCGGCGGGGCAGGCGGCGGTGTTCCTCGCCCGCCACGCCGCCCACGTCCATGTGCTGGTGCGCGGTCCTGGGCTCGCCGCGACCATGTCGCGCTACCTGATCGATCGGATCGAGGCCTCGGAGCGGATCACCCTCCACCCCTTCACCGAAGTGACCGCGCTGGAGGGCGAGCGTGCGCTGACCGGGCTGGAATGGACCGATCGCAAGACCGGCGCCACCGAGCATCGCAAGGTCGGCGCGCTGTTCGTGATGATCGGCGCGGTGCCCAACACCGGCTGGCTGGAAGGCTGTGTCGATCTCGATGCGCGGGGCTTCGTGCAGACCGGCAGCGGCGAGACCTTCTTCTGCTCCACCGCGCCCGGCGTGTTCGCGGTGGGCGACGTGCGCGCCGGGTCGGTGAAGCGTGTTGCCTCGGGGGTTGGCGAGGGATCGGTGGTGGTCTCCGCCATACACCGCTATCTTGAACCCGCGGCCGAATGACGGCATGAGCCGGGCATGAGCGATACCCCTCCCGATCGTCTGTCGGTCAACCCGAGCAGCCCCTATTTCACCCGCGAACTGCTGGAGCGCGGCGTCGGCATCAAGTTCAAGGGCGTCGAGCGCCGCGATGTCGAAGAATACTGCATCTCCGAAGGCTGGGTGCGCGTCGCGCTCGGCAAGAAGACCGATCGCAAGGGCAACCCGCTGACGATCAAGCTGGTCGGCCCGGTCGAGGCCTGGTTCCAGAGCGGCGGCGAGGCGGCTGCGGATGCGGCGCAAGACGGGGCCAAGGCCGAGGACAGCGCCGAGGGCTGAGGCTTGGTTAGCGGGGGTGCCGGATGCCGGCAGCCCCGCCAGCGTGTTTAATAGCTATTTCGAGCACGATGATCGTCAGCTGCCCGTTGAGCCGGCCGACGAGGGTGATATTGCCGCCGGGCCAATCCGGCCCGTTCATCGCGGCGATGGCGAAGACATCCATGCGGATGGCGAATAGCGGATCGAAGGTCTTCGCCGAGGGCTGCATCGAGCAGGCAGGCAGCTCGCCCAAACGCTTCGACAGCGCCGCTCGTTGCGGAATGGATCGGTATCGTCGCGTCCTAGCGGGTAGTCGCCGCCCGCGACAGCTTGACCATTGCCTCTCCCACGCTCGCGCGGATGGCGGATCGTGTCAGGCTCAGCGTCTGCCCCTGCTTGATGCAGGCGGTGAAGGCCGGCTTCAGCTTTTCCATGGCCGCGCTTTCCTCCGCTCCGGCGGGCTGGGCGACCAGCAGGGCGTGGGCATCGCCGGGATTGTCGCGGGCAACGCAGTCACCAAATAGGCGGGCGGCAACGAAATCGGCCGGCAGACCGGTGGTATCGCCGTCGAACTCGTCGGACAGGCGAAGCGGCGGCAGCGCCTGGAGGCCCGCAACGGGGCCGCTCTTGCCGAATTCGCGGCGATAGAGCGAGGGATACAGCGCGTCTCGGAAGGTTTCAGGCTGCAACCGCATCTCTATGCGGCTGTGCGTGCGCGCCGCAGCCCTGTTGAGGCAAGTGAGGTCCGCCGCCTTCATCGCGGCGGCGTCGAACGAAGGTTGGCGGGGGATGGTGCGCAGAAACGCCTGGATCGCCGCTTGCCGCGATTTCTGCGCCGTGACGCAGTCGGTGAACTCGGCAAGCAGTCGGGATCGCTCGGCGGCGGATGGATCCTCTGTTGCGGGTCGCGCGCGTGCGGCGTTCCCAGGTAGCGAGGCAAAGACAAGCGCGACGACAACAAGCCCTATTGCAGACCGCATGATCCCCTCCGCACATGGTTTTATTGTGACACCAGTGTCGCATAGGCAGAGGAACGTCCCAAGCGATTTCTGTTCCTGAACAATCGCTAGTCTGCAATTGCTATGAGCGCGCGCAGGGGGGCGTCGTATCTTGAAAGGTGCCTTGCTTCAGCGGCGCCTTGCCGGGTCAGATGGCGCTCTTGATCATCCCGTAATGGTGCCAAGCGAAGATCGCCGCCGCGCCGCGGTGGGGGCGCCATGCCTCGGACCATGCGCGCGTCAGCTTCTCGCTGGGGCGCTCGGGATGGCCGAGGATGCGGCCGATCTCGATCTGCACCGCCAGGTCGCCTGCCGGCCAGATGTCGGGCCGCCCTTCGGCGAACAGCAGGTAGATCTCCGCCGACCAGCGGCCGATGCCCTTGATGCGGGTGAGCGCGGCGATCGCGTCCTCGTCGTCCGCCGGCAGCGCGGCGAGATCGAGCGCGCCGCTGGTCACCTGCTCGGACAGACTGCGGGCATAGCCCATCTTCTGGCGCGACAAGCCGGCGCTGCGCAGCAGCTCGTCGCTGGCGGCCGCGAGCAACGCGGGATCCTCGGCATCGCCCAGCACCGCGTCCAGCTTGTTCCACACGGCGGTGGCGGCGGCGACGCTCACCTGCTGGCCTACGATCGTGCGGAGCAGCGTGGCATAGCCGCGCGCTCGGATCCGCGGCTCGGGATACCCCGCGCGTTGCAGCGCGGCGGCGAAGGCGGGTTCGAGCGCTGCCAATGCGTCGATCGACCCCTTCAGCTGGTCGGCGGTCAAGCCCATGGAATGGCTCCTTGAAACAGGCTCGGTTCACCGGCATGGACGCGGCGAACCAAGGAGATGCAGATGCCCCAGCTTACGGTCGTGACGCGTGACGGAACCGAACGCACGGTAACCGGTGAGGCCGGTCTCAGCGTGATGGAAGTGATTCGCGACAATGGTTTCGACGAGCTGCTGGCGCTGTGCGGCGGCTGCTGCAGCTGCGCCACCTGCCATGTCCATGTCGACCCGGAATTTGCGGACAAACTGCCCAAGATGAGCATGGACGAGGACGATCTGCTCGACAGCACCAGCGATCGCGACGCAACCTCGCGCCTTTCGTGCCAGCTGCCGTTCACCGATGCGCTGGACGGCCTGCGCGTGCGGATCGCCGCCGAGGATTGAGCGAAGGCAGGGGCGGGCAGGTCACCGCCCCTTTGCCTGGTCCGCAGTCTGCCAGACGCGGACATACTCCACCTCCATCCGCGATGGGAAGGCGGCGGGGTCGATGCCATGGGTGCCGCCCCAGCCGCCCACCGCGACGTTGAGCAGCAGATATTGCGGCTTGTCGAAAGGCCAGGTGGCGGGATCGCCCTGATGGTCGTTGTCGAAGCGCATATAGGCATGGCCGTCGACGCCGATCAGGATGCGGTCCCGGGTCCAGTCGAGCTGGTAGGTGTGGAAGGCGGTGCAGGCGTCCGCCACCTGCGTGGTCGCGCCCTTCTGGGTGTGCTGGGCGTGGTTATAGGCGCCGGTGTGGATGGTGCCGTGGACCGTCTCCGGGTCCCAGCCGACCAGTTCCATCACGTCGATCTCGCCGAGCCGCGGCCAGCCGCCGCTGCCATCGGTGCCGAGCAGCCAGATCGCGGGCCACAGCCCCTTGCCGCAGGCCAGTTTGGCGCGGACCTCGATAAAGCCATAGGTCCAGCTAGCAAGGCCGCGGGTGAGCAGGCGGGCGGAGCTATAGTCCTGGCCGCCATAATCGGCCTGGCCGGTCAGCCGCTCGCGGCGCGCTTCGATGACGAGATGGCCGTTCTCGACCCGCGCATTCTCGGGCCGGCTCGCGGCGTAGTATTGCAGTTCCTGGTTGTACCAGCCTTCGCGGTTGCGGGCGGTATCATAGGTCCAGCGCCTGGCGTCGGGCAAATGGCCCGAGTCGAACTCATCCGCCCAGACGAGTCGCGCGCCCTTTGGGACGGCGATCGATTCGCTGGTCGCGGCAGGGACGGGTGGCAGGGCGGCGGTCTGCGCAACCGCCGCTGCCGGCAGGAACCAGGCTGCGGCGGCGGCCGCGATCGCGAACCGCCGCCAGCGCATCACTTGGGCGAGAGCACCATCAGCATCTGACGGCCTTCCATGCGCGGATAGCTCTCCACCTTGGCCACTTCCGCCGCGTCCTGCTGGACGCGCTGTAGCAGTTGCATGCCGAGCTGGCCATGCGAAAGCTCGCGACCGCGGAAGCGCAGGGTGATCTTCACCTTGTCGCCTTCACCGATGAACTTCAGCACGTTACGCATCTTCACGTCGTAATCGTGATCGTCGATGTTGGGACGCATCTTGATCTCTTTGATCTCCTGCGTCTTCTGGGTCTTGCGTGCGAGGTTCGCCTTCTTCTGCGCCTCGTACTTGAACTTGCCCACATCGAGGAACTTGGCGACGGGCGGGTCGGCGTTGGGCGACACTTCGACGAGGTCGAGCCCGACCTCGGCAGCCTGCGCCATCGCCTCGCGCGTGTACATCACGCCAAGGTTTTCGCCGTCCTGGTCGATCACGCGAACCTTGGGCGACTGGATGAATTCGTTAAACCGCGGCCCGTTCAGCGGCATCGCGGGCGCCATCGGGCGCCGGGGCATGGGAGAACGTATAAGACTGGCTCCTGTAGTTGATCAGCGCCCTATATAGACAATAATGGGGGCCGAGAGAAGGTCCCCCCGGCGGCATATTGCGGCGATATTGCGCGGCAAGTGCAGCGGGCCTGCGGAAAACGCCCCCTGCAGGCCGCCTCCGCCCCTGCGCTTCTCTATAATGTCCCGGTGCCGGCGGACCTTCCCGCGTGTCGGCAACAGGGGAAAAGCGTAATGCAGCGACTGTTTCGTGCCGCGATGGGTTTCGCGGCGATCACGCTTGCCGGCCAGGCGCTGGCGCAGAGCGATGGCGGGGCCGAACAGGGCAAGGCAAGTGTAGGCGTCACCGCGGGCTCGCTAGGCGTGGGGCCGGAAATCGGCTACCGGTTCAACCAGCATGTCGGCGTGCGCGCCAATGGCGGTTTCCTGGGCGTGGACCACAGCTTCAGCTCGGGCGGCATCGACTATGACGGCCATGCCAAGCTGTCGTCGGGGGGCGTGATCCTTGACGTTTACCCGTTGGGCGGGGGCTTCCGCATTTCGGCGGGCGCGCGCTACAACGGCACCAACGGCAATGTCCGTGCGACGCCCAACGGCCCGACCCGGATCGGCAGCCTGGTGTTCACGCCCGAGCAGATCGGCACGATCACCGGCCGCGCCGACCTGCGCGAATTCGCCCCCCAGCTGACGCTCGGCTATGGCGGCAAGCTGCGCAAGGGGCTGGCTTTCACGGTGGAGGCGGGCGCGCTGTTCGAGGGTGCGGTGCGGATCCGCGACTTCACCTCGAACGGCACGCTGGCGACCGATCCGACGATCGCAGGCACGACGTACCGCAACGAACTCGCCAAGCAGCGCCAGAAGCTGCAGGATTCGGCGAACGACTATCAGGTCTACCCGATCCTGCAGTTCGGGCTGAAGTACCGGTTCTGAGGCTGGCGCGGGCGGCGTCTCGCGTGCCGCCCGCTCAGTCCAGCGTGTCGAGGCGGATCGTCGGCTCTGGGAAGAGCAGCGGCGCGACCGTGTCGTGCGCCTCATATTCCTCGACATCGGTGTAGACGCCGTTCTCCGCCGCGCGGTGAATGCGGATCGTCTGGCGCACCGCGTCGACCACCCAATAGTCGCGCACGCCGTGCCTGGCGTAGAGCGGCGCCTTCACGCGCAGGTCGTAGGACAGCGAACTGTCGGCGACTTCGATTAGCAGCAGGACGTCTGGTCCACGCATTTGGCGGATCATCGATCCGCGCGGAAGCACGACGAGATCGGGCTCGAGCAGTGTGTCTGCCGAGAGCGTGAGCGACGGCGCCGGGTACAGGCGGACGGCTGCCGGCAAGCGCTGCGCGAAGCCCCAAATGAGCTTGCTTTCCATGAGCGCGTGCCAGTCCGCCTTGGCTGCCGCCATCGGTACCACCTCTCCCTCGATCAGCTCGATGCGCTCATTCTCGCGCAACACTCCGGCGGTGGTGAGATCATATATCTCATCAACCGTCAGTCGGGCGGGGAAAAGGCCCCGGCGCATGTTCTGGAACAGCGTCATGGGGCGAGGATAGCAGATGTGCGGCAAGACGGCGAGGTGCGCCAATGCCCCCTCCCGCAAGCGGGAGGGGAACTTGAGGGCAGCTTACCGCAGGTCCGGTGCCAGCGCCTCGGCCTTGAGCCGTTCGATCGCCTCGTCCAGCGTCAGCATGGTCTGACCCTGGCTGCCGAGCACGCGGAGCGCGACGGTGCTCTCCTCCGCCTCGCGCTTGCCGACCACCAGCAGGTTGGGCACTTTGGCCAGCGAGTGCTCGCGCACCTTGTAGTTGATCTTCTCGTTGCGCAGGTCGCTCTCGACGCGGATGCCCGCGGCGTGGAGCTTGGCCACCACTTCGCGGGCATAGTCGTCGGCATCGGAGACAATCGTCGCGACCACCGCCTGCACCGGGGCGAGCCAGGTCGGCAGCTTGCCGGCGAAATGCTCGATCAGGATGCCGATGAACCGCTCATACGAGCCGAAGATCGCGCGGTGGAGCATCACCGGGCGGTGGCGCTCGCCATCCTCGCCGACGTAACTCGCATCGAGCCGCTCGGGCAGCACCCGGTCCGACTGGATGGTGCCGACCTGCCAGGTACGGCCGATCGCGTCGGTGAGGTGCCATTCCAGCTTCGGTGCGTAGAAGGCGCCTTCGCCGGGCAGCTCTTCCCAGCCATATTCGGGCGTGGCGAGGCCGGCGGCGACCACCGCGTCGCGCAGCTCGTTCTCGGCCATGTCCCACATTTCTTCGGTGCCGAAGCGCTTCTCGGGGCGCAGCGCGAGCTTGATCGCATAGGTGAAGCCGAAATGCTTGTAGACCCGGTCGGCCAGCGCGCAAAACGCCTTCACTTCGTCGACGATCTGGTCCTCGCGGCAGAAGATGTGGCCGTCATCCTGGGTGAACTGGCGGACGCGCATCAGCCCGTGCAGCGCGCCATGCGGCTCGTTGCGGTGGCAGCAGCCATTCTCGACCAGCCGCATCGGCAGGTCGCGATACGACTTAATGCCCTGCTTGAAGATCAGGATGTGCGCGGGGCAGTTCATCGGCTTGAGCGCCATCCACTGCGCGTCCTCGGACACCATCGGACCTTCGTCCTCGATGTTCGGGGTCTCGTCGGGGATGACGAACATGTTCTGGCGATACTTGCCCCAGTGGCCGGACTGCTCCCACTGGCGCGCATCCATCACCTGCGGGGTCTTCACTTCCTTGCTGCCCGCGCCGTTCACCGCGCGGCGCATATAATCCTCGAGCACGCGGTAGATGACATAGCCGTTCGGGTGCCAGAACACCGAGCCATGCGCCTCCTGCTGGAGGTGGAACAGGTCCATCTCCGCACCGAGCTTGCGGTGGTCGCGCTTGGCGGCCTCTTCCAGGCGCGTCAGATGCTCCTGGAGCTGCTTCTTGTTGAGCCACCCGGTGCCGTAGATGCGGCTGAGCATCGCGTTCTTCTGGTCGCCACGCCAATAGGCGCCCGACACGCGGGTCAGCTTGAACGCATCCGCCGCGACCTTGCCGGTGGAGGCGAGGTGCGGGCCGCGGCACATGTCGAGCCAGGCGTCCTCGCCCTTGCCGGCGCGGTAGACGGTCAGCTCCTCGCCTTCGGGGAGTTCCTTGGCCCATTCGGCCTTGAAGGTCTCGCCCTGCGCCGTCCAGCGCGCGATCAGGTCGGCGCGCGACCAGACTTCGCGGATCAGCGGCTCGTCGCGGGCGATGATGCGGCGCATCTCCTCTTCGATCGCCGGCAGGTCCTCCTCGGTGAAGGGGCGGTCCTTGGGGGCGAAGTCATAGTAGAAGCCGTCATCGGTCGACGGGCCGAAGGTGATCTGCGTGCCCGGGAAGAGGTGCTGCACGGCTTCCGCGAGGATGTGCGCATAGTCGTGGCGCGCGAGTTCGAGCGCGTCGGCCTCGTCCTTGGCGGTGACGAGCGCGAGCTGGGCATCGCCCTCGAACGGACGGCCGATGTCGCGTAGCTCGCCATCGACGCGCGCGGCGAGCGCCGCCTTGGCGAGGCCGGGGCCGATCGCCGCGGCGATGTCCGCCGGGGTAGTCCCCGGGGCTACCTCGCGGACGGAACCGTCGGGCAGCGTAATGCGGAACATCTCGGACACGGGAAGAACCCCTTTCATGGGTGTGGAATGGAGCGCGGCTTATGCCCGCGCGGGTGCGATATAGGCAAGGCTTTGGCGAAAGGGCAGGGGCGGCGGGAGTTTCACCCGTGTCCCCCTCACCCTTCCCACAGGGGGAGAGGGAGTTTGGCGCCCCTGCTCCCTCTCCCCCTGTGGGAGAGGGAGGGAGCCGCGAAGCGGCGGAAGGGTGAGGGGGACACAGCCCCAAGTGCGAACGCTTTGGGGTGGTGTACCCCGCCCGGCACGCATAGCATCCAACCATGGACGCCAGCCACCACATCGCCGCCATCCTGCCCTGCCGCGACCTCGACGCGAGCACCGCCTTCTACCGCCGCCTGGGGCTGGAGGTGGCCAGCGACTATGGCCACTACCGCATCCTCGCCGACGACCGCGGCTGGCACCTGCACCTGCGGCACGAGGCGAACACGCCCCAGGCGCCGGACAATCCCTTCGGGCTGTACCTCTATGTCGAGGATGTCGACGTGGTGGCGGCGCGGGTGCGCGAGGCGATCATCCAGCCCGGTACGCCGCATGCGATGCCTTGGGGGACATACGAGTTCGCGGTGTCGGATCCGGACGGCGCGCTGGTGCGGGTGGGGCGGGTGCTGGCGGAGTAAGGCCCGCGCTTTCATGAAAGCGATCCGTCACCCATAAGCGCCCGCATTGTGGAACGGGTTCGAGAGGTTGGGAATGGCGCCGACAGAGGAAGAGCTTGCAAACCGGATCGTGCGCCATTTGTCGTGGCGAAACACGGAGGCGGTTGCACTTATTTGGCCCGGCTACCTAGCGGGGCTGCTCGAATGGAGTTTGATCGAGGTGTCCACCTACGATCGTCTAGGGAAGCTGCTTCCGGAGGTCGGAAGCAAA
Organism: Sphingomonas trueperi; assembly: GCF_040545965.1. Classification (GTDB taxonomy): domain Bacteria; phylum Pseudomonadota; class Alphaproteobacteria; order Sphingomonadales; family Sphingomonadaceae; genus Sphingomonas; species Sphingomonas trueperi_C. The sequence goes on along the minus strand of NZ_JBEPMV010000005.1, from coordinate 73,346 downwards.
GCGTTGGTCGAGCTTTTTCTGGACGAGCCGATCAGCCCCGAACAAGAGGCGGAGATGGATGCGGATCTCGCGCCGAGCGCGCAGCCTGAAAGTGACGGTTGAGTCGGCTGCTAGGGCGAATCGCGCGCGCGGCCGTACATGGTTGGGCCACCCAGCGTCGGTCCAATCGCAGCGGAAGCGACGCAAGCGGCGACCATGAGCCGCTCAGCTATGCAAACAGCGCGGTCACATTGGCTAGCGCCGAAGCCAAGAGCGCGAGTACGCTCGGATAGAAGGTCAGCGCGAAGCCGAAGGCGCGCCCGCTGGCGCCGCGCTTGTAGCCCCGCCAAAACAGCAGCCGGCCAACCGCAAACAAGCTGGCCAACGCGGCGATCAGCGGCGTCGACCCTACAAAGGTCGCGGCGACGATCAGGTGGGTGACGATCGCCAGCACGGCCTGCTCGAAGCTGTTCTCGAGGACCGCGTTCCCAATCCGGATCTGCTCGGACGCCTGTTGCCCACCGCTGCCGCCGATGTCCTGTTCGGAGAAGAAGCGCAGTCTGGCGACATTTGCGATCCCCGCGGCGACCCACAAGATGACGAGAAGGTCGATTCTAAGGGCGTCCTGCAGGCGCTGCGGGAACGTCGGCGCGCTGCCGCTGTGCGTTGTGAGTGCCACCAATCCCAGCACGACGATCGTGAGCAGCAATGCGCTGGCCATGCCGATCGCCACGCCGCGCTGCTCTACCTTGAATGCTCGCTCGTCGGCCATGCCTGCGCATCCTCCTGCGGGGGTCAGATCTCCGCAGTCGTCAACGCGTCAAACACCTCCCGATACGCAAACAGCCCCGGCACGCCGCCGGTCATGACGTACAGCACCGCCTCGCCCGGCTCGAACGTACCTTTGCGGATCGCCGCGAGAAGCCCGGCGAAGGCCTTGCCGCTGTAGACCGGGTCGAGCAGCAGGCCCTCGGTGCGGGCGAGCAGTTCCACCGCCTCGCGCATCGCGGGCGTGGGGATGCCATAGCCTTCACCCCGCTGGCTGCCGTCGATCACCACGTCCGCCGCCGCCACGCTGCCCGGCAGGGCGTTGGCGGCGAGTGTCGTCTGGGCGAGCGCCAGCGTCTCGGCATGGGCGCGCTCGGGGGTGGCGAGGACGGCGTAGGACTGGACGCGCGCCACGTCCTCCCCTGCCGCTGCCATGCCGGCGGCGAGGCCCGCATGGGTGCCGGCGCTGCCGTTGGGCACGACGATGCGGGCGAAGCGCTCGCCGAGTGCCGCCTCTTGCCCCAGGATTTCCCAGGCGCAGGCGACATAGCCCAGCGCGCCGACCGGCGACGATCCGCCCGCGCCGACCACATAGGGCGTGCGCCCCTCCTCCCGCAGCGCCTCGGCGCGGGCTTGCAGGAAGGCCGACCGATCGGCGTCGCCGGGCACGCGGTGGACGGTCGCGCCGAAGATCGCGTCGAGCAGGAGGTTGCCGTTGCCGCGATAGTCGGCGTCGTGGCGGGGCACGACATCGGCCAGCACCAGCTCGCAGGCGAGGCCCATCAGCGCCGACGCCGCCGCGCTCAGCCGGGCATGGTTCGATTGCAGCCCGCCGGTGGTGACGAAGGTGTCACACCCTTGCGCGATCGCGTCGCCGAGCAGGAATTCGAGCTTGCGCAGCTTGTTGCCGCCGCCGCCGATGCCCGCGACGTCGTCACGCTTCACATAGATCCGCACGCCGTTGCCGAGCGCCGCCTCCAGCCGCGTCAGCCGCTCGATCGGCGAGGGGTGGGCGAGTAGCGATACCGCGCCGTGGCGGGTCCGCAGGGCGTGCGGATCGGGGCTCATGCGACGCCGAACGGGACGACGTGGTTGGTCGAGATATGCCCGATCGCGCAGCGGCCGAGATAGGGGACGCCCATCTCCTTGCACCAGCGGACGATCATCTCGTCCACCGTCTCGCCGAAGGGCGGGTCGTTCTCGGCGATCGCGGTCACCGCGCCGAGGCGGATGCCGGCGATGCCCTTCAATTGCTCGGCATGGGCCATGTTGAACAGCATCCGGTCGATCCGGTAGAGTGGCTCGTCCACTTCCTCGATCATCAGCACATGATCGGTGAGGTCGGGCAGGTACTTGCTGCCGATCAGCGACGTGAGGATCGCCAGGTTGAAGGCTGCGGCGGGGCGTCCGTCGGCCAGCGCGGGATCGAGCCCGCGGCGATCGCGCTCGATCAGCCAGCCCAGCGCCCAGCCGGTATCGACCCCCGCATCGTTCTTGCCGATGCTGCTCGCCATCGAGGCATGGACCGGATGGCCGATGCCGCGGGCGTAGAGCGCGCCGAGCAGGAAGCCCATGTCGGAGAAGCCCATGTACGTCTTGCGCCGCGCGGCGTCGCCGAGGTGCGGCATCACTGCGTCGAGGATGCGGTTCGATCCATAGCCGCCGCGCGCGAACCAGATGGCGTCGATCGTCGGATCGTTGGCAAACTCCAGGAACGCCGCCGCACGCTCGGCATCGGTGCCGGCGAAATGGCCCGCCGAGAGATAGCATTGCGGGTGGAATACCACCTCATGCTCCGGGTAGGTAAGCGCCATGAACGCCGCCATGCGGGCAGACGATTCCCGGGTGACTGGCCGCGCCGGCGCGACGACTCCGATCCGCATATGCTTGTATGGTCTCCTCGCTTCGCCGATAGCGTGCCCATGCAGCATGGCAAAGCAACCTTCTTCGTAGGGATCGGCGGTTCGGGGATGATGCCGCTGGCGATGATCCTCGCCGGCCGAGGCGCCCGGGTCTCGGGTTCGGACCGCAGCCTGGATGGCGGGCGGCTGGCGGCCAAGTTCGACTGGCTCCGCTCGCGCGGGGTGGGCCTGTTCCCGCAGGACGGCAGCGGCGTGCAGTCGGCCGAGCAGGTGGTGGTCGCCTCCGCCGCGATCGAGCCGACCGTGCCGGACATGGTCCGCGCGGCCGAGCTGGGCTGCGCGCGGATGTCGCGGGCCGAGCTGCTGGCGAGCCTGTTCAACGCCTCGCCGCTGCCGATCGGCGTGGCGGGGACCAGCGGCAAGTCGACCGTGACGGGGATGATCGGCTGGATCCTCCATGCCTGCGGGCGCGATCCGACGGTGATGAACGGCGCGGTGATGAAGAATTTTGCGGGACCGGACGCGCCGTTCGCCAGCGCGCTGGTCGGGGCGGGGGACGCCTTCGTCAGCGAGGTGGACGAGAGCGACGGCTCGATCGCCAACTACTGGCCGCGGATCGCGGTGCTCAACAATGTCAGCCTCGACCACAAGTCGCTGGAGGAATTGCGGCTGCTGTTCGGGGCGTTCGCGGGCAAGGCGGCGACGACGGTGGTCAACGTCGGCGATGCGGAGAGCGCGGCGCTGGCGGTGGGGCTCGATCGCGCGCGGACGCTGACTTTCGCGGTGGAGGGCGAGGCCGATCTGATGGCGCGGAACCTCGCGCCCGAGGCCCTCGCGATCGGCTTCGACCTGGTGATGGGCGAAACGGTGCGGCGGGTGCGGCTGCAGGTGCCTGGGCGCCACAATGTCGCGAATGCGCTGGCCGCGATCGGTGCGGCGACGGCGGCGGGGGTGTCGCTGGTGGACGCATGCGCGGCGGTGGAGGGCTTCACCGGCTTGCGGCGGCGGTTCGAGCTGGTCGGCACGATCGGCGGCGTGTCGGTGATCGACGATTTCGGGCACAACCCGGACAAGATCGCCGCGACGCTCGATACGCTGCATGAATTTCCGGGGCGGCTGCTGCTGCTGTTCCAGCCGCATGGCTATGGCCCGCTAAGGGTGATGCGACGCGAGCTGGTCGCGATGTTTGCCACGAAGCTGGGGCGGGAGGACCTGCTGGTGCTGCCGGACCCGGTCTATCAGGGCGGCACGGTCAGCCGCGAGGTGACCAGCGCCGACATCGTCACCGATGTCGCGGCGACCGGCGCGCAGGCGATGCACATCCCCGGCCGGGAGGCCGCGGCGGCGCATCTGGTGGCGCAGGCGCGGCCCGGCGACCGCATAGTGGTGATGGGCGCGCGCGACGATACGCTCAGTCAGTTGGCCGAGGACATGGTGACGCGGCTGCGGCTCTGAAGGCGGCGTCAAGTACGCTTGACATGTAAAGCTAGGTTGACGTAAAGCGTCCTTGTCTTAGTAGCAAGGAAGCTCGACATGCAGCGTAGTTCTCCCGCCGGCCGTCGCTATCTGAAGCGCTTCACGCCGACGATGCTCGCCTATGTCGGTGCGGTGATCGCCTCGAGCGTGGCGGTTGATCGCCTGCACCCGACGGGCATTGCGCTGATCGCCTGGTCGATCCTGCCGGCGCTGCCAGTCCTCGGGATCCTGGTCGTCATCGGCTTGTACATCCATGAGGAGACCGACGAGTATCTGCGCCTGCGGATCGTCACGGCGATGCTGATCGGCATCGGGGTGGTGCTGGCGGTCTCGGTCGTGCTGGGCTTCCTGCAGCTCTATCACGCGATCGGACAGGTCGACGTGTTCTGGGCCTTCCCGGTCTGGTGCGGCACCTGGGGCGCGGCGCAGTGCCTGCTGGCGTGGCGCGACAGGATGTCCGGAGACGCGGCATGAACAACCGCCTCCGCGTGCTCCGCGCCGAACGCGCGTGGAGCCAGCAGGATCTCGCAGAACGGCTCGAGGTCTCGCGCCAGAGCGTGAACGCCATCGAGACCGGGCGCTACGATCCCTCGCTGCCGCTTGCCTTCAAGATCGCCGACCTGTTCGGCCTCGCCATCGAAGACATCTTCGTCAATCCTGCCAAGGAGAAGACCCTATGAAGCGCCTGCTTGCCTGTGCCTGCCGCAATTCGCAGCTGCCCTGGGGCGCGATCCTGATCGCGCTGCTCGCGGCGAACGGCTTCTTCAACCGCGCCCATGCAAGCGTGGCTGCGCCGATCAGGGCCGCCGCCGATCCGGTGGTGCAGATGGCGCATATCTCGGTGCAGGTCGTCGGGCGGGGTAGCCCGGTGATCCTCATCCCCGGCCTGTCGAGCCCGCGCGCCACCTGGGACGGGGTGGTGCCGGCGCTTGCCAAGAACCACCGCGTCTATTTGGTGCAGGTCAACGGCTTCGGCGGCGACGATCCGCGCGGCAATCTCCAGCCCGGCATCCTCGACGGCGTCGTGGCCGATCTCCACACGCTGATCGCCGACAAGAAGCTTGGCGCCGTGCCGGTCGTCGGCCATTCGATGGGCGGGCTGGTCTCGCTGATGCTGGCGCAGGCGCATCCGGGCGATGTGCAGAAGGCGCTGATCGTCGATGCGCTGCCGTTCATCGGCACGCTCTTCGCGCCCGCCGCCACGGCGGAGGCGCTGAAGCCGCAGGCGGAGATGATGCGCGCGCAGATGGCGAGCCTGTACGGCAAGCCCTTTCCCGACCAGGTCGGCCAGATGATCGCACGACAGAATGCGCTCAAGCCCGCCTCGCAGGCGCAGGTGGCCGGCTGGTCGGCCAAGGCTGACATGCGGGTGAGCGGGCAGGCGCTCTACGAGGACATGATCACCGATCTGCGCCCCGTGCTGCCGAAGATCACCGCGCCGATCACCGTACTGGTGCCCTGGACCGACGCCCGCGGCGGCGAGCAGCAGGTGCTGGGCCTCTATCGCGCGCAATATGCCGGTGCGCCGAACGTGACGATCCGCGGCGTGGGCGATAGCGGGCACTTCATCATGCTCGACCAGCCGGCTGCGTTCGAGCAGGCGCTGATGGCTTTTCTGGGCTGAGCGCGGCGCGGGGGCGGCATGCCCCCGCGTTCAGCGCTGCTCGTTCTGGCAGCGCTCGGGATGCTTGCGGCATTCCTTTTCGTGCTTGCGCATCTTCCGGCCGCGATTGCGATCGGCTTCGTCCTGGCTGGTGGTGGTCCAGTCGACCGCCTTGGCGCCGGCCTTGACCGGCAGGGTCACGACGTTCGCGGCGGTCTTCACCACGCATCCCCCCGCAAGCAGCGGCAGTACGAGCAGAACGGGGAGGATGCGCATCGGGTAAGCCTTACTTGCCGTTGGTTTTCAGGAAGCTATCCCGGGCCGGCACGCCGATGGAAGGAAAATCGGTGAAGAAGCCGTCGATCCCCGCCTTCAGGAAGGCAGTGATCTCCTCCTCCAGACGGCCGTGCGCGGCGGGATCGGTGCCGACCCGATAGGTGGGCATCAGGAAGGAATTCTCGGCGCGGAAGGTCCAGGGGTGGAGCTTCAGCCCTGCGGCATGGGCATCGGCGACCAGCGTGGAGGGCGTGCCGTCGGTGGCGAGGATCTGGGTAAGTTCGGGGCCGATGCCGGCGGCGTAGGCCGCGACCGCCTTCAGCCCCTCGGGAGTCGCCATTTCCTTGTAACTGGCATAGGCATGGTCGGCCGGGCCCTGGCTGCCGGCCATCAGCTGGATCAGCGGCACCTTGGTCATGGTATGGAGCTGCTTGAGGTTGTTCACCTCGAACGACTGGATGAACACCGGCGCAGCGGCGCGGTCCCAACCGGCAGCCTTGAGCTTGGCGACCAAGCGCGCCTCCAGCGGCAGGCCGATCGAGGCAAAGTAGCTCGGGTGCTTGGTCTCAGGGTAGATGCCGATCGTACGGTGGAGCCGCGCGGACTCCTTCTTGGCCAGCGCGATGATCTCGTCGAGCGTCGGGATCGTCGCCTGGCCGTCATAGGCGGTGTTGCCCGGACGCAGCTTGGGCAGCCGCTCCTTGGCGCGCAGCGTCTTGAGCTCGGCGAGGGTGAAGTCCTCGGTGAACCAGCCGGTGATCGTCTGGCCGTCGATCGTCTTGGTGGTCTTGCGGTCGGCGAACTCCGGGTGCGCCGCGACGTCGGTGGTGTCGGTGATCGCATTCTCGTGCCGGGCGACCAACTCGCCGTCCTTGGTGGGAACGAGATCGGGCTCGATGAAATCGGCGCCGGTATCGATCGCGCGCTGGTAGGAGAGCAGCGTGTGTTCGGGCCGCTCGCCGCTGGCGCCGCGATGGCCGATCACGACGATGCGGGGCATGGGCTTTTGCATGGGATGACCTTGTCCGAAAGCGAGGGCGGGCGCCAGCAGCGCCATGGCCAATAACATCCATCTCGTCACGAAACTCTCCTTCGGCTAGGCGCGTAGAAAGCGGATGTGACGGGAGCGCGACAAGTGGCGGATAACGACGGCGTGCTGGCAGCGGCCGAGGCCTGGCGCGGGGCGAAGATGGCGTTGGCGACGGTGGTGACCACCTGGGGTTCGGCCCCGCGCCCGCGCGGCAGCCATTTGCTGGTGCACGAGGACGGGCGGTTCGAGGGCTCGGTCTCGGGCGGGTGCGTCGAGACCGACATCCTGCAGACTGCTGCCGAGGTGATCGCAGGCGCCCCCGCGGTGGTGAAGGACTATGGCGTCGCCGATGCGGCGGCGTGGGAAGTCGGGCTGCCCTGCGGCGGGCAGATCGCGGTGCTGGTCCAGCCGGTTTCAGCACACGGCTTTCCGCCCGAACTGTTCGACGCGATCCGCGCGGCCCGCGCCGAGGGGCTCCCGATCGAGGTCGGCACCGATCTCGCCACCGGGCAGAGCGCGATCGGAGGGGCGGGGTTCGTCAACCGCTATGATCCGCCGCGGCGTCTGCTGATCGTCGGCGCGGTGCAGATCGCCCAGGCGCTGGCGGGCCTTGCGCGCGAGCTGGGCATCGCGACCACAGTGATCGATCCGCGCGGGCGGTTCCTCACCGAGGAGCGCTTCCCGGGCGTGACGCTCGACGATCGCTGGCCGGACGAGGCGGTGACCGCGCTCAAGCCCGATCCGGCGACGGCGGTGGTCACGCTCAGCCACGATCCCAAGATCGACGATGCCGCGCTGATCGCGGCGCTCGCGCATCCCACCGGCTATGTCGCGGCGCTCGGCTCGCGGCGCAGCCAGGCGGCGCGGCTGGAACGACTTGGCGCCGCGGGCGTCTCAGCCCAGGATCTCGCGCGGATCGAAGGACCGGCGGGGCTTTCGATCGGGGCGATCGGTCCGTCCGAGATCGCCCTGTCCATCGCTGCCGCCATGGTGAAGACCTTCCATGCTGACTCCTGAAAAGACCGCCCTCGTCCTGCTCGCCGCCGGCAAGTCCGAGCGGTTCACCGACGGCGACAAGCTGACCGAGGAATATCTCGGCCATCCGCTCGCCTTCCACGTCGTGACCGCGCTGGAGAATATCCCCTTTCTGGCCCGGATCGCGGTGGTGTCGGACACGACGCTCGATTTCGCCGCCCGCGGCTTCCAGGTCGTGGAGAACCCGGATCCCTCGCAGGGCCAGGCGCGCTCGGTGCGCTACGGCGTGCAGGCAGCGGAGAAGGCGGGCGCCCAAGCCGTGCTGATCGCGCTGGCGGACATGCCGCGCGTCACCGTTGCGCATTGCTACCGGCTGTTCGAGGCCTCGGACAACGGCGCGACGCTGGTCGCCTCCAGCGACGGCGTCCAGCCGATGCCGCCGGCGCTGATCGGCCGCGACCATTTCGCCGAGCTGTGCAGCCTGGAGGGTGATGCCGGCGCGCGGACGCTGATCCTGCGTGGCCACCATGTCATCACCCGGCCCGAGGAGCTGGTCGACATCGATACCCGGCAGGACCTGGAAGACCTGCGCGAGCGCGAGGCGGCCGCAGCTATTCGTGCCGCAAGGCGTCGATCGGATTGAGCGCGGCGGCGCGCCGCGCCGGGAAGAAGCCGAACACGATGCCGATCAGCGCCGAGATCGCGAAGCTGATCAGGTTGATCGACAGGTCGAAGGTGAAGGGCAGGTCGGCCAGCTTGGCCAGCCCCCAGGAGGCGAAGAAGGCGAGGCCGACGCCGATCAGCCCGCCCAGGCACGACAGCGCCACCGCCTCGACCAGGAACTGCAGCAGCACTTCCTTGCCGAGCGCGCCGATCGCGAGGCGGATGCCGATCTCACGGGTGCGTTCGGTAACCGACACCAGCATGATGTTCATGATGCCGATGCCACCGACCAGCAGGCTCACCGCGGCGATGGCGGCGACGAACAGCGTCATCTGCGACATCTGGTTCTGGATGGTCGAGGCGAATTCTGCGCTGTCGAAGATGTCGAAATTGTCGGGCTGGTCCGGGGTGAGGTGGCGGCGCTCGCGCAGCAGGCCGACGATCGACTTCTTCACCCCTGCGGTGTCGTAGCCCGGCGCCACCGCGATCTGGATCGCCAGCACGTTCTGGTTGCCGACGAAGCGGCGCTGCACCGTCTTGAGCGGCATCACCACGGTGGAGTTGGGATCGGTGAAGCCGGCATTGTCGCGCTTCTTGAGCACGCCGACCACTTCGCAGCTGACCGTGCCGAGCCGGAAGCGCTCACCGACCGGATCGTCATTGGCGAACAGATTGGCGCGGATCGTGTCGCCGATCACGCAGACCGACTTGCCGGCGGACAGTTCGGCATCGGTGAAGCGCCGGCCGCCGGCGAATTCGAGGTTCTGCGCGTCGAAATAGTCGTTGCTGGTGCCGGTGACCGAGGCGTTCCAGTTCTGCGCGTTGCGCACCGCCAGCGCCGATGACGAGGCCTGCGGGGCGACCGCGCTGACGCCGCTCACCTGCTGGCGGATCGCCTGGACGTCGCCGTTGTCGAACTGCGGCGGGTAACTGCCGCCGCGCTGGCCGCCGCCGGGGAACACGGTCAGCGTGTTGTTGCCGAGCGAGCTGATCGACGCCTGCACCGAGGCGGAGACGCCGTTGCCCAGCGTCACCATGGTGATCACCGCCGCCACGCCGATGATGATGCCGAGCGTCGTCAGGAACGAGCGCAGGATATGCCGGCGGATTTCGCGCAGCGAGAGGAGGAGGGTGGTGAACAGCATCGCCTCAGGCCCCCATGCCGGCGGGGACTTCGGTCCGCTCGACCAGTCCGTCCTTGAAGTGCACGATGGTGCGGGCGAAGCTCGCCATCTCGGGCTCGTGGGTCACCATCAGCACGGTGATGCCGAGATCGACGTTGAGCCCCTGGAGCAGCTTCATGATCTCCACCGAGCGCTCGCTGTCCAAATTGCCGGTCGGCTCGTCGGCGAGCAGCACATCGGGCTGGGTCACGATCGCACGCGCGATGGCGACGCGCTGCTGCTGGCCACCCGAAAGCTCGGAAGGCGTATGTTCCGCCCAGCGATCGAGCCCCACCTGCTCCAGCGCCGACATCGCCGCCTCGCGCCGCGCCTTGCGGTGCTCGCCGCGATAGAGCAGCGGCAGCTCGACATTCTCCAGCGCGGTGGTGCGGGCGAGCAGGTTGAAGCCCTGGAACACGAAGCCGAGATAGCGGCGGCGCAGATAGGCGCGCTGGTCACGGTCCAGCTGCTCGACATGGACGCCGCGGAACTTGTAGCTGCCGCCGGTGGGCACATCGAGGCAGCCGAGGATGTTCATCGTCGTCGACTTGCCCGATCCCGATGCCCCCATCACCGCCAGGAACGCGCCGGCATCGATCGTGAGATCGACCCCCTTGAGCGCCTGGAACGCGGTCGGCCCTTCGCCGAACGTCTTGGTGATGCCCTGGAGCTGGATCAGCGGCTCGGCCATGTCAGTTCTGGTCGCCCTTGGCGGGCTTGGCGGCGCCATTGGCCTGGACGCCCACGATCACCTTCATGCCAGGCTTGAGCTGGGCGCTGGTCACCGCGGTGCGGCTGCCGTCGCTGGGGCCGGTGACGACCTCCACCTTTTGCGGCTTGCCGTCGCTGCCCACGACATAGACGGTCTGCTTGCTGCCGCGGCCGATCGCCTTTTGCTGTTCCTCGCGGCGCGGGCCGAACTGGATCCCGCCGCCGCCGTTCTTGGCGCCCGAATCCTGCGGGGTGTAGCGCAGCGCGCCGTTGGGGATCAGCAGTGCGTTGTCCAGCTTCTCCACCCCGATCGTCGCGGTCGCGGTCATGCCGGGGCGCAGCGTCAGGTCGGGATTGGCGACCGAGAGGATCGCCGCATAGGAGACCACCTGGTTGGCCGTGGTCGTGCTCGTCGTGGCGCTGGTCGTCGCCGTCGAGGCGGTGAGGTTCGAGCCAAGGTCGACGCGGGTGATCTGCGCCGGGAAGGTGCGGCCGGGGAAGGCGTCGACGGTGAAGCTCGCCGGCAGGCCGACCTTGACCGAGCCGACATCGGCCTCGTCGATCGCGACCTCCAGCTTCATGTGGGTGAGGTCCTGCGCGATGACGAACATGTTCGGGGTGCTGAACTGCGCGGCGACGGTCTGGCCGGCATCGACCTGGCGGGCGAGCACCACGCCGTTCACCGGCGAGCGGATGATCGACTTGAACCGCTGGGTCTGGTTCGAGGAGAGCGAGGCCTGGGCGGAGACGACGTTGGCCTGGGCGGAACGCAGATTGGCGCGGGCGCGGGCGACGGCGGCGCGGGCAGTGTCCAGCTCGGTCTTGGCGGGCACCTTTCCGCCCGAAAGCCGGCTGACCTCCTCCATGCGGCGGAGCTGCGCGGTCGCTTCGTCGAGCGTCGCCTGGGTCTGGGCGACCGCCGCCTGGTTGGCGGACAGCGTCGCGCGGCTCTGGGTGATCGTGTCGTCGAGGCGCGAGGGATCGATGATCGCGATCGGCTGGCCTTCGGTGACGCGGTCGTTGACGTCGACCAGCACCTTGAGGACGAGGCCCGAGATTTCGGAGCCCACCGTCACCTGCCGGATCGGCGCGAGCCGGCCGGTGGCGGAGACGGTCACCGCCAGCGCGCCCTTCTCGGCGGGCACGCTGATGTAGTTGGGCGGCGGCTTTGGCGCGAAGCAGCGCGAGACCAGCAGCCCCAGCACCACCACGACCAGCGCGATGATAATCCAGCGCAGGTTGCGCCGCCACCAGGGGCGCCGCTTGGTGCCCAGAAAGGTGTCGAGGTCCTGCGATTCACTGGCCATCGGTGGCGCTGCCTGTTCTTGGAGGGAGGGGCGGGATCGGCGCGGCTTCGTCCCAGCCGCCGCCAAGCGCGACATAGAGCTGGATCAGCGCGGTCGCCTGTTCGGATTCGGCCTGCGACAGGCCGTTCTTGGCCGAAAGCAGCGCGCTTTCGGACTGGTTGAGCGTGGTGAAGTCGGTGAGGCCCGAGCGATACTGGAAGCGGGCGAGCAGCGCTTGGTTGGTTGCGGCTTCCAGCGCGGTGCGGAACGCCGCCTCGCGCTCGCGGGCGGCCTGGAGGGCGACGATCGCATTCTCGATCTCCTCCATCGCCTGGAGCACGCTGGCCTTGTAGCTAATGAAGGCGCCGTCCGCCCCGGCCCGCGCCGAGCGGAGCTGGCTGCGCAGCCGACCGGAATCGAAGATCGTCTGCGCGACATTGGCGAAGGCACGGCCGGTGATGATGTCGAGCAGCGAGCGCACCGAGCCGCTGCCCGAGCTGACGCTGCCGCCGAGCGCGAGGCTCGGGTAGAGTTGGGCGCGCGAGACGCCGATCTGGGCGGTGGCGGCGGCCAGGTTGCGCTCGGCCGCGCGCACGTCCGGCCGCTGGCGTAGCGCGTCGGCCGGGAAGCCCGCAGCGACGCTGGCGGGGCCGCGCGGGATCGGCTTGGGCGCAGCCATCGCCTCGCGCAGCGCACCGGGCGTCTGGCCGGTCAGCACGCCGAGTCGGGCGACGTTGGCGGCATAGCTGCTTTCGAGCTGCGGGATGCTGGCGGCGGTCTGCGATCGCTGGGCCCGCGCCTGCTCGGCATCGAGCGAGGAGACCAGGCCCGCCTGCACCCGCCACTGCGCGATGCTGAGATTCTCGTCCTGGATGGCGAGGCTCTCACGGGCATTGGCGAGCTGCGCCTGGGAGAGCCGCGCCTGCACATAGTTGCGCGCGGTTTCGGATTCGACCGAGAGCAATACCGCGGCACGGTTGAACCCGGCCGCCTCATAGCTCGCGCGCGCGCTGCGGATGCCGCTGCGTACCCCGCCGAACAGATCGGCCTGGTAGCTTGCGTCGAGCCCGAGCGAGAAGTTGCTGCTGCCGCCCTGCGAGAAGGACGCGATCGTGCCGTCGGGCAGCTGGGTGGTGGTGGTGCCGCCGCGCAGCGGCTCGTTGCGCGAGTAGCCGGCGGAGCCGCTCACCGTTGGCAGCAATGCCGAGCGTGACTGGATCAGCGACTCGCGCGCCTGACGCAGCCGGATCACCGCCTGCGCGATGTCCATATTGGCGGTCTGCGCCTGGCCGATCAACTGGCCGAGCATCGGATCGTCGAATCGGTCCCACCAGCGCACCAGGTCCTCGCGCGCCTGCTGCTCGGGGCTGACCGAGAAGCGATCGGGCAGATCGATCGGGGCGGCAGCCTGTTGCGGGTGGGCGGAACCGGTGGAGCAGGCTGCAAGCGGCAGCGCCGCACAGAGCAACAGAGCAAGCGCAGGTCGTGCCATAGCGTTTTATATGGCTGATACGGTTACACGGTTCCACCAAAATTTGTTTGCACAATGTAACGATGTTGCAACTATGGGTGCCTTGCCTAGCCACCCCTTGCGCTCCTAGATGCCCGCCGACCAGGAGGGGTCATGATGAGCCAAGATCTGTATCCGGTGCCGGAAAGCTGGGCGAAGACCGCCCGCGTCGATGCCGCAGCGTATGAACGTCTCCACGCCCAGTCGCTATCCGATCCGAATGGGTTCTGGCTGGAACAGGCCAAGCGGCTCGACTGGATCGTGCCGCCGCAAACCGCCGGCGACTGGTCCTTCGACGAAGCCGATTTCCGCATTCGCTGGTTCGCCGACGGCCAGCTCAACGTCGCCGCCAACTGCCTCGACCGCCATCTCGCGACGCGCGGCGAGCAGACCGCGATCCTGTGGGAGCCAGACGATCCCAAGGAAAATCCGCGCCGGATCAGCTACCGCGAACTGCACGAACAGGTCTGCCGCTTCGCCAACGTGCTGAAGGCCGAAGGCGTGCGGAAGGGTGACCGCGTCACCGTCTACATGCCGATGATCCCCGAGGCGGCCGTGGCGCTGCTCGCCTGCGCGCGGATCGGCGCAATCCATTCGGTGGTGTTCGGCGGCTTTTCGCCCGAGGCGCTCGCCGGCCGCATCGTCGATTGCGACAGCCGCATCGTCATCACTGCGGACGAGGGCCGGCGCGGCGGCAAGCGCGTGCCGCTCAAGGCCAATGTCGACGCGGCGCAGAAGCACGCGCCCGTGCTCGAGAAGGTAATCGTTGTGCAGGCGACCGGCGGCGAGGTCGTGATGCAGCCCGGCCGCGACCTCTGGTATCACGAAGCCGCCGCCAAGGTCTCCGCCGACTGCCCGGCCGAGCCGATGGACGCCGAGGACCCGCTGTTCATCCTCTACACCTCCGGCTCGACCGGCAAGCCCAAGGGCGTACTCCATTCGAGCGGCGGCTATCTGCTCTGGGCCGCCTATACCCACGAGGTGGTGTTCGATTACCGCCCGGGGCAGGTCTATTGGTGCGCCGCCGATATCGGCTGGGTCACCGGGCACAGCTATATCGTCTATGGCCCGCTGGCGAACGGTGGCGTCACGCTGATGTTCGAGGGCGTACCGACCTGGCCCGATGCCGGCCGGATGTGGCAGGTGGTCGATCGCCACCAGGTCGAGATCCTCTACACCGCCCCCACGGCGCTGCGCGCGCTGATGAAGGAAGGCGACGGCTATGTCACGTCGACCAGCCGCAAGTCCCTGAAGCTGCTCGGCTCGGTCGGCGAGCCGATCAATCCGGAGGCATGGCGCTGGTATCATGACGTGGTGGGCGAGGGGCGCTGCCCGATCGTCGACACCTGGTGGCAGACCGAGACCGGTGGCCACATGATCACCCCGGTGCCGGGCGCCACCGCGCTCAAGCCGGGGTCGGCCTCGATGCCCTTCTTCGGGATCGAGCCGCAGCTGGTCGACGGCGACGGCGCGCTGCTGGAAGGGGCGACCGAGGGCAATCTCGTCATCGCACGCAGCTGGCCGGGGCAGATGCGCACCGTCTGGGGTGACCACGAGCGCTTCTTCCAGACCTATTTCACCACCTATCGCGGCAAGTATTTCACCGGCGACGGCTGCCGTCGCGATGGCGACGGCTATTACTGGATCACCGGGCGGGTGGACGACGTGATCAACGTCTCGGGCCACCGCATGGGCACCGCCGAGGTGGAAAGCGCGCTGGTGCTCCACGACAAGGTGGCCGAAGCGGCCGTCGTCGGCATGCCGCACGACATCAAGGGGCAGGGCATCTATGCCTATGTGACGCTCAACGCCGGCGAGGAAGCCAGCGAGGCGCTGCGCAAGGAACTGCGCGACTGGGTGCGCGGCGAGATCGGCCCGATCGCCACGCCCGACGCGATCCAGTTCGCGCCCGGCCTCCCCAAGACCCGCTCGGGCAAGATCATGCGCCGCATCCTGCGCAAGATCGCCGAGGGCGATGTGAGCAGCCTGGGCGACACCTCGACGCTGGCCGATCCGGCGGTGGTCGACGATCTGGTGGCGAACCGGGTCGGGTGATCCGACCCTCCTCCCGCCAGCGGCGGGAGGAGGGATGTCCCCTCGGGCAGTATCGGTTGTAACAAAATACCATTGCGGCGCCCGGCACCCGCCGTTACACTTTGCTAACACACACCGTGGTGGGGAAGCCTAACATCATGAAACTACGTCGTTCCTTGTTGCTGACCAGTGCCGTCGCGCTGCTCGTCGCAGCGCCTGCGCTCGCCCAGACGGGCAAACCCAAATATGGCAGCTTCGGCGTGGACCTCACCGCCGAACAGGCGGGCGTGAAGCCCGGCGACGATTTCTGGACCTTCGCCAATGGCGGCTGGGCAGCGCGCACCGAGATCGCCGCCGACCGCACCTCGGCCGGCCCGTTCGTCGATCTGGCGCTCGCCGCCGAAACCAATGTTCGCACGCTGCTCGACGATATGGCGAAGAACCCCGCCGCCTATGGCGCGAGCGGCAAGCAGATCGGCGATTTCTACGCCAGCTGGATGGACGAGGCGGGCATCGAGGCGCGCGGTACCGCGCCGCTCAAGCCCTATCTCGGCCGCATCGCGGCCGTGCAGGACAAGGGCGCGCTGCAGGTGCTGTTCGCCAGCAACGGCTATGCCACACCGGTCGAGGTGGAGATCACGCCCGGGTTCGCAGATCCGACCAAATATACCGCCGCGGTGGGCCAGGGCGGTCTGGGCATGCCGCGCGACTATTATCTGAACCAGGGGCCGAAGTTCGACACGGCGCGCACCGCTTATCGCGCCTATGTCCAGAAGATCCAGGAACTGGCTGGCATCCCCGATGCCAGCGCCAAAGCCGACGCGATCGTCGCGCTCGAAACCGCGATGGCCAAGGTCCAGTGGTCGCCCGAGCAGAGCCGCGACATCGCCAAGCTCAACGATCCGCAGACCATTGCGGGGCTCACCGCCAAGGCGCCCGAATTCGACTGGGCACTGATGCTCAAGACCGCCGGGCTGGAGAGCTCGCCCGAGATCCTGATGACCCAGAACACCGCGCTGATCGCGCTGGGCAAGATCTTCGCCGCGACGCCGCTGCAGACCTGGAAGGACTATCTCGCCTATCGCTTCGTCAGCGATCACGCGACCTATCTGCCCAAGGCGTTCGACCAGGCGCGGTTCGACTTCTACTCCAGGACGCTCTCCGGCGTGCAGGTCCAGCGCGAGCGCTGGAAGCGCGGCGTGCAGATGGTCAACGGCGCGCTCGGCGAAGCGGTGGGCAAGGCCTATGTCGCCAAATACTACCCGCCCGAGGCCGAGAAGCAGATGGCGGAGCTGATCGAAAATCTGCGCGATTCCTATCGCGAACGGATCGAGGCTTCGACCTGGATGGACGATTCGACCCGCAAGGCCGCGCTCGCCAAGCTTGCCGCGTTCGAGCCGCGCATCGGCCATCCGGAGAAATATATCGACTATTCGGCGCTGAAGGTGGAGCGGGGCGACTTGCTCGGCAACGTCATGCGGTCGGGCGAGTTCGAGCATCAGCTGGAACTGTCGCGTTTCCCCAAGCCGGTCGATCGCAGCCTGTGGGCGATGACGCCGCAGACGGTGAACGCCTATTACAACCCGCTGTCGAACCAGATCACCTTCCCGGCCGCGATCCTGCAGCCGCCCTTCTTCGATCCCAATGCCGATCCGGCGGTCAATTACGGCGCGATCGGCGCGGTAATCGGCCATGAGATGGGCCATGGCTTCGACGACCAGGGCAGCATGTTCGGACCGACCGGCAAGTTCGAGAATTGGTGGACGCCCAAGGCCAAGGAAGACTTCGCCGCGCGTACCAAGGCGCTGGCCGGCCAGTACGACACCTATGAGCCGGTGCCCGGCACCAAGATCAACGGCCGGCTGACGCTGGGCGAGAATATCGGCGATCTCGGCGGCCTCGAGGCTGCCTATGGCGCGTACCAGAAGTATCAGGCCAAGCACGGAAAGGCGAAGCCGGTCGGTGGGCTTACCGGCGACCAGCGCTTCTTCCTCGGCTGGGCGCAGGCGTGGCGGGTGAAGGTGCGCGAGGACGCGCAGCGTCAGGCGCTGCTCACCGATCCGCATTCGCCGGCGACTGCGCGCGTCAATGGCGTCGTCCGTAATGTCGATGCCTGGTACAAGGCGTTCGATATCAAGCCGGGCGACAAGCTGTACCTCGCACCGGAGCAGCGCGTGCACATCTGGTAAGCGCCACTCGTATTTATACGGAAAAGGCCCGGCGGCGACGCCGGGCCTTTTTGCATTCTGGAAGGGAAAACGTTCGCACTTGCAGCAACTGCAACTGCGGCGGAGCGGCTTTGCAGTTGCGGAGTCAGGCCAAGCTAACCAGATGCGGCGCCCGCGCTGCATTGCAGCAAAGCTGTTTCGAGGTTGTCATGTTTTCGCTGATCGCGCTTTATTTCGCCCACCGCCGTATGGCCGCCACCGGCCAGACGAGCACTGCGAACGTCCGCGCGCTCGCGGCAGCCAATGAGCAGGAAGCGCTGGCGTTCCTGCCGCTCGCGGCCTGATTTCGAGACTCGTTCGCCCACTCCCCCCTCGGGCGAACGACAGGGGCGCCGCAGTCCCCCCATTTCCGCGGCGCCCCGTCCCTCTTCGGGTGACGGCGCTTACTTGACGCCGTGCATCCAGCGCTTGAGCGGCCAGCTGAGCAGCAGCAGGAGCACGCCGAGCCCGATCGCCCATTCCGAGATCAGCGTGAACACGCTGAGATAGGTCTCCAGGCTGACCTTCAGATTGGTCACCTGGCCGCCCACCGTCTCGACGCTGGCGAACTGCGCGATCACGCCCGCGACATATTGCGCGACCGAGATCGACAGGAACCACACGCCCATCATCATGCCGACGATCCGTGCGATCGACAGCTTGGTGATCATGCTGAGGCCCACCGGCGAGATGCACAGCTCGGCGAAGCTGTGGATGAAGTAGAGCCCGGCGATCCACCAGACCGAGACCTTGAAGCTGCTGTCGGCCCAATTGGCGCCCCACACCAGGAACAGGAAGCCGCCGCCGACCGCGATCAGCGCGATGCCGAACTTCACCGGGATGCTCGGCTCCAGCCCGCGCTTGGCGAGGCCCGCCCACAATATCGACATCAACGGCGCGAGCAGCACGATGAACAGCGCGTTGAAGCTCTGCGTCTGGCCCGCGGTCATGGTGAACCAGCCGAAGATCGACAGGTTGGTGTTGCGGTCGGCAAACAGGGTGAGCGAGGAGCCCGCCTGCTCGAACAGCGTCCAGAACACGACGTTGAACACGATCAGCACCATCGCGGCCATCATCATCTGAAACTCGCGGCGATCGCCGGCCACGAACGACCAGATCAGAATCGCCGGCACGCCGATCAGGAAGGTGCCGAACAGCAATTTGCCCATCAGCGAAAGCGAGGCGATGTAACCGAGGATGCCCGACCCGGCCGGCGCCGGCTCGGCCGCCATCAGGTTGGTGTAGAGCAGGTAGAAGAGCGGCACGACGCAGATCGCGCCGACATAGATCATCAGCTGCTGGCTGCGGCTGGCGGCCTTGGCGGGGGGCTCGCCGATGCCGTTGAGCTTGCCGCCGTCGAGCTGGATCAGCGCCCAGGAGAAGAGCATGCCGATCGCGGCGAGGCCGAAGCCTGCCCACCAGCCGACCGCCACCGCCAGCCACGGGCACAGCGCCTGGGACAGAGTGGAGCCGAGATTGATGCCCATGTAGAAGATGGTGAAGCCCGCGTCGCGCCGGCTGTCGCCGTTGGGGTAGAGCTCGCCCACCATGGTGGAAATGTTCGGCTTGAAGAAGCCGTTGCCGACCGAGACCATCGACAGCGCGATCAGCATCACCATCACGTAGAAGGGGCTGCGATCGGCCTCGGACTCGAACCCGCCCTTGGCGATCGTCCGTACGGTCTGGCCGTTTTCGCTGAGCGTGATCGAGCCGTCGTCATTGCCCTTGATCAGCTGCTTGTGCCCGGCATCGAGCACATAGCGCTGTTCGCCCGCGGCGGTCTTCTCGATCGCCACCTCGTAGCGCTGGCCGTCGATCTTGGCGTAGGGCGTGGCGGTCTGGCCGCCGAAGCACAGCACGAAATAGCCGATCGACATCAGGATCGCGCCGAACTTCACCGCGCGCTTGGAGCCGAGGAACTGGTCCGCCAGATAGCCACCGACCAGCGGGGTGAGATAGACCAGCGCGGTATAGCCGCCGTACAGGCCGGTGGCCTCGCGATCGCCGAACAGGAAGTGCTGGGTAAGGTAGAGCGTCAGCAGCGCCCGCATGCCGTAGAAGCCGAAGCGCTCCCACATCTCGGTGGAGAACAGCCGCGCCAGCTGGCGGGGATGGCCAAACCAGGTCTTTTCGTCGGCGGGGTTTACGTGGGAGATATCCGGTTCTGCCGGGGAATCGGCAGTGGGTGTGTCGACCATGCAGGTGTACGTCCTAAAGGTGGGATCCGGGCGCATGGGCCCGGTGCATGGGCGCGCAGACTAGAGCCTGCATCGCCGCTGTAAAGTCGCGCGGCTTGGCGAGGGGGGGACAGCACCCTAGATGGCGCGCATGACCTTCAACGATCGCACCACGCCGCTCAGCCTTCTCCAGACCCGCCGATCGGGCAAGCCGCGCGATCTGGTGGCGCCGGGCCCGAGCGACGAACAGCTCGACCAGATGGTGGCGATCGCAGCGCGCACGCCCGATCACGGCAAGCTCGCCCCCTGGCGCTTCGTGATCGTGCCGGACGAAGCACGGCCTGCGCTGGCGCTGAAGCTGGTCGAGATCCTGCGCGCCGAGAAGCCCGACGCGACCGCGCGCGACGAGGAAGCCGCGGCGCAGTTCGCCACCCAGGCGCCGGCGCTGGTGGTGGTGCTCTCCGCCCCCGTCCAGCCGCACAAGGTGCCGCTGTGGGAGCAGGAGCTGTCCGCCGGGGCCGCCTGCATGAACCTGCTCCATGCCGCCCACGCCATGGGCTTTGCCGGCGGCTGGCTGACCGGCTGGCCGGCCTATTCGGACGCGGTGCGCGACCTGTTCGGCAGCGAAGGGCAGCGCATCGCCGGCTTCGTCTTTCTGGGTACGCCCGGCCGCCCGCTGGAGGAGCGTCCGCGCGGCGAACTGTCCCAGATCGTCCATCGGTGGAATCCCTGAGTATGGACTCGGAAGCTCCGTGCTGTATTATGGCAGCATGACAGCCCTGGAGCACGAAGACAGCCCGGTCTACCTCAAGCTGCGCGCGATCATCGCCGCGGCGATCCTGCGCGGCCAGTACCGCGCCGGGGACCAGCTTCCCTCGGTCCGCGCGCTCGCCGCCGAGCATGGCGCGAACCCGCTGACGGTGGCCAAGGCCTATCAGAGCTTTCAGGACGACGGCTATGTCGAGGTTCGCCGCGGCGTCGGCATGTTCGTCGTGCCCGGCGCGGTCGAGCGGCTGCGCACGGCGGAGCGCGAACGCTTCCTCACCGGCTTCTGGCCGCGGGTGAAGGATCATATCGCGCTGCTCGGCCTCGATGCGCGCGAACTGCTCGATGGCAGCCACGAGATCGCCTGACGCCATGGCCGAGCCGAAGCCGGGCTGGAAGCGCACGCTGGCCGGCTGGGCCGCGACGCTCGGCATCTTCTTCCTGTTCCAGAGCGCGGTGGCGCGGCCCTATTACATCCCCTCGGGATCGATGATGCCCGCGCTGCGCACCGGCGACCGGCTGGTCGCCACCAAATTCCCCTATGGCTTCTCGCAGGCCTCGCTGATGATTCACGGCAAGGACATCGCGGCCACGCGGCTGTTCGGCGGCACCCCGGCGCGCGGCGACATCGTCATCGTGGTCCGGCGCGGCGACGGCGAGGATCTGATCAAGCGGGTGATCGGGCTGCCCGGCGACACGGTGGCGGTCCGCCACGGCGTGGTGATCATAAACGGCAAGCCCGTACCGCGCGTCGCCGAGGGGCGTGCCCGGATTCCGGTCGACGCGGCGGTGCCGTGCGACGAGGGCCCGATCGCCGCATTCCGTACGCGAGAGGCGGACGGCAAGCTCTATTGCGAACCGCCGCTCTATCGCGAGACGTTGCCGAACGGCGCCAGCTACGACGTGCTCGACCTGGGCGGTACCGTGCTGCCGAACGGCTTCCTCAGCCCCGGCGACACATACGGGCCGATCACCGTACCCGCGGGGCATGTCTTCCTGATGGGGGATAACCGCGACCAGTCCGCCGACAGCCGCTTCGGTTCGGACGAGCTGGGGCTGGGTGGCCCCGTGCCGCTGGAGACGATCGCCGGCCGCGCCGAGCTGGTAACGCACAGCTTCGACGGCGAGGGATCGTGGTTCAACCCGCTCGCCTATTTGACCGCGGTTCGCTGGGATCGCAGCTTCACCAGCCTGCGCCCCAAGCACGACTGATGCAGCTCGAAGGGGACTATGGTCGGGATGGCTTTGCGCTCGTGCGCGGGCTGGTGCCGTCGGCGGTGTGCAACGCGCTGCTCCGGCAGATCGAGGGCGACGTCGTCTCGAAGGTGCCCGCCGGCCAGCTGATGCGCCAGCCGAACCTGCTCAAGCGAGAAGCGGTGGAGCTGTACGGCTTCCATTATCCGCCGCTGCTGGGCTTCCTGTGGGGACTGACGCCGACCGTCTCGAGCTTGCTCGGGCTCGATCTGCTGCCGAGCTACAGCTATTTCCGCATCTATCGCGAGGGCGATGTCTGCCGCGTGCATTGCGACCGCTATGCCTGCGAGGTGAGCCTGTCGCTGACGCTCGACTATAGCGACGGCGTTCCCTGGCCGCTGGAGATGGCCAAGGCCGCGGTGCCGCCCAGCGCGCTGGTGGAAGAGGATTTCGGTACGCTCCCCTTCGCGGCGGTGGAGATGGAGCCCGGCGATGGCGTTCTCTACCAGGGCGTCGAGCGCCGCCATGGCCGCATCACCCCCAATCCCAATGGCTGGTCGGCGCATCTCTTCTGCCACTGGGTCCGCCGGGACGGCCTGCACGTGGGGCATGCCTTTGACGGTCGTGCCGAGACGGCGCATCCGGTCAATTTTCGGCTAGGTTAAGAGGATGCATCTCCTCGTCACCCTCGGCGTCATTCTCGTGGTGATCGCGGCAATCCCGTTGCTGGTGCGGCTCGGCCGTCGCCAGGCCAAGGGGCGAATGGGGGGTGCCGCGCTCATGCTGGGCATGGCGTTCGGGCACTTGTTCGATCCCGCCAAGGCAGAGGCCATGGAGACGATCGACAAGCGCCGCGATCAGCGTGCGGAAGCCGGCCAGGACGGCGCCTGAGCCGGCCTCATTCAGGCCTGCCCGAGCTGCTTGCGCAGTCGCTCATTCTCCTTCGTCACGTCGAGCGTCCAGGAGGCGATACCGAACCGCTTGACGTCGACCTGGCGCCAGAACAGGCCTGGATCGCGTGCCCAGAGGTGGCGGTTGGCGAGCGCATTGGCGCATTGCGAGCCCATGTCGATCACCTCGGCCAGTTCCGGCAGATAGAAGGGCAGCAGTCCGTCGCCTTCGCCGAGCTCTTGGCGATGATCGCGCGCCGCCGCCTGCAGGGTGATTTCGACGCCGCGCTCGAACCAGCGCCAGGCGAGGTCCGTGTCCTGTTCGGCAAGCGCGATGCGGGCCGCGAAGAAGGCTGCGCCGATCGCCTTGGTCGCGAGGATGGTGGAGAAACGCTGCCAGTCGTCGTTCGCCGCACGGGCATACCAATGCGCGGCGATCGCGCGTTCGCCGACCAGCTCTGCGAGGCGCCCGGCGAGGAAGGCAAGCGACACGCGCCAGCGGCCGACGTGCGGCGAGTCGCCGCCCAGCTGCCAATAATCGTGAAACGCATTCAGCAGCACCGGCACCACGTCGGCCGCGCGCGCCTCGAGCACGCGGTAGCCGAGCACCGCCAGCGCCGCGCCCTGATCGGCCGAACCGGGGCGGGCGTTCGAGGCGACGTGTTCGGCGAGGTTGACCAGCAGGTCCTCATCGGCAAGCCGCTCGCCCATCTGCACCATGGTGCGGTACAGCCAGGGATTGTCATAGCCCTCGGCAAAGGCGGCTAGCGGTGCCTGCGACGCGCCGAAGGCGGGGTGCACGAAGCTGGCCCGCGACGCCTCGCCGCCCAGCGGCCCGTTTGCGGCGACCGCGATCCGCCAGGTGAGGCCCGTCACCTCGCCCTGGGGAACACTTTGCGGCACGATGATTCCCGGCGCCTGCACGAACTGGCTTTCGACCAGATAGTGGTTGCCGAGTTTCTGGTGCAGGCTCGCCCAGTCAGCGGGCCGTAGCGGGTTGCCTTCCGACCAGCCGGCGATCAACCGGCCGTCGAGCCGAAGCAACTGTGCGTATCGGCCGATATTGTCTGCCCAGTCGCCGGGCACATCCATCGCGACGACGAGGTCGAAGCCGCGCGGTGCGTGCGATGCTCCCTGCACGTCGACCTCTACGCTGCCGGCCCGTGCACGCGCTTCCAGCAGTGCCCGTCCATCGGCCGCGCCCGGGCCGCATAGTAGCACGCGGTCACCGGGGCGCACGCGCTCAGCGGCCAGGTTCCAGCGGCCGAGCGCGGCGAGGGCGTCGGGGCCGCTCGCGTTCAGCAGGCCCTGATAGCCGTTCGGCGCGCGTTCGTAGAAGCTGGGCTCCGCCGCTTCGTCCCGGCTCAGTTGCTCGAGCACCGGCACGCTGATCGCGCCGGGCAACCGACGCCAACCTGCCTCGAACAGCGCCTCGTCAAGGACTGTGGCGCGCACCTGCCGGGGCAGAATCGCCAGCGCATGTGCCGCCGGATATCGGGCCAGCATGGCGGCGGACAGCGCGTTCGACTCCGTCACCACGACGACGGGCGATCCAGACTTGGTATCGCAGCCGAGCAGCGCCAGTTCGCCGGCTAGCTTGGGCGCCGTTCGTGCCTCCACCGCGATCCGGCAAGGTCCGAGATGGCGCACGATCGCCGCTGCGCATTCGATGGTCAACGCTGTTACTCCTTCATTCCCGGCTGGCTGCGAGCGCGGGCATGGTCCCCGTTTACTATAGCTACACTATAGACCGTCGCCGTGGCTGGCGGTGTGCAAGCGCAAAAAGCCCCGCCGCGGCCCGCGCGGCGCTGGCGTCGCACCGGGCGATCCTCAGGCAACGGCGTAGGCGATTAGGGGCGTGGCCAATTCCGCGGCCGCAAGTCTCGATCCCCATGAATGATCGAGCCGACTCGTGGATACTGCGATAGCTCGACACCAATTCTATTGTAGTGATCTCCCGAAAAGAAGCTGGCGAAAAGTATAGGATCCTTTGCAAATGCCATGTCCGGCAATGGCTTGGTCGCATATTTTCGCTAAACCTTCTGGGTTGACTAAAGTATATTGACTTTTGATGCTAGTTCCTTATATGTTCCATAAATGAAGCAGTGACGCGAGTTTCGATTAAACAACTCAGATGGCTATTGTTGCCTGAAGAGTGTGTGCCTCGCCGCTACTTTATTACTCACGGGATCGGCGTCGCCATCGAATATGGCCGGTGGTGAGCGCCGACGCTTGCTGTCGTTCCTGCGGCCAGGATCCGCTCCTGATGCCTATTTATGCGAAGGCATGCACATATCTGTGCCGGATATCGGCGCCATCGCATCTTGGATCAAACGATCAGGAGAGGTTCGATGCGCAACATCAGAAATGCACAGCCGGAAGCCATCGCAGTCGGTCCGTACCCGCCGGATTCCGGCAGTGGCGGCGCGGCTGTTCTTGCCGAAGCCGATATTCCCTTGCTCACCCCCGGGACCGGCTGGGTGATCGTGAACGGGCAGGGGGTAGCGGGCGCCGCGCCGGTGCGGTCGGACATGGTCTATGATGCGCAGGTCTATCCGGTTCCGGCCTGCCGCCGCACCCGCGGCTACTGGCTGAACATCTATCCCGGCGCGACCATCGGCCAGACCACGATCCTCACCATCCAGGCGATCGGGACCCCCGCCACGATCCCCGTTTCGTGCGAAGGCAACACGGTGATGGCACCGTTCGGACGCAACCCGGTTGACGGCAGCTATGGCCATCTGGTGCGCATCGCTGCGCGCGCAGGCCAGAATGGCTGGGCTACGGTATCGGCGGTGCTGACCCCGGCCTATGGCGGCATGGCGGAGACGATCGCGATACCGCTGCTTTTGAATACCGAGGCGAGCGGCGCCGGCTTCGTACCGACGGTCGTCCGCTACATCCGGCTGGAGGGCAGCGACGGCAATGACGGCCTGACGCCCGCGACCGCAAAGCGCAGCTTGAAGGCGGCGGTCGATTCCGCACCGCTTTCCGGCCCGCTCAACACGAAGAACGCGATTTGGATATTCGATATCGGTCCCGGAACGCGCGATCAGCACCTCTGGGCGAAGGTGAACGGCAACGATGTGGGGCAGCCTACCCCCGGCATCGGGCGAGGGTTTGCCTATCAGTGGGTTGTGCGCGGGCAAGGCCGCAGTGCGACCGTGCTGACGGTCGATCCCATTTCCTACAATTATGACTGGACGATCACGGGGGGCACGGGTCGGGCGCCAAAAATCCAGTCGCTGACGCTCGATCTAAAGGAGATGTTGCAGAAGCGCGGGCTCGGTGCTTGGTTCGACGATTGCGCGCTCACCGACGATTGGGGGCGAAACCGTCCCCGCGTGCTGGGCTATCCGAAGGGCGACGATACCCTCAGCGGCAGATTTCCCCAGGGTTTTACTCCGGGCGGTTCGCTCCGTTTTCGCGACTCGCCGGACAGTGCACTCAACTATCCACGCTGGATGATGTCCAACTGCGACGCCGTGCTCGGCGAGTGCGGCACCATCCAGCAGCGGCTGAACTGTACGCTCACCATATCGTACGACGTCGTCACGGTCGGCGATTCGGGTGACTGGGCGCATCAGGGCAATCGTGCGCGGCAGTTCGGCAACCTGGAGGCATCGCTGCACTCGGGCGATTATCTGGTCGTCGCCTCTGTAGAGTCCTTTGCCGGCTATGGCGGCTATACGGAACTCACCTTCGTCGACGGACCCGTATGGGCGACGGCGAGCGAGACGACGGTGGAGGACGGCAACACCTTCCTCCGCGTGCTGCAGGCGGCCGACGCCGCTGCCGTCGCCACCCAGAACCCGTTCCTTGTCAATTGCGACGGCACGCGCGACTTCCCGTATCTGGGGCACCGCCTCAAACCGAACAATATCGACAGCTTCCCGCCCGGCTGGGGCTGGGATTCGGCTGCCAAACGAGTGCGCATCGCGGGACAGATCCCGCTGGCGCCAGGGGACAAGGTGTTCGCCTATACGGTAGCGCATGGCGATGCCGGCCAGTTCGTCCAGAACGCCCGGCCGACGGTGAACAAGACGCGGGAGAACTACACCTTCGTCGACTGTGTATTCGAAGGGCACACGTGGCAGCCGCTGCTGCCGCAAGGCGGCACGGTGGGCGAGGCGGGCGGTCCGGGCAATGGCCAACTGGTCGACATTGCCGGGGTCGCCATCACCGTCACCGGCGGTTCCACTCTCGTCCAGTTCGACGGCGGCGTGATTCCGCCCTGGCTCAAGATCTACGACTGGATCGGCTATACGCCCGGCGACGGCACACCTGGGCCTGTGCTGCGCTGCGTGACCGCAATCAATGCCGCGACTGGGCAGGTGACGGTTCATCAGCCCTTCCCAACGACGCGGATCGGCGGCGCGGTCCAATGCCTCAAGGCGATCGTCGGGCTCTATGTGGTCAACTGCATCTACAACAAGTCGGGCGAATCCTATCATCTCGCCCAGCTGACCTCGGGCCTGGTGGATGCCGCGATCATCGACAGCACCATTCCCGGCTGGACCATCAACGAACAGACGCTGTGGATCCGCGTGAGCGGCACCGGCGGGTGCGGGATGTGGGACCTGCGGCTCATCGACTCGCTGTTCCATTCGGTGACGCAGACCAGCGTCTGGCCCGATGCCAGCGGCTTCCTGCTCGACAATTGCTGGACCGAGCGTGCCAACAACAGCAGTGCGCCGATGCCGGCCGCCAACATCGTCAATGGTCGCGGATCGGGCTATGTGCTCGGCTTCCCCAATCGGGCTGCGCCCCATGCGCTCGGCTATGCGCCGACGCCGGCGATGACCAAGACGCTGCCGAGCCGGGTCTATTGGCGCCGCCGGCTGCCCGGCGAACGCATCGGCGCTTTGCTCTAGCGCAAACCCGGCAGGCGCAGTGCCGCGCGGCATCGACAGGGGCGGCGGCGCTTTCTAAGCTGCCGGCCATGCAGGACAATATCCAGGCCGCGCGGCCGAGCTTCGTCACCCATCTCGAATGCTCGATGACGGGCGAGACCTATGCGGCGGACCAGCTGCACGGGCTCTCGCGCGTCGGGCGGCCGCTGCTGGTGCGCTACGATCTGGCGGGGGCGAGGGCGGCGTTGACCCGCGAGACGCTCGAGGCGCGGCCTACCGATCTGTGGCGCTGGCGCGAGCTGCTGCCGGTGCGGCGCGCGGAGAACATCGTCTCGCTGGGTGAGATCGAGACGCCGCTGATCGCCATCCCCAAGTCCGGCGGGCCGGGCGCGATCGTCAAGGACGAGGGCCGGCTGCCGACCGGTTCGTTCAAGGCGCGCGGGCTGGTGATGGCGGTGAGCATGGCGCGCGAGCTGGGCGTCACCCGCATCGCGATGCCGACCAACGGCAATGCCGGCGCGGCGCTCGCCGCCTATGCCGCGCGCTGCGGCATCGAGACGGTGATCCTCTGCCCGGAGGAGACGCCCGAGGTGAACGTCCGCGAGATCGCCGCGCAGGGCGCCCGCGTCTACCGAGTGAACGGCCAGATCGACGAATGCGGCGCGATCGTCGGGCGGGGTGCTGCCGAGGGGCGCTGGTTCGACTTCTCGACGCTCAAGGAGCCCTATCGGATCGAGGGCAAGAAGACGATGGGGCTGGAACTCGCCGCGCAGTGCGGCTGGGAGCTGCCCGACGCGATCTTCTACCCCACCGGCGGCGGCACCGGGCTGATCGGGATGTGGAAGGCGTTCGACGAGCTGGAGCGGCTCGGCTGGATCGGCGCGAAGCGGCCGCGGATGTATGCGGTGCAGGCCGCGGGCTGCGCGCCGATCGTCCGCGCCTATGAGGCGGGCGAGGAGCATGCCGAGCGCTGGGAGCATGCCGCGACGGTGGCGGCTGGCATCCGCGTGCCGCGCGCGGTGGGCGACTTCCTGATCCTGCGCGCGGTGCGCGAGTCCGGCGGGCGTGCATTGGCGGTGGGCGATCCCGCGATCCTCCAGGCGGTGGACGACTGCGCGCGCAAGGACGGGCTGCTGCTCTGCCCCGAAGGCGGCGCGACGCTGGCGGCGTACCGGCAGGCGATGCGCGACGGGCTGGTCGATCCGGAAGAGCGGACGGTGCTGTTCAACTGCGCCACGGGGCTCAAATACCCGATGCCCGAGGCGGGGACGTGGCTGGACAAGGATGCGGTGGGGGATCTGGGCAGCCTGTAAGGCGCACAGCCCTCAGCCGGAGAAGAGGATCGCCACGACCACCAGGAAGACGGTCCCTTCGAACAGCCCGATCAGGACGTTGCCTGCCGCGCGGACGTGCCCGATGCCGAGCACCCGCGCGAACCAGCGGGTCTCGACGAGCCAGTAATAGCCGATGCTTGCCGCCACGATGCCGTGTCCGATGATATTGGCGATGCCATGCCGATCGAGCGAGAGGCTGGTGCCAATACCGAGGCCGAGCGCGAAGACGGCGGCAGGATAGCATTGCTCGTAAAAGGGCTGCTGCAGCGTATCCCGATCGAGTTTCCTGCCGCTGCACCGCACCAGCCGCGCGGCGAGGAACAGCGGGAAGGCTGCGAACACGATCACCCGCAGGATCAGCGCGCTTGCATTGTCGTTGACCAGATTGGCGAGCCCGCGATGGTTGAGGATGATCGTGTCGACCTGGCCCAGCGCGGTCGCCACTGCATGCGCCAGCAGCAGCGCCAGCGCGAGGAACAGCGGCGGGCTGAGCACCGCCTTGTAGCGCTGATCGTCGGGCAGTGCGGCTTCCTGATCGATCTCGGCCATGATGCCGATCGGGCGGAATATCGATCGAATTAATGTGAGCGGGAAGAACAGCAGCCAGCTCATCACCTCGTAGAGAAGTTCATCGAGCGAGTTGAGCCACTTCATGAAGTCCATGGGCGCAGCATGGGCGAAGGGTAACGGGTGTGCAATGGCGGCGGCACTTGTGGACAGTGGCCGCGGCGCGCATAACATCTTCAGAACCGATGGAATTCGGTGAACAGGGAGGCTGTCATGGATAGTGTACGGGCGAAAGCGCTTTTCGCTGTCTGGCTTTGCACGTCGTGCGTGTCGACTGCGGCGCAGGCGCAGACCACCGGGCTGGAAGATCTGGTGGGCGCGCGGGGCGGCCAGGCCGAAAGCGAGCTGCAGCGTCGTGGCTATGGGTTCGTCCGGGTGGAGAAGAGCGACGACCGTTCCTACACCTATTGGTGGAGCGACGAGCGCCGCCAGTGCGTGACCATCGCCACGATGGACGGTCGCTATGCCTCGATCCAGGCGACGCCGCCGCCGGATTGCCGCAAGCCGGGAAACCTCCGGCCCAATCCGAATTACGCCCAGAGTCCGGCGACGCGCCCGGTGCCCGGCTATCCCGTCGATTCCGGCTATGGCCGGCCCGGCGCTGACGACGGTCCGGTGGTCGACGGTCGCAATGTCGAGCTGGGGCTGGTGTGCTTCGGCGACGGGTCCAAGGACGGCATTGCCAGCGGTACGACCTGGACGTGGAACCGGGACCGCAAGCGATATGAATATGGGAGCTACACGACCTCCAAGACGGAGGTCTTCGATGCGTCGCTGATGATCCAAACCTGGGCCGGCGGCGGCCGTATCCGGTTGCCGCGCTCGCTCGTGCCGCCGATCCATTCGGGCGGGCAGGACGGGTGGTGGGATCTCTACGACCTGTTCGTCAGCCCGGACACGATCCGCGCGACCTATCGGCTGAACGGCCTCAACAAGCCCAAGGTGACGATCGACCGGCGTTCCGGCCGCGTGACCGTGCAGGGCCTGTCCGACTATGGCTTCCGCGGCACCTGCGACACGATCGGGCACCAGCAGCGCAAGTTCTGAACACGGCGGACCGCGCCTCGCAGCGAGGCGCGGTCCGCATCCGGGCTCACGCCGCGAACGCCTCTGCCTCCACCGCGTACAGCACCGCCGCCTTCGCCATCGCCGCCGCGCGCAGGCCGAGCGCCTCGGGAACGATCTGCTCGACATAGAAGCGTGCCGCCGCCTGCTTCATCTTCAGGAAGCCGGGCTCGCCGTCGCCCGCTGCCGCCAGCCGGCCGCTCTTCTCCATCAGCCAGCCGCACACCGCGACCGACAGCATCGTCAGGAACGGGTAGCTCGCCGCCAGCCGGTCGTCGGCATCGCTGCCCAGCAGGTTGCGGCCGACGTCCTCGCAGGCGTCGATCAGCGACCGCAGCCCGGCATCCTCGGCTTCGGCGCGCATGTCCGCCAGCAGGCCGAGCAAGGTCGCGCCATTGTCCATGCTCAGCTTGCGGCCGACCAGGTCGGCGGCCTGGATGCCGTTGGTGCCTTCGTAGATCGGGGTGATGCGCGCGTCGCGGAAATGCTGGGCGGCGCCGGTCTCCTCGATATAGCCCATGCCGCCATGGACCTGCACGCCCAGGCTCGCGACCTCGTTGCCGAGATCGGTCGCATGCGCCTTGGCCAGCGGGGTGAGCAGCTCGACGCGCTTGTCCGCCTCGGCATCGCCGGCGCGGCCGCGATCGAGCTGGCCGAACGCATAATAGACCAGCGCGCGTGCGGCCTGGGTCTGGGCCTTCATGCGGAGCAGCATGCGGCGCACGTCCGGGTGCTCGATGATCGCGGTAGGCGCGCCGCCCCGGTAACCCTGCACCCGCTCGCGGGCATAGGCGACCGCGCGCTGGGTGGCGCGCTCGGCGACCTGCACGCCCTGCAGGCCCACGTTGAGGCGGGCATTGTTCATCATCGTGAACATCGCGCGGATGCCGCCCAGTTCGGGGCCGATCAGCTCGCCGATGCAGTCGTCGTTGTCGCCGAAGCTCAGCACGCAGGTTGGCGAGGCATGCAGGCCCATCTTGTGCTCGATCGAGACGACCTTGATGTCATTGAAATCGCCCGGCGTGCCGTCCGCGCTCAGCCGGTACTTCGGCACCAGGAACAGCGACAGGCCCTTGGTGCCCGCAGGGGCCCCCGGCGTGCGGGCCAGCACCAGATGGACGATATTGTCCGCCATGTCGTGGTCGCCGAACGAGATGTAGATCTTGGTGCCCTTGATCTTCCACTTGCCGTCGCCGGCCGGCTCGGCCTTGGTCTTCACCGCGCCGACGTCCGAGCCGGCCTGCGGCTCGGTGAGGTTCATCGTGCCGGTCCATTCGCCGGTGGCGAGTTTCGGCAGATACTGCGCCTGCTGTTCGGGCGACCCGTGATGGTGCAGCGCCTCGACCGCGCCGACCGTCAGTACCGGGCACAGGCAGAAGCCCATGTTGGCGGTGCCCAGCGTCTCCAGCACCGCCACCGACAGGCTCACCGGAAGCCCCTGGCCGCCGTGCTCGGCGGGGGAGCCGATCGTGCCCCAGCCGCCTTCGACATAGGCACGGTAGGCGGCGGCGAAACCCTCGGGCATCGTCACGCCCTTGTCGGTCCAGCGCGCGCCTTCGGTGTCGCCCAGCCGTTCGAGCGGCGCCCATTCGCCCGCGGCGAACTGGCCCGCGCCGTCGAGCACGGCATCGAGCAGGTCGGGCGTGGCCTCGTCGCTGATCTCGGACAGGCGGACGATATGGTCGAGCACGAAACGCTGCTCGGCGGTGGCGGGGGTGAACATCAGGCCTCTCTCTTGTGATCTTGTTGCCGGCACTATAGCGCCGTCGTCGTGACCCCAGCAAATCCGCGCATCTTACCCTACGGCGAGGCCGCGCTTGGCGAAGCGGCGGCGCTGATTCGTGCCGGCCAATGCGTCGCGGTGCCCACCGAAACCGTCTACGGACTCGCCGCCGACGCGAGTGATTCGGATGCGGTGGCGGGGATTTACGCGGCCAAGGGGCGCCCCTCGTTCAACCCGCTGATCGTCCATGTCGCGGACATGGCCCAGGCCGAGACGATCGCGCAGTTCGATGCGGAGGCGCGAGCGCTGGCGGCGCGCTTCTGGCCGGGACCGCTGACCATGGTGCTGCCGCTGGCGGAAGGTTCGCCGGTCGCCAGCTTGGTCACCGCCGGACTAGCGACGGTGGCGCTGCGGATGCCTGATCACCGCGCGATGCAGGGGCTGATCCGCGCGAGCGGGCGGCCGCTTGCTGCACCCTCGGCCAATGCCAGCGGCGGCATCAGCCCGACCCGCGCCGCGCATGTCGCGGCGAGCCTCGCTGGGCGCATCCCGCTGGTGATCGACGACGGCGCGACCACCGACGGCATCGAGTCCACCATCGTCGAGCCGGGCACGCGGCGCATCCTGCGGCCGGGGCCGGTCACCGCCGAGCAGCTACCCGGCTATGGCAGCGGCGCGACGCCGGGCGCGATCACCGCGCCGGGACAACTCGCCAGTCATTATGCGCCCTCCAAACCGGTGCGGCTGGACGCCGAGCGCGCCGAGGCGGGGGAATGGCTGATCGGCTTCGGTCCGGTCGCCGGCGACGATACACTGTCGGCCACGGGCGACCTGCGCGAAGCGGCGGCGCGGCTGTTCGATGCGCTCCATCGCGCCGACGCGTCCGATCAGCCGCGTATCGCCGTTGCCCCGGTGCCGCCGCACGGGCTTGGTCTGGCCATTCAAGACCGATTGGGACGTGCAGCGCACCCTCGGTCCTGAACGGCACGACATCGTCCTTTTGTCGGACTAGACAAACCCAAGATTTACCCGCGCTTTGTAGGGTATACGATCATCTCAACTGTTAGTGTCGCGCAGGGTGGCAAAGAGGAAGTTAACCGAGACTGGACTGACCCGCCCGGCAAGGCAAATCAGCCAATCGTTTGTCTTCTGCAAAATCGACCCAAACTGGATGATGCCGGCAGAAAGTCTCATTATGAGTAACCTGTATACGATCTTGCCTTTACACGTGCGAGGAAGCGTCTAGGTTTCGGCACGTCGTATAGCTTGCGCAACAAAGACGAGCGACGCGGCAACTGCTGGGCGATTGTCTGCGCCGCCGTTGCCCGATTTCGGGGCCGCGCGCACGACGACCGGACCAGCGGACGAGAGCGGAACCCGAATGGCGCCAAGCTGCCCCCGCAGTGCCGCGCGCCTTCGTTCCGCGGCCAGCCTTCGCAAGCCGGCCGCGGTCTCGAACACCCCCGTGGGAGGGCGCGGCCTTATGCGGCTGCGCCCTCTTTCGTGCGGTTGGCGAAGCTCTTGCGCAGCTTGCGGAGCTTGGGCGGGATCACCGCCAGGCAATAGGGGTTCCGCTGGCCTTCGCCCTGCCAATATTCCTGGTGATATTCCTCGGCCGGCCACCATTCGCCCAACGGCTCAATCGACGTGACGATCGGTTGCGGCCAATCGGGGCGGGCGCGGTCGATCGCATCCAGCGCCTCGCGCTCCTGCTCCGCCGAATGCGGGAAGATCGCCGAGCGATACTGGGTGCCGATGTCGTTGCCCTGGCGGTTGAGCTGGGTCGGATCGTGCGTGGCGAGGAAGATGTCGAGGATCTCGCCATAGCTCACCACATCGGTGTCGAAGCTCACCCGGATCGCTTCGGCATGGCCGGTGTCGCCCGAGCAGACTTCCTTGTAGGTCGGGTTTGCCTTGGTGCCGCCGATATAGCCGCTTTCGACGCCCTGCACGCCGATCACGTCGTTGAACACGGCTTCCGTGCACCAGAAGCAACCGCCGGCGAGCGTCGCCGTTTCAATGGTCATGTCTCAGGAACTCCTTGCTTGTGGCCCCAAGATAGGGTGGAGCCGGGGCGGAACAAAGAGGATGACGTGATGCGCGACGGTGCAGTGCTGGTGACGGGCGGGGCAGGCTATATCGGCAGCCATGCGGTGCTGGCCTTGCTCGACGCGGGCTGGCGCGTGGTGGTGGTCGACAATCTGGTGACCGGGTTCGACTGGGCGGTGGACCCGCGCGCGACTTTGGTGGTGGCCAATATCGACGATGCCGATGCGGTGCGCGGCGCGATCCGTCAGCACGGCGTCATCGCGGTGATGCACTTCGCCGGATCGGTGGTAGTGCCGGAATCGGTGAGCGACCCGCTCAAATATTATCGCAACAACACCGTCGCCAGCCGCGCGCTGCTCGAGAGCGTGGTGGCCGAGGGCGTCCGCCACTTCATCTTCTCCTCGACCGCGGCGACCTATGGCATCCCCGAACAGGTGCCGATCCGCGAGGATGCGCCCAAGCAGCCGATCAACCCCTATGGCATGTCCAAGCTGATGACCGAGATCATGCTGAAGGACGTCGCCGCGGCGCATCCGCTCAACTATTGCGCGCTGCGCTATTTCAACGTCGCCGGCGCCGATCCCAAGGGCCGCAGCGGCCAGTCGACCGCGGGCGCCACGCACCTGATCAAGGTCGCGGTGGAAGCGGCGACGGGCAAGCGCGAGCATGTCAGCGTGTTCGGCACCGATTTCGCGACGGCGGACGGCACCGGGGTGCGCGATTATATCCATGTCAGCGATCTCGCCGCCGCGCATGTCGACGCGCTCGACCTGCTGATCGCCCGGCCAGAGGAAAGCCACACGATGAACTGCGGCTATGGCCGCGGCTTCTCGGTGCTCGAGGTGCTCGACGCGGTGGACCGGGTGACCAATTTGCACATCGACCGCAAGCTGGAAGGTCGCCGCGCTGGCGACCCCGATGCGCTGGTCGCCGACAACAGCGCGATCCTCGCGGCGCTGCCCTGGCGGCCTAAGCATGCCGACCTCGGCGAGATCGTCCGCGATGCCCTCGCCTGGGAGCGCAAGCTCGCCGAACGCGGGCGATAGGCAGCGCGCTTTCCGGCTGTTATACTCGCGCATCATTCGCCCTGGGGGGGGGCGGGCGCCTAGGGAGGCCGGGCATGTTGATGATTCTGTTGCTGCTGTCGATCACCGCGGAGGATGCACCCGCAGCTGCCGCCGTCGACGCCGTGACGCCGGCGACGCGATGCGAGAACGCCAGCACCCAATCGGTGGACGCGCAGCCGGCGGGGGCCGTCACGTTGCGGCCGCTGTCCCAGGAGTCATTGGCCAATGCCTATCGCCCGGTGGTGCGCGATGTGGCTTGCGATCGGCCGGTCGTGGTGGCCCGGCGCGTGGGCCAGCAGCAGCGCTGATCCCCCTCCGGCGGGGAGGATGCTGCGCCGGTCAGGCCGACACCGCCTCCGCGACCCCGGAAAGCACTGAATCGGTCGCGCGGATCGCCGCGTATTCGCCGTTCAAGTTGCTGAGCGAGGCGAGGTGGATGTCTTCCGCGGACTGCAGTGCGCCGGCAAGATCGTGCCGGGCGAAGGTGAAGCAGGCATCGGAAACGACCGTCGTGCGGAACCCGAGGCAGGCGGCCGAACGCGCCGTCGCCTCGACCGAATAGTTGGTCGCGACCCCGACAAAGACGAGGCCGGTGATCGAGCGAAGGTGGAGATAGCGCTCCAGCCCGGAACCCGCAAAGGCATCCGTGACGTGCTTGTCCACGACGTGCTCCCCGTCCATCGGAAGGAAGGCGGGCTGAAATTCGGCGCCGTGCTGTCCCGGTCGGAAGCCGGACGCCGGGTCGAGTGAGAGGTGGCGTACATGGACGATCGGGCCGCCGCGGCGGCGCCATGCTGCAAGCAGCTTCGCGGCGTTCGCTTCCGCCTGCGGATTGTTCCGCGGGGGAAGCGCGGGATCGGACATGGCGCGCTGCAGGTCGATCAGGACCAGCGCTTCGTCGATGGCATGGCTCACGGGCAGAACTGTACGGACGCGGCCGATTGCCGCAACCGCTATTCCGTCTTGCCGTCCGCCTCGCGCTGCTCCGCGGGCGTCGCTGCGCGGTGGCCATAGCTGAGCACGGTCGTGATCCGCCACGCACCGTCCTGCTTGGCCCAGACCATCACGAACTTGGCGATGCCCTCGCAGCGGCCCGTCGCCAGCTCGCAGAAGCGGTGCTCGCCTTCCTCGATCGCGCCATAGGCCTTGATCGGATAGACGCGGAACGAGGCGGTGATCCGCTCGCGCCGGACCTTGCCGCAGATATATTTCCGAACGCCGTCGACCATCGCATCGCGGTCGAAGGTGGCGCCGCCATTGTCGTGGTAGAAGGCGACCTTGGGATCGAAGTAGCCGGAGAAGGCCGGCAGGTCGCAGCGGTTATAGGCGTCGAAGACCTTGGTATCGAGCGCGCTGATTTCCGCCGTCAGCGGATCGGCGGCGGACGGGTCCGCGGCGGCGAGCAGCGCGGCGATCCATGCGATGGCGGTCATGCGTTTCCCCCCTGCGCGCGCCTGACGCGCGCGTGCCGGAAGCGTAGCCCCTGTCGTTCCGCGCACCAACAACGCAATCGGCCCGGGGGATCGCTCCCCCGGGCCGATGCTGTTTCCCGAAGCGGGGAGGGCTCAGACGTCCGCCGGCGCTTCCTTCTTGCCCTTCTTGGGCTTCTTCGGTGCGGCCGGCACGATCTCGAAGGCCAGCGCATTGTCCTTCAGCTTCACGCTCACTTCGCCGCCATGGACGAGCTTGCCGAACAGCAGCTCCTCGGCGAGCGGCTGCTTGATCTTCTCCTGCATCAGGCGGCCCATCGGGCGTGCGCCGTACAGCTTGTCATAGCCGCGCTTGGTGAGCCACGCCTTGGCTTCCTCGTCCAGATGGATGTGGACACCGCGATCGGTGAGCTGCAGCTCGAGCTGGAGCACGAACTTGTCGACCACGCGGGCGACGACTTCCGGCGGCAAATAGCCGAACGGCACGATCGCATCGAGGCGGTTGCGGAATTCGGGGGTGAACAGGTTCTTCACCGCTTCTTCCTGCACGTCCTCGCGGCTGAGGTCGCCGAAGCCCACGCTTTCCTTCGCCATGTCCGACGCGCCGGCATTGGTGGTCATGATGAGGATGGTGTTGCGGAAGTCGACGGTCTTGCCGTGGTGATCGGTCAGCTTGCCGTTGTCCATCACCTGCAGCAGGATGTTGAACAGGTCCGGATGCGCCTTCTCGATTTCGTCGAGCAGCAGCACCGAATGCGGGTTCTGGTCGACCGCGTCGGTCAGCAGGCCGCCCTGGTCATAGCCGACATAGCCCGGAGGGGCACCGATCAGCCGGCTGACCGAGTGGCGCTCCATATATTCGGACATGTCGAAGCGCTGGAGCGGGATGCCGAGCAGGTTGGCCAGCTGCTTCGCCACCTCGGTCTTGCCGACGCCGGTTGGGCCCGAGAACAGATAGTTGCCGATCGGCTTGTCCGGATCGCGCAGGCCCGCACGGCTGAGCTTGATCGCCGAGGAGAGAACCTCGATCGCCTTGTCCTGGCCGAACACGACGCGCTTCAGATCCTGCTCGATATTGGCGAGCACGCGGGTGTCGTCCGACGAGACGGTCTTGGCCGGGATCCGCGCCATGGTCGCGATGACCTGCTCGATCTCCTTGGGGGTGATGACCTTCTTGCGCTTGGACGGCGCCACCAGCATCTGCATCGCGCCGACTTCGTCGATCACGTCGATCGCCTTGTCCGGCAGCTTGCGGTCGTTGATGTAGCGTGCGGACAGCTCCACCGCCGACTTGATCGCGTCGGGGGTGTACTTCACCGAATGGTGCTGCTCGAACGCCGAGCGCAGGCCCGCCAGGATCTTCACCGTATCCTCGACCGACGGCTCGTTGACGTCGATCTTCTGGAAGCGGCGGAGCAGCGCGCGGTCCTTCTCGAAGTGGTTGCGGAATTCCTTGTAGGTGGTCGAGCCGATGCAGCGGATCGAGCCGCCCGACAGTGCCGGCTTGAGCAGGTTCGATGCGTCCATCGCGCCGCCGCTGGTCGCGCCCGCGCCGATCACGGTGTGGATCTCGTCGATGAACAGCACCGCATGCGGCAGCTTCTCGAGCTCCGAGACGACCTGCTTCAGCCGCTCCTCAAAGTCGCCGCGATAGCGGGTGCCGGCGAGCAGCGCGCCCATGTCGAGCGAGTAGATCACCGCTTCCTTGAGCACGTCGGGGACTTCGCCCTCGACGATCTTGCGCGCCAGGCCCTCGGCGATGGCGGTCTTGCCGACGCCGGGATCGCCCACATAGAGCGGGTTGTTCTTGCTGCGCCGGCACAGGATCTGGACGGTGCGGTCAACCTCGGACGCGCGGCCGATCAGCGGATCGACCTTGCCGATCTTCGCCTTCTCGTTGAGGTCGACGGTGAACTGCTTGAGCGCGCTCTCACCCTTGCCCGTCTTCGCCTCCTGCTTGTTCGACTTGTCTTCCTCGGCAGCACCCTTGGGGGTGCTGGTCTCGGTAGGCGTATTGCCGCCCTTGCCGACGCCGTGGCTGATGAAGCTCACGGCATCGAGCCGGCTCATGTCCTGCTGCTGCAGGAAATAGACGGCGTAGCTCTCGCGCTCACTGAACAGCGCGACCAGCACATTGGCCCCGGTCACTTCGTCGCGGCCCGAGGACTGGACGTGCAGGATGGCGCGCTGGACGACGCGCTGGAATCCGCTGGTGGGGGAGGGGTCGGTGGCGTTGTCCACCTTCAGCGCTTCCAGCTCGGTATCGAGATAGTGCGCCACGGTGGTCTTCAGCTCGCCCAGGTCCACCCCGCACGCGCCCATGACCTTCGAGGCATGTTCGTCGTCGATCAGCGCGAGCAGGAGATGCTCGAGCGTCGCATATTCGTGCCGGCGCGAGGACGCAGCCTCGAGCGCCTTGTGGAGGGTGGCTTCGAGAGCGGAGGCGAAACTAGGCATTCGGATACAACTCCAGTCGGGCCGAAAGGGTGCTGAGCCCGTCTTCCCCTATGTCGGGAGTGGCAGGCCCCGCATCAAGCGCTGCGGCCCCGCACCGGAGGTTCGTGGCGTATCGCCCGAATTCCGGTGCCTTGACGCTCATCTCTTAAATAGAGCGTCAGCGCTTGCACGATGGTGAACGGCGCGTTGAATCTTTTCTCGACATCGGACGATCTCGGTTTCGAGCAGCTGGATTCGGGCCTCTAGTTCGGCCACCGAAAAGGGGTCGAGGTCCTGCTTTGCCAGCTGCACCGCGAGATCGTCGGATCGACGCGGAAGATTTTCGTCGGCGTCCATGCGACGAAACGTTGACCCTGGGGAGGTCGATGTCAATAAGGCCCCGAAGTTCCCCTTAGGCCAAAAAGCGACGAACCGAATGATCGCAGCCGAAATGATGCTGGCCATCGACCCCGATGCGCCGGGCGGCCCCGAAGTCCTTGTCCCCGTGGCACGACCGATCCCCAAGCCGGGCGCCGGCGAGGTGCTGGTGCGAGTCGCGGCGGCGGGCGTGAACCGGCCGGAAGTGCTGCAGCGACAGGGGAAATATCCGCCCCCGCCGGGTGCGCCCTCCATCCTCGGCATGGAGATCGCCGGCACGGCGGTCGCGCTAGGCCAGGGTGTCGACGACTCGCTGCTCGGCAAAAAGGTCTGCGCGCTGATCGCGGGCGGGGCCTATGCCGAATATGCGGTTGCCCCGGCCGGCCAGTGCCTGGAAGTGCCCGAGGGACTGAGCCTCATCGAGGCGGCGGCGCTGCCCGAGACGCTGTTCACCGTCTGGTCTAACCTGTTCGATCGCGGCTGGGCGCAGCCGGGCGAAAGCGTGCTGGTCCATGGTGGCACCAGCGGCATCGGCACGATGGCGATCGCGCTCGCCAAGCTGTTCGGGCTGACGATCCTGGTTACCGCCGGATCGGACGAGAAGTGCGCGGCGGCACGCAAGCTCGGCGCCGACCTCGCGATCAACTACAAGACGCAGGATTTCGTCGAGGAAGTGAAGGCCTTCACCGGCGGCAAGGGCGTGCAGATCGTGATCGACATGGTCGGCGGCGACTATGTCGCGCGCAACCTCCAGTGCCTCGCCGAGGACGGCCGCCACGTCTCGATCGCGGTGCAGGGCGGGGCGACCGCGACGATTCCCGTCTGGGACGTGATGCGCCGCCGGCTGACGCTCACCGGATCGACGCTGCGGCCGCGCTCGGTGGAGTTCAAGTCGCTGCTCGCGGACGAGCTCCGCCGCCATGTCTGGCCGCTTGTCGCCGAGGGAAAGCTCAAGCCGATCATCGACCGCAGCTTCCCGCTCGCCGAGGCGCCCGCGGCGCACCGGCGGATGGAAGCGGGCGAGCATGTCGGCAAGATCGTGCTGACGATCGGCGACGAGCCCGCCTGATCAGGCGGCGAGGGGGCGCTGCTCCAGCGCTTCCTCGGCCATCGGCAGCAGCAGCTGCTCCTGGTGCGCGGCGCGGCGCTCGCACAGCCGCAACAGGCGCTGCGCGGCGGCGCGGTGGCCGTGCGGATCGGCGAGGATCTTGCGCAGCGTCCAGGCGGCACAATGATCGAGCGTGCGCTGCCGCCATTCCAGGTCTTGCTCGGTGGTTCGGCGCGCCATTGCCTGGTGCGCGCAATCCTCGCTTTCGCGCAGCGTGGCGAGCAGCAGGCGGTCCTTGGTGAGGGTGTGCACGCGCATCGCGTCGAGCAGGCGTTCGCGCGCGGCGTTGAGCGCGGCGGCGGTCGGTCGGGGGTCTAGCTGGGAAAGCGCCTTGGCGGCGTCGGTGAGATCCTGGGTGGCGGCAAACAGCGATTGGAATGGCATGACGCCATTCTAGCGGTGTTTCAGGCAGTTGGTCGTTTTAGCGACGAAATGAGTCTGGCGAGTGCGGGATAGGCGGTCTGCTCGGCGTAGAGCGTGCGCGCCTCGATCCAGGCCAGCACCTGCCGGACATCGGCGCGGTAACCGGCTGGGTCTTCGAGAATGCGCGAGAGCGTCCAGCGTTGATAATGCTCCAGCCCCTTCTGTCGCCCCTCCAGATCGCGCTCTACACAGTTGCGGGCGATCGCCATCAGCACCGCATCGCCGCTCTGGCGTAGCGGTCGCAGCAGCGCCTGCTCTTGCTCGGCGAAGAACAGATTATAGGCTAGCGCAACGTTCTTGCGGAGTTCGGCGAGGCGCTGCTGGTCGATCGGCGGCTCGGCGGCCCGCAGGATTGCCTCGGTCATCGTCAAGATGTCACAGGTGATTCCGCGAAGCTTTTGCATTGGCATGCGTTCGTTCTCCCCGTGAGCATTGTAGAGGCGGCGGCACAACGGAGGGGGCGCCGCAGGTTTGTTACTTCGGCGTATCGCGCGGGCCCGACTATGACAGTACGGTGAAATCCCAAGGATTCGATTTGTAACAATGCCGCGGCATAGGCGAGTCCCGGTACAGGGCAGCTGCACGGGAACTTGGGCATGGCCACGATCACCAGGCTTTCGTTTGATGTCGCGGGTCTCGCGGACTTCCACGCGACGACCCCTACGATTCCGGAACGGCCTATCGGCGAACGACGCAAGTATCGCGCGATCTGGATCTCCGACGTCCATCTCGGCACGCGCGGCTGCAATGCCGAAATGCTGATCGACTTTCTCGACCATGTCGACAGCGACATCATGTATCTGGTGGGCGATATCATCGATGGTTGGGCGATGAAGAAGCGCCTCTACTGGCCGGCGACCCACAACGACATTGTCTGGCGCGTGCTCAAGCGGGCGAAGCGCGGTACCGAGATCGTCTATATTCCCGGCAACCATGACGAGATGTTCCGCCAGTTCACCGGGCTCGATTTCGGCGGTGTGCAGATAAAGCGCCAGGCGATCCACACCACCGCCGACGGCCGTCGCCTGCTGGTCCTCCACGGCGACGAGTTCGACGCGATTACGATGTCGCACCGCTGGCTCGCGCATTTGGGCGACGCTGCGTACGAAATGATGATGACGCTCAACCGCTGGCTGAACGCGGTGCGGCGCCGGATGGGCCTGCCCTATTGGTCGCTGTCCAAATACGCCAAGCAGAAGGTGAAGAACGCGGTGTCGTTCATCTCCAAGTTCGAGGAGATCGTCGCGCGCGAAGCCGGCGCGCGCGGGGTCGACGGCGTGATCGCAGGGCATATCCACAAGGCCGAGATCCGTGGCATCGACGGCATCGAATATTATAACGATGGCGATTGGGTAGAGGGTTGCACGGCGCTGGTGGAGCAGTACGACGGTTCCATGGAAATTCTCCACTGGGCCGACGAGATGGCAGAGCGCGAGTCGCAGCCGGAGTCCGAGGTCAGACTGGCGGCGGCGTGACGGCAGCGGCGGAGATCGAAGCCGTGCGTATCGCCATCGTGACCGACGCCTGGGAGCCCCAGGTGAACGGAGTCGTCCGCACGCTCCAATCGGTGCGGCGGGTGCTCGAGCAGCAGGGCCACCAGGTGCTGGTGGTCTCGCCCGACAAATTCTACTCGCTCCCGTGCCCGACCTATCCGGAAATCCGGCTGGCGATCACCAGCGTGGCGGCGGTGGGCGCGATGCTCGAGGAATTCGCCCCCAACGCGATCCACCTGGCAACCGAAGGCCCGCTGTGCGTCGCCGCGCGGCGCTGGTGCCTGCGCCAGAAGCGGCCGTTCACCACCGCCTATCACACCCAGTTCCCCGACTATGTCTCGGCGCGATCGGGCGTGCCGGCGGAATGGATCTGGCGCTATATCCGCTGGTTCCACACGCCGAGTGCTACGATCCTCGCCTCGACCGCCTCGATCCGCCAGTCGCTGGTCGATCACGGCCTGCCCCAGGTGCGCCACTGGGGGCGAGGCGTCGACCTCGCCAACTTCCATCCCGGCATCGCGCCGCATCCGCGCATGGCGGACCTGCAGGGGCCGGTGATGCTCTATGTCGGGCGCGTGGCGGTGGAGAAGAATCTCGAAGCGTTCCTCAGTGTCGATCGGTCCGGCACCAAGGTGGTGGTGGGCGACGGCCCGGCACGGGCGATGCTGGAGGCGAAGTACCCGGACGCCGTGTTCCTCGGCGCGCAGTTCGGCAACGACCTGGCGAGCGCTTATGCCAGCGCCGACGTTTTCGTTTTCCCGAGCCGTACCGACACCTTCGGGCTGGTGATGATCGAGGCGCTGGCCTGCGGCACGCCGGTTGCCGCCTATCCGGTGACCGGGCCGGTCGACGTGCTGACGCCGGAGACCGGTGCGATGGACGAGGACCTCGGCACGGCGATCGACAAGGCGCTGGCGCTCGACCGTGCCGCCTGCGCCGTCTATGGCCGCAGCTTCACCTGGGAGGCGAGCGCGCGGCAGTTCCTCACCGCGCTGGTGCCGATCGGCTGCGAGAAGGCGGCCGCCTGAATCGCGGAAACGCTTGCTCCTGCGGGCAAGCTCCCCTACATCAAGACCATGTGTGGCCGCCCGTGATGGGCGGCCCTTATTGTTTCAAGTTCCGGAG
Organism: Sphingomonas trueperi; assembly: GCF_040545965.1. GTDB lineage: Bacteria > Pseudomonadota > Alphaproteobacteria > Sphingomonadales > Sphingomonadaceae > Sphingomonas > Sphingomonas trueperi_C. Next base: position 29,726 of record NZ_JBEPMV010000005.1, on the reverse strand, counting down.
ATCCACCGTGGCCCAGCCGCTGATGCCGCACGCGACCGCTTCCTGGCTGGTCGATAACACGTCGCTGTCGTTCGAGCAGATCGCCGAATTCTGCGGTCTCCACATCCTCGAAGTGCAGGCGATTGCCGACGATACCGCCGCGACCAAGCTCACCGGCCGCGATCCGGTGCGCGCGCACGAACTGACGATGGACGAGATCGAGAAGGGGCAGGCGAACCCCAATTACGTGCTCAAGATGCAGAAGGGCCCCGAGCAGGTCCGCCGCACCAAGGGCCCGCGCTACACGCCGGTTTCGAAGCGGCAGGACAAGCCGGACGGCATCGCCTGGATCCTGCGCCACCATCCGGAAGTGTCGGACGGCGCGATCGGCAAGCTGATCGGCACCACCCGCACCACCATCGCCGCGATCCGCGACCGTACCCACTGGAACATCGCCAACATCGTGCCGAAGGACCCGGTGACGCTGGGCCTGTGCTCGCAGCGCGAACTCGACGCGCTGGTCGCCAAGGCCGCCAAGGCTGCCGGCATCGAAGCGCCGACCGACACCCGCCTGGAAGGCGACCGCGAGGCGCTGATCGAGCAGCTCCGCGCCGAGCGCTATGCCGCAAGCCATGTGCCCGAAGCGCAGGAAGCCGCGCCGATCGAGCACACGGCAGAGAGCCTGTTCAAGCACTGATTTCGCCTTCCCGGGCGTTGATGAGCGGGCCCCGGCGCATCCAGCGCCGGGGCCCGTTCTGCTTCTTGGGGCAGCTTTGCGGGCGCGATCGGGTGCGGTAGACCCGTTGCGGGGCGGGGACCCCAAGGAGGAGGATCGCCATGTGTGACGAACATACCGCAGCCGACAACGACCGCGTCCTGGGCGGCCTCACCCGCCGCGGCTTCACCGCCGCCGCCGCCGCAACCGGCATGCTCGCGATCCTGCCCAGCCCTGCCAATGCCGCGGCCGTGAAAGGCCGCGACGTCACGATTCCGACGGCCGACGGCACCGCCGACGCCTATTTCGTCGCCCCCACCAGCGGCAAGCACCCAGCCGTGCTGGTCTGGCCGGACATCATGGGCCTGCGCCCCGCCTTCCGGCAGATGGCCGATCGGCTGGCGCAATCGGGCTATGCGGTGCTGACCGTCAACCAGTTCTACCGCTCGACCAAGGCGCCGTTCCTGAAAGCAGGCCAGTCGTTCGATCAGCCGGAGGTGCGCGCGATGATCATGCCGTGGCGCGAACCGCTCACCCCCGCCGCGATCACCGCCGACGCGAAGACGTTCGCTGCCTTCCTCGACGCTCAGCCCGAAGTGGATATCAAGCGCGGCATGGGCAGCACCGGCTATTGCATGGGAGGTCCTTTCGTCGTGCGCACCGCCGCCGCGTTGCCGGAGCGGGTAAAGGCGGGGGGCAGCTTCCACGGCGCGCCGCTGGTCACCGAGGCGGCCGACAGCCCGCACAAGCTCGCGCCGCAGCTGCAGGGCCGCTACCTGTTCGCCATCGCCCAGAATGACGATGCGCGTGCCCCCGGCGACAAGGACGCGCTCCGCACCGCCTTCACCGCCGCCAAGGTGCCGGCGGAGATCGAGGTCTATGCCGGCACGATGCACGGCTGGTGCCCGCCCGACAGCCGCGTCTACAATGCAGCCCAGGCCGACCGCGCTTGGGATCGCCTGCTCGCGACCCTCGCCAGCCTGTGAGCGATTGACCCGCTGGCGGTTTCGTGTTCCCTTCTTGTTCCCGGCCGATCGAGTCGGGAGCAACAGGGGTACGGGGCCATGACGGACGAACTGATTCTCTACACCAACCCGCAATCGCGCGGCCGCATCGCGCGCTGGATGCTGGAGGAGGTGGGCGCGACCTACCGAGTCGAGGTGCTCGACTATGCCTCGACGATGAAGGGCGAGACCTATCTGGCGATCAACCCGATGGGAAAGGTGCCGGCCATCGTCCATGGCGGCAAGGTCGTCACCGAATGCGCGGCGATCTGCGCCTATCTGGCGGAAGCCTTCCCCGGGGCCGGCCTGGCGCCGTTGCCGGAAGAGCGCGCCGACTATTATCGCTGGCTGTTCTACGCGGCGGGTCCGGTGGAGCAGGCGACGACCAATCATGCGGCCAATTTCGTGTCCGCCGAGGACAAGAGCCGCATGTTTGGCTATGGCAATTATGACCTGGTGGTCGACGTGCTCGACGGGCTGCTCTCGTCGCGCCCCTATGCGACCGGTGACCGCTTCACCGCAGCGGACGTCTATCTCGGCTCGCAGATCGGCTGGACGACGATGTTCGGCATGCTGCCCAAGCGCGACTCGTTCCTCGCTTATATCGAACGCGTGCAGAGCCGCGAGGCCTACAAGCGCGCCTGGGCGCTCGACGACGCAGATGTGGCCGCGCTCGAAAAGACCGCCGAACCCGCTTGATCCGCACGCCCCGCTCGCCGATGCTTGCGCGGTGAGCGGGGACGGAATGCAGCACGGGCGCACCGAACAGGGGGCGGCAACGCGAGCGGACAGCTGGATCGCGACGGCAGGGCGCTATCCGCCGCGGCTTATCGAGGCGGCGCTGGCGCTGCACGACAACCAACTGCATCTCGCCGAACCGCTGCTGCGCGCGCATCTGAAGGACGACCCGTTCGACGTCGCCGCGATCCGGATGTTCGCCGAGCTCGCCGGGCGGATCGGCCGCTATCGCGATGCCGAGTCGCTGCTGCGCCGCGCGGTGGAACTGGCGCCCGGCTTCACCCCGGCGCGCGCCAACCTCGCGCTGGTGCTGTATCGGCTCAACCGACCGATCGAGGCGCTGGCCGAGCTCGACCACGTCCTTGCCGACGAGCCGGACAACCCCACCCACACCAATCTCCAGGCGGCGGCGAGCGCGCGCCTCGGCGATTTCGATGCGGCGATCGGCCTCTACGAACGCGTGCTCGAGCAAGCGCCGAACCAGCCGCGGGTGTGGATGAGCTACGGGCATATGCTCAAGACGGTCGGGCGCCAGGCCGATGCAGTCGCCGCCTATCGCCGCGCCATCGCGCTGCTGCCGGCACTGGGCGAGGCGTGGTGGAGCCTCGCCAACCTCAAGACCGTCCGCTTCGACGATGCCGATCTCGCCGCGATGGAAGCCGCGCTGGCGGGCGGGGAGCTTGCCGAGGAGGACCGCTTCCACCTCGACTTCGCGCTGGGCAAGGCACTGGAGGAGCGGGGACAGGCCGCCCCCGCCTTCGCCCATTACGCCGCCGGCAATGCCCTGCGCCGCCAGTCGCTCCGCTACGCGGCCGAGGACACGACGCGACTGGTCGACACGCACATCGCGCACTGCACGCCCGATCTGCTGGCGGCCCGCGCGGAAAACGGCTGTGCGGCGCCCGACCCGATCTTCATCCTCGGCATGCCGCGCGCCGGATCGACGCTGGTCGAGCAGATCCTGTCGAGCCACAGCCTGGTCGAAGGCACCGCCGAACTCGCCGACCTGCCGGTGCTCGCGCGCGAGATCGCCGGCTATCCCGCCGGTCTGGCGGACCTCTCCGGCGACCGGCTCCACGCGATCGGCGAGGCCTATCTCCGCCGCACGCGGATCCAGCGCCGGACCGATCGCCCCTTCTTCATCGACAAGCTGCCCAATAACTGGGCGCATGTGCCGCTGATCCTGCTCGCGCTGCCCAACGCGCGGATCATCGACGCGCGGCGCCACCCGCTCGGCTGCTGCTTCTCCAACTTCAAGCAGCATTTCGCCCGCGGCCAGGGCTTCAGCTATGCGCTGGACGATATGGGCCGCTATTATGCCGATTATGTGCGGCTGATGGCGCATGTCGATGCGGTCGCGCCCGGCCGCGTCCACCGCGTCTTCTACGAGGCGATGGTCGAGGACACGGAGGTGCAGGTCCGCGCGCTGCTCGCCGCCTGCGGGCTGGACTTCGAACCGGCCTGCCTCGCCTTTTATGAAACCGAGCGCGCGGTACGCACCGCCAGCTCCGAGCAGGTGCGCCGCCCGATTTTCCGCGACGGCGTCGAAGGCTGGAAGCCGTTCGAGCCCTGGCTCGATCCGCTCAAGGTCGCGCTGGGCGATGTGCTGACCGCGTACCCCGACGTGCCGGCGTTCTCCGCCGCGTAACGATGCTTCCCGTTCGTTGCTGAATTGTCACACAGCTTGAACAATCCTTGCGCCTAACGGTAACCTCACGTTCGCACCGCTTGACCCGAACATCGTTGCGCAAGACGCTGCAACGCAACAATCGGGGGTTCTCCATGCCGCTCAATCGGTGCGTCGTCCGTTCGCTGCTGCTCGCTTCCACCATGCTCGCCGCCACGCCGGCGCTGGCCCAGCAACAGGCCGAGGCGCCGCCGCCGGCCACCGACTCCACCGACATCGTCGTCACCGCGCAGAAGCGCAGCGAGAGCCTGCAGAACGTCCCCCTCAGCATCCAGGCGCTGAGCACGCAGAAGCTCGACGAGCTCAACGTCAGCAACTTCACCGATTACGTCCAGCAACTGCCCTCGGTCTCGTTCCAGGCACTGGGCGGCACGCCGGGCACCAACGTCGTCTATATGCGCGGCGTCGCGTCGGGGGGCGACGGCAATCATTCGGGCTCGCTGCCTTCGGTCGGCGTCTATCTCGACGAGCAGCCGGTCACCACGATCGGCGGCAATCTCGACGTCCATGTCTACGACATCGCCCGGATCGAGAGCCTGTCGGGGCCGCAGGGCACGCTCTACGGCGCCTCGTCGGAAGCGGGCACGATCCGCATCATCACCAACCAGCCCGACCACAAGGGCACCTATGGCCGCGTCGACGGCGAGGTGAACACGGTCAACAAGGGCGGCGTCGGCGGCAAGCTGGAAGGCATGCTGAACCTGCCGATCAACGAGATGGCGGCGCTGCGCCTGGTCGGCTTCTACCAGCATGACGCGGGCTATATCGACAATGTCCCCGGCTGCCGCAGCTTCCTGCCGGAGCCGACCGGCACCGCCTGCACCGCCACCAAGGGCGGGGTGGTCGTCGACAACAAGGCCTTCGTGAAGAAGGACTATAACGATACCGACATCTGGGGCGGCCGCGCCGCGCTGAAGGTGGACCTGGACGAGAACTGGACCGTCACCCCCGCCGCAATCTACCAGGAGACCCGCAGCCACGGCGCCTATGGCTATGATCCCAAGGTCGGCGACCTGCAGGTCCAGCATTTCTTCCCCGAATATCGCCGCGACCGCTTCATCCAGGCGGCGCTGACGATCGAGGGCAAGCTGGGCAATTGGGACCTCACCTATGCCAGCGCCTATCTCGACCGGCGCGACACCCAGTCGAGCGACTATACCGATTATGCCGAGGCCTATGACTCGCTCTATTCCTCGGTCGGCGGCCTGGCGGGCTATTTCTATTTCTCGGACAATGCCGGCAACCCGATCGACCCGCGCCAGCGGATTGTCGCCACCGATCACTTCAAGAAGCTGAGCCAGGAGTTGCGGGTCGCCTCGCCGTCGAGCGATCGACTGCGGCTGGTGGCAGGGTTGTTCTACCAGCGCCAGTCGAACGACATCCACCAGGATTATCAGGTGACCGGCCTGGCCGACGACCTGTCGGTCAACGGCCATCCGGGGACGCTGTGGCTCACCCAGCAGCACCGCGTCGACCGCGACTATGCCGCGTTCGGCGAAGTCAGCTACGACCTGACCGACACGCTGACGGCCACCGCAGGCGGCCGCGCCTTCATCTACGACAACACGCTGATCGGCTTTTTCGGCTTCGGCCGCAATCCGGCCGACGGCTTCAGCACGGCGCCCTATAACGGTGCGGGCAGCTCGCGCACCGGCGTGGCGCAGTGCTTCACCACCGACGGGACCCGCCTGCGCGACGCCGTCGATTCCGGGGCGAGCACGACGCTGCTGCCGGCGGCGGTAGCGGGCGGGCCGTGCACCAACCTCGCCGTCTATGCGCGCGGTGCCGGGCTGGTGCCGGTGCGCGCGCAGGGGCAGGGGGCGACCTATCGCTTCAACCTGAGCTGGAAGCCGATGCAGGGCATCCTGCTTTACGGCACCGTCTCGCGCGGCTTCCGCCCCGGCGGCATCAACCGCCGCGTGGACGTGGCGCCGTACCAGGCCGATTACCTCACCAATTACGAGCTCGGCGCCAAGACGACGTGGCTCGACGGGGCGCTGCGGCTGAACGCCGCGGTCTATCAGCAGGACTGGAACAAGTTCCAATTCTCCTTCCTCGGCGCGAACAGTTTTACCGAGATCCACAACGGCCCCAATGCGCGGATCCGTGGCGTGGAGGCGGATGCGGCGTTCACTCGCGGCGGCCTCTCGCTCACCGCGGCGGGCAGCTATACCGACGCCAAGACGACCCGGAACCTGTGCCTGTTCGACGACCCCAGCTTCACCTGCGCGGGCCCCGACAATCTGGTTTCCGCGCCCACGGGAACGCGCTTGCCGATCACTCCGCAGGTCAAGCTGAGCGGCACCGCACGTTACACGGTGCCAGTGGGAAGCGCGAAGGGCTATGGCCAGGCGACAGTGTCACACCAGAGCTCGGCTGCGTCCGACATCCGCACGGCGATCCTCCAGACGGGGACGGGCGCGATCGTCAGCCCGGCGGAGCAGCTCGGGCGGCTCGCGGCGTTCACCACCGTGGGGCTTGCCGCGGGCGTGAACTTCGAGCGGTTCAACATCGAGCTGTTCGTCAGCAACGTCGCCGACGAGCGCGGCCAGCTGTCGCGCTTCCAGGAATGCGGCTCGTGCGGGCAGCGGACCTATATCGTGCCGATCGCCCCGCGGACGATCGGCCTGCGCGCGGGGGCGAAGTTCTAGCGCAAGGCTGCCGATCTTTTCGGCAGCCTCAATGCGCCACTGGCACCAGTGCCAGAATCTGGTTTTTGCAGATATTGATGCTGAACGTGATGCTGTAGCTGTCCCGAGCGCCACGGCCCCCAGCCGTGAAGAGCTCGAGATCGTTATAGGTGCAAAGGCATGTCCAGCCCTGGCTGCTGGCATAAATGGTATGTTCGAAGCTGGTCTGGTGCACTTCCTTATTGAAGTTCAGCGCAGCGTAGAGGTGCGGATCGTGTCGAAAGCGCACCGTGCGGTCAGGATCGTACAATTGTTCGCGAACATGCCGGTAGGAACGATGTCGGTCCTTTAGGCTGACGATGACGCGCTCGGTACAGTTGACGAGCAGCACAACGCCAGTTTCGTTGACACCATGTGGCCCGGGCAAAGTGACAAGCGCGAAATCATCTCCCTGAGGGCCCGGCGCGCGTAACGAACAGATCGAGTCGTGTAGCGTCTGAGGTGTGGGCTGCGCCGACGCGGGAAGAGCGAAGAGCAGCCCGATTACAGACGCAAGAACACCAGCTCGCGGCCCCAGCATGATGCCCAACCCTCTTTGCGGCTACCGACAGGATTGTCGCAATATCCGCGAAGGCCAAGATACCGCAGCGCACCGTGACGCAGCAAGTTTGCTCCGCAAGGTCGGCCGGCTGCCGGAAGCTGTCGGCTTGAACCCGGCGTGAGCCGGACTCAGGCGTCGATCGTGTAGTTGAGGAAGTCGGGGATCGGGCCGTTCCAGCCGTCGTCGGGACCGTCATCCTGGTCGCGGCGGCGGCGACGGTCGTCGCGGGCCGGGCGTTCGTCACGGACGGGGCGCTCCTCACGGGCCGGACGCTCGTCATGCTGCGGACGGGCGCGCTTTTCCTCGCGCGGTGCGGCGGCCACAGGGGCTTCCTCACGCGCAGCGGCGGCGCGGCGGGACTTGGGCTTGGCCGGGGCTTCGGCGGCGGCTTCCTCGCGGCGCGGCTCGGCCTTCTTGGTGTCGCGCTTGCCGCCGCGGGTGCGCTTGGGCGCCGGTGCGTCCTCGGCGCCGTCGACCGCGACCGGGCTGGGCACGCGCTCGATCTTGTGGCCGGTCAGCTTCTCGATCTCGACGATGTTCTCGGCATCCTCGGGCGTTACCAGCGTATAGGCAATGCCGGTGGCGCCGCCGCGGCCGGTGCGGCCGATGCGGTGGACATAATCGTCCGGGTGCCAGGGTGCATCGAAGTTGAAGACGTGGCTCACGCCCTTCACGTCGATGCCGCGCGCCGCGACGTCTGAGGCGACGAGGATGTTGACGTCGCCATTCTTGAACCGGTCGAGTTCGGCGATGCGGGCCGACTGGTCCATGTCGCCGTGGATCTCGGCGGAGCGGAAGCCGTGCTTCTTCAGGCTCTTGTTCAGGTCACGCACGGTCGTCTTGCGGTTGCAGAAGATGATCGCGGTCGACACTTCATCCTGCTGCAGCAGGCGGCGCAGCACGTCGCGCTTCACATGCGCGGTGGCCGGCACCTGGACGATGCGCTGGGTGATGTTGGTGTTGGTGCTGGCGGGGCGCGCCACTTCGATCGTCTTGGGATCGGTGAGGAAGCGGTCGGCCAGCTTCTTGATCGGCGGCGGCATCGTCGCCGAGAAAAGCAGCGTCTGGCGCACCTTGGGCAGCTTGGTGCAGATTTCCTCGATGTCGGGGATGAACCCCATGTCGAGCATCCGGTCCGCCTCGTCGATCACCAGCAGGCTGCAGCCGGTGAGCAGGATCTTGCCGCGGCCATAGAGGTCCATCAGCCGGCCCGGGGTGGCGATGAGGACGTCGACGCCCTTTTCCAGCGCCTTGACCTGGTCGCCCATCTGCACGCCGCCGATCAGCAGCGCCATCGAGAGCTTGTGGTTGACGCCGTATTTCTCGAAATTCTCGGCGACCTGCGCAGCCAGCTCGCGCGTCGGCTCGAGGATCAGCGAGCGCGGCATCAGCGCGCGGGTGCGCCCTTCGCCGAGCACGTCGATCATCGGGAGCACGAAGGCGGCGGTCTTGCCGGTGCCCGTCTGGGCGATGCCGATCAGGTCCTTGCCCATCAGCACCGACGGGATCGCCTGGCGCTGGATCGGAGTCGGCTCGGTATAGCCGGCGTCGGTCACCGCGCGGAGAAGGTCGTCAGAAAGGCCGAGGTCGGCAAAGCTCATGCAAATGTCCGGAAATAGGGCGCGTTGCGATGCACCTTTACAGAAGGCATGGCGCTTGCGGATTCAGCCGCAAAAGTCAAGCTCAGCGTGCGCGAACGAGGTTCTTGAAGGCCTGAACGGGGCAGGTTCTACCCGATCTGGAACGCAGCGCGTCGCGTCCCGCGCAGAATTTGGCGTCCTTGGTCGGCTTCAGATAGGCGCCCGAATAGAAGCCCAACGCCGGGCATTCGGCGCCGAGCTTGGCGCGGAGCAGCGATCCGTCCTCGAGGATCAGGTCGACGCTGTCGGCCGCGTTGACCGTGAAGCCCTGGATGCGGCCGACCTCGACGCAGCTCTTTGCGTGCCGCTCCACCACCGCCGGGGATTCGCGGACGACGATCGTCGTGGTCGTCACCGTCATGCGCGGCACATGGATCGAGACATGCTGCTGAAAGGAGGGCGCCAAGGCGGCATCGACGGCCATGGCCGGCCGCGCCGCGGGGGCGGCGAGCAGCAGCGCAAGGCCGGCAGCGACGATCGGCAGTTTCACCATGGTGGGATCGGACGGTAGATGCATCGGCTTGAACGGTGGATGAACTGCCGCACGCCATGCTAGTGCGCAACCATCATGATGACTCCCGAGCAGCAGCGCATCACTGCCTTCGCCGCCGAACGCTTCGGCCCCAAGGCGGTCACCACCGATCCGCAGGACATCGCGCCCTGGCTCACCGACTGGCGCCGACGCTATCACGGCGCGGCGCCCGCGATCCTGTCGCCCGGCGCGACCGAGGAAGTCAGCGCGCTGGTGGCGCTCGCCAATGATCTCGGCGTCGCGCTGGTGCCGCAGGGCGGCAATACCGGCATGGTCGGCGGCGCGATTCCGCCGGCGGACGGATCGGCGCTGCTGCTCTCGACGCGCCGGATGCACCGGATTCGCAGGATGGACGCCGATGCCAATCTGGCCGTGGCCGAGGCGGGCGTGATCCTCGGCACCTTCCGTGATGCGGCCGAAGCTGCCGGGCGCCGCTTTCCGCTCGATCTGGGTGCGCGCGGGAGTGCGACGATCGGCGGCCTGGTTTCCACCAATGCCGGCGGGGTGCAGGTGCTGCGCTTCGGCACGATGCGCGCGCTGGTCGCGGGCGTCGAGGCGGTGCTGCCCGACGGTTCGGTGCATGACGGGCTGTCGGCGCTGAAGAAGGACAATCGCGGTTACGACCTCAACCAGCTGCTGGTCGGCGCCGAGGGTACGCTGGGCATCGTCACCGCCGCGACGCTGCGGCTAGTGCCGGCGGCGGCGGCGCGGGCGGTGGCCTGGGTCGGCCTGGAGAGCCCGGCCAAGGCGCTCACCCTGCTGCGCCGGCTGCAGGCGGCGACCGACATGGTCGAGAGCTTCGAGATCATGCCCGACGATACCGTCGCGCTGGTGCTGGAACATGTGCCGGGAACGCGGCTGCCGCTGGCCGGTACGCATCGATGGCACGTGCTGATCGAGGCGGTGACCAGCGATCCCGCCGCCGAGGCGCCGGCGACGGTGCTGGAGCGCATGCTGGCCCAGGCCTTCGAGGCGGGGCTGGCCGAGGATGCGGTAATCGCCGCGAGCGAAGCGCAGGCCGAGGGCTTCTGGCGCATCCGCCATTCGATCTCCGAGGCCGAGCGTTCGGCCGGCCCGGCGGTGCAGCACGATATCTCGGTACCCGTCGAGGATATGCCGCGCTTCATGGTGGAAGGCGGGGCGGAGGCCGAGGCGCGCTTCCCTGGCACCCATGCGATCGCCTATGGCCATCTCGGCGACGGCAATGTCCATTTCCACGTCCGCGCGCCCAAGGGCGTCGACCGGGACCGCTGGTATGCCGAAGAGGCGCCGCACATCACACGGCTGGTGCACGACATGGTGGTCGCCGCCGGCGGGTCGATCTCCGCCGAGCATGGCATCGGGCAGATGAAGCGCGATGAACTCGCCCGCCTGTCGCCGCCGGCACGGATGGCGGCACTGCGCGCGATCAAAGCGGCGCTCGATCCGAAGCTGATTCTCAATCCGGGAAAGCTGGTCGCGCTTGCGCCGACCATCGCCAACAAATAGACCCCGGCTCGGTTGAAACGCCTTTCGACGAAAAAAGTTCTCAGGAGATCCTCATGGCCAGCGCGCCGCAGCAGTCGCTTCCCTTGTTCTACAATCAGCTCGAGCCGCTTTCGAGCCAGGTCCATGCCGATTTCCGCACGCGTTCGACCGACCGCGCGGCCTTCCTCGCCAACCAGCACGCCGTGCCGGTGACCGTCGAGGAATTCCCGCTGGTGCAGCGCTTCATGCCGATCGTCTTCTCGGTGGGCGAGGACCCCGTGCCGCTGGCGCTGATGGGCCTCAACGAAGGCGTGAACACCTTCTTCGATGCCGAAGGCAAGCTGGTCGACCCGAACTTCTACGTGCCGGCCTATATCCGCCGCTACCCGTTCCTGCTCGCGCGCCTGCGCCCGGAGAGCGACGAGCTGTCGCTGTGCTTCGATCCGACCTCGGACGTGATCGGCAAGTTCGAGGAAGGCGAGGCCCTGTTCGAGAATGGCGAGCCGAGCGAAGTCACCAAGAACATCCTGCAGTTCAACGAGCAGTTCGAGACGGCCGGTGCCCGCACCAGCCAGTTCATGCGCGAGCTGAAGGACATGAACCTGCTGATCGATGGCGAAGTCTCGATCCAGCCGGACGGCGCCGCGCAGCCCTTCATCTATCGCGGCTTCATGATGGTCGACGAGAACAAGCTGAACGAGATGCGCGGCGACCAGCTGCGCAAGATCGTCCAGAACGGCATGCTGCCGCTGATCTACGCCCACCTCTTCTCGCTGGCGCAGATGCGCGAGCTGTTCGCCCGCCAGATGCGCGCGGGCTGGCAGCCCGAGGTCCAGCTGGTCGGCTGATACTGTTTAAGCCCCTCCCCTTCAGGGGAGGGGTTGGGGTGGGGGCTGTGTCTCACCGAGACCAGCATCTGGTCTGGAATCCCTCCACCCCCAACCCCTCCTCCAAGGAGGAGGGGCTTAGATGCCCAATCCATGTGGCATCTCCGGCCCTCGCGGCCCCCAAAAAACACCCCGCCGTTCAATCGAAGAACTTCTGCGATGAGTTGCCTTGAACTCGGTCGCCTGCGCTCTATATCTTGTAGGTACGGCTCGTGTCCCCCCTTTCGCGATGCCGTGCGACGCGCCCTCGGGCGTGTCTCCTCCCTGAACCTTGGCCACCTCGTGGGTAACCACGGGGTGGTTTTTTTATGGGCGGTTCACTCGGCGGCGAGCGCGCCGGGCAGGGTCTCGTCGGCCAGCGCGTCGATGATCGCGCGCAGCAGCGCCGTCACCGCTGCGGCGCCCTGGCCGAGTGCGTCCAGCGCCGCATCCAGATAGAGCGACCGATCGATTTCGAGCTGCAGCGCATGGACGCCGCGGCGGGGATCGCCGTGCCGTTCGAGGATATGGCCGCCGGCATAGGGGGTGTTGGCCGCGACCGCGATGCCGTGCTGGCGGGCTACCGCCTCCACGCGGGCCCCAAAGCGTGCGGCGGCGGCGCGGCCGAAGCGGTCGCCGATCACCAGCCGCGGCGCGCTTTCGGGCGACCCCAGCGGCGGCATCGAGTGGATGTCGAGCAGCAGCGCGATGCCGAACCGCGCCCGCGCCGCCGCCAGCGCCTCGCCGAGCGCGAGATGATAGGGGCGGTGGTCGGCATGGATGCGCGCCGTCACGTCCTCGGCAGCGAAGCGCCCGCGCCAGAGCTGGCCGAGCGTGCCCACCCGCCGCGGCACCAGCCCCAGCCCGCTGCGCACCTTGGACGAAAGTGGTCGGCCGAGCAGATGCGCGCCCTCGTCGATCTGGGGGTCGCGCTCGTGCTCGGCGCGATTGAGATCGATCCAGGCGCGGGCGCGGGTGGCGACGAACAGGGTCTCGTCGCGCCGCGCGTTCAGGGCCAGCGAATCGACATGCCGGTCCTCCAGCGCGCGCAGCACGCTGGGGGCGACGCGCAGCGCGGCGAGCAGCGACTCCGGATAGTCGCGCCCGCCATGGGGGGCGGAGAGCACCACAGGGCTTTCCGGCAGGGCTGGCCCGTGGCGATCGAAGCTGGCGGCGCTAGTCACCCTCGCAGCCTAGGCCGACACGCGCGTACGGGCAAATGATAGGGTGGTGGCGGCTGGAAAATCTTAAGGTCTTGCCGCATAAGGAGCACGCGGTTGGTACCTATGGGGTGAAGATGATCCGGATTCTGCTGGCCGAGGACGACCGCGTGATGCGCGAATACCTCACCCGCGCGCTGGAGCGCTCGGGCTATGCGGTCAGCGCCGTCGATCGCGGCACGGCGGCGGTGCCGCTGCTCGAGACCGAGCGATTCGACCTGCTGCTCACCGACATCGTGATGCCTGAGATGGACGGGATCGAACTCGCCCAGCGCGCCGCCGAGATCGCGCCGGAGATGCGGGTGATGTTCATCACCGGCTTCGCCGCGGTCACGCTGCGGGCGGGCAAGCAGGTGCCGCAGGCGCGCGTGCTCTCCAAGCCGTTCCACCTGCGCGACCTGGTGCTGGAGGTCGACCGGATGTTCGAATCGGAGAATGTGGGGCTGAATTGAAATTAGCGCTTGCGCGGGGGGCGGACCCCCGCTAGAGGCGCGCTTCCCGAGTTTCGGGCGCGTAGCTCAGTGGTAGAGCACTGTGTTGACATCGCAGGGGTCGCAAGTTCAATCCTTGCCGCGCCCACCATCAAAGACCCTCGGAAATCTGCGGATTTCCGGGGGTTTTTGCTTTCTAAGCGATTTCTCTGGAATCCGGTCTTTGGCGCTCCTGACACACTTTTGTCACGGAGAAGAAATTGGCTTCGATTAGAAAAAGAGGGAATCGTTGGTCCGTCCAGATTCGGCGGAAAGGTTACGAGCCCGAAGCGCGTAGCTTTCGGAGCAAGGCCGATGCCGAGCGGTGGGCTAGAGAGCGTGAAAGCCAAATCGATCAAGGTGCCTGTCCGGCGAACCAGGGGGTGCTTCGAAGGCAAACACTCGGCTGCTTGGTTCGCCGATACCTCGCGGAAATCACCCCCAGCAAGCTGAGCGCCGAAACCGAGCGCCTGAGGCTTCTCAAGTTGCTCAAGGCGCCTGTGTGCGAAATTGCGCTGGTTGACCTGACATCGGCTCCTATCGCCGCCTACAGGGATGCTAGGGCTAAGGCGGTGAAGCCGGGAACCATCGCTCGCGAGTTGTCCCTGCTTCACAACGTCATCGATATTGCTCGCCGGGAGTGGGATGTGCCGCTCACAACGAATGTTGTGGCACAGGTTCGTCGTATACCGGTTCGCAATGCAAGGGATCGCCGTTTACGTGCCGGGGAATTGCAGAGGCTGCGGAAGGCCCTTGTGGATAGCCGGAACGCGCTTCTCCAACCTGCGATCCTGTTCGCCATAGAAACAGCGCTTCGTCGGGGCGAGTTGCTGGCACTCGAATGGTCCGCAATCGATTTTCGTACCCGCACAGCATACATCCCTCATACCAAAACGGGCTATCCTCGAACCATCCCCCTCACGGATGCAGCAATAGCTGTTTTGAAGTGTGTGCCTCGCCGCGATGGGCGGGTGTTCCCCATGACGGCCATGGCGCTAAAACTCGGTTGGAACCGGGTTCGGGATCGAGCTTCCTTGCCCGATCTTAGATTCCACGACCTTCGCCACGAAGCCATTTCAAGGTTTGCTGAGATGGGGTTGACCACCGTCGAGCTAGCCGCGATTTCCGGTCACAGGGACCTGAGGATGCTGGCTCGCTACACCCACATCCAACCCTCTGCTCTCGCTCGGAAGCTAGCCGGGCGCTCGTGGGAACAGGAAGTCCGCGAAATGTGAGTTTCGGGGCTGTTCACGCGCAACATTGTTCAATCATCCTTTCAAACCGCCTCCGGCAGGAGAAAGCCGGAGGTGTTTTTGCCTGATATCGAATTTTACTAAATTGAAAACGACATCAGAATTAACTTATTGAACAGCAATTAAACTAAAATTCCGCAAAATATATAAACAAAGCACTAATTTGTCTTAACTTGATTATTAAGAGCGGTTGACGGGGGCAGGCGCATGCGCCAGACGGCGCTCACCGCCCAAGTAAACGACGCCCCTATAGATATATTGTGGATAGTTTACTTCAACCTATGAAGTAAGATCTCATGTACTTATCCAATAACTCTTTCATTCCTGTTTCGGTAAAATCTATGAATCTTCTAGAGGCTGATTTCATATCGTTTAATCTGCCTCTTTCTGTTAGTAATAAGATGGCTTTTAAGGGTCTCTTTGACTCCTTTGAAGCGTCGCTTACCGGAGAGCTTGAGTCTAAATATTATCTTAGCAGTCTTGATCCCGGTTCAGGAAAGACTCAAGCCATTTCCTGCTTTCTAAAGGCCTGGAAATCCAATGGATTTTTTCCGGAAGGGAGTGTCCTGGTTGGGGTAAAAACCAAGGATGAGATTAAGGGCTTGGTGAAACGCCTCGGTCTGGATGATGCGGATTTCGCCTGCCTCACCAGAGACGACGAAATCAACGCTCTCGGTCTGGGTGATGGACGCCAAAATGAGGCACGGATTCTGATCACCACCCAGCAGATGATCCTTAGCCGAACGCGGGATCGTTCTTTTTCTGCGGCATCTGATTTCCATTTCGAAGGGAAACCGAGGTCTCTGCGGATTTGGGACGAGAGCCTCGTTCTTGCTGAACCCGTTACGCTTTCCTGGGGCAGTCTTGCGGAGTTGGTGGAGCCTTTGAAGCGCCACCACCGCGAATTTTCCCGATTCATGGAGAGGTTCCTGTCTGAATTGCCCGACGAGGAAAATTCGCTCGTCACCTTACCGTCAGAATTTGGTCAGTTTGCCGGTCGGGTGCTCGAGGAGCCGCGTGGCCTTGGTGATTCTTATGTGGCCACCCTAAAAGCGATCCGCCGTGTAGCTGGTCGGTCTTTTTGGCTGGTTGCTGAGTCTGGCCAAAGCGGGCGCGCTCTTGTGGGTGCTAGCAAGCCGCTGCCAGCCGATTTCGCTCCTGTCATCATCACCGACGCTTCCGGGCGCGTGCGTGGCACCTACGACATTTGGGAGAGCGCTGGCGGGCTTATCCGCTTGCATACCAGTGCACATGATTACGGGAACGTTCGCGTTCACCTTTGGGCAACGAGCGTCGGAAAGGACGTCCTTCGCGATGACCAAGCGTCTAGGCGCATCTATCGCGAGGTTGCAAAGGTGATGGAAGCGAAGAAGGGCGAGCGCTGGTTGGTCATTTCGCACAAGCAGCGTGACGATCTTAACGTTAAGGAGGATTTGCGTGCAACGGTGGCTCTCGATGTGCCCTTCGAGTACCTCTGGTGGGGACGCCATCACGGAACCAACGATTACAAAGACGTCAAAAACATCGTTGTGATTGGTTCCGGCTTCTACGCTGACGTTACGTACAAGGCGCTTGCCCTTGCTGCCTCAGGGAAACCGGTGGGAGATTGTGATGTCGGAGCCCTGCCAAATCTGAAAGGCTCAGAGTTTCAGCACAACATCCTGCAGGCCGTCATGCGTGGCAATGCCAGGAATAGCCGGGATGGCGTCGCAGGTGAGTGCGACGTGTATATCGTGGCGTCCAGGGTACCAGAGCCCGCCGCTTTGATCGAAGAGGCCTTTCCTGGTTGCGTGCTTGAGCGGTGGGGGCCGCCGGAAGAGGGCTTGAGCCAGCATGGCAAGGCGTTGATGTTCGTCCTGCAACAACATCTTGCTAATCACGACGCCAATTCTATGTCGAAGAAGGCTCTTCGAGAGGCGGTCGGCATAGGTAACAAACAGCAATTTGGGGCTATATTGAAGCAGATTCCTGTGAAGATGATGTTAGAAAGGCTTGGCCTTGTTGTCCGGAACAAGTCTATCTGCCGCTTATAAGGAGAATCATCAGTATGAAAACATTGTACCTGTATCACGTGTGAGCATCCAGATAATTCCATGGTAAAATGATGAGCAGAAAGGGATTTGTGGTTAGCGTACGCGTTAGGACTTCGGATTACAAGATCGCGTAAAGAATGTGCTTATGTAATATACAGAACTAGTGCTTTCACGGATAAGCTGGATCGGGTATAAGTTGATAATCCCGGCAAGTGCCAGATATGGGAGATAAAATAAGGACTATATTTTTGATCAAACTGAGTAAAACTGAAGCGATAAAATTAAACTGCGTTGACTGTATCTATGATGAAGCTTTGAGCGGGGGCAAGATTCAGCAGGTTGCATGTTGCAAGCAATTTAATTGTCCTCTTCACCAGCATCGACCTGTACCGAAGGGTTATCGATCAAATGGCGCGATCAACGAAGAAGCTTGCGATCAACTGCGGCGCAGGCTTTGGGAAACTGATCAAAGCGTCGAGGAAAATGCAGTAAATTAGACGAATTTTCACCGTAAATCTTGCAAAAATCACAGCAGTCTAGGGTTTCTGGGCTCCCTATAGGTCTCGGGATGGCATACGTGATTTTTGCAAGGTTTTGGGGTAGCTGCATCTATACTAAAGAACGCCCGATAAGTTTCTGCCCTTCTAACGCATGGCGTAACGCGCAACGCGGTACAATACGATACTATCTACATCGCTTGTTTAGGTGCATCCACAATCATGTGCCATCTCTACGACGTGCAACGCCAAACGCTGCATCGATTGCGTCATCTGCCTTCTTCTTGCAATCGCCGTTAGAAGAGTGCATTGAGATCGTGAATGTAAGCATCTGCTTACCTGCCATGCAGGCAGGGAATAGCTTTTGAAACTCGCATGCTTCTTGTGCTTGAATGCCTGGGTTAGTGCTTGATGATTGGTTCTCCATCTTAAGTTCTTTGCCCTCCGGGTCAATCAAGAAGCGCTCGCGGCCCACATAGCCGCCGTAGGAATTTTTTGCGTTAACATAGCCGCAAACGTACTTGTCCTCGGTGACATGCAATTCACTAAAGATGGCGGAGGTTGGGTCTTTCAGCTTCTCTCCAACTCGCTCCTTTGCCTTTGCGAGGGCCCTGTCGTCAGCTCCGCCAATCAGTGAGCACCCTCCCAAACCGGCGATTGCCAGCAGCGCGCCGGTGTAGCTCCATTTGCTCCAATTCGTCCTCATCTCGTCCTCCTGTGGCGCCGAGGTTTGTCACACTTTCTGTGACTCGTTCAAGATGGTGGACAGCGTGGGGCATGCCAGCAAGGCGAGTGACCAGCCCCGGGTTTAGAGATCATCGTTACAGGACGGTGATTGACCGGCTCGTTGATCGCAGGAAAGCGCTAGGTTTGACTCAGCAGGCTTTGGCGGACGCATTGGGCCTGCATAAACAGTATGTGTCACGGGTAGAATTGGGTGAGAGGCGCTTGGACTTTATCGAGTTCGCCGATTACGTGCGAGCGATGGGATTGGAGCCGGGCGAGGTTTTAGCACAAGTCCCATACGCCTCCGAAGCAAACGGTTAACGTAGCGCTGCCGCTTTTTCGACGCGCTGTATCGCGGCCCGTGATACGTCGTACTGCTTCGCCAGCGCTGCAAGGGAGTGTCCGGCTGCGCGAGCCGCCAGCACCTCCCTTTTTTGATCGATCGTAAGGGCCGCTGGTCGCCCCAGGCTTTTGCCCGCAGCTTTTGCTCTCGCTAGCCCTGACTGGGTGCGTTCAATCAGGAGGTCTCGTTCGAACTCTGCAACGGCAGCGATCACCCCCATTGTCATTTTGCCTGCTGCGCTAGTTAGGTCGACCCCTCCCAGGGCTAGGCAGTGGACGCGGACACCTTCTGCTGCCAAGCGCTCGACGGTGGCTCGAACATCCATAGCGTTTCGACCGAGCCGGTCGAGCTTGGTGACGATAAGAACGTCACCTGTCTCAAGGCGGTCGACCAGCCGAGCGAAGCCCTTTCGCTCCATGGCAGCAACAGAGCCCGAAATGGTTTCCGCTACGATCCGCTTGGGCTCGACGGCAAAGCCAGCGGCTTCGATCTCTCGAACCTGATTGTCGGTGTTTTGGTCGCTGGTGCTGACACGGCAGTAGGCGAAGGTACGTCCCATCGTTCAAACCTCTGTATCGATTCTCTGTATCGAAAATACAGGAGTGTATCGAAAGTGCAAAGGCTATTTTTATTGAGCTGGCTGTACGCTGTATCGGAATCCTCCGTTTTCGCCTGCGGGCGTGCTTGGGTTTCGCCGTTGGTCGTCGGACTATTGCGCGGCTACAAATTTAGCTTGTAGATCATTGCTTAACTGCAAAACGGGGGTTGGGATGGTTGTAGCAGAACTGGCAGTTGGTGCATTGGGTGAGTTCATCAATTGCGGATTGAAGCGGGCGGTTTCAGCCCCGTTTCAAAAGATGGCGCGGTTAGAGAAGGTTGATCACGCAGCCCGATTGAGGTCGAGTTCTGACCCGTTGGTCCAAGCTGCCCTCGCTGATTACGTTACCGTCCTCGGCTCGTACCAAGGAAAATACACCAGTTCTGCCGATATGTTTCTAAGAAGCCTCGAATCAGGCGGAATAATTGAGGCCATGGTTGAGAACGCCTTGATTGGTCGAACGTCCGACGAAATCGAAGCTTCGTTTCTCACTCTACATGCAACCTATTTTCCAGCAGAGAATGGTAACGAGCTGTACCGGAGCATGATGGCTGCTTTCACAGCTTCGCTTCGGGAAACGGCCAATGATCCAGTTCTCTTCACGCTTGCTCGCCAAATGCAAGCCGAAATTCGTAATAGACTCGATGCCGTCGATCAGTCCCTGAAATCAATTTCTAAGTCAAACTTACCAGATTCAATTAGCGCTGATGATCTGAATGACAAATTTCACAAAATCTGTAAAGGACTGGTTCAATCCTATCGCAACATAAGGATCGAAACGAACCGAGGACCAAAAAACGTCGAAATCAACAAAATATATGTCCCGGCGAAACTGGCACTCCGTGAAACGGATTTTTCTAAGAGGCAATTGGAACGAATTAGCAAGCTAGCGGTGAACCCTAGTTCAGCTCATAAGAGGCGTGTATCTGCTCACAACCCCGACGAATTAAAAATATTTTCATATGGCGAGTTTCCGGATATCTTTAGGCGGGCCGTGGTCCTTGGTGATCCGGGCGGCGGGAAAAGCACTTTGTGCCAGAAGTTCTGCTTTGACTTAGCTAAGGGCTTGGCGTTGTTTCTGCAATTTGGCGAAAAGTCCCAAGTTTCCGCTTCTCAGCGTAAGCTGCCTGTACGGGTGATCCTAAGGAAATTTGAGCAGGCTCGCTCAATCGAGCCGCAATTAACACTACTGCATTACATCTGCAAAGACATAATGAACTTCTATTCCGGAAGTGCTGACGAAATTGAACAGGTGCTTACCCACCATATGAGGTTCGGACAAGTCATACTTGCTTTCGACGGATTAGACGAAATTTTAGATACCTCAATGAGGCAGGACTACTGCGATCTCGTTTACGCTTTGTGCAATGAGTTTCCTTTATGTCCGGTTCTGGTGACGTCCCGACTTATTGGATACGATGATGCTAGGTTGCCTGATGAGTTTGAAGAGCTCATCTTGCAGAAATTCGATGAGGCGGAAATTCGCTCATATGTCGGGAAGTTTATGGGAGTTGTGGGTGCCAAAACAAAGGCTGAGGCAGCCGAGGCATCAATCAGATTCATAGAGCAAACAAAAAATGCTGGCGCTGATCTGCGGCGAAACCCCCTAATGTTAGGTCTGATGGGTTGGCTGTTTCTTAACAACGACGATATCCCATCGAACAGACCGGAGATATATCGGGAATGCGCCACCCTAATGTTTGAGAGATGGGATCAAAAGCGCGGGATTGTCGCCGATGATATGAGTGAATTTGATAGGCTACAGCTATTTATTCATCTTGCATCGGAAATATATGGACGGCCGCAACTAGCGGGTGGCGTGTCGAAAGAATGGCTCGAACAATCCCTCAAGAATGTATTTTTCAAGCTATATGAAAGCAATGCGAAAGCTTTTCAGGCTTCTAAAATGTTCGTAAAGTTCATAACTGGTCGTGCGTGGATAATGTCGGAGGTTGGCGACAGCGTATTTTCTTTTACACATCAAACATTCCTGGAATACTTCTTTGCAAGGCACTTGGAGGATAGCCATGACACTGTTGCTTCTATCCTCAAGGCGTTAAAGCCCAGGATCATAAACAGTGAATGGAATGAAGTAACCCACCTCGCGCTTCAAATAAAAACTTATAAAAGTCTAAGAAAGCAGGAGGAAGCTCTTTCAGTATTAACGAATTATCTAAACCAGGCCAAAACTGCTAAACATAAGCATGCCCTGCTTATGTTCATTGGGCGCTCTTTGGAGTACTTAAATCCCGCAGAGAGTAGGATATCTGAGCTTATCGCTGACGTCGGTAAAGTCGTGTGGTCCCGGGTGGAGATGGGTCAAACGCGGGCTATGGCATTCTTCGCTCTCGCATTGAAAGCGGCTCCTGAAAGACGTGAGTTCGTCAGGGAGAAAATTTTCCAAAATCTTTCGGATAGGCTTATGAATTCGCCTAGCGATTCTGCCATTGACGCGGTGTCAGGGGTCGTGGCGCCTACAACATTCGCATATGGCGGTGACCCATTCGGAGATATGTTCTCTGCGGAAGATCAGCAAGCCTTCATGAAGGTGGTGAAAGCGGACGTCATTGCAAATGCCAGCGTTGGAGGAAGGTTGCGCGGAATCGGGTGGTCTTGGTATGGTCAGCTTTCTAAATCGCTGTCACCAGCTGAAAGTTTTCTGCTAATATTTAACAATCCCTTCATTGGGTCAATTATGGGAATCGACGGCTGCGTAGCTCTAGTTCTATTTGCTATGGAGGGTATGAGGGTAGACCGATCTATTCCTATCGAAAAGCAATATGCGCTAGAACTAATCGCGAGTGTCGGGAAGAATGTAGAATCCATATTGCCTGTATCGAGGGCGCAGATGCGCAACCCTTACTTCCACGGAGAAATTCCAGTTGATTTCTGGAAGCGTGCGCTTGGTTCCGTGTCTGATGACTACCAGAAGCTTGGTATACTAACGATTGCAGCTGTGAACTTCGACCATCAAAATCCTAGGACTGCCAGTCGGAGCGCGATGGCGCGGAGGGAGCAGTTCCGGTCCTGGGTTGATACCGCTCTTAAGAAGATCGTCGTCTCGAAATCCGGGCCTGCGTCGTTCTTGTCCCACGCTATGAAGAGTGGACAGGTCGTTGTCGAGCCGATTGCGCCGCCGCTTACTGAGCAGTCAAACTTGGCACAATCCTGACACGGTGGGGCTGTGCCCATCTGCGGGTGAGTGCTATAGGCGGAGGTAGGAGACGCTGAGTGGCGTCGATTCCCGGGCGTTCGAGTGGTAGATGTTGGTCCGCACGGATTGACATCGCAGGGGTCGCAAGTTCAATCCTTGCCGCGCCCACCATCAAAGACCCCGCTAAGCCCGTGGCTTGGCGGGGTTTTTGCTTTGTGCAGGTTGTACCCGCGACACAGGCGTTCGCGGTCGGCCGGACCCGCCGGCGTGACGTGAGCGCACGGCGGGATGGCATGGTGGAGCGATCGCACGTCTGCTAATGCCTTATTTTCGGGGCATTCGGGGTATTCCTGGCCCTCGCATCGAAGGAAGGCTGACGGGTTGGCTGCGCGCTATCGCAACGACGACAAGGGATTCGCGATTGTCGGCACCATCTGAAACGGGGCGCGTGCGCGTGCTTACCTTCCTGCACAGCTTCGCGCCTGGAGGGGTGGAGCGAGTCGCGCTGCGGCTGGTGCGCCATTGGCGCGCGGCGGGGGTGGAGGCGCCGCTGTTCCTCGGTCGTGAGGATGGCGCGATGCGTGGTGAGTTCGCCGATATCGCTTATGCGCTGCCGCGCCAGCCGCGCATCCACCAAGGTGGCTGGGAAACCCTGTGGATGATCCTGACGCTGCCGGCCGAAATCCGGCGGGTGCGCCCGGACGTGCTGTTCGTCGCCGGCTCCACCTACACCATCGTTGCCGTCATGATGCGGTTGCTGCTCGGGCGGCGCTGCCCGCCGATCGTGGTGAAGGTAAGCAACGATCTCGCGCGGCGCGATCTCAACCCGATGGGTCGCTTTTTCTGGCGCGCCTGGTTGCGGATCCAGGCGCGGTGTGCGCGCAGCTGGGTGGTGATGGACGAAGCGATGCTGCCCGAGCTGCCGCCGGTGATGGCTGAGCGCAGCCATGTCGTCCACGATCCGGCGATCGCCGCATCGCAGGTGCTGCCGCCGCGTGCCGAGCGTGCGGCAGGGCCGCGGCGCTTCGTCGCCATCGGACGACTGGTGGCGCAGAAGCATTTCGCGCTGATGCTGCGTGCCTTCGCCCGTGCGGTGCAGCCGGGGGAGTCGTTGACGCTGTTCGGCGACGGCCCGGAGCGCGTCGCGCTGGAGGCGCTGGCAGCGTCGCTGGGCATCGCAGAGCGCGTGCACTTCGCCGGGCATGTCGCCGATGCGCCGGCGCAGCTCCCGGCTTTTGACGTGCTGCTAATGTCGTCGCGCTACGAAGGCGTGCCGGCGGTGGTGATCGAGGCGCTGGCCGCAGGGCTTGCGGTAGTTTCCACCGATTGCGGCGCCGGGCTGCGCAGCCTGCTCGGCCAGGGCCGCTTCGGCACGATCGTGCCGCAGAACGAGGCGCTGCTGGCGGAAGCGATCCGCACCGCGCCCACCGCTGCTCCGGACCGGCCGGCGCTGCTTGCCTCGCTCGACCGCTTCACCATCGAGCGTTCGGCCCAGGCCTATCTCGATCTGTTCGTCGAGGCCGCGGCGGCGCAGGCGGGCGGCCGTGGCGTGCTGCCGACCCAAGAGGTTCCCGCATGAAGTCCCCTGTGCAGGCGGTGCGCACCGCCTATGCCTCGCTTTCGGAGACCACGCGCGAACGGCTGCTCGCGATCATCGGTCTCGCCTTTTCGGCGACGATCCTGATCGCGGTGTTCTGGCAGCTCGACGGCCTCGATTTCACCGTCCTGACCCGGACGCCGCGCGACCCGCTGTTCTGGCTGGTCTTCGTCGCCACCTATGTGCTGGGGCCGGTGATGGACTGGATCATCCTGCGCCGCATCTGGGGGCTGGGGCTGGGCGCCTTTCCGGCGCTGCTCCGCAAGCAGGCGGCCAACGAAGTGGTGCTCGGCTATTCGGGCGACGCGCAGCTCTATGTCTGGGCGCGGCGGACACTGGGTCCCGAAGGGCGGCCGTTCGAGACGCTGCGCGACGTGGCGGTCACCTCGGCGCTGGCGGGCAACCTCGTCACCCTGACGATGCTGGTGCTCAACGCGCCGATCGTCCAGGGGCTGGCCAAGGGCACGCTGTTCAACACGCTGCTGATCTCGACCGCGACGATCGTGCTGTCGTCGCTCGCGATCTTCTTCTTCCGCCGCATCGTCTTCGCGCTGCCGCCGCGGCAGCTGGCGGAGACGATCGTCATTCACACCCTCCGCATCCTGCTCAGCCTGGTGCTGACCGCGCTGCTGTGGAAGCTGCTGCTGCCGTCGATCTCCATCGCGGCGCTGTTCCTGGTGGGGACGCTGCGGATGATGATGTCGCGGCTGCCCTTCATTCCCGCGCGCGAGGCACTGCTCGCGCCGCTGATCGTTGCGCTGCTCGGCGATTCGGCCGGGCTGGCAGGCGCGGTGCTGTTCGTCGCCACGCTGATGCTGGCGGCGCACGTGGTGGTCGGGGGTATTTCCTCGCTCGCCGACTTCGTCGCGCGCAGCAAGCCGCGCCTGGCCTGACCGCGCAAAAACATGCTGGCGCCGGCGCGCGGCAGTCGCCATCAGCCGCGCCGCAACAGGAGTGAAGGACAGGCTATGGCGAAGACGGCGCTGGTGATCGGCGCGCTGCTGGCGGGGGTGCTGCTCGGCTTCGCCGCGCGCTGGCCGGCGGGTGCGTTCCTCGTGCCGTGGATCGACCTGGTCGCCCCGATCGGCGCCTTCTGGATCCGCGCGCTGGCCATGACGCTGGTACCGCTGGTGTTCGCGCTGGTGGTGACCGGGGTCGTCAACGCGGTTCGCCACGGTCAGGGCGGCCGGTTGCTCGCGACCAGCTTTGCGGTGTTCCTGCCGATGCTGGTGCTTGCCGCGCTGCTCGCCTGGGGGGCGCTCGAGATCGTGCTGTGGCTGTTCCCGCTGGGGCCCGATCCGCTTGCCGGACTCCTTACCGCGCGCCCGCCTGCCGTGCCGCACGTGCCGAGCGCCTCCGAACAAATCCTCGCCATTCTGCCCGAGAACCCGATTGCGGCGGCGGCCAGCGGCGCGATGCTGCCTCTAGTGGTGTTTGCGGTGCTGCTCGGCGTGGCGATTGCCCGTACCGAGGGCAACGGCCTGGCAGGCGTGATCGACGAGCTGGCCAAGGCAATGATCCGTATCGTTGACTGGATACTGCTCGCCGCGCCGATCGGCATCTTCGTGCTGGCGATGGGGGCGGGCAAGGCGGCGGGGGCGAGCGTTGCCGGCGTGCTCGCGCGCGACGTAGCGGCGGAGATCCTGTTCTGCCTCCTCGCGATCGGCATGTGCTACCTGCTTGTCTTCGGGCTGCGGGCGATGCCGCTGGGCCGTTTCGCGCGCGGCATCGTGCCCGCACAGGCCACCGCCGCGGGCACCTGCTCGTCGATGGCGACCGCGCCGGTCTCGATGGACGTCGCGCTCAACGGCCTGCAACTGCCGCAGGAAGTGGCGGGTACCACGCTGCCGCTCGCCATCTCCACCTTCCGGCTGGCCACGACCGGCGTGACGGTGATCGAGGTGTTCCTGGCGGCACATGCGGCGGGCGTACACGCCTCGCCGGTGCAATGGGTGCTCGCGGGGCTGTCCGCGGTGATCGCGGGCATCGCCACGCCGGGGCTGCCGGGGGCGGCAATTCTCTATGCGTGCGACGCGCCGGGCATGCAGATCCTCGGCGCGCCGCTGGCGATGATCCCGCTTTACATCGCGGTATCGGCGATCCCGGACATGTTCATCACCACCGCCAGCGTCACCGGGCAGGTGACCGCGACGACGCTGGTCGCACGGCTGGTCAGGCGAGAGCGCTGAGGCCAGGGAGCGTTCCTTCGGCGATCGTCATGCTGCGGCCGCCGATCCAGGCCTGGCCGATGGCGTCATAGTCAACGAAGATGCGCCCCCGCCGATCGAGCCGGGTGCCTTGCGCGGCGACATAGCCGCCGGTTACGCGGCCGCTGTCGTAGAGCCACTGCGCCGCCGAGGCATTGAAGCTGCCGGTCACCGGATCCTCGATCACCGCGCCGAACACGCCGCTGAAGATGGTGCGGATTTCCCAGTCGACCGGTCCGCCCGCCGGGTGCGCGCCGATCAGGCCGATCTCGATCCGTTCGTCCGAATGCCGCACCGGCTCCACCGCCAGCACCGTCTCCGCCGACTCCAGCAGCACGGCAATCCAGCCGGGGCCGTTGTCCGCCCAGGCGGCCTCGACGATCGCCTCCGGGGCGATCCGCAGTGCAGTGGCGAGCTTGGCGCGGATCTCCGCATCCACCGGGCCGCTCCGCAGCAGCGGCGGCGCCCCGAAGGCTAGGCGGTCGCCTTCGGGACGAATCGGAATCAGCCCGGCGCCGCATTGCTGGACGATGCGGTCCCCCGCCGCCGGCGTGCCCCCCGCTGCCAGCCAGGCATGGCAGGCGCCGAGCGTCGGATGGCCGGCGAAGGGCAGTTCGCGGTCGAGCGTGAAGATGCGCGCGTGATAGTCGGCGCCCGGCACGCTCGGCGGCAGCAGGAACACCGTCTCGCTGAGGTTGAACCAGCGGGTGATCGCCTGCATCGCCTCGGTGCTGAGATCGTCGCCGCCGTGCACCACTGCCAGCGGATTGCCGGTGAACGGGCCGTCATGGAACACGTCGACCAGCGAAAAAGGCGTCGTCATCTGCTGCATCTCCCCCGCCGCGCGTGCGGCACGCGGTGGGGATCGCCGATCGCGGTGCGCAAGGCAAGCTTCAGCCGGGCGCGGCCGCCGAGCCCGCGAGCAAGCCACCGTCGACCTGCAGTTCGGCGCCGGTGATATAGGCGGCCTCGTCCGAGGCCAGCATCGCGGCGACGGCGGCGACTTCCTCCGGCAGTCCGAAGCGGCGGAGCGGGGTGTCCGCGACGAACGCCTGCATCCGCGCTTCCCGGTCCGGCCCGTCGCCGAGCATCGGTTCCCACATCGGGGTTAGGATCGCGGCGGGATGGATGCTGTTGCAGCGGATCTTCCAGCCCTGCTGCGCGCAGTAGAGCGCCACCGACTTGCTGTGGTTGCGGATCGCCGCCTTGGAGGAAGCATAGGCGGCGGCGCCGGGAATGCCGACCATGCCCGAGCGGGAGGAAATGTTGAGGATCGAGCCCGTGCCCGCAGCCTTCATCGCGCCGATCGCATAGCGGCAGCCGAGAAAGGTGCCGTCGAGGTTTACGCGGTGGACCGCGCGCCAATCCTCCAGCGAAGCATGTTCGGGGTCATGGGGCACCATGCCCGCTTCGAAGCCGGTGATGCCGGCGTTGTTGATGACGACGTCCGCCGTCGGGACATGCGTCGCCAGCCGTGCCCAGTCGATTTCCTCGCGCACGTCGAGCGGCTCGAACCAGCAGCCCAGGTCCCGCGCGGCCGCGGCACCAGCGGCGCAGTCCAGGTCGGTGAGGATGACGGTGGCGCCTTCTGCCAGGAAGCGTGCCGCGATGGCGCGGCCGATGCCGCGCGCCGCGCCGGTGACGACGCAGGTCTTGTTTTTCAGTCGTTGCATGAGGATCTCGGAAACAGGGTCCAGGGGCGCGGCAGATGCCGCGGGCTGTCATGTGCCGCTTCAGCGGTGACGATGGACCATGTCGAGAACTCCCGGAAACGCAGCAATCCTAGGCGAAGGCGGGGAGAGGGGCAAGCGCATGCCGAAATGCCTTGCGGCCGCCGCTCCCTTGGGGAGCGACGGCCGCGCAGCCGGGTTCGAGGGGATCAGAAGGTGACGCCGAAGCCGGCGCTGATCGTGTCGCCCTTGTCCTTGCCGGTGAACGAACCGGCGCGGTTGTTGGTCTTCCAGTGGATCAGGTTCAGCTGGAGGCGGATGATGCTGTCCAGATACCAGTTGGTGCCGATCGTCGCGGCTTCGCCCTTGGTCGCGTTCGGGATGCCCGAATAGTCGATGTTCTCGTAGCGGGCGAGCACTTCGATCGCACCCGGACCGCCGTCGAACACCGGCCGCAGCACGCGCGGCTGGGCGAAGGTGCCGAGGCGCGGGTTGTACGGCGGCAGGTCGCCGGTGACGAAGAAGCCGGTCGAGAGGCTATAGGCCTTGCTCTCGAAGTCGGGGCGGCCGCCGTTGAGGTGCGCGACGCGCTTGCCGGCCTCGCCCATCACCCAGAGCGGGCCGACATAGCCGCCCAGCTCGGCGCCATAGCCGGTGGTTCCGGTGCCGCCGGTGAGCGTACCGGTCTGCACGCGCAGGTTGCCGTTGAAGCGGCCGCCGATCACGGTGTTGCGGGTCAGCGTGCCGGGGCCGCGCGACGACAGCGCCTCGTCGAAGCCCCACAGGCCGACGTGGACGATCGCGCGATCGCTCTTGAACGGGTTCCAGTGCGCGCGCGCCATCAGCGTGCGGCTGTCGTTGATCGCCTGGCTGGCGTCGACGCTGTCGCCGCTGATCGTCACCGAAGCGTGGCCGGTCTTCCAGAACAGGCGCGGCATGAGGGCGATGCCGTAGAAGCCGCGCTGCGGGATAATCGAGGTGGCGACGACGTTGCGTTCCAGGAACGGCGGAGCGTCCGAACCGCTCGAACCTTCGAAGCTGCGGTCGTTGAACATGTTGCCGAAGCGGACGTCGTACGAAACCTTGCCCACGTCGTTCCGCCAGCCGACGAACATGGTGCCGACGTCCGAGGTGTTGTCGGCGAAGTCGTTTTCGAACTGGTAGAAGAAGTGCGGGCCGACCGCGCCCTCGATACCGATACGCAGCGCGCGGGCGCCGGTCGTCGTGATGTTGCGGGCGTCGTAGTTCGAACCGAAGGTCGAGCTGACATGATTGATGATACGGCCGCGCATCTTGAACAGATACTTGCCGTCGGCCGAGCGGAAGATCGGCAGGCCGCCGCGCCATTCGGTGGTGACGTTGGAGACGTTGGCGGCAGCGCGGGCCTGGGCGACGCTCTGGTCGGCGAGGCCGACGGGGGCGAGCTGCGGCGCGAAGGAGTCGGCCACGGTCTCGTCATTGGCGACGTTGGTGCGCTTGGCCTGGGCGGCCTGCGGCAGCGAGACCGGCGCAGCGGCATGCGCCACAGGAGCGGCGGCCTGATTGCCTTCGATCTTGTCGAGACGGGCGCGCAGCGCGGCGATCTCTTCGGCCTGCGCCTTGAGCAGCTTCACCAGCTCGGCCTGATCGCCCGGCGTGTTCTGGGCGAGCGCCGGCGTGGCGAACAGCAGCGCCGAAAGCGCCGCACCCGCCAGGAACTTCATCTTCATCGTGACAACCCCGTTTGTTGATCCTGTGTCGCCAAGGGCAACCGAGTACCAATATAGGACGGCACTTGGTGTATGATGCGGCGATGAAACGAAACGTGGGTTCTACGTATAGGGCGTGCGTTCCGAAGAAGGGCTCGGTCAATATTGGAGCCGAAACGTTATCCGATTAAAAACGGATGTATTTCTTATTGTAGTTCGGGCGGTTGCAAGGATGTCGTTGCAGTTTGGACAGGAGGAACATCCGAAATGGTTACTGAAGTGTTTCGAGGTGGCTGAGGGGTTTTCCGGAGGGCTTTAGAGCATCTTCACGATGGGCGGAATCGCGAGGGATTCCCTTTTCGGTGGTCGTGTGATTCATAGGCGTCCGTCACGACGGAGGCGGCAATGGGT
>NZ_JBEPMV010000004.1:0-720957 GCF_040545965.1 Sphingomonas trueperi | reverse complement strand
GCGCATCGGCGAACTGCTTGATCGCTTCCCGCCCTGCCAATGTGCCAACTTCTTCCAGGCCGCTGGATATCAACGGTCAATGTGAAATTGCTCTAAAGTTCTCGGCCTCAGATTTCCTTGGCTGGGCAAGAAGGTGTGGCATGAAGGCATCGATTTTCACGGACGCGCAGAAGGCGTTTGTGATCGAATAGGGTGAGGAAGGTACGCCGGTGGCGGAGGTCTGCCGCAAGGCTGCGAGAAGCTGGACCGCTGGCGTAGACACTACAACGAAGAGCGACCGCACAGCGCGATCGGAAATATTCCCCCGATCATGCTGGCGAACTCGGCGGGAGCCACCAGCCCTCCGCACCTGGGTCAGGCGGCAAACTTTAGACCCGAGCGGTCCAAGGTTGGGCAGCAGAGCACAACCGGCGGACTCTCGTTATGACTGCGGGACCAATAGGGGGCAGGTCATGAACAACACGCTGTTCGCGTCAGCCAAGGCCGCCAGCATATCCTCGCTCCAAAACCGCCAAAACGGATTTCAGCCGCTCACGAGTACGAGTGGGCATAGAATTCGAAAGCCTGTTCGATTTGATCAAAGCTATGGAGCCGGCCACGATCGAGCACGACAGCACGGTCGCAATGTGCGCGAATATAGCCCGCATCATGCGAAACGATCACGAGTGCGCGATCGGCGCGCTTTTCGAACAGCTCGATCCGGCACTTCTCGTGAAAGCGCGAATCGCCGACGGAGATAACCTCGTCAATGAGGAAACAATCGAACTCAATGCTCATCGAAACGGCGAAGCCAAGGCGGGCGCGCATCCCGGCGGAGTAATTTCTTATCGGCTCGTAAAGATACTCGCCGAGGTCAGAAAACTGCTGGATGAAAGGAATCCGCTCCTCGATATCCACGCCGTAAATTCGGCAAATGAAGCGGATATTGTCCATGCCGGTCAGCCCGGACTGGAAACCTCCGGTATAAGCGAGCGGCCACGACGCGGTCATGGTGCGCGTGACGCTGCCGCTCGTCGGCTGTTCTGCACCGCTGATGATGCGGATCAAAGTCGACTTGCCCGCACCGTTGCGACCAAGAATTCCCAACTTTTCGCCGGGCGCAATCTCTAGGTTGATATTGTCAAGGATCTGCCGCGGCCCACGCCGCGTTCGATAGAATTTATCGACACTGTTGAGCGCGATCATTCCGGAATGACCTCCCGACTGACCTTCCGCAACTGCGCCAACGCAAGCAGGGTCATGCAGGCACTGACGATCAGTGCGTACGACATATCGTAGTGCGCGTGAAACTTGCTCCCGAAAAACCCTTGGCGGATGAATTCGATACAATGAACCATCGGCAGATAGAGCACGACCTCCTGCGCCTGCTTGGGCAGTATATCCACGAGGAACGCCGCGCCCGACAATGGGAAGAGCAGATAAGCGGACGGGTGCCAAAGCTTGTCGACGAGCTCGGACTGTTCCGACCAGGCCCCGAGCAACAACGCCGCCGACATGCCGAACCACGCAAGCGCAAGCCAGCCCCCGATCACCTGCAGCAGATCTTCGGGGGGGTCCAGCCAGCCGATCGTGATAAAGAAGACTGCCAAGATGAAGAAAGACGTTGTCGTGCCAGCGACCTCAAGCAGGAGCCGGGCGATAAGGATGTCTATCACCTTCACATGACGGTGATAGAGTAGCGACAGGTTCGGTTTGATCGCATCGATGCACCGCGCCGGCATGTTGCGCCACAAAAGCACGGACGAATAACCGGTCAGCGCGAAAGCGACGATCGGCAGTTCCAACCCATGCGTAGCCTTGGTGATACTCCATAAGGCCGTCACGCCGAGCGTGAACAGCATAGGCTCTACAAAGAGCCAGAGGAAACCAATGTTGTGCCGGCCGTAACGGGTCAGCACCTCTCGCATGAACAGCGCATAGATTACCCGCCGCTGGATAGCCAACGCAGATGCATAGAACGCGAGGGATTGGCGATTAGCCGACATCTCAGCCCTTGTGCTCCCGTACGCCTGCTAACAGCATCGTCATAATGCCCCAGGCGATCAGGCCCAACACCAACGTCGCGAAAATCCCACGCAGGCGACGGGGTTCTAGCGCTTCGTCCGGCACGCTCGGTTCAACGATGCGCTCCAGATATGCCTGCTTGCGCCGCGCCTCGTTGAAGGCGTCCTGCAAGGATGCCATCGCGGCGGCGAGCTGCTTATCCGAGAACTGGCTCTCCAGCTGCAGGCGCTGATACCGCGCGGCGGTCGAAGAAAGTGATTTGCTGCCCCCCGCCACCAGCGAGAGTTGCTGTTCCATCTCGTGCTCCAGCCCCTGCACCTTCGTCGCGAGAACGGCGATCTGCGGATTTTGCGGGGT
The DNA here is from genome assembly GCF_040545965.1 of Sphingomonas trueperi. Lineage (GTDB taxonomy): Bacteria > Pseudomonadota > Alphaproteobacteria > Sphingomonadales > Sphingomonadaceae > Sphingomonas > Sphingomonas trueperi_C. Next base: position 718,596 of record NZ_JBEPMV010000004.1, on the reverse strand, counting down.
AAACGCCCGCAGCTGTAGCAACTCGGAACGCGCGGCGATAACTTCGTCCTGAAGCTTCGATATCATCTGGAGCTGGACGGTTGCCTGCTTCTCGGGATCGACGACGCCTTGGCTGTTGCGGAAAGCAGACAAGGCCAAGGCCGCCGCATTGGCCCGCGCCTTCGCTTCGCCCACCTCAACGGAGGCGAAGCGGATGAGATCCTGCCGACCACGTTCGTTCAAACGATTGACCGTCGCCTCCGCCATGCCGATCAAGGCGGCGTTGATACGATACGCCTCCCGCGCAGAATAAGCGCGGACCTTCAGCGTCGTTATCGAAGCGTTGGTCTCATGTTCGATCGAAATCTTGTTGCGGTAGTATTTGTAGAGCTCTTCTGAACTTCGGTTGCCACCAAATCCGTTAAAACGATCGAAAACGGAAATTTTTGGATCAGTATACGCTTTTTCAAACAGGTTGCCCTTGTTCAGAGCGTACAGTGCATCACGCGACTCAATGAAGCTCTCAGCCGCGTATATTTCATCGCTACCGCTTGTGAAGCCAGAAGATTTTAGCAGCACGCCCAGACCGGTTGAAGCAGGCTTATCTGGACTACGAACAACAAATCGCGATTCAGATATATACACATCTGAAGCGATTAGACCGAAGTATATGACTGCAATGATCGTCGGAATGATGACTGCGATCAGAAAAAGCCGATCGACATTCTTTATCCGGCTGATAAAGTTATTATTCATATAGATCCGTATTCCGCAACGATCATAAAATACTGCGTTTGCCGCGATGGTCTATTTGCAACAGACGTCAGCGGAGCCGCAGTTCGTTGATTGCAAGAAGATCATTACAATCCGATCGTTCTTAGCGCAGCAATCGGGAAGACCGTCGATGAGATCACGCCGACAAACTTCTGAATGTCGGAAAGCGGTGCATTGGACACGTAGACGACATCTTTATCGCGAATCGGGAAGCTCTGCGCGACGAAGAAAGTCGAGGGATCCTTGAGATTGACGCGGTATATGACAGGCACCTTACCATCAGGCGTAAGGTGCGCAGTTTCGCGCACCGTCGTATCCAGCGCCGCAGGATCCTCAAACCGGAAGATGAAGACGCCCTTCACGTCGGCGCGCGCATCCTGCAGACCGGCGACCCGCCCCAGCGCCTGCGCAAGCGTCAACCCCGCCCCCTCGAAGGCAATCTCATCATTCTTCGTCGTCGCACCCAGCGCGGTGAAGCTGTACGGCTGGTACAGCGCCGTTACGACGTCGTCGGGTTGCATGCGAATATTCTGGTGCGGATCTCGAATAATCGCACCCAAAGGCATAGATGCCACCTGCGGACCACGCGTGACTTGGATCGACACCTTCCCGACCGGCTGGCGTACCCCACCAACCGTCGCCAACACGTCAAGAAGTCGTTCCCCCTTGGCGGTGACTGGTACACGCGCGCTGTTCGCTACATCACCAACGACCGTGACGTTGGAACTGGTGTTATTGATAACGCGTACAATCACCTGCGGCAAATGCGCCTTACCAGCCAGGCGGCTAACGATCTCGCGCTCGATCTGCGTCGAAGTGCGGCCCGCCGCGACAACCGAGCCAACGAACGGGATATTGATCTTTCCGTCGCTGTCGACCATCTGTTCCGGCAGCGATGAAGCGCGCGCAAGCGCCGTGGAGGAGGTTGAGGCGCCTAGCAGAGCCTGCCCGCCTGCGGCCCCGAACAAGGCGGCTGGCGGCGCTTCCCAAATCGCAATGTCAAGGACGTCGCCGCGACCTATGACCGATCCGACCACATGGCCGTCCCCTAGCGCTTCGGAAAAAAGTGTGGCGCGTTGGCTCGCAAGCACCCGGCGCGCGACATCCTCGGTCACGTCAACGATTCTGATATCCGCAACCGCCAAGGACGTACTGTCAGCCCGCGCCACAGCCCGCGTGGAGGGGCCGGTAGCGGGCATCACCGCGCAGGCTGACAGGGAGACAGCACTGAGGAGAACAGGACCAAACTTGTAAAGCACACTGTTCCGTCGGGTCCACCGAGAATGCGTCATCATATTCCTTCAGTCGGCCCCATTCATCGCCATACGGTACACGCCGACGGTTTTCTCATACCCTGTTCCCAGCTGTAATATGGGCAGGACCGCCGGCCCTGCGCTTATAGCGTGATGCGCACCATGTCATCAACCAAAGCGATCGCGTCCAGCCGCATGGTTGCGGCGTGGTTGCAGCACCCCTGAGGGCGGGCTCGACGGCCGGGCCGAGCACCTCGCGCCGGCATTCGCTGTTGATACGCACCGCATGGCCAGCGCGCCTGGGAGACGATCCGATAGCCCGACGTACCTTGAAGATAGGGCGGGTTCACGATGGGCGGAATCGCGAGGGTTCCCCTTGTCGCTGATCGTGTGATTCACAGGCTGCCGTCACAGCGGAGGTGGCGATGGGTCGGCGATCTGGGCGGAGTTCCTCGCAGGATTTGCGGCATCGGGCCCTGGCTGGGGTCGACGGCGGGATGCCGGCCGCGAGGCGGCGGTGCTCTTCAAGTCAGCCTGGCCTATATCTACAAGGCGCGGACCCGACGGCGGCTGGCCGGTGATGCCGGCATAAACCCGAACCGCGGTCGTCTGCCGCGCAAGCGCTTCCCGGCACAGGGGTGGCGGTAGCTGCGCACATGCGCTCGCAGCCAGGGATCACGCTGGCGCAGGCGCAAGCGTGGCGGCTGGCTGAACGGTGTCATGGTGCTCGACAATCTGCCCGCCCACTAGGTGGGCGGTATCCGCGGGGCGATCACCGCCCGGCGCGCCCAACTCTTCTCCCTGCCGCTCTACAGCCACGACATGAACCCCATCGAGATGGCCTTCGGCAAGCGCAAGGCGGTCCGGCGCCAGCGGCCAGCCCGAACCGTCGATGCCTTTGTCGAGCGCATTGGCGACCCGCTTGATCGCTTTCCGCCCCGAGAATGGGTCAACGTCCTGCGGGCCGCCGGATATCAACGGTCCATGTGAAAATGCTTTAGGCAAACCAACCAGCACAGGTTTCTGGTCACCGCCGGATGCGAGACGCGGGGCACGTCAACGACCTGACGGCCCGCTGCATCGCCCATGCCGACTGTACCGATGCATCCGCGCCCCGATCCTGCGACAGGCCGCTGCCCCCCCCCCCAACATCCCGCGCAAGACCAACCGACGCTGGACAGACGTTTTCCGCCGGAGCTTCTGCAACAGCCGCAATACTACCGTCCGATGTTGTGCGGCCTCAAGGGCGGCTGACGTCTTCCGTTACCCGTTCTCACTGCGCCGACGCGAACAAAATATCGACCGGAGTCTTGGCCACCGGCTTATCCGCGACCCAGGCTTGATAATAGATCTGCTTGAGTTGCTCAGATATTTTCTCAAACTCTTCGAGATGCTTCACGCGCATAACGACCCGCTCCGGCGAAAAATAGGCGGCATTCCCCGCCGGATCATCTCCTAGGATTTCATTCCACCAATGCAGAAAGCCTTGCATGAAATGCGCGCGCCATTTGTCGACCTGACGCTCATCCGCACCCAGTCGTTCGGCAAGATCATGTGCTTCGGGAAAGCGCTCCAGAATGAAGAGCGCCGCGAACTTGGTCCAGGAAACGTTCAAATTCACCACGACGATGGGATCGCCTATCCAATAGGCATTCTCCTCCATCATGTAGTTCAGGACGTAATAGGTCGTCGGGATCGCAGTCCGCATCGAGGAAAATTCGCGTCCGGTCGTATCCTGCGAATAGGCCCGGATCGCATGATCACGACGCAAAATAAGTGCGTAGATCGCCGTAAAAAGATTTTCGTTGTTCATCCCGACGGTTTTGACCTTGCCGAAATGATCAGGCGACACCGGAACAATCGGTGGGCACTTCTTCAGAAATGCTGAAACATCTTCAGCATTTTCAGGGTTTTTCTCGGAGGTATGCGCATAATTGGGATAGATGAGTGCAATGCCGGGATTTTCCTTGACAATGCGGATTACCTTGGGAAAGGCATCATTATAAACAAGGTCATCATCCCCCAATATCCAGATATATTCTCCCCGTGCCTCGTGCGCCGTAACCGTCAGATTGCCGAGCATGCCGACGTTGCGAACATTTCGAACATATCGGAAATTCGGATGCTTCAGGAACGGCTCGACGACCGCTTCCGTATGATCGGTCGAGGCATTGTCGACCACCAGCACCTCTACGTCCGTCAGCTCTCCATCAATTTGGGAGAAGATATTTCGCAGATTGAGGCTGAGCCAACCAGCCCGGTTGTACGTGCTGATGCACAGCGAGAGCAGCGGCCGGCGCCTCAACTGCGGCAACTCCTGATATACGTCTTCCGGTTCCCCCGCCAAGGTCAGCAGGTTTTCCGACAAGCGATCGGACGCTATGTCTGCGATTATGTCGCGCGCGTACTCCTCCCAAGTCGACAGGGGGCGGGAGACTGACTGTGCGGACAGGTCGCGGCGCAGCGCATCATTTTCCGAGAGCTCGAGAATGGCGTCGGTGAGCGCCTGCACATCCTCCATGTCGACGGTGACGCACCCACCCTGTCGTGCGATTTCCGCCATCGAACCCTTGTCGTGAACGATGCAGCCGCACCCATTCCAAAGACTCTCGACGATCGGAAGCCCGAACCCCTCTTCGATCGATGGATAAACCGAGAAATCGACCTGTTGGTACAATTTCCTGAGCCCCTCGTCGTCGACATCGGTCAGCCAGGTGCAGTCCGCGATCTCCTCCACCCGAACCGCGACTTCCTCGGCGAGCGTCGGCCAGGCTGCCGATGCCTTACCCACGATCGTCAAAGAAAGACGCTTCGTCGAAACTCTCGAGGCACGCTCGAAAGCCTCCAGCAGGATGAGATGGTTCTTGCGCGGCTCGATCGAGCCGACCGCGACGATCTGTATAGCATCGGATCGAGCGCGCTTGATGGCGGTATGCCGCTCGTACCCGCTCATCTCGCAGGCCATCGCCATAGTTTTCAGCCGATGATCAAGGCTACTCGTCTTTTCAGGCGACGAGAGAAGGAAGTGCTGAAGATCGGTAGCGGCCGTATCGGACACCGGGAATATCTTGTCGAAGCCTCCCGTGCTTTCCATATATTCGCGATGATTGATGTACCAGGCTTCGCTATATAGATCCCGCCGCTTGTAGGGAATGGCGTCGTGGAAGATCGTCGCACAGCGGAGGTGTTGGGATCGCGCATAATTCAGCACGTCCGCGAGATAAAGATGAACGACCTCCCCCACCATCAGCCACTTGGGGGCACCTGCTTCGGATGGATCTTTCCATTTAGCCCATTGTTGAGCACTGGGGCCATTCCATCTCGCCAGATGATCGAGATGTTCCTGTTCTGCAGGTTGAAGGCGCTTTTTGTCGTGATCCCAACGCACCGGTATCAACGCGACACCCAGCGACATCATCGCCCGCGCCGTCTGTCGTACGACACGTTGAATCCCTGTGTTGAATGGCTGCTCGGCAGTATCGTTGACCCAATAGTACATCGCGCCGAGCTGGCCGACCGGATTGGCGGTATTGTCGAGCAGCGCCGCCACCTCCTGCGAATATTCATTCCAGGTCTTGATGTGGCGGACGGAGGCGTCGTGCTTCAAGCGCCGGAAGAGAGCCTCGTCTCCGGCGAGCTCAGCCAGTGCCCGGGTGAGTTCGCCGACGTCGCGCGTATCGACCGTAAGCGCGCCGCCATCTTCCGCGACCTCCGCCATCGCACCGAAATTGGCGCAGATGCACGGCACGGAATACCAGAGGCTCTCGAGAATGGGCAGACCGAATCCTTCCTCGGTAGAAGGAAATACGGTGAACCGGGCCGAGCGGTAGAGACGATCCAGCTCGGAATCCGAAGGATGCGGAATATAGCGGATATTGGCGTTTTTCGCGATCGCCGCGTTGACGATCGGCGCGATATCGCCGTGCATGTTACCCGCCAGGATTAGCGACCAATCCTCGTTTCCGGGCAATTCCGAAAACGCTTGGAAAGCCTTTAGCAGACGGGCGTGGTTTTTGCGCGGTTCGATGGACCCTACCGACAATATTGTCTTGCTGTTGTCGCCAACCTCCGAAACGACGCGCTTCGACAGGTTTGTCTCGCCTGGCAGCAAAACAGCTGCGATCTTCGGCGCAGTTTTCGCGCGCTGATGCTGCGAGAAAAAGAGCCGTATCTCTTTGGCAGAGCGCTCTGAAATTGGTATCAGCAGGTCGGTGAGAAGCAGCGCCTGCATATACTTCTCATGCGCTTCCAGGCCGGCGCTATACGCGGCCAAGCGCATGGGGATCGCGTCGTAATAGACAGCAGCGATCTTCGCGCCAAGCGCCCGTGCAGCGAGAAAGGCATCCACCGTCGGCGCGACTTCATGGTAGGTGATGTGGCTGACTTCAGGCTGGAAAAACCAGCAGTCCAGCGCCATGGCCGCCGCATCGAGTTGATTCTCGACGCTGCCTACGTCGGGATAAAGTCGCGCCTCGTCAGCGGAGAGCTGCGGCCCATTCCACTGCGCCAGATGGCCGAGCTCTTCCTTGTCGATTAGCGCGAACCGCTTTTCCTCGGGCACCCACTTCACGAAGCGAATGCGCTCGCCATTCTCGACCAGGCCGCGGGCCAATTGGCGCACGACCCGTTGCATGCCCGTATTGGTCGGACATTTGATCGTGTGATCGACGTAGAACAGTACCACGCGCTTGGCCGGGGCAAAACCGCCAAGGCGTTGCGCCGAAGTCAACGCCTTGCCGCGCGCGACAACCTGCGCATGCAATGAGCCCGCCCCCCCGGCTTCTGCCGCCATCAGTCCGGCGTCCAGTTTCTTGCCGAGGGTGAGTTGCGCCTCGTGAAGTTCGACAAGCTGCCGCTTCAGAACCTCGAAACGTACCTCGTCGCGCGCGTCTTGCGCGTACAGCGCATTTTGAATCGCAGATAGCTGCATCGCAGCCTTGGAATCAGATCGACCGGTCAGGCGTGAGAGCTTGCCGTAAGGCTCGATCGAGCGAACCACCGATTTGAGGCCGGGCAGGTTTGCGTCCCGCCCCTCCTTGGAAGATGCCATGTCGGCCAAAATTCGGCGCCGATCCACGCCGCCGCGCAGCTGCAGCACGTAATGCGCGAGACCTGCCGGATCAGCTTCTCGCCTTATGATAGCGACATAGGCCGCCTTGACGAAATCCTCGTCCCAGAAATTCAGGAGGTCGTAAGCAGACGTTACTTTAGTGCCACGATAACTAATGTTTGAAACCGAGGATCGAAGAGACAGTAATTTATCGATCCTCCGTCTTTTCTTCCAGGCACGCAGACCGAACGAGAACTTTGACAGTCGAACGGCAATCTTGGCCTGCTTCAGACCTTCGATCTGAGCGTCAAACGCTCGACCTTCTTTGGACTCATGTAACTGGACGATGATACGCAGCTTGCTCTCGCCCAGCCTCAGGGCGTCCGCGTAATGAGCCCGCCCCGCTTCGTCGGCTGGGCGCCCCAGCAAGGTCAGGTATGCGCTGTGGATAAAAGCATCATCGTTCAAGGCAAGTAATTGCTGCACCGATCCTGCAGGCTTGCGGTGTCTATATCGCTCTACCATCTACACGCTTCCAAAAGGCATACCTGCCAGGCGGCAATCAATCACATTGCGCCGCGCCAATCCCCGGCCTGAGTAAATCAGAGTGGCGCGGAAATCATCCAGCGTAACGTGTCTTCCAGCCCGATCCGATCAAGCGGGCCGACAAGTGCGTCGAGCCGAGAGGAATCCCCCCATAATTGCTTAACGTCGTTGGCACGGACCAACGTCGGATCGACCTCGACCTTCAAATCGTAGCCGACGATCCGTGAGATCATTTCCAGAATACTCGACAACCGATAGGCGCGGCCGGAACTGACATTCACGGTCGCGCCAACGGCGCTAGGGCAGGTCAGGAGCCTGGAGTAGGCTTCCGATACGAAGCGCACATCCGAGAAATCTCTCGCAACGTCGAGGTTGCCTAGCGAAATTGTGTCCTCCCCGGCATGAATGCTCGCGACAATCTTGGGGATGAGAAAATCGCGCGACTGGCCGATTCCCGTGTAATTGAAAGGGCGCGCCACGACGATGGGCAGCTTGTCCTTGAAGAGGCCAGCCACGAGTTCGGTGGCGACTTTACTCACCGAATAGTCGTTTACCGGATCGATGGGGGAATCCTCCCGCATGATCCCTTCCGTCCGGTTGCCGTAAACATTCGAGCTGCTCGCCACCAGCACGGCGGACAGCGGTCCACCGACACCCTCGAGCGCCGCCAGAAGGTTGCGCGTTCCGATGACGTTCGTGCGATATATCTCCTCCACATTGCTGTGGAGAATGAAGGATATGGCGGCCAAGTGCGCGACATAATCGGGTTTTTCTCGTGCGATGATGTCGCTGATCAACGCCCCGTCCGTCATGTCGCCCACATGAATGGTTTCCACGCCGGGAAGCGTACAATCGGAATGCGCCAGTCCGACCACGGTCATCCCCCGCGCAAGCAAGCTTTGCGCGAGGTAACGACCCGTGAAACCTCCGATGCCGGTGATCAAAGCCTTCATGTGCAGACACGCTTGAAGGCGACGTGTCGCTGACCCTTCTCGGTCCGCGCCACGCTCAATCGCTCATGTTTCATTTTCCGCTCCCAGCCGGCGTTTCCGCCAACGCCTTCAAGACATGCGACACCGTCCGACCTGTGTCAGACGATCTCGATTTCGGGGAAGGGGAAGATGAACTTGCCACCCGAATTGAGGTATTCCTGCTCCCGACGGATAATGCCGTCCTTGAAGTGCCAAGGCAGAACCAGATAATAATCCGGCTTCATCGCGTGCGCGTCGGCTTCGCTGATGATCGGGATATGCGTACCGGGCGTTACTTTGCCGAACTTCTCCGGGTTAACCTCGGCGATCGCAGGAATATCTTCGGTCGTGAAGCCGCAGAACTGCAGGACGACATTGCCCTTTGTCGATGCGCCATAGCCTAGCACCGTCTTGCCGTCGCCGCGCAGGGCACGGACCAAGCGCACCAGATCGTCGCGATGGCGGAACACCCGCTCCTCGAACTCGCGGTACGGCTTGGGCGTATTGATGCCCATGCGGTCTTCCTGCTCGAGCAACCAGTTCACGACCGCATCATTCACGCGGACGCTCGTGTTTGACTTGTGCGCGGCAGTCACCGCGAAGCTACCGCCGTTGATGTTATTCATTACGACGTCGACGATCTTGAGACCCGCTGCCTCAAGGATCAGGCGCACAACGCCGAGCGAATAATATTCAAGATGCTCGTGGCAGATCGTGTCGTACGAATTCAGACGAAGCATCGAGGGCATATAGCTCTGCTCGAAATGCCAGATGCCACCCGGCGCCAAGCACTGAGCAATCTGCTGCGCGAAGGCGATCGGATCGTCGAGATCGTAAAACATCGCGATGGACGTGATGATATTCGCCGGCTGCGCACCGGTTGAGGCATATGCAGCTGCCGAGAAGAATTCTGGCACCAGCTTGACGTCATCCGGATAGTAGGCCGCGAACTTGGCGCCGGTAGGATCGATGCCAATACGGTTCAGCGCAGGCTTGTCGTACGCCTTCAGCGTGGTGCAGTCGTTCGAACCGATGTCGAGAACGGTATCGCCGGACTTCAGATCAGCGAGCTTTTCGAGATAACGGACTTTGGCCGTCAAGTGCTCGACCATAGATTTGTTGAGGCCGGATCGATAGCCGTAATTGTCTCCGTACATTTCCGAAGAGTCATAGGTATGATTGAGTTGCAGCAACCCGCTTTCCGGGCAAAGCACCAGTTCGAGCGGGCCGCGCGTCACCGTTTCGTTGGCGTTCTTCGGGAATACACCGGTCAATTCCTGATGACCCAGGTTCAGCACGGATATAAGATTGTCAGACTTTGATACGCGGCAACGTTCCAGGGTCTTATAGGCTTGCATCAAATTCTCCATTAAATTCGCGTTGAACGGCGGCGCCATCTGACCGGGCCCGTCTATTGAACTTTGCTCGCGGCTGCAACGCCCCCTCACCCTGTGACGGTCCATGCCGGCGCGGCGTGGCCTTGCCCTGCGCGGCAGCCGAAAGACCTTGGGCTCAAGCCATTATCCTTCACTTGCGGGTATCAAGCGACCTGCTCCCCTTGGCTTTGAGCGAGCATATTTTGTCGAAAGAGAGATGGCCTAGGCGCGGCGAGGGTCGGGCTCAAACACATTCTTGGACCATGTAGATGGCCGTTGACAAACCCTTCGTCGGTTCCGCTGGCAGCGTGGCGCGTCGATCCTGAGGCTTGCCGCCTCCACCGCCCGCGCGATCGTCGGGTGTAGATAGCCAACGGCGCGGCACGTGCGTGCGCTCGCCACGACAACCTTCGGGGGGAGTTCGACATCCTGCTGTTTGTCGGCGCCCCGTATCACATTGATATCCCATTCCTGTCCGAATGGCCGCCGCGCGCACGTCCTCGGACTATCTTGCCCATGCGGCGGAGCCTGACCAGCTTTCGAAGCTCCGACGCAGCAGCGCTGCAACTGACACTCCAAATCTTCCTTGTCAAAAATGGAGGCGCACGCGTGGCCGCCCGCCCCCTGGCAATCCGCTCAGCCTAAAAACCCGACTGACACTGTTGACGAGGGTGGGCAACAGTGCAACCCATCGCGGCATCACTCACGCTTGACGTTAAGGCTTCACTCGATGACGTCCAATCCAGTATGAATTCGTTCGATCCAACCGAGTTTCTAACGAATTGAACGCTCCGGAACGACGCTGTCGATAGCGAAAACTCTTTAGTAAATATAACCTCCAGCAAGTCAGCAATCAGGGAAAAACAGTGCGGGCTTCTCCCAACATCGTTTACGTGGACGTTCGGCCTCTTCAAGATCCGGATTATCGTTTTCGCGGCGTAGGCCAGCACAGCACCTCGCTGCTGACGGCGCTGCGTCAATGGGATTGGGGGGCGAGCCGGCCCAAGATGGTGGCACTCGCCGACCCGATGCGAGAACCGCTCTACGCCGAACATGCGCGCTTCTTTGATGAGGTGCGGGCGGGAAGCTGGAAGAATGCCGAAAGCAATAGTTGGTTCCTGACGCTCTCGCCGATGACCCACGACCCGCTTCCAGTCTCTGCATTCCTGCTTGATCCGACGGTCTTCAAGATCGCTCTGTTCTACGACTTCATTCAACTTAAGTTCCCCAACCGTTATCTACATGTTACGGAATGGCGAACGACATTCATGAATGCCTTCGCTTGGCTGGAATTTTATGATGCCTTCGCTACAATTTCGCAGGATAGCGCCAATGACTTGATCAAGTATCGCAACGTCGATCCATCGAAAGTCTATGTGTCGGGCGTTGCCGTGCGCCGCTCGCTCGAACCGCCCGAGGGCGAAAGCCCCCTCCCCCGCTCCGAGCGTGAGCATATTCTCGTTGCCGGTGGCGGCGATCCCCGCAAGAATCCCGAGTGCGCGCTTATCGCTCATGCCCGGACACCCGAATGCCGGGGCGTTCCGCTACATGTGTTCGGCAATTACCCACCGGCGCACAAGGAAGCGCTCCGCAACACTTTCGCGGAAGCCGGCGGCGACAATCTGCTGCTTTTCTTCCCACAGCACCTCGACGACGAAGAACTGCGTCAGCTCTACCGCCACGCAATCATGACCATCGTCCCTTCGCGCGCCGAAGGCTTCTCGATCCCGATCATTGAGAGCGCGGCGGCAGGCACGCCGGTCACGGTATCCGCGGTCGGGGCACACCCTGAGTTGATCGGGGACCCGGATCTGCAGTTCGGGCCGGATGATTTCGACAAGCTCAGCCAGATAATGACGCGAATCGTAGGCGACGAAGGGGAATGGTCGAGCAGACTCGAAGCAGTCGCGCCACTGTGGAAAAGCTATACCACCGAGAATGTCGGCAGCCGCTTCATGGAGGGCGTACTGGCGCGCCAGCCGAACGCCGAAGCCATTGAAGCACCGGCGATATCACGGAACCTCCGGCCAAGGCTGGCCATCGTCACACCGCTTCCGCCATCGCAGTCGGGCGTTGCGGACTATTCCAAGGCAACATTGCAACCCCTGGCGAAATATGCCGATCTGCATATCTTCACGGACAGCCCGGGAGTTGAGCCGACACCGGCCTATTCCTCGCTGGCACCGGTCGCGATGGCACCATATTCGCCGAAAACCTTCGATCAGCGGCTTTCGGTGCTGGGCAATTCCCATTTTCACACCTCTGCCTTCCGATATCTGCTCGAACATGGCGGCGCGGCGCTCGCGCATGATGCGCGGATGATCGACTTCTATTTCCACGAGCTGGGATTGAACCGCACCTTGCAGGTGGCGAGTGCGGAAGCCGGCCGCCCCGTACCCGCAGCCGATCTGGTACACTGGCTCAAGCATCAGCGCGATCTTCCGGTTCTTTTCCTGTCTGAGATCGCGAAGGCGGCAGAGCCCCTGCTGGTTCATTCGGCCGTTGGCGCGAAGGGCATAGAGACGCTTTATGGGGTGCAGCCCAAAGTGCTTCCCTTCGCGCAATATCGTCCGATGAGTCTGGAAGCCATCACGTCGCAGGAACGGCGCAAGCGCCGCGAGAAGTTGGGCTGGACCGACAAGGAATTCGTCATCACCTCCTTCGGCTTCGTTTCGCCGGACAAGGCGCCTGAACTTCTGATCTGGGCCACCAACTTCCTGCGCACCTGGGGCGTCGAAGCGCGCCTCGTGCTGTGCGGGCTGATCGGCGAAGATATCGAAGCCGGCCTCCACAATCTCCGCGAAGAGCTCGGGCTCGAGGACGCGGTGACGTTGTTTTCGGGTCGGGCATCCGAAGAGACCTATATGGACCATCTTATCGCGACCGACGCAGCCATCCAGTTGCGCACCTATTTCATGGGAGGGCTCTCCGGCGCGCTCAATGATTGTATCGCAGCGGCCGTGCCGACTGTCGCAAATGAGCATCTGGCGGAATCGTCGTTGGCCCCGCCTTTCGTTCGGCGGGTAAGCGACGATCTTTCGCCGCTTCTGATCGCAGAGGCGTTTCTGGATATCCTCCGATCCGGCGAGCATTTGTCACGACCGATGGAACAAGCGCGCGCGTTCGCCGTCGACCATTCCCTTGAGCGCTATGCGGTTCGCATGATGGAATCGCTTGGTTTCGACGTTGCGAAAAATGCCTGATCCGATGCGACCCATCATCGTCGACCTGGGGGAATTCTACGGCGCCCCCTTGCGCACTGGAATTCAACGGACGGTATGCGAACTGCTGGCGCATTGGCCCCAGGACGTGCCGGTACGCTTCGCGCGGTATGATCCGCACGTCGATGGCCTGATTTCGATTTCCAGCCGGGCACTTGCGTTCCTAGTCAAGATGTTCGGTAAAAACACCCTGTCACCGGCCGAAATCAGCGCCGAGGCGCGAATGATCGACGCGGGCATTCATTCCGAGAAGATCGTCCTGCACCCCGAAGACAAGGTTTTGCTTCCGGAGCTTTTCTACCGCTTCGACAGGAGCGCGTTCTATCAACGTGCGATCGAGCATAAATTATTTCAGCCCTATATGCTGATTTATGACTTCGTGCCGTGGCTCAAGCCGCATCTCTACGGGATAGGCGGCAACATGTACCTGTTCATGCCCTATCTCAGACTGGTCATGGCAGCGACTAAGCGTGCATATATAAGCGCGGCCGTGCGCGACGATCTCGCAAAGCAGATCTTCCGTGGAACCGGCGAGGTTCAGGGCCCGGCGATCACCCTCGGCGCCGACGGCATCAACCTAGAACCCCAGCAATATACTGCGGATCGGCGCAACATCGTGTGCCTGGGAACCTTCGAGGCCAAGAAATTTCAGAACGTCGCCTTCGAGGCCTTTCGTTCGCTGCCGCCCGACCCCGCCGGCGGCAAGTTGCAATTCCTGGGCAAAATCCCGTCTTTCCTACAACCCCAGCTCGCGCAGATCGTCGCGTATGTCGGTGCGGACGTGGAGGTGATCGACAGTCCGTCCGATGACCAGATACGCGGCCATCTACGCCAAGCGCGGGCAAGCCTGTTTATCAGCCCTAACGAGGGGTTCGGCCTGCCTGCCCTCGAAACGTTGTTCTGTGGCATCCCAACCGTGGTCAGTGCGAACCTGCCCAGCGTGTCGGGACTGCCCGATGAGGGTCAGATCCGGCTTGAGACCGTTGACGTGCATTCCGTCGCAGCGGCACTAACGCGCCTGCGGGACGAGGGGGAAATTGAGATGCTTTGGAGCGCGGCGGCAAAATTAACCCTGCCACGCTGGAAGGATTTTGCGGTCAGCCTGGCGAGCTGGGTCGCACAGAACTGATCTTTCCCAAGTAAAGCCCTCTTTGTATCTGCGTGAGCTTGGAGACGTAGTGATGTCCGAGATGAACTCTGAAAAATTAGGTGAATTCGTCCGGATCATCGACGAGGAATACGCTGGCAACCTCGGCGCACCTGGCGTCTCCGAACGCTTTTATCCGATCGATTTCAAATTTAAGACGTCGGTCGATCAGAGTCTGAATCCGTTTTCGCCCGAATATTATGATCAGCAACTGGCGCTCTATCGCGAGATCGCAGGTCGCGAACTCAACCAGTGGGATGGCGAGCTCCATCCGGTCGACGTGCCGTCGCTGGTCAGCGCGCCGAACCCATTAGGTCTGGGCTTACCGAACTTCGTCAGTGAGCACGTCCGCGCGATTTCGACGATGCTCGGTGTTGCCGATCTCCCGTCCAGCCCCTTTGTACTGGATCTTGGTGCGGGGCACGGCCTCAGTTCGGAAATCCTGGCGTTCTGCGGCTGCATCGTCCGTGCCATCGACATCGATCCCGCGCTTGGCGAACTCAGTCAGTTGCGCGCTACCGCCCGCAGCCTGCCGATCCAGCGCAGCATCCTTAGCTACGATGATATCACCACGGTCCCCAACGGCGGATACAAGGCCGCTTTCTTCTTTCAGTCGCTACACCACTGCCTGAAGCCGTGGAGGTTGATCGCGGACCTCTCGACGAAGCTTGAGCCGAACGGGGTGATCGCCTTCACGGGTGAGCCCATCCAGGCAGGTTGGCGAAACTGGGGCCTGAGGCTGGACCAGGAGTCGCTATACGTCGCTCGGAAATATGGCTGGTTCGAATCCGGTTGGTCGCACGAGTTCATCCGCGCCTGCTTCATGCGCAACGGCTATACCTTGCACTTTGTCAGCGGCGGCCACGGCGGCGGCGAGATTGGTTTTGCCGCGCTGGACCCGGCCAAGGCAGCGCTATGCCTGGCCAAGGCGCGGAGCATGGGTCTGGTGGAACGCTATCCGGAAACGGAGGCTGCACGCGTATTGAGCCAATATCCAGCCGACGTTCCGACCGTCGATTTTCCCCTGAACGTTTCGGTTCTCCGTTCTCCGGCCGGTGCCCCTGTTCGACAGGAGGGTGCTGCGTTGATCTGCGAGGAAACAGGAAAAAGCTATCCGATCATCGACGGGAATGCGCAACTTTACGATCCTGAGGACGTGCCCGACACATTAATCGAGGAAGCGTCATCGTTCGGTGAATATATCGAGAGCGCATTGATCCCAAACATGAGCGTTCCTGCCGAACGGCAATATGCGGATGCAAAGACAGTGAACACTGAATTCATGTTCAGCAGTCTTCAATATACCCATCCGGAAGAACGTATAGTTGTGGAACTGGGCGCTTGGCGCTGCGAAACGATCAAGCGCTTCGCGGAAATGGGTTTTGATTCATACGCCGTAGATTTTTTCCCGGGAATGGTCAATGCTGCGGCACGGCTTCATAACGGCCGCCCCTTCCATCGCCTGTCCGCACCAATGTCTGTGCTGCCATTTCAAGACGGAACGGTCGATATTCTGTACATGCATGCAACACTCCATTGCGCGCTGCCCCGGAACAGGGAAGACTTTGCTTGGAGCGATCCTGGAAACATGCATGATGCGCTTTGCGAAGCCCGCCGGGTCCTGAAGCCGGACGGTGCGCTTTTCCTCATGGGCGAGGGCGTTTATCCCGAAGGATTGTCGATTGACGATCGTTACCTTGAAAAGCGGGCTCAAGCGGGCGAAACGTTCTACAAAAGCTGGTACACGATGAGCGAATATGAGCGCGCTTTTGAAAAAGCGGGCATCTATCCGAAGCTCATGAGCAACCAGACTGCGCTCGAGTTGGAACTCCATAGCTATGATAACGGGAAACGCGTCGATCTGGTGAAGATCGGTGATCTTGTAACGATCGACGCTTATGAGCGCCTGGAGCAGATGGCCGCGTGGAACGCGGGGCCCGACTGGGACGTGCGCTTGTTACCGTCCTGGATGCGTGTTCGCCATGCCTGAAGCAACTCACCGCATCGTGCTATTTTAGCGGGATCGTGGCGATCGTTTTCGACCAGATGTTCTTTTGACTCTCGATGAAGCGACTTTGCCGCATTTGCTGTGCCACCTGAAACGCAAAAAGCGCATGCGGATTCTGGAGCAAGTCTGCAGCGATCCGCGCTGCCGCCGCAGGGTCTTCCAGATCGATAGCACCATGGCCTTCCAGCTGCGGCAGCCCGAGATGCGTCTGTCGAGACGCGAGCAACGGCGTGCCGTAGGACAGAGCCTCCACCGCCTTGAACTTGACCCCGTAGTCGTTCTCTATCGGGCACAGCATTATGTTCTCCGATAGAAACAGCGCCTGCACGGTTTCTGCGTCCGCAGGCCCGAGGCAGTCGATGTTGGGGACGTTCGAGGGGAGCTGGTCAGGTCTCGCGCCGACGATGGAGATCCGCGCGGCGGGGCAAAGCGTCAGCAGCTGCGGGGCGAACTGCTGCGCGATCCATTCGATGGCCAACCGATTTGGATAATGGGCGATGTTCCCCACGAAAAAGAGCCTTTTCCCGGGCTGAATAGACCATTTCTCTGGCTTTGGGTCGAGGTAGGGTGTGATGCAGACCGGCGTCGATCGGAGCGGATATCTGGGGGCATCGGGCTCGCCGATCACGACAACTTTGTCGACCTCCGAATTCTTGCGTCGCTCGAAGAGACGTGCGCGGAACAGGCTGATCTTCGCTGCCAGGCGGCCGTGATGACTCATCCCCAGCTTGATCATGTCGGCGTAGAAATCGCCCTCGCGGTTGAGTCCGATCAGGACCGTGCGGACATCGCTTCGCGGCAGCTTCAGAAACAACGCGCTCGGATGATAGTCGATGATGATCGTATCGATCTTATGGGCTCGGATGGCCCAATCGACGCCATCGCTCACGTGGTGCTGATTGAGCCTCTGCGTTTCCCAAGGAAATTGAAACAGCATTTTCCAGGCGAAGGTTGCCAGCGCCCGAAGGGATTTGCCTTCCGGATAGTATCGATCGACGTAATAGGGCTGATAATATGCCGTCACGCCGAGCGACGCGAAGAACTGCATCGTCGCTGCTTCGGCAGCGAACGATCCTGCCACCATCGCAACCAATTCGATGTCGTCGTCTTCGGCGAGCCGCCGGACATGGTTGCGGCAACAGATGCTACCTCCGTTTCCTTCATCCCCGAGTGGCGTGACGGTGAAATAGAGAACGCGCATCTGGCGCTGGTGCAGGACAGCAATTTTACGGTCAAGCGGCATCCGCAGAAACTTCTCACGCCGCCGACCAGCGTATGTGGACAACCTAAAAGAACCTACGCATAGGTTCCGTAACCGCGGCCGCTGGCAGCGCTCCTAAGGTGGTGACGTCAGATGAAGAATTGGATCAAACGTCGTATAAAAAGAGCGGAGGCAGAGCAATTGGTTGCCGACGCTTATCGCATGATATTGGTGCGGGAGCCTGATGAACTGGGTTTGAAGGCGCACGTAGAAGCGCTTGTCAGTGGTCGTATTGATAGGTTTTCGCTGCTCAAGCATTTGCTCGAGTCCGAGGAAGGTATTGCAGTTCGACAAAACGTTTCGGCTTTTATTGCGCAACGGACTCGCCTCTCGGCCAATTTTGAAGAAATTGTCACCGAGGCTTATGAACTTGCCCTCGGGCGATCACCGGATGCCGATGGCATGAAGTATCATGCAAACGCCTTACGTATCGGACAGCAGGATGAATTTGGCCTGCTACGTGACCTGCTGAATTCTCCTGAAAGCAAGACTTATTTTTCCCGTAACGCTCCAATTCAGGCGCAGGGAGTATCGGAAGAAATCGTTCTGCTACTTCAGGAATTGATCGCTATCCGCCTCGCTGACCGGGGATGCGCATGGGCACTGCCGCCCATCTTCCCTTCCGGAAGCGTCATTCCGCCTGCGCAGGCCACCGGATTGATAAGGACCTTGGTCATGCTGTGCGAAACCAAGCCCGCTTTGCCGCATGAGGGCCCCCCGGTTTCTCATCCAGCCTGAGCGTGAGTATCCGGGGTTCATTCGGCGACGATCTTGGCCGCGGCTGCAGCATATTCGACCGGCGTCAGCCAGCCAGGCGATGTGTGAGGACGGCTCTTGCTATAGTCCCGGCGCCAGGCCTCGATCTTGGCCCGGGCATCGGCCAGCGACAGAAACCAGTGCGCGTTCAGCCACTCGTCGCGCAAGCGGCCATTAAACGATTCCACGAAGGCGTTGTCGGTGGGTTTGCCCGGCCGGCTGAAGTCCAGCGTGACGCCGTTCTCGTACGCCGAGCGGTCGAGTGCCTTCGAGATGGACGCCGGTTCGTTGTCCACGCGACGGCGCCCTGCGCCCCCGCGATCAACGAGATCCGCGCCGTGCGCCCACATTTTGAGACACCTGGACGTGCGCAACGCTCTCGCGGCGCCGTCCAGGTGTCAGGGCATTTTTGCCAGAACATCCTGCAGGACATGCTTGTCCAGATTCAGATCCGCGGCCAGCTGTTTCCGTGTGCCGCGATTTCTTCATGTCCCGGCGCCTTGCGGGCAGGCCCACAGGGCCGGGACCTTTCGCTCAAACCAGGCTAAAAAGCTGGCCGGGCGTCAAATTAGAACGACCACCCTGCAGTGTTGCGGCGCATGTCGGCTTCCATCATCAGCTGCGCAAGCTCCTCCAGCTTGACCTTTGGTGTCCAGCCCAGCTCCCGTTCAGCCTTGCCGGCGTCCCCGATCAACAGATCGACCTCTGCCGGACGGTAAAAGGCGGGATTGACGCGCACGAGCGTCTTACCGCTTTTACGGTCGATCCCTTTCTCGTTTTCTTCCTTGCCCGACCAATCGAGTTCAATCCCAACGTGCGCAAAAGCGAGCTCGACGAAGCGGCGGACGGGCTCGGTGCGGTTGGTCGCCAGGACGTAGGTGTCTGCAACGTCGTGCTGGAGCATCAATCGCATGCCTTCGACATAATCCTTGGCATAGCCCCAGTCTCGCTTGGCATCGAGATTGCCGAGTTCGAGCAGTTCGGCCTTGCCTTGCGCGATCTTAGCGACAGTGTCGGTAATCTTGCGCGTCACGAACTCACGCCCGCGCAACGGGGATTCGTGATTGAATAAAATGCCGCTAGTTCCAAAAATTCCGAAACTCTCGCGATAGTTGACGGTCAGCCAATGCGCATAAAGCTTCGCCACGCCATAAGGGCTGCGCGGGTAGAAAGGGGTATCCTCGGTCTGCGGGATCGCCTGAACCTTGCCGAACATTTCGGACGTTGATGCCTGGTAGAAGCGGATGTCGCGATTGACGGTGCGGATCGCCTCCAGAAGATAGGCGGCTCCTAGGCCGGTAATCTGACCTGTAGCGATCGGTTGATCGAACGAGACACCAACAAAGCTCTGCGCGGCGAGATTATAGATCTCGGTTGCCTCCGACGCTTCGATCAGTCGGATGGCCGAACCCATATCTGTCAGGTCGTATTCCACGAGCTTGAGATTGGGATGGTTGGTGATGCCGAGCTCGTCGATCCGCCAGAAATTGACCGAGCTGGTCCGCCGATATGTGCCGTAGACGGTGTAGCCGCTGCTCAACAGATTTTCCGCCAGATATGCGCCATCCTGGCCGCTGATTCCCGTAACGATGGCGGTTTTTGACATAGTTTCGTCCCTTGATGATGTGGCATCGCGCGATAGTGACGTTGCGCGCCGATAACCAGAGAATTTGGTATGAACCCGCGGCAGTCTCTGCTCTGCTCCCCGTTTTCAGGCCGCCGATAACTTCGCTTCGGTGTCCCTATGCCCTTGGCGGGGGCGGTTCGTAAACTCGGCGGGTGCCAAGGCGGCATGGCGGACGCACGGTGTTGTCATTTGTCCGCCATGCCGCGATGATCCGTCTTGCTGCGGCCAGCGATGGGAACAGGTGCCCGTTCAGGCACTTGTCCCCCAAGCGATCATTGAAGCTTTCGACGGAGCCGTTCTGCAGCGGCTTGCCCCGCGCGATGTAATGCCACTCGACCCCGGTGTCCTGGCGCGAGACAAGGACGGCGTGGCTGGTCAGCTCCGTGCCATTGTCGCTGCCTACCATGCGCGGCAGCCCTCTACGCTCGGCAATGGCGCTCAGTTCAGGAACGATCCGCCGGCCCGAGAGCGACGTGTCGACGATACAGGCCAGACATTGCCGATCATGATCGTCGATGACGTTCAGCATGCGCCACCGCCCGCCGCAGGCCAACGCGTCCGACACGAAGGCGAGCGACCAGCGCTGGTTGCGTTCCTGCGGCGGCGCCATCGGCACCCGCATGCCGAGCGCCCGCTTGCGGCCGCCACGCTTGCGCACCGTCAGTCGCTCATCTCGATACAGCCGGTACACCTTCTTCAGCTTGCCATCACGTCGCAGCAGGCTCGCCAGCCGCCGGTAGCCGAAGCGATGACGCTCGTTCGCGCGCTCGCGCATCCGCTCGCGGACAGCATCGGCCTTCCCGCGAAGCGGCTCATATTGCCACGCCGACCGATTGACCCCGACCAGCCTGCAGGCGCGACGCCCGGAGACACCGTGATCGGCCATCAGCTTCTCCAACGCAGCGTAGCGATCCGCAGACCGCGTCAGTTTTTCCCAGCAAGTTCTTCAACGCCGAAAAGTCGAGCATCGACTCCGCCAATAGCTTCTTCAGCCGACGGTTCTCGTCCTCCATTGCCCGCAACCGCGCGGCGTCGGAAACCGTCCGGCCCCCGCATTTCGACTGCCAGGTGTAAAGGGCCGCATCGCTGATCCCGTGCTTCCGGCAGGTCGGCGGTCTTCACGCTGGCCTCATGCTCCCGCAGCACTTCAATGATCGGATCCTCGGTCAATCGGCTTCGCCGCATCACTCTTCTTCAACTGACAAGCTAACGTATCAATCGCGAGATTTCTGGGGAGCAGGTCATCTCCAATCTGGGCGTCCTACCCCCGTCGGTCCGGAGCATCACGAGAGGCCGCTGGTTTGATATTCGGGCGTGCGCGCCGGCACAAGCGTGCCGGGGGCGGGAGCTGGCAGCATGGAGGCGTAGCGCCAAGCTGCCAGCTTGCGCCGGGTTGTCCCGCGCGCGAGTTGCAGCACGTCGGAGATACCGGTATCGCTCGCCACGCACGAGCTTTCGCGGCAGCAATCGTCGTTGATTGCCAGGATGCGCAGTCGCCGCTAGGCACCGAAGGTATCGGCGACGAAGTCCATCGACCAGCGCCGTTCGGCCGCAAGTGCGCTTCTGGAGTGCGCGATCATCGCCATGGCTTGTCGAATTGCAACGTACGAGATAGACATCAACCGCACATTCACCCGAGCCAATAAAGTCAAGCTGTTGCAGGAATATTGCAAGAAATTCGAACGCGTGACCGGCGTGTGCGATGTGCCTCCACGCGACGAAATGCCGCGGCGAACGATCGGGGCATAGGCATGTTGCTTGGCATAACGGTCGATCCTCTGTCGCCAAGTCTCACGGGTATCGGGCGCTACACCTGGCAATTGTGCCAAGGTCTGGCGGGGCACCCTGCGATCGACGAGCTGACGTATTTTCTGAGTGATCATTGGCATGCCGACCCGGGCGGGCTGCTTACTGGCGAGGCGCGTCGACGCGCCTCGCGATTGATCCCCCGTGTCGTACGGCGACGGCGCGCTCGCCAGGGGTTCAAGGGGCGCCTGATGCACGGGACCAATTATTTTCTTCCGGTGCAGGCAGAAACTGGCGTCATCACGGTTCACGACCTCTCGATCTATCTACATCCCGAAACCCATCCCATCGAACGAATCCGCGATTTCGAGAAGAATTTCGAACGTTCGCTAGATCGGGCTGCGCACGTCATCACCGATTCCGACGCCACTCGGCGCGATCTAATCGCGCATCTTTCCTATCCGGCCGCAAAGGTGAGCACGATCCATCTGGGGGTTTCCGAACGCTTTCGGCCGCAAACCAGGGAAGCGCTGGAGCGAGACCTGTTGCGCCTTTTTGGGCGTCCGGTTGGCGATTACATCCTGTCGGTCGCTACCTTCGAGCCGCGCAAGCGCATTGAGGCTGCGATCCTTGCTCATGCGCTCTATTGCGACCGGACCGGGAAGGATATTCCGCTTGTGCTGGTTGGCGCAAAGGGCTGGTCGAATGACCGCTTGCACGTGCTGATCGAGGATGAGCAACGCAAGGGCCGGTTGCTCATGCTGGGACGCGTTGCCGACGCGGATCTCCCGACGATTTATGCCGGCGCGCGCCTTTTCCTTTACCCCTCGATCTACGAAGGCTTTGGCCTCCCGCCGATCGAAGCGATGGCCTGCGGCATCCCGACGATCGTGTCCGATCGATCTTGCCTGCCCGAGGTAACCCGCGGCGCCGCGATGATGATCGACCCGGACGACATCGATCGTCTCAGCATCGGCATCGAGCGGGCGTTGAAGGATGACATCTGGCGGGACGGCGCGATACGCGCCGGAATGGCGGTGGCGGCGCACTACAGCTGGGCACGGTGTATCGAAAAAACCGTCGACGTGTACCGCATGTGTAATGACCTGGTCGCCTAGACCTAGTTTGGCGGAGGTTCAATTTCGGGGATTGGGGCGGGATGGTCTGGTCGATAGTGCGTTTTCTGCTGCCGGTTCTGTCGCCGCACTGGCTGGAACGGTGGCGCATCGCATCGGCCCGCCGCGTCGACCATGGCGTTTCGACACAGGCCGAGCCGTCAGGGCGTCTTCTGGTCGATCTTACGACCATTGCACGCCACGATGCGCGCTCGGGCATTCAGCGAGTCGTGCGATCGACCGTGACCGAGATGCGATCCCTGCCGCGCGGCCAGGACATTCAGGCAGTCCGGTACGACCGCGGGGCCTTTCGTCATACCGCTTGGCCCGCCGCCGACGTTACGCCGGACGTGATCATGAGCCCGCGACCCGGCGACGTCTTTCTCGGGCTGGACCTTTCGTTTGACGCGGTTCGCCAACAGGTTAGGCAATTGCTTCGATACAAGCGGCACGGCACGCGCTTCTGGTTCGTCGTTTACGACTTGTTGCCGCTGCAGAGCCCGCAATATTTCTCGGCCAAGGTCGCCGTACGCTTCCGCTGGTGGCTGGTCGCCACCGCCAAGCTGGCGGACGGCTATATCTGTATTTCGCCACACGTCGCAGACGAATTGCGGACAGTGCTGACGCAAAGATTCGCGCTGCGCGATGAGGTCGCCATCGAGGTCATGCCGATGGGTTTCGACATTCTGCCCGCCGGGGAGCAGCCGGCAGAGGAACTGGCTCCGACTACCGTGATCCGTGCCAAGGACGTCGTATTGGCGGTCGGCACCCTCGAACCGCGCAAAGGCTATGGCTTGCTTCTGGACGCGTTCGAATTGTTGTGGGGCCGGGGCTTCGATGCAACGCTGGTTATCGTAGGCGGCAGCGGGTGGAAGACCCAGGCGCTGCAGCAACGTATCTTGACCCACACCGATTTCCGCCGTCGGTTGCATTGGCTGCCGACCTTGGACGACACGGGTCTGGCGCGATTATACGATTGCGCGAGCACCTTAGTTGCTGCGTCCTATGGCGAGGGGTTCGGCCTGCCGGTTTTGGAAGCGGTTGCGCGAGGTTGTCCGGTTTTGGCCCGCGATATTCCGGCCTTCCGCGTTCATGCCCGATACGGTCTGCGGTACTTTCCTGCGGACGCAAGTCCCAGCCAAGTGGCCGACGCGATCGCCGAGACCGTGCGCGACAGTACTGCATTGCGGGCATCTGCTTCGGCGGCACCTCTCCCGCGATGGCGGGAAACTGCCGACACGATACTAGGCTTGCTGGGGCACGACTTTGCTGTCGCCACGCGTGAATGATGGTGCGATGCCCTGCGGCCCGATTGCCCTTTGATCGCCGCTGCAACCCTCGCCCTGTTTGAGCGGGAGCGCGAGCACATCGATGTCGAGGCTTTCGACATGAGAGTGAGCTGACGGTGCATGAAGTCAAAGCCATCGCGCGTGCCCCAGCCAGGGCCTGACCAACAGAAATGATCGTTCGCCAACACCTGCCACAGCGATCACCGGGACGATCGAGGTGCGCGGCATTTTGGAAGGGCTTCCAGCCCGCCGCGTGCCCGAGCGGACTGATCGAGACCGACACCGCGCGTTTCGAGGCCATCTTGGCAGGCGGCGACGCGCTGTTCGTCGAAGGGACATCTGGCGAATGGCAAATCGCAACCGCTTCTACCGCTACAATCTCGCGCTGTTCGGAGCGAGCGGTACCGCCTCGACCTAGCCGGCGACGCCGCGTCTTCTGCCTTCCGCTCGGCGGCCGCGCGGATGCTGGAACGATTGCACCTCAGTCGAGCGGCTCGTTGTCCCACAACTCGGTATCCACCTGTGCCTGCGCCGCGTTGGCATAGCGGGGGCCTGCCGCGGCATTGGGCGGAAACAGCACATCCACCGCCGCCAGCGCATCCGGCGGGACCGGACGCGCGAAAGTGGCGAGCAGCTCGTCGAGATGCTCGATCCGGGTCGTTCCCGGGATCGGTACGATGAAGTCGCGGCGCGACAGGCCCCACGCCATGCAGAGCTGCGCCATGCTGCAGCCCGCTGCCTCGGCAATCGCGCGCAAACGCGCGGCCATCGCCAGGTTCCGCTCGAGATTATCGCCCTGGAAGCGCGGCATGTCTGCGCGCAGGTCCCCTTCCGGTACGCCCTTTGCGTCCACTCTGCCGGCGAGCAGTCCCCGCCCCACCGGCGAAAAGGCTACGAACCCCACGCCCAGCTCGGCGCAGGCATCCAGTACCGCGATTTCCGGGTTGCGTGTCCAGG
Organism: Sphingomonas trueperi; assembly: GCF_040545965.1. Lineage (GTDB taxonomy): Bacteria > Pseudomonadota > Alphaproteobacteria > Sphingomonadales > Sphingomonadaceae > Sphingomonas > Sphingomonas trueperi_C. The sequence goes on along the minus strand of NZ_JBEPMV010000004.1, from coordinate 693,520 downwards.
GTGAATACTCGCTCTGCATCGCCGCGATCGGATGGGCGGCATGCGCCCGCCGCAGCGTCGCCGCCGACATTTCCGACAGTCCGATCGCGCCGATCTTGCCAGCTTCGACCGCCCGAGCCAGGGCGCCGACGGATTCCTCGATCGGCACGTTCCGATCGAGACGGTGCATGTAATAGAGGTCGATATGTTCGGTGTTCAGCCGCCGCAGCGACTCTTCCAGCGTCCGGGTGATCGCCGCCGGGCTGCCGTCGATCCCGCGCTTGCCGTCCGATCCGCCCAGCACGCACTTGCTCGCCAGCGTGAACGCCGCGCGCCTCTGCATCACGGTGCGCCCGAGCAGTTCCTCGTTCGCGCCGAATCCGTACAACGCCGCGGTATCGAGGAAGGTCACGCCCGCATTCAGCGCATGGAGCAGCAGACGCTCCGCATCGGCAGCGTCGGGGCGAGGCAGATAGGCGTGGCTGAGGTTCATGCAGCCCAGCCCGATGGCGGAAACCGTGAAGGGGCCGAGCTGGCGGGTGGGCAGAGCAGTCATGGTCGGCGCGGCATCCTGTCTAGTTCTTGCGGTCTCGTCGGCGGAAACGAGGCCGCAGTCTGCCCAGTTGCCACGAAAGGGCGCCGAATTTCCAGCTGTCGGTTCGAGCTAACACGGCATCCGGCGAGGAACCGCGCTGTTCGCCATTGCGGCAGGGCGCTCCCAAGATGACGTTAACCTTCAATTTTTAGGCTTAGCGCGCAACCGCACGCCCTCCCCCACGTTCAAGGCAAAACCAGAGGGAGGACAGCACATGGCTGCGGCCGTTTTCGGCATCGGGTGCGCGCGCGCATGAGGCTGCCCGGTACCGACGATTCTTCGACGCTTCTCTACGACCTGCGCAGCGATACGCGCAGCGTCGGCATCCTCACCTTTCATCGCTGCATCAATTACGGCTCCTATTGGCAGGCGCGTTGCCTGGCGGAGGGCGTGCATGCGCGCGGCCACCGGGTGATGTTGCTCGATCATGAATCCCCCCGCGTCACCCGCGCGGAGTGGCGGAAGGCGCTGCAGCCGATGCTGCCGGCGCGCACCAGCGCCGAGGACCGCCGCCACTACGGCGCCAAGCTTCGCAAATTCCTCTGTGCGTTCGATGCGCTGCCGCTGTCGCCCGGCTTCGACCTGGTCGATCCGATCGAGATGCCGCATGTCGATACCGTGCTGGTCGGCAGCGACGAGGTTTGGAACCTGCGCCACCCCTGGTATGGCGGCGCCTCGATCTTCTTCGGCCAGGGGCTCAACGCAGAATGCGTCGCCGCCTATGCCGCCAGCTTCGGCAGCTATGATGCCGATGCCGGGCTGGACCCCTATTGGCAGGACCAGCTGCGCCGCTTCGACAATATCGCGGTGCGCGATGCCAACAGCCGGCAGCTGGTGACTCAGGCGATCGGCAAGGCCCCGGTCGTGGTGCTCGATCCCTGCCTGCAATTCCCGCCGCAGCCCGATGCTGCGACGCCGGTGCCAGAGGGTCGCTACGCGCTGGTCTATGGCATGGACCTGCCAGAGGATTTCGCCGCCGCCGCCCGTAACTGGGCAGGCCCACGCGGCGTCCGGCTGATCAGCATCGGCTATCGCAACGACTGGGCGGACGAACAATGGCTCGACGCGGGCCCGCACGACTTCGCTGCGGCGATGGCCGGAGCGCAGGCGGTGCTGACCAACTTCTTCCATGGCTGCGTGTTCGCATTGCTCAACGACACGCCCTTCGCCTGTGCGCCCGCGCTCGACCGGATGAACAAGGTGCGCGACCTGGCCGAGTTGCTCGGCGCCGAGCAGCATTTGCTGGTGCCCGGTGCGCCAATCGACCTCGGCGCCATCCTCGACGTGCCGCTCGACGCTGCGATCGGGGGCAGGATCGAGGCGATGCGCGACCAGTCGAACGCCTATCTGGACAAGGTACTAGGCTGACGGACCTTTCCCGGCCGAGCAGAAGCCCGGCCGGGAAGCGCGTTCAGGCGTCCACGTCGCTCTTGGTCCGCCCCGCGCCCGGGCCGGCGGCGAGATCGGCACCGGTCGTCGGGTTGGTCGAGGGATCGGATTTGGTCCGCTCCGCCAGCTGGGTCAGCGCGGCAGTATCGGCCGAGCCCAGCGTCACCGTCGGCATGCCGTCGCCATTGTCGGCGGGCAGCGTCTGCTGGAGATCGTCGACGCGGTCCCATTCTGGCCCGTCGTTCCACGGACCGCGCATGTCGCCCTCGCCCTGCGAGGTGTTGACGTACATGCTCGAATATTCCGGCACGCCCGGCAGCTTGCCCGGCGGGAAATTGTCCTCGATCGAATAGAGCGCCTTCTCGAACGACTTCTGGTGCGCCACCTCGCGCGTCATCAGGAACTTGAGCGCGTCCTTGATGCCGGCATCGTCGGTGATGTTGATCAGCCGCTCATAGACGATCTTGGCGCGGCTCTCCGCGGCGATGTTCGAGCGCAGATCACAGGTCGGGTCGCCCCGGCTATCGACATAGGCCGCCGTCCACGGCACGCCCGCCGAGTTGGTCAGCGCCGGGCCGCCGCCATAGAGAATCGCCTGGGTATGACTGTTGCCGCCCTGCGTGAGCGACATGTACAGCTCGGCCTCTTCCATATCGCCTTCGGAGATATGCGCCTTCACGCCCTTGTTGAGCATCGCGACGATCGATCCGATCACTTCAAGATGGCTCAGTTCCTCGGTGGCGATGTCGAGCAGCAGGTCCTTGCGGCCGGGATCGTCCTCGGCCAGCCCTTGCGTGAAGTAGCGCATCGCCGCGGCCAGTTCGCCGTCCGGCCCGCCGAACTGCTCGAGCATCAGCGAGGCGAGCACCGGGTTGGGCTCGGCGACGCGTACGGTATATTGCAGGCGTTTGTTGTGCATGAACATGCAGTCTCTCCTTGCGCATTGCGTACGGGAAGAGAGCGGATGGCCCTGCACATGGTTCAGATACTTATTCATTGATCGATTATTTGCACTTAACGTGCATCAACTGAGCGCCGCCGCGTCAATGACTGTGCGGCTCGTTCCGGCTTCTTCAACATAGCTGCCTTGACCGTACTGAACGACGCAGGCGATCAGCGGAACGCGCGCCCGAGTCGCTTCGTTGACCTGGGAAGAAGCAGCGAAAATCAGGAGCTTGGCGAATGAGCGACAAACAGCCGATGCAGGCAAGCGGCGGTGATGCGCGCAAGGGCGCGCCCGACGGCGTCTCCGACGTCGATACCCATGGCAAGTCCAAAGGGGAAAGCGAAGGCGGCGCCTATCCGAACCCCTATCCGGAAAAGGCGGAGAAGGAAGGCCCCGGCCACCTGATGGGCCATGGCGGGCAGAGCCATATCAACTACGAAGGCGGTCCGAACCCGAATGCGACGACCAAGGGGGAGTAGGACGTACCCACCTCCTGCCTTCTTTTTCCCCCTCCCGCTTCCGGGAGGGGGAGAGAAGTCACCCCATCGCTGGCGTGAGCGCCTGGGCACCGCCCGGCTCGATTGACGTGGCCTTGCCTTCGATCGCCGGTGGCGTTTCCGCAGATGCCGGGCTGTCGGCATTCGCTTCCTCCTCCTGCCCCACCGGCAGCGTCTTGCCCGTGGTGCGATCCAGCCCGATCGCGGTCACGATGTCGATCGCCGTTGCCGCCGCGACGAAGGCGATCGCGCCCCAAACCGCCTTGTTCTGCGGTGCCCGCCGCGCGGCGAGACCGAGCGCGGCGATGTCCATCGCGTCGCCCGCCACCCGGTTCCACACGCGGACGCTATGCGCCGGTCCCGAGAGCAGCGCCGCACCCGCCAGCAGCTCGCGCGCGCCGAACGCGCGCACCACGCCGTCATGGTCTTCCGCCGACAGCCCCCGCGCGATCCGCTTCGACGCGGCGAGTTCGGCGATGCCGAGCCCGATCGAGAAAACGCCCAGTCCAAATCCCAGCTTGCGATAGTCCATCGGTCCGCTCCTTGCGCTTCGTGTGATCGATGCGCCCGGCATTGCGGTGCCGGACGGCGACCAACCAACCGCCTGCAAGCAACGGCCGTTCCGACAATTTCGTCAATATTATCCTATGTTTAAAGAATCACTTACAGGGGAAGCGCTGCTGCATCATCGCAGCGAACGCCGCCTTCACGCTGATGCCCCGCTGCGTCGGCGGGATCTTCTCGAACGCCGCAATCAGATCATTGCTGCTCATCTTCGCCTGCCCCTTGGGCGGCGGGCAGCTGCTAGGCGTCTTGCCCGCCGCAGCCGCGGCGGCGAGGTCGCCGCGATAGGCGGTCGACGCGCCTTCGATCTCCTGCTTGAGCACCCCGATATCCGACGAGAACATCGCCATCGCCCCCTTGGCCTTGAGCGCGTTCACCTTGGCGAGAAACTCGGCCACGCTCATCGCCTGGGCGGGCACCGCCACGAGCATCAGTCCACCGGCCGCCAGAAACAGTCGTCGCATAGGAAAAACGCTCCCGGGAGGGGTTCCCGGGAGCGTTCTATCGGTGCGAAGCTGAACCTGGCAATGCCAGACCGCTCAGGCCCCCTGGGGCGCCGGGTTGCCGAACGGATCCTTGAGCTTGCGCGTCTTGGGGATCGAGGTGCCGCCCACCGCGGGCATGCCCGGCATGCCGGTGGGGTCGCCGCGATCCAGCGTCTCGCCGGCAATCAGCTTCTTGATCTCCTCGCCGGTCAGCGTCTCGTACTCGAGCAGCGCCTGCGCGATGGTGTGGAGCTGGTCGGTATGGTCGCCCAGGATCTGCCGCGCGCGGTTGAGACCCTTCTCGACGAAGGCCTTCACCTCGGCATCGATCAGCCGCGCGGTCTCGTCCGACATCGGCTTGGAGCGCTGCACCGAATAGCCGGTGAAGCTGTCCTCGCTCTCCGAGAAGTCGAGCGGGCCGAGATTGTCCGACAGGCCCCACTTCGTAACCATCGCGCGGGCGAGACGGGTCGCCTGCATGATGTCGTTCGAGGCGCCCGAGCTCACCTTGTCATAGCCGAAGATCAGTTCCTCGGCGACGCGGCCGCCAAAGGCCACGGCGATATCGGCGTGCATCTTGTCGCGGTGATAGCTGTACGAATCGCGCTCCGGCAGCGGCTGCACCATGCCCAGCGCGAAGCCGCGCGGGATGATCGTCGCCTTGTGGATCGGATCGGCGGTGGGCTCGTGCGCGAACACCAGGGCATGGCCGGCTTCGTGATAGGCGGTCATCCGCTTCTCGTCGTCGGTCATCACCATCGAGCGGCGCTCGGCGCCCATCAGCACCTTGTCGCGGGCGTCGTCGAATTCCTGCGCAGCCACCAGCCGCTTGCCGCGACGAGCCGCGAGCAGCGCCGCCTCGTTGACGAGGTTGGCGAGATCCGCACCCGAGAAGCCCGGCGTGCCGCGCGCAATGACGCGGGCGTCGACGTCCGGTGCGATCGGCACCTTCTTCATATGGACCTGCAGAATCTTTACGCGGCCCTCGATATCGGGGCGCGGCACCTGCACCTGGCGATCGAAGCGGCCCGGTCGCAGCAGCGCCGGATCGAGCACGTCGGGGCGATTGGTCGCGGCGACGATAATGATGCCTTCGTTTGCCTCGAAGCCGTCCATTTCGACCAGCAGCTGGTTCAGCGTCTGCTCGCGCTCGTCATTCTGGTTGCCCAGACCCGCGCCGCGCGAACGGCCGACCGCGTCGATTTCGTCGATGAAGACGATGCACGGCGCCGACTTCTTGGCCTGCTCGAACATGTCGCGCACGCGGCTCGCGCCGACGCCGACGAACATCTCGACGAAGTCCGAACCCGAAATGGTGAAGAAGGGCACACCCGCCTCGCCGGCAATCGCGCGGGCGAGCAGCGTCTTGCCGGTACCCGGCGAGCCGACCAGCAGCGCGCCCTTGGGGATCTTGCCGCCCAAGCGTGCGAACTTCGACGGGTCCTTGAGGAACTCGACGATCTCCTGCAGCTCCTCGCGCGCCTCGTCGATGCCGGCGACGTCGTCGAAGGTGACCTTGCCTTCCTTCTGCGTCAGCAGGCGGGCGCGGCTCTTGCCGAAGCCCATCGCGCCGGAGCCCGAATTCTTCTGCATCTGGCGCAGCACGAAGAAGGCGATGCCGAGGAACAGCAGGAAGGGCAGCGACTGGACGAGGATATACTGCCAGATCGACGGCGAATCTTCCGGACGCGCGTTGATCACCACGCCCTTCGAGCGCAGCGTCTCGACCAGCTTGGGATCGCCCGGGTTGTTCGTGCGGAACTTGCCCTCGCTCGTCGATCCGGTGATCACCCCGGAGCCGACCGCGATGTTGACGTCCTTCACGTCGCCCGACTGCACCTTGTCGAGGAAGGTTGAATAGGGAATCGCATTGCCCGTGGGCTGCGCGGTGCGGGTGTCGAACAAGGTGACGAACAGCGCCAGGGCTGCGAGAATACCCACCCAGATGAGCAGGCTCTTCATCCAGGGGTTGTTGCCCCCGTTTTCCGGACCCTGCTGCTTGCCGTTATCGCTCATCGTGTACCCGGTACCTTTCAAGCCCTAAGATAGGCGCGGCGGCGTCAATGACAATGGAACAACGTCGATCATGGTGATCGATGCGGGGGCGCCGGCGCGAACTGCCAGCGGGGCCCCGGTCGCACCACGACTCCGGCCAAGGTCGCCACCCTACCGGCATCCACCGCGGCGATCAGCCGGTCAAGCCCGGAACCGCGCGGGGGCGGGGCATCGGCCACCGTTTTGAGCGCGCGGGCGACGAGGCGGCGACGAAGTTCGCGAGGGAGATCGGCGAGGTCGAGCGTAACCTTGTGAGCGTCAACTCCGGCACGTGCGGCCCATTCGCGATCGGCCACCCAGTCCAGCGCCGCCTCGGCATCGCGCAGGTTGGTGGCGGCAAGGGCCAGGCGCGCGGGCGGCAGTTCCGGCGTTTCGGCGAGCAGGCGGCGGACCCGGCTGCGGTCGAAGCGGGGGTGGCGGTTGGAAGGGTCCTCGACGGGTTCGATGCCGGCGGCGTGGACCCGCGCCGCCAGTTCGGCCCGCGACCAGCCGAGCAGCGGGCGGACCAACAAGGTCGACGCGCCAGTGCGCAGCGGCCGGCAGGGCAGCATCGCGGCGAGTCCGCCCAGCCCTGCCCCGCGCCGGGCGCGGAGGAGGAAGGTTTCGGCGAGGTCGTCCTGCTGGTGTGCCACCGCGACCCAGGGGGCGCCAGCGTCGATCGCCCAGTCGGCGAGACAGCGGTAGCGCATCGCTCGCGCGCGATCCTGGAGATTGCCGCCGGCCAGCATCTCGGGCCGCGGCGGCAGGATCGCATGGGGCACGCCGATCCGCGCGCAGAGCATGCCGACGGAGGTTGCTTCGTCCGCTGATTCCGCGCGCAGCCCGTGATCGACCGTGGCGGCGACGACGGCACCGGGAAAGGCCGCGCGGGCGAGCAGCAGCAGCGCCAGGCTGTCCGTCCCCCCTGAAACGGCAACGCCGACCGGAGCATGGGCGCTGGGCGTCTGCCCGGCTACCTCGCGCCAGTCGGCGAGGAAGCGGGCGACGTCCGCGCCCGCGAACGCGTCGATCAGCGACGCGTCACTTGCAGCGCTGATCCGCACGGCCCTTGGCGACGCCCGCGCGCATTTCGGCCGAGAGCCCGGGGCCATAGACCTTGTTCAGCTCGTCATAGACCTTGCAGACCTCGCCCGACGGCTTGTTCAGCTTCACCAGCGCCTGCGCCAGATAATAGAGGCTGTCCGGCGCGCGCTCGCCATTGGGGTCCTTGGTGTAGTTCTCGTACAGCGCCACCGCCGCGAGGCTCGGCTTGTTGTCGTCGAGATAGGCGCGGCCGAGCAGGTTGCGCGCGAAGCTGGCGCGCTTGCCGGTCGGGTACTTGACCTTGTACTGCTCCAGCGCCTTGGCGGCTTCCGGGTAGAGCTTGGCCTGCCACAGGCGGAAGCCATAGAGATACAGGTCCTCGCCCGCATCGCCGGTGCTCGGCTTACCCACCGCGGCGACCTTGGCGGGGCGATCGCCCGAGGGCTGGGCCGGAGCGGATGCGGAATCGCCCGAAGCGGCGACGGCGCCGTCGGTCGGCATCGCATCGGCGACCGGCTGCGGCGGAGTTTCGAGCGCCTTGACCCGCGCGTCGGTGGCGGCCTTGTAGGCGCCAAACGCCTCTTCGAGCTGGCGCATGCGATACTGGTTCTGCTCGATCTGGCCGGTCATCGTCTGGATCTGGCTTTCCAGCGCCGCGACGCGTTCGGTCAGGTCGGCGAGCGGGGTCGTTGCCGGCACGCCCGGCGGCGTGTTGTCGACCTGCTGAGTGATCTGCGGTTCCACCGTCATCCCGGCGCCGCCGGGGAAGACCTTGCGCTGCACCGCGCGCATCTCGCGCTCGAGCTTGTCGACGCGCTGGCCGACATTGCCGTCCTGCGCCATCGCGGTGCCGTTGAAGCCGAATGCGGCAAAGGCCAGTGCCGCTGCGAGAGCAATACGCATCGTCGATCAATCCTTACGCGCCTCCCGGGGAACGGAGGCGTGGCGCCGCTATAGCCAAGCGGCGCCGGCTTGCGCCACCCCCTCAGGGGTTGGGCGTGTCACCCGCCGGCGTGGTGGCCGCAGGCGCGGCGGTCGTGTCGGTGCTGTCCGTGCGCGGCGTGCTGCGGCGACGCAGCGGGCGTTCGCGCAGCGGGGTCGCGCCGACGGTCGCGTCCGGCGTCGGCGACGGGGTCGCACCGGGCTGGCCGCGAGCCCGTAGCGCCGCGGACGTCAGCTCCGCCTCCACCACCTTCACCTCGGTGCCGAGCGGCGCGACTTCGCTGCCGTTGAGCAGCACCTGCAGCTGGTCCGGGCGCCCGGTGCGGATACGCGGATGATCGGCATCGTCGGGCACGTCGTAGCGCTCGCCGGCGGTCAGTTCCTTCTCGGCGAGCTTCTTGCCGGTCGCGTCGGTGATGCGGATCCAGGCCGGACCGCGCGCGACGAGGGTGACGTGCTCAACGGCGGGCACGGTCGGCGTCGGGGTCGGCGCGGGGGCTGCGGCCGTGGGGGTCGGCGTCGGTCCGAGCTGCTGGACGAGGCTGTCGCCCTGCGACGCGCTGCCGCCACGGAACCAGTCGGTGCCGTACCAGATGCCGATGCCGGCGACGATCACCAGCGCCACGATCACGCCGAACCAGACGATCCCGCCGGGCGCGGCGCGCGACGGCTCCTGCAGTGGATATTCGGGGGTGATCGCAGGCCGCTCGATCTGGCCGAGCTCGGCGCGGACGTCCTGTGCGATCGACACCTCGTCAACGTTGACCGCGCGGGCATAGGCCTTGGCGAAGCCGCTGGCATAGGTGATCGACGGCAGCCCCGAATAGCTGCCCTGCTCGATCGCTTCGAGGTGGCGCTGCGGAATGCGGGTGCGCGCCGCGATCTCGGGGAGATCCAGCCCCAATGCTTCACGCGCAGCGCGGAGCCGATCGCCGGGACGCGTGGTGGACGGGGTGAATTCTTCGGGCGTGTCGCCTTGCATTCTATCCTCCGGCGAACGCGTTAGACCCTGGAACGCCCGCCTTATGCTGCAGGGGATGCCCTCCCGGCCATGTTGCTGTCAACGCCGGGAGGAAATCATTCCGGTGGATGGTCAGGCCAGTTCGACGCCCTGTGCCTCGGCCCACTGGGTCAGCACGTCGCGCAGGGGTGCCTCGGGATGCCGCAGCATCTCGTCCATCGCCGCCATTACCGCGCCGCGATCGAGCCCGCGCAGCATCGCCTTGATCGGCCCCACCGCCGCCGGAGTGATCGACAGCCGGTCGATACCGAGCCCGATCAGCGCCAGCGCCTCGAGCGGGCGACCGCCCATTTCGCCGCACACCGCCACCGGCACGTTCGCTGCGCGCGCCTGGTCGCTCACCCGCTTGAGGAAGCGCAGGATCGCCGGGCTCAGCCAGTCGTAGCGCAACGCCAGCTTGGGGTGGGCGCGATCGGCGGCGAACAGGAACTGGGTAAGGTCGTTGGTGCCGATCGACAGGAACTGCAGCTTGGGCAGCAACAGGTCGAGCACCTCGGCCAGCGCCGGCACCTCCAGCATCGCGCCGTAGCGGATCTCGGTCGGCATCTTGCGCCCGCGCGCGGCGAGCCAGGCATGCTGCGCCTCGAACAGCGCACGCGCCTCGTCGAACTCCCAGGGCTCGGAGACCATCGGGAACATCACGTTGAGCGTCCGCCCCGCCGCCGCCTCGATCAGCGCGCGCGCCTGCGCCTTCATCAGGCCGTCGCGATCGAGCGCGAGGCGCAGCGCGCGCCAGCCCATGGCGGGATTCTCTTCCTCGCCATCCTCGTCATGGTTGAGATAGGGCAGCGCCTTGTCGCCGCCGATGTCGACGGTGCGGAACACCACCGGCCGGTCGCCCGCGGCTTCCAGCACGTCGCGATAAAGCCGGCGCTGCGCCTCGCGCTGCGGCAGGGTGGCGGAGACGAGGAACTGGAATTCGGTGCGGAACAGCCCGATGCCGTCGGCGCCCGTCAGGTCGAGCGCGGACACATCGTCGCGCAGCCCGGCATTGACCATCAGCGTCACGCGGTGCCCGTCCTTGGTCACCGGCGGCACGTTCTTGAGCTGGGCGAAGGCCGCACGCCGCTTCTGGCTGAGCGCAAGCTTGGCCTCGAACGCTTCCTCCATGGCGAGCGAAGGGCGGACGAACACGCTTTCCTCGCCCACATCGAGCAGCAGCAAATCGCCCTCGGCCACCTCGCGGCGGATCTCGCGGACGCGCCCCAGCACCGGCACGCCCATGGCGCGGGCGACGATGGTGACGTGCGCGGTCAGCGAACCTTCCTCGAGTACCACGCCCTTCAGCCGCCGCCGATCATATTCGAGCAGTTCGGCCGGCCCCAGGTTTCGCGCGATCAGGATCGAATCCTGCCGCAGCCCCAATTGCGCGGCGGTGCCGAGCTGGCCCGAGACGATGCGCAGCAGCCGGTTGGAGAGATCCTCCAGATCGTGCATCCGGTCGCGGAGCAGCGGATCGTCGATCTCGCGCATGCGCTGGCGGGTGCGCTGCTGGACGCGCTCGATCGCCGCCTCGGCGGTCAGGCCGGAATCGATCGCCTCGTTGATGCGGCGGCTCCAGCCCTCGTCATAGGCGAACATCTTGTAGGTCGCGAGGATCTCCTCATGCTCCCCGCCGACGCCGAACTCGGCCTGGCTGGTCATGCGGTCGATCTGCTCGCGCATCTTGTCGAACGCGGCATAGACGCGGTGGCGCTCGGCCTCGGTATCCTCGGCGACGGTGTGCTCGATGACGATGCGCGGCTGGTGGAACACCGCGACGCCGCGCGCCATCCCCTCCACCAGCCGGAAGCCGCGGATCGTGCCCGCCGCGGTCGGCTGAAGCCGGGTGGAGGTGCCGCCCGCCGCATCGATCAGCTCGGCATTGGCGATCAGCTCGGAAAGCACCATCGCCACGGTCTGCAGCGCCTCGATCTCGATATCGGCATAGCGCCGGGGATCGACATGCTGCACGGCAAGCACACCCACCGCCCGCTCGCGCCGGATGATAGGCACGCCGGCGAAGCTGTGGAAGCGGTCTTCGCCCGTCTCCGGGTTATGGACGAAATTGGGGTGGCTGGTCGCCTCGTCGAGGTTGAGCGTTTCGACATGCGCGGCGATCGTGCCGACCAGCCCTTCGCCCAGCCCGAGCTTGGTGACGTGCACCGCCTCCTGCGCCAGGCCGCGCGTGGCGAACAGCTCGAGCACGCCTTCGCGCAGCAGATAGATCGAGCAGACCTCGCTGTGCAGCGCCTCGCCGATGATGTTGGCGACAGAATTGAGCTTCGACTGGACCGGCAGCCGTTTCGCCATCAGGTCGTGCAGGCGGGTGAGGATTTCCCGGGCGGAGGCGGCTGCGGTCAAGGCCATGCTTCAGCGGTAACAGATTGTGCGCACCCGCGCCAAGCCGGGTGCGCAGCAAAAGCGCAATAGCCGGCGCCATCGACGCTGCGGCGGGCGCGGAATGCTCGCCGCACCGGCTATCGTCATTCCCGCGAAGGCGGGCATCCATTGCCAGGACGCTTGAGGGAGGAACCGCGGGTTCAGCGCCAATGGATCCCCGCCTTCGCGAGGATGCCGATGGATTTGTGAAAGGCGCGGCCTCTTACGCCGCGCGCTTCTCCAGCGCGTGCGCGGCTTCGGCCATCAGCGTTTCGATGATCGTCGCCACCGGCTCTTCCTTGGTGACCATGCCGACCGACTGGCCGGCCATCACGCTGCCATGCTCGACATCGCCGTCGATCACCGCACGGCGCAGCGCGCCGGCCCAGTAATGCTCGATCTGGAGCTGTGCCTCGGCCATTTCAATGCCGCCCTGATCGAGCGCCTGCGCCACTTCGCGCTGCTTGGCGGTGAACAGCTCGCCGCCGGCATTCTTGAGCGCGCGCACCGGGATCACCGGCAGGCGCGGATCGATCTGCACGCTGGCGATCGCGTCACGGGCAGAGGCGCGGATGAACGCCTTCTTGAAATTGGCGTGCGCGATGCTCTCGGTCGCCGCCGCGAAGCGCGTACCGAGCTGGACGCCCGCCGCGCCCATGTCGAGATAGCCGGCGATCGCCTCGCCGCGCCCGATCCCCCCGGCGACGAACACGGGCACTTGGGCGGCGACTTCCGGCAGGATCTCCTGCGCCAGCACGCTGGTCGAGACCGGGCCGATATGGCCGCCGGCCTCCATGCCTTCCACGACGAGCGCATCGACGCCCGAGCGGATCAGCTTCTTGGCGAGGCTGAGCGCCGGGGCGAAGCAGATCAGCTTGGCGCCGTGGCCCTTGATCGCGTCCAGCGACCCCGCCGGCGGCAGCCCGCCCGCGAGCACGACATGGCCGACGCCGTGCTTGCCGCACACGTCGATCAGCTCGAACAGCTGCGGGTGCATGGTGATCAGATTAACGCCAAAGGGCTTTGAGGTCAGCGCCTTGGTCGCGGCGATCTCGGCATCGAGCAACTCGGGGCTCATCGCGCCGCACGCGATCACGCCGAAACCGCCCGCGTTGGAGATGGCGGCGACGAGGTTGCGCTCAGACACCCAGGACATCGCGCCGCCGAGGATGGCGACCTCGCTGCCCAGGAATTCGCAGCCGCGCGCCATGCGGCGGGCCAGGCGCTCGGCGCCGATCGTGGAGGTGCTGGTCATGCGCGGCGCCTAGCGCTGCGGGGGCGGACTCTGCAAGGGGCCGCAAGCATCGCACTGTGCCGGTTTCATCCTTGCCCGCCTCGCCGGAAATCATCATGATAGCGCTATCAATGATAAGAAAATCCAGGAGTTGCGATGTCCTCCCCCGTTGATTCCACCCTCGCGGTCGATCGCCGCACGCTGTTGCAAGCCTCGGCCGCGGCCGCCGCGCTGGCTACGGCAAGCGCGCATGCCGGGACGGCGCCGGAGCCGCTGCGGCTGATGGAGGACAAGGGCGCCGGCTTCCCGCTGATCCACGGCGGCGTGCCCGCGACGCTGCTGGTGGACATGGGTGCCGACGCGGCCCTTACCCATGTCGCCGACGCGTTCGCGCAGGATCTGGCGCGCGTCGGCGGCGCTGCGCCCAAGCGTGTCCAGCGGCTGGAAGACGCGCAAAGCCCGGTGGTGCTGATTGCCCAGCTCGGCCGCTCGCCGATCCTCGACGCGCTGGTGCGCGACAGCCGGATCGATGTGCGCGATCTGGCTGGCGAATGGGAAGCCTATCGCCAGATCGTTCTCGACCACCCTGCCCCCGGCGTGCCGCAGGCGCTGCTGATCGTCGGGTCTGATCGGCGCGGCGCGGTCTATGGCACCTATGACGTGTCGCAGCGGATCGGGGTCTCGCCCTGGCACTGGTTCGCCGACGTCCCCGTCGCCCGGCGCGCGGACGTGACGCTCGCCCCCGGCAGCCGTCGGGACCAGCCGCGGGTGCGCTATCGCGGCTTCTTCATCAATGACGAGGATCCGTGTTTCAGCGGCTGGGCCAAGAAGCAATTCGGCGGGATCAACGCCGCGATGTACGCCCATGTCTTCGAGCTGCTGCTTCGGCTGAAGGGCAATTATCTCTGGCCGGCGATGTGGGGCAAGGCGTTCAACGACGACGATCCGCAGAACATGGTGCTCGCCGATGCGATGGGCGTGGTGATGGGCACCTCGCACCACGAGTCGATGACCCGCGCGCAGGAGGAATGGCACCGCAACACCGACAAGGGCATCACCGGCGGCAAATGGGATTATGCGACCAACGCCGAGAATCTCCGTCGCTTCTGGCGCGGGGGCATCGAGCGGATGATGTCGAAGGGCGACGGCAAGGGCTATGACTGCCTAGTCACTGTCGGCATGCGCGGCGACGGCGACGAGGCGATGGCGGAGGGAACCGCGACCGAGCTGCTCGAGAAGATCGTCGCCGACCAGCGCAGCATCCTGGCTGACGTGACCAAGCGCCCGGCCGAGGCGACGCCGCAGATGTGGGCGCTCTACAAGGAAGTGCAGGACTATTATGACCACGGCATGCGCGTGCCCGACGACGTCACGCTGCTGTTCGCCGACGATAATTGGGGCCAGATCCGCCGGCTCGCGACCGCCGATCTCAACCGCAAGGGCGGCTACGGCGTCTATTACCACTTCGATTATGTCGGCGCGCCGCGCAACTACAAGTGGCTCAACACCAACCAGATCGAGAAGACTTGGCAGCAGATGGACCTCGCCTGGCAGCGGGGCGCGCGGACGATCTGGATCGTCAATGTCGGCGACCTCAAGCCGATGGAATATCCGCTGAGCTTCTTCCTCGACCAGGCCTGGAACCCCGAGGCGATGACGCTGGAGGCGCTGACCGCCTATCCGGCGCGCTGGGCGGGCGCGGCGTTCGGCGCGGCGCAGGCGGAGAAGGTCGGCGCGCTGCTCACCCGGTACGGACAGCTCGCCGCGCGGCGCAAGCCGGAGCTGCTCGATGCCGACAGCTTCGCGCTCGGCCCGGTGCGGAGCGACGGCAAGCTCGACGGCGGCGAGTTCGGCCGCGTGGTCGCCGAATGGGAGGCGCTGGAGCGCGACACGGCGGCGGTAAAGCCGAGCATCACGGCGGACGCGCGCGACGCCTGGTTCCAGCTGGTCGAGCACCCGATACTCGCCGTCGCGAACGTCTATCGGCTCTATTACGCCGCTGCTTGGAACCGCCGCCTCGCCGCCGCGAACGACGCGCGCGCCAATGCCTTTGCCGAGCAGGCCGAGCGCGCCTTCGCCCGCGATGCGGAGATCACCGCCGCCTATCATGCACTGAACGGCGGCAAGTGGGACGGGATGATGGCCCAGACCCATATCGGCTATACCAGTTGGCAGGAGCCCAAGCAGCAGGTGATGCCGGCGGTGCGCCGGGTAGAGGGAAAGGCCGGACCGATCGTCTTCGTCGCGCCGACGCCGCCCGCCGATCAGATCGTGATCGAGGCACCGGATTTCGCCGCAGCCAGCGGCGGCAAGGGTCTGCGCTGGCGCCGCGTGCCGCATCTCGGTCGTACGCAGGGTGCGGTGACAACCTTCCCGCAGGGCCGCCCCGCCACCGCCGCTGCGGACGGGGTCCATATCGACTATGCAGTGGTGCTACCGAAGGGCGGGCCGCTCACCGTCGCGCTGGAGCTGGTGCCGACGCTCGACACCACCGGCCGCAACCAGCAGCGGATCGGCGTGTCGGTGAACGACGGCCCGGTGCAGATCCTCACCGACAGTCTCGTCCCCGCCCCTAACGACACCAAGACCGAAGCCCAGCGCGACTGGAACAAGGCGGTCGAGGAAAACGGCCGTACGCTCACCGCGCGCTTCCCCGCGGTGGCAGCCGGTCGGCATGTCGTGAAGGTCTGGCGCATCGACGACAATGTCGTTCTGCAGCGCCTCGTCGTGACGACGGGGGCGTAGCCGGACCGGCCACGCCCCTGCGCGGATCAGGCGGCGACGTCGTCCGCGTCGAGGCCATAGGCGGTGTGCAGCACGCGCACCGCCAGCTCGGTATAATCTTCTTCGATCAGCACCGAGACCTTGATCTCCGACGTGGTGATCGCCTGGATGTTGATGCCGCGCGCGCCCAGCGTCTGGAACATCGTCGCCGCGACACCGGCATGGCTGCGCATGCCGACGCCGACCACCGACACCTTGGCGACGCGCGTGTCGTGGCTGATCCCGGTGAAGCCGATCGACTCCTTCGACTGCGCCAGGATCTCCAGCGAGCGGGCAAGGTCCGCCGCCGGCACCGTGAACGTCACGTCAGTCGCACTGGCGCTGCCGGCGCTCTGGTGCGCGATGTTCTGGATGATCATGTCGACATTGATGCTGGCATCGGCAAGCGGCGTGAAGATCGATGCCACCGCGCCGGGCTTGTCCGGCACTGCGGTGAGCGTGATCTTGGCCTCGTTCTTGTCGTGCGCGATGCCGGTGATGAGCTGGCGTTCCACGTCCTGAATCTCCTCTTCGCCCACGATCATCGTCCCGGGCAATGTATCTGCCATCGGCGCGTCGTCGCCCGTGAAGGACGAGAGCACCTGCACGCGAACCCCTTCCTTCATCGCCAGGCCGACCGAACGGGTCTGGAGCACCTTGGCGCCGACGCTGGCGAGTTCGAGCATTTCCTCATAGGTCACGCGCTTCAGCTTGCGCGCGCGGGGCACGATGCGCGGATCGGTGGTATAGACCCCGTCGACATCGGTGTAGATGTCGCAGCGGTCGGCCTTCACCGCCGCCGCCACGGCCACCGCCGAGGTATCCGATCCGCCGCGTCCGAGCGTGGTGATGCGGTCCTCGTGCACGCCCTGGAAGCCGGGGATCACGGCCACTTCGCCCTTGCCCATGCTGGCGAGCAGCGCGTCGGTGCCGATATCCTCGATCCGCGCCTTGGCGAACGCATCCGAGGTCTGCACCGGCAGCTGCCAGCCGAGCCAGGAGCGCGCTGGTACGCCGATCGCCTGCAGCGCGATCGCCAGCAGGCCGCTGGTGATCTGCTCGCCGGCAGAGACGACGACATCATATTCCTTGGGGTCGTAGAGCGACGAGGCCTCGCGGCAGAAGCCGACCAGCCGATCGGTCTCGCCCGCCATCGCCGAGACGACCACCGCGACCTGGTTACCCGCCTCCCACTCGCGTTTGACGCGGGCGGCAACGCTGCGGATACGCTCGATCCCGGCCATCGATGTGCCGCCGAACTTCATTACGATACGCGCCATGGCTGGTTGCTTGTTTCCTGCCCTTGGGAGAGATGGGCGTGCCTGATAGGAGCCAGCGATGCCGAACGCAACAATAGCTACGATTGACCCCCGTGAAGCGGAACATTTCGGTCGTCTGGCGGCCGATTGGTGGAATCCGAAGGGTTCCTCGGCCATGCTCCACAGACTGAATCCTGCGCGGCTGGGATATATCCGCCGTGCGATCGACGCGCATTGGGGCGGTGATTCGGCGGATTTCATGCCGCTGACCGGCAAGACCGCGATCGACGTCGGCTGTGGTGCCGGGCTGCTGTGCGAGCCGCTCACCCGGCTCGGCGCGCGGGTGACCGGCGTCGATGCGGCGGGCGAGAATATCGGTGCGGCGCGCGCGCATGCCGAACAGTCCGGGCTGCCGATCGATTACGTCCATGGCGGCATCGAGGATCTGGCCGGCCGGACCTTCGACCTCGTCACCTCGATGGAGGTGATCGAGCATGTCAGCGATCCCGCCGCCTTTGTGCGCGGGCTGGCAGGCGCGCTGGCCGAGGGCGGGCTGATGGTGCTCTCCACCCCCAATCGCACGCCGCTGTCGCGCCTCGCGATGATCACACTGGCCGAGGGCACCGGCGCCATCCCCAAGGGCACGCACGACTGGAGCCGCTTCCTCAAGCCCGAGGAGCTGGAGGCATTGCTCACCGACGCCGGCCTCAAGGTCTTCGATCGGCGAGGCCTGACCTTCTCGCCCACCCGCGGCTTCGTGGTGAACGAGCATGACGCGCTCAACTATCTGGTGACCGCCGTCCGCGCCTGAGCGGGCGGACGGCGGCCGCCCGTCATTTGTTAAGATCGAGCAGCAGGATCGGCCCGACGTCGAACACCTGCTTGCCCGTGGCGAGCTGCAGCGACACGGTGAGCTCGCCCCCCGCATAGTCGCGATCGGCCACGCCATTGGCATGGACCATCTGCCAAGTGCCGCCCACCGCGGCCTCGCCGCGAAACACCGGCGTGTAGGGCGCCTTGGACAGGCCGAGCTGGATCCCGGCGATCTTCGCGGTCGCCGCCCCTTCGGGCAGGGTCGAGGCGCGCGCCCAGACCGCGATGACCAGCTTGTCGCCCTTCTTCACCGGTTGGTTGACGGCCGAATTGAGGCCGATCGTCCAGGGCTGGTCCGATGCCGCCGGGATCGCGATGCGCAGCGCCCGGCCGCCCTGCACATTCTTGTCCTTAACCACCGAAGGCTGCCCCGACACGCCGTAGACGGCGAAGCTTTCCGGCGCCGGTGCGTTGATGATCTGCTTGGAAACGTCCCCCTGCGCCTGCGCGGGCAGCGCAGCCACGCCGAGACAGCACGCGAACATGATCCGCCATAGGTTCATGGCACCCCTCCTCCTTGATTGTCGTTGTCGAACGCTTCTTGTGCGGCGAATGCTAGGGTTTGCGTCAACGCTGTCAACACGCGACGATTGACAGCGCGGGCCGGTCCCGGGACAGGTGCGGCCATGTCAACGATCAAGCTGCACCCGAGCTGGCTCGCCCCGCTCGAGGGGGAATTCGCCCAGCCATATATGGCGGCGCTGCGCGACTATCTCCGCGCCGAGAAGGCGGCGGGCAAGCGCATCTTTCCGGCCGGCAGCAACTGGTTCCGCGCGCTCGACCTGACGCCGCTGGAGCAGGTGCGCGTGGTGATCCTCGGGCAGGACCCCTATCACGGTGAGGGCCAGGCGCACGGCCTGTGCTTCTCGGTAAAGCCGGGCGTGCGCACCCCGCCGAGCCTGGTCAACATCTACAAGGAGATGGAGACCGACCTCGGCATCCCCCGCGCGCAGCACGGCTTCCTCGAGCATTGGGCGGAACAGGGCGTGCTGCTGCTCAACGCGGTGCTGACGGTGGAAATGGGCCGCGCCGCCGCCCACCAGGGCCGCGGCTGGGAGCGCTTCACCGACGCGGTGATCCGGCTGGTCAACGCGAAGGCCGAGCCCGTGGTGTTCCTGCTCTGGGGCAGCCATGCGCAGAAGAAGGCGGCGTTCGTTGACTCGATTGACAAGGGCGGCCGGCACCTGGTGCTGAAAGCCCCCCACCCCTCGCCGCTCTCGGCGCATTCGGGGTTCTTCGGGAGCCGGCATTTCAGCAAGGCCAATGCGTTTCTGGAGAGCATCGGGCAGACGCCGATCGATTGGGCGCTGCCGCCGTTGGGGTGACGCGTTGTGGCGTCGGTGGCTGCGTGCTATATTTGTATAGCAAGGAGGCGGCGATGCTCGCGGTACGGATCGACACAGATACGGAAAAGCGCTTGGAAGCGCTGGCCGCGCGGACCGGGCGAACGAAGACCTTCTACGCGCGCGAGGCGATCCTCGCCCATCTCGACGACCTCGAAGACTTCTACCTCGCCGAAGAGCGGATAAAGGATTTCCGTGCCGAGGATGCGATCCCGCTGGCGGACCTGAAGGCCGAGCTTGGCCTGGACGATTGAGTTCGCCCCCGAGGCGGCAAGGGAATTGCGCAAGCTCGGCAAGCAGGAAGCCGGGCGCATCCTCCGGACGCTGGAAGAGCGGATCGCGACGCTCGAAGATCCTCGGTCGCTGGGCGCCCCGCTCACCGGCGAGCATAGCGGCTATTGGCGGTGGCGGATTAGCGACTATCGGGTCATCGCGCGGATCGAAGATGCGCGGGTAGTCATCCTCGTCGTCCGCGTCGGGCACCGCCGCGAGGTGTATCGGTAGCGATCAGCCTCGCGGGCCGTGCCCATAGCGGTTCAACAGACCCACCATCTCCTCGGGAGGCATGCCCTCTTCCTGACAAACAGCCAGAGGCTCATCATCCTCGGCAACCCACAACAAAGGACATTGGCGGCCGGTGCGTAATTGTACCCAAACTCCCACTGGCGCATCGCCGACATAGTCGAGCAACTGGTTGCACAGCCAGCCGGTCCACTGCTCGTCGGCAGGGTAATCGCCCGCGTCGAAACCCGCGACATATCTCTCGAAGTTGGTGCGCGACAGCGTGGACCAACACCCGAAGCCGAAAGGCTGCTCCAAACCACGCACAGGGATCTCCAGCACCGCCCGCACGAAGAAATATTGTCCGCCGAGAACGCAGAAATCCTCGGACAGGAAATCACCCTCAAGACGGAGCGCGTTATTGGGCTCGTACACGGCCTCGTGCGGCCAAGGGTCCGGCGCTCGGGCAGCGAGATCAAATGGCCAGCCATGCTCGACATCGCAGGTGGCGCACTGCCACCGGCCGACCCGCAGGCGGTCGATGGCAGTGGGTGTCCTGCGCTTGCCGAACCCGAACACGCGCCGATCCGTTCAATCGTGCTCGCGGCCGCCGGCGCCCATGTAGAGCTCGCTGCCGGTTTCGCGGAACACCTTGCTCATTTCCGCCATGCCCGTCTCGGCATCCACCGTCGCCGGCGTCGCCGCCAGGAAGGTATCGGCCGAGGCGTTCTGCTTCGCCGCGAAGTCGCGCACTTCCTGCGTGATCTTCATCGAGCAGAATTTCGGCCCGCACATCGAGCAGAAATGCGCGGTCTTCGCACCCTCAGCCGGCAGCGTCTGGTCGTGATACTGCTCGGCCGTGTCCGGGTCGAGCGACAGGTTGAACTGGTCGCGCCAGCGGAACTCGAAGCGCGCGCGGCTCAGCGCGTCGTCGCGCACCTTGGCGGCCGGATGGCCCTTGGCGAGATCCGCCGCGTGCGCCGCCAGCTTGTAGGTGACCACGCCCACTTTCACGTCGTCGCGGTCGGGGAGCCCCAGATGCTCCTTCGGCGTGACGTAGCAAAGCATCGCCGTGCCGTACCAGCCGATCATCGCCGCACCGATGCCGCTGGTGATGTGGTCATAGCCCGGCGCGATGTCGGTGGTCAGCGGCCCGAGCGTGTAGAAGGGCGCCTCGCCGCACGCCTCAAGCTGCTTTTCCATGTTCTGCTTGATCTTGTGCATCGGCACATGGCCGGGGCCCTCGATCATCACCTGCACGTCCTGCTCCCAGGCGCGCTTGGTCAGCTCGCCCAGCGTGTAGAGCTCGGCGAACTGCGCCTCGTCGTTCGCGTCAGCGATCGAACCCGGGCGCAGGCCATCGCCCAGCGAATAGGCGATGTCGTACGCCTTCATGATCTCGGTGATCTCGTCGAACCGCTCGTAGAGGAACGACTCGCGGTGATGCGCGAGGCACCACTTGGCCATGATCGAGCCGCCGCGGCTGACGATGCCGGTGACGCGCTTGGCGGTCATCGGAATATAGGGCAGCCGGACGCCCGCATGGATGGTGAAATAGTCGACGCCCTGCTCGGCCTGCTCGATCAGCGTGTCGCGGAAGATCTCCCAGGTGAGGTCTTCGGCGATGCCGCCCACCTTCTCCAGCGCCTGGTAGATCGGCACGGTGCCGATCGGCACCGGCGAGTTGCGCAGGATCCATTCGCGGGTGTCGTGGATGTTGCGGCCGGTGGAAAGGTCCATCACCGTGTCCGCACCCCAGCGGATCGACCAGACCAGCTTGTCGACCTCGCTCGCCACATCGCTGGCGACCGCCGAGTTGCCGATATTGGCGTTGATCTTGACCAGGAAGTTGCGGCCGATCGCCATCGGCTCCGATTCCGGGTGGTTGATGTTGTTCGGGATGATCGCCCGGCCGCGCGCCACTTCGTCGCGCACGAACTCGGGGGTCACATAATCGGGGATAGAGGCGCCCCAATCCTGCCCGTCGCGAACATATTCGGCCAGCCGCTCGCGGCCGAGATTCTCGCGCTCGGCGACATATTCCATCTCGGGCGTGATGATGCCGCGCTTGGCATAGTGCATCTGGCTGACGTTCATGCCCGGCTTGGCGCGCAGCGGGCGCTTGGCCACGTTCGGGAACTGCGGCACGCCGGCCGAGCGATCGGGGCCCTTCAGCCCATTGTCCTCAGGGCGGACTTCGCGCGCGTCATAGGCCTCGACGTCGCCGCGGCCGAGGATCCAGTCGCGGCGGATCGCCGGCAGGCCCGCCATGATGTCGATCTGCGCGTTCGGATCGGTGTACGGGCCCGAAGTGTCGTAGACGCGCACCGGCGCCTCGCCACTGCCCGGCTCCAGATGGATCTCGCGCATCGCCACGCGGTGCTTGCCGACATGGATCTTGCGGCTGCCGCGGATCGGGCCGGTGGTGACGCCGATTTCGGTCTTGGCGGGGATGTCGGCCATGCTCGTCTACTCCTTGGGCGGACGTAGAGAGCGAACGGACCTCGGGGAACAAGACCCTCCCTCCCTACGCCGGTGTCAACCGGATCAGGTTCAGCGGGTCGAAGGCTGCAGCCTTCCTCTCAACCGCTGCGCCAGCGGTCCCCCGGGGAATGGATACCCGTCTACAGACACGCGGCGCGCCGGGCAATCCCGACGCGCCGCCATCCTACCAAAGGTTAGGGAGATCAGGCGAAACGCACGGCCGTCCGCGCACGGCGGCGGCGGAGTGCCCCGCCGGCCAGGCCGAAGCCGCCGATCAGCAGCGCCCATGCAGCCGGCTCGGGCACGCCCGCACCGGCGGTGGCGCCGGGGCTGAAATCGGCCTTGAACTGTACGTCGCCCAAGGCGCCGTGCGCGTCCTCCCACGGTGCTCCTGCGATCGCGTCGAGGCTGCTGCCGGCATTGGTGTAGACGAAGTCGCCGCCCGCATAGGCATTGCTGCCGAAGCTGCCCGCGGTGGGCATCCAGCTCATCTCGCCG
The DNA here is from genome assembly GCF_040545965.1 of Sphingomonas trueperi. Taxonomy (GTDB): domain Bacteria; phylum Pseudomonadota; class Alphaproteobacteria; order Sphingomonadales; family Sphingomonadaceae; genus Sphingomonas; species Sphingomonas trueperi_C. The sequence goes on along the minus strand of NZ_JBEPMV010000004.1, from coordinate 670,708 downwards.
CCCTGCGGCTGGCCCAGCCCTGCGGTCGTGAGGAAGGCGACATAGCGCTGGCCCGCGCGCAGATCGAGCGCGCCGATATCGAAGCGCAGCGCCTCGAAAGCATCGCCGGCGGTGCCGCCGAAGCTGCGCGCATCGCTCGCGTACAGTGCCGCACCGAGCGGACCCGAACGCCCCCAGGCATAGACAAAGGCGCGCACCCTGGCCGCGCCGCCGCCGAGATAGAAGGTAAAGCCGTTCAGGGCATTGTCGCTGCCGACGGTGAAGGTCTGCCCATAGGTCGGCGTGTAGCGCGCGCCGAAATAATCGATCTTCGACGCATAGCTACCGCTGGTATCGATGCCGGACGCCGCGGCTGGCGCCGCAATCGTCGCGCCCAGCACGCCCAGGCCGCCAATGAGTGCTGCAAGTTTCATACACCTCCCCCTGATGTTGCCCAGAGACCGCATAGGACGCGAGTCTCGGAAGGTCAGGCTACCCCCCAAGACTCGCCGCGGCAATTTGTAAGTAGTTAAAAACTCGGGCGTTCGTCGCAATTATCGGACAACGATCAAAAGGTATAGGCAAGCCCCAGCGCGCCGTACCACTGGTTGCGCGAACCGGCGATGCGGACCACCGGCGAGTCCGCCGCATCGTCGAGCATCCGCCGATAGGCAACACCGCCGACCATTGACAGCCCGTGGGTGAGGTCGCCAGTGAGCGCGACAGTGCCCATCGCGCCGAGCGTCCAGTCCTTCCAGCCCTTGCGGGCGTAGTAGACCGGCAGGCCACTGCGCGCGCTGCCGCCCGGCGTCACCCCGAAATAGGTCTGGGCATAGCCGTTACCCATGTAATTGGCCGAGAGGTTGAGTAGCACAAAGCTCTTGCGGCTGAGCGGCGTGCCGTAGCTGACCGAGGGCGACATCACATAGCTCTTGTGCACGCTGCCCACGTCATGGACGTAGGAGAAGCTGGCGGTCAGCTTGTCATAGTCGCTGGTGATCAGCCCCTGCTTGCCGATACCGACAAAGCCGCCCGCCTCGATCGCGGTATCGACCTTGCCGAGCGCCGCCACCTGGCGATCATCGATCCGCGAGGTACGGTTGAGGTTGACGTTGACCACCGGGCCGGCCTGGAAGTCCCAGCCCGGGCCGTTGTTGTCGGCGATCACGTCGGCCCAGGCGCGGCTGCCCAGCACGACGAAGTTGATGCCCGAGACGCGACCGCGGACGAGCGGTGCGGCGGTGACGACGTTCTTGTCCGAACCGTCATAGCTCGGCACCGTCGCCACCCCGACGCCGAGCGTCACGGTGTCGCGGGTCATGTCGGGCGGCGACTCGGCATTCTGTTGAGCGAGGGCGGGCGCCGCCGCAAACAGCGGAACCGAGGCGAGCGCGGCGCGCGTCGCGGTGCGCAGGAAAGGCATGGGGTACTCCGGGGAACAGGATCATGAGATCAGAGCCCGGGAAACGCCTGCAATCTCACGCAGTTCCTAGAGCAGGTAGCGCAGCTTCACTTCCTGCCGGTCGCTGCCGCCTTGCAGCGGAAACTGCGCCGCGGAGAAACGCGGCGGGCCGAAGCCGATCACCGGGTTACGCGAAAAGCCGAAACCTTCGCGTGGAATGCCCATGAAGGTGTCGAGCTTGCCGTTGCCATTGGCGTCGTGGATCACCGCCACGGCGTAGTCGCCGGGGGCGAGCCCACTCAGGCGCAGCTTGCCGTCGGCGGCGGGAATCGTCCGCTTGATTGCGCCGTGGCCGTCGCGGCAATCGGGAAACTGGCTGGCGGCGGGCGCGATGCAGATCTGCAGCAGCCCGCGGGTCGAGCGCAGCTTGGTGAAATCAAGCTCCAGTGTCGCCAGCGGCGCGGCGCTGGTCAGCAGCGGCAGAGCGACGAGCGCCCAGGCGCCGCGCCGCAGGATCGAACCGGCCCAGCCCCTGGTCGGTCCCGCAAAGCCGGTCCCAGAACCGGAAATATAGCCCATAGTTGCACCCATACCGCTCGTGATGCCGCTGGTGATGGCTCGCCGTGATCAGCCACGCACCCAGAGGGCCCCGCCACATCCAGGCCGGGAAGATCTCCCAGCCCATGTGATTGGTCACCCCCATAACCGTCATGATCGTCAGGACCAAGCCGAGCGCGCCGACCTGAATGGGAATTACGAAGACCAGCAGCGGAATCACGATCGCGCCAGACAGTGCTTCGCCCCAATGGAAGCTCATCGCCGCCCAGGCGGTGGGGGGGCGGCTGGCATGGTGCACGGCGTGATAACGACGGAACAGCGCGGGCACGTGCATCGCGCGGTGCGTCCAGTAGAACCAGGTGTCGTGGAGGAAGAGGTAGAGGAACACCGACACCGGCAAATACCAGAGCGGCCACGCGTGAACGTCGGCATAGATCCGCGTCCACCCTTGCGCCTTCCACCCCCAGGCGACGATGCCGGCGGGGATGCCGTAGATCGCCGCCGAAGCGAGGCTCCAGCCGATCTCCATGCGGATCTGCTTTGCCTGACCGTCATAGAGGCCGGGGTGGCGCAGCCGTGTCGCCAGTGCGAACCCCGCCGAGGCGGCGACGTACCGGACCCCGACGATCACCGTCATGGCGATCGCGGAGGCGAGGATGGCAAGGGCGATATCCATGCCTGCCGCTGCTACCCCTTCGCGCGGCGAGCGGCAATGCGGCGCAGACCCGATTGTACGCGCGTTCGAACCGTTGCCCGTGTGTAACATTCGTAATTCTACGAAGAAGCGCGGCACCGAAATATCAACACCCGACTGCGTAGATGGCACAACCCAGAAGAACACATACGGGTCGGGAGAGGTTGTCGTGAAACTACGGTATCTGCTGCTCGCATTTTGCTCGAGCGTCATCGTCCATCCTGCACTCGCCCAGTCGACGGACGAGGCGCCGAAGCCTGCCAAAGCCGCGCAAGTGCCCGAGAAGGAAGTCTTCTCGACCGGCGTCGCCAAGGGCCGTGACCGGCTGGACAGCGCGACCTCGACCAGCGCCTTCCGCGCCAGCGAGTTCGAGAAACTCGGGCCGCGCCCGCTCGGCGACGTGCTCCGCACCATGCCGGGCCTGCGCGTCGAGAGCGGCATCGGCGAGGGCAACGCCAATTACACCGTGCGCGGCCTGCCGCTGGCGGCCGGCGGCTCCAAATACATGCAGTTCCAGGAAGACGGGCTGCCGGTGCTCGAATTCGGCGACATCTTCAATGTCGCGGTCGACGTGTTCATGCGCGCCGATTTCAACGTGGCGGCGATCGAGTCTATTCGCGGCGGCTCCGGCTCCACTTTCTCGTCCAACGCGCCGGGCGGGCTGATCAACCTGATCTCCAAGACCGGCGAGACGCGCGGCGGCGCGGTGCAGGCCACGGTCGGGCTGGGTTATGGCGAGAAGCGCTTGGACATGGATTATGGCCAGCCGCTCGGTGATGGCTGGCGCTTCCATGTCGGCGGCTATTACCGCACGGGCGAAGGTCCGCGCGACATCGGCTTCACCGGCTACAAGGGCGGCCAGATCCGCTTCAACGTCACCAAGCAGTTCGCCGCCGGCTATGTGCGGGTGAGCGGCAAGTGGCTCGACGATCGCTCGCCGACCTTCGCGCCCTATCCGATCAAGATCACCGGCACCAACGACAACCCCGTGGTCAGCAGCGTCAGCGGCTTCGACATCCGCAAGGATTCGCTGCTCTCGCCGTTCATCGGCCCGGTGACGACGCTGGACGGTAACAATCAGCTCGCACGCTACGACGTGGCCAACGGCATGCACGCCAAGAGCAAAACGATCGGTCTGGAGGCGCAGTTCGACGTCGCCGGAATAACGATCAGCGAGCGTGCGCGCTATTCGGCCAATTCGGGCGACTTCCTGCGCGTCTTCCCCTCCGCCGTCGGCCCGATCGCGACGATCGCCGCGTCGCAGGCGGGCGCCGGCGCCACGGCGACCTATGCCAGCGGCCCGAACATCGGCAAGCTGGTGCCGACCGACGCCAACGGCAACGGCCTGCTGTCGTTCAACTACATGGCACAGACCCGGATCGGTGCGCTCGACAACTTCACCAACGATGTCCGCGCAACCAAGGTGTGGAAGCTCGGCCAAGGCGACCTGACCGTCACCGGCGGCCTCTACAAGGCCAACCAGAAGCTCTACGCCACCTGGCTGCACTCGGGCATCGATACCGATGTAGCGGGCGACGGACAGACCGCGATGGTCAACATCACCAGCGCCGGCGGTGTCGCCCAGACCCAGAACGGCTATTACACCTTCAGCCGCAACGGCAGCAAGTTCCGCCGCATCTTCGACGTATCGTACGACATCCTAGCCCCCTATGGCTCGGTGAACTACCATGTCGGCAAGCTCTCGATCGGCGGCAGCGTCCGCTATGACCGCGGGCGGGTGCGCGGCTCGTTGGTCGGCGCCGATCTGGGCGGCGGCCGCGTCGGCATCAAGCAGTTTGACATCAACGGCAACGGCGTGATCTCGGCTCCCGAGACCCGCGTCGCCTTCCTGCCGCTCGATACGCCCGCGCCGGTGAACTATAATTACGGCTATTGGAGCTATTCGAGCGGCATCAACTACCGCGTCGCCGAGCCCTTTTCGGTCTTCGCCCGCTACAGCCGCGGCGCGCGCGCCAATGCCGACAAGATCCTGTTCACGCCCGCGGTGAGCGCGGTCGACGGCGGCGTGCCCAACGCGGCGGATAAATATGACCAGGTCCGCCAGCTCGAAGGCGGCTTCAAGTTCCGCAAGGCGGGCGCGACGCTCAACGTCACCGCCTTCCGCGCGACCGCGGACGACCACAACGTCCTCAACGGATCGGCCAACCAGACCATCCGCAGCTACCGCGCGACCGGCGTAGAGATGGAGGGCGGCTACCGCCGCGGCATCTTCAGCATCACCGCCGGCGCTACCTACACCACCGCCAAGATCACCAAGGACTTCCTCGATCCAACGCTGACCGGCAAGGAACCGCGCCACCAGCCCGCCTGGACACTGGAGGCCACCCCGCAGATCGAGCTTCGCCACGCCACCTTCGGTGCGAACGTGGTGACGATCACCAGCAGCTATGCGCAGGACAGCAATCTGCTCAAGATGCCGGGCTTCACCGTGGTCAACGCCTTCGTCGTGGTGAAGCCGATCGATCGGGTGCAGGTAATGCTCAACGCGAGCAACCTGTTCGACAAGGCCGGCTTCTTCGAGTTCAACCAGAGCGAAGTGCCGGCAAACGGCATCGGCTGGGGCCGCTCGATCAACGGCCGTACCGTCTCGCTTTCGGCCAAGCTCGACTTCTGACGTAAGGAGGCGCCGGCTCGCCCGGCGCCTCCCCTATCTTCAGGCGAACACTGCCTTCTTCGCCCGGCGGCGCAGCGCGGCGCCGGCGAAGCCGAAGCCACCGATCAGCATCGCCCAGGCGGCCGGCTCGGGCACCGCGCTCGGCGCCAGCGTGGCGGTGAGGGTCAGGTCGTCGATCGCCAGGCCATGGTCCGACCCGCCGACATCGCGGTCGATCCAGCGAATCGCGAAGCCGCTGCCATCGGCGATCAACAGCTTGCCGATCGTCGCGCCGATCGCCTTGCGGTTGCCCGCGGTGTTGCCGTCGAGCGCGCTGCTCGCGCTGCCCGAACCCGTGCCATTCTTGATGCTGGCGAAGTCGAGCGCGTCGAACGCCGTCCAGCTGCCGTTCGACAGCGAGGTGGCATCGAGCGAATATTCGAAGCTGAGGCGATCGCTGCTCGCGGAGCCGAGGCGCCACTGCTCGCCGAAATAGCCGAGCGAGATCGACTCGATCGCGCCGCCCAGCGCGTTGGTGAAGAAGGCGCCGAACAGGATCGGCGTCGCGCTGCCCGAGGTGACGCTGCCCAGCGCCCGCTCGTCGCCGGTGCCGAAAGCATAGGCGGTGCCGGTATTGGCGTTGCTCTTCGCATAGGCGTCGTCCGAGCCGGCGCTGCTGCTGCCGCGCTCGTCGAGCTTCCAGCCCGTGGGCAGCGCCTTGCTGGTGCCGCTGGTCGCCAGCGTGTCAAAGTTCTGGGTGTAGGTCTTGCTCGTCAGCGCGACCTGGGCCTGCGCGACGGGCGCGCCGAGCAGCGTGGCGGCGACCAGCGTCGCGCCAAAAAGCTTCTTCTGCATTGCTTTGGTTCCCCTACTTCACAAACCGCAAGCGCGGTGGCCCAGCACTAGGGGCGAAGTGTGCAAGCCGTGTGACGATAGTTAAAAGAAAATGAACCACTTGGCCCTGCGCCGGGGCGCCCTCGGCCAGCGACCGTTTTGCACCGCGTCCCCAAGGGTGGGGTTCCCACACCCCCGCCCTTGGGCTAGGCGACGGCCATGCCTTCAACCATTAGTTGTGACGTCGCCATTGTCGGCGGCGGCCTTGCCGGCGGGCTTATCGCGCTGGCAATCCGGAAGAAGAAACCCGATTGCACCGTCCGGCTGATCGAAGGCTCGGCGCGGATCGGCGGCAATCACCTCTGGTCGTTCTTCGCGGACGACGTCGCGCCCGAGCATCGCTGGCTGTCGGCGCCGCTGATCGGCCATGGCTGGAACGGCTATGACGTCGCCTTTCCCGGCCATTTCCGCAGCCTGCCCTCGCGCTACTACTCGGTCGAGTCCGAGCATTTCGATCGCGTGGTGCGCGCCGAGCTGGGCGAGAAGAGCCTGTTGCTCGAGCGCGAGGCGGCGGATGTCACCCCCACTGCGGTAGCGCTGGCGGACGGCGACCTGGTCGAAGCCGAGGGCGTGATCGACTGCCGCGGTGTGAGCGACACCAGCGCGCTCCAGCTCGGCTGGCAGAAATTCCACGGCGCCGAGCTGGTGCTGAGCGACCTGCACGACGTGACGCGGCCGGTGATCATGGACGCGACCGTGTCGCAGATCGACGGCTATCGCTTCGTCTACTGCCTGCCGTTCAGCCCGACCCGGATGTTCGTCGAGGACACCTATTACAGCGACACGCCGTCGCTCGACATCCTCGCCACCGGCGACCGGATCGAAGCTTATGCCGATGCGGCGGGTTGGCAGGTCGACCGCGTGCTGCGCGAGGAAGTCGGCAGCCTGCCGGTGGCGATGGGCGGCGACCATGCCGCCTATTGGGCGGCCGGCGGCCGCGGCATCGCCAAGGCGGGGATGAAGGCCGGGCTGTTCCACCCGATGACCGGCTATTCCTTCCCCGATGCGATCCGCACCGCCGCGCTGATCGCCGAGACCCGCGACTATTCGGGCGAGGCGCTGCACCAAATGCTGTATGGCTATTCCCGCGCGCTCTGGCGCAAGCGCGGCTTCTATCGCATGCTCGCCGCGATGTTGTTCAAGGCGGCCGAACCCGAGGAGCGCTATCGCGTGCTGGAACGATTTTACCGTCTGGATGCAGGACTGATCCAGCGCTTCTACGCCGCGCAATCGACTTTCGGGGACCGCGTGCGGGTGCTTTCGGGCAAGCCGCCGGTGCCGGTGGGCCGCGCGCTTTCCGCGATCTGGGGCCGCTGATGCGCCGCGCAGTCGTGATCGGCGCCGGGTTCGGCGGCCTCGCCCTCGCCATCCGCCTCCAGTCGGCGGGGGTCGACACCACCGTGATCGAAGCTCGCGACAAGCCGGGCGGCCGGGCCTATTATTGGGAGCGCGACGGCTTCACCTTCGACGGCGGCCCGACGGTGATCACCGATCCGGACGCGCTGAAGGAGCTGTGGCGCCTGTCCGGCCACGACATTTCGGAAGACGTGAACCTCAAGCCGGTCACGCCCTTCTACCGCCTGTCCTGGCCCGACGGCACGACCTTCGACTATACCAATGACGATGCCGTGCTGGCGGGCGAGATCGCCAAGCTCGATGCCAGCGACATTGCCGGCTATCGCAAGTTCCTCGATTATTCCGAGCGCGTCTATCAGGAAGGCTATGTGAAGCTGGGGGCCAAGGCGTTCCTGGACTTCAAGTCGATGCTGAAGGCCGCACCGGCGCTGATGCAGAACCAGGCCTGGCGCTCGGTCTATTCGGTGGTCGCGGGCTATGTGAAGAACGAGAAGCTGCGTGAGGCGCTGTCGTTCCACACCCTGCTCGTCGGCGGCAACCCGATGGCGACCAGCAGCATCTATGCGCTGATCCACAAGCTGGAGCGCGACGGCGGCGTCTGGTGGGCCGAGGGCGGCACCAACCGGCTGATCGCCGGCATGATCACGCATTTCGAGCGGCTGGGCGGCACGGTGCGGATCGGCGATCCGGTCGACGAGATCCTGACGCTGGGCGATCGCGTGGTCGGCGTGCGGACGCACAGCGGCTTCGAGGTCGAGGTCGATGCGGTGGCGAGCAACGCCGACATCGTCCACAGCTATCGCGACCTGCTGCGCAATTCGCGCAGCGCACGCCGGACGGCGAACCGCTTGGTCAACAAGCGCTTCTCGCCCTCGCTGTTCGTGGTGCATTTCGGGCTGCGGGGTACCTTCCCCGACATCCCGCACCACATGATCCTGTTCGGGCCGCGCTATAAGGGGCTGCTCGACGACATCTACACCCATGGCGTGGTGAGCGAGGACTTCTCGCTCTACCTCCACCACCCCAGCGCCTCGGACCCGAGCATGGCACCTGCGGGGCATTCGACCTTCTACGCGCTGGCGCCGGTGCCGCATCTCGGCAAGTTTCCGGCCGACTGGAACGAGGTGGGGCCGATCCTGGAATCGCGGATCCTGGCGGAGGTCCAGCGCCGGCTGATCCCGGATCTCGCCGAGCGGATCGTCACCAAGTTCCACTATGCGCCGACCGACTTCCGCGACGATCTGGCGGCACATCACGGCTCGGGCTTCAGCCTCGAGCCGATCCTGACGCAGAGCGCCTGGTTCCGCGTCCACAATCGCGACGATGCGATCTCGAACCTGTATTTCGTGGGTGCGGGCACGCATCCGGGCGCGGGTATCCCCGGCGTGGTGGGAAGCGCCAAAGCGACGGCCGAGCTGATGCTGGGCGAGATGGCCTGAACCATCTTAAGCCCCTCCTCCTGGGAGGAGGGGTTGGGGGTGGAGGGATTCCAGAGCGCTTGTTGGTCTCGGTGAGACACGGCCCCACCCCAACCCCTCCCCTGAAGGGGAGGGGCTAAGTACCCCCTCTCCCTCCCCGCGAAAACACGCTATCAGCCCCGCCACAGGAGCATCACATGAAGCGTATCGCCGTCTATTGCGGTTCGGCCAGCCCGGCCGACCCCGTCTATATCGAAGCCGCCCGTACTCTCGGCCGCACGCTCGCCGAGCGCGGCATCGGCGTCGTCTATGGCGGTGGCCGTCTGGGTCTGATGGGCGCGGTCGCCGATGCGGCGCTCGAGGCCGGCGGCGAGGTGATCGGCGTGATCCCCACCCTGCTCGTCAACGCCGAGGTCGCACATAAGGGCCTCACCAGCCTCGAAGTCTGCGAGACGATGCACGAGCGCAAGGCGCGCTTCACCGAGCTGGCCGACGGTTTCATCAACCTGCCCGGCGGCACCGGTACCATGGACGAGCTGTGGGAGGCGATGAGCTGGGCGCAGCTCGGCTATCATGCCGATCCGATCGGCCTGCTCAACATCGCCGGCTATTATGACAAGCTGGTCGAATTCTGGGAGCATATGGGCAATGTCGGCTTCGTCCGTCCGCAGCACCAGGGGCTGCTGCTGGTCGACAGCACGATCGACGGCCTGCTGACCAAGATGGCCGAGGCCCAGCCGGTGGTGCCGATCGCGCAGCTGCGGCGCGAACAGCTGTAATGCGCTTTCCCGGCCGCGATGCGATCGTCGCGACCGCAGGCGAATCGATCGCCCGCGGCTCGCGCAGCTTCGCCGCCGCGAGCAAGCTGTTCGACCCCGAGACCCGCGAGCGCGCCTGGCTGCTCTACGCCTGGTGCCGCCGCTGCGACGACATCGTCGACGGCCAGGATCACGGCCATGGCATGACCCGCGTCGCCGACCCGGCCGCGCGGCTGGCCGAAGTCCGCGAACGTACCGCGGCGGCGCTGGCCGGCGAATGGGTCGGCGACGCCGCGTTCGACGCGCTGCGCATCGTCGCGGCCGAGACGCACATGCCGCACCGCTTCGCGTGGGACCTGATCGACGGCTTCGCGCTCGACGCCGAGGACTGGCGCCCGCGGACCGAGGACGATCTGCTGCGCTATTGCTACCATGTCGCCGGCGTGGTCGGCTGCATGATGGCGGTGGTGATGGGCGTCGCGCCCGACGACGACGCGGTGCTCGACCGCGCCTGCGACCTCGGTCTGGCCTTCCAGCTCGCCAACATTGCCCGCGACATCGGCGAGGATGCCGAGGCGGGACGGTGCTATTTGCCAGCAGACTGGCTTGCCGAAGTGGGCCTCACCGCAGCCGATCCACTGGCGGACCGGAATGCGCTGGCGATCCTCGGCACCCGGCTCGCCGATCGCGCGGAAGGCTATGAGATCAGCGCGCGGGGCGGTGCGGCGGCGCTCTCGTTCCGCTCGGCCTGGGCGGTGCTGGCAGCCGCCGATATCTATGGCGGGATCGCGCGCAAGGTGCGGGCACGCGGCCCGCAGGCCTGGGATAGCCGCACCACCACCTCGGGGAGAGAGAAGCTCGGCGCGATCGTGAAGGCGTGGGGCGAAGCCCGCCGCCGGGCACCGACCCCGCGCCCTGCCGGCCTCTGGACGCGGCCGCGCTGACCCGGCTCAACCGTTCAGCGCGTTGATCGCCGCATGCACCCGCGCCTCGATCTCGCGGCGGGGCAGGCCTGGCGGGATCGGCTCGCCGAAGCGGAAGACGATCTCGTCGGGACGCATCAGCCCCTTGCGCGGCCAGACAGTCCCGCTGCGCACCGCCACCGGCACCACCGGCAGGTCGAGCGCGCGGTAGAGCCCCGCAAAGCCCGAGCGCAGCGGCGGCGCCTCCCCCGGCAACACTCGCGTCCCCTCCGGAAAGATCAGCACCGAGCGCCCGCTCGCCCGCGCCGCCTGCGCCGCGCGCATCATCGCCCGCAGCGCCGTCGCATTGGCCTCGCGGTCGACCACGATCGTACCGTAGCGCTGCGCCGCCCACCCCCAAAGTGGAATGCGCGCCAGCTCGCGCTTCATCACCGTCGCCGGGCTGTCGAGCATCCGGGTCAGCTCCAGCGCTTCGAAATAGCTTTCGTGCTTGCCGGCGAACAGCAGCTGCCCCTCGGGCACCTGCCCCTCGATCCGCACCCTCGCGCCGACGATATTGCGCACCATCCATTGCAGCGTCCACGCCCAGAAGTTCGAATAGGCGCGCAGGAACCGGCTGCCGAACAGCGCCGCGATCGGCACGCACAGCACCAGCACGACCGACACCCCATAAAAGACGATTCGAAACACCCAGGTACGCAGCGCGTCCATCAATCGACCCCCAGCAGCAGCGCCCCCCGGCGCACCAGATATTTGTGATATTCGCGCATCAGCATCCGCCAGCCCGGGCTGCTCGGCACCCCGTCGCCAACGATCGTCACGCCCTGCAGCACATGGCGCAGCTCCAGCCGGGCGCGCGCCATGTGCCAGTCCGACGTGACCAGCCTTATGCTGCGATAGCCATGGTCATGCACCCAGCGCCCGGTTTCGTCGGCATTCGAGCGGGTGTCGACCGCCTCGTGCCCGAGATCGACGCAGCAGCGGAACAGCGCGCGGTCGGCGGGGAATTGCGCGGCCAGTTCGCGCGGGCGCACGTCCGGGTTCACGCCGCTGACCAGCATCCGCTGAGCATCCTCGCGGCGCAGCGCATCGAGCCCCCGCTGGATCCGCCCGGGCCCGCCGGTCAATACCACCACGGCATCGGTGCGGTACGCGCCTAGCGGCTTGCCGAGGCTGAACAGGAACAGCGCGAAGCCCGCGGCCCAGGCAAGCGCCAGCAGCACCAGCAGGAAGAACAGCCGCCGGATCACAGCTTGCGCCCCAGCGTGTGGAGCACGGTCAGCCGCGTCGCCACGGTGGCGAGCAAGGCAAAGCCGATCGGCAGCAGCAGGAGCAGGGTCCAGTCGACCGGCGCCAGCGTCGCGCCGCCCAGCACTTCCGATCCGGTCAGCGCCAGCTTGGTCTGGAACAAGGCGACCAGCGCCAGCGCCGCCAGCGTGCCGATCGCGCCGCCGAGCAGCGTGTCGCGGGCGATTCGGCGCTGGAGGAGGCGCGCTACCTGGAGGTCGGTCGATCCGAGCATGTGGAGCACGTCGATGGTATCGCGGTGCGTGTCCAGCCCCGCGCGCGCAACGAGCAGCGCGACCCCGGCGGTCGCCGCCGCGATCACCAGCACCAGCCCGATCGCGACCAGGCCCAGCGCGCCGAGCAGCCCCCGCACCGGAGAGAGCCAGCGCGCGCTGCTATCGACCCGCGCCTGCGGAGCAACGCGGCGGGCGGCAGCGGACACCCGCGCGGCCGATCCTTCGGTCGCGGTCACGTCGATCAGCACCGGCATCGGCAGCTCGGGATCGAGCCCGACATCGCCGAGCCAGGGCTTGAGCAGCGCCGCCAGTTCGGCACGATCGGCCTCGCGCACACGGGTGACGCCCGGCACCTTGGCAATGGCGGCGACCAGCGCCTTGGCCCGCACGTCGCGCAGGCCGGCATCGGGCTCGACCAGCTGCACGGTCAGCTGCCCGGCAAGCTGGCGATCGAGCCCGCTGGCCGAGCGCGCCACGCCAAGCCCCAGCGCGCCGGCCATCACGGTGAGGAACAGCATGATGCCCATGATGCCCGCCATCACCCAGCCGCGCTGCCCTTGCCCGAGCAGCCGCAGGTCGATCGCGGCACGGTGCCGAAAGCCGTTCATGCGCCCCCCGGCGGATGGCGGAGCAGGCCACTGGGATCGACCAGCCTGCCCCTCTCGACGCGCATCAGCTGCGCGCGCGGGATGCGGCCGATCAGGTGCAGGTCGTGCGTCGCGACGACGATGGTGGTGCCCAGCCGGTTGAGCGCCTCGAACAGATGCAGCAGCCGATCGGCCATCTCGGGATCGACGTTGCCGGTCGGTTCGTCGGCGACGAGAATCTCGGGCCGGGCGATCACCGCGCGGGCGATGGCGATGCGCTGCTGCTCGCCGCCCGACAGTGTCGGCGGCTTGGCGGTGACGCGCGCGCTGAGCCCCACCCAGGCGAGCATCTCCATCACTGGCGCCTCGATCTCGCTCTCGCGTACGCCCGCCACGCGCAGCGGCAGCGCGACATTGTCATAGGCGGAAAGCTGGGGCAGCAGCCGGAAGTCCTGGAACACCACACCGATCCGGCGGCGGAAGCCGGGCAGCCGCGCGCGGGGCAGCGAGCCCGCATCCTCGCCGAACAGCCGCACCGCGCCACGCGTAGGGCGCTGGGCGAGGTAGAGCAGCTTGAGCAGCGAGGTCTTGCCGGCGCCGGACGCGCCGGTGAGGAAATAGAAGCCGCCCGTCGCCAGCGTGAAGCTCACGTCCGACAGCGTTTCCGGTCCGGTCCCATAACGCAGGCCGACATTTTCGAAGTGCACGATGTTGCCCATGCGCCGTGCGGCCCGGCCTCCTTTTCGCGTGGTCGGCGATCGCCATCGCACAGCCCCGGATGGCGCTCAAGCCGCCGTCCGTCCCAAGCCGCTTGCTGGCCCGAATCGGCCCCGCTAGACTCGTACGTCCTGCCGCGTTTCGGGCAGGTACCAGGGGGTTTGGGCATGATCTTGGAGTGCAGCCAGTGCGGATCGCGCTACGAGGTGCCGGATTCGGCGATCGGCCCGGACGGCCGCACCGTGCGCTGCGCCAATTGCAAGCATAGCTGGTTCCAGTCGGGCGCGTCGCCGGCGCCCGCCGCCCCGCCGCCTGCCGCGGCCGCAGCCCCCGCGCCGGAGCCCGAACCTGCGCCGCTTCCCCCGCGCAGCTTCGCCGCGGCCGATCCCGTGCCGGAACCCAGCTACGATCCGTTCGTCGAACCCGCACCGAAGCAGGGCCACGGCATTCGCTGGACGATCGCGGCGCTGGTCGCGCTCGTCTCGGTCCTGCTCGGCGGCGCGGCGCTGCTCTACTGGAAGGCGCCGCAGGTGCTGACCCAGCTCGGCCTGCCGATCGGGGGCGCGAATGCGCAGCTGGTGTTCAGCGAGAAGAACGTGGCGCTCCAGGCGCGCGCCGACGGCAGCAAGCTGTTCATCGTCTCGGGCAAGGTGCTCAACGACAGCGGCGCGGCGCAGCATGTGCCGGACATCCGCATTCAGCTGCTCGATGGCGAGCGCCGCGAAGTCTATAGCTGGCGGATCACCCCGCCGATCCGCACGCTGGAGCCCAAGGCCGGCTTCGACTTCAACGGCGCCAAGGTCGACGTGCCGAGCGGCGCCAAATCGGTGAAGCTCAGCTTCGTGAGCGAATTCGACGGGTGACGACGAACAGGCGGCCGCCGTCGAGCAGCGCCGCCGCCACCATGCCCAGCCCAGAGGCGAGCACCAGCGCCTGCGCGCCCAAGCCTGCCTGGACCAGCCAGAGGCCCAGCCCGCCGGTCACCAGGAAGAAGGCTAGGATGCCGTTGATGCCGGCGGCAACCTGATCGCCCAGCGAGCGCAGCGCGTAGACGAACACCACCTGGACGCCGTCGAACAGGATGAACGGCGCCCAGAGCAACAGCATCGTCGCCGCCATCGCATGGACCTCGCCCGGCGCGGGGAAGCGCGCAACGACCAGCATCGGTACCAGCATCAGGCAGGCCGCGAGCAGCCCGGTGGCGAGCGCAGCGAGCAGCGCGGCGATTCCCGCGCGCCCCGCCGCCGCCTGCGGCACCCCCTCGCCCACCGCATTGCCGACGCGCACGCCTGCCGCCGATCCCAGCCCTAGCGCCACAGCGAAGGTGACGTTGTGGATCGAAAAGACGATCTGGAAGGCATGCGCGGTGGTCTCGCCCAATTGGGTGGAGAGCGCAATCAGGATCGAGAAGCCGACCAGCTCCAGCCCCGACGCGACCGCCGGCACCACGCCGAATCGGGCGAGCGCCCAGGCGCCGCGCCACGTCTCCGCCCGCCCCCAGTCGCCAAGCAGGCGCACGCCGCGCTGCTCGGCACGCGGCAGCGTCCAGGCGGCGGCGAGCATGCCGATCGCGCCGAGCGCCGAGGCGATGGCGGTGGCCGCCGCCGCGCCTACCGCGCCGAGTGCCGGCAGGCCCCAGGCGCCGGTCGCCAGCAGCCAGGCGAGCAGCGCGTTGATCGGCAGCACCGCTAGGTTGACCACCGTCACCCGTGCAGGCCGGCTGACCCCTTCCAGGAAGAAGCTGGTCGCGATGTTGAGCAGCTGGAAGGGATAGGCGAGTGCCATCACCTGCACCACCGGCGTGCTCGCCGCGACCAGATCGGGCGCGACGCCCATGCCGGCGAGCAACGGGCCTGCGAAGCCGAACAGGATGCCCATGCTCGCCAGGCCGAGCAACAGCGCGAGCAGCAGGCCTTCGTGGAGCACCCGGCCGGTCTGGCGCAGTTCGCCCGCGCCGTCGGCGCGCGACACATGGACGAGGATGCCGGTGAGCGCCCCCAGCCCCATCACGATTCCCGGGAAGGTGATCGTGCGGCTGGCGCCCAGGGCCGCGACCTGATGGGTGCCGGCCAGGCCCACCACCACCACGTCGGTGACGTGGAGGATCGTCCAGTTGAGCCCGGTCAGCATCACCGGCCAGGCCAGCGCGAGGAGGCGGCGCGTTTCGGCGGCGAGCGGCGTGGCAACGGACATGGCCCGGGGCATAGGCGGAAGCGACAATGCAAGAAACCCGCACAAAGCGGGTTGCCAGCCCCATTTCGCTTTGCTAGGGGCCGCTGCCTTACCAGCCGCTGGTATGGAAATGCCGGCGGAAATTCACGTGCGGTCGTGGCGGAACTGGTAGACGCGCAACGTTGAGGTCGTTGTGGCCGAAAGGCCGTGGAAGTTCGAGTCTTCTCGACCGCACCATGAATTCAGAGGATGGGGGCTCCGGCCCCCATTTTCGCATCCGCGCAACAGGCGCGACAATTTATCCGATAATCCGGCACAGTTTTGCGACATGTGCGTCGTACCCCGCTTAAGGACGAGCGGGCCTGCGGGCCCGCTTGTGATTCGGAAAAGGGACGGAGCAACGATGAAGCGACTGGGGACGACCCTGGCAGGACTGTTGGCTGGCGTATCGCCGCTGGTGGCACAGGCACAGACGACGACGCCTACAGGGCAGTCGGGCAGCCGTCCCGCCCAGTCCCAGCCGACCGCGCCGGCCCAGGACGATCCCTATACCGACGAGATCGTCGTCACCGCCAGCGAGCCGCGCGGCGCGGTGAAGGGCGACATCCCGCCCGAGATTCAGCTCAACCAGGCCGATATCCGCGCCTATGCGGTCTCCTCCGTCTCCGACCTGCTGACCCAGCTCGCGCCGCAGACCGGCAGCGGGCGCGGCAGCGGCATGCCGGTGGTGCTACTCAACGGTCGCCGCATCTCCAGCTTCGCCGAGATCCGCGACCTGCCGACCGAGGCCATCGAGCGCGTCGACATCCTACCGGAGGAAGTCGCGCTCAAGTTCGGCTATTCGGCGGACCAGCGCGTGGTCAACTTCGTGCTGCGCGAACGCTTCCGCGCGCTGACCACCGAACTGCAGGGCGGTGTACCGACCGAGGGCGGCAACAGCACCCAGCAGGTGCAGGCCGACATCCTCAAGATCAACCGCGACCGCCGCGTCAATCTCGACGTGAAGTACCAGGGCACGACAGGCCTGCTCGAAAGCGAGCGCAACGTGCTGCCGACCTTCAACGACGGCAGCGGCGTCAACCAGGCGCCCTATCGCACCCTGGTTGCGCCGAGCCAGGACCTCAACATCAACGGCAGCTATGCGCGCAACCTGAGCGAGAAGGTCGGCGCGACGGTCAACGGTACGCTTGAGGTGCAGCAGAGCGAGGCACTGCGCGGCCTGGCGCTGTCGCAGGTCGCCGCGCCGCTGGCGCTGTCGGGCGAGCCGAGCCCGCTGACCGCGAGCAGCCGCACGATCACCGCGCATCTCGGCACCACGCTCAACGGCGACGGGCTGCCGTGGAGCAACAGCTGGAGCTGGTCGGTCACCGGTAATTACGACCGCGTCGAGAGCAAGACGATCACCGATCGCGGCTTCGATTCGCTCGGTGCCGTGCGCTCGGCCGATCGCGGCAACTCGACGTCGAACGTCGGCACGGTCGACGCGCTGCTGCGCGGGCCGCTGTTCGCGCTGCCGGCGGGCGACGTCTCCACCTCGCTGCGGATCGGCGGCAGCCTCAGCGGCTTCGACAGTACCAGCTTCCGCAACGGCGTGGCGCAGACGCCCGCTTCGCTCACCCGCAACATCGCCAGCACCCAGCTCAACATCGACGTGCCGATCGCCAGCCGCCGGAAGGACGTGCTCCAGCCGCTGGGCGACCTCACGATCAACGGCAATGTCGCCGTCCAGCACCTTTCCGACTTCGGCACGCTGACCACCACCGGCTACGGGGTGAACTGGTCGCCGTTCAAGCCGGTGCGGCTGCTCGCCTCCTGGACCGATGCGGAGGACGCACCGAGCACCAGCCAGCTCGGCGGACCGATCGTCTCCAGCCCGAATACGCGCGTGTTCGACTATCGCACCGGCCAGACGGTTACGATCACGACGATCACCGGCGGCAACCCGGCGCTGCAGTCGGAAAAGCGCCACGTGATGAAGCTGGGGCTCGAACTGCGGCCGCTGGAGAAGACCGACCTCTCCCTCCGCGCCGATTACGTCACCAGCCGCATCCGCAACGACATCGCGACCTTTCCCGCCGCCACCGCGGCGATCGAATCGGCATTCCCCGATCGCTTCGTGCGCGATCCCGACGGCGATCTGGTGAGCATCGACAATCGCGCGGTGAACTTCGCCGAGAACAACACCAGGCAGCTGCGCTGGGGCTTCAACCTCTCGGTGCCGATCAAGTCGTCGCTGGAAGAGAAGATCGCCGCCATGCGCGCCCAGCGCGAGAAGGAACGCGCCGATGCGATCGCCGCGGGCAAGCCGCTGCCGGCGGAAGGCCAGGCGCGGCTGTTCGGCCAGCAGGGCCAGAACGGCCAGCGTCCACCCTTCGGCGGCAGCCTGTTCGGTCCGCCCCCGGCACCGCCTGCAGGCGCGGCACCGGGCGGTGGGGGCCCGGGCGGCGGTGGTGGCGGACGCGGTCGCGGCGGCTTCGGCGGGCCGAACGGCGCACTCGCCGGCCGGCTGCAGTTCAGCCTCTACCACACCTGGTATTTCAAGGATCAGATCAAGATTCGCGACGGCGTGCCGATCCTCGATTTGCTGCACGGCGACGCCGCAGGCAATGCGGGCGGCCAGCCGGCGCACCAGATCGACGCGCAGGCGGGCTTCACCAAGGACGGCGTCGGCATGCGGCTCGGCTTCAAATGGCAGAGCAGCACCAGCGTCTATACCGGGCTGAACAACACCAACCAGCTCAACTTCGGCGATCTCGGCACGTTCAACCTGCGGGTGTTCGCGGACCTCGGCCGCCAGTTCAAGCTGGTGCGCGCGCATCCCTGGCTGCGCGGCACGCGGGTGAGCCTGGGGGTGACCAACCTGCTCAACAGCCGCCAGCGGGTGACCGATCAAACCGGCGCGGTGCCGCTCAATTACCAGCCCGATCTACTCGATCCCACCGGCCGCGCGGTGACGCTCAGTATCCGCAAGCTGTTCTTCTGATCGCCAGGCGGGCGCGGCACCGGTTGCGTGCGGCGCCCGCTTGGCCCATCACCCGGCACGAACCGAGTGGGGGATGGCGAATGAAGCGTGGATTGCTGCTGGCGGCATGGGCCGCGGCGAGCGTGCTGGCGATGCCGGCGCAGGCACAGGTGAGCGCCGACTGGGTCCGCGCGCACGAGACCTTCCTCGCCGGCGACGAGCTCCGCGGCCGCGGCAGTGCGACGCCCGATGAAGCGATCGCCGCCGCCTATGTCGCCGCGCAATTCCGCGGCTTCGGCCTCCAGCCCGCACCGGGCATGGACGGTTATCTGCAGAAGGCGGAGATCGTCCGACTGAAGCTCAAGGCGCCGATCACGCTGACCGCCAACGGACAGGCGGTGCCCGGCGCGGTGCTGCTCGCCGGCGACGGCCAGGGCAGCGAAGGCGTGGCGCGCCTCACGCCCGCCAAGGCGATGTCGAAGATGGCCCCCACGCCGGTGATGCTGGTAACCGGCGACATGCCGGCGATGCAGCTCTATCGCATGGCACGGGCCCTCAAGAGCCCGCGGCTGCTGCTGATCCGCGAGAGCGCCGACACCCAGGCGATGGTGCAGGCGCTGCACGGCGAACCCCGGCTGCCCGGCGGGCTGCGCGGCGTGCCGCACGATCCGAGCCCGTCGGTCGTCGTGGTCCCGGCCGCCGCCTTCGATGCGCTCGCCGCGCAAAAGGACGGGAAGGTCGCGCTGACCGTACCGGTGGAAGAGAAGGTCGCGACCACCACCAACGCGATCGGCTGGCTGCCGGGGACCGACCCCAAGGCGGGGGTGCTGCTCCTGAGCGCCCATCTCGATCACCTCGGCGTCCAGCCCGACGGCACGATCATGCACGGCGCCAATGACGACGCCTCGGGCACCACTGCCGTGCTCGAACTCGCCCGCACGCTTGCCGCCAAGGGCAAGAACAAGCGCGGCATCCTGTTCGTCGCCTATGGTGCCGAGGAGATCGGCGGCTATGGCTCGACCTATTTCGGCGCGCACCCGCCGGTGCCGCTCGACCAGATCGTCGCCAATGTGGAGGTGGAGATGATCGGCGCGCAGGATCCCAAGCTCCCCGCCGGCACGATGATGATGACCGGATTCGAGCGCTCGACGCTCGGCGAAACGCTGAAGAGCCATGGCGCGCTGGTCACCAGCGATCCGTATCCGGAGCAGAACTTCTTCCAGCGCTCGGACAATTATTCGCTCGCGCTGAAGGGCGTCGTCGCCCACACCATCTCGGGCTGGGCGGTGGTGCCGACCTATCACAGCAAGGACGACACCGTCGCCAATATCGACATCGGCTTCATGACCAAGGCGATCCAGTCGCTGGTCGAGCCGCTGCATGCGCTGGCCAACAGCGACGCCAAGCCGGAATGGAAGCCGGGCGGCAAGCCCGAATGACCGGGCCCACGCTGGCGCCCCGCGCCGGCTTGCTCTAGCGAGGGTTCATGCACACGCCTCATATCGTCGCGCTGGGGGGAACACTGCGCGCCCAGTCCAGCACCGGTCGCCTGCTCGCCGCCGCTCTCGCCCGTGCCGAGGCGCGCGGCGCGCGGACTACGCTGCTCACCGGGCCCGACATCGTGTTCCCGCATTTCGAGCCCGAGCATGGCGATAGCGACGCCAAGGTGATGCGCTTCGTCGAAACGCTGCGCAGCGCCGATGCGGTGATCATCGGCTCGCCCGGCTATCACGGCACGCTTTCCGGGCTGGTGAAGACCGCGCTGGATTATGTCGAGTTGCTCAGCCGCGACGACCGCGTCTATTTCGACGGCATGCCGGTGGGCCTGGTCGCCACCGCCGCGGGCTGGCAGGCCTCGGTCTCGACGCTGCAGGCGCTGCGGACGATCACCCACGCGCTGCGCGGCTGGCCGACGCCGATGGGGATTGCGGTCAACACCGTCGAGACGCCGGACGTGGAAGCGCACTGCCAGGGTTCGCTCGACGTGATGGTCGGGCAGATCTTCGACTTCCTGAAGCGCTAGGGGCCGGCTCCGTCATCCTGGCTTCCGCCGGGATGACGGACTGAAGCGTCTACTCAAACCAGTGCCGGCGGAGGAAATAGCCGGTGATGCCGAGCGCCATTGCCAGGCACATCCCCACCACGCCCCAGAATGCCCAGGGCTCGTGCGCGTAGGGGATGCCGTCGACGTTCATGCCGAGCAGCCCGGTCAGGAAGGTCAGCGGCAGGAACACCATCGCGACGATCGCGATCACCAGCGAGCGCTGGTCGAGCAATTCGCCGCGCAGATCGGTGAGCGTTTCGTGGGTGAGTGCGGCGCGCTCGCGGATGCTCTCCACTTCTTCCGCCATACGCGCGGCGCGGTCGGCGGCGGCGGAGAGGTGCAGCCGGTCGTCCTCGCGCAGCCAGTCGCCCGGCAGCCCGGCCAGCTTCTCGATCGCGGCGCGCTGTGGGTTGAGGAAGCGGCGGTAGCCGATCGCCTGCACCCGCACCTTGTTGACCATCCGGCGCAGCTCAAAGGCGCGGTGGCCGGAGATCTGCTCCTCGCAATCGTCGAGCGAATCGCCGAGCTCGGCGACGACGGGGTCCAGTTCCTCGGTGATCGCCTGGGCGAAGGCGGCAATCAGGTCGCCGGGATCTAGAATCTTGCCGGTTTCTACTTCCTCGCGAACCGGCTGAAGCGCGGTCAGGTGCTTGCGGGTGACCGAGAAGACGCAGCCGCCCATCGCATAGATGCGGATCGAGGCGAGCGGATCGGAGGCGGTGGTGGCCTCGCTCGAAAGCCCGCGCAGGTTGATCACCGCGCCGTCGCCCACTGCGTCGCAGCGCGGCCGCGTCTCGGTCGCGGTCAGCGAATCGATTACGTAGGGCGAGAGCTTGGCCTCACCGCCCAGCCAGAGCTGGGCGCGCTCGTCATTGGTGGTGAGGTGGATCCAGGTCAGGCCGCCGCTCTCCGACAGCGCCGCGCGCATCGTCGGCTGCTCGACCTTCCCGTCCTTCACGACATAGGCGAAGCCGCTCAACCTGCCATCTCCAGCCAGAGCGACAGGCCTTCGCCGGGATCGGCAGGCGGACGGGCGAGGATGCGCGCGGCATCGGCACGCGCGCGGTTGAGGATGGCGTCGGGCACATCGCCTAGATGGAAAAGCCGATCGGCCTGCGCAAGCAGCCGGGCGTGACGCAGAGTGAGGTCCTCGGGATCGGGCGAAGACAGCCGCAGCGACACGAGTTGCGCCTGCGGTGCAGCACCTTCCGCCAGCCAGCGATCGACATCGCCGTCCCCCGCCAGCAGGTCGAGCATCCCGCCCTCGCCCAGCGCGTCCGCCAGCGCACGGCGGCGCGCACCGGCATCGGGCCAGCGCGCCTTCATCGCCGCCCGGCTGCGGCCCAGCCCTGTGGCAAGCGCGCCGAGGCTGGCCGGCAGCAACGCCTCCAGCCGCTGGCGCAGCGCTGCCGCCAGCCCCGCCGAGACCCCGCCGGTGCCGATCGCGATCAGCACCGGATCGCGGTCCAGGATCGCGGGCAAGGTGAAGTCGCACAGCTCGGGCCGGTCGACGCAATTGACGAGCACGCCGCGCGCCTTGAGCCGGGCGACCACATCTTCGGGTTCGTCGAGCGCGACGATGGCGAGCGCGGCGGCATCGCCCTCGCCCACCACCTGCGCGCCGGCGCGGTCGAGCAGGCGGCGCTTGGCGTCCGCCGGCTCGCCTTCGCCGACCAGAATCACCGGCCGCCCCGCCAGCTTCACGAACAGGGGCAGCGCGGCGAGCGTCACTTCAGCCAGTCCGGCACCTGCTCGGCGGCCATGATCTCCTCGGCGGAGATGCGGCCGGCGACGATGGCGTAGCGGTCGCCCGACACGAGTACCTCGGGCACCAGCGGGCGGCTGTTGTACGTGCTGGCCATGGTCGCGCCGTACGCGCCGGCGGTCTCCAGCACCGCGAGGTCGCCGGACTTCACGGCGTCGATCTCGCGCGCCTTCACGAACACGTCGGTGCTTTCGCACACCGGGCCGGCGACATTAGCGACGAAGCGCTCGCCCGTCGGCTTCGCCGCCGCGAAGCCGTGATAGGCGTCGTACAGCGCCACCCGAGCGAGATCGTTCATTGCCGCATCGACCACCACCCAGGGATGGACCTGCCCCGGCTTCACCCACAGTACTTCGGTGACCAGCACACCCGCGCTGCCGGCGATGGTGCGACCGGGCTCGAACATCAGCTCGACGTCCCAGTCCCTGGTCACCCGCGCGATCATCTCCGCATAGGCTTCCGGCGTCGGCGGCACTTCGCCGGGGCGATAGGCGACGCCCAGCCCGCCGCCGAGATCGACATGGGTGATAGTGTGGCCATTGGCGCGGAGCTCGGCGAGCAGCCGGCCGACACGCTCGAACGCCGCTTCCAGCGGCGCGAGGCCGAGCAGCTGGCTGCCGATATGCACCGCGATGCCGTGCAGATCGAGGCCCGGCAGCTTGCCGAGCCGGTCGAAGATGGCGGGCGCCTCGCCGATCGGCAGGCCGAACTTGTTCTCCGCCTTGCCGGTCGAGATCTTCTCGTGCGTGCCGGCATCGACGTCGGGGTTCACCCGCAGCGCCGCGCGCGCGGTGAGGCCGCGCTCGGCCGCCAGTGCCGCCAGCACTTCGCCTTCCTCGACCAGCTCGAGGTTGAACTGACCGATCCCGGCCTCCAGCCCCTTGACCAGCTCGCGACGGGTCTTGCCGACGCCCGAGAAGACGATGTCCTTCGGCGCCACGCCCGCGGCCAGCGCACGCGCCATCTCGCCGCCCGAGACGACATCGGCGCCGAAGCCTTCGTTGGCCAGCAGCTTGAGCACCGCAAGGTTGGGATTGGCCTTGATCGCGAAGGCGAGGTGGATCCGCCCCAGCGGCTTCAGCGCGTCGCGAAAAGCGCGGGCATTGGCCTGGAAGCGTTCGGTGGAATAGACATAAACGGGCGTACCCACCTCGGCAGCGATGCGCGCGAGGGGCAGCGATTCGACGTGCAGTTCGCCGTCGATCATCGAGAAATCGGTCATGGGCCTCTGGGTGCGGCGCGAATGGCCGCCAAAATCAGTTGGGTGGCAGGTCGAACTCGTCGCTCCGCCGTGCCTCGGACGCCTGGATCAGGTCGTCGCTGCGCGCGGGGCGAGTCTGCGCCGTGGGTTTGAGAAGATCGGGAGGCGTGGGCGTCGCCGCGGCGCCATACGGCGCCACCGGCAGCGATGCCCCCGGCGGCGGGGCCAGGGCCTCGCGCACGCCGCAACCGCTCAGCACCAGGCCCAGGGCCGGTACGGTGAGCAGCAGTCGCTTCCTCATGCTTCCTCCTCACGGCCCTTGCGCGCCGCTGCTATCGCCGCGCGAACCCGCGACGGTGCCGTGCCGCCGAAGCTGGTACGGCTGTTCACCGATGCGTCGACGCTGAGAACGCCGTACACGCGTTCATCGATCCGTGCATCGATTTCCTGGAGCGCTTCGATCGGCAGCTGGTCGAGCCGGATGCCGTCGGCTTCCGCCTTCGCCACCGCGCGGCCGGTGATGTGGTGCGCCTCACGGAACGGGATGCCGCCTTCGCGGACCAACCAGTCGGCCAGGTCGGTCGCGGTCGAGAAGCCGGCCTCGGCCGTCGCGCGCATCCGCTCCAGCCGGAAGGTCGCGCTCTCGACCATGCCAGTCATCGCCGCGATGCTCAGGCCGAGCAGGTCGTGCGCCTCGAACACCGGCGGCTTGTCGTCCTGCATGTCCTTCGAATAGGCGAGCGGCAGCCCCTTCATCGTCATCATCAGGCTGAACAGCGCGCCGCTGATCCGACCCGAATGGCCGCGGACCAGTTCGGCCGCGTCGGGGTTGCGCTTCTGCGGCATGATCGAGCTGCCGGTCGACCATTGGTCGGAGAGCGCGACGAAGCCGAAGGGCTGGCTCGCCCAGATCACGAATTCCTCGGCCAGCCGGCTGAGGTGCAGGCTGCACTGCGCGGCCGCCGTCAGATAATCGAGCGCGAAATCGCGGTCCGATACCGAATCGAGCGAGTTGCGCGTAGGCCCGTCGAAGCCGAGCGCCTTGGCCGTCGCCTCGCGATTGAGGTTGAAGCCGGTACCGGCCAGCGCCGCCGATCCCAGCGGGCACAGGTTCATGCGGGCGCGGGCGTCGTTCAGCCGCGAGCGATCGCGCGCGAACATCTCGAAATAGGCCATCAGATGATGGCCCAGCGTCACCGGCTGCGCGACCTGAAGGTGGGTGAAGCCCGGCATCACGCTGTCGGCATGCTGCTCGGCGCGGGCGAGCAGCGCGTCTTGCAGCGCGCCCAGCGCCGCATCGGCCTGGTCGATCGCGTCGCGGACCCACAGGCGGAAATCGGTCGCGACCTGGTCGTTGCGCGAGCGCGCGGTGTGGAGGCGACCCGCGACGGGGCCGATCTTCTCCGCCAGCCGGCTTTCGGAGAGCATGTGGATGTCTTCGAGCGCCAGATCCTCGGGCACGCCGTTCGCGGCGAATTCCTCGGCGATCTGGTCGAGCCCGGCGCCGATTGTGGCGGCATCCTCCGCACCCACGATCCCCTGCTGGCCCAGCATCGCGACATGCGCCTTGGAGCCGCGCAGATCCTGCTGCCACATCCGCTTGTCGAAGGGGATCGAGGCGTTTATCTCGCGCATCACCGCGGACGGGCCTTCGGCGAAGCGCCCTCCCCACATGGAATTGGAGCTGTCCTTGCGCTCGGTGATCGGTCTTCTCCTTCTGGGCGCCCTCGCAGTTGCGGGGTGCGATAAGCAATCGCAGCCTTCTCAGCAAGCAAACGTAACGGCACCCGCCACTGCAAGCGTCCCCGCCCCGGGCGGCGCCGTCGACCGCAGCCACAAGGGCGAGGCGGCACCGACGATTCCCTTCACCGATGCTGCAGGCAAGAAGACGACGGTGGCGGCCTTCAAGGGCAAGCCGGTGCTGCTCAACCTATGGGCGACCTGGTGCGCGCCGTGCATCAAGGAGATGCCGACGCTGGATGCGGTGGCGGGCAAGGCGGGCGACACGCTGGTCGTGCTGCCGCTCAGCCAGGACCTCAAGGGGATGGAGGTGGTCGGCCCCTTCTTCCAGAAGAACGGCTACCAGCATCTGAAGCCCTATCTGGATACGGATACCGCGTTCAGCGTCCAGCTGGGCGTGAACCTGCCGACGACCATCCTGTACGACTCCGCCGGAAAGGAAGTATGGCGCGTCTCGGGCGAATTCGACTGGGCGGGCGACGCCGCTGCGAAGCTGATCGCCGAGGCCAAGTGACGGGTCGGGTCACCCTCACCCTTCCGCCGCTTCGCGGCTCCCTCCCTCTCCCAAGGGGAGAGGGATTTTAGCGCCCTCTCCCTTTGGGAGAGGGAGGGGACCCGCCGCCGCAGGCGGTGGGGAGGGTGAGGGTGGCAGCCTAGTTCATCCGCGCCAGCACCTCGCGCAGCCACGCTTCCGTCTCGTCCGCATGGGTGAGCGGCAGCATGTGTCCGCCATCGACCAGCGTCACCCTGCCCCCCGCAATCTCCGCCGCAGTCCGCTCGCCGTGCAGCGCTGGATCGAGCAGCGCATCCTGCCGGCCATAGAGAATCGATACCGGCATCCGAATCTCGCCGTAGCGCGCGATCAGCGGCGGCATCGCCTGCTGCGCCATGCGGATCTCGAAGCTGCCCATCCGGTAGGCGGACGATCGCGCCGACAGTGCTCCCCCGCCCGCCGTGGCGAAGTCCGCCGGCACGGGATCGGGTGCGAATACCGCCTCCGCCCCCTGCTTGCCGAAGGCCACGGCCATCGGCACCGCGATCGTCCAGGCGAGCAGCTCGCGGACGCCCAGCGGCGCCATCAGCCCGCGAAACACCGCTGGCGGCTGTTCGACGATCTGGGTGAGCGGCGCGATCAGCGCCAGTGCGCCGGGCACCTCGGGCCGCTCGGTGGCGAGCGCCAAGGCCACCGCCCCGCCCATCGAATGGCCGACGACCAGCGGCCTCGTTAGCCCCAGCGTCTCGATTGCTTCCGCGATCATCCGCCCCTGCCGCGCGAGATCGGGCCGCGGTCCGGTCAGACGTGAATGCCCCCAGCCGGGGCGATCGACCAGGATCACGCGGTGGTCCTTGGCCAGCCGCCCGGCGAGCGAATGGCTGAAGTTGCGTAGCTGCGCCATGATCCCGTGGATCATCACGATCGCCGGCCCGGCCGCGTCTTGCGGCCCCAGCTCGACGATATGCAGCCGCGCCCCGTCGACATCGACGAAGCGGCCATCCGCCGGCACCATCGCCTCGGCCTTGCGTCCTGCCCAGGCCGACCATCCAGCCAACCCGAGCAGGCCCATGCCTGCCAATCCGAACGCTATCCGCATGCCGTCCCCCGCTGTTGCTCAGTCGATATAACCTGCCGCGCGCAGGAAGGCTGCCAGAGACTCCGGGAAGGGGGGACTGGGCGTTCGGTGTCCGGCCGGGCAGTCGCCCCCTGGCCAGCGGGCGCGCGGCATGTCGCAGCCTTCCCGGAAGTCGACGCCCTTTGGGTTATAGTGCCGCAGCATCTGCCGCCACGCGGTAGCGTATCGGCCGGCTCGGGCAGCCACTGCGACATAAGCAGCACAACTGCCGTTGCGATCGGCATCGGTACGATCGAAGCAGCGGGTGCGCAGCTTTGCCATCTCACGCTGGAAGAGGCCCCGATAGGCGCGCTCGCGTGAGACATCGACGGCCATGCCGTTTCGGAAGCTCAGCACCACGGGCGGCCGCGGGGTACATGCGTTGCACCCGAACGCGCTGTCGAACGCGCCATCGCCCAGCACGAAATCGGCGACGCCGTCACCCGACAGGTCCGATATCTTCGCCGGCAGCTCCCCCTGCAGATATCCCGGTAGGATTTGCTCGCGATATCCGCTGCCGTCTGGAAGCAGGATCTGCTCGCGCACGTCGCCGCCGGACCCGCCGGACTGATTCTCGAGGACGATGCCCGGGCGGCTGTCGCCAGGCTGCAGTCGGGCGACGGCGATTCGGTAGAAGGACGACTGCGAATCCCCCAGCGTCCGATAGTCCGGCAAGCCCGGCGCCGTGACCGTCACCAGCGGCTGATTGTTCACGTGGTCGAAGCTGCAGCCCTCGGTCTGCGGCGGGGTGCGGCAGGGCGCCGGCTCGATCCGGATGCGAACGCCTGCGGAGGTCCAGGTCACCACCCCATCGCTGGGCTTCCAGAAATGAAACGCGCCTTCGGCCACCGTCTCAGCCGGATGCCCGATAGCGGCAGGCGCAGCGAGCAGGAACGAAGCGGCAACCGTAGAAAAGAAGAGCAGGACTCGCATCTGATGCCCCGGTCTGGAGGAAGCTCGAAGCTACTCCCGCTTGCTTTTTCAGTACATCGCTATTTTGGAACGCTTCGTCGCAGGACTACTCCGCCACCGGCGCCTCGCCTTTCTCGCGCTCCTGTGCCTGCCGCGCCCACATCTCGGCATAGATGCCGCCTTCGCGCAGCAGTTCGGCATGGGTGCCCTGCTCGACCACCCTCCCCGCTTCCAGCACGACGATCCGATCGGCGTGGACCACGGTCGAGAGTCGATGCGCGATGACGATGGTGGTGCGACCCTGCTCGATCGATTCGAGCGTTGCCTGGATGTCGGCCTCGGTGCGGCTGTCGAGCGCGCTGGTCGCCTCGTCGAGGATCAGGATCGGCGGATTCTTCACCAGCGTGCGGGCGATCGCCACGCGCTGCTTCTCGCCGCCGGAGAGCTTCAGCCCGCGTTCGCCCACCCGCGTGTCGAGCCCGTCGGGCAGCGCCTGGATGAAGTTGGCGATCGAGGCGCCGCGCACCGCTTCGGCGATCTGCTCGGGCGTCGCGCCCTCGCGGCCATAGGCGATGTTGTAGCCTATCGTCTCGTTGAACAGCACCGTGTCCTGCGGCACGATGCCGATCGCGGCGCGCAGGCTGGCCTGGGTCACGTCGCGGATATCCTGCCCGTCGACGGTGATGCGGCCGCCGGTGACGTCGTAGAAGCGGTACATCAGCCGTGCGAGCGTCGACTTGCCCGCCCCCGAGGGTCCCACCACCGCGATGGTCGCGCCCGCCGGGATGTCGAGATCGATGCCCTTCAGGATCTGGCGATCGGCGTCATAGCCGAACTGCACGCCCTCAAACCGCACATGGCCCTGCTGGATCGCGAGCGGCTGCGCGTTCGCGGGGTCCTTCACCTCGGCGCCGGTATCGAGCAGGTCGAACATCGCACCCATATCGATCACGCCCTGGCGGATCGTGCGATACACCCAGCCGAGCATGTCGAGCGGGCGGAACAGCTGGCTGAGCAACGTCGACACCAGCACCACGTCGCCCGGGGTGAAGCGGCCGGTGGACCAGCCGAACACGATCAGCGCCATGCCCGCCGCGAGCATCAGGTTGGTGATCACCGCCTGGCCGATATTGAGCCAGGCGAGCGAATTCTCGCTGGTGACGGCGGCGTTCATATACGCCGTCATCGCCTTGTCGTAGCGCGCGCTCTCGCGGGCTTCGGCGTTGAAATACTTCACCGTCTCGAAGTTGAGCAGCGAATCCACCGCGTGCGCGACCGCGCCGGTATCGAGGTCGTTCATCTGCTCGCGCAGCTTGGAGCGCCAGTCGGTCACCCAGCGGGTGAAGGCGATATAGACCACCACCATCGCCAGCGTGCCGGCGACCAGCCACCACCCGAAACGCGTGCCGAAGATGCCCAGCACCATGCCGAGCTCGAGGATGGTCGGCGCGATGTTGAACAGCAGGAAGTAGAGCATCGTATCGATGCTCTTGGTGCCGCGCTCGACCACCTTGGTCACCGCGCCGGTGCGACGGTTGAGGTGGAAGCGAAGGCTCAGCTGGTGGAGATGGCGGAACACGTCGGAGGAGAGCCGGCGGGTCGCGTCCTGCCCCACCCGCTCGAACACCGCGTTGCGCAGGTTGTCGAACAGCACCGTGCCCAGCCGCGCGGCGGCATAGCCGGTGACCAGCGCGACGATCAGCCACACCGTATCGCGCGGGCCCGAGGCCATGCGGTCGATCGCGCCCTGCAGCGCGAAGGGCGCGCCATAGACCTGCACCAGCTTCGAACAGAGCACGAGCAGCAGCGCGAGCACGATCCGTACCCGCAGCCCCGGCGCATGGCGCGGCCAGAGGTACGGCAGGAAGCGCTTCATCGTGCCGAGCATGGGCCGGTCGAGCGTGGCGGACGAGGTTTCGGGAGGCATCCGCCCTAATCTGGGACGCCACGCCACGCGACGCAACCACGGGAACAGCCCGGAGGTCTGTCCGTTGAATCGGGCAGGAGGTCATCTGCCATGGACCAACTGCTCTACGTGCTGGCGATCATGGGCTGCAGCGACGATGCGCAAGCCTGCCGCCAGGTCCGCCTGGAACCCGTCAACTATACGTCGCAGGTCGCCTGCCAGGAAGCCATGGAGGGCGCACTTCGTCGCGCCACCGATGTCGACTATCCCGTCGTCCAGGCGGCATGCCAGCGGCGGAGCGAGCGACTGGTGTCACGCGAACCCCAGCTGCCGGTGACCGGCGGCTGACGCCTATTCGTGCGAGCGCCCGAAGTCCGGCCGGGCATCATCCTGCCCCTGGTCGATGATCGAGCGGCGGATCGCGCGGGTGCGGCTGAACAGCTCGAACAGCTCGTCACCCTTGCCCCAGCGGATCGCGCGCTGGAGCGCGGTGAGGTCCTCGGTGAAGCGCTGAAGCATGTCGAGCACCGCCTCGCGGTTGCTCAGGAACACGTCGCGCCACATCGTCGGATCGGAGGCAGCGATGCGGGTGAAGTCGCGAAAGCCGCCGGCCGAATATTTGATCACCTCGGACTGGGTGACTTCCTCCAGGTCCGAGGCGGTGCCGACGATCGTGTAGGCGATCAGGTGCGGCAGATGGCTCGTCACCGCGAGCACGCGGTCATGGTGCCCCGGCTCCATCGTCTCGACATTCGCGCCCAGCCGCCGCCAGAATTCGCTCACCCGCTCCACCGCCAGTGGATCGCTGCCCTCGGGCGGGGTGACGATGCACCAGCGATGGTGGAACAGCGAGGCGAAGCCGGCGGTCGGCCCGCTATTCTCGGTACCGGCCACCGGGTGTGCCGGAATGAAGGTCGCGTCCGGCAACGCCGCGCGCACCGCCTCGATCACGCTCTCCTTGGACGAGCCGACGTCGCTGACGATGGCGTCGGCGGGCAGGTCGGCAGCGAACTCCGCCGCCACCGCGCCCATCGCGCCCACCGGCACGCAGAGAATGACGAGGTCCGCATCAATCACCGAGGTGCCCGCGCTGTCCGCCACGTCGTCGCACAGGTCGATCGCCACCGCGGTTTCGCGCACGGCCGGATCGGCGTCATAGCCGGTCACCCGCACGCTCGGCATATGCTGGCGAATGCCGCGGGCGATCGACGAGCCGATCAACCCGAGGCCGATAATGGTAATGCGCGCGAAAGGCAGCATCAGGCGCCGAGCAAGCGGCGCAGCGAGGCCGCCACGCCCTTGATCTCTTCCTCGGTACCGATGGTGATGCGCAGCCCGTGCGGCAGACCCTGGCCGGGCAGCCAGCGGACGATATAGCCGTCCTCCATGAGGTGCTTGTAGGCCTGCTCGCCGGTCACCTCGCCCTCGAACAGGACGAGCTGGAAATTGGCCTTGGAGGGCACCGCGCGGACGCCCTTGTTGCCCATGCTGGTGATCTCGTCGGCGAACCACTGGCGCCACTTGGCGTTGTGCGCGCGGCTGTGCTCGACGAAATCCTTGTCGCCCAGCGCGGCGATCGCCGCGCGGCCGGCGCCGATGCTGAACGCGAAGGGCGCGCGGATGCGATGCATCGCGGCGATGATGTCCGGATGGCCATAGCCCCAGCCCACCCGCTCGGAAGCCAGACCGAAGATCTTGGAGAAGGTGCGCGTCACCAGCACGTTGGTTTGGGTGCGGGCGAGCTCGAGGCCGCCATCGTCATCTTCGGGCTCGAGATATTCGGTGTACGCCTGATCGAGCACCAGCAGCACGCTCTTGGGGAGCGCGGCATGGAGGCGGGCGATCTCCTCGCGCGCCGTATAGGTGCCGGTCGGGTTGTTGGGGTTCGCCAGGAAAACGACCTTGGTCTTCTCGGTCACGCAGGCGAGGATCGCGTCGACATCGGTCGCATAGTCGTGATCGAGCGCCACCACCGGCGTCGCGCCGACGCGGCGTGCCGCGATGTCGTACACCGCGAAGCCGTAGCGGACATAGATGATCTCGTCGCCCAAGCCCGCGAACGCACCGGCGGCGAGGTGCAGCACCTCGTCCGAGCCGGTACCGTAGACGATCCGCTCGGGCTCCACCCCGTAATGCGCGCCCAGCGCCTCGCGCAGCGCGACCGCGCCGGCATCGGGGTAGCGCTCCAGCTCGGTCGCGGCGGCGGCATAGGCGTCGCGCGCGGCCTGGGGCGTGCCGAACGGATTCTCGTTCGACGAGAGCTTGGCGGCGGGCTTGCCCGAATCGGTGGTGGCGCGGCCCGGGACATAGGGGGCGATGGCCATCACCCAGGGCTTGGGGACGGGTGCGTTCATGGGCCGGGGGATTGAAGGAATGGCGGCCGATTGGCAAGCCGTGCGGCGGGGAAGCTTGAACGCGCGGCCCGCTCCGCCTAACCGCCGGATATGTCCGATGATCCGCGTTTCGGCCTTCGCCGCTCGGTAACGCTGCCGGGGCCGTTGCGCCTCGACGGCGGCGTGCTGTTCTCGCCGGTCGACATCGCCTACGAAACCTATGGCACGCTGAACGAGGACGCGAGCAACGCCATCCTCGTCTGCCACGCGCTGACCGGCGACCAGCACCTCGCTTCCGAACATCCCGTCACCGGCAAGCCCGGCTGGTGGGCGCGCATGGTTGGCCCAGGCAAGCCGATCGATACGGACCGCTGGTTCGTGATCTGCTCGAACGTGCTGGGCAGCTGCCTCGGCTCCTCGGGCCCGGCCACGATCAACCCCGCGACCGGCCAGCCCTGGGGGATGCAGTTCCCGGTCATCACCATCCGCGACATGGTGCGGGCGCAGGCGATGCTGCTCGATCACCTAGGCATCGACCGGCTGTTCGCCGTGGTCGGCGGATCGATGGGCGGCATGCAGGCGCTTAGCTGGGCCGCGACCTTCCCCGAACGCGTCCGCGCCGCGGTGGTGATCGCATCGGCCGCGCGGCACTCAGCCCAGAATATTGCCTTCCACGAAGTCGGCCGCCAGGCGATCATGGCCGACCCCAAGTGGCGCGGCGGTGCCTATTACGAGGCGCAGGATCCTCCCGCTGCGGGCCTCGCCGTGGCGCGGATGGCGGCGCACATCACCTATCTGTCCGAGGCGGGCCTCACCGCCAAGTTCGGCCGCAAGCTCCAGGGTCGCGAGGCCAAAACCTTCGGCTTCGATGCCGATTTCCAGGTGGAGAGCTATCTGCGCCACCAGGGGCTGGCCTTCGTCGACCGGTTCGACGCCAACTCCTATCTCTACATCACCCGGGCGCTCGATTATTTCGACCTGGCCGAGGAGCATGGCGGGCTGCTCGCCAACGCCTTCCGCCAGTCGCAGGCACGGTTCTGCGTGGTGAGCTTCGATACCGACTGGCTCTACCCCACGGCGGAATCGCGCAGCATCGCCCATGCCCTCAACGCCGCCGGCGCGCCCGCCAGCTTTGTCGAACTCAGCTCGCCCTTCGGCCACGACGCCTTCCTGCTGGAGAGCCCGGAGCTGGACCGCGTGATCGGCGGCTTCCTTGCGGCGGGAGAACGCGCATGAGCCTCCGCCCCGACCTCGCGATCATCGCCTCCCATGTGAATCGCGGCGCACGCATCCTCGACGTCGGCTGCGGCGACGGCGCGCTGATGGCGGCGCTGCGCGACGATCGCGGCTGCGACGCGCGCGGGCTGGAGCTGGAGCCGACCAATGTCGCCGCCGCGGTGGGTCGCGGCCTATCGGTGATCCAGGGCGACGCCGATACCGATCTGGCCGACTATCCCGACGACAGCTTCGACTATGCCATTCTCAGCCAGACGCTGCAGACCACGCGGCGGCCCGACTGGGTGCTCGAGCAATTGCTGCGGATCGGCCGCCACGCTTTCGTCTCCTTCCCCAATTTCGCCCATTGGCGGGTGCGCGCCTCGCTGCTGTTCGGCGGCCGCATGCCGGTCACGCGGCTGCTGCCGATCGCCTGGTATGCGACGCCCAACATCCACCATGTCACCATCGACGATTTCCGCGCGCTGGTGAAGGAACGCGGCATCGCCATCGAGGGCGCCTGGTTCCTCTCGGGCGACCAGCAGACCGGTTCGGGGCTCGCCAATCTCCTGGCGGAACACGCCGTCTTCCTGTTGAGGCACGATCGATGACCGAGGTTACCCTGCTCGCCACCCACGTGGCGTACCGCGACGATATCGGCGACCTCGTCACCCGCCGACCGGTGCCGGGTCCGGGGCTGGAGCAGATCGGCGCCTTCCTGTTCCTCAACCATCACGGGCCCCAGACCTACCGCCCGAACAATGCCGGCCTGCCCTTCGGCCCGCACCCGCATCGCGGCTTCGAGACGGTGACCTTCATCCTCGAAGGCTCGCTCGCCCATACCGACTCGGCTGGGCATGAAAGCATCATCCGTGCCGGCGGCGTGCAGTGGATGACCGCGGGGCGCGGCATCGTCCATGCCGAGGTCTCGCCCGCCGAGTTCAAACGTGACGGCGGGCCGATGGAGATCCTCCAGCTCTGGGTCAACCTGCCGAGCCGGCTCAAGATGGCCGCGCCGCGTTATGTCGGGCTGCAGGCGGAGGCGTTTACGGGTGTGGCGGCGGGCGATGGCGCGACGGTGCACCTCGTCTCGGGCGATTTCGGCGGCCGCACCGGCCCGATCGAGTCGCTGACCGGCGTGTTCCTGTGCTGGGCCGAACTGGCGGCAGGCGCGACGCTGACCTTCGACGGCCTGAAGGACCGCGACCTGTTCCTCTACGCGGTGCGCGGGAGCGTGAAGGTCGGCGATCGCACGCTGCCCAACTGGCACCTCGCCAACCTCTCGGCAGGCGACACGCTGACGCTCACCGCCGACGAACCCGCGCTGATCCTGTTCGGCCATGCTGCGCCGATCCCCGAGCCGGTGGTCGCCCACGGCCCGTTCGTGATGAACAGCGTGCAGGAAATCCACCAGGCCTATGCCGATTATCAGCGCGGTACGTTCGGCGTGGCGGAAATCGTGGCGGGCTGAGTCCGCCCTACCCTCTTAGCCGTCATTCCGGCGAACGCCGGAATCCATCGGGGGTCGCCGTTACAGCGGGAGCGACGACCGAACGGCGTCTGGATCCCGACTTTCGTCGGGATGACAGAGAAAAGAGGCCGCCCCTGCTTCTCGCAGCGGACGGCCCCTGCGCTATCAATGCGCCGCCTGCTCGCCGCGGACGATGCCGCTCTTGCCGAGCTGGTCGTCGATCTGCGCCATCAGGCGGTCGAGGCCGGCCTGGTCCTTCGCCTCGGCACGCGCGACGAGCACGTCCTGGGTGTTGGACGCGCGCAGCAGCCACCAGCCGTCATCGGTGTTGACCCGCGCGCCGTCGGTACGGTCGACCTGCGCGCCGTCGGCCTCGAGCCGGTCGAGCACTTCCTCGACGACCGGGAACTTGCGGCTCTCATCGACCTGGAAGCGCATCTCCGGCGTGTTGACCATCGCCGGCATCTCGTCCTTGATCTGGGTGAGCGACTTGCCGATCACGTGTACCGCCTGGATCAGGCGGATCGCGGCGTACTGAGCGTCGTCGAAGCCGTAATAGTCCTGCGCGAAGAAGATGTGGCCGCTCATCTCGCCCGCGAGCGGGGCGCCGGTTTCCTTCATCTTGGTCTTGATCAGGCTGTGGCCGGTCTTCCACATCACCGGCTTGCCGCCGAGCTCCGCAATGCGGTCGTAGAGCGCCTGGCTGGCCTTGACGTCGGCGATGATCGTCGCGCCCGGATCGATGCGCAGCACCGGCTCGGCGAGGATGGCGAGCAGCTGGTCGCCCCATACCACCCGGCCCTGGCCGTCGATCGCGCCCAGGCGATCGCCGTCACCGTCGAAAGCAAGACCGAAATCGAGGTTCTTCTCGGCGACGAGCTTCTTCAGATCGGCGAGATTCTTCTCTTCGGTAGGATCGGGGTGATGGTTGGGGAAATTACCGTCCACGTCGGTGAACAGCGTATGGTGTTCACCCGGCAGCAGCTTGACGAGCTTCTCGATCACCGGGCCGGCAGCGCCGTTGCCCGCGTCCCAGCCGATCTTGTACGAACCGCCGGCATAGCCCGCGATCAGGCGGCTGACATAGAGGTCCTCGATGTCGGCATCGGTCACCGTCTCGGTGCCGTCACCCTCGTCCCAGTCGCCTTCCGCCGCCATCTTGCCCAGCGTCTGGATGTCCTGGCCGAAGAACGAGCGGTGCTGGAACACCATCTTGAAGCCATTGTAGTTGCCGGGATTGTGGCTGCCGGTAATCTGGATGCCGCCATCCACCTCCAGCGTTGCCTCGGCATAATATAGCATCGGCGTCGGCCCCATGCCGGTGCGCACCACGTCGCAGCCCGAGGCGGTCAGGCCCTCGATCAGCGCGGCCTCGAGCATCGGCGAGGAGATGCGGCCGTCGCGGCCCACCGCCACCCGGCGGCCGCCGGCGCGGCGCAGCAGCGTCGCGAAACCGCGGCCGATCGCCCGAGCGTCGTCCGGACCCAGCGTCTTCCCCACGATTCCGCGGATGTCGTATTCGCGCAGCGACGTAGGATCGAAACGGTGCGTCATGTAAGCCCTCCCGAAGGTAAAGATGCGCGCCTCTTCCGCGACTCGAAACGAAGTTTCAAGGCGCGCGAGACACAGAAAGATTAATATTTTGCACTGCAACATCGTCGCAGGCAAATGTTACGTGAAGAGGACGGACCTCAGCCGCGCAGCAACGTATCGCGGGCCAGATTGATCCGTCGGGTGAGCTCGGCCGAGCCCCCCTTGTCGGGATGCAGCGCCGAAACGAGCCTGCGGTGCGCCGCGCGGATCTCGTCGGGACCCGCCGCGGCATCGACGCCGAGGATCGCGCGCGCCTCGCTCTCGCCCAGCCTGGGCGGCGGCGCTGCAGGCGCCTTCTTCTTCGGCTGCAGCCAGCGCCACAGGATGTAGAGCAAAGCCGCCGCGATGAGGAGCTTCGCCATCAGGCGAACAGCGGCGCGTTAACGTCGGGAAGGGCCAGACCGGCCATCATCTCGCGCAACTCCTGCCGCGCCGCGACATGGCTGAGCCCCATCTCGCCGAACTCGCGCGAATCGAGCATCGTCAGCCCCTGGGGAAACAGCTCGCGATAGATCACGCGCTCGGAGAGCCCCGAGATCACCCGGAAGCCGACGCGCTTGGAGAGCTGGTCGATCGCCTCGGACACGCGCTTCATGTTGCGCGCCTCGATGTGCTGCATGCGGTTGCGCAGCACCACCCAGTCGATCGTCTCGCCGTCCGCCTTGGCGCGGCGCTTGCGCGATTCCCAGATCATCTCCGAATAGAAGCTGGGCCGCGTCACCCGGAAGCTGTCCGGATCGACCTGTCCGATCAGGTCGAAATCGACGAAGCTGTCGTTCATCGGGGTGACCAGCGTGTCGGCATTGGTCACCGAGATGCGGGCGAACTTGTCGTCGCGGCCGGGGGTGTCGATGACCAGGAAGTCGGCGCCTTCGCCGAGTCGATCGAGCGTATCGGTGAAGAAGTCCATGCTCTCGCCGTCATGCGTCTCATAGACCGGCATCGGCAGCTCGCGGCCCATCCGGCGCATCGTCGCGCGGCGATTGTCGAGGTAGCGGCCCATCGTCCGCTGGCGGTGATCCAAATCGAAACAGGCGACACGCGCGCCCTTTGCCGCCAGCGCGATCGCCGCGTGCACCGCGGTGGTCGACTTGCCCGTGCCGCCCTTTTCATTGGCAAAAACCAGCACATGCAGTCGTTTAGCGGGCTGATTCAACGCAGCTATTCCTTCACTTGATCGGGCGGCCTCCCCCCCATAGAAGGCCCCGCTTCCGTTCATATCGAAAGTGCCCAAGCGTGCAAACCGTTCGCCAGATCGACGATCTTCGCCAGGCGCTGGACGCCTTCCGCAGCGAAGGCGCCCGGCTGGCCTTCGTGCCCACCATGGGCGCGCTGCATGACGGGCATATGGCGCTCGTCGAAGCCGCCAAGCGCGCCGGCGGCCGCGTGATCGTATCGATCTTCGTCAATCCGATCCAGTTCGGACCAAACGAGGACTTGGCAAAGTATCCGCGGCGTGAACAGGCCGATTCGCGGCTGCTCGCCAATGCCGGGGTCGACCTGCTGTGGATGCCGACGCCCGAGATCATGTACCCGGAGGGCTTTGCCACCAGCGTCCACGTCTCGGGTGTGAGTGAGCCGCTCGACGGCGCGCACCGCCCGGGCCATTTCGACGGCGTGGCGACAGTGGTGTCCAAGCTGTTCCACCAGGTGCAGCCGCATGCCGCGCTGTTCGGCGAGAAGGACTGGCAGCAGCTCCAGGTGATTCGCCGCATGGTCGCAGACCTCGACATGCCCATCGAGATCCAGGGCGTGCCGACCCAGCGCGAGGATGACGGCCTCGCCCTCTCTTCGCGCAACGCCTATCTGATGCCCGAGGATCGCGCCCGCGCGGTGGCGCTGCCGCGCGCGCTCGGCGCCGCCGCCAAGACGATCGGCGAAGGCGGCGACCGGGCGGCGGCGCTCGCCCAGGCGCAGGACGCGCTGGCCGCCGCCGGGTTCGAGGTCGATTATGTCGCGCTGGTCGATGCCGAGTCGCTCGCCGCGCCGATCGAGGGCCGGCCGATGCGGCTGCTCGCCGCCGCCCGGATCGGCGGCACCCGGCTGATCGACAACATCCCCGTACTATGAACTAATACGGTTAAGCCGTTTAACCTTTTATTGTCCTTACCCCCCCAAATTCGGAGTCAACAAGGGCACCGAATCTGGGGCGGACCGACGATGGCGAATAGTGAAAAGAGTGCGCGTTTTCTGATCGAGAGCCGGCTGCGCGATGCTGCGCGCGGCAGTGCCGATGCCTGTTTCGATCTTGGCATTGTCTATTCGAGCGGCGCCGAGGGCGTGACGATCGACTTGGTCGAGGCGCACAAATGGTTCAACATCGCCGCGATGACCGGCAGCGTCGAGGCCCAGGCTTGCCGCGCCGACATCGCCGAGGACATGACCGCGCGCGAGATCATCGAAGCGCAGAAGGCCGCCCGCGCCTGGCTGCGGGGCCTGGAAAGCCGCGCCGCCTGATACGGCTCACTGGGCCTTCTGGCCCCAGTTGATTGACACGCGGGTGCGGCCGAGATGGCTTTCCACCACCACGCGCAGGCTGCGTTCGCTTTCTTCCCCGGCTTCATAGCTGAAGCCCGTCTCGCGACGATATTTGAGGCCCGAGGCATTGGCCTGGGCGCGCGACCAGCCGAGCACTTGCTTTTCCGGCGCATCGGTCTCGTAGACCAGATTGCCGCTGACATGCCGCCCGGGCAGCCCGTCCGGCGCCGCGGTGCAGCTGAGAATCGTCGCATTGGCATAGACCGGCACGAAGTCGGGCTTGTTGCTGCAATCGATCGCCGCCGAGACGTTCGCCGGCACCCCCGCGGCCGCGGCGGACGCGACATTCTGCGCCACCGGATCATCGGTTGTCTGCTCGCCGCCCCGGCCGCAGCTCGCAAGCAGCGCGAAGGCCCCGAGCAACGTTGCGCGCGCGATGATATGACGACGATGCATCCTGGCCCCTTTTCCGCCCCGTCGACCTCGCGTCGGCGCTAGCCGCTAGGAACGGCCCGGCGCGCGCTTTGCTCCCGCCCCTTGGTGCGGCCGATCGGCGCTGCTAGCGATGTCCCCGGGTCGCAAAGGCCCGCCTTGGGGATTGCCGCACACATGGTTCGATTGTCGTCCGCCGGGCTGGCGCTGGCCGGTGCCGTGCTCGCACTGCTCTTCTGCGGCGGGCTGCTGGTCTACGGTGCCGGGCGCGGCATCGATCTGACGGACGAGATCTTCTACCTCGTCTGGGCGCGCGATCCCGAAGCCTATGCGCTGCTCTACCAGCCCTTCGGCTATCTGCTCCACCCGCTCTATGCGCTGTGCGGCGGCGATGTCGCGCGCTACCGGCTGGTGGGGTTCGCGATCACCGCGGCGGCAGGCGCGCTCCTCGGGCGGCAGCTGGCGCCCGAAGGGACGCGGCACCGGACCTTCGCGACCTTCGGTGCGGCGGCGGCGCTGGTCATCTACTTCCCGTGGATCGTCACCCCCAGCTACAATTCCGCCGCCAATGTAGGCGCGATGCTGGTGCTGGCAGGGGCGGCGGCGCTTTTGCGCGGCGAAGGTCTTCCTGTACGCGTGACCGCAAGCCTGGCGATTGCCTGCGGGCTCTGCGCCGCCGCCTTTGCCAAGCCGCCGCTATTCGCATTGGGCAGCGTGCTGGTCGTCGCGCTGGCCGCATGGTCGTTCCGGCGGAACCGTGGGCGGAGCATAGCGCTGCTCGGCGCAATGGCGCTGGCCGTACCGCTGATCGCGCTGTTCCTGCCGCTACCCCGCATCCCGGGCCTGCTCGCACGGATCGCGGCGAGCCAGCACATCCTCGCGCTGCCCAACACCCCGCTGCACCTGCCGATCAAGGTACTCGGCGACTGGGCGGCGGTGCCGCCGCTGCTGTCCGCGTCGGCGCTGGCGGCGATCGGCGCACTGGCACTGCGGCGCGCGCGCTGGGGCAAATGGCTCGGCTACGCCGCCATCGCGTTTGGCCTGCTCTATCTGGCCTCGACGATTCCCGACACGCTCGACGGCGGCATCCCCGAATTCCCCGGACTCGCGCTGGTGCTGATCGCGACCGGCTATGCGGCGCTGGTCGCCCGCCGCGACGCACTGCTGCTGGCGCTGCTCCTGATCGCCCCATTCGCGGTGGCGCTGGGCACCTTCAACAACCAATGGGCCCAGCTGGATTTCAGCATGGTCTTCCCGCTGCTCGCGGTGTTCCGGCTGGCCAGCGAGGACGCCGTCCGCTGGCGGCAGGCGGCGGCCTATGCGGTGGGCATCGCCGCCGCACCGCTGCTGCTGCTCGCTGCGACCCAATCGCCGTACAGTCTGTCGGACTCGCTGTTCGCCCAGCAGATCCCGGTGCGCCACCCGCTCACCGGCAGTCCCCTGTTGGTCGATACCGAAACCG
Organism: Sphingomonas trueperi; assembly: GCF_040545965.1. Taxonomy (GTDB): domain Bacteria; phylum Pseudomonadota; class Alphaproteobacteria; order Sphingomonadales; family Sphingomonadaceae; genus Sphingomonas; species Sphingomonas trueperi_C. The sequence continues at coordinate 629,989 of NZ_JBEPMV010000004.1, read as the reverse complement.
CAGACTTCCTGAACGGTGCGCATGGACGAGCGCAGGGTGCGCTGCTGGTCGATCTCTCGGGAACGGGACCGGGCGTCGCCGCCGCGCTGGGCGCAAAGGCGCCGGTGCTGCTCTGGCTCAATCCGGCGACTGCGACCTGGCCCGATGTCGTGTGGGACCGCCTGAGCGAAGCGGATCGGGAACGCGCCTGGTTCGTGGTGCCGGTGCTGCCGCTGTTCGCGCCTTCGGGACCGGCGCGCTGGCTGGCCGCGCATCGCGGCGGCTATTGCGCGATCCCGCTGCCGCGCATGATGTTCTGGTGGGAAGAGCGGGCGCTCGAACTCTGGCGGCCCTGCGCCGCGCCCGCACGGGGCGCAGGCCGCTAGGTCGGTCGATCAGAACGGCACGTCGTCGTCCAGATCGTCCGGGAAGCCGCCACCGAAGCCGCCGCCGCTGTTGCTGGCACCGCCGCTGCGCTGGCCGCCGCCGTTGAAGTTGCCGCCGCCACGACCCGCCGGAGCACCGCCGCCGAAGCCGCCGCCACCGCCGCCGCCGAACGAATCGTCCGAGCCCCAATCGTCGCCGCCACCGCCGCTGCTACGGCCGGCACCCTGGCCGCCGCCGGGGCCGTCGAGCAGGACCATCTGCGCGTTGAAGCCCTGCAGCACGATCTCGGTAGAATAGCGGTCGGCGCCGCTCTGGTCCTGCCACTTGCGGGTCTGCAGCTGGCCTTCGAGATAGACCTTGCTGCCCTTGCGCAGATAGCGCTCGGCGACATTGGCGAGACCTTCGGAGAAGATCTTCACCGTGTGCCACTCGGTCTTTTCCTTGCGCTCGCCGCTGTTGCGATCCTTCCAGCTCTCCGAGGTGGCGATGCGCAGCTCGACCACCTTGCCGCCATTCTGGAACGCCCGGCTCTCGGGGTCGCGCCCCAGATTGCCGACGAGGATCACCTTGTTGACGCTGCCCGCCATGCCGCAAAAACTCCGATATACGATGGTGCGCCCGCGCGAAGGGGCGCTAGAAAGACTCTGCTATGGCCGACATCCTTAACCTGAACAAAGCGAGAAAAGCGAGAGCGAAAGCGACGGCCAAGGCCGAAGCCGAGGCCAACCGCGCCCGCTTCGGCCGCACCAAGGCGGAAAACGCGCGCGATGCGATCGAGGCCGAGCGCAAGGTCCGCACGCTCGACCAGGCGCGGCGCGAAACGCCCGAAGATCCGGCCTGACCCGGCACGGGCGCCACCGCCAACCCCTACCCGGGGTTGGGAGGAACATGGTGAACGAATCGTATACGCACGCGGCGAACGCGCCTCCGGCGCGGTTGGGGGCGCAGGGTTCCCCGTCGCGTAGAGGAGTAGTTCGTGGTGTCATCCTGGTCGAAGCGCCTTGCCTTGCTGGCGGCAGGCCTGTCCCTGCAGGCGGTGTCCGCCGCCCCCGCCCTGGCCGCGAGCGCCCCGCGGTTCACCAGCACCGTCGAATTCGGCGACAGCCTGGTCGATGCCGGCAACTATTACATCACCAGCGGCGGCACCTATCCCGATGCCGCGGGCGGCTTCTTCGAGGGGCGCAACACCAACGGCTATGACTATACCGACCTGCTGAGCCAGCAGATCACCGGCACGGCGACCGTCGCGTCGCTGGCGGGCGGCACCAACTATGCCTTTGGCGGTGCGCGCGTGCTCGGCGGCGGCTATCCCGATTTCGCCGCGCAGATCGCCCAGTATCAGCAGCACCTCGCCGCGACCGGCGGCAAGCTGGACAGCCATACGCTCGTCTCGATCACCTTCGGCGACAACGACGTCGGTGCGATCGACAATGGCGATCTCGGCGGCTTCGCACGCGCGAGGAAGCGCTGCAAGCGATCGCCGGCAGCTATGCCGCGGGCATCCAGACGCTGGCGGACATGGGGGCGCGCAACATCCTGTTCACCGGCTTCCTCTATCTCGACACCAAGACCTCCTACGAGTTGCAGAACCTGCTGACCGCCGATCTTGCCAAGCTGGCGCTGCCCGAGGGCACGCATCTCTACAGCTACAACATTCTCGACTTCTTCCAGCAGGCCGCCGCCGATCCGACCAAGCTGGGCCTGCCCGCCGGGCTCGACACGGTGACGCCGTGCCGCGCAGCGGGCGCGCAGCCGGATTGCTCGCACTATCTGTTCTTCGACGGCGACCATCCCACCGCTGCCGCGCACCAGGCGATCCTCAACGATATCGAGCACAAGTTCGGGCTGCTGGGCACCGCCCCCAGCGCGGTGCCCGAGCCTTCGGTCTGGGGTCTGCTGCTTGCCGGCTTCACGCTGCTCGGCTGGCGGATGCGCCACCGGCAGGCGGGCGTGCGCGCGCCCGCGCTGGCGACGAACTGAGGCGGTTCCCGCTGTCAAAGCGGAACGCATCGTGTACAACGGCGGCAGACCGATGCTGCCGCCGCTTCCCTACCCCGCCCTCCACGCCAGCCATTCGGGCGTGTGGCTCGCCACGCCCGAGGGCACGCGCGGGCTGAGCCGCGGCGAGGCGATCCGCATTGCCGCCGATACGCCGGTGCTGCTGCTCAACGCGCCGCTCGTCGGGCAGCGGCTTGGGCACCCCGAGCTGAGCGGGCTCGACCTGCTCGAGCTGTTCGCCTTTCTCCGCCCCGCCCGCTTCATGGTGCCGACCCCCAAGGGCCTCGCGCGCGCCTGCGGGCTGGAGCCGCCCAGGGACGACGCCCATGTCGCCGCCTTCCTCCGCGACGCCGCCGCAAACCTGCTCGCGCTTGCCGAGGGCGACTGGCCAGAGCGCGAGGGCGCCTGGCATGGGCTGCAATCGCTGGGCCGCCTGCGCTGGCCGTGGAGCGCCGCGCTCGGCCAGCGCATCGCCAAGCCCGAGCGCGCCGAGCGCTGGCTCTTCTCCAAGCTGCCCGAATGGGAGGAAGGCGCCCCCCGCCCCGCCCCGCGCACGATCACGCTCGACCCCACGGAGGTCGCCGAGCGGCTCGCCCGCCTGACCGGCGCCACCGCCGAGCGCCGCCAGGGCCAGCGCGACTATGCCGAGGCGGCCGCCCAGGCCTTTGCCCCGCGCAGCGTGCCCGACACCCCCAATCTGGTGCTGGCGGAAGCCGGCACGGGGATCGGCAAGACGCTCGGCTATCTGGCTCCTGCCTCGCTCTGGGCAGAGCAGTCGGGCGGGCCGGTGTGGGTCTCCACCTTCACCAAAGCGCTCCAGCGCCAGCTCGGCAACGAAGGCGAGCGGCTGTTCCCCGATGCCGAGCAGCGCCGCGCACGGATCGTCACCCGCAAGGGCCGCGAGAATTACGTCTGCCTGCTCAACCTGGAGGACGCGCTGCAGGGCGGGTTTGCGGGACGTGCGGCAATCCTCGCCCAGTTGGTCGCGCGCTGGGCCGCCTACACCGCCGACGGCGACATGATCGGCGGCGACCTGCCCGGCTGGCTCCCTACCCTGTTCCGCCGCAACGGCTCCACCGCGCTCACCGATCGGCGCGGCGAGTGCATCTATGCCGGCTGCCCGCACTATCGGAAATGCTTCATTGAGCGCGCCGCCCGCGCCAGCGCCGATGCCGACATCGTCATCGCCAACCATGCGCTGGTGATGGTCAACGCCGCACGGGGCCGCGAGAACCAGACGCGCCCGACCCGCTATGTGTTCGACGAGGGCCATCACCTGTTCGACGCGGCCGATGCGATGTTCTCGGTCGCGCTCACCGGGCAGGAGTCGATCGAGCTGCGCCGCTGGCTGACCGGGCCCGAATCCGGTTCGCGCGGACGCCGGCGGGGCTTGGCCGCCCGCCTTTCGGACGTTGCCAGCTATGACGATGCGGGCGGCCGCGCCATTGCCGAAGCCGTCGATGCCGCCCGCGCGCTCCCGAGCGACGGCTGGCTCCAGCGGCTGAACGAAGGCGAGCCGTTCGGGCCGATCGAGGCGCTGCTCGCCGCCGTGCGCGGCCTGGTCTATGCCCGCGATACCAATGGCTCTGCGGACGCGGGCTATGGGCTCGAAACCGAACTCACCGAACCCGATGCCGCGCTGGTCGAGGCCGCCAGCGCCGCCACCGCCGCGCTCGACGCGCTCCTCCGCCCGATGGTGGTGCTCGGCCGCCGGCTCGAAGCGGTGCTGGCCGAGGCGCCCGACTGGATGGACGGGCCCGCCCGCGCCCGCATCGAAGGCGCGATCGCCTCGCTCGGCTGGCGGGTGGATACGGTCGGCGCCTGGCTGGCGCTGATCGCGCGGATCGGCGGCCCGGCCGATCCCGAATTCGTCGACTGGCTGGCGGTCGACCGCGTCGAGGGCCGCGAGTTCGATATCGGCCTCCACCGCCACTGGCTCGACCCCGCCAAGCCGCTCGCCAAGACGGTGCTGGAGCCCGCGCACGGCGTGCTCGTCACCTCGGCGACGCTGCGCGCCGGCGGCGACTGGGACGTGGCCGAAGCGCGCTCGGGCAGCGTCCACCTCCTCCGCCCCGCCCAGCGTTTCGAGGCGAAGAGCCCGTTCGACTATCCCAACCAGGCCGAGGTGCTGATCGTCACCGACGTGAAGCGCGGCGACATGCCCGCGCTCGCCAATGCCTATGCCCGGCTGATCGCCGCGGCGGGGGGCGGCACGCTGGGGCTGTTCACCGCGATTCGCCGGCTGCGCGCGGTCCATGCCCGCATCGCCGACCGGCTGGCACGTGACGGGCTGCCGCTGCTCGCCCAGCATGTCGATCCGATCGATACCGGCACGCTAGTCGACATCTTCCGCGACGATCCACGCGCCTCGCTGATCGGCACCGACGCGCTTCGGGACGGCGTCGACGTGCCCGGCGATTCGCTGCGGCTGGTGGTGATGGAAGGCGTGCCCTGGCCCAAGCCCAGCGTGCTCCACGCCGCCCGGCGGCTGGCCGGGGGCGGATCGGCCTATGACGATCGCATCGTCCGCGCCCGGCTCGCCCAGGCGTTCGGCCGGCTGATCCGGCGGGCGGACGATCGCGGCGCCTTCGTGCTGCTCTCCGCCGCCACCCCGTCGCGACTGCTCGACGCCTTTCCGCCCGGCACGCGGATCACCCGCACGACGCTGGATGCGGCGGTCGAGCGGGTTCGGCTTTCCTTGGGGCCCACGTTGCGGCATGAGGCAGGCGAAGCCGCCAGCGTCCAACTCGGGGAAGCATGAAGACCCTTCTCGTCCTCCGCCACGCCAAGTCCGGTTGGGACGATCCGGTCGCCCGCGATTTCGACCGGCCGCTCAATCTCAAGGGCCAGCGCGCCGCGGTGGCGATGGGCCGCTATCTACGCGAACAGGGGCTGCGCTTCGACCATGCCATCGCCTCGCCGGCGGTGCGGGTGGAGGAAACGCTGGCGCAGGTATCGAACGGCTATGGCGAGACGATCGCGCCGGCTTGGGACAAGAGGCTCTACCTCGCCTCGCTCGGCACGCTGCTCGATGCGATCGAGGCGCTGCCCGATGCCGCCAATGTGGTGCTGCTTTCCGGGCACAACCCCGGGCTGGAGGAACTGGTGCTCGATCGCGTGTCCGCGTCGGGCCCGCTGCGCGACGAAGTCGAGCAGAAATACCCCACCGCAACGCTTGCCGAACTGCGCTTCGATATCGCGCATTGGGCCGAGGCGTCCCGCGCAGACGCCGAACTCGTCCGGTTCGTGCGTCCGCGCGATCTCGATCCCAGCCTCGGGCCCGATGCCTGAGGCCTAGCGGTCTTCTTCCAAGGCGTCGGACAGCGAGTCCCGGATCGCCTGCAGCTCGGCGGCCTTGCTTCGGCCGCGCGCCGCTTTCTCTTCCGCCAGCAGCTTCTGCACGCCGCGGATAGTGTAGCCCTCCTCGCTGAGGAGTTGGTGGATGCGGCGCACGAGCGCCACGTCGTCTGGTCGATAATACCGGCGGTTGCCCGCACGGGTGAGTGGCTTCAGCTGGGGAAACCGGGTTTCCCAATAGCGCAAGATATGCTGCGGCCTGCCGATTTCAGCGGCGAGCTCACCTATGGTCCGCAACGCACCGGCGGCCTTCTCGGACGCCGGCATCGCGGGCCTCAGCGGGCTGAGACGATGCGGTCGCGCATCATCTGGCTGGCGCGGAAGGTAAGCACGCGGCGCGGTGCGATCGGCACCTCGACCCCGGTCTTGGGGTTGCGGCCGACCCGCTCGCCCTTGTCGCGCAGCACGAAGCTGCCGAAGCCCGAGATCTTCACGTTCTCGCCCTTCGCCAGCGATTCGCACATGTGCTTCAGGATCTGCTCGACGATCCGCGAGGCGTCGGCGCGCGACAGCCCCACTTCGCGATGCAGCGACTCAGCCAAGTCTGCCCTGGTCAGCGTTCCCGCAGCGTTCATTCCAGCAATTCCTTTCGTGTACTGGGGTACCCGTATCAGATTGTTACGCGCTATCAAGAATGATCTTGAAGCGGCAGTAACGCCTCAGACATATTCTGGAAAAACACGTAACTCGTCCAAAATGGGGATACCGGCCTGTAACGCCTAGAAGCGGACGACGGCTGCACCCCAGGTGAACCCACCGCCCATTGCTTCCAAAACGAGTAAGTCGCCGCGCTGAATGCGGCCGTCCCGCACCGCGGTGTCGAGCGCGAGAGGCACCGACGCAGCCGAGGTGTTGGCGTGGCGATCGACGGTGACGATCACCTTTTCGGGCGCAAGGTCGAGCTTGCGCGCGGTGGCGTCGAGGATGCGGGCATTGGCCTGATGCGGCACCACCCAGTCGACGTCGCCGGGCTGGAGGCCGGCCATCGCGAGCGATTCGTTCATAACGGAGGCAAGGTTGACGACGGCGTGGCGAAACACCTCGCGCCCCTTCATCCGCAGCTTGCCGACGGTGCCGGTGGTCGACACGCCGCCATCGACATAGAGCAGGTCGTTATAGCGGCCATCGGCATGGAGTTTCGTGGAGAGGATGCCCTGCGGCGCCTCGCCCTCGGTGTCCTGCGCCTCGAGCACGATCGCGCCGGCGCCGTCGCCGAACAGCACGCAGGTGGTGCGGTCTTCCCAGTCGAGCAGGCGGCTGAAGGTCTCGGCGCCGATCACCAGCGCGCGGCGATGGACGCCCGCGCGGAGCATCGAATCGGCAACCTGCACCGCATAGAGGAAGCCCGAACACACCGCTGCCACGTCGAAGGCGACGCAATCGAGGATGCCGAGCGCGTTCTGCACGCGCGTCGCGGTGGCGGGGAAGGTCTGGTCCGGCGTGGCGGTGGCGAGCACGATCAGGTCGATCGACGATGCCTCGATGCCTGCCGACTCCAGCGCGGCACGCGACGCATCTGCGGCCAGGGTGCCGGTGGTTTCATCAGGACCTGCGATGTGGCGGAAGCGGATGCCGGTCCGCTCTACGATCCATTCGTCGCTGGTATCGACGCGCTCCGCCAGCTCCGCGTTGGAGACACGCTGCGCCGGCAGGGCCGAACCCGTACCGAGAATCACCGAACGTACGGTCATGCGACCCCTTCTTATCCCGTCTTCCTACGCGGCCTTGGCCTCGAAGTTCCCCAGATCCTCGGCAATGCGCCGGGTCAGTTCGTCGCGCACCATCTTGGCGGCAAAGCCGATCGCGGTATCCACGCCGACTTCGTTCGCGCCGCCATGGCTCTTCACGACGATGCCGTTGAGCCCGAGGAAAACGGCACCATTATGATTGTTCGGGTCGAGATGGTGGCGCAGCAGCTCGGTGGCCGGCTTCGAGATCAGGAAGCCGAGCTTCGAGCGGAGCGAGGAACTGAACGCGCGGCGCAGCAGATCCGCGACAAAGCGCGCGGTGCCCTCGGCGGTCTTGAGTGCGATGTTGCCCGAGAAACCGTCGCAGACGATCACGTCGACATCGCCGCGCGACAGCCGGTTGCCTTCGATGAAGCCAGTGAAGTCGAGCGGCAGATGCTTGGCCGCACGCAGCTGGGCGGCAGCATCGCGGATGCTGTCGGTGCCCTTCATCTCTTCGGTGCCGATGTTGAGCAGCGCCACGCGCGGGCGATCGAGATCGAGCGCCGTGCGCGCATAGGCAGCACCCATTACCGCGAACTGGACGAGGTTGCGCTCGTCCACTTCGGTGTTGGCGCCGAGATCCAGCATCACCGTGTCGTTCGCGCCGAGCGACGGCAGCAGCGCGGCGAGCGCCGGCCGGTCGATCCCCGCCATGGTGCGGAGCGACAGCTTGGCCATCGCCATCAGCGCGCCAGTATTGCCCGAGGACACGGCCGCACCGGCACGCCCCTGCTTCACCAGATCGATGGCAATGCCCATCGAGGTGGTCTTGGCACGGCGAATCGCCTGGCTCGGCTTGGCATCGGACGCAACGATTTCGGCCGCGTGGACGACCTCCGACGCGGCTGCCAGATTCGGATGCGCCTTCAGGCCGTCTCGAATGCGCGACTCGTCGCCGACGAGAAGGAACTCCATCCCCTCGAAGCGGCGACGTGCACGTGCGGCGCCGGCGAGCATGACGGCGACCCCCTCATCGCCGCCCATTGCATCGACGGCGATCCGCGAGGGAACAGTCATACCGGCAACCCCCCGTTGCGGCCCTCGTTGCTAAACGTCGTTCAGCCCTCGACCGAAACGATTTCGCGGCCATTATAGTGGCCGCAAGCGTTGCACAGGTTGTGCGGACGCTTGAGTTCGCCGCAGTTCGGGCACTCCTGGAACGATTCGACGGTCAGCGAATCGTGCGAACGACGCATGCCGCGCTTCGAGGGCGAGGTCTTTCTCTTAGGAACGGCCATTTCGGCACCTTCAACAAGCTAAATGAATCAATAAGTCGCGATAGGCCCACAGGGTAATTCAGGCAAGCGACGGCTAGGCCGGCCGCTCGCCGGACCAGCGGACAGGTCACGAAGCGAGCCCGCGCGTATAGCGATTCTCGTCCGCGTTGCAAGCAGAAGCCGCACGTGGCAGGGGTTCGCGCCTTGGTTTTAGGGGGACGCGCATGTTTTTTCTGCCGGTTACACTCACCAGCGCGGGCGCTGCGGCGCTGCTCAACCTGTGGCTGGCGATTCGCGTCATCCAGCTGCGCTATGCGGACAAGGTGCTGACCGGCGACGGCGGCAGCCCCCGACTCCTCGCGCGTATGCGCGCGCAGATGAATTTCGTCGAATACACGCCCTTCATCCTGATCCTGATCGGCCTGATCGAACTGGCCCAGGGCACGCGACTCTATCTGTGGGTGATCGCCGCGGTGTATCTGATCGGCCGCGTGCTGCACGGCTTCGGCATGGACGGCTGGCAGCCGGGCCGCGCGATCGGCGCGCTGACCACCTTCCTCACCCTCGCCGGGCTCGGCCTTTATGCCGCGTGGCTCGGCTATACGGGTTCGAACCCGCTGCATTGAATCGTCAGGCGCGCGCCAGCACCGAATCGGCGACGAACGGGTTGGTGCGCCGCTCCTGGCCGAAATTGCTCGGCTGGCCATGGCCGGGGACGAACACGGTGTCGTCCCCCAGCGGCCACAACCGGGTGGTGATCGCGTCGATCAGGTCCTGATGGTTGCCCAAGGGAAAGTCGGTGCGCCCGATCGATCCCTGGAACAGCACGTCGCCGACGATCGCCAGCTGCGAGTCGGGATGGTGGAACACCACATGCCCCGGCGTGTGCCCTGGGCAGTGATAGACGTCGAGCACCAGTTCACCCACCGTCACCTGATCGCCCTGCTCCAGCCAGCGATTCGGCTCGAACGGCTTGCCCGGCACGCCATAGGCGCGGCCGTCATCCTCCAGCCGCGCGATCCAGTAGCGATCCGCCTCCTGCGGCCCCTCGATCGGCACGCCCAGTTCCTCGGCAAAGATCCCGGCCGAACCGCAATGGTCGATATGGCCATGGGTGATCAGCAGCTTTTCGATGGTGACGCCGTGCTGGGTCGCCGCCGCGCGCAGCCGGTCGAGATCGCCGCCCGGATCGACGAACGCGCCGCGCATCGTCTTGGTGCACCAGAGCAGCGTGCAATTCTGCTGGAGCGGGGTGACGGGCACGATCGCCGCGCGGAGCGGCGGCTGGGCGGCGTTGGGATCGGAAGCCATGCGCCCTCGCTACCCCGTGGGCGCGCGTGCGGCAACCAAGGCTTGCCCTTCGCAGTGCGGCTCTGCATTTCAGCGGGCTGATGGTTTTGCGTCCCCCCTTCGTCCTGCTCGACGACGCGCGCGCCGATGGCGAGGCGCGACTCTATGTCGATCCCGTCGAGATCGTCGTCGCGCACCGGCTGGACGAAATAGCGCCTGCGCTGGACCGCCTGCGCGCGGCGGCGTCCGAGGGTTTGGATGCCGTCGGATGGCTCGCCTATGAAGCCGGAGCCGCGCTCGAACCCGCCGCGCCCGCGCGCGACATGGAAGGTCCGCTGCTCTGGTTCGGCCTGTTCCGCTGCCACCAGCGGCTACCCGCCGACGCGGTCCCAGCGCTGCTCCCCGATCCCGACGGCGCCTGGGCCGGACGCCCCCGCCCGCAGCTCGACCGCGCCGCCTATGATACGGCCCTCGCGCGCGTGCTCTCTTATATAGAAGCCGGCGACATCTATCAGGCCAACCTCACCTTCCGCGCCGAGGTGCCCATCGCTGGCCACCCGGCGGCGCTCTACGCGCTGCTCCGCGCCCGCGCCGCCGCAGGCCATGGCGCGCTGGTCGCGACGGGGGAGCAATGGCTGCTCAGCCTCTCGCCCGAGCTCTTCTTCACGCTGGAGGACGGCACCCTCACCGCCCGCCCGATGAAGGGCACCGCGCCGCGCGACGTCGATCCCGCGATCGACGCCGCCCTCGCCCAAGAGCTCGCGACCGATCCCAAGCAGCGCGCCGAAAACCTGATGATCGTCGACCTGATGCGCAACGACCTCGGCCGCGTGGCACAGCCGGGCAGCGTCACGGTGCCGCAGCTCTTCCACGTCGAGACCTATCCCACCGTCCATCAGATGACCTCGACGGTCACCGCGCGCCTGAACGAAAGCCTCGGAGCCGTCGACCCTCTCGCCGCGTTGTTCCCCTGCGGATCGGTGACCGGCGCGCCGAAGATTCGTGCAATGCAAGTAATCGCCGAAGTCGAACCCAGCGCGCGTGGCGTCTATACCGGTTCGATAGGGAGGATCGATGCCGATGGTGGGGCCGAATTCAACGTCGCGATCCGGACCTTGGCCATCGACGCGACCGGCCGCGCCAGCCTGGGCCTCGGCTCGGGGGTCGTCGCCGACTCCTATGCTGATAGCGAATGGGCGGAGTGCCTGGCCAAGGGGGCGTTCGTGACCAAGGACGAACCGGACTTCGACCTGATCGAGACGATGCGCTTCGATCCCGAGGACGGCATCCTCCTGCTCGAACGCCATCTCGAGCGAATCCGCGACAGCGCCGCGACCTTCGGCTTCCCGTTCGACCGCCACGTCGTCCGCAACGAGCTCCAGGCCGCCACCTTCCGCCTGCGCGATGCCGCCAAGGTGCGGCTGCTGCTCGGCCCCTCGGGCGCGGTGGCAATCGGCATCTCGCCGCCCCCGGCCCCGCCGGCCGGGCCGGTAAAGGTCCGGATCGTACCCCATTCGGTGCCGCGCGACGATTTTCGCCTCGCCCACAAGACCACGCGCCGGAAGCTCTACGATGAACCCCGCCGCGCCGCCGGCACGTGGGAAGTGGTGTTCACCGATGCCGAGGGCTATCTGACCGAGGGCAGCTTCACCGCGCTGTTCGTCGAGCGCGACGGCGTGCTGGTGACTCCGCCGCGCTCACGCGGCCTGCTACCCGGCGTGCTCCGTGCCGAGCTGCTCGCCAGCGGTCGCGCGGTGGAAGGCGACCTCCGCCCGGAGGACCTGACTGGCGGCTTCCTGCTCGGCAACGCGCTGCGGGGACTGGTTGCAGCCGTTACAGTTGCGGAAGGCGCCGAAGCGGACCTATAGGCGCGCATCTTCCCCGGAAAAGGCGTCTAGACTCATGCAGACCTCCGCCGCGCTCCAGCGCATCCAGCCCTCCGCCACGCTCGCCATGACCAGCCGCGTGTTCGAGCTGAAGCGTGCCGGCGTCGACGTGATCGGCCTGGGGGCCGGCGAGCCCGATTTCGACACGCCCGAATTCGTCAAGGAAGCCGCGATCCAGGCGATCCGCGACGGCAAAACCAAGTACACCAATGTCGACGGCACGCCCGAGTTGAAGGACGCCGTGATCGCAAAGTTCAAGCGCGACAACGGCTTGGACTACGCGCCCCAGCAGATCACGATCAACGTCGGCGGCAAGCACACGCTGTTCAACGCGATCGTGGCGACGGTGGAAGCCGGCGACGAAGTGATCGTCCCTGCGCCATATTGGGTCAGCTATCCTGACGTAATTCAGTTTGCGGGCGGCACGCCGGTGTTCATCGCCGCCGGTGCGGACCAGGGCTACAAGATCACCCCCGCCCAGCTCGAGGCCGCGATCACGCCCAAGACCAAGTGGGTGATCCTCAACTCGCCGTCCAACCCCACCGGCGCCGCCTATTCGGCCGCCGAGCTCAAGGCGCTGGGCGAGGTGATCGAGCGCCACCCGCATGTCTGGGTGTTCGCCGACGACATGTACGAGCACATCCTGTACGACGGCTTCGAATTCGCCACGATCGCGCAGGTCTGCCCGTCGCTCTACGACCGCACGCTGACGGTGAATGGCTGCTCCAAGGCCTATGCGATGACCGGCTGGCGCATCGGCTTCGCCGGCGGCCCGGCGCCGCTGATCAAGGCGATCGCCAAGCTCCAGTCGCAGTCGACCTCGAACCCGTGCTCGATCGCCCAGGCGGCCGCCGTCGCGGCGCTGACCGGCGACCAGAGCTTCCTCAAGGATCGCGCCGCCGCCTTCCAGACGCGCCGCGACCTCGTCGTCTCGATGCTCAACGAGATCGACGGCATGAACTGCCCCACGCCCGAGGGCGCCTTCTACGTCTACCCGGAATTCAGCGCGTTGATCGGCAAGACCACGCCCAAGGGCAAGGTGATCGCCACCGACGAGGACATGATCGGCTATTTCCTCGACGACGCCCGCGTGGCGGCGGTGCACGGCGCTGCGTTCGGCCTGTCGCCGGCGATGCGGATCAGCTATGCGACCTCCGAGGCGCTGCTTCGCGAAGCCTGCACCCGTATCCAGACGGCTTGCGCCGACCTGCGCTGAGGGACCTGTAACGCGGGAGCTTCCGCGTCCTTATATGAGGGTAGCATGACCCGAAGCACGTTGAAGCTCCCGCTTTCGCTCGCTGCCCTCGCCGGCGGCGCCTTCCTGCTGATCGCGGCCGGAGGCTTGCGCATCGAGAAGGTGACCGCCGTTGCGGTGCCGGCACCCGCCGTGGACGTGTCCAAGGCCAAGAAGCCGCAGACCGCGGTGTTCGCGGGCGGCTGCTTCTGGGGCATGGAAGCGGTGTTCCAGTCGGTGAAGGGCGTGCAGTCGGTCACCAATGGCTATGCCGGCGGCGCGGCGGGCACCGCGACCTACGACCAGGTCAAGAACGAGAATACCGGCCACGCCGAGGCGGTGAAGGTGGTCTATGATCCCACCCGCGTCAGCTATGGCACGCTGCTCCGGGTGTTCTTCTCGGTCGCGCACGACCCTACCCAGAAGGGCGGCCAGGGCCCCGATCGCGGCCCCAGCTATCGCAGCGCCATCTTCCCCCAGACCGCCGAGCAGCGCCGCGTCGCCGGGGCGTATATCGCCCAGCTGACCCAGGCCAAGGCGTTCGCCAAGCCGATCACCACCAAGCTGGAGACGGGCAGCTTCTACCCGGCCGAGGAATACCACCAGGACTTCTTCTGGAAGCACCCGACGCACCCGTACATCATGCGCTGGGACCAGCCCAAGGTCGCCGCGTTCCGCTCGACCTATCCGCAGCTGGCGCACTGATCGCTTCTTCCCCCTCCCGAACGCGGGAGGGGAACGTAGCGCTTAAAAATCGATCGCGATGCCCTTCAGCTCCCAGTCGCCATAGCGGACGGGATCCTTGTCCAGCGGGTCCTGTTCGGGCCGCTGCATCGGTTCGGGCTTGGGCACCGGCGGGCTCTTCGAGAGATAGGCCGGGGGCTGCACATGATCGGGTCGCTTGCCCATCGGGATTGCCTTCCTTGGTTGCCCGGCCCATGTCGGCCGCCAAAGGAGCATGGTCAAGTGAACGGTTGGGTAGCGCAGGCACGAGCAGACAATATGATGGGAGTGCGCTGACCATGGCCCGCCCGACCACCCGCCGCCCCGCCGGTGCCGAGCCCGACGCCCCCGGCGTCCCCGCCCGCCGCGCCGCGCTCAAGCTGCTCGACGCCGTCCTCCGCCGCGGCCTCGCGCTCGAACAGGCGCTCGACTCCGCCGCGCAGGGCCTGGCGCCGAATGACCGCGGCCTCGCCCATGCCATCGCCGCCGAGGCGCTGCGCCGGCTGCCCGATCTAGACGCGCTGATCGATTCCGCCACCCGCCAGCGCCTGCCCGACGACGCCAAGGCCCGCTTCGCGCTGCGCATTGCGCTGGTCCAGGCGATCGCCCTGGGCACCCCCGGCCATGCCGCGATCTCGACGGTGCTGCCGCTGGTCGATGGCGGCCCGCGCAAGCTGGTCCACGGCGTGTTCGGCACGCTGATGCGCGGCGACGCCACGCTGCCCGACGTGCCGATGCTCCCCGATCCGGTGGCGCTGCGCTGGCAGGCGCAATGGGGCGACGCGGTGGTGCAGGCCGCCTGCGAAGCGATCGCCACGCCGCCGCCGCTTGATCTCAGCCTGAAGACCGACGGGGTGACGGTGGAAGACGCGACCAGCCTCGCCCCGCGCCACGCCCGGCTCGAACCCGGCACCAGCGTGCCCGACCTCCCCGGTTTCGCCGAGGGCGACTGGTGGGTGCAGGACCTCGCCGCCTCGGTCCCCGCCCGGCTGATCGGTGCGGGCACCGGCACCGTGCTGGACCTGTGCGCCGCCCCGGGCGGCAAGACGCTCCAGCTCGCCGCCGCCGGTTGGCAGGTGACCGCGGTCGACGTCGCCGAAAACCGCCTCGCTCGCCTGCGCGAAAATCTGGAACGCACCGGCTTGTCGGCACAGATCGTAACCGCCGACCTGCTGACCTGGAACCCCGCCGAGCCCGCAGACGCCGTGCTGCTCGACGCGCCGTGCAGCGCCACCGGCATCTTCCGCCGCCATCCGGACGTGCTCCACCGCGTCCGCCCGTCGCTGATCGCCGAGATGGCCGAGCTCCAGGCCAAGCTGCTCGATCGCGCCGCCGGCTGGGTGAAGCCGGGCGGCACTTTGGTCATCGCCACCTGCTCGCTGGAGCCGAAGGAAGGCGAGGCACACCTCGCCCCCTTCCTCGCCGCGCATCCCGAGTTCGCGCTGGTGCCGGCGACCGCCGACGAGCTTCCCGCCGGCATTGCGCCGCGTGAGGACGGTTCGGTGCGCGTTTTGCCCGGCATGCTGGCCGATCAGGGCGGGCTGGACGGCTTCTTCATCGCCCGGTTTCGCCGCCGCTGATCGCACGTTCAGGGCCCTTCGTCCCGCCTGCGCAGCAAGCTGTGGATAAGCCTGTGGAGAATCCGTGCGTAACCGGTGGGCACCCGCCCCCTCCGGTTGCGCCCGACTCGCCCCTTCCCTAGGAGACGACCATGTCCGTCCGCATCGCCCCTTCGATCCTCTCGGCCGATTTCGCGCGGCTCGGCGAGGAAGTCCGCGCCATCGACGCCGCCGGCGCCGACTGGATCCATGTCGACGTGATGGACGGGCATTTCGTGCCGAACATCACCATCGGCCCCGCGGTGGTGAAGGCGCTGCGCCCGCACTCCGCCAAGAATTTCGACGTGCATCTGATGATCACGCCGGTCGACCCGATGCTCGCCGCCTTTGCCGAGGCCGGCGCCGACACGATCTCGGTGCACCCGGAGGCCGGCCCGCACCTCCACCGCACGCTCCAGACGATCAAGGCGCTGGGCAAGCGCGCCGGCGTGGTGCTCAACCCGTCCACGCCGGTCGACGCGGTCGACTATGTGATGGACCTGGTCGATCTGATCCTGGTGATGAGCGTCAACCCCGGCTTCGGCGGGCAGAAGTTCATCATGAGCCAGCTGCCCAAGATCACCGAGCTGCGCCGCCGCATCGAAGCCAGCGGCCGCGCGATCGACCTGGAAGTAGACGGCGGCATCGACCGCGAGACCGCGCCCAAGGCGATCGCCGCCGGTGCCAATGCGCTGGTCGCCGGCACCGCGACGTTCACCGGCGGCCCGAGCCAGTACGCCGCCAATATCGCGGCATTGCGCGGGGCTTGACCGACCCGACACCGGACTCCGCCGCCGACGGAGTTGAGGAAGGCAAGCGGCTGATCCGGGTAGGCGGCGACCGCGGCCTGTCGCTGGTCGACCGCATCGCCGATCGCTTCCAGCGCCTCGCCTGGCGCTCGCCCTTCTACGCGATGCGGCTGAAGGGTCGGCACCCGCTCAAGCTGCTCACCGCCGCCGACGATCCCTTTTTCGGCGATCCGCAGCGCGGCAACGCCCTGCTCGACGGCGAAGTGCGGCTGTGCGGCGAGGTCCGCACGATCGAGACGCTCGACTTCGCCAAGCCCGACTGGTCCCCCGCCTTCACCCAGCATCTCCAGGGCTTTGCCTGGCTGCGCGACCTCTCCAGCGTCGCCACCCGCCAGCAGGGCGCGCCGATCGCCGAAGACATCATGCGCCGCTGGCTGAAGGTCCATGGCGAGCAGGTCGCCGACCCCGCCTGGCGCCCCGATCTGGTCGGCCGGCGTATCCTGGCCTGGGTGGCGCATGCGCCGCTGATCCTGTCCTCCACCGACCAGGTCTATCGCTCGGGCGTGATGCACGCGCTGGCCCGCGGTGCCCGCCATCTCGACCGCAGCGCCGACAAGGTGCCGGCGGGCGTCCCCCGGCTGGCGGCCTGGGCGGGTCTGACCGTTGCGGGGCTGGTCCTGCCCGGCGGCGACCCGCGTCGCGCCTTTGCCGAGGCCGGGCTCAACCGCGCGATCACCGCCTCGGTCTATGAAGATGGCGGCACCGTCGGCCGCTCGCCCGATGGCCAGCTCGATGCGATCCAGCTGATCACGCTGCTCTGCGAAACCTATGCCGCCCGCCGCATCGAGCCGCCCGCCTTCGTGCTCGGCGCGCTCAACCGGATGGTCGCGGCGCTGCTCGGCGTGTGCCACGGCGATGGCGGGCTCTCCAGCTGGCAGGGCTGCGCGCCGATCGGCGGCGAGTGGATCGAGCAGGCGATCGAGGCGACCGGCGTCCGCACCCGCCCGCTCAAGCAGGCACGCGACTGGGGCTATCAGCGCCTGTCCTGCGCCGGCACCGTCCTGATCCTCGACGCCGCGCCCCCGCCCGACGCCCGGGTGGCGCAGACCGGCTGTGCCTCCACCCTCGCCTTCGAACTTTCCGACGGGCAGGACCGGATCGTCGTCAATTGCGGCGGCAGCCGTGCGGCGGACGCGCGCCTGCCCGCCGAGCTGATCCAGGGCCTGCGCACCACCGCCGCGCACTCCACGCTGACGCTCGACGACAGCAACTCGACCGCGATCCACGCCGACGGCACGCTCGGCCGCGGCGTCAGCGAAGTGGAGCTGGTCCGGCAAGAGACCGAGCATGCCAGCCGCATCGAAGCGGCGCAGGATGGCTATGTCCGCCGCTTCGGCCTGCTCCACCGCCGCGAGCTCACCCTGTCGCACGACGGGCGCGACCTGCGCGGCGAGGATCTGCTGCTCCCCGCAGGCAAGCGGCGGATCGACTCCAAGCCGTTTGCGGTACGCTTTCACCTCGCCCCGCAGGTCGAGGCATCGCCCACCGCCGACGGGCACGGCGCGATCCTGCGCACCGCCTCGGGCATGCTCTGGCAGTTTCGCGCCAAGGGCGGCACGCTGGCGATCGAGGAGAGCCTGTGGATCGACGCGCGCGGCCGTCCGCACGCCACCCAGCAGCTGGTGATCCATGGCGAGACGCCCGCCGGCGGCGCCAGCCTGAACTGGGTGTTCCACCGTTCTAAATAGGCGCTCCAAATAGGGCTTGCCCCGGGCCGTCCGATTGAGGAGAGGGGCGGGCCATGGACATCAAGATCACCCGCGCGCTCCTCTCGGTCTCCGACAAGACCGGGATCGTCGAACTCGGCCAGGCTCTGGCTGCCCAGGGGGTCGAGCTCGTCTCGACCGGCGGCACCGCCACCGCCCTCCGCAATGCAGGCCTGGAGGTCCGCGACATCTCGGACCTCACCGGCTTCCCGGAGATGATGGACGGCCGGGTGAAGACGCTGCACCCCAAGGTGCATGGCGGCCTGCTCTCGGTGCGCGACAATCCCGAGCACCAGGCCTCGATGGCCGAGCACGAAATCGCGCCGATCGACCTCGTCGTGGTGAACCTCTATCCCTTCGCCCAGACCGTCGCCAAGGGCGCCGACCGCGACGAGATCATCGAGAATATCGACATCGGCGGCCCGTCGATGGTCCGTTCGGCCGCAAAGAACCATGAGTCGGTGGCGATCGTCACCGATCCGGCCGATTATGCGCTGGTGATGGGTGGCACGACGACGCTGGAGCAGCGCCGCAAGTTCGCCGCCAAGGCCTATGCCGCCACCGCGGCGTACGACGCGATGATCTCCAGCTGGTTCGCCTTTGCCGACCAGGGCGAGGCCTTCCCGGAGACGCTCAATTTCTCGCTGAAGCGCGGCCAGGCGCTGCGCTATGGTGAGAACCCGCACCAGCAGGCGGCCTTTTATGCCGCGACCGGCCCGGCCGCGCGCGGCATCGGCCAGGCCCGCCAGCTGCAGGGCAAGGAGCTGAGCTACAACAATTATAACGACGCCGATGCGGCGCTCGAGCTGGTCAGCGAATTCCGTGATGGCCCGCCGACCGCGGTGATCGTCAAGCACGCCAATCCCTGCGGCGTGGCGAGCGGCGCGACGCTGGCCGAAGCCTATGCCGCCGCCTTTGCCTGCGACACCGTCTCGGCATTCGGCGGCATCATCGCGGTCAACCGCCCGCTCGACCGTGCCACTGCCGAGCAGATCACCGGCATCTTCACCGAAGTGGTGGTGGCGCCCGACGCCGACGAAGAGGCGCTGGCGCTGTTTGCGGCGAAGAAGAATCTCCGCCTGCTGCTCACCGGCGAATTGCCTGATCCGGCGCGTGCGGGCCTGTTCGCCAAGTCGATCGCCGGCGGCTGGCTGGTCCAGGGCCGCGACAACGGCATCGTCACGCGCGACCAGCTCAAGGTCGTCACCAAGCGCCAGCCGACCGAGCAGGAACTGGCCGACTGCCTGTTCGCCTGGACGGTGGCCAAGCACGTCAAGTCGAACGCGATCGTCTATGCCAAGGACGGCAGCACCGCGGGCGTCGGCGCCGGCCAGATGAACCGCCTGGAAAGCGCCCGCATCGCCGCATGGAAGGCCAAGGACGCCGCCGACAAGGCCGGCTGGGCGACCCCGCGCACGATCGGCTCGGCTGTGGCCTCGGACGCCTTCTTCCCCTTCGCCGACGGCCTGCTGGCGGCAGTGGAAGCGGGCGCGACCGCAGTGATCCAGCCCGGCGGCTCGATCCGCGACGACGAAGTCATCGCGGCGGCGGACGAAGCCGGGCTGGCGATGGTGTTCACGGGCATGCGCCACTTCCGGCATTGAGGCACGCGCGCCGCGCTTCCGACGGGGCGCGGCGTTACGACACACCACCCGTCCCCCACGCTAAGGCGGGGGTCCATTGGTGCTGCAGCTGCGGTTCCTTCCCGGGACGTTCGGGTGAATGGATTCCCGTCTTCGCGGGTGTGCCCCCCCTCCACCACCGCCTGCGGCGGCGGTCCCCCTCCCCCGGCTTCGCCGAGGGAGGAAACAATTAGGCGGCCTCGCCTGCCATCGTCTCGGCGCGTGGCGCCTTGCGGAACAGCGCGCGGTCCTCGGGGCCGAAGCCGAAGCGGATGATCACGAACAGGAAGGTGATCAGGATCGCCGGCATGCCTAGGCTCATCTCGGCCCATTCGAAGCGATGCGGCAGCGCGGTGAAGGCGCCGCCCACCAGCCCGGCGATCGCCATCGCGGCGAAGAAGCTGGGGCGGATGCTCACCACCGGGGCGCCGAGCTTGGCCTGGAGCAGCAGCCCCTTCGCGATCGAGCCAATCGTGAGCGAGAGCGCCAGCGCCACCGCCGGGCCCGCCGACTGCACCGGCACCGGCCAGCCCTGCCCGCGCGCCACGAAGATCAGCACGAAGCTCAAGCCAATCTGCAGCATCAGCACGCAGATCGAGATCACCAGATTGGTATGCCGTGCGATATAGACCAGCGCCGTCTCGCACACCGCGCCGGGCGACGCGAGCACCTCGGCGAAGAGCAGGATGCACAGCACCGCCGAGCCGATCACGAACTCGCGGCCGAGCAGGCCCATCACCCCCTCGGCGGGGATCGAGAACATCACGGCAAGCCCCGCCTGCGCGCAGAGGATCCAGAAGCCCACCTGGCGCACCTGATTCGCCACCGCGGGGCGGTCGCCGGCGGCGAGGCTCTGGGTGATCACCGGTCCCAGGATCGGATCGAAGCTCGACTTCAGCCGCTGCGGAACCGAGGCGACCTGCTGCGCCATGTAATAGATGCCGACCACCGAGGGCGCGAACAGCAGGCCGAGGATGAAGCGATCGACATTGCGCGTCGCCCATTCGATCGCATCGGCCCCCGCTAACGGCGCGTTGAGTCGGGCCAGCCCCCAGATCTCCGCCAATTGCGGGCGCCAGCCGACCGGCAGGCCATATTCGCGCACGAATGGCACAATCGAGGCGACCAAGGCCGCGCTCATCGACAGCACATAGGCCATCAGCAGCCCGTCGCGCGACGAGACGAAGGAGAAGACATAGGCCGCGATGCTGATCGTCCAGGGCTCGATGATCGCGCGCGCGGTCACCGCCGCACCGATATTGTGGCGGTAGGCCAGTGCGGAGAGCGACACGTCGGACAGCGCGATCGCGATCACCGCGACGGAAAGGAAGCGCTCCAGCCCCATCACCGGGCTGTTGGGGAACATTGCCTGCGGGAACAGCATCATGATGCCGCTGGCGATCAGCGCCGCGACAAAGGCGACGACCATCGCATCCCACACGACATGGCTGTGCGGCCGCTCCGTGCGCGCCAGCGCCTGGGCCAGCCCCCGCTTGAGGCCGAGCGTCGCGACCAGCGCGACGAACTCGATGACCAGCACCGCGATCGCGTACCGCCCGACGATCTCCGGGCCATAGGAACGCCCGGCGATGAACAGGAACGGCAGCCGGGCGACCAGCCGGATGATGAAGCCCAGCATGTTTGTCCGCCCGCCCTTGGCGAGCGCGTTGATATCCTTGGACGCTTCCGCCTGGCTCAATGCGCGGCGCCCCAGCTGGGCCCGACGCCGATCTCCACGCCCAGCGGCACGGTGAGCTGGATCGCCGGTTCGGCGGCGGTGGCCATCACCCGCTCGATGATCGGCCGCGCCGCCTCGACATCGCCCTCGGGCAATTCGAACACCAGTTCGTCGTGGACCTGGAGGAGCATGCGGACCTTATCCAGCCCCGCCTCGCGCAACGCCGGGACCATGCGGGTCATGGCGCGCTTGATGATATCGGCGCTGGTGCCCTGGATCGGCGCGTTGATCGCGGCGCGCTCGCTGCCGGCGCGCTCGTTGGGGTTAGACGCCTTTAGGCGCGGGAAGTGCGTCTTCCGGCCGAACAAGGTCGTGGTGTAACCGCGCTCCTTCGCCTCGCGCAGCGTGTCGGCGATGTAGCGATTGATGCCCGGGAAGCGCTCGAAATAGCGGTTGATCATCGCCTGCGCCTCGTCCGGCGTCACGTCGAGCCGGCCGGCCAGACCCCAACGCGAGATGCCGTAGAGGATCGCGAAGTTGATCGTCTTGGCGCGGCCGCGAGTATCGCGGTTCACTTCGCCGAACAGCTCCATCGCGGTCAGGCTGTGGATGTCGTCGCCGTTGGCGAACGCGGTGCGCAGCGCGGGCACGTCGGCGATGTGCGCGGCCAGGCGCAGCTCGATCTGCGAATAGTCGGCCGATAGGATGACGTTGCCCGGCTCGGCCACGAAGGCGTCGCGGATCTGGCGGCCGGTCTCGGTGCGGACGGGGATGTTCTGCAGGTTCGGGTCGGTCGAGGACAGCCGCCCGGTCTGCGCGCCGGTGAGGCTGTAGCTGGTGTGGACCCGGCCGGTGTGCGGGTTGATCTGCGCCTGCAGCGCATCGGTATAGGTCGATTTGAGCTTGGAGAGCTGGCGCCAGTCGAGCACCTTGAGCACCATCTCGCGGCCGGGCGAATCCTTGTCGGCGGCAATGCGCTCCAGCTCGTTGACGTCGGTGGAATAGACGCCGGACTTGCCCTTGCGGCCGCCCTTGATCCCCATCTTGTCGAACAGCACGTCGCCCAGCTGCTTGGGGCTGCCGATGGTGAACTTGAACCCGGCGATGGCGTGGATCTGCTCCTCCAGCGCGGCGATCTGTTGCGCGAAGTCGGACGAGAGCTTCGAAAGCACCGCGGCATCGACCTTGATGCCGGTGGCCTCCATCTCGGCCAGCACCGCGACGAGCGGACGATCAACGCTCTCATAGACTCGCGTCACGCTCTCATAAGCGAGCCGCGGCTTGAGGCGGCGCCACAGCCGCAGCGTGACGTCGGCATCCTCGGCGGCGTAGCGCGTCGCCGCCTTGAGATCGACCTGGCCGAAGTTCAGCTGGCTCTTCCCCGTGCCGACCACGTCCTTGTAGGCGATGCAGCTGTGCGCGAGGTGCGTGGCGGCGAGCTCGTCCATGCCGTGGCCGTGCAGGCCGGCATCGAGGTCGAAGCTCATCACGATCGTGTCGTCATAGGGCGCGACGCGGATACCGGCGCGGCCGAGCACGATCATGTCGTATTTGAGGTTGTGGCCGATCTTGAGGACGGCAGGGTCCTCCAGCAGCGGCTTCAGGCGGGCGAGCGCCTCGGCGCGGTCGATCTGATCGGGCTTCTCGGCGAACATGTCCGTCCCGCCATGGCCGAGCGGGATATAGCAGGCGTTGTTGGGCGCCAGCGCCATGCTGACCCCGACCAGATCGGCCTGGGTCGCATCGAGCCCGGTGGTCTCGGTGTCGATCGCCACCCAGCCCTGGTGGCGGGCGGCGGCGACCCAGCGATCGAGCGCATCGAGATCGGTGACGGTTTCATAGCCGTCATGGTTGCAGGGCGGGTCCTCCTCGACGCCCGGCGCTTCGTGCACCTCCACCGGCGCATCGGCGACCGAGGACAGCCGCGACAGCAGCGTCTTGAAGCCGTGATGCTCGAGGAAGGCGCGCAGCGGCGCGTCGGGGATGCCCTGCAGCTCCAGCGCGTCGAGCGGCTCGGGCAGCGGCACGTCGCAGGCGAGCGTAACGAGCTTGTGGCTCAGTCGCGCGAGTTCGGCATGCTCGATCAGATTGTCGCGCAGCTTGCCCTTCTTCATCGATGGGGCAGCGGCGAGCACCGATTCGAGATCGCCATGTTCGAGAATCAGCTTGGCGGCGGTCTTGGGTCCAACGCCGGGCACGCCCGGGACATTGTCGACGCTATCGCCCATCAGCGCCAGCACTTCGCCGAGCTTCTCAGGGCCGACGCCGAACTTCTCGCGCGTGTCGTTCGGGCCCATGCGCCGGTTGTTCATCGTATCCAGCATGTCGACCGAAGGATCGGTCATCAGCTGCATCAGGTCCTTGTCGGAGCTGACGATCGTCACCGCCCAACCCTGTGCCAGCGCCGCCTTGGTGTAGCTGGCGATCAGGTCGTCGGCCTCCCAGCCCAGCTCCTCGATGCAGGGCAGGCTGAAGGCGCGGGTGGCGTCGCGGATCATCGGGAACTGGGGAACCAGATCCTCGGGCGCGGGCGGGCGGTGCGCCTTGTACTGGTCGTAGAGATCGTTGCGGAAGGTGTGCTCGGACTTGTCGAGAATCACCGCCATGTGGGTGGGGCCATCGGCCTTGTGGAGCTCATCCGCGAGCTTCCACAGCATCGAGGTGTAGCCGTACACCGCCCCCACCGGCTCGCCATGCTTGTTGGTCAGCGGCGGCAGCCGATGATAGGCGCGGAAGATGTAGCTGGAGCCGTCGACGAGATAGAGATGGGGCATGGGGCGGGAGATAGCAGCGCGCCGCGCCGCCGTCATCCCGCCGAGGTCCCTGTTTTAACCTCTAGTTTTCAGGCGCCCAGCTGATGCTCGGCGACGATCGCGCGCACCACGCCCTGCATCAGCAGCTGGCGCTCGTTGATAGGCCGCGGCGTGTCGCCGATCATCACCGCCAGCGCATAGGAACGGCCATCGGGCGCGGTGAGCAGCGCGACGTCATTATAGCCTGCCGTGCGGCCGAACAGGTCCTGGCCGGTGCCGGTCTTGTGCGCGAGCTGCCAGCCCGGCGGCAGCGCGCCGCGCAGCCGGTACTTGCCGGTGTGCGAGGCCTGCATCGTCGCGATCAGCCACTGGGTCGAGACCGGCGAGAGCAGCTCGCCGCGCTTCAGCCGGGCGAGCGCACCGGCGATGGCGAGCGGCGCCGCGCCGTCGGGCGGATCGGCGACATAGCGCTGGTAGGCAGCGACGCGGGTCTCGCGGGGCAGCTGCGCGCGGGCGACGGCGAAGCTATTGCCCATCGAATATTCGGGCTTCCACACGCTCAGCCCGGAGGTGCCGAGCTGGAGCAATTTCTCGCCCGGGCCGAAGCGGATCGAGCCCAATGCATTCCGCGCGATGAACGAGCGCACCGCCGGCGGCCCGCCCACCAGGCGCAGCAGCTTGTCGTTGCAGGTATTGTCGCTCATCGTCAGCGCGCGGCGCAGGATCTCGCCGACCGTGCTCTGATAGCCCTGGTCGCCCTTGACCAGCGAGGCGACGGGCTGGTGGAACAGGGTGAAGTCGGCGCGGGTGATGACAAGCGGGTCGTTCAGGTGGATGCGGCCCTGGTCGACCTGGTCGAGCACGGTCATCGCCACCCACAGCTTGGAGACGCTCTGCTGCGGCAGCTTGCGCGCGCCGCCCTGCGAAGCGGTCCAGTTGCGGTCGACGCTGGTCACCGCGATGCCGACGACGCCGTTGAAATTCTGCGCGAGATCCGAAAGCCGGTTCACCAGGCCCGCGGGCGGCGGCACTTCCGGGCGAGGCGCGGCCTGGGCGCGCGGGATCGGCATCAGCACGCCGTAATTGGGCGCGGGCAGATAGGCGGCGAGCTCGGGATGTTCGTGGACGGCGCAGCCCAGCAGCACCGCGGGCCCAAGTCCTGCCACGGTCAGCGCACGCTCGACTTTCGAAAACCGGATTTTACGCACCGCAACCAACCTCTTGCCCACTTCCATCATGCGTCTGCCCCTAGAGGCGGCAAAGCAAGGGATTCCCGCAATGCGACGAAGCGAGTCGCTGGAGCGACGAGATGCAAGTGTGTCCGCAACCCGATCAAGGCACCAGCACCGTGTCCACCGCCTCGGCTGCCGTCTCCGGATAGTCGAGCGTATAGTGCAGCCCGCGGCTCTCCTTGCGATGCAGCGCCGAGCGAACGATCAGGTCGGCACTTTCCAGCAGGTTGCGCAGCTCGATCAGGTCGGGGGTGACGCGGAAATGGCCGTAATAGTCGGCGACTTCCTCGCGCAGCAGCTTGATGCGATGCGCCGCGCGCTCCAGCCGCTTGGTGGTGCGGACGATGCCGACATAGTTCCACATGAAGCGCCGGATCTCGGTCCAGTTCTGCTTGATCACGACTTCCTCGTCGGAATCGGTCACCCGGCTCTCGTCCCACGGCCGGATCGCCGGCGGCGGGGCGAGCTCGCCCCAATGCGCGCTGATGTGATTCGCCACCGCCTCGCCGAACACGAAGCATTCGAGCAGCGAGTTGGACGCGAGGCGATTGGCGCCGTGCAGCCCCGACTGACTGACCTCGCCCGCGGCATAGAGCCCCGGCAGATCGGTGCGCCCATCGCGATCGATCATCACCCCGCCGCAGGTGTAATGCTGGGCGGGGACCACCGGGATGGGCTCCTTCGTCATGTCGATGTCGAGGTCGAGCAGCCGGTGGTAGATGGTCGGGAAATGGTGCTGGACGAACTCGGGGCCCATGTGGCTGATGTCGAGGTGGACATAGTCGAGGCCGAGCCGCTTGATCTCATGGTCGATCGCCCGCGCCACGATGTCGCGCGGCGCCAGCTCCAGCCGGGAATCGAAATCGGGCATGAAGCGGTGGCCCGCCTCGTCGCCGGCTTCGGGAGGCAGCAGCAGATGCCCGCCTTCGCCGCGTACGGCTTCCGTGATCAGGAAGTTCTTGACGTCGAGATTGTAGAGGCAGGTCGGGTGGAACTGCATCATCTCCATGTTCGAGATGCGGCAGCCCGCGCGCCAGGCCATCGCGATGCCATCCCCGGTCGCACCGCGCGGGGCGGTGGAAAACAGGTAAGTGCGCCCCGCCCCGCCCGTCGCCAGCACCGTCGCGCGGGCGGTGAAAAGCTCGACCAGGTTGGTCGCCCGGTTGAAGGCATAGACGCCCCAGACATTGCCCGCGCCCGAATAGCGCAGCTCATGCCGGCTGGTGGCAAGGTCGATCACCACCATGTCGGGCACCAGCGTGATGTTCGGATGCGCCTGCGCCGCGCGGAGGAGCGCGGTCTGCACCGCCAGGCCGGTCGCGTCGTCGACATGCGCGATGCGCCGGTGGCTATGGCCGCCCTCGCGGGTGAGGTGCAGCGCATTGCCCTCGGTATTGAACGGCACCCCGAGCTGGACCAGCCGCTCGATCGCGGCGGGCGCATTCTCGACCACCATCTCGACGGTCGCGCGGTCGTTGAGGCCGGCGCCGGCGACCATCGTGTCCTCGATATGGCTTTCGAAGGTGTCGCCCTCTTCCAGCACCGCGGCGATCCCGCCCTGCGCCCAAGCCGTGGAGCCCTCGGCAAAGCCGCCCTTGGCCAGCACCGTCACCTTGAACCGGTCCGCCAGATGCAGCGCGGTGGTGAGCCCCGCCGCGCCGGAACCGAGAACCAGGACATCGCTTTGGTGATTGGTGTCGGACAAAGAGGCACTCCTTTGCGGCGCTTAAAGCGCGCATGGGCCGGGTTCCGCAATCCCTACCCTCGGGCATAAGGGGTTAGCGAAGAGGAGAGATGCATGCGGTTGGGCTGGTGGATCGGAGTGGCGGCGCTGTTCGGCAGCGGCTCGGCGCAGGCGGCGACGTGCCGGCTTGGGGCCGCTGGAACGACGGTGCCGGTGGCGATCGAGGGCACCGGGCGCTCGATGCTGGTGCATGTGCCCGCCGGCCGGAGCGCCGCGCGGCTGCCGCTGGTGTTCGTGTTCCACGGCAGCACCGGCAAGGGCCGCGACATTCTCGCCCAGTCGAAGCTGGAGGCGACCGCGGACCGCCACGGCTTCCTCCTCGCCGCACCCGATGGCGGCATCCCGGCCGAGAAGGGCTTCGTGTGGAACATCCCCGGCGTGCCGACGGTGACCGGCAAGATCCCCGGCCCGGACGATGCCAACGACGTCGCCTTCGTGCAGACCGCGATCGACCAGTTGGCGGCCAAGGGCTGCGTGGATCGAACGCGCATCTACGCCACCGGCTATTCGGGCGGCGGCCGGATGACCTCGTGGCTCGGCTGCGTCGCGGCGAACCGCTTCGCCGCGATCGCGCCGGTGGTGGGCCTGCGTGCCGGCAATCCGCGCAAGGACCTGCCCCGCGTCCCCGATCCGGCAACCTGCACGCCCGCGCGGCCGATGCCGGTACTGGCGTTCGCCGGCGATGCCGACACCACCAACCCGATTCAGGGCGGCGGCGCCGGCTATTGGCAGTACACGATGCACACGGCGCTGGTCCGCTGGGCGGACTTGAACGGGTGCCGCATGGGGCCGGTGGAGCGCGCGGTGTCGGCGGAGGTGAAGGAAGAGCAGTTCACCCGCTGCTCTAGCGGCGCGGATGTGGCCGGGCGGGTCAAGCATGGTGCGAGCCATATCTGGGTAGCGGATAACGAGGCGATGTGGGCGTTCTTCGCGAAGCACCGGCGGTGAGCGCTCGATGACGAAATGGCTGCTTCTTTGCGGGGTCGCGTTTCTTCTTGGCGGCTGCGGCACGGAGTCGATGTGTTCGTCGAAAACGTTGCAGGTCGCGCGTGACCCGGGGAGCGATCGCTTCGCTGCTACGATTGTCAAAGACTGTGGGGCGACGACGGACTATGTGACGGCAATCCTGGTCGGTCACAGGACGGAATCGCCAAAGGCCGCCACCGAGGTTTTTGTTGCCGACAGCGACCATGGTGCCGCTGACGATGCCGGTGGTGGAGCGATCTGGACGAACGTCGTCTGGATTGCTTCTGGCAAACTAGCCATCACCCGTGCATCGAAAGCGCGTGTTTTCAAGCAGCTGCCCTCTGCGAAGGGAGCAAACATCACGTACAGGACAAGCGATCCGCTTGCATCGCCGCTGGTGGATTGAACGCCCGCTGCGCCACCTCGGCGAGAATCGTGGAAGGCCACAGCTTTCGTCCTGGCGACGGCGGAGCTTGCGAGAGCTGCTTGCGCCTGACACGCTGTTTTGCGTGAATCGATCGAGACCAATCTCGGTATAGCGGGAATCGTTGCGCTCGTGATCCTGACCCTACCCTATTGGGGTGTGGGCCCCGCCGTGTTCCTCGATTCCAAGCGCTCAGTCATTTCCCGTGCATCGTCACCCGACTGGAAGCGCGTTGCGCAGGTGGAACGCGTGGTCGTTGGCGGCGAGCCTTCGATCGTCATCCTCGTCCGGCGATCCTGGGAGCCAGACTGGTATCTGACGGGCTGTGTCGCGGCGTCGCATTATCAAGACGAGCAAGCCCGGATTGAATGGGACTCGAACACCCGTCTGATCATCTTCCACGGAGGCCCGCAAAGCTACTGGGACAAGTCTTCTGCCCCGTTCCATAACAATTCATGCAGCGACGTTACGGCCATCTTCCAGAAGAAGGGCTCATAGGAACCGCTCAGGCCGATCGCCCCCCTACGCCGCCCGCGTCAAATTCAGGAACACATCCTCCAGGTCCGCCTCGCGGGTCGACACATCGACGATCCGCAGCCCCGCCGCCTGCACCGCGCCCAGCACTTCGCCGGCGTTCGCCTGATCCTTGCGATAGGTGATCACCAGCACCCGCTCGCCCTTCAGCTCCACCTTCTGGAAGCAGGCATTGTCCGGCGCGGCGGCGATGTCGCGGTCCACCGTCACCTCGACCACCTTTTCCTGCGCCATGCCGACCAGTTCGCGCGTCGGCTTGTTGGCGATCAACTGGCCGTGGTTGATGATCGCGATGCGGTCGCACAGTTCCTCGGCCTCTTCGAGATAGTGCGTCGTCAGCACCACCGTCACGCCGCGCTGGTTGAGCTGCTTCACATAGGCCCAGAGCTGCTGGCGCAACTCCACGTCGACCCCCGCGGTCGGCTCGTCGAGCACGATGATCGGCGGCGCATGCACCATCGCCTTGGCGACCATCAGCCGCCGCTTCATGCCGCCCGAAAGCGTACGCGAATAGGCATTGGCCTTGTCTTCCAGATGCACCGCGCGGAGCAGCGCCATCGCGTCGAACTTGCCCTTGGCCACGCCGTACAGCCCCGCCTGGATCTCCAGCGTCTCCTTGGGCGTGAAGAACGGGTCGAACAGGATTTCCTGGTTGACGATGCCGATGCTCGCCTTGGCGTTGCGCGGATGCGCGTCGATATCGAAGCCCCAGATCGAGACCTTGCCGTCGGTCTTGTTGACCAGCCCGGCTAGGATGTTGATCAGCGTCGACTTGCCCGCGCCGTTCGGCCCGAGCAGCCCGAAGATCTGCCCGCGCGGCACATTGAAGCTCACCCCGTCCAGCGCGCGCTTGCCGCCCTGATAGGTCTTGCAGAGAGTGTCGATCGCGATCGCAGCCTGGGTCATGGCCGGCAGCTTTAAGACCCTGCGCATCCGATTGCGAGCCCCCGCGCGCTTTGCTAAGGCGCGGAACATGATCGCCCCGCCCGAAGTCATCCGCACCGCCCATGCACGTGTCGCCTGTGACGGCACTGGCCCCGGCCTGCCCGCAGCGCTCGGCCACCCGCGCGTCTATCTGCAGATCGATGAGACCGGCTATGTCGATTGCGGCTATTGCGACCGCCGCTTCGTGCTGATCGGCGGCCCCGCCGACGGCGCCGACCAGAGCCAGCTGCCCGACCATCCGGCAGGCGCCAGCATTTGAGATGGCGGAGCAGCCCAGTCGGAAATTCGGTTGGGCCGATCTCCTGCTCACTTCTGGCCTGGCAGCAACGGTGGGCGCGCTCGGGAGCCTGACCACCGAACTGCTACGCGAGAACCAGGCTGCGGGCACCAAGCGCTGCGAGATCGCGGCCGCTCTCTTGCAGGATGAGACCCCTTCCCCCTATATGGATAGGGAGATGCAGAAGCGGATCACGGCCGCTGCGGCCGCACGGTTCGAGCGCTGCATGAAGGAGTGAAGGCGATGATCGGTTTCAGCCTGGCGCTGCTCTCCGTCGGTATCGGCCTGACGCTTGCCGGTGTCATTCTGAAGGTCCGCGAACAAGCCGAACACCGCTGATCGTCGCGTCGATGCGTGACTCTTTGGTTGCGCATCCTATATCGTTGGCATGAGCATCCCCAACGATCCCCGCGCCTTCCTCTATCGCGACGGGCTCGATCCCGACGCTGCCGTTCGCCTGACCGCCGATGCGCTGGGCCAGGCCGAGGATGGCGAGCTCTATCTGCAATATCGCAAGTCCGAGGCGTTCGGCTTCGACGACGGCCGGCTGAAGACCGCCGCCTATGACACGCAGTCGGGCTTCGGCCTGCGCGCGGTCTCGGGCGAGACGACGGCCTTCGCCCATGCCAACGAGATCAGCGCCGCCGCGATCCGCCGCGCCGCCGAGACGATGGCGCTGATCGATCCCGCCAGGCAGGGCAAGGCCCCCCCGCCCCAGGGCAACAACCGCCACCTCTATACCGATGCCGATCCGCTCGATCTGGTGCCCTTCGCCGACAAGGTGAATCTGTGCCAGACGATCGACGCCGCCGCCCGCGCGCGCGATCCGCGCGTGAAGCAGGTCTCGGTCAGTCTCACCGGCCAGTGGAGCGTGGTCGAGGTGGTGCGCGCGGACGGCTTCGTCGCCATCGATGTGCGGCCGCTGGTGCGGCTCAACGTCTCGGTGGTGGTCGAGCAGAATGGCCGGCGCGAGACCGGCAGTTTTGGTACCGGCGGGCGGGTGGTCTATGACCGGCTGTTCCAGCCCGAAACCTGGAACCGCGCGATCGACGAGGCGCTGGCGCAGGCGCTGGTCAATCTCGATGCGGTCGCGGCCCCGGCCGGCGACATGACCGTGCTGTGCGGCCCCGGCTGGCCCGGCGTGCTGCTCCATGAGGCGGTGGGCCATGGCCTCGAAGGCGACTTCAACCGCAAGGGCACCAGCGCCTTTTCCGGCCGCATCGGGGAGCGCGTCGCGGCGCCGGGCGTGACGGTGGTCGACGACGGCTCGATCCACGATCGCCGCGGCTCGCTTTCGATCGACGACGAGGGCACGCCGACGCGCGAGACGGTGCTGATCGAGGACGGCATCCTCAAGGGCTATATGCAGGACCGGCTCAACGCCCGGCTGATGGGCGTCGAGCCCACCGGCAACGGGCGTCGTGAGTCGTTCCAGCACGCGCCGATGCCGCGGATGACCAACACCTTCATGAAAGGCGGCAAGGACGATCCCGCCGAGCTGCTCTCCCGCGTGAAGAAGGGCATCTACGCCAAGAGCTTCGGCGGCGGACAGGTCGATATCGTCTCGGGCAAGTTCGTTTTCTCGTGCACCGAGGCGTACCTCATCGAGAGCGGCAAGCTGGGCGCCCCGATTAAGGGCGCGACACTGATCGGCGACGGGCCGACCGTGCTCCACCGCGTGACCGGCATCGGCAACGACTTCGCGCTCGACGAAGGCGTGGGCATGTGCGGCAAGGGCGGCCAGTCGGTGCCGGCGGGCGTCGGCCAGCCAACGCTGCTGGTGGAAGGCCTGACGGTGGGCGGAACGGCGGCGTGATCAGCCGCTGCCGGTAAGCACGTCGATCGCGCCGAGGATGCGGAAACGCTCCTCGGCGAGCGATCCGACCCGCTCGCGCATTTCGGCGGTACGGATCGCGGCGGCGAATTCCGTCATCAGAACCCACGTCTTGCCGTTGATGTCGAATTGCGGGTGCAGGCGCGGCGTTGTCGGTGCGCTTTCGCCAGGCATTGCGAGCGGGATGACGAAGCGTGTGCCGATCGTGGCCAAGTTGTCGGCCTGGCAGTCGATCACCAGGCCCCCACCCGCCAGTCGATGCACGTCGAACTGGGCCATCAGAACAGGCGATAACGCTCGAGCGGCAATCCGTTCTCTTCGACCCAACGGTTATGGGCTTCGGCCCATTCGCGATTCTCTTCCTGCCAACGCCGGTCGCGCTCTGCCTTGGCGGCGGCGCGGATTGCGCCTTCGCAGACCTGGGAGAGATTCAGGCCCATTTCGCGCCCTGCAGCCACCACGCCTGTGTCGAGCGACAGGTTCACTGCCTTGCGCTTGCCGGACGCGATCGGATCGTGCTTCATGCGGATAAGCTATGCGCATGCCCCATGCGCGTCAACGCCGGGAGACGCCGCCATGGCCCTTGTCGAACTCGGCCGGTTCAACCGGCAGGAAGCCTTCATCGTCCAGGGTCGGCTGGAGGATGAGGAGATCCCCAGCTTCGTGTTCGATGCGGGCGCCAGCATCGCCGACGGCAGCTATCTGCTGATTCCGGTGCGGGTGATGGTGGACGACGAGGATCTCGCCGCCGCCCGCGCCATCGTCGACGCGGCGGGAGGTCCTACGCCGTAATCCCCTGAAGCAGCTTGGGCACGTCGCCGCTCTCGCCGCGCGCTTCGCCCATGAACCAGTTCTTCAGCGGCGGCAGCTTGTCCACCGCCGACAGGCCGAAGCGCCGTACCGCATTGGGCAGCGCGCCGGGGATGCCGAACAGCCGGGTGAGCCCGTCGGTCGCCAGCGAGACCATGAAGGTGTCGAGCCCGCGCCAGCGCTGATAGCGGGCGAGCAGCTCGGGATCGCCCATGTCGAGCCCCAGCCGCTTGCCGTCGACCAGCACCTCGACCAGCGTCGCCACGTCGCGGAAGCCGACATTGACGCCCTGGCCCGCGATCGGATGGATGCCGTGCGCCGCATCGCCGACCAGCGCCAGCCGCTCGGCGGTGATCCAGGCGGCATGGTGGAAGCCCAGCGGATAGGAGGAGCGCGACGACAGCGGCCCCAGCTTGCCCAGGAATCCGCCCATCTTCTTTTCCGCCTCGGCCAGATAGGCGCGGTGGGAGATCTTGTGCATCGCCGCCGCATCGCGGGCGTGGACCGTCCATACCACCGCCGAGCGATGGCCGTTTTCGTCGTCGAGCAGCGGCAGGATCGCGAACGGGCCCTGCGGGTAGAAGATCTCGTAGGCGATGTTCTCGTGGGACCGCTCATGGTTGAGCGTCGCGATCATCGCGGCATGGTCATAGGTCCAGCGCGCGACCTTGAAGCCGGCCGAATCGCGGGTGGGCGAGTTGCGCCCTTCCGCCGCGATCAGCAGCTGCGCGCGCACCGTCGCACCCGAATCGAGCGTCGCGACCACGCCGTGGGGGCCGCGCTCCACCGAGACGGCGCGAGTCTGCATCCGGACGTCCGCCAGGGGCGCCGTCTGGGCCGCCTCGAACAATGCGGTGCGCAGCACGCGATTCTCGAACATATGGCCGAGCGCGCCGTCATCGGCGTCCGGCGCGAAGTCGAGCTTGCCCGGTTCCAGCCCGTCGGAGACGCGGATGCCCTCGATCGGGCACCCCTTCCCCGCCAGCCGCCCGGCGACGCCGATCGCCTCGAACATTCGCATCGGCGCGCTTGCGATCGCCGAGGCGCGGCCATCGAAGGTCGCGGCGAGGATGGTTTCCGGGTTCGCCGGATCGATCACGATCGAGCTGATGCCATGCGCATCGAGCGCAACCGCCAGCGCGCTGCCGACCAGCCCGCCGCCGAGGATGAGAATGTCCGCCTGGTCCATGGCCCTGCCCTAGCAGGTTCGCACGCGCCTGCCAGCCGTCAACAGGTGCAGGGGCGGGAAACCCCTGCACCTGTGCGCCATCAATGCTGGTGGAGCCGCTCGATCATTCCGTCCATCCGCTTGGCGAGGAAGCCGGGCGAATAGCTGTCGCGATAGTTGCGCGGATCGGCCTTGGTCGAGGCCATCGGCTCGAACGGCACGAAGCTCGTGGTCAGCGCCACCGCGCCGCCCATCGTGCCCGCGCCCTGAATCGCCAGCGTCAGCTCGGTGACGTGGAGGATGAAATCGGGCGGGATCGGGCACGGCTCGCCCATCCGCAGCGCGCGGGCGGTCTCGGCGACGCCGAGCATTTTGTCCTGCGCGCCGACCTCGCGGCGCTTGGCGCCGGCGACCAGCTTCTTGAAGAAAGAGGTCTTGCCCGCGGCGTTGGCGCGCATCGTCGCGAACGACTTCCAGTGCCGCACGAAGGGCAGCACCCGCCCGCCAACACCGAAGCCGCGGCCGAACAGCGGCTGGAGCCGCAGGCTGCGCGCCTTGCGGGCGTTGAGGCTGAGCTGCGAGAAGCGCTCGAGGAACACCGGCGACTGGTAATGCCGATAGGTATCGGTGCTCAGCTCGCCCTCGTCGCCGATCACCCGCATGCGGTGGTCTGCCGGGGCCGCGATGCTGCAGGTGACGCGCGCAGTGACGCCGCTGACGAAATCGAGCGTCGCGACCGAGAAATCGGGCGTGTCCACCGGGTGCATCGGCTGGTCGGTCTTGTGCGGCACCACCACCTTGGAGAAGGCGGTGACCGAGCGCACCGGGCCGAACATCGCCAGCATCCACACCAGGTGATAGCCGACATGCTCGAAGGTGCAGCCCATCTCGTACTCATGGATGTACGGCCAGGGCGCGCCGGTGCGGCTGCGCCAGGTCTCGGGCTTCATCAGGTAGATGGGGTTGTCGTCGAACTCGGCATAGATCAGCAGCGGCTTGCCGATCGCGCCGTCGCGCACCGCCTTCCACATCGTCTGGACGCTGTCGCTGAGGAAGTTGCACGGCGCGCTCGACAGGACGAGCCCGCGTTCCTCGGCGATGCGGAGCAGCGTGCGCGCCTCTTCCAGATCGGTGGTGAGCGGCTTTTCCGAATAGACGTGCTTGCCGGCTTCGAGCAGCGCGCGGGTCAGCTCGAAATGCGCCTCGATGCTGGTGAGGTTGAGCACCAGCGTGACTTCGGGATCGTCGAGGATCGCCTGGAGATCGGGATAGACCGAGAAGCCGTAATAGTCGGAGACCTTGGCCGAGCGCGCCAGATCGATGTCGTACACGCCGCGCACGTCGATCTCCGGGTGCGCCCAGGCGGTGGTCATGTAATGGTCGAAGACATAGCCGCAGCCGATGATCGCAACGCCCGTCTTGCCGGTGCTTTCGCCCTGCATCTTCATTTGCCCTGTCCCCCGATCCGTTCGCGCACTGTGTCCATGGTTTCCATCACCGCGATGCTGTCCGCCAACGTCATCTCCGGACTCTCCTGGAGCCCCGCGGCGAGGCAGCGGCCGACTTCCTCGACCTGATAATGATAGCCGTTGCCGGCGAACAGCTGCCGATCGACCTTGCCGCCGCGCGTCAGCAGGCCGTGGAGCTGCGACAATTTCTGCGGCAGCCCCTGTTCGCGGAGCAGCGCCTTGCGGCCGAGCCCGCTGCCGCTCCCCTTCCGCCGCGGGGTCATCCGCTGGAGCCGTACGCCATAGGGGCGGAAGATGGGGCCTTCGAACGCGACGCTGCCATGCGTGCCGCCGATGCGCAGGCCATTGTCGCCGAGCGCGCGCAGGCTGGTGTTGACCGTCGCCACCACCCCGCCGGCGAAGCGCAGGCTGATCGCCGCGTCCTCCTCGACGCCGGTATCGCCGATCCGGCCGAACGCCTCCACGCCATCAGGCGCGCCGAATAGCCAGTGTAGCAGCGAAATCGGGTAGACGCCGAGCTGGGCTAGCGCCCCGCCCCCGCGCTGCGGATCGAAGCTGGTGTTGGCCGCGTCGGGTTCGTTGGTGAAACAGAATTCGCCATGCGCCTGGCGTACCTCGCCGATCGCGCCGTCGCGGACCAGGTCGCGCAGGCGGCGCGCGGCGGGATTGAAGCGGGTCCACATCGCTTCCATGCAGAACACGCCTTGCGCGCGGGCGGCGTCTGCGATTCGCCGTGCCTCCGCCACCGAGGATGCGAAGGGCTTCTCGATCAGCACCGCCTTGCCCGCCTCGATACAGGCGATCGCATGGCGGGCATGTTCGGACGGCGGCGTGGCGATATAGGCGACGTCGAAGGGCGAAGCCGCGGTGATGCTGTCATAGCCCTCGGCCACCTCGGGAATGCCGAAGACGGCAGCAAAGCGCCTGCCCGACTCCGCGCTGCGCGATACCACCAACTGCGGCTTGGCGCCCTTGGCGTGGCGAAGGCCCGAGACGAACTTCGCCGAAATCCCGCCGGTGCCGAATATCGCCCAACGTGTGTCCACTATGAATCCCCCAACGTCGTTGCGGCGTACTGCCTGAAGCCAGCAATCCCAGCTCCGTTTCTGATACTGCTCGCGGTTTCCACCAAAAGCAGCGACCGCAAATACGTTCCACAGGCGCACCGATTCCGAGGCGCGGTTCGTTAACGGCATAGCAGGGAAGAACTTGCTGCGCTGCAAAATGTTCGACGAACCGAGTCCCGGATGCGATGGTAAGCCTGCCGTATACCTCCGCGCCTTGACGGCGGAGTCCGCAGGCGCGATGATTCCGGGACGTTTTCCTTACAGATCCGGAGGCTGGGCGATGGCGTCCCGCGCAGAGGCGCCGCATTGGCGCGACACGATGAAGGCGGGCGTCCGTCGCGGCGGATTCGTCCTGGCGGGCACCGCGCTGTTCGTGGTGACCGTCGCGCTCGTGCTGGCGCTGCTGAGCTACCATGCCTCCGATCCCGCGCTGAACACCGCCGCAGGCGGCCCGGTGCGCAACTGGCTCGGTCCCGTCGGCGCCTGGATTGCGGACATCCTCTACACGCTGGCCGGCCTGCCGGTGCTGCTGCTCGCCCCTGTCGGGCTGCTTTCCGCCCATCGGATGATGATCGACCGCCCGATCGAGCATCCGCGCCGGATGATCGGCAGCGCGCTCGCCGCCGCCGCGCTCGCCGCGATCGGGCTCGGGCTGCTTCATTTCGACTGGTCGTTGCCGCTCGACTGGCGGCTGCCCGCCGGCATGGGTGGGATGATCGGGCTGTCGATCGCCGGCGGTATCGACTGGCTGATCGGGCTTGCCGGCGATCCGGCGGTATCTTTCTGGGTGGGCCGTGGCATCGGCCTGCTGCTCCTTCTTGGCGGGCTGTGGTTGTGGTGGATGCGGCTGGAGTTCACCTCGCCCCTGCGCCTGTTCCGCATGCCGCGCTTCACCCGCTCGACGGGCGAAGAGCGAATCGTCACCGCACCCGAGGGCACGGGCTTCCGCGCCCGGCCGCAGACGGTGGCGGCGTTCGACGAGGATCCCGACGGGGATGACGACGACCTCCCCTTCGATCGCGATCCGCCCCGCGCCGCCGAACCGCGCCGCGTGGTAGTGCCGGACAACCGCCCCGGCCCGGTGATCGCCGATCGCACCGTCTCCACCGCGCCTGCCCGCACCAAGCCGCCGGTGCAGGCCGCGCTCGACTTCAAGGACAGCTAC
The DNA here is from genome assembly GCF_040545965.1 of Sphingomonas trueperi. Classification (GTDB taxonomy): domain Bacteria; phylum Pseudomonadota; class Alphaproteobacteria; order Sphingomonadales; family Sphingomonadaceae; genus Sphingomonas; species Sphingomonas trueperi_C. The sequence goes on along the minus strand of NZ_JBEPMV010000004.1, from coordinate 592,387 downwards.
CAGCTGCCGCCGCTCGACCTGCTCACCCCGCCCCCGGCCAATCGCACCGCGACGGTCGACAAGGCGGCGCTGGAGCGCAACGCCCGGCTGCTCGAAAGCGTGCTCGAGGACTTCCATGTGAAGGGCGAGATCGTCGAGGTCCGCCCCGGACCCGTAGTCACCATGTACGAGCTGGAGCCGGCGAGCGGCATCAAAGCCAGCCGCGTGATCCAGCTGGCCGACGACATCGCCCGCAACATGAGCGCGATCTCGGCCCGCGTCGCCACCATCCCCGGCCGCACCGTGATGGGCATCGAGCTGCCCAATGCGACGCGCGAAGGCGTGAGCCTGCACGAGCTGATCGGCAGCCAGCAGTTCGAGGAACAGGGCGCCACCCTGCCGGTGGTGCTCGGCAAGAACATCGCCGGCGAGCCGGTGATCGCCGACCTGGCACCGATGCCGCACCTGCTCGTCGCCGGTACCACCGGCTCGGGCAAGTCGGTGGGGCTCAACTGCATGATCCTGTCGCTGCTCTACCGGCTCACGCCCGAGCAGTGCCGGCTGATCATGATCGATCCGAAGATGCTGGAACTCAGCATGTACAAGGACATCCCCCACCTGCTCGCCGACGTGGTGACCGATCCGCCCAAGGCGGTGCGCGCGCTGAAATGGGCGGTGGAGCAGATGGAGGATCGCTACCGGATGATGGCCTCGGTCAACGTCCGCAGCCTGGCGAGCTACAACGACAAGGTGCGCACGGCCAAGGCCAAGGGCCAGACGCTCGGCCGCAAGGTGCAGGTCGGCTATGATCCCGAAACCGGCAAGCCGATCTACGAGGAAGAGACGCTCGACCTGCAGGTGCTGCCGCTGATCGTCGTCATCGTCGACGAGCTCGCCGACCTGATGATGACCGCAGGCAAGGAAGTCGAATTCCTCATCCAGCGGCTCGCGCAGAAGGCGCGCGCGGCCGGCATCCACCTGATCATGGCGACGCAGCGCCCCTCGGTCGACGTCATCACCGGCGTGATCAAGGCCAACCTGCCGACCCGGATCAGCTTCCACGTCACCTCGAAGATCGATTCGCGCACCATCCTCGGCGAACAGGGCGCCGAGCAGCTGCTGGGCAAGGGCGACATGCTCTACATGTCCGGCGGCAAGGGCATCACCCGCGTGCACGGGCCCTTCGTCAGCGACGACGAGGTGCAGGCGGTCACCGATTTCTGGCGCGCGCAGGGCGCACCGGATTACATCTCGGCGGTCACCGAGGAGCCCGAGGATGGCGGCTTCACCCTGGAAGGCGCGCCTGACGGCGAGGACAGCCCAGAGGAGCAGACCTATCGCCGCGCGGTGCAGCTGGTGGCGGAGAGCCAAAAGGCCTCGACCTCGTGGCTGCAGCGCCAGCTGCGCGTCGGCTACAACTCGGCGGCGCGGCTGATCGAGCGGATGGAGCGCGAGAATCTCGTCTCCAAGCCCGACCATGTCGGCCGCCGCGAGGTGCTGATGGATACCGACGGGCGGCCGCTCTAAGGGGATCCGTAACGGGATCGAATCGGGTGGGGTACGGGTTCAGAGCCCGTTCAAGCCCCGCCCGCTACCCGGGCGATCAGCAATTCGGAGACGTTCCTCGTGTTTTCCCGTTCCTTGGCCCTGTCGCTCCTCGCCGCGCCGTTGCTCGTAGCAGCCGCGCCGGCACCCGAGCTCGACCAGGTCCAGCAGCATCTGAAGGCGGTCACCAGCATGACCGCGGACTTCACCCAGGAAGACCGCAACGGCCGCGTCGTCGCCGGCACGATGACGCTGAAGCGCCCCGGCAAGATCCGCTTCCAGTACGAGAAGGGCGTGCCCCAGCTGATCGTCGCCGACGGCAGCAGCCTCTATTTCATCGACTATCAGGTGCGGCAGGTTCAGCGCTGGCCGATCGGCAATTCGCCGCTGCGCGTACTGCTCGATCCGAATCGCGACATCAGCGGCTATGCGAGCGTAAAGCCCACCGCCGATCCGCGCGTGGTCTCGGTCGAGGTGCACGACAACAAGCACCCGGAATATGGCCGGATCACGCTGGTCTTCCAGAAGGACGCCGCCGCGCCCGCCGGCCTCAAGCTTCAGGGCTGGGTCGCGCTCGATGCGCAGAACAACCGCACCACGATCCGGCTGAGCAACCAGCGCTTCAATGCCGCGGTCGCCGATTCGAGCTTCCGCTGGACCGATCCGCGGCCGCAGGGCCGCACGCACTAATTTTGCTTTCTGTGCAATCGTTCATCCAAGCGACAGGTTCGCCGGTCTAAGAGCGTAGTGCGGATGGGGTTTTTGCCCGGGATTTTTCCCCCTGTTGCCCGGGCCTGGTACCCCTTCCCGCCTGCGTGACGAACGCTAGGTCGGCCCTCGCTCCATTGCCCCCGGAGCGGGGGCCTTTCCTTTTCCGGCTGGTCTGGCGCTGGCGCGAAGAATCGCTACATCGGCGCGCGTGAAGATCGCCTCCTGGAACATCAACTCCGTCCGCTTCCGCATCGCCATCGTCGAGCAGTTTCTGCGCGAGGAAGCCCCCGACATATTGTGTCTCCAGGAGACCAAGGTGATCGACGGCGACTTTCCCGAGTCGCCGTTTCACGATCTCGGCTATACCCATGTCATCAAGCACGGTCAGCGGATGCATCACGGCGTCGCGATCGTCTCGCGCGTGCCGCTGGTCGAGGACGATCGGCTCGACTGGCAGGCCAATCAGGAAGCGCGCCATGTCGGCGTGCGGTTGCCCAACGGCGTGCGGCTCGAGAATGTTTATGTTCCGGCGGGCGGCGACGTGCCCGACCGGGAGGTGAACCCCAAGTTCGGCCAGAAGCTCGATTTCGTCCAGCGGATGACCGAATGGTCCGAGTCGCTGAACGTGCCAACGATTCTCACCGGCGACTTCAACATCGCCCCGCTCGAGTCGGACGTGTGGAGCCACAAGCAGCTGCTCGACGTGGTCAGCCATACGCCGATCGAGGTGGAGGCGCTGGGCCGGCTGCAGGCGGCGCATGGCTGGGTCGATCTCGGCCGCAAGTTCATCCCCGCGCCGCAACGCTGCTTCACCTGGTGGAGCTACCGCGCCAAGGACTGGGCCGCCTCCGATCGCGGGCGGCGGCTCGACCATATGTGGGCCAGCCCCGAGGTTGCGGAAAAGGCGGTGGCGCACAAGGTATGCGAGCCGTGCCGCTCCTGGCTCAAGCCCTCGGACCATGTGCCGATCGTGACGGAGTTCGACTTTTGACGAGTGCCCGCGCCGCCGCCGAAGCCGTGGACGCGCTGCGTCGCGGCTGGCCGATCGCCATCCGGGGGACGGAAGGCACGCTCAGGCTGCTGGCGGTCGAGACCGGCGATGTCGCGCGGCTGGCGGCGTTCGATTCCGCGGGCACCGCGCCGGTGCTGCTCTCGGCCGGCCGCGCGGCGACGCTCAAGCTCGCCAACCAGCGCGACGCGGCGACTCCGGATGCGCCGGTGCTGGTCGAACGGGTCGACTGGCTCGATTTCGACGCGGCGACGGCACTGGCCGATCCGCAGTTCGATCTCGCGACGCCGCTCAAGGGCCCGTTCCGTGCGGTTCCCGTAGTGCAGCCCGATGCTGCGACGGCAGCGCTGCGGCTGGCGCGGATTGCCGGGCTGCTCCCCGCCTTCTTCGTGCTGGAGGGGGATGCCGAGCACGCCATCACCCTCGCCGATATCGACGCACACGAGGATGCCGATCGCCTGCGCATCGTCGGCCGCGCGCGGCTGCCGGTAGAAGCCGCAGAAGACGCCGAGATCGTCGCCTTCCGCACCGACGAGATGCCCGGCGAGCATATCGCGCTGCTGATCGGCCAGCCCAACGGCGAAGCGCCGTTGGTGCGGCTCCACAGCGAATGCCTGACCGGCGACATGCTCGGCAGCCTGAAATGCGATTGCGGGCCCCAGCTCAAGGCGGCGATCGCGGAAATTTCCAAGAGCGGCTGGGGCATCCTGCTCTATCTGCGCCAGGAGGGCCGCGGCATCGGCCTGATCAACAAGCTGCGCGCCTATGCGCTGCAGGACCAGGGCTTCGATACGGTCGATGCCAACACCCGGCTCGGCTTCGCGATCGACGCGCGCAACTTCCGGGTGGCGGCGCGTATGCTGAACCTGCTCGGCCAGCCGCGCATCCGGCTGCTCACCAACAATCCGCAAAAGGTAGAGACGCTGCGCGCCGCGGGCGTCGACGTGCTGGAGCGTGTGCCGCACGTGCTGCCGGCCAACCCGCACAATGCGCGGTATCTGGCCACCAAGCGCGACCGCACCGGGCACGAGTTTTAAGCTTGGGACGAAACAGTTCCCTTGTTTCGCCTGCAGATCACTGAAACGGTAGGACTGTATACTTGCCTCTGTGAGGTTGCCGAAAAAAATGATCCTGTTGTCGATTGCGTTGCTGTTCGGACAGCAGATTTCGGCCGATGCCGAGCAGGCGGAGATCGTCGTCATCGGCCAACGCTTGGCTCGCTGGAGCGCTACCTACATGATCCGCGGTAGCAAGCTCCGGTGCGCTACCAAGACGTCAACCGGCGACCCCGATATCGATTCGCTTGGATGCAAGGCATTCGAAACCTGTGCGGACCAGCTTGCCCCACGCATCGCCAAAAGCGATGAAAAGTCGCTTGCGAACAGCGATCGCTTGGCGATGAAGGCCGGCATCAAGCAAGATCTTTCCGCATGCGTCGCCGATCAACGGACGGTCCTGATCGCAGAACTCGCGAGAAATCGGCAGAATAGCCCTCGATAACCGCGCGGCAGAGCGCCTTGGCAGGGACAGAGGCTGACTTCGAGCGGTGGCAACATAGCCGCGTGCCCCGTGCTCCTGCGAAAGCAGGAGCCCAGCATGGCGAAATACAGGACAACCCTGGGCTCCTGCTTTCGCAGGAGCCCGGCAACGTCGTCAGGCGATCAGCCGGGCGACCTCGTCGAAGTCTTGGGCGATGTGCTGCACGCCTAGCGCCTTGAGCCGCTCGCCGTGATCGGCCGCGCAGTGCGAGCCCGCGCACAGCCCGATCACCGTCGCGCCCGAGGCGACCGCGCCCTTCACCCCCACCGGCGAATCCTCGAGGATCACACAGTCCGCGATCGGCACGCCCAGCGCGGCGGCGGCGTGGAAGTAGAGGTCCGGCGCCGGCTTGCCGTTGGCGACATGCTCGCGGCCGCTGAACAGCTTGTCGCCGAACAGGTCGCGCACCCCCAGATGCCGGAGGTGGGTGTCGAGCCAATGGGTCGGGCTGGACGAGGCGATCGCCTTGGGCAGGTCCGCAGGCAGGCTTTCGAGGAAGCGGAGCGCGCCCGCCACCGCCGGCAGCCCCTCGGAGAGCGCCCGCGCATCTTCCTCGGCACGGGCTTCATGGAAGCCCTCCGGCACCGGACGACCGATCCAGTTCTCGATCGCGGCGAGGAAGTCGTGCCCCGCCAGTCCCATGAAGTTCGCCATCGAATGTTCGGGCGTGGTCGGGTGACCGATGCTGGTCAGATAGTCGGCGATCTGCTTGTTGCCGGCATATTCGCTTTCGAGCAGCACACCGTCGAAGTCGAAGATGATACCGGCGAAACGCACCGGGATCGTGGTGGACAGGCGCGTCAGTTCGTTCATGCGCGGTCTCCGAACAGTGCCGTGCCGACACGAATATGGGTGGCGCCGAGCGTAACCGCGGTCTCGTAATCGCTCGACATGCCCATACTGAGTCCCTTGAGGCCATGGTCGCGCGCCAGCTTGGCGAGCAGCGCGAAATAGGGCGCGGCCTCCAGCCCGGCGGGCGGCACGCACATCAGCCCGGCGACCGGCAGGGTCGCGGCCTTCGCCTCGGCGAGCAGCGCCGGCAGCTCGGCCACGGGGCATCCGCCCTTTTGCGGCTCGTCGCCGATATTGACCTGAAGGAAGCAGGCGGGGCGGCGATCGGCCTTGTCCATCGCCTTGGCGAGCGCGGTCACCAGCGAGGGCCGATCGACGCCGTGAATCGCATCGAACAGCGCGACCGCTTCGTCGGCCTTGTTGGACTGGAGCTGGCCGACCAGGTGGAGTTCGATGCCCGGCGTCGCCTCGCGCAGCTGCGGCCATTTGCCCTGGGCTTCCTGGACGCGGTTCTCGCCGAACACGCACTGGCCGGCGTCGATCAGCGGCTGGATCGTCGCGGCGTCATGGGTCTTGGAGACCGCAATCAGGGTGATGTCGGCTGGCTTGCGGCCGGCGATCTTGGCGGCGCGGGCAATCGCGGTCTGCACCGCGGCGAGCCGCTGGCTGGCATCGTCTTGAAGCATGGGGCGGGCTATAGGCATGGCGATGCCGACCCGCCACCCCCCAATCCCGCGCCTGTGGCTGATGACCGATCCGCGGCTGGGCGACGGGCTATGGGACGCGCTGGCGCGGCTGCCGCGCGGCAGCGGGGTCATCTTCCGCCACTACCACCTGCCCAGTGCCGAACGCCGCGAGATGTTCGCCCGCATCGCCAAGATCGCGCGGCGGCGCGGGCTCTTGCTGCTGCGAGCAGGTGCCGAGCCGATGCGCAGCGAGAGAGGCACCCATGGGCGGCGGGGCCGCGGCCTTACGACGTGGCCGGTACATTCGCGGCGGGAAGCGATCGCCGCCATCCGAGCCGGCGCCGATGCGCTGCTGGTCTCGCCGGTCTTTCCCACCCGCTCGCATCCCGGCGCCCCGGTACTCGGCCCGGTGCGGTTCGGCTTGCTGGTTCGGGGACTGAAGGTGCCCGTCATCGCGCTTGGCGGGATGGACGCGGACAAGGCCAGGCGACTCAAGCCGCTAGGGATACATGGTTGGGCGGCGATCGATGCCTGGACCCACTAACCGGGTCCCTGCAGATCAGAAGTGGAAGGCCGTGCCGATATAGATCGACTGGCTGTCGCGACGTGTATCTTCGTTGAACTGCGTCAGACGATCGCGCTCGCTCTTGTAGCGCACGCCCGCGGTCACATCGAGGCGACGCGACACGGCGTAGGAGCCACCGAGATCGAACGAATAGCTGGGCTTGTCGCCAATCAGCACCGGGGTGCCCGCCAGCGGACGATCCTCGCTCGCGGCGATGCGGCCGCTCAGGCGCTTGCCGGCATAGCTGAGCGCGACCTCGGAGCGATCGCGGCTGCCCGGCTGGGTGTTCGCCATATCGATATGAGTCACGTCGCCCGAAACGGCGAAGCGACGCCAGCCCACCGCGACGCCCAGATTATAGGCGATCGGCGCGAGGCTGACCGAGGCCGGCTTGGCCGTCGCGGTACGGCTCGCCAGTTCCACTGCGCGATTCGTGCTGGCACGAACCGCGACATTGACGCCGCGAGTCGAACCGGTGCGCGACTCGGCCGGGGTGAAGCGGAAGCCCGCGCCGTTCATTCCGCTGCGCGCCAGCATGGCGGCGAGCTTGGGATCGGCGGATGCAGGCGTGAACCCACCGGCGACCTGCGCCAGCGGTGCGGGGCGAACGGCCGCCTTCAGGGCGCGGTCTCGTTCCTGTGCCTGGAGCGTGGGCGCGACGAGGAGCCCGGCGGCGCAGAGCGCCCCCAGCCCAAGTCCCGACATCCAACGTACCAAGCGCATTTGCATACCTCTCTAATGGTTGCCCCTACCATGGAATCAAAGCGACGTTCCACCGGTGGCATCAATTTTCCCGGAGTGTTGCACAAGACCCACAGAATCGTACCATCCGCGACCAATCGGATACCAGCGCGTCGGCCTTGCTCCCGCCACATCCCGCCCTATAGATGCAGGCACTCATTCCCTTGCCGGTAGGAAGTACGACGTCCATGAACCGCCTGTTGCGCTTTGCGATCCTGGGGTCGCTCGCTGTTTCCGCCTCCGCCTGCAGCCACCAGAAGAAGGGCGTGAACGCGGACCTGGCGGCATCGAAGGTGACGACGATCGGCGTCAACGCCTATCTGTGGCGCGCCACGCTGGACACGCTGAGCTTCATGCCGCTGCTCCAGACCGACTCCAACGGCGGCGTGATCGTCACCGACTGGTATGTGAACCCCAACGTCCCCACCGAGCGGATGAAGGTGACGGTGACCGTGCTCGACCAGGATCTGCGCGCCGATGCGCTGCGGGTCGCGGCGCTGCGCGAAGTGAACCGCAACGGCGCCTGGGTCTCCGCACCCGTGCAGGCCGCCACCGTCCAGAAGCTCGAGGACATCATCCTGACCCGTGCACGCGACCTGCGCCGCGCGGCCGTCGCGACCAACTAATCGGAATCCCAATATGGCGTCTCGCTTCAATCCCTTGAAGGCGGACGCGGCGTGGCAGAAGGCGTGGGAGGAAAACCGCACCTTCGCCGCCCGCGACGATTCGCCCAAGCCGAAGTCCTACGTGCTCGAGATGTTCCCCTATCCCTCGGGGCGCATCCATATGGGCCATGTGCGCAACTACACGATGGGAGACGTGCTGGCGCGCTTCCGCCGGATGAAGGGCATGGAAGTGCTCCATCCGATGGGCTGGGACGCCTTCGGCATGCCCGCCGAAAATGCCGCGATGGAGAAGAAGGTCCATCCGCGCGCCTGGACCCGCCAGAACATCGCGACGATGAAGGCGCAGCTCAAGCGCCTCGGCTTCGCGCTGGACTGGACGCGCGAGATCGCCACCTGCGAGTCCGACTATTACGGCCAGGAACAGGCGCTGTTCCTCGACCTGTATGAAGCCGGCCTGGTCTACCGCAAGGAAAGCGCGGTCAACTGGGACCCGGTCGACATGACCGTGCTCGCCAATGAGCAGGTAATCGACGGGCGCGGCTGGCGCTCGGGCGCGCTGGTCGAGCGGCGCAAGCTCAACCAGTGGTTCCTCAAGATCACCGATTTCGCCGACGACCTGCTCGAAGGGCTGAAGGGCCTCGAGCATTGGCCGGACAAGGTGAAGCTGATGCAGGAAAACTGGATCGGCAAATCCGAAGGCCTGCAGTTCACCTGGTCGCTGTCGAACGGCGACGGGCTGACCGTCTATACCACGCGGCCGGACACGATCTTCGGCGCGAGCTTCGTCGCAATCGCGGCGGACCATCCGATCGCGCAAGCGCTCGCCGCGGGCAACCCCGAGGTCCAGGCATTCATCGAGCGCTGCAAGCAGGGCGGCACCACCGCCGCCGAGCTGGAGACGCAGGAAAAGCTCGGCTGGAACACCGGGCTCACCGCGCAGCATCCGTTCGACGCGAACTGGCAGGTGCCGGTGTACATCGCGAACTTCGTGCTGATGGACTATGGCACCGGCGCCGTGTTCGGCGTGCCGGCGCATGACCAGCGCGACTTCGAATTCGCGACCAAGTACGACCTGCCGATCCGCCGCGTCGTCTCCGAAGGCGACAAGACCGATCCCACGTTCGACGGCACCGAGGCCTATACCGGCCCCGGCACGCTGGTGAATTCGCACTTCCTCGACGGCCTCGACGTCGTCGATGCCAAGCGCGAAGTGATCCGCCGCGCCGAAGAGGGCAATTGGGGCACCGGCAGCACCGTGTGGCGCCTGCGCGACTGGGGCGTCAGCCGCCAGCGCTATTGGGGCACCCCGATCCCGATCATCCATTGCGAGGATTGCGGCCCGGTCGGCGTGCCCAAGGACCAGCTGCCGGTCTCGCTGCCCGAGGACGTCTCGTTCGACGTCCCCGGCAATCCGCTGGATCGTCACCCGACCTGGAAGCATGTCGATTGCCCCAAGTGCGGCAAGCCCGCGCGACGCGAGACCGACACGCTCGACACCTTCGTCGATTCGAGCTGGTATTTCCTCCGCTTCGCCAGCCAGCCTTCGGACAAGCCGTTCGACAAGGCGGTGGCCGAGCAGTGGCTGCCGGTCGGCCAGTATATCGGCGGCGTCGAGCACGCGATCCTGCACCTGCTCTACGCGCGCTTCTTCACCCGCGCGCTGCGCCATATCGGCCGCATCGACGTGGCCGAGCCGTTCGCGGGGCTGTTCACGCAAGGGATGGTCACCCACGCCAGCTATTATCAGCTCGAAGAGCATGAAGGGCTTGAGCGGAAGGTGTATTTCGAGCCGACCCAGGTCTCGTTCCGCGCCGATGGCTCCGCCTATCTGACCGACACCGGCGCCGAGGTTACCGTCGGCCGCGTCGAGAAGATGTCGAAGTCGAAGAAGAATACCGTCGACCCGACCGAGATCGTCGACCAGTATGGCGCCGACGCGACCCGCTGGTTCGTGCTCTCCGACAGCCCGCCCGAGCGGGACCTGGAATGGAGCGAGAGCGGCATCGAAGGCGCGTGGCGCTTCGTCAACCGGCTGTGGCGCCTGTTCGATGGCCTGGAAGCAGCGGAAGGCGAGGACAAGGATCTCGACCGCAAGCTCCACCGCACCATCGCCGGTGTGGCCGAGGACATCGAGGCGCTGACCTTCAACAAGGCCGTCGCCAAGCTCTACGAGCTGACCGCGGCGATCGAGAAGGCCAAGCCCTCCGCCTCGCGCACTGCCGCGATCCGCGCGCTGGTCCGCATCGTCGCGCCGATGGTGCCGCACATCGCGGAAGAGGCCTGGGCCGCGATGGGCAAAACCGGCATGATCGCCGACGCCGAATGGCCGGCGGTCGATCCGGCGCTGCTGGTCGACGACGAAGTGACGATCGCGGTGCAGGTTAACGGCAAGCTGCGCGATACGCTGGTGATGCCGAAGGGCGCCGCCAAGGACGTGGTCGAGGCCGCGGCACTTGCGTCGGACAAGATCGTTCGGCTGCTCGAAGGCAACGCACCGCGCAAGATCATCGTGGTGCCCGATCGATTGGTGAACATCGTCGCATGAACAAGACCATGGCCCTGCTCGCCCCCCTCGCCTTCGCGCTCTCCGCGTGCGGGCTGCATCCGATGTACCAGGGGGGCAGCGGCGGCGCGGTTGCGACGACGCTCTCGGCGGTCGAGGTAGCGCCGATCGAAGGTCAGTCAGGCTGGCTGGTGTCCAACGCGCTCAAGGATCGGCTGGCGAACAATGGCGGCGCGGCGGCGTACCGGCTCGAAGTGAAGCTCGACGACCAGATCATCGGCCTAGGCGTGCGGCGCGACGACTCGGTCTCGCGCGAGCGGCGAACGCTGCGCGCGCGCTATCAGCTGATCGACCTGCGGAGCGGCCAGGTGGTGCTCGACGCCACCGCGGGGTCGGACGCGGGCATCGACGTGGTGGGATCGGAATATGCGACGATCGCCGCCGAGAAGTCGGCGCTGGAGCGGCTCTCCGGAATCGTCGCCGACCAGATCGTCGCGCGGCTGGCGCGGACGGTGCGCGAAGGCGGCGCGCGGCCCCAGTGAAGGCCAATGCGGGCCAGATCCGCGCGGCGGTAGACTCGCCCAAGCCCGAGACCCGGCTCTATCTGCTCCACGGCCCCGACGAAGCAGGCGCCGCCGATCTCGCCCAGCGGCTCGGCAAGGCGCTGGGGTCGGATGTCGAGCGCATCGATATCGACATGAAGATGCTGCGCGACCAGCCCGGCATTCTAGCCGACGAGGCGGCGTCGCTCTCGCTGTTCGGCGGGGCGCGCTACATCCGGGTTTCGAACATCGAGGAAGGCGCGGCAGAGGCGATCGCGCTGCTGCTCGGCGCCGAGCGCGCGGGCAATCCGGTCGTGGCGATCGGGCCGAACCTCAAGACCAGCGGCAAGCTGGTGAAGGCGGCGATCGCCGCGCCGACCGCGATGGCGTTCGCCTGCTACGTCCCCGAAGGCGCGGGCGCGGCGCAGCTGGCGGGCACGATCGCGCGCGAGCACGGGCTTCGCCTCACCGGCGACGTGCCGCATCGGCTGGCACTGGCCTCGGCCGGCGACCGCGCGGTGCTGACCCGCGAGATCGAGAAGCTGGCGCTGTTCCTCGATGCCGATCCCGAACATCCCCGCGATGCTGATGGCGCCGCGCTCGACGCGATCGGCGCCGACCTTGGCGAGGGCGAGCTGTTCGGCGCGATCGAGGCGGTGCTCGACGGGCGCGTGGCCGAAGTCGGCGAGGAACTGGCCAAGCTCGGCGAAGGCGGCGGCTCGGCGATTCCGCTGATGCGCCAGCTCGTGCGCCGGCTGATGACGCTGGCCGAACTGCGCGCCGAGATGGACCAGGGCGCCAGCGTCGACGACGCGATGGAGCGCCACCGCGTCTTCTTCAAGGAACGCCCCGCGACGGGGCGTGCGCTGCGTCGCTGGTCGGCACCGCAGATCGCGCGGGCGATCGAGCGGGTGCGGACGGCCGAGCGGGCGATGATGAGCTCGGGCAGCGCGGGGGAATTGCTGGCGGAAGTGGAATGCGTGGCAATCGCGCGGGCAGCGGCAAGAGCGAAGGGCTGACACGTGCGCTCCCCTCCCGCAGGCGGGAGGGGAACGTTTGCTCGAAGGGATTCCCTTCCGCGCTTTGGCATGCTTCAACCGCCGCATGCGTCACCTCGCCCTGCCCGCTCTCCTCGCTCTTCCCCTCGCCGCCCACGCCCAGCAGGCCGTGCTGTTCGACGGCCGCACCACCGCAACCATCGTCCATGACGACGCGACCTCGGCAAAGCTGGCCGGGGACCTGCTCGCCCGCGACATCGGCAAGCGCGCCGGCAAGACCCCCCTCGTGGCAAGCGACCTCGCCGCCTGCGCCAAGCTCTGCGTCGTCATCGGCCAGAAGGATTCCGCCCTCGTCCGCACCGTCGCCGCTGATACGAAGATCGATCTCGCCGCGCTGAACGGCCAGTGGGAGCGCTATATCCGCGTCCTCGCCCCGTCGAAGCAGCACCCCGGCCGCTCCTATCTGCTGATCGCCGGATCGGATCCGCGCGGCGCGATCTGGGGCACGGTGGACCTCAGCCGCGCGCTCGGCATCTCGGCCTGGGAATGGTGGGCGGACGTCACCCCGCGCCATGCCGACCGGCTGGTCGTCGACGGCCGCCGGCTGCTCTCCGAGGCGCCGTCGGTCCAGTACCGCGGCATCTTCCTCAACGACGAGGATTGGGGCCTCCAGCCCTGGGCGGCCAAGACCTACGAGCCCGAGACCGGCGACATCGGGCCCAAGACCTACGCGAGAGTCTTCGAGCTGATGTGGCGGCTCAAGGCCAATCTGATCTGGCCGGCGATGCACGAAAGCACCAAGCCCTTCTACCAGATCCCCGGCAACGCCGAGATGGCCAAGGCGTACGGCATCGTCGTCGGCACCTCGCATGCCGAGCCGATGCTGCGCAACAACGTCCGCGAGTGGGACGAAAAGGCCGAGGGCCCCTTCAACTTCTTCACCAATCGCGACCGCATGGTCGATTACTGGCGCCGCCGGGTGGACGACGTGAAGGCGTACGAGAACGTCTACACGATCGGCCTGCGCGGCAAGCATGACTCGGCGCTGGAAGGCGCGAAGAGCCCCGAACAGGCGCTCGCCGCCACGGCCCAGGCGATCGACCTGCAGCGCGGCCTGCTCGCCACTGCGCAGGGCAAGCCGGCGGACCAGATCCCGCAGGTGCTCACCCTCTACAAGGAAGTGCTCGACGTCTATCGCAGCGGGCTCAAGGTGCCCGAGGACGTGACGCTCGTCTGGCCCGAGGACAATTACGGCTATCTCGGCCAGTTGCCGACCGCCGCGGAGCAAGCGCGCAAAGGCGGATCGGGCCTCTACTACCACATCAGCTATTGGGGCCGGCCGCACGACTATCTGTGGCTGGCGACCACCCATCCCGCGCTGATCCGCGAAGAACTCGACCGCGCCTGGCAGACCGGCACGCGCAAGCTGTGGGTGGTCAATGTCGGCGACATCAAGCCCGGCGAGGTGCTGGCGAGCTACTTCCTCGACGTGGCGTTCGACGCGAAGCTGCTCAACAAGCCGGTGCGCACTCAGCTGTACGACTGGGCGACCATGCAGTTCGGCGCACAGGGGCCGGCCGTGGGCGACATCCTCATGGACTATTACGACCTCGCCTGGGAGCGGAAACCCGAGTTCATGGGCTTCAGCACCGTCGAGCCCGAAACGCCGATCCGCATCGGCGACTATGTCCGCACCGGCGGCGACGAGGCGCAGGCACGGATCGCCCGCTACCAGGCGCTACTCGACAAGGCCGAGGCGCTGGGCAAAACGATGCCCGCCGATCGCCGCGACGCCTTCTTCCAGCTCGTCCTCTACCCGGTGCGCGGGGCGGCCAAGCTCAACGAGCGCAACCTTAAGCTCGATCTCGCCGCGCTCTATGCGCGTCAGGGCCGTGCCAGCGCCAATGCGCTCGCCGACCAGGCCCGCGCCGCGCACCAGACGATCGTCGCCGATACCGCCGCCTACAACGCCCAGAACGGCGGCAAGTGGCGCGGCATCATGGACATGGCCCCGCGCCAGCTCGCCGTGTTCGCCGAGCCGCCCTATCCCAAGATCGACCTCACGCCGGTCGCGCAATGCGGCGCCGATGCCCGCGCGCTGGCCTTCGCGCCGGGCAAGCCGGAAACGCGGTACATGACCGTCTACGCCAAGGGCGCGGTGAGCGATTGGACGGTGGAGGGGCTGGAAGGCGTCGAACTCTCCGCCCGTTCCGGCCGGCTCGATGCCAGCAACGGCTATGAGATGCGCGTTGCCGTAGCCTATGACGGCAAGGGCGCCATCGCCGCCGGCAAGATCCGCTGCAACGGCGCGATGGTCTATCTCGAGCCGGTGCTCCAGCCCTTCCCCGCCGGCGACGCCACACCGGAGGTGAACCACATCATCTCCCTCACCCCAGCCGACCTGAAACTGGCCGGCACGCCGTGGGAGCGGATCGCCGAGCTCGGCTCACGCGGCGCCGTGCTGCGCAGCAAGCTCGACCTGTCCTCCAGCGACCGTGCCGATGCCGTGGCCCCGCTCGTCCTGCCCTTCGTGCTGGGCAACAAGGGCGATGCCGAGCTGAGGATCGTCGCCCTGCCGGTCCACGCCCTCACCTCCGCCAACAAGCTGCGGCTGGGCGTGCGGGTGGATGGCGGCGCCATTACGGTGCTCGATTACGAGACGCATGGCCGGAGCGATGAGTGGAAGGCCAATGTCCTCTCCAACACCGCGGTGCGCACACTGAAGCTAGGCCTGCTCGCCGCGGGCGCACACAAGATCGAAGTCTTCGCGATGGACCCGGGCTTCCTGCTCGACCGGATCGATGTGCGCCTCGACGGCGCCCCCGATTATTACGGCGCGCCGCCGATCCGCTGAGCCGCCAGCTCGGCGGCTGCGACGTCGCGCAGCCGCCGGGCGACCTCGGGATTGATCCCCAGATCCTCGGCGGCGCGCTCGCGCGGGCCGAGGCTGCGCGGATCGCGGCCGGTTATCGCGCCGAACTCGACCAGCGCCTCGAGATAATAGCCCTCGGCGCTGGCGTGATACTGGTCCCAGGTCCACAGGCTGAACTGGCCCCAGGCAATGCCGTCATAGGGATTGGCATCGGCAAAGCCGTCGCGGATCGCGCGGTTCCAGGCGGTGCCGACCGGCAGCACGCCGTGGATGCCGTAGCCCGGCGCCAGCCCCAGCCGGTTCGCCGCCAGCAGGTCTTCTGCCATCCGGTAGATCGACGAGCCGTGCCAGTGCCCGCCCGGTCGATAGGTCTGGTCGGCGCGCGACCAGGTCGCGACCAGCTCCACCTGTGCCGCCGGGTTGCGGGCATGGACGAGCGCCGCCAGCTCGCGCGCCGCCGCCAGATGGCGGGTGGGGTCGCCCGGCCGCTCGGCATCCAGCGTGCTGAAGCCCTGCAGCACCACCACGTCCCAGCGCCGATCGACCAGCGCACGGCGGTTGGCGAGATGCCAGGCGAGGTCCTTGCCGGGCGAGGTTTCCAGGCTCACCTGCCAGTCGAGCCCCGATTCGATCGCGAAGGTGCGGAACAGCGCGGGCACGCCGCCGATCCCCTCATGGTTGAGGTCCATCACGCGATCGGGGCGGTAGCGCATCACCGGCGAATTGGCGCCGAAGGTAAAGCTGTTGCCGATGAACAGGATCGTCTTCGCCGCCGCGGGCAGCGTCCACAGGAGACAAGCGAGCAGGAGGGCGAAGCGGCGAGGAAACGTCTGCATGTCGTCTTCCTTAGCCGCCCGCCCGCCGGTTTCACAATGACTTGGGCCGGAAACGCTGTTCCCTATTCGTTCAACCGGCGGTATATCGGCGCCATGGCCGCGCCGCCCATTCGGAAAATCCTGCATATCGACATGGATGCGTTCTACGCCTCGGTCGAGCAGCGCGACGATCCCAGCTTGCGGGGCAAGCCAGTGGCGGTGGGCTCGGCCGCGGCCCGCGGGGTGGTGGCGGCGGCGAGCTACGAGGCGCGCACCTTCGGGGTGCGCTCCGCCCTGCCCTCGGTCACCGCGCTGCGGCGCTGCCCGGACCTGATCTTCGTGCGGCCGCGCTTCGACGTGTACAAGGCGGTGTCGCAGCAGATCCATGCGATCTTCGCCGACTATACCGATCTGATCCAGCCGCTGTCGCTCGACGAAGCCTATCTCGACGTGACCGAAGATCGCCGCGGGCTCGGCACCGCCTGGGCGACGGCGAAGGAGATCCGCGCGCGCATCCTGGCGGAAACCGGGCTCACCGCCTCGGCCGGCGTTTCGTACAACAAGTTCCTCGCCAAACTCGCCTCGGACCATCGCAAGCCCAACGGCCAGTTCGCGGTCACGCCCGAGATGGGCGCCGCCTGGGTGGAGACGCTGCCGGTATCGCGCTTCCACGGGGTGGGGCCGGTCACCGCCGCCAAGATGCAGCGGCTGGGGATCGAGACGGGCGCCGACCTGCGCGCCAAGTCGCTCGACTTTCTCCAGCAGCATTTCGGCAGCAGCGCCGAATGGTAT
This sequence comes from Sphingomonas trueperi, assembly GCF_040545965.1. Taxonomy (GTDB): domain Bacteria; phylum Pseudomonadota; class Alphaproteobacteria; order Sphingomonadales; family Sphingomonadaceae; genus Sphingomonas; species Sphingomonas trueperi_C. The sequence continues at coordinate 575,672 of NZ_JBEPMV010000004.1, read as the reverse complement.
CACCAGATCGTCCGCGGCGTGGACGAGCGGCCGGTGAACCCCAATCGCGAGCGCAAGTCTTCGGGCTCCGAGACGACGTTCAGCCGTGACCTCACCGAGGATGCCGAGATCGAGGCGGCGGTGCTCGGTCAGGCCGACGACGTCTGGGAATGGTGCGAACGCACCCAAGGCTTCGGCCGCACCGCGACGGTGAAGATCAAGTACGCCGACTTCCAGATCATCACCCGCAGCCGCAGCCACACCGCCCCGATCACCAGCCGCGAACAGCTCCACGCCGCGAGCATCGCGCTGCTGCGCTCGGTACTTCCGACGCCCAAGGGCATCCGGCTGGTGGGCGTGACCGTCTCCAATTTCGAGCGCGGGCTGGCCGAGCCGCTGCCGTTGTTCGGGCATGCGGACGCGCAGTAACCGCCGCAATCTCAACATCCTGCACCTTTGGACGCAAGGAACCGGGTCCAAGGGTCGCGCGCTTTCCCGCGACAAGAAACAGGGGAAGCAGGATGGATCCGAAGGGGCGCGACGCGCACAGCCCGTGGGCGATGCCATGGGCGGGATGGAAGTCCGTGCTGTGGCGCAGCTGGAACGAGGCGAGCGACGACAATATCGGGCTGATCGCCGCCGGCGTGGCCTTCTACGGCTTCCTCGCGCTGGTGCCGCTGCTGGGCGCGGTGGTGCTGAGCTATGGCCTGATCGCCGACCCGGTGACGGTGCTGCACGACGTCCGCGGGCTTTCCACCGTCCTCCCGCGCGACATCGCCGCAGTGGTGGGCGACCAATTGCTCGGCCTGGTCCACAGCCCCGACGGCCAGAAGGGCTTCGGCATCCTGATCGCGCTCGCGATCGCGCTGTTCGGCGCGCGCAACGGCGCCGGCGCGATCATCGCGGCGCTCAACATCGCCTATGAGGAGAAGGAGAAGCGCAGCTTCATCTGGGTGAACCTCACCGCCATCGCGATCACCATCGGCGCGGTGGTCGCGGCGGTGCTCGCTGCGGGCGCGATGACGGCGCTCGGTGCGCTCGATCACCTGCTGCCCTTCGCCCCCGACGCGCTGCTCGTGCTCGGCAAGATCGCGAGCCATGTGCTGCTGACGCTCGCCGGCGCAGCGGGCGCCGCCGCACTCTATCGCTTCGGCCCGTCGCGGGCGAAGCCGCGCTGGACCTGGATCACGCCGGGATCGCTGCTCGCCGCACTGCTGTGGCTCGGGCTGACGCTCGGCTTCGGCGCCTATGTCCGCTATATCGGGCGCTTCGATGCGACCTACGGCGCGCTCGGCACGATCGTCGCGCTGCTCACCTGGCTGTACCTCTCCTCCTATATCCTGCTGTTCGGCGCCGAGCTCAATTCGGAGCTGGAGCACCAGACCGCGCACGACACCACCACCGGCGCACCCCAGCCGCTCGGCCAGCGCCGCGCCTGGGTGGCCGACAATGTCGCCGAGTGAGGGGCGACAACGGCTCGTCGCGTGGACGGTGGCCCTGCCCGCCCCGCTTCCCCTATAGCGGCGCGATGCGTCGCCTTCCCCTGATCCCGCTGCTGCTGGCGCTGCTCTGCGCCGCCCTCCCCGCCCAGGCCCAGCAAAACGCCTTCGACCTGGTCGGGCCGGACCTGAAGCTGACGGTGACGCGCGGCAACACCACGCTGCCGATCGGCGCGGTGCCCTCGCTCCAGCCGGGCGACAAGGTCACGGCGGAAGCGGCGCTGCCCCCGGACCAGTCGGCGCATTATCTGCTGGTCGTCGCCTTTCTGCGCGGCGCGACCAACCCGCCGCCCAAGGACTGGTTCTTCGTCGCCGAGACGTGGCGCAAGAAGAAGAACAAGCTCGAACTGACCGTGCCCGAAGGCGCCGAACAGGCGGTACTGCTGCTCGCGCCCGACACCGGCGGCGGGTTCGATGCAGTGCGCGACGCGGTGCGCGGTCGACCGGGCGTGTTCGTCCGGGTGGCGCAGGACCTGTTCCAGGCCTCGCTCGACCGGGCGCGGCTCGATGCGTTCGTCACCGCGATCGCGCGGATCGGCGACACCGCGCCCGAGCGGCTCGCCACCGCCGCGCCGGTGCTCGCCAATGCGCTGCGGATCAAGCTCAATGCCGAATGCCTGAGCCGCCCGCGCGGGCTGCAGGCTGCCTGCCTCACCCAGAATCGCGATTCGCTGGTGCTGCAGACCCAGCGCGGCACCACGCTCGCCGAGACGCTGACCGGCACCCCCGCCGACCTCGCCTACAGTATCGCCGCGACGCCCCAGGCGGGCGGCGGCTACTACAGCTCGTACATCGGGCTGGCGCGCGACGTGGCCAAGCTGTTCGGCGCGTTCCGCAGCCCGCAATACCAGTATCTGCCGGCGCTGGCGCTGGGCCGCGGCGACACGGTGAAGCTGCTGCTCAACGCCGCGCCCTCGTTCCAGAGCCCGCGTTCGGTGCTCGCCGCACCGCTGCCGCCGATCGGGCCTGCGACGCCGCCGATCTGGCAGGCGGGCGGGCCGACGCCGGTGTGCCTCGCCAAGCCCGATCTGGTGCTGCCGCTGGAGGACGCGCCCCTCCTCTACGCCACCGATTTCGGCCGATCGCTGTCGGTGCGGGTGACCAGCAATGAAGGTGCGACCCGCGACTTCCCCGTGCTGCCCGATGTCGAAAAGGGCGGCGTGAAGCTGGACGGGGCGGTGCCGGCGGACCTCGGCACCGTCTCCAACGCGGTGCTGCAGGGCCGCTGGGGGTTCGACAGCTTCTCCGGCCCGCGCCTGCCGGTGCAGCTCGACAAGATGGGCGCGTGGCGCGCGGTGCCGGACAGCAATGTCGTGGTGGGCCGCGAGCATCCGCTGGTGCTGCGCGGGGGCGCCGCCTTCTGCGTCAGCCAGATCGCGCTGAGCGACGCCGCGGGCACGCGCACCCCGGTGCCGTTCAAGGTGACCGGCCAGGACGAGCTGACCATGACGCTGCCGCTCAAGGACGCCAAGCCCGGCGCGCTGACGCTCAACGTCGCCCGATTCGGCAGCGCGCCGCCGGACACGATCCCGCTGGTCGCGCGGCTGGAGGCGAGCCGGCTGGATCGCTTCGTGGTGCACGAGGGCGATGCCGAGGGCGTACTTGAAGGCGCGCGGCTCGACCAGGTGGCGGGACTCGACTGGCACGGGCTGCACTTCGCGCCCGGTGCCCTTTCGCGCGTCGGCGAGGGCGACCGACTGGTGCTGACCGCGCCGGGCCCGATCCCTGCCGGCGACGGCGAGGCGGTGGTGCGGCTCCGCGACGGGCGCAGCGTGAAGCTGGCGGTCCGCGCAACCGCCCCCCGCCCCGCGGCGACGCTGCTCAGCCGCGCGGCGAGCGGCAAGCCCGCCACCGGCGCGCTGCCGATCACCCTCCCCGACGGCGTGCTGCCTGCCGATGCCGCGATCGACTTCTCGTTCAAGGTTACGCGCGGGTCGCTCAGCGATAGCGGCGTGGTGGAGATCGCCGGTGCCGAGGGCCCGAGCGCCCGGCTCGGCTTCCGCGACGGCGCGCTGCAGCGGATCGGCGGTGACGTGGTGGTCGCCCATTTCACGCCGCGCGCGCTGCTCGGTGCCGGGATCGCCGGACCGCTGCGCTACCGCCTGGTGCAGGACGGCACGCCGGGCGACTGGCAGCCGCTGGTCACGCTCGCCCGACTGCCGGTGCTGGCCGGGCTGACCTGCCCAGGCGACGCCGCGCCCTGCACGCTTGCCGGCCAGGACCTGTTCGTCGTTGCAGCGCTGAGCGATTCGGCCGTCTTCACCCGATCGACATCGGTGCCGCTCGGCTTCGTGGGCAGCACGATTGCCCTGCCCGCGCCGGCGGGGGGCACGCTCTACCTGCGCCTCCACGATGCGCCGGAGGCCGTCGCGCGCGTGACACTTACCAAATGAATCAAAGTATCTTTGGAGCACATTGACGACTCGCCTGGCCCTCGATCATGTTCCGTCCCGTCGCGGCGCAGAAACGCGACGAAAATCGACACATCGTCGGAGGAGAAGGAACCATGATCGTCAAAGCACTAAAATTGATAGCGCTACCGTCGCTGCTTGCGATGGGGGTTTCGGTCGGCAGCGCCCAGGCGCAAACCATCTGTTCGAATCAGACCGGTACCAACAACGGCTTTTTCTTCACCTTCTTCCGTGACAGCGGCTCCGGCTGCATGACGCTGGGCAGCGCGGGCAACTACAGCGTCAACTGGAACCTCGGATCGAACGGCAACCTCGTCGTCGGCAAGGGCTGGCAGACGGGTTCGATCAACCGCGTTATCGGCTATAATGCCGGCGTGTTCGTGCCGGGCAACAACGGCTATCTCGCGCTCTACGGCTGGTCGACCAACCCGCTGGTCGAATATTATGTCGTCGAAAACTGGGGCAACTTCACGCCGCCGGGGAACAGCCAGCAGCTCGGCACGGTGAACACCGACGGCGGCAGCTATCGCATCTACCGGACCCAGCGGGTCAATGCGCCGTCGATCATCGGCAACGCCACCTTCTACCAATATTGGAGCGTGCGCACCGCCAAGCGCGCGACCGGCACCAATAATACGATCACCTTCCGCAACCATGTGAATGCCTGGGCGGGGCTGGGCATGAACCTCGGCACGATGAACTATCAGGTGCTCGCGACCGAGGGCTATGGCAGCGTCGGCAATTCCAACGTCACCGTCTGGCAGCAGTGAGGGTGCGGGCGGGAGGGCTTGGGGCCCTCCCGTCTCGCAGGCGCGTCAGTTGACGCTGGGCAGCGCCGCGCGGCAATCTTCGGCGCATTCGCGGCACATCGTCGCGCAGAGCCGGCAATGTTCGTGGTCGTGCTTGGCGCATTCCTCCGCGCACAGCTCGCAGGCGCGGATGCACGTCTCCAGCATCGTGCGCAGCATGGCGATGTTCTGCCCCGTGCGCCGCGTCGCCAGCCGCGCGGTCGCCGCGCAGACATCGGCGCAATCGAGGCAGGTGCGCACGCATTGCCGCATGTCCATCGCCTCGGCGACGCAGGCATCGGCGCAGCTGGTGCACATCAGCGAACACAGCATGGCGTGGCGCGCCGCCTTGGCGAGCGCTTCATTGGCATCGGCGCCCACATCGGGGTGCAGCGCGATCATCTTTTCGAGAGACATGGGATGGCTCCTTGCTGGCCGGCATCGGTCGCATCCCCAACGGGCCGAAGCGCCGAGGGTTCAGATAAAAGACCGTGGAACCAGCCCGTTGCGCCGCCCGTTGTCGAACATAACAGGAACTTCAGGAGGCGATCATGGCCGAACCACTGCACAATCCGAAGCTCGACGAACATCCCGGCTCCAACACTGAAAAGGATCCGGACGACTGGGTTTCGGGCGATGATCCGATGACCGGCGCGCAGGCCTCCTACCTCACCACGCTGCTGGAAGAAGCAGGCGAGCCACCGATCGAAGGCGAGCTCAACAAGGCGGAGGCCTCGAAGCGGATCGATGCGCTGAAGGAACAGCTCGGCCGCTGAGCGGCGCCGGCTCAACCCGCCTTGGCGAGCGTGTCGAATGCCTTGAGGCGGGTGAGCAGCGCGCGCATCTGGTCGAGCGGCACCATGTTGGGGCCGTCGCTGGGGGCGGTGTCGGGCGCCTGGTGCGTCTCGATGAACACCGCCGCCACGCCGACCGCGATCGCGGCGCGGGCGAGCACCGGCACGAACTCGCGCTGGCCGCCCGAGCTGGTACCCTGCCCGCCCGGCTGCTGCACCGAGTGGGTGGCGTCGAACATCACCGGATAGCCGGTCTCCGCCATGATCGGCAGCGACCGCATGTCGCTGACCAGCGTGTTGTAGCCGAAGCTCGCGCCGCGTTCGCACAGGATGATGTTCTCGTTGCCCGTGGACGCCAGCTTCTTCGCGACGTTCTTCATGTCCCAGGGCGCGAGGAACTGGCCCTTCTTGACGTTCACCGCACGGCCGGTCTGGGCGGCGGCGAGCAGCAGGTCGGTCTGGCGGCAGAGAAAGGCGGGGATCTGCAGCACGTCGACCACTTCGGCCACCGGCGCGCACTGGCTCGCATCGTGGACGTCGGTCAGCACCGGGCAGCCGAACTGCGCCTTGAGATCGGCGAACACCTTGAGCGCCGCGTCCATTCCGATGCCGCGCGGCGCGTCGATCGAGGTGCGGTTCCCCTTGTCGAACGACGTCTTGTAGATGAAGCCGATGCCGAGTTCGGCGCACAGCGTGGTCAGCGCCTCGGCCATGAAGAAGGCATGGTCGCGGCTCTCCATCGCGCACGGCCCGGCGACGAGCACGAACGGCTTGTCGTTGGCGATCTCCAGGGCACCGACCTTGACCGTCTTCATTCCCAAATCCCTCAGAACGTGCCGCAATCGGCAAGTATGGTATCCACGTCGCGGCCGCGCGCGGCCTGCATGCGGATGGTGGCCTCGCTGGACAGCAGGTCCCATGCCGCGGCTTCGATCTCGGGCCATAGCGCCCTCGGCACCGCGACGATACCGTCATGGTCGGCGAAGATGACGTCGCCATTGGCGATGCACACGTCGCCCATGGTGATCGGGCGGTTCATCGCCTTGACCGTGCCTTCGTACTTGATGTCGTCGCAGGTCTGGCCGCGGGCATAGACCGGCAGGCCCAGCGCACGCACGTCCGCGGTATCCCGCGTTGCGCCGTCGATCACGGCGCCCACCGCGCCCGATCGGATCGCAAGATTGGCGTTCAGATCGCCGAAATAGGCGAAGTCGGGCAGTTCGGTCGCGACCATGATCACGTCGCCCGGCCGCACGAAGCGATAGGATTGCAGCGCACCGTAGATGCCGTTCCAGGCGCCGCCGGGCTCGCGATCGGGCCGGTTGGGCAGTGCGGCGAGCTCGAGCGTCTTGGCGCGGCCGAGAAACTTGCCCCCCGTGGTCGGGCGGAGTGCCTTGGGCAGCACCACCCGGTGGCCGCGTTCCTTGAGAATGTCCGACAGCAGCGGCGAGGAGAGATGCGGCAGCATCGTGCGGAAGCGCGAGACTTCCGCCTGGCGGAAGCCCGCCGCCACCGTCTCGGCGATCACCAGGTCGTGGTGGTGGTTGATGTCGATCTGTTCGATCGGATCGAGATCGAACAGGATCGGGCGGGTGCCGAAGCGGCGCGTTGCCGGGCCCTCGCCGGTGCGGCGGACGATATAGAGGCTCATCGCCTCGACGATCGTCTCCGGCAGCTCGACGCTGTTGGGAATGCGGCCGGTGCCATAGGCGGGCACCTGCCCGTCCCAGCAATATTGCTTGGCGCGGGTGACCGCCACCAGGCTGTCCGCCTCCGGATCGGCGAGCAGCCGCTCGATGGCCCGGCCGATCGTGTCGGCGCTGACGAAGGGGGCGGTGCAGAGCAGCTGGACCCAGATGTCGGCATCCGGGCGCTGCGCGCATTCCCAGGCGAACATGCCGTGGCCGTCGGTGGCGTTGGTGGCGAGTTCGGCCGGGCGCTGGAGCCAGGTGACCGGCAGGTCGCTCGCCAGCTCGGCCATCGCCGCGCTCTCGGTGTCGAGGCACACTTCGCCGATCGCCGGGCAGTCGAGCGCCTGGAGCAGCTTGCGGCGGAACAGATGCTCGCCGTCGAGGATGCGGGTATTCTTGTCGGAAACGCGCTCGCTGCTGCCCTTGGCGGGGACGAAGGCAACGATCTTCAGGGGCTTAGCCATTCAACATGTCCTTGGCATGCAGCATGCCGTGCAGATGGCCCGCACCGTCGACCACGGGCAGGACCGAATAGCCGCCTTCGCGCTCGCGCAGCAGCAGCAGCGCGTCGCCCAGCGTGGCCGCAACGTCGATCACGCAGGGGCGTGGCTGCATCAGCGCGCTGGCGGGGGTATCGTAGACGTCGCGGCGGGACTGGAAGTGGCGGCGGATGTCGCCGTCGACGACCAAGCCCAGCAAGTTGCCGTCGTCCCCCACCACGCACGCCGCCCCCATCCGCCCGCGCGACATGGTGGCGAGCAGATCGGCGACCGGCGCCTGCGGCCCCACCACCGGCAACTCGTCGCCCGTGCGCATCAGCGTGCGCAGCGGCAGCGACTGGCGGCCGAGCAGACCGGCGGGATGGTGACGGAGGAAATCGGCACGCGTGAAGCCGCGGCTGCGGCTGACCGCCACGGCCAGCGCATCCCCGATCGCCAGCTGCAGCGTCGTGCTGCAGGTGGGTGCCATGCCGATGTGATCGGCCTCGCATGCGGTGCAGGCCGGGATCAGGATGTCGACCGCACGGCCGAGCGGTGAATCGGGCCGGCCGATCACGCCAATCAGCACGCAGGCGCGGCCCTTCAGCACGGGCAGGATGCGCAGGATCTCGTCGGTGGTGCCGCTGTTCGAGAAGAGCAACACGACATTGCCGTCCTGCACCGCGCCGAGATCGCCATGCGCCGCCTCGCCCGCATTGAGCGGGAAGGCCGGGGTGCCGAGGCTGGAGAAGGTCGCCGCGACCTTGGCGGCGATCAGGCCGGACTTGCCCATGCCCAAGCAGGTGAGGGGGCTCGACTGGCCGGCGATGACTGCGACGGCGTCGGCGAGCGACGACGGCAAGGCGGCCTCGAACGCCTGAAGCGCACGGCGTTCGGCGGCGATCACTTCGCCGGCCCAGGCAAGCGCGGGCACGGGGGTATCCTCGGCCACCGGCGCGATCAGGGCGTGCTTCATGCGGCGCAGTCCCCGGCAGCGTTCCGCCGGCAGCGTCGCGCGTCGGACAATGAGGATGCTGCCAATGCCTGCTCCGTTACGAACTCTCGGGACCAACACGCCCCATTGTGTCTCTTATAGGAACGGCGGACCTCGGCCGGGACGACGCTAGGAAAAACTTGCCTAGTGCGGGACGCTGCCGGAACCACGTCGTCCCCAGCCGGTTGGGCGGGCATCTCCCCTCGATCCGATTTCGGAGCGCCCATATGGCCGACCAGCAACGATCCTCGCGCGTGCTCACCGTGCTGGCTGCGATCCTCGCGCTGGTCGGGCTGGCGATCGGCGGCGGCGGGCTGTGGCTCGCGCTGCTGGGCGGATCGATCTACTATCTGCTCGCCGGGCTGGCGCTGCTCGCCACCGCCTGGCTGCTCTATCGACGGCGCGCGACGGCGCTGACGCTCTATGCGGTGCTGCTGGTCGCGACGATGGTCTGGGCGGTGGCCGAGGCCGGGTGGGACTTCTGGGCGCTCGCCCCGCGCGGCGACATCCTGGTGCCGCTCGGCATCGTGCTGGCGCTGCCCTTCGTGACGCGGCGGCTGGGTTCGCCGCGCTGGCCGGGCCGCGCCTGGCCGCTGGTCGGCAGTCTCGGCATCGCCGCCCTCGTGCTGCTCGCCACCGCCTTCACCAATCCGCACGACCTGGCCGGCGAACTGCCCGGCGCGCGCGGCATTGCGCCCGCAAGCGTTCTGGGCGGCACGCCGAAGGAAGACTGGGACGCCTATGGCCGCTCCTCGCGCGGCGATCGCTGGTCCCCGATCGACCAGATCACCCCCGCCAATGCGAGCAAGCTGGAAAAGGCCTGGGAATTCCACACCGGCGACCTGAAGACCGGCGCCGATCCGGACGAGTTCACCTATGAGGTCACGCCGATCAAGGTCGGCAACCTCGTCTATCTCTGCTCGCCCCACAACATCGTCTTCGCGCTCGATGCGGAGAGCGGCAAGCAGGTCTGGCGCTACGATCCGCAGATCCGATCCTCGCAGGAGATGCAGCACCTGACCTGCCGCGGCGTGTCCTACCACAGCAACGGCGCCGCGGCCGGCACCGGCGGCATGTGCGACAACCGGCTGATCATGGGCACCAACGACGCGCGGCTGATCGCGCTCGACGCCGCGAGCGGCCGCCCCTGCCCCGGCTTCGGCACCAATGGCCAGGTCGATGTCTGGCCCGGCCTTCCCGGCCAGCAGCGCGGCTGGTGGCAGATCACTTCGCCGCCCGTCATCATCGGCAACCTCGCGGTGTTCGGCGGCGCGGTCTATGACAACAAGACGACCTTCATGCCTTCCGGCGTGGTGCGCGCCTATGACGTGAACACCGGCCGCGCGGTCTGGGCGTTCGATCCGGCCAATCCGAACGACACGCGCCCCAAGGCGCCGGGCACCGGCCGCTACACGCCGTCGAGCCCGAACAGCTGGACAATCGCCGCCGCCGATCCGGCGCTGGGCCTGGTCTACATCCCCACCGGCATGGCCGCGATTGACCAATGGGGCGGCCGCCGCACGCCGGAGACCGAGCGCTTCGCCACCTCGGTGATCGCGCTGGAAGCCGCCACCGGCAAGGTCCGTTGGACCTTCCAGACCGTCCATCACGACCTGTGGGACATGGACGTCCCCGCCCAGCCCGCGCTGGTCGACCTCAACCTGCCGGGCAAGGGCCGGGTGCCGGTGCTGATCCAGTCGACCAAGACCGGCAACATCTTCGTGCTCGATCGCCGCACCGGCAAGCCGGTGGTGCCGGTGCGCGAGATCCCGGTGCCGCAGGGCGCAGCACCCGGCGACCGCACCTCCCCCACCCAGCCCGAATCCGCGCTGAGCCTGATGGAGAAGAAGCGCGTCACCGATGCGGACATGTGGGGCGCGACGATGTTCGACCAGCTCGCTTGCCGCATCAAGTTCAAGCGGCTGCGCTACGAGGGGCCGTATACCCCACCTTCGCAGCAGGGCACGCTCGTCTTCCCCGGCAATTTCGGGGTGATGGACTGGGGCGGCATGGCGATCGATCCCGTCCGCATGGTCGCCTTCGCGCACCCCAATTACATGGCGTTCGTCGATCGGCTCGTCCCGCGCCCCGAATCCGATGCGGCTCCGCGTGGGCAGCACGGTCCGGCCGGCGGCTCGGACTTCAGCGGCTCCGACATCAAGGGCTTCAACCCCAACACGGGTGCGCCCTTCGCCGTCGCGCTCAACCCGTTCCTCTCGGCGCTGGGCCTGCCCTGCCAGGCGCCGCCCTGGGGCTATGTCGCCGGGATCGACCTGGTGAGCGGCAAGACCGTGTGGCAGCACCGCAACGGCACCTCGCGCGACCAGACGCCCGTGCCGCTGCCCTTCAAGCTGGGCGTGCCCTCGCTCGGCGGGCCGATGCTGACCGCAGGTGGCGTGGCGTTCATGGGATCGGCGCTGGATTATTATCTGCGCGCCTATGACGTGACGACCGGCAAGGTGCTGTGGCGCGGCCGGCTGCCCGCGGGTGGCCAGGCGACGCCAATGAGCTACTGGTCTGCGAAGAGCGGCCGGCAGTTCGTTGTGATCGCGGCCGGCGGCCATGGCTCGCTCGGCACCAAGCGGGGCGATTCGATCGTCGCCTATGCCCTGCCCAAGGGGGTGCAGTGACAGCAGCGGATCGTTACGGGCTAAGTATTGATCCAGGATATGGGTTTGACTTTGCTCCTGAAATACATGCCTGATCCGGAACGGGCATGATCGGCCCGTAGAACGGGGACAGGTCAACTTTGCGACGCTCGCTGATCCTGATGGGTCTCACCGGCCTGCTGCCGATCGTCGTCCTCGGCTCGGCCTATGGCGCGGTGACCCTGCGCGAGCAGCGTGCGGCGCTCGATCGCCAGGCAACCCTCGCCAGCCGATCGACCGCTCGCCTGGTGGGGCGCGAGATCGCCGCGACGCTGGACGCGGTGAAGATGATCAGCCGCTCGCCGACGCTGGACGGCGGCATCGATCGGCCCCGCTTCACGCTGCTCGGCCTGCGCCTGTTGCAGGACCATCCCAATTGGGCAGCACTCAGCGTCGCCGATTCCGACGGCAACCGCCTGCTCGATCTGCCCAGTCCGATCGGCGGCAGGCTGGGCAAGGTGGTCGATCCGGTCAGCCTCGCCCGCGCGGTGCGGACGCGCCAGCCGCAGGTCGGCCATGTCATCCGCGGTGCCGGCCTGACGGCATTCGCCGTGCGCGCGCCGGTGCTGAACCGCGGCGCCGCGCCCTATGTGGTCTCCGCCGTGATCCCCATCACCGCCATGCAGCACCTGCTGTTCGCCGAGGAGATTCCCCCCGGCTGGCGGCTGCGGATCTTCGACAAGCGCGGCGCGGTGATCGCCCAGTCCGGTGCGACGGCGCGCGAGGCGATGCAGTCCGTGGTCACTGCCGTACCCGAATCGGGCTGGCAGGTGGAAGTGGCGGTCCCCCGCGGCAGCTTCGCCGCGCTCACCCGCCAGGCGCAGATCGTGCTGATCGGCGGCAGCATCGTCGCGCTGGCGCTGTTCGCCGCCCTGACCTTTGCGCTCATGATCGAGCTGCGCCGCTTCCGCCAGCGCCAGGCGGCGACCTTGCAGGCGCAGCGGCTGGAAGCGCTGGGACGGCTCACGGGCGGCGTCGCGCATGATCTCAACAATTTGCTGACCCCGATCCTGGGCGGGCTCGACCTGCTGCGCGCGCGGATCGGCGAGGATGCCAAGGCGCTCCGCTATATCGACAGCGCGACGAGCAGTGCCGAGCGCGCCCGCACCCTGGTCGCGCGACTGCTCGCCTATGCCAAGCGCCAGGCGCTGACCCCCGAGGCGATCGATGTCGGTGGGCTGCTCGCCGACCTGCACGAGCTGCTCCAGCGCTCGGCAGGCCCGACCATCGCCTGCACGATCCGCAGCGCGGCGGACCTGCCCGCCGTCCGCGCCGATCGCAACCAGCTCGAGCTGGCGGTGCTCAACCTGGTGATCAACGCGCGCGATGCGATCCAGACCGACGGGCGTGTCAGCGGCACGATCATCGTCGAGACGCGCCTGCCCCGCCGCGACGAGGCGCGCGGCCTTGCCCGTGGCGACTATCTGGCGCTGGCGGTGCACGACGATGGCTGCGGCATGGACGCCGCCACGCTGCGCCGGGCGATGGAGCCCTTCTTCACCACCAAGGCAGGCGACCGCGGCACCGGGCTCGGCCTGTCGATGGTCCATGGCTTTGCCGAGCAATCGTCAGGCCGCCTGATGCTGGAAAGCGCCCCCGGCCAGGGCACCAGCGCAACCCTGATCCTGCCGGCGACCGACGCCCCCGCGCCTACGCTCGACACCCTGCGCGAGCGGCCGACCCGCACTGCCGAGATCCTGCTGGTCGACGACGATCCCGCCGTGCGGGAGGCGGCCGCAGAAGTTCTCCGCGCCCATGGCCATCTGGTCGCGGAGGCGGAGTCGTTGAGCCAGGGCATGGCCGCGCTCAATCATGCGCCGGGCACCGCGTTGGTCATCACCGATTACATGATGCCGGGCGGCACCGGCGGCGAGTTCATCACCCGCGCCCGCGATGCCGGGCTCCCACAGCCCTTCCTGCTGCTCACCGGCTATACCGATGCGGCGGAGGATCTGCCGGGCGACGTGCCCCAGCTGCGCAAGCCGTTCCGCGAGCGCGAGTTGCTCGACGCGGTGGACGCGCTGCTGGGCTGAGCGGTCACATCTCGCCGGGTGCAGGCAGCCAGGCGGGATCGAAGCGGACGTGCCGCGGCGGCACCGGCGACATCTTGCGCAGCGCCTCGATGTCGCCGAACGCGATGCGCTGGCCGTGTCGGGCGATCAGCCCCTCGCGTTCGAGCAGCCGCATCGTCCGGTTGACGTGCACCGCGGTCAGCCCGAGCGCGTCGCCCAGCAGCTCCTGGGTCAGCGGCATGTCGAAGCGGCCCTCTTCCACCGCGCCGATCTTGGCCAGCCGATCGTGGAGATCGAGCAGCAGCCGCACCATCCGCTCGCGCGCCGAGGATTTGCCCATCGCGGCGACGATGTCCATCAGCGCCAGCCGTTCGACCTGCACGCCCATCAACAGCAGCGGCCCGAGCCGCGGATAGGCGATCAGCACCTCGCGCAGGCGGTCAAACGACACCTTGGAGACGCGACATTCGGTCACCGCCGTCAGCGTATCCGCGGCGGTGTCGAGCACCATGCTGGGCGTGCCCATCATGTCGCCGGTGATGTGGACCTTGACGATCTGCCGCTGCCCGGCGGGAAGCCGGATCGACGAGGTCGCCCAACCGTCCAGCAGCAGATACATGCCATCAACGGGTTCGCGGTCGCGCCGGATGGTCGCATTGCGGCGATAGACGATCTCCGGATCGCCCAGGCCGCGCAATGTCTGTGCTTCTTCATCGGTGAGCGACGCCTGCTCGTGGAATCGCGTCAACGGGTAGTTCGGCACCCCAGATGCTCCCCTGTCCTGGATGTGTCCCCCGCCGGCAGAACGCCGGCGAATGGAGGGGCGGCCCCACCATAGGAGGCCGCACCGCTCGCGAAACAATGCCTAGCGGGCGGGTGCCTCACTGACAATTCCATCCTAGGGGGTATTCGCCTTAACCTGTTATAAGCTTTGGTCTTTCATCCGTGAAGACAAGGTGCTTGCGCTTACACCTCCGGCAGCTGTTCGAGCAGCTTGTCCGGGGTGATCGGGAAGCTGCGCACACGGACCCCGCAGGCATGGTGGATGGCGTTCGCAATGGCCCCTGCCGCGCCGCAGATGCCCAGCTCGCCGACGCCCTTGGCCTGGAGCGGGCTGCCCGCAGGATCGCGCTCGTCGACCAGCACCACGTCGAGCGCGGGCACGTCGGCATTCACCGGCACATGATATTCGGCGAGGTCGTGGTTGACGAGGTGGCCGTCGCGCGGATCGAAGACGAGCTCCTCGGTCAGTGCGCTGCCGATGCCCCATACCATGCCGCCCAGGCACTGCGAGGTCGCGGTCTTTTCGTTGAGCGCGCGGCCCAGGCCGAAAGCGCCGGTCATTCGCCGCACGCGCGTCTCGCCGGTATAGGCGTTCACGCCAACCTCGACGAAGAAGGCGCCGTACATCGCGATGGCGAACTTCTCGTCGATTCCGCCATTCTTGAAATGGCCGGTCTCGGTCAGGTCGGCCTTGAGCAGTTCGGTGAACGGGATGCGGCGGTTGCCGGTGATTGCCTCGCCGTCCTTGAGCGTGAGATCGGCTTCGTCGACGCCGAGCTGCTGCGCCAGCTGTTCGCGGATCGCCTCGCAGGCGGCGAACACCGCCGAGCCGGTCGATGCCGCCCCCCAGCTGCCGCCCGACCCCGCACCCGGCGGGAAGCGCGTGTCGCCGAGCTGGACGAGCACCTTTTCCGGCGGCAGACCGAGCATCTCGCCCGCGATCTGGCCCAGCACCGTATAGGTGCCGGTGCCGATATCGGTCATGTCGCTCTCAACCACCGCGGTGCCGTCGGCGGCCAGCGTTACCTTGGCCTGTGCCTCGTTGAGGTTGTGGACGCGGCAGGCGGTCGCCATGCCGGTGCCGATCCACCATTCTCCCTCGCGGCGCTGGAGCGGGCGGCGATCGCTGCCGTCCCAGCCGAAGCGCTCGGCGCCGACCTTGAGGCTCTCCGCGAAGCGCCGCGAGCTATAGGGCAGGCCCTCGCTCGGATGCTGTTCGGGGATGTTGCGCAGCCGCAGCTCGACGGGATCGATACCGCTGGTTAGTGCCAGCTCGTCCATCGCCGCTTCAAGGCACTGCATGCCCACCGCCTCGCCCGGCGCGCGGACCGAGCCCGCGGTCATCCGGTGGATGCGGGCGAGGTCGATGCGCAGCGTGCGATGCTCGCCGCGATAAAGGAATTCGCTCGCCTGGGTGACCGGCTCGGCGAACTTCTCGCCGGGCAGGTTGGAGACCCAGGCCTCATGGCCGAAACCGTTGAGCTTCCCCTCCGCATCGGCGGCGAGGCGGATGCGCTGGCGCGTCTCCGATCGGCGCATCACCGTCTGGAACACCTGCTGGCGGCTCATCACCACCCGCACGGGACGGCCCAGCTCGATCGCCGCCACCGCCGCTGCGGTCAGCTCGGCGCTGATCCCCAGCTTAGAGCCGAAGCCGCCGCCGACATAAGGCGAGATCAGCCGCACCTGCTCGGGCTTGATCCCGAGTGCGTCGGCCAGCTCCTTCTGATTGTATTTGAGCATCTGCAGGCTCGAATGGGCGGTGAGCGTATTGCCGTCCCATTCGGCGATGCTGGCATGCGGCTCCATCGCCGCGCTGGCATGGCCCTCGGTGGTGTAGGTGACGTCGACGGCATGGGCAGCATCGCGCATCGCGGCGTCGAGATTGCCCTGCTGCACCGGGTCGCCGAACGGTTCATGGGCGGCGTGGCTGTCCTCGGAATCGAGCGGCACCTTGGCGGGATCGTCGGCGCGATAGGCGATGCGCAGCCGGGTGGCGGCGTCGCGCGCCTGCTCGAAGGTCTCGGCGACGACGAGCGCTACCGGCTGGCCGAAATAATCGACCTTGTGGATCTCGCGCACCGGCGATTTGCCCGCGCCGCCCTGCGCCGAGCGGGTGATCATCCGCGGATCGGCGATCACCGCCAACACGCCGGGCATGGCGAGCACGGGATCGGATTCGATCTCGATCACCTCACCACGGCTGATCGTCGCGAGGACGAGCACGCCCTCCGCGCAGTCCGCGATCTTGTACTCAGCCGCATAGGGCGCGACGCCGCTGGTCTTGGCGCTGCCGTCGGGGCGATCGAGCGGGCGGCCGATGATGCCCTGCGCCATCGCATCGAGCCGGTTGCGGTCGTCCGGCTTGTCCATCGTGTACAGGCGAGTCACAGCGTACCTCCCGTCGCTTCGCGCAGCACGGCCTTGAGCGTGCGGCGGGTGAGCGGAATCTTGAAATCGTTGCTGCCCTGCCCGCGGGCTTCGTCGAGCAGCAGCGCGGCGGCCTGGTCGAACAGCGCGTCGGACGGCGCCTCGCCTTCGAGCAGCGCCTCGACGCGGGCATCGTGCCACGGCTTGTGCGCCAGCCCGCCGAACGCGAGCCGCGCCTTGGCGATCTTGCCCTCCTCGACATGAATCACCGCCGCCACCGAGACGAGGGCGAAGGCATAGGAGGCGCGGTCGCGGACCTTGCGGTAGAGCTGCGTGCCGCCCGCCGGGGCCGGCAGCACCACGCCGGTGATCACGTCGCCGGGTTCGAGGATATTGTCGCGCTCGGGCGTGTCGCCGGGTAGGCGATGGAAATCGCGCACCGGGACCATGCGCTTGTCGCCCTTCGCGTCGACGATCTCGACCGTCGCGTCGAGCGCCGACAGCGCAACCGCCATGTCGCCGGGATAGGTGGCGATGCAGGCGTCGCTCGCGCCGAGGATGGCGTGGATGCGGTTGAACCCGCCGATCGCCGCGCAGCCGGTGCCCGGCTCGCGCTTGTTACACGACTGACTGAGGTCGTAGAAATAATAGCAGCGCGTCCGCTGGCAGAGATTGCCGCCCGTGGTCGCCTTGTTGCGCAGCTGGAAGGTGGCACCCGCCAGGATCGCGCGGGCCAGCACCGGATAGTCGGCACGAACACGCGGATCGGCGGCGCAGGCGCTGTTCGAGACGAGCGCACCGATGTGCAGCCCCTCGCCATGCTCCGTGATGCCGCCGAGCGGCAGGCGGTTGACGTCGACCAGCGCGGTCGGTGTCTCCACCTCCAGCTTCATCAGGTCGAGCAGATTGGTCCCGCCGGCGATCGGCTTGGCACCGTCGGCGACGAGCAGCTGGCCCGCATCGCCCAGGCCATGGGCCCGCTGATAGTCGAAGGGTTTCATGCCTGCGCCTCCGCCACTTCCGAAATCGCCGCGACGATGTTGGAGTAGGCCCCGCAGCGGCAGACATTGCCGCTCATCCGCTCGCGAATCTCGTCCTCGGAAAGCTTGGGGGTGCCGGCGACGTCGTCGCTGACATAGCTGGTCCAGCCCGCCGCGATCTCGTCGAGCATCGCCTTGGCCGAGCAGATCTGGCCGGGGGTGCAGTATCCGCACTGATAGCCGTCGTGCCGCACGAACGCCGCCTGCAGCGGGTGCGGCGCGTCGGGCGTGCCGAGGCCTTCGATCGTGGTGACGCTGTCGCCGTCGTGCATCACCGCGAGGGTGAGGCAGCTATTGATGCGCTGGCCGTTGAGCAGCACCGTGCAGGCGCCGCACTGGCCGTGATCGCACCCCTTCTTGGTGCCGGTAAGGCCGGCATCGCGGCGGAGAAAATCGAGCAGACTGGTACGGGGATCGACGTCGAGCTCATGATCGACGCCGTTGATGGTGATGGGCATGCGCGGACTCCCTGGTCAGGGGGGCGAACGCGCAGGTGTCAGGATTGGTCCCGACTTAGGTTAACAAGAATGGGAGTCGGTCAGTGGCCCTTGCGCGGGATCAGATGGAGCAGCCCCGCGACGACCGCGCCGACGACCAGCCCCGCCACCGCCGAGCCCAGCGCATAGACCAGCCATGCGACCACGCCACCCACTGGGCCGGTCGCGGCGCCCGCCACTTCGGACCAATGGTGCAGCGCATGCGGCACCGCGCCGACGCCGAATTCCTCCAGCCCGTGGAGCAGGATGCCGCCGCCCACCCAGGCCATCGCCGCCACGCCGATATGCGACAGCGCGGTGAGCAGTACCGGCATCGCCGTCACCAGCCCGCGCCCGAACACCGCGACACCGCCCGATCCGCCGTTCCGGCTGAGGTGCAGGCCGATATCGTCCATCTTCACGATCAGCGCGACGACGCCGTAGACGCCGATGGTGATCGCGAACGCCACCAGCACCAGCGCACCCGCACGCGTGACGAAGGACATGTCGGCGGGCAGCTGGGCCAGCGCGATCACCATGATCTCGGCCGAGAGGATCAGGTCGGTGCGGATCGCGCCGAGCACCTGGCGCTTCTCCAGCGCCTTGGCATCGGTGATCTCGGCCACCGCATCGGCATCGTGCGTGCCGGTCAGCGCCTCGAGGATCTTCTCCGCCGCCTCGAAGGAGAGATAGGTGCCGCCCAGCATCAGGATCGGGGTCAACGCCCAGGGCGCGAAGGCGCTGAGTAGCAGCGCGAGCGGCAGGATCACGACGAGCTTGTTGGCGATCGAGCCGAGCGCGATCTTGCCGATGATCGGCAGCTCGCGATCCGGCGTGAGCCCCACGACATAGCGCGGCGTGACCGCGGTATCGTCGATCACCACGCCGGCGGCCTTCACCCCCGCGCGGCCGGCAGCGGCGCCCACGTCGTCGAGCGACGCCGCCGCCAGTTTCGCCAGCGCCGCGATATCGTCCAGCAATGCGACCAGGCCACCCGCCATCAAATCCCCCTCATGTTTCGCCCGGGCTAGCCGAGATGAAGCGGAAATGCACGCGGATGGCCGAGGCTCCGTCTCAATTGGGCAGATCGATCGCCTTCTCGATCTTGAACTGCACCGACGCCCCCGCCGCGCCGCTGCCCGGCTGGCCGCCGCCGACGGTCGCGCGATAGGTGCCGGCGAGCACCCGGTGCTGGCCGTCCACCGTCACCGTGCTCAGGTCGCGCGGTGACAGGCTGAAGGTGACCTTCCGCGTCTCGCCGGGCTTGAGCGACACGCGCTGGAAGCCGCGCAGAGCCACCTTGGGCGCGCCGGGATCCTCGGGGAAGTTGAGGTAGAGCTGCGCCACCTCGTCCCCTGCCCGCGCGCCGGTGTTGCGCAGCTCGGCGGTGACCGTCAGCCCCGCCTCGGCCTTCTCCACCACCGGCGCGCCATAGGCGAAGCTGGTGTAGCTGAGCCCGAAGCCGAACGGATAGACCGGCGTACCGGTGAAGTAGCGATAGGTCCGCCCTTTCATGCCGTAATCGCCGAAGGGCGGCAGGTCGTCGACGCTGCGGTAGAAGGTCAGCGGCAGGCGGCCCGAGGGGCTGGTCTTGCCCGACAGGACATTGGCGATCGCGGTGCCGCCCACCTCGCCCGGATACCAGGCCTCCAGGATCGCGGCGGCGTTGTCCTTGGCCCAGCTCAGATTGATTGGGCTGCCGTTCATCGCGACGACCACCAGCGGCTTGCCGGTCGCCTTGGCGGCGTCGAGCAGCGCCTGCTGATCAGGGAGCAGGTCGAGGCTGGTCTTGTCGCCGCCCTTGAAGCCGGGGACCTGGATCGGCGATTCCTCGGCCTCCAGGTCCGAGGTAATACCCACCACCGCGACCAGCACGTCCGCCTTGGCGGCGGCCGCCTTCATCGCGGCGACCGGATCGGCGCTGATCCGCTTCCACACGAGATCGATGCCCGAGAGCACATGCTCGTCGGTGCGCACCTCGATCGGATAGCGCTTGCCCTTGACCAGCTGCACCTCGCGCATCGTCGGCAGGCTGCCCCAGCCGGACTTGGTGAGGTCGACGAACGGCTTGCCGTCGAAGCTCATCGCGCCGCCGAAGCCGGTCAGGCCCAGCCGGTAGGTCCCGGTCTCGGGGGGCACGAGAAAGCCGGTCCAGATCGTGCGGTGATGTTCGGAGACGGTCGGCAGGTCGAGGCTGCGCGCCGAGACATCGGCCTCGACCCGGGTCACCACCGGCGTATCGGCGAACTGCATCTTGGCGACGGCGTCGCGGAAGGTGCCGGGGGCGAACTCGGCGGGCGCCGGCGTCGTGGGATTGAAATAGCGCGCGAGCAGGCCCGGCTTGCCGCTGGGCGTGCGCAAGGCCGAGCCGGGGACGCGGTCGCCATCGGTCACCGAGGCGCCGAAGGGGGCATAGGAGACGTTCGCGCGCGGGAAGGCGCGGCGCAGGCCCTCGACCACCGAGACGGGCTGCCCCGACAGCGACGAGGAATAATTGCCGCGCAGCACCCGCGTCGCGTCGCCGAGCGGGCCGATCACGGCGATGCGGCTGCCGCGCTTGAGCGGCAACAGCCCGTCATTCTTGAGCAGCACCAGGCTCTTCTCCGCCGCGTCCAGCGCCAGCGCGCGGTGCGCCGGCGCGCCGACATCGGCGGGCTTGCCGCTGGTCGTGCGGATGCCCGGCAGGTCGCCGTTGCGCAGCCGCGCGGAGAACAGCCGCACCAGCGTTCGGTCGATCTCGGCCTGGGTGATCAGCCCCTTGGCAAGCGCGTCGCGATACCGATCCCCCAGCCCCGCCGTATCGGTGAGCGTCGCGCCGTTGCACTCATTGTCGACGCCCGCGCGGATCGCCGCCGCCACTGCGGTGGGGCCGTCCGGCGCATAATGATGGTTGTCGCTGATGTCCTTCACCGCATCGCAATCGGAGACGACATAGCCCTTGAAGCCCCAGGCGCCGCGCAGATGCTCCTTGAGCAGTTCGTCGCTGGCGCAGGCGGGCTGGCCGTCGATGCGGTTATAGGCGCACATCACCGATCCCGCCTTGCCCTCGACGATCGCGGCGCGGAACGCGGGCAGATAGGTGTCCTCCAGATCGTGGCGCGAGACGAACACGTTCGCCGCGTGCCGCGTCGATTCCGGGCCGCTATGGACGGCGAAATGCTTGGGGGTGGCGATCACGTTGGGCAGGTCCGGATTGGGCCCCTGCATGCCCTGGATGAAGGCGACGCCGATCTTCGCGGTGAGGAACGGATCCTCGCCGTACGTCTCCTGCCCCCGCCCCCAGCGCGGATCGCGGAAGATGTTGATGTTGGGCGACCAGGTATCGAGCCCGGTACCGATCCGCCCCATCCGCCCGGTCTCGCGGGCGAGCGCGTGCAGCCCCTGCACCTCGCTGCTGATCGCCGCGGCGACATCATGGACCAAAGGCGCATCGAAGCTGGCGGCAAGGCCGACCGGCTCGGGGAAGTTGGTGGTCGGCAGCGTGCCGAGCGCGCCGTGGAGCGATTCGGTCCACCAATTGTAGCGGGGGATGTTCAGCCGCGGGATCGCCGGGGCGACGTTGAGCAGCTGGGCGAACTTCTCCTCCGGCGTCAGCTGCGCGACGATCGCCGCCGCCTTGGCATCGGCCTCGGCGCGTGGATCGGCCGCGGTCTGGGCAAGTGCGGGCAGCGGCAGGAGCGCGGCGGCCAGCAGCGCGGCGCGGAAGGTGCGATTCATGGTGATCTCCCCTGGGGCCGTCAGACCGGCTGCAGCCCGTGTTCGTGAATCTTGCGGATCAGGTCGCGGTGGCGCGGCAATCCGGCGCAGAGCCGTTCGGTCTGCGCGGCATTCTCGCGCATCGCTCGCTCGGCGAGCCGCTGGTCGCCGGACAGTGCCTCGGGCTCGACCTCGCTGCGGAAGCCCATGCCGTAGAGGACGTACTGGTAGCTGGCGGGCGGGAAGACCTCCTCCACCCGATCGAACTCGTCATGGAACCAGGGCGGCTGGTAGCGCCACAAGGTGAGCAGTTCCTGCAGCCGCTCGGGAATCGTCTCGGGCAGCAGATTGTCGCGCCAGAATGCGGTGTCGGTCCGCTTGGTCAGCACATAATGGAGCTTGAGGAAGTCGATGATCCGGCCCCAGCGATAGAGCGTGGTGGCGTTGAAGCGCTTGGCGACCACGTCCATCACCTCGCGCACCGCCGGCATCTGCTCGGCGATCAGCTTGGCGGAAAGCTCGATCAGCACGATTGCAGACGCCTCCAGCGGCTCGAGGAAGCCCGCCGCAAGGCCGACCGCGACGACATTGTTCTTCCAGAAGATCTCGCGGTGCCCCGAGCGGATGGGGATGCGGCGCACGGCCACGTCGGCGCCTGCGCGGCCGAGATAGGCGCGCAAGGTCGCCTCGGCCTGGTCGTCGCTGGTGTGGGCCGTGGAATAGACATAGCCGGTGCCGCGCCGGGTCGGCAGGCCGATGTCCCAGATCCAGCCGGCATCCTGCGCCGTCGACAGCGTGTGGGTGGCGATCGGCGCATTCTCTTCCGCATAGGGGACCTGCGCGGCGAGCGCGGCGTCGCAGAACAGCACGTCGCCGCAGTCCTTGAACTTCACCCCCATCGCCTCGCCGAGCAGCAGCGAGCGGAAGCCGGTGCAGTCGACGAACAGATCGCCTTCGATCCGCCCGGCCTGTTCGGTGTCGATCGCGGCGATGTCGCCATTCTCGGCCAGTTCGACCGAGCGGACGTCGGCGAGCACATGGCGCACGCCGAGCTTGGTGGTGCAGTGGCGGGTCAAGAAGGGCGCGAACTTGCCCGCGTCGAGGTGATAGGCATAGTTGGCCTGCCCGTCATATTCGGGCGTGGCGATCGTCTTGGGGGCAAGCCCCGCGTCGCAGATCCGGCCCTGCGGCGTGACCGTGTCGCAGAAGCTGCGACCCTTCGAATCCGTGATCCAGTGCGGCACCAGGCTCAGCTGGTGGAAGCCCTGGGGCAGCATCAGCGGATGGTAATAGGCGTCGTCCTCGGCGCCGGTGGTCCAGCGGGCGAACAGCGCGCCCTGCTTGAACGCGGCGTCGCACTCGCGGAAGAAGTCGGTTTCGGAGACGCCGATCTTGGCGAGCGTGGTCCTGAGCGTCGGCCAGGTCCCCTCGCCCACCCCGATGATCGGCGTGTTCGGCGATTCGACCAAGGTGACGGTGAAACCGCCGGGCATCCGGCTCTGGTGCCGCGCCGCGATCACCCCGGCGGTGAGCCAACCGGCGGTGCCGCCGCCGACGATGACGATGTTCTGAACCCGTTTCACGCGCGCCGACCCGTGGAAAAAGAAGGGGATGCCGGACGATACCGACATCCCCAGTCGTGGGAAGAGACCTTAGAAGCGATAGCGCACGCCCGCCGTGAAGCGTCGGCCATAGGCGAACACGTCGAGCAGCTGGTTCGAGAAGCGGCCATGCGTGCTCTGCACCTCGTCGGTGATGTTGAGCGCTTCGCCGAAGATGTTGATCGCTTGCGTGATCTGGTAGCTCGCGCTCAGATCGATCTGCAGGCTGGAATTGACGAAGGTCGGCTCGGCACCGAACGACCCCGTATTCTGCGCCTGGCCGAAGGCGAGCAGGTACTTGTCACGCCAGTTCGCCGCCGCGCGGAATTCCACGCCGTGCTTGTCGTAGAAGCCGACGAAGTTGGCCGAATTGGCAAGGCCGGTCACCGCGAAGCCGCTCTGGCTGATATCGGTCGGATCATAGGGCCGGTTGGTTTCGACGAAGGTGGCGTTGGCGATGAAGCCGAAGCCGCTGTTGCCGAAGGTGTTCTGCCAGGCGAGCTCGACGCCCTTCACCGTCGCCTTGGGGCCGTTGACCCGCTGCGACACCGCGAACTGCGCCAGCGTGCCGGTCGACGGATCGACGACGCCGTTGATCGACTGGCGCTGCACGCCCTGAACGATGAAGTTGCGCACGTCCTTCAGGAAGAAATTGACCGCGGCGTAGGAGTTGCGCTGGTAATACCATTCGAGCGCGGCATCGAAATTGTCCGCGAGGTACGGCTGCAGCGTAGGGTTGCCACCGTCCGCGGTGAGCGCGCCGATGCGCTGGCCGACGCCGATGTTGAGCGCCGGGGTCAGCAGGTTGAGCGTCGGCCGGGTCAGCGTGCGCGAGGCATCGAGGCGCAGGTGCAGCGCATCGGTGAGCTCGAGCTTCAGGTCCATCGACGGCAGCAGGTAGGAATAGCTCGACTTGGTGGTGATCGCCTGCTGGTTGCCGAACGCGATGGTCAGCAGCGTCGGGTCGGTGGTGCTCGGCGTGATCGAGACCGGCAGGCGGCCGATGCCGGTGGAGGAGACATGGGTCACTTCCTCGCGCACGCCGGCGTTGAAGAAGAACGGCATGCCGGCAACTTCGCTCTTGAAGTTCGCCGAGAGGTAGAGCGCCCAGGTCTGCTCGCCGATGTCGCGCGTGCTGCCGACATCGTCCGCAACGGCGAACTGGCCGTTGAAGCCGGCGCAGCAGCCGGTGTTGTAGCCGGGGATGGTCGTCGTCTGCGGATTGCCCAGGCCGGTCAGATAGTTCTGGAAGTCCTGCGCGCGGAAGTTGAGCAACACCGGCGGCAGCGCGCCGGTATAGCCCGGCAGGAAGTTCGAGGTGCTGACGGTGCCCTTGAACAGGCTCGCCGGCAGCGCGACGCCGCCGCTGGTGCCCGACGCGGGGCCATAGCCCGAATAGGCCTGCCAGTAATTGTTGGCGAAGGTGTTCGCGCTGCGGAACTTGAACTTGTCGTCGAGATAGGAGCCGCCAAAGCGCAGCGTCAGGTCGTCCTGTTGCCACTTCAGCCCCAACCGGGCCTGCTTGATCTCGTCGGTATTCTTGTTGGCGATGTTGACGGTGACGTGGCTGCCGATCGAAGCCAGGTCCGCCCAGCGGCTGCCCGTGCCGTTGACACCGTAATCGTGGAGGACCGGGATCACGTCCTTGCTGTCGCCGTTGATCGAAATACCGAGCGACGGGCCGATGCCGAAGCCATAGCCGACATCCGCGCCCTTGGAGTTGATCCGCCCGTCGGGGTTCAGCCAGCTCTTGGACCAGCTGCCATCGGCCTCGACCTGGAGATGCTCGGTCGCGTCCCATTTGACGTTGAGGCCGGTCTGGTTGGTGCGGCGGAGGTTGCTGTCGGTGCCGGCGGTGAAGTCGGTCTGCGAGCCCGCCTGGGTGAAGTCGGTCGTCGTGCCGTTCTTGTCGAGCTTGACGTTGCGCAGGCTGCCCTGATTGAACCAGATGCCGAAACCGAAATTATCGGTGTTGATGCGCTGGTCCGAATAATTGTTGTCGAGCGTCAGCAGCACGCCGTCCGACGGCTTCCACTGCAGGGCAATCCGTCCGTCGATACGCTCGTCGCGGGTATAGTTCTGGACGGCGCCGAACTGCTGCTCGAACCAGCCGACCACGGTCTGGCGGTTGCTTTCCTGCGCCCAGGCGGCGGACTTGTTGTCGCTGGTCGGGCTGCAGCTCGTCGCGGTGCTGCCTGCCAGCTGGCACGGCGCATAGCGGCCGCCGGGCCAGCCATGGACGAACACGTTGTTGGTCTGGGTGTCGTGCCGCGTGTAGATCGCGTTGGCGAGAATGCCGAAGGTGTCGTCGGCGAAGGTCTTGCTGATCAGCACGCCGCCGGTCGGCACCACCTTGCCGGCATCGTCCTGGATCGAGCCCGAGGCCGAAACCGCGAGGTGGAAGCCCGGGCGATCGAACGGCTTGGGATAGGCGACGTTGATCGTCGCGCCGATCGAACTCGACGACAGCGATACGTCCGGCGTCTTGAGCACGGTCAGCCCGCCGACGAAATCCGAGCCCACGGTCGAAAAGTCGATCGAGCGGCCGCCGGTCGCAGTCGAGAGGCGCCGGCCGTCGACCAATGTCTCGTTGAAATCGCCGCCGAAGCCGCGGACGGTGACGCCGTTCGGCTCGCCGCGCGGCCCGTCGCGCTGGATCGAGATGCCCGGCAGGCGCTGCAGCGAGGCCGCGACGTTGGAGTCCGGGAACTTGCCGATATCCTCGGACGAGATCTGCTCGATCACGCCGGAGGCATTCCGTTTCGCATCCAGATTGCGCTGCAGCGAACCGCGAATACCGGTGACGATGATCTCTTCGTCCTGCGCCTGGCTGGTCGACGGCGCCGTCGTCTGCGCCTGGACCGGTGTGACCAGGCTCAGCGCCATTACGCTCGTGGCACCCGCCAGTACATGGCGCGCAAGACGCGCGCGCCGCTGCGAAGAACCCATTCCGACGATGTTCGGCATGTGCTTACCCCCTCCGTGTTTATTGTTGGGATCGATACAGACCCGCACGCGCTACACCGCAGTGCAACGTGACATATGCTCGGAGAATAGGCGCAAGCCTTCGCATCCGCACAAATAGCGGCACAACATCCTCCCCGATTCATTCTTCTTCTGCGAATCTGTACGGAACTGTAGCGATTGACGTTAGCGCTATCAACTGGTTTTTGTCGGCGTATTCTTGCGCTTTAGTCAGGCCATTGGCGCCGGCGGCGTGAGCCGATATGCAGAACTGGGCGCACCACGCGCCGATGGAGAGGACAGGAATGGCTGAAGGCGTGACGTTGCTCGATTCGGTGGAGCACCGCGATCTGCGGGTCCGTCCTGCCGCCGGCCCCCTGCCCTATTTCGTGCCGGTCGTGGCGTCCGAGTTCGCGGCCGCGGCCGCCGCGTGCCCGGTGCTGCTCACCAAGGATGCCGAGACCGGGCGCTTCTATGTCGGCGCGATGCTTGGCTTCCAGCCGGGGGAGTCGCTGGTCGAGCTCCGCGCCGGCGAGGGCTTCTGGCCGCTCCATGTCGAGCGCCAAGGCTTCTTCATCGCGGGCGATTCGATCGCGATCGACCCGAAGGATGCGCGCTTCGCCGGGCAGGACG
This sequence comes from Sphingomonas trueperi, assembly GCF_040545965.1. Lineage (GTDB taxonomy): Bacteria > Pseudomonadota > Alphaproteobacteria > Sphingomonadales > Sphingomonadaceae > Sphingomonas > Sphingomonas trueperi_C. The sequence goes on along the minus strand of NZ_JBEPMV010000004.1, from coordinate 548,814 downwards.
GCGAGCCGCTGTTCGGCGACGACGGCGCCCCTGCCCCGGCGCTCCGCGGCATCCAGCAGACGCTGGCCCAGCTGCACCGCGGCGTGGAGGAGACCCAGGCCTTTGTCGACGCGCTGCTCGCCCACAAGCTGCTCGAGCCGATCGACGTGACGCTGCGCTTCGACGACGGCACGTCGCTCGACCTGACCGGGCTCTACACGGTGAGCCTGGATTCGCTCCACGCACTGGACGACGGCGCGGTGCTCGCGCTGTTCCGCGCCGGGCATCTCCAGCTGGCCTATACGCTTGCGGGCTCGCTACGGCAGATCGCGGTGCTCGCCGCTCGGCGCAATCGCCGGCTCGCGGCCTGACGATGCTGCGCGAAGTCGCCGCCGACATCACACCCGCCGACTTCGCCGAGGCACGCCGCGCCTGCATGCCGATCGTGCTGCGGGACGCGGCGGCATCCCTTCCCGTCACCCTGGCAGCGGCGACCGTCGAAGGCCTGTGCGCCTATCTGCGCCACTTCGACAGCGGACGGACGGCGCAGGCGTTCGTCGGCGATCCGGCGATCGGCGGGCGCTATGCCTATGGCGACCAGCCCGACGGCTTCAACTTCGCGCGCGAGACGCTCGGCCTGGGTGCGGCGCTGGACCGCATCGCCCACGCCGCCGCCGATCCGCACCAGCCCAGCGTCTATTGCGGCTCGCTCCCTGCCGAGGACCATCTGCCCGGCTTCGCCGAGGCCAATCCCCTGCCGCTGGTGCCGCAAGGCGTGCTACCACGCCTTTGGATCGGCAACGCCTCGACGATCGCCTGCCATTATGATCGCTTCGACAATTTCGCTTGCGTGATCGCGGGCGAGCGGCGCTTCACGCTCTACCCGCCCGATGCGATCGGCGATCTGTATGTCGGCCCGATCGACCACACGATGGCGGGCCAGCCGGTGAGCCTCGCCGCCACCGCAGCCCCGCTGGATCCCCGCTATCCCCGCTTCGCCGCCGCCCAGGCGCGCGCACGGACGGTGACGCTCCACCCCGGCGACGCGCTCTATCTGCCCAAGCTCTGGTGGCACCAGGTCGAGGCGACGGCGCCGTTCAACCTGCTGATGAACTATTGGTGGGACGATTTCGCCAGCGGCCCCGATTCCCCCTACACCGCGCTGCTGCTGGCGATGACGGCGCTGGCCGACCGTCCCCCGGCCGAGCGCGCGGCGTGGCGCGCCTTTTTCGACCATTATGCCTTCCGCCCCGACGGTCACCCGCTCGCGCATCTGCCGCCCGAGCGCCACGGCATTCTCGCCGACAGCCGGGAAAATCGCGGACGGATCCGCGCCTTCGTGATGCAGTTGCTGCGCGGCGGCTGACGCTCAGCTGTGCTCGGTGCTGAAGGCGCGGTCGCCCGCGTCGCCGAGCCCCGGCACGATATAGCTGTGCGCGTTGAGCTCGGCATCGAGCCCCGCCGTCCAGATCGCTACGTCCGGATGCGCCGCCCGCACCGCATCCACCCCCGGGCGCGCGGCGAGCAGGCAGACGAAGCGCAGGTCGCGCGCCCCCGCCGCCTTCAGCCGATCGAGTGCCGCCACCGCGCTGTTGCCGGTCGCCAGCATCGGATCGACCATCAGCACCGGCCGCGACGCGATATCGGCAGGTGCCTTGAAATAATATTCGATCGCTTCGAGCGTCTGCGGATCGCGATAGAGGCCGAGATGCGCCACCGCGGCCTCTGGGAGCAGATCGAGCAGCCCCTCGGCCATGGCGAGCCCGGCACGCAGCACCGGCACCACCACCGGGGGCGCACAGCCCAGCACCGGCGAGTCCATCGCCGCCACCGGCGTTTCGATCGCCAGCGGGGCCAGCGGCAGGTCGGCCAGCGCCGCCGCACCGAGCAGCGTCGCCACCGCGCGCAATTCGGCGCGGAAGCGCTCGGGCGGCGTCGTCCGGTCGCGCAGGCGGGTGAGGCGGTGCTGGACCAGCGGATGGGCGACGATCGTCAGCCCCTCGATCGCGATATCGGGTTCGGCCATGGCTGGCGTGGTGCGCGATGCACCGCCGGCATGCAAGCCGGCGGTGCATCGGGTCAGCGAACGACCGGGAATTCGTACACCGCGGTCGCGGTCGCCGGCACGGTGAGCGAACGGCCGAGCGCCGGCACCCGCGCCTCGCCGATCGTCACGCCGGGCGCGGCGCCGGCCTTGTTCTCCGCCGCGAGCGACGCGCCCGAGAGCAACCAGCGCCGCCCCACCCCGCGCGTCCGCACCCCCTGCAGCGCGATGGCGGCCGTCTGCGGCTTCACCGTCGCGTTGACGATGGCGATCTTGAGCGTCCGCCCGTCGGCGCTGAGCGCGGCGATCATGTCGAGCGGCCAGGTCGCGCTGCCCGCCTTCACCTGTGGATGGCTGTAGCCGACCACGAACTTTGGGTCCGGCTGCGGCGCGTTGCCGTCGAGCGCGATCGGCACCGTGCCGGCGCCGAAATGCGCGCCATAGAGCTTGAACACCATGCCGGTGGCGTTGAGCGTCGAGGCGGTCGGCGTGATGTCCATCGTCGAGGCGCCGGTGGTGAAGGCGCTCATCGTCAGGAAATCGGTGTGGCGCAGCATCTCCTGCAGCACCATCGAATAAGCGAGCGCGTTCTTGAGCGTCGGCGGCCCGAAATAGGCATATTCGTCGATCGACAGGAAGATCTTGTCGCGGCGCAGCGCCGGGAAACGCTGCTCGTAGATCTTCCACTCCTCGGCCTTCATCCGCACCTGGTTGGAGGGCGAGCGGACATATTCGAGCAGTTCGGCATCGGCGGGGGCATCGGGCCGCTGCTCGGCGCGATCATACCAATGCTCACTCACCCCGGCAAAATTGCCCCAGGCCTGCGCGAACAGCCCGCCGGTCCAATCCTCGTCGGTGCCGAACTTGTGCTGGATGCTGGCGAGCGTCGGGTTCTCCTTGGTGCCCCTGGGGTGCATCTGGTCGGGCATAGCGCCCGATCCGATCAGCACGATGCCGGGATCCTTGGCGCGCATCGCCCGGGCGAACGCGTTGTGCTTGATCATGAAGTAATCGAGCGTGGTGCGGCCGATCTGCCACCAGCCATAGGGCTCGTTGCCGATGTTCCAGAAGCGCACGCCGTACGGCGCCGGATGACCGTTGGCGGCGCGCTTGGCGCCCCATTCGCTGGTCGCCGGGCCGTTGAGATACTCGACCTCCTCGGCCGCGGAGTTGGCATCCCCCAGCCCGGCATTGACCGTGACATAGGGTTCGACGCCGACCAGCCTGGCCAGCGTCATCCACTCGTCCATGCCCTGGTCGTTGGTCTGCATCGCGCTCCAGGCATGGTCGAACATCGGCGGGCGCTGGTCGCGCGGGCCGATCGCCTCGTGCCAGTCCCAGTCGGAGAGGAAATTGCCGCCGGGCAGCCGCCAGAAGCCCGAGTTGAGCGTCCGGGCAAGCGCCGTGGTGTCCGCCCGCCAGCCATCGATATTGTCGTCGGGCATCAGCGACACCGCGGCGACGCGGAAGCGGCCGCTGCCCGTGCCGGTGATCTCGAAACGGGCATCCTTGCTGTCGGCCTCCGGGGTGAAGGCGAAGGTCACCCGCTGCCAGCCCGGCCCGGGAGTCGGCAGCGCCACGGTCTGGCTCTCGCCGCTCCCCTGCCCCCAGGCGAGCCGCACCTGCACCCGCGCGCCGGCATCGCCGCTCAGCCACAGCGAACCGACAATGCGCTTGCCCTTGGCGATACCGATGCCGTCCTGCGAGAGACCATGGGGGGTCGTCGCATCCAGGGCGACGCTGGGGCTCTGCGTGCCGACATAGGGGTCGTGCGTGTCCATGGTGACGGCGTCGTCGCCGCCGATCGGGCGCCATTTGCGATAGGCGACCCCCGGCCGCCCCTCGGCATTGGGCGGCGGGGGCACGTCGCGCGCAGCGGGCACGACCTGGTAATAGAATTTGCGGTCGTCGAGCATCTCCGCCCACAACGTCCGCGCGACCAGGCCGCCGATCGGCTCGATGAACATGCCATATTCATATTTGGTCACGGGTGCCGAGGCGCGGCCCGCATCGATCGTTGCCTGCAGGGTCTGCGCGCCCGCCGGCGAAAAGGTGCACGCGAACAACAAGGCAGACACGCCGGTGCGCAACCGTGCCATGGTCCTCTCCCTCTTTTTATTTACTCCGACCTGTTGTATCCGAAGAAAGATGTTAACGCTACCGTATATCGGAGTGTTGGCGGCTTTACTTGGCAAAGCGCCCCGCTCCGCCGCGGCGGAACTGCGCCGACAAGAATAGAGGGCCGACGCGGCCTTGCATGGGAGAGAGAGCGATGGGCAAACGGACTTGGATGACGTGCGCAGCGCTGCTGGCGAGCCTTTGCGGCGCACCGGCGATGGCGCAGGTGCAGACGCAGATCCCGCCGGTCGTGGCCGGCGCGAAGCCGGTGACGGTGCAGCGGATCAAGGTCCACTCGCCTGCAATCGAAGGCAATCTCGAGGGCGAGAGCGCCGATCGCGACGTGATCGTCGTGCTGCCGCCGGACTATGCCCGCGCGCCCCGCAAGCGGTATCCCGTCGTCTATGCGCTCCACGGCTATTCGATCGGTGCCGAGCAGTGGATCAAGGAGATCCATGTCCCCCAAATCGTCGAGGGTGCCTATGCGCTCGGCGCCAGGCCGGTGATCCTGGTGCTGCCGGATAGCAAGACGCTGCACAACGGGTCGATGTATTCTAGCTCGCCGACCACGGGCGATTTCGAGCGCTTCGTCGCGCATGATCTCGTCGCCTATATCGACGCGCATTACCGTACCATCGCGACGCGCGAGAGCCGCGGCCTGGTCGGCCATTCGATGGGCGGTTATGGCGCCAGCCGCATCGGGATGAAGCATGCCGATGTGTTCGGCGCGGTCTATATGATGAGCCCCTGCTGCCTCTCGGCGCGCGACGCGAGCCTGCTCGATGCCAATGGGCTCGCGCAGATCGCGGCGATCAAGACCCGCGAGGATGCGACCAAGCTCTCCTGGGGGCTGCGCGCGACGCTGGCGGCAGCGGCGGCCTGGTCGCCCGATCCCAAGGCGCCGCCGCTCTATCTCGACCTGCCGATCGACGACGGCAAGCAGCGGCCCGAGGTGCTGGCGAAATGGGCCGCCAACGCGCCCCTGGCGTTCGTCGACCAATATATCGGGGAGCTCCGCCGCTACCGGGCGATTGCGATCGATGTCGGCGACAAGGACGGCCTACGCGGCGACGCCCAGACCTTGCACGAGACGCTGGACCGCTACGGCGTGCCCAACAGCTTCACCGTCTATTCCGGCGACCACACCAGCGCGGTGGCAGACCGGTTCCAGAATTACGTCCTGCCCTTCTTCAGCAAGAACCTGGTCTTCCCGAACCAGCGCTGAGGCCGTTTCGGGGGCGACGCGAGCCGATGGCGGATCGCGTCGCGGGCCGCGTCATGCCAGGTCGGGCGCAGCGCCTCCGAGCCGTGGCCCCGCCATTGGTCGTCGTGCAACTGCTCGATCATGCCTCACCCTTCGTCCTGCAACAACGCTGCAGTGCGGCAGAGTGTTCACCATTTCTTTACCATGATCCAGCGCTTCTTGGTTACGCGAGCATTGGTGGCTGCACCGCGTTCTCGAGCAGCGCCGGTATTTGCTGGGCAAATGCAAAATAGCCCTTGGAGCAGAAGGGCCATGCCTGCTCGTCCCAGGCGCGGCGATGTTCGGCAATGCGCGCCCTTTCGTGGTATGCGGCCAGCGACTCCGCGACCGGCCCCACGGGCGCATAGCCGGTGACGATCTGCGCAGCGCCCTCTGCCTGCGCGACCGCCAGCACCGCTTCCATGTCGTCCACCCAGAGCGCGCGTGCCCTCCAATGCGACGACGCGCGTTGCAGGCCGTCCGCAACGGCGGCAAGGTCGGCCGCGCCGCTGCAATGCGCGCGACACGCCACCACGCGCCGGACATCCAGTGCCTCCAGCTGCGCTTCGGTTTCCAGCGAGAGATCGTCGGGTGTCAGCAGCAGCAGCGAGGGTAGACCCGGCTCGGGCGCCGTCGGGGTTCGGATGCGTCCAAGTTCCGCAGCGGATGTTTCACGTGGAACGTCCGCAGAAACCGCAAGTCCCTTGGGATCGAAGCGCCCACCCGTCTGCACCCGGATTCGCTCCGCGTCGGCGAGATACACCTTCCCCGGCGTATGCAAGCCGGCAACCCAACGCCATGACAATGTGTTCGACGCCGGGTCCGCATCGACGAAGTGGCGGAAGGTGACTTCGGCGCCAAGCTCCCAAGGCAGCCGAAGCGTGAAGATCCAGATCGAGGCAAACTGCATCCGCGCCCAATTGTGCAGATAGCCGGTCTCACGCAGCTCGCGCGCCCAAGCGTCGAAGGCATCGATCCCGGTGCGCCCTTCTACTGCTGCGGCATAGCCATCCGGCAGCCCCTGCTTGGCCCACCGGGCGCACGCCGCCCGCCAATCCTGCCAGACGGACGGATGCTGCTCGAGCCAGCCCTTCCAATAGGTTCGCCAGTACAGCTCGCCGATGAACTTGGCCGCCGCCCCGGCGCCGTGCACGCGCACGACCGCTTCTGCAACCTCCGCCTCACTGATCAGCCGCCGCCGCAAGGCCGCTGAAAGCCGCGACACGGCGTGATGCTGCCCCTGCCCCCGCTCCTCATTGCGATGCCGGGCATAGGCCTCCCCCGCGTGCGGCAGAAAGGCCGCCAGGCGCGCCTGCGCCGCGCTCCGCGACAGCGGGAAGTCGAAGGACAGGATCGGCCCACGGCCCGACGCGGAGAGCAGCATGACAACAGGCTGCCATGTCGCCGGCCAAGCTCAAACCTGCCACAAAGGGCAGCGGAACCCGATCAGATCCGCTCGCCGCTCAGCCGCTGGCAGACCATGTCGAGCTGGTCGAGGGTCGAATAGCTGACCGACAGCGTGCCGCCCTTCTCGCCATGCGCGATGCGGACGTTGAGACCCAGCACATCGCCCAAATGCCGCTCCAGCGCGACGATATCGGGATCGCCTTCGCTGCGATTCTCGCTGGCCTTACGCTTCGGCGCTGGCTTGGCGGTACGCGCCAGCTTCTCGGTATCACGCACCGACAGCCCCCTGGCGACGACTTGGCGCGCCAGCTTCTCGGGATCGGGCGAACCGATCAGCGCACGGGCATGGCCCATTTCCAGCGAGCGATCGACCACCATCTCGCGCACCGGCGCCGGCAGATCGAGCAGGCGCAGCAGATTGGCGATGTGGCTGCGCGACTTGTGGACGATCTTGCCCAGCGCTTCCTGGGTATGACCGAACTCGCGGACCAGCCGGGCATAGCCCTCGGCTTCTTCGATCGCATTGAGGTCCTGGCGCTGGATATTCTCGATCAGCGCGATTTCCAGCGTCTCGGCGTCGCTCAGCTCGCGAACGATCACCGGCACCTCGTGGAGCCGCGCCCGCTGCGCCGCCCGCCAGCGCCGCTCGCCGGCGACGATCTGGAAGCTCTGGCCGTGCGGCCGCACGAAGATCGGCTGGATAAGCCCGCGGGTGCGGATCGACTCCGCCAGCGTGTCCAGCGCCTCTTCGTCGAAATGACGGCGCGGCTGGTTGGGATCGGCGACCAGCGAGCTGATCGGCAGCATCCGCACGCCCGAACTGCTCGTCGGATTGCCCTTGATCGGCTCTTCGGGGATGCTGTCGCCCAGCAAGGCGGAAAGCCCGCGGCCGAGACCGGGGCGGGGCTTGCGGGCGGCGGCGGGAGATTCGGTCATGCGGCTTTCTGCAATTTGGGAAGGCGGTCGATCACTTCGCGGGCGAGCGCGATATAGGCTTCGGAGCCGGCGCAGCGATGATCGTAAATAAGCGCGGGTACGCCGTGGCTCGGCGCTTCGGACAGGCGGACGTTGCGCGGGATGACCGTGTCGAACACCACCCTGCCCAGCACCGCGCGGACATCGTCCGAAACCTGGTCGGTGAGCCGATTGCGGCGATCATACATCGTCAGCGCGACGCCAAGGATCGACAGGCCCGGGTTGAACCGGGTGCGGATCCGCTCGACGGTGTTGAGCAGCTGGCTGAGCCCTTCCAGCGCGAAGAACTCGCACTGGAGCGGCACCAGTAGTGCATGCGCCGCAACCATCGCGTTGACCGTCAGCAGCCCCAGCGAAGGCGGGCAATCGACCAGGATCACGTCCCAGCGCTCGGCGCGGTGGCGCTTGATCGCCGCGTCGAGCCGGTGGGTGCGCGCATCAAATTCGATCAGCTCGATCTCGGCGCCCGACAGGTCCTGCGTCGCCGGCACCACGTCGAGGCCCGGCACGGTGGTGGGCACCGCCACGTCCTCGAGATCTGCATCCGACACCAGCAGGTCGTAGCTCGAATGCTCGCGCTCGCCGCGGCCGATGCCGAGCCCGGTCGAGGCATTGCCCTGCGGGTCGAAATCGATCAGCAGCACCCGCTTGCCGGTGGCGGCGAGGGCGGTGCCGACGTTGATGGCGGTCGTGGTCTTGCCCACCCCGCCCTTCTGATTGGCGATCGTGATGGTGATCATCTGGCGCCTATCTGTGTTGCGACCACGATGCCCGAGTCCGGCTGCGTGATGCTGGGTTCCACGTGAAACCGACCTTGCCATTTCGCGCGCGCGGCATCCACCTCCGATTGCGCACTCCGCCCCTTGGGCAGCAACCAGACTGTGGACGAATCGGTGCAATGCACTGTGGATAACATCAGCGCGGACAATTCGGCGACTGCGCGGGCGGAGACGACCGCGGCGCGACGATCGGGGCGATAGGATTCGACCTTGCTGCCGATCACCGTCACACGATCGCCGATCCCGAGCTGGTCGGCGGCATCGCGGAGGAATTGGACGCGCTTGGTGCGTGGTTCGACCAGCACGACAGGGCGATCGGTGAGCAGCGCTACTACAATGCCGGGCAATCCGGCACCGCTGCCGACATCAAGCCACGCCCCCTCCCCGGCCGCTTCCGCCAGCGGCACGAGCTGGGCGGAGTCGGTGAGGTGGCGGCCCCAGAGGCTGTCCAGGGTCGAGCGGGCGATCAAATTCTGGTGCTCCGCTTCGGCTACCAGGATATCGCCGAACTTGGCGACCAGTGTTTCACGTGAAACACCGAAGTGATTGCGAACCCAGCTTCTTGCTTCATCTTCGTTCATGCCACGGCCTTTCGCGCGTGCAACAAGATGGCGGAGAGCGCAGCGGGGGTGATGCCGCGAATGCGAGCGGCGGCTCCCAGCGTCTCGGGCGCGGCAACGGTCAGCCGTTCGACCATCTCGTTCGACAGCCCGGGAATGGCGGCATAGTTCATGTCGACTCGCAGCCGGACCGCATCGTTGGCACGCAGCTGCGCTACCTCGGCATCCTGCCGTTCGAGATAGGGTGCGTAGCGCGCGTCCTCGACATACTCCGCCAACAGCGCCGGATCGGCATCCGGGTCAGCATCCAGTACATGCTCGAGCGCAACGCCGGGAAAGCGCAGCCACTCGCGGGCCGGTCGCTTCGCACCATCCTGCGCAACCGGCGCGCCACGGGTGGCAAGCTGATGCGCGGTACGCTCGACGGCGAAGATCGCATCGAGCTTCTTCCGGCCGTCCCGGTTACGATTGAGTCGAGCCTGCCGCTCAGAGCCCAGCAGCCCCAGCGCGTCGCCGATCGGACCCAGCCGCGTCTCGGCATTGTCGGCCCGCAGGCGCAGGCGGAACTCGGCGCGGGCGGTGAGCATGCGATAGGGTTCGGTCACCCCCTGCAGCACCAGGTCGTCGATCATCACGCCGAGATAGGAGGTCGCGCGATCGAGCACCAAGGGCGCGACGCCCAGCGCCAGTGCCGCGGCATTGGCGCCGGCGGCGAGCCCCTGCCCGCCTGCCTCTTCATAGCCCGTCGTGCCGTTGATCTGGCCGGCGAAGAACACGCCGGGGATCTGCGGCAGCGCCAGAGTCGATTCCAGCGCGCGCGGATCGATATAGTCATACTCGACCGCATAGCCGGGCACGGTGATGACGGCCTGCTCCAGCCCCGGGATCGAGGCGATCATCGCCGCCTGCGCGTCGACCGGGAGCGACGTCGAAAGCCCGTTGGGATAGATCCAGTGATGGTCGAGCGCCTCGGGCTCCAGGAACACCTGGTGCCCGTCGCGGTCGCCGAAGCGATGGACCTTGTCCTCGATCGAAGGACAGTAGCGCGGGCCCTGCGCCTCGATCGCACCGGTGAACAGCGGCGAGCGATCGAGCCCGCTGCGGATCGCATCATGCGTCGCCTGCGTGGTGCGGGTGACCGCGCAGTGGAGCTGCGGCAGCGGGCGCGTCGCGTTCATCGCCGACATCGTCCAGGGCTCGGCATCCGAGGCCTGCTCCTCGGTTCGGGCCCAGTCGATCGTGCGGCCGTCGAGCCGTGGGGGCGTGCCGGTCTTGAGCCGACCCATCGGTAGTGCCAGCTCGCGCAGCTGCGCGGCGAGGCGAAGCGCGGATGCCTCCCCTACCCGCCCGCCCTCGAACCGCTCCTCGCCGCGGAAAAGGCGGCCGCCGAGGAAGGTGCCGGTGGCGAGCACGACGGCGGGAGCGGCCAGGCGGGTACCGTCGCGGAGCTGCACGCCCGCGATGCGGCCACCCTCCAGGATCAGCGCTTCCGCCTCGCCCTCGATGAGCGTCAAATGGTCCTGCGCACGCAGCATCGCCTGGATCGCGGCGGCGTAACGCGTGCGATCGGCCTGGACGCGGGGCCCCTGCACGGCGGTGCCCTTGGAGCGGTTGAGCATGCGATAATGGATGCCGGCGGCGTCGGCCGCGCGCGCCATCAGCCCGTCGAGCGCGTCGATCTCGCGGACGAGATGGCCTTTGCCAAGCCCACCGATCGCCGGGTTGCACGACATCGCGCCGAGCTTGTCCAGATCGAAGCTGAGCAGCGCGGTGCGGGCACCACGGCGCGAGGCCGCAGCCGCTGCCTCGGTACCGGCATGGCCGCCGCCGATCACGATCACGTCGAATTGCATAGAGCTGCTAAACGCCTTCGGCGCGCGCTTGTCCAGAGGGGTGCGGTGGAACGCCTCATGCGTGTTCCACGTGGAACACTTTATTTACCGATGCAGAACTTTCCGAACAGCGCATCGAGCACGTCCTCGACACCTGCCCGACCGGTGATCGCATCGAGCGCGCGGCGGGCGGCGCGGAGCTCCTCGGCGAAGAGCAGGGGATCATCGAGCAGCGACGCCCGCGCCAACGCATCGGCCGCTGCGATGCACCAGCCCCGCTGGCGCGCATTGAGCGCGACGAGGTCTGGCGGCGGCAACAGGTCGGATGCGGCCGCCGCCATGCGCTGCCAGAGCGCGTCCAGCCCCCTGCCCTCGCGCACCGACACGACCAGCTGATCGGGCTGCGCTGGAGCACGGCCCTCGGCATCGGCGCGGGCATGCACCCACAAGGCGCAGGCATGCGGCGGCGGCGCGTCGTCGCCGAGCCACAGCAGCAGATCGGCTTCGGCCAGCGCATCGCGGGCGCGTGCCACGCCGATCGCCTCGATGGGATCGTCGGTGTCCTCCGCCAGCCCGGCGGTGTCGATTAGCAGCCAGGCGATGCCTTCGCGGACCACCGGCACTTCGATGCGGTCGCGCGTGGTGCCGGCGATCGGCGAGACGATTGCTGCGTCGCGCTCGGCGAGGGCATTCAACAGGGTCGACTTGCCGGCATTTGGCGGTCCACCCAGCGCCACCCGCAACCCGTCGCGCAGCCGCTCCACCGGCGGCCTCGCGGCGATGGCCGCGATGTCGCTGCCCAAGGAGGCGGCAGCGGTTCGCAGCGTCGGCAGCGGATCGGCGCCGGCGACATCATCCTCATCGCCATGGTCGAGCTCGGCCTCAATCCGCGCGGCCAAGCCGAGCAACCGGGTCGTCCAGTCCTCGGCATGCTGCCGCACCGCCCCGCCCGCGCTGCGGATGGCGGCACGCCGCTGCGCCTCGGTCTCGGCCATCAGCAGGTCGCCCAGCCCTTCGGCCTCGCTCAGGTCCAGCCGGCCATGGAGCAGTGCCCGCCGCGTGAACTCCCCTGCCTCCGCTGCGCGAAGTTCGGGAAGTTCGGCGAGTGCCGCCTCCACCGCACGCACCACCGCGCGGCCACCATGCAGGTGCAGCTCGGCAAGATCCTCGCCGGTCGCCGATCGCGGCCCCGGGAAGCACAGCACCAGTGCCTGGTCGAGCGGCTCGCCCGCCGTGTCGCGCAACGTTCGCAGCGCAGCACGTCGCGGTGTGGGAAGGTCACCCGCAAGCTGCTGCACCGCAGCAAATGCCTCTGTCCCGCTGATGCGCAGCACCGCGATCGCCGCCGGCGGCGCCCCGCTCGAGACCGCGAAGATCGTGTCCATGCGGGTGGTCGTCAGCTCCCGGGCTTCTTGGTCGCGGCGTCGAACATGCCGCGCCAGAAGTTCATCCCCGCCTCGCCCATCGGCGCCCAGCTGCGCATCATCTGCTCGAAGCCTTCGGGCGTGCCGTGATTCTCGATCGCCTGCACCATCAGCTTCACATAGCGATCATGAACGGGCGTGAGGTCGGGCAGTCCCATGGCGCGGCGCGCTTCTTCCGGCGTGCACTCGACTTCGACGTTGATCTTCATGTGATCCCTTCCGCGCTTGAGCGCATCCCCGGCCGCCTGCTAGGCCAAGGCCATGTATGCGCGCGACCATGCCCTGATCGCAACGCCCATCGGCCCGATCCGGATCGAAGGCAAGGACGGGCATCTGGAGCGGATCACCATCGGCGCGGAAGGCCCGCCAAGCCGCGGGAGCGCGGTTGCCGTCCGCATCGCTGCGGAGCAGCTCGAACAATGGTTTGCCGGCGAACGGCTCGCGTTCGACGTAACACTGTCGCCGGCCCCGACACCACGGGGCGCGTGTTTGCGCGAGGGCCTGATCGCGGTGCCGTTCGGGCAGACCACAAGCTATGGGGCACTTTCACGCGCGCTGGGTTCAAGCGCCCGCGCGATTGGCCAGCTATGTGCACGAAACCCGTTTCCGCTCGTTGTACCCTGCCACCGCATCCTCAACCAGGGCGGCGGACTCGGGGCCTATTCGGCCGGGCAAGGGCCGATCACCAAATCCTGGCTGCTCGATCATGAGCGGCGCTTAACCGGAGACTATCTGCTATGAGCACTCTGACGATCGATGCCCTGGACGAGACCGGCAGCTTCTCCGCCTATGTCGCGCGTCCCGAAGGCACCCCGCGCGCCGCGATCATCGTGATCCAGGAAATCTTCGGGGTGAACGAGGGCATCCGCCAGAAGTGCGAGGACTTCGCCAAGGAAGGCTATCTCGCGATCGCACCCGACCTGTTCTGGCGCCTCAAGCCCGGCATCGAGCTCGATGCCGACGTGCCGGAGGAGTTCCAGCAGGCGCTCGACCTGTTCGGCAAGTTCGACCAGGACAAGGGCGTTGCCGACATCGAATCGACCATCCAGGTGGCGCGGGCCGAGCTGGGTGGCGGCAAGGTCGGCGCGGTCGGCTTCTGCCTCGGCGGCCGCCTAGCCTACATGACCGCCGCGCGGACCGATATCGATGCGAGCGTCGGCTATTATGCGGTGGGGATCGACGGACTGCTCGACGAGAAGCACGCCATCGCCAAGCCGCTGATGCTGCATATCCCGCAGGCCGACCACTTCGTCTCGCCCGAGGTGCAGGCGAAGATGCACGAGGGGCTGGACGATCACCCCAAGGTCACGCTGTACGACTATCCGGGCGAGGACCATGGCTTCGCCGCTGAACTCGGCAAGCGCCGCTCGGAAGAAGCCGCGCAGCTCGCCGACAAGCGCACTGCCGAGTTCTTCGCCGCCAACCTCGGCTGAGGGCCCTACCCGCCCCTCCCTGCCGCGCAGGGAGGGGTCTGGGGGCTCAGAACAGGCTAGTGATGCCGGCAGTGCCCGGCGTGCCCACCCAGCCCTCATAGATCATCTTGAACGCTACGAAGACGATCACCGCCAGACCGAAATAGGCGATCCAGCGGTGCTTATCGATCAGCTTGGCAATCAGGTTCGCCGCCAGCCCCATCAGCGCCACCGACAGCAGCAGCCCGACCACCAGAATTCCCGGATGCTCGCGCGCCGCACCGGCGACTGCCAGGACGTTGTCGAGGCTCATCGAGACATCGGCGACGGCAACTGCCCACGCAGCGCCCGCGAAGCTCCGGGCGGCGCGCACGCTCGAGCGCTCATCGCCCTCGATCTCTTCCGACCCTGCGCTCTCGCCGCCATGGCGGATCTCGCGCCAGAATTTCCAGCTGACCCAGAGCAGCAGCAGCCCGCCCGCGAAGATCAGCCCAACGATCCCCATCAGCCAGCTGACGATCAGCGCGAAGGCGATGCGCAGAATCAGCGCCGCCCCGATGCCGATCAGGATCACCTTCTTGCGCTGGTCCGCGGGCAGCCCCGCCGCCAGCGCGCCGACGACGATGGCATTGTCGCCGGCCAGCACTAGGTCGATCATCAGCACGGAGCCAAAGGCGGCCAATGCGGCCGGATCACCGAGATTGGAGAAATCGGCGACGATGTGCTGCCAGATGTCGAGCGGGGAGCCGACGCCCCCGGCGGCTGCGCTGAGAAGAAGATCGATCATGCCAAAACCCTAGCGCCCTGATCGGCGCACGCAACGCCTACGCTTGCCCGAGCCGAGACGTTCCCTGCACCCAAACGCAAAAAGGCCGGGCACCCAGGCCCGGCCTTTCCCAAATCGCGAAGGCAGGTGCCCGCGTTACTGGTTCATGCTGTCGAAGAAGTCTTCGTTGGTCTTCGAATCCTTCATCTTGTCGAGCAGGAATTCCATCGCGTCGATCGTGCCCATCTGCATCAGGATGCGGCGCAGCACCCACATCTTGGTGAGCTTGGCCTTTTCGACCAGCAGCTCTTCCTTGCGGGTGCCCGACTTGCCGACGTCCAGCGCCGGGAAGATGCGCTTGTCCGCCACCTTGCGGTCGAGGACGATTTCCGAGTTGCCGGTGCCCTTGAACTCTTCGAAGATCACTTCATCCATGCGGCTGCCGGTATCGATCAGCGCGGTGGCGATGATCGAGAGCGAGCCGCCTTCCTCGATGTTACGCGCCGCACCGAAGAAGCGCTTCGGGCGCTGCAGCGCGTTCGCGTCGACACCGCCGGTCAGCACCTTGCCCGAGCTCGGCACGACGGTGTTGTAGGCGCGACCGAGGCGGGTGATCGAGTCGAGCAGGATCACCACGTCCTTCTTGTGCTCGACCAGGCGCTTGGCCTTTTCGATCACCATTTCCGCGACCTGCACGTGGCGCGTCGCCGGCTCGTCGAAGGTCGAGCTGATCACTTCGCCCTTCACCGAACGCTGCATGTCGGTGACTTCTTCCGGGCGCTCGTCGATGAGCAGCACGATCAGGAAGACTTCGGGATGGTTGTCGGTGATCGCCTTGGCGATGTTCTGCAGCAGCACCGTCTTACCGACGCGCGGCGGCGCGACGATCAGCGCGCGCTGGCCCTTGCCCTGCGGTGCGACGATGTCGATCACGCGGGCCGACTTGTCCTTGACCGTCGGGTCGAGCGTGTCGAGGCGCAGCTTCTGCTCGGGATAGAGCGGGGTCAGGTTGTCGAAGTTGACGCGGTGGCGCACCGCATCCGGATCGTCGAAATTGACCTTCACCAGCTTGGTGAGGGCGAAATAGCGTTCCCCGTCCTTCGGTCCGCGGATCTCGCCTTCCACGGTGTCGCCGGTGCGCAGGCCGAACTTCCGAACCTGGTTGGGGCTGACATAGATGTCGTCGGGGCCGGCGAGATAGTTCGCCTCGGGCGAGCGCAGGAAGCCGAAGCCGTCGGGCAGCACTTCGATCGTGCCTTCGCCCATGATCTGGTCACCCTGTTCGGCCTGGGCCTTGAGGATGGCGAAGAGCAGGTCCTGCTTACGCAGCGTCGACGCGCTCTCGACGCCCAGTGCCTCGGCCATCGTGACCAGTTCGGCGGGGGCGGTTTTCTTGAGGTCCTTGAGATGCATGGAAGGTCCGGAAATTCTAAGGGGGAGAGCGTCGATCGGCGATAGGTACGCGCAGGATTCGATGCTTGAAGGAAGGATGCACCGAGGTCCGGTACACACCTACAAAATTAGGTGGGGGCTCCCGCCAAGTCAACTGCGATTCGGCGCAGATTTACCCCGCCGAATCGCAGTGGTTCTCAGAACGGCTTCACCTCGGCGAGGATGACGATGAAGACCAGCGCCAGCGCCGGCACTTCGTTGAGGAAACGCAGCGTGCGGGTCGCGATCGGCGCCTCGCCACGGCCGAGCTTGCGGGCATAGCCCACCGCCCATCCATGATAGCCGCTGAGCAGCACGACGAGCAGCAGCTTGGCATGGAGCCAGCCGATCCCCGGCTGTCCGTCGAACAGCCCGATATTGGCCGAGAGCGCCATCCCGAGCACCCAGACGATGAGCATCGAGGGCGTGAGGATCATCCGCTTGAGCAGCGCCTCACGCCTCGCCCAGGCCGCCGCCTCGGGGGTGCCCAGCGCCTCCTGGTGGTGGATCAGGTAGCGCGGGAACAGGAACAGCCCCGCCATCCAGAATACCACGAAGATGACGTGGAACGCCTTCACCCAAAGATAGGCACTACCGAGCCAGCCGATCATGCCGAGGTCCCCCGCACGCGGGCCAGCAGCTGCTCGACATGCGCGATCGGCGTGTCGGGCAGGATGCCGTGGCCCAGGTTGAACACATGCGGCCGTTCCGGGAAGGCCGAGAGGATCTGGTCGATCGCGCTGTCGAGCACCGCGCCGCCGGTGATCAGCGCCAGCGGATCGAGATTGCCCTGCACCGGCAGCCCCTCGGGCAGCACCGCATTGGCCCAGGCGGGGTCGACCGTCTCGTCGAGTCCGATCGCATCGACGCCGGTTTCGCGGGCATAGGCGGCGAGTTTGCCCCCTGCCCCCTTCGGAAATCCAATCACGGGCACCAGATCCCGCACGGCCGCCGCAATCCGCGCATTGGGGGCGATCACCCAGCGTTCGAACTGGGCGGGGCTGAGGCTGCCCGACCAGCTGTCGAACAGCTGCACCGCCTCCACCCCCGCTTCGGCCTGCGCACGCAGATAGGTGATGGTCTGGTCGGCGATGCGATCGACCAGCGCCTGCATCAGGCCTTCATCGCGATAGGCCAGGCGACGCGCCTCGGCCTGCTCGCGGCTTCCCTGGCCGGCGATCATGTACGTCGCCACGGTCCAGGGAGAGCCCGCAAAGCCCAGGAAAGTGGTCTGGGGTTCCAGGACCGCCTTCACCCGCCTTATCGTGCCGTAGATGGGCTCCAGGACGCTGGAATCGGCATCGAAGCCGTCGAGCACATCCCGCGCCGTCACGGTCGGGGCGAGTCTGGGGCCTTCACCGGTCTCGAACCACAGCTTTTGGCCAAGCGCCATCGGCACCACCAGGATGTCGGAAAACAGGATCGCGCCGTCCATGCCGAAGCGGCGGATCGGCTGCAGCGTGATCTCGGCCGCGGAGTCGGAATCCATCGCGAGGGCAAGGAATCCGCCCTTCTCGGCACGGAGCGCACGGTATTCGGGCAGGTATCGGCCGGCCTGGCGCATGAGCCAGACGGGCGGAACGGGCTGGCGAGTCCCTTGCAGGGTCGCGAGCAGCGGCTTGGAAGCGCGAACAGTCAGAGCCGGGATCCCACTACTAGAAGATTCGATTCTCAGGATGTTGGAGTCTGTTGGCCGGTGAAAGCCGGGGCTTATGGTGATGTGAGTCAGTTGCCAACAATTTGACTCCTATCGCCATACGGAATCGCACGGATTCGGAAAATCTGTCCACAAGACTCACAGGCTGTGAATGGAAAGCACAAGCTGGGGATGCCGCTGTGGACGAATCACCAGCTGAATCGCGGAATCGGCCGGGTTGGCCCGATGCCGAGGTTACGCTACCGCTTGTTCGCCATGTTATGCACAGATCGGTCCCCAGCCTGATGCGGCTGCACCTGCACCTGCTCTCGGACTCCACCGGCGAGACCCTGGAAAACATCGCCAAGGCGGCGCTGGCGCAGTTCGACGATGTCGAACCGCTGCGCCATTTCTGGCCGATGGTGCGCAGCGAGGCGCATCTGGAGCGCATCCTGCAGGAGATCGCGCAGAACCCCGGCCTGGTGATCTACACGCTGGTCAATCGCGACATCCGCCGCATGCTGGAGACGCGCTGCCGCGCGCTGGGGCTGCCGGCGATCGCGCCGCTCGACCAGGTGAGCCATGCGCTCTCCAACCTGCTCGGCCAGGAAGCCAAGGCGCGGCCGGGGCGCCAGCACATGCTCGACGCCGCCTATTTCGCCCGGGTGGACGCGATTCAGTTCACCATCGCGCATGACGACGGCATCGGCTGGGAGGATTGGGAGGAAAGCGACATCCTGCTCGCGGGTGTGTCGCGCTCGTCGAAGACGCCGACGTCGATCTATCTCGCCAATCGCGGCTACAAGGTCTCGAACATCCCGATCGTGGTGGAATCGCCGCCCCCGGCCAAGCTGTTCCAGCTGCAGCGGCCGCTGATCGTGGGCCTCACGACGAGCGCGGATCGGCTGGTGCAGATCCGCCGCAACCGGCTGCTCTCGCTCAACCAGGCGCCCGAGACCGATTATGTCGACCAGGAAGCGGTGCAGCGCGAAATCGCCTTCGCCCGCCGGATGTTCGCCGACAATGGCTGGCCGGTGATCGACGTGACCCGTCGCTCGATCGAGGAAACCGCCGCCGCGATCATCCAGCTGTGCAACGACCGTGAAATGGACCGCCGATAATGCCGACTCTCGTTCTCGCCTCGCAGAGCGCCTCCCGCCGGGCGATGCTCGATGCCGCCGGCGTGGCGCACGAGGCGCTGCCGGCGCTGGTCGATGAGGCCAGCGCGAAGGAGTCGCTGCTTGCCGAAGGCACGAGTCCGCGCGACCTCGCCGACGCACTCGCCGAGCTGAAGGCGCTCAAGGTCTCGCGCATGGCGCCCCAAGCGCTGGTGCTGGGCGGCGACTCGCTCGTCGCGCTCGACGACGGCAGCCTGCTCGACAAGCCCGAGAGCCGCGAACAGGCGCGCGACCATCTCCAGCGCATGTCGGGCAAGACCCACGACATCTACAGCGCCGCGGTGATCGCCGAGGGCGGTCGGCCGGTGTGGCGCCATGTCGATCGTGCCCGGCTGCACGTCCGCCCGCTGAGCGCGGCGTTCATCGAGTCCTATCTTGACATCGAATGGCCGGCCATCGCCGGGTGCGTCGGCTGCTTCCGGATCGAAGGGCCTGGCGTGCAGCTGTTCAGTCGCACCGAAGGCAGCCATTTCACCATCCTCGGCATGCCGCTGCTGCCGATTCTCGACTATCTGCGCACCCGGGGAGTGATGCCCAAGTGACTCGTTATGCCGAGGTGATCGGCGATCCGATCGCCCATTCCAAATCGCCGATCATCCACAAATTCTGGCTCGATGCTCTGGGGATCGAGGGCAATTATCGCCGCACCCATGTGCTGGGCGACGACCTCGCCGACTATTTCGCCCGCGCGAAGGACGATGCCGATTGGCGCGGCTGCAACGTCACGATTCCCCACAAGCTGGCGGTGATGGACATGGTCGGCGATCCCGGCGGCGTGCGGAACACGATTGGCGCGATGAACACCGTGATCCGCGGCGAGGACGGGGCGCTGATCGGCACCAACACCGATGCCGGCGGCTTCTTCTCGCCGATTGCCGGGCTGGAGCTGGAAGGCCGCCATGCGGTGGTGGTCGGCGCGGGTGGCGGCGCCCGTGCGGTGCTGTTCGCGCTGTCGCGCGTCGGCATTGGCCGGGTGACGATCCTCAATCGCAACGTGCTCAAGGCCGCCGCCCTGCTCTCCAGCTTCGGGGTGAAGGGCGACGCGCTGCCGATCGGCGCGCCCCTGCCCGCGGCCGATCTGCTGGTGAACGCCAGCCCGCTCGGCATGGACGGCCAGCCGCCGCTCGACCTGAACCTCGACCCGCTGCCCGAGCATGCGGTGGTGTACGACATCGTCTATGCGCCGCTCGAAACGCCGCTGCTCGCCCAGGCGCGCGATCGCGAGCTGGATACGGTGGACGGGCTCGAGATGCTGGTCGGCCAGGCTGCGCTCGCCTTCGAGCTGTTCTTCGGCGCCGAGCCCCCGCGCGACCGCGACGAGGAACTGCGCGCGCTGCTCACTGCATGATCAGGCGGCCGATCGTGCTGGGCCTCACCGGCTCGATCGGCATGGGCAAGTCGACCGTCGCAGCGATGTTCGCCGCGGACGGCGTGCCGGTGTTCGACGCGGACGCGACCGTCCACCACCTCCAGGGGCCGAACGGCGCGGCGGTGGCGGCGATCGAGGCGGAGTTTCCGGACACGACCACCGAACTGGGCGTGAATCGCACGCTGCTGCGCGAGGCGGTGATGGCGGACCCCACCGCTTTCGCCCGACTCGAAGCGATTCTCCACCCCGCCGTGGCCGAGGCACGCGAGTCGTTCCTCGCCGCCCACGCCGATGCGCGGCTGGTCCTTCTTGACGTACCATTGCTGTTCGAGGCCGGCGGCTGGCGGCACGTCGACAAGATCGCCGTGGTCTCTGCGCCGCCCCAAGTGCAGCGCGAACGCGTCCTCGCCCGCCCCGGTATGACCGCGGCGCGCTTCGACGCCATCCTCGCGCGCCAGATGCCCGATGCCGAAAAGCGCGCGCGCGCCGATTTCGTGATCCCCACCGGTGAAGGTCTGCAGGTTACGGAAGATTGCGTACGCACGGTCATCGCTTGCCTCGCGCCGCCTGCGGGTGGATAAGCGCTCCATGCGGGAAATCGTGTTTGACACCGAAACGACGGGACTCAGCTTCTCAGGCGGCGACCGCCTCGTCGAAATCGGCTGTGTCGAGCTGGTGAACCGGGTTGCCACCGGCAACCATTTCCACGCCTATATCAATCCGCAGCGTGCCATGCCGGTGGAGGCGTTCAACGTCCACGGTCTGTCCGAGCGATTCCTTTCCGACAAGCCGCTGTTCGAGGACGTCGTCGAGGATCTGCTGGCGTTCATCGGCGACTCGCCAATGGTCGCGCACAATGCCGGGTTCGACTTCAGCTTCCTCAACGGCGAGCTCGGCCGCTGCAGCCGTCCCATCGTCGATCTGAGCCGCATGGTCGATACGCTGGTGCTCGCGCGCACCCGGCATCCCGGCGCCAAGCACACGCTCGACGCGCTGTGCAGCCGCTACGGCATCGATCTCAGCGCGCGAACGCTGCACGGCGCGCTGCTCGACGCGCAGCTGCTGGCGCAGGTCTATGTCGAGCTGACCGGCGGGCGCCAGATCACGCTGGGCCTGGCCGAGGAAGTACCGGTGGTGCCGGAGACCGTCGAGGAGGCGCCGACTCGGGTACATATCCGGCCGGCGCGGCGGTTCACCGCGAGTGCGGTGGAACTTGAGCGCCACGCAGCGTTTCTGAAGTCCCTGGACGAGCCGCTATGGGGTGTTCCCACAATCGACGCGGTTTCAGTGCACCCCTAGGTCGCTCGTCCTTAATTGCGAAGTGGAGGTACATTATGGATATCCGGATCTCGGGGCATCAGGTCGATACGGGCGCAGCGCTCAAGACGCAGGTGACGGATCGGGTCCAGGGTATCGCCGACAAATATTTTTCCCGCGCCATCTCCTCGCAGATCACCTTCGGCAAGGGCCCGCACGATAACGGTTTCACCTGCGATATCGTGATGCACGTGACGCAAGGGCTGGTGCTCAAGGCGACGAACGCGGGCATGGAGGCGCATGGCGCGTTCGATGGCGCGGCGGACCGGATCGACAAGCAGCTGCGACGTTATGTCCGACGCCTCAAGGATCGCCGCCCGACCGAAGTGATCGCGCTGGCCGAAGGCGGCGCCTATGACAATGGTTTCGACAATGCCGGCTATACCCTGTTCCAGGAAGCGCGCGAGGAAGAGGAAGTCGCCGATGCGCCGCTGGTGATCGCGGAGACCCGCGTCGATGTGCCGGAGGCAACCGTTTCGGACGCGGTGATGATGCTCGATTTGCGCAATACCAATGCATTGCTGTTTCGCAACAGCGGTACGGGCGCCTATAATATGGTCTACCGCCGCGGCGACGGAACGATTGGCTGGGTTGAGCCCAACCGCGCACCGGCGTAAGGCGCCGGCTTGCAGGCGGGCAGCCGCTTCTTTGGAACGAGTAAATGACTGATCTGAGCGATTTGCTCGTACCGGAGGCGGTGCTCGCCGGGGTTACGGCGGGCAACAAGAAGGCGCTGTTCCAGCAGCTCGGTACCAGTGCGGCGGCGACCTACGGGGTCGACGCCAAGCTGGTGGCCGAGCGGCTGGCCGAGCGCGAGCGGCTGGGCTCGACCGGCTTCGGCGGCGGCATCGCGATCCCGCATGCCCGGCTCGACGACCTGCCGCGCGTGTGCGGCGTGTTCGCCCGGCTGGAGCAGCCGCTCGATTTCGGTGCGGTCGACGATCTGCCGGTCGACCTGGTGTTCATGCTGCTCTCGCCGGCCAATGCCGGGGCCGAGCATCTCAAGGCGCTCGCCTCGGTCTCGCGGCGGCTGCGCGAGCGGCCCTTTGCCGAGAAGCTGCGCGGTGCCGGCTCGAAGGACGCGCTCTACGTGCTGCTCACCGGAGTAGAGGCGCGTGACGCCGCCTGAATCGGCGCCGACGGGCGCCGAGGCGCATTACCGGGCGCTTGAATCGCTCTACGCCGCCGCCCCGATCAACCAGCTCTTCCCCTCGGTGCTCGAGATTCCGGAGGCGGGGATCGCGCGGATCCGCTTCGATGTGGACTCGCGCTATTTCCACGCCGCTGGGGCGACTCACGGCACCAGCTATTTCAAGATGCTCGACGATGCCGCCTTCTATGCGGCGAACAGCCTGGTCACCGATCGCTTCCTGCTGACCACCGCCTTCAACCTGCTGCTGACTAGGCCACTGCCGGAGGGACCGGTGATCGCCGAGGGCCGCTGGGTGAGCGGCCGGCGCCGGGTGTTCGTCGCCGAGGCGCGGCTGATCGACGCGAACGGCGAGGAAGCCGCGCGCGGCACCGGCACCTTCATGCGTTCGCGGATCGCGCTCGCCACCCTGCCCGGCTATCGCGCCGCATGACCCTGCGGCTGACCAGCGCGATGCTGGTGAGCGCGCTGGTGCGGCGGGCCGATGCCGCCGGCGGATCGGCGATGGTGCTGGC
The DNA here is from genome assembly GCF_040545965.1 of Sphingomonas trueperi. Lineage (GTDB taxonomy): Bacteria > Pseudomonadota > Alphaproteobacteria > Sphingomonadales > Sphingomonadaceae > Sphingomonas > Sphingomonas trueperi_C. Next base: position 525,679 of record NZ_JBEPMV010000004.1, on the reverse strand, counting down.
CAAGGGCGATGCAACCTCGGGTGCGATCCTGCTCCTGCTGCTCGATCGCGGCACACACCCGCGCTTCCTCGAACGCGCCATCGGCCCGGAGGGTGTGCCTGCCCTGCTCCCCTCTGGCCCCCAGCAACTGGCCGACGAGGCGGAGGCGAGCGCCTATTGGCGGCGGCGGCGGGAGCGCGACCCCGATTTATGGGTCGTCGAACTGGATATCGCAGGGGGCGAACGGTTCGCCGCTGAAACGATGAACCTTTGTTGACAGTCCGGCCCTCGCCCGCGAAAGGGTTCACCACGTCAATTCGCGTTGTGCCGTTCGGGGTGTGAAGTCGATCGGTTACGCAGTCGGGGGGTAAGTCCGACGGTCCAGTCTCCTCCGGAGCAGTGGCCGATCGCACGCCAACCGCACAATACAGATATGAAATGAAGTTTCTGCCACGGGCTGCGACTTTCGCAGCTGTGACTTTTTGCGCTGGCGCACTTGCGAATGCAGCCACGCTCAACCTGAGCCCGCTCCCGCAGCAGGAAGCGAAGAATCAGGCGACGGTGCAGCCCGCACCGGCACAGGTTTCCAACGTCCTTGCTTCCCAGCAGGTTCCCGCGCCCCAGGCAGCGGTCGAGCAGCAGGGGAACGATGCCGGGGACGACACCACCCCGGAATACGCCACCCTTTCCGACGCGGTCGCCGCGCAGGAAGACGTTGCCGCGCTCGACGAGGATCGCGAACTCCGCTGCCTCGCCACCGGCGTCTATTTCGAAGCCCGCAGCGAGCCGCTGTCGGGCCAGTTGGCGGTCGCTGACGTGATCCTGAACCGCAGCACCTCGGGCCGCTTCCCCGGTTCGGTCTGCTCGGTGGTGACCCAGAAGGGTCAGTTCTCGTTCGTGCGGAACGGCAAGCTGCCCACCCCGCCGGCCAACGCCCATTGGCGCCGCGCCCTCGCGGTGGCGCAGGTCGCCCGCAAAAATCTGTGGGAAAGCCCCGCCGGCGACGCGCTCTATTTCCATGCGCGCTACGTCAGCGGCGCCCAGGGCCGCGCTTCGGTCGCGACCGTGGGGAACCACATCTTCTACCGCTGATCGGACCTCGTTCGCTTGAAAAGCCGCCGAAGCGATTCGGCGGCTTTTCTGTGTTCGCTGAATGTTCTATGTTCCGGGGATGAACGCGCACGCCCCCTTGCCCCCTGCCCTCACCCCTGAAGCCGAGGCGCTGGTCGCTGCCGATGTGGTACGAGGCGTATGTCGGATGCTGCTGCGCCACGATTGCGTGGCGATCGGCGAGGTGCCGCTGGAGGGCGGCCGGCGGGTCGATCTGATGGCGCTCGATGCGCGCGGCAACATCGTCATCGTCGAGATCAAGGTGTCGCGCGCCGATCTGCTCGGCGATGCCAAATGGCCGGAATATCTCGGCCATTGCGATCGCTTCTTCTGGGCGGTGCCGCAGGGGTTCGATCTGCGCCCGCTCGACCAGCCGCATTTCCTGCCCGAACGCACCGGGCTGATCGTTGCCGATCGCTATGACGCGGCGGTGGCGCGCGAGGCGGCGACGGTGCCGCTGGCGGCCCCTGCCCGTCGCAAGGCCACCCTAGCCTTCGCCCGCCGGGCGGGGCGAAGGCTGCTGGGGATGCTCGATCCGGACGTTGCCGACGGGTTCTGAGCGGCTAGAGCTTCGGCCCGGCCGCTGCGGCGGCGCGACCCACCTTGGGGGCATCGGCGAGCAGCTTGGCGATCGAGGGATAGCGGGTCTCGCGCTTGGCATATTCGCGCGCCGACAGTCCGCCGCCGAAATCGGCCCGATCGGGATCGGCGCCAGCGTCGAGCAGCTTCTTGGCGACTTCGGCGTCGTGCGCGAGCACCGCGCGGATCAGCGGGGTAACGCCGCCATTGTTCGCCAGATTGACGTTGGCCTTCTTGGCGAGCAGCGCGTCGACCCCGGGGGCCCAGCCGAGGCCAGCGGCGAAGATCAGCGGCGTGTTGCCCTCGCGATCCTGGATGTTCACGTTGATGCCCGGCTGGTTGATCAGCACGGTAAGGTAGGTCGGATCCTGGCGCTTAACGACGATGTGCAGCGCGGCCTCCCCGGTGCCATAGGGATCCTTGACGTTGATCATCGAGGATGCCTTGTCGCGCAGGAACTCGTTGACCTTGTTCCCGTCCGCCTTACGGATCGCGTCGAGGAACTGGATGCTCTCGCGCGGCTGGCCCATGCCTTGGGCGAGCGCCGGAAGCGGCAGGAGGAGAAGCGCCGCGGCGGCGGCAGAGGCGAGACGGAACGTCATTGCTGGATCGGTACCTTCGATACGGGCGACGGATGCAGCGGCGTTCCTAGCAAAGACTGGCGGTGGATACCATGAACTGGATGTTTCGCGCGTTGATAGCGTCTGCAATGTTGGCCCTGGCGGCGTGCGGCACGGGTAGCAGCGAAGCGCCGCCGCTCGCCGGCGCGCGGATCGGCGGGCCGTTCACCCTCACCGACCAGAACGGCAAGACCGTCAGCGATGCCGATTTCGTCGGCAAATACCGCATCGTCTATTTCGGCTACACCTATTGCCCCGATGTCTGCCCGACCGACCTGACCAAGATCGGCGCGGCGCTGCGCACACTCGACAAGCAGGCGCCGCGCATCGCACAGAAGATCGTGCCGCTGTTCATCTCGGTCGATCCCGAGCGCGACACCCCGGCGCAGCTCAAGCAATATGTCGGCAATTTCCACCCGCGCCTCGTCGGGCTCACCGGCACGCCGCAGGCGATCGCGCAGGTGGCGAAGGCATATGCGATCGCCTATATGAAGGAGCCGACGCCGTCGGGCTATCTGATGGGCCACACGGAAGTGGCCTATCTGATGGGACCGGACGGCAAGCCGATCACCAGCCTGCCGCTGGAGAAGGATCCCCAGGCGATCGTCGCCGAGCTTGAGCATTGGGTGCGTTGACCATCAAATTCTGGGAAGATCTGCCGCTGGAGGCCCTGGACCGCGCGCAATGGGAAGCCCTGTGCGACGGCTGCGGCAAATGCTGCCTGCACAAGCTGGAGGACGAGGAAACCGGCGAGCTGTTCGCCACCAACGTCGCCTGCAAGCTGCTCGATCGGCGGATGGGCATGTGCAAGGATTACAAGCACCGCCGCGCCTATGTGCCCGAATGTGTGCGGCTGACGACGCGCAACGTGCGCGACATCGAATGGCTGCCCACCACCTGCGCCTATCGCCTGCGCGCAAACGGCGAGAAGCTGCCCGATTGGCATTATCTCGTCTCGGGCGACCGCGAGGCGGTGCACAAGGCGGGGGAATCCACCCGCGGCTGGACCATCTCCGAAGACGATGCCGGCGATCTCGAACATCACATGACGGACCGCCGCCTTTGATCGAGGGGCTCGAAGTGATCCGCCATCCCCGCGCGCGGCGGATGCGGCTCGCGATCGACCCCCGCGACGGCAAGGTGCGGCTGACCATCCCGCCCCGCGCCTCGCTCGCCAAGGCGATGCAATGGGTGGGCGAGCAACAGGGCTGGATCGACGCCCAGCGCGAGCGGCTGCCGGGCGGGCGGCCCTTCGTACCCGGCGCCTGCGTGCCGTTCGGCGATGGCGAGCTGATGATCGTCTGGCCGGTCGCGGGGGTGCGCGGGGTGCGGCGTGAGGGAGACCAGTTGCTCTGCGGCGGGACCAAGGAAGGGTTGGGCCGCCGCGTCGAACGCTGGCTCCGCTCGGAGGCGCTCCGCGTGCTGAGCGAGGAAACCGCGCATTATGCCGCGCTGGCCGGAGTGCGGGTCACCAAGGTGGCGATCGGCGATGCGCGCAGCCGCTGGGGGAGCTGCGCCTCGACGGGGGTGATCCGCTACAGCTGGCGGCTGATCCTGGCACCCAGCGAAGTCCGCCGGGCGACGGTGGCACATGAAGTGGCGCACCGGGTGCATATGAACCACGGTCCCGATTTCCACGCGCTGGTCGAACAGCTCTACGGCGCCGATCCTACCCCGCACCGGCACTGGCTGCGCAAGCACGGGTCCAGCCTGCACTGGGTCGGACGCGAATAACCTTCCGCCCGCAGGTCCCCACCCGCAAGCGGGAGGGGAGTTTAGATTCAATATTCGTCGTTGGGCCGCTGGCGATCCTGCGGCGCGGGCTGGCGCTGCGGCTGGCGGGGCTGTTGCTGCGCCGGCGGGCGGCCGGTCATCCGGTTGATCCAGTCGCGGTCGAGCCGCTCGCCCTGCTGCTGGACCGGCGCCGGGCGTCCCCCCTGCTGCACCGGTGCGGTACCGTCCATCTCCTCGCCGTCCTCCGGCTCGGTCGGCACCTGCGGCGGCGGGGCGATCGGATTGCCGTCCGGATCGACCATCATCCCATTGTCGGGGGCGCCATAGGCGTCCTCGTCGGGCTCGAGCATGTTGTCCGGCGGGGTCAGCTGCGTCTCGAACTGCTCGACCGGGCGGTTGGCGACGGCCTGGATCATGAAGTCGTGGAAGGCGCGCGCAGGCGCCCGGCCGCCCTGCAGGCCCGGGATCACCTTGGCATCGTCGCGACCCATCCACACGCCGGTGGTAAGGCCGCTGGAGAAGCCGATGAACCAGCCGTCCTTGTTCGACGTGGTCGTGCCGGTCTTGCCCGCGACCGGACGGCCGATCTGCGCGGCACGACCGGTGCCGGTGGCGACGGCGGTCTGCATCAGGTCGATCATCTGTGCGGCGACATAGTTGGCGACCAGCACGTGACTCGTGTCCACCTCGTGCTGGTAGATCACCCGGTTGTTCGCGGTGACGCGGGTGATGCCATAGGGCGTCACCGCCACGCCGTTATTTCCCACCGAGGCGAAGGCGCGCGTCATGTCGATCAGGCGGACGTTCGAGGTGCCGAGCACCATCGCCGGCTGGGTGTTGATCGGCGTGGTGATGCCGAATCGCTTGGCCATGTCCGCCACGGTGGAAAAGCCCACCTCCTGACCCAGCTTCGCCGCGATCGTGTTGACCGAATAGGCGAAGGCGGTGCGGATCGTGATCGGGCCGCTGTTACGGCGCGAGTCATTGCGCGGGGTCCAGCCGTCGATCGTCACCGGCTCGTCAACCACCACGTCGTCGGGCTTGTGCCCGGCTTCGAGCGCCGCGAGATAGACGAACAGCTTGAACGACGAGCCCGGCTGGCGCTGGGCCTGCGTCGCGCGGTTGTAGATCGACGACACATAGTCCTTGCCGCCGACCATTGCCCGCACCGCGCCGTCGCGGTCGATCGAGACGAGCGCGCCCTGCGCGCCGTCGGGCGCGTTGACGCGGATCGCCTGGTCGGCGCTGCGCTGCATGTTGAGGTCGAGTGTGGTCCACACGTCGAGCGGCGCGTCGGTTTCGTCGATCAGCGTCTCCAGCTGCGGAAGCGCCCAGTCGGTGAAGTAGCGCACGCTGTTCTGCTTGGGCTCGGGTGCCAGCTGCACAGCGTGGGGATCGGTGCTGTTGGCCTGCGCCTCGCTGATCTTGCCGGCATCGGCCATCAGCTTGAGCACCACCGTCGCACGATCGACCGCCGCTTCGGCGTCGGCGGTCGGCGAATAATGCGACGGCGCCTTCACCAGGCCCGCGATGATCGCGGACTCGCCGAGCGACAGGTTGGTCGCAGGATGACCGAAGAACTTCCGGCTCGCCGCGTCGATCCCGTAGGCGCCGCCGCCGAAATAGACCTTGTTCAGGTAGAGCTCGAGAATCTCCTGCTTGCTGAACTTGCGCTCGAGCGCCAGCGCCAGCACGGCCTCGCGGACCTTCCGGCCCACGCTGTACTTGTTCGACAGGAAGATGGTGCGCGCCACCTGCTGGGTGATGGTCGAGCCGCCCTGCAGGCGTCGCCCTTCGTCATGCAGCCGCTTGGCCACCCAGAAGATGCGCGCCACGCCGATCGGATCGACGCCCCAGTGCGATTCGAAGCGGCGATCCTCGGTCGCGATGATCGCGTCCTTCATCGCCTGTGGGATCTGGTCGTACTTGATCCATTCGCCATAGCTCGGCCCGAGCGAGACGAGCACGGTGCCGTCGACCGCGTGGACGCGGATCATCTGGCCGTTGGGCGAGGACTTCATCTGGTCGAAGCTGGGCAGCGTCGAGCGCGCCGAATAGACCGCGATCACCAGCGCGATGCAGGCGATCAGCGCCAACGCCACGCCGCTGATCAGCGACCAGAGGAAGAACTTCTTCCAGAAGGAGCCCCGGCGCCACCAGGGCGCAGCTGCGGTTTTCGATTTCACGGCCATGTACGGCGTGGTCGATTACAGCGTGCGGGGCATTCCCACAAGGATCAGGCGGCCGATGCGCCCGCAGCGCGCGGCCGGAACTCCAGGCTGACCGAATTCATGCAGTAACGAAGCCCCGTCGGCGGCGGGCCATCGGGGAAGACATGGCCGAGATGGCCGTCGCAGCGGGCGCAGCGCGCCTCGATGCGGCGCATGCCATGACTGGTATCGGCATGTTCGCTCACATGGTCCGGCGCCACCGGCTGCGTAAAGCTGGGCCAGCCCGAACCGGAATCATATTTGTCGATGCTGTCGAACAGTTCGAGCTGGCAGGCGGCGCAGCGATAGATGCCGTCGGCCTTGTTGTCGTTGTAGCGGCCCGAAAAGGCGCGCTCGGTGCCCGCCTCGCGCAGCACGTGGAACTGCTCGGGGGTGAGGCGCTTGCGCCATTCGGATTCGGGGAGATTCAGCTGTTCCATAGGCCCGAGATGTGGGTTCGGCAGGCTGTGCCGTCAATCCGCCGAACGGCTCAATCCGGGATAGTGATCCGCTGCACCACCGCACCGCTTTCGCGCAATTGCGCCTTCAGCACCTCGGGCTTGGGGGCGTAGAGAAAGCCGAAGCTCACCGTGCCCTTGCGGGTGCGCACCGCATGATGGAGCCGGTGCGCCTGAACGATCCGCTTCATGTAGCTGGAGCGGGGAATGTACCGATGGCGGATCCGTTTGTGCACGATCAGATCGTGGAAGCCGAAATAAATGGCGCCATAGGCCGCGATCCCCGCGCCGATCCAGGTAAAGCCCGGCCACCAGCCGAGCTGCAGGCCGCCGAGCAGCAGTACGAAGGACGGCACCGCGAAGATCGCGGCGTACAGGTCGTTCAGCTCCCAATTGCCGGTGCGGGGGCGGTGATGGCTCTCGTGGAGGAACCAGCCCGGCCCGTGCATGATCCAGCGATGCGCGGCATAGGCGAACAGCTCCATGCCGAGCACGGTGGCGAGGAAGATCAGGACGGCGTTGAGCGGCGACATGGGCCCCATGTAGGCGATCCCGCCGCGCCATTCCATTGACTTTGCCCAAAGAGGCAGGGTCAGTCCTGGGGCATGTCCAGCAAATCCGCGCCCATCGCCGAGATCAGCCAGTCGTGGAAGATCTGAACCGGCCGCAGGGTGAGTGCGCGCGGGCGGCAGACGAACCAGTAGCTGTAATGGCTCTCCACCGTCAGGTCGAACAGCTGCACCAGCCGCTCGTCCCGGGCGGACTGATAGTGCGATTCGAGCATGAACGCGACGCCCAGCCCCTGCGCGGCGGCCTCCAGCATCAAATTGCCCGAATCGAACAGGTCGATCGCCGCCGGCTCCAGATCGGGATAGCCCGCCGCCATTCGCCAAGCGGTGAAGGTCTCGGGCATTTCGCGGTGGACCAGCGCGGTGAGCCGCGACAGGTCCATCGGGTCGCGCACCGGGTTCGGGCCCTCCACGAGGCTGCGCGCGCCGATCACGTGCACCCGGTTGCGGTCTAGGCGGCGCGAATAATAGCCGGGGTCAATGTCGCGGGCGATGACGATCGCCGCGTCGAGCCCGTCGCCCAGGCGCGCCATGCCGTGGCTGCCGGTGTCGACGTCCAGATGCAATTGGGGATGCTGCTTCTTCAGCTCCGGCAGGCGCGGCAGCAGCTGTTGGGTCGCATAGAGCGGCAGCACGCCGAGGCGGAGCCGCAGCAGCTCGCTGCCGCTGGTCATCGTCTCGATCGCGTCGGTCATCGTGTCGAGCGCCGGCGCGATCAGGCTGAGCAGCCGGTCGCCGTCGTCGTTGAGCCGCAGCGACTGGTGCCGCCGCTCGAACAAGGGCTTGCCGATGAAGCGCTCGAGCGCCTGCACGCGCCGGCTGAGCGCGGGCGAGGACAGCGCCAGTTCCTCGGCGGCGGCCTTGATCGAGCCCAGGCGGGCAACCTGAACAAAGGCTTCGATCGCGGTGAGCGGCGGAAGGCGACGCATCGATCCGTGTCTCTCAATTGGTGCGGTGCAGCAATGGCATCATGCGAGCGATACGCGCCCGCACAACCCCTTCCCGCTGATAGCGAATATCGCCCCGGACAATCGCGATTGCAAGCCATGCATCTACGCGGTGTAAATTTCGCACTTGCACAAAAACGTGCCGCACCGCACATAGGGGGTGCCTTTCAGGCATCCTCTCCTAAAACTTTCCAAGGCCGCCCTTTTTGAGGCGGCCCTTTTTTTTGTCTTCGCCGTTCTTAGCTTTCGGGCCTACCGCCACGAAGGAATCCAGAATGGCCGATGACGAATCCCGCACGAGGCGGCTGCAGGTCGCCAATGCGCGCCCCGAAGACAGCGGCCGCGGACTGGCCCATATCCCGCGCAGCCTGATGGCGGCGCTTGGCATCACCGAGGGTGATGTGATCGAAATCGTCGGCAAGCGCAGCACGCCTGCGCGCGCCGTCCTCCCCTATTCCGAAGACGAAGGGCTGGAGCTGCTCCGCATCGACGGGCTCCAGCGCGCCAATGCCGGGGTCGGCTCGGGCGACTTCGTCGAGGTGCGCCGCGCCGATTCGAAGCCGGCGACTCGCGTCGTGTTCGGCCCGGCCCAGGCGAATCTGCGCCTGCGCGGTACCGGCGAGGCGCTGAAGCGCACCTTCTTCACCCGTCCCCTCACGTCTGGCGACACGATCGCGACGGTCGGCCACCAGCGCGCCGACGTGCCGCCCAATGTGCAGCAGTTCGTGCGTGCGCCGGCCTATGCGTTGCAGGAGATCCGCCTGACGGTGCTCTCCACCGTGCCCCGCGGCGTGGTGCATATCGACGAGAATACCGAGGTTGAGCTTCGTACCGAGTACGAGGAAGCCAAGGAAAGCCGCCGCGCCGACGTCACCTATGACGATATCGGCGGCATGGCCGCCACGATCGACCAGCTGCGCGAGATGGTCGAGCTGCCCTTGCGCTACCCCGAGCTGTTCCAGCGCCTGGGCGTCGATCCGCCCAAGGGCGTGATCCTGCACGGCCCTCCCGGCACCGGTAAGACGCGCCTCGCCCGTGCGGTCGCCAACGAAAGCGATGCCAGCTTCCACCTGATCAACGGGCCGGAGATCATGGGCTCGGCCTATGGCGAATCCGAGCAGCGGCTGCGCCAGGTGTTCGAGGAAGCGGCGAAGAACGCGCCCTCGATCGTGTTCATCGACGAGATCGATTCGATCGCGCCCAAGCGTGGCCAAGTAACCGGCGAGGCGGAGAAGCGTCTCGTCGCCCAGCTGCTGACGCTGATGGACGGGCTGGAAGCGCGCGCCAACATCGTCGTCATCGCCGCGACCAACCGCCCCGAGGCGATCGACGAGGCGCTGCGCCGTCCGGGCCGGTTCGATCGCGAGATCGTCGTCGGCGTGCCGGACGATCGCGGCCGCCGCGAGATCCTGGGCATCCACACCCGCGGCATGCCGCTGGGCGATACCGTCGACCTCGCCGAGCTGGCGCGCACCACCTACGGCTTTGTCGGCGCCGATCTCGCCGCGCTGACCCGGGAGGCGGCGATCGATTCCGTGCGCCGGATCATGCCGCGCCTCAATCTCGAGGAAGGCACGATCCCGCCCGAGGTGCTCGATACGCTGTCGGTCACCCGCGACGATTTCCTGGAGGCACTGAAGCGCGTCCAGCCCTCGGCGATGCGCGAAGTGATGGTGCAGGCGCCGACGGTCCGCTGGGAGGATGTCGGCGGGCTCGACGATGCGCAGATGCGGCTCAAGGAGGGCGTCGAGCTGCCGCTCAAGGATCCGGACGCATTCCGGCGCCTCGGCATTCGGCCGGCCAAGGGCTTCCTGCTCTATGGCCCGCCGGGCACCGGCAAGACGTTGCTCGCCAAGGCCGTGGCACGCGAGGCGGAGGCGAACTTCATCGCCACCAAGTCGAGCGACCTGCTGAGCAAATGGTATGGCGAAAGCGAGCAGCAGATCGCCCGGCTGTTCGCCCGCGCGCGCCAGGTGGCACCCTGCGTGATCTTCATCGACGAGCTCGACTCGCTGGTCCCCGCGCGCGGCGGTTCGATGGGCGAGCCGCAGGTGACCGAGCGCGTGGTCAACACCATCCTCGCCGAGATGGACGGGCTGGAGGAGCTCCAGTCGGTGGTGGTGATCGGCGCGACCAACCGGCCGAACCTGATCGACCCTGCCCTGCTCCGCCCGGGCCGGTTCGACGAACTCGTCTATGTCGGCGTGCCCGACAAGGCCGGGCGCGAGCGCATCCTGCGCATCCAGACCGACAAGATGCCGCTGGCATCGGACGTCGACCTGGGCTCGATCGCCGAGCAGACCCAGCGCTACACCGGCGCCGATCTGGAAGACGTGGTCCGCCGCGCCGGCCTGGTCGCGCTGCGCCAGTCGCTGGCGACGCGCGAAGTGACGATGGCGCATTTCGAGGAAGCGCTGAAGGACTCGCGCGCCACCGTAACGCCGGAGATGGAGAGCGATTACGAAGCGATGCAGGGCAGGCTGAAGCAGCAGGCCTCAGCAATCCAACCGATCGGCTTCATCGCGCCCGGCATGCTGGAAGGCCGCGGCCCGAAGGGCTAGGCTGCCGCATCCAAGGCCGCCGACGACCATGGCGTCGTCGGCGGCCTTTCCTTTTTCCAGCGAGCAGCATGACCGATTCCAACCCGCTTCAGCAATCCAACCGCCAATGGCTCTGGCCGGCGCTCGCCCTGCTGGGGCTTTCGCTGGCGGGCCTTGCGGCATTCCTCTGCCTGCGCTTCGCCAGCGGGTTCGCGTTCGACCCTGCGCTGCTGCTGGCGTTCCGCACGCCCGGCGATCTCGCTACCCCGATCGGCCCTCCTTGGCTGCTCCAATCGGCGATCGATATCAGTGCCCTCGGCGGCTACACCGTGCTTTGGCTGGCGGGCGCGGCAACGCTCATCTTCCTGTTCGCGTTCGGCAAGCGCTCGGAGGCGCTGCTGCTCGCTGGATCGCTCGTTGGCGCATCTACGATCAACGCGCTGCTCAAGCTATTCCTGCATCGCCCGCGTCCCGACGTGGTGCCACATCTCGCGCATGTTTCGAGCGCGAGCTTCCCGAGCGGGCACGCGATGATCTCGGCCGCCGTCTATCTCACCCTCGGCATCATGGTCGCGCAGACGCAGACCAGCCGCTGGGCCCGTGCGTATCTGCTCGGCTTCGCGGTGCTGCTGGTGCTGCTGATCGGCTGCAGCCGCGTGTTCCTCGGCGTCCACTGGCCTTCGGACGTGCTGGCCGGCTGGTGCTTCGGCGCGATCTGGGCGCTGTGCATGTTCGCGCTCAACGCCCGGCTGCACCGGCGCTAGCGCTCAGCCGTCCGAGGCCTGGGTCGTCCAGCCGAGCCTTGGAATCGTGATCGAGCGCTTGCCCGACAGGTCGACGCGGGTGACGAACAGCCCCTTGCTCTCGATATATTGCATCAGCCGCCGCGCGCGGCCGAGCGAGCTGGTGCCGTAGCTGGTCGCGATATCGGTATCGCTGGGGCAGGGCAGCCCTTCGCGCGCCGCCTTGGCGACGAGCAGGAAGGGAGCGAGCATGTCGTCGGGCAGCGCCCGCGCCGCTTCCAGCGCCTGTGCCCACTCGTCGTCGGGGTCGCCATGGATGCCCGCGCGCGCCGCCGACAGGCGCCGCACGAAGCCCGAAATGTCGAGCGGCGGACGGGTAAGCCCCACCATCCGGCAGCGCACCTGGAAATCCTGGTAGAGCACGGCGGGCGAGCGCAACGTCGACTGCTCGTCCTCGACGATCGCGCGCAGCACGTCAGCGACCAGCCCGGCGACTTCCTCGGGATCGCGATCTGGCTCGACTTCCATCGGCGAGGGCGCCGAACGGGCAAGCTGCTCGAGCACGGTCTCAGGCTGCGTATAGGCATGCGCAGGCGGCGGGGCCGGCGGCACCCATTCGGGCTCTGCCGGGGCCAGCAGCAGGTCCTTGATGTCCTCGGTCGGCGCCTGGGGCAGCGGGGTCAGCTTCGGCGACGAGCTGCGCGCGCTGGTTTCCACCGCGCCGATACGGATCGCGACCGGACGGCGGGTGATCGCCGGGCCGAGGCCGAGAAAATGCCCGCGCTGCAGGTCGCGGATCGCCTCGGCCTGGCGGCGCTCCATGCCGAGCAGGTCGGCGGCGCGTTGCATGTCGATGTCGAGGAAGGTGCGGCCCATCAGGAAGTTCGACGCTTCCGCCGCGACGTTCTTGGCCAGCTTAGCCAGCCGCTGCGTCGCGATCACGCCAGCGAGCCCGCGCTTGCGGCCGCGGCACATCAGGTTGGTCATCGCCGAGAGCGAGGCACGGCGCACCTCTTCCGCCACTTCGCCGCCACCGGCGGGCGCGAACAGCTGGGCTTCGTCGACCACGACCAGCGCCGGATACCAATGGTCGCGCGGCGCATCGAACAGGCCGTTGAGGAAAGTGGCGGCGCAGCGCATCTGGCCTTCCGCCTCCAGCCCTTCCAGGCTCAGCACCACCGACGCACGATGTTCGCGGATGCGCGCGGCGAAGCGGGCGACGTCGCGCTCGCTATGGTCGACCGCCTCGATCGCGAGATGGCCGTAGCGATCGGAAAGGGTGACGAAATCGCCCTCGGGATCGATCACCACCTGCTGGACGTGCCCCGCCGATTGTTCGAGCAGGCGGCGGAGCAGGTGCGACTTGCCGGAGCCCGAATTGCCCTGGACGAGCAATCGGGTTGCAAGCAACTCCTCCAGATCGACCGGCACGGGTCCGCCCGTGCCGTCGACGCCCATGTCCACGCTGACGGTCATCGCCGCCGCTTTGCCGGATCATGGGGGGCAGCGGCAAGGGCTGCCGCCACGAAAACTGTGGGTGTTTGTTTCGCTTCAGGCCGCGTCGGCAGCATGCAGGCGCTGGCGGCGGCGTTCGAGCGCCTGCATCGTCTTCTCGGCGAGCAGCGTGAGGCGCGCGGTATCCTGCTCGGTGAGCTGCGGGCGCGCGGTGCTGTCGATCACGCAGAGCGTGCCGATCCGCTTGCCGCTGGCGGTGCGCAAGGGGGCCCCGGCATAGAAGCGGATATTGGGATCGCCGGTCACCAGCGGGTTCTCCGAAAAACGCGGATCGGCCTGCGCATCGTTGACCACGAAAACGTCCGGCCCGCGGATCGCATGGGTGCAGAAGGAGATCGAACGCGGCGTTTCCTGCGGCGCCAGCCCGACGCGCGCCTTGAACCATTGCCGGTTCTCGTCGATCAGCGAAATAAGGGCGATCGGCACGCCCAGCGCCGCTGCGGCTTCGCGAACGATTGCGTCGAACTCGGCTTCGTTGGGGGTGTCGAGCACGCCGTAGCCCTTGAGCTCGGCGAGGCGGGCGGGTTCGTCCGAGGGTTCAAGCGGCATGCGATGTCTTCCTGCGTTTGCGCCCCCCGGCACATTCGGTCTAAATACCGGGGCACAAGTTAACATTTTAACATATGTTCGGCAGCGCAAGCGTCTGCCGGGCAGTCTGATGGCAGCCATGCGTCCCGATCCCATTGAACATCTCCGCCGGGTTTTCGGCTATGACGCCTTTCGCGGCGTGCAGGGCTCGGTGGTCGACCGCGTCATGGCAGGGCAGCGTACGCTCGCGGTGATGCCGACGGGCGCGGGCAAGTCGCTCACCTATCAGCTGCCCTCGGTGATGCTGGAAGGGACTTGCGTCGTCGTCAGCCCGCTGATCGCGTTGATGCACGACCAGCTGCGTGCGGCCGAGGCGGTGGGTATCCGCGCCGCGACGCTGACCAGCGTCGACGACAATCGTGCCGAGACGATCGAACGCTTCCGCGCCGGTCAGCTCGACCTCCTCTACATCGCCCCGGAGCGGGCCTCGGGCGAGGGCTTCCGCAATCTGCTGACCCAGGCGCCGCTCAGCCTGTTCGCGATCGACGAGGCGCATTGCGTGTCCGAATGGGGGCATGATTTCCGCCCCGACTACCGGCTGCTGCGCCCGCTGCTCGATCGCTTCCCCGAGGTGCCGCGCCTCGCGCTGACGGCGACTGCCGACGCGCATACCCGCGCCGACATCCTCGAACAGCTGGGCATTCCCGAAGACGGGCTGATCGTCGCCGGCTTCGACCGGCCGAACATCCGCTACCATATCGCCCCGCGCGAGAACACGACGCGCCAGATCATCGACATCGTCGCCGAGAATCCCGGCCCCGGCATCGTCTATGCCCAGACCCGCAAGGGCGTGGAGCAGCTCGCCGAAAAGCTGGCGGCGGAGACCGGGCGACCGGTCCTCCCCTATCATGCCGGGCTCGATCCCGACGTGCGCCGCCGCAACCAGGCACAGTTCGTCGCGAGCGAGGACATGGTGGTGGTCGCCACCGTCGCGTTCGGCATGGGCATCGACAAACCCGACGTGCGCTTCGTCGCGCATGCGGGCCTGCCCAAGTCGATCGAGGCCTATTATCAGGAAACCGGCCGCGCGGGCCGCGACGGCGATCCCTCGGTCGCGCATCTCTTCTGGGGCGCCGACGATTTCGCCCGCGCCCGCCAGCGGATCGGCGAGGTCGAGCCCTCGCGCCAGCCCGGCGAGCGCACGCGGCTGACCGCACTCGGCGCGCTGGTCGAAACGGCGGGGTGCCGGCGCCGCATCCTGCTCAAGCATTTCGGCGAGGACGCGCCGGAGACCTGCGGCAATTGCGACAATTGCCTGAATCCGCCAGCGGCGATCGACGTCAGTGTCACCGCGCAGAAATTCCTTTCGGCGGTGTTCCGCACCGGCATGCTCTACGGCATCGGCTATATCGAGGGCATCCTCACCGGCGTCTCGACCGAGCGCAGCCTGATGAACCGGCACGAGAAGCTCTCGGTGTTTGGCATCGTCGACGGCGACGAAGTGGCGATGCTGAAACCCGTGTCGCGGGCGCTGCTGCTGCGCGACGCCTTGCGCACCAACGAACATGGCGGGCTCGAATTCGGGCCCGAGGCGCGCGCGATCCTCAAGGGCGAGGCGAAGCTGGAGTTGGTCCTGCCGCCCAAGCGCGAGCGGCGTCGCCGCGGGGCAAAGGGTTCGGTGCCTAACCCGGTCGGCAACCCGCTGTTCGAGGCGCTGCGCGCCAAGCGCCGTGAGATCGCGCAGGAGACCGGGTTGCCGCCCTATGTGATCTTCCATGATTCGGTGCTGCGCGACATGGCGATGGTGCGGCCGTCGTCGCTGGCGGAGATGGGGCAGCTCTCAGGTGTGGGTGCGCGCAAGCTCGATGCCTATGGGCAGGACTTCCTGAACGTCCTCCGCCAGTTCTGATCGACTTCCTTGGAGCGTGCCCCCGCGCTACAGCCTCGCGCTGGAATCAGAAGGAGGACCTGCCATGCCCAACAAGATCGACGACAGCATCTCGGTGGCCCCGCAGATCCGTCCTGAGGACGTGCCGGCGCTCGCGGCGGCGGGGTTCGTGCACATCATCAACAACCGTCCCGAGGGCGAGGAGTTCGGCCAGCCAACCGGCGCCGAGATCGCCGAGGCGGCGGAGGCGGCCGGGCTCGGCTATACCGAGATCCCGGTGACGCCGGGCGGCTTCTCGATGGCGCAGGTCGAGGCGATGGCCGAGGCGCTGGGCTCGGTCGACGGACCGGTGCTGGCCTATTGCCGCTCGGGCACGCGCTCGTGCAACCTCTGGGCACTCGCCACGGCCTATAAGGGCGGCGAGCCGGACGAACTGGTCACGAAGGGCGCGGGGGCGGGCTACGACCTGTCCGGTATCCGCCCGGCGCTGGCGCAGCTTTCGGGGCGCTGAGCCTTCATTCTATCGCTCCCCTCCCGCTTGCGGGAGGGGTCGGGGGAGGGGCTGACATGGAAGTAGTACCATGACGCTCCAGCCCCTCCCCTAGCTCCTCCCGCAAGCGGGAGGGGAACGCCTGTTGCAAACGACGGGCCCTGCTACCTTACGCACAAAAAATGGGCTGGTGGTTGCCCACCAGCCCAGTCGTCCGCAGGAGGAACCTCGGTGGGGCGCCGCGGCAGGAGAGGATCCCGCGGCGCCCGAACTTGTCAGTAGTTGTAGGCGCGCTCGCCATGCTCGTTGATGTCGAGCCCTTCGACTTCCACTTCCTTCGAAGGACGGATGCCGATGGTGAGCTTCAGGCCGTAGAAGAGGATCGCCGAGACCAGGCCCGACCAGAGCAGGGTGATGCCCACCGCTTCGGCCTGGATGATCAGCTGCGCCGCGGTGTCGTAGCTCGGAGCCGCGACTGCCGGGAACTTGGTGTAATCGATGACGCCTTGCCCGCCGAGCGCCGGGTTGGCGACGATCGCGGTGCCGAGCGCACCGACGATGCCGCCGACGCAGTGGACGCCGAACACGTCGAGCGAGTCGTCGTACTTCAGCTTGTTCTTCACCGTGGTGACGAAGAAGAAGCAGATCGGCGAGACGATCAGGCCGAGCACGATCGAGGTCATCGGCGCGGCATAGCCCGAGGCCGGGGTGATCGCGACAAGGCCGGCGACCGCACCGGTCACGCCACCCAGCAGCGACGGCTTCTTGTGCACGACCTGCTCGATCACTGCCCAGCTCACCGCAGCAGCGGCAGTGGCGACGAAGGTGTTGATGAAGGCAACCGCGGTCACGCCGTTCGATTCCAGGTTGGAACCGGCGTTGAAGCCGAACCAGCCCACCCACAGCAGCGAGGCGCCGATCATGGTCATGGTCAGCGAGTGCGGCGGCATCGGCTCGCTCTTGAAGCCCACGCGCTTGCCGATCACGAGGCAGCCGACCAGGCCGGCAATGCCCGCGTTGATGTGGACGACGGTGCCGCCGGCGAAATCTAGCGCGCCCTTGCCCCACAGGAAGCCGTAATCGGTCGGTGCGTCGACCAGGAAGTCTGGGCCCGCCCAGTACCAGACCATGTGCGCGATCGGGAAATAGGCCAGCGTCATCCACAGCACGGTGAAGATGATCAGCGGGGTGAACTTCACGCGCTCGGCAAAGGCACCGACGATCAGCGCCGGCGTGATGCAGGCGAAGGTCATCTGGAAGCAGACGAAGGCGAATTCGGGGATGTAGACGTTGTTCGAGAAAGTCGCGCCATAGGTGCTGGCACTCACCCCGACCAGGAACGCCTTGGAAAGGCCGCCGAAGAAGTGGTTCTCGCCGCCGCTGGTGAAGGCAATCGAATAGCCCCAGCTGACCCATACCAGCGAGGCGACCGAGACGATCATGAACACCTGCATCAGCACCGAGAGCATGTTCTTGGTGCGCACCAGGCCGCCATAGAACAGCGCCAGCGCCGGCACCGACATCATCAGCACGAGCGCCGAGGAGATCAGCATCCAGGCCGTGTCGCCCTTGTTCACCATCGTCGCCTGCTGGGCGACGGTGGGCGCCTTGATCAGTGCCGTCTGTGCCCAGGCGGGCATCGCCGCGACCAGCGCGGCCGCGCCGAGCGCGAGCCCGGCGGTCTTCCATCCTTGCTTCATTGCTACCCCCTTGCTCACAGCGCCGTCTCGTCGGTCTCGCCGGTGCGGATGCGCACGGCCTGGCCCATGTCGAGGACGAAGATCTTGCCGTCACCGATCGCGCCGGTGCTCGCCGCTGCCTGGATCGCCTCCACGGCGCGGTCGGCAAGATCGCTGCCCACGGCGACCTCGATCTTGATCTTCGGCACCATGTTCGTGCTGTACTCGGCGCCGCGATAGATCTCGGTCTGGCCCTTCTGGCGGCCGAACCCCTTCACTTCGGTAACGGTCATGCCCGTCACCCCGACGGTGGTGAGCGCCTCGCGCACCTCGTCGAGCTTGAAGGGTTTGATGATGGCGATGATGAGCTTCATGTCGCCCCCTCTGGCGGTTGTCCCGGGAGCAACTTCGCAAGGGGCGTGCCAAATGGAACGCACAGAGGGGATGTGCGTTTCGTACCGCCAAATATTACGAACTGGTGAATTTTGCGACGCGTGTCTGCCCGAAAAACGGGCAGATCACTGCAGCGTCGCGCTGTCCTCGCCATGGCGGCCGAAGAACTGCATCAGCTGGACGATCAGCTCGGCGCGGTCCTCCAGCCGGGGTGCTTCGAGCAGCGCCTGCTTCGAGGCTGCATCGAACGGCGCGATCTGGGCGATGCCGTTGACCAGCGATTCGTCGTCGAGCCGGGTCACCGCCTCCCAATCGACCACATAGCCCAGACCATCGGCGAAGCGGCGCGATTCCATCTCGATCGAAGCGCGACCCGCCAGCGACAGCGATTCGGACTCGCCCGCCACTTCCAGCGCCGCCTCGACCTGGCGGAACGGCGTGCTCACCTCCAACTCGCGGACGATGGTGAAGCGGCTCAGCCCCTCCAGCACGATGTTGAAGCGCCCGTCATCGAGCGCCTCGACATCGGCGATCCGGCCGACACAGCCCACGTCGAACAGGGTCGGCGGGTCCTTGTCGTCGCGCGGCTGGACCATGCCGATGCGACGATCGCGCGCGAGGGCCTCGGAGACCATCGCGCGGTAGCGCGGCTCGAAGATGTGGAGCGGCAGGTGCATGCGCGGAAACAGCAGCGCACCTGCCAGCGGAAACACCGAAAGCCGCGTCGTTTTCATCCGAACAGGATCTGCGACAGCTTGCGACGCTGGGCGGCGACCCAAGGATCTTCCAGCCCAACGACCTCGAACAGCTTGAGCAGCCGCTGGCGCGCGGCGCCCTCATTCCAGGCGCGATCGTCGCGGACCATGGCGAGCAGGGTCTCGGCCGCGCCCTCGCGATCGCCTGCCGCCATCTGGCCGCCGGCGAGCTCGTAGCGCGCATCCATGTCCTCGGGATTCGCGGCCGCACGCGCGGCGAGCCCGGCGAGATCGCCGACCGGCTGGGCTTCGCGGGCGAGGCTCAGCGCGGCGCGGGCGCGCTCGACTTCGGGCGCCTTGGCGGCGTCGCCCTGGATGGCGTCGAGCGCGGCCTGCGCCTCGTCATGGCGGCCTAGGGTAGTCAGTGCGCGGACGCGGCCCGCGGCAACCACCGCGTGATCGGGTGCCATTTCGGCGATCTGGTCGAAGATCGCGAGCGCGCGCTCGGCATCGCCGTCCGCCAGCACCTGCTCGCCCATCGCGATCAGCGGCTCGAGCTCGGCTTCCGCGTCGGCCTCTTCCCCGCTGATCGGCAGCTGGCGGAGAATCTGGTCGAGCATCGTGCGCAGCTGCGATTCGGTGCGCGCGCTGGTCAGGTCGGCGACCAGCTGGCCCTGGAACATCGCATAGACCGTCGGGATCGAGCGGACCTGGAATTGGCTGGCGATGAAGTTGTTCTTGTCGACGTCGATCTTGGCCAGCATCACGCCCTTGGCGGCATATTCGTCGGTGACCTTCTCGATCACCGGGCCCAGCGCCTTGCACGGCCCGCACCATTCGGCCCAGAAATCGATGATGACGAGCTTCGACATCGACGGCTCGACAACGTCTTTGCGAAAGGCGTCGACCGCCTGTTTGTCGGCGGGGCTCATACCAAGCGTGGCCAAAATGCGCTCCTTAAGCGATCTGCGGATGCCGGCACCTCTTACAGGGGCCTGGGCGGGTCGGCTCCTATTTGGGCGTTCGGGGGCGAACCGCCAAGCCTTTTCCAAAAAGTGCAAATTGGGGGTTGCGCCCTTT
The DNA here is from genome assembly GCF_040545965.1 of Sphingomonas trueperi. Lineage (GTDB taxonomy): Bacteria > Pseudomonadota > Alphaproteobacteria > Sphingomonadales > Sphingomonadaceae > Sphingomonas > Sphingomonas trueperi_C. The sequence goes on along the minus strand of NZ_JBEPMV010000004.1, from coordinate 505,922 downwards.
GAAACCCGCTGTTAGTTGGCCCGCCTCACCCGCCGAGAGCGCTTCGAAACGCTCCCGGCCACGACGCCAGAGCGGGCGTAGCTCAGGGGTAGAGCACAACCTTGCCAAGGTTGGGGTCGAGGGTTCGAATCCCTTCGCCCGCTCCAGTCGCTTTTGCGACTGCACCATCACTGTCACGGCATCAGCCGTTTTCTCCCTTCCGACAAATGCCAGCGCATCGCGAGCGCCGCGCCGTCCGCATCCTGCGCGCGGATCGCCTCGACGATCGTCGCATGCTCGCGCACCATCGCCGCGATCGGCTCGGCCTCGCGGAGGCGGGCGATATCGACACCGGCGCGCATGATTCGCATCGTTTCCTCGTGGAGATGCTCGAACGCTTTCTCGAAGGCGGGATTCGAGGTGGCGCGGAAGATCGCCCGGTGCAGCCGCCAATCCTCGTCATGGGCGGGATCGCTGGAGAGCAGCGCCTTGCGCAGATCGGCCATCGCCGATTCGATCTCCGCCAGCTGCTCGGGCGAGCGCCGGCGCGCCGCCAGCCGTGCGGCTTCCGATTCGAGCGCGAATCGCACCTCATAGGTGCCGAGCGTCGCCGAAAGCTCGTCGAAGGCCATGTGCGCGCCCAGCCGCAGCGACGGGCGACGCATCACATAGGAGCCCGCCCCGCGCCGCGCTTCGGTAATGCCGTCCGCGGCCAGCCGCACCAGCGCCTCGCGCACCACGGTGCGCGACATGCCGAAGCTTTCGGCCAGACGCGATTCGGAGGGGAGCCGGTCGCCGACGTTCAGCCCGCCCAGGATGATCTCGACGATACGCGAATAGGCCTGGTCGGCGAGGCGCTGGTCGGCGGGTGCGTGGTTTCGCAGCATGATGCGCCACGATACTAAGCCGTTTGAAAATGGCGAGTCGTGCCATGGTCTTAGGAGAAGCCGATGTCCGCCACCCCCGCCCCCATCCGCGTCGGCATCGGCGGCTGGACCTTCGAGCCCTGGCGCGGCACCTTTTATCCCGACAAGCTGCCGCAGAAGCACGAGCTCGAATATGCCGCGGCCGCGCTCACCGCGATCGAGATCAACGGCACCTATTATTCCACCTTCAAGCCGGCGAGCTTCGCCGGCTGGGCCGCGGCGGCGCCCGGGGGCTTCGTCTATACGGTGAAGGGCTCGCGCTTCGTCACCAACCGCAAGGTGCTGGCCGAGGCGGGCGAATCGATCGCGCGCTTCTGTGGCCAGGGGCTGACCGAGCTGGGCGACAAGCTCGGCCCGATCTTCTGGCAGTTCATGGCGACCAAGAAGTTCGACGCCGAGGATTTCGGCGCCTTTCTCAAGCTGCTGCCCGCCGCGCAGGACGGCGTGAAGCTGCGTCATGCGGTGCAGGTGCGGCACGACAGCTTCCACAAGCCGGAGTTTGTCGCGCTGTGCCGGGCGGCGGGCGTGGGGATCGTCTTTGCCGATTCGCCGCAATATCCGGCGATCGCCGATGTCAGCGGCGACTTCGTCTATGCGCGGCTGGAGGCGGGCGAGGACGAAAATCCGCTGTGCTACCCCGAATCCGATCTGCCGCGTTGGGTGGAGGCCGCCAAGATATGGGCGGCGGGCGGCCAACCGGAGGGGCTGCCCACCTTCGCCCCGGAGCCCGCGCCCGTGCAGCCGCGCGAGACCTTCGTCTTCTTCATCCATGGCGGGAAGGTGCGCGCGCCTGCGGGTGCCCAAGAGTTCATCCGCCGCCTCGGCTGAACCTCGAACCCTTTGCCATGCCGCTTCGTTGAGTCCGGGCAACCCCAGGAGGCACACATGATTCACGATCCCGAACAGCAGAAGCCGCAGGACGACGAAGCCGAAGCGATGGAAGAAGCGCAGAAGGACGCCGCCGAGGAACGCGAGGAAGAAGGCGGCTATCAATGAGGTCCGGGGCGTGGCGGCGGGAGACCGTGCGCCGCGCCCTGCCCCCGATGTCGGGCGTGTCCACCCGTCGTTCAAGGTCTAGCCAAGCGGCTGCGTAATTGATAATCACTCGCAGCATGAACGCCCCCGCTGCGATCCCCGTGCCCGTACGCCTTGCCCAGCTGCATCGCCATGCCCCCGGCACCGTAGCCGGAGTCGAATGGGACCGGCTCGCCGAACCCGAGGCGCGCCGCCTGCGCGAACTGGGCCTGGACGAGGGCGTGGAAGTCGAACTGCTCCACCGCTCCGGCCTGTTCGGCGGGCCCCTCGCCTGCCGCATTGGCCGAATGACCGTGGCGCTCCGCCGCCATGTCGCGGCCGCGATTCATGTGACGCCGCTGGCCAAGCACGCATGAACGCTACGCCATTGGTTGCGCTGGTCGGCAATCCCAATGCCGGCAAGAGCGCGCTGTTCAATGCACTCACCGGCGCGCGGCAGAAGGTGGGCAATTATCCCGGCGTCACCGTCGAGCGCCATTCGGGCCGCATGGCGCTGCCCGACGGCCGTCCCATCGAGCTGGTCGATCTGCCCGGCGCCTACAGCCTCGATCCCGGCAGCCCTGACGAGCAGGTGACCCGCGACGTGCTGCTCGGCCGCCAGCAGGGCGAGCGGCTGCCCGACGCGATCCTCACCGTGGTCGACGCCTCCAATCTCGACAACCATCTCCGCTTCACGCTCCAGCTGATCGCGCTCGGCCTGCCGATCGTGGTGGCGCTCAACATGGTCGATCTCGCCGAGCGCGACGGCCTCAAGCTCGACGCGGAAGCGCTGGAGCGCGAGCTCGGCGTCCCCGTTGTCTCCACCGTCGCGGTGCGACGCCGCGGGCTCGATGCGCTCAAGGAGCGGATGGGCGAGATGGTCAAGGGCGTGACCAGGATACGCCCCTCGGCCGGCGTGCAGCACGACATCGTCCTGCTCCAGCGCCGCGCCCGCCAGATCGCCACCGCCGTGACGATTTCGGAAACCGCCGCGCGGCGCTGGACGCACCGGCTCGACGCGCTGTTCCTCCATCCGGTGGCCGGGCCGATCATCCTGCTCGGCACGATGTTCCTGATGTTCCAGGCGGTTTTCGCCTGGTCGCAGGTGCCGATCGGCTGGATCGAGGACGGGATGAAGTGGCTCGGCGTCGAGGTCGGAAGCGCGCTGCCCGACGGCGTGTTCCGCTCGCTGATCGTCGACGGGGTGATTGCCGGCGTCGGCGCCGTGATCGTCTTCCTGCCGCAGATCCTGATCCTGTTCGCCTTCATCCTGGTGCTGGAGGCGACCGGCTATATGGTCCGCGCCGCCTTCCTGATGGACCGGGTGATGGCGAGCGTGGGGCTGTCCGGCCGCGCCTTCATTCCGCTGCTCTCCAGCTTTGCCTGCGCGGTGCCGGGAATCATGGCGACGCGCACCATCTCCGACGAGAAGGACCGGCTGACCACGATCCTGATCGCCCCGCTGATGACCTGCTCGGCGCGCCTGCCGGTCTACACGATCATCATCGGCGCGCTGATCCCCGATCGCGCGGTGCTGCCCGGCGTGGGGCTGCAGGGGCTGGTGCTGTTCGCGCTCTATATCCTCGGCATCCTCGGCGCCTTCGTCGTCGCGCTGGTGCTGCGGCGGACGGTGACCAAGGGTGCGACCTCGGGCTTCATGATGGAAATGCCCAAATATCAGTGGCCCAGAGCGCGGGACGTGCTGCTCGGGCTGTGGCAGCGCGCGCTGATCTTCCTCAAGCGCGCGGGCACGATCATCCTCTACACCACGGTGATCCTGTGGGCGCTGCTCAGCTTCCCCAAGCCGCCTGAGGGTAGCGGCATCTCCAAGGTCGATTATTCGATCGCGGGCCGCATCGGCAGCGGGCTGGAGAAGATCGTCGCGCCGATCGGCTTCAACCGCGACATGGCGCTGGCGGTGATCCCGGCAATGGCCGCGCGCGAAGTGGCGGTGGCCGCGATCGGCACCGTCTACGCGGTCGACAATCCCGATGACGAGGCGGGTGAAGAGTCGATCCGCGAGCAGCTCCAGAAGCATTGGAGCCTGCCGAGCGCCCTCGCCTTCCTGATGTGGTTCGTGTTCGCGCCGCAATGCATCTCGACCATCGCGGTGACGCGGCGCGAGACCAACGGGTGGAAGTGGCCGGCCTTCATGATCGGCTATCTGTTCGCGCTGGCTTATGTCGCGGCGGGGATCACCTATTGGAGCGCGGTGGGCCTGGGCCTTTGACCGCTGCCGGGAGGCACCGGGCGGGTGCCTCCCGGCGCCGGATCACTGCAGCGTATAGCTCGTGATCTTGCTCGATGACGTTACCACCAGCTTGGCATCCGGCGTGATCGCCAGCCAGCCGCTTACCGGCGTGGACCATTTGACGTCGTGCGCGCCGTCCAGCGCGATTGCGTAGGTCTTGGCGGTGGTGCTGAAGAACAACAGGCTGTCGGTGACGAGGACGTTGCCGACGAAGGTTTCCCCGGCCGGCAGCGGCCACGACCACAGCACAGCGCCCGTCTGTTCGTTCAGCGCATCCAGCTGGCTGTTCGAATTGCTGCCGGCATAGAGCACGCCCTTCGCGACCGCGGGAAGATTGCTGTAGGAGCGCGCGCTACGCCAGCGGACGGCACCTGCCGCGATGTCAAAGCTCGTCAGCGGCAGCGAGAGGTTGTAGCTGGAGACTCGCGTACCCGAATAGGCAATCACATTGTTCGGCGAACTCACGATGGGCGAGCCGAAGTAAGAGTATCCGTTCCAGACCCAACTCGGGTCCGTGATGCTTTTCACGAGCGCGCCGCTCGCGCGATCGAACACGTCGAGGTTGCCGGAATAATAGTAGACGTACTTGTCGTCGATCGCGAGCGTCTCGCCATCCCAGGTGTGGCCACCGCTTCCGTTGGCGTTCCAGCGATCGCCCAAAGCTGCTAGATCGTAACTATAGACGACGTTGCCGTAATAGCCGGCAGCCATGTAGAGCTCGTTGTCGACGCCCGTCGGCTGTGCGAAGGTCGACCATTGCGCCGCGAACAGCAGGTTGGTGGCGAAGGTCCCCTTTTCGGGATCCAGGATCTTGATCTGGTTGTTTCCCGAAGACGTGAACATGCTGCTCACGGCCAGGCGATTGCCGATCAGGGCAGGACCGCTGGCGCTGTTGACATTACCGAGCGAGAATTGCCAGCGCTCCGCGCCCGTGGCGCCATCGAGCGCGTGTACGACGGTCTCGCTGTTCGAGCTCTTTCGCGTCACGAAGACGAACCCCTTCTTCGCGGCGACAGGCTCCATCCCGGTCGTGTTGGCGGGCGTCCATTCCCAGCTCTTAGCGAAGACCGCCGGATCGAAGGCCGCGTGGACATAGCCGTCATGCGACGCGTTGCGCTGTAAAGTGGTCCAGTCGAGCAGGTCGACATTCAGCGCATAGACGAAGCTCTTGCTCGACCCCGGATACACCGTCGTGCACGCCGCCTCGCGACACAGCCGGAAGCTGATGGTGTTCGAATAGCGCTTCGGCTGCAGTCCGGTCAGCGTCTTGAACTTGTAGGCGAAGACGTTCCCTGTCTGCACCACGGGGCCATCCTGCATCAGGACCGCCGGATCGAACTGCACATCCGGTACCACCGGGTCGGGACTCGTCCCGGTGAAGGAAGCATTTAACGTGAAGTTCGCCGCGAAATTGGTCTCGGCCGCAGTCTGGCTCGTCGCCGAGGGGGTTAGCGTCACCTCCAGCGTCGGCGTTGGCGTCGGCGTGGGTGTCGGCACAGGCACCGGCGTAGAAGTTCCGCCTCCCGAGCACGCAGCCGTCATCCCAGCCAGCAGGGCCATATATATCAGTCGCATTCCGTAATCCCCCAGGCCCGCCATTCCCGGCGGGCAATTGCTTGCCGCCAGATGCCACAGGCCCCGTCGACGCCGAATTGTGCGACAAACTGGGCTGGACGCAAGTGCGATCGTTGCAGAAATGGCGCGCCGATGCCCGTTGCGGGGCGCTCTTCCGGAGAGGGCGGCGACGGACGGGCCTCTGGTTCCGCGGCCGAGTCTTCGCTACACGCGCCGGTCTATGAGCACCGTATCCCCCGAACTCCGCGCAGCCGCGCTCGTCTCCAAGGCCTGGCCCTATGAAGAGGCGCGCAAGCTGCTCAAACGCTATCCGCAGATCGCAAGCGGCGGCGCGCCGGAGAAAGGCCATGTGCTGTTCGAGACCGGCTATGGCCCCTCGGGTCTGCCGCATATCGGCACGTTCAACGAAGTGCTGCGCACCACCATGGTCCGCCGCGCCTTCGAGAGCCTGTGCGACGTCCCCACCCGCCTGATCGCGTTCAGCGACGACATGGACGGCCTGCGCAAGGTGCCGGACAATGTGCCGAACCAGGAAATGCTGCGCGAGCATCTCGGCAAGCCGCTGACCCAGGTGCCCGATCCGTTCGAGAAGTATGAGAGCTTCGCGCATCACAACAATGCGCGGCTGCGCGAATTCCTGGACCAGTTCGGCTTTGAATACGAGTTCGCCTCCTCGACCGACTATTACACCGGCGGCCGCTTCAACGCGGCGCTGAAGGGCGTGCTGCGCCACTATCAGGGCATCATGGACGTGATGCTGCCGACGCTCCGCGCCGAGCGGCAGGCGACCTATTCGCCGGTGCTGCCGATCAGCCCCAAGTCGGGCATCGTGCTGCAGGTGCCGGTCGAGGTGGTGGATGCCGAGGCCGGCCTGATCGCCTTTGAGAATGAGGGCGAGCGGATCGTCCAGTCGGTGCTCGGGGGCAAGGCCAAGCTTCAGTGGAAGGTCGACTGGGCGATGCGCTGGGTCGCGCTCGACGTCGATTACGAGATGGCGGGCAAGGACCTGATCGACTCGGTCACCCAGTCGGGCAAAATCGCCCGCGTGCTGGGCGGCCGTCCGCCCGAGGGCTTCAACTATGAGATGTTCCTCGACGAGAAGGGGGAGAAGATCTCCAAGTCCAAGGGCAATGGCCTCAGCCTGGAGCAATGGCTGACCTATGGTCCCGAGGAGAGCATCGCCTTCTACGCCTATCGCGAGCCGAAAAAGGCCAAGCAGCTGCATCTCGGCGTGATCCCGCGCGCAATAGACGAATATTGGCAGTTCCGCGGCAACTATGCCGGCCAGGCGATCGAGCAGCGGCTCGGCAACCCGGTGCACCATATCCACAATGGCGAGCCGCCGGTCGAGACGCTGCCGGTCACCTTCGGTCTGCTGCTCAACCTCGTCGGCGTGATGGGCGAAGCGACCAAGGAGCAGGTCTGGGGCTATCTTACGAATTATGTCCCGGACGCGAATCCCGAAACCTATCCGGCGCTCGACCGTCTGATCGGCTATGCGCTTGCCTATGCCCGCGATTTCGTCGCCCCGACGCTGCACAAGCGTGCGCCGGTGGGTGTCGAGATCGAAGCCCTGCAGCGCCTCGACGCCGAACTCGCTGCCCTGCCCGCCGACGCGACCGCCGAGGCGATCCAGGACCAGGTCTACGAGATCGGCAAGACCGGCGGCTTCGAGAACCTGCGCGACTGGTTCAAGGCGCTGTACGAGACGCTGCTCGGCTCCGAACAGGGGCCGCGCATGGGCAGCTTCATCGCGCTGTACGGCATCGAAAACAGCCGCAAGCTGATCGCCGACGCGCTGGCGAAGGCGGCGTAAGGAGCGGGGGAGAACCTTTCCACCGTCATCCCGGCGGAAGCCGGGATCCATTCGCTTCTCCGTTTGAAGCGAGAGCCGAACTGGAGAGGACAATGGATCCCGGCTTCCGCCGGGATGACGAGGTGGAGAACGTGGACCGCGTTCGCCATGCCAAGAGGGAGAAGACCATGCGACGCCGAATCCGCCATATCCGATCCGCGACGCGGGCCTTCCTGCACGGTGAGGCGGCGGGGGGTATCTTCCTGATCGCCGCGGCCGCGCTGGCGATGCTGGCGGCGAACCTGCCCGGCATTTCCGAGACCTATTTCCACACGCTGCATCTGGCGACCGGCCCGGTGATCGCACCGCTCTATGGCCCGATGACGGTGCATCTGTGGATCAACGACGGGCTGATGGCGGTGTTCTTCCTGCTCGTCGGGCTGGAGATCAAGCGCGAGTTCGTCGACGGACGGCTGGCGAGCTGGGACCGCCGCCGCCTGCCGGTGATCGCCGCCGCCGCCGGCATGGCGGTGCCGGCGCTGGTCTATCTCCTGATCGCCGGCCGCACGCCGGGCGTGACCAGCGGCTGGGCGATCCCCGCTGCAACCGACATCGCCTTCGCGATCGGTGTGCTGGCGATCCTGGGCAGCCGCGCCCCCGCCGCGCTCAAGCTGTTCCTGACGACGGTGGCGATCGTCGACGACATGGGCGCGGTGGCGATCATTGCAGTCGCCTATACCGCGCATATCGACCTGATCGCGCTCGCCGGGGCGGCGGTGGTGCTGGGCGTGATGATCGCCTGCAACCGCTTCGGCGTGCGGCATCTTGCCATCTATCTGGCGCTGGCGGTGGTGCTTTGGGTGCTGGTGTTCCAGTCGGGCGTGCATGCTACCATCGCGGGCGTCGCCGCGGCGATGACCATTCCGCTGGTCAAGTCCCCCGCTGCGCCCGACGCCGTGGACTCACCGCTCCATAGGCTGGAGCATGCGCTGCACCCCTGGTCCGCCTTCCTGATCGTGCCGCTGTTCGGCTTCGCCAATGCCGGCGTCTCGTTCGAGGGCTTGTCGCCCGCGATCCTGCTCGAACCGCTGCCGCTGGGCATCGCGGCGGGGCTGTTCCTCGGCAAGCAGCTCGGCATCTTCGGCAGCATCTGGCTGGCGGTGAAGACCGGCATCGCCAAGCGCCCCGGCAATGCCGGCTGGCGGCAGATCTACGGCGTGTCGCTGCTCGCGGGCATCGGCTTCACGATGAGCCTGTTCATCGGCGGTCTCGCCTTCCCCGGCAACGAACTGCTGGTCGACGAGGTGAAGATCGGCGTGCTGCTCGGCTCGCTCGTGTCGGCGGTGGCGGGCTACGCGGTCCTGCGGTCCGCCAGCACGGCGACGCCCAAGATCGCCAACCCGCCCAGCGCGAGCAGCGCGCCGACCCAGCCGGTCGACGTCCAGCCGTAACCCGCCGCGATCGCGAGGCCGCCCAGCCAGGGGCCGAGCGCATTGGCGGTGTTGAACGCCGAATGGTTGAGCGCGGCGGCCAGCGCCTGCGCGTCGCCCGCCACGTCCATCAGCCGGGTCTGGAGCACCGGCCCCAGCGCCCCGGCAAAGCCGATCGCGAACACGTCCAGCGCCACCAGCGGCAGCGAATGCGCCGCCAGCGGATAGAGCGACAACGCGACGGCGCTGGCGACCAGCAGTGCTGCGCCGGTCGGCATCAGCGCGCGATCGGCGAAGCGCGGCACGACGATGTTGCCGGCAATCATCCCCATGCCGAAGACCGCCAGCACCAGCGGCACGCCCCAGGGCGGGGTGCCGGTGACGTGCATCAGCGTCGAGGCGACATAGGTGTAGACGCAGAACAAGCCGCCAAAGCCAATCGCGCTGACGCCGAGGGTCAGCCAGACCTGCCCGTTCGCCAGCGCGCTGAGCTCGCGCAACGGGCTCGCCCCCTGCTCCGGCTTGTCCTTGGGCGCGAGCCAAACGACCAGCGCGACGGTGACCAGCGCCAGCGCCGCGACCACGGCGAAGCCCCAGCGCCAGCCCACCGCCTGGCCCAGCCAGTTGGCCGCCGGCACGCCGAGCACGGTCGAGACGGCGAGGCCGAGCATCACCCGCCCCACCGCCTGCGAGCGCTGGTCATAGGGCACCAGCGATGCCGCGACGAGCGCGGCGATCCCGAAATAGGCGCCGTGCGGCAGGCCACTGAGGAAGCGGAACAGCAGCATCCAGTGATAGGTCGGCGCCAGCGCGCTCAGCGCATTGAACAAGGCGAAGCTCGCCATCAGCGCGATCAGCAGCGTCCGCCGCGACCATTTTGCCGCCGCCACGGCGAGCAGCGGCGCGCCGACCACCACGCCCAGCGCATAGGCGCTGATCACATGGCCCGCGGTCGGCTCGTCGATGCCGAGGCCCCTGGAGAAATAGGGCACGAGGCTCATCGTCGCGAATTCAGTGGTGCCGATCGCGAACCCGCCCATGGCGAGCGCGAAGTGGACCAGACCCGGCGAGCGGGTGGCGGAGCGTTGAACGGGAGCGTGCACGCCCTCCAAATGGGTTTGCTGCAGTGCAGCGTCAAATAGAAATACGTATGCCGACGAATGCTTTGCGCGCAATCAAGGCGCGGGGTGCAACTGCGCCGTCCAGCCCCGCCGTCGCAGGACCAGCCCGTAATAGAGCGCGGACCCCAGCATCTGTGCACCCGTGGCGATCAGCGCGGGCAGGCCCTCGGCGGGATCGAGGGCGTTGAGCCAGGCGACCGCCGCCAGCACCAGCAGCGTGGCGATGGCGGGGACCGGGTGCAGCGGCATGCGATAAGGGGCATTGTCGGTGCGACCGCGCTTTCGCCCGACGATGGTCGCCAGCGCCAGCCCCGCATAGATCGCGATCAGTCCGGTGCCGCTGAGCAGCAGGAGCAGCCGCAGCGGCACGAAACAGGCGGCGATGCCGATCCCGCCGGACACCAACGTCGCCCGCGCTGGCGAACCGAAGCGGGAGTGGATCGCGGCCAGCCAAACGTCCAGCGGCCGGCCCCAGCTCCCGTCGCGCGCCGTGGCGTAGAAGAACCGGCCATTCGCCAGGATGCAGGCAATCACCGCATTGACGATCGCGACGACGATTCCGATCGCGACCCACAGGTTGAGCGCCGATCCGCCACGCGTCCGAACGAACGTACCGAACGGATCCTCGGCGGACAGGAAGGCCGCGAGATCGGGTGCGGCGACCAGCGCGGCGACGATCGGCGCGGCTTCCAGGAGCAGCGCACCGGCAAGCGCCAGCAGGATCGCGCGGGCGATGCGCTGGGGCGCTGCGTGCATCTCCTCGCCGAAATAGACCGCCGCGCCATAGCCGTTGAGCGCGAAGATCGCGACCGAGGTCGCCAGCCCGATATTCGCGGCGCTCGCCGGCCCCAGCCCGTCGCCGACGGGGGCTACCGGATGCAGCAGCAGTGGCAGGACGTTGCGGACCGGTGCTGCCATGCCCAGCGCCAGGATCACCAGCACCGCTGCCACTTCGGCGGCGAGAAAGGCACCGGTCAGCAGCGCGTTGAATCGGATGTTGAGGATGCCGACCAGCGTCGAGGCGAGCAGCACTGCGATCGCCACCGGCACCGGGGGCAGGTCGGGCAGCACCGTCGAGGCCACCGACGCGATTCCCAGCGCCGCCACCGGCGGGAAGAGCAGGTTGTTGCAGGCGTTGACGCCCAGCATCACGAACCCGGCTGCCGGCCCCAGCGTCTGCCCCACCATCACATATTCGCCGCCCGCGACCGGGAAGGCCGAGGAGAGTTCTGCATAGATCAGCGCGGTGGCGAGGCAGACCACACCGGCGATCGCCAGAGCCAGTAGCGCGCCCGTGCCAGCGATCTGCAGGCTGCCCGGCACGATCACGAACAGCGAGGATGCCGGGGTGGTGATCGACAGGGTGAGGAACAGCACGCCGGCGGTTCCCAGGCTGCGATCCAGTCGTGGGTTCGTCGTCGGCATCGTCCCCCCAAGGTGTAGCGCAGCGTGGGGGAGGGCTGCACGCGCGTCAATCACGCCGGCTTGCCCTGCCTGCGCGATTCGCTAGGTTGCGCGCGTGGCTTCTCCCACCCCTTCGGCCGGCGACGGCGCGCGCGCCCGGCTCGTTCACGCGCTCGGCGAAGTCGCGGGCGGTGACCGCAAGGCGCTCAAAACCGTCTATGATCTGACGGCGGCGAAGCTGATGGGCGTTTGCCTGCGTATCTGCCAGGACCGCGAGGCCGCAGAGGATGTGATGCAGGAAGTGTATCTGAAGGTGTGGGACAAGGCAGGGCGCTTCGATGCCTCGCGCGCCAGCCCGATCACCTGGCTGTGCACGATTGCCCGCAACACCGCGATCGACTGGCGCCGCGCGCGCGGGCTGGGCGAGACTGCCCCGGTCGAGGCTGCGCTGGAGCTGCCCGATGGTCGTCCTTCCGCTGAAGCCCTGCTCGAAGCCGGCGAGACGCAGGCGCGCATCTTCGATTGCCTGGACGCGCTGGAGGAAAAGCCGCGCGGGGCGATCCGCGCCGCCTTCTTCCACGGCCGCACCTATCCCGAACTTGCTGCCGCCGCCGCGGTGCCGCTCGGCACGATGAAGAGCTGGATCCGGCGCGGGCTGCTGCAATTGCGGGGGTGCCTCGGCGATGGCTGAGCCGCTGCGCCCCGAAGACGAGGATATCGCCCTCGCTGCCGAGCTGGCGCTGGGGCTGCTGGAGGGCGACGACCTCGCCGCGGCCCGCCGCCGGCAGCTGGCGGACCCCGCCTTCGCCGCCGCGGTGGAACGCTGGGTGCTCGATTTCGCGCCGCTGGCGCTGGGCGGTGTCGATGCGCCGGTCTCGGCCGGATTGTGGCAGCGGATCTCAGCGCGGCTGCCGGGCGAGGATCACGGCACCGTCGTCGCACTGCGGCGCTGGCGGGCGACCGCGATCGCGACCAGCGCGGCCGCGGCGGTGCTGCTCGCCATCCTGCTGCTGCGTCCGGTGCCGCAGCCGGTGGTGCTGCCGCCACCGCCGGTCGTCGTCGCGCAGATCACCGGCGAGAAGGGCGCCGCCTTCGCCGCGCGCTACGATGCCGATGCGGGCATGCTGCATGTCCGCACCGAGGCGATGTCCGCCAGCCACCGCGCGCCCGAGCTGTGGGTGATCCCGGCGGGTGGCAAGCCGGTGTCGCTCGGCCTGGTCGCTGCGCAGGGCAAGCGCGACATGGTGGTGACGCCGGCCCACCGCGCGCTACTGGCTGAGGGCGCCACGCTGGCGGTGACGATGGAAGACGCCGCCACCGCACCGCATGCAGGCCCCAGCGGCCCTCCGGTCGCCGCAGGAAAAATCACGATTCTTTAAGCATCGCTGCATCCGGGGCGCAGGCCGCTCCGTAGCTCCGTCGCATCTCCGCCAAGAGGGGTGCGTAGCAAGAGGAAGCTAGAAGATGCGCAAGACCCGTCTCGCCTCGGTCACCGGAATCGTCGGTGCCGCGCTGCTCGCCACCGGCGCCGTTGCCGCCGTCCAGAAGTTCCCGATGGTCGGCGGTGCCGCGATGTACCCGACCAAGAACATCGTCGAAAATGCGGTGAACTCGAAGGACCACACCACGCTGGTCGCCGCCGTGAAGGCCGCCGGGCTGGTCGACACGCTGTCGGGTCCGGGTCCGTTCACCGTCTTCGCGCCGACCAACGCCGCCTTCTCCAAGCTCCCCGCCGGCACCGTCGACACGCTGGTGAAGCCCGAGAACAAGGCGACGCTTACCAAGATCCTCACCTATCACGTCGTCGCCGGCAAGATGAGCGCGGCGCAGATCGCGGCCAATGCCAAGGCGCATGGCGGCAAGGCGACGCTCACCACCGTCGAGGGTGAGCCGATCACGATCATGAAGGGCCCGAGCGGCGGCTGGTGGATCCAGGATGCCAAGGGCGGCAAGGCCAAGATCACCATCGCCGACGTCAACCAGTCGAACGGCGTGATCCACGTGATCGACAGCGTCCTCATGCCCTGAGGCTGTCGAGGGGTCTCGCGCGCTCCCCCCTTTGGGCGAGGCCCCGGCCCGCCGGCGACCCTCCTTGCCGGCGGGCCTACCTGTTTACAGGCCGAGCCATTCCAGCGGCGCGGGCAGGTCGGTGGTCGTGTAGTCCACTTGCAGTACGCGGCGATGGCGGGCTGCACTGCTCGCGGCCGAGGCATGGAGGATGGGCGTGTGATAGGCCCAGATATCGCCAGCGTCGGCGAGGCACGTCGCGGTGCCGCATGTCGCGACTGCCTTCGCGATCTCCGCTTCCGGCACGCGCCCGAGCCGATGTGAACCGGGGGCGACAAGGAGCGGCGCATTATCCTCCGGCACCGGATCTAGATGAATCCGCACCGTCACCATGGCGTCGAGAACAGCGAAGGGCGGCTCGACATGGAGCAGGCCCCGCTTGGTCGACCACGGTCCATAGCCGGGAATATCCGCGCGTGCGCGGACGGCGATGGTGCGATCCTGATGCCAGCCCAGCGCCCAATTGTTCGCCGCGCTCTTGTCGAACCAGATCGCGCGCACGGGCCGCGCAGCGGTGCCTAGATGTTCAGCGGCTGCCGCGCCCAACGCATCGGATGCAAGCAGTTCGGCGAGACCATCGACGCCGTGCAGTCGCAGCCCGGCCCTGTCGGCCGGCAGCGCCTCTGCCAGCGCTCTTAGTCGGCCAAGAAAAGGGGCGGCCGCACCAGCAAGGTGCGCCGCCCCATCGCGTTCGAAATCGAGCGTCACGCCTGGATCAGAGCTTTTCGGTCAGCTCCGGCACCAGCGTGAACAGATCGCCGACCAGGCCAATGTCCGCCACCTGGAAGATGGGGGCGTCCTCGTCCTTGTTGATCGCGACGATCGTCTTCGAATCCTTCATGCCGGCGAGGTGCTGGATCGCACCCGAAATGCCGACCGCGACATAGACCATGGGTGCCACGATCTTGCCGGTCTGGCCGACCTGATAGTCGTTGGGCGCATAGCCTGCGTCCACCGCCGCGCGGCTGGCGCCGACCGCGGCACCCAGCTTGTCGGCCAGCGGATCGATCAGCGCGTGGAACTGCTCCTGCGAGCCCAGCGCGCGCCCGCCCGAGACAATGATCTTGGCGCTGGTCAGCTCCGGACGCTCCGACGTCGCGATCTCCGAACCGGTAAAGGTCGAGAGACCCTTGTCGCCGGCTGCCGCAACGGCTTCCACCGTGCCGCTGCCGCCGGTCGCCGCCGCCTTGTCGAAGGCGGTGCCGCGCACGGTGATCACCAGCTTCTTGTCGCTGGTCTGCACCGTGGCGATCGCGTTGCCGGCATAGATCGGCCGAGTGAAGGTGTCCGGACCCTCGACCGAGAGGATGTCCGACAGCTGCATCACGTCCAGCGCGGCGGCGACGCGCGGCGCCACGTTCTTGCCCGTGGTGGTTGCCGGGAACAGCACCGCGTCATGGCTGTCCATCAGCTGGACGACCAACGGCGCGACATTCTCGGCGAGGAAATGCTCGTACGCCGCATCGTCGGCGACATGGACCTTGCCCACGCCGGCGATCTGCGCAGCCGCCTCGGCCACGGCCGAGACGCCCTTGCCGGCGACGAGCAGGTGGACTTCACCCAGCTTTGCCGCCGCAGTGACGGTGGAGAGCGTCGCGTCCTTGACGCTCTGATTGTCGTGTTCGACCCAAACCAGCGTCTTCATCACGCGACTCCCATGCCCTTGAGCTTCTCGACCAGCTCGTCGACCGAACCCACCTTGATGCCCGCCTGACGCTTGGCCGGCTCGACCACCTTGAGCGTCTTGAGGCGCGGGGTGACGTCGACGCCGTAGTCGGCGACGGTCTTCTTCGCGACCGGCTTGGTCTTTGCCTTCATGATGTTCGGCAGCGTCGCGTAGCGCGGCTCGTTGAGGCGGAGATCGGTGGTGACGATCGCCGGCATCTTCAGGTCCACGGTCTCGAGGCCGCCGTCGATTTCGCGGGTGACCTTCACGCGCTCGCCGTCAATCTCGACCTTCGAGGCGAAGGTGCCCTGCGCCCAGCCGAGCAGCGCCGCGAGCATCTGGCCGGTCTGGTTCGAATCGTCGTCGATCGCCTGCTTGCCCAGGATGATCAGCCCAGGCTGTTCCTCTTCGGCGACCTTGGCGAGCAGCTTGGCGACGGCCAGCGGCTCGATTTCCTCATCGGTCTGGATCAGGATGCCGCGATCGGCGCCCATGGCGCGCGCGGTGAGCAGCACATCGGTCTCCGCCTTGGCGACGCCGATGGTGACGACGACGATCTCGGTCGCCGCGCCCTTTTCCTTCAGCCGCACCGCTTCCTCGATCGCGATCTCGTCGAAGGGGTTCATGCTCATCTTGACGTTCGCCAGATCGACGCCCGTCCCGTCCGCCTTCACACGGGGCTTCACGTTGTAATCAAGCACGCGCTTGACCGGTACCAGGACCTTCATTCGCATCCTTCCTGTCTGCCAGGGTTATCCCCGGACAATTGGGTTACGTTTACGCGAACGTCAACCGCTCGCAAGCGATTCGGCGTACGCCTGCATCAGCGTGCCGAAGGATTCCGGGGGCGGAAATTTTGGATAGCTGTACGAAGCGCCCGTCGCGGCCCAGGGCAGCGCTTCCTCGGTCCAGGTCTCGAAGAAGGGCGGGGCAGACATGGGCGCATCGAGCATCGTCGTGCGGATGTTCACGAAGGTGTCGAGACCCTCGGGCCGGGTGAACAGCCAGCTTTTGCAATGCTCGCAGTGGAAATGCCGGGTGGCGCCGTGGAGGCCGCCGATCACCGGTTCGCCCGCGATCACGGCGAAGCTCTCCGCGGGGTAGAGCCCGCTCAGCGAATAGGCGCTGGCGGTCATGCGCTGGCAGCCGGTGCAGTGGCAGGCCATGGTGACGAGCGCATCGCCCGTCACCCGCAACCGCACGCGGCCGCAGCGGCAGCCGCCCTCGACCGACTTGCCAGTCGGGGCGGCCGTGTCGCTCACGCGACCTTCTTCACCTCCGCCACGATCTTCTGGGCGGCGTCGCCCAGGTCGTTGGCGGGAACGATCGCGAGGCCCGAATTGGCCAGGATGTCCTTGCCCTGCTGCACGTTGGTGCCTTCCAGGCGGACGACCAGCGGCACTGCCAGGTTCACTTCCTTGGCAGCCGCAACGATGCCCTCTGCGATGATGTCGCAGCGCATGATGCCGCCGAAGATGTTGACCAGGATGCCCTTCACGGCCGGATCGCTCAGGATGATCTTGAACGCCGCGGTGACCTTCTCCTTATTCGCGCCGCCGCCGACGTCGAGGAAGTTGGCCGGGAACATGCCGTTCAGCTTGATGATGTCCATCGTGGCCATCGCCAGGCCGGCGCCGTTGACCATGCAGCCGATGTCGCCGTCGAGCTTGATGTAGGCGAGGTCGTACTTCGACGCCTCGAGCTCCATCGGATCCTCTTCGGTCTCGTCGCGCAGTTCCATCAGGTCCTTGTGACGGAACATCGAGTTTGAATCGAAGCCGACCTTGGCGTCGAGCACCATCAGCTTGTTGTCTTCGGTGACGGCGAGCGGGTTGATCTCGATCTGCGAGGCGTCGGTGCCGAGGAAGGCGTTGTACACCTTGCCGGCGAGGCTCTGCGCCTGCTTGGCGAGATCGCCCTCGAGGCCGAGCGCCTTGGCGACGGCGCGGCCGTGGTGCGGCATGAAGCCGGTCGCGGGATCGACGTCGAAGGTGTGGATCTTCTCCGGCGTGTCATGCGCGACGGTTTCGATGTCCATGCCGCCTTCGGTCGAGACAACGAACGCGACTCGGCCGGTGGCGCGATCGACCAGCAGCGCGAGGTAGAATTCCTTGGCGATGTCCACGCCGTCGGTGACGTACAGGCGGTTGACCTGCTTGCCGGCAGCGCCGGTCTGGATCGTCACCAGCGTGTTGCCGAGCATCTCGGTCGCGGCGTGACGGACTTCGTCCTCGGTCTTGGCGAGGCGGACGCCGCCCTTGGCTTCGGCCGGCAGTTCCTTGAACTTGCCCTTGCCGCGGCCGCCGGCATGGATCTGCGCCTTCACGACATAGAGCGGCCCAGGCAGCTTCTTCGAGGCTTCGACGGCCTCCTCGACGCTCATCGCGGCAAAGCCGGCCGGCACGGGCACGCCAAACTTTGCGAGCAGTTCCTTGGCCTGATATTCGTGGATGTTCATGGGAGCAGTCCGCCTTTTCAAGGGAACGGGGATAAGGATCGCGCCCGCCTAAGCACAGCGCGCGCGCGAAATCCACCCTTTTAGGGATTATTGCGATTGCGAATGGTTTGCAACATGAGCGTCATCCGGGTGGGCGCGAGTCTTAGGCTCGGCGGGCTTACCATCCGGTGAAAGGGAAGGGGGCAACGCGGCCACCCCCTCCCTCCGCCTCTCCCGATGGGAGAGGGGTTCAGAGGCATTATGCCTCGGTGCGGGCCTTGACGATCTTGCCCGGGTTCGCGGGCGGCTCGCCCTTGGGCAGTGCGTCGACGTGGTCCATGCCGTCGATCACTTCGCCCCAGACGGTGTACTGGCCGTCGAGGAAGGTCGCGTCGTCGAGGCAGATGAAGAACTGCGAGTTGGCGCTGTTCGGGTTGTTGGTGCGCGCCATCGAGCAGACGCCGCGGACATGCGGCTCCTTCGAGAATTCCTGCGCCAGGTCCGGCTTGTCCGAACCGCCCATGCCGGTGCCCGAGGGATCGCCGCCCTGTGCCATGAAGCCGTTGATCACGCGGTGGAAGATCACGCCGTCGTAGAAGCCTTCGTCGGCCAGGCCGGCGATGCGCGCGACATGGTTCGGCGCGAGATCGGGGCGCAAGCGGATGCGGACGTCGCCGGTGTCGAGCGTGAGTACGAGGGTAGTGGGTTCGGCCATGGGGCACCTCTTCTCTAAAACTGGAACGAAGCCCTAAGCGGTGCGCTGCCGACTTGCAAATCCCCGCCGGGGATGGCAGCGCCCCGGACAAGGGGCCGCAGCACGGGAGGTCGGACGGTGAGCGAGACCGAACTGCACGAAGAGGCCGCCGCGCCCGAGAGCCAGCTCGACGAGGACGATCGGCTCAAGCCCGAATTCGTCAGCGCGGTGCTCAATGCGGTGGACGAGGGCAATGACGAGGCCGCGCATGTGCTGGTCGCGCCGCTCCACCCCGCCGACATCGCCGACCTGATCGAGCTGGTGCCGTCCGAGCGGCGTGCCGACGTGGTCACCGCGATTTCCGACCTGATCGACGGCGACGTGCTCGCCGAGATGAACGACTGGGTGCGCGAGGCGCTGGTCGACGCGCTCGAGCCGCACCAGGTCGCCGATATTGCCGCCGAGCTCGATACCGACGACGCGGTCGCGATCATCGAGGACATGGACGTCGAGGACCAGCGCGAGGTGCTCCGCGCCCTCGACCCCGACGATCGCGCCGCGATCGAAGAGGCGCTGTCCTACCCGGAGGAATCCGCCGGCCGCCTGATGCAGCGCGAGCTGATCGCGGTGCCCGAGCATTGGACCGTCGGCGACGTGCTCGATTATCTGCGCGGCAATGACGAGCTGACCACCGATTTCTGGGAAATCTTCGTCGTCGATCCCTCGCACAAGCCGATCGGCACCTGCGAGCTCTCCTGGATCCTGCGCACCCCGCGCGGCATCACGATCAGCGACGTGATGAAGCGCGAGCAGACCCTGATCCCGGTCGACATGGACCAGGAGGAAGTGGCGCTGCGCTTCCAGAAATACGCGCTGATCTCGGCCGCCGTCGTCGATCTCAGCGGGCGGCTGGTCGGCATGATCACGGTGGACGACATCGTCCACATCATCTCGCAGGAAGCCGGGGAGGACATCCTTCGCCTGTCGGGCGCAGGCGAGGGCGACATCAACGAGCCGGTGCTGCTCACCGTGCGAACGCGCCTGACCTGGCTGTTCGTCAATCTCGGCACGGCGATGCTTGCCGCCTCGGTGGTCGGGCTGTTCCAGGGCGAGATCGCCAAGTTCGCGCTGCTGGCGGTGCTGATGCCGATCGTCTCGGGCATGGGCGGCAATGCCGGCACCCAGACGCTGGCGGTGGTGGTCCGCGCGATCGCGACCAACCAGCTGACCGAATCGAACACCTTGCGCATGATCTGGCGCGAGTTGCGCATCGCCGCCGCCAATGGCGCGTCGCTCGGGCTGGCAATCGGGGCGGGGACGATGCTGGTCTACGACATTCCGTGGCTGGCGGTCGTGATCGCGGCGGCGATGATGATCAACAACGTGATCGCGGGGCTCTCGGGGGTGCTGATCCCGGTGACGCTGGACCGGCTGCGCGTCGACCCCGCCGTGTCTTCGGCGGTGTTCGTCACGATGATGACCGACGTGATGGGATTCTTCTCCTTCCTCGGTCTTGCGACATTGGTGGGCCTCGGCGGCTGACTTGATCGCGGGGCAGGGACCGCCCAAATCGGCGGCGTGCCACTCCATCTCACCAAGGTCGCCTTTGCCTGCGACAGCGTCGATTTCCTGCGGTCCCGGCTCGAGGCGCGCGCTGCCGCGGGCGGCGTCGCGCTGACCACGCGCTATCTGCCGAAGCGGCACGAAGAGATCGACGGCGGTTCGCTGTTCTGGATCCTCAAGCACCAGCTGATCGGCCGCTCGCCGATTCTCGGCTTCGGCGAGGCCGAGGGCGGGCGGACCGCGATCCTGCTGGAGCCCAAGCTGGTGCTGGTCCAGGCGCGGCCCAAGCGGGCGCACCAGGGGTGGCGCTATCTCGAAGCGGCCGATGCGCCGCCGGATCTGGGCGATCTGGAGGGCGGGGCGGACGAACTGCCGCCGTCGCTGATGGGCGAGCTGGCCGGGCTGGGGCTGCTTTGATCTTTAAGCCCCTCCCCTTCAGGGGAGGGGTGTGGGGTGGGGCAGTGTCTCACCGAGACCAACAGACGTTCTGGAATCCCTCCACCCCCAACCCCTCCTCCAAGGAGGAGGGGCTAAGGCTTGCTCAAACCGCCTCCGCCCGAAGCGGGCGGCTTAGCAGCGCGTCGATCACCTCGACCACCGGCGCGCCTTCGAGCAGCGCGTTGACCGCCAGCGTCACCGGCATCTCGACGGCCGCTTCCGCCGCGGCCTCGCGTAGCACCGGTGCGGTGAAGGCGCCCTCGGCCACGGTCTTGCGATCCGACAGCAGCTCGGCGGCGCTGCGCCCCTGGCCGAGCCCGACGCCCAGCGAGAAGTTGCGCGAGTTGGTCGAAGAGCAGGTCAACACCAGGTCGCCGAGCCCTGAAAGCCCTGTCAGCGTCTCCGCCTGCGCCCCCCGCGCTAGGCCGAAACGCGTCATCTCGGCAAAGCCCCGCGCGATCAGCGCCGCGCGTGCGTTGAGCCCGAGCCCGGCGCCCTCCACCACCCCGCAGGCGATCGCGAGCACGTTCTTCACCGCCCCGCCGATCTCCGCGCCGATCACATCGGCCGAGGCGTAGGGTCGAAAAGCGGGCGCGCCGAGCCGGTCGCTCAACCGCGTGCGCAGGTCCGCATCTTCGCAGGCCAGCGTCACCGCCGTCGGCTTTCCCGCCGCGACTTCGTGCGCGAAGGTGGGGCCGGACAGCACCGCAATCGGTGCCTCCGGGGCGACGCTCCGCGCCACTTCGCCCACCAGCAGCCGGGTGCCCGCCTCGATGCCCTTGGCGCACAACACCAGCGGGGTCGCACCGACCGTCATCTCGGCCAGCACCGAACGGACATGCTGCGCCGGCGCCACCACCAGCAGCGCTTCGCAGTCGGCAAGATCGCCCAGGCTGCCGGTTGCGCGAATGCTCGGCGACAGAGGCACGCCTGCCAGAAACTGTCGATTCTCGTGGGAGGTATTGATGCTCTCCACCACCTCCGGCTCGCGCGCCCAGAGCAGCACCGGCGCTTCGCCGCGGGCCGCTACCTGCGCAAGCGCGGTGCCCCAGGCGCCGCCACCGATCACGCCGATCTTCATGCCTTCACTCCTGCACCGCGCACCTTTTCCGCGTCCGGGTCGAGCGGCCAGCGCGGCCGCGCCGGCACGTCGAGCGGATCGGTGAGGCCCTGGGCGAAGCGCTCGGCGCCGGCCCAGGCGATCATCGCGGCATTGTCGGTGCACAGCCACAAGGGCGGCGCGACGAAGGGGAGGGCGTGTTCGCTGGCCAGCGCCTCCAGCGCGGTCCGCACCGCCGTGTTGGCCGCGACCCCGCCCGCGACGACCAGCGCAGTGGGCTGCGTAACGGCCAGCGCCAGGCGGGTGCGGTCCACCAGGCAATCGACCACCGCCTGCTGGAACGAGGCGGCGAGATCCTCGGCGCTATAGTCGTTCACCGCGCGCGCGACCGCGCTCTTGAGGCCCGCAAAGGAAAAATGCGGCTCGCCCGAGCCGACCAGCGGGCGCGGCAGCGGCACCGCCTTCGGATTGCCGCGCTCGGCGGCCTTCTCCACCGCCGGGCCGCCGGGGAAGCCGAGGCCGAGTAGCTTGGCGGTCTTGTCGAACGCCTCGCCCGCGGCATCGTCGATCGTGGTGGCGAGCCGGCGATAGTTGTTGACGCCCTCGACCAGCAGCAGTTGGCAATGCCCGCCCGAGACGAGCAACAGCAGATAGGGAAATTCCAGGCTCCGGTCGCCGAGCCGCGGCGAAAGGGCATGGCCCTCGAGATGATTCACCGCCACCAGCGGCTTGCCCGCGGCGAGCGCCAGCGCCTTGCCGGTGACGAGCCCCACCATCACCCCGCCGATCAGCCCCGGGCCCGCGGTGGCGGCGATCGCGTCGACATCGGCCAGTGTCACGCCCGCTTCCTCCAGCGCCGCCTCGACCAGCGGCCCCAGCATCTCGACATGCGCGCGCGCGGCGATCTCGGGTACCACGCCGCCATAGGGCCGGTGCGCCTCTTCCTGGCGCGCGAGCTTG
The DNA here is from genome assembly GCF_040545965.1 of Sphingomonas trueperi. Lineage (GTDB taxonomy): Bacteria > Pseudomonadota > Alphaproteobacteria > Sphingomonadales > Sphingomonadaceae > Sphingomonas > Sphingomonas trueperi_C. The sequence continues at coordinate 483,542 of NZ_JBEPMV010000004.1, read as the reverse complement.
TGCGCACGGATCGTGCCGTCGCTTTCCACCAGGGCCGCCGCGGTTTCGTCGCAGCTCGATTCAAGTCCGAGGATGAGTGCCATGCATCCCATCTAAGCCGCTTGGCGGCAGGGTCCAGAGGCCGAGGGCGTTTGGATCCGCGAAGACCCCCATTGCTCTCGCTTTCGCGCGACCCTAGCACCTGCCCCATGACTGCACTTCGCATCGGTACCCGCGGTTCCCCGCTCGCTCTTACCCAGGCCCATATGGTGCGCGATGCGCTCAAGGCCGCGCACGGCATCGAGGGCGAGATCGTCATCGTCCGCACCACCGGCGACAAGGTACAGGACCGTCCGCTCGCCGAGATCGGCGGCAAGGCGCTGTGGACCAAGGAGCTCGATCGCGCGCTGCTGGAAGGCGAGATCGACTGCGCGGTGCATTCGATGAAGGACGTGGAGACGGTCCGCCCCGAAGCGATCGCGATTGCCGCGATGCTGCCCCGCGCCGATGTCCGCGATAGTTTGGTCGGCGCCAAATCGCTCGCTGCGCTCAAGCCCGGCGCGGTGATCGGCACCGCCTCGCCGCGCCGCGCCGCGCAGGTGAAGCGCCACCGGCCGGATGTGACCACCGTGCTGTTCCGCGGCAATGTCGACACCCGGCTCGCCAAGCTGGCGGCGGGCGAGGCGGACGCGACGCTGCTCGCCTCGGCCGGGCTGGAGCGGCTCGGGCGTTTCGATGTCGGCCATATCTTGCCCACCAACGTGATGCTGCCCGCCCCGGCACAGGGGGCCGTGGGGATCGAGGCGCGCGCCGACGATTCGCGCATGCTCGGGCTGCTCGCCGCGATCGACCACCCGAAGACCCGCGCCTGCGTGCTGGCGGAGCGCGCGCTGCTCGCCGCGCTGATGGCCGATTGCCATTCGCCGGTGGCTGCGCTGGCGACGATCGAAGGCGCGATCCTCACCATCGAGGCCGAGCTCTACGCCGCCGACGGCAGCGCGCATGTCCATGGCATGATCGAAGGTGCCCCCGAGGACGCGATGCTCCCCGCAACGCTCGCCCGCGACCTGCTCGACCGCGCGCCCGAAGCGGTGCGCGCGCTGTTCGCTGGATGAGCCGCGCCATTGCGGTGCTGCGGCCCGAGCCCGGCAACCGCATCACCGCCGCCGCCGTGGAAGGACGCGGGCGCACCGCGATCCGCCTGCCGCTGTTCGAGACGCGGCCGCTGGCATGGGACGTGCCCGATCTCGCCGCCTATGACGCGCTGATCCTGACCAGCGCCAATGCAGTGCGGCTGGCGGGCGAGGGGCTGGGGCTGCTGCGCGGTCTGCCCGTTTGGACCGTGGGCGAGGCCACCGCATCGGCCGCCCGGCGCGCCCATCTGGACGTCGTTGCTGTAGGCGATGCCGGTGCGGCGGCGCTGGTCGCGCAGGCCGAGGCGGAAGGCATACGGCGTGCCCTGCACCTGGCGGGCCGCGAGCGGACGCTGGAGGCGGGCGGCATCGTCGCTGCGGTGCTCCCGGTCTATGCCAGCGAGCTGCTGCCGGTCATCGCCGAGCAGGTGGCGGCGCTCGATGGCTGTGTCGCGCTGGTCCAGTCGGCCCGCGCCGGCGCGCGGCTGGCGGAGATCGTGTCCGATCGCGGCGCTGTCGTCCTGGCGGCAGTCAGCGAGGCCGCCGCCGCCGGGGCGGGACGCGGCTGGCGGGCGACCGCGATCGCCCCGCGGCCCGAGACCGAGGCGCTGATCGACCTCGCCATCGCGCTCGCCGATTGACCCGCGCGGCCCGCGCGGCGAAAAGGGCGACCATGAGCGACGAGCCCCTGGCGCCCGAGCCGGTCCGGACCCTGAGTCCGCGCCGCAACCGAATGATCCCCGTTGGGCTGGGTTTCCTTGCCGGCGTCGCGCTCACCGCGGGCGCGATCGAGCTGGCGGGCCCGCATCTCAAGAGCACGGCGGACGACGCAACCAAGCCGGCAGCCTCCGCATCGCCGGCCGTCCAGCCGCTGAAGGTGCCGCCGCCGGTGCTGGCCCCGGCGACCGACGTAGCGACGCTCGACGCGCGCGAAAGCCAGCTTGCCGCCCGGCTCGATGCGCTGGAGCTGGAGCTGCGCCAGGCCGACGAGAGCGCGCGCAATGCTGCGCAATATTCCACCCAGGCCGAACGGCTGATGGTCGCCGCCGCGGTGCGTCGCGCGGTCGAACGCGGCCAGCCGCTGGGCAGCCTGGAGCAGCAGCTCCGCGCCCGCTTCGGCGAACGGCACCCGCAGGCGGTGGCGGCGATCGTGACGGCCGCCGGCGATCCCCTGACGATCGAGGATCTCCGCATCGCGCTCGATACGATCGCGCCTCGGCTCGGTACCGGGCCGGACGACAGTATCTGGGTGCGGATCCGCAGTTTCGTGGGCGACCTGTTCGTGCTCCACCAGGCCGGCATGCCGAGCCCGCGCCCGGCCGAGCGCCTCCGCCGAGCCCGCAGCGCGCTGGCTGCCGGCAATGTCGAGACCGCGATCGCTGAAGTGGCACATATGCCCGGCGCAACCGTGGCGGAAGGCTGGACCAGCGCCGCTTCGCGCTATGTCAACGCCCGCAAGGCTCTGGACGAAATAGAGAAGGCGGCAGCTGCAACGCCGCCCAAACCCCCGGTCGTGGCGCAGGCAGCCGCCCCCGCCCCGGCACCGGAGACACCGAGGAACGACTGAAATGGCAGACATGGGCCGGTTCGACTGGCAGGATCCGTTCGGGCTCGACGGCGAGCTTACCGACGAGGAACGGATGGTGCGCGACGCCGCACGCGATTATGCGCAGGGCGAGCTTCTCCCGCGCGTCACCTCCGCCTATCTGGAGGAACGCTTCGACCGCGAGATCATGGCCGAGATGGGCACGCTGGGCCTGCTCGGGCCTACCATCCCCGAAACCTATGGCGGCGCCGGCCTCGGCTATGTCGCCTATGGCCTGGTCGCGCGCGAAGTGGAGCGGGTCGATTCGGGCTATCGCTCGGCGATGAGCGTGCAGAGCTCGCTCGTCATGCACCCGATCCATGCGTACGGCAGCGAGGAGCAAAGGCGGAAGTATCTGCCAAAGCTCGCGAGCGGCGAGTGGGTCGGCTGTTTCGGCCTGACCGAACCGGATGCCGGCTCCGATCCCGCCGGCATGCGCACCCGCGCCGAGAAGATCAACGGTGGCTACCGGATCACCGGCGCCAAGATGTGGATCACCAATTCGCCGATCGCCGATGTGTTCGTCGTCTGGGCGAAGAGCGATGCGCATGACGGCGCGATCCGCGGCTTCGTGCTCGAACGGGGCATAAAGGGCCTCACCAGCCCCAAGATCGAGGGCAAGCTGAGCTTGCGCGCCTCGGTCACGGGCGAGATCGTGATGGACGGGGTGGAAGTGGGCGAAGACGCGCTGCTTCCCAACGTCCAGGGGCTGAAGGGCCCGTTCGGCTGCCTCAACCGCGCGCGCTACGGCATCGCCTGGGGCACGATGGGCGCGGCCGAGGCGTGCTTCCATGCCGCGCGGCAATATACGCTGGATCGCCACCAGTTCGGCCGGCCGCTCGCCGCGACCCAGCTGGTCCAGCTCAAGCTCGCCAATATGGAGACCGAGATCGCGCTCGGGCTGCAGGCGGCGCTACGCTGCGGGCGAATGTTCGACGCGGGCACGCTGAGCCCCGAGGCGATCAGCATCATCAAGCGCAACAATTGCGGCAAGGCGCTCGATATCGCCCGCGTCGCGCGCGATATGCATGGCGGCAACGGCATCTCGGCCGAATTCCACGTGATCCGCCACGCGATCAACCTTGAGACGGTGAACACCTATGAGGGCACGCACGACGTGCACGGGCTGATCCTCGGCCGGGCGATCACCGGCATCGCGGCGTTCTGATGGCGCCCGATCGGCAGCCGGTGCTGGAGGGCGATCTCGTCCGCATCCGGCCGCTGGTCGCAGAGGATTGGGAGGCGCTCTATGCGGTAGCCTCCGATCCGCTGATCTGGGAAGTCCATCCGCGGCCGGATCGCTGGCAGGAGCCGGTATTCCGCCAGTTCTTCGCCGAGGCGCTGGCCTGCGGGGGCGGGCTGGCGATCGAGGACAAGGCGGCCGGCGCGATCATCGGCTCCAGCCGCTACGACCATCACGTGCCGGAGGAGGACGAGATCGAGATCGGCTGGACCTTCCTCGCCCGCGCCTATTGGGGCGGCACCTATAACCGCGAGGTCAAGCGGCTGATGCTCGACCATATCCACCGCACTGTCGGCACGGTGGTGTTTCTGGTCGGCGAGCATAATGTCCGGTCGCGCGGGGCGATGGCCAAGATCGGCGGGGAGCTGATCCCGGGGCGCAACCATCGCGGTGGCGGCCAGGTCTTCGCCGATCACGTCGTCTACGCGATCCGCCGCCCGTGAAGCCGCTCGCCGGCATCAAGGTCGTCGAGCTTGCCCGGATCCTTGCGGGACCCTGGTGCGGGCAGCTGCTCGCCGATCTGGGGGCCGAGGTGGTGAAGGTCGAGCGGCCGGGGGCAGGGGACGATACCCGCCACTGGGGTCCGCCCTTCCTCCACGATGCCGAGGGCGAGAACCGCGACGCCGCCTATTTCCACGCCTGCAACCGCGGCAAGACGAGCATCGGCATCGACATCGCCACGTCCGAGGGCCAGGCGGCGGCCAGGGCGCTGATCGCTGATGCGGATGTGGTGATCGAGAACTACAAGGTCGGCGGGCTGGTGAAGTACGGGCTCGACGCGGCCAGCCTGCGGGCCGCCAATCCGCGGCTGATCGTCTGCTCGATCACCGGCTTCGGCCAGACCGGGCCCTATGCGGCGCGCGCCGGCTATGACTTCATCATCCAGGGCATGGGCGGGGCGATGAGCCTCACCGGCGATCCCGACGGCGCGCCGCAAAAGGCGGGCGTCGCGTATGCCGACATCTTCACCGGCGTCTATTCGGCGGTGGCGATCCTCGCCGCGCTCCGCCGCCGCGATGTCGAGGGCGCGGGTGCCCATATCGATATGGCGCTGCTCGATACCCAGGTGGCGGTGCTGGCCAACCAGGCGCTCAACTGGATGGCGAGCGGCAAGGTGCCGCACCGCATGGGCAATGGCCATGCGAATCTGGTGCCCTACCAGGCCTTCGCCTGTCGCGACGGCGAGCTGATCGTGGCGGTGGGCAATGATACGCAGTTCGCCAAGCTGTGCGCGATCCTCGGTCTCGATCTGGCGGGCGATCCGCGCTTCGCCACTAATCCGGCGCGTGTCACGAATCGCGATGCGCTGATCCCGGAGCTCGCCCGCGCGATCCTCGATTGGGCGAAGGCCGATCTCTACGAAGCGCTGGAGGCGCAGGGCGTGCCCGCTGGGCCGATCAACCGCGTCGACGAGGTGTTCGCCGATCCGCAGGTCATCGCCCGCGGCATGGCGATCGTGCGCGACGGGCTGCCGGGCCTCGCCAGCCCGATCACCATCGACGGCGAGCGTATGGTCGCCGAGCGCGGGAGCCCGGCGCGGCCCTAATCCGCCGCGTCCCACACGTTGTCATCCCGGCGGAAGCCGGGATCCATTTGCCACTTCGCTGAAGGAAGAGCGGCTACGGAGACCTCAATGGACCTCGGCTTTCGCCGGGGTGACGAATTGGGGATGCTCCGTCGCCTAGCGATCAGATCGCCGGGTAGCGCAGGCGGCCGATGAAGCGGGAGAGGCTCGGCCGGTTGGTGGTGCGGCTCACAAACCCGGCCTTGGCCTTTTCGAACCGCATGATCCCCTCGATTCGCCGCGCGAGAAAGGCGCGGGTGTCTGCCCATTCCTCGCTCTCGTCCTGCACGAACACGGCGATGGTCGCGGCATAGACGCTGCCGAGCGTCATCCGCTTGGTATAATGGTTGTAATCGGTGGCGGTGTCGCCCGCCGCGCGCCACATCGCGTCGGCCGCGCGCCAGCCGAGCTTGCTGGCCCGCGCGAGGTTCTGCGGCATGGCAAGGATCGCCAGCGCCCGGCGCAGGGCGTCGCGATAGGGGGCGAGCAGCGCCAGCCGCGCTTCGACCAGCGCGGTGATGCGCGCGCGGATCTTCATCCCCGCCAGCGTCTCGGGCGAAAGCTCGTCCAGCATCGCGCGGTCGATATGCGCGAACCAGGCGTCGATCATCGCCAGCGGGCCGTCCGAAAAGGCGAGTCGCGCCACGTCGCGGTCGACGCCCATGCCGTCGGCAGTGGCGTCGAGCGCCCGCGCGTTCCAGCCGTCGAAGGCGGCGTTGGCGGCAAGCGACGGCGCGAGCGCCGCGCGCAGTTCGTCGAGGGTGGCGTCGGCGAGATCCATAGATGCTGATCTAGGCGCGAAGCCGCGCCCCGGCAACCGCCTACCCCTTGGGCCGTACCGCGCCCTGTCGCACCAGCACCAGCGCCGCCGCGACCAGCGCCGCGCCAACCAGGTCGGCGCCGCCGAGCTTCTCGTCGAAGATGATCCAGCCAAGCGCCGCGCCCACCGCCGGCTGCACCAGCAGCGCGATGCCGATCACCAGCGGCGAGAGGTGGCCCAGCGCATAGATCATGCAGCCCTGCCCGATCAGCTGGCTGACGATGGCGAGCGCGAGCAGCGGCCACCACAGGTGCGGCACGATCTGCTCGCCCATCGCCAGCGCGATCACCAGCAGCGGCGGAATGGTGGCGAGCGAGGACAGGGCCAGCGCCGGTACCGGCCCGAGCGACACCCGCACCCGCGCCATCAGCGCGAAATAGACCGCATAGAACACGCCGGCGGCGAGGCAGAACAGGTCGCCCGCCAAATGCCGCGAGGAGAGTTCGGCCGAGCGCCCGAGCAGCAGCGCGCCGCCCAGCGCCGCGAGCAGCAATGCCGCGCCCTGCATCTTGCTCGGCCAGGCGCGCGCGACGACGAAGCCGTAGATCGGAAAGATCAGCGAGGCCGAATTGCCGAACAGCGTCGAGTTGGCGAGCGTCGTGCGGACGATGCCGACGTGCCAGCTCGCCAGATCGAGCGCGAACACCACCCCGGCGATGCCGAGGATCCACCAGCGCCCGCGTGCCAGCGCGAGCGGCTTTTCGCCCATCGCCGTCGCCGCCGCGAACAGGATGGGCGTCGCGATGATCAGCCGCCAGAATGCCGCAGAGACCGGCCCTACATCCGCCATCCGCACGAACAACGGTCCCGTGGCGAGCGCGGCATTCGCGATCAACGCTGCGACGAGCGCGGTCGCAACATGGCTTCGTGTCGGGGTAGTTTTTGTTGTCGGTGCGTTGCGCTGCATGGCGCCCTGTAGCGCCCTATCTGTGCGAAGTCACAAGCTGCAAAAGGAATTTCGATGCCCAGCCTGTTCGATCCGATTCAGCTCGGCGCGATCCACGCCGCCAATCGCGTGTGGATGTCGCCGCTCACCCGCGGCCGCTCGACCCGCGGCCATGTGCCGACGCCGGTGATGGTCGACTATTACCGCCAGCGCGCCAGCGCCGGGCTGATCATCACCGAGGCGACCGGCATCAGTCAGCAGGGGCTTGGCTGGGCCTATGCCCCCGGGATCTGGAGCGACGAGCAGGTCGAGGCATGGAAGCCGGTCACCGCGGCGGTCCACGAAGCGGGCGGCAAGATCGTCTCGCAGCTCTGGCACATGGGCCGGCTGGTGCATTCGGACTTCCTGGGCGGCGAGCCGCCGGTCTCCGCCTCGGCGACCACTGCGCCCGGCAGCGTCCGCACCTATGCGGGGGAGGATGCTGGCGAGATAAAGCGGCCCTACACCCAGGCCCGCCCACTCCGCATCGACGAGATCCCCGGCATCCTCGACGACTATGCCCGCGCGGCGGAAAACGCGATCCGCGCCGGCTTCGACGGGGTGCAGATCCACGCCGCCAATGGCTATCTGATCGACCAGTTCCTCCGCGACAATTCGAACTTTCGCGAGGACGAATATGGCGGCTCGATCGAGAACCGCATCCGCCTGCTTCGCGAAGTGAGCCAGCGCGTCGTCGACACGATCGGCGCCGATCGCACCGGCGTGCGTCTCTCGCCCAATGGCGAGGTGCAGGGCGTTAATGACAGCAACCCGGCGCCGCTCTTCGAAGCCGCGGCCGCTGCGCTCGACGAGATCGGCGTGGCGTTCCTCGAGATGCGCGAGCCGCGTCCGGGCGGCAGCCGGGGCCTGCCCGACCAGCCGCCGATCCACCCGGTGATGCGCAAGGTCTATCGTGGCGTGCTGGCGCTCAACTCGGACTATGATGCGGAAAGCGCCCAGGCCGCGCTCGATGCGGGCGAGGCCGACGCTATTGCGTTCGGCCGGACCTTCCTCGCCAATCCGGACCTGCCGCGCCGTCTGCGCGAAGGGCTGCCGCTCAACCCGCAGCGCGAGGAACTGTTCTACGTCGGCGGGGCGGAGGGCTATACCGACTATCCGACCGTGGACGAACTGGCGCTTCCGTCGGCCTGATCGAACCCGTCGATCCAGCGGGTGCTGGCCTCGCGGAGACGCTCGCGCGTCTTGGGTGGGGTCAGCACCGCCGCGAGCGTGAAGGGGAACCAGGGCCAGAACAGGAAGGTCCCGGTCACCAGCAGCGCGATCAGGATAGCCCCGCCGAAGCGCAGCGTCGCCAGCCGCGAATGGGCGGTATAGTTGAGCTTGATCGTGCGCGGCGCCTTGGCGTCGAACCAGCTGCGGGTGACGAAGCTGTCCGGCGTGGCGCGCGCCTGCTTGAGGCCGAATTTCCAGCCCTCTGCACCCCTTCCGCTTGCAGAAAGGGAGGGGGGAGGGGCTTCTCCCGACCGACGACGTCGCCCGGCACGGTCATTCCCTCCACCGACCCCTCCCGCATGCGGAAGGGGCGATTTGGTGTGGGAAATTTCGCGTCCGGTCTTGCGATCGATGACGACCAGCCGCCGGCCCCGCTCTTCGACGCGATAGCGAGAGGGGGGCATGTCCATCGCGTCAGCCCAGCGCCGCGCGGCGGGCGCGCCATTGTTCGGCGGTCTGCGCCCAGCGATCGACCCGCAGATGCTCGAGCGGGGCCGGGAGCTGGGTTGGCCCCCCATTGTCGGCGCCGAGGGCCTGGGCGAGTCGGATCGACGCGGTATTCTCGGGATCGATGGTGTGGATCACCTCGTCCCAGCCGAGCACATCGATCGCATAGTCGATCGCGGCGATGGCTGCTTCACGGGCATAGCCCTTGCCGGCCGCTTCCCGCGCCAGGCCCCAGCCGACTTCCAGCCCAGGCCAGCCTTCGGGAGAGTGCGGGCCGATACGGCCGATCCAGCGGCCGCTCGCGCGCTCGATCACCGCGAACATCGAGAAGCCGCGGATCGTCCAGGCGCCCGCCATGCTGCACAGGCTGCGCCACGCAGTCCCGCGCGGCTGCACGCCGCCCAGGAACCGCATGACGTCAGGATCGGCATGGAAGGTGGCCCATGCCTCGAAATCGCCAGCGTCGTGCTGGCGCAGGATCAGGCGCTCGGTTTCGAGCACCGGCACCTGCATCAGCCGAACTTGGCCTTGAGCGCCAGCATCGCCAGCGCCGCCTTGGCGGCCTCGCCGCCCTTGTCCTTCTGCTTCGGATCGGCGCGGACCAGTGCCTGCGCCTCGTTCTCCACCGTCAGGATGCCGTTGCCGATCGCGACGCCGTCCATCGACAGCGCCATCAGCCCGCGCGCGCTTTCGCCGGCGACGATCTCGAAATGATAGGTCTCGCCGCGGATCACCACGCCGATCGCGACGAACGCGTCATAGCGGCCGCTGTCCGCCGCAAGCGCGACCGCGCCCGGAATCTCCAGCGCGCCCGGCACGGTGATTACCTCGGCCTTGTGGCCCGCCGCCTCGATCGCGGCCTTGGCGCCCGCGATCAGCATGTCGTTGAGATGCTCGTAGAAGCGCGCTTCGACGATGAGGATGTTGGCCATTATTGCTCCGAATCGATGGGCCGCGTGCCGGCGATCGACAGGCCGTAGCCGTCGAGCCCGATCAGCGTGTGATGGGTGTTGGAGAGCAGGATCATCTCCTGCACGCCGAGTTCGGTGAGGATGGTCGCGCCGACGCCGTAATCGCGCAGCTCGTCCATGTCCTTGGGCGGGATCGCGCCGCTGCGGGTCTGCAGCGCGACGGTATAGCCGTCGGGGCGGGGGCGGTTGATCACCACGATCACGCCGGCGCCTTCCTTGCCGATGATCTCCATCGACCGGCGCAGCAGCCCGCCGCGCGGACCGCCCTCGCCGAACACATCGGCAAAGGGCGACAGCGCGTGCATGCGGACCAGCGTGGGCTTGTCGGGATTGATCCGGCCCTTGACCAGCGCGACCTGTTCGCTGCCGGTCGCCTTGTTCCAGAAGGTGAGCGCGCGCCACTCGCCGCCCCATTCGCTGGTGAAGGTCGCCTCGGCGCGTTGCTCGACGAGATGGTCGTGGCGGCGGCGATAGGCGATCAGGTCGCGGATCGTGCCGATCTTGAGGTTGTGGAGCTGGGCGAAGCCGACGAGATCGTCGAGCCGCGCCATCGTCCCGTCGTCCTTCATGATCTCGCAGATCACGCCGGCGGGGTTGAGCCCGGCGAGGCGGGCGACGTCCACCGCCGCCTCAGTATGGCCGGCGCGGACCAGCACGCCGCCGTCGCGGGCGACCAGCGGGAAGACATGACCCGGGGTGACGATGTCCGCACGGTCCTTGGTGCTGTCGATCGCCACCGAGATGGTGCGGGCGCGGTCGGCAGCGGAGATGCCGGTGGTCACGCCTTCCTTGGCCTCGATCGAGACGGTGAAGGCCGTTTCGTGGCGGGTGCCGTTGGCACGGCTCATCAGCTCGAGCCCGAGCTGGTCGACACGCGTCTTGGTCATCGCCAGGCAGATCAGGCCGCGGCCATATTTGGCCATGAAGTTGATCGCATCCGGCGTTGCCATCTGCGCCGGGATTATCAGATCGCCTTCATTCTCGCGATCCTCGTCATCGACCAGGATGAACATCCGGCCGTTGCGGGCCTCGTCGATCAGCTCCTCGGGCGAGGAGAGGAAGCCGTGCTTGAGCGCGGCGAGTTCAGCCTTTGGCACGCAATGCCTCCATGCGCTGAAGATAGCGCGCCAGCACGTCGATCTCCAGATTGACCGCCTGGCCTTCCGCCAGCGTGGCGAAGGTGGTGACCGCGGCGGTGTGGGGAATGATGTTGAGGTGGAATTCGACGCCCTCGGGCGTGTCGTCCACCGCGTTGACCGTCAGCGATACGCCGTCGACGGTAATCGAGCCCTTGGGCGCGACGTACGGCGCGATCTCCGGACCCGCCGCGATCACGACATGGTGCGAGCCGTCGATCGCCTCAATGAGCTTCACCCGGCCGATGCCGTCGACATGGCCGGTGACGATGTGCCCGCCCAGCTCGTCGCCCAGCCGCAGCGCGCGCTCCAGGTTGAGCTTGCGGCCGGCGGTCCACTGGTCGTCGGCGGTGCGCGAGACGGTCTCGCCCGACACGTCGAAGTCGAGCCAGCCGGGGCCCTTGTCGACCACCGTCAGGCACACGCCCGAACAGGCGACCGAGGCGCCGAGATCGATCTCATGGGTGGGATAGGCCGTCGCCACGCGCACGCGCAGGTCGCCCTGGCGCTCTACCGCGTCGATCGTGCCGACATCGCTTACGATTCCGGTGAACATCAGTTGCGCTCGTAGACCTCGAACCGATCGCTGCCAAGCATACGAGAGTCCAGCAGGCGCCAGCGATCATGCGCCTCGGACAATGCGGCGAGGCCGAATGCCTCGACCGCGGGTTTGCCGCCGCCGAGCAGGATCGGCGCGCGGTAGAGGAGGAGCCGGTCGACCAGATCGGCGCGCAGGAACGCGGTAGCCGCCTTGGCACCGCCTTCCACCATCAGCGTGTCGATGCCCGACAGGTGGCGAATGTCGGCGATGTCGGCGATGCGTTCCCAGCCCGGCGGGGTGGGGCCGGTGGAGGAGAGCAGGATGCGGCGCGGCGCGCGATCGGCGAGGCCGGGCAGCCGCACGTCCAGCTTCGGGACATCGGCGAGGAAGGTGCCGCGGCCGACCAGGATGCCGTCATGGCGGGCGCGTTCGAGATGGACATGGGCGCGGGCCTGGGGGCCGGTGATCCACTTGCTCTCGCCGGTCGACAGCGCGATGCGGCCGTCGAGCGAGGTGGCGAGCTTGAGGGTGACGTGCGGGCGGCCCCTGGCAAGGCGGGTGAGGAAGCCGGCCATGCTGCGGCGTGCCTCGGTTTCCATTAGGCCCGATTCGACGGCGATGCCGACCTCTTCCAATCGCGCGAAGCCGGTGCCGTCGGTGCGCGGGTCAGGATCGCGCAGCGCGGCGACCACGCGGGCGACGCCGGCCGCGACCAGCAGGTCCGCACAAGCGGGCCCGCGCGTCGAGACATGCGCACAGGGCTCGAGCGTGACATAGGCGGTGGCGCCGCGGGCGGCCTCTCCGGCCTCTGCCAACGCCATCGCCTCGGCATGCGGGCGCCCGCCGGGTTGAGTCCAGCCGCGCCCGACGACGCGGCCCCCCTGGACGAGCACGCAGCCGACATTCGGGTTGGGCGCCGTCCGGCCCATGCCGCGCTCGGCCAGCCCGAGCGCCACCGCCATCCAGCGCGCGTCGCTCAAATGCCGTGCTTCTCAAGCCAGTCGTCGTACTTCTTGAAGTCGGCCTGGCGCTTTTTCTGGCGATCGAGGAAGGCCGCTTCCTCTTCCTGGCGCTTGGCCTCGTCGACCTTCTGCTTCTCGCGAATCTCCGCCTCGGTGCGGGTGATCGGCCAGCTGTCCACGTAGATGATGTTCTTCTTGTACGGCACCGGCACGTGCGAATCCTTCACGAACACCACGATGATGCCGAAGGTGATCGCCAATGCGAGCATCATGAACCAGAGCTCGTGCTTCTTGCGCGTCGCGAGATAGCCACGGAGGTCGCGCAGCGCCTTGAGCGGCGAAATGTACTTGAGGAAGGTCATCGGTGGCCAAAGATAGGGACGCGGGGGCTCCAGGGCCAGCCCCCGCGTCCACGCCGCTGCGATCGGAGGGCGATCAGCGGGCGTCTTCGATCCGGAATCGCACGGTCATGGTCTTCCAGCTTTCCTCAGGCACGCCGCCGCGGCTGGCCGGGCGGAAGCGCCATTTGCCGAGCGCCTGGCGCTTGGTGACGGCGAAGAAGGCGTCGCTGGTGGCGCTGACCGGCTCCACTACCTTCACGCGGCCGTCGGTGCCGATCAGCACGCGCAGGGTGACGAGGCCATCGCGCTGGGCGCGCATTTCCTGCGCCGGATATTCGGGCTGGAAATCCTGCGCGTAGCGCGGATCGGTGGTCGGGCCGACCAGCAGGGGCATCGGTTTGGGCGGATCGATCGTGCGGATCGGGCCGGGATCGGTCGGCTTTTCGATCGGGGGCAGGGTATCGGTGATCTTCGTCGTGGTTTCGATGTTCGTGGTACTGTTCGACTCCACCAGCGGTTTGGGCGCGACCGGCGGCGCAGAGGTGCGCGGCTGGATTTTCTCCACCGGTTTCGCCTCATCCTCCGGCGGGGGCGGCGGCGGGTCGCGCACGTCGATCGGCTTCATCACTACCGGCGGGTCCTTGAGCACCACGATATTTGGCGCGGCGAAAATCATTCCCGCGAGGATCGCCCCATTGATGGCTAGCGCAGCCCCGAAGCTGACCGAACGCGGTGCATTTGCATGATAGCGGGTATCGGCATGCATCACCTTGCACTCCTTCTCCAACACCGGTCTATGAATGCCGGATGAAGGTGATGGTACAACGTCACATTGCCCACGTAAAGTCCCGCGGGTGCAGCGCTGGCACAGGGGGAAGCGGCGATGCCCTCTTTGCGTCACGGAAACGTCGCACTAAAGGGCGCGAGCATCGGGACATCGCGACGCGGCACGGGAGGCCACGCACCTATGAAACTCATGGCCGGCAATTCGAACCTGCCGCTGGCGAGCGCCATCGCCGACTATCTGGAGATTCCGCTCACCCAGGCGAACGTCCGCCGCTTCGCCGACGAGGAGATCTTCGTCGAGATCCTCGAGAATGTCCGCGGAGAGGACGTGTTCGTGCTCCAGTCGACCAGCTATCCGGCGAACGACAACCTCATGGAGCTGCTGATCATGATCGACGCGCTCCGTCGCGCGTCGGCCAAGCGGATCACTGCGGTGCTCCCCTATTTTGGCTATGCCCGCCAAGACCGGAAGCCCGGGCCCCGCACGCCAATCTCGGCCAAGCTGGTCGCCAACCTGATCACCACCGCGGGCGCCAACCGCGTGCTCTCGGTCGACCTGCATGCCGGCCAGATCCAGGGTTTCTTCGACATTCCCACCGACAATCTGTTCGCGGCGCCGGTGATGTCGGCCGACATCCAGACGCGCTTCATCGACAAGCAGTGGATGGTCGTTTCGCCCGACGTCGGCGGCGTGGTGCGTGCGCGCCAGCTCGCCAAGCGGCTCGACAACGCGCCGCTCGCGATCGTCGACAAGCGGCGCGAGCGTCCGGGCGAATCGGAAGTGATGAACATCATCGGCGAGGTGAAGGGCCGCTTCTGCATCCTGATCGACGACATCGTAGATTCGGCTGGCACGCTGTGCAACGCCGCGGCGGCGCTGAAAGCCGCCGGTGCCGAGGACGTGGTCGCCTATTGCACGCACGGCGTGCTCTCGGGCGCGGCGATGGCGCGCGTCGCCAAGTCCGAGCTGCGCGAGCTGGTGATCACCGATTCGATCGGCAATCACGAGATCGTCGCGGAGGGCGAGAAGGTCCGCCACCTGACCATCGCCCCGCTGATCGCCGAGGCGATCCGGCGCATCGCCGACGAAAGCTCGGTTTCGAGCCTGTTCGATTGAGCCTTTCTTCTAAGCCCCTCCTCCTTGGAGGAGGGGTTGGGGTGGAGGGATTCCAGAACCTTCGTTGGTCTCGGTGAGACCCTGCCCCACCCCAAACCCCTCCCCTGAAGGGGAGGGGCTTAGGAGGCTGCCTTTGCCACCGCTTCCCAGACGAGCGCACCCCCCACCGCCATCATCAGCACATAGATCGCCGTGTAGAAGCGCTCGGGCGACACCCGCCGCACAAGCCACACGCCCGCCAGCGTCGACCCCAGTGCCAGCGGGAACAGCGCCGCCGAGGTGAGCAGGTTCGCGGGCGTGAACTGCCCCAGCGCCCAATAGGCGGGCACCTTGATCCAGTTGGTCGCCGCGAAGAAGATTGCGGTTGTCCCCACCAGCCGGTCGCGTGGCAGGCCGCGCGGCAGCACCCAGAGCTGGAAGGGCGGCTGCCCGGCATGGGCGATCTGGCTGGTGAAGCCCGAGGCGATACCGAACAGGCTGCCTACCCATTCGGGCCAGCGCGCTGCCACCGCTGGCGTCGACCGGCCGCTCGCCCAGAGCCGATAGATCCCGAACAGGATCGAGATCGCCCCCACCGCCGCCAGTACCAGCACCGGCGACACGCTCGCGGCGAAGCCATAGCCGAGCGCGATTCCCGCCATCGATCCCGGCAGCATCCACGCCAGCAGCCGCCAGTCGACGGTGCGGCGGAACGCCCAGACGCTCACCACGTCCTGCAGGATCAGGATCGGCAGCGTGATCGCGGCGGCGCGCACCGGATCGATCGCGAGCGCCAGCAGCGGCAGCGACAGCGCGCCCATGCCGGCGAACCCGCCTTTGGACAGGCCGAGCAGCAGCACGGCGGGCACGGCGAGCGCATAGAAATGCCAGTCGGTGATCATCCGGGCATGCTCTCGCAGGGCTCGTACGGATTGCAAAGCGCTGAGTCCCTTCTACGATTCCTGTATGGGAGAGGATCGTACCGGCCAGATCGCGGTGCTGTTCGTATCGAAGCGCACCGCCGAAGACGATGCAGGCTATGCAGAGGCAGCGACCGCGATGGACGTGCTCGCGGCGCAGCAACCCGGCTATTGCGGCGTCGAATCGCAGCGGGTGGACGCGGGCGTCGGCATCACCATCAGCTATTGGGCCGACGATGCCAGCGCGGTCGCCTGGCGCGACCATCCCGAGCACGCCGCGATCCGCGCGAAGGGGCGGGAGCGCTGGTACGACTGGTATGAGGTGATCGTCACGCGGGTCGAGCGCGGCTATCGGTGGCGCCGGGCATGAGCCGCGCGATCGATCGCGACTTCGCGCTGCTGTTCGGCGTGATGCTGATGATCGCCGCGGGCAACACCGCGCTGCAATCGATCCTCCCCGCGCTCGGCCGCGAGCTGCACGCCGCGGACAGCGCGGTGGCGGCGGTCTTCTCGGTTTCCGCGCTGCTGTGGATGCTGACTGCGCCCTATTGGGCGAATCGATCGGAGCGGGCGGGGCGGCGCAAGATGGTGCTGCTCGGCACTGCCGGCTTCACCGCCTCGCTCGGGCTGTGCGGGCTGTGCCTCGCGCTCGGCATCAACGGCGTGCTGAGCCCCTTCGCCACCTTCGCCGCCTTCGTGGTGGGCCGCATGCTCTATGGCGGATTCGGGTCCGCCGCGCCGCCCGCGGTGCAGGCGATCGTCGCCGCGCGCACCAGCCGCGAGGAGCGCACCAAGGCGCTGACCCTGCTCGCCTCCGCCTTCGGGCTGGGGACGATCCTGGGGCCGGCGGTGGCGCCCTATCTCGTCATGGGCCATCTCTGGCCCGGCGGCCCGCTGATCGGCCTGTCCGGCCCTGCCTTCGCCGCCAGCCTCGTCGGGCTGGTGCTGATGGTCGCGGTGCTGCGGCTGCTGCCGGCCACCTCGGGTGCGATCGAGCATGGCGCCGCCCCCAGCTATCCTTCGATCGGCGGGCAGGGCACCGGCGCCAATGTGACGGCCGCGATGGGCGAGCATGTCGAGCATATCCGCACCTTCGATCCGCGGGTGCGCCCGTGGATGATCGCCGGGCTCGTCACCGGCCATGCCCAGGCGATGACCGGCCAGGCGATCGGCTTCCTGATCATCGACCGGCTGGCCCTCGCCCCCGCCGCCGCGCTGGAGCCGACGGGGCTGGTGCTGATGATCGGCGCGGGCGCCTCGCTGCTCGTCCAATGGGGGCTGATCCCGCTGCTGGAGCTCAAGCCGCGCGCGCTGATCCTGGCGGGTGCGGCGCTGGGGGCGGTCGGCTGCGGGATGACCGCGATGGCGGGCTCGCTGTACGGCATCGCGCTCGGTTACGCCACGATCGCCCTGGGGATGGGCTTTGCGCGGCCCGGATTTACCGCCGGCGCGTCGCTTGCAGTGGGGCCGCATGCGCAGGGATCGGTGGCGGGGCGAGTGACCTCGATCAACGGCGCGGCCTTTGTACTGGGCCCCTCGATCGGCGTGGCGATGTACGAATTCTGGGGCGCGCTGCCCTATCTGGTGGCCGCGGGCGCGCTGGTGCTGCTGTTCGGCTATGGCTGGATGGCGACGCGGCGGCCGGTCCTGGCCTGATTCGAACCGCAAACGTCTCTTTGCAACGGAGCGCGGATCGCGGCGCCCGAATGCGATGTATCACGATGTCGGAAGCTGCTTGGATGCCCCGTGAGGATTCGAACCTCAATTGACGGAGTCAGAGTCCGTAGTCTTACCTTTAGACGACGGGGCACCAGACAGGTCGCGCCAGATAGGGGGATGCAGCGGCCCTGTCAACGCGCAATCGCGCGCTCGCCTTGCGCTGCCATCTTTGCTCG
This sequence comes from Sphingomonas trueperi, assembly GCF_040545965.1. Lineage (GTDB taxonomy): Bacteria > Pseudomonadota > Alphaproteobacteria > Sphingomonadales > Sphingomonadaceae > Sphingomonas > Sphingomonas trueperi_C. Next base: position 465,965 of record NZ_JBEPMV010000004.1, on the reverse strand, counting down.
TCTAGCCTCGCATCCAAGCACCGGCCGAGCCGTTTTGGTTCGGTGACGGAAGAAGATAAGTGAGTTGATTTTATGGGGGATGGCTCCGCCAGAATGCCCCGCGGGAGGCGCGTTTCCGCCGCCCGCCCTGCGCCGCCGCCGGCCGCGAAAGGGCCGGCACCGCGTTGGCCCGAAGCGCGCCATTATGCCGCGCTGGACTTGGGTACGAACAATTGCCGGCTGCTGATCGCGCGTCCGCAAGGATCGGGCTTCGCGGTGATCGATGCGTTTTCGCGAATCGTCCGCCTGGGCGAGGGTCTGGCGACGACCGGCCGCCTGTCCGATGCCGCGATCGAGCGGACGCTCGCCGCGCTGCGCATCTGCGCGGACAAGCTCAAGCGCCGCAACGTGGCGCTCGCCCGCTCGGTAGCGACCCAGGCCTGCCGCCAGGCCGAGAACGGCGCCGAATTCATCGAACGCGCCTATCGCGAGACCGGCATCGCGCTCGACATCATCACGGCGGAGGAAGAGGCGCGGCTGGCCGTGCTCGGCTGCCATGCGCTACTGGAACCCGGCGACGGGCCGGCTTTGGTGTTCGACATCGGCGGCGGCTCGACCGAGCTGGTGCTGGTCGATTCGCATGCGCCGATCCCGCGCATTCTCGACTGGCACAGCGCACCCTGGGGCGTGGTGTCGCTGAGCGAGGCGACCGGGCAGAGCAAGGCGATCGACGCCGATGCCCGGGCGGCTGCCTATGCGGACATGCGGGCGCGGGTACGGGAGAGCTTCGCGCCCTTCGTTGCGCGGCTGCGCCAGCCGAAAGGCACGCGCCGGCTGCTCGGCACCAGCGGCACGGTGACGACGCTCGCCAGCGTGCATCTGGGGCTTGCCTCCTATGATCGCTCGGCGGTCGACGGGCTGATCGTGCCGAGCGCCGCGATGCGCGAGGTGAGCGCGCGAATCGCCGCGATGAGCGTCAAGGAGCGTGCCCAGGTGCCGTGCATCGGCAACGAACGCGCCGATCTCGTCTCGGCGGGCTGCGCGATCCTGGAGACGATCCTCGACATCTGGCCCGCCGAGCGGCTAGGCATCGCCGATCGCGGCATTCGCGAAGGCATCTTGCGGCGGCTGATCGGCGGCGCGCCCTTATAAGGTTGTGAGGAAGAAGCGATGAGCAGGGGCGGTGGCCGCGGCCATGTTCGCGTGCGCACGGCGCGCGGCCGTACGGCGCAATCGACGCGCTGGCTGGAGCGCCAGCTGAACGACCCCTATGTGCGGCGCGCCAAGGCCGAAGGCTATCGCAGCCGCGCGGCCTACAAGCTGACCGAGCTGGACGAGAAGTTCGGCTTCCTGAAGGGCGCCAAGCGGGTGGTCGATCTCGGCGTCGCGCCGGGCGGCTGGACGCAGGTGGTGCGCCGCGTGCTGCCCAAGGCGGCGGTGGTCGGCATCGACCTGCTGCCGGTCGATCCGATCGAGGGCGCGACGCTGCTCCAGATGGACTTCATGGACGATGCAGCACCCGATCGACTGATCGAGGAACTCGGCGGCGCGCCGGACCTGATCCTGTCGGACATGGCGGCGAACACCGTCGGCCATCCGCAGACCGATGCGCTGCGCACCATGGCGCTGGTCGAGACCGCGTTCGACTTCGCGCTCAAGACGCTGGCACCGGGCGGCGATTTCGTCGCCAAGGTGTTCGCGGGCGGTGCCGATTCGGCGCTGATCGCGGAAATGAAGCGCGCCTTCACGACGGTGAAGCACGCCAAGCCGCCCGCCAGCCGCAAGGGCTCGGTAGAATGGTATGTGGTGGCGCAGGGCTTCAAGGGCCGGGCGGAGAGCGCCGGCGAGGAAGAACAGGAATAGACCCCCCGCCAGGCGAGGACGGGGCAAGGGGCACGCCATGACGAGGCCAGCGTACAGCGAAGCGCTCGTGCAAAGCGGCGTGCTCACCCGGCTCGTTGCATTTGACCCGCACGTTGCAGGCACCCCGCCACTCGGCCTCGACCTGCCCGACAGCGACATCGACATCCTCTGCCATGCGCCAGACCCGGTGGCTTTCGCCGCGGCGGTCTGGGCGGCCTATCGTGACCTGCGCGGTTTCGCGATGTGGCAGTGGCAGGGCAGCGATCGCCCTATCGTCGCACGCTTCCACTGTGGCGGTTGGCTGTTCGAGCTGTTCGGCCAAGCCCGCCCCGTTGCCGAGCAACTCGGCTGGCGGCATTTCGCGATCGAGCAGCGGTTGCTCGCATTGGGCGGTGAACCGCTGCGCGCTGCCGTGATGGCGCGCCGGCACGCGGGCGCCAAGACCGAGCCCGCCTTCGCGCAGGTACTGGGGCTGAACGGCGACCCCTACGCCGCGCTGCTCACGCTGGAGCAGCTCGACGACGCCACCATCCGCGCCCGGATCGGTGCCTGAAACAAAAAGGGCCGGCGTCGCCGCCAGCCCCTTTGTACGTCGTTCGATCGAAGGCGATCAACCCTCGTAGTCGCCGCCCAGATTCTGGTTGCGCGGCGGGGCTGCGGCGGTGAGGCGGAGCGCCTCGGCCTGGGCCTGGATCGAACCGATCTCGTCGGGTGCATCCTCGTCGTCGACACGGACGCGCTGCAGGCTCGACACCACTGCTTCCTGCAGATGGTCGGGACGCACGGTCTCTTCGGCGATTTCGCGCAGCGCGACGACCGGGTTCTTGTCGCGATCGCGATCGATGGTCAGATCGGCACCGCCGGAGATCTGCCGCGCGCGCTGGGCGGCGAACAGCACCAGGTCGAACCGGTTCGGAATCTTGTCGACGCAATCTTCGACAGTGACGCGCGCCATCCTGTTCTTCCTTAGATGTCAGGGCCGGGAAAGACCGGCCAGTTAGGGGCCGAGCCCGCAAATGTCAAGAAAAGCCCGCCATGGCGGTGCGAGGGAGCGCGACGCGGCTTCGATCGTTACGCAGGTTCACCCACCGGAGGTTTCCCGCTCGATGGCACCTTATGCCGATCCCGAACCGCTTGCCGAGGGCGTGGCTACCGGGCATGCCTCGGCGATGCCGCCGCTCGCCCAGCCAAGCTTCACCGTCGACGGCAACCGGCTGACGCTGCTGCCAGAAGGGCCCGAGCGGATGCGTGCGCTGCTGGCGCTGATCGCGGGTGCCGAGCGGACGCTGCGGGTGCTCTACTATATCTATCTCGACGACGAAGCCGGCGCCGCGGTGCGCCAGGCGCTGCTCGACGCGGCCGCGCGGGGCGTGCGCGTCTATCTGATCGTGGACGGGCTCGGCAGCGAGCATGCCGAGAGCAACGATTTCTTCGAGCCGCTCCACGCCGCCGGCGTCGAAGTCTGCCGATTCGTGCCGCGCTGGGGGCGGCGCTATCTGCTGCGCAACCACCAGAAGCTGGCGCTGGCCGACGAGGCACGGGTGATCGTCGGCGGGTTCAACATCGAATCGAGCTATTTCGGCACCGTCGCCGAGCAGGCGTGGCGCGACATGGGGCTGCTGGTCGAAGGTCCGGCGGCGGAGCGACTGACCGGCTATTTCGATTCGCTCGCCGCCTGGGCCAAGCGCCCGCGAGCGACGCTCCGCTCGCTCGGACGCACCCTGAAAGCGTGGAGCGAGCCCGAAGGCGAGACCCGCTGGCTGCTCGGCGGCCCGATGCGGCGGCTCTCGCCCTGGGCGCGGGTGGTGAAGCACGACATGGAGCGGGCGAACCGGCTCGACCTGATCGCCGCCTATTTCGCGCCGAGTCCTGCGATGCTGCGCCGGCTCGACAAGGCTGGGCGGCGCGGGCAGGTGCGGCTGGTACTGCCCGCGAAGCTCGATCACACCGCGGCGATCTGGGCGGCGCGCTTCACCTATGCCGGGCTGCTGCGCAAGCGGGTGGAGATCTACGAATATCAGCCGACCAAGCTGCACACCAAGCTCTATGTCATCGACGATGTCGTCCATATCGGCTCGGCCAATTTCGACATCCGCAGCATGTTCTTGAACCTGGAGCTGATGCTGCGCGTCCAAGACCCGGCCTTCGCCGCACATGTCCGCAGCTATGTCGATGGCGAGATCGCGCAGTCCGAGCGGATCACCCCCGAACTCTACAAGGCGCGGACCGGCTGGTGGACGCGGGTGAAGCAGTTCGGCGCGTATTTCGTGATGGCGGTGCTCGACTATAACGTCACCCGCCGCCTGAACTTCGGCGACAAGGGCCCGGTGGAGCATTGATCGCGGGATAAGGTCTACCCCGCAGCCACTTCCAGCGGCTCGACATCCACTGACACATGCATCGCCTGCGCGCCCGAGCCGAGCACGATGCCGTCGATCGGGGCGATGTCGGCATAGTCGCGGCCGATCGCCATGACGATGTGATCCTCGGCCATCCAGATGCCGTTGGTGGGATCGACGCCGACCCAGCCCAGGTCCGGCCCGCACCAGAGCAGCACCCAGGCATGGGTGGCATCCGCGCCCACCAGCCGCGGCTGGCCCGGCGGCGGCAGGGTGCGCAGATAGCCCGAGACATAGGCGGCGGGCAGCCCGGCGGCGCGCAGACCGGAGAGCATGATCTGCGCAAAATCCTGGCAGACGCCGCCCCGCTTGGCGAACGCCTCGTGCGGGGGCGTGTCGACCAAGGTCGCGGTGGGATCGAAGGCGAAGTCGCGCTGGATCCGCTGCGCCAGCGCGATCCCGGCTTCGAGGATGCCCCGATCCTGCCGCAGCTCTTCCGCGCACCAGGCGGCGATGCTGCGGTCCAGCGGAATCAGCGGCGAGGGGAAGAGGTACGCGGCGGGGCCGGCCGGCGTGGGATCGCGGCTGTCGCGCGCCCAGGCGGCGATCTGGGCTATGGTCGGGTCGCTCGCGGCGGGGATCGGGATCTGGCGGTCGACGCGGACGCGGGCGCGGCTCTCGATCGTCAGGCTGCTCGCATCATGCTCGACCAGCAGCCGCACGACATTGGCGAGCCCGGCCTCGGCGCGTGCCGGATAGGTGCGCCCGCCCGGCTGCACGCTCAGCGCATATTCCTCGATCATCTGACCGGACCAGAGGATCGGCTTGAGCCGCAGATTGCAGCGCGCGAAGGCGACCGGCTGGTCGTAGTCGAACCGCGTCACATGGCGGATGCCGTAGAGCATCATGCGAGGACGAGCCCCGCCGCGCGCAGCGGCTCGGCGCCGTGGAGGAAATAGCGGCGGGCGATCGCCTCGGAAAGGCTCCACAGCCGCGACTGGAGATCGCCGAACCAGGCATCGTCGATCGCGGTGGCGCGCGCGGTGACCAGCGTGGCGGCGATGCTGCGGGCCTGTTCCTGCTGGGCTTCGGCCAGACCGTCGTCGGACAGCACCGGCAGCGCGTTGAGGTGCGCCGAGATCGCTGCGGCCTGGAAGGCGAGGCCGCGCGGATTGCCGGGGTCGAGCGCGAGCAGGTCGAGCACCGGCACCCGGGCGATGCCGGTCAGATAGCGCTGGCGATAGCTGATCTGGCTGTCGGCCAGGTCGAGCAGCGTCGAGAGATCGTCGGCGGTCGCCTGGGCGCCGCCGAGCGCGCGCAGGAAACCGATCGTCGCCAGCGCGCGCTCGATGCGGCGGCCGAGATCGTGGAAGCGCCACGCATCGGTGCGGCCCATATGCTCGCCCGCCTGCCCCGCCAGCGCCGAATAGCGCCGCTGGAGCGAGCCGGCGCGATCGAGCAGCACCCCGCGCTCGGGGAAGGGCGCATCGAGCAGGCGGATCATGTCGGCTGAGAGCCGGTCGCGCGAGACCGCGCCGATCGAGCGCGCCTGGCGGTTGATCGCGCGGACGCTGGTCCAGCCCTCAGTCGATTCGAGCGCGGTGCGGGCGAGTTGGGTCAGGTCCTGCCGCTTAAGGCCGCGGGGGGCGGGCGCTGCGCCTGCGGTGACCACCAGCTGCGCAAGCCGGTCCACCGTCTCCGCCGAAAGCGCCGCGCCGGTATCCGCGCTGATCGAGTGGCCGAGCAGCACGCGCAGCACCGAGAGCAGCGCCTCGCCGCGTTCCAGATAGCGACCGAGCCAGAACATGTTGTCCGCCACCCGGCTGGGCAGCGTGCCCGGATTGCGGCGCAGCTGGGTCGAATCGCCCGAGGGGAGCAGCGACACGGGCGCGACCGGATCGGGCCCGTTGATGCACACATCCGCCGACCAGCTGCCTTCGCCCATCACCGCGGCGCGGGCATCGGCATGGTCGCCGATTCGCGCGAACCCGCCGGGGAGCACCGTCCAGGCACCCGCAGCATCGCGCGCGGCGAAGACACGCAGGGTGAAGGGGCGGGGCGCCAGCCGGTCCTCGGCGACGAAGGGCATGGTCGAGAGGCAGACGACTTCCTGCCCGACATAATCCTGCGGCCGCCGGGTCATGTCGTCGCGCAGCGCCGCCCGTGCGGCCTCGTCGAGATGCGCGCCGAGCACCGCCTTGCCCTCGGGCAGGCCGAGCGGCGGAGTGCCGAAGGCGGGGGCCACGACCATCTGGTCGAGATTGGCCGCGACATGCGCCGCTTCGGCCGACTGTCCGCACCACCAGGTCGCGATATTGGGCAGGCGCAGCGACTCGCCGAGCAGGATCTCGCTCAGCCGCGGCAGGAAGGCGGCGAAGGCAGGAGCTTCGAGCAGCCCGGCGCCCGGGGCATTGGCGATCACGACATTGCCCGCCACGGTCGCGTCGATCAGCCCGGCGACGCCGATCTTCGAATGCGAATCGAGCGCGAGCGGATCGAGATAGCGCGGGTCGAACCGGTGCCACAGCGCATCCACGCGCTTGAGCCCGGCGATCGTGCGGACGTAGACGCGGTCGTCGAGCACCGCGAGATCGGCACCCTCGACCAGCAGGAAACCGAGATAGCGGGCGAGATGCGCCTGCTCGGCATAGCTGGCGGTGAAGCGGCCGGGGGTGAGCAGCGCCATGCGCGGCTCGGCGCGGCGGCAGGCGGCGGCGATGCCGTCGCGGAAGGCGGCGAAGAAGGGGGCGTGGCGCTCGATGTTGAGCCGACCCTGCAGGCCCCCCAGCGTGCGCGCCATCGCCAGCCGGTTCTCCAGCGCATAGCCGGCGCCGGCGGGCGCACGGAGATGGTCGGCAAGCACGCGCCAATGCCCGTCCGGACTGCGGCACAGGTCGAAGGCGACGAAATGGAGGTGATGGCCGCCCGGCGGGGTCAAATGGGTCAGCGGGCGCAGGAAGAAGGGGCTGCCGGTGAGCAGCGCGGCGGGCAGGTGCCCGTCGGCGATCAGCTGGTTCGGGCCGTACAGGTCCTGGAGCAGCCGCTCCATCAGCTCGGCGCGCTGAGCGACGCCGGTCTCGATGCCGCGCCATTCGGCCTGGTCGATCAGCAGCGGCACCGGGGAGAGCGGCCAGGGGCGCTCGTCGCCCTCGTCGCCGATGCGATAGCCGGTGCCGATATCCTCGGCATGGCGATGCGCGCGTTCGCGGGCGATCGTCAGCCCGTCGCCGGAAAGCCCCGCCAGTTCCTCGAACAGCCCGCTCCAGGGGGCGCCGCGTTCGGCGCACAGCACATCGCCGGCGGGTGCATGGCCGCAATAGTCGGCGATCCAGCGATCGGCGATCGTGCCCGCATCAAACAATCCCGCCTCGGCAAGGCTGGCCACAGCTGCTTCCCTTTCTCGGCCGCGGTGATGGGCGAAACGATGGTGCCATGCAACACGGGAGATATGCGGGACTGTCTCAGCCGAGCTTGGCGAGCGCCTCGTCCAGGGTACACAACCCTGCAACGCCGCGTGCGTTGCACCCCGGTACGCGAAGAATCCGGTCGTGCGGGCCGTTTAGACCGAGTGGTGCTGCGGTGCGGAGCTGCTCCAGCGTCTGCGCGCGGTAGCGGAGGCGGACATAGCGCCTGCCCGCACGGTCGTGCAGCCGCTCCAGCAGCAGCGCGCCGCCGGGCACCGGATCGTCGGCGGCGAAGCCGGGGACCTGCCAGTGCACGTCGAACAGTCCGCCGAGATTGGCGATATTGGTGTCGTGGCCGGAGATCATTGTCACCTTCGGGCCACTACCCGCCAGCCCTTCGCGGACGATCTCGGCCAACCCCGCGAAATTCGCCGCCGCGATCGGGCGGGGACGGGCGAGGATGCGGAATTCGAGCGCGTGGAATTCGCCCAGCGCGGTCACGTCCGCCAGCGTCGCGCGACCCCAGCCGATCTGTGCCATCGGCATGCCCTCGGCCGCCTCGAGCAGCAGGATCTGCGCGGCAGTGGAGGCGCGGTCGATCGCACCGGTCAGCTTGGGGCGCTTGTCGGCGCGCGCGGGGGCGAGGCCGGTGGGGGTGCCCGACACGCCGCAGCCGGGACGCTTGGTGCCGCACAGGATGGTGTCGATCCGCGCCAGCAGGGGCCGGTAGCGCGCATCGAGCGCGGCGAACCCGCCGGGCCCGACTTCGGCCGCTACCGCCGCATCGGCCTTGGCGGGATCGAGCGGCGCCTTGCCCGATTCGATCGCGTTGAAGCGCGGATCCGGCACGTCCTGCGCGTAGTGGTCGATGGCGAGGGTGCAGCCGGGCGTCAGCGCCGCCGACCAAGCCCTGGCGGTTTCGATCGTGCGCTGGTCGCTGTCGGCGACGATGCGAACCGCCCCCGGCACCGGGCAACCCTTGGCGGGGAGCAGGCGGTGGAAGCGCAGCGTGGTGCCGTCCGCTGCGCCCAATTGCGCTACCGCCGCTGCACCGTGCGGCGTGAGCCAGCCCGGCTTGGTCGGCCAGGTGGGCCAGCGCTCGGGCGTCACCTCGGGGGGCATCGCCGGGGCCTTGGTGGGCGGGCGCACGCCATGCCGCATCAGCAGCACGACGCGGTCTACCACCAGCGGATCGGCGGCGCGCGCCTCGGCAATCGCAGTAGAACCGAGCGCGAGGGTCAGCGCCAATCCGATCCGCAGTTTCATCGTCTGGCCTTCCTTTAGAAGTGGATCTGCACGCCGCCGCGCAGCTGGGTGCCGTAGCGCTCGCGCTCGACCAACTGGGTGCGGGTGCCGATATAGCGCCGCCACGGCGCGTCGGTGAGGTTGATCGCATCGCCGAACAGCGTGAACTGCGGCGTCACCTGATAGCTCAGGTGCAGGTCGAGCTGGCCGTTGCCGTCGGTATATTGGTCGGCGGCGGCGGTGGTCGCGATCGTGTCGAGATAGGAGGAGCGATAGTTGAACGCCACGCGCGCGCTCAGCCCGTATTTCTCGAAGAAGATCTGGGCATTGCCGACATTCTTCGATTGATAGGCCAGCGGCACGTCGCCTGCGCGGATCGCGCCGGCATTGGCATGGCCCCACACATGGGTGAAGTTCGCCGACACGCCGAAGCCGCTCAGCACGCCCGGCAGGAAGGTGAACTGCACCTGCACGTTACCCTCGACGCCGGTGACCTGCTCCGAATCCGCATTGAGCAGGGTGGTGACGTTGGCTGCCGCATAGGTGACGTTGGCGGCGGTGACGTTGGTCTGGCGGCTGGTATTGCTGTAGATCGGGTTGTCGATCTGCTTGTGGAAGAACCCGGCCGACAGGATCGACCCCGCCGCCGGATAATATTCCAGCGCCGCGTCATAGTTCACCGCGCGATAGGGCTTGAGCCCCGGATTGCCGAGCGAGAGCGCCGCCACTGCGGGATCGCTGGTGTCGACGAGCACATAGGGCGCGAGATTGGCGTAGTTGGGCCGGCCGATCGAGGTGGTCACCGCGCCGCGCAGCAGCAGGTTGCGGGCAAGCGCATATTTGGCGTTCACGCCCGGGAACACGTCGGTGTAGCTGGTATGGCCGAAGATGTTATAGCCGTCGGTCAGCGTCGAGGCCGCATTGACCAGCTTGGCCTTCACGTCATCCTCGGTATGCTCGACGCGCACGCCCGGCACGAGGGTGAGCCCGCCGAACTGCAGCGTCGCCATCACATAGCCCGCGGCGATCTTTTCCTTCACGCCGAAGTCGTTGGCCAGCGTGTCGCTGATCGTCGAGGTCTTGTCGACGGCAACGGCATTCGGATTGGCATCGAAATAGGCCTTGGCCGCGTCATAGTTGATCCGCGTGCCGAAGCCGAACATGCCGTCGTAGAAATCGCTGTCGCCGGGATAGCCGATCGGGTTGGCCAGCGTCCACTTCGCACTGCCGGTCTTGTAATTGGTCTTGTTCTGATCGTTGACCTTCTCGCGGCTGAGATATTTGCCGCCGAGCTTGAAGGTCGAGCCGTCGCCGATGGCGAGGTCGTGGCTATAGTCGAACCGGCCCTGCCACAGCTCTTCGTACGTGCTGCGCTGGTCGAAATTGACCTTGCTGTAGGTGAACAGCGACGGCGTGGCGAACGCCGCGGTGGTCGGTGCCAGCGTGTAGGGGTAGGTCGACGGATCATAGTTGAGCGTCAGCGCGCCCTTGGCGGTGGTGAAGGTGAACTCGCTGCGCAGCGGATCGTCCTTCTCGGCGCGGGTCCAGTTGCCCGAGACTTCCAGCGTGCCGCCCGCGACCTCGCCGAATTCGCCGCCGAGCGTCACCGACTTGGTGTTGTCGTTCTCGTTGCGGCGGCGGACGAGGATCGTGCCGGTGCCCTTGAGCGGCGCAGTGAAGCTGGTGACCGCGACGCGGTTCTGGTCCCGCGTCTCGTGATCCTCGAACTTCGAATAGCTGGAGCGCAGGTACAGCTTCACCGAGTCGCTCGCGTGCCAGTCGAAATTGCCGACCACGCCCAGCCGCTTGCGAGTGAGATTGTACTCGCGCAGGCCGTTGCCGTCGGGCACGCCGGCGGCGTTGAAGGCGGTCGAGCCCTGGTAATTCTCGCTCTGGATCGGCCGATCGGAATAGTTGACCGAGACCACCGCGCCGAACTGTTCCTGCGCACCGAAGCGGCCGCCCAGCGTGGCGTCCAGCTCGTACGGCACCTTGTGGTTGAGCGAATACCAGCCCTGCGCCGCGCGCGCATCGAGGAAGAAGGGCTTCACGCTGTCGAAGCCGGTGCGGGTGCGGATCGCGACTTCGCCGGCGATGGCGTTGGCGTCCTGGCTGGCGAGCAGCGACTTGGTGACCGCGACCGACTGGATCATCGCCGAGGGCAGATCGTCCAGCTTCACCTGGCGGCCCGCGGGCTCGGGCGCGGGCAGCGTCTGGCCGTAGAGGGTCACGTTGAGCAGGCTGGGATCGATGCCGCGGACGATCGCATAGCGGCCCTCGCCCTGGTCGTTGGCGACCGACAGGCCGGGCAGGCGCTTGATCGCCTCGGCGACATTCTGGTCGGGCAGCTTGCCGACATCGTTGGCGTGGAGCGTCTCGATCACATTGTCCGCGGCGCGCTTCTCGGCGACGGCTTCGCGCTGCGAGGCGCGGAAGCCGGTGACGACGATGTCGGCGGGTACCTCCACCGTGTCCGGCTCGGCCTGGCTAGTCTGCGCCGGGCGTTCTTCCGCGACGATCACGTAGCGGCCGGGGCCGGTGCTGCGCGCGGCGAGACCGGTATGTGCGAGCATTCGCTGCAGCGCCTCGTCGACCGGCAGCTTGCCCGACACCGCGTTGATCCGCCGGCCCCCGCCGACGCTGCCCGCCACGATGATCTGCACGCCGCCCTGGCGCGCGAACAGCCGCACCGCGCCGGTGACGTCCTGCGCGGGGATGTTGAAAGTCTGCACCTGCGCTAGCGCGGGCTGGGCGAGCGTGCTCATCGCCACGACTGCCGTCGCGCCGAGCCAGCGATTCTTCGAGATCATGTCTTACACCCCAAGGCGCCGGAATGGCGCGGTTCTCGATTGCCCGACGGCGGGGGCGGCGATTTCCTTAACCGCGCGCTACTTTTTTCCGGGGGTACCGAGGAGGATCGCGTCCGGGCCGAAACGCGCCTGGGTGCCGAGGCCGATCGCGGCGCTCTGCGCGAAGCCGGCGGGATCGTCGATGCGGAAGGCACCGTACAGCTTCTCGCGAGCAAGCGCCGGGCTGGCGAGCGTGATCTGTAGCTGGTTGTGGCGGTTGAGCTCGGCGACGGCCTCGCCCAGCGTCTCGCCGTCGAGATCGAGCCGGCCGCTGGTCCAGCCGAGCGCGCGTTCGATGCCGGGGGCGTCGACATGCTCGACCTTGGCGGGCGCGGTGCCGTCGATCGCGAAGCGCGCACGCTGGCCCGCGGCGAGGCGCAGTGTGCGCCCGGCGGCGGCGACCTCGACCACGCCTTCGCTCACCAGCACGTCCACCGTGCCGCTGTCGCGATCGGCATCGACCTGGAACACGGTGCCGATATCGGTGATCGTCACCTCGCCGACCGTAACGCGGAACGGTGCTGCGGCATCGTGGCGGACGCGGAACAGCGCCTTGCCGTCATGGAGCGCGACGGTGCGGGCGGTGCTGCCGATGCGGGTGACGAGGTCGCTGCGTGCGTCGACCGCGAGCGAGGAGCCGTCCTGCAGCGCCACCGATCGCACCTCGCCGATGCTGGTGCGGATCGCCTCGCCGCGGGAGGGCAGCAGCAGCGCGGCGGCGACGAGCGCGGCGGCCAGGGTGGCGCTTGCCCCGCCCAGCCACCAGAACCGGCGGGAGCGGGCGGGATCTTCCGCCACCAGCGTTTCGGGCACCGCGGCCCCCAGCATCACCAGCGTCGCCTGCGCCCGCAGCAGCGCGCCGGCATGGGCAGGATCGGCACACAACCAGCGATCGAGGCCGGGCGGGGCGATGTCGGGCGATGCGTCGATACGGGCCGCCCAGCGGGCAGCCTCGTCTTCAAGCCGGGATGCGGTGTCGCCGCGGTTCGCCAACGCCTTGATCTTCCTTCTCGAACCGCTCGGTCCGTACCGCGTGCTGGATGCGCCGCAGCGCCTTCTGCACGTCGTTCTCGACGATGCTTTCACTTACCCCGAGCCGCCGCGCAATCTCTCGTTGCGGCAGCCCTTCGACCCGCTTGAGCGTGAAGATCGTCCGGCACCGCTCGGGCAGATCGGCGAGCAATCGCTCCACCATCCGCACCTGCTCGCGCGCCGCCACCGCCGCTTCCACGCCCAGTTCCTCTGCCTCGACGAGCCACTGCGCGATTTCCGTAATTTCTTCAAAGCGAACCACGCGCGCGCGGCGCAACTGGTCGCGCCAGAGGTTCTTCACCACCTGCATGAAATAGGCGCCGGGCCGATCGACATGGGCGATGCTGTCCATCGCGGCGAAGCGGCAATAGGCTTCCTGGATCAGATCGTCGATGTCGGCTTCGGCAACGCCGGCACGGCGCAGCGCACCGCGCACCTGCGGCTCCTGCGGCACCACATGGCGTGCCACCCAGCGAATGATCTCGGACGAAGCTGTGCGCACGGACCTGCCTTCCCGCAGGCCCGCTAGGCCGGTCGTGCGAAAGTCTCGTGACGAAGCGGTTACAGATCTGGGAGCGTCTGGTCGGCGGTGCCCCAGCCCCGCAGCGCCCGGCTGCCCGCGCGTTCGATCAGCGCGGCGGCGTCCTGAATGGTGAAGGCGTGGGCGCTGTCGATCGTCCTGAGCTCGGTCCAGGTGACCGGGGTTGCAACCGGCGCGTTCGCGCGTGCGCGGGCAACATAGGGGAGCACCGCCGTCGCGCCGCGCTGGTTGCGCAGATAGTCGATGAAGATGCGCCCGACACGATTTGCCTTTTTTAGATTGGCGGTGAAGCGCTCGGGCTCGGCTTGGGCGAGCGCGCGGGCGAAGCGCTCGCAGAAGCTCTTCGCCGCCGGCCATTCCGCCTGCGGCACCAGCGGCACCACCACGTGCACCCCCTTGCCGCCGGAGAGCATCGGCCAGCTGGTGAGCCCGATCTCGGCGAGCTGCTCCTTCAGATGCTCGGCCGCCTTCTTGACCACCTCAAAATCGAGGCCCTCGTCGGGATCGAGGTCGAACACCAGCCGATCGGGCTTCTCGACATCGGCGACGCGCGAGCCCCAGCCATGGAATTCGATCGTGCCCATCTGCACACAGGCGAGCATGCCGTCGGCATCGGAGACGTAAAGATAGGGCTCGGTCGATCCGTCCTTCTCGCGGATGTCGACATGGTGGACCTGCTCGCCGAAGCTGCCGGCATCGTGCTTCTGGAAGAAGCATTGCTTGGCGCGGCCCTGCGGACAGCGGACCAGGCTGATCGGCCGCTCGGCGAGCCAAGGCAGGGCGATGGGGGCGACCGCCGCGTAATAGTCGGCGAGGTCGCCCTTGGTCAGTTTCGATTCGGGAAAGATCACGCGATCGCGGCTGCTGATTTTGATCGAGGACGGCGCGGCGTCGGGGAGCGCGGCCGGCTCCTCGGCGACGACGGCGTCGGCTGTCTTGTCCTCGCGGAGGCCCAGGAAGCTCGCATGGCGGACGACCTTCTCGGCAGTGAACTCGGCAAAGGCGATCTCGGCGACCAACTCGGGCCTCACCCAATGCGCGCCGCGTGCCTCCGGGCGGGGGACCTTCGCGGCAGGCTTCTCGGTGGTGAGGGCGTCTAGGCGTTCGCGCACCGAGAGCAGCGTCTCGGTGTTGAACCCGGTGCCGACCTTGCCGGCATAGACGAGTCCGTCGGGTCCGTTCAGCCCGAGCAGCAGCGACTTGAAGCCGCGACCCTTGGCGCTGGAGGCGGTCCAGCCGAGGATCACGAACTCTTGCCGGTGCGTGCACTTGATCTTGAGCCACGCCTTGCTGCGCGTGCCGCGATAGGGCGCGTCGGCACGCTTCGAGACGACGCCTTCGAAGCCTTCGCGGCACATGCTCTCGAACAGCTTCTCGCCCTGGCCGATGATGTGTTCGGAGAAGCGTATGCGATCGTCGGCGCCGTCGAGCAGCGCGCGCAGCCGTTCCTTGCGGTCGATCTGCGGGAGGGCGGTCAGGTCCTCGCCGCCCTCGGCGAGCAGGTCGAAGGCAAAGCAGAGCAGACCCTCGCCGCCCGCCGAGATCGCCTCCTGCAGCGTGGAGAAATCGGGCTTGTCGCCTTTCATCGCGACGATCTCGCCGTCGATCAGCGCACCCGGCGGCAGGGTGGCGGCCGCCTCGGCGATGCCGGGGAATTTCGCGGTCCAGTCGAGGCCGGAGCGGGTGTAGATCTTGGGCCCACCGTTGCCGGTGGCGATCAGCGCGCGATAGCCGTCATATTTGATCTCGTGGAGCCACTGGTTGCCGGTGGGGACGGTATCGACCAGCGTGGCGAGCTGCGGGGATTGGAAGGGCGGTAGCTTTGATGTGCCCGCTTTCTTTCCGCTTTTCTTGGACGCCGCGACCGCTTTCCCTGGCTTGGCGGCGGGCTTGGAGACCTTGTGGGGCTTCTTCCCCTCGGCAATCTCCTGCATCGTGCGGCCAGTGGTGACGCTGGTCAGCCCAGCCTCGACCAGTTCGTCCGTGGCGCCGGCATGCTCGTCGTTGATCTTGCGGAGCAGCCAGTTCTCGGCCTTTTCCTTGCCGCGGGGTTTCAGCCGGATCAGCAGCCATTCGCCCTGCATCCGCTCGCCGTGCAGCACGAAATGGAGATGGCCCTTCTCCAGATCCTTGGCGCTCTTGCCCGGGATTGGCTCCCAGGTGCCGGTGTCCCACAGCATCACCGTGCCGCCACCATATTCGCCCTTGGGGATGGTCCCCTCGAAATCGGCATAGGAGAGCGGATGGTCTTCTGTGCGCACCGCCAGCCGTTTCTCGTCGGGATCGAGGCTGGGCCCGCGCGTCACCGCCCAGCTCTTCAGCACGCCATCCACTTCCAGCCGGAAGTCCCAGTGCAGCCGGGTCGCGTCATGCTTTTGAACAATGAAGCGGTTGCCGCTGCCCTTGGCGACCTTGCCCGCGGGCTCTGCGGTCTTGGCGAAGTCGCGCTTGGCGTTGTAGCGGGCGAGGCTGTCGGGCTCAGGCACGCTTCTTCGCCGCCGGTTTCTTGGCCGGTGCCTTCTTCGCCGGCGCCTTCGCCTTGGGTGCCGCCTTGGTGTCGCCGGTGTTCAGCGACTTCTTCAGCGCCGCCATCAGGTCCACCACGTTCGATCCGCGGCTCTCTGGCTTGTCCGGATCCTCGAGGATCTTGGCGCCCTTGGCCTTTTTCTTCTTTTCGATCAGGTCGCGCAGCGCATCGACATAGCGATCGTGAAATCCCTTGGGATCGAACTTGCTCGCCTTCTTCTCGATCAGCGTCTGGGCCAGATCGAGCAGCTCGGGGTCCGGCTCGCTGTCCGGGATCTCACGGAAATAGCCCTGCGCCTTCTGCACCTCGTCGGCATAGCGCAGGGTTTCGAGGATCATGCCCCGCCCGCAGGGCTTGAGGCTCACCACATATTCGCGGCCGCGCATCGCGAGCTGGCCGAGCCCCACCTTGCGCGCCCGCCGCAGCGCCTCGCGGAGCACGATGAACGCTTCCTCGGCGAGGTCGTCCGCCGGCACGACGAAATAGGGGCGTTCATAATAGAGCACGTCGATCTCGTCGGCGTCGACGAACTGGGTCAGCTCCAGCGTCTTGCGCGATTCGAGCTTCACCGCGTCTATCTCGTCCTGCTCGAGCAGGACATACTCGCCCTTCTCGACCTCATAACCCTTCACGATCTCGTCCGGCTCGACCGCGCCGACGCCGGGGGCGACCTTCTCGTACTTGATCCGCTGGCCGCTCGGCTCGTGGATCTGGTGGAACGCGATCTGCGCGCCGGACTTGGTGGCGGTGTAGATCTCGACGGGAATCGAAACGAGGGCCAGCCGTATCTGTCCCTGCCAATAGGCGCGCGCGGCCATGCGGAAGTCTCCTCGTTGCAGGCCCGATTCAATTCCCCAAAGTTCAGTCTGTTCCGCCCATCGCAACGGCGGCGTTTAGGCTGTAGAGGCAGACCCCATGAGCACCGATCCCTTCGCGCTTTTCCACACTTGGTACACCGAGGCGCGGTCTACCGAACCCAACGATTCCAACGCGGTGGCGCTGGCCACGGCGGACGCACAGGGGCACCCATCGGTGCGGATGGTGCTGCTCAAGGGTTATGACGAGCGCGGCTTCGTCTTCTACACCAACCGCGAGAGCCGCAAGGCGGGTGATCTTGCCGCCAACCCGCATGTGGCGCTGCTCTTCCACTGGAAGTCGCTGCGCCGCCAGATCCGCATCGAAGGGCCGATCGCCTTCGCCAGCGATGCGGAGTCGGACGCCTATTTCGCCAGCCGCAGCCGCGATTCGCAGCTCGGCGCCTGGGCCTCGGACCAGTCGCGCCCGCTCGACAGCCGCGCCACCTTCGAGGCGCGCTTCGCCGAGGCGCAGGCGCGTTTCGAGGGTCAGCCGGTGCCGCGTCCGCCGCACTGGGGCGGCTATCGCGTGACGCCCGAGCGGATCGAATTCTGGCTCGACCGCGAGCATCGCCTCCACGAGCGCCGGGTGTTTACCCGCGCCGGCGAAGGCTGGGCTGAAGGCATGCTCTACCCATGAGCAATCTCGCCCGCCGCGCGGCGATCGCCAGCGTGTGCAGCGCGCTCTTCCTGGGCGCGCTCAAATCCTATGCAGCGGTGAAGACGGGGTCCGTCGCGGTGCTCGCCAGCCTTGCCGATTCGGGGCTCGACCTCGTCGCGTCGCTGGTGACGCTCGGCGGGGTGCACTGGGCGTCGCAGCCGGCGGACGACGAGCACCGCTTCGGCCATGGCAAGGCCGAGGCGCTGGCGGCACTGTTCCAGGTGGTGATCATCGCCATCTCCGGCTTCGCCATCCTGCTGCGCGCGGTGCAGCGGTTGATGCAGAACCAGCTGAGCGCCGATCCGGAGGCGGGCATCGTCGTCTCGGTGATCGCGATCGTCGTGACGCTTGCGCTCACCCAGTATCAGCGTTCGGTGATCCGCCAGACCGGCTCGATCGCGATCACCACCGACAGCATCCATTACAGCTCGGACCTCTACCTCAACGCCGCGGTGATCGGCGCGCTGGTATGCGAGAGCTATCTCGGCCTCACCGGCGCCGACCCGGTGTTCGGCATTGCCATTGCCTTTTGGCTGCTCTGGGGCGCGTGGCGGGCCTCGGTCGCGGCGATCGACCAGCTGATGGACCGCGAATGGCCCGAGGAGAAGCGCCGCCGCTTCGTCGAGATCGCGGCCACGCATCCCGAGCTCAAGAGCCTGCACGACCTGCGCACCCGCACCAGCGGCAACCGCGATTTCGTGCAGTTCCATGTCGCCATGCGCGCCTGTATGACGATCGCCGAGGCGCATGACGTGGTCGAGCGGCTGGAAGGCGCGCTGGGCGAGGCGTTCCCCGACACCGAAATCCTGATCCATGTCGATCCGGACGGCCATGTCGACGAGCCGGACAACGCGATGGCCGAGACCAATCTGCTGGAGGATGGCGGTCCACAAACCATCGGACAGTAACAACCGGACCAAGCGCTTCCTATCTGTGCGACCCAACGCCCGAGGAGTCGCCGTCTTGCATGCCCCCCAACCTACCGCCCGGCTCGGCCGCGGCCTGACCTTCGCCATGGCGGCGGCGGCGGGCATCGCGGTCGCCAATATCTATTACAACCAGCCGATGCTGGGCATCATCGAGCGCGACCTGCCCGGCCAGCCCGCGGGGCTGGTGCCGACCGCGACCCAGCTCGGCTATGCGGCCGGCCTGTTCCTGCTCGTGCCACTGGGCGACCTGCACGAGCGCAAGCGGCTGATCATCCTCCAGTTCCTGGTGCTGGCGGCGGCGCTGGTCGGCGCGGCACTGGCGCCCGATGCCTGGATGCTGATCGGCGCGTCGCTGCTGGTGGGAGCGGCGGCGAGCGTGGCGCAGCAGATCGTGCCCTTCGCCGCCCACCTCGCTGAGCCGGCGCGGCGCGGGCAGACGGTGGGCACGGTGATGGCCGGGCTGCTCTGCGGAATCCTGCTCAGCCGGACGCTGTCGGGCTTTGTCGGCACGCACTTCGGCTGGCGCGAAATGTTCTGGCTGGGCGTGCCGCTGGCGCTGGGCACCGCGGCGGTAATGGCGTGGCGGCTGCCGCGGAGCGAGCCCGAGGCGACGCTCGGCTATGGCGCGCTGCTCGGATCGCTGGGAAGCCTGTGGCGCGAATTTCCCGCGCTGCGGCTGGCGGCGATCACCCAGGCGCTGCTGTTCGCGGGCTTCACGGCGTTCTGGACCATCCTCGCGCTCTACCTCCAGACGCCGCGCTTCAACCTTGGTGCCGATGTCGCCGGGTTGTTCGGCATCGTTGGTGCGGCAGGCATCCTCGGTGCGCCGCTGGCGGGCCGCATCGCCGACAAGCGCGGCCCGCATTTGGTGGTGCTGATCGGCGCGTTGCTGGCGGTGGCGAGCTGGCTGCTGTTCGGCCTCTGGGTCAGCATCGCCGCGCTGGTGATCGGCGTGGTCGTGCTCGACTTTGCAGTGCAGAGCGCGCTCGTTTCCAACCAGCACATCATCTTCGCGTTGCGGCCCGAGGCGCGGGCGCGGCTCAACACCGTGCTGATGGGCTCGATGTTTCTCGGTGCCTCCGCCGGCTCCGCCACCGCGACGCTGGCCTGGGGGATGGGCGGTTGGACCGGCGTGGCGCTGCTCGGCGGTGGCCTGTCGCTGATTGCTGCACTGCTTCAGGTTATGAATCGCCGGAAAGGCTGAAATCGGACGGAACAGCCGCCGCTGCGTGTCGTTGGCCCGCGCATCAGGAGAAGCGCGATGCCCGATCCCGAAGACCAGACCCGCACCCAGCCCCGCCCCAACCTCTCGACCGAACCGGGCGAGAAAGACGAGGCGGGCGGCACCAGCACGCAGCCGCGGCCCAATATCTCGACCGAGCATCAGCGGGAGGGCGATGCCGCCCATCCCAGCGACACGCTCGATCGCGGCCAGCCCTGACGCGACCGCAAAGGGGCAAGACCGTGGAAGAACCGGAAACGGGCGCCACTGCACCTGCGCGCGATCAGGACGGCGCCACCGCCGCGCTGTTGATCATCGACATGATCAATACCTTCGACTTTGAGGGCGGCGAGGAGCTGCGCGCGCGCGCCGAGGCGATCGCGGGGCCGATCCTCCAGCTGCGTGATGCGTTCGATGCCGCCGATCTGCCGACGGTCTACGTCAACGATAATTTCGGCGAATGGCATTCGGAGAAGTCGCGGCTGATCGAACAGGCGTTCGACGGCGCGCCGGACGGTCTGGCGAAGCTCAAGCCGCGCGACTGCGACTATTTCGTCCTGAAACCCCAATTCTCCGGCTTCTACGCGACCAACCTGCCGGTGCTGCTGCCCAAGCTGGGCGTGCGGCGGCTGGTGCTGACCGGGGTCGCCACCGACATCTGCGTGCTGTTCACCGCCGGCGACGCGCACATGCGCGATTATGCGCTGTGGGTGCCCGAGGACGCGGTGGCGACGCAGGACGACGATCGTGGCCGCTGGGCGCTGGAGATCATCGCGCAGAGCATGGGTGCCGATATCGCCGCCATCAGCCAGCGATCGCCACACGAATGGCTCGCCGAGGCCGAACATGCCTGAGCGCGGCGCGCGTCTTCTCCCGCTGTTGCTGCTGCTCGGCGGCTGCAGCGGTGCGAGCATCCTGCGCCCGGGCGGGCCGATCGGCGCGAACAATCGCACCATCCTGCTCGATTCGCTGGTGATCATGCTGGCGATCGTGGTCCCCACGATGATCGCCACGCTGGTCTTCGCTTGGTGGTTCCGTGCAGGCAACGGCAAGGCCAAGTATCGGCCGGAATTCGTCTATTCGGGGCGGATCGAGCTGATCGTCTGGTCGATTCCGCTGCTGACCATCCTGTTCCTCAGCGGGTTGATCTGGATCGGCAGCCACGCGCTCGATCCTGCCAAGCCGCTCGCGGAAAAGACGCCGCCGCTGGAAGTGCAGGTGGTGTCGCTCGATTGGAAATGGCTGTTCGTCTATCCCGCGCAGGGCATCGCGACGCTGAACGGCGCAGTGGTGCCCGCGGGCGTGCCGATCCGCTTTCGCCTCACCTCGGCCAGCGTGATGAACAGCTTCTTCGTGCCGCGGCTGGGCAGCCAGATCTACACGATGAACGGCATGGCGACGACTCTGCACCTCCAGGCCGACCGGCCCGACAGCTATTACGGCCAAAGCGCGCATTATAGCGGCGACGGCTTTTCGGACATGAACTTCCGGCTGCAGGCGGTGCCGGTCGCGGACTTCACCCGCTGGGTGACCGGCGTGAAGGCGGCGGGCGGCTTGCTCGACGGACCCGCCTATCGCGTGCTCGCCCGCCAGAGCCAGCATGAGCCCGCCAAGCACTGGGGCGCGGTGCAGCCGGGCCTGTTTGACATGATTGTCGCGCAACACCTCCCGCCCGCCCCCGGCCCGAACCAGGGCCGCGATGGCCAACCCCAGATTTCCCTCGGAACGGCGGAGTGACGATGCTCGGTAAGCTCACCTGGTCCGCAATTCCGTTCAGCCAGCCGGTCCCGCTGATCGCCGCGGGCGGGGTGGGCCTCGCGCTGCTCGCGGTGCTCGGCTGGATCACGGTGAAGGGGCATTGGCCCTATCTGGGGAAGGAATGGATCACCTCGGTCGATCACAAGCGGATCGGGGTGATGTACGTGCTGCTCGGCCTCGTCATGCTGCTGCGCGGTTTTGTCGACGCGATCATGATGCGCACCCAGCAGGCGAGCGCAATCGGGCATGCCCAGGGCTATCTGCCGCCCGAGCATTACGACCAGATCTTCTCCGCGCACGGCACGATCATGATCTTCTTCGGCGCGATGCCGGTGGTCATTGGGTTGATGAACTTCGTCGTGCCGCTCCAACTCGGCGTGCGCGACGTCGCCTTCCCCACGCTCAACTCGACGAGCTTCTGGCTCACCGCCTCGGGCGCGCTGCTGGTCAACATGAGCCTGGTGATCGGCGAGTTCGCGCGCACCGGCTGGCTGCCTTATGCCCCTTTGAGCGAGACGACCTACTCGCCCGGCGTCGGCGTCGATTACTATGTCTGGGCGATCCAGATCTCGGGCGTCGGCACGCTGATGTCCGGCATCAATCTGGTGACGACGATCCTCAAGCTGCGTGCACCGGGCATGGGCTATCTGCGGATGCCGATGTTCTGCTGGACCGCGCTCGGCGCCAACATGCTGATCGTCGCGGCCTTCCCGATCCTCACCGCCACGCTCGCGATGCTGACGCTGGACCGCTACCTCGGCTTCCACTTCTTCACCAATGAAGCCGGCGGCAACATGATGATGTTCGTCAACCTCATCTGGGCCTGGGGGCATCCGGAGGTCTACATTCTCATCCTGCCGGCCTTCGGCATCTTCTCCGAGATCTTCTCCACCTTCTCGTCCAAGCCGCTGTTCGGCTATCGCTCGATGGTCGCGGCGACGCTGTTCATCGTCGTGGTGTCCTTCACGGTGTGGCTGCACCATTTCTTCACCATGGGGGCGGGGGCGGACGTCAACGCCGCCTTCGGCATCGCCACCAGCATCATCGCGGTCGGCACCGGGGTGAAGATCTACAACTGGCTGTTCACCATGTATGGCGGCCGCCTGCGCTTCCCGACGCCGATGCTGTGGTCCCTCGCCTTCATGATGACCTTCGTCATCGGCGGCATGACCGGCGTGCTGCTCGCCGTGCCGCCGGCCGACTTCATGCTGCACAACTCGATGTTCCTGGTCGCGCACTTCCACAACGTGATCAACTCGGGCGTGATCTTCGGCGCCTTTGCCGGCATCACCTACTGGTTCCCCAAGGCGTTCGGCTTCCGGCTCGACGAGTTCTGGGGGAAGATGGCCTTCTGGTTCACTCTCGCCGGCTTCCTGATCGTGTTCGGAGCGCTCTATGTGCTGGGCCTGGAGGGGATGACCCGGCGGCTGCAGCATATCGACTTCACCGAATGGGCGCCGTGGCTCTACGTCTCGGTGGTGGGGATCGGGGTGATGATCCTCGGCGTCGCCTCGCAGATCCTCCAGATCGTCGTCAGCATCCGCAATCGCGATCAGTTGCGCGACGAAACCGGCGATCCCTGGGACGGCCGCTCGCTCGAATGGGCGACGAGCTCGCCGCCGCCGGCGTTCAACTTCGCGGTGCTGCCGAAGGTACACGGCGAGGAGCCCTATTGGACGATCAAGCGCCAGGCGATCGAAAGCCAGGGCCTAGCCGACGAGCCCAAGTATGAGGCGATCGAGATGCCGCGCAACAGCGCGACCGGCATCGTCACCGCCTTCTTCGCCACGCTGATCGGCTTCGCGATGATCTGGATGATCTGGTGGCTGGCAGCGCTCGGCTTTGTCGGCGCCTATGCCACCTTCGTCGTCTTCGCCTGGCGTGACCAGGAGGAGAAGGAAATCCCGGTCGAGGAGGTCGCGCGGATCGATCGCGCCCGTCGCGCCGCGCGCCACAAGTGGCTGCAGGAAAATCCGGAGCAGCCGGCATGAGCGCCAAGGCACAGGATCCCTATCGCATCGGCCGCGGCGGCGGGGGCGACAGCAACACCGGCCGCGGCGAAGGTGGCCCGGCGAGCAAGCGCACAACGGTGGGCTATGGCTTCTGGATCTACCTGCTCAGCGACATCATCCTCTTCTCGGGCTTCTTCGCCGCCTATGCGGTGCTCGCCAAGCAGACCGCCGGTGGGCCTTCCCCACACGAACTGTTCGGTCAGGGGCGCGTGGCGATGGAGACGGCGGCGCTGCTCCTCTCCAGCTTCACCTGCGGGCTGGCCGGCGTGGCGGCGGAAAAGCGGAAGCTGCTGCCCGCGCAGCTTTGGCTGCTCGCCACCGGGCTGCTCGGTGCGGTGTTCCTCGGGCTGGAGCTGAGCGAGTTCGCCGAGATGATCGGCAAGGGCGCGGGGCCGCAACGCAGCGCATTCCTGTCGGCCTTTTACGGGCTGGTGGGCTTGCACGGGCTGCACATCGCGGTGGGACTGCTCTGGCTCGGCACGATGATGGCGCAGCTCTGGGTGAAGGGCTTCCAGCCGCAGATCCAGCGCCGGCTGATGTGCTTCAACCTGTTCTGGCACGCGCTCGACATCGTCTGGGTCGGCATCTTCACCATGGTCTATCTGATGGGAGTGGCGCCATGAGCGAGCGCGAAACCGACAGCGGCGATACCGCCCCAGGCGACGAAGCCGCCGAGGGCGAGGAATTCGCCGGCGGCACCAGCGGCTATGTGGTGGGGCTGGGCCTCGCCGCGCTGCTAACCGCGGCGGCGTTCGCGATGATCAACCTGCCTTTAGTCTGGCGGCCCGCGATCCCGATGGCGCTGGTGGTGCTCGCCATCGCGCAGATGGGCATCCACCTCGTCTTCTTCCTCCACGTGACCACCGGGCCGGACAACACCAACAATGTGCTGGCGCTCGCCTTCGGCACGCTGGTCGTGCTGCTGCTGATCGGCGGATCGGTGTGGATCCTGGGGCACCTCGACCACAATATGATGCCGATGGGGCGGCAGATGCACGGGTTTCCGTGATCTGCCGAATCAGCCCATGATGCCGAGCAGCGCGAGGATCAGCAGGAACAGCGTGGCGATGATCGTGATGAACCACAGCAGCACGCCGGTGCGCAGAATCGCCGACCACCAGCGCAGGCCATAGGCTTGTTTCAGCTGGCGGCAGATGTGCACCGGCGGCACCACGAAGGCCAGGGTGGCGAGGATGTTGCTCGAGACATGCACCGCGCTCCCGAGCGTGATGACGATAAACAGCATCGACATCGCCGCGATCGAGTAGGTAACGAACACCGCATGGTCGTACAGCTTGTACTGGCGTTTCCAGAAGAACAGCAGCCACACGAATGGAATCGACAGCGGGATCAGCAGCCATGAGAACTTGTAGATGCTCGATTGGAGCTTGTAGAGCATCAGCGACGGGTTCTTCTGCCACTTCTCGACGCCGTGATCGAGCGTGTACCAGCCGGTATTGACGTGCTTGATGACGTCGTCGTCGCCGGCAACAGCTTCGACCGGTGCGATCTGTGCGGTGGCCGCCTTGATCGCGGCAATCTCGCGATCCGCCTTGGCGATATCCCGGTCCAGCTCGGCGCGATCGCTGTCGTCGGCGGCAAGCTTGTCCCGCTTGGCGACATCCTTGGCGCGTCCCTCCTCGCTATGCTTCAGCGCGCGCTGAAGCGCCGCGGTCGGCCGCGCCGTCGGCGCCTCCAGATCGGTCGGCGTCGAGATGCCCAGGATCTGGAAGATCGCGAACATCGTGAAGATCGAGAACAGGAACATCGCCATCGGCGAGACGAAGCGCGCGCGCTCGCCGGCGATGTAGCGGCGGGTCAGGTCGCCCGGCCGCCAGGCGAGCAGCGGCAGCGTGCGCCACATCTTGCCTTCGAAATGCGCGACGCCGTGGAGCAGCTCGTGCCCGATCGCGCCCAGCGAGCGGTGGACATGCCCCGATTGCCCGCATTCGTGACAATGCGGGCCGATCAGCGCGGTCCCGCAATTCAGGCAGATCGTGCCGTGATGTCCATGCCCATGGCTTTCCCCGGCATGCGGCTCCACCGCACGGCCGAGCATGCCCCCCATCACCAGTTCGCCGGCTGCGTCGAATTCCCCCATGGGCCCTGAGGCTATCAGCTTCGCCACGCGCATGCTAGCATCCGCAGCATGGCCGATATCGACACGCCCGACACCCAGATGCTGATCGCCGACATGGGCCGCCGCGCCCGCGCCGCCGCCACGGTGCTGGCGGCGTTGCCAAGCCCGGCCAAGGCGGAGGGCTTGCGGGCTGCCGCCGCCGCGATCCGCGCATCGCAGGACGCGATTCTCGCCGCCAATGCCGAGGACATGGCCGCCGGCAAGGCGAATGGCCTGTCCGACGCGATGCTCGACCGGCTGCTGCTCGACGCCAAGCGGATCGAGGGCATGGCCGCCGGCATCGAGGCGGTGGCCGGGCTGGAGGATCCGGTTGGCAGCACGCTCGACGAGCGGACCCGGCCCAACGGCCTGGTGCTCAAGCGCGTCCGCGTGCCGATCGGCGTGATCGGCATCATCTACGAGAGCCGTCCCAACGTCACTGCGGACGCTGGCGCCCTGTGCCTGATGTCGGGCAACGCCGCGATCCTGCGCGGCGGTTCGGAAGCGATCCGCAGCAACCGGGCGATCCACGCCGCGCTGGTCCAGGGGCTAACCCAGGCAGGCCTGCCCGCCGACGCGATCCAGCTGGTGCCGGTGACCGATCGCGCCGCGGTCGGCGCGATGCTGACGGCCGAGGGGCTGATCGACATGGTCGTGCCGCGCGGCGGCAAGAGCCTCGTCGCGCGGGTGCAGGCCGAGGCGCGCGTGCCGGTGCTCGCCCATCTCGACGGGATCAACCACAGCTATGTCGATCGCGCCGCCGATCCGGCGATGGCCCAGGCGCTCGCGGTCAACGCCAAGATGCGTCGCACCGGCATCTGCGGCGCGACCGAGACGCTGCTGATCGACCGCGGCTTCTCCGACCCGAAGCCAATCCTCGCGGCGCTGGCCGATGCCGGTTGCGAACTGCGCGGGGATGCCGAAGTGCAGGCACTCGACGCGCGCGTGCAGCCCGCGACCGACGAAGATTGGGACACCGAATATCTCGAGGCGATCCTTTCGGTGAAGCTGGTAGACGGCGTAGCGGGCGCGCTGGCCCACATCGCCGCGCACAGCTCGCACCACACCGACGCGATCATTACCGAGGATGCCGACACGGCGACGCGGTTCCTGAACGGCGTCGACAGCGCGATCGTGATGTGGAACGCCTCCACCCAGTTCGCCGATGGCGGCGAGTTCGGGCTGGGCGCCGAGATCGGCATCTCCACCGGCCGTCTCCACGCCCGCGGGCCCGTGGCGCTGGAGGGGCTCACCACGTATAAGTGGCTGGTGCTCGGTACCGGCCAGGCGCGGCCTTGAAGGCCGGTTTGGCGGAGCGTAGATTGATCCCATGAACAAGCCGGCGCGCATCACTGCAGAACTCTCCGCCGAGACGCTGGCGATGGTGGAAGAACTCGCCGCCTGGCAGGGGCGGAGTGCCGCCGAGTTCGCCGCCGAGGCGATCCAGCGCGTCGCCGAGACGGAAGCGGATTACCGCGCCTTCATCCAGGAAGGTATCGACGCTGCCGATCGAGGAGACGTCGTTCCGCACGCGCAGGTGATGGCGGAACTGGATGCAATGATCGAGCGGCATCGGCAACGATGCGAGAACTAGTTTGGACGACGCCCGCTATCGGTGATCTCCAAGCGATCGACACATGGCTTTCCGAGCATCGATCTCCCGACTTGGCCCGCCGGAGACTGGCGAAGCTTCGTGAGCGTGCTGAGTTTTTGATCGAGTTTCCGCATCTCGGCCGCCCAGGCGATAAGAATGTTCGGATTCTTCGAGCGTTCGATACGCCCTACGTGATCGTGTACCGACTGAAGGGCGAGAAGCTGGAAATCCTCCGCATCCGCCACGAACGTGAAGATTGGCTCGTCATCCGTTGAAACGCATTGGACTTCTCGGGGGCTCGTTCAATCCGGCGCATCGCGGGCATAGGCGGCTGTCGCTCCATGCCCTGCGCGCGCTCGATCTCGACGAAGTGTGGTGGATGGTCTCGCCCGGCAATCCGCTGAAGGACAAGGCCGGCATGGCCCCATTCCAGGCGCGCATGGCCTCGGCGCGAGCGATGGCGCGGCATGCGCCGATCCGCCCCACCGCGATCGAGAAGCGGATGAAGACCCGCTATACCGCCGATACGCTCACCAAGCTGCCCCGGCTCTACCCGAATCACCGCTTCATCTGGCTGATGGGGGCGGACAATCTGGCGCAGTTCCATCGCTGGGAACGGTGGCGGCACATCGCCCGTCAGGTTCCGATTGCGGTTATCGCGCGTCCGGGGTATGACAGGGGCGCCCATGCAAGTCCTGCAATGGGTTGGCTGCGGCGCGCTGTGCGGCCCGCAGGCCAGGCGAAACATTGGACGCGATGGAGATTGCCGGCACTTGTGCTGTTGCGCTTCCGCCCCGATCCGACGTCGGCAACACGCCTTCGGGCTGCCGATCCTGCCTGGCACCGGCGATTCCTCGGCACCTCTCCGGATATGGAAAAGGAAGGGCCGGCGCCGTCTCCACTCACTTTGCACAGACAGTCGCTAGACTAGGAGCAACCTTGGCCACTTCCCCCAATATGCAGCGTTCGAACGACGCCGACAGCGTCGAAGCGCTGCATAGGCTCGTGCTCACCTCGCTGGAGGACGATCAGGCGGTGGAAACCGTCTCGATCCCGCTCGCCGGCAAGAGCAGCATCGCCGATTACATGGTGATCGCATCGGGTCGCTCGACCCGGCAGGTCGCCTCGATGGCGATGAAGCTGGCCGACAAGATCAAGGCCGAGCAGGGCCGCACGCCTCGCGTCGAAGGCCTGCCGGCCGCCGACTGGGTGCTGATCGATGCGGGCGACGTGATCGTCCACCTGTTCCGCCCGGAAGTGCGCAGCTTCTACAATCTCGAGCGGATGTGGTCGTTCGAGGGCCAGGCCTGATCTGATCCCGAAGGTCCGCGCGCAATGCTGCTGCACATCGTCGCGCGCGGCCGGATCGGGCGCAGCCCCGAGGCCGAACTGGTCGACCGCTATCTGAAGCGGGTGACCTGGTGCACGCGCGTCACCGAACTGCCCGATACCGGCGGCAAGATGCCGGTGCTCGCGCCCGGCACCCGCGTGGTGATGCTCGACGAGCTCGGCGAGAACCTGCCCTCCAAGACGCTGGCGACCCGGCTCGGCGCATGGCGTGACGACGGGGTGCGCGAGACGCGCTTCCTGATCGGCGCGGCCGACGGGTTCGACGATGCCGATCGCCAGGCGGCGGACATGCTGCTCAGCTTCGGCAAGGCGACCTGGCCGCACATGATGGCGAGAGCGATGCTCGCCGAGCAGCTGTGGCGCGCGGTCTCTATCCTTGCCAACCATCCCTATCACCGCGAAGGCTGATGGGACCGGCGCGCGGCCTCGGCATCGCGGCGGCGCTGGTCGCGATTGGCGTGACCGGCGTACTCGCCCAGCCGCAGCCCGACGCGACCCAACAGACCGCGCGCGTGGTGACCGACGCCGCGCATGCGGCCCAGGCGGCCGAGCGGCGGGCCGCTGAACTCGACCGCGCTGCCGCCGGCGAACGCGATAGCGAAGCCCGCGCGCGCGCCGAACAGGCGGCGGCAGCGCAGCGGATCAAAGCGGCCGAAGCCGAGCAGGCCGCCGCCGAGGCACGCGTGGCGCTGCTCGATCGGTTGCTCGCCCGCCAGCGCACCACCTTTGCCGAACGCCAGCGGCCCGCGATCGAACTGGTCGCCGCGCTGCAGGCCATGGCCCGGCGCCCGGCGGTGCTGGCGCTGGCCCAGCCGGGATCGGCGCAGGACCTCGTCCATGTCCGCGCGACGCTGGCCAGCCTGTTGCCCGCGATCGAGGCGCGGAGTGCCGGCGTGCGGGCGGACCTGGCGCGCTCGGAGGCACTGCGCGTCGCGGCGAGCAAGGCAGTCGCCGAGCTGCGCACCCGGCGCACCGCACTCGAATCGCGGCGGCTCGCTGCGCTCCAGCTCGAATCCGAACATCGGCTGCGCGCCATGACGCTGGACCGGAATGCGCTGGTGGAATCGGACCGCGCCCTGGCGCTGGGCGAGAAGGCGCGCGACCTTGCCGCCGAGCAGGACCGCAGCCAGAGCGCCGCGCAGGTGCGATCGGACCTGCTCGTCCTGGGCGGCCCGCTGCCCCGCCCCGGCACCGCGGCCGATCGGGTAACCGGCCCCGGACCCTATCGCCTTCCCGTCACCGGCCAGCTCGTCACCGGCTTCGGCGAGATTTCGCCCGCCGGCGTCCGTGCCCGCGGCCCTAGCTTCGCGGTCCAGCCAGGGTCTACCGTCGTTGCGCCCGCCGCCGGCACCATCGCTTATGCCGCGCCGTTCGTCGGCTATGGTCAGGTCGTGATTGTTGACCATGGCAAGGGCTGGACCAGCCTGATTTCGGGCTTTTCCACGCTGGCCGTTCGCCCGGGCGCGAAGGTGACGCAAGGCGCAACGCTCGGTACCGCCGGCCCGCGCATCACGGTCGAACTCCGTCGCCGCGGGCAGCCGCTGGACCTGACCCAATTGCTCGACTGACACCGCGTGCAAATCCCGTTATCCTCGCCTACATTACCAGGGTCGCCCTTCCGGAAAGTCTCTTGATGCTGCGTTCGTTTCTACAGGTTTCCGCCGCTGTCGGCGCACTTGCGATCATTCCCATCACATCCGGTGCCATGGCGGGGGTCGATACCAGCAGCTATCGCGAGCTCGACACCTTTATGGAAGTCTACAACACCGTGAAGGCGAATTACGTCGAGAAGGTCGACGACAAGACGCTGGTGAAGGGCGCGATCGAAGGCATGCTCGCGGCGCTCGATCCGCACAGCAGCTATGCCGACGGGCTCGATTTCGACAATCTCAAGATCCAGACCGAAGGCAATTACGGCGGCCTCGGCCTCACCGTCACCCAGCAGGACGGCGCGGTGAAGGTGATCGCGCCGAACGACGACGGCCCCGCCGCGCGCGCCGGCATCAAGGCGGGCGACTACATCACCCATCTCGACGGCAAGTTCATCGTCGGCGGCAGCCTGGACGAGGCGATCACCCAGATGCGCGGCAAGCCGGGCACCAAGATCGCGCTCACCATCGTCCGCCCGGGCGCCGACAAGCCGCTGCAGTTCACCCTGACGCGCGAGATCATCACCCAGAAATCGGTGAAGGCGGACGTCAAGGACGGCATCGGCATCATCCGCATCAGCACCTTCACCGCGCATACCGGCGGCGACACCGCGCTGGCGATCCAGGAGATCGACAAGAAGCTGGGCCACAAGCCGCTCGGCTATATCCTCGATCTGCGCAATAATGGCGGTGGGCTGCTGACCGAGGCGATCGGCGTCTCCGACGTGTTCCTCAACCATGGCGAGATCGTCTCGCAGCGCGGCCGCGAGAAGACCGACATCGAGCGCTATTATGCCGAAAGCGTGTTCCCGGGCGATCTCGCCAGGGGGCTGCCGGTGATCGTGCTGACCGATGCCGGCACGGCTTCCGCCTCCGAGATCGTCGCCGGCGCGCTGCAGGACCATCACCGCGCGCTGGTGCTGGGCGTGCGCAGCTTCGGCAAGGGATCGGTGCAGACGATCCTGCCGATGGGCCCCCACGCCGCGCTGCGTCTCACCACCGCGCGCTATTTCACGCCCTCCGGCCATTCGGTGCAGGAAGGCGGCATCAAGCCCGACATCGCCGTGCCGCAGCTGAGCGACCCCGACTACAAGTCGCGGCCCGAGCTGCGCGAGGCCGATCTGCGTCGCCACCTGATCAACATGGAGAAGGTGGACGACAGCGTGCTGGAATCGGACGACACCCCCGATCCGCGCTTCACCGCCACCGCCGACGAGCTGAAGAAGAAGGGCATCACCGACTTCCAGTTGACCTATGCGGTGCAGACGCTCGCCCGCCTCGGCAAGGCACCGGCTGCGAGCGCCGCCAAGTGAGCCGCAACCTGGGCCGGATGCCGCGCAACGTGCCCGTGCTCGCGCGCTGGCTGGCGCTGCTGCTGCCGCTGGCGCTGCTCGGCGGGGCGATCGGATCGCAGTTCATCGGCGGCCTGGTGCCGTGCGAGATGTGCGTGTGGCAGCGCTGGCCGCATCTGGCGGCGATCATCGTGGCAGGGCTCGCCTTCTTCGTGCGCGGGCGGCGGCAGGTGGCGGCACTGGTGCTGCTTGCCGCCCTGCTGATCGCAGTGAGCGGCGCGATCGGCGTCTATCACGCCGGCACCGAATATCATTGGTGGCAGGGCATCACCGAATGCACCGCCGCGCCCCGCCAGGGCTCGCCGATGGAGATGCTCACCCAGGCACTCCGCGCGCCGATCGTGCGCTGCGACGTGCCCCAATGGACGATGGTCGGAATCAGCCTGGCCGGCTATAACGCCATCTTCTCGCTGGGCGGCGCGGTGCTGATCGCGCTGCTCGCAACGCGAAAGGCAGTGCGATGAGCTGGAAGCCGGGGGATCGGCGCGAAACCCGTGAGGTCATGGTCCGGGTGGACCAGGCCGGCGAATATGGCGCGACGCGAATCTATGCGGGGCAGCTCGCGGTGATGGGCGATCGCACCCCCACCGCGCGCACCATCGCCGGCATGGCCAACCAGGAAGAGCACCACCGCGCCTTTTTCGACGCGCTGATCGCCCGGCGCGGCGTGCGCCCGACGGCGCTTCAGCCCTTCTGGGACGTGGCGGGCTTCGGGCTCGGCGTCGTTACCGCGGCGCTCGGTCCGCAGGCGGCGATGGCCTGCACCGCGGCGATCGAGACCGAGATCGACCTCCATTACCAGCAGCAGCTCGCGCAATTGGGCGACGAGGATCCGGAACTGCGCGATGCCGTCGCGCGATTCCGCGATGAGGAGATCGAGCATCGCGATACCGCGATCGCCTCGGGCGCGGAAAGCACGCCCGGCTATCCGGTGCTCTCGGCGCTGATCCGTGCAGGATGCCGGTTCGCGATCGGCGTGTCGAAGCGGATCTGACAGCGGCTATTCAGGCGCGCCGCGGCAGGGTGGCGCGCACAACAGGAGGAACGCAGGTGCTCAAGAGGATCGCCATCATCACCGCGGCCGCTGCGGCGCCGCTGCTCGCTGCCGCGCCGGCGCATGCCCAGAATGCCGTCCAGAACGGCGTGCTGATCATCTACGGCAACGACAAGTGCCCGACCAACAAGAACGGTGAGGAAATCGTCGTCTGCCAGCGTCTGGACGAAGGCGAGCGTTTCCGTATCCCCAAGAACATCCGCGATACCACGCCGACCGATCCGCAGAAGGGCCAGTCCTGGGCGGTGCGCCAGCAGGATGCGCTGACCACGGGCAATTTCGGCACCGGCAGCTGCTCCACCGTGGGCGCCAGTGGCGGCACGGGCTGCTTCGTCCAGCGCGCGACCGCCGCGCGGGCCGAGCGTCGCGCGCAGAAAAAGGCCGAGACCGACCTGCCGCTGCCCTGATCGGGCTCATGCCGGCGCGCGGGTGATCCACGCGGGCGCCGGCAGCCGTACCGCATCGACGATCAGCCACAGCATCGCCACCGCGCGTACGCTCGCGGCGATCAATATGTCCTGCTGGGTGGCATAGGGCCAAGCATCGGCGAGACCTGCGAGCCACCAGAATTCCGTCACATAGGCCGCGATGTCGCCGACCACGAACAGCGCGATCGGCGCCAGGCGCGGGCTCGTCATCAGCAGCAGCGGGTAGAGCCACAGGTCGAATTGCGGCGACCAGACCTTGTTGGTGAGCAGGAACCAGGCGAGCACCGGCGTGAACAGCACCCACGGTCGTTCGCGGTGCTTGCGCCAGCCGATCGCGACGATGCCCGCTGCGCCGAGCAGGAAGGCGAGGGAGGCGGCCAGATTGCGCTGCGGAGTGTCGCTCACCCAGACGCTTTGGTCCGACAGGACCGACCAGGTGGCGGCGACAGTGCCGGGACGTGCTTCGGAGAAGCGGTAGAATTCGGACCAGTTCTCCGGTGCCGCCACCGCCACCGGGAGGTTCACCGCGGCCCATGCGCCGATCGCGGCCAGCACGCAGCGTGCCGCCGTCGTCCACCGGGTGCGCCAGGCCTGCCCGGGCGCGGTCAGCGCCGCCAGCCCGATCAGCGGCAGCAGCAGCACCGGGAACAGCTTCGCCGCCGCGCCCAGCGCGGCGATGGTGGCGGCCAGCACCAGTCGCTGCCGCCGCGCGGCGAGCATCGCCGCCACTGCCAGCGTCACCGCACCCAGATCCCAGTTATGGCCGAGATAGAGGATCAGCGGCGGCGCACAGGCCCAGAGCCATAGCCGCACCCGGTCCATGCCTTCGCGGACGAACATCCAAAGTATCAGCCCGGCCAGCAGCGCATTGCCCAGCGACACCATGGTGAGGAAGGTCGCACCGTCCGCACCCAAACCGAACAGGCCTCGGGCGAGCGCGCCCTCGATCCAGATCTGCAGCCCGGTGAGCACCGGATATTCCATCGGCGTCTGGAAATAGGGGATCCGCCCCTCGCCGATATGGCGCTCGACCCAGAAGGGCGGCGCGTCGCTGTAGCAGCCGCTGATATACTGGATCGCGCCGGTCCAGCCGTGCGGCATGCAATGCGCCTTGAACACCCAGCCGAGCAGGCAGGTGAGCGCCATGCCGAGTACCAGCGCCCGCACGCGCCCGTCGATCCGTTGAACCATGCCCGAAACCCTCCGGTCGGCGCTGGTACAGGGCCGCTGGCCGAGCGTCCATCTGGACAGCAGGTGCTTGAGAACATAGAAGGAACGAGATGGCGCAACTCGACACCCGTGCAAAGCTGGCGATCCTCGCCGATGCCGCGAAATACGACGCGTCCTGCGCGTCCTCGGGCACCGCCAAGCGCACGTCGAAGGACGGCAAGGGGCTGGGCTCCACCACCGGCATGGGCATCTGCCACGCCTATGCGCCCGACGGCCGCTGCATCAGTCTGCTGAAGATCCTGCTGACCAACAGCTGCATCTTCGACTGCCATTACTGCATCAACCGCAAGAGCTCGAACGTGCGCCGCGCGCGGTTTACGCCGGCCGAGGTGGTCGAGCTCACGCTCAACTTCTACCGGCGCAACTATATCGAGGGGCTGTTCCTCTCCTCGGGCATCATCCGCTCGTCTGACTATACGATGGAGCAGATGGTCGAGGTGGCGCGGGGCCTGCGGGAAGACCATCATTTCCGCGGCTATATCCACCTCAAGACGATTCCCGACGCCGATCCGGCGCTGATCCACCAGGCAGGGCTGTATGCCGATCGCCTGTCGATCAACGTCGAGCTGCCGACCGTCGCCGGCCTCAAGCGGCTCGCACCCGAGAAGTCGGCGCCGCAGATCGAAGGCGCGATGCTCGGCATGCGCAGCGCGATCGAGGACGGCGCGGATGCGCAGAAGCGCTATCGCTCGGCGCCGAAATTCGCCCCCGCCGGCCAGTCGACCCAGATGATCGTTGGCGCCGATGCCGCGACCGATGGCGACATCATCGATCGTGCCGCCGGTCTGTACGGCCGGTTCGGGCTGCGCCGCGTCTATTATTCGGCGTTCAGTCCCATCCCCGATGCCAGCACGGTGCTGCCGCTGCAGCGCCCGCCGCTGATGCGCGAGCACCGGCTATACCAGTCGGACTGGCTGATGCGTTTCTACGAATACCGCCCCGACGAGGTGGCGCAGGCGGTGGACCCGGCGACGGGCATGCTGCCGCTCGACATCGATCCCAAGCTCGCCTGGGCGCTGCGCTTCCGCGACCGCTTCCCCGTCGATCTCAACCGCGCCCCGCGCGAGGCGTTGCTGCGCGTGCCGGGGCTGGGCACCAAGGCGGTCGCCTCGATCCTCGCCGCGCGCAAATGGCGGCGGCTGCGACTGGAGGATGTCGCGCGGCTCACCATTTCGCTGGCGAAGATCCGCCCGTTCATCGTCACCGCCGACTGGCGCCCGGTCGCGCTGACCGACAAGGCCGATCTGCGCGCCTGGATCGCGCCCAAGAAGGAGCAGCTGGAGCTGTTCGCGGCGTGAGGGATGGCTTGCGAACGACTCGCGGGAGCAACCTCGGGCAGGGCCGCCGGTTGGGGCTGGGAAACCAGGGAGATACCCACATGGCCGACCAGCCCCGCATCTTCGCCGACCTCATCGCCGATCACGATCGCCAGCGCGAGCTGATCGCCAAGATCGACGCCACCTCGGGCGACAGCCCCGAGCGCCGCGATCTGTTCGAGCAGCTCCGCCTCGAACTCCAGTCGCACGCTGCGGCCGAGGAAGAGTCGCTCTACGCGACGATGCTCGCCAACCCGGAGCTGCGCGAGGATGCGCGGCATTCGGTGTCGGAGCACAAGGAAGTCGACGATCTGCTCGGCGAGCTGATGGACATCGAGATGTCGTCGTCGGCCTGGCTGTCCAAGTTCCGCGCGATGAAGGACCGCTATCTCCACCATATCGACGAGGAGGAGGAAGAGATGTTCCCCACCGCCGAGAAGGAGCTTTCGGCGGAAGAGGAAGAGCGGCTCGGCAAGATCTTCGAGAAGCGCAAGCCCAAGGAGCTGGAGCGCGCCGAAGCACACCCGCCGGGCGACGAGCGCGAATAAGCGTTGCGCGCCGTAACGCTTGCCGCCGAGGATGATTTCGAGGGCTGGCGCGATGCGGCGCGGGCGCTGGCCCAAGCGCATGTCGCGCCGCCCGAGGTGGTGTGGCGGGTAGGCGAAGGCGGCGGCGATCTGTTCGCTGCCGAGGCCGCCCCGCCGCCAGCGGCCAACGGTACGCAACTGCGCGTTCCCAAGGCGTTCGTGGAGCTGGCCCAGGCCGTCATCCTCCATTCGGACCCGCAGCGTTTCTCGCTGCTCTACACTCTGCTCGCCACCGATCCGCACCGGATCGAGGACCGCGCCGATCCGCTGGTCCGCCGGCTGGAGCTGATGGCCAAGGCCGTCCGCCGCGACATCCACAAGATGCGCGCCTTCCTCCGCTTCCGCGAACTGGTCGACGAGAGCGGTCCGCGCTTCATCGCCTGGTTCGAACCCGAGCATCACATCGTCCGCGCCAATGCCCGCTTCTTCGTCGAGCGGTTCGCCAGCATGCGCTGGTCGATCCTCACTCCCGAAGTCTCGCTGCACTGGGACGGCACCACGCTCAGCGAGGGCCCTGCCGCCACCCGCGGCGATGCGCCCGCCGACGACCCGGTCGAGGCAGTGTGGAAGACCTATTACGCCTCGATCTTCAATCCGGCCCGTCTCAAGACCGGCGCGATGCTGAAGGAGATGCCGCGCAAATACTGGAAAAACATGCCCGAAACCGCGTTGGTCAAGGAGCTCGTGGCCGGTGCCCGGGCGCGGGAGACGGCGATGGTGGAGACGGCACGCACTTCGGTCGGCGGCAATGTCGAGGGCGCCTGGGAGGCGCTGCGCGACGAAGCGGCGGCATGCACCCGCTGCCCGCTCTACAAGCCCGCCACCCAGACGGTGTTCGGCGAGGGGCCGCTCGACGCCGACATGATGCTGGTCGGGGAGCAGCCGGGCGACCAGGAGGATCTCGCGGGCCGCGCCTTTGTCGGCCCCGCCGGGCAGATGCTCAACAAGGCACTGGACGAAGCGGGGATCGATCGCGCCCGCGTCTACGTCACCAATGCGGTCAAGCACTTCAAGTTCGAGCCGCGCGGCAAGCGCCGCATCCACGCCAAGCCCGATGCCGGCGAGATCACCGCCTGCCGCTGGTGGTACGAGCAGGAGCTGGCGCTGGTCCGCCCCAAGCTGGTCGTGGCGCTCGGCGCCACCGCCGCGCGGCAAATCACCGGCAAGGCCGCGACCATCTCCAGGCTGCGCGGCCAGAAGCTGGCGCTGCCCGAGGGCGGCACCGGCTGGGTGACGGTGCACCCCAGCTACCTCCTCCGCCTCCCCGATGCCGACGCCGCGGCGCAGGCGTACCAGGAGTTCGTCGCCGATCTGCGCGCCGCCTGGGCCTTGCTCTAGCGCAGGAAGCCGGGTCAAAAGGGCGCATGATGAAGATGATATTGGGCGCCGCGCTCGCGCTGCTGCTGCCGCTTTCCGCCTCGGCGCAGGATTTTTCGAAGATCCCGCTGACGATGTTCGCGCTGAGCGGCTGCTGGCAGGGCGAAGGCGAAGTGCGGGGCAAGCCGGTGACGCTCACCCTCACCGCCTATCCCACCCTGGAGCGGACGATGTTCGCGATCGACGCCACCAGCGTGGCAGTCGGCGACCCCAAGGATCGCTATGCCGCCCACCTGCTGTTCGGCGCGGTCGGCGAGGACGGCGGCATCGCCGGCCTGTGGGCGGACAGCTTCGGCGCCGCCTATACCGCGACGGGCAAGGGCGCGTTGACCGGCGACGGCTTCACGATCTCCTATGCCTATCCCGACGCCGAGTTCGTCAATCGGTGGCGCAAGCGCGACCGCACGCTCGAATGGCAGATCACGGCGAAGGACAAGGCCGGCAAGGAGACGGTGTTCGCGCACTACAGCCTGCGCGACACCAAGTGCCGCTAGGCGGCGGATAGCGCCGCGCCCCTTGCGCGAAACGATCCGCACGCCGATGTTTGGGCTTTAACACCTGTCCTGTAAGGGGCGGGCGATTGGCATTGGACGCATTGGGGATTTTGGTGGCAGATCCATACGTAACGCTCGGGGTGGCGCGTAGCGCGAGCGAGGACGAGATCAAGAAGGCCTATCGCAAGCTCGCCAAGGAGCTGCACCCCGATCGCAACAAGGACAATCCCAAGGCATCGGAGAAGTTCAGCCAAGTCACGCAAGCCTATGACCTGCTGACCGACAAGGACAAGCGCGCCCGCTTCGACCGCGGCGAGATCGACGGCGATGGCAATCCGATCGCGCCGTTCGGCTTCGGCGCAGGTGCGGGCGGCGGCGGGAGCGGTTTTCGTCCCGGCGGCGGCCAGTTCGATTTCGGCGGCGGCGAAGCGGATATCGGCGATATCTTCGAAGGCCTGTTCGGCGGCGGCAAGCGCGGCGGTGGGGGCGGCTTCAGCGGCGGGTTCGGCGGCTTCGGCCGGCGTCCGCAGCCCAAGGGCGCCAACATCGCCTATCGCCTGGCGGTGTCGTTCGAGGATGCCGCCAAGCTCGCGCCGCAGCGGATCACGCTCAAGGACGGCAAGACGATCGACCTGAAGCTGCCCGCCGGCGTCGAGGAAGGCACCCAGATGCGCCTCGCCGGCAAGGGCGAGGAAGGCCCCGGCGGCGCCGGTGACGCGATCGTCACGATCGAGATCCAGCCGCACCGTTTCTATGTGCGCGACGGCGACGACATCAAGCTCGACCTGCCGGTGACGCTGGCCGAGGCGGTGCTCGGCGCGCAGGTGCGCGTGCCGACCCCGGACGGCCCGGTGATGCTGACGGTGCCCAAGGGATCGAGCTCCGGCAAGGTGCTGCGCCTCAAGGGGCGGGGCTTCCACAAGCGGGGCGGTGCGCGGGGCGACCTCTTCGTGACGCTGATGGTCGAGCTGCCGGTCGACGACGACGCCCTCATCGAATTTGCGCAAGGATGGAAGAACAAGGGGAACCCGCGGGGACGCATGGGCGTCTGACCCGGGTGGACGAACCGACGCGCGCCTCGATCTCGCCCCAGTCGCCTGAAGGACGGCGGCTCGGGGTCGGCGGAAAGGTGCCGCGCCGGCTGGCCGAGCTTGGCGTTACCGAGCGGATGCTTGAGATCGTCAAACGCGTCGCCATCGGCACCTTCAACGACGGCTTCACCTATGCGGGCAACCTCGCCTACCTCTCGCTGGTAACGCTGTTCCCCTTCTTCATCGTCGCGACCGCACTGGCGAGCCTGGTCGGGCGCACCGGCACCGGCGTCCACGCGCTGGAGGCGTTCCTCCAGACCGTGCCGCCCGACGTCGCCAAGCTGCTGCGCGAGCCGGTGATCGAGGTTCTGCACGGCCGCACCGGCGGGCTGTTGTGGCTGGGCGCGCTGGTCGGCCTGTGGACCACCGCCGGTTTCATCGAGACGATCCGCGGCATCCTGCGCCAGGCGTACGGCACCACCTCCAGCACGCCCTTCTGGCGCTACCGGCTCGCCTCGATCGGGATGATCGTCGCGGCGGTGCTGCTGGTGATGCTGGCCTTCACCTTCCAGGTGATCCTCACCGGCATCGAACAATTTCTCTACCGCGTGCTGCCGCTCGCCACCGAGGCGCAGCACTTCGCCTCGGCGAGCAAGGCGGTGCCGGCCTTCGCGCTGTTCGGCGCGCTCTACGTGCTGTTCTTCGCCCTCACCCCGTCGCGCTATCGGGCGCGTTGCTACCCCAAATGGCCGGGTGCGCTGTGCACGACGCTGTGGTGGCTCAGCGTTACCGGCGGACTGCCCTGGGTGCTCTCCACGCTGGGCGGCTACGGGGCCACCTATGGCAGCCTGGCGGGCGTGATGGTCGCGCTGATCTTCTTTTTCCTGGTGGGACTCGGCCTCGTCGTAGGGGCGGAGCTCAACGCCGCTCTGGCGGAAGTGCCCGAAGCCGGTCTAGAGGGGGACCAAGCACAGGAGATTCAGAAGACGTGACCGGATTGATGCAAGGGAAGCGCGGGCTCATCATGGGCCTCGCCAACGACAAATCGCTGGCATGGGGAATCGCCAAGGCACTGCACGCCCAGGGTGCGGAGCTGGCCTTTTCCTACCAGGGCGACGCGCTGCTCAAGCGGGTGAAGCCGCTGGCCGAGCAGGTCGGCTCCGATTTCCTCATCGATTGCGACGTGGCCGACATGGCCGCGCTGGACACCACCTTCGAGATGCTGGCGGCGCGCTGGCCGACGATCGATTTCGTCGTCCACGCGATCGGCTTCTCGGACAAGAGCCAGCTGCGCGGCCATTATTACGACACCACGCTCGAAAACTTCCTGATGACGATGAACATCTCGGTTTTCAGCTTCACGGCGGTGGCGCAACGCGCGCAGCGGATGATGCCCAACGGCGGCAGCCTGCTGACGCTCAGCTATTACGGCGCCGAGAAGGTGGTGCCGCACTACAACGTGATGGGCGTCGCCAAGTCGGCACTGGAGACCTCGGTCAAATATCTCGCGATGGACCTGGGGCCGGAGAATATCCGCGTCAACGCCATCTCGGCCGGCCCGATCCAGACGCTGGCGGCACGCGGCATCGGCGACTTCAACTATATCCTCAAGTGGAACCAGCTGAACTCGCCGCTCCGCCGCAACGTGACGATCGAGGATGTCGGGGGCGCCGGCCTCTACCTGCTGTCGGACCTCGCCTCGGGCGTGACCGGTGAGATCCACCATGTCGATGCCGGCTACAATGTGATCGGCATGAAGGCCGAGGACGCGCCGGACATCGCGCTGGCCTGAGCGGAGCCGGGGCGGCCCCGCGCCGCCCCGCTCAGTCGCTGTCCAGCAACCAGGCGCGGGCAGCCTCGACATCGTCGAACAGTATCGCGCCGGGCCGCACCTCCACGATCCGGCGGATCTGCAGCCGGGTCAGCATCGTCGAGGCGACGAAGGCGAGCCGGCGGGCCCAGTGCGTCATTTCGGTATCGGCGAAGTTCTTGAGCACGAAATCGGCGGTGGCCTGGGGCAGGACGTGCACGCCGCGGGCATCGTACAGCGTGCGGTGCCGGCCCGCATCGGGGCCCAGCGTGAGGATCGCCGCGCGAACCTCCTCCGCAATCCAGCCGACGTCCTCCGGCGACGGCACGCCGGTGACGCGGATGACGATCAGGCGGACTTCACGCTCGACATCGATCGTGAAGTCGACCGCGTACGGCGAAGTCGGATCCATCGCCTTGGATCTCGACCAATCGCCGTGCCGGGTCAACTATCTGACGGAACAGCCTTTGGCTGCCTCTGTCCTCGCTCAGGCGCGCACCACGCCCAGTTCGTGGAACGGCTTGGGCTCCTCCGGCGGCCGCGCCGGCTCGTTGAGCTCGCACTGCCAGATGCCCACATCGATCCACTGGCCGTGCTTGTACCCCGCCTCGCGGAACACGCCGGTGCGGCGGAAGCCCACCGCTTCGTGCAGCGCGATCGAGCTGTCGTTGGGCAGGGTGATCATCCCGAAGGCATGGACGAAGCCCTGCGCGCGGAGCGTATCGACCAGCGCCTCGTAGAGCAGCCGCCCCGCACCGCGGCGCTGGGCGGTGTCGGCCATGTAGATCGTGCTTTCGACGACATAACGATAGGCCGGGCGCTCGCGGAACTTGCTCGCATAGGCATAGCCGATCACCCCGCCGTCGGCGCCGTCGCCATTGGTGGCGACCAGCCAGGGATAATAGCCCTCGCTCGCCGCCATCCGCGCCGCCATCGCGGCGGCGTCGGGCGGCTCGATCTCGAACGAGGCGGTGCCCGTCAGCACGTTCGGCGCGTAGATGGCGGCGATCGCCGCTGCGTCGTCCGGCGTCGCGGCGCGAATTCCGATCACTTCAGTGCTCCCATGGCGAATTGCAGAAGGGCAAGGTCGCTCGGCTGCGCGCTCGGCACGCCCAGCGCCATGCATTCGAGGCAGCGCGCCTGAACCGAGCCGCTGGCGGTCAGCCGCTTGGCGTCGCCCAGTGCCTGGGCGAGCAGCATGCGCCGCTCCTCGCCGATCCGGGCATAGGCGTCGCTCCCGGCAGGCGCGTCGGCCCAGTTGCCGTCGTCGTCATCGTCGCTGCCGAGCGAGCCGAGGAAGCCGGCGATCGCCGCGCTCAGCGCGCTCGGCTTCTTGGCGAGATAGACCGGGCGCACCTTGGCCGGATCGAGATTGGCGCGCTTGGCGGCCTCGGCAATCGCGTCGTTCAGCCCGCCGAAGCGATCGACCAGGCCGATCTGCCGCGCGATGCCGCCGATCCACACCCGGCCCTGGCCGATCTCGTCGACCCGCTGCGGGGTGAGCTTGCGCGACGCGGCGACCAGCCCGACGAAGCGGCCATAGCCCGCCTCGATCGCCGATTGCAGGATCGTGTCGACCGTCGCGTTGGTGCCGCCATAGACGCTCGGCTGGCCGGTGAGCGGGGTGCTCTCCACCCCGTCGGTGGTCACGCCGATCTTGGCGAGGCTGTTCTCGAAGGTCGGGATGATGCCGAAGATGCCGATCGAACCGGTGATCGTGTTCGGCTCGGCGAAGATCACGTCGCCCGCGGTCGACACCCAATAGCCGCCGCTTGCCGCCAGGCCGCCCATCGAGACGACGATCGGCAGCTTCTGCGCCTTCGCCTGCAGGATCGCCTGGCGCATCTGCTCCGAGGCCATCGCCGAGCCGCCGGGCGAATCGACGCGGACGACCAGCGCCTTGAGCTTGCCGTCCTTGAGGCCGTCGAGCACCAGCTTGCTGACGGTGTCGCCGCCCGCGGTGCCGGCGCCGCCCTTGCCGTCGACGATCTCGCCGGCGATGGTGATCACGCCGATCGCGTCGCCGCTGGTCGGCAGCGGATTGGCCTGCAGCCAGTCGGCGAGCTTGATGCCGTTGAAATTGCCGGCGCGGGCGCCGCTCGGCGCACCCACCAGCTGCGCGACGTGCTTGCCGAAGGCGATCCGGTCGCCGAGCTGGTCGACCAGGCCGTACGCCTTGTTGGCGCTGGCGATGTCGCCCTTGGCGGCGGTGATCGCCACGTCGGGCTTCATCAGGAAGTCGGCGATGCGGGCCTTGGGCCGCGCCTTCAGGATGCCCTCGCGCCACTGGTCGAGCAGGCCGCCATAGAGCGCGGTGTTCGCCTCGCGCGCCTCGGGCGACATGTCGGCGCGGATATACGGCTCCACCGCCGACTTGAACTTGCCGACCTTGTAGACATGGACGTTGATGCCGAGCTTCTCGGTCAGCCCCTTATAATAGAGCTGGCGGCCGCCCGGGCCCATGAACAGCGATCCGCCCATTGGGTGGACCCAGATCTCGCTGGCATTGGCCGCGATCTGGTAGCCGCTGTCGGTATAGGCGGTGGCATAAGCGAGCACCGGCTTGCCCGCCGCGCGGACGCGGCCGACCGCGGCGGCGACGTCGCTCACCGTGGCGGGATAGCCGCCGAGGAAGCTGTCGAGATCGAGCACCACCGCCTTGACGCGGGAATCGGTCTTCGCTGCGTCGAGCGCGCGGATCACGTCGCGCGCGCCCACCTGGCCGGCGGCGCGGGCGCCGCTCACGCTGGACAGCGGATCGGCCTCGCTCGGCTGCTCGACCAGCGCGCCGTTGAACGCGACGATCAGTGCACCGTCGCGAATCGTCGCGGGCGTCGGGCGATGCGACAGCGCCGCGAACAGCGCGGA
Organism: Sphingomonas trueperi; assembly: GCF_040545965.1. Taxonomy (GTDB): domain Bacteria; phylum Pseudomonadota; class Alphaproteobacteria; order Sphingomonadales; family Sphingomonadaceae; genus Sphingomonas; species Sphingomonas trueperi_C. The sequence goes on along the minus strand of NZ_JBEPMV010000004.1, from coordinate 422,491 downwards.
AAAGAACAGGAGGAGCAGAACCAGGACGAGCAGGTCCTTGATTCCGACGAGTATCTTCCAGGCGGTACGAACCAGCTTCACCGGCGGCTCCTCAAAGGGTATTCCGCCATCGGTGCTACCGGATGCGCGCAGACGAGGCAACGACCCGCCTTATCGATCCAACACGCTGAAAAAAGTTCCCGCCGCACCCGTTGACGAAGCAAATTTCGGTTCACATATCCCTGGTGTTAGCACTCCGGGGGACCGAGTGCTAAACAGCGATTTCCACCTGAAAGAGGATCAGGCAATGAACTTCCGTCCGTTGCACGACCGCGTGCTCGTCCGCCGCGTCGAAGCCGAGGAAAAGACCGCCGGCGGGATCATCATCCCCGACACCGCCAAGGAAAAGCCGCAGGAAGGCGAAGTCGTCGCCGTCGGCACCGGCACCAAGGCCGAAGATGGCAAAGTGACCCCGCTCGACGTAAAGTCCGGCGACCGCATCCTGTTCGGCAAGTGGTCCGGCACCGAAGTGAAGGTGAACGGCGAAGACCTGCTGATCATGAAGGAAAGCGACATCCTCGGCATCGTCGGCTGAGCGACCTCGCACACTCCTCAACTTCCTAAACTTAGCGAAATTTGAAAGGGCAGTCCCATGGCAGCCAAGGACGTAAAGTTTTCGCGCGACGCTCGTGAGCGCATCCTGCGCGGCGTCGACATTCTCGCCGACGCGGTGAAGGTCACGCTGGGCCCGAAGGGCCGCAACGTCGTGATCGAGAAGAGCTTCGGCGCGCCCCGCATCACCAAGGACGGTGTGTCGGTCGCGAAGGAAATCGAGCTCAAGGACAAGTTCGAGAACATGGGCGCGCAGATGGTGCGCGAAGTGGCCTCGAAGACCAACGACATCGCCGGCGACGGCACGACCACCGCGACCGTTCTGGCGCAGGCGATCGTCCGCGAAGGCATGAAGTCGGTTGCCGCCGGCATGAACCCGATGGACCTGAAGCGCGGCATCGATCTCGCCGTCGCCAAGGTCGTCGAGGACGTCAAGGCGCGCTCGAAGCCCGTCTCGGGCTCGCAGGAAGTCGCCCAGGTCGGCATCATCTCGGCGAACGGCGACCGTGAAGTCGGCGAGAAGATCGCCGAGGCGATGGAGAAGGTCGGCAAGGAAGGCGTGATCACCGTCGAAGAGGCGAAGGGTCTCGAATTCGAGCTCGACGTCGTCGAAGGCATGCAGTTCGATCGCGGCTACCTCTCGCCCTACTTCATCACCAACCCGGAGAAGATGGCGGTCGAGCTCGCGGATCCGTACATCCTGATCCACGAGAAGAAGCTGTCGAACCTGCAGTCGATGCTGCCGATCCTCGAGGCGGTCGTGCAGTCGGGTCGTCCGCTGCTTATCATCGCCGAGGACATCGAAGGCGAAGCGCTGGCGACCCTGGTCGTCAACAAGCTGCGCGGCGGCCTGAAGGTCGCAGCGGTCAAGGCACCGGGCTTCGGCGATCGTCGCAAGGCGATGCTGGAAGACATCGCCGTCCTCACCAAGGGTGAAGTGATCAGCGAAGACCTCGGCATCAAGCTCGAGACCGTCACGCTCGGCATGCTCGGCACCGCCAAGCGCGTCACCATCGACAAGGACAACACCACCATCGTCGATGGCGCCGGTGAAGCCGAGTCGATCAAGGCTCGCACCGAGCAGATCCGCCAGCAGATCGAAGTCACCACCAGCGATTACGACCGTGAGAAGCTCCAGGAGCGTCTCGCCAAGCTCGCCGGCGGCGTGGCCGTGATCAAGGTCGGCGGTGCGACCGAAGTCGAGGTGAAGGAGCGCAAGGACCGCGTCGACGACGCGCTGCACGCAACCCGCGCAGCCGTTGAAGAAGGCATCGTCCCCGGCGGCGGCACGGCCCTGCTGTACGCGACCAAGGCCCTCGAAGGCCTGTCGGGTGCGAACGAGGACCAGACCCGCGGCATCGACATCGTCCGCAAGTCGCTGACTGCGCTGGTTCGCCAGATCGCCAGCAACGCGGGCCAGGACGGCGCCGTCGTCTCGGGCAAGCTGCTCGACCAGAACGACACCTCGTTCGGCTTCAACGCCGCGACCGACACCTACGAGAACCTCGTGGCTGCCGGCGTGATCGACCCGACCAAGGTGGTGCGCACCGCACTGCAGAACGCGGCTTCGGTCGCCGGCCTGCTGATCACCACCGAGGCGACCATTGCCGAGCTGCCGGAAGACAAGTCCGCTGCTCCGGCGATGCCGGGTGGCATGGGCGGCATGGGCGGCATGGACTTCTAAGTCCGCGTCCAACGCAAAAAGAGGGGCCGGCGGAGCGATCCGCCGGCCTTTTTTGTGCCGTTCGTCAAGCGATCCGCCATCGGCCCTTTCGCCCCCCTCCCGCGTGCGGGAGGGGGATTTTGGGCGATCAATCCTTCTTCTTGTCGTCCTTGTCGTCCTTGTCGACCGGCAGCGACGGCACCGCGGCGCGCGCGGTTGCGGTCGGTGCTGCAGGCGGACGGCAGCCCTTCGAGACGCCGAGGCCCTTCAGATAGGCACGGCGAATCGTGCCGCCGTAGAGCGCGGCGGTCACCCGCTTCTCCTGCTTGTCGGCGCCGGTGACCATGCGCACCAGGCCAAAGCCTGGGATCAGCGTACCGATGATCGCGCGGCTGCCCGCCGCCGCGATCGCACCGCCATTGCCGCCCTTGGCGCTAGGCGCATCGGCATCGGTGCCGAGCACGGCGTTGAGATTGGCGATGCCCGCGCGAATCTGCGTGCAGCTCTTGGTCCCCTGCGACGAATAGGGGGCAGAAGCCGCCAGCAGCAGCACGTCGGGAATCTTCTTCTCGTTGATCCGCAGGTCGCGCAGCGGCGCCTGCGCGCCTTCGCCGACGCTCTGCTTCTGCTGCTGCGCCATGGCCGGGGTGGTCAGGAGCATCGCGGCCAGCCCGGCCGCCAGAATCGTCCGCATGTCGTATCTCCCTGTTGTCCTGCAAAGCTGCGCAGCAAAGGCACGGACCCGCAACATTGTTCCATCGCAACGATGTGCTGAATTGACTTTTGTGCCGCCGCGGTTAGGGCCGTCGACGGGCCACGCGGTCCCAACGCCGCGCGTGCTCTCTGTGAGGAGAGTCTACATGACTGATTTGACTGCCGCCGACGCCACCACTGCGCCTGCGAAGCCCGCTACCAAACCGGCGCGTCCCTATTTTTCCTCTGGTCCCTGCGCCAAGCCCCCGGGCTGGTCGCCCGAGAAGCTCGCCACCGAGTCGCTCGGCCGCTCGCACCGCTCGAAGCTGGGCAAGACCCGTCTCCAATATTGCATCGACCTGATGCGCGAGCTGCTTCGCTTGCCGGACACGCATCGCATCGGCATCGTGCCGGGCTCGGACACCGGCGCTTTCGAAATGGCGATGTGGACGATGCTGGGCGCCCGCCCCGTCACCACGCTCGCCTGGGAAAGCTTCGGTGAGGGTTGGGTCACCGATGCTGCCAAGCAGCTCAAGCTCGAGCCGACCGTGCTGCGTGCCGATTATGGCAAGCTGCCCGATCTGGGCGCCGTCGACTGGTCGAACGACGTGCTGTTCACCTGGAACGGCACTACCTCGGGCGCCCGCGTGCCGAACGGCGACTGGATCGCCGCCGACCGCGAAGGCCTGAGCTTCGCCGACGCGACCTCGGCGGTGTTCGCCTACGACCTGCCCTGGGACAAGATCGACGTCGCCACCTTCTCCTGGCAGAAGGTGCTGGGCGGCGAGGGCGCACACGGCGTGCTGATTCTCGGGCCCCGCGCGGTCGAGCGTCTCGAGACCTACACGCCGGCCTGGCCGCTGCCAAAGGTGTTCCGCCTCGTCTCCAAGGGCAAGCTCGCCGAGGGCGTGTTCAAGGGCGAGACGATCAACACGCCGTCGATGCTGGCGGTGGAAGACGCGATCTTCGCGCTCGAATGGGGCAAGGGCCTGGGCGGCGCCGAAGGACTGATCGCCCGTTCGGACGCCAACGCCGCCGCACTCGACAAGATCGTCGCCGAGCGCGACTGGCTCGGCCACCTCGCCGAGGATCCGGCGATCCGCTCGCGCACCAGCGTGTGCCTCACCGTCGAGGGCGCCGATGCCGACTTCATCAAGAAGTTCGCCGGGCTGCTCGAAAAGGAAGGCGCGGCCTATGACGTGGCCGGCTATCGCGATGCGCCGGCAGGCCTGCGCATCTGGTGCGGCGCCACCGTCGACACCGCCGATATCGAAGCGCTCGGCCCCTGGCTCGACTGGGCCTACGCCACCGCCAAGGCGGGCTGATCCGGCCGTGCTCCTGCGAAAGCAGGAGCCTAGGGCCACACGCGATTCCCTCACGAATTCCGGGCGCCTGCCGTCGCAGGCGCACCGTTGTGCACAGGAGCATTCCATGCCCAAGGTACTGATTTCCGACAAGATGGACCCTAAGGCCGCGCAGATCTTCCGCGAGCGCGGCGTCGAAGTGGACGAGATCACCGGCAAGACCCCGGACGAGCTCAAGGCGATCATCGGCAACTATGACGGCCTCGCCATCCGCAGCTCGACCAAGGTCACCAAGGACATTCTCGAACACGCGACCAACCTGAAGGTCATCGGCCGCGCCGGTATCGGCGTCGACAATGTCGACATCCCCGCGGCTTCGGCCAAGGGCGTGGTGGTGATGAACACCCCGTTCGGCAACTCGATCACCACCGCCGAGCACGCCATCGCGCTGATGTTCGCGCTCGCCCGCCAGCTGCCCGAGGCCGATGTCTCGACCCAGGCCGGCAAGTGGGAGAAGAACCGCTTCATGGGTGTCGAGCTGACCGGCAAGACGCTGGGCCTGATCGGCGCGGGCAATATCGGCTCGATCGTGGCGGACCGCGCGATTGGCCTGCGAATGCGCGTGATCGCTTATGACCCGTTCCTCACGCCCGAGCGCGCGCTGGAAATGGGCGTCGAGAAGATGACGCTCGACGATCTGCTGCTGCGCGCCGACTTCATCACGCTGCACACGCCGCTGACCGACCAGACCCGCAACATTCTCAGCCGCGAAAATCTCGCCAAGACCAAGAAGGGCGTGCGGATCATCAACTGCGCGCGCGGCGGCCTGATCGACGAGGCGGCGCTGAAGGACGGGCTCGATTCGGGCCATATCGGCGGCGCGGCGCTCGACGTGTTCGTGCAGGAGCCGGCCAAGGAGCATCCGCTGTTCGGCACGCCCAACTTCGTCGCGACCCCGCACCTCGGCGCCTCGACTACGGAGGCGCAGGTCAATGTCGCGATCCAGGTTGCCGAACAGCTCGCCGACTATCTGGTGACCGGCGGCGTCACCAACGCGCTCAACGTGCCGAGCCTCTCGGCCGAGGAAGCGCCGCGGCTCAAGCCGTACATGGCGCTGGCCGAGAAGCTGGGCGGCCTGGTCGGCCAGCTGGCGCATGGCGAGCTGACCAGCATCGCCATCGAAGTCGAGGGTGCGGCGGCCGAGCTCAACCAGAAGCCGATCACCAGCGCAGTGCTGGCGGGCCTGATGCGGGTCCATTCGGACACGGTGAACATGGTCAACGCACCGTTCCTCGCCAAGGAGCGCGGTCTCGATGTGCGCGAGGTTCGTCATGATCGCGAAGGCGATTATCACACGCTGGTGCGCGTTACCGTCGGCACCCAGGCGGGCGACCGCTCGGTGGCGGGCACGCTGTTCGGCAATGCCGCGCCGCGTCTCGTCGAGCTGTTCGGCATCAAGGTCGAGGCCGATCTCGCCGGGCACATGCTCTACATCGTCAACGAGGACGCGCCGGGCTTCATCGGTCGCCTCGGCACCACGCTGGGTGAGGCGGGCGTCAACATCGGCACCTTCCACCTCGGCCGCCGTTCGGCAGGCGGCGAGGCGATCCTGCTGCTCTCGGTCGACGAGGCAGTGGACGACGCGTTGCTCGGCAAAGTCCGCGCGCTGCCGGGCGTGAAGACCGCGATGGCGCTCGGCTTCTGAAGCCATTAGGGGAGGCGGCCATGACTGGTCTCCTCCCCGAAGGGTTTCACGATCGATTGCCGCCTGCCGCCGATGCGGCAGCCCGGCTCGAGACGCGCGTGCTGGGGCTCGCGCGTCTCTATGGCTATGAACAGGTGGATCCGCCGCTCGCCGAGTTCGCTGACGAGCTGGCGACGCGGCTCAAGACGGGCGCGGTGCACAATGCCGTGCGCTTCGTCGATCCGGTGTCGCAGCGAAGCCTCGCCATCCGTCCGGACCTGACCGCGCAGGTCGGCCGTATCGCCGCGACGCGCATGGGCCACCACCCGCGCCCGGTTCGGCTCTGCTATGCAGGACAGGTGCTCAAGCTCAAGGCGCCGGCGCTCGATCCGCGCCGCGCGATGCGCCAGATCGGCTGCGAGCTCATCGGGCGCGACAGCGTAGCCGCAGCCATGGAAGTCGTCCGCGTGGCGATCGAGTCGCTGCAGTCGGCGGGTGTCGAGGGGCTCGCGATCGACTTCACGCTGCCCGATCTGGTCGACACGCTGGCCGGCGGTACGTTGCCGTCGGAGAAGCTGACGACCCTGCGCGAACGGCTCGATGGCAAGGACGCAGGCGGCGTGGCGGCGATCGATCCCAAATATCTGCCGCTGATCGAGGCTGCCGGCCCGTTCGAAAGCGCGATGGCGAAGCTGCGCGCGACCGATGCCGGCACCGCGCTGGCGAGCCGCATCGACGGGCTCGCAGCCATCGCCGCGAGCATCCCGGCAGGCGTCGCGCTGACACTGGACCCCACCGAGCGTCACGGTTTCGAATACCAGACCTGGCTCGGTTTCTCGATCTTCGCGCGCGGGGTGCGCGGCGAGATCGGGCGTGGGGGCACCTATACGGTGGTGCACGATGGCGGTCGTGAGGAGCCCGCAGTCGGCTTCTCGCTCTATGCCGATCCGATCCTCGATGCCGGCATGGGCGGCGACGCGCGGCGCCGGCTGTTCCTGCCGTTCGGCACCGATGCGGCAATCGGCGCCGCGCTGCGTGCCGAGGGCTGGGTGACGGTCACCGCGCTGGAGGCGGAGGACACGCCCGAGGCCCAGCTGTGCAGCCACGAACTGCGAGACGGCGTGCCGACCGCGCTATGAACCATCGCCGTCGCCCCCGCACGAGGGGCGACGGCATGGACCTCACTCCATCTGGTCTATCAGCGCCTGGATCGGGGCGAAGGCGAAGGCGACCGAGCTGTCCGCCACGCCATAGGGGATGAACAGACTGTCGCCGTGGCGGATCGCGCCGCAGGTATAGACGACGTTGGGCACATAGCCCTCGCGGTCTTGGTCGGCCGCCGCCAGCAGCGGCGCGCGCGAGCGGGCGAGCACCTTGGACGGATCGTCCTTGTCGAGCAGCGCCGCGCCGATCGAATATTTGCGCATCGCGCCGACGCCGTGAGTCAGCACCAGCCAGCCCTGGTCGGTCTCGATCGGCGGACCGCAATTGCCCATCTGCACCAGCTCCCAGGGGAATTGCGGCTTGATGATCAGCTCGCCGCCTTCCCAATGGGTGATGTCGTCCGACGTATGCAGGAAGATGTTTTCGCCGTCCTGGCGGCCGAGCATCATGTACTTGCCGCCCACCTTGCGCGGGAACAGCGCCATGCCCTTGTTGCGCGCGGCGCTGCCGGTCATCGGTACGAGGTCCAGCCCGCGCCAGTCATGGGTGCGCAGCAGCTCGGACTGGATGCCCGAGCCGTTATAGGCGGTGTAGGTGCCGATCCATTCGACCGTGCCGTCGTCATGGGTGAAGTGGCAGATCCGGAGATCCTCCAGCCCGTTTGACTGGGCGCGGGTGATCGGGAAGATCACCGTGCCGGACAGCGTCGAATCGCGATGGCGATAGATGCGCACCGGGCCTTCCATCGCCCGCTCGTCGGGCTCGCGCGCGTCGGCGGCGGTGGCGAAGGGCGGCTCGGGGGCCAGCACCAGCTCGTTGCCGTCGGTGATGATGCCCTCGCGGAAGGCGACCGAGGAGATATGGCCCTCGCCAACCGCGCGCAGCGACATCAAGATGCGCATACTGCCCGGCGGCATGCCGGTCTGGTCGTAATGCGGCACCGCGCTGGGATTCATCAGCGCGGCGGCGGCATAGCTGTATTCGTGGCAGAAATAGGCACCGAGCAGCTGGCGCTTCTCGTCGCCGATCGCCGCTCCGTCGAGACCGAGCATCGCCTCGATCTCGTCATAGCGCGTCATGAACACGCGGCGGGTCTGCCAGTGGCGCGCCTCGAAATCCTTGAGGACCAGTTCGAGTTCGGCGCGCGCCTGGCCGGGCGACAGCGCCAGCACTTCGCTGACGATCCGCTCGGTTCGGCTGGGCGCGCCGCCATTGGTTGACGCCCAGGCGACGTGGAACGGCCGCACGACGACGCGCGACGGATCGGCACGAAGCCGCAAGGGATGGTGAAACAGTTCCGGCATTTGGCAACCCCCGGGGAACGCGCTCGTTACGGCGCCGTCCCCCGGTATCGCTTCAGGCGACGGCGAGTTCCGGTCCTGCCACGCTTTTATTGCGCTTTGAAAGAGCCGAAATCGCGCAATTCGCCAGTTGGAGTGCGAGAATCGACTCGGCACCTTGATTTCGATTAAGCCCGGTCGGCATCAGCCCATCGAAGCAACCGCCATCGGCAACGCTGGCGAGCGGCGTGTCGAGATCATTGGCACCCAGATACCAGCGATAGGCACGCATCGCCTCCTCTGCCCAACGTGCTTCCCCGGTCGCTTCGTGCGCGGCAAGGCAGGCGTCGATCGTCGCCTGTGCCTCGAGCGGCTGCTGGTCGAACGGCAGCGGATCGGCATATTCGCGGCCGAAGCTCTCGGTGCCGACGGCGCGGAAACGGCCCTCGGGCGAGGTCTGGCGCTCGGCGATCCAGGCGAGCGTCTCCAGCCCGGTGTCGAGGAAGTCTTGGCGGCCGAGCACCTTGCCGGCGCGGAGCAGCGCTTCGGGCAGGCGGGCATTGTCGTACGCCAGCACGATTTCGAACCAACTCCACGCCGGACGGCGGGTGCGTTCGAGCAGTGCGACCAGCTCGTCGCCGAAACGGGTGAGGATCTCGCGCGACAAGGCGTGGCCCGGATGCGCCTCCGCCATCGCCGCGGCGCCGAGCATCGCAAAGGCATGCGCGCGCGGGCTGCCGAGATCGAAAGCGATCGACGCCGTCTCGTCGAACAGCACCGAGGCCCAGTCGCGGTGCTTCTGCGCGCGGGCGTCGCGGGCGGTGACGCCCAGCGCCCAGATCGCGCGGCCGTTCGAATCTTCCGAGCCTTCGTCCTCGCACCAGGTGCGGTCGAAGTTCATAAAGTTACGAAACTTGCGCTTGTCGGGATTCCAGGCGTGCTGGACGAAGCCGCCATAGATGGCCGTCCAGCGATCGCGCACCGTCTCGTCGACCGCGTCGATCTTGCTCATCAGGATCAGCGCGCGGGCATTGTCGTCGATGCAATAGCCGTGGCGGCGATCGGGCACCGAATAGATCGAGTGCTGGAGCATGCCGGTGGCATCGCTCATCCGCTCCACCGCCGTGAGTTCGGGGCGGAGCGGCGGAAGCTCGTTTGACGATCGTGCGAGCCGCTGGGGCTTGTCGTCGAGGATCGCGTCGATCTCGCCCACGGCACGTTCGGCCAGCCGCGCCCACAACATGGTACGGCCGCGCGCATAGGCACGGTCGGCGAGCGTCTTGCGCGCCGCGACATCGCCCAGCAGACGGTTGATTTCGCGACCGAATGCTGCGCTGTCGCCGAAGTCGACGATCACGCCGTGGCCATCCGCCAGGATCTCGGTTGCATGAATATAGGGCGTGGAGATCACCGGCTTGCCCATGCTGACCGCATAGGAAAGCGTGCCGGAGGTGATCTGTGCCGGGTTCAGATAGGGCGTCACGTACAGATCGGCCGCCTGGAGATAGTCGAGCAGGTCGCTCTGCTCGACGAAGCGGTTGACGAACTGCATGTTGCGGCCGAGCCCGGCCGCCTCCACCTGCGCCAGCAGTCGGTCGCGATACGCCTCGCCTTCATGCGCCACCAAATTTGGATGGGTGGCGCCCAGCAGCACGTACAGCGCGTCCGGATGCTCGGCGACGACCGCGGACATCGCCTCGATCATCGTCTCGATGCCCTTGTTGGGCGCGAGCAAGCCAAAGGTGAGTACCACGTCGCGGCCTTCCCAGCCGAACTTCGCCTTGAACGGCGCAGTATCGGAATAGGAGCGATCGGGCACGCCATGTGGAATGTTGACGATCTTGCTGTCGTCGACGCCGTGGACGCGCTTGAGGATCTCGCGGCCCTTCTCGGCCATGACGATCAACGTCGAGGCGCGGCGGATCAGCGCTTCCATCACCCGGCGCTCGTCGGCGCTCGGGCGCTCGAGCACGGTGTGGAGCGTGACGATCACCGGCACCGAGACGCGGTCGGTCAGCGCGAGCAGCAGCTCGCCCGCCGCGCCGCCGAAAATGCCGTATTCGTGCTGGATCCACAGCGCCTCGGCGCCGCTCGCCTCGATCTTGCGGGCGGTTTCCAGATAGGCGCTGCGATCGTTCTGCGCGATCGAACCCGTCACCTGCGGCGGATAGGCGTAGTGGCCGGGCAGGTCGTCCATCGCATAGACGTCGACCTGAATCTCCGGATAGCGCTCGGCCAGTGCCGTGTAGGTGTCGGTAGTAAAGGTGGCGATGCCGCACTTGCGCGGCAGGAAGTTGCCGATCAGGGCAAGATGCCGGATCCGAGGACCCATAGGAGACCGTGCCATGGCGGACCTTTCGCTACTGCATGATGGACTCGGCCCAAATCTGGGCCTTATGTCCTGTTAAACTCCCGTTTTTCGAATAAGTTGCAGTTCCGCTGCAACGCACAACTCTATACCTGATGAACCGTGCTGTAAATCTGCCGTTCAGCCGCGGCCGCGGTATCCGGGAACCCCCTGATCGGGGATCCAGACGTCCTCGGGCGGCTTGCCCGACTGCCAGAACACGTCGATCGGGATACCCCCGCGCGGATACCAATAGCCGCCGATGCGCAGCCAGAGCGGCTGCATCTCGCGGAACAGCCGCTCGCCGATGCCGACGGTGCAATCTTCGTGGAACGCGCCGTGGTTGCGGAAGCTGCCCAGGAACAGCTTGAGCGACTTGGATTCGACGATCTTCTCGCCCGGCACATAGTCGATCACCAGATGCGCGAAATCGGGCGCGCCGGTGATCGGGCAGAGCGAGGTGAATTCGGGCGCGGCGAAGCGCACCAGATAGCGCGTGCCCGCACGCGGATTGGGTACATAGTCGAGTTCCGCTTCCTCCGGGCTGGCGGGCAGGGCGGATTGCTTACCGAGATGCTTGGCGTCCATGGCCGCCATGTAGGCGTTTGCCGTGCGGTTTCCATAGGGCTAGGACCTACCCGCATGGACGGATTGATCACCACCGATGCGCTGGCCGGCATGCTCGGCGCCCCCGACCTGCTGGTCCTCGACGCGACCTACACCTCCACCATTCCGGGCGCAGCGAAACAGGATCCGCGTGCGGAATTCGAGGCGGGGCACATTCCCGGGGCGCGGCTGCTCGACCTCGACACGCTGGTCGATGCCGAGAACCCGCTGCCTTCGATGCTGCCCAAGCGCAGCGTCTTCGAGGAGCGGATGGCGCAGCTGGGGGTGATGGGCACCACCCGCATCGTCCTCTATGACAACAGCCCGCACCACACCGCCTGTCGCGCCTGGTGGGTGCTGCGAATGTTCGGCGTGCATGCCGAAATCCTCGACGGCAATATGGGCCATTGGCGCGCTGAAGGGCGTCCGGTGGAGACCGGGCCGCACACCTCCACGCCGTCCAGCTTCACCGCGGGTACGCCCGCCGCGCAGCTGCGGACGCTTGAGGATATGCGCACCACGGCCGAGCAGATCGTCGATGCGCGCTCGGCGGCGCGCTTCTCCGGCGCCGAACCCGATGCGCGCCCCGAATGCGCCGCCGGGCACATGCCGGGCGCGAAGAACATCCCCTCGGGCCGCTTCTTCCAGCCCGACGGACATTGGCTGCAGCCCGAGGCGCTCCGCGCGCTGTTCGACGATGCCGGCATCGACCTCACCAGGCCGTTGGTCGCGACGTGCGGTTCGGGCATCACGGCGGCGATCATCGTCTTCGCTGCGCACCTGCTGGGTCACGAGATCGCACTCTACGACGGCAGCTGGACCGAATGGGGGGCGCAGCCCGATACCGCGAAGGTGGTCGGCGCATGAGCACGCAGGACGATAAGGACGCGACCAAGGTCGTCCATGCCGGCCGTCGGCCCGAATGGACGCAAGGCATCGTCAACCCGCCGGTGTGGCGCGCCTCGACGATCCTCTACGACAATATCGCCGAAATGCGGGAGCGCGGCAGCGCCGACACGCACCACAAGCTCTATTATGGCCGCCGCGGCACGCCGACCCAGTGGTCGCTCGCCGATGCGCTGACCGAACTCGAGCCGGGCGCGCAGGCGACCTTGCTCTACCCGTCCGGGGTCGCGGCGATCACCACCGCGCTGCTCGCGGTGCTGTCGCCCGGCGACGAGGTGTTGTTGCCCGACAGCAGCTACGAACCCACGCGCGCCTTCGGGAACGGCATGCTCAAGAGGCTGGGGATCACCGCCACCTATTACGACCCGCTGATCGGCGAAGGCATTGCCGCGCTGTGCAGCGAGCGGACCAAGGCGATCCTGCTCGAAAGCCCCGGCAGCCTCACCTTCGAGGTGCAGGACGTGCCGGCAATCGTCGCCGTCGCCAAGGCGCGCGGGATCGTGACGCTGCTCGACAATACCTGGGCGGGGCCGCTCTACTTCCCCGCGATTGAGAAGGGCATCGACTATACGATCCTGTCCTGCTCCAAATATGTCGTCGGCCATTCCGATGTGATGATGGGATCGGTCACCGCCGCGCCCGGCCACTATGAGAAGCTGCGCGCGACCACCTACCAGCTTGGCCTCTGCGCCAGCCCGGACGATGCCTATCTCGCCTCGCGCGGGTTGCGGACGATGGAGGTGCGGCTGCGCCAGTCAGGCGCGAGCGGACTCAAGATCGCGCAGTGGCTGAAGACCCGGCCCGAAGTGGCGCGGGTGCTCCACCCGGCGCTGCCCGACTGCCCGGGGCATGAGGCGTTCGTGCGCGACTTCCGCGGGTCCGCCGGCCTGTTCTCCTTCGTGCTGAACGGCGGCGACGATGCCGCGCGCACCGCACTTATCGACGGCCTCCGGCATTTCGGCATCGGCTTCAGCTGGGGCGGCTATGAAAGCCTCGCCATTCCGGCCGATCCGCAGCGGATCCGCACCGCGTCTCGCTGGGAGGCCGAGGGGCCGATGATCCGGCTCTATGTCGGGCTGGAAGATGCGGACGACCTGATCGCCGATCTCGAGGCAGGCTTCGCCCGCTTCGCCGCCGCGCGCGGATGATCCGCGAACTGCTCGACCGGTTCGCCGGCATGGGGATGCGCATGCCCTCGCCGGCCGAGCTGGCCGAGGTGGCGGTGGCGCTGGGCCTGGCCGTGCTGGCGCTCACGATCGGCGTGGTGGTCGGGCGGCGCATCGGCGCGCAGGTTGCCGGATTGTGGCACCGCATCGCCGGAGAGCACATCAACGGCATCCAGGCGCGGCTTTGCCGGATCACGCGCTACCTCATTGTCGCGCTGCTGCTGTCGCCGGTGGCAGGCGGCTATGCATGGCATCCGCCGGCGACGCTGCTGCTCGGCATCGCGCTCGGGCTGGCGATGGCGCTGGCGGTGGTGGAGGTGTTGCGCGGCCTCGGCCTGCCACGGCTCGCCACCTGGCCGATGGGCGCGATCGCCTTCACCTCGCTGCTCAGCAAGACGATGGGCGGGCTGGGCGTGATCGAGGCGCTGCTGGCGCGCGTGGGCTTCGACATCGGCACGCGGCGGCTGTCGCTGCTGTCGCTGCTCACCTTCCTGGTCACCGTCACGATCATCTATGCGCTTGTGCGGATCGCCAACCGGCTGCTCGCCCAGTGGATCGGCCGGGCCAAGGGGCTCGATCCCACCCAGCAGCTGCTCGGGCAGAAGCTGGCGAGCATCGCCATCGTCACCGCAGCCTTCTTCGTCGGCATCGACCTGCTCGGCATCGACCTGACGACTTTCGCGGTGTTCTCGGGCGCATTCGGCTTGGCGATCGGTTTCGGCATGCAGAAGACGGTCGGCAATCTGATCGCGGGGATCATCCTGCTGATGGACCGATCGATCAAGCCGGGCGACGTGATCGTGGTGGGGGACAGTTTCGGCTGGGTGAACAAGATCGGCGTGCGCGCGGTCTCGGTGATCACCCGCGACGGCAAGGAGCATCTGATTCCGAACGAGAATCTGATGACCCAGGAAGTCGAGAACTGGTCCTACACCGATCGCAACGTGCGGGTGCGGATCGCGGTGACGGTCGCCTATGGCTGCGACCTCGAGCTGGCGCAGGACCTGATGCTGCGCGCGGCGACCGAAAGCCCGCGCGTGCTCGATACGCCGCCGCCCAATGTCTGGCTGAACGCGCTGGGCGAGAACGGCGCGGCGCACGAGATCCTGGTGTGGATCAGCGACCCCGAGAGCGGCGTCGGCAATGTGCGCAGCGACGTGCTCAACCGGCTGTGGAAGCTGTTCGGCGAGCACGGCATCACCGTTCCGGCGCCGCGGCGCGATGTGCTGATACGCGGCGGCCCGGAACCGGACCGCCGCTGACGCTTCAGCGCTTCGGGCAGCGCGCCGTCACGCTGTTGCAGATCACCGTGCTCTTCCCCAGCGACACGGCCCAGTTGAGCCCGCGCGGATCTGGCGCGCCTTCGTAAAAGTCGGTGCTGATCAGCTGCGCGCCCGAGGCGATTGCCGCGTCGAGCCGGCGGCGGTCATGATTGCGCGCCTCCAGCGTCTCGGCATCGGCGCGGGTGCGGACCATGAAGCCCGCCTTCACGCGGCGGGTGATCGTCGCGGGGTCCTCGGTCGGGCTCTGGGTGTTGAAGAACGCGGCCTCGGGGGCGTCCTCGGGGTACCAGCCGAACATCATCCGGCCCTTCAGGCTGGCATGGCCGGTGCGGTAGCGCTCCTCGTTCGCGTCCGAGGTATCGAGCACGAACAGGAACTTGCCGCGCGAGGCACCGACCGTCGGCCAGCGATGCGCGGTCACCGCGTCGCGCAACGTGGGGAGCGACCCGCGCACGTCATCCGGCGCGATCACGCGCTCGCGGCCGATCGTCGCGGCGATGTCCGCATCGAGCGCGTCAAGCGTGGCGGCGTCGAAGCCGATATCGGTAGTGCGCACGCCGGGGATCGGGCGCACGTCGCTGGCATTGACCAGGATCATCACCGGCAGATGGCCCGGATGCGCGTCCGACCAGCGGCGGAACAGCGCCATGCAGGCGCGGAAGACGCGGCAATGCGTCTGCCAGTCGATGCCGGGGATGTGGATCGTCTTGGCGCCCGGCGCGGCCATCTCGGCCTTTATCGCGTCGGTGGCATTCGCATAGGGCGCGGCATAGGCCCCGCCCTGCGGATCGGGCGCGACGTCGATCTCGAGCTGGCGCAGGCCGAGCGCGAGCTGGCTTTCGAGCGGCGGATGGCCATAGGCGAGGCCTTCCCAGTTGCTCGGCAGGAGCGTGCGGAGGCGCGCTTCCACCTCGGGCAGCGGATAGGGGCGGTAGCTGTTGTGCGAGCCGAGCACCCTGACCTGATCGAGCCGCAGCGAATCCAGGCGCTTGTCGGCGTCGGGCGTGGCGCCACCCGGTGCCATCGCCATCAGCAGCGCCGCCGCGGCGACCATCATCCCTTTGCGCATTCCGTCCTGTCCTTTTGCGAAGCGAACCCAAGGCGGTGCCTTTGGCGGGCTTTCGTTCCGGATCGATGACAGTCGCGCGCACAAAAACGGCGGCGGTCCGCTGGGGACCGCCGCCGCATTAGGGGAGCTAACCGATTAGTTGCCGGTCGGGCTGGCCGGTGCGGTGGCCTGGGCCGACTGGCCGCTGGTCTGCGCCTGGGCTGCGGCCGCCTGGATGCGCTGGTTGAGCGCGGTATCCGAGGCCATCGCCTGGCTGATCTCGTTGAAGCGCTGCGGCTGCAGGCCCGACGACGTGATCGCGGCGACGAACTTGGGGTTCTTTTCCGCGGTCGGAATGCTGGTGTCCGCGTTGATCTTGTTCACCGCGAGCGCTGCCTTGGCGTACTGCTGGACCTCGGTGTCGGTGAAGGTTGCCGAACCGGCGGTCGCCGTCGCGGCAGTGCCTGCACCCGTGGTGCCCTGGTCGGGGGTCGCCGGCGTAGTCTGTGCCGGGGCCGCATCGGCCGGGGTCGTCTGGGCCGGGGTCGTGGTCTGGGCGAAGGCGGTCGACGCCATCAGCGTGCCGGCGATTGCCAGGCTCGAAAAGATCGTCTTCATTCTCAACTCCTCGCAACAATGAAACTGTTTTGCATCGGTGTAACGTAACAGTGGGAAATGGTTTTCCGCTTCACACCCGATTCACGATGGGCTGTGGCCATGGCGGGACGGCATGACCCAGGTTAGGACGGGCGCGGCCGGAATCACGCCGCTGGAAAAGCCGGGGATTTTCGCCTATATGCGGCGGATGCAGACAGTGTCGGCCGCCCCCATGCCCATCCCCGGGCACATCGATCCCGTGCCCGTGCCGCGTGCCCTCGCCGCGCGCGAAGACGGG
The DNA here is from genome assembly GCF_040545965.1 of Sphingomonas trueperi. Taxonomy (GTDB): domain Bacteria; phylum Pseudomonadota; class Alphaproteobacteria; order Sphingomonadales; family Sphingomonadaceae; genus Sphingomonas; species Sphingomonas trueperi_C. The sequence continues at coordinate 405,861 of NZ_JBEPMV010000004.1, read as the reverse complement.
CGTACCGACCTGATCGGTCTCTCTCGCGACGGTATCCGCGAGGCGCTGGCCGCCGCCGGGCTCGAGCCCAAGCAGGCCAAGCTGCGCGCGAAGCAGCTGTGGCACTGGATCTACAATCGCGGCGCCACCGAGTTTTCGGCGATGACCGATATCGCCAAAGCGCAGCACCCCTGGCTGGCCGAACGCTTCGTGATCGGCCGCCCGGAAGTGGTCGAGGCGCAGGTCTCGAACGACGGCACCCGCAAGTGGCTGCTCCGCTCGCCGGACGGGCAGGATTACGAGATGGTGTTCATCCCCGATGCGGATCGGGGAACCCTGTGCGTCTCCAGCCAGGTGGGCTGCACGCTCAACTGCCGCTTCTGCCACACCGGCACGATGCGCCTCGTGCGCAATCTCACCGCCGGCGAGATCGTCGGTCAGGTGATGCTTGCGCGCGATTCGCTCGGCGAATGGCCGAGCCAGCCCGAAGGCCGCCTGCTCACCAACATCGTGATGATGGGCATGGGCGAGCCGCTGTACAATTTCGACGAAGTGAAGGCCGGCCTCCAGATCGTGATGGACGGCGACGGCCTTGCGCTGTCCAAGCGCCGCATCACCCTCTCGACCTCGGGCGTGGTGCCGATCATGGCGCGCGCCGGCGAGGAGATCGGCGTGAACCTGGCGGTGTCGCTCCACGCGGTCACCAAGGACGTGCGCGACGAGATCGTGCCGCTCAACAAGAAATACGGGATCGAGGAGCTGCTCCAGGCCTGTGCCGATTACCCGGGCGCCAACAATGCCCGCCGCATCACCTTCGAATATGTGATGCTCAAGGACAAGAACGACAGCGACGCCGATGCGCATGAGCTGGTCCGGCTGCTGCGCAAGTACAAGCTGCCCGCCAAGGTGAACCTGATCCCGTTCAACCCCTGGCCGGGCGCGCCGTACGAATGCTCGACGCCGGAGCGGATCCGCTCCTTCTCGAACATCGTGTTCGAGGGCGGCATCTCGGCGCCGGTGCGCACCCCGCGCGGGCGCGATATCGATGCGGCGTGCGGCCAGCTGAAGACCGCGTCGGAGAAGAAGAGCCGGGCGCAGCTCGACCGCGAGGCCGAAGAGAAGTTCGCAGCGCTCGGTTGAGCCCTGCACGCTTCTGCTTGTAGGATGCGGCCATGCCGCTGCTCCTGCTCGCCCTCGCGCTTGCCGCCCCCGCCGACCCTTGCGCCGATGCGAAGACCACGGTGGACATGAACCTGTGCCTCGCGCGCGCCAGCAACGCCGCCGAGGTGGAGATGAACACCTATCTGGTCGCCGCCCGCAAGCGCGCCGCGAGCGACGGGGTGACGGTGGTCAAGGCGTTCGACGAGGCGCAGGGTAGGTGGATCGCCTGGCGCAAGGGCGAGTGCGACGCGGTCTATGCGCATTGGCAGGGCGGCTCGATCCGCAATGCCGCGCTGCTCAATTGCCGGATCGAGCTAACCCAAGCGCGCGTCCACCAACTCTGGAAGACCTGGCTGACCTATCCGGATTCGACGCCGCCGATCCTGCCCGAGCCGGGCGTCAGCCCGGGCGGAACATCCTGAACAGCGCGTCCTCGCCGACCTCGAAATAGTCCGCCGGGCCGCCGCCGCGCAGGATCGGGCGGGCCCGGGCGGTCTGGTAGACGCCGTCCTCCAGCATCGCGCGATCGATATGGATGCCGGTCGCCTCGCCCAGCACCAGCCAGGTATCGACCTCCGCGCCCTCCTTGTTTTCCAGACGGATCAGCTGGGTGAGCCGGCATTCGAACTGCGCCGGGCTGCCGGCGACGCGATCCGGGCGCACGGTGCGCGAGGGGAGTGCTTCGATACCGGCATGGGCGAACTCGTCGACCTCCGGGTCGACCGGCGCCGAGGTCGCGTTCATCACCTCGGCGAGCGGGCGCGTCGCAAGGTTCCAGACGAACTCCTTGGTCTCGGCGATATTGGCGACGCTGTCCTTCCACGCGGTGGAGGCGAAGCCGAGGATCGGCGGCCGATAGTTGAACAGGTTGAAGAAGCTGTAGGGCGCGAGATTGCGCACGCCGCCGGCCGACATGGTGCTCACCCAGCCGATCGGGCGGGGCCCAACGATCGCGTTGAGCGGGTCGTGCGCAAGGCCATGGCCGGAGGCGGGTTCGTAGAAATGGAAGTCGGTGGGCATGCACGCTCCGGATTTTTGTGGCCGCGGTGAAACCGATTCCGCTGCTGCTGCGAATCTCCTACACTGGCCGGGTCCAGAGGAGGAAGCGCACATGGCCGAAGGTCCACCAGAAAGGACGCAGCTGATCTACCGCCACCGGCTGGTCACCCGGCTGTGGCACTGGATCAACGCAATCGCGCTGCTGATCATGGTCGGCAGCGGGCTGATGATCTTCAACGCGCATCCCCGGCTCTATTGGGGGCAATATGGCGCGAATTTCGACAATGCCTGGCTGGAGCTGCCGCGCTTCCCCGGCTGGGTGACGATCCCGTCCTATTACAGCCTCGCCGGTGCGCGGCACTGGCACTTCTTCTTCGCGCTGGTGCTGGCGTTCGGGCTGCTGGTCTATCTGCTGTGGAGCCTGGCGAACGGCCATATCCTGCGCGACCTGCGCATCCGCGCGCGCGAACTGGGGCCGGGGCATCTGTGGAAGGACTTCAAGGACCATCTCGCCCTGCGCTTCCATGATCCCAAGGACCCGCGCGCCTACAACATCTTCCAGAAGCTGGCCTATGTCGGCACGCTGTTCGTGTTGTTGCCGGGGGTGATCCTCTCGGGCGTCGCGCTCTCGCCCGGTATGGACGCGGCCTGGCCCTGGCTGACCGCGCTGTTCGGCGGGCGGCAATCGGCGCGCTCGGTGCACTTCATCGCGATGGGCGCGATCCTCGCCTTCCTGCTCGTCCACCTGACCCTGGTGCTGCTCGCCGGCCCGATCAACGAACTGCGCTCGATGATCACCGGCTGGTGGCGCGTGCCCGCGGAGAAGCAGCCATGATCCTCACCCGCCGCAACCTGCTGGTCGGCAGCGCCGCCGGGCTGCTCGCCGGCTGCGACCGGTTCACCGACAGCCCGGTGCTGGCCAGTGCCGAGGAGGCGCACCGCTTCCTCCAGCGCTCGATCGGCCGCGGGGCGCTCGCCACCGAATTCCGGCCCGAGCAGCGCAGCCCGATCTTTCGGGTGAACGGCACCCACAACCCCAACACGCCCGAATACAACATCTGGGCGGGCACCCGCTTCGCCGACTGGCGGCTGAAGGTGGGCGGGATGGTCGCGAAGCCGATGCAGCTCACGCTCGACCAGCTTCAGCACATGCCGCAACGCGCGCAGATCACGCGGCACGACTGCGTCGAGGGGTGGAGCGCGATCGGCAAGTGGCAGGGGCCGCAGCTTTCGACGATCCTCAACGCGGCCGGGCTCAGTTCGCAGGCGCGCTACATCGTCTTTCATTGCGCCGACCGGTATGGCGATGGCGGCTATTATGAATCCGTCGACCTGATCGACGCCTTTCACCCCCAGACGATCCTCGCCTGGGCGCTCAACGACCATCTGCTCGATGTCGGCCACGGCGCGCCGCTGCGGCTGCGGGTGGAGCGGCAGCTCGGCTACAAGCAGGCCAAATATCTCGTGGGGATCGAGGCAGTCGCCTCGCTGGCCGGGATCGGCAAGGGCAAGGGCGGCACCTGGGAGGATATGAGCGGCTACCAATGGTATGCGGGAATTTGAACCCTATCCCGAAACCTACTGGCAGATAGGTTGTTTGCCGCGCGTCGAAACGCAATACGCGTATTCCCGACACAATCTCTGCCTAGTGGAGCGACATGGCCCTGATTGACCGCTTCCTCGACCGCGCCGTGAAGCGCGGCGAGCTCACCCTGATCCGACCCGACGGCACCACCCGCATCTTCGGTAGCCCCGATCCGGGCCTCAAGCCGGTCACCATGCGACTGTCCAAGGGCGCCGAGGGCCGCATCGTTCGTGATCCCGCGCTGGGTGCGGCCGAAACCTATATGGACGGCAGCCTGAACCTCGAGCACGGCGACATCCTCGATCTGCTCAACCTGGTGACGGCCAACAACGCCTGGGAAAAGAGCGACGCGGCGCTCAGCCCGTCGAAGCTCAGCCTGGCCGCGGGCAAGGTCGCGCATCTGCTCGGCCGCTACAACATGGCGCGCAAGTCGAAGCAGAACGTCGCGCACCATTACGACCTTTCGGCGCGGCTCTACGATCTCTTTCTCGACGCCGATCGGCAATATAGCTGCGCCTATTACACCGATCCGGGCAACAGCCTGGAGCAGGCCCAGGCCGACAAGAAGGCGCACATCGTCGCCAAGCTGGCGATCGAGCCGGGCATGCGCGTGCTCGACATCGGCTGCGGCTGGGGCGGCATGGCGCTCTACATCCACGCCAAGACCGGCGCCGAGGTGCTGGGCATCACCCTGTCCGAAGAGCAGCTGAAGATCGCCCAGGAGCGCGCCGAAGCTGCCGGCGTGGCCGACAAGGTGAAGTTCGAGCTGATCGACTATCGCGCGCTGCAGGGGCAGTTCGACCGCATCGTCTCGGTGGGCATGTTCGAGCATGTCGGCACGCCGCAATACCGCACCTTCTTCACCAAGTGCCGCGAGCTGATGACGCCGGAAGGCGTGATGCTGCTCCACACCATCGGCCGTGCGGGCGAGCCGGGCTATACCGATGCGTTCACGCTCAAGTACATCTTCCCCGGCGGCTACATCCCCGCACTGTCGGAGATCGCACAGGGCTATGAAGGGCTCCGCTACTTCCTCACCGACGTGGAAGTGCTGCGCATGCACTATGGCCACACGCTCAAGGCCTGGTACGACCGTACCGTCGCCGCGCACGATGCGATCGTCGAGCTGTACGACGAGCGCTTCTTCCGCATGTGGACCTATTATCTGGCGGGGTCCTATGTGAGCTTCATGAATGGTGGCCTGGTCAACTACCAGCTGCAATTCTCGCGCTCGCGCACCGCGCTGCCGCTCACCCGCGACTATATGGCCGAAGCCGAAGCGAAGCTGACCGCCGGCAGCCAGTGATCTTGGCTGCCGGCGGCGCGCATCAGAAGGAGAAGCGGGCCTGCAGACGGGCGGACCGCGCCGTCTGATAGCCGGTCACCTGCCGGTAATAGGGGCTGGCGACGCCGTTGCCGTCGGTGCCATACTCGTTGAAGTCGGTCTTGGCGTGCAGGTTGAGCACGTTGAAGACGGTGAAGTTGAGGTTGACCTTCGACTTCCCGATCTCGGTCTCCCAAGCGAGCGACAGGTCGTTGCCGAACACCCAGTCGCTGGTGAACACCGATCCGCGCGGGATCAGCTTCACCGGCGCATCGGCGGCCGGCGTGTTCGGGTCGGTGGCGATCTGCCCGTTGGCCAGCACGCGGCAGTAGAGCCCCGCCGCACCATAGGCACGGGCATAGGGATCGACCGACGCGGGCACCTGGCCGATACAGCCGTAATGGCGCGGCGAGGTGGCCGAGGCGCTGAAGCCGATCGTCAGATGCTCGAGCGGCGCATAGGAGCCCCACAGCTTGAACACGTGGCGGCGATCGTTGGGCGAATAGCCATAGGTGCCGTTGGTCAGGCCGGGCTGGTCGAAGTCCGTCGTCAGGCCGGTATCGCTCTGGCCATTGTCGGTCTTCACCCCGCCCTCGTAATTGCCCTTGGTCCAGGACAGGACGTAAGAGCCGTTGAGCTCGAAGCGGCCGTCGAACTCATGGCCCACCTCGAAGACGATTGCCTTGTAGGTACGCTTCGCCTCGGGATAGCCCAGGTCCTTTGCCGAGAAGGTGACGGTGCGCACCTTGGACTCGCCGTTGATCGGCTTGGCGAGTTCGACGGTGATCGGGCGACCCGGGTTGAGCAGCACATATTGGGTGAAGCCGGTCCAGATCTTGTCGCAGCCGGTGATGCCGTTCTGAGTGCAATAGTTGTTCACCGCGCGGTCGATCGCGGCGTCTTCCAGCACTTCGTTGAGCTTGGTGTACATGCCGTAGACGTTGAAGCGCCAGCGGCCGATCCGCTTCTCGTAGCCGAGGATGAATTCGTCCTCCGACTGCGGCTTGAGCGACTGCGACACCGCCGCGCCGACCGCGACCGGCTGGCCCGATCCGGTGACGTCGCAATTGACCACCTTGTCGTCCGGGCAGGCCGCCGCGCCGGCATAGGAGACCGGTGCACCGAGCTGCGGGATGCCGTCGGGGCCGATGCCGGCGAGCAGGTTGGTCCGGGTGTAATAGGTCTCGCCGCCGGTCAGGCGGATGTTGGTGTTCGATGCGACCGGCAGGTACATGCGGGAGAAGCTGCCATAGACCTTGTCGGTCCGCGCCCCGAACGGATCGAGGGTGAAGCCGAGCCGCGGCCCGAACTGCGTGCCGGATTCATAGAAGCGCGCGCCCGCCGAATTGTTGTTGGTGAAGCGGTCGCCGCGCAGGCCGAGGCTGAGGTTCAGCCGCTCGTTGAACAGGGCCCACGCGTCCTGGATGTAGAAGGCCTCGTTGCGCGAGGTGAAGCTGCCGATGTTCGAGTAATAGGTCTGGCGGACATAGTCGATGCCGATCGGCAGACCGAACTGGTCGCCCTGCTTGGCGCGGTAGATGGTGTAGCCATAGCCCAGGCCTGCGCCCACCGCGCGGTTCTCCGAGGCGAGATCCTCGCGATCATAGCCGAACTTGAAGTGGTGGTCGCCGAACAGGTGCACCGTCACGTCGGCGTCGGCGCGGTAGAATTTGCGGACGTCGTTGTTGATGCCCACCCCGCCGCCGGGGATGGTGAGTGCCGTGCTCGGATCGGTGCGCGCGTCCGTCACACCCGGCACGATCTTCGAATCGGCGTTGACGCTGCGATAGCTGCTGTTGTTCTCGCCGCGGCCATAGGCTGCAGAGAGGGTCAGCCACTTGGTCAGGATGCTGGTGTAGCGGGCGACATAGTTGCTGCCCCCCGCCTTGCCGTACGAGGCGCCCGCGAACGGACCGTCGATCCCATGATCCCGGTCGAACCGCACCGTCGAGGTGCTGCCATAGGTCTGGGTGGTGCTGTCGGACTTGGTATTGAAATAGGTGAATTCGAGGTGGTTCTGGTCGTTGATATAGCCGTCGATCTTGGCGCCGTAGAAGGGTGAGCCGGTATGGTAGAAGGAGCGGGAGGTGCCCTGCTTCGTCTTGGTCTTCAGGTCATATTCGGTGCCGGCGCTGATGCTGTTGTTGTCGCGCGCCTGGTAGAGGCCGAAGAAGAACAGGTGGTCCTTCCAGATCGGGCCGGAGAGCGTGGCGGTGAGCGACTTGGAATCGGCCTCGCCGTTGCCGTTGTCCGAATAGATGGTGTCGCGCGTCTTCGACCGCAGCGTATTGGGGTTCCAGTTGTACAGCAGCATGCCGTGGAATTCGTTGCTGCCGGACTTGGTGGTGGCGTTGATGAAGCCGCCGGTCGAACGGCCGAACTCCGCCGAATAGCCGCCCGTCTTGGTTTCCAGCGTCTTGTAGAAGTCGTAGGGGACTTCGACCGGTGACAGCCCCTTGCGGAAGTCGGTGATGTTCAGCCCGTTGATGAAGAACGCGTTTTCCGAGACGGCGCCGCCGTTGAACGAGGTCTGTCCGGAAAAGGCGCTCGAACCCGCGCTGGCGCCCGGCGCCAGCTGGATCGCGGCCTGCAAGCTGCGCGCGAGCGGCAGGCGTTGGCTCACATCGGCCAAATCGAGGACGAGGCCGGTGGTGGTGCGGTCGAAATCGGCGGTGGCGACGCGCGAGCTCTTCACCACGATCTCGTTGCTGCTGCCTTCGGGTGCGAGCGCGAAGATATTGCCGGTATTGTTGGCCGAGATCCGGACGCCGGATTCCTCATATCCCGGATAGCCCGCCGCGGTGATGGTGAAGCTGTACGACCCCGTTTGCATCTCGGGCAGGCTGAAATTGCCTTCCTTGTCGGTCGTTGCGGTGCGGGTGAAGCCCTGATCCTCGGACTTGGCCGACACCGTCGCCCCGACGATCGGCTTGCCGTCCGGATCGACCACGCGGCCGGTGGCGCGGACGGTAGAATAGCCCTGCGCATGGACCAGTGTCGGCACGAGTGGAAGGATCACCAGCGTCGCACCTGCGACGGACGCACGAAGGAGGCCGCGGCAGAGCCGCAGGCGAGCGTTGTTCATGATGGACTACCCCTTTTTGGCCCGACCCCCGGGCAAGATCCGCGTTCGAATGTTATACGGATATCGTATACAACAGAAGATTGCTGCTTTTTGTCAAACGGAAACTTTCTTTAGGGGGCAACGGCTTAGGGGTGTATTGCTGCACTGCAACGCGTGAATCGTTAACTTTTCGGTTTGGATGCCGCCTTTGGCGGGCTGCATCCTTCGTGACCCGCATGGCCAAATCGCCGCCGGAGTTGCACCCCGGGCGCGCGGGCCGTACAGGGCGCGCGTTTCCCCATTTCGGAGTCCCTGCCCCATGTCGGATAAGATCAATCGCGTCGTCCTCGCCTATTCGGGCGGCCTGGACACGAGCGTGATCCTGAAATGGCTGCAGCAGACCTATAACTGCGAGGTCGTGACTTTCACCGCCGATCTCGGCCAGGGCGAGGAGCTGGAGCCTGCCCGCAAGAAGGCCGAGATGGCCGGCGTGAAGCCCGAGCACATCTTCATCGAGGATGTGCGCGAGGAATTCGTGAAGGACTATGTGTTCCCGATGATGCGCGCCAACGCGCTCTACGAGGGGCTGTACCTGCTCGGCACCTCGATCGCGCGGCCGCTGATCGCCAAGCGCCAGATCGAGATCGCCAAGATGGTCGGCGCCGATGCGGTGAGCCACGGCGCCACCGGCAAGGGCAACGACCAGGTCCGCTTCGAGCTCGGCTATTATGCGCTGAATCCGGACATCAAGGTCATCGCGCCGTGGCGCGAATGGGACCTGACCAGCCGCACCAAGCTGATCGAGTTCGCGGAATCGCACCAGATCCCGGTGACCAAGGACAAGCGCGGGGAATCGCCCTTCTCGACCGACGCGAACCTTCTCCACACCTCGTCCGAGGGCAAGGTGCTCGAGGATCCGTGGGAGGAAGTGCCCGACTACGTCTATTCGCGCACGGTGAACCCGGAAGACGCGCCCGACACGCCCGAGACGATCACGATCGATTTCGAGCGCGGCGACGGCGTTGCGCTCAACGGCCAGGCGATGTCGCCGGCGACGCTGCTCACCTCGCTCAACGAGCTCGGCCGCAAGCACGGCATCGGCCGGCTCGACCTGGTCGAGAACCGCTTCGTCGGCATGAAGTCGCGCGGCATGTACGAGACGCCGGGCGGCACCATCTATCACCTCGCCCATCGCGGCATCGAGCAGATCACGCTCGACCGCGGCGCCGCGCACCTCAAGGACGAGCTGGCCCCGCGCTATGCCGAGCTGATCTACAACGGCTTCTGGTTCTCGCCCGAGCGCGAGATGCTGCAGGCCGCGGTGGACTATAGCCAGGAGAAGGTCACCGGCACCGTGCGGCTCAAGCTGTACAAGGGCAGCGTGATCGTCACCGGCCGCAAGTCGCCGTACACGCTGTACAGCGAGAAGGTGGTGACGTTCGAGGACGACCAGGGCGCGTATGACCAGCGCGACGCGGCGGGCTTCATCAAGCTCAACGCACTCCGCCTGCGCCTGCTCGGCCGCCGCGAGGGGTAATTGCTACCGCCGTTTCCTCTCCCGGCGCAGCCGGGGGAGGGGGACCGCGCCGCGCCAGCGGCGTGGTGGAGGGGGCGCCGCGGATGCGGCGTCCTTTTTTTTGTAAGTGCGAGGGGATCCCCCTCCACCACCGCCTTCGGCGGCGGTCCCCCCCCCGGGCTGCGCCCGAGGGAGGAAACGCTTAGGTGCGGGACGCCGCCCGATAGGCGCGCAGGCTGTCCCAAGCGTAGAGCGCGCAGCCGGACCAGATCAGCGCAAAGGTGGCGAGGTGCACCGGCAGCACCTGCTCGCCGAATATCACGACCGCCTCCAGGAATTGCAGCGTCGGTGCGATGTACTGGAGCAGCCCCATGGTCGCGTAAGGCAGCCGCTTGGCGGCCGCGGCGAACAGCAGCAGCGGCGTCGCGGTGACCACCCCAGCGGCGATCAGCAGCAGGTCGATCCGCATCGATCCGCCGAACGCCGCAGTGCCGCTATGCTGCGCCCAGAGCAGCACCGCCAAGGCAGGCGGCCCCAGCAGCAACGTCTCCACGGTCAGTCCGCCGAGCGCATCGATCGCCGCGACCTTGCGCAGCAGGCCATAGCCGCCGAAGCTCAGCGCCAGCGCGAGCGGGATCCACAGGGCACCGCCGCCATGCAGCGTCAGCAGCAGCACGCCGAGCGCCGCCAGCCCGATCGCCACGCCCTGCCAGCGCCGCAGCCGTTCGCCGAGCACCAGCATGCCCAGCGCGACATTGACCAGCGGGTTGATGAAATAGCCGAGGCTGGCGTCGAGCACATGGTTGTTCTGGACCGACCAGATATAAACCAGCCAGTTGATCGCGATCAGCGCCGCGCTGCCGACGAGAAGCAGCAAGGTTCGCCCCCGGGCAGCGGCGACGATGCTCCGCACCCGGCGCAGCGCCACCACGATCACCGCGAGGAGCAGCAGCGACCAGAGCACGCGGTGCGAGAGCACCTGCAGCGCAGGCACCGATTGCAGCAGGTGCAGATAAAGGGGCAGCACACCCCACAGGCTGTACGCGGCGATGCCGAGGAAAAGGCCGGCGCGATCGGCGCCTTGAGCGTTGGACATGTCGCCCTGTTGCGCCGTGTTGCGGTGCAACGCAACACGCGGCGGAGGTCAGGCGGGGCGAATCGGGGTCGCCGCCTCGGCGCCGACGACGGTGGTCCAGGGAACGACATCCCAGTGCGTGACGATACCCCCGGTCACATAGGGATCCTGCTCGGCAAAGGCCCGCGCCGCATCCGCATCGCCGAACAGCAGCAGCGCGCTCTCCGGCGGGTCGCCCACCGCCCCGCCGAGCAACAGCGTGCCCGCATCCGCCGCCGCCCAGGCAAGCGCGAGATGCGCGTACCGGAGCGCACCCCGGCGCGCCAGATAGTCGGGCGCCAGGGTGTAGCGGAGCAGGACGTGCGCCATGCTCAGTCGGCGAACAGCAGGACCGGGGTCTCGAGCAGCTTCTTCACCGCCTGGACGAAGCTCGCTGCATCCCAGCCGTCGACCACGCGGTGGTCGCAGCTGATCGACAGGTTCATCAGCTTGGCGCGGATGATGTCGTCGCCGTGGAACACCGGGCGCTCGACGATCTTGTTCGGGCCGATGATCGCCACTTCCGGCCGGTTGATCACCGGCGTCGTTGCGATGCCGCCGAGCGGGCCGAGCGAGGTGACGGTGAGCGTCGAGCCGCTCAGCTCCTGCGAGGTCGCCTTGCCGGTGCGCGCAGCGTCGGCGAGGCGGGTGATCTCGCTCGCCAGCTGCCAGACATTCTTGTCCTGTGCATCGCGGATCACCGGCACCATCAGCCCGGCATCGGTCTGCGTCGCCATGCCGAGATGGACGCGGCCATGGCGGGTGACCACGCCAGCCTCGTCGTCATAGCGAGCGTTGAGCATCGGGAAGTCGGGCAGGGTGCGGCACAGCGCCACGATCAGCAACGGCAGCATGGTCAGCTTGGGGCGCTGGCCACGGTTGTCGTTGAGGTCGCCGCGCATCGCTTCCAGCGCGGTGACGTCGATCTCGTCGACATAGGTGAAGTGGGGGATGGCGCGCTTGGACGCGGCCATGTTCTCGGCGATGCGGCGGCGCATGCCGATCACCTTCACCGGCTGATCCTCGCGGGCGCGGCTGGCGTTGGGGGCGTGATAGCCCTGCGCGCTGCCATAGCGGAGGAACGCATCGAGATCGGCATGGCGGAGGCGGTCGCCCTCGGCGGGCTTTACCTGCGCGAGGTCGATGCCGAGGTCCGCCGCGCGGGCGCGCACGGCGGGGGAGGCGAGGACTTTGGTCTCCTGCGCTCCCCCTCCCGCGTGCGGGAGGGGGCTGGGGGGTGGGCCCCCGGCATCCACAGGTGCATCGCTGGTGGAGAGCGAGGGCCCACCCCCGGCCCCTCCCGCAGGCGGGAGGGGAGCGCTGGGCTCGACGTCCGTCGCTTCTTCGACCCCAGGATTCTCGGCCTCCACCTGCTCCTCGACGGGGGTCTCCGCCTCGGCCGCAGCCTCGCCCTCAACCTCGATCACCATCAGCGCCGAGCCGATCGGCACCTGGTCACCCACCTCGCCGGCAAGCTCGACCACCACGCCGGAGACGGGCGATTCCATCTCCACCGTGGCCTTGTCGGTCATCATGTCGGCGACCTGCTGGTCTTCCTCGACGCGGTCGCCGATCTTCACGTGCCAGGCGACGATCTCGGCCTCGGCAATGCCTTCGCCGATGTCCGGCAGACGAAAGGTAAAACGAGCCATGGGCGTCAGTCCTTGAGGAGTTTGTTGAGCGCCTCGCGGATCCGCACCGGACCCGGGAAATAGGCCCATTCGAGGCTGTGGGGATAAGGCGTGTCGAAGCCGGTGACGCGGGCGATCGGCGCTTCGAGATGGTAGAAGCAGCGCTCCTGCACCAGCGCCGACAATTCCGCACCGAAGCCGGAGGTGCGCGTCGCCTCATGGACGATCATGCAGCGGCCGGTCTTCTTGACCGAAGCCTCGATCGCCTCGATGTCGAGCGGCACCAGCGTGCGCAGATCGAGGATCTCGGCATCGACGCCCAGCTCCTCGATCGTCGCGGCAACCACATGGACCATCGTGCCGTAGCAGAGAATCGTCACCGCCTCGCCCTCGCGGACCGTGGCGGCCTTGCCGAGTTCGACGCGGTAATAGCCCTCGGGCACTTCGCTCGCGGGATGCGCGGTCCAGTTCTTGGCCGGGCGATCGTAGTGGCCGTCGAACGGGCCGTTATAGATGCGCTTGGGCTCGAGGAAGAGGACAGGGTCGTTATCCTCGATCGCGGCGATCAGCAGGCCCTTGGCGTCATAGGGCGTCGACGGGATCACCGTCTTGATGCCCGAGACATGGGTGAAGATGCCCTCGGGCGACTGGCTGTGCGTCTGCCCGCCGAAGATGCCGCCGCCATAGGGCGAGCGCACCGTGATCGGCGCGGTGAAGTCGCCGTTCGAGCGATAGCGCAGCCGCGCCGCCTCGGAGACCAACTGGTCGAGCGCCGGGTAGATGTAATCGGCGAACTGGATCTCGGGCACGGGGCGCAGGCCATAGGCGCCCATGCCGATCGCCACGCCGATGATGCCGATCTCGGTGATCGGCGTGTCGAAGGCGCGGGTCTTGCCATATTTGGCCTGGAGCCCGGCGGTCGCGCGGAACACGCCGCCGAAATAGCCGACATCCTCTCCCATCACGACGACCTGGTCGTCGCGCTCCATCATCACGTCCATGGCGGAGTTGATCGCCTGGATCATGTTCATCCGGGGCGCGGTCATATGCCGGCCGCCTTGCGCTCGGCGATCATCTGGTCGCTCTGTTCCTTCAGGTGCCAGGGCATTTCCTCGAACACGCCCTCGAACATGGTCTCGAACGGCTGGTGCATGCCATGGCCGAGGATGCCGTTCTTCTCGGCTTCCTTCTGCGCGCGCTTCACCGTCTCGGCGAGTTCGAGGTCCATCGCCGCCTGGCGTTCCTCGTCCCATTCGCCGAGACCGATCAGATGGTCCTTGAGGCGCCGGATCGGATCGCCGAGCGGCCAGGCATTGGGCTCGCCCGAGGAGCGATAGGCGCTGGGATCGTCCGAGGTGGAGTGGCCCTCGGCGCGATAGGTGAAATGCTCGATCAGCGTCGGGCCCTGGTTGGTGCGCGCGCGCTCGGCGGCCCACTCCGTGGCGGCATAGACCGCCAGCGCGTCATTGCCGTCGACCCGCAGCCCGGCGATGCCATAGCCGATTGCGCGCGCCGCGAAGGTGGTCGCCTCGGCGCCGGCAAACCCCGAGAAGCTCGAGATCGCCCACTGGTTGTTGACGACGTTGAAGATCACCGGCGCACGGTAGACGGTCGCGAAGGTCAGCGCCGAGTGGAAGTCGCCTTCCGCGGTCGAGCCCTCGCCGCACCAGGTGGCGGCGATGCGGGTGTCGCCGCGCGCTGCGCTCGCCATCGCCCAGCCCACCGCCTGGGGGTATTGGGTGGCGAGGTTGCCGGAGATCGAGAAGAAGCCGGTCTCCTTCGACGAATACATGATCGGCAGCTGCCGGCCCTGCAGCGGATCGCTCCGGTTGGAGTAGATCTGGTTCATCATCTCGACCAGCGGATAGCCGCGGGTGATCAGGATGCCCTGCTGGCGATAGCTGGGGAAACACATGTCGTCGCCGGCCATCGCCAGCGCAGCCGAGACCGATACCGCCTCCTCGCCGGTCGACTTCATGTAGAAGCTGGTCTTGCCCTGGCGCTGGGCGCGGAACATGCGTTCGTCGAACGCGCGGGTGAGCGCCATGCTGCGCAGCATCCGGCGCTTGGCCTCCGCATCGAGCCGCGGATCCCAGGGGCCGACGGCGTTGCCTTCGTCATCGAGGACGCGGACCAGGCCATAGGCGAGTTCGTGGAATCGATCGGCCGGCTCGGCGGTATCGGGGCGGCGCGCGGCGCCGGCGGGGGGCACGACAAGATCGCTAAAATCGGCCTCGTCGCCGGGGCGAAAGCGCGGCTCGGGCACATGCAGCGATAGCGGCGGTAGGTTGGCGCGCGGGGCGTCCACCGTCATGGTCTCTCCATAAATTCGGCCGTGTCGCCACGGACAACGCACGGAACTCGATTTCACGCGCTTGTTATAAAATTTCAACGGGCCTGTCGAGATGGGGCAGCAGGGCTGGCCTAAAAATTTGGGACACCTAGCCCGATTGACTCGCGCTCCGATTAGAACAAAATAGGAACGAACGAGTCGGACCTGATATCAACCCCGAGCGAGTCGCCGTGCCCGATCCTGCCACTCTCGACCAGTTGCGCGCAATGCTCAGCGCACTCGACGGCACCGGGTTCCGTCGGCGTCCGGTGCTGCCGTTCGGGCTGGAGCGGCTCGATTCGAAGCTAGCCGACGGGGGGCTTCGGCTCGATGCGCTGCACGAGATTGCGGGGGCCACGCCCGACCTGACCGACGATTGCGCCGCCACGACCTTTATCGGCGGAATCGCCGCGCGCTGCTGGGGCCCCGTGCTGTGGGTGGTGCGGCGGCGTGATCTGTTCGCGCCGGGCCTGGCACAGGTCGGGCTCGATCCCAAGCGGGTGATCTATGCCGAGGCGCGCGACGACGACGAACTGCTCGCGATCATGGAGGAGGGGTTGCGCCATCGCGGGCTTGGCGCGGTGATCGGCGAGGTGAAGCGGCTCGCCATGCCCGCCACGCGGCGGCTGCAGCTGGTGGCCGAGGGGGGGCGCACGATCGCCCTGCTGCTCAAGCGCCATGCCCGCGAGGGGAGCGACCCGCTGGGGGCGCCGTCTGCCGCGGTGACGCGGTGGCGGATCGGCTGCGCGCCCTCGGCGCCGCTGCCGGTGGAGGGGGTCGGCCGACCACGCTGGGAATTGTCGCTGGCGCGGCAACGTGGGGGGGAATCGTTCCAACTCTTGGTGGAGGCCTGCGATGCAACGGGTCGCTGCGCTCTTCCTGCCCCACTGGTCGCTCGACCGCGTGCGGCGGGCCGAGCGGCGCGCGCTGCCGCCGCCTGAGCGGGCGCACCAGAACGTATATGCGAACGACGCTGTAGCTCTCGTTCCCCTTCCGCTTGCGGGAGGGGCTGGCGTAGAGAAGGCGTACGCGGCTGCCATCAGCCCCTCCCCCAACCCCTCCCGCAAGCGGAAGGGGAGCGCAGACTTGGAAGGGCTCGCTCAGGCACAGGCGCTCGCCGCCGCCGAACAGGAAGCCGCCTGCTCCGTCCAGCGGGGCGGTGGCTGGCGGCCGGGCGCGCGCTGGGCACGGGCGGCACGCGACGCCGCCATTGCCGCACTCCCGCCGCACCAGCGGCCGCCGATGCGCGAGCTCGGTCGGCGCAGCGAGGCGGCGGACCACGCCTTCAAGCGGATGCGGCCCGACGAGGGCGGCGCGATGGTGGGCGGGGTGGCGCGGCTGCCGCTGGCGGCACGCACGGCTGCGCTATCCGTTGCTGCGCCCCCGCCGCCGCCTCAACCGTCATCCCGGCGAAAGCCGGGATTCATTCGCCTGGCAGGCTCGGTTTCTTCCCCAGCAGAGAAGGCAATGGATCCCGGCTTTCGCCGGGATGACGAGGGGAGGGAGGATACGCCCCGCGTACTCTCCCGCCGCACCGGCAGCCGCAGCGAAGTCGCCGCCGTCTGCCCCGCAGCGATGACTGCGGGCATCCGCATCGGCATGGCGCTCACCCAGGCGCGCGCGCTGGTGCCCGAGCTCCGCGTCGACCCCGCCGACCCACAGGGCGACCGCGCCGATCTTGAGCGGCTGGCGCACAGCCTCGCGCGGCGTTGGTCGCCGAGCGTCACCCTCGCCGGCGAGGACCTGCTGTTCCTCGACCTGACCGGCGTCGCCCATCTCCATGGCGGCGAAGCCCGAATGCTGCGCCGGCTGTACGCGCTGCTCGCCCGGCTGGGCTTCGCCGCCAGGATCGCCGTGGCAGACACGCCCGGTGCCGCCTGGGCGTTCGCACGCTTCCGGCCCGAGACGCTGCTCCGCTGCCCGTCCGGCGAGCATGGCGCGTGGCTCGCCCCGCTGCCCGTCGAGGCGCTGCGGCTGGAAGGCGACGCGATCGACCTGCTCCACCGCCTCGGCGTCGACAGCATCGGCCAGCTCGCCGCGCTTCCCCGTGCGCCCTTGGTCCGCCGTTTCGGCACGGTCATCGCCGCACGGCTCGACCAGGCGCTGGGCCGTATCCCGGAGCCGGTCACCCCGGTCACCCCGCCCGAGCCGATCGCCGTCACCCAGCGCTTTGCCGAGCCGATCGCCACCCCCGAGGCGATTGCCCACTGGCTGGGCGACCTTGTCCACCGC
Organism: Sphingomonas trueperi; assembly: GCF_040545965.1. Taxonomy (GTDB): domain Bacteria; phylum Pseudomonadota; class Alphaproteobacteria; order Sphingomonadales; family Sphingomonadaceae; genus Sphingomonas; species Sphingomonas trueperi_C. The sequence continues at coordinate 388,924 of NZ_JBEPMV010000004.1, read as the reverse complement.
CTCGCCGAAGCGCTGGCCGAAGCGGGGCAGGGCGCGCGCCGCATCGGGCTGGTTGCGGACCGGGTCGATGGGGTGCCGCAGCGGATCGGCATCGGTCTTGCCCGCGCCAGCCGCGATCCGGCGCATCTGCTCCGCCTGCTCGCCCGCCGGATCGACCAGATCGAGCCCGGCTATGGCCTCGACGCGATGACGCTGCATTTGCTGCGCAGCGAACCGCTGGGCGCGCTGCCGGTCGACGAGCGGCTCGATGCCGAGACGGTGCCCGACCTCGCCCCGCTGATCGACACGCTGGCGACCCGCATCGGCATGGCGCGGCTATGGCGGATGCGGCCGGTGGAAAGCGACGTGCCCGAACGCTCGGCAGCCGCCCTTCCGCCGCTCGACCCGCCCGAGCGCGAGGCCGCGCCGATGAAGGCCGACGATGTCCGCCAACTCGATCGCAATGCGCCGCTGCCGCCTTGGCACCCCGACTGGCCGCGCCCGATCCGCCTGCTGCGCCGGCCCGAGCGGCTCGACCATGTCGTCGCGGCCCTCCCCGACCAGCCGCCGCGCCGCTTCACCTGGCGGGGTGAGCGGCACGAGGTGATCCGCGCCGATGGCCCCGAGCGCATCCATGGCGAATGGTGGAAGCGCGCGGCGGAAACCCATGCCACCCGCGACTATTTCCGCGTCGAGGACGAGCGCGGCCGCCGCTACTGGCTGTTCCGCCAGGGGGACGGCGAGCGCCAAGTGACCGGCGATCTCAGCTGGTACCTCCACGGCCTGTTCGGGTGACGGCCATGTATTCCGAACTCCAGGTCACCAGCCATTATTCCTTCCTGCGCGGCGCCTCCGCGCCCTCCGAGCTGTTCGAGGCGGCGGCGGCCTATGGCATGCCGGCGCTCGGCATCACTGACCATAACAGCGTCGGCGGAATCGTGCGCGGGCTGGTCGCGGCGGAGGAGACCGGCGTGCGGCTCGTCACCGGCTGCCGGCTGGACCTGACCGACGGCAGCGGGGTGCTGGTCTGGCCCGAGGACCTCGCCGCCTGGTCGCGGCTTACCCGGCTGCTCAGCATCGGCAAGGCGCGGGCGGATGCGCAGCATGGCGAGAAGGGGCAGTGCTTCCTCCATTGGGAGGATGTCGCGGGGCATGCGGACGGCCTCGTCGCCGCGCTGGTGCCCGGCATGGCGGATAGCGGCGACCCGGCGGCGCTGCGCTGGATGGCGGATGTGTTTGGGGATCGCGGCCATGTCACGCTCACCCGCCATCGCCGTCCACAGGAGGCGGTGCGGCTGCATGGGCTGGCGGAGGCCGCCGCGGCGCACGGGCTGACCCCGCTCGCCACCGGCGACGTGCTCTACCATCATCCCGACCGGCGAATGCTGCACGACGTGATGACCGCGATCCGCCACACCACCACGGTCGACGATCTCGGTTTCCGCCGCGCCCGCAGCGCCGATCGGCACTTGAAGCCCCCGCACGAAATGGCGCGCCGCTTCGCCGCCTGGCCCGAGGCGCTGCAGGCGGTGGAAGCGGTGGTCGAGCGCTGCAGCTTCAATCCGCGCGAGCTAGGCACGCTTTATCGCTACCCCGACGAAGTAGTGATGTCCGGCCGCAGCCCGCAGGAAGCGCTGGCCAAGCTCGCGCGCGATGCGCTCGCCGCGAAGTTTCCGGAAGGGCCGCCGCCGGCCTATGCCGAGCTGCTCGAGAAGGAGCTGCGGCTGGTCGAGAAATTCGGCTATGCGCCCTATTTCCTCACCGTCCATTCGATCGTCCGCTTCGCCCGCGCGCAGGAGATCCTGTGCCAGGGCCGGGGGAGTGCGGCCAATTCACTGATTTGCTTCCTGCTCGGCGTCACCTCGATCGATCCGGTCGTGCACAAATTGCTGTTCGAGCGGTTCATTTCCGAGGACCGCGACGAGCCCCCCGATATCGACGTCGATTTCGAGCATGAGCGGCGTGAGGAAGTGATCCAGTGGATCTACGAAACCTATGGCGCGCGCCATGCCGCGCTCACCGCGGTGGTCAGCCGCTATCGCACGCGCGGGGCGGTGCGCGAGGTGGGGAAGGCGCTCGGGTTGTCCGAGGACGTGACGGCGGGGCTGGCGGGGCAGGTCTGGGGCTGGTCCAACGAAGGCGTGAGCGAGGCCGATGCTGCGGCGCTCAATCTCGACGCCAGCGAACCGCGGCTGGCGCTGACGCTGGACCTCGCCCGCCAGCTGATCGGCACGCCGCGGCATCGCTCGCAGCACCCCGGCGGCTTCGTGCTGGCGCAGGCGAACCTCGACGAGATCGTGCCGATCGAGCCGGCCGCGATGGTCGACCGGCGGGTGATCGAATGGGAGAAGGACGATATCGAGACGCTCGGCCTGATGAAGGTCGACATTCTCGGGCTCGGCATGCTCGGCTGCATGCGGCGGGCGTTCGATCTGCTCGAGCAGCACAAGGGGGTGAAGCTGACGCTCGCCTCGGACGCGATGCAGGAGGATGATCCCGCCACCTTCGCGATGATCCAGAAGGCCGACACGCTCGGCACCTTCCAGATCGAGAGCCGGGCGCAGATGTCGATGCTGCCGCGGCTGAAGCCCAAGGTGTTCTACGACCTCGTCATCCAGGTCGCGATCGTGCGGCCGGGGCCGATCCAGGGCGACATGGTCCACCCCTATCTGCGCCGGCGCGAGGGCAAGGAGAAGGTCGAGTATCCGAGCGAGGAACTGAAGGACGTGCTCGACAAGACCTTCGGCGTGCCGCTGTTCCAGGAGCAGGCAATGAAGGTCGCCATCGTCGGCGCGGGGTTCGAGCCGGCCGAGGCCGATGCGTTGCGCCGCGCGATGGCGACGTTCAAGTCGACCGGCGGCGTCACGCATTTCAAGGAGAAGATGATCAGCGGGATGCTGAAGAAGGGCTACACGCAAGACTTCGCCGAGCGGACCTTCAAGCAGATCGAGGGCTTCGGCAGCTACGGCTTTCCCGAGAGCCACGCGGCCAGCTTCGCCAAGATCGCCTATGCGTCGAGCTGGATGAAGTGCCACCATCCGGACATCTTCTGCGCGGCGCTGCTCAACGCCCAGCCGATGGGCTTCTACGCGCCGGCGCAGATCGTCCGCGACGCGCGCGAGCATGGGGTCGAGGTGCGCGCGGTGTGCGTCAACGACAGCGACTGGGATACGCGAGTCCTAAAATCCTCCCCGGAACAGGAAGGGCGACCATGTGCGCCAGCACATGATGGAGGGGGGGCGCCACACGGGCATCCCCTGCCGGGCTCCCCCTCCACCACCGCCTTCGGCGGCGGTCCCCGTCCCCGTTCCGGGGAGGATCTGGGTTACCTTCCCCTTCGCCTCGGCATGCGGGTGGTGCAGGGGCTGTCCGCGCGCGATGCAGACGCGATCCTCGCCGCGCGTGCCGAGCGGCCCTTCACCTCGATCGAGGATGTGTGGCGCCGTGCCCGGGTGTCCCCCGCCGCGCTGGAGAAGCTCGCGCGCGCCGATGGCTTCCGCGCCTTCGGGCAGGACCGCCGCCAGGCGCTCTGGGCGATCAAGGCGCTCGATCAGGCACCGCTGCCGCTGTTCGCCGGGATCGAGGGGCCGATCCAGGCCGCCGAGCCCGCGGTGACGCTCACCCCGCTCACCGCGGGGTGCGAAGTGGTCGAGGATTACCGCGCCACCCAGCTGAGTCTCCGCGCCCACCCGCTCCACTTCCTCCGCGGCACGCTGGCGGCGCGGCGCATCCGGCCGTGCGGCGACCTCAAGACGCTCAAGGACGGCGCGCGGGTGGAGGTGGCCGGCATCGTGCTCGTCCGCCAGAAGCCGGGCAGCGCCAAGAGCATCTTCCTGACGCTGGAGGACGAGACCGGCATCGCCAACGCGATCGTCTGGCCGGCGCGCTTCGCGCTCTACCGCCCGATCATCCTCGCCGCGCCGATGATTTCCGTGCGAGGACGCCTCCAGCGCGAGGGCGAGGTGCTGCACCTGATCGCCGAGACGATCACCGACCTCACCGACCTGCTGCGCAGTGTCGGCGCAATCGACCTGCCGCGGATGACGATGCCGGGCGACGGCGCGACGCATGGCGGCACGATCGATTCGCGCGACCGCAAGGTGACCCGATCGAGCGATCCCGCCCAAGCCTATCCGAAGCAGCGCACGCCCGAGAGCTGGCCCTCGCGCCGCGAGGACATCATCCCGATCAAGTCGCACGATTTCCACTGATGCCGGGAACGGCGGCCGCGGTGGACGCCGCTCCCGCGCGGATCAGCCCGCCACCACCGTCTGCTCGATCGTGCCGAAGATCGGGTGGTGCTTGTCGTCCTCCGCCCAGATGCGGATCGTGTCGCCGGGCTTGAGGAACGGCGTTTCGGCCGCGCCCCGCAGGATCGTCTCGACGGTGCGGACCTCGGCCAGGCAGCAGTAGCCCTTTCCGCCCTCGCCGATCGGCTTGCCCGGGCCGCCATCGGCATCGCGGTTGGAGACGGTGCCCGATCCGATGATCGTGCCCGCGCCCAGCGCCCGCGTCTTCGCCGCATGGGCGATCAGCGTGCCGAAATCGAAGGTCATGTCCTCGCCCGCCTCGACCCGGCCGAAGGGCTTGCCGTTGAGGTCGACCATCAGCGTGCGGTGGAGCTTGCCGTCCTGCCACCAGTCGCCCAGTGAGTCCGGCGTCACGAACACCGGCGAGAAGGCGCTGGCCGGCTTGGACTGGAAGAAGCCGAAGCCCTTGGCGAGTTCGCCCGGGATCAGGTTGCGCAAGCTCACGTCGTTGGTCAGGCCGACCAGCTTCACCGCCGCCAGCGCCTCTTCGCGGCTGGCACCCAGCGGCACGTCGCCGGTGACCACCACCACCTCGGCCTCCAGGTCGCAGCCCCAGCTCTCGTCCTTGAGCGGGATCGAATCACGCGGCCCGAGGAAGCCGTCAGAGCCTCCCTGGTACATCAGCGGATCCTGCCAGAAGCTCTCCGGCAGCTCGGCGCCGCGCGCCTGCCGGACCAGCGCGACATGATTCACATAGGCCGAGCCGTCCGCCCATTGATAGGCGCGGGGCAGGGGGGCCGATGCCTGGCGCTCGTGGAAGCGCATCATCGGGATGGTCTCGTGCTCGAGATCGGTGGCGAGGTTGCGCAGATCGCCTTCCACCCGCTCCCAATCGTCCAGCGCCGCCTGCAGCGTGGGGGCGATGTGGCTGGCATCCGCGCACCAGGCGAGATCGTTCGAGACGACGACGAGCTTGCCGTCGCGGCCCTGCTTGAGGCTGGCTAGTTTCATTTGACACCATCTCCTTCGGCGGTCGCCATAGGGCAACTTCGCTCGCCACGGAACCGTAACCCTTTGCTACGTATTTTGCCCAGTCGCATTGACTTCGGGGTGGGCCATGATCAACGAATTGCACATGGCCGCGCCGCTTCGCTTTCTGGATCATGGCGGCGAGATGGCCGAACGTATCCGCACGTTCGACTGGTCGGGTCATCCATTCGGTACGCCCGACACCTGGTGCGAGCCGCTGCGCATCACCGTCGACATGATGCTGGCCTCGCGCTTCCCCAAAGCGCTCTACTGGGGCCCCGAGTTCCGCCTGCTCTACAACGATGCTTGGGCACCAATCCCCGGCGAGCGGCATCCCTGGGCGCTCGGCCGCCCGGGCGGCGAGGTATGGGCCGACATCTGGGACGTGGTGGGGCCGCAGATGGACGAGGTGGTCGCCACCGGCCGCGGCTTCGCCGTCTATGACCAGCTGCTGCGCATCGAACGCGACGGGGTGCCGCGCGATAGCTGGTGGAACTACAGCTTCACGCCGATCCGCGATGCCGAGGGGCGCGTGCTGGGCATCCTCAACCAGGGCAACGAGACGACGCGGGTGGTGCTCGCCGAGCGCGCCAGACAGGCGGAGATCGAGCGACTGCGGGAGTATTTCCAGCAGGCGCCCGGCGCGGTGGCGCTGCTGGACGGCCCGGAACACCGATTCGTCCTTGCCAATCCCGCCTATCTGGAACTGGTCGGCCGCGAAGCGGTGGTGGGGCGTTTGGTCGCCGAGGCGCTGCCCGAAGTGGTCGAGCAGGGCTATGTCGAGATCCTCGACGGCGTCTATCGCAGCGGCGAGCCCTATCGTGCACTGGGCCGCGAGGTGATGCTGCAGCGTCGGGCGGACGCCGCGCCGGAGCGCCGCGTGCTCGATTTCGCCTTCCAGCCGATCAAGGATCCGCTCGGCGCAAGTACCGGCATCTTCATTTCCGCTGCCGACATTACCGAGCGCGCGACCGCCGAAGAAGCGTTGCGGCGGAGCGAGGAGCGGCTGCAGCTCGCACTCAACGCATCGACCGGGATCGGCACCTGGGACTGGACGGCGGAAAGCGGCCGGGTGACCGGCGACGAACGCTTCGCCGCGCTGTTCGGCATCGATCCCGAGCGCGTCGCCCATGGCGGCGCGTTCGATGCGGTGCTCAACTTCATCCATCCCGACGATCGCGTGCGCATCGCGCTGGAGGTGCGCCAGTCGATCGCCGATCGCGCGCCGCTCAAGCTCGAATTCCGCGTGGTGCGCGCCGATGGCGAGGTCCGCTGGCTGCTGACGCAAGGCCGCTGCACCTTCGATGCCGAGGGGCGGCCGGTCCGCTTTCCCGGGGTGAGCTTCGACATCACCGATCGCAAGCTGGCCGAGGAAGCCGCGCAGGAGGCGGCCGAGGATCTGCGCTCGGCCACCGAATCGCAGTCCTTCCTGCACGGCCTCGCCGAGCGCCAGCGCGCGCTCGATACGCCCGATGCGATCATGGAGCTCACCGCCGCCGAGCTGGGCGCGAAGCTGGGGCTCGCGCGCGTCGGCTTCTACCGCGTGGCGGGGGAGGTGATTCATCTCGGCCCGTGCTGGACCGATGGCAGCCTGCCCAAGTTCGCCGGGCAATGGCGGCTGGATGCGGTGGCCCCGCTGGTCGAGCGCTACCGCCAGGGCCGCACTGTCACCTTCGACGACAGCAGCGCCGAATTCCCACATACCGAACTGAGCAAGCTCTCGCCCTCGGCGATCGGCGTGCCGCTGCTGCGGGGTGGGCAATGGGTGGCGACCTTCTACGCCAACGGCGCGGGGCCGCGCGCATGGCGGCCCGAAGAGATCGCCTTCGTCGAGACGGTAGTCGAGACCACCTGGGATTCGGTCGAGCGCGCCGATGCGGTGCTGGCGCTGCGCGAGAGCGAGGCGCAGTTCCGCGCGATCACCAATTCGATCGATCACATGGTCTGGTCCGCCGATGCTGAGGGCGCGGTCGATTTCTACAATGACCGCTGGTACGATTATACCGGCGTGGAGCGCGGCAGCACCGACGGCCATGCCTGGGGGCAGGTGCTGCATCCGGGCGACCAGCGGCGCGCAGCGGCGGCCTGGCAGCATTGCATCCGCACCGGCGACCTGTACCGCATCGAATATCGCTTGCGGCACCACAGCGGCATCTATCGCTGGGCGCTGGGCCGCGCGCAGCCGTTGCGCGACGAGACCGGTCGCATCGTCCGCTGGTTCGGCACCAGCACCGATATCCAGGACATTGTCGATGCGCGCGAAGTGCTCGCCCGTTCGCGCGAGGAGCTCGAGGCGGCCGTCCGCGAGCGTACCGAACGGCTGATGGCCGCTGAGGCACAGCTCCGCCAGGCGCAGAAGATGGAGGCGGTGGGCCAGCTGACCGGAGGGATCGCACACGATTTCAACAATATGCTGGCGGTGGTGATCGGCGCGCTCGATTTGATGGAGCGCCGGGTTGCGCAGGGACGCACCGATATCGACCGCTATCTGATCGCAGCGCGCGACGGGGCGAGCCGCGCGGCGGCGCTGACCCAGCGGCTGCTCGCCTTCTCCCGTCGCCAGCCGCTCGCGCCGACCGCGCTCGACGTCAACGACATGCTTGGCGGGATGATCGAGCTGCTGGTGCGCACGCTGGGCGAAGGCGTGGTGATCGAGACCCAATTCGCCCGCCAGCTCGATCCGGTGGTGGCGGATCGCAACCAGCTCGAGAATGTCGTGCTCAATCTCGCGGTCAACGGTCGTGACGCGATGCCCGAGGGCGGCACGCTGACGATCGAGACCGAGCAGGTGGGGATCGGCGCCGAAGAAGCAGGCCGCTACGAGATCGCGGCGGGCGACTATGTCGAGATCCGCATCCGCGATACCGGCGTCGGCATGCCGCCGGAGGTGGCGGCGCGCGCCTTCGATCCGTTCTTCACCACCAAGGGTGTCGGCAAGGGTACCGGGCTGGGGCTCAGCCAGGTGTTTGGCTTCGTCCGCCAGTCGGGCGGGCATGTCACGATCGAGAGCGCGCCCGGGCAGGGCACCTGCGTGCGGGTGCTGCTGCCGGCCCAGCCCGAGGCGGTGCCGACGCCCGCCGCAAGCGGCGTCACGCGCCAACTGCCGCGCGGGCAATCCAACGAAGTGATTCTCGTCGTCGAGGACGAGGACCGGGTGCGCACCTATTCGGTCGAGGCGCTCCGCGAGCTCGGCTACGGCGTGGTGTTCGCGCGCGACGGGATCGAGGCGCTGCGGCTGCTCGAACGCGGGCAGAAGGTTTCGCTGCTGTTCAGCGACGTGGTGATGCCCGAGATGAGCGGCCGCGAACTGGCGACGAGGGTCCGCGAACGCATGCCCGATCTCAAGGTGCTGCTCACCAGCGGCTATGCCCCCGATTCGCCGTCGGCAAGCGAGGACGAGCATATCCTGCCCAAGCCGTTCGACATCGCCGCGCTGGCCACCGCGATCCGCGCCGCACTGGACGGGTGACGGCAGGAAAGGCTTGACCTTGGGCCCCGCGTTCGCCATTCGCGCCGCGGCTTCGGGCGACGCGTCCGGTTGACCAGTCCCTGCCGCCGAGTCCTGTCGAAGGGCGGCCAGGGTCCGCCCGGCAGGCGGAGGACGTGTATCCATGGCAAATGTGGCAGTGATCGGCGCCCAATGGGGTGACGAAGGCAAGGGCAAGATCGTCGACTGGCTCGCCGAGCGCGCCGATGTGGTGGTTCGCTTCCAGGGCGGGCACAATGCCGGCCACACGCTGGTGATCGGCGAAAAAGTCTACAAGCTCTCGCTGCTTCCCTCGGGCATCGTGCGCGGCACGCCCAGCGTGATCGGCAACGGCGTGGTGCTCGATCCCTGGGCGCTCAAGGCAGAAGTCGAGAAGCTGCGCGACCAGGGCGTCGGCGTGAACCCGGACACGCTCAAGATCGCCGATACCTGCCCGCTGATCCTGCCCTTCCACCGCGATCTCGACGCGCTGCGCGAGGATGCCAGCGGCGCCGGCAAGATCGGCACCACCCGCCGCGGCATCGGCCCGGCCTATGAGGACAAGGTCGGCCGCCGCGCCATCCGGGTGTGCGACCTCGCCAATCTCGACGCGATCGGGCCGCAGGTCGATCGCCTCGCCGCGCACCACGATGCGCTGCGCGCCGGCTTCGGCCAGCCGCCGATCGACCGCGAGGGCCTGCTGAACGAGCTGCGCGCAATCGCCGGCTTCGTGCTGCCCTTCGTCCAGCCGGTGTGGAAGATGCTCAACGAGGCCCGTTCGCGTGGCCGCCGCATCCTGTTCGAAGGCGCGCAGGGCGTACTGCTCGACATCGACCATGGCACCTACCCGTTCGTCACCTCGTCCAACACCGTGTCGGGCACCGCGGCGAGCGGCAGCGGCATGGGACCGGGCGCCGTGGGCTTCGTGCTCGGCATCGCCAAGGCCTATACCACCCGCGTCGGATCGGGCCCGTTCCCGAGCGAGCTGGACAACGAAGTGGGCGAGCGGCTCGGCACGCGCGGCCATGAGTTCGGCACGGTCACGGGCCGTAAGCGCCGTTGCGGCTGGCTCGACGCGGTGTTGCTGCGCCAGTCGGTCGCGGTCTCGGGCATCACCGGCATCGCGCTGACCAAGCTCGACGTGCTCGACGGGTTCGAGGAGATCCAGGTCTGCACCGGCTATCGTCTAAACGGTGAGGTGCTCGACTATTATCCCGCCAGCGCGCCCGACCAGGCGGCGGTGGAGCCGATCTACGAGACGATGGAAGGCTGGTCCGAATCGACCTTCGGCGCGCGCAGCTGGGCCGATCTGCCAGCGCAGGCCATCAAGTACATCCGCCGTGTGGAAGAGCTGATCCAGTGCCCGGTCGCGCTGGTCTCGACCAGCCCCGAGCGCGAGGACACTATCCTCGTCCGCGATCCCTTCGCGGACTGACGCGAAAACGCCCGGCCCTCGGGGGAGGGCCGGGCGCATCGGAGCTCAAGGCGCGGGGCTGAAAGGGGGAAAGGCCCCCCGCCGAGCTACCGCTTCTTAGCGCGGACGCTTGCGCTTCGGCTTGTCGCCGGTCTGGTCACCCGTGGTGGTGCCGGTCGTGCTGGCGCTCGGGTCGGTGGGCGAGGTCGTCGTCGTGGTCGAGGACGAGTCCGGCGTGTTCATCGTGCCCGAACCGGTGGTGCCGCCCGGCGTCGTCGTGGTCGACGGGTTCATCGACGGATCGGTCGGCGAGGTCGACGGCTGGCCCGGCGTGGTGCTCTGGTCCATCGTGGAGCCGCCCGGCGTCGTCTGGCCCGGCGTGGTCTGCTGCGCGAAGGCGGCCGGCGCGGCGATCAGCGTAGCAGCGGCGAGAATGGTCTTGATATACATTACACGGCATCCTTCTGTTGATTATGCCAACACAAGGTTAACCATCAAATGCCCAACAAGTCTCACCAGCTGATTTCGATTAATCGATAAAAGCGAACGGGTCAGGGGCGAGTCGAGCGCAAGATCAGCCGACCTGCGCCCGATGCAGCAATTTCTGGTCCGCCAGTACCAGGGCGACCATTGCTTCGACCACGGGCACGCCGCGGATGCCGACGCAGGGATCGTGACGGCCCTTGGTGCGGATCTCGCTCGCCTCGCCCTCGCGGGTGACGGTCTCGACCGGGATAAGGATCGAGCTGGTCGGCTTGAACGCCACCCGCATCCGCACCGGCTGGCCGGTTGCGATGCCGCCCGCGATGCCGCCCGCATGGTTGGCGAGGAAATCGACGCCGCCATCGCCGCGCGGCCGCATCGCATCGGCATTCTCCTCGCCGCGCAACGCTGCCGCCGCGAAGCCATCGCCGATCTCGAAGCCCTTGACGGCGTTGATCGACATGCACGCCGCCGCCAGTTCGCTGTCGAGCTTGGCGTAGAGCGGCGCGCCCCAGCCTGCGGGCACGCCGGTCGCCTCGCACGCGACGACGGCGCCGAGCGACGAGCCGTCCTTGCGGGCAGCATCGACCAGCGCTTCCCAGCGCTGCGCGGCGTCGGGATCGGGGCAGAAAAACGGGTTGTTGCCGATCTCGGCGGCTTCGAACTTCGCATAGTCGATTGTGTCGCCGCCGATCGCCTCGACCCAGGCGGTGATCGTCACTTCCGGGATCACCAGCCGCGCAACCGCGCCGGCTGCTACGCGGGCTGCCGTCTCGCGGGCCGACGAACGGCCGCCGCCGCGATAGTCGCGGAAGCCGTATTTCTGATCATAGGCATAATCGGCATGGCCGGGGCGATAGGCCTTGGCGACGTCCGAATAGTCCTTGGAGCGCTGGTCGACATTGTCGATGTGCAGCGCGATCGGCGTGCCGGTGGTGCGGCCCTCGAATACGCCGGAGAGGATGCGGACCTGGTCCGGCTCCTGCCGCTGGGTGGTGAAGCGTGACTGGCCGGGGCGCCGGCGATCGAGGAAGGGCTGGATGTCCGCTTCGGTCAGGTTCAGCCCCGGCGGGCAACCGTCGACCACGGCGCCGAGCGCGGGGCCATGGCTCTCGCCCCAGGTGGTGAAGCGGAACACGCGACCGAAGCTGTTGAACGACATCGGCGCACGCCCTCCGTCTGGGTTGAAACCACGGGCCGTTTCGCAGGTGTCGCGCGCGGCTGCAACCCGTTCGGCAGAGGCGGGGCGAGCGGCGCGGTCTTTTGAAGCTGCGGTATGGGCGCGCTAGTCGCGGAACTGGGGGCTGCGCTTCTGCAGGTTGGCCATCACTGCCTCGATCTGGTTGGGCGTGCGCAGCAGCGCCGCCTGCTCGACGCTTTCGGCCAGCAGCACGGCGGCAGCGTCGCCTTCATGGTTGGCGAGACGCTTGGCGGCGCGGATCGCGTCCGGGTTGCGGCCGGCGATGGCATGGGCGAGCGCGAGGGCTTCGGCGTGCGGATCGTCGGCCAGTCGGGTGACGAAGCCGAAGCCTTGCGCCTCCGCCGCGTCGAACTCGCGGGCAGTGTAGGTCAGCTCGCGCAGCACGTCGTCGCGCACGGTGCCGCGCCAGAGCACGAAGCCCGCCATGTCGGGCACGATGCCCCATTTCAGCTCCATCACCGACAGCCGGGTGTCGGGTGAGGCGATCCGCATGTCTGCACCGCTCGCGATCTGCAGCCCGCCGCCGAATGCAACGCCGTGCACCGCAGCGATCACCGGCACCGGCAGCGTCCGCCAGCCCCAGGCGACCTGTTGGTAGCTGTTCGCAAGGCCGTGCGTCCGCGCCGCGATGTCGACGCCGCTGCCGACATTGGCCATGCTCGCCATGTCGAGCCCGGCGCAAAAGGCGCGACCTTCGCCCGAAAGCACCACCGCGCGCACGCTCGGTGTCTGGCCGAGCGTGTCGATCGCCGCCAGCAGGCCTTCGATCATGGCGGGGTCTAGCGCGTTCATCTTGTCCGGCCGGTTGAGCCGTACATCGGCCACGCCGTCCTCGATGGTCCACGTCACGCGCTCGCTCATTTCGGTATCCTCTCTCGCTCGCGGGCAGTGTGCGGCGAAGCATTTGCGCGGGCAAGACGGTGGCGCTAGAAAAGTGGGTATGTCCCAACCCAGCGATCCCGCGGCGCCGCCCCGGTTCGATCCGCGCGCCTTCTTCGCGCTCCGTTTTCCCAACCATGGCAGCCGCCTGGGCGTCGCGCACCGCGACCATGGCGAGCACTGGTCCGAGCTTGAGCTGCCCTGGCGCGCCGATCTGGTCGGACAGGAGGAGACCGGCGTGCTCGCCTCGGGCCCGATCCTGGCGCTGATGGACATGGCGAGCAGCGTCGCGGTGTGGCTGAAGGTGGGCAAGTTCCTGCCGCATGCGACGCTCGACCTGCGGATCGACTATCTGCGGCCTGCGCGCACTGGGCAGACGGTGATCGGACGGTGCGAATGCTACCGGCTCACCCGCTCGATCGCGTTCGTGCGCGGCCAGGCGCATGACGGTGATCCGGCGGATCCGCTGGCGCATGTCGCGGGCACCTTCATGGCGGCGGAGGGATACTGGTGAAGCTGCCTCCTTATGCAGAGCTGCTGGGACTTACCGTCGAGCCGGGTGCCGATGCGCCGGTGCTGGTGATGCCGTTTTCGGGCGATGTGGTCGGTCGACCGGGATTCCTGCATGGCGGCGCGATCGGCGGGCTGCTCGAGATGGCAGCGGTCGGCGCGCTGCTCCAGGCGCTGGAGGCGGAAGGCGGGGCCAAGGTGAAGCCGGTCAACGTCACCGTCGACTACATGCGCGGCGGGCGCGAGAAGGAGACGCGGGCCAAGGGCACGGTCACGCGGCTGGGCAATCGGGTGGCGAATGTCAGCGCGGTGGCGTGGCAGGACGAGGAAGACCGGCCGATCGCCGCCGCGCGGATGAACTTCCTGATCGTTCGGTAATGCAACTCCTCCCCGAGCTGCGCCCGGGGAGGAATTTCACGGCCTCACTTCTTCGGGCTCACCCGCATCAGCCAGCCGCCATCGCCCTTGGCGCCGTCCTGCAGCAGCCAGAGCGAGCCGTCCGGCCCCTGCGCCACGTCGCGGATGCGCATCCCCGTGTCCCACTGGTCGGCCTTGCGGGCATTGGTGCCGTCGAGCGCGATGCGGATCAGGGCCTGGCCGGACATTGCGCCCATCAGCAGCGAGCCCTTCCACTGCGGGAACTCGCTGCCGGTGTAATAGATCAGCCCCGAAGGCGAGATCGACGGCACCCAGTAGAGCTTGGGCAGTTCATAGCCGTCGCCGGCCTTGGGCTTGGGGATCGGCTTGTTGTTGTAATTCTCGCCGAACGAGACGTTGGGCCAGCCATAGTTGCGGCCCTTGACGATCAGGTTGAGCTCGTCGCCGCCCTGCGGGCCCATCTCGTGCTCCCACAGGTTGCCGGAGGCATCGAAGACGAGGCCGTAGGGATTGCGATGGCCGCTGCTCCAGATCGAGGCCGGTGCCGGGTTGGGGCCGTCGAAGGCGAAGGGGCGGCCCTTGGCGGTCTTGGCGGCTTCGGTGTCCTCGGGCGGATCGATGACCTGCACGCTAGTAGCGCCGACCTTGCCCGCGTCCGGGTTGTCGGAAGCGGGTTTGCCGTCGAGCGTCAGGTGCAGGATCTTGCCGATCGCCTGGTTGGGGTCCTGCGCGGGGGTGAAGCGCTGGCGCTCGCCGGAAGACAGGAACAGCGACTTGCCGTCCGGCGCGAAGGCAATGACCGCGCCGAACTGGCCGCCGTCACCGTCCGCGCCAGAGCGGAACAGCACTTCCACATTGTCGAGTCGCGGCGCCATCGCCTTGCCGCGGGTGAGCTTGGCGCGGGCGAGCGCCAGCGCGCTGCCGTTGGCACGCGGCTCCGAATAGGTGAAGTAGATCGTGTTGCTGCTGGCGAAGTCCGGGGCGGGCGCCACGTCGAGCAGGCCGCCCTGGCCGCCGGCGGCGACCTTGGGCACGCCGGTTACTGCCTGCGCCTTCTGGTTGACCTCCCAATATTGCAGCTGGCCAGCCTTCTCGGTCACCAGCGCGGCACCATCGGGCAGGAAGGCGAGCGCGAAGGGCGAATCGAAATCCGCGACGCGGATCGCGGTGAACGGCACGCCGGCGGGCAGCGGCGCGGGGGTGCCGCTCGGCACCGGCAACGGTGTCGGCGTGGCGGTGGCGCCCGTCGGCTGCTGGGCATTGGAGCCGGGCGACGAGCAGGCAGCGGCGAACAAGATCGGGATCAGCAGCAGCGAACGGGGCATGGGGAATCCTCTCCGGCGATGGTTCGGCCACGAACGCAGCCGGTTTTGCAACGTGTTGCAACGACTTTCGTCCGCGAAAAGATGCAAGTAGCGAGCCGCCCCCTTGCTCCGCGCCACACGATTGCGTATATCGCGGATGCTTTCTCGGACATCGTCAAACATGATCGAGGTCGGCGCCACCAGGCACCGGCACCGAAGCTGCTTGATTTCAACCGGAGATGTGTGTGGCGAATCTCGCCGAACTGGCCAAGATGATCGAAACCGAGGCGCAGGCGCTGGGCTTTGCCCTGGTGCGCGTGAAGCTGTTCGGCGGCCAGAGCGATCCCACGCTGCAGATCATGGCCGAGCGCCCCGATACGCGCCAGCTGACGATCGACGATTGCGCCGATCTGTCGCGCCGCATCTCGGATCTGCTCGACCGGCTGGAAGCCGAGGGCCGCGACCCGATCGATCATGCCTATCGGCTGGAAGTTAGCTCGCCGGGCATCGACCGGCCGCTCACGCGGCTGCAGGATTTCGCCGACTGGAAGGGCCATGAGGCCCGCATTACGCTCGCCGAGAAGCTCGACGGGCGCAAGCAGTTCAAGGGCGATCTCGCCGGCATCGATGCGGACGCCGCGACCATCACGATCGTGACGCAGGACGAGGCGCACCATGTGCTGCCGTTCGCGGCGATCGAGGATGCCAAGCTGACGATGACCGATCGCCTGATCGCCGCCACCGCGCCGCTCTCTGCCGAGGGCGCCGACAAGATTATCGAAGTAGAAGGATAAGCCCGGATGGCCACCGCCATTTCTGCCAACAAGGCCGAGCTGCTCGCGATCGCCGATTCGGTCGCGAAGGAAAAGCTGATCGACAAGGCCATCGTCATCGAGGCGATGGAAGATGCGATCCAGCGCGCCGCGAAGAACCGCTACGGCGTCGAGAACGACATTCGCGCGAAGCTCGATCCGGTCTCGGGCGACCTCCGCCTGTGGCGCGTCGTCGAAGTGGTCGAGCAGGTCGACGACTATTTCAAGCAGGTCGACCTGAAGGGCGCCGAGAAGCTCCAGAAGGGCGCCAAGGTCGGTGACTTCATCGTCGATCCGCTGCCTCCGATCGAGTTCGGCCGCATCCAGGCGCAGGCCTCGAAGCAGATCATCTTCCAGAAGGTCCGCGACGCCGAGCGCGAGCGCCAGTATGACGAGTTCAAGGACCGGGTGAACGAGATCATCACCGGTGTGGTGAAGCGCGTCGAGTTCGGCCATGTCGTCGTCGACCTGGGCCGCGCCGAAGGCGTGATCCGCCGCGACCAGCAGATCCCGCGCGAAGTGGTGCGCGTCGGCGATCGCGTCCGCTCGGTGGTGCTCAACGTCCGCCGCGAGAACCGCGGGCCGCAGATCTTCCTGAGCCGGGCGCACCCCGAGTTCATGAAGAAGCTGTTCGCGCAGGAAGTGCCCGAAATCTACGACGGCATCATCGAGATCAAGGCCGCCGCCCGCGATCCGGGCAGCCGCGCCAAGATCGGCGTGATCAGCCATGACGGCTCGATCGATCCGGTCGGCGCCTGCGTCGGCATGAAGGGCAGCCGCGTGCAGGCCGTCGTGCAGGAAATGCAGGGCGAGAAGATCGACATCATCCCCTGGTCCCCGGACACCGCAACCTTCGTCGTCAACGCGCTGCAGCCGGCGAATGTTAGCCGCGTCGTGATCGACGAGGAAGAGGATCGAATCGAAGTGGTCGTCCCCGACGATCAGCTGAGCCTCGCCATCGGCCGTCGCGGCCAGAATGTGCGCCTGGCGTCGCAGCTGACCGGCAAGGCGATCGACATCCTCACCGAGGCGGATGCGAGCGAGAAGCGCCAGAAGGAATTCGTCGAGCGTTCGGAGATGTTCCAGAACGAGCTCGACGTCGACGAGACGCTGGCCCAGCTGCTGGTCGCCGAAGGCTTCGGCGCGCTGGAAGAAGTGGCCTATGTCGAGGTCGAGGAACTGGCGACGATCGAGGGCTTCGACGAAGACCTCGCGCAGGAACTCCAGAACCGCGCCCAGGAAGCGCTGGAGCGCCGCGAGGAAGCCAATCGCGAGGAGCGCCGCGCGCTGGGCGTCGACGATGCGCTGACCACCATGCCGTACCTCACCGAAGCGATGCTGGTCACGCTCGGCAAGGCGGGCATCAAGACGCTCGACGACCTCGCCGACCTGGCGACCGACGAGCTGGTCGAAAAGAAGCGCGCCGAACCGCGTCGCCGCGGCGACGACACCCCCCGCAAGGAGCCCAAGGGCGGCATCCTGGCGGAATATGGCCTGAGCGACGAACAGGGCAACGAGATCATCATGGCGGCCCGCGCCCATTGGTTCGCCGATGAAGAACCTGCGGAAGCAGGCGAGGAGGACGCAATTGCGGACTCCGAACAATGATACGCGCCGACTGACATTGGCATTGGTCATCCCCCCTCTCGGCAACGGGAGGGGACGATGACCGACGCGGTCCGTACCTGCATCCTGTCGCGCGAGGAATCGCCGCGGGAAGGGCTGATCCGACTCGTGCTTTCGCCCGAGGGCGAAGTGCTGCCCGACATCCGTGCCAAGGCCCCCGGCCGCGGTGCCTGGATTTCCGTCGACAAGGCGGGGCTGACGGCGTCGCGCGACAAGGGCAAGCTTCGCGGGGCCCTCTCGCGCAGCTTCCGCACCGGCGAGATCCGCATTCCCGACGATCTGGAAGACCGGATCGCCGCCCAGCTCCAGCGCGCCGCGCTCGACCGGCTGGGGCTGGAGGCGAAGGCCGGCTATGTGGTGATCGGCGCCGAGCGCATCGAAAAGGCTGCGCGCAGCGGCCGACTCCATCTGCTGCTCCACGCATCCGATGCACGCGACGACGGCAGCCGAAAGCTTGCGCAGGCGTGGCGGGTTGGCTCGGATCGGGAAGGTTCTTCCCTCAAGGGCTTAACATTGCCGGTCTCGCGCACCATATTGTCCTTGGCGTTAGGCCGCGAAAATGTGGTACACGCCGGACTCATCGACGCCCGGGCGGCGCAACGGACGAGCGAAGCGCTCGATCGCTGGCTGCACTTTATCGGACCCGAACCTGATCCCGTGTCTTGCGATTCCGCATCGCAAGGCGCATCGGCTTTGCCGTCCGCCGTGCCATTGACGACGAACATTATCGAGGAACTTGAGTAGCCGCATGAGCGACACCGAAAACGACAAGCCGAAACTGGGCATGCGCGCACCGCTGGGTCTGAAGCGCACGGTGGAAACCGGCAAGGTGAAGCAGAGCTTCAGCCATGGCCGTTCCAACACCGTGGTCGTGGAGGTCAAGCGTCGCCGTGTTCTCGGCCCGCAGGGTGCGCCGATCGACGAGTCGACGCCGGCCCCTGCCGCTGCGCCCGAGGCTCCGGCTGCTCAGGCTCCCCGCGCCGCTGCCCCGCAGCAGGCACCGCGCCCGGCTGCCCAGCCGCCGCGCAAGCCGATGGACAATCTCTCGCCGCAGGAGCGCCAGGCCAAGCTGCTCCGCGAGGCCGAGGAACAGCGCATGCAGGCGCTGGAGGAAAGCCGTCGTCGCGACGATCGCCTCCGCGCCGAAGCGCAGGAAGAAGAGCGTCGCCGCGCCGAAGAGCGTGCGCGTGCCCAGACCGAGGCGGCTGCCGCCCCGGCCGAAGCCGCCGCGCCCGAGCCGACGCCTGCCCCTGCGCCCGCCCCGGAACCGAAGCCGGAAGTGGTAGCGGAGGCTCCGGCCGCCGCGCCTGCTCCGACGCCGGAGCCGACGCCTGCACCCGCGCCCGCAACTGCTCCGGCAGCCCCGCAGGCCGCTGCCCCGCAGCAGCCGGCAGCGCCCAAGCCTGCCCAGCCGCAGGCCGCAGCCCCCAAGCCGGCCGCGCCCGCGCAGCCGCCGCGTCGTCCGATCCCGCAGGGTCCGATCACGCTGCAGCTCGATGCGTCGCTCCCTGCGCCGCGTCGCTTCACGCCGGTCGTGCGTCCGGAAATTCCCAAGCCGCAGCCCAAGCCCGAGCCGCAGCAGGCAGCCCCTGCCGCGACCCAGCAGACGCAGCAGGCACCGCAGCAGAACCAGAACCAGCAGCGTCCCGCCGCTGGCGCCGGTGCCGCGCGTCCGGCCCCCTCGGGTCCCGGCGCCGCGCCGCGCCGCCCGGGTGCCGATCCGGCCAAGCCGTCGCGCGACCGCAAGGGCGACGATCGCCGCCAGTCTGGCAAGCTCACCGTCACCCGTGCGCTTGGTGGCGACGATGGTGCGCGTGCGCGCAGCCTCGCGGCGCTGAAGCGCGCGCGTGAAAAGGAGCATCGCCGCTCCTATGGCGGCCCGCGCGAGCCGCAGATCAAGCAGGTCCGCGACGTGGTGGTGCCGGACGCCATCACCGTGCAGGAACTCGCCAACCGCATGGCCGAAAAGGGCGCGGACTTGGTGAAGGCCCTGTTCAAGATGGGCATGATGGTCACGGTCAATCAGTCGATCGACCAGGATACCGCCGAACTGCTGGTCACCGATTTCGGCCATAACGTGCAGCGCGTCAGCGAGAGCGACGTCGATCTCCAGATCGATACCGAGCTCGATCCCGAGGACAAGCTGCAGCCGCGTCCGCCGGTCGTCACGATCATGGGTCACGTCGATCACGGCAAGACCTCGCTGCTCGACGCGCTGCGCGGCACCGATGTGGTGCGCGGCGAAGCCGGCGGCATCACCCAGCATATCGGCGCCTATCAGGTTACCCTGAAGGACAAGTCGAAGATCACCTTCCTCGACACGCCGGGCCACGAAGCCTTCTCGGAGATGCGCGCACGTGGTGCCAACGTCACCGACATCGTGGTGCTGGTGGTGGCCGCGAACGACGGGCTGATGCCGCAGACGATCGAGGCGATCAACCACACCAAGGCGGCCGGCGTGCCGATGATCGTGGCGATCAACAAGGTCGACCTCGACAGCGCCAACCCGCAGCGCGTGCGCGAGCGTCTGCTCGAGCATGAGGTGATCGTCGAAGAGATGGGCGGCGACGTCCAGAACGTCGAAGTCTCGGCGCTCAAGAAGATCGGCCTCGACGCACTGATCGAGAAGATCCAGCTCCAGGCCGAACTGCTCGAACTGCGCGCCAACCCCGATCGCGAGGCCGAAGGCACCGTGATCGAGGCGAAGCTCGACAAGGGCCGCGGCCCGGTCGCGACGATCCTCGTCAACCGCGGCACGCTGCGCGTGGGCGACGTGTTCGTCGTCGGCGCAGAGAGCGGCAAGGTCCGTGCGATGATCGACGACAAGGGTCGCCAGATCAAGGAAGCGGGTCCGGCGATGCCGGTCGAGGTGCTCGGCATCTCGGGCGTGCCGTCGGCCGGCGATCCGATGCAGGTGGTCGAGAGCGAGGCGCGTGCCCGCGAGGTCGCCGAATACCGCCAGGGCGTGCTGCTCCAGAAGCGCACCACCCAGGCACCGGCGAGCCTCGAGAGCATGTTCTCCGCGCTCAAGGACAAGCAGGCGATCGAGTATCCGGTGGTGGTCAAGGCCGACACGCAGGGTTCGACCGAGGCGATCGTGGGTGCGCTCAGCAAGCTGGGCAACGACGACATCCGCGTGCGTATCCTGCACTCGGGCGTCGGCGGCATCACCGAGAGCGACGTGGCGCTGGCTTCGGCGAGCGGCGCGCCGATCATCGGCTTCAACGTCCGTGCCAATGCCAAGGCGCGCGAGATCGCCGAGCGGAACAAGGTGGCGCTGAAGTATTACGACGTCATCTATGACCTGACGGACGAGATCCGCGCCGGCATGGCGGGCGAGCTTGGTCCGGAAGCCTTCGAAACGGTCGTCGGCCGCGCCGAGATCAAGGAAGTCTTCTCGGCGGGCAAGCACGGCAAGGCAGCCGGTCTGCTGGTCGTCGACGGCTTCATCCGCAAGGCGCTCAAGGCACGCATCACGCGCAACGACGTCATCATCTACACCGGCGAGATCGCGTCGCTGCGTAGGTTCAAGGACGACGTGGCCGAAGTGCGCGCAGGTCTCGAATGCGGTGTGACGTTCACGCAGAACTTCGTGGACATCAAGGCCGGCGATTACCTCGAAACCTACGAAGTCGAGCTGCGCGAACGTACGCTGTAATGGGGCAGGGCTGCCGATGGACACCTTTTGTTCCTCGCCGGCCTCGCCTGTGATACGCTTCCTTTCCGGCTGCACCTGCGGCCGGAAAGGAGGTGGTTCATGTGCCAATAGAAACAGTTGCAGGTCTGGTTCTGGGTTTCGCGACGTTCATCGTCGCGTTGCTCGGATTGGTGGCGAAGCTCATTGAGCTAAGCCGCAAGTAACCCAGTGCGGGCTCTCGGTGCTGGAACGCCGGGAGCCCAAAATGCTTTGAGCCCGGGCGCTGGAACACCCGGGCTCAGGAGGTGACGTTGTACCAACGGTCACAGTTGCAGTGCTCTTTAGATAGCGAAAACCGGTCAGAATCACAAGATGCGCCAGAACGACACCGATGAAACCCGCTCCGTCCGCGTGCTGCGCGTGGGCGAACAGGTGCGCCATATCCTCAGCGAAATCCTCCAGCGCGGCGACGTGCACGACGAGGTGTTGGCGAAGCACCTGGTCTCGGTGACCGAGGTGCGCATGTCGCCCGATCTGCGCCATGCGACGGTGTTCGTGAAGCCGCTGCTCGGCAAGGACGAGGAGGCGGTGCTGAAGGCGCTGCGCACCAACACCGCCTTCCTCCAGCGCGAAGTCGCGCACCGGGTGAAGATGAAATATGCAGCCAAGCTCAAGTTCCTCGCGGACGAGAGCTTCGACGAGGGCAGCCATATCGACCAGTTGCTCCGTGCGCCCAACGTGGCGCGGGACCTGGGCGGGGACGAAGATTGACTCCGTAGGTGGTAAGACGCATCTTACCTACATGAACGCTACGACGACGCTCTCTGCGAAAGGCCAGGTGGTGATCCCGAAGGAGGTTCGGGACGCGCTCGGGTTTCTGCCCGGTCAGCAGCTGGAGGTGGTTCGCAGCGGCGCATCGATCGTGCTGCGCCCGATCGTGACCAAATCCGGCCGGTCGTTCGAGGAAATCACCGCTTCGCTTCGCGCGACGCTGCGGTACGATGGACCGCCGATCAGCATCGAAGAAATGAACCACGCCACTAGGGAAGCTGCGGCGGACGTAGCGGGTGCGCGGGACGATCGTGCGCGCCGTTGATACCAACGTCCTTGCCCGGTTCCTGATTGGCGATGATCCGGCGCAAGCCGCAGCGGCCGGCGAGGTGCTGCGTAGCCCCGTCTATGTGTCGAACAGCGTGCTGCTCGAACTCGGGTGGTTGCTGCGATCGCGCTATCGCCAGCCCCTCGACGCGGTGACCCGCGCCCTACGCGACCTGATGGATCTGCCCACCGTCCAGGTGGAGGATAGCGCCGCACTGGCTTGGGCACTCGACCGTGTCGCACAAGGCGCCGACATGGCCGACATGTTCCATTTGCTCGCGGTCGGCCCTGCCACCAGCTTCGTGACGTTCGACCGGGGCATAGAACGTGCCGCCGGTTCCAATTCTCCGGTCACCATCGAGACCCTCGCCTGATGGCCAAGCTCTATTTCTACTATGCCTCGATGAACGCGGGGAAATCGACCACGCTCCTCCAGGCCGATTTCAACTACCGCGAGCGCGGCATGCGCACCTTGCTGTTCACTGCCGGCGTGCATGATCGGGGCGGACACGGCGTTATCGACTCGCGGCTCGGCATCCATGCCGATGCGATCCCGTTCGACGGCACCACCGACCTGCGCACGATCGTCCAGGATGCCCATTTCTCGGCGCCGCTCGCCTGCGTGCTGGTGGATGAAGCGCAGTTCCTCTCCGCCGCGCAGGTGCGGCAACTGGCGGCAGTGTGCGACAAGGATGAGGTGCCCGTGCTCTGCTACGGGCTGCGCACCGATTTCCGGGGCGTGTTGTTCGAGGGCGCGGCGGCGCTGCTGGCGATCGCGGACTCGCTGGTCGAGATCAAGTCGGTCTGCGAATGCGGGCGCAAGGCGACGATGAACCTGCGCGTCGATGCCGAGGGGCGGGCCGTGCGCGAGGGCGAGCAGCGCGAGATCGGCGGCAACGACCGCTATGTCGCGCTCTGCCGCCGCCATTTCGTCGAGCGGCGCGGCGCGATCGGCTGATACGGAAAAGGGCGCCGCGAGGATCTCCCCGCGACGCCCTTCCGCTATGAAGCATGCGGGGATCGCTCCCCGCACCTCCGATCAGAAGTGGAAGCGGATCTCGCCGCCGATGATGCGCGGCTCGTTGATCATGCCGGTCAGGTTGTTGAAGTCGATCGCGCTCTGCGCGCGGATCTGGTTGAGGATGTTGCGGGCGAACGCCGCCACCTCATAGCCCTGCGGCGCGCGGTAGCCGATGCGCAGACCGCCCTCGAGCAGCGAACGCCCGCGGAACTCCTTCGCCTCGTAGAGGAAGTAGTTGATATCGCTGCGATACGCCCAGTCGGTATAGGCGTAGACCTCGCCGCCATTGGCCAGCGGCACGCCGTAGCGCGCGGTGGCGTTGAGCACGAAGCGCGGCGCCTGGGGTAGGCGGTTGCCGTCGATCCGCGCGAAGGTGCTGGTGCCGACGGTGAAGGTCGGATCGGTCATCGTGCACAGCGAGCCGCAGGCCGCCACGACCAGCTTGGGATCGCGGATCTGGGTGAAGTTGTAGCTGCCGCTGGCGGTGAGATCGAGCCCGCGGACCGGGCGGTAGCTGAACTCCGCCTCGACGCCATAGCCGTTGACGTGATCGGCCGAGAGCAGCTGGTTGGCATTGCTCGCGCCGCCCACCGCGGTCAGCTGCAGGTCATCGGTGCGGAACCAGTAGCCGGTCAGCGCATAGTTCAGGCCCTTGGCCGGAAGCGCGCCCTTCACGCCCACTTCGGCCGACTTGGTGAACTGCTTGCCTGCGGTGGTCGGCACCGAACCGAAGGTCACGCGGTCCTGGATCGCCGGGCCCAAGTAACCGGTGGCGAAGCGTGCGTAGACGTTGACGTCGGGGGTCAGCGCATAGGTGGCGCTGGCGTCCCAGGTCACCGCCTCGCCCTTGACCTTGGTCTGCAGCGGCAGGGTGAGGCCGCCGGTCAGCGGGCCGAAGCCGGTGATCACATCGTTCTTGCGGTCATGCGAGTAGCGCACGCCGGCGCGCAGCGTCAGCGCATCGGTCGCCTTGAACTCGCCCGAGGCGAATACGCCGATATTTTCATTGATGTTCACATGGCCGATATTCTGGTTCTGCGCGCCGCCGCCCAGATCATAGCCATATTCGCTGTAATCGAGGTTCTGGTCGAAATAATAGACACCGGCCTGGCCGCGGAACGCACCGAACTGGTCGGTTGCGAAGCGAAGTTCCTGGCTGAACTCCTTGGGGCTCGTGATGCCGCCGGTGTTCGACGGGAACAGGGCGTTGTTCAGGCCCAGCGCCGGGAAGGTGTAGTTGTCGCCGCCGTCGACGTCGCCGGTGCTCTGCACCTTGGCGCGCTCGTAGGCGGTTACCGAGTAGAGCGTGCCCAGACCCTCGAAGTGATAGTCGAGCTGCAGGTTGCCGCCCCACTGCTCGAGCCACTGGCTGGTATAGCCGTCGAGCTTGACGTGCTTGGGGTCGAAGCCCGCCGAGAAGTTGTTCGAGCCCTGCTGGAACAGGCCGGCGCGGAACACGCGGGGCGTGCCTTCGAGGTCGCGGCCATGGACGTTGATCAGCGCGTTGAAGTCGCCGCTGGTGTAGGACAGCTGCACGCGGCCGGCGCGATCGGTATAGCCTTCGAGCTTGCGGTTGGCGACGCTGAGCTTGCTGGTGCTGTCGTTCACCACCCAATTGTCGCGGTGCTGGACCAGGCCCGAGACGCGCAGCGCGAAGCCGTTGCCCAGCGGTGCGTTGAGCGCGAGATCGGCGTTGATCGTGTTGTAGGTCGCCCAGCTGACGCTGCCCTGCGCTTCATACTTGTCGGTCGGACGCTGCGATTCGAGCTTCACCACGCCGGCCGGCGTGTTGCGGCCGAACAGCGTGCCCTGGGGACCGCGCAGCACTTCGACGCGGGCGAGGTCGAACGCCGGGAAGGCCTTCAGCATCGGGTTCTCGAGCGCCACATTGTCGTACACCACCGACACCGGCTGCGCAGCGTTGGGATCGAAATCCGTGTTGCCCAGGCCGCGGATGTAGAAGCGCGGGAAGGTGCGGCCGAACGAGCTTTCGATCTGAAGGCTGGGCGTGCGCGCCGAGAGGAAGCGGATGTCGAGGCCCGAAGAGTTGAGCACGTCGAGCTTCTCGCCGCCGATCGCGGTGACGGCGACGGGGACGTCCTTGGCGGCTTCGGTGCGGCGCTGCGCGGTGACGACGATCTCGCCGGCCTGCTGCGGCGCGGCGTCCTCGGGCTGGGCGCCTTGGACGGGTGCGGGCGTTTCGTGGCTGGCGGCGAGTGCCGAGGGCGCGGTGAGCGCGGCGCTGGCGAGCAGCAGGCCGCGAAGAAGGGCGGAAGTGGTCATGGCTGAGTCGAGTCCCCGTACAGTGTTGGCTCGTCCTCTCCGGCGCGTTTTCGCGATCGCTTCTTGTCGATGTCGCTGATTTTTCGCGCGCCTGTAGCGGAACCGTCATTTGCAGCAAGCGTTTCGGGCGACGCCCGAACGGTTTGCTTCCGGGTGTTGCAATAATGTCGTGATTTGCACGGGTGCCGATCGCCACCTATGGCGCGGCGATGCACGGCTGGATCCTCCTCGACAAACCCCTGGGCCTCGGCTCGACACAAGGCGTGAGCGCGGTGAAGCGCGCGCTGCGTGAGGGGGGCTATGCCAAGGTGAAGGTCGGCCATGGCGGCACGCTCGATCCGCTGGCGACCGGGGTGCTGCCGATCGCACTGGGCGAGGCGACCAAGCTCGCCGGCCGCATGCTCGACAGCGACAAGGTGTATGACTTCACCATCCGGTTCGGGGTGGAGACGGATACGCTGGATGCCGAGGGGAAGGTGATTGCGACGTCCGAGGTGTTCGTAGACGGCGCGGACGTCGAGGATGTTCTCGGGCAATTTCTAGGCGAGATTGACCAACTGCCGCCTGCCTATTCCGCACTGAAGGTCAATGGCGAGCGGGCCTATGACCTCGCGCGATCGGGTCAGGAAGTTACATTGGGGACTCGTCGGATCACGATCCACGATCTGCAGTATCTATCTTCGCAGAACGAGGATGGCGCGCAGTTCGCCACCCTTCGCGCCCATGTCTCCAAGGGCACGTATATCCGCAGCCTGGCCCGCGACATCGCCCACGCCCTTGGCACCGTCGGCCACGTCACCTATCTCCGTCGCATCAAGGCCGGCCCCTTCACCCTGGACCAGGCGATTTCGCTGGACTCTTTGGCGGATGCCGCTAAGGAGCGGCGCCTTGAAGACATTTGCCTGCCGCTGAGGGCGGGGCTGGACGACATCCCGGCTCTATCCCTCACCCCCGATCAGGCAGGGCTGCTCCGCCAGGGGCGGGTCTTGGTCGGGATTGCCAAAGACGATGGCCTGTATTTCGCGCTGCTCGGGGATACCCCGGTTGCGCTGGTAGAGGCGGAAGCCGGAAGCATCCGGGTCGTACGCGGCTTCAACCTGTAGCCTTAGATGTCGAAGGAAAATGCATGTCGATCACGCAGGAGCGCAAGGAAGCGCTCGTCAAGGAACACGCTCGCAACGAGGGTGACACCGGCAGCCCCGAAGTGCAGGTCGCGATCCTCTCGGAGCGCATCGCCAACCTCACCGAGCACTTCAAGACCCACGCGAAGGACAACCACTCGCGCCGCGGTCTGCTGATGCTGGTCAACAAGCGCCGCAGCCTGCTGGACTATCTGAAGAAGAAGGACCAGGCGCGCTACGCAGATCTCATCGCGAAGCTCGGTCTTCGCAAGTAACACGGAAAGGCGACCTTCGGGTCGCCTTTTTGTCATTCCGGTGCGATACTGCATCGGCGATCCCCGGCGAATGGCGCCGGGATCGAAACGGGGGATCCGGCAATACGGTCGGTCCCACGAGCCACATACGGCTCACGCATAGGCCCCCCGCGTGATTGGCACCGGGGAGTGAAGGAAACAACATGTTCGACAAGAAGACTGTATCGATCGAGTGGGGCGGCAAGACGCTGACTCTCGAAACGGGCAAGGTTGCCCGTCAGGCCGACGGCGCGGTGATCGCGACCCTCGGCGAAACCGTGGTGCTGTGCGCAGTCACCGCCGCGAAGAGCGTGAAGGAAGGCCAGGACTTCTTCCCGCTGACCGTCCACTACCAGGAAAAATTCTCGGCCGCCGGTCGCATCCCGGGTGGCTTCTTCAAGCGCGAGCGCGGCGCCACCGAGAAGGAGACGCTCGTCTCCCGCCTCATCGACCGCCCGATCCGCCCGCTGTTCCCGGAAGGGTTCTACAACGAGATCAACGCCATCGCTCAGGTGCTGAGCTATGACGGCGAGAACGAGCCCGACATCCTCTCGATGATCGCCGCCTCGGCAGCGCTCACGCTCTCGGGCGTGCCCTTCATGGGCCCGATCGGCGCGGCGCGCGTCGGCTACATCAACGGCGAATACATCCTCAACCCGACCGACGCGCAGGTTGCCGAGGGCGAGCTCGATCTCGTCGTCGCCGCCACCTATGACGCGGTGATGATGGTCGAATCCGAAGCCAAGGAGCTTTCGGAAGAGGTCATGCTCGGCGCCGTGCTGTTCGCGCACGATGCCTGCCGTGAAATCGTCAAGGCGATCGTCAAGCTCGCCGAGCAGGCCGCCAAGGATCCGTGGGAAATCGCGTCGTCGAACGACAATGCGAAGCTCAAGGACAAGCTGAAGAAGCTCATCGGCAAGGACATCGCCGCCGCCTACAAGCTGACCGACAAGTCGGCCCGCTCGAACGCGCTCAACGAGGCGCGTGCCAAGGCGAAGGCGCAGTTCACCGAGGACGGCCTGAGCCCGCAGGACGTCATGGCCGGCATCAAGCTGACCAAGAAGCTGGAAGCCGAGATCGTCCGCACCGCCATCCTCAAGGACGGCAAGCGCATCGACGGCCGCACCACCACGCAGATCCGCCCGATCGAGGCAGAGACGCACTTCCTCCCGCGTGCGCACGGCTCGGCGCTGTTCACCCGCGGCGAGACCCAGACCATCGCCACCTGCACCCTCGGCACCAAGGATGCCGAGCAGATGATCGATGGCCTGAACGGCCTCAGCTACCAGAACTTCATGCTGCACTATAACTTCCCGCCCTATTCGGTCGGCGAAGTGGGCCGCTTCGGCGCGCCGGGCCGTCGCGAAGTCGGCCATGGCAAGCTGGCATGGCGCGCGCTGCACCCGGTGCTGCCCGCCAAAGAAGACTTCCCCTACACGATCCGCCTGACCAGCGACATCACCGAGTCGAACGGCTCGTCGTCGATGGCGTCGGTGTGCGGCGGCAGCCTCGCGATGATGGACGCCGGCGTGCCGATCAAGCGTCCGGTCTCGGGCATCGCCATGGGCCTGATCCTCGAGGGCAAGGATTACGCGATCCTGTCCGACATCCTGGGGGACGAAGATCACCTGGGCGACATGGACTTCAAGGTCGCCGGCACGTCCGAGGGCATCACCACGATGCAGATGGACATCAAGATCGCCGGCATCACCAAGGAGATCTTCGAGGCGGCGCTCAACCAGGCGAAGGCCGGTCGCGCGCACATCCTGGGCGAGATGAACAAGGCGCTGGGCGAAGTCCGCTCGGAGCTGTCGGCACACGCGCCGCGCATCGAGACCTTCACCATCGACAAGTCGAAGATCCGTGAAGTGATCGGCACCGGCGGCAAGGTGATCCGCGAGATCGTCGCCACCACCGGCGCCAAGGTCGACATCGACGACGAGGGCGTGACCAAGGTCAGTTCGTCGGATCCGGCGCAGATCGAAGCCGCGATCAAGTGGATCAAGGGCCTGGTCGAGGAAGCCGAAGTCGGCAAGATCTACAACGGCAAGGTCGTCAACCTGGTCGATTTCGGTGCGTTCGTGAACTTCATGGGCGGCAAGGACGGTCTCGTCCACGTCTCGGAGATCAAGAACGAGCGTGTCGAGAAGGTCTCGGACGTCCTGAGCGAAGGCCAGGAAGTCAAGGTCAAGGTCCTCGAGATCGATCCGCGCGGCAAGGTCCGCCTGTCGATGCGCGTCGTCGACCAGGAAACCGGTGCCGAGCTGGAAGACTCGCGTCCGGCCCGCGAACCGCGCGAGCCGCGCGGTGACCGTGGGGATCGCGGCGACCGTGGCGATCGTGGCGGCGACCGCCGTCGCGAGGGCGGCCGTGGCGGCGAGCGCGGTGGCGAGCGCGGCGAGCGTGGCCCCCGCCGCGACCGTGGCGACAAGCCGCGCGGCGAGCGCAGCGAAGGCGGCAAGGACGACGGCGGCGACATCGGCCTGCCTGCGTTCCTGACCGGCGATCGCGACTGATCGCACGCGTTTCGCCCAAGAAATGAAGAAGGGGTCCGGCGCTGCCGGGCCCCTTTTTTCATTAACCCATTCCGTCGTTCCACTTTGCGTTAAACAGCGCTATGCAATGGCTTGGGGGATTGGAGCGGAGCAGACGACGTTTAGGGGTGAGGACCGACCGATGATGGCAACGACGACGATCGCGGAATTGCGACACGATCACGAGATGATCGATATTCTTGCGCGGCGCCTGTCCGGCCTCCTCGAAAGCGACGCGACTCCGGTCGAGCTTTCCACCGCGCTCGATCACCTGCTCCACTGCGTCGCCGAGCACCTCGCCCGCGAGGACACCACCATCTACACGCTCACGATGTCGGCCCAGCCGGGCATCTCGCGCACCAAGGTCGACCAGGTCCGCGAGGATTTCGAGCGGCTCAAGGCCAACTGGCAGGAATATCTGCTGTTCTGGACCCCCGAGCAGATCGCCGCCGACCGCCAGGGCTTCGCCGCCGCCAGCCGCGCGATGCTGCCGCGCCTGCGCGACCGCGTGAAGCTGGAGGAGAGCCTGTTGGTCGCCGCCGCGCTGCAGGGCGAGCCGAGCTTTCAGACGCGGCATTGAGAGGCGGGCGGTTAGTTTGCAACCGCCCAATTGCGGACGTTTCAGGGCGAACCTCACAGCCCCGCGGGATGATCGGAAAGCCAGTTAGGCCATGCCGCCTTCAACTGGCGAACGCCTTCCCACGATTGCGGAAACAGGTCGAAGCCGCCGTCATAAGGCGCGAACACCGCACCGTTGTCGCACCTCATCCAAACCGCACGCCGAGGCTCATCGTCGGCAATCGACAGCAGCTTTGCGTTGCTCGATCCCGAGCGCCAACGTTCGTGGCGGACGTAAAAACTCCAGACGGGATCGTCGGGATCATCGGTTTCTCGGCCCAAGAGCGCTTCCTCGCCCGCAGTGACCGGATCATCGGTGTCGCCCTCAATCACCCAACACCACTCGTTCTCCCCGAGCAACCAGTCGGCCAACGCATTTGCTCGCGAGAGGATGATGCTTCGCTCGGCTTCATCCTCTCCGTATCTCTCCGAACCCGGGAGAGCGTGAAACCGGACCCAGGGCGCTCTCGCGCAGCTACGGAGCATCCATCCCAGCGGCAGGCATGTCGGATGATACCGCGCCCAATCGCGTCGAAACTGTTCGGCAGTGGCGCTGTCTCCGGTCATCGCTGCTACCTACAATGAACGTCCGCTTTCCACCAAAATTTGCCATGTCGACAGTCGAGGTGAGCGCAATCGGCTGTCGAAGGGCGGCCCCCTACTCCGCCGCCAACAAGCTCGTCGCCCCGCCGAGGTCGACCGACACCAGCCGGCTGACCCCGCGTTCGACCATCGTGACCCCGAACAGCCGGTGCATTCGCGCCATCGTCGCGGCATTGTGGGTGACGATCAGATAGCGCGTTGCGGTTTCGCGGGTCATCGCTTCCAGCAGGTCGCAGAAGCGGTCGACATTGGCGTCGTCGAGCGGCGCGTCGACTTCGTCGAGCACGCAGATCGGCGAGGGCTTGGTGAGGAACAGCGCGAAGATCAGCGCGACCGCGGTCAGCGCCTGCTCGCCGCCCGAGAGCAAAGTGAGCGATTGGAGCTTCTTGCCCGGCGGCTGCGCCAGGATCTCCAGCCCCGCCTCCAGCGGATCGTCCGAATCGATCAGCGCGAGATGCGCCTGGCCGCCGTTGAACAGCGTGGTGAACAGCCGCCGGAAATGCTGGTCGACCGCCTCGAACGCGGCGAGCAGCCGCTGCCGCCCCTCGCGGTTGAGCGTGCCGATCGAGCCGCGCAGCCGGTTGACCGCCTGGAGCAGTTCGTCGCGCTCCTTCGCGTTGGTGCCGAACGCGGCCTCGATTTCGGCCAGCTCGGTCTCGGCGACGAGATTGACCGGGCCCAGCCGCTCGCGATCGGTGGTCAGCTTTTCCATCGCGGCGGATTCGTCCTGCGGGCTGCGCACACTGTCGGCCTCGAAGTGCAGCCGCGCCGGGAGCAAGGGCGGCGGACATTCGAAGCGTTCGCCCGACAGGCGGCCCATCTCCACCCGGCGCACGTCCTGGTTCTCGGCGCGGGCGGCGGCGCCGGCACGGCGCTCGCGAGCTTCGGAGAGCGACTCGCTTGCCTTGCGCAGCGTCGCCTCGGTCGTGCGTAGCCGGGCGTCGGCCTCGCGCTCAGCGACCTGGGCGGCGGCGGATTCCTGCTGCATCCACGCATCCGCGGCCTCGGCATCGGCGAGCTGCGCGGCGATCTGCGCGGGGCGGGCGGCGATCGCCTCGCGCTCCTGCGCCAGCGTGGCGGCGCGCTCGTCCATCTCGGCGGAGCGGCGCGTGGCATCGGCGGCGCGGGCCGACCAGCTCTTCGCCTCGGCGCCGGCGCCGGCGAGCCGCTCGCGGACCTGGGCGAGATCGCGGTCGAGGCTGGCGCGTTCGGCGCGGGCGCTGGCCACCGCGGCGCGGGCATGGTCGGCCTCGCGGGAGAGGGCGGCAACCTTGGCGCGGGTTTCGGTCCCGTCCGGCAGCGCAGCCTTGGTTGCCTCGGCGCGGGCGAACTCGCCGGCGGCTTCCTCCGCTTCGGCGGCGATGCGGGCGCGGCGGGTTTCGAGATCGGCGCGCTGCGTCTCCAGCCTTTCGATCTGGTTGGCGGCGCGATCCTCGGCACGGGTCGCCTCGCGCGCGGCGAGATCGGCCTGGTCGAGCCGCTTGCGGTTCTCGGCGGCGCTGCGGCGGGCCTCGGCGATGCTGACCTCGATGCGGCTGAGTTCGGCCGCCGCCGCTTCCAGCGCCGCCTGTGCCGCCGGTCGCGCCTTCTCCAGCGCGGCGAGCCGGTTGACCCGCTCCAGCCGCTCGGCCGCCGCCGCGCCGCCCGAGCGGGCGCGATAGCCGTCCCAGCGGCGCAGCATGCCCTGCAGCGTCACCAGCCGCTGGCCGACCGCAAGCGGCTGGCCCCCATCCGCCTCGCACACCAGCACCTGCGCCAGCCGCCGGGCGAGTTCGGGTGGCGCGGTGACATGCTCGGCCAGCCGGGTCGTGCCCGGCGGCGGTGCGGGATCGGTCGGCAGTGCGTCCGCGCCGCCCCAATGGCGCTCGGCGCTCGCGTCGAGCCCGGCTTCGAGATCGTCGCCCAGGGCGGCGGCGAGCGCGCGCTCGTAACCGGCGGCGACGGTCACCCGATCAAGCAGACGCTCCTTGCCCGAGGGCTTGGTCGCCTTGGCAAGCGCGGTCGCCTCGCTGTCGATCTGGGCGAGTTCGGCATGCGCGGCTGCGCGTGCCGCCTGGGCGCCGTTGCGCGCCTCGATCGCGGCGCGCTCCTCGGCATCGGCACGGGCAAGGGCGTCGCGGGCGGAGTCGGCCTGGCGCTGCGCTTCCGTGCGCGCCTCGCTCGCCCGCTGGCGCTCGGCGAGGAGCGGTGCGGCATCGCCGAGCGCGCGGGCCTCGGCCTCGATCCGGGCCTGATCGCGCTGGCTGCGTTCCACCCGGCCGCGCGCAGCGGACAGCGCGGCGTCGGCGACGCGCACTTCCGCCGCTTCGGCCGCCTGCTGGGCCAGTGCCTGCGAGAGCGCGACTTCGGCATCGCGGGCGGCGCGTTCGGTATCGGCGAGCGCCGCCTCGAGCAGCGGCACGCGCGCGGCGGTCTCGGCGATACGTGCCTCCAGCGTCGCCTGCTCGGCGGTCAGCCGCGCGATTGCCTCGGCGGCGTCGCGCGCGAGCGAGGCTTCGCGCGCACGGTCGGTCTCCAGACGACGGCTCGCCTCGGCCAGTTCGGCGATCCGCCGCTCGACGCCGTGGCGGGCGCTGCGCAGCGTCTGGAGCCGGTGCTGCGCGTCGCTGGCGGCATCGCGCAGCCGGAGCGACTCGGCGCGCAGCGTGCCGACCGCCTCGGCCGCCGCCATCTGCGCGGCTTCCGCCTCGGCCTGCGCTGCGGTGCGCTCGGCAACCAGCGACTCGGCCTCGGCGGCCTCCTTGCGCGCGATATCGGCGGCCAGCGCCGCGTCGCGCCAGCGCGCGAAGATCATCCGCGCCTCGGCAATGCGAATGCGGTCGGAAAGCTCGCGATAGCGTTCGGCCTGCCGCGCCTGGCGCTTGAGCGCGGCGGCGCGCTGCTCCTGCTCGCCGATCAGCTCGTCGAGGCGAGTGAGGTTGGTCTCGGTTGCGCGCAGCTTCTGCTCGGCATCGCGACGGCGGACATGGAGGCCGGCGATCCCGGCCGCTTCCTCCAGCATCGCACGGCGCTCGCCGGGCTTGGCGGCGATGATCGCGCCGATCCGCCCCTGGCTGACCAGCGCGGGCGAGTGCGCGCCGGTCGCGGCGTCTGCGAATGCGAGCGCCACGTCCTTGGCGCGCACGTCGCGGCCGTTGATGCGATAGGCGGATCCGGCGCCGCGCTCGATGCGGCGGATGATCTCCAGCTCGTCCTGCTGTTCGGGCAGGTCCGCGACCACCGCCACTTCGGCGAAGTCGCGCTGCGGCCGCGTCGCGGTGCCGGCGAAGATCACGTCTTCCATGCCGGCGCCGCGCATCGACTTGGCGCTGGTCTCGCCCATCACCCAGCGCAGCGCTTCGAGCAGGTTGGACTTGCCGCAGCCATTGGGGCCGACGATTCCCGTCAGCCCCGGTTCGATCCGCAGATCGGCCGGGTCGACGAAGCTCTTGAAGCCTGTCAGCCGCAGCCGCTTTATCTGCATGAGGTGTCGTCGATCAGCGTGCGCCGGCCTTCTGGAGCAGCGGCTCCAGGCCGGCCCAGTCGTTCACCTCGGTCTTCTGGCCGTTGATGAAGAAGGTCGGGGTGGAGTTCACGCCATAGACGTTGGCGCCGTCGGCATTGACCTTGGCGATCGTCTCGATCTGCTTCTGGTCGGCGAGGCACGCCTTGGCCTGGGCCTCGGGCAGGCCGCGCTGCTTCATGAAGTCGACCATGCCCAGCGCCTGGGCGAAGCCGGCCGCGGCCTGGGGCGGCGGCATCTGCTGGATCTGGTCGAGCACCTGCGGGTTGGTTTGCTGGAGCGCCATGATCTTCTTCTCGAACTCTTCCTGGCCGGCATAGATCTGGTCCAGCGTCGGGAAGAAGGCGTCCGAAGGCACGCACTGGTTGAGCAATGCGAGCGCGAGGTCGGGGGCGCCGTGGATCAGGAAGTCGCGATATTCATAGCTCACCTTGCCGGTCGCGATGTACTTTTCGCGCAGCGGGCCGACGCCGGTGGTGCCGAACTGGGCGCAGAACGGGCACATGCGCGAGCCGTATTCGACCAGCTTGATCGGCGCGTTGGGATTGCCCTGGCGGAAGCCGTTGTCCTTGGTCTTCTCGACGACGTCGGTCCACTGCTTGCCGGCCGGGGCCGCCGCGCCGGCAACGGGGGCCGAGGCCTGGACCGGCGCGCTACTGTTGCCGCCGGTGCCGCCGGCCTTGTTGCCGCCGTTGCAGGCGGCGAGCGCCAGGATGGGAAGAAGCGCGAGGGCGAAACGCATGGAAGTCTCCGGGTTACGAAAGGGTCAGGCGCCGGCGGCGCGCAGTTCGGGCTCGAGATAGGGCCAGGTGAAGGCGCGCACCCGCCGGCCGTTGACGAAGAAGCTCGGCGTGCCGTCCACCTTGTAGAGGTTCGCGCCGTCCGCCTGGGTCTTGGCGATGCGGGCGATCGCCTTGGTATCGGCGAGGCACTGGCGCGCCTTGGCCTCCAGCAGGCCTTGGGTCTTGAGGAAGGCGATCATGCCCATATTCTCGGCAAAGCGCGTCGCCATCTGCGGCGGGGGCAGCTTCTGCCAAGCCTCCAGCGTGGCGGGCGTCTTTTCCAGCGCGATCAGCTTTTCTTCGAACTGGGGCTGGTGGGCGTAGATCGCGTCGAGCACCGGGAAGAAGCGCTGGGTGCCGACGCACTGGTTGAGCAGCGCCAGCGCGAGGTCGGGCGCGCCGTGCACCAGATAGTCGCGATACTCGTAGCTGACCTTGCCGGTGGCGACATACTGGTCGCGCAGCGGCTTCATCCCATCGTTCGCGAAGCGGCCGCAGGTTGGGCAGGTGCGCGAGCCATATTCGACCAGCTTTACGGGCGCGTTGGGGTTGCCCTGGCGATAGCCGCCCTCGGGTGTCGCCACCACGGTGGTGAGCCAATTGGCCTGCGGGGCAGGGGCGGCGCCGAGTGCGAAGAGCGGCACCAGGGCGAGCATCAGGGTGAGGAGTCGCTGCATCATCTCAATCGATCCGGCCGAACACCGGGGTTTCGTCCTGCGCCGCAACGCCCGCGGCAAGCGATTCGAGCACCGCGCGCAGTTCCGGATCGGCGATGCCGCGCAGGCTGTCGCCCATTGCCTCCGGGATCGGCTTGAGGCTGGGCGGCGGCGCAGGCTTGGCCTTAGGTGCGCGCAGGTCGCCGTGGCGGATCGCCAGCTTGGCGACGGCGGGATAGCCGAAGAAGCGATTGACCCGCTCGATGATCTCGGGCGCGATATGCTGCATCATCGGCGCGAAGGCACCCGATACGGTGAGCGCCAGCACGCCTTCCTCGCGCTTGCCGCGCGGGAAGCGAATCGATTCGGGGGCGGAGACGCGGGCATAGCGCTCGCCGACGATCTCGCTCCAGCGGCTGACCACGGCGGACTGGACGAAGCCGAACTTCCGGAATGCGGCGCCGCCTACGTCCGGCAGCAGCTCGGACACCGCACGGACGCGGTTCGAGCGCTGCGGCTCGAGGCGCGGCTGGCGGGTGGTGGTACGCGGGGGCTTCGTCATTGCGGGTCCCCCATGCCATAGGCGGGGCGTGCCCGACAACGCTCCTGAATCGATCGCCCCCGCCCTGCTCGCCTGGTACGACGCCAATGCCCGCCGCCTGGCCTGGCGCGCGCCACCCGGCGCTGACGCCGCCGACCCGTACCGGGTGTGGCTGTCCGAGGTGATGCTGCAGCAGACGCAGGTCGCCACGGTGATCCCCTATTTCGAGAAATTCACCAGCCGCTGGCCCAGCTTCGAGGCGATGGCGGCGGCGGAGGACGCCGATGTGATGGCTGCCTGGGCAGGGCTCGGCTATTATGCCCGGGCCCGCAACATGCTCGCCTGCGCCCGCGAAGTTGCGCGGCTCGGCCCGCTGCCCGACACCGAGATGGGTCTGCGCGCGCTGCCCGGCATCGGCGATTATACCGCGGCGGCCATCGCCGCGATTGCGTTCGGGCGGCGGGCAGTGGTCGTAGACGCCAATGTCGAGCGGGTGGTGACGCGGCTGTTCGCGCTGGCCGATCTGCTGCCAGGCTCGCGCCCGACGATCCGGCGGCTGACCGACACGATCACGCCCGATGCCCGCGCCGGCGATTTCGCCCAGGCGATGATGGACCTCGGCAGCGGCATCTGCACCGTCCGCGCGCCGAAATGCCTGCTCTGCCCGATCGCCTTCGGTTGCGCGGCGCGGGCGGAAGGCAATCCCGAGGCCTATCCGGTCAAGGCCAAGAAGGCCCCCAAGCCGCAGCGCCACGGCACGATGTTCTGGCTGGAGCGCGACGATGCGGTGCTGCTCGTCCGGAGACCCGACAAGGGCCTGCTCGGCGGCATGCGGGCGCTGCCCACCGGGCCCTGGGGCGAGTCGCCGCCGGGCGTGGTCGACGCGCCGGCCGCCACCCATTGGCGAATGTTGAACGAAACCGTCCGCCACGGTTTCACCCATTTCGACCTCGAGGTGGCGCTTGCGACTGCAACAATCCCTCGCCATGCAAGCGCACCCCCCGGCGAATGGTGGCCGATTGCCGACATCGAGTCGGCGGGTCTGCCCACCGTCTTCGCCAAGGCGGCCAAAGCGATACGGAGACTGCGATGACGGCCAAGCGCGTATTCGGACTTTTCGGGGCGGCACTATTGCTCCAGGCGCCTGTGGTGCAGGCCCAGACGGCCCCCAGCCAGGTCCAGAGCTTCGCGCGCCAGACCGTCGCCTCGGGCAAGGTGCCCGGGATCGTCATCGCCTATGCCAAGGGCCAGGCGCCCGTGACGATCGTGGCGGAAGGCCGCATGTCCGACGAGCCGACCGCGCCCAAGGTCAATGGCGACACGCTGTGGCGGGTCTATTCGATGACCAAGCCGATCACCGGCATCGCCGCGATGATCCTGATCGAGGAAGGCAAGCTCAAGCTCGACCAGCCGATCAGCGACTTCATCCCGGCGTTCAAGGACATGAAGGTGCTGGTCGATCCGAACAAGGACCTGACCAGCCGCCCGGCGACCAAGCCGATCACGGTGCGCAACCTGCTCACCCACACCGCGGGCCTCGGCTACAACATCATCACCAAGGGGCCGCTGCTCAACGAATATAACCGCCTCGGCATCAACCCGGCGCAGGTGAGCGACTCGTTCGAGGCGACCGCGCGGCCGGTGCGTCCGGCGACTCTCGAGGAATTCGCCAACCGCACCGCGACGCTGCCGCTGATCGCCGAGCCCGGCGCCAAGTTCAGCTATTCGATCGGGCTCGACGTGCTCGGCCGGGTGATCGAGGTGGCGAGCGGGATGCCGTTCGACAGCTTCGTCAACACGCGCATCCTTGCGCCGCTCAAGATGACGTCCAGCTACTGGACGGTGCCGGCGGGCGAGGCGGGGCGTCTCGCCACCGAGTATGCGATCGCGGGCGGCAACCGCTTGCCGATCGATCCGGGCGCGACCTCGGTCTATCTCAAGAAGCCGAGCTTCCCCTATGGCGGCGCGGGGCTGGCGATGTCGGCGCGCGACTATGATCGCTTCCTCCACATGCTGCAGAATGGCGGCGAACTGGACGGGGTGCGGATACTCAAGCCCGAGACGGCGGCGCTCGCCATGTCCGACCTGCTGCCGGCGGGCGTCGACAAGACCAACCTAGCGGTGATGGCGCGCGACACCGGGGTGCCGATGGGCTTCGGCGCGGGCGGATCGGTGTTCCTCGCCGACCAGCCGGGCGGCGCGGGCAAGGGCACCTATGGCTGGTCGGGTGCTGCCGGAACCTTCGCCTGGGTGGACCCCAAGAACCAGGTCCGCGCGACGATGATGGTCAACATCCTGCTTGCCGAACTCGGTCTGAAGGTACCGATGCGTACCGCCGTCTACGCCGATCTCGCCAAGTGATCGCCCCCGGCTTCACGGGCGGCACGCTCGACCGCGACGATCGCGTCCGCCACGAGCCCGAGCTGCTGGCGGCGGCGCTCGCCGATCCGCGCGCGCGGCTGCTGGTGATGGACGGGTTGGTGCCGGCGCTGGACGGCGAGGGGCGGCTGGTCTGGACCGGGCTCGACGCCGCGACCCAGCCGCTGCTGTTCCTCGGCTTCATCGACGGCGAACCGCGCTTCGTGCAGACGCTGGCACCCGGCACGCCGCTGCCGCCGGGCCGGCCGCCCGAGCTGTCGGCGATCCTCGACGCCTTCCGGCCCGAGGATGCCGCCAACTACGCCGCGGCGCGCAGCCTGATCGATTGGCACGCCCGCAACGGCTTCTGTTCGCGCTGCGGCACGCCGAGCGACATTTTCCGTGCGGGCTGGGGCCGGCTGTGCCCAAACTGCGGCACCGAACATTATCCGCGCGTCGATCCCGTCGTGATCATGCTTGCCGAGCATGGCGACCGGGTGCTGCTGGGCCGCCAGCCGAGCTGGCCGCCGGGGCGCTATTCGGCGCTGGCCGGGTTCCTCGAGGTGGGCGAAAGCATCGAGGATGCGGTGCGACGCGAGACGCTGGAGGAAGCGGGGGTGCATGTCGGCAAGGTCCGCTATGTCGCCAGCCAGCCCTGGCCGTTCCCGTCGCAGCTGATGATCGCGTGCATCGGCGAAGCGCTCGACGAGGAGATCGCGATCGACGCGCACGAGCTGGAACATGCCGGCTGGTTCGATCGTGCGCAGGTGCGGCAGGCACTGGCGCGGGATCCAGAGGCGCCGTTCCTCGCGCCGCCCGGTTATGCGATCGCCTATACGTTGTTGAAGGCCTGGGCGGAGGGAGAGTAGGTCAAGCCGTATCCTCCCCCGGGCGGGGGAGAATACGGCTTTTCCTCTATCTTATGGCCGCGGTCGCGCCTGCGGATAGGTTCCCAGCAGTCGCACCCACTTGGAGTGGAACACCAGTTCCTCCAGCGCGCGGACCACGCCCGCGTCTTCGGGACTGCCGACGATATCGGCGTAGAATTCGGTCGCCGAGAAGCTGGCCTCGCGCTGATAGCTCTCCAGCTTGGTCATGTTGATGCCGTTGGTCGCGAAGCCGCCCAGCGCCTTGTAGAGCGCCGCGGGGATGTTCTTCACCTCGAAGATCAGCGAGGTCATGAACGGGCCTTCGCCGGTGACTCCCGGCGCATTGCGCGACAGCACCACGAAGCGCGTCATGTTGTGCGCGGCGTCGGCGATGTCGCTGGCCAGCACCTGCAGGCCATATAGCTCCGCGGCGTGCGCAGGCGCCAGCGCCGCCATTTTGGGATTGCCGAGCTCGGCAACCATCGCCGCAGCGCCCGCGGTATCGGGATAGGCGACCTGGGCGATGCCGTGCGCCCTCAGCCAGTGTCGGCACTGGCCGAGCGCTTGCGGATGGCTCATCGCCTCGCGCACGCCCTCGATGGGGCCCGTGCCCATCAGCGTGTGGCGGATGGCGAGGAAATGCTCGCCGATGATCGACAGGCCGGATTCGGGCAGCAGGAAGTGGATGTCTGCCACGCGACCGTGGAGCGAATTCTCGATCGGGATCATCGCCC
The DNA here is from genome assembly GCF_040545965.1 of Sphingomonas trueperi. GTDB lineage: Bacteria > Pseudomonadota > Alphaproteobacteria > Sphingomonadales > Sphingomonadaceae > Sphingomonas > Sphingomonas trueperi_C. The sequence continues at coordinate 348,943 of NZ_JBEPMV010000004.1, read as the reverse complement.
GGTCGGCGCGGCCTTCCTTCACCGCATCGATCGCATCGTCGAACGAGAAGCAGGGCAGCGGCAGCGCGTCGGGAAAGGCCTCTCGCACCGCGACGTGCGAGTTGGCACCCGGCGCGCCCTGGAACGCCACCGCGCGCGCCGGCGCCGCATCGGCCTCGGCGAGCATGCGGGCGACGATCGGGCGGGCGGGCGCGGCGAAATTCTCCATGGGCCGCGGCGCTAGCCTCCGTAGAACTCCGCCGCAAGTCCGCTTGCCTTCGTAGGCGAGCGCGCTCTAAAGATGAACCAAAGCACAGGTGGGAGCGGATGAATGCAAGATCGCTTCAATACGATCGCAGGTTGGGCGCTGGCGGGTGGTATCGCCGCCCTGGGACTTTCGATCGCAAGCGCGAAGTATTTCCATTCCGAAAAGCCTGAACGCCCCGGCTATGTCGTCGAGGCGGTAGAAGATGCCGCCGGTGGCGCCGCGGCGGCCGAGCCGCTGCCGGTGCGCCTCGCCAAGGGCGACGTCGCCAAGGGCGAGAGTGGCTTCAAGCAGTGCGCCTCGTGCCACACCATCACCCAGGGCGGCGCCAACGGCATCGGCCCGAACCTCTATGCCACGCTGGGCGAGCCGATCGGCCAGGGCAAGGGCGGCTTCGCCTTCTCGGACGCGCTGAAGGGCGTCGGCGGGAGCTGGGACCTCGACAAGATGGACGCCTGGCTCACCAACCCGCGCAAGTTCGCGCCGGGCACCAAGATGACCTTCGCGGGCATCTCGGACCCGCAGCTGCGCGCCGACGTGATCCTCTACCTGAACAAGCAGGGCTCCAACCTGCCGCTGCCGGCGGCGCCCGCCGCGGGCTCCGAGCCGGATAATGCCGGGGTGCAGAGCAACAGCGCCGCGGAAGGCGCCGACGTGTCGGTGAACGTCCAGCAGGCCACGCCGGCCGAAGGGGCTCCGTCCAAGGATCCGCAGGCTGCGGTGCAGGCCGAGAAGAAGAAGTAAGCGGCGTCCCGCCTCTCTTAATCCCCTCCCGCTTGCGGGAGGGGCTAGGGGAGGGTGAGCGAGGCTCGCGGGCGACGCCGTCTCAGAAAGAATCTCCACGACACACCCTCCCCCATTCCCTCCCGCAGGCGGGAGGGAATGGGGGATCACCCCTGCAGGTCATATGCCTTCAGCAGGTCGTAGAGCGTCGGCCGGCTGATCCCGAGCAGCCTTGCGGCGGCGGAGACATTGCCGTCGCTCCGCGCCAGCGCATGCCGGATCGCCTGGCGGTCCGCTGCCTCGCGCACCGCGCGCAGGTTGATCGCCGCGGCGTCGCCCGGTGCTAGGTCCAGGTCCTCGGCGTGGACCGTCTTGCCCTCGGCCATGATCACCGCGCGCTTGATGCGGTTTTCCAGCTCGCGGACGTTGCCCGGCCAGCCCCAGGCGTCGATCGCGGCGAGCGCGTCGGGGGCGAAGCTCTTCTGCCCGGCCTTCATCTGCTCGGCGTAGCGGGCGAGGAAGTGCCGCGCGAGCAGGCCGGCATCGCCCGGCCTCTCGGCCAAGGACGGGATGCGCACCACGATCTCGGCAAGGCGGTAGTAGAGATCCTCGCGGAACTGGCCTTCCGCCACCATCGCGTCCAGATCGCGGTGGGTTGCGCAGACGATGCGCGTGTCCACGGGAATCGGTTTCCGCCCGCCGATCCGCTCGATCACCCGCTCCTGCAGGAACCGCAGCAGCTTGACCTGCAAGGGCAGCGGAATGTCGCCGACTTCATCGAGGAACAGCGTGCCGCCCTGCGCGAGCTCGATCTTGCCCTCGGTGGTCTTCACCGCGCCGGTGAACGCGCCCTTCTCATGGCCGAACAGCTCGGATTCGAGCAGCGTTTCCGGAATCGCCGCGCAGTTGATCGCGACGAAGCTGCTCCCAGAACGCGGGCTCGCCTCGTGCAGACCGCGCGCCAGCAACTCCTTGCCGGTGCCGCTCGCGCCCAGCAGCATCACCGAGACATCGGCGCCGGCGACGCGCTCGACCGTGCGGGTGACCTTGAGCATCTCCGGCGCGCCGGTGAGCATGCCGCCCAGCACCGCCTTGGCCTCGGCCTTCTCGGCGAGGCGACGATTCTCCGTCTCCAGCGCATGGACGTGGAAGGCGCGCGCGACGATCAGCCCCAGCGCGTCGATGTCGATCGGCTTCTGGTAGAAGTCCCAGGCGCCGAGTTCGATCGCGCGGCGCATTGACTCGCGCTCGAAATGGCCGGAGGCGACGATCACCTTGGTCGAAGGCGCGAGCTTGAGGATCGCCTCCAGCGTCGCGAATCCCTCGCTGGTGCCGTCGGGATCAGGCGGCAGGCCGAGATCGAGCGTCACCACCGGCGGCTCCTCGGCGCGCAGCATCGCGATCGCCTCGTCGCGCGTTGTCGCGGCGAGGATCGTGTAGCCCTCATAGGCCCAGCGCAACTGGCGCTGGAGCCCCGCATCGTCCTCGACGATGAGGAGCTTCGGCAGTGCCTCGCTCATGCCGCCGCCTCCACCGCGGGCGCGGCGCGGAGGACCACGCGAAAACGGGTGCCTTGGCCCTCGCGCGAGCTGACCTCGATCCGTCCGCCCATGCCCTGCGCCAGCTGCTGCGCCTCGAAGGTGCCCAGCCCGAAGCCGCCCGGCTTGGACGAGGTGAACGGCTTGAACAGGCGGTTGCGGACGAAGCCGGGCGACATGCCGCAGCCGCGATCGATCACGTCGATGATGGCGTTTTCCTCGTCGGTGGCGAGCGCGAGCGTCACCGGCGCGTCGGCCGGGCTCGCCTCGATGGCGTTCTGGATCAGGTGGACGAGCAGTTGCTCGAGCGCGGCGGGCTCGGCGAGCGCGATGGCGGGCTCGGCGCCCGACACCAGCCGCACCTGTTCGGGCTGGCGCGCGACGAGTCGTTCGAGCAGCGGCAGCAGCGGGGTTGGGCGTGGCGGCTCGCTGCGCCCGCGATGGTGCTGGCCGAGCCGCGCGAGCAGCGCGTTGAGCCGGTCGGACGAGTCGCGCAGCGTCGCGATCATGTCGGCGCGGAATTCGGGATTGTCGGCATGGCGCTCGGCGTTGCGCGCGGTGAGTGCCAGCTGGCTGACCAGATTCTTGATGTCATGGAGCAGGAAGGCGAAGCGGCGGTTGAACTCGTCGAAACGCTGCGCCTCGGCCAGCGCTTCCTGCGCGCGCGCCTCGGCGAGATAGCTCGCCACCTGGCGTCCGGCCGCCTTGAGCAGATCGAAATCCTCCCAGTCTAGCCGCCGCGCCAGCGCCGGGCGGCCGAGCAGGATCGCGCCGACCAGCGCGCCGCGGTGGAGCAGTGGCACCACCACCCAGGCAGCGTCGACGTCGCGCATCCAGCCCGGGGTCGCATCGGCATCGGCGGCATCAGCCTGGGCGAGGCGCACCGCATCGACTTCGATGATCCGGCCGGTGGTCTCGAGATGGGTTGCGAGCGGCTGGTCCGCGGTCAGCGGCAGCGTCGCGCGGTCCCAGTGCCAGCCGGCGCCTGCCACCAGCCCGCCCTCCTCGGCGACGAGCAGCAGGCCGGAGGGCGAGGCGGTGAGGTCGGCCAGCGCGCGGACGATACGCTGGTCGAGCGGCGCGGCGCCCGGTGCGCCCAGCGTTTCGGTGAAGCGCAGCCATTCGGCGCGATAGTCGTAGCGGTGGCGGAACAGATGCTTGGCGAGCTTCACCTTCACCCAGCCGCGCAGCCCGGAGTTCGACACCAGCGCGAGGATCGCGGCGGTGGCGCCGAACACGAAGGCGGTCTGGAGCAGCCGGGCATGCGCGCCGCCCAGCGTCGCCAAGGCACTCGTCGCCAGCGCGAGCAGGACGAAATAGGCGCCGACCGCGACCAGGGTCAGCGACTGATAGGCGACGGTGCGCGACATCCGCACCCGCCAGTCGCCGCGCCGCTGCAGCCCCAGCCCCATCGCGGCGGCGACGCAGACCAACGCCGCGCCGCGCGCGACGAGCAGCAGCCCGTTCATCGGCACGCCGAGATAGGCGAGCGTCAGCACCGCGAACTCGATCAGCCAGAAGCCGCCGAGCGCCGCCACCGTCCAGCGCAGGCCGCCGCCACCGGTGTGGGCGAGCGCCGAATGCAGCGCCTGCACCATCACCAGCACGCCGACCGCTACGAGCAGGTTGAGCAGCAGCGCCACGGATGCCGCGTCGGCGGCGATCTGCGACGGCCCGGTCGCGATCATGTCCAGTGCCATCGCCGCGGCGGTGACCAGCGCGACCACGCCATAGACGGTGCCGAGCGCGAGCGGGGGCCGCGGCTCGCCGGCGCGGCGGTGGAGCAGCAGCAGGAAGGCGAGCCAGGCGAGCGTGCGCAGCGTCTCGGCAAGGCGAGTCGCGATCTCCTCCGCGCCGATGCCGGCGGTGGCGAGTGCGGCGAGCGCGGTCAGGCCGAGCGCCGCCGCCAGCGCCCGGCGCGGCAGCGGATCGCCGCCGGTGCGCAATGCCGCGAAGGGCAGCAGCGCGAACAACAGGGCGGCCAGGGCGTGCAGCCACAGGCTCAGCGCGGCGGTGAGCATCAGCGCGCCCCGCTGGGGAACAGGATCACGCGTGCGGTCTGGAGCAGGATCAGCAGGTCGAGGAAGGGCGAATAGTTCTTGGCGTAGAACAGGTCATATTCGAGCTTCTGGCGCGCATCGTCGATCGAGGCGCCATAGGGATAGTTGATCTGCGCCCAGCCGGTGATGCCTGGCTTCACCATGTGCCGCTCGGCATAATAGGGCAGGGCCTGCTCCAGATCCTCGACGAACTTGGGCCGCTCGGGGCGGGGCCCTACGAAGCTCATCTCGCCCTTGAGGACGCTCCAGCATTGCGGCAGCTCGTCGATGCGGATCTTGCGGATGATCCGGCCGATGCGGGTGATGCGGGGATCATTCTCCTCCGCCCACACCGCCTCGCCCGGCGCTTCGGCGTCCTGGCGCATCGAGCGGAGCTTGAGCACGTCGAACGCCTGGCCATAGAGGCCGACGCGCTGCTGGCGGTAGAGCGCCGGGCCGCGGCTCTCCAGCTTGATCAGTACGGCGGTGACGATCACCAGCGGGAAGGCGACGAGCAGCAGGATCAGGCTGGCGAGGATGTCGAACAGCCGCTTGAACAGGCCCGACATCCGCCGCCCCGAGGAAAAGCCGTCCGAGAAGATCAGCCAGCTCGGATTGACGCTGTCGAGGTCGACGCGGCCGGTCACGCGCTCGAGAAAGGTCGAGAATTCGTTGACATGGACGCCGGTGGTCTTGATCCGCAGCAGGTCCTTAAGTGGCAGCGCGTTGCGGCGCTCCTCCAGCGCCAGCACCACTTCGCTCGCGTTGAGCAGCACCACATGGTCGGCGAGGTTGTAGATTGCGTCGCGCGCGATCGCCTCGGGGATGACGCGGTTGGCGTCGCTCATCGCGACATAGCCGACGATGGCGAAGCTGGCGCCGGGCGCCTTGGACAGCTGCTTGAGCCGCGCCGCGCGGGGGCCCGCACCGAGCACGACGATGCGCCGCTTGAACGCCGCGCCGCCCAGCGTCTTGCCGAGCAGCACCCGCATCAGCAGCAGCAGCACGAAGGCGGTGGCCGCGGCGTAGAGCAGGTTGGAGCGCCAGAAGCCGATCGGCGGCACCAGGAAATAGAGGAAGCCCAGCCCCAGCACGCCGAGCCCGATCGAGACAAGCAGCCGGACCAGCGCGTGGCGGAGCGACTGCAGCGCCTCCGCGCCATAGGCGCCGAGCGCCACCAGCGCAGTTTCGAGCACTAGCGCGAAGCTCGCCAGCTGCGGCACGCGCTCGCCGATCGGGCCGACATCGATCGCTGCCTGGTGCGCGCGGAGCTGCCAGCCGAGTTCGCCTGCGGTGACCAGCAGGATCACGTCCAGCAGGCCGAGCAGCAGCACGGTGTTGGGAACATAATGCTTGAACAGGCGGACCATGGCGCCGTCGATTGTAGCGCGGAAGGGTAAACGAAACGGTGGTCGGGCCGCCGCGACGCGCCGAACTTGGAACAAAATTCCGCTGACCGTAACAAATTCGTCGGTCGCTTGTTTCAGACGGGCTTTTCTAGCAAGTGCCTGCAGGTATCAAACAAGGAGCTTCATCGAATGTCGCCATCGAAGCCGATCACGCCCGTCATCTTATCGGGTGGGTCGGGAACGCGCCTTTGGCCGATGTCACGTCCTGAGCGGCCGAAACAGCTGCTGTCGCTGACGGCCGAAGAGACGATGCTCCAGTTGACCGTGGCTCGTGCCACCGGAGATCGTTTCACCGATCCGATCATCGTCGCCAACACCTTTCATGTCGAACTGGTAGAGGAGCAACTCGCCAGCATCGGCACCGGGATCAAATCGCTGATCCTGGAGCCGATCGGCCGCAATACCGCGCCGGCGATCGCGCTCGCCGCCATGGCGGCGGGCGGCGGCAGCGAGCCGATCCTGGTGATGCCGTCGGACCATGTCATCGGCGACGTCGACGCCTTCCACGCCGCGATCGATGCGGCGTTGCCGCTGGTCAACGAAGGCTGGCTGGTCACCTTCGGCATCACCCCAGATTCCCCGGAGACCGGCTATGGCTGGATCAAGATCGGCGAGGAGGAGCTTGCCCCCGGCGTCCACCGCGTCGATCGCTTCGTCGAGAAGCCGCCGCGCGACCGCGCGGAAGCCATGCTCGCCTCGGGCGACCATGCCTGGAACGGGGGCATCTTCCTCTTTCGTGCCGACATGTATCTGGGTGCGCTCAGCGTGTTCGCAGCCGAGATGCTGGTCGCCGCGCAGCAGGCGATGGACAAGGCCCGGCGCGAAGGCGTGCGGATCTTCCCCGATGCCGAGAGCTTCGCGGCCTGCCCGTCCGATTCGATCGACTATGCAGTGATGGAAAAGGCGCCGCGCGTTGCGGTGGTGCCGGTGGCGATGGGCTGGAACGATGTCGGCAGCTGGGATGCGCTGCACGCGATCAGCAATCCCGATGCGGGCGGCAATGTCGTGCGCGGCGATGTGGTGGCGATCGAGGCGACCAACTGCCTGGTGCAGAGCGAGCCCGGCAAGCGCGTCGCGCTGGTCGGCGTGCAGGATCTGATCGTGGTGGTTTCTGGCGCCGACGTGCTGGTGCTGCCGCGCGGGCGCAGCCAGGAAGTGAAGAAGCTCATCGACGCGATGAAGGACTGAGAACGCGCTGGAACGCGCCGCCGATCCCTTGGGACCGGCGGCGCCGAACGCAGATCAGCCGCTGAAGCGCACCCGGACGGTGACGTTGCGGCGACGGCGGATCGCCATCCCGAGCCCGCCAAAGCCGGCCAGTAGCAGCGCCCAGCTTGCCGGCTCGGGAACGGCGGAGATGGTCACGCTATAGGCCGGTGCGAGCTCGAAGGTGCCGAGCTTGAACGTCGGTGCAGACTCGGAACCGGTATAGAGGGTGGGCCCAGTCGAGAAGATGCTCGAGCCGATGCTGTTGTTGAACAGGCCGAAATTGAAAAAATAGCTCGGGCTGCCGAAGCCCAGATCGAAAGTCGCGGCAGCGCCGTCGATCGTACCGGTTGTTCCATCCATGCGGAAAAAATGGCCGGAATCGATCGTGGTGGGCGTCGGCGAAGAGTCCAGGATGAACTTGATCGTCTGGCTACCGGTAATCACGAACGAATACGGGGCGGCCTGGGCTGGCGCAGCGGCTGCCAATGCAGCGGCGCAGCACGTGGCCAAGAAAAACGTTCCCTTCATGTCATCCTCCACCAAGTATGTTACAGAGTTGTAATCCTACGCGGTACAGGCAAAGTGCGTGGCCGGCGTACCAGATTTGCGAGAGTGTTTGCAACAAATCGGTAGTGACGTTGCCTCACTATGGGGCAACTGTCATGCAACTACTTGGCCATGCAGCAGATTGTTGCGCTTAGGCGCGGCCGCCGCGATAGGCGGGAAGGCCCCATTTCCAAATCATCGCAGCACCGCGCAGTGCGAAGCCTGCGGTGGCCGAGACGAGGCCTGCGGCATAAGGCGGCAGGCCGAGCAGCGTGAGGATCACGTACAGAGAGGCGGTGAGTGCCGCGGCGGTCACATAAAGCTCGGGCCGCATCAGGATCGACGGCTCGCCTGCCAGCACGTCGCGGATGATGCCGCCCACGCACGCCCCCACTACGCCCATCACCGCAGCGGGTACCGGCGGGATGCCGTAGCCGAGCGACTTGGCCGCGCCGAACGCGGCATAGGCGGCGAGACCCAGCGCATCGAGCCAGGCGAAGGTCCGGTCGCTCCACCAATGCTGGGGCGTGATCCACACGATCGCCGACATGCCCAGGCAAAGCGAGGCGACCGAGGCATCGTGCACCCAGAAGACCGGCGCGCCGATCAGCAGGTCGCGCACCGTGCCGCCGCCGACGCCGGTGATCAGCGCGAAGAAGGTGGCGGTTACGATGGTCTGCTGGTGCCGCGTGGCGGCGAGCGCGCCGGTGGCGGCGAACACCGCGATGCCGAACAGGTCGAGCCAGGGCAGGATGGGACCGATCTGGACGGCGACCGAACTGTTCATCCCCTCGCTTTGCCGCGCGGGCGCTCTCGAAGTCAAACAGGCTCTTGGCGGAGCGCGGCGGCTTGGGGCAGAGAAGGCCTATGCAACGTACCGAGTCCCCGCTGATCGCGCTTGCGATCCTTCTGGCGGCGCTCGCCGGCTTCGTCGATGCGCTCGCCTTCACCAGCCTGGGCGGTTTCTTCGCCTCGTTCATGAGCGGCAATTCGACCCGGCTCGGCGTCGGCCTCGGCAGCGGCTCCAGCTATGATGCCGCCATCGCCGCGTCGCTGGTGATGAGCTTCGTCGCGGGCGTGATCCTGTCGAGCGTGATCGGCCGCGCCCGGCCGCATCGCCACCAGCCGGTGGTGATGACGGCGGTGACGCTGCTGCTGACGCTGGCCGCCTTTGTCGCGACGCTGATGCCGGGGCCGATCGTGCTGCTGCTGCTCGCCGCCGCGATGGGCACCGAGAACGGCGTGTTCCAGCGCGACGGCGAAGTGACGATCGGGCTCACCTATATGACCGGCTCGCTGGTCAAGCTGGGGCAGAAGCTGGCCGGCGCGCTGATGGGCGATGCCGATCGCTTCGGCTGGCTGCGCTATCTGGCGCTGTGGCTCGGCTTCGTCAGCGGGGTGGTGATCGGCGCCGAGAGCCAGTTCCGCTGGGGCTGGAACGCGCTGTGGCTCGCGCCGCTCTTCGCGGCGGTGCTGACGCTGCTGCTGGCGAGCATGACCCGGCCGCGGCGCCGGCCCGACCTCACGCTGGTGCGCTGACCGGTTCGGCAGGCACCAGCCCGGCCAGCGCCTGGAGCGCCGCTACGTGCCGCTCGAATGCCGTGCGGCCCGTCCGCGTCACCGAGGCCCAGGTCCGCTGCCGGCCATTGGCGGCGGCCTTGCGCAGCTTGACATAGCCGGGTTCGGCCAGCGCAGACAGGTGCTTCGATAGCACCGAATCGCTGACCTTGGTGAGATCGCGCAGCGTCGCGAACTCGGCTTCTTGCACGTTGGTGAGCACCGCCATGATCTGCAGCCGGGCAGGCGGGTGGATCACCGCGTCGAACTCGGGGGTGCTCACAGGCTGCTCTCGAGTTCGCGAACGAACACGCGCTGCCAGACGATGCTCATATAGGTCGCGACGCCGAACATCAGCGCGGCGAGCAGCAGCGACGGCCAGATTTCCTGCCTGGCAAAGACGAAATAGACGCTGGCGCCATAGAGCGCGAGCAGGACCGGCAGGAATGCCGCGATCACCAGGCGGGTGCGGCCGCGGCGATAGCCGTTGATGAACATGCCCAGCCGGCGGCGATCCCAGCGCACGACCAGCACCAGGCCCAGCACGAGCGGGATCATAGCCAGCAACTGATAGGGCGCGGCGGCGGGGGAGGCGACGATCCCGGCCTCCAGCGCGGCAAAGGCGAGGTGCCGCGTCGGCGGACACTGCGCAACGCGGGCAAGTTGGGCGCGGCTGGCGTGGATTTGCGCCAGCGCTTGCTGGGCTTCGGCGACGCTCGACATGATGATTCTCCCTTTCCGATGTGGAAAGAGATAGCGTGTGTTTCCCGAATGGAAAGCGAAAACTTTCCTGTTCGGAAAGTCAGCGAAATGCCCAGCGCAGCGTCTCCGCGACGCCGCGGGTGCCCAGCCGCACGGCAGGTGCGGCAAGCGGCGGGGTGGAAAGATGGTGCATCTGCCGCGCCCAGCCGGGCAGCAGGTCGATGGCGGCGGCGAAGGTCATCGCCTGGAAGGGCTTGGTCGCTAGGTTGGGTGCGGGCTGTTCGAGCAGCAGCCGCGCCACCTCGCGGGTCCGCGTGTCGTAGCGGAGCTCGCTACGCATCTCCGCGATCAGCGCCAGTGCCTCGGCGCGGCTTTGCGGCACCGGATCGGCGCCCAGCGCCTCGGCCACGTGCGCGAATTCGGCGAAATAGCGGTCCTGGTCGGCGCGCGACATGCCCGGCTCGGCATAGCGGATCCAGCCGTCGAGGAAGCTCACCGCCTCGGTCACGTGCACCCAGGCGAGCAGCCGGGGATCGTCGGCGCGATAGGGCGTGCCGTCAGGCAGGGTGCCGCGGATATGCTGGTGGATGGTGCGCACCCGCGCGATCGCCCCCTCGGCCTCGGCGCGCGACGCATAGCTGGTCTGGGCGATGAACCGCGCCGTGCCGCGCAGGCGGCCGAGCATGTCGTGGCGGAACTTGGAATGGTCCCACACCCCCGCAAGCACCGCCGGGTGGAGCATCTGGAGCAGCAGCGCCGCGACGCCGCCGACCATCATCGTGGTCACGTCGCCGTGCACGCGCCACAGCACCGAATCGCGGGAAAACAGCGCGTCGTCGCTCGGCTGCACCGGCGTTTCGCCGCGCGCTGCATCATTGAACACGGCGCGTACCTGGCCGACCATCGCCCGCCGTACGCTGTGGGTTGCAAATGCAACGAAATCCATCTTGCTAAGCTAGGTACTCTGGTAGCGCGAACAAGTTGACCGACCTCGCTTTGCAGTGCAGCAATCGCGCCCATGGCCACACTCGCGATCACCAACAACCCCGACATCCGCTTCCTCGGACGGCTGCTCGGCGACGTCATTCGTGCCTATGGCGGCGAGGAATTGTTCAAGCGGATCGAATATATCCGCGCGACGTCGGTCGATCGGCATCGCGGCGTGGCAGGGGCGGGGAAGATCGATTCCGGGCTCGACCGGTTGAGCCTGGACGAGACGCTCGATTTCGTCCGCGGCTTCATGCTGTTCTCGATGCTCGCCAACCTGGCCGAGGATCGCCAGGGCGTCGCGACCGAGAAGGACGCCGATGTCGCCGCCGCGCTGGAGCGGCTGGCCAAGGCCGGCATCGGCCGCGAGCCGGTGATGGCGCTGCTGGAGCACGCGCTGGTCAGCCCTGTGCTCACCGCGCACCCGACCGAGGTGCGGCGCAAGTCGATGATCGACCACAAGAACCGTATCGCCGAGCTGATGGCGCTGCGCGACCAGGGCGTCGCCGAGACCCCCGACGGCGACCAGGTGGAAGAGGCCATCCTCCGCCAGATCGCGCTGCTCTGGCAGACCCGGGTGCTGCGCCGCGAGAAGCTGGGCGTGCCCGACGAGGTGGAGACCGCGCTTTCCTATTTTCGCGACGTGTTCCTGCCGGTGCTGCCCGCGCTCTACGCCCGCTGGGACCGCGCGCTGGGCGACCGCGCGCCGAGCTTCCTGCGCCCCGGCAGCTGGATCGGCGGCGACCGCGACGGCAATCCTTTCGTCACTGCCGACTCGATGCGCTTCGCCCTCGCCCGCGCGGCGGAGACGGTGCTCGACCATTATCTGGAGGCGGTCCATGCGCTAGGCGCCGAGCTGTCGATCTCGACCGAGCATGCGGAGGTGCCCGAGGCGGTGCTCGCACTCGCCGAAGCCAGCGGCGACACCGGCAAGAGCCGCAGCGACGAGCCCTATCGCCGCGCGCTGACCGGCATCTACGCCCGCCTTTCGGCGACGCACGAAAAGCTGGTTGGCAAGCAGCCGGGCCGGCCGTCGCCGATCGCGGGCGCACCCTATGGCCACCCCGCCGAGTTCCGCGAGGATCTCGTCGCCATCGCGCGCGGTCTCGCGGACGGCGGACCGCTCGCCACCGGCGGCGCGCTGGGTCGGCTGATCCGCGCGGTGGAAACCTTCGGCTTCCACCTCGCCACGCTCGACATGCGCCAGAACAGCGCGATCCACGAGCGGGTGGTCGCCGAGCTGCTGAAGTCGGCCGGCGTGTGCGACGACTATGCCGCGCTCGACGAGCAGGCGCGCATCGAGCTGCTCCGCCGCGAGCTGGCCAATGCTAGGCCGCTGACCAGCCCCTATGCCGTCTATTCGGAGGAGACCGCCACCGAACTGGCGATCGTCCGCGAGGCGGCGGCGGCGCATGCCCGCTACGGTCGCGACTGCATCCGCCATTACATCGTCTCGATGGCGCAGTCTGTGTCGGACCTGCTCGAAGTCCATATCCTGCTCAAGGAAGCCGGGCTCTATGTGCCGGGCGAGACGCCGCAGGCGCACATCATGGCGATCCCGCTGTTCGAGACGATCGCCGACCTCGAGGCCGCACCGCCGATCATGGAAGCCTGGCTGGGCCTGCCCGAAGTCGCCGCCATCGCCGCCGCGCGCGGGCACCAGGAAGTGATGATCGGCTATTCCGATTCGAACAAGGACGGCGGGTATCTCACCTCCACCTGGCAGCTGAGCCGCGGTTCGACCGCGCTCAAGCCGGTGTTCGAGGAAGCCGGCATCGCCATGCAGCTGTTCCACGGCCGCGGCGGCGCGGTGGGGCGCGGCGGGGGCTCCAGCTTCTCGGCGATCCTCGCCCAGCCGCCGGGCACGGTGCAGGGCCGCATCCGCATCACCGAACAGGGCGAAGTGATCGCCGCCAAGTACGGCAGCCCTGAAAGCGCGATGACCAATCTGGAGGCGATGACCTCGGCCACGCTGCTCGCCAGCCTGGAGCCCGAACGGCTGGCGCCTGCCGATGCCGATCGCTTCGCCGCGGCGATGGACCAGCTTTCGGACAGCGCCTTCCGTGCCTATCGCGGGCTGGTCTACGAAACGCCGGGCTTCACCACCTTCTTCCGCCAGATGACGCCGATTGCCGAGATCGCCGGGCTCAAGATCGGCTCGCGCCCGGCCAGCCGCAAGAAGAGCGACGCGATCGAGGATCTGCGCGCGATCCCCTGGGTGTTCAGCTGGGCGCAGGCCCGCGTGATGCTGCCCGGCTGGTACGGCGTCGGTGCGGCGCTCGACGCGTTCGAGGACAAGGGGCTGCTGCGCGAGATGGCCAGCGCCTGGCCGCTGTTCCGCGCGACGCTCGACAATATGGAGCAGGTGCTCGCCAAGTCCGACATGGGCATCGCCAGCCATTATGCCGCGCTGGTCGAGGACGGCGAGCTCCGCGACGCCATTTTCGGGCGGATCAAGGACGGCTGGCAGCAGACCCAGGACGGGCTGCTCCAGGTCACCCGCCAGACGCGGCTGCTGGAGAAGCACCCGCTGCTCGACACCTCGATCCGGTTGCGGCTGCCCTATATCGAGCCGCTCAACCTGCTCCAGATCGAGTTGATGAAGCGGCACCGGGCGGGCGAGGCGGATCCGCGGATCGGCGAGGGCATCCTCCTGTCGATCAACGCGATCGCCACCGCGCTGCGCAACAGCGGGTAACCGCCCGGAGCCGGGTCGAAACGCCCGGTTAACCATGGGGGCCTAGCGCTGATGGGCATGGGTCCAGGGCATCTCCGCAACATACGACGCGATTCGCTTCTCGCGGTCGGGCTCGCGTTGCTGATGGGGATCGCCTGGACGGTGCGCGACCATGTCGCGCTGGGTGCCTTGCGGTTGCCCGATACCGACGATCTGATGCGGCTGCAGCAGATACGCGACTGGCTGGGCGGACAGAGCTTTGCCGATCTCGCCCAGCACCGGCTGGGCCCGGCGCCGGGGCTGCAGATGCACTGGTCGCGGCTCGCCGACTTGGTGCCCGCGGTGCTGATCCTGACGTTGACGCCGCTGCTCGGCGCACATGCCGCGAGCGTGGCCGCCGTCACCGTATCGCCGCTGCTGCTGTTTGCCGCGATGCTGATCGTCGTCGCCGCGATCGCCCGCCGCCTGGGCCAGTCGGGGGTCGTCGCCGTCGTGCTCGGCGCGCTGGCCTTTCCCGCGATCACCTTGTTCACCCCCGGGCGGATCGATCATCACGCGCTGCAGATCGTGCTCGTGCTCGTGCTGCTCCATGCCTGTGCCGGGCGGGGCACGCTGGGGCAGGGGGCGATCGCAGGCGGGGCGACGGTGCTGTCGCTGATCGTCGGCATGGAGACGGCGCCGCTGCTCGCCGCCGGCGGTGCCGCCATTGCGCTGCGCTGGCGCCTCGATGCGGCCGCCGGCCAGGCGCGGATAGCGGGTTATGCGACCGCGCTGCTGCTGGGCCTGAGCGCCGCGGCGGTGGTCTTCCGGACGAGCGGCTGGGACGTTGCCGCCTGCGACGGCTTCACCGCCATCCTGTGGCTCGCGGCGATGCTGACGGCGCTGGCACCCGCCGCGATGGCCGTGGCGGGCTTCACTACCCAGTCCGTGGCCGTGCGGACCGGTGTGCTGATCGTCGCCGGAGGGCTCGCGCTGGCGGGTGCCGTCATGAGCGCGCCCGCGTGCCTCCATCCCTATGGGCAGGTCGATCCGCTGCTTGCGCGGCTCTGGCTCGCCCATGTCAACGAAGCGCAGCCGCTCTTCGCGCTGCCGCTCGGCAAGGCGGTCGCCGCCGGGGGCATGGCATTGGTCGGGCTCGGCGCCGGCATCTGGTTCGCCTGGACGACGCGGACCGCCGCGGCTTGGATCCTGCTCGTATTTCAGGCGACCGCGGTTGCGGTGATGTTGGTACAGGTACGCGGGGCGCCACTGGCGGCGCTCACCGCGGTCCCGGCGCTGGCCGCGATGATCGCCGCCGCCCGGCCGCGCGGACCGCTGGCGCTGGTGGTCGCCTGGCTGGCCGCCAGCGGAATCGCCTATGGGGGGGTCGGCGACCGGCTGACACCGCCAGCGCAAGCGTCTGCCCGTGGCTGTACGCCCGCCGCTGCCGCGGTGCGGCTCGCTGCGCTGCCGCCCGGCCTCGTTGCCGCGCCGATCGACTTCGGCCCGACGCTGCTCGCCACTACGCGACACCGTGTTCTCGCCGCGCCCTATCACCGCGATACGCAAGGAAATCGTGCCATGTACGACCTGTTCCTCAGCCCCTCCACCCAAGCGGAAACGCTCGCGCGGCGATGGGGGGTGGACTATATCGCGCTCTGCAAGGACGGCTTCGCCGAAGTCGGCGACCGTGCGCGCGATCGCCAGCTGCTGGCTGGCAGCCTGATGGCGGGGCAGCTGCAGCCCTGGTTGCGGCCGATATCGCCTGCGGGGTCGAGCACCCAGGTCTACACCCTCACCCAGCCCGTACGACGCACCGCCCAGTGAGCGAACCGCGGAGGGGGGAGGTGCGCTGGTGGGAACAGCGCTGGTTCGCGCTGGCGGCGGTGCTGCTCAGCGCGGTGCCGCTGCTGTGGCCCACAGTGCCGCCGCTTACCGACCTGCCCGGGCATATCGGCCGCTACCATATCGCCGCCCAGCTAGGGGATTCGGCGCTGCTCCGCCAGCATTGGGACTATCGCTGGCGGCTGATCGGCAACCTCGGGGTCGATCTTGCGGTGCTGCCGCTGGCACGGGTGTTCGGGGCGGTATTGGCGGCCAAGCTGGTAGTGCTGGCGATCCCGCCGCTCACCGTGGCAGGCCTGATCCTGGTGTCGCGCGCGAGCGGAGGGCGGCTTGCGCCTGCTGCGCCCTTTGCCTTCCCGCTTGCCTATGGTTTCCCGTTCCAGTTCGGCTTCGTGAATTTCTCACTTTCGGCAGCACTCGCGCTGCTGGCGCTGGCGCTGTGGATGCGCATGCAGCGCGCGCCGGGTATGCGTGGCCTGCTGTTCGTGCCCATCGCCCTGCTGCTGTGGGTGGCGCATTGCTTTGGCTGGGCGATGTTCTGCCTGTTCGCCTTCGGTACCGATCTGGCGGCGCTGCGCGCGAACGGTCGCGGCTGGGGCGAGGCGATCCTGCGCGCCGGGCTGCGCTGCCTGCCGCTCACCGTGTCGCTGGTGCCGATGCTCGCGGGCGGCGGCTCCGGGGATGGAAGCCTCGGCGCAAGCTGGGAATGGCTGGCCAAGCTGCAATGGCTGGCATCGCTGCTGCGCGAGCAGTGGCAGGGCTATGACCTGATCTGCGCGGTGGTGCTCCTCGCGCTTGTCTGGCTGGGTCTTCGCAGCGCGGCGCTGCGCGTGGACCGGCCGCTTGCCTGGTCAGCGGGGATCGGCGCGATCGCGTGGCTGGTGCTGCCCTATCGGCTGCTCGGCGGTGCCTATGTCGACATGCGGATGACGCCCTATGTCGTCGCACTGCTGATCGTCGCGATCCGAGCCCATGATCGACGGTTCGCCAACGCGCTGGCGCTGGCCGGCACCTTCTTCTTCCTGTTGCGCATGGCGACCACCACCTGGGTGTTCCTCGGCGCCGCCGCGGCACAGGAGCAAGCGGCGGCGGTGACAGTGCGGCTGCCGCGGGGTGCCGCAGTCCTCGTCGCGGTGCGTGAACCGTGCAGGTCCTGGAGCGTCGCGCGGCTGGCGCACGTCACCGGGCTCGCAGTTGCGCGGCGCGACGTGTTCGAGAACGGCGAATGGACCCTCGCAGGCCAGCAGTTGCTCCGCGACCGGCACCCCCGAGCCGGCGCCTATCGTGCTGATCCCTCGCAGATGATCTATGATGCGGGGTGCGGGGTGGACGCGCCCGGGCTGCCGGCGATGTTGCGAAGCTTCGATCGCGGCACCTTCGGCTATGTGTGGACGATCGATCTGCCCACCCCGCCGCTGCCGTCGGACCTGGTGCCGGTCGCGCGTTCCGGGCCCTCGACGCTGTTCCGCGTCGCACCTACGCCGCACAAGCGCTTGCCGTCCGGGCCGCTCGCGCACTAAAGCGGCGCGATGGATAAAGGGGTTCCGCTGCGCTGGTGGCAGACGCGCTGGTTCGTATTGCTCGCCACGCTGGTGGCGGCCGTGCCGCTGCTATGGCCGGAGATCCCGCCGCTCGTCGACCTGCCCGGCCATATGGGCCGCTACCGCGTGCAGCTGGTGTACGACCAGGTGCCGTGGTTGCGGCAATGGTATGATTTCCGCTGGCAGCTGATGGGCAATCTGGGGGTGGACCTGCTGGTCTTTCCCATGGCCAAGATCTTCGGCCTCGAACTGGGCGTGAAGCTGATCGTCCTCGCGATCCCGACGATGACGGTCGCGGGCTTCCTGATGATCGCGCGCGAAGTGCATGGCCGGATCCCCGCGACGGCGCTGTTCGCCTTGCCCTTCGCCTATGCCTTCCCCTTCCATTTCGGCTTCGTGAACTTCGCGCTGTCGATGGCGATGGCGATGCTGGCGTTCGGCTGGTGGTTGCGGCTGGCGCGGCTGGGCAAGTTCCGCTTCCGCTCGATGGTGTTCGTGCCGCTCTCGGTGATCATCTGGATCACCCACACCTTCGGTTGGGGCGTGCTCGGCGTACTTGCCTTTTCGGCCGAGCTGATCCGCCAGCACGATCTGCGCCGCAACCCCGACCTTCCCTGGTACAAGGATCTGGCGGGCGGCTGGCTTGCGCCGGTGTTCTTCGCCGGCCTGCAATGCGCGGTGATGGCGCTGCCAGCGGTGCTGATGGTGATCTGGCGCGGCGGCGAGCATGTCTCCGGCCAGACCTTCGACTGGTATAATTGGCGTGCCAAGACCCTGTGGGTCACCCAGATGTTCCGCGATCGCTGGCAGCTGTTCGACATCGCCAGCGTCGGCGTGATCTTCCTGCTGCTGCTCAAGGCGGTGCGCGATCCCAACATCCAATATTCGCGCAACCTCGGCCTCTCCGCGCTGCTGCTGCTGCTGGTCTACATCTTCCTGCCGCGCGTGGTGTTCGGATCGGCCTATGCCGATATGCGGATGGTGCCGTTCATGTTCGCGATCGCAATCCTGGCGATCCGGCCCAAGCCGGGCCTGTCGATGCGCGGCGCGACGCTGGTGGCGATGCTCGGTCTCGCTTTCTTCCTTGCCCGCATCGGCGCGACGACGGCGAGCTTCTACCTCTACGACAAGGCCTATGACCGCGAGCTGAAGGCGCTGGACCACGTCCCCATCGGCGCACGGCTGGTGAGCTTCGTCGGCGAGACCTGCTACAACGAATGGGCGATGACCCGGCTGCAGCACGTCCCCGGCCTCGCGCTCGAGCGGCGGCTGGCGTACACCAACGACCAATGGTCGATGGCCGGCGGCCAGCTGATGACGGTGCGCTACCGCGCCGCCAAGCGCTTCGCGCACGACCCCTCGGAGTTGGTGACCAACGTCCAGTGCCCGCGCGAATGGTGGCGCCCGATCGCGCGCAGCCTGGCACTCTTCCCGCGCGATGCGTTCGACTATGTCTGGCTGATCCGCCCACCGGCGTTCGACAAGCGTTACGAGCAGGGGCTGGTGCCCGTGTGGCGCGACGGGCCGAGTGTACTGTACCGGGTCGATCACAATGTGCCCGGGCCCGGCCTCAACCCGGGCGACCTGCCGATCCCGCGCCCCGAAGCCGTGCTGATCCGCGAGGCCGAGGCGGCGGGCGAACTGCCGGGCAACGGCACCGCGCCACCTTCTTGAGCGCACGCGTGATCTTCATGCCTACCCCACCATTGGCAGCAGCGGTGTCAAAGGATCCTGAGACGCCATGATTTCCACGCTTGCCTTGGCTGCCGTTGCACAATGGTCGATCTACACGAACGTCCGTTTCGGCTATTCCGTGTGCTACCCGCCCTCGGTCCTGCAGGCGCAGGAGGAAGCCGATAATGGCGACGGGCGCAAGTTCCTCGGCGGCAAGGGAGCGACGCTGCTGGCCTTTGGGCAGTGGAACAGCGAATCGGTCAGCCTGGCCGCCTGGACCGAACGCCAGGCCAAATTCTATGCCGGCAAGCATGGCAAGATAACCTATCGCGCGGGGCGCGGCGGCTGGCAGGTGATCTCGGGCACGAACGGGGCCGGAAGCGAATTCTACATCAAGGCCATGACGCGCGACGATGCGTTCGTCACCTTTCAAATGGAATATCAAACGGCGGAGGCGGCGAAGTACCGGCCGATCGTGCAGCGCCTTTCGCGTTGCTTTGCCTGGACCAGTCCGCCGCGCTGATTCCGACCGGTATCAGTCCGCCTTCTTGAACGGCGTCAGCTCTTCCAGATATTCCTGCTCGCGCTCCACCGCCTGCTGCTCGCGCACCAGGAAGTCGGCGACGGCACGGCGGAAGCCCGGGTCGGGGAGGTAGTGCGCGGAGTACGTCGTCACCGGCACATAGCCGCGCGCCAGCTTGTGTTCGCCCTGCGCGCCGGCCTCGACGCGGGGCAGGCCGCGTTCGATCGCGGCGTCGATCGCCTGATAGTAGCAGAGCTCGAAATGGAGGAAGGGCACGTCCTCAACGCAGCCCCAATAGCGGCCGTAGAGCGCATCGCTGCCGATCAGGTTGAGCGCGCCGGCGATCGGCCGGCCGTCGCGCTCGGCGAAGATCAGCAGCACCTTGTCGCCCAGCGCTTCGCCGAGCATCGAGAAGAAGGGCCGGGTGAGATAAGGGCGGCCCCATTTGCGGCTGCCGGTATCCTGGTAGAAGGCCCAGAAGGCATCCCAATGCGCCTCGGTGATCTCGGCGCCGGTGAGGCGGCGGATGGTCAGCCCCTCGACCGCCGCGGCGCGTTCCTTGCGGATCGCCTTGCGCTTGCGGCTGGCGAGCGCGCCGAGAAAGTCGTCGAAGCTCGCATAGCCGTCATTCTGCCAGTGGAACTGCGTGCCCGTCCGGATCAGCCAGCCCGCCGCTTCGAACAGCGGCACCTGCGCTTCCTCGACGAAGGTGGCGTGGGCCGAGGAGAGGCCGTGCTGGTTCACCACCGCCTCGACCGCGGCGATCAGCGCGGGTGCCTGGGCGGGGTCGCGCAGCAGCAGGCGGGGGCCGGGGACCGGCGTGAACGGCACCGCGATCTGCAGCTTGGGATAATAGCGGCCGCCGGCATGCTCCCAGGCATCGGCCCAGCTATGGTCGAACACATATTCGCCCTGGCTGTGGCTCTTGGCATAGGCAGGGGCGATCGCGGCGGGGGTGCCGTCCGGGCCGTCGACGACGATCGGCAGCGGCTGCCAGCCAGTCTGCGCCGTCGCCGAGCCCGACGCTTCGAGGATCGACAGGAAGGCGTGGCTGAGGAACGGGTTGTCTGGGCCCGCACAGGCATCCCACTGCGCCGCCGGGATCGAGGCAACGCCGTCGGCGAGGCGGGCGGTGACGGATGGGGATCGCACGAGGGACAAGATAGTGGCTGGCGCGCGGGGTGCCAGCCCTTTGTAATCCTAGAGGCAGGCCAGCGTGGCCGCGTCGATCGCGCTCGCCGCGCCCTGCAGCGCATAGCCGTCGACGAAGGGCACGCCGCCCGTATCCACGCTCTCCACGCTCAGTGCCCGCCCGTCGCGCATCGCGGCGACGATCGCCGAGTCGGTGCGCGCATCGGGTGCCCAGGCATCGTGGCGGCTGGCGGTGAGTTCGAAGCGTCGCTCGCCGGCGACCAGCATCACCCGCGCATGGTCCGCGCGCGCCCGGCTGAGCCGGACATAGAGCTGGTGCCGCACCCCGCGTCCCGGCCAGCTCGCGACGCTGAGATAGGCCTCGCCGCGCCGGGCAAGGTCGGTCGGCCGCGCCACCGCGAAGCAACGCGTGGGCGCGGTGTCGCGGAAGGCGCCCCAGCGTTCGAAAATGCCGATCGTCTCGCGCGGCCCCGCCAGTGCGAGCAGCGCCAGCGCCAGGATCATGCCGGCGCCGCGCCGCGCCCGGTGCCGAGATGCACCACCGTCTCCACGCCGCCCTCGATCCGGACGATCGAGCCTTGCGGCAGGTCAGGTGCCACTGGCGCATCGAACTGCGGCAGCACGTCGCGGCCAGTCATCACCCCGCGCAGGATTCGGCTCGACATGCCGTGCATGATCACCAGCCGGTCGCCGGGATCCTCGTCGGTATCGGCCAGCCAGCTGGAGACGCGCGCGGCGATCGCGTCATACCATTCGCCGCCCTCCGGCGGCCGCGTGTAGAGCCCGTGCTCGCGATCCAGGAACGTCCCTACCTCGCGCTCCAGATCGGCATAATAGCGCCCGCTCCAACTCCCCATGCCGATCTCGACCAGCCGATCGTCGGTGCGCGTCTGGTGCCAGTCGAGCTCGAGATGCTCGGCGATGATGGCCAGCGTCTGGAGCGCGCGGCCGGCGCTGGACGCCCAGAGCGTCAGCTTGGGCTTGGGGCCCAGCAGCGCGCGCAGCGCCGCGCCCATCGCATCGGCCTGGGCGAAGCCGGCGCGGGTCAGCGGGGTGTGGGGATGGTCGCCCTGCATCCGCCGGGCGATGTTGAACACGGTCTCGCCATGCCGCGCGATGAAATCGCGGCCTTTACGGGTGCTGGCCATGGCCATGTCTCTCGGGCGAAACCGGCGGAAACGCAATGCCCCGTTTTGGCCCTGATTCGTTCATCCCGGCGACAGGGCGCGGGGTGCATCCGTCCCCTCGCTCGCGGAGCACGCCGGGAGCGAACGGGAGGAAGAACAGGTCGCGGCGCCCATGGCGGGCCGCCCCTTCCCCTCGATGCCGAGCGTCCAGCCGAAGCCCTTGAGGCTTTCGGTTGAAGTCAGGTCGCACCCTGTCGGTGCGGCTTCAGTGAGGAGTATTCGTTATGCGTACCAAGCTTTCCATCGCCGCCCTGATCGCCACCACGGCCTTCGCCGCACCGGCCTTCGCCCAGTCGCAAGACCAGAGCTTCAACGGATCGCACGTCGAGGTGATCACCGGCTGGGATCATGTGAACGACAAGTCGTCCTACGACGCGTCCAAGGACGGTGTCACCTATGGCGGCAACATCGGCTATGACATCCAGCGCGGCAGCACCGTGTTCGGTGTCGAGGGCGAAGTGAGCGGATCGAGCATCAGCGACCGCAGCGGCGACGTGCTCACCGCCGGCGACCGGCTGCGCGTGAAGGCGGGCCGCGACCTCTATGTCGGCGGTCGTCTCGGTTTCCTCGCGGGTCCGCGCACGCTGATCTACGCCAAGGCCGGCTACACCAACGCGCAGTTCATCACCGACTATGATTCGCCGGCCACCGCTACCGCCCCGGCGCTCTCCTTCCGCCAGCGCGACAATTATGACGGCTGGCGCCTGGGCGCCGGTGCCGAGTTCAAGCTGACCGACAAGGTCTTCGCCAAGGCGGAGTATCGCTATTCCAACTATGGCTCGCAGGCCAACGGCGTCGATCCGGAGCGTCACCAGATCATCACGGGTCTCGGCGTCCGCTTCTGATCGCCGAAAAGGCAGTCTGACTGTGGAAAAGAGGGTCGGGGCAGCTTGCTCCGGCCCTTTTTCGCGTTAAGGGTACGTCATGGCGCATTGCCACCGGCCGGGTCTCGCCGGGTAGAAAGCAGGGCGACGGCCCGGGGGTTTGAGGTACATGAAGGCGACGATCGAACGCGCAACTCTGTTGAGGGGCCTGAGCCACGTCCAGTCCGTGGTTGAGCGGCGCAACACGATTCCGATCCTGTCCAACGTGCTGATCGATGCGCAGCTGGGCGGCACGATCCGGCTGATGGCGACCGATCTCGATCTGCAGATCGACGAGACGATACCGGCCGCGGTCGATCAGGTCGGCGCGACGACGGTGTCGGCGCACACGCTGTTCGACATCGTCCGCAAGCTGCCCGAGGGCTCGCAGGTGGTGCTCACCGCGGCCGAGGGTAAGCTGACGGTGGTCGCCGGCCGCGCCCGCTTCCAGCTCGGCACGCTGCCGCGCGACGATTTCCCGATGATCGCCGAGGGCGAGCTGCCGACGACGTTCGAGCTGCCCGCCGAGACGCTCAAGCAGATCATCGACAAGACCCGCTTCGCGATCTCCACCGAGGAGACGCGCTATTATCTGAACGGCATCTTCTTCCACGTGACCGACGATGCCAGCCGCATGCTCCGCGCGGCGGCGACCGACGGCCACCGGTTGGCGCGCGTCACCGTGCCCTGCCCGGATGGCGCCGATGCGATGCCGGGCGTGATCGTGCCGCGCAAGTGCGTGGCGGAGCTGCGCAAGCTGCTCGACGAAGTCGACGGTTCGGTGGGCGTGTCGCTCTCGCCGTCGAAGATTCGCTTCGACCTGGGCCAGGCGATCCTCACCTCGAAGCTGATCGACGGCACCTTCCCCGATTACAGCCGCGTGATCCCGACCGCGAACGACAAGCTGCTCAAGCTCGATCCGAAGAGCCTGATGCAGGGCGTCGACCGCGTCTCGACCATCGCGACCGAGAAGACCCGCGCGGTGAAGATGGCGCTGGAGCGCGACAAGGTCGTGCTGTCGGTGACCAGCCCCGAGAACGGCGTCGCGGCCGAAGAAGTCCCCGGTGAATATGCCGCAATGGGTTTCGAGATCGGCTTCAACAGCCGTTACTTGATGGACATTCTCGGCCAGATCGAAGGCGATCTCGTCGAAGTACATCTGGCGGACGCTGCTGCACCGACGCTGATCCGCGAGAATGATTCGTCGCCCGCGCTCTACGTATTGATGCCGATGCGGGTCTGATCCCGCATCGATTTTTCTTGTGCGAACAGCGGCTTGTCCATGGTTGACGGCCGCTTTCCGGCGCACCCCGCGCTTTCCCCGGCTATGTCGGCCGCTGCTTTGCGACCATAAGTGGGCCCAAGCCCCGAGGGTCGCACTTTACGGGACTTGGGTCGGGCGGCGGGTCTCCCTGGATCCGTCGTCCGCCTCAAAGCTTTCGGCCGCGCGTTGAAAAGATCCCGCGCGCCTGCTATTAACAGTCATGTCAGTTAGAGGGATCGGACTGCATGGCGACCAAGGCTCCGCAACCGTTGCTCAACCCCGGCGTGCCGCTCAAGCGCGAATGGAGCACCGCCTTGTCGGCGCTGCGCAAGCTGCTCGCCAATGGCGACGATACCGAACAGGTCTTCAAGATCATGCGCGCGCTGAACGGCGACGTCAGCCAGCGCAATTACCGCAAGCTGCTGACCATGCCCGGCGGCGGCAAGCTCGCCTATCGCCGGCTGGAGCTGTCGCAGCGGCTCTCCGACCGCAGCTGGATCGACAGCTTCGCCCCCGGCACCTTCGGTGCGGCCTATCGCGATTTCCTCGATTCGACAGGCTATTCGGCCGACGGGCTGGTCCAGGTCAGCATGGTCGAGGGTGGCTTCCAGGGGATCGAGGTCGAACACCCCTATGCCTGGATGGGCCGGCGCGAGCGCGATATCCATGATCTCTGGCACGTGCTGACCGGCTACAAGGCCGACGAGCATCTGGGGGAACTGTGCCTGGTCGCCTTCTCCTATGCGCAGACGGGCGGCACCGGCTGGGGCTTCATCGCCATTGGCGGCGCGCTCAAGAGCATCCGCACCACCGGGCGGCTCGATTGCGTGAAGGCGATCTGGGAAGGCTATCGCCACGGCAAGCGCGCCGGCTGGCTGCACGCCGAGGATTACGAGCAGCTGCTCGAGGAGCCTTTGGAGACGGCGCGGGCGCGGCTGGGTATCACCGAGCCGAAACAATATCGCATCGCCCAAGCCAAGCTGGCCGAGGCGGGGATCGGCGCGCTCTAAGGGGTCTCGCCCCACTTCCGCTTTTCCTCCTGTCGCTTCTCCTCCATCTCCTTCGCGATCGATCGCAGCGCCTCGGGGCTGAACAGATCCTTAGGGACGGCGAAGCGGGCGGGAGCGATGGGCTCGAAGTCGAGGG
This sequence comes from Sphingomonas trueperi, assembly GCF_040545965.1. GTDB lineage: Bacteria > Pseudomonadota > Alphaproteobacteria > Sphingomonadales > Sphingomonadaceae > Sphingomonas > Sphingomonas trueperi_C. The sequence goes on along the minus strand of NZ_JBEPMV010000004.1, from coordinate 324,138 downwards.
CGAGCAGTTGAACGGTCCTGGCATCGCCGATCATCAGCGGCGCGCCCTTTTCCGCCATCGCCGCCAGAGCCGCGCGGAACTGGCCGCGCTTGTCCAGCGGGCCGAACGTATCGAAAAAGCCGCTGGCCGCCGATCGGAGCGCGCGGTTCACCGGTGCCAGCTTGGGCGAGTCGGTGAACGCGGCTTCGATGCTGTCCGCCGGGTCGCTCTTGCCCGCGGGCCAGAGCCGCCAGACCTGCCCCTTCAGCCCCAGCACCTCGATCGCGCGCAGCGGCTCGAGACGCGGGGCGGCCGTAGCCGGTGCGGGGGGCGGCGGTGTCTTCCCGGCCGCGCGGAACATCACGCGGAGGAATTCCAGCATGTCGTCGCGGTGGCCGGAGATAGCCATGCCGTCGAACTTGCCGAAGGTGACATATTCCTCGCCACCGCGGCGAAGATAGACGAAGTCGTCGATCTGGACACGCGCGTCGCCGTTGTCGGCCACTTCCACGATCAGCCGGTCCACGCCGGCCTTGTAGGTCGCGGTGACGTCCGCCAGCGCCGGCCATGGGGCCAGCGCCAGCAGGATCGGCAGTGCGCGTGCCAGACGCTTGCGCATTACTTCGCGGCCGGAGTCGCTTCCGGTGCCGAAGCAGGTGCGGCAGGTGCTGCGGGCGCACCCTCGGCCGGTGCGGCACCGGCCTTGTCGCCGGCGGCCTTGGCGGCTTCGAGCGCCTTGTTGGCCTGGTCCTCGATCCGCTTGCGGAGTGCGGCGCGATCGAGCACGTTCGGCAGCGCGAACTCGCTGGCGGGGATCGCGCCCGGCTTGACGCTCTGCAGCGTCAGCGCGTCGCCCAGGCGGAGCACGGCGCCCTTGGCGATCACGTCTTCCAGCACCTTTTCGGCCTTGGGGACGCTGGTGAACACGGTGGCCATGCGCGCGCCGGTCAGCTTGGTCTGCATGCCGATCGCGGCGGCGATGTTCTTCAGGCGGCTGTCGTCGCTGACGACGATGCGGATCGAATCGCCCTGCGGGTTGCCCTTGGGCTGGACGCTCCAGATCGTGCCCTTCTGGTCGCCGACCTTCTCCTCGCCGACCTGGACCGCTTCATAGTCGGGGTCCTGCGGCAGCGCCTGGGCCTTCATGCCCTTGGCCTTGGCGATGTCCTGCGTCGCGCCGACGAAATCGGCGAAGCTGGCGGCGAACTTGTCGTTGCCGTCGGTGATCACGACATAATCGGTGCCACCCTTGTGGATCAGGGTCTGCGGGCCGGCTTCCACCTTGGCGTCACCATTGGCGGCAGCTTTGACGGTGATCGTGCCGCGGCCGCCGGCGGCGGCGTAGGTGGCGGTCACGTCCTCGGGTGCCTTGGTGCAGGCCGCAACCAGCGCGAGCGCGGCAATCGTAACAGTCTTGCGGATCATGTGTTTCTATCCCTTCGCCCTGATCTATCGGCCAAGCGGTGTTCGTGGGCAAGGTGCTGCGCTACAGCCCCTTTCATGGCCGTCAAGCGTCTCCTGCTCACCGACTTCCGCAACCACGAAGATGCCCTGCTGACCCCGGGGGCGGACTTCGTCGTGCTGAGCGGCGAGAATGGCGCGGGCAAGACCAATATCCTGGAAGCCGTATCGCTGCTCGCGCCCGGCCGCGGCCTGCGCGGGGCGCCGCTCAGCGAGATGGCGCGGCAGGGCGGGGCGGGGGGCTTCGGCATCGCCGCGACACTCGACGAAGCCGAGATCGGCACCGGCACCCGCGCCGATGCGCCCGAGCGGCGGATCGTCCGGGTCAACGGGGCGACCGCCGCGGCGACCAGCCTGGCGCAGTGGCTGGTGGTGCTGTGGCTCACCCCCGCGATGGACCGGCTGTTCCTCGAAGCGCCGGGCGACCGCCGCCGTTTCCTCGACCGGCTGACCCTCGCACTCAACCCTCGCCACGCCCACGAGGCGACCCGCTACGAAGCCGCAATGCGCGAGCGCAACCGGCTGCTCGCCGACGAACTGCCGCCCGATCCGGCCTGGCTCGATGCGCTGGAGGCACGGATGGCCGAGCATGGCGCGGCGATCGATGCCGCTCGCCGCGATGCCGTGGCCGCGCTGGGCGCCCGCCTTGCCGACCAGCCTGCGGGCCCCTTCGCGCGAGCGGGCCTCACGCTGGAGGGCTGGCGGGGCGACGCGCCCGCGCTCGCCGCAGCGCTGCGCGACGGCCGCCGCCGCGATGCCGCGGCCGGGCGTACCCTCACCGGCCCGCACCGCGCCGATCTGCAAGTCACGCATCTCGACAAGGCCCAGCCCGCGCATCTCTGCTCGACCGGCGAGCAGAAGGCGCTGCTGCTCGGCATCGTGCTGGCCCATGCCGAACTGGTGGCGGACCGGGTCGGCACCCCACCGATCCTGCTGCTCGACGAAGTTGCCGCGCATCTCGATCCCGGCCGCCGCGCCGCGTTGTTCGAGCGGCTGGCCGGGCGCGGGCAGGTGTGGATGACGGGCACCGAGCCCGCGCTGTTCGAAGCCGTTCCCGCCACCGCTACCCGCTACCGGGTAGCCGATGGCAGGATCGAGCCCGCCTGAGCCTCATTCCTGCTCGGTGTACGCTTTCACCAGATCGAACAGATAGTCGCGACCGGTATAGAGCGAGCGGATCTCCACCCGCTCGTTGAGGCCGTGGACGCCGTTCCCGTCGGGATCGCCCCAGGCGCCCGGCACGCCATAGGTGGGGATGCCCACGGCGGCGAGGAAGATGCCGTCGGTCGCGCCCGTCGACATGGTCGGCACCAGGGGCACGTCGGGGAAATATTTGGCGACCAGTTTCTCGGCCGGCCCCACCACCTTGGGATCGAGCGCTGGCGGCTTGGCGATCGGCCGCACCGGCGGGACCATGGTGATCGTCACCTTGGCGTCGCCGATCGCCGTTGCCAGCGACTTCTGGATTTCCTCGCCGCTGTGGCCGGGGAAGATCCGGCAGTTGATGTTCGCCGCGGCCCGCTGCGGCAGGGCATTGTTGGCGTGGCCGCCCTCCAGCAAGGTCGCGACGCAGGTGGTCCGCAGCATCGAATGGTAGATGCGATCGGTGTTGAGCAGAGTCTCGGCGCCCTTGTCGGCCGGGTTGGCGGCGATCGCCACCATCGCCTTGCCCATCGCATCGCTGCGCGCGGCCCCCGCCTTGGCGAAATAGGCGCGGGTGGTGTCGGAAAGTTCCAGCGGGAAGTCATAGGCGCGGATCTTCACCAGCGCATCGGCCAGCTCGTAGATCGCATTGTCCGGCACCGGGATCGAGCTGTGGCCACCAGGATTGCTCGTCTCCAGCCGGAAATTCTGCACCGCCTTCTCGCCGACCTGCATGCTCTGGACGAGCACCTTCCCATGCCCGTCCGACTTGCCGCCGCCGCCTTCGTTGAGCGCGAATTCGGCGTCGATCAGGTCGCGCTTGTTCTTGGCCAACCATTCGGCGCCGTTGAACGCCCAGGTCGTCTCCTCGCCGCAGGTGAGCGCCAGCTTCACGGTGCGCTTAGGTCTGTACCCCGCCTGCTGGAAGCGGATCAGCGTGTCCGCCCAAGCGGCCGCCATCGCCTTGTCGTCGGCGGTGCCGCGGGCGTAATAATAGCCATTCTCCTCGACCAGCTTGAACGGATCGCGCGTCCAGTCCTCGCGCTTGGCCGCGACCACGTCGATATGCGCGAGCAGCAGGAGCGGCTTCCCCTTCTTCGACGTGCCCGGATAGACCGCGACCAGCCCGCCGTCCTTCGGATGCTCGGGCGTCGAGAACAGCGTGAGCTGATCGTCCTTGAACCCGGCCGCCTTCAGCCGCGCGGCGATCTGCTCGGCCGCCTGGGTGCAACTGCCGACATTTACCACGGTGTTAGTCTCGACCAGTTCCTTGTAGAGTTCGAAGAACTTGGCCTGATCGGGCCGCGTCTGCGCAGCGGCGGGTGCAGCGATCGCGGCTGCGAGCGCGGCGGTGGCGAGAAGCATCTTCATCCGGTTTTCCCCATTTTCCCTGCGCGCAGTGGAGCATGGGAACGGGGAGAAGGGAAGCGCCTCCACAGACGCTTCCACGCTCCCTACATAGGATCCGTGCCCGCCGATCTCCCCGCACTTCTGGCCGACTGGTTCACCGCGCGCGGATGGGCGCCGCGGGGGCACCAGTGGGACATGCTCACGGCCGCGCGGGCGGGGCGGCATGCGCTGCTTGTCGCGCCCACGGGGGCCGGCAAGACGCTGTCGGGCTTCCTGCCGACGCTGGCCGAGCTGATCGAGGCGCCGGCCGAGGGGCTGCACACGCTCTACATCTCGCCGCTCAAGGCGCTGGCGGTGGACGTGCAGCGCAACCTGCTGACACCCATCGAACAGATGGGCCTGCCGATTCGCGTCGAGACGCGCACCGGCGACACGCCGCACGAGAAGAAGGTCCGCCAGCGCGCCCGCCCGCCCCAGGTGCTGATGACCACCCCGGAGTCGCTCAGCCTGCTGCTCTCCTATGAGGACAGCCTGACGATGTTCGCCGGGCTGAAGACGGTGGTGATCGACGAGATCCACGCCTTCGCCACCGGCAAGCGCGGCGACCTGCTGGCGCTGGCGCTCGCCCGGCTGGAGCGGCTGGCGCCGGGCTTCCGCCGGGTCGGGCTCTCCGCCACCGTCGCCGATCCCGACGGCTATCGCGCCTGGCTCGCGCCCTATGGCGACATCGATGCGGTGACGCTGGTGCAGGGCGAGAAGGGCGCCGATCCTGACATCGCGATCCTGCTGCCCGAGGGCCGCGTGCCCTGGGCTGGGCATTCGGGCATCTATGCCATCCCGCAGGTGATGGCGGAGATCGAGACGCACAAGACGACGATCGTCTTCTGCAACACGCGGGGCTTGGCCGAACTCGTTTTCCAGCAGCTGTGGAAGGTCAACGAGCTCAAGCTGCCGATCGGCGTGCATCATGGCAGCCTCAGCCTGGAGGCGCGGCAAAAGGCCGAGCAGGCGATGGCCGACGGGCGGCTGCGCGCGCTGGTCGCCACTGCCAGCCTCGATCTCGGGGTGGACTGGGGCGATGTCGACTGCGTGATCCAGATGGGCGCGCCCAAGGGTTCGTCGCGGCTGCTCCAGCGGATCGGCCGCGCCAATCACCGGCTCGACGAGGCGAGCGAGGCGGTGCTGATCCCCGGCAACCGCTTCGAATATCTGGAGGCGCGCGCGGCACTCGATGCGGTCGAGGCGGGCGAGCTGGATCCCGACATCTTCCGCCCCGGCGCGCTCGACGTGCTCGCCCAGCATGTCATGGGCTGTGCCTGCGCGGCACCCTTCCAGGCGGCCGACATGCTGCGGGAAGTGCGTGCAGCATTGCCCTATTCGGCGCTGACCGAGGAGGTCTTCGATCGCGTCCTGAATTTCATCGCCGATGGCGGCTACTCCTTGCGAGCCTATGACAAGTTCAAGCGGCTGACCCAGGGCAAGGATGGGGTCTGGCGGGTCACCCAGCCCAATTTTATTGCGCAGCATCGGCTGAACGCCGGCATCATCGTCGAATCGCCGATGCTGGAGGTGCGGTTCAAGAACGGCAAGCGGCTGGGCAAGGTGGAGGAGGGGTTCGCGGCCTCGCTCTCCCCCGGCGACACCTTCTTCTTCGGCGGCCTCGCGCTGGAAGTGGAGCGGGTGGAGGCGACCGATCTGATCGTCCGCGCCACCGCCAAGCAGGCGCGGGTGCCGAGCTATATGGGCGCGCGGCTGGCGATCACCGCCAACCTCGCCGACCGGGTGCGCACCTTCCTGTTCGATCGCAGCCAATGGGCGCGCTTCCCCAGCGATGTTCGCGAATGGCTGGAGACGCAGGACCGTCGTTCGACGCTCCCGGCGCCGGGCCAGCTGCTGGTCGAGACCTTCCCACACGAAGGCCGGCACCACCTCGTCATCTACAGCTTCGAGGGCTGGAACGCGCACCAGTCGCTCGGCATGCTGGTCACGCGGCGGATGGAGGCGATGGGGCTCAAGCCGCTGGGCTTCGTCGCCAACGACTATGCGCTAGCGGTGTACGGGCTGGAGAAGATTCTCGATCCGCGTCCGCTCTTCTCGCCCGACATCCTGGAGCACGAGTTCGTCGACTGGGTGCAGGGCTCCGCCTTGCTCAAGCGCGCCTTCCGCGAAGTGGCGATCATCGGCGGGCTAGTCGAGCGCCAGCATCCCGGCAAGAAGAAGACCGGGCGGCAGGTCACCTTCTCCACTGACCTGATCTACGACGTGCTGCGCAAGTACGAGCCCGATCACCTGCTGCTCCGCGCCGCCTGGGAAGATGCGCGCGCCAAGATGACCGATGTCGGCCGTCTGGCCCGGCTGCTCGACGAAGCGGGCGCGCGGATGCTCCATGTCGATCTGGAGCGGGTCAGCCCGATGGCAGTCCCGGTGCTGATCATGATCGGTCGCGAGTCGGTGGCGCAGGGCACCACCGAAGATGCGCTGCTCGAAGAGGCGGAAGCCATTGCTGCCGAGGCGATGCGGCTCGACTGACCCCGTTCTTTTGCGGGATTGCTGCGCAACATGAACAGGCGTATTTTCCCTATATGTTCGGAGTCTCGTCCTCGCTGGTCCTTTGGGCCCTGCCGCTCGGCTTGCTGGCAAGCGGGCCTGTCGCCGTCCGGACGGACCCGGAGACCGCCCCCGCCGCCGGCCAGCCCGACGCGATCCAGCTCGCGCTCGGCGAGACCAATGCGCGCCTCACCGTGCCGGTCGCGATCACCCAGCAGGGGCCCTACAACTTCATCATCGATACCGGTGCCGAGCGCACGGTGGTGTCGCACGAGCTGGCGGCGCGGCTGGGACTCACGGCGGGGGCTTCGGTACACGTTACCTCAATGACCGGCCGCAGCCTAGCCACCACGGTCATCGTGCCCGATCTCAAGATCGAATCGATCGGCACCGCGCACCATATCGTCGCGCCTGCGTTCGATGCCGCCAATATCGGTGCGGCGGGGCTGCTCGGCATCGACACGTTGCGCGATCATGAGGTGACGATCGACTTCGACACCGCGACCATGGCGGTGCGCCCCAGCGTCAAGCGCAAGCGGAACGAGAAGCATGATCCGGACGAGATCATCGTCTCCGCCAAGGACCAGTTCGGCCAGCTGATCGTCACCGATGCCTATTATGGCAACGCCCGGGTGCAGGTGGTGCTCGATACCGGCTCGCAGGTGACAATGGGCAACGAGGCACTCCGCCGGAAGGTCGGCAAGAGCCTCGGCGTGCTGCAGACGATCGAGCTGACCAGCGTCGATGGCGGCAAGACGCTGGCGCAATATGGCCATGTGCCCGACATGCGGGTGAGCAACGTCGCGTTCGATGCGCTGCCGGTCGCCTTTGCCGAGGCCGAGCCGTTCAAGCGGTTCGGGCTTACCAAGCGGCCGGCAATCATGCTCGGCATGGATGCGATGCGCAGTTTCCGTCGGGTCGAGATCGATTTTCCCAACCGGCAGGTGCGCTTCTTCCTGCCCCGGGGCATGCGCGACAAGCGCGCCAATTTCGAGGCGCCGCTGCTGCCGCCGGGCCTGCGGAATCCGGCGCGCGATTGACTTTACCGGCCGGGTCTGATTGGCCTGACCATATGACCACGCTTTCGCGCGCGACGCTCGCCGGGCTTCCTGCCGGCATCCTCCGCCCCGGCCACGACCTGGCCGCGATCCGCACCGGGATCGTCCATTTCGGTCCCGGCGCCTTCCACCGCGCCCACCAGGCGGCGTTCATCGATAAGGTGCTCGACAGCGATCCGCGCTGGGGCATCGCCGCGGTGTCGCTACGGAGCGGCACGACGACGGACGCGCTCAAGGCGCAAGACGGACTCTACACGCTGGCGGTGATCGACCGCGAGCCCTCGACCCGCATCATCGCCGCGCATTCGGATGCGATCGGCCCGGGCGAAGGCGCCCGCCTGCGCGCGCTGCTCGCCAGCCCCGAGGTGCGGATCGCGACCAGCACGGTGACCGAAAAGGGCTATTGTCTGGGCGGCGACGGCACGCTCGACATGAACCACCCCGACATCGTCCATGATCGCGCGCGTCCGGAAGAGCCGGCCAGCGTGATCGGCTGGATCGTCACCGGCCTCGCCGATCGCCGTGCGGCGGGCGTGGCGCCCTTCGCGATGCTCTGCTGCGACAACATGACCGGCAATGGCGGCAAGCTCCGCGCCGCCTGCGTGGCGCTGGCGCGCGCATGGGATGCAGACCTCGCCGACTGGATCGCGGCGGAGGTGGCGTTTCCGGATTCGATGGTCGACTCGATCACCCCGGCCAGCGACGCGGCCTTCCTCGCCACGGTGGCGGGCGATCTCGGCGTCGAGGACAAGGCGGCGGTGCAGCGCGAATCCTTTACCCAATGGGTGCTGCAGCGCTTCGACATGGCCGACGGGCCGGACCTCGCCGCCGCAGGCGTGACGCTGACCAGCGACGTGCGCGGCTATGAACAGGCCAAGCTGCGCATCCTCAACGGCAGCCATTCGAGCCTGGCCTATATCGGCCTGCTCCTCGGGCACGAGACGGTGTTCGAGGCGATGTCGGACGCGGCGCTCGGCGGCTTCGTCACGCGGCTGGCGCATCAGGACATCGCGGCATCGCTGGGGCCGGTCGATGGGCTGGACGTGCCCGGCTATGTCGATGCGGTGCTCGATCGCTTCCGAAACCCGGCGATCCGGCATCTGCTGGCGCAGATCGCCTGGGATGGCTCGCAGAAGCTGCCGTACCGGTTGCTCGACACGACGGCGGCGGCGCTGGACGCCGGGCGTCCGGTCGAGCGGCTCGTAGTGCCGGTCGCCGCTTGGATCGCTTTCCTGGGCAACAAGGCCAAGGCAGGCGAGACGATCACCGATCCACTGGCGGAGGTGCTCGCCGCGGCCGCAACCGATGCGGCGCCGGTAGAGGCGGTGCTGGCGCTGCGGCAGGTCTTTCCGGCGCGCGTGGCCGAGGATGCGCGGTATCGCGAGGCGCTCGCCGCTGCGTATGCGGCGATCCAGGCTGGTAAGCTGGGCGAACTGCTCGCGAGCTGATCCCCCTTCTTCTAAATCCCCCTCCCGCAAGCGGGAGGGGGGAAGAGATGGCTAGCGCGCCTGCCGCCTCGTGTAGAGATACAGCCCGGCGGTAATCGCCAGGAACAGCGCCGTGCCGCCCGCCAGCGCCACGCCCGCGAACCCGGGCCCGACCAGCGCCAACGGAGACTCGCTGCCCGTCTCGTACACGATGCCTGCGTAGAGCACCCCGAACAGGCTGTCGCCGACGATCATGCCGGTCGCCATCAGCACGCCCATCCGCTTGACAAACTCGGGGTCCCGGGCCCGTTCGGCGGCGCGGTCGTAGAACCAGCCGATCACCGCGCCGATCACCACGGTCAGCGTCACGCCCATCGGCAGATAGATGCCGAGGCCCACCGCCAGTGGTGGCAGTCGCAGCTTGGTGGTGCGCGCCAGCACCTCGTCGACCAGGATCACGCCGGCGCCGATCAGCGCACCCACGCCGATCAGGTCCCAGCGCAGATCGCCGCCCAGCACGCCCTTGGCGAGCGACGAGATCAGCGCCGCCTGCGGGGCGGGCAGCGCGTCGGCGCTGGCACCTGCCACGCCGGCAAAGCCGAACGAGGCGTTGAGAACGCTCAGCACCGGCGGGATGACGAGGCTGCCGAAGATCACGCCGAAGATCAGCGCCACCTGCTGCTTCCACGGCGTCGCGCCGACCAGCTGGCCGGTCTTGAGGTCTTGGAGATTGTCGTTGGAGATGGTCGCCACGCCGAACACGATGCCGGTGACGATCAGCGCATAGGCGATCAGCGCCTGGGTCGTGCCGGGATCGAGATTGCGGCCGTACAGCCCAACGAGCATCAGCGCGGCGGCGACCACTGAGAGGATGCCGATCCCCGAGACCGGGCTGTTCGACGCGCCGATCAGGCCCGCCATATAGCCGCACACCGAGGCGATCACGAGCCCGACGACCAGCACGAACACCAGCGATCCCGCCACCAGCAGCCCCGCCGAGGCGGAAAGCGGCCCGGCCGCGAGCACGCTCCACAACAGCCAGCCGATCGGCAGCAGCATGCCCAGCGTCACCACTGCGACGATGCCGATCGGCAGGTCGCGCTCGCCGATCGGCACGTCTGCGCCGCTCCGCGCGGCGGCCGAGGCGGCGAGCGAGGAGCGGATGCCGCCGATTACCGGGCCGATGATCTTGAGCAGCGTCCAGATCGCCGCCATGCCGATCGTGCCTGCGCCGAGGAAGCGCACGTCGCTGCGGAACGCGGTGTTCGCCACCGCCTCGGCCGTGCCGGGCATGCCGGCGCTCAGGATCGGCAGCGCGATCCACCAGCCGATCGCGACGCCGACCAGGATGGCGATGCCGACCGTGAGGCCGATCAGGTGCCCTGCGCCGATCAGCGCGAACTGGAGCCCGCCGATGATACCGGTCGAGCCCGCGCCCGCCTTGAAGAACACCGCGCCTTCCTCGGCTGCCAGCTTCATCCTTGTGACCAGCGCGAAGCCCGCCGCGGCCACCGCGTTGACCACGATCACCTTCAGCCCGCGCGCGCTCTCCTCGGCGCCCTCGCGGCTGCCGGCGCCGACCTGCAGCACTTCGGCGGCGGCGCGGCCCTCGGGGTAGGGGAGGTCGGGGGAATCGACCACCAGCGCGCGCCGAAGCGGCACCGAGAACATCACGCCGAGGATGCCGCCGAACATCGTGATCGCGGCGGTCTCGACATAGGGGAAGCCGTTCCACCAGCCGATCATCACCAGGCCCGGCAGCACGAAGATGATCGCGGCCAGCGTCCCCGCCGCGCTGGCGACGGTCTGGACGATGTTGTTCTCGAGGATCGTCGAGCCGGGGAAGAAGCGCAGGATCGCCATCGAGATCACCGCGGCGGGGATCGAGGTGGCGAAGGTCAGGCCGATCTTCAGGCCGAGATAGACATTGGCGGCAGTGAACAGCAGCGTGATCGCGCCGCCGAGCAGCACGCCGCGCAGCGTGAGTTCAAGCGGCGCGCGGGCGGGGGCAGTTGCCATGCGCTAGGGGCTCCAGAGTGGCAGCCCGGCTATGCCGAGCCAGCAAAAACCCATCGTGCCACCCCGTGTCCGGTTTGGACAGGCCGTTTACGATGGGGCGTGGAGGCGAACCGCCGCGAACAGGCCGGGCCGAACCCGGAATATGTGCGGGGAGCGGTCGGTAAGCCGAAGTGCGGCGACGGCGACGAGGGTCCCGCCGAGCACATCCACCACATAATGGCCGCCAATGGGAATCGCGGCGAACCACATCAGGAGGTTCAGCGGCAGCGACACGATGCGCAGCAGGCGGAACGGCCAAAGCGCCCATGCGAAGAGCACGGCCATGCTGGCGTGAAAGCTCGGAAAGCTGATGATCCCACCGAGGTCTGTGAGATCGATAGCGTGCATCTCGTGCGCCTGCAGGGCGCTGATCACCATGCCGTAATGCCGCGCATTGGCCGGCACCGGTGCGTAGCCGTAGAAGTCGAAAGCAGCCGCGGCCGGCATGAGGAAGAAGACTGGCAGGCCAAGCAGAATTGCCACGCCGAACGCGGCGAGGAGGCGATGCATTCGCGCGGTGCGACCGGACGCGCAGAGCAAGAGGATGATGGCGGAGGGAAGCCAGAAGCATGCGTAGTAGGCGCGCTCGAGCACAAGCAGCAGCCAAGGGCCGGCGGTGGTCGTGTTGCGGATATACAGCCAGTCGAAGCCTAGCAAATGATCCGCGCTATCCAGCAGGGGGTCGGTGAGCGGGCCGGCATGCCAGAGCACAAGATAGCTGGAAACGGCGCCCACCATGCCAATCACGAGAAGCAAGGCCATCGCGGCCAGTGCCTCGACCAGCCAAGCGATGCGGGGGCATAGCCCAGGGTCTGCCAGCAGCCCGGCAATGAGCAGCAGGCACGCCAGAACGACGCGATCGATCGAGCCCTCCGTCACCGAAAGCCCAGTCGCTTCGACGGCTAGAACGCAGCACAAAAAGGATATGGCGACGCTTCGCCACAATATCCTGCGCATCACGACGATCCCCCCTTGCCCCAGCCCAGGCTGGCAACAGGAGCTTAACGCCGCGTCAAAGCCAGTGAATTTCCTGCAGCTATTTCATGATGCTAAAGCTGCAAGCTAGGCCCCGCCTATTGTGTCGACGCGCGGCGATCAGCCGCGGAACAGCCCGCCCAGCACGCCGCGCACCACCTGCCCCAGCACGCCGCCACCGCCCTTGCTGCCGAACACCGCCTTGCTGACTTCGTTGGCCACCGCGCGCCCCGCTGCCGACGAGGCCGAGCGGGTGGCGGAGCGGATCGCGCGGTTGAGCGGGTTGTTTGCCGCCTCGCGCTCGGCTGCGATGCGGGCGCGTTCCTCTTCCTTGGCGCGACGCGCGTCTTCCTTGGCCTGCGCCGCGGCGGCCTTTTCCGCAGCGTCCCGCGCCTGAGCTTCGGCGGCGGCGGCGCTGGCCTCGGCGCGCTTGGCGCCGAGCAATTCCTCGGCGGATTCGCGGTCGATGGCGGTGTCGTACTTGGCGCCGACCGCGTCGGTTTCCACCAGAATCTTGCGCTCGTCCGCCGCCAGCGGCCCTACCCGCGAGGCCGGTGGTCGGATCAGCGTGCGCGTCACCGGCGCGGGCGATCCATCGGCCTGGAGCAGCGAGACCAGCGCCTCGCCAACCGCCAGCTCGGTGATCGCGGTCGCCACGTCGAGGCCGGGGCTCGCCCGGAAGGTCTCGGCGGCGGCGCGGATGGCCTTCTGGTCGCGCGGGGTGAAGGCGCGCAGCGCGTGCTGGACGCGGTTGCCGAGCTGCGCGGCGACGTCCTCGGGGATGTCGATCGGGTTCTGCGTGACGAAATAGACGCCGACGCCCTTCGACCGGATCAGCCGCACGACCTGCTCGATCTTCTCGAGCAGCGCCTTGGGCGCATCGTCGAACAGCAGGTGGGCCTCGTCGAAGAAGAAGACGAGCACCGGCTTGTCGGGATCGCCGATCTCGGGAAGCGTCTCAAACAGCTCGGAGAGCAGCCAGAGCAGGAAGCTGGCATAAAGCCGCGGGCTCGCCATCAGCTTGTCGGCGGCGAGGATGTTGATCACGCCGCGACCGCCATCGTCGTGCGCCAGGAAATCCTGCATGCTCAGCGCCGGCTCGCCGAAGAAATGGCTGCCGCCCTGGGAGCGCAGCTGGAGCAGCTGGCGCTGGATCGCGCCGACGCTCTGCTTCGAGACATTGCCGTAGGTGGTCGAGAGTTCGTCGGCCCGCTCGGCGCAATGGGCGAGCATCGCCTGCAAATCGTCAAGGTCGAGCAGCAGCAGGCCGTCGGCATCGGCGACATGGAAGGCGATGGTCAGCACGCCTTCCTGCACTTCGTTGAGGTCCATCAGCCGGGCGAGCAGCAGCGGCCCCATTTCGGAGACGGCGGCACGGATGGGATGGCCCTGCTCGCCGAACAGGTCCCACAGCTGCACCGGCATCGCCTGGTACTTCCAGTCGCTATCGCCGATCGCCTGCGCGCGCGCGGCGAAGGCGGCATGCGGCTTGGCGAGCGGCGATCCGGCCATGCCGAGCCCGCCCAGATCGCCCTTCACGTCGGCGACGAACACCGGCACCCCGGCGGCGGAGAACCCCTCGGCCAGCCCCTGCAGCGTCACCGTCTTGCCGGTGCCGGTCGCGCCCGCGATCAGCCCGTGGCGATTGGCCCGGCGCAGGTTCAGCTCGATCCGCGCGTCCCCGGCTGCACCAACGAAAAGGCCCGTCTCTTCCGCCATTTCCTGCTCCTTTATGGGGGAGCAGGCATAGGGAAGAAACGGGCCTTGGTCAGCCGTTTTGCGGCGGATCAGTTCCCGGCGAGACCGACCGGGATGTAGTTGCCGATGTTCTTGCGCTGGACGTAGAGCACGACCTGCTTGCGGCCCGCTGCCTTGGCGGCGGCGGCGGCCTTGGTCAGGTCGGCGGGGGTGCGGACCGGCTGCTGGTTGATCGAGACGATCACGTCGCCGCGCTGCAGGCCCTTGCCGGCCGCGTCGCTGCTCGGGTTGACGCCGAGGATCACCACGCCGCCGATCGAGGGGTCGACGCCGATCGAACGCGCGATCTGCGGGGTCAGCGGCGTCACGCCGATGCCGAGCAGCGCCGTGGGGGCGGTGGCGGCGCTGCTGCCGTCGTCGCCGTCATCGCCCTGCGCGCCGTCCTGGTCGTTCGGGTCGAACTGGGCGAGCTGCTCTTCCGGCGGGCGCGTGCCGACCGTCACGTTGACGGTCTGGCGCTTGCCGTCGCGGAGCAGTTCCACGGGGATGCGGGTGCCCGGCGTGACGTTGCTGACGATGTAGGACAGCGTCTGATCGGGGGTCACGTCCTTGCCGTTGACCTTGACGATCACGTCGCCCTGCTTGATCCCCGCCTTCTCGGCCGGCTGGCCGGGCTCGACGCGCGCGACCAGCGTGCCGCGGTCCGAGGGCAGGCCGAAGCCGGCCGCCAGGTCCTTGGTCAGGTCCTGCATCGCGATCCCGAGATAGCCGCGCGTGATCGTCTGGCCCTTCATCAGCTTGTCGATGATCGGCTTGGCTTCCTCCGCCGGGATCGCGAAGCCGATGCCGACATTGCCGCCGGTGGGCGAGAGGATCTGCGAGTTGATGCCGATCACGTTGCCGTTCAGGTCGAACATCGGGCCGCCCGAATTGCCGCGATTGATCGAGGCATCGGTCTGGATGAAGCGGTCATAGGCGCCGGTGCCGGTGACGCGGTGCGTCGCCGAGATGATGCCGGCGGTGACGGTGCCGCCCAGGCCGAACGGATTGCCGATCGCCAGGATCCAGTCGCCGACGCGAGCGCGCGCCGAATCGCCGAACTTGACGAAGGGCAGCGCGGTCCCGTCGATCTTGAGCACCGCGAGATCCGACTGCGCGTCATGGCCGATCAGCTTGGCCTTGAAGTCGCGGCCGTCGGCCAGCGTGACGGTGATCGACTCGACCACCGCGCCCTGCGCGCCGGCCGAGATGACGTGGTTGTTGGTGACGACATAGCCGTCGGCCGAGATCACGAAGCCCGAACCCAGCGACTGCGCCTCACGGGTCACCGGCTGGCCCTGGCCCTGGCCGAACATCTCGAACGGCGTGCCGGCGAACGGATTGGCGTTCACCTTCACGCGCTGCGTGGTCGAGATGTTGACGACGGCGGGCTGGAGGCGGGCAACGAGATCGGCGAAGCTCATCGGCGCGCCGGCCTTGGGGGCCATCGCCTGGATGGTGCCCGGCTCATTCTGCGCGGTCTGCGCGCCGGCCGGCTGGTTGAGCGAAAGCGCGGTGGCGGCGCCACCCAGCAGGATCGCAGTAGTCAAGGCGTAGGCGTAACGCACGGGGTCATTTCCTCTCGAAAGGAATGGTGTTCGTCTCAAAACGCGCTTCTACCCAGCGCGGCTGAACCTGATTTGAATATGAACGAGCGGACAGACTCATCGTTGCCCGGTGAACTCGCGCAGATATTCGTTGTTCGGCGACAGGATGATCTGGCTCTCGCCCTTCGCATCGGGGCTCAGGAAGGTGGTCCGGTACGACTGCATCGCACGGTAGAAGTCGTAGAATTTCGGATCCTTGTTGAACGCCGCCGCATAGATCTGCGCCGCCTGCGCCTGGGCGTTGGCGCGGATGATCTGCGCGTCCTTCAACCCTTGCGCCTTGATCGTCTCCGCCTCCTGGCGGCGGGCGGTGGCCATGCGGGTCAGCGCACTGGTCAGCGGCGAGCCCGAGGGCAGCTCGGTCTGCTTGATCCGCACGTCGACGATCTGCACGCCGTACTGGCTGGCCAGCCGCTGGAGCGAGGCCTGGACGTTATCCATCACCTGGCCGCGCTCGGGGCTGAGCAGCGTGCTCGAGCGGCGCTTGCCCAGCTCGTTGCGGAGCGACGAGCGCAGCAGCGGCTGGAGCTGCTCGCGCAGCCGGTCCTCGGTGCCCACCGTAACCACCATCCGCAGCGGATCGGTGACGCGGTAGCGGGCATAGGCGTCGATCTCGAGCCGCAGCTGGTCGGTCGACAGTACGGGCTCGTCGGGCAGGTCGACGTCCAGGATCCGTTTGTCCACCCACACAAGGCGGTCGACGAACGGGATGCGGAACACCGGGCCGGCATTGGTGCGGCCGAAGCCCTCACCATCCTTGTAGGCGTTGACCGTGCGGTACGGCTTTTCCAGCCGCAGCACGACGACCTGCTTGGTCTCCGGCACGATCGCCACGGTGCTCATCAGCACGATCAGCACCACGATCACCGCGACGACGAGCGCGATCGGATTGCGGGCCCACGCCATCACTTGGCGGCTCCCTTGTCCTGCGCATCGGCGGGCGCATTGCCCCGGCGGAGTGCCGGCAGCGGCAGATAGCTGTTCACGCCCGGTGCCTCGACGATCGTCTTGTTGGTGTTGGCCAGCACGGCCTCCATGGTTTCGTAATAGAGCCGGCGCTTGGTCACTTCGGGGGCCAGCTTGTACTGTTCGTAGATCTTGTCGAACTCGGCAGCCTCGCCCTGCGATGCGGCGATCACGCGCTGGGCATAGGCATTGGCGTTGTTGCGGTTCGATTCGGCTTCCTGCTGCGCGGCGGTGACGGCCTTGAAGTCGTCGTCGACCTGCGCCGGCGCGGCGGCCTTCTGGATTGCGACGCCCTGGATGCGGATGCCCGCGCCATATTCGTCGAGGATCTTCTGCATCGCGACCTGCGCCTCGGCCTCGATCTTCGAGCGGCCCTCGCCGATCGCCTCGTTGAGCGTGGTGTTGGCGATCACCGCGCGCATCGCGCTTTCCGCCGTGGCGCGCACCGTCTCGCGCGGATCGGCGATCTGGAACACATAGGCCGAGGCGCTGCGCACGTCCCAGCGGACCGAATAGGCGAGATCGACGATGTTCTGGTCGCCGGTCAGCATCAGATTCTCGCCGCTGTTCGGAAAATTCTCGGTGCGGATGTTGCCGACATCGACGACGTCGACCAGCTGGAAGGGGGCGGGCAGGGTGAACTGAATGCCCGGATCGAGCGTGCCCGAATAGCGGCCGAGGAAAGTGACCACGCCCTTCTCGCGCGGCCCGATCGGGTGGATCGAGGTGTAGAGCACCCACACCGCCAGCAGGCCGGCGAGGATCAGCAGCCAGAGCCGCGCGCCGGTGGGCACGCCGGGCAGCCCGCCGCCGCCACCGCCGCTCCGGGCCCGCCGCCACAGCTCGTCGAGCGCGCTGGGCGATCCGGCGCGGGTACGCCGGCCCTCGGGCGGGACGGACCACGGGTTGCGCGGGCCCCCGCCATTGCCGTCATCCTTGTCCGGGCCGCCGCCCCAGGGGCTTTTCGGCGGCTCGTTGTGGAAGGTGCCGGACAGCGCGTCACGGCCAGAACTATTCACCATGCCGACCTTTATAAGCAGGGCGACGCGGATTTACAGTGGCGTCGGACGATTGTGTACCTATGTGCCGCGGCATGACTGACCCGCAGGACCTTTCCGCCGCCCTCGCCCCCGTTTCCGCCGGCCGCGCCACGGTGCGCCTCGAAGGCGGCCGCGCCAATGTCGTGCTCGACGTGACCGGCCTTGCGCCCGAGACCCGCGACGCGCTCGAAGCCGAGGTGCGCAGCGCCGCCGCCGCGCTGCCGGGGGTCGCCGCGGTGCGCATTCTCCTCACCAGCGAGCGCCGCACCCGCCGCATCCTCGCCGTCGCCAGCGGCAAGGGCGGGGTGGGCAAGTCGACCGTCGCGGCCAATCTCGCCATCGCGCTGGCCCGGCGCGGGCTCAAGGTCGGGCTGGTCGATGCCGATATCTACGGCCCCTCCCAGCCCAAGTTGCTGGGCGTCGAGGGCGTGAAACCGCAGGCGCGTGACAAAGTATTGCTGCCGATCGAAACCCCGTTCGAGCTCAAGATGCTGTCGATGGGCGGGCTCGTCGCCGAGGGGCAGGCGATCGCGTGGCGCGGGCCGATGGCGGGCGGCGCGCTGGGCCAGATGGTCGATGCCGACTGGGGCGATACCGAGCTGCTCGTGCTCGACCTGCCGCCCGGCACCGGCGACGTGCAGCTGACGATGATCCAGAAGCACAAGCCGGCGGGCGCGGTGATCGTCTCCACCCCGCAGGACCTCGCGCTGATCGACGCCACCCGCGCCATCGACCTTTTCAACAAGGCCGGGGTGCCGATCGTCGGGCTGGTCGAGAACATGGCCGGCTATTGCTGCCCGCATTGCGGCGGCGTCTCCGATCCGTTCGGCAGCGGCGGCGCGGAGAAGGCGGCCGGCGCGCTCGGCATCCGGTTCCTCGCCCGCATCCCGCTGGCGATGGAAATCCGCTCCGCTTCGGATGCAGGCACGCCCCCCGCCGCCGGCGATACGGAGTCTTCCGGATCCTTTGTAACGCTCGCCGATTCGGTCTATGAATGGCTAAAGAGGTGATGCATGCCGCTGACGCGTGACGAAGACATCCGCACCCTGCTCGAGGAAACGCGCACCATCGCGATGGTCGGCGCGTCCGATCGTCCGAATAGACCCAGCAATGGCGTGATGGTGCTGCTCCAGCGCCACGGCTATCGCGTGATCCCGGTCAACCCGCAGATTACCGGCGAGCATATCCATGGCGAGTTCGTCTTTCGCGAATTGAGCCAGATCGGCGTGCCGATCGATATGGTCGACATCTTCCGCAAGTCCGAACAT
Source organism: Sphingomonas trueperi (assembly GCF_040545965.1). Classification (GTDB taxonomy): domain Bacteria; phylum Pseudomonadota; class Alphaproteobacteria; order Sphingomonadales; family Sphingomonadaceae; genus Sphingomonas; species Sphingomonas trueperi_C. The sequence continues at coordinate 305,522 of NZ_JBEPMV010000004.1, read as the reverse complement.
GCCGGCGAGGTGGTGGACGCGGCGATCGCCGCCGGTGCCAAGTCGATATGGATGCAGCTCGACGTGATCGACCATGACGCCGCGGCGCGCGCCGAGGCAGCCGGGCTCAAGGTGGTGATGGACCGCTGCCCCGCGATCGAGATCCGCCGCCTCGGCCTGGCGCCCGTCGCCGCCGCCTGAACCGCAAACACGAACCCATCCTTTCCGTCATCCCGGCGAAAGCCGGGATCCAGTCGCCTCTCGCTAGCAGCAAGAGCCGGAACGGAGACCCCAATGAATCCCGGCTTTCGCCGGGATGACGGCGGGTTGGGTGTTGCCGTCAGGCCGACTAAAGCGCGGCGAGCGCCTCGCGCAGCCGCGCCACGTCTCGGGCATCCTGATAGAGGCCCAGCCCGATCCGCAGCACGTCGCCGCGGACATCGGTGACGATCTCGTCCTCCAGCAGCGCCTTCTGCCAGTCCGCCGCGTTCGGGCTGCGCAAGGCGACGAAGCGGGCCTGGGATGCATCCGGCGCGGCGGGGTTGATCCGCTCGGCGTCGAGCGGAAAGTCCGCCAGCAACTGCGCCCGCAGCGGCGCGACATGGGCGTTGATCGCCGCCGTCGTCAGTCCCTCGCGCGCCAGCATCTCGCGCACCGCGACGAAGCGGTAGAGCCCCGACGGATCGAACGTCGCGCCGAGGAAGCGTCGGGCGTCGGGCGCATAGCCGATCTGGCCCGGCGGCAGCGCGAGGTCCTCGAACTCGGCATACCAGCCGGTGATCTCCGGCCGCGGCCCGAAGCCCGGTGGCGCGTGGAGGAAGCCGACGCCTTCGCCCGCCATCGCGTATTTGTAGCCGCCCGCGACGTAGAACACCCGGTCCGCCACCGCCGACAGGTCGGTCTCTACGCCCATGAAGCCGTGATAGCCGTCGATCAGCACCCACGGCCCCTCGGGCCGGGCCAGCGCGGCGAGATCGGCAACCCCGTCGAAGATGTGGCCCGTACCGAACTGGACATGGCTGGCCACGATCAGGTCGAAGCCGCCGCGCTGTGCGGTGGCGACAATTTCGCCCATCGGTACCCGCGTGACCACCGCCGTGCCCGCCTCTTCCCAGCGCAGCGACTGGCGGCGGAAGCTGTGGAACTCGCCGTCGGTGGCGAGGATGCGCAGCGGCCGGCGCGGTGCCATCGCCGAGACGATCCGCAGCAGCAGCTCGTGGGTGTTCGACGCGAACACCACCGTCGACGGGTCGGGCAGCTGCAGCTCGGCGGCGACATGCGCCTGCGCGGCGGGCCAGATCTCATCCATCACCCGGCCCCATTTGCGGTCGGCGAGGCGGGCGGCATCGTCCCACGCCGCCTGCTGGCCGAGCCAGGAGGCATCGGGCCAGAGATGATGGCTGTGCGCGGCGAAGTGCAGCCGGTCGGGTGCTGCGGCCAACGCGCGCTGGAACAGGTGTTTGAAGCTGCTCACAGGTCGGTCCTGAGCGACCAGAGTTCGGGGAAGGCGCGCTTGGCGAGCGTCGATTCGAGATAGGATACCCCCGGCGTGCCGCCGGTTCCCATCTTGCCGCCGATCACCCGGCTGACGGTGAGCACATGCTTATGCCGCCACGTCGCCATCGCGTCGTCGATATCGACCAGCTTCTCGGCGAGCTGGTACAGGTCCCAGTAGCGATTGGTGTCGCGATAGACTTGACCCCAGGCGGCGCGCACCTCGTCGTTCGGCTGATAGGGCGTCGGCCAGTCGCGGTGCAGCACGGCATCGGGCAGCGCGAAGCCGGCGGCGGCGAGCGCGGCGTTGGCATCGTCCCACAGGCTGGGCAGCGCGGCGGCTTCGTCGGTCAGCGGCCCCGGCACCCCGCCGCCGCGCAGGCCGAGCATCGTCTCGACCGCGCGGAACTGGTCCGACTGGAAGCCCGAGCTGCCGCCGAGCACCGAGCGAAAGCGGGTATAGTCGCTGGGCGTCATCGTCGCGAGCACGTCCCAGCTCATCGTCATCACCGCCTGGATCCGGCTCACCCGCGCCAGGCCCTTATACGCCTCGATCAGCTTGCCGTCGCGGACCAGCCCCTTGGCGAGGTGCAGCTCGGCGAGGATCTGCTTTAGCCACAGCTCCTTGGTCTGGTGGATGATGATGAACAGCAGCTCGTCATGCCGGTCCGAAAGCGGATGCTGGGCGGCGAGCAGCTGGTCGAGGGCGAGATAGCGCCCATAGGTCATGCCTTCGGTCATGGCGTCGACGCTAGCAGCGGGGCGGGAAACGGCAATGGGGGAGGGTGCCAGGGCTTGATCGTGCACAGATGCTCTAACGCCAGCTTTGTGGAAGCCGCTGCTGTTGGTGATTGGACCTACGAGCTGCCTCGGCTGAGGAAGTAGGTGCCGGATGCAATCTGATCCGCCAGCTCGCCGTCTCGGCTCTTGAGTCCCTCATACGCACGAGCAACATCGCCCAGGCAGATGTTCCGGATCGGTGTAGGACTTGCGTGCTTATGCATTGCCGTCAATAACAATCCAAAGAACCTACCGTATACAGATTGGTGGTATTCGCCGAATAACTCCCGCACAGCCTCTGAGGGGGTGATCCAAAAATCCAAACCATTGAAGTTTCTAACATAATCACTGTAAATGTGGATGACGTTATCGTTTGCAAGCACCACAACATTTCTAACGTCATCCGTGTAGGTGTAATCTATAACATCAAAAAATATGCTGTCTATAACTGTACTATGGTGATTATCCATCGTTTTACTCTAACTGGACATTGCGAGATCGTGTATTCTGAATCATGCATGGTGCATCGCTATCCATTGCCATCACATGTCATGGCAATGAGCGCGCTTCGCGTCTGCGGACTGAATGGGGTGTTCAAAAGCTGGGCAAGCTCGTGCAATTCTCGATACTCGGCGGAAGTAATCGTTCCGCCATGCTCATATATGTACGTGTAAAGCGTCTCGAAGGCGAGCGGCAGCTCGTCGAAGTCTATGTACTCCAGCGCGAAGTCAATGCGCCAGGATTCTATCCTGTCGTTGAAGCCCAAACCAAGGGTTCGTACTCGGTGTGCAATGTCGTTCATCGCTGCACATCATAGCGCATGATTGAGTATGCAAGGCGTCAAGCTCCCAACCTTAGTGATCAGTACCTTGGTCTCCCAGGGAGTGGGCGCCGCACAAGGTTATCGCTACCACCACCCATCCCCCTACCAACGTCCCCTTTCCCTCCCCGCCGCACCGCGCTAAGGCCCCTCGCGAATCTTCGCATTCGCAGCACCCCGACGGTGCGCCCGCGCGGCCTATAATGGGCTGCGTCCACCGAGCGCCCGGCGGACCAGATTTAGGGAAAGGACCCCGCGCCTCATGACCGCCATCGGCAACGATACGCTCGGCACGCGTGACTCGCTCACCGTCTCCGGCAAGACCTACAGCTTCTACTCGCTCCCCAAGGCGGCGGCGAAGCTCGGCGACATCAGCCGCCTGCCCTTCTCGATGAAGGTGCTGCTGGAGAACATGCTCCGCTTCGACGACGGCGTGACCGTAACGCCGGAGGACGCCCAGGCGATCGTCGACTGGCAGCAGAACCCCAAGGCCCCCAGCCGTGAAATCCAGTATCGCCCCGCGCGCGTGCTGATGCAGGACTTCACCGGCGTGCCCTGCGTGGTCGATCTCGCCGCGATGCGCGACGCGATCACCAAGCTCGGCGGCGATGCGGCCAAGATCAACCCGCTGGTGCCGGTGCACCTCGTGATCGACCACTCGGTGATGGTGGACGAGTTCGGCACGCCCCAGGCGTTCGACGACAACGTCAAGCTCGAGTACGAGCGCAATGCCGAGCGCTACGAGTTCCTCAAGTGGGGCTCCAAGGCGCTCAACAACTTCTCGGTGGTCCCGCCGGGCACCGGCATCTGCCACCAGGTGAACCTGGAATATATCGCCCAGTCGATCTGGTCGTCGCAGGCGCCGGACGGCGCGACGATCGCCTATCCGGACACACTGGTCGGCACCGACAGCCACACGACCATGGTCAACGGCCTGGGCGTGCTCGGCTGGGGCGTGGGCGGCATCGAGGCGGAAGCCGCGATGCTCGGCCAGCCGGTGTCGATGCTGATCCCCGAAGTGGTCGGCTTCAAGCTCACCGGCAAGCTGGCCGAGGGCATCACCGCGACCGACCTGGTGCTCACCGTCACCCAGATGCTGCGCGCCAAGGGCGTCGTCGGCCGTTTCGTCGAGTTCTACGGCCCCGGCCTGCACGCGATGACGCTCGCCGATCGCGCGACGATCGCCAACATGGCGCCGGAATATGGCGCGACCTGCGGCTTCTTCCCGATCGACGACAAGACGCTCGACTATATGCGCCTCACCGGCCGCAGCGAAGAGAATGTCGCGCTGGTCGAGGCCTACGCCAAGGCGCAGGGCATGTGGCACGGCGCGGATGCGGTGGAGCCGATCTTCACCGACACGCTCGAGCTCGACATGTCGACGGTGCGTCCGTCGCTCGCCGGCCCGAAGCGCCCGCAGGACCGCGTCAGCCTCGACAGCGTCGACGAAGTGTTCAACGGCGACCTGACCAAGGTGTACAAGAAGGAGCAGCCCGCGCGCGTCGGCGTCGAGGGTCGCGACCATGACATCGGCGACGGCGACGTGGTGATCGCCGCGATCACCAGCTGCACCAACACCTCGAACCCGTCGGTGCTGATCGCCGCCGGCCTCGTCGCCCGCAAGGCGCGCGAAAAGGGCCTGACCCGCAAGCCGTGGGTGAAGACCTCGCTCGCGCCGGGCTCGCAGGTCGTCACCGATTACCTCAACAAGGCCGGCCTCACCGAGGATCTCGACGCGATCGGCTTCAACCTGGTCGGCTATGGCTGCACCACCTGCATCGGCAACTCGGGTCCGCTCGCCGAGCCGATCAGCCAGGCGATCAACGGCAACGACATCGTCGCCGCCTCGGTTCTGTCGGGCAACCGCAACTTCGAGGGCCGCGTCTCGCCGGACGTCCGCGCCAACTTCCTCGCCTCGCCGCCGCTCGTCGTCGCCTATGCGCTGAAGGGCACGGTGACCGAGGACATGTACGAGACGCCGATCGGCACCGGTTCGGACGGCGCGCCGGTGTTCCTGAGGGACATCTGGCCCTCGAACGAGGAGATCCAGGGCCTGATCAACGCGAACATCGACGACGAGATGTTCCGTTCGCGCTACGGCAATGTCTATCTGGGCGACAGCCACTGGCAGGGCATTTCGGTGACCGTGTCGGACACCTATGCCTGGCCGACCTCGTCGACCTATATCCACAACCCGCCGTACTTCGAAGGCATGTCGATGACCCCGGCGCCGGTGCAGGACATCGTCGACGCCAAGCCGCTGGCGATCCTGGGCGATTCGATCACCACCGATCACATCTCGCCCGCCGGCAGCATCAAGGCGGACTCGCCTGCCGGCGTGTTCCTGCAGGAGCACCAGGTCGCCAAGAAGGACTTCAACAGCTACGGCGCGCGCCGCGGCAACGATGAAGTCATGGTCCGCGGCACCTTCGCCAACATCCGCATCAAGAACGAGATGGTGCCGGGCGTCGAAGGCGGCATGACCAAGTACGCCGGCGAAGTGATGCCGATCTACGACGCCGCCATGCGCCACAAGGCGGACGGCACCGCGCTCGTCATCGTCGCGGGCAAGGAATATGGCACCGGCTCGTCGCGCGACTGGGCGGCGAAGGGCACCAACCTGCTCGGCGTTCGCGCGGTGATCACCGAGAGCTTCGAGCGTATCCACCGCTCGAACCTGGTCGGCATGGGCGTGCTGCCGCTGCAGTTTGCCGAGGGCGTGACCCGCGAGACGCTGAAGCTGGACGGCTCGGAAACCTTCACCATCACCGGCGTCGCGGGCCTCCGCCCGCGCCAGGACGTGGAAGTGAAGCTCACCCGCGCCGACGGCTCGTCGGAGACCTTCCTCACCCGCTGCCGGATCGACACCGTCAACGAGCTGGAATATTTCCTCAACGGCGGCATCCTGCACTACGTGCTGCGCAAGCTCGCGGCCTGATCCGTCGCTAACAGCAAAAAACCGGCGTCCTCCTTAGGGGGGCGCCGGTTTTTTTTTATGCTTGCGGTCTGCCGGGCAGTGATCGTCATGGCTGCTGAAGTATTCACGTATGTGAAGATGTGTGATGATCTTGCGACACAAGGTTTCATCAAAACAAAAAATCGTAACATTTCCTGCTTGACCCCATGCCGTCGGCTCCATCACTTTGGTTAACGATCGGTAAACCGGGATTCGGTGCGATCGAAGTCATCGACCAAAATGGGGGTTCGGATGAAGACGACGAAGATGAAGGCGCTGCTCGCGACTGCCACGGCATTCGGGCTGGCGATTACTGCCGCGGCACCTGCCTCGGCGCAGACGAAGATCGTGCTCAACGACATTGGCGGCGTGAAGGGCTCGCCCGCTGAACTCGGCTTCAAGATCGCCGCGAGCTATTGGGAGAGCGTGCTCACCAGCAACGTGACGCTGCACTTCGACGTCGGCTTCGCCCATCTCGGCGGCAACATTCTCGGCGGAACCAACAGCAACCTGCTCACCAACGTCTCGACGAGCAGCTATTACGGCGCGCTTGCTGCCAACGGCTCCTCGGCGCTCGACGCGAGCGTGCTCTCGCATCTCGCACCACTCAGCGGCACCGGCAGCGTCTCGGCGATTGTGCCGGCCTATGCCAAGCCCGCGACGCTCGACGGCATCGCCACCAGCGGCACGCGCCTTACGCCGGACGGCAAGGCGATCAGCAACACCATGGCGCTCAGCACCGCGAATGCGCAGGCGCTCGGCGCTGCGGCAGCGGACGTCGACGCGGTGATCCGCTTCTCGAGCGACTTCGCCTTCGACTTCAACCCGAATGACGGCATCAAGGCCGGCACCGCCGATTTCATCGGCGTGGCCATCCACGAAATGGGCCACGCGTTGGGCTTCCTCAGCGGGGCGGACGATTTCGACTATTCAGCCGGCACCGGCTTCAAGACCGACAACTACTGGTGGGCCTATGCATCGGACTTCTTCCGCTACAGCGGCGAAGGCGAGCTCAACTGGGCGTTCAACCAGGATTCCTACTTCTCGATCGACGGCGGCAAGACCGTCTTCCAAGGCAAGGACTATTTCTCGACCGGCGAGAACAACGGCGACGGTTGGCAGGCCTCGCACTGGAAGGCCAACAACACCTGCAGCAACTATATCGGCGTGATGAATCCGTACACCTGCGGCGGGCAGATGGACACGATCACCTCCGCGGATCTCGCCCTGATGGACGCGATCGGCTGGAACGTGAACGTCGATGTGCTGGCAAATGGTGGCTACAAGTTCAGCACCAGGGACGTCGCGCAGGCCTGGATCGCCGCCGGTGGTGCGGTCCCGGAGCCGGAAAGCTGGACGATGCTGATCCTCGGCTTCGGCGCGATCGGCGGCGCGATGCGCTATCGCAACCGCTCGCGGCAAGTCCGCTTCGCCTGATCCAGTTCGGTTGAAAGTACAGCGGCCTCGCTTCCTCGGAAGCGGGGCCGTTTTGCTGTGGTCGGCGGGTCTGCGATGCGCGTGGGGTAGATGCGTCAGGCTACCGAAATATTCTTCAGTTCGGGGCAAATTTGCTGAATGAGAAAGACTTTTACGTAAGTAGTCAAGCGCGCGTATAGAGGTGTGGGGCGGTAGATAATGCATTTTCCAATAGTGCCTTGGTGTTTTTCTTGACCTGTGGGTGTTGCTTCCACCAAAATGGTTAACGATCGAACGTCGGCGAATCAGTTCGATCCATTTCGCGAACTAGGGGGTTCGGATGAAAATCAAGATGATGAAGGCGCTGCTGGCAACAGCGGCGGCGATAGGCTTGGCATGTACTGCGACGCAGCCGGCGGCAGCACGCGCCAAGATCGTGCTGAACGACGTCGGCGGCGTGAAAGGCTCGCCAGCAGAACTCGGCTTCAAGATCGCGGCAAGCTATTGGGAAAGCGTCCTCACCAACGACGTGACGCTGCACTTCAACGTCGGCTTCGATCATCTCGGCGCCAACATTCTCGGCGGCACCACGAGCCAGCAGATCACCTCCTCGATCAGCGGCTATTATGATGCGCTGATCAAGAAGGCCGCCAGCCCGCTCGACGCAAGCGTTCTCGCGCACCTCTCGCCGTTGAGCAGCCAAGGTAGCGTGTCGGCACTAGTGCCCGGCTACGGCAACCCCACCAATCTCACCGGTGTGGCAACCGCTGGCACGCGCGCGGCTCCCGATGGGAAAGCGATCAGCAGCAACCTGTTCCTCACCACGGCCAACGCGCAGGCGCTCGGCATGGGCGGGTCCTCGGTGGATGCGACGATCCAGTTCTCCAGCGACTATGCCTTCGACTTCAACCCGGTCAACGGCATCAAGGCGGGCGAGTCCGATTTCATCGGTATTGCCATCCACGAAATCGGCCATGCGCTGGGTTTCGTGAGCGGGGTGGATCGGCTGGATTATTTCGCCGGCTAATCGCGATTCCGCGCGGATGATTACACCTGGGCCTATGCCGCCGACATGGTCCGGTACAGCGGCACGGATCAGCTCAACTGGAGCTTCAACCAGCCCTCCTATTTTTCGATCGACGGCGGCGCCACGGTCTTCCAGGGCAAGGACTATTTCTCGACCGGCGAATATTATGGCGACGGCTGGCAGGCCTCGCACTGGAAGGCGGACAACACGTGCGGCACCTATGTCGGCGTGATGAACTCCTATACGTGCGATGGGCAGACCGACGTGATCACCGCGGCCGACCTCGCGCTGATGGATGCGATCGGCTGGAACGTGAACGTCAATGTGCTCGCCAATGGCGGCTACAAGTTCACGACCAGGGACGTCGTCCAGGCCTGGGCCGCTGCCGGCGGCGCCGTGCCGGCTCCGGTACCGGAGCCTGCGAACTGGGTGATGCTGATGCTGGGCTTCGGCGTAATCGGCGCTGCCATGCGCTACCGCAATCAAACCCAGCGGGTCCGTTTCGCCTGATCCTGTCGAGCCAAAGCAAAACGGCCTCGCATCTTCGGATGTGAGGCCGTTTTGCGTGGCGCCCGGAAGCGAACGCATCCGTTTTGCACCTAGCTACGCTTCCCAGCGGGCGGCCCCCGGGTCTAGCGGGGCGGTTGCGAAGCGGCGCATCGCGCCGGTCGTTCGCCTCTGGCGGGAGTACGGCTATGGGCACGTATTACGCACGGCATCTGGCTTGCACTGCGGCAGCGCTGCTCGCGTTCGCGGCGCCGGCTGCGGCACAGACGCACATCGTGCTGCACGATGTGGGCGGGGTCACCGGGTCTCCCGCTGACGTCGCGCTGAAGATCGCGGCGCATTACTGGGAATCGGTGCTCACCAACAACGCGACGATCCACATCAATGTGGGTTTCCAGGCGCTCGATCCGGGCGATCTGGGTACGACGGGCTTTCGTTATTATGACGGCATCACCATCGCCAGCTACCAGAACGCGCTGGTGTTCACCGGTAACAGCGCGCTCGACGCACAGGCGGCGAGCCATTTCCAGCCGCTGAGCAGCGCGGGCACCCCGACGGTGCTGATCCCGGCCTATGACGATCCGGTCCACAAGAACGGGGTCGCCACTTCGGGCAGCCGTATCGCACCCAACGGCAGCATCATCGGCAGCACGGTCGCGCTGACCGGGGCCAATCTGAAGGCGCTGGTGAACAATGTGACCGGGCTCGACGCGGAGATCATCTTTTCCAGCGACTATGCTTTCGATTTCAATCCGTCGGACGGGATTACCGTCGGCAGCTATGATTTCATCGGCACCGCGATCCATGAGATGGGCCATGCGCTGGGGTTCACCAGCGGCGTCGACACCTTCGACAATGTGGTGGGGCCGGTCGATCATATCGACAACATTCCGGTCGCTTATGGCATGGACCTGTTCCGCTATTCGGCACCGGGCCAGCTCGACTGGCGATTCGGCGCGCCTGCCTATTTTTCGACCGACGGGGGCGCCACGGCCTTCGGCGGCAATGCCTATTTCTCGACAGGTGAAAATTACGGCGACGGCTGGGAGGCCTCGCATTGGAAGATCGTCGGCAACTGCACCGGCTTCATCGGCATGATGAACCCCTATTCGTGCGATGGCGTGAACGACGTCGTCACTGCCGCCGATCTGGCGGTGTTCGACGCGATCGGCTGGAACCTCAACGTCAATGTACTGGCGAACCCCGGCTATGCCGTCTCCACGGCGCAGATCTACCAAGCCTATTACGCCTTCAACGCCCACCGCTCCTTTGCGATGGTGCCGGAACCGGCAGCCTGGGCGATGCTGATCGCGGGGATCGGCTGGGTAGGCGCGGCGGCACGCTATCGGCGACGGCGGGCGCCCGTCTGTACCGGCTGAGCTGCGAGACTGGCGCAGAGTCTCGCAGCCCCTTGCCGTTCAGCCGCCGATGCCGAGCAGCTCGATCTTGAACAACAACGTAGCGCCACCGGGGATCGGCCCCTTGCCCTGGAAGCCATAGCCGAGCTCGGCGGGCACCGCGATCTCGATCGTGTCGCCAACCCCCATCAGCGGCACGGCGATCTGCCAGGCGCGGATCAGGCGATCGAGCGGGAAGCGCGCGGGCGGGCCGCCGTACGAGCTGTCGAACTCGGTGCCGTCGACGAAGGTGCCGGCATAGTGCAGCGTCACCATGTCGCTGACCGACGGGTGCTGGCCCGAGCCGTCGCCTTTCACCCGCCGCCAGCGCAGGCCGCCTTCGAGCACGCGCCAGCCCTGCGCCGAGCTGCGGCTGGCCAGCGCCAGCGACTGGGCGCTCTGCCAGCGCAGGTCCTGCGAACGATCGACCGGGGCCTCCTGCGCCGTGGCGGGCAGGGCGAACAGCAGCGCCGCCGCTGCGAGCATCGCGCGCGCCATCAGCCGAACACCCGGCCGGCGACGGCGTCGAGCTTCGACAGCAGCTGCGGATCGCGCGCCGAGGGGGCGGTGATTAGTGCCATGTCGAGGCACGTGTCGATCGGCGAGGGCGTGCGCTCCTCGGGCAGGTTGCGCAGCAGGTGCATCACCATCTTCCGGGCCTTCTCCGCATTGTTCGAGAGCTGGGCGATCACCTGCGCCACGTCGACCGCTTCCTCGCCTTCGCGCCAGCAGTCATAGTCGGTGACCATGCCGACCAGCGCATAGGGCAGTTCCGCCTCGCGGGCGAGCTTGGCCTCGGGCATCGCGGTCATGCCGATGATGTCGCAGCCCCAGCTGCGATACAGGTTGCTCTCGGCGCGGGTCGAGAATTGCGGGCCTTCCATCGCCAGATAGGTGCCGCCGACATGGGTGGTCGCACCCGCCGCCTGCGCCGCCTCCGCTGCCAGCGCGGAGAGGCGCGGGCAGACCGGATCGGCCATCGAGACATGCGCGACCATGCCTTCGCCGAAGAAGCTCGACGGACGGCCCTTGGTACGATCGATGAACTGGTCGGCGATGGTGAAGGTGCCGGGTGCCCGTTCCTCCGCCAGCGAGCCGACCGAGGACACCGCGAGCACGTCGGTCACGCCCAGCCGCTTGAGCACGTCGATATTGGCGCGGACGTTGAGGTCCGAGGGGCTGATGCGGTGGCCGCGGCCGTGGCGGGGCAGGAACACCACCTTCACATGCCCGACATGGCCGACGAAGCAGGCGTCCGAGGGCTTGCCCCAGGGGCTCGCCACCTCCACCCATTCGCCGCCCTCGATGCCCTCGACATCGTAGAGGCCCGAACCGCCGATGATTCCGATCGTCCAACCGCTCATGCGTCACCCTTTGCTGCGTTGCGGCGGGCATAGGCGAAATAGACGACGAGACCCAAGAGGTTCCAGCAGCCGAACCAAATCTGCGTCTTGGTCGGCAGGCTGAGGAAGAGGTAGAGGCAACCGAAAATCGCGCCGAGCCCAACGACCCAGGCGGCCGGGGTGCGGAACGGGCGAACGAGCTCGGGTGCGCGGCGGCGGAGCACCAGCAAGCACAGGCCGACTGCGGCGAAGGCGGTGAGCGTGCCGGCATTGGCGAGCGCGGCGATCTCGTCGATCGGGAGGAAGGCGGCGAAGATGCTGACGATCGCCGCGGTGAACAGCGTGATCCGCACCGGCGACCCACGCCGTGAGACCTTGGCGAGGCTTTTCGGCAGCAGGCCGTCGCGCGCCATCACGAAGAAGATGCGGCTCTGGCCGAACAGGAAGCCGAGGATCACTGTGGGCAGCGCGACGATGGCGCTCAGCGCGAGGAACTTGGCGACGCCGGGCTGGCCGATCTCGCGCAGGATCAGCGCCAGCGGCTCGGGGCTGTCAGCGAAGCGCGTATAGTGGAGCGCGCCCACGGCAGTGAGCGCCACGATCATGTAGATGGCGACGCACGCCACCATCGACCCGACGATACCGATCGCTAGGTCGCGGCCGGGGTTCTTGGCCTCTTCCGCAGCGGTCGAGATGGCGTCGAAGCCATAGAAGGCGAAGAAGATGATCGCGGCGGCGGCCATCATGCCGCGCTCCACCCCGCCGCTGGCATGCTTGGCGAAGCCGAACGGCGCGAACGGATCGAAATTGGCGGCATCGAAATAGGGGAGCGCGACCGCGACGAATACCGCGAGCGCGACCAGCTTTACCGCCACCAGGATCGCGTTGAGCGTCGCGCTTTCGCGGGTGCCGAGGATCAGCAGCCCGGCGACCAGCCAGACGACGAACAGCGCGGGTACGTTGACGCCCCAATGCGCTACCTGCCCGGCGACCATCTGCGGGCCATGGGTGAGTTCTGGCGGGACGCCGAGGCCGAGCAGGAACGGCGTCGCATAGCCCGACCAGCCGACCGCGACCGTGGCCACCACCAGCGTATATTCGGCGAGCAGGCTCCAGCCGACCACCCAGGCGACGATCTCGCCCAGCGCCACATAGCTGTAGGTATAGGCGCTGCCCGAGGTGGGGATGCTCGTCGCCAGCTCCGCATAGGCGAGCGCGGCGCAGGCGCATATCGCGCCCGCCACCACGAAGGAAAGGATCACGGCGGGCCCCGCCCGGTCCGCACCGACGCCGATCAGGGTGAGAATGCCCGTGCCGACGATCGCGCCGACCCCCAGCGCCACCAGATGGTACCAGCTCAGCGTGCGCGCTAGGCGATGCCCGTGCGGCTGGTCCTCCGCGGCGGTGATGGGTTTCAGACGGAACAGACTGGCCATGGATCCTCCCCTTTGTTCTTGGCCCGCCGGTGATAGCGGGGCGGGGGGAGGGGGCAAGCCCGTGGCGCGCTTACTGCTGGCTGCAGCTGGTCAGCTTCGCCGCCTCGGACGACTTGGCGACCGTGTCGCCTTCCTTCACCTGGTAGAGCTGCGGCCAGCGTTTCCCGGTGATGAACAGCCGCTTGGTCGAAGCATCATAGGCGATGCCGTTCGCGACATTGTCGGTGCCGCGGTCTTTCGGGCCCAGGTCGCTCACGTCCAGGAAGCCGGTGACCTTGCCGCTCGTGGGATCGATCTTGGCGATCAGGTTGGTCTGCCAGATGTTCGCATAGATCTGCCCGTCGACCCATTCGAGCTCGTTGAGATTGGCGACCGGGCAGCCATTAGCGGTCACCCGCAGCGTCGAGGTGACCTGCATCGAGTTCGGATCGAGGAAGCGAAGCACCGGCGTGCCGTCGCTCATGATGATGCCCTTGTCGTTGCGCGTCAGGCTCCAGCCCTCGCCGGTATAGGAGAAGGTGCCGCGCGGCTCGAACTTGTCGAGGCCGTAGATGAAGCCGGTCTTGTCCTGCCAGGTCAGCTGGAACAGCTTGTCGCCCCAGGCGACGATGCCCTCGCCGAAATAGGGGGCGGGCAGCGAGGTTTCCTGCTCGACCTTGCCGGTGGCAGGATCGACCTTGCGGATCACGGACTCGCCGACCTGGCCGGTGCTTTCGTACATCGCCCCGTGATCGAAGAAGAGACCTTCGGTGAACGATCCGGTGTCGTGCGGCAGCGTCGCGACGGCGACGGCGCGGACCACGGGAATGCCGCTTGGCTTGATCCGGGTGAAGGCGAAGGCAGCGCCTCCGACCAGCACGATCGCTGCCAAAACCACCAACAGGATGCGCTTCATCGGAACCTCTTCGCTTCTACGTGCGCCCACCCAAGCCGAAGCCGGGGCTCCGTGTAAACCCCTAGCGCGCCAGATCGCGGCGCACATAGACGAGCAGATGGCTCTCCTCGCGGGCGCCACGCAGGGCGAGGCGATAGTCGCGGACGAGCAGCGGCGCCATCACCGCGATGCTCTGCCGGTTCCACGGCGAAAGCGGCGAATCCATCGTCACCACTACCGGGGGGCGCTGCGCCATGATGCGGCGGACCTCGGCAGCCTCGTCGATCCCGGTCGCGCCCTGTTCGGCTTCGTAGGCGAGGGTGGAGGGGAAGGCATAGGCGGTCGGCACGCAGGCATGGCCGAGCAGGTACAGCACCGAATCGCCGGCGAAGACATAGGGGCAGCCCTGGTCGGCATGCGCGGCGACGATCCGTGCCGCGGCGCGGGCGGTGGCGCGGTCGTCAGGCTCGATCTGCCAGTGGACGACCAACAGGATCGCGGCGGCGAGAGCGCTCGCTCCCAGCGCCACCTGGGAGCGCCCGAGCGCAGGGGCAGCGACGATGGCGAAGGGCACCAGCAGCGGCAGGGCGTAATGGTCGAAGAAGGCGCCGATCATCGCGAAGCCGATCAGCGCCGCACCCAGCCAGCCGAAGGCGACCCGCAGCACGGCGCGATGTGCTGCAAGCTGCCACCGCCAGCTGAGTGCCGCACAGACGAGGAACGGCGAGAGTTGCGCGGTGGTGCCGGCGAGCCGATCGACGATCTTGGCCGCGGGATAGCTGCGCCGCAGTGCCACGGATGCGAAGTTGGAGAACCAGAAGCTCGAGAACGCCGCGGGCCCCTGGGTGTAATACCAGGCGACCGCGCCCAGCGTGGGTGCCAGCCCGAGCAGCGCCCACAGCGTCCCCGCGCCGAGCAGCAGCGGCGGCCTCGCTCCGGCGCGGTGCAGGTACCAGAGGTGCGCCAGCCCGAAGAATGCGCCTTCCACCACCGGCGTATATTTGGTCTGTATCGCCAGTCCTGCGAGCAGGCAGGCGGCGGCGCCCTGCAGCACGATCCTCCGCCGGTCGCGTGCCTCGGCAAGGGCGGGCAGCCGCAGCGTCAGCCAGCCCGCCGCCGCCATGAACAGGTTGTAGAAGACCGGCGACTGGCCGCCGCGCCCGCTGAGATAGCCGAGCCACAGCAGATAGGCGCAGCCCGCCGCCGCCGCGCCCAGTCTCCGCGCGCCCAACTGCCGCGCCGAGAGTGCGATCAGCCCGGCGGTCAACGCTGCGAAGGCCGTTGCGGTCAGCTGATAGGCGAGGATGCCGTCGCCCGGCAGCAGTCGCATGCCGGCGAACAGCAGGAACAGCCCCAGCGGCTTGCGGTCCCAGAAATCGACATAGGGCAGGGCGCCGTGCAGCATCCGATCGCCGACCAGCAGATAATATTGCTCGTCAACATGGATCACCGGGTTGCCGAAATCGTGTAGCCGCAACGCGATCGCCATTGCTGCAAACAGCAGCACTGCCAGCACGATATGATGCCACACGCGTGCTCGACGGGCGATGCGAACGGGGGTCCAATGCTCCACGGGGCAGACCAACTAATCGGCGCGGGCGCTCTCGTCATGCGCGAAATTTCTGCGGCCACCAGTGCGGGATCGCGTGGCCATATCGTCGCAGCGACCAGGCTTAACCGGTCCGAAATTTTTATCGCCGGAGCAGTGTGGATCGGTCGCGCAGGCGTCGTCTTTCGATCGGGTGGGGAGGAACTGGCCGAGCCAGGAGCCAGCCGGCGGCAAGCACTTGGCCGCCGCTCTGGTTCTGCGGGCGGTCCCCTGCGCCCATTCGAACCGATGGGATGCTCGCAGCGATGTTTCTGGATCTTTCGAAGGACCCGTTCGACCGCCAGCCGCAGGGTCCGGACCTGCAATGGACCGTGCTGATCCCGTTCTTCAACGAGCGCGACTATCTTCCGGCAACAATCGAGAGCCTTGCCCGGCAGACTGCCCCGTTCACGCTGGTGCTGGTGGACAATGGCTCGACCGACGGCAGCGCCGAGGTCGCCGAAGCATTCTGCCGGGCCTATAAGCTCGATTATCTGCTGATCACCGAACGCACCCCCGGCAAGGTCGCCGCGTTGCGCGCCGGGCTCGCCTGGGTGCGCACCCGCTGGGTAGCGACCTGCGATGCCGATACTGTCTACCCGCCGCACTATCTCGCGGCGGCGGAGGCGATCCTGTCGCGGCCCGGCCATGTCGTTGCCGGCGCCTATTTCATCGCCCCCGAGATCAGCGATCCGGCACGGGTGACCGAGGCGGCGCGGTTTCTTGCCGCCGCGCGGCTGCTGCCGCGGCAATGCCATGCCGGCGGTGCGGGCCAGGCCTTCTGCACGCGCAGCCTGCGCGCGGCCGGCGGCTTCGATGCGGCGCGCTGGAATTTCGTGCTGGAGGATCACGAGGTGATTCACCGCGTCATGCGCCAAGGCCGCATGGGCTATTCGACGGAGCTGTGGTGCACGCCAAGCCCCCGCGAGCGCGACCGCGATTCGATCCGCTGGACGCTGTTCGAACGGCTGCTCTACTCGGCGGCGGCGCCGATCGCTGGCGACTGGTTCTTCTACAAATTTCTCGCGCGCCGGCTGCAGCGCCGCCGCCTGCTGAGCAATCGCATCCGCGAGCGCCAGTATCAGCATCTCGAAGGACCGGTGCTTGTCCCGTCTCATTCTCTGCTCTGACGATTTCGCCTATTCGCCGGCGATCAGCGCTGCGATCGTCACCCTCGCCCAGGCCGGCAAGATCAACGCGATCAGCTGCATGGCGGTGATGCCCGGCTGGGCGGAGGATGCGCGGCTGCTGGTGGACTTGCCGGCGCATGTCGAAATCGGACTGCACTTGACCCTCACGGAGGAGGCGCCGCGCACTGCGATGCCGCGCTTCGCGCCCGGCGGGCGGATGCCGGCGATCGACCCGCTCTCCCGCATGGCGGGGCGGTGGGCAGTGCCGCTCGACGAAGTGGCGATGGAGGTTTCGGCGCAGTTCGACGCTTTCTTCGCGGCAATGCGGCGGTCGCCCGACTTCGTCGACGGGCACCAGCACGCCCATGCGCTGCCCGGGATTCGGGACCTTGTGCTGGCAGAGACCGTCGCGCGTGCGCCGGGCGCTTGGGTCCGCGACTGCACCGACAGCCCCCTGGCGATCCTGCGGCGCCCCTTCTCCGGCAAGGCCATTGGCAGCGCCTGGCACAGCCGGGGCCTGCGCAAGGCTGCTGCAGCGCTGGGGCTTCGCACCAATCACGGCTTCTCCGGCCATTATGACTTCCGCGGCGATTATGCGGCGCTGTTCCCGCGGTTCCTCCGGCGACCGGGGCCGATGCACCTCGTGATGTGCCATCCGGGTGCAGGCGAGCGCGCCGGCGACAGTATCGCCGCGGCACGCATTGTCGAAGCCAAGGCCTTGCACCGGCTGCCGATCGCCGACATGGCTGGTGCGGAGGGACTGGCGTTTCCTGCCTGACCCTCGCCGGGGGATCGGACGGGCGTGGGCGAAGACGGGCTGAAGGCGGTGTTCCTGGCGCAGCGGCCGATGCTGCTGCGCTTGCTTACCGCGCGCCTGGGCAATCGCGACGATGCCGAGGACGCGCTGCAAGACATGTGGCTGCGGATCGACCAACTGGCCGAGCAGCCGATTGCCCAACCCGCGGCATTCCTCTTCCGCGTCGCTGCCAACCTCGCCACCGATCGGCGCATCGCCGCCGGCCGCCGCGGCAGCCGCGATGCCAACTGGATGGAGACACAGCCGGCCGCGGAGGAAGTGCCCGACGCCGAACGTACGCTGGTCGCGCGCAGCGAATGGCATGCGGTGGAGGAGACGATCGCCGAGATGCCCGAGCGGATGGCAACCGCTCTTCGCCTGTTCCGGCTCGAGCAGCGTCCGCAGCGTGCGATCGCCGAGCAACTGGGTATTACGGTCAGCGGCGTCGAGAAACTGCTGCAGCGCGCCTACAAGAAAATTCAGGAGCGGCTTGATTCCGGTGGTGCGGGTTCGCCCGGCGTGCGTCGTCTCGATAGTGAAAGGGGTTCCGACCGTGCAGGTTGAGACGGAAGACGCAATCCAAACGGCGATTGCCTGGCAGCTGAAGCTGGCCGAGGCGGACGAGGCCGTGTGGGCGGCGTTCGTCGCCTGGCTGGAGGAAAGTCCGCTGCATGCGGAGGCCTATGATCGCGTCGCCGCGACAGACCGGCTGATCGCGGAGGCGCGCTTCCCCGAACCCGCCCCCATTGCGGAAAACGACAATCTGCCCGCGCCGCGCCGCTGGCTCTGGTGGACGGGCGGTGCCGCGGCGGCGGCGGCCGTCGCGCTTGCGATAGTGCCGACGATCCAGCCGCGCGCGCAAACCTATCAGGTCGCCACCCGCGACGGCGAGCGCCGGACGGTAGCACTCGGTGACGGCACGCAGATCGAGTTGAGCGGCGGCACCCAGTTGACGCTCGACCATGCCGATTCGCGTGTGGCAACGCTCGATCACGGCGAGGCGCTGTTCCATGTCCGCCACGATTCTCGGGCAGCATTCACGCTCACGGTTGGCGGCGTCGCGGTGCAGGATCTCGGCACTGTGTTCAACGTGACCCACCTCGACGGCCGGATGAGCGTCGCCGTGTCCGAAGGATCGGTGGCATTCCAGCCTGGCGGCGCGGCGGTGACCTTGCGCGCCGGCGATGCCGTGTCGGCGCGCGACGATGGTGGCGACGTGGCGCGCACCCGCGTCGCACCTGCCTTGGTGGGCGGCTGGCGCAGCGGACGTCTGAGCTTTGCCGGCCAACCCTTGCACGAGGTTGCAGGGTCGCTGAAACGGCTTTACGGCACCGATATCGCCCTGCGGGGCACGCTGTCGGAAAGGCCGTTCACCGGTGTCGTTCAATTTTCGGGCGTCGCCGATCGCGATGTGCCGCGCCTTGCCGAATTGATCGGGGCGACGTGGCGTCGTGACGGGGGGCAGTGGATATTGGCGGAGCAGGGGCCTAGCGCCCCTTAGTCTCGCGTTCGCCCTGGCGCTGCCTGCCACGCCGGCGCTTGCCCAGCGCGGACCGATCAGCCTGCCCGCCACAACGCTCGACGTCGCCATCGGCCAGCTGGCCCGCGAGACCGGCACCGATATCGTCAGCATCGATCCGGGCCTCCGCTCGATCCGGACGCCGGCGATCCGCGGCGCGCGCGGGCTGGAGGCGGCGCTTCACCACCTGCTGAAGAATACGGGCTATCGCGCGCGACGCCTTGCCGGAGGCGGCTATCGGATCGAACGGGGTGCGCTGCCACTAGCGCGAGCGGTGCCGCCTGCACGGCCGCCCGCCGCGCCGCTGCCACCGCCGCCGGCCCCGGACCCCGATATCGTCGTAACCGCCAGCAAGCAGCGGATCACGCTTCTGCGCTATCCGGGCAGCCTGACCCAGGTCGCCGATCCGTCGGCGCTGCCGGGCGTCGCCGCCGGCACGCTGAGCGATGCCGCGCATCAGGTGCCGATCCTGCAGAGCACGCAGCTGGGCGCGGGTCGCAACAAGGTGTTCATCCGCGGCATCGCCGACAGCAGCTTCAACGGCAGCACCCAGGCGCCGACCAGCGTCTATCTCGACGATGTCCAGCTCAACTATTCGGGTCCCGAGCCGGGGCTGCGGCTGTACGACATGGCCAGCGTCGAGGTGCTCGAAGGGCCACAGGGTACGCTGTACGGCTCCGGTGCGATCGGTGGGGTGATCCGGCTGACGTCAAACGCGGTGAACCTGCACGATGTCGCCACCGCCGCCACCGCTGGCGTCACCGCGACCGGCGGTGCGGAGCCGGGCTATGATCTCGCCGGCATGCTCAACCTGCCGCTGCTGGAGGAAAAGGCTGGGGTGCGGCTGGTGGCCTACCATATTCGTGACGGGGGCTATCTGCGCGATCAGGATCGCAAGGTTCGCGACGTCAACCGCGCCAATACCAGCGGCGCACGGGTGGCGCTCCGCGTCGCGCCAGGAGAAGGCTGGCAGGTGGAGGCGAGCGGGGCCGGGCAGTGGATCGACGCCGCCGACGGGCAATATGCCGAGCGGGTCGAGGGAGCGCTGGCGCGGCGCACGCTGCTCGCGCAGCCTTTCGACAACCGCCTGTTGTTCGGGCGGCTGGTGATAAGCAAGGATTGGGACAGCGGCCTTCGCTTCGTCTCGGCGAGCGGAATTGCAGGCTTTGACACGCGCGAGATCTTCGATGCGACCGCGCGGAGCGCGCGCGGTGCCGTGCTGAGCCCGCGGACGATCTATCGCGCCAATCACGACAAGCAGTTGCTCAGCCAGGAGGCGCGGCTGTCGCGCTCGCTGCCCAATGGCAATAGCTGGGTCGCCGGTTTCACGGTCGTCAGCGATAGCGACGTGCTTACCCGCAGCGTTGCCCAGGCGGGGCGCGACGTGAGCATCGTCGGCGTCACCAATGTCACCAATGCGGTGTCGGGGTTCGGCGAGGCGACATTCGCGCTCGCACCCAGCCTGTCGGTAACCGTGGGCGGACGCTATTCCAGCGCGCGCACCGATGGCGACCCCTCGGCGCAGGCGCGCCCCTCGAACTTTGTCAAAGGGCGGTTGACGCAGCGTTTCGATCCTACCGTGGCAGCGTCGCTGCGGCTGGCGTCGGACCTGGCGCTGTTCGCGCGGTTCCAGACCGGCTACCGCACCGGCGGTCTCGCCGTCGCGCCGGGCGTAGGGCGCGTGGCCGATTACAAGTCCGACGCGATCATGGTCGGGGAGGCGGGTATTCGCAAGCTGCGGCGGGGGGCGACCGGGCTCGCCGCGTCGGGCAGCGTCTCCGCTGCCCGTTGGGAGAATGTCCAGGCCGACCTGATCACGCGGCTTGGCCAGCCCTATACCGCCAATATCGGCAATGCGAAGATCGTCACGGTGGAAGGCAATCTCGACTGGGTGCCGGTACGCGGCCTGCGTGCGCAGGCTTCGTTCCTGTTCACCAACAACCATGTCGAAGGGCCGATCGCCGACCTATCCAAGCGGAACAACCGGCGCTTGCCGGAGACGCCGCCTTTCGCGGCGCATGCGGGACTGTCCTATGCGTGGGACGTATCGCCGGGGCAGCCGCGGGTCGGCCTATCGGCGGATTATACCGGCCGCTCGGTACTTGGCACGGGCGACTTTCTCGACCTGAGCCAGGGGCGCTACTGGACCGCCGATGCCTTTGCCGCACTGCGCATTCGCAGGGCGGAGCTGAGCGTCACCCTCAACAACCTCACCGATCGTCGCGCCAACCAGTTCGCGTTCGGTAATCCGTTCAGTCTCAGCCTGCGCGACCTGCTGACCCCGCTGCGGCCGCGCAACCTGCGGATCGGGATCACGACAGGCTGGTGACCTCCGCCTCGGGGGCGAGCGGGAAGCGCAGGGACACGCAAGTCCCTTCGCCGGGCCGGCTCTGCACCGTCAATCGGCCCTGATGCACCTCCATGATGCGGCGGACGATCGACAGGCCGAGCCCGGCGCCGTCGGAGCGCTGATGGTCCGCCCGCCAATAGCGTTCGGTGGCGTCCTGCGGGTCGGAAGCGGCGATGCCGGGCCCGTCGTCGCGGACCCGCAGCACGCCGTCGGGCGCGACCAGCACCTCGATTGCGGTACCGGGCGGCGTGTGGCGGCTCGCGTTGGTGATCAAGTTGGCGAGAGCGAGACCCGCCAGCACCGGGTTGCCGCGTACCGGTACGGGCGCGGGCGGCGCGTCGAGCGCGATCGTGTCGCCCGCCGCCAGGATCTGCGGCGCGTGCAGGCCGATCGTATCCTGCGCGAGGTCACGTGCGTCGAACGTCTCGAACTTGTCGTCGGCCGTCGCTTCCAGCGTGGCGAGGTCCTGCAATTGTGCGACGACATGGCCGAGCCGGTCGGCCGACTCCCGCAGCCGGGCGCGGAGCACCCTATCCTCCACGCCTTCGAGTTCCACCCGATGCACGGTGAGCGGCGTGCGCAGTTCATGGGCGACGTTGGCGACGAATTCGGATTGGTTGCGGAAACTCGCCTGCAGTCGCTCGAGCAGGTCGTTGGTGGCATGCGCGAGCGGCGCCACCTCCAGCGGCAATCCCGCTTCCTCGATGCGCACGTCGAGATTGTGCGGGCCGATCGCCGCCGCCTGGTGCGAGGCGTCGCGCACCGCGAAGAACAACCTCGCAATCAGCGCGCTGTTGATCAGCGGCAGCAGCAGCAGGATCGAGATCAGCACCGGGTCATAGCGCCGGATGAAGCCGTGGATGACGTCGTCGAGGATCGCGCCCGGGCCGGTTCGATCCTGGGTCACGATCACCCAGATGCGGGCAGCGCCCACGCGCACCGGCTGGCTGACGCCCACAAAGGCATCCGCGCGGAACGGCACCTGCTCGGCCGCCCGCGGCGCGTTCCGCCAGGGCACGAGATCGGCATAGGGGCTTTCGGCGATTGTTCGGCCGCCAGCATCGACGACGACGAAGGCGCGGCCGTCATAGGGCGAGGCGTAGAGGCGGACCATCGCCGGATCGAGCGGGACGACGGGGCCGTTCGCGCCGCCGCGTATGCCATGGGCGATCGCCCGCGCCTGTTCGGCGAGGATGCGCTGTTCGTAGCGGTGCGCCTCGGTGCGGAGGAACGAGGTGAGCAGCATCGGCAGCGCGACCGCGGCGATCGCGATCGCGCCCAGTTCGAGCAGCAGGATGCGGGCGATCAGCGAGCGCGGCCAGAACTTCATCGCGCCGGTCTATCGCAAGCCGGCGGCGGCGGCCATCACGCGGCGATGTCGCGCATCATGTAGCCGACGCCTCGGATCGTCTCGATGCGGAGCGTCGCGCCCGCGGCCTCCAGCTTACGGCGTAGCCGATAGGCCTGCACTTCGAGCGCATTGGAGCCCACGGGTTCGGTGAGGCCGTACAGCTGATCCTCGGCGAACTGCTTGCTGATCACCTGGCCGAAGCGGCGCAGCAGCAGCGCGGCGAACTGGCGCTCGCGGGCGGTGAGGATGACGGGGTTCTCACCCACCGTCAGGTCGCCCGAGACGGTGTCGAAGCGGACATTGCCGAAGCGTAGTTCCGCGCCCGCCAAGGCTCCCTGCCGGCGAAGGACCGCGTGGAGGCGCGCGGTCAGTTCGTCGACGTCGAAGGGCTTGGCGACATAGTCGTCTGCCCCCGCATTCAGCCCCGCGATTCGCGCATCCAACGCGCTGCGGGCGGATACCGCGATCACCGGAATCGGGTCGTTCTGCGCGCGCAGGCTGCGGATCAGCCCCAGCCCGTCGCCATCGGGCAATCCCAGGTCGAGCAGCAGCGCGGCATAGCGCGCGGCTGCCAGCATCTGGCGGCCATCGGCGAGATTGGCGGCAACGTCGCTTTGCACGCCGCGGCGTTTCAGCGCTTCGGTCAGCGCAGTCGCGAGCGGCTGGTCGTCCTCGATCATCAGCACCCGCACGATTTCATCTTCCCGTAAGCTTCCTGTCAGTCGGGTCCAATAATGGCGCGCTGCAGCATCGACCGCAACGGATGTGTGTCTGCTATATTGCACCCGAGAGGTGGACCTCGTGACTGGACATAATTTGGAAAGCAACACCTTGCCCGAAGCGCGCCGGATGACGAAGCGTTCGCAAGGGTTGCTGGTGGGGGCGATCGTGGTCGCGGTGGTCGCGATCCTCGTGCTGGCGATGGTCGTGAAGGCTGCGCTGACCCCCAAGCCCGTCCCCGACACACCGATACCTGCGGGTGCGTTCCGTCCGACGCAGCAGCAGCTGGCGCAGCTCCAGTTCGCCACGGTGCAGGGCGGCGCCAATGTCGAGCTGGTGCGCGCCAGCGGCTCGATCCAGGCCGACGGCGACCACAGCACGCCGATCGTGCTGCCTTTCTCGGGCCAAGTGCTCCAGGTGCTGGTCGAGCCCGGCCAGCGCGTGACGCGCGGCCAGCCGCTGCTCCGCATCGCCTCGCCCGAACTGATCGACGCGCGCAACACGCTGCTTAGCGCCAGCGCCCAGCGCGCGAGCGCGGCCGAGGCGCTGCGCATCGCCCAGGGCAATGTCACCCGGCAGAAGGCGATTTACGAGACCGCCGGCGGTGCGATGAAGGACTATCTCCAGGCGCAGGCTGATTTCGTCGCCGCCCAGTCCGCCGCGCGCCAGGCCGAGTCGGCTCAGCGCGCCGCGCAGGATCGGCTGGCGCTGTTCGGCAAGACCGAGGGTGTCGGCACCTCCGCCTATACGGTGTACCGCGCACCGGTTTCGGGCATCATCGCCGATCGCAACGTCGCGCCGGGCCAGTTCCTGAGCAGCGGCAATGCGACGCCGGTCATGACGATCACCGATCCCGCCCGCGTCTGGCTGGTCGCGCAGCTCGCCGAGAGCGAAGCCGCGAGCATCCGCGTCGGCGACCAGGTGGTGGTCACCACCCCGGCACTGCCCGGCCGCGAATTCACCGCGACGGTCGACAATGTCGCCGCAGGCCTCGATCCGACGACGCACCGCCTGCCGGTGCGCGCGACGATCGCCAATCCGGGCGGCGAGCTGAAACCGCAGATGTTCGCCTCCTTCACGATCCGCCGCCCAGTCGACAGCGGCAAGGGCGTGCTCGTGCCTGCCGTCGCCGTGATCCATGAGGGCGATACGACGCGCGTGTGGGTGAAGGCCAAGGACGGCCTGATCTATGGACGCCCGGTGCAGATCGGCGAGACCGATGGCGGACTTACCCGCGTGCTCAGCGGCCTGAACCCGGGCGACCGGATCGTCGCCAAGGGCGCGCTGTTCGTCAACGAGGCGGGTCTCGGCGAATGAACCGCTTGGTAGAAATGGCGCTGCGCCAGCGGATGCTGGTGCTCACCCTGCTGATCGGCATGATCGCGGCGGGCGTGATCGGCTTCATGAACCTCAATATCGAGGCTTATCCCGATCCGGTGCCGCCGATGGTGGAACTGGTGACGCAGAGCGACGGCATCTCCGCCGAGGAGATGGAGCGCAACGTCACCACCCCTATCGAAGTGGCGATCGCGGGGCTCCCGCACCTGACCGCGGTGCGCTCGATCTCGCTGTTCGGCCTGTCCGACGTGAAGATCCAGTTCAGCTATGACGTGACCCACGAACAGGCACAGCAGATGGTGCTGGGCCGCCTGTCGCAGCTGGGCAACCTGCCCAACAACGCCCAGCCGCTGATCTCCCCCACCAGCCCGATCGGCGAGATCTACCGCTATCGCCTCACCGGCCCCAGCGGCTATTCGGTGATGGACCTCAAGACCATCCAGGATTGGGTGCTCCAGCGCCGCTTCAAGCGCATCCCCGGCGTGATCGACGTGACCGGCTGGGGCGGCAAGCTGCGCTCCTACGAAGTCCAGCTCGATCGCGACAAGCTGACCGCGCACGGCATCACCGTGCCGCAGGTGCTGGCAGCGATCGGCAAGAGCGATTCGAACGTCGGCGGCCAGACGGTCAATTTCGGCGAACAGGCGGCGATCGTCCGCGGCGTCGGCCTTATCCAGTCGGTCGACGCGATCAACAACGTGCTGGTCGGCAGCGCCGGCACCACGCCGGTGCTGCTGCGCGACGTCGGCCAGGTGAAGATCGGCAACCTGCCGCGTCTCGGCGTGGCGGGCGAAGGCCAGGACGACGACATCGTCATGGGCATCGTGCTGATGCAGCGCGGCGCCCAGTCGCTGCCGACGATCAACCGCGTGAAAGCCGAGATCGAGGAGATCAACACCAGCGGCGTGCTGCCGCCGGGGGTCAAGATCGAGCGCATCTATGATCGTTCGGACCTGATCGGCGTCACCACCAAGACGGTGATGCACAATCTGCTCGAAGGCGTGCTGCTGATCTTCATCCTGCAGTGGCTGTTTCTGGGCGACCTGCGCAGCGCGCTGATCGTCGCGATCACCATTCCCTTTGCGCTCTCGGTGGCGGTGCTGATCCTGGTGATCCAGGGCGAATCGGCCAATTTGCTATCGCTTGGCGCGCTCGATTTCGGCCTCGTCGTCGACGCGGCGGTGATCATGGTGGAGGCGATCTACCGAAGGCTGGCGGACCGATCGACTGCGATCTCCGAAGGGCGGATCCATGCGAGCCCCGCCAACCGCTTCTCGGCGATCCTGCACGCCTCCAGCGACGTCAGCCGCGGCATCTTCTTCGCCGCCGCGATCATCATCGCCAGCTTCCTGCCGCTGTTCACGCTGACCGGGGTTGAAGGCCATATCTTCGGCCCGATGGCCAAGACCTATGCCTACGCCATCGCCGGCGGCCTGCTGGCGGCATTCACTGTCTCGCCGGTGCTCTCCGCGCTGCTGCTGCCGGACAAGCTGAAGGAAGTGGATACCTGGGTGGTGCGGCAGATCCGCCGCGTGCTGGAGCCTGCCATCTCCTTCGCCATCGCCAACCGCGTGCTGACCTTCGCGCTGGCGGGGCTGCTGGTGCTCGGCTCCTTCGCGACCATCCGCGTGCTCGGCGTCGAGTTCCTGCCGCATCTGGAAGAGGGCAATCTCTATATCCGCGCCAGCCTGCCGGCGTCGATCTCGCTCGAGGCGGGCGAGGATGCGGTGAACGGCATCCGTAAGATCATCGCCAGCTATCCCGAGGTCGACCGCGTCGTCTCGACCCATGGCCGGCCCGATGACGGCACCGATCCCACCGGCTTCTTCAACGCGGAATTCTACACGCCGCTCAAGCCCTTCGACAGCTGGCCGAGCGGGGTGACCAAGGAGAAGCTCACCGCCGAGCTGCAGGCCAGGCTGCAGGCGAAATATCCGGGCGTCGAGTTCGAATTCTCGCAGTACATCCAGGACAATGTCGAAGAGGCGTCGTCGGGGGTGAAGAGCTCCAACTCGCTCAAAATCTATGGCAGCGACCTCGAGACGCTCGAATCGATCGCCAACCAGATTAAGGCGCAGATGGCGCAGGTGAAGGGCGTCGCCGATCTCGGCATCTCGGATTCGCTCGGCCAGCCGACGGTGCGGATCGACGTCGATCGCGCCGCCGCCGCCCGCTACGGGCTGACGCCGGACGACATCAATTCCACCGTCGCGGCGGCGGTGGGCGGCCAGTCGAGCGGCGACCTGTACGAGAAGTCGACCGACCGACACTTCCCGATCGTGGTGCGGCTCGATGCCGCCCAGCGCGACGATATCGAATCGATCCGCCGCATCCAGATCGGTGCCCCCTCGCCGACGGGCAACGGCATCATCCAGGTGCCGCTGTCCGAAGTGGCGACCGTTAAGCTCACCTCGGGTGCGTCGTTCATCTATCGCGAACATCAGGAACGCTATGTCCCGATCAAGTTCAGCGTGCGCGGACGCGATCTGGGCAGCACGATCGGCGAGGCGCAAGCGCGGATCGCCAAGCATGTGCAGCTGCCGCCGGGCTATCATCTCGAATGGGCGGGCGAGCTCGGCAACCTGACCAACGCCGTCAACCGGCTGGAGATCGTCGTGCCGATCAGCCTGGTGCTGATCCTGGTGCTGCTCTTCGCCAATTTCGGCTCGATCCGCGACACGCTGCTGGCGTTCAGCGTCATCCCGATGGCGATGGTCGGCGGCGTGCTCGCGCTGGCGCTGACGGGCACCGCGTTCAGCATCTCCGCCGCGATCGGCTTCGTTGCGCTGTTCGGCATCGCGGTGATGGACGGCATCCTTGTGGTCAGCACGTTCAACCAGAACGTCAACGAGGACATGGATCACACGGCCGCGATGGCGGCCACGGTGAAGCATTCGCTGCGCCCAGTGATCATGACCTGCCTCGCCGCCGCGATCGGCCTGCTGCCCGCAGCGATGTCCACGGGGATCGGCAGCCAGGTGCAGAAGCCGCTGGCGCTGGTGGTGGTGGGCGGCATGACGCTCGCGCCGCTGCTGATCCTGCTGGTGCTGCCGCCGCTGATCCTGAAGTTCTCGCGCCACCAGGGCGCGCATGGCCACACCGTTCGTCGCCACCATGTCGACGGCACCCCGATGGAGCAGGCATGATGCGCAGGCATTCGCTGATCCCGCTCGTCCTGCTCGCCGGCTGCACGGTGGGCCCGCACGACCTGACCAACCCCGTGCCGACGCCGCCTGCTCAGGCGCCCGGCACGATCGCGCCGACGAGCGGCGCGGCGCAGCAGCTGGTTGCCGGCGCGGCGGTGGTGCCGAACTGGTGGCAGGGCTTCGGCAGCGCCCGGCTCAACGCGCTGGTCGCGCAGGCACTGGCGCACAACAATGACCTTGCCGCGGCCGAGGCCAATCTGCGCCAGGCGCAGGAGCTGACCAAGGCCGCGTCCGGCAGCACCGGGCCGCAGGTGGATGCGAGCTACCAGGCGCAGCGCACGCGAATCTCCAAGGTGCTGTCCGGCCCGCTCGCCGACCAGAACGACTATCTCTACACGCTGCACACCGCGCAGCTGAGCGTCGCCTATACGCTCGACCTGTTCGGCACCGGCCGCAACAAGGTGCGCTCGGCACGCGCAGCGGCCGAAGTCGCCGCGCACCGGCTGCACGCGGCGCAGGCCACCGCGGTCGCCAATCTGGTGCTGGCGGTGATCCAGCACGCCGCGCTACAGGCGCAGATCGAGGCGACGCAATCGGCGATCCGCGACAATCGTGATCTGGTCGACCTGCTCGAGAAGCGCCGCAAGCTCGGCGATATCGGCGAGGCCGATGTCGGCGCGCAGCAGACCGCGCTTGCCACGATCGAGGCGACGCTGCCGCCGCTGCTCCGTCAGGCGCAGCACCAGGCGGGGCTGATCGCAACGCTGACCGGCCAGGCGCCGGGCACCGCGGGCGACTTGCCGACGCTCGCCGAGCTGCAGCTGCCCGCCAGCCTGCCGCTCGCGCTGCCGGCAGACATCGTCGCGGCGCGTCCCGACGTGCGCGCGGCCGAGGCGCAGGTGCGCGGTGCCGCGGCGGATGTCGGCTCGGCGATCGCGGCGCGACTGCCGTCGATCACGCTCAGCGGCAATGCGGGTGGGTCGGCGACCAAGTTCCTCGACATGTTCCAGGACGGCAATCCGTTCTTCTCGATCGTCGGCGGCTTCACCCAGCCGATCTTCCACGCCGGCCAGCTCAAGCACCAGCAGCGTGCCGCCGAAGCGGCGCTGGAGGAGGCCAAGGCACAATATCGCGCGACGGCGCTGCAGGCGTTCCTCGACGTCGACGACGCGATCGCCGGGCTGCGCACCGACGCGGAGGCGCTGGATGCGGCCGCACGCGCCGATGCGGCGGCAAGCCGGACGCTGGCGATGACGCGGCGGCAGGTGGAACTGGGTGCGCTTGGCACGCTGCAACTGCTCAACGCCTCGTCGGCCGCCTCGCAGGCGTCGGTCCAGCTGGTCCAGGCCAAGAGCGCGCGTCTAGCCGATAGCGTGGCGCTGTACCTGGCCTCGGGCAGCACGCCGGCTGGCTTGCAGACAGCGGCCGGACGCTAAGGCTTCACCTCACAGCCATCATTCCGGCGAAAGCCGGAATCCATTCGGGTCACCATATCGCCTTCTGCTGATCGCGAGAGGCGGATGGATCCCGGCTTTCGCCGGGATGACGCTTGGAGGGGCTCCGCTCTACTTCCCCGTCGCCGCGACATTGGCCGCGTTGACGTTCCATCCCCGCACCGCGAGGTGCGGCGCCGCGGTGATGCTCGCCGGATAGCGCACGCTCAACACGCGGTGCTGGCCTGGCAGCAGCGAGACGTAATTGTCGCTGTAGAAGGCCGGCAGGATGCGCTTGCCCTCGGCATCGACCAAAGTGAGCTTGGCGTTGAGCACCGGCACGTTGCTCTTGTTCGCGACGGTGACCGCGATCACCTTGTCCTCGCCCTCCGCCTTGGGTGTGCTGGCCTGCACCTCCAGCGGCACCGAGGCCAGGCTTTCCAGCGCGCGATAGGCGGTGTCGTCGCGGCCGCGCCAGTAGAAGTTGCGCGAGAGCTGGGTGCCCTTGGCGTCGGTAAGCGTCAGCTCGACGAGCAGCATCGGGCTCGCCGCGTAGAGCCGATCGAGGGGTACCGCGTCGAGCGTGGTGACGCGGTTCGCCTTGGCATCCACCTTGTCGGTGCGCGCGAACAGCTGGACATTGTCGAGGCTGACCACCCGCGTCTTGGCGGTGAGCCCGCGCTGGTCGTCTCGGGTGGTGTTGAGCACCACCAGCTGGTTGTCCGGCAGGTTGAGCTGGATGTGCACCGGCTCCGCCGCGCTCTTCGCGCCGTAATAGGAGGCCTGGGTGTCGTAATCCCAGCTGTAGATCTGCCAGGTGTTGGACGGCCAGGCGGGGTGAGTCATCCACAGCAGCCGGCCGCTGTTCTTGGTCCAGAGATGGCCCAGGAACCCCTCGAACATCGCCTTGTGGGTTTCGAGGTTCATCATCTGCGCCTTGCGCTCGAAATCCTCGAAGCTCAGCGGCTGGCCGAACATCCCGGTGAGCGCAGCCATGAAGGTCTTGGTGTCGCCGTTACCGCCGAAATGCCAGTCGTGATAGGCCAGCGTGTCCGACAGCGGCCAGCGATCCTTGGTGGGCATCGTCGCGGCAACGGACTCCAGCGTCGACAGCGACGGCGTGCCGGTCTCCACCGAGAAGCCGGTGGCGAGATCGGTGAAATAGCCCTCCGGCTTGCGGTAGTTGTACGGCCCCGAGCCCTGCAGATTCACTTCGTTCGAGCTGCCGGTGTACCAGCGCGTGCCGTCCAGCTCGCGGATCAGCTTGTCCAACCCCTCGTTGAGCGTGGGATAGGGCACGCCTTCGTTGCGGCCGAACCAGACGACGATCGAGGGATGGTTGCGATAGCGCGCCACCACGTCGCGGGCATTCGCCAGGAACAGCGCCGCATCGTCCGGCTCTACCTGGAAATTCTGGGTCGATTGCCAGAAATCGTTGAGCACCATCATGCCGTTCTCGTCGGCGAGCTGGTAGAATTCCTCTTCGTCGTTGTTGCCCATCCAGTTGCGGATGATGTTCATGTGCGCCTCGCGCTGGAGGCGGAAATATGGGGCGAGCCGCTCCGGGCTGACCTGCTTCATCGCATCGTCCATGCCCCAGTTGCCGCCGCGCGCGGCGATCTTCACGCCGTTGACGCGGAGCGCGAGATGCGGCTCGGGCAGCGTCTCGTCGGGGATGGCGGTGACCGCCTTGGAGGTTTCCCCCGCCAGCGTAAGCGATTCGGCCCAGCCGGTCGGGCTGCGCTTGAGCGCTTCGTGGCGAACATCGATCAGCTGCTGGCCGGCGAGGCCGCCATCGGTGGTCTGGACGTTCACCCGGCGCAACTGGCCGAGATGGTCGAACAGCGAGAGGTCGTAACTCACTTCGCGGATGCCGAAGCGGAGCGCCTTGGTATCGCTCGGCTGGCCGCCGGCGGCGAGGTCGATCTTGAGGTCGTGCAGCGCCGGATCGCCATAGCCGTTCGGCCACCAGAGCTTGGGGTTGCGCACGGTGAGCTGGCGGAATTCGGCGGGCGTGAAGCGGACCTCGCCCCGGCCCGGTTGCGCGGTGACGGTCTTTTCCACCGTCACGTCGTCGAACGCCGCGCGGATCGTCACCGGCTGGGCGGCGCTGCCACGATTTTCGAACGGCACGGTGATGTAGACATCGGCGCTGTCGGTACGCGGCAGCGGCAGGTCGGTCACGACATGCGGATCGCCGATCTTGACGTCGCCGGTCGCGACCAGCTCGACCGGACGCCAGATGCCGGTGTTGCGATCGCGGATGCCGGGGATCCAGTCCCAGCCCTCGGTCGCGACGAAGGTCGGGCCGTCGATGGCGAGCTGGCCGCCATTCTCGCCGACGCCGGCCTTGATCGACTGTTCGTGCGGAATGCCGGGATGCGGCGGCGGGGAAACGCGCACCGCCACGACATTTTCGCCGGCGGCGGGCGTGATCTCGAATTGGCCGCGGATGAACGCGCCGCGCGTTTCCCCCTGGCGTTGGCCGTTGACCCACACTTCCGAGGCATAGTTGATGCCGCCGAACACGAGCGTCAGCCGCTTGCCCGCGGCTTCCGCCGGCACGGTGAAGCTGGTGCGGTACCAATAGTCCTGCCGGGCGAGGCTCTCAGGGATCTTGAGGTTGTTCAGCCCGTAATAGGGATCGGGATAGACGCCGCGATCGACCAGCGTGGTCAGCACCGTGCCGGGAACGGTCGCGGCATACCAGGTGCCTTCGGGCTTGCCGGGCTTCGACAGCGCTGCGCCGTCGGCGGGTACCCCGGGAGCGGCGGCGAGCTGCCAGCCGTTGATCTGCCAGCGCAGCGGCCCGGCAGGAGCGAGGCTCGGCAGCGCCGGCACCGGCTTCGCCACCGGGGGCGTATAGGCGGTGTCGCTCTGCGGCAGGGTCCAGGGATCCTGCTGGCGCGTCATGCCGATATTGGCGGTCTTCTGCAGGTTCCACCCCACGCCGACCTGCCACATCTGGACGAGATCGAAAGCGGGCGGGGCGGCGGCCTCGCCCTGCACCTCGGTCGCACCCAGCGCGACGCCGCGCAGCTGTGCCTGGACCAGCGCGCCGCCGAAATGCGGCTGGCCCGCGAGGACCGGCGCCAGCGCGATCCGCGAGGCGACCGCCGAGCCGTTGAGCGCGCCTTCGCCGACCTGCTTGCCGTCGAGGTAGAGCCGCACCCGGCCACCCTCGATGACCGCCGCGACATATGCCCAGCGCCCCGCGGCGAGCTTGGGCGTGCTGTTCACCGCCGTGCCGCTGCCGAAGAAATGCAGCGCGCCGTTGCGCAGCCCCAGGCAGCGGCAGTCACCCGCCGGATCGCCGAACGCGATCAGCGTCACCACGCCCTGCGGCACGACATCGGGCTTCACCCAGGCCGAGAGCGTCACCGGCGCGCCTGAGCGGAGCAGCGCATCGGCACCGCTCAGCGGCCGATCGATACCGATGCCGCCGGCGAGGAAGCTGGCATTATACGGTCCGGCATTGTCCGGCTCGGCCGCCTGGACCACGGAGATGGCGAGCAGCGCGGCGCCGGCCAGCATTGTACGGGTGAAACTGCGCATTGGTTGTCTTCCCCCAAAATAGCGCCGGGCACGCCAGATTGGCGGCGCAGAAGCCTTGATCGCCGGAACGGTCCGCGCTGCTTTTTTATTCACCAAATTTTGCAATTCAACCGGCGAGAACGGTTCCACGCTTGCGCCCTGGCCGCAAATCGACTGTTATCGCAATCAAGATGAGTAGCGGCCGCCCTCCAATCCGCCTTTCCGGAACCAATTTGGAACGCGCCGCGGACCATAACCAGCGCGTCACGCTCCATGCCATTCGTGCCAATGGATCGCTGACCCGGGTGGACCTCGCGCGGATCACCGGCCTCACCGCCGCGGCGATCGCCAACATCACCAAGCGGCTGCTGGCCGACGGGCTGATCCAGGAGGCCGGGCGGCGCTTCGGCGGGCGCGGCCAGCCGCCGACCAACCTGATCATCAATCCCCAGGCCTGCTATTCGCTGGGCCTCAACATCGATCGCGACCATGTCACGCTGGTGTTGGTCGATTTCCTCGGCGAGACGGTCGCCCGCGCTTCCCGCGAGATCAACTTCGCGCTGCCCGAGCAGGTCGCCGAATTCTACCGTGCTGAGGTGGAAGTGCTGATCGCCTCGGCGGGCGTCGACCCCGCGCGGATCGTCGGCCTGGGGGTGGCGACCCCCGACGATCTTGGCCTGATCGAGCTGCCGGGTAAGCCCGATGCCTATCGCCGTTGGGAGCAGACCGATCTCGCGGAACTGCTCGCTTGGCCGCTCGACGTGCCCGTCTTCGTCGAGAACGACGCCGCCGCCGCCGCGATGGGCGAGCTCCAGCTGGGGCTTGGGCTCCAGCATTCGAGCTTCTTCTACATACTGATCTCTTCGGCGCTGGGCGGCGGCCTGGTGATCGACAGCAACTATTTCCGCGGCGCCACCGGCCGCAGCGGCGAACTGGGCTTCCTCACGCACCGTGACCCGGACGGGGTGGTGCGGCAGATCCAGGCGCATGTCTCGCTTTCGGGCCTGGCCGCGCCGCTCGAGGCAGCAGGCTACTCGGTGCAGGACATGCTGACCTGCGACGGCGGGGACGCAACGCTCGAAGCGGTGGTCGATGCCTGGATCGAAGAGGCCGCGCGGCTGCTGGTCGGGCCGCTGCTGGCGGTCAATTGCCTGATCAATCCGGAGACGGTGCTGATCGGCGGGCGCCTGCCGCGTCGCCATGTCGATCGACTGGCCGAACGCGCCAATGCACTGCTGGCCGAGCAGGGGGGCGATGCGCCCGCGCTGGCGCCGATCGCCCGCGCGCAGCTCTCCGCCGACGCGCCCGCGGTCGGCGCAGCGATCCTGCCGTTCAGCTATTTCCTGCTGCCCAAGAGCAGCGCCTTGTGGAAAGACACCGCTGACGGCGCAGCCGCCACGGCTTGACCTTTCATTAAATCAACCGAATAACTTTAATCTTGTGCCCGGCGCTGCGGCGGGGCAGAGGAAAGGCCGCGCGTCTGGCGCGGTGGTTTAGGAACAGACCGGCGTGCTGCCGGCCCGTCGGGGAGGAATGTCGGTGGCGATCGATCGCATGGGAAACCAGCCAGCGCGGGGCGTCCGCCGCTGATGTCGACCGCAACCCTTCCCGTTGCCGGCATCGAGCTCGGCGGCACCAAGTGCATCCTCACCCTTGCCTATGGCCCCGACCGGATCCTCGCGCAGGAAACCGTGCCGACCGAGGCGCCCGAAAAGACGCTCGCCGCGCTGGAAACGGTGCTCGGCGGTTGGTGGGGAACCCATGGCTTTGCCGCGCTCGGCATCGCCAGCTTCGGGCCGGTGTGCCTCGATCCCGCCAACGCGCAGTTCGGCCACATTCTCACCACCTCCAAGCCCGGCTGGAGCGGCACCGATGTCGCGCGCCGGCTGGCCGCACCCTTCGCAGTGCCGATGGCGTTCGACACCGACGTCAACGGCGCGGCGCTGGCCGAGATGCGTTGGGGCGCGGGGCAGGGGCTCAGTGACTTCGCTTATGTCACCGTCGGCACCGGCGTCGGCGTGGGGCTGGTCATCAACGGCAAGCCGACCCGCGGCATCGGACATTGCGAGATGGGCCATATCCGCGTGCCGCGCCTGCCCACCGACACCGCGCCGAGCGGCTGTCCCTTCCATGACGACTGCATCGAGGGCCTCGCCTCGGGCACCGGCATCCGCGCCGCGCTGGGGGACCAGCCGGTCGACAGCGTCGGCGCGGACCATCCGGTATGGGACCGCGTCGCCTCGGCGATCGCGCTGCTCTGCCACACCATGGTCGCGACCGCCGGGCCGCAGCGGATCGCGATCGGCGGCGGAGTGATGCAGCGCCAGCCGCACCTGCTCGCCCGGATCGACCCGCTGCTGCGCGAGAGCATCGCCGGCTATCTGACGGTGCCGCCGGCGCCGTACATCGTCTCCCCCGCGCTGGGTGACCAGGCCGGGCCGATGGGGCCGATCGCGATGGCATTGCAGGCGCAGGGCAACTAGTCGCGCGCAAAGTTCGCCCGGCGCATGGACTTGTGCGCCGGTCCTGCGGTATCGCCTCTCCCCAACAACCCAGGGGAGAGAGATCCATGCCCGCAGGCCTGAAGCTGCTATTGGCCACCACCATCCTCGCCGCCGCGCCCGCAATCGCGCAGCAGGCGCCGACAGCGTTGTCCGGGGCCGCGCATCCGGAGAAATGGCCGGCGGCCAAGAGCCAGGGCCTGATCGATCCTGCCACCGAAAACTTCGTCACCGATCTGCTGGCGAAGATGACGCTGGAGGAGAAGGTCGGCCAGATGATCCAAGCCGACATCGGCAGCATCAAGCCCGAGGATCTGGCGATCTATCCGCTCGGTTCGATCCTCGCGGGCGGCAGCTCGCCGCCGCTCGGCGCACCCGACCGCTCGCCCCGCGGACCGTGGCTGGCAACGGCGCAGGCGTTCCAGAAGGCCGCGCTCGCCCGCAAGGGCAATCATGTCGCGATCCCGATCATGTTCGGCATCGACGCGGTACATGGCAACAACAATGTCGTCGGCGCGACGCTCTTCCCGCACAATGTCGGCCTGGGCGCGATGCGCGACCCGGCGTTGATGGAGAAGATCGGCCGCGCCACCGCCGAGGAAACCAGCTCGGTCGGTATCGACTGGGCGTTCGGGCCGACGCTCGCTGTGCCGCAGGACGAGCGCTGGGGGCGCGCGTACGAGGGCTATTCGGAGGAACCCGACGTCGTCCGCAGCTATGCCGGCGCGATGATCCGCGGGCTGCAGGGCGCGCCGGGCACCAAGGACCGGCTCCAGAAGGGCTATGTCGCGGCTTCGGCCAAGCATTTCCTCGGCGACGGCGGCACCTTTGGGGGGCAAGACCAGGGCGATACCCGCGTCTCCGAAGACGAGCTGATCCGCATCCACAATGCCGGCTATCCGGGCGCGATCGATGCCGGCACGATGACCGTGATGGCTTCGTTCAGCAGCTGGAACGGCGTGAAGATGCACGGCAACAAGTCGCTGCTCACCGATGTGCTGAAGGGCAAGATGGGCTTTGACGGTTTCGTCGTCGGCGACTGGAACGGCCATGCCCAGGTGCCGGGCTGCACCCCCACCGATTGCGCGGCAACGTTCAACGCCGGGCTCGACATGGCGATGGCACCGGACAGCTGGAAGGGGCTGTACGAATCAACCATCGCGCATGTGAAGGACGGCACGATCCCGATGGCGCGCGTCGACGACGCCGTGCGCCGCATCCTGCGCGTGAAGGTGCAGATGGGCCTGTTCAATGCCGCGCGGCCGTATGAGAGTAAGGCCGAGCTGGTCGGTGCCCCCGAGCATCGCGCGATCGCCCGCGAGGCGGTGGCCAAGTCGCTGGTGCTCCTGAAGAACAGCGGCGTGCTGCCGGTGAAGGCGAGCGCGAATGTGCTGGTCGCGGGGCCGGGTGCCGATTCGATGGCGCAGCAGTCGGGCGGCTGGACGCTCAGCTGGCAGGGCGACGGCAATCCCAACGCGATGTTCCCCAACGGCGAGACGATCTTCGCGGGCATCCAGGCGGCGGTGAAGGCCGGCGGGGGTACCGCGACGCTTTCGGCCGACGGCAGCTTCACGACCAAGCCCGACGTCGCGATCGTCGTGTTCGGCGAGGAGCCCTATGCCGAGATGCGCGGCGACGTCCGCACGCTGGAATTCCAGCCGGGCGACAAACAGGCGCTGGCGCTGCTCAAGAAGCTCAAGGCGGCGGGCGTGCCGGTCGTCTCGGTGTTTCTCTCCGGCCGTCCGCTCTGGGTGAACCCCGAGCTCAACGCCTCGGATGCCTTCGTCGCTGCCTGGCTGCCGGGCAGCGAAGGTGCGGGCGTGGCGGACGTGCTGATCGGCGACAAGGCCGGCAAGCCGCGCCGCGACTTCACCGGCAAACTCTCGTTCAGCTGGCCCAAGACCGCCGGCCAGTTCACGCTCAACCGCGGCGAGCCGGGTTACGACCCGCTCTTCGCCTTCGGCTATGGCCTCAGTTACGCCAAGCCGGGCAATGTCGGTGCGCTGAGCGAAGTCTCGGGCGTGGATGCGTCGCTGGCCAACACCAGCACCTTCTTCGCCAAGGGCGTCACCCCGGCACCCTTCTCCTTCGCCACCGACAGCAAGATCACCCGCAAGACCGTCGACGGCCCGGCGACGCAGGAAGGTGCGCAGCAGCTCACCTGGCCCGCCGGCCCGGCAACGCTGCGCATCGGCGGCAGCGACCTCGATCTCAGCCGCGAGACCAATGGCGACCTGTCGCTGCGGCTCGTCTACCGCGTCGATGCCGGCCCGACCGGTCCGGTGCGGCTGTCGATGGAAGGCGGCAAGAATACGGGAACGATCGATGCGACCAGCCTGTTCACCGGCAAGAGTGGCTGGCAGACGGTTAACGTGCTGCTGAAATGCTATCAGAAGAACGGAGTCGACGTGACCAAGGTGAACGCACCGATCGTGCTGCAGGCGAACGGGCCCTTCACGCTCTCGCTGGCCGAGGCGAAGATCGTGTCCGATCCCAACAACTCGGTCTGCCCGGGCCAATGAGCGCGATCGAGGTCGTTACGATTGCGCGCGGGGCGTTCCGCGCGCAGTTCCTCACCCTGGGCGCGACGCTCCACCGGCTGGAGGTGCCCGATCGGCAGGGTCGGTCGGAGAATGTCGTGCTCGGCTATGCCGACCTCGAGGATTATCGCCGCCAGCCGCCGCGCTATTACGGCGCGGTGGCGGGGCGCTATGCCAACCGCATCGCCGGCGGGCGCTTCACGCTGGATGGCGAGACCTTCCAGCTGACCACCAACGAGAATGGCAACAGCCTCCATTCGGGCCCGGACGGGTTCGACCGGCAGATGTGGACGATCGAAGCGCGTAGCGAGAGCGCCGTCACCTTCCGTCTCGACACGCCACATGGCTGGAACGGCTTTCCTGGCGATTTGGTCGCTCGTGTCGAATATGCGCTGGAGGAGGACGGGCTAGCGGTGCGCTTCACCGCCACTCCCGACCGTGCGATGATCGTCAACCTGACGCAGCATGCCTATTTCAATCTCGCGGGCGAGGGCAGCGGAACGACGGTGCTCGACCATCTGCTGCAGATCCCGGCAAGCGCGATCACCCCGGTGAATGATGCGCTCATTCCAACGGGTGTGTTTGCGCCGGTGGACGGGGGTGCATTCGACTTTCGTGCGCCGAAGCCGATCGGGCGCGACATCGATGCGGCGGACGCGCAGCTCGCGCTGGGGCAGGGCTACGATCATAATTTCGTGCTCGATGGTCCCGCAGGCTTCGAGCGCCGGATCGCGACACTGTTCGATCCGGGCTCGGGCCGGGTGCTGGAGGTGCATTCCACCGAGCCGGGCATGCAATTCTACTCGGGCAATTATCTCGCGGACGGAGCGCCGGGCACCGGCGGTGGTGTCTATCCGAAACGCGGCGGGTTGTGCCTGGAGCCGCAGAAGTTTCCCGACAGCCCGAACCAGCCGGAGTTTCCTTCGGCCCGGGTGGAAGCGGGGGAGACGTATCGGCACAGCATGGCGTTCCGGTTCCGCACGGCTGAGGATGTGGAAGCGGCGTTCGGCAATTGAGCTAACTTAGCCCCTCCTCCTTGGAGGAGGGGTTGGGGTGGAGGGATTCCAGAACGCCTGTTGGTCTCTGTGAGACACTGCCCCACCCCAACCCCGCATCAGGTGAACAGCGCCCCGCGCTGTTCAGGCGCTGCCGGGGGCAGCGCCGACCTGATGCGCCTAAAGGGGAGGGGCTTTGGTAGTGCGGTTGCCCGCTCCGCCCGTCCCCGATACAGCCCCCGAATGGCAAAAGCGGATCGCCTCGAACGGCTCGACACTCGGCGCATCGAACTCGAGGCGGAGTATCGCGCTGCGCTGATCGAAGCGCTGGAGCGCACCGCGGCGGGCAAATGGGGGCTGTTCGACCACCAGAAGGACCGGCACGCCCGTGCCGCGGTCCGTCCGACGCTCGATCACCTCGCCGAACTGGGCGAGGAGATCGATGCCGCGCGCGATCGGCTCGGCCTGCCGCCCTTGGCGCTCCAGCAGGAATTCCTCGCTGCGCGCGGCCCGGTGGGGCCCTCGGCGGTCGGTGAACCCAAGCAGGCACAGGCCTGGCTGGCGCGTCTTGCGGCGGAGGAACCCGCGGCGGACTGACGCCTGCCGCGTTATTCGGTCTCTTCGAGCGCAGCCTCGGCGGCGGCGCGCGCCTCCTCTTCCTTCTTCTTCTTGCCCTGGTCGTAGTGCCACTTGATGGCGAAGAACATGCCCGTGCCGAACACGACGAGCTTGAACGTGCCCAGCAGAATCGGAACCCAAATCATCGCAACCACCTGATCTGCGCCGTGCGGCCGTCCGCCGCGACGTTGTCGCGGCGACGCTCTCGCACATATCAACCACAAACAAAACCCATACGATATGCTGTATGAATCCGTACAATCGCGGATCTAAGGTGGCGGCGTGCCTGCCGCAAGTGCCAGAGGTCAGTCCGCGTCGCCGCCGTCGCCGCCGCCCGCGCGCTGCGAATAGGTGATGCGGATCCGCACCCAGCTGCCGACCAGAAGCCGGCTGTTCACCCGCGGCGCCTTCACCCGGAACTGGAACGCCGCCTGGCGGACTGCGCCAGCATAGCCCGAGCCACGCGGGAACTCGCCGAGCTCTTGGCAATCGGTCACCTGGTAGCGCTCGATCGTGCGACAGGCGACTTCGCCCCAGCCTTCGCGGCCCAGCGCCCGCTGCGGGAGGTAGGGGGAGAGCTGCGCATTGGTGGGGTGGCGATACCAGTCGGCGGCATAGAGCGTCTCGCCATGCGGCCCCGTGCCGGCGCGGGGGGTATCGTCGGCGCCGCTGCCGCCGCCGGCATCGGCGGTCTGGGTGTTGCCCTGATCGCCGGACTGCGCGGCCGGCGCCTTGGAAATATCGGTCGCCGCATAGTCGCGGCGGCTCATCACGATGAAACTCGGCGGGCCGCTGGATACGGGCGGCACCACGGGGGGCGGGGGCAGCGCCGCAGTGGGCGTCTGCTGCTGGGCTTCCGCCTTGTCACCGGCGCGCTTGCGGGCCTTTTCGGGGGCCTTTGCTGCGTCCTTCTCGGCCGGCGCCTTGTCGCCTTCCGATGCCTCGATCCCGAACACGACGGTCTTGGGCTTTTCCTTCGGTTCAATATGAGGCGCCATCCACAGCAGCAGCAGCGCGATCAGTAGTTCGATCGCCAGCGCCAGCAGAATCGCAACAGTCCGTCCGCGCAGCGAAGCGCGCAGCCGGCGCACGGGCGAGGCGGACGTGGTGGACAGCATGGCGCGCAGGACACTCAGGAAGGGGCGAATCCGGGGAATCCGGGCTGGCCGAAGCGGTCGCTATACACCTTGGCCGTGGCGGCGGGAGTGGGGCGAAAGCATGTCGGCATTCCGCATTCCCGCCGCCTTTGTAACGGCCCTTGCAACAATCAGTCGCGCAGCAGTTCGTTGATGCCGGTCTTACTGCGGGTCTGCGCGTCGACGGTCTTGACGATCACCGCGCAGTATAGACCGGGCTTGCCGTCTTCGGAGGGGAGGGTGCCAGGCACTACCACAGCGTAGGGCGGCACCTCGCCGCGATAGACCTGGCCGGTCGCGCGATCGATGATCTTGGTCGAGGCGCCGAGATAGACGCCCATCGACAGCACCGCGCCCTCGCCGACGCGTACGCCCTCGGCCACTTCTGAACGCGCACCGATGAACGCGCCGTCGCCGATGATGACGGGATCGGCCTGCAGCGGCTCGAGCACGCCGCCGATGCCGACGCCGCCGGAGAGATGCACATTCTTGCCGATCTGCGCGCAGCTGCCCACCGTCGTCCAGGTATCGACCATGGTGCCTTCGCCGACATAGGCGCCGATATTGACGAAGCTCGGCATCAGCACCGCGCCCTTGGCGATATGCGCGCCGTGGCGGACGATGCTGCCCGGCACCGCGCGGAAGCCGGCGTCGCGGAACGCGGCCTCGCCCCAGCCGGTGAACTTCGAGGGCACCTTGTCGAACCAGGCGGTGCCCTCGGGGCCGGGGACAACGACATTGTCGTTGAGGCGGAAGCTGAGCAGCACCGCCTTCTTCAGCCACTGGTTGACCTGCCAGCCGCCGTCCACCGGCTCGGCCACGCGCGCCGCGCCGCGGTCGAGCAGGTTCAGCGCTTCGGCAACGGCTTCGCGCACCGCGCCTTCGGTGGCGAAGTTCAGATTGGCGCGGTCTTCCCAGGCGGCGTCGATCGTCGCGGCGAGATCGGTCATGTCAGCTCTCCAAGATGCTGTGGAGCCAGGCTCCGAGATCGGTGATGGTGTAGTCGATGAAGCTGCGGTCGGCGTCCGGCGCCTGTTCCGAGCCATTGTCGATCCAGACGGTGGTCATGCCGATCGCCTTGGCCGGCCCCAGGTTGCGGGCCATGTCCTCTACGAACAGCGACGCGTGGGGATCGAGGCCGTACGCATCGCACAGCCCCTGATACGCCGCGGGTTCGGGCTTGGGGCGGTAGCTGGTGGCGTGGATGTCGTGGATCGCCTCGAAGGTCTCGCCCAGGCCGAGCCGGTCGAGCACCTTCTGCGCATAGGGCGCATCGCCGTTGGTGAAGATCAGCTTGCGGCCGGGCAGGCGGGCGAGCGCCTCGACCAGCGCCTCGTTCGCCTCCAGCACGCTCATGTCGACATCGTGGACGTAATCCAGATAGTCGTGCGGATCGGTGCCGTGTTCCTGGATCAGGCCGTACAGCGTCGCGCCGTGCGCGTGGAAATAGGCCTTCTGCACCTTGTGCGCCTCTTCCGCCGAGCAATGGAGCAGGCGCTGGACATACTCCCCGATCCGCGCGTCGATCATCGCGAACAGATTGGCGCTCGCGGGATAGAGCGTGTTGTCCAGATCGAAGATCCAGTTGCGGACGTGCGAGAGCGAGGCGAGCATCGCCGGGGCGTGTAGGAGGTGCCCTCTGCCGCCGCAAGCGCCGAGCGCGGCTTCGGGACTTCCCCCGCACCCGGGTAAACGCAAAAAAAACCACTCCGCGCGTAGTTGGGGACCCTCCTGATACGAGGGTTTTCGGTATGCGAGTGGCGTTGCGCGTAGGATGGATGCACACGGCGGCGCTCGGCGGTCTCGTGGCGCTGGGCGCGTGCAGCGGCGGCGGTGGCGGCGGCGGCATTGCGAGTACGCCCGCACCGGCACCCGCGCAGATCCCATCGCCGACGCCCACGCCGAGCCCGACGCCAACCCCGACTCCGGTACCCACACCGACGCCGACGCCGACATCGACGCCGGTGCCGACCACCAATTACGACACGACAGAGTATCGCACCACGGTTGGCGCGGTCTCGATGAACGCGCTGGTGGCCTACAACAAGGGCGCCACCGGCAGCGGCATCAAGGTGGGCGTGATCGATTCGGGCATCGACGTGCAGAGCCCTGAGTTCGGCGATTGTTCGGGCGGGCTTGGCACCGGCAGCTGCCGTATCCTCGCGAGCTCGAGTGATCCCGGCGGCAACGGCTCGGTCGACGATGTCGGCGGGCATGGCACCGCGGTGGCTTTCAGCATCGCCGGCCGGCGCAACGATGCGGGTACGCATGGCGTTGCGTTCAACGCCCAGCTCGTCGTCGAACGTGCGGACCAACCGGGCAGCTGCAACGGCACCGACACCGGCACCTGCAAATTCTCCGACAGCGCCATCGCCGCGGGGCTCGATCGCGCCCGGCAGGCGGGCGCGCGCGTCGTCAACATCTCGCTCGGTGGCGATACGGCGTCGTCGACGCTCGCCTCGGCGATCGACCGCGCGACCTCGGCGGGGGTGATCGTGGTGATCTCCGCCGGCAATGACGGAGCCGCCAATCCGGATGCCTTCACCAGCGCGGCGACCAATGCGGCAATTTCGCGCGGGCTGGTGATCATCGCGGGTTCGGTGAATGCCAGCGACAAGATTTCCAGCTTCTCGAACCGCGCCGGTTCCTCCGCCGCCGTCTATCTGGCGGCGGTAGGCGAGGGCGTGCGCGCGCCCGATGCGAACAACACTGCCTATATCTGGTCCGGCACGTCCTTCTCGGCGCCGCAGATAACCGGCGCCATCGCATTGCTCGCCCAGGCCTTCCCGAACCTGACCGGCAAGCAGATCGTCGACCTGCTTTACGCGACCGCGCGCGACGTGGGCGATCCCGGCGTGGACGCGATCTATGGCCGCGGCGTGCTCGATCTCACCCGCGCGTTCCAGCCGGTGGGCAGCATGTCAGTCGCAGGCACCAGCGCAGTAATCTCACCGACGATCAACGGCACGCTGAGCGGACCGATGGGCGATGCCAGCCAGGGCGCGCTCAGCATGGCTGCGCTCGATTCCTTCGGGCGCGCCTATACGACGACGATCAACCGCAGCTTCCAGCGCCAAAACCTGTCGCGCAACCTGCCGGCGCTGATGGCGACGCGCGACCGCAGCTTCTCGGTCGGCGGCGATCAGATGCGCGTCGCCGTGTCGCTGGTGCCCTCGGTCGATTCGGTGCGGATCGAACGGCTCGGCATCACCAGCCGCGATGCGGGCGTCGCGCGGATGCTGGCGACGACGGTGAGCGGTCGGCTGGGCTCCAAGGCACAGTTCGCCTTCGGCGCCTCGCAGA
This sequence comes from Sphingomonas trueperi, assembly GCF_040545965.1. GTDB lineage: Bacteria > Pseudomonadota > Alphaproteobacteria > Sphingomonadales > Sphingomonadaceae > Sphingomonas > Sphingomonas trueperi_C. Next base: position 261,495 of record NZ_JBEPMV010000004.1, on the reverse strand, counting down.
CCGGCAATGTGCTCACCGCGCAACTGGCGGGTCGCGACGACCCTGCCTTCCTGATCGCGCGCGATCCGCTGAGCAACGCCGGCTTCGATACCGATGTCGGCGGATCGGCGGCGGTGCGCCAGGTGATCGGACGCTGGGGGCTTACCATTGCCAGCGAAGTCGGCGACGTGCTCAGCCAGCGGGCGGGCGACGCGGCGGCACTGCAGGCGCGCTGGCTGCGCTTCGGCTATGACCGCAGCACCGTGGCAGTGGACCGCCGTTTCGGCGGGCTCAACGCGAGCATCGGCGTCACGCGCTTGTCCGAAGACAACACGGTGCTGGGCGCGCGGTTCAGCGCGGGGCTGGGCGCGGCGCGGGCAAGCAGCCTCTTCGCCGATCTGGGCGTTCGCTGGGATATCGGCCTGGGCCTCAGCCTCGGCGGGTCGCTCCGCCAAGGATGGACCAACGTCCGGTTGCGCGAGGGCATCCAGGGCTCCGGTCTCATCCGCACCAACGCCTGGGCGGCGGACATCGGCAGGGACGGGCTGTTCGGCAGCGACTCGATCGGCCTGCGGGTCGCCCAGCCGCTGCGGGTGGCGCGCGGCGGCATCGGGCTCACCCTGCCGCAGGGCTGGGACTATGAAACGCTGAGCGTGACCAGCTGGAACAGCCAGCGGATCAACCTCACGCCCGTCGGCCGCGAGATCGATTACGAGCTCCGCTATCATTGGCGCTTTGCCGACGGCGATGTGAGCAGCAACCTGTTCTTGCGTCGTCAACCCGGCAACATCGCCGCAATGCCGAGCGACCTGGGCGGCGCGGTGCGGCTGAGCTGGGGGTTCTGACGGCTTCCCCTGGCGGCGGCGCGCCTGTAGGGCGGGCAGGCTGCCAGGGGAGACGTCATGATCGAGATCGCCAGCGCGCGGCTGACCGCCGCGATCAACCCGCACGGGGCCGAGCTCTCGTCGCTGCGCGACCCCGCCGGGCGCGAGTTGATGACCGACGGCGACCCTGCCTTCTGGTCGGGCCGGGCGCCGCTGCTGTTCCCTATCGTAGGGCGGCTGGTCGGCGACCGCTATCGGCTGGACGGCAAGGACTATAGCCTGCCGCAGCATGGCTTCGCGCGACGTCGCGACTTCGCGCTGGTAGAGCAGGGCGCCGACCGCGCGACCTTCCGGCTGGAGGACGATGCGGAGACGCGCGCGGTCTATCCCTTCGCCTTCACGCTCGATGCAACCTATCGGCTGGAAGAGACCACCCTGTGGATCGAGATCGCGGTGACCAACCGCGACACGCGCGACATGCCCGCCAGCTTCGGCTTCCATCCGGCGTTCGCCTGGCCGCTGCCCTATGGGCGTGCCCGGGGCGACCACCGCATCCTGTTCGACGAGCCGGAATTCTCGTCGCTGCGCTACATCGGCGAGGGCGGCATTGCGCCGGACCGCCGGACCAGCCCGGTGGAGGGCCAGAAGCTGCCGCTCTCCGACGACCTCTTCACCGCCGATGCGCTGATCTGGGACCAGCTCGCCAGCCGCGGGCTGCTATATGGCGCCGAAGACGGCCCGCAGCTGCGCATCCGCTTCCCCGATACCGGCCTGCTCGGCATCTGGACCAAGCCCGGTGCGCGCTTCGTCTGCGTCGAGCCCTGGTGGGGCATCGCCGATCCGGCAGGCTTCGCCGGCGAGATCTGGGACAAGCCCGGCATCCAGCGGCTCGCGCCCGGCGAGACGCGGCGCTTCGCGATGGATGTCACGCTTCTGGATTGAGTCGGCGTTGCGGCGTGGTGCCGGAAGGCGTATCTTCCGCGCATGGACGACCACTCCGATTACGGTGCGCCGCTGGAGCAAGCGATCAGCGACGTTCTCGCGACCGGGCGCTTCGCCTCGCGAGACGACCTGCTGCGGGAAGGTGCGCGGATCGTGACCGAGCGGGAGATGCTCCGCGCCGCGCTGCACGCGAAGATCGAGCAGGGCCTGGCTGACGCGGATGCCGGTCGCATGGTGCCGATCGAGCAGGTAATGGAGGAAATGCGGACCCGCTGGTCTCCGCAGTGAAGGTCCGTCTGACCGAAACCGCGCGTGCTGAGCTCCGCGCAATCGGCGATTGGATCGCACAAGACAGTCCGGAGCGGGCAGCGTCCTTCACCATGGAACTGCTGGAGCGGGCGTTGGCGCTGGCTGTTTTTCCGGCAGCTTATCCATTGTTGGAAGCCTTCGCACATCGCGGGATACGTCGGTGCGCTTTCGGCAAATATCTGATCCTGTATCGGATCATGGCACCAGATATCGAAGTGCTGCACTTCATCCATGGCGCGCGTGACGTTGCGGCCCTGCTGGGATCCGAACCGCTCTGAGGCGCAGCGAAGTCCAACGGATTCTCCCCGCTGGATAAAAACCCCGCCACCGACTAAGGCGTCGCGATTCTCCCTCCCGTTCGAAGCACCCGCATGTCCCCCTCCGATCGTCGTACGTTCGCCATCATCTCGCACCCGGACGCGGGCAAGACCACGCTCACCGAAAAGCTGCTGCTGTTCGGCGGCGCGATCCATCTTGCCGGCGAAGTGAAGGCGCGCGGGGCGGCGCGGCGTGCGCGCTCGGACTGGATGAAGATCGAGCAACAGCGCGGCATCTCGGTTACCAGCTCGGTGATGACCTTCGAGCGCGACGGGATCACGTTCAACCTGCTCGACACGCCGGGCCACGAAGACTTCTCGGAAGACACCTATCGGACGCTGACCGCGGTGGACTCGGCGGTGATGGTGATCGACGTCGCCAAGGGCATCGAGAGCCAGACGCGCAAGCTGTTCGAGGTTTGCCGGCTGCGCAACGTGCCGATCATCACCTTCGTCAACAAGGTGGACCGCGAGGGCCGCGAGGTGTTCGCGACGCTCGACGAAGTGGCCGAGCTGCTCCAGCTCGACGTGGTGCCGATGACCTGGCCGGTGGGCATGGGCGGCACCTTCGAGGGTATTTTCGACCTCGCCACCAACCGCCTGCTGCTCCCCGAAGGCGACAGCCGCGAGTTTCATGGCAAGGTGATCCAGACCAGCGGCGTCGACGATCCGCAACTCGATGCGATCGTCTCGCCCGCGAACCTCGCCAAGCTGCGCGAGGATGTCGAGCTGGCCCAGGCCGGCTATGCGACGTTCGACGGCGAGGCCTTTCGCAATGGCGACATGACGCCCGTCTATTTCGGCTCGGCGCTGAAGGAGTTCGGCGTGGATTCGCTGATCGCCGCGATCGCCGAGTTCGCGCCGCCGCCGCATGCGCTGCCGGCCGAGCCTGCGCCGGTCGAGCCGACGCGTGACGAGGTGACCGGCTTCGTGTTCAAGGTCCAGGCGAACATGGACCCTAACCACCGCGACCGCATCGCGTTCATGCGGCTGGTCTCGGGCACCTTCAAGCGCGGCATGAAGCTGACGCCGACGGGCCATGGCAAGCCGATCGCGATCCACTCGCCGATCCTCTTCTTCGCCCGCGAGCGCGAACTGGCCGACGAGGCGTTTCCGGGCGACATCATCGGTATCCCCAACCACGGCACGCTGCGGGTGGGCGATACGCTGTCCGAGCGGGCAGGCGTGCGCTTCACTGGGCTGCCGAACTTCGCGCCGGAAATCCTGCGCCGCGTGGCGCTCAAGGACCCGACCAAGACCAAGCAGCTCCGCAAGGCGCTGGACGATCTCTCGGAAGAGGGCGTGATCCAGGTCTTCTATCCGGAGATCGGATCGAACTGGATCATCGGCGTGGTCGGCCAGCTCCAGCTCGACGTGCTGCTCAGCCGGCTCGATGCGGAGTACAAGGTCGGCGCGGTGCTCGAGCCTTCGCCCTATGACACCGCGCGTTGGATCTCGTCGGACGATGCCGCCGCGCTCAAGGAATTCCTCGATCTCAACCGTGGCGCACTCGCCAAGGATCGCGACGGCAACCCCGTCTTCCTGGCCAAGTCGGCCTGGGAAGTCGGCTATATTGCCGAGCGCTATAACAAGGTGAAGTTCGCGGCGACGCGCGAGCGGTAATCAGGCCGCTGCGCGCTGCGGCTCGCGGCTGCTGCGCTCGCCGAGGCCGCTGGCGATCCAGTCGCGGATGCGCTCGGCGCGGCCGAGATCGGCTTCGAACCTGGCGAGCAGTTCCTCGGCGCCGCTGGTGTCGGTGCCGGCGGCACGCATCATGGCGAGGACTTCCTGCTGGGCGGCAATGTGACGCTCGGCGAGCACCACATTCTTCTCGGCTTTGACGAGGTCGGTCGGGGTATAGCTCATGTGGTTATTATAGAAGTAACCACGCAAAAGCGGGAATCGCGCGGCTATTCGACCCAGTCCGCCGCCAGCCGGTTGCTCGCCAGCGCCATCAGAATGCCGGCGACGAGGTAGAGGCCGAGGCCCGCCGCGATCGCGTAGCGCAGGCCGTCGGCGGCGCCGTAGGCGGGTGTCAACTGCGTCGAGAGCAGGCCGATTACCCAAGGGCCGGCGCCCAGCCCCATCAGGTTGTTGATCAGCAGGAACGAGGCCGAGGCGGTGGCGCGCATCTGCGGCGGCACCAGATGCTGGACGGCGGTGAGCACCGGTCCCAGCCAGACATAGACCAGCGCCTGCGGCACCAGGAACAGGAGGAACGCCGCCTGCCAGCTCTGCGCCAGCACGCCCGCGACGAACAGCGGCAGGCCGAGGACGTAGCAGATCGCCGGAGCGAGCGCGTACCACTTGCGATCACGGCGGCCGAGCCGGTCGCCCAGCCAGCCGCCGAGCAGGATGCCCGCGACGCCGCCGGTCAGCGCAAGCGCGCCGAAGAACTGGCCGACCTGCGCGAGGTCGAGCCGGAAGCTGCGCAGGATTAGGCTCGGCAGCCAGAACGCGACGCCATAGCCGCACATCGACCCCGCCGCCGCCCCGAAAGCGAGCAGCCAGAAGCTCGGCTTGGCGGCGAGGATGCCGAAGACATGGGACAGCGGCACTTGGTCTTTGGCAGGCGTAGCGCGCGGTGGATCGCGGACGAGCAGCTTGAACGGCACCGCGATCGCCAGCCCGAGCAGCCCGACGACGAGAAAGGCGGTGCGCCACTCCACCGTTTGCGCGATATAGCCGCCGAGGAGTGCGCCGCCTGCCGAGCCGAGCGGAATGCCCAGCGAATAGATCGACAGCGCGCGGGAGCGGCGCTCGGCGGGATAGGCATCGGCGATCAGCGCGTAGCTTGGCGCAACGCCACCTGCTTCGCCGACGCCGACGCCGAGCCGGAAGAGGAACATGCTCGTGAAGGTCTGCGCCGAGCCGCACAGCGCGGTGAAAGCGCTCCACACGCCGAGCGAGACGGCGATCACCCAGCTGCGGCTGGTGCGGTCCGCCAGCATCGCCAGCGGAATGGCGAGCGTCGAATAGAGCAGCGCGAAGGCGAAACCGCCCAGCATGCCGAGCTGCCCGTCGTCGAGCCTCAGGTCTGCCTTCACCGGCTGGGCGAGGATCGAGAGGATCTGCCGGTCGAGGAAGTTGAAGATATAGACGAGCAGCAGCATCGCGAGGACGAGGCCGCGTGGGGTCGCGGGACGGGTGGGATGCGGGGGCATGGTGGGTCCTTTGTGGGCCGGTGGCCCGGCAGATGCTAGCGCAGTGATCACCCTCACCCTCCCCACCGCCTTCGGCGGCGGGTCCTCTCCCTCTCCCAAAGGGAGAGGGCGCTACTTCCCTCTCCCAAAGGGAGAGGGCGCTACTTCCCTCTCCCTTTGGGAGAGAGAGGGAGGCGCGAAGCGCCGGAAGGGTGAGGGTGAAAAGCCCCTAGAACTTCACCGTGCCGGTCACGAACACCTGGCGCGGATTGCCGTAATAGCCGGTCAGCACGCCCTCGGTCCCCAGCGTCGGCACGTACGCGCCGGCCGGCGTCCGCAGGAAGTCCCCCGTGTCCGGATTCTGCGCGAGGAAGTTGTAGCCCGAGACGATGTAGCGCTTGTCGAACAGGTTGCGGCCATGCACCCCGATCGAGAACATCTTGTTGATGTCCCAGTTCACATTCGCGTCGAACAGCGTGAAGCCTGGCTGGTCGAGCATCGGCGTGCGCAGCTCGAACTGCTGCGAGGCGCTGCGGTACGAGGCAGTGAAGCTCGCCGCCACCTGGCCGTCTCTGCCGACTGGCACCGAATAGCCGATCGTGCCGCTGGCGGTCCAATCCGGCGTGTTCTGGATGCGGCGGCGGCTGGCGACGTCGATCCCGCGCGAATCGATGAAGCGCTTGTACCGTGCATCGAGATAGCCCACCGACCAGTTGAGGTTGAGCGTGCCGCCCGGGGTCACCAGGTCGCGCGCGGCGATCAGGTTGCCCTCGAACTCCACGCCGCGCATCCGCGCCTTGCCGGCATTGGTGGTGATGCCGATGAAGGTCTGCTGGCCGTTGATCGTCGTGCCGATCGAGCCGGGCACCTGCACGTCGGTGTAATCGGCATGGAAGGCAGCGAGCGCGAAGGTCAGCCGGCGGTCGAACAGCGCCGCCTTGTAGCCGAGCTCGTAGCTGCTCACCGTCTCGGGATCGAACGACATAAAGTCATAGACCTGTGCCGGCGTGCACGTGGCGCCGCTCGGCGTGCGGCACGCGCTGGTCTGGCCGCGCGGATCGAAGCCGCCGCCCTTGAAGCCCTTCGACCAGCTTGCATAGAGCGTGTGGTCCCGGCTCGGCTTGAAGCTGATCGAGGCGCGGGGGGTGAACTTCTTGAAATCGGCGCTGCCGCGGAAATCCGAAGTGGTGACGGCCAGGACGCCGGTGCCGCCGAAATAGGGCGAGCCCCCGCCGAGATAGGTCTGGCGCAGCACGCGCGACTGGCGCTGGTCCCAGGTATAGCGACCACCGGCCGAGATGCTGAACATCGGGGTGAGATCGTAGGTGAAGTCCCCGAACACCGCGACCGTGTCGGTGTTCACGTCGCCGAAAGTCAGCGCGGTGACGCCGCCGGGCAGCCGCACGTCGAACACCGTGCGTGCCTTGGCATCGAGATAATAGACGCCGAGCAGGCCGGAGAGTCCGCCCGTGTTCACCAGCAGCTGCGCTTCCTGGCTGAACTGCTTGTTGTTGTAGAAGGCGGGCACGTCGACCTGCACTGCCGGCAGCGCGTCAAAGTCGATCGGGGTGGCGCTGTCGTCCTTGCGATAGGCGGTGATCGAGCGGAAGGTCAGCCAGTCGGTTGGGTGCAGTTCGGCCAAGCCGGTCACGCCCCAGGCCTTCACGTCCTGGCGCGGGGTGACGAGACCGCCCTGCGAATCGAACTTGTCGACCAGCACCGGCGTGCCGCTGACGATGCCGGGGATCAGCCGGTGGCCGCCGCGGCTGTTGCTCTTGTCATGGGTATAGTCGCCCGAGACGCGGAAGAAGGCGCTGCTGCTCGGCTCATATTCCACGGTGCCGCGCGCAGCCCACAGATCCTTGTTGTAATTGTCCTGCCCCGTGGTGAGGTTGGTGCCGAAGCCGCCGCGGCTCAGCCGTGCACCGGCCGCGCCGATCTTGAGGCCGGTATCGCCGATCGGCGCGCTAGCGCTTACCACCAGATCGGCCTGATTGTAGCTGCCATAGCTGCCGCGCAGCTGGAGCGTCGGGTCGGCGCCGATCCGCTTGGTGACGTATTTCACCGCGCCGCCGATCGTGTTGCGGCCATAGAGCGTGCCCTGGGGTCCGCGCAGCACCTCGATCCGCTCGACGTCGTAAATGTCGAGCACCGCCGCCTGCGGGCGATTCAGGTACACGTCGTCGAGATAGAGCCCCACGCCCGCCTCGAACCCGGCGACCGGATCCTGCTGGCCGACGCCGCGGATAAAGGCAGACAGCGTGTTGTTGGTGCCGCGCGACACCTCGAGCGAGACGTTCGCTGCCGACTGGGCGATGTCGGTAATGTCGAGCGCGCCCTGGGCATTGAGCTGCGCGCCGCTGATCGCGGTGACGGCGATCGGCACGTTGATCAGGCTTTCGGCGCGGCGGCGGGCGGTGACGATGATCTCGCCGTCCTGCTGTTGCTGCGCAACTTCGGTGGTCTGGCCGGCGGCTTCGCTGTCTTGCGCAAAGGCGGGCGTCGCGGCGAGCAATGCGGCGCTCGCGAGCAGGACGATACGAACGGAATCGTGCCGTGACATGGTAATCCTCCCCTGGTGCAACCCATCTTTGAACGCGGGTTGTAAGCCGTTGCGGGACGCTATACTGAAACCTGAACCGGGTTTCAACTTGGGATGTGAAGGGGAGGCGGAGCATGGCGGGCGAGCGTGGCATTGCAGCCACTTCCGGAGCCGTAGCGGGTGAAGCGGCGAGCGACGCGAAGGTGCCGCGCACCGAGCGCGGCCGCCGCACGCTGCGCGCGATCCTCGATGCCGCCGCGGCGGAGTTCGGCGAGAAGGGCTTTCACGAAGGCTCGATCAGCGGGATCACCCGGCGGGCCGGCGTCGCGCTGGGCAGTTTCTACACCTATTTCGATTCGAAGGACGCGGTGTTCCGCGCGCTGGTCCGCGACATGAGCGACCAGGTGCGCGAGCATGTCGGCCCGGCGCTGCGCGGCGCGCGCGACCAGATCGACGCCGAGCGCGCGGCGCTGCTCGCCTTCATCCGCTTCGCGCGCGAGCACAAGGAAATCTACCGGATCGTCGACGAGGCCGAATTCGTCGACCCCGCGAGCTTCCGCCACCATTATGCGAGCACCGCCGATCGCATCGCCGCCCGCCTCCGCGCCGCCGCGGAGCGCGGCGAGGTGCGCGAGGATGTGGGCGAGATCCATGCCTGGGCGATCATGGGGATGAACGTGTTCCTCGGCCTGCGCTACAGCGTGTGGGACGAGGGCACGCGGCCCGAGGCGATCGCCGACGTGGTGGCGCAATTGCTGGCGCGGGGGATCGGCACCGGCCGCTAGCGGCTTGCAACGCAACGTCGCGCTGCTAGCGTGTTCTATATGAATAACACACGAAGTCCCGGGCGCTTTGCTTTCCGTCTGGCCGGCATCGGCCTGGCGTTCGGCGCGGCGGTCCATCTCGCCGCCTATGCAGCCGGTCCGGCGTGGATGGCCTGGCTTGGCGCGCCGCCGGTCGTGCTTGCCTCACGCGCCGCGGGCACGTGGCTGGCGCCGGTGGGGACGATGCTGATCGCGGGACTGCTGCTGGGGCTGGCTGCCCTGTGCCGGGTGCCGGCGCGGGGGCGGCTGCACCGCGCGGCGCTGGCGGGGATTGCCGGCCTGTTCGTCCTTCGCGGGCTGCTGGTGCTGCCCTATTGGGCGGGGCTGCGCGACCTGCGCACGCCGATCGGCCGCTTCGTGATCCTCGGCGACTCGTTCGCCGCCGGCTCGCTCCTCGTGCTGGCGATCGGCCTGCTGCTGGCGGCCGGGCTGGTCGCCACCCGCCGACAGCCCCTTACTTCTTCGCGAGCAAATCCTTGAGGCCGGCCAGCGCCTTGGTCGGCCCGGCTTCCTCCTCGCTCTTCACCCCCGCCTCGCGCAGCACCTCGGCGGCACGCGGGCTGCGCGGATAGGGATCGAGTTCGAGCGCCATCGTCTCGGCCGCGGCCTCACCCAGGTCGATCGTGCCGCCGCTGTAGAAGACGGTGTCGCATTCGTCCTCGGTCAGCTCCACCTCATCCTCGCCGGTGGTGGTGGGCTCAGGGACGAAGCGGATCGCGAAATCCTGCTCTACCTTGGCGGGCAGCGGATCGCCGGTGACGACGCAGGCCTGCGTCAGCCGCGCGGACAGATGCCCGCGCGCGACCACCCCCTGCGCATCGCGGCGCAGATGGTAGACGGCCTCCAGCTTCTCGACCGTCTTGAGGCCGAAGCGGGTGCTGAGCGCAGCGCGCTCGGCCTCGTCGGCGGTGATCCGGACGTCGCTTTCGCCGGCACCGATCTGGTCGAGCCGATGGGGGCGGGGAAATTCTACATCGGTCATTCGGGAAGCTCTCCTGCGATTACCCGCGCCAGCGGCAATGCCGCCAGCGCATCGCGAAAGGCGCGCAGCCGCGCCTCGACATGGGTGAGGGCGGCGGGCGCAGGCGCCTCGCCGCGATAGAGGTTGCGGACCAGTGCCGGGCCGAGGTCGCCCTCGGCCAGCCCGCTGCGATAGGCGCCGAGCCGGCCGCCGAGCATGCCCATCATCCGGCCGACATGCTTGCCGACGATGATGTCGCCAATGCCGATCTCGCGCAGCTGGCCGTCCATATCGTCGATGAAGCACTCGGCGACCGCGGTGCTGGTGGGGATGCCGGCGGGCTCTTCCTCCAGACGGAGCAGCACCATGCACAGCACCGCCGCGATCATGTCGAACCGGCCATCGACCGTGTCCGGCACCGCGCCGTCGGTGTACCAGTGCGGCGCACGGCCGCGCGCGACGACGCCCGCATAGAGCTGCGGAGCAGTGCCGCGATCGGGCTTGCCGAAGAGCCGCTGGAGCATTCGCATCGCCGTTGTTCGTGCCTTCCTTGGGTGCGACCTTGTTTGGCCGCATTTTGCCGCATATTGAGGCCTTCGGCCCGCGATGCAATCCGGGGGCCGCTCGTGTTTGCCTGGAGATCCTGATGTCGCTTCCCGTTCGCACGCTCGGCACCGCCGCGTTGTTGGTCGTGCTCGGCACCACCGCTTGTACGCCGGTGCGGACGCATCAGGGCTATGTCGTCGATCATGACCTGGTCGCCTCGGTGCAGCCGGGCATCGATACCCGCGATTCGGTGATGCAGACGCTGGGCCATCCCAGCTTCACCAGCCAGTTCAACGAAGGCGAGTGGTTCTACGTGTCGCGCGACAGCAGCAACTTCGCCTTCCGAAACCCGAAGGTGAAGAGCCAGACGACGCTGCGCGTCCGCTTCGACCAGGCCGGCAACGTCACGTCGATCGACCAGACCGGCGTCGAGCTCGCCGCCTCGATCGATCCTTACGGCAAGACCACGCCGACGCTGGGCCGCCGCCGCAGCTTCTTCTCCGATCTGTTCGGCAATATCGGCACCGTCGGCGCGCCGGGCGCGGGCGGCGGCCCGGGCGGCGGTGGCAACACCGGCCCGTAAATCCTTTCCGCCCGCTGACCGGATCGTTCTCGCAACGTTCAGGCGCGCTTCTACATAGATCGTTCCAAGCCGGCCTTCGGACCGGCGGGTATGATCAGGATGGAGAAGCACATGAAGAAGCTCGTTCCCATCGCCCTGCTGACGGCGATCGCAGCGCCTGCGCTGCTGGTACCGGCAAGCGCGATGGCGCAGTCGCGCGCCGAGCTGCGCGACGACCGCCGCGACATTCGCGACGCGCAGCAAGACCTGCGCCGTGCGCAATGGTCGGGCGATCCGCGCCGCATCCACGAGGAACGTCGCGACCTGCGCGAGGCGCACCGCGAATATCGCGAGGACCTGCGCGACCGCGACCGTCGCTGGGCCGAGAATGACTGGCGCAGCTGGCGCGACCGCAACCGCGGCCTCTATGCCCGCGGCGAGTGGCGGGCGCCGTTCCGCTATTATCGCTTCCAGCCGGGCGCGCGGATCGGCACCGTCTATTACGGCCCGCGCTACGTGATCGGCGATCCCTGGCGCTATCATCTGCCCCGCCCGGGCTTCGGGCAGCAGTGGGTGCGCCACTATAACGACGTGCTGCTCGTCGATACGCGGCGCGGCACCGTGATCCGGGTGGTGCCGGGCTTCTACTGGTAACAAAAAAACGGCCGCATCGATCCTGTCGATGCGGCCGGTTTCAGGTTGCGGGTTATCCAAGGGATCTGTTGCGCCAGCAGAACGTCGCACACGCGACAAGGTTCCCACGAAAAAACCGCCGAAATGGTGCAATCCTTTGCGCGAAATCGCGTGCGAATTAGGCGGTTGCGGCGCCAATTTTGCCAGTTCCTGAAACGTTCGGGTTGCTAAATCTGCATTTCCTCGCAAACATCGCGGCGTCCGAATCGGATGCATCGCCCGGGGGGGAATGCCAATGGCAATGAGTATACTCGACGCCGCTACGCGCGAACTCACCTTATTCTCGGCGATATTCCTCGCGATCGGAGGAATAGACGATTTCGTCGTCGATGCGCTTTTTCTAGCGGATTTTGTTGGAAGACGTAGGGGAAAGCGGGCGTTTATTATCCAGGACGCCATAACGGCGAACAATTATCGCTTTGCTATCTTCGTGCCCGCCTGGGATGAGTCGGCGGTGATCGCGCCGATGTTGCGATCGATGATCGGCCGATGGGGAAACGGCTGCTACCGCATCTATGTCGGCACCTATCCCAATGACCCGGCAACCATCGCGGCGGTGCTCTCGCTTGGCGCGGACGACTCGCGCGTGCGGCTGGTAATCGGGGCGCGGCCGGGCCCGACGACCAAGGCCGATTGTCTGAACACCCTGTGGGCGGCGCTGGAGCGGGACGAAGCCGCGGAGGGGGAGGCCTTCACGGCGGTGGTGCTGCACGATGCGGAAGACGTGGTCCATCCGCAGGAACTCGCCGTCTATGCCGGGTGGATCGGCACGCACGGCGCCGTTCAACTGCCAGTCGCCCCGCTCTGCCAGCCGGGGTCGCGGCTGGTCTCCGGGCATTATCTCGACGAATTCGCCCAGTCGCACGGCGCGACGCTGCTGGTGCGGCAGATGCTGGGTGCCAGCCTGCCGCTCGCCGGGGTGGGATGCGCGATTCGCTGCGACGTGCTGCGCCGGATCGGCGAGGCGCGCGGCATGCCCTTCGACGCGACGAGCCTCACAGAGGATTACGAGCTCGGCCTCAGCCTGCGCGCGCTGGGCACGCGCTGCGCCTTCGTGCGGGTGCCTGAAAGCCCGGGCGGCCCCCCGGTGGCGATTCGCGCCTATTTCCCGGCGACTATATCGGCGGCGGTGCGGCAAAAGGCGCGCTGGATGGCCGGCATCGCGCTGGCCGGCTGGGACCGCACCGGCTGGGGCCGGCCCTGGGACCTTGGCGACCACTGGATGCGGATGCGCGATCGCCGGGTGACGCTCGCGATGCCGGTCCTCGCCATCGCCTATGTCGCGCTGGTCTGCTGGAGCCTTTCGGCGCTCTGCCACGCGCTGATCGGTGATGCTCCACCTGCCCAGGATCCGCTGCTCGCGCAGCTGGTGGCGCTCAACCTGTTGCTGCTGGGCTGGCGGCTGGTGATGCGCACCGCGCTCGTCACCCGCCTGCATGGGTGGCGCGAGGGGTGCTGGGCGGTGCCGCGGATGGTGGTGGGCAACTATATCGGGCTGCTCGCGGCGCGGCGGGCGCTGTGGATCTATGTTCGCCTGCTCGCCGGCGGCCCCCTGCGCTGGGACAAGACGGCGCACCAGTTCCCCAGCATGTCGTTCGACTCCCAATCGGCGGTTGCATGAACCGCGCGGGCCGCGGCCGGCCGCTGCGGTTCGTCGGGGCGGTGGGGCTGGGCTGGATCGGGCTACGATGCGTGCTGCTGTGGCCGCCGGTGGCCAACACGATGCCCACTGCCGCCCACCGGGTGCCTGCCAAAGCGGCCACCGCCGCCCGGACTTCTCTGCAGACGATGGCGCGTCGCTACGCCGGAGCAGTGCTGGTGCCGCTGCCAAGGCCGCACATTTCACCAGATCCTGCCCGGGAGGAACGTCGGCCGCGCCTGCCGATCCAGGCTTTCGATACCGTGCCCTCGCCGCAACGCTTCGAAACCCAGGGCGCGGGCCTGGCGTCCGTACCGGTGGCGGCGCAGGCCTTTCCCGGACAGCGACTGGACTCGCCGGTGCGCACCCCGCTCCGGCGGTGGAGCGGCAGCGCGTGGCTTGCCTTGCGGCCGGGTCAAGGCATCGGCGCGGCGCCCGCGGCGGGGCAACTCGGTGGCAGCCAATATGGCCTACGCGTGGTGCGCGCGCTGGACCCGCGCGGCCGGCTCGCGGTGGTCGGCCGTCTGGCCGGGCCGCTGCGGGGGCGGGGGGCGGAGGCCGCGCTCGGGTTCGAATGGCGACCGGCGAGCATACCCGTTCGGATCGCGGTCGAAGAGCGCTTCGGCCTGGATGGCATCCATGGCGGACCAGGGCTCGGCGCAGTCGCTGGTGTCTATCGCGAGCGCGCGGCCTTCCGCCTCGAGGCTTATGGACAGGCCGGGGCGATCCTCCGCGCGCGGCTGGAGCCCTATGCCGATGGCGCGCTGCGGCTGACCCGGGCGATCACCAGCGGCCAGGGCACGGCACTGTCCGTCGGCATCGGCAGCTGGGGTGCCGCGCAGCGCGGCGTGCAGCGGCTCGACAAAGGCCCGACATTGGTCACCAGCGTGCCGATCGGAGCGCTGCAGACGCGCATTGCGTTGGACTGGCGGCAGCGGATCGCCGGCAATGCACGGCCGGGCTCCGGCATCGCGCTCACCTTGGGCAGTGATTTCTAAGCCGATCGCCCCGCCGATCCCACCTTCTCCCTTTCGCAAGCCCGCACAAACCGGCTAGGCCTAGGGCCGCATGGATCTCTACCTTCCCATCGCCAACCTTTCGGTCAATGCGCTCGTGATCGTGGCGCTTGGACTGGGCGTGGGGCTGCTCTCGGGCATGTTCGGCGTGGGCGGCGGGTTTCTCACCACGCCGCTGCTGATCTTCTACGGCATCCCGCCCACTGTCGCGGCCGCGGCGGCAGCGAGCCAGGTGACCGGCGCCAGCGTCTCCGGCGTGTTCGCGCATTTCCGCCGCAATGGCGTCGACGTGCAGATGGGGGCGGTGCTCGTCGCCGGCGGCATCCTGGGCAGTCTGCTCGGCGGCTGGCTGTTCAAATTGCTGCAGGCGAGCGGCCAGATCGACGTGGTGATCGGCGTGCTCTACGTCGTGCTGCTCGGATCGATCGGCGGGCTGATGGCCAAGGAATCGGTCGGCGCGATCCGGGTTTCGCGCGGCGCACGGCCGCCCAGGGCGCGCAAGCGGCGGCATCACCCGCTGGTTGCGGCGCTGCCCTTCCGCTGGCGCTTCTACGCGTCGGGGCTCTACATCTCGCCGCTGGCGCCGCTGTTGCTCGGGCTGTTCGTTGGCGTGTTGACGATGCTGCTCGGCGTGGGCGGCGGGTTCATCCTGGTGCCGGCAATGCTCTACATCCTCGGCATGGGGACGCAGACCGTGGTCGGCACCTCGCTGTTCCAGACGCTCTTCACCACCGCGGTCGCGACGATGGTGCATGCGACGACGACCAAGGCGGTCGACATCGTGCTCGCCATCCTGCTGCTGCTCGGCTCGGTGGTCGGCGCGCAGGTCGGCGCGCGCTTCGCGGCCAAGGCCAAGCCCGAATATCTTCGGTTGCTGCTCGCGGTAATCGTGCTGCTGGTCGCGGCGCGGATGCTGGCCGGCCTCGCCTGGCGGCCGGACGAGATCTATTCGGTGGCCGCGGCGTGAGGCGGGCGGGGGCGCTTGCGCTGCTCGCCCCCCTGCTGATGGGGCAGGCCAAGCCCGAGCTGGTGCCCGACGTATCCCAGCGCGACATCGAGATCGCCTACAGCTTCACCGGCGCCGAGCTGCTGCTGTTCGGCGCGATCCTCTATCCCGGCGGCCGCGCACCGGGCGAGGGCGAGCGGCCCGCCGACATCGTCGTGGTGATCAAGGGGCCGACCGAATCGGTGGTGGTCCGCGAAAAGTCGAAGGTCGCCGGCATCTGGGTCAATGCCGCGCAGATGCGCTACCGCTCGGCACCGAGCTTCTACGCCATGGCCTCGTCGCGGCCGATCCGCCAGCTGGTCGACGAGCGGACGCGGGCGATCTACGAGCTGGGACTCGATAGCCTGCAGCTTTCCCCCGCCTCGGGCGCCACCCCGCAGATCCAGCAGCGTTTCGACGGCGGCTTCGTCGACCTGAAGAAGCGGAACGGCCTGTTCTACGAGGCGCCGGGCGCAGTGGAGATCACCGGCGGCGTGCTCTACCGCGCGCGGCTCACCATCCCGGCGCGGGTGCCGGTGGGGCGGTTCACCGCCGAGACCTTCCTGATCCGCGACGGCCGCGTGCTGGCGGCGGCGGTGCGGCCGATCGAGATCCGCAAATCCGGCTTCGAGCGCTTCGTCGCGACCAGCGCCGATCGCAACGCCATTGCCTATGGCCTGGTGGCGGTGGGCGTCTCCTTCCTGTTCGGCTGGGGCGCGGGCGCGCTCTGGCGTCGCTTCTAGGCGCACACCCAAAATTTACCCGGACCTGCGCATGCTGCCCCCGCCTTTTTGGGGGATGCACGATGGAAGGCCAGTTTCGCGTCGGTGGGTTCGAGGGAGAAGCGACGGGCGGCGGCGGCTTCTCCGCCGGGCGCGTGCCCGGTGCCGTGCGCGCAATCGGCGCGGTGTTCGAGATCGCCGGCGCGTCGAGCCAGGTGCTGCTCGACCTCGCCGAACTCGATGCGCTTGCCCGCAGCGACGATGCCGCGCTCGCCAATGCCGGCCAGGTCGGCGCGCAGGTCAAGATCCGCGTCGGCAGCGCCTGGCTGATCGCCAGCATCCGCACTGCTCGGCTCGATGCCTCGGGCGCGCGCGTTTCCGCCGCGATCGACTTTCTCGGCGAGGGCGATGAGGAGAAGCTGACCGGCAAGCTCTACCGCTTCCGCCGCGGCGTCACCCGCTATCCGACGCCCGGCGCCGAGGTCTTCCCGGTAACCACAGCCGATCTCCGCCAGATCTACGCGGCTGACGAGCGCCCGCATATCGAGATCGGGACCGTCTACCCGACCAGGGACATTCGCGCCGCGCTCTATGTCGACGCGATGCTCGGCAAGCATTTCGCGCTGCTCGGTTCCACCGGCACCGGCAAGTCGACATCGGCGGCGCTGATCCTGCACCGGATCTGCGAGCTGGCGCCGCAGGGCCATGTTGTGATGATCGATCCGCACGGCGAATATGGCAGTGCCTTCCAGCACAATGGCGCGCTGTTCGACGTCTCAAACCTGCAGCTGCCCTATTGGCTGATGAACTTCGAGGAACATTGCGAGGTGTTCCTCACCAGCGAGGGTGGCGACCGGCAGGTCGATGCCGATATCCTCGCCAAGTGCCTGCTCGTCGCGCGCTCGAAGAACCGGATCGGGCAGGAGATCGGCAAGCTCACCGTCGATGCTCCGGTGCCTTACCTGCTTTCGGACCTCATCAACGCGCTCACCCTCGACATGGGCAAGATGGACAAGGCGACCGATACGGCGCCCTATCTCCGCCTCAAGAGCAAGATCGACGAGGTAAAGGGCGATCCGCGCTACGCCTTCATGTTCTCGGGCATGCTGGTGGCGGACACGATGGCGGCGTTCCTGTCGCGCATCTTCCGCCTGCCCGGCGACGGCAAGCCGATCTCGATCATCGACGTGTCGGGCGTGCCCAACGAGATCACGAGCGTGGTCGTCGCGGTGCTCAGCCGGATGGTGTTCGATCACGCGATATGGTCGCGTGGCGAAGCCAAGCGGCCGGTGCTGCTCGTCTGCGAGGAGGCGCACCGCTACGTGCCCAACGAGCGCAACGCCGATGGCTCGTCGGTGGGGCGGATCCTCAGCCGCATCGCGAAGGAAGGCCGCAAATACGGCGTCTCGCTGGGGCTGATCACCCAGCGGCCTTCGGATCTTGCCGAGGGCGTACTCTCCCAGTGCGGCACCATCCTCTCGATGCGGCTCAACAACGAGCGCGACCAGGCCTTCGTCCGCGCGGCGATGCCGGAGGGCGCGCGCGGCTTCCTCGATGCGATCCCGGCGCTGCGCAACCGCGAGTGCATCGCGGTGGGCGAGGGCGTGGCGACCCCGGTGCGGCTGCTGTTCGACGATCTGGAGCCCGCCAAGCGTCCGGCCTCGGACGACCCGCTTTTCTCGGAGCTGTGGCGCGAGGTCGGCGGCGAAGAGGCGATGCTGGAGCGGACGATCCGGCGCTGGCGCTCGCAGGGGCGGTAACGCCTACTCGGCGTTTTCCTTCTGCGCGCCGTGGCCGACGGGCACGGCCATCAGGCCGTGCAGCCTGGCCTTGAAGGCACCCAGCGCCCCGCCGGCGAGGCGCCGGACCGAGGTGAACGACACCGCGCGCGGATTGACCGCCTGGCCGTTGCGCGTCGTCTCGAAATGGAGGTGCGGGCCGGTCGACAGGCCGGAATTGCCGCTGCGGCCGATCTGCTGGCCCTTGCGCACCGACTGGCCGGGGCGGACCATCACCTTGCTCAGATGTGCATAGCCGGTCGCGAAGCCGCCGCCATGGTCGATCCGGACGAGGTTGCCATAGCCCGAGGCGCCGCCCGCCACGCGCACCACGCCGTCGACCGCGGCGAAGACCGGCGAGCCATAGGGGGCGGCGATGTCGATGCCCTTGTGCATCCGGGTGAAGCCGAGGATCGGGTGCATCCGCATGCCGAAGGCCGAGGAGAAGCGGCCGTTGACCGGCATGGTCATCATGCCGGTCTTGCTGCCGGTGCCGCTGGCGTCGAACCATTCGGTCTTGCCGTCGCTCTCCCAGGGGGCGAGCTGGACGCCGTTGGCGCAGCCGGTGACGCCGGCATACATCAGCTGGCCGTACTGGACTTCGCCGGTGGCGGCACGTGCCTGGCCGAGGATCAGGTCGAACTTGCACGACGAGCCCAGCTTGGAGACCGACACCCGGCTGGCGAGCGTACGCAGGAAGGTCTCGACCGCCTTGGCCGGGGCGCCGGCGGCGCGGGCGGAGCGGTAGAGGCTCGACCCGATCAGCCCCTGTACACGCAGCGGGGTGTGATCGATCGCGATCGGAATGGACTTGATCGCAAGCGCGGCGCCGGTGCGGACCACTTCGATCCGGCGATCGAAGGCGGCGCGGAAGGCGAGCTTCTCGAGCGGGCGCGGCTGCGACGTGTCGACGCGGCGGCCCAACGTCATTTCCAGCACGGTGTTGCGCTGGATCTGACCAAGCGGCATCGCGCCGGAAACGAGGCTGGTGACGATCTCGGCATCCGCCTCGCCCACGCCCGAGCGCTGCAGCACGCCGCGCAGCATCGTCCCGCTGGCGAGCCGCGCCTCATGCTCGATGATCGGGCGTTCCGGCGTGTCGGTGAGCGGCTTGACCAGGCTGGTCGCCGCGACGTGCACGCCGGTGCGCGATCCCTTGGCGAGCGGCGCGATCGCCTGGGCCTGCTGCGCCTGCTCCGCCTCGCCGGTAAGCGGCGCGGGGAGGATGCCCGCGATCGGCCGGTCGAAGCCGGGCGAGAGCATCCAGGTCGCGGCGCAGAGTGCTGCGCAGGTCGCGGCACCGCGAAACCAGGTGGGCGAGCCGATATCGGCGCCGAGATCGGGCACCAGGTCGAGCGTCGCCAGCCGCTTGCCGATCCGCGTAGGGACGACGGCCGGGATCGCGCGCGCCAGGCCACCGCCGCCGCCGGCGAGGCCCGAGCCATGATCGTCGCGAAAGAACAAGCCGTGCTGCCCCTAAGACCCGATTGCGCGCGGCAAGAAGCGGCGCGTCCATCGAATCACTCTGGAATCACGGTCTTAAAGTCAAATTAAGTTTGCCACCCGGTGACTCCGCACGCGCTCACCCGTGCAGCGGCTGCGATGAAATGGCCGATTCGGGCGCAACCGTCACGAAGTCGTGGAAAAGCGGCGGCAAGGAGTTGCCTAATGCCGCGCGCACGCCGATCTTGGATGTCGACATGAGCCAGTTCTCCCGTTCGCCCGTCACGGCAGTGCTGGGGCCCACCAACACCGGCAAGACTCACCTCGCCGTCGAGCGGATGTGCGGCCATGCCAGCGGCATGATCGGCTTCCCGCTGCGGCTGCTGGCGCGCGAGGTGTATGACCGCGTCGTCCGGATGAAGGGACCGACCGAAGTCGCGCTGATCACCGGCGAGGAGAAGATCCTGCCGCCCAAGGCACGCTGGTTCTGCTGCACGGCCGAAAGCATGCCGCTGGAGCGCGAAACCGCGTTCGTGGCGCTCGACGAGGCGCAGCTCGGCGCCGATCCGGAGCGCGGACACGTCTTCACCGATCGCCTGCTGCGCGCCCGCGGCCGCGAGGAGACGATGATCCTCGGCTCGGACAGCCTGCGTCCGATGCTCAAGGCCCTGGTGCCCGAGGCCGAGATCGTCGGCCGCCCGCGCTTCTCCACGCTCAGCTATGCCGGGGCCAAGAAGCTCTCCCGCCTGCCGCGCCGCTCGGCGATCGTCGCCTTCTCGGCCGAGGAAGTCTATGCCGTGGCCGAGGCGCTGCGGCGGCTGCGCGGCGGTGCGGCGGTGGTGATGGGGGCGCTGTCCCCGCGCACCCGCAACGCGCAAGTCGCGATGTTCCAGGCGGGCGAGGTGGACTATCTCGTCGCCACCGATGCGATCGGCATGGGGCTCAACATGGACGTCCACCATGTCGCCTTCGCCTCGCTCCACAAGTTTGACGGGCGGCGCCAGCGGCGGCTGACCATCGCCGAGATGGCGCAGATCGCCGGCCGCGCCGGTCGCCACCAGAAGGACGGCACCTTCGGCGCGCTCCACGCGGAAGGGCCCAGTGCGTTCACGCCCGAGGAGGTGCTGGCGATCGAGGGGCACCAGGTGCCCAGACTCGAGCATCTCTATTGGCGCGAGGGCGAGCCCGATTTCGACAGCATCGACGCGCTGATCGGCAGCCTCGAGCGCAAGCCCGAGGCTGAGGTGCTGCGGGCGGCCCCCCAGGCGACCGACTTGGCCGTGCTCAAGCGGCTGGCCGAGGAAAGCTGGGTCCGCGATCGGGTGCGCCACCCGCGGATGGTCGCGCGGCTCTGGGCGGCGTGCGGGCTGCCCGATTTTCGCAAGCTCGGCGTTGATCCGCATGCGCGCTTTGTCGGGCGGCTGTTCGGACATCTGTCCGAGGGGCGCGGGCATGTGCCGCACCAATGGTTCGCCGACGAGATCCAGCGGCTCGACAATATGGGCGGCGATGTCGAGACGCTGGCCGGGCGCATCGCCGCGGCGCGCAGCTGGGCCTATATCGCCCATCGTGCCGATTGGCTGGAGCAGCCGGCGCATTGGGCCGAGCGGACGCGCGCGATCGAGGAGAAGCTGTCCGACGCGCTCCACGCCAGCCTCACCCAGCGCTTCGTCGACAAGCGCACCACGGTGCTGCTCCGCCAGATCGGCGCCGATGCCTCCAACCTGCCGGTGACGATCGGGCCGGAGGGCGAAGTGAGCGTCGAGGAGCATCCGCTTGGCACGCTGCAGGGCTTCCGCTTCACCGTCGCCGCCGAGGCGCGCGCGGGCGACAAGCGCATGCTGCTCGCCGCCGCCGAAAAACGGTTGGCGGGGGAATATCGTCGGCGCGGTTCGGCACTGGCGGATGCGCCCGATGCCGAACTGGCGCAGGTCGGCACCGCAATCCACTGGCGCGGGCACGATGTCGCGCTGCTCAAGCCCGGCGCGAATTTGGTGCGCCCGCGCGTGCAGCTCGATCGCGCGCTCGATGTGCTCGATCCGCAGGCAAAGAGCGCGGTGCAGGCGCGGCTGGAGCGCTGGTTCGCCGAGCGGGTCGCGGCCGATCTGCCGGTGCTCGCCAAGCTCGACGCGATCACCCGCGAGGAAGCCGCGGGCGCCCCCTTGCGCGCGCTGGCCAATGCGCTGCTCGAGCAGGGCGGGCTGCTGCCGCGGCGTGCCGCGGGTTCGATGCTGGAAGCACTGGATGGCCCCGCTCGCCACCGGCTGCGCAAGATCGGCATGACGATCGGCACGCTCGATGTGTTTGCGCCATCGCTGCTCAAGCCGCGTGCCGCCGCCCGGCGCCGCGCGCTGATGGGGCTGGAGCAGGGACCGCCGGATGCTGCCGTGGTGCTGGCTCGCGATGCCAAGGGCGCCGACCTTGTCCATGGCTTCCGTCCGTTCGGCGCACAGGCCGTCCGCGTCGACCTGGTCGAGCGGATCGCGCGCGCGGCGCATGAGGCGCGCCAGGGCCGCAAACCCTTCGCGCCCGATCCCGCGCTAGCCACTTCGATTGGCCTCAAGCCGGAGACGATCGCGCGGCTGATGGCACAGCTCGGCTTCCGCACCGCGCGGGGCGACGGCGATGCGCCGCAGCGCTGGATCTGGCAGGGCCTCACCCCGCTCGCCAAGCCCAAGCCGGTGGCGGTGCCGGGCAATGCCTTCGCGGCGCTGGCGGCGCTCCGCAATGGCTGAGGCTTCGGGGCATGGGCCTGCGATGCGGCTCGATCGCTTTCTCTGGTATGCGCGGATCGTGAAGACGCGCAGCGCGGCGCAGGCCTTGTGCGAGAAGGGCCTGCTGCGGATCGACGGCCGCCGGGTGGAGCGCTCCGCCGCCTCGGTGCGGGTAGGGTCGATTCTCGCCTTCCCGATTCAGGGCAAGGTGCGGGTGCTGCGTGTCGAGGCGCTGCCGATCCGGCGCGGTCCGCCCGGCGAGGCGCGGTTGTGCTACGAGGATCTCGTTACCGATCGGGACGTTCAGCCCCCGTCCCATGATTGACGTGCGCGCCTAGCGCGCATAGCAGGGCCCCCGCATTGATCGTTCGCAACCAAGGACCGTTTCTCCCATGACCTATGTCGTCACCGACGCGTGCATCCGGTGCAAGTACATGGACTGTGTCGAGGTCTGTCCGGTCGACTGTTTCTACGAGGGCGAGAACATGCTCGTCATCAACCCCAGCGAATGCATCGATTGCGGCGTGTGCGAGCCGGAATGCCCGGCCGAGGCGATCCTGCCCGATACCGAGAACGGCCTGGAAAAGTGGCTGGAGCTCAACCGCACCTATTCGGAGCAGTGGCCCAACATCACCACCAAGGGTGAAGCGCCTGCCGATGCCGATGCGATGAAGGCCGAGACCGACAAGTTCGACAAATATTTCTCGCCCAACCCCGGCTCGGGCGACTGACGCGCCGGGGCGGCATCCGCCCCGCCCGCGATGGCCCCGAAATGGTGCAGCCGCCATGGCTTTATGCGCCTTTCGCGTGACCTTTCACTGGTAATTTTATTACGAGCGTGTTAAATAGCGCCCGACGAAGGCAAGGACTCGCCTTCGCCCGGAGACGCTAGCGTATGCCCCGTGTTCCCTCGTCCGCCGCGCCCTGCGCGCTTGGGCGGGATCCGCAATCCAACCGGGGCCGGTAATTCACGAAAGGTTCCTCGCACCATGGCTGCCAAGGCGCTGTCCTTCGATGTCGGCGATTATGTCGTTTACCCCAAGCACGGCGTGGGCCGTGTGATCGAGCTGCAGAAGCAGGAAATTGCAGGCATGCAGCTCGAGCTTTACGTCCTGCGTTTCGAAAAAGAGAAGATGACGCTCCGCGTGCCGACCAACAAGGCCGAGAGCGTGGGCATGCGCAAGCTTTCCAGCGACAAGACGCTTCGCGAAGCGCTCGATACGCTGAAGGGTAAGCCCAAGGTCAAGCGTACCATGTGGTCGCGCCGCGCCCAGGAATATGAAGCCAAGATCAACTCGGGCGACCTCGTGTCGATCGCCGAAGTGGTCCGCGACCTGTTCCGTGCCGACGACCAGCCCGAGCAGAGCTATTCCGAGCGCCAGATCTTCGAAGGCGCGGCTAGCCGCCTCGCCCGCGAACTGGCGGCGATGGAAGAGATCGACGAGCCGGCGGCGCTGGAAAAGATCCTGGACATCCTGCGCAAGGCCGCAGCGATCCACAACAAGGACAAGGTTCCCGCCTAAGGCGCGGACCCGAAGGGTCGGATCAAAAGGGGGCGGAGCCGCAAGCTCGCGCCCCCTTTTCGTTACGATCGGATTGTGTATTGTATTGGCAACACACGATCCGGGAGGTTCCACATGCGTCCGTTGCTCGTCCTTGCCCTGCTGCCCCTCGTCAGCGCCTGTCACACCAGCTGGAGCGAGAGCAAAGGCACCAAGGTCGAGGCAAGCGGCACGGGCACCAGCCGCAACTTTGCCGCGACCGGCTTCACCGGCGTGGCGCTGAAGGGCTCGGATGACGTCGACGTTCGTACCGGGCCGAGCTTCTCGGTGACGGCGGAAGGCGATCCTGCCGTGCTCGACCAGCTCGACATCCGCCTCGACGGCAAGACGCTCAACGTAGGCCGCAAGACCAAGGCCGGCGTGATGTGGGACAAGGGCGGCGCGGCCAAGATCCACATCGTCATGCCACAGCTGCGCGATGCGACGGTGGCGGGGTCCGGGACGATGCAGGTGGACCGCGCCGAGGGCAAGTTCGACGGCGTGGTCGCCGGATCGGGCGACCTCAGCATCGCCGCAATGGCGGCCGAGGAAGCCTCGCTGTCGATCGCGGGGTCGGGGAACATCACGCTGGCGGGACGCGCGGAGAAGATGGATCTCTCCGTCGCCGGCGCGGGGGACCTGAAGGGTCAGCAGTTCACCGCCAAGAGCGCTGATATCTCGATTGCCGGCTCCGGCAGCGTGCGCGCCAATGTGGGCGGTCCGGCTTCGGTCTCGATCCTCGGCTCGGGCGATGTCGAGCTGCGTGGCGGCGCGAAATGCGAGGTGAGCAAGATCGGATCGGGCGAGGTAAAGTGCTCGTAGAAGGACCACGGACCAAGGAGGCACATTGCGCCTGCCTTGGTCTGGCTGCGGGCTGTGCCTTTGTTCGCCCGTGCAGTCTGGTAAGAGTGCAGGAGACTTACGCAAATTAGTGTAATTCCACGGAAATACCCCGCTTCCTCTACATGCCGGTTCTATAAAGCTGGCGGGGGATGGATGGACATGAGCATTCGCTCTGCGCTGGGGTTTCGCCGTGATTGCCTTTTCGAATTTGAAGATTCAGCTCAAGATCCTGCTGCTCCTGGCAGCTTTGTCCGCGGTAACTCTGGGCGTCGCCTGGATCGGCGGCCGCAACTTGATGACCGCTGACAGCAGCTACAGCGACATCGTCGACAACCAGCTTCCCGATACGGTCAAGCTCGTCCGCGCCTCGCGCTTCGCGACCGCGATGGTGTACGATGGCTACAAGACCATGTCCTATGAGGGCGGATCTGCCGCTGCACGCGCTGCGGCCGACGATGAGAAGGCGTCCTACACTAAGGCCTCGACCTTCCTCGACGACGTACTGAAGAAGGAATCGGGTCAGGCTGCCGCGCTGACGCCCATGCGTGCGCGGCTGGATGAACTGCACGCGCAGGTCCAGAAGGCCATCGCGCTGGGTCTCCGGAACGACGACGCCGGCGCGCGACGCGAGCTCGCCAGCGCAGACGCGGTGGCGGCACAGATCATGAGCGCGTTCATGGCGATCAACGATCGCCGGGTTGCGGATGCGCAGAAGATTTCTAGCGGCCTGAGCGACTCTTCCTCTTCGCTGCGCACCATGTTGCTGCTGTCTGCGATGGCAACCATCGTTGTCACGATGGGGATCGCCGTCTGGACGTCGAAGGCGCAAATCGTGAATCCGCTGGCGCGACTGCAGGATGCGATGCTGGCACTAGCCGGCGGCAATCACACGATCGACGTGCCCGGCGCGGGTCGCGGCGACGAGGTCGGCGCAATGGCCAAGTCGGTGCTGGTGTTCAAGCAGGCGGCGATCGAGCAGGCCGCGAGCGCCAAGGCGAAGGCGGCCAATGATGCCGCGCAGCAGCTCGTCGTCGAGACGCTCGAGGAGCGCCTCAAGCGCCTGGCGGAGGGCGATCTCACCGCCTCCATCGACACGCAATTTGCGCCCGAATACGCGGTCGTCCGCGACAATTTCAACGCCGCCATCGCCGCACTGCGCGACCTGATCGCGTCGGTGATGGAAAGCGCCGAGACGATCTCCACCGGCTCGGCCGAGATCGCCCAGGCGAGCGAGGATCTCGCGCGTCGCACCGAGGGTGCGGCCGCCAGCCTCGAAGAGACTTCGGCTGCGATCACCGAGATGAACCAGCGCATCAAGAACACCGCGACTGCCGCCGTGCAGACGGTGGAGCGGGCGAACGGTGCCATCGGCGTGGTCGATTCAGGCCGCAGTGTCGCAGACGAGGCGATGCAGGCGATGACGCGGGTTTCGGAAAGCGCCAAGGGCATCGACAATGTGATCGAAGGGCTCGACAAGATCGCTTTCCAGACTCGTGTTCTCGCGATGAACGCGGCCGTCGAGGCGGGGCGGGCAGGCGAGGCGGGCCGCGGCTTCGCAGTCGTCGCGGATCTCGTCTCGGCGCTGGCGATGCGGGCGGAGGAGGAAGCCGGCCGCGCCCGCGATCAGCTCACCGCCACCCAGGCCGATGTGACCGCGGCGGCGGAAATGGTCCGGCGCGTCGACCAGGCCCTTGGGGCCATCGTCGGCGACGTAAACGAAGTGCACGGGCTGCTCGAGACAATGGCCACCGACAACCAGGCGCAAGCGTCGACCGTCACTCAGGTTGCCACCGCCATCGGCAGCATCGACCAGATGACCCAGCAGAACGCTGCGATGGTGGAGCAGACCTCCGCCGCCGCCCGCAACCTCAATTCGGAGGTCGGCGCGCTCAAGGCACAGGCCTTGCGCTTCAACACCGGCGGCCAGCGCGCAGCAACGCCCGCCATGCCCGCACGCCGCGAGGTTGTAGCCGCGGCACCGCGCGCCAAGTCGGTCGCCGAAGTGCGCGGCAGCACGGTCGATGCGTCGGAATGGGCGAGCTTCTGACCGCCCGCTAGCAAGGGACGGGGCTCAGGCTGCCAGCGGGAACCGCAGCAGCTTGCGCTCCGTCGCCACCAGCGCCTCGGCGCCGGGGCCCACGGCGCGGACGATCTCCGGGTGGCCTGCATCCAGCCCGCCGGTCAGCGCGCCGAAGGCCGGGAGGATCAGCTTGGTGCCGGTTGCCACGAAGCAGCGTCGGGCGACATGGCGGCCGCGCACGGTCAGCCGCAGCTTGGGGTGGAAGTGGCCCGACAGTTCCGGCCGCGGCTCGCCGGCTTCGGCTTCGTGGCGCAGCACCAGGCCGTCGACCTCGGCTTCCTCGTGCACCACCCCGCCGCAATGATCGACCAGCACCGAATCATGGTTGCCGGTGATCCAGTGCCAGGCGAGGCCGCCGGTCAGCGCCGCCAGCATCGCGCGGGCCTGCGCGGGCAGCCGCTCGCAGCCCTCGACATCGTGGAAGCTGTCGCCCAGGCACCAGAGCTCGATCGGCGCGACCCGCTCTACCAGCGCAGTTAGCGCCGCCAGCGTCGCCAGCGTGTCATAGGGCGGCAGCATCTGGCCGTCGAGCGCGAACCAGCTCGCCTTTTCGAAATGCAGGTCGGCGACGAGCAGCGCCCGCCGTGCCGGCCAGTAGAGCGCGCCTTCAGGCAGCGCGCGAAAGTCATGGCCGGCGAACGAAAGGGGAACCATGGGTCTGCTATCCCGCTTCCGTTCGCCGGCGTCAATGCCTGTCAGGCGGCGACCGTCGCGCGCTCGGCTGCGGCCGTCTCGCCCAGGGCCCCCAGGATGCGCACCCAGGAGCGGATGCCCTTGTGGAAGCTCTTCAGCTCGTACTTCTCGTTGGGCGAGTGGATATTGTCATCGGGCAGCGCGAAGCCGACCATCACGCTGTCCATGCCGAGGATCGAGCGGATCGAGTTGACCACCGGGATCGAGCCGCCGCAGCCGAGCAGCGCGGACTTGCCCCATTCGGCATCGAGCGCGCCCTGCGTCGCCGCGAGCGGACCGCTGTCGCTCGCTAGGCTGATCGCGAAGCTGCCGGGGCCACGGGTGACAAACTCGGCCGAGCAATCCTCGGGCAGGCGGGTGCGGACATGGGTCTGGAAGGCTTCCCACACCTGGTCCGGATCCTGGGTGCCGACCAGCCGGAAGCTCACCTTGGCGTGCGCTTCGGCGGGGATCACCGTCTTGAAGCCCTCGCCGGTATAGCCGCCCCACATGCCGTTGATCTCGGCGGTCGGGCGCGACCAGACCTGCTCGAGCACGGTCTTGCCCGCTTCGCCCGCCGGCACGCGCAGGCCGATCTCGCCGAGAAACTCGCCGGCATCGAAGCCGAGCTTGTTCCAGCTCTCCAGCACGGTCGGATCGGTGTCCGGCACGCCGTCATAGAAGCCGTCGAGCGTCACCCGGCCCTCCGCATCCTTCATCTCGCCGAGAATGCCGGCGAGCAGCTGGAGCGGGTTGCGCGCCGCGCCGCCGTACAGGCCCGAGTGGAGGTCGCGCGAGGGCCCGCGCACCGTCACCTGCCCCGCCGCCATGCCGCGCAGGCCGATGGTGATGCCGGGGGTATCGCGGTCCCACATCAGCGTGTCGCAGATCAGCGCGAAATCGGCCTTCAGCTCCTCGGCATGGGCGTGGAGGAAAGGCTCCAGGCTGGTCGAGCCCGATTCTTCCTCGCCCTCGAACAGGATGGTGACGCGGCAGGGCAGGCGGCCCTCGGCCTCCTTCCACGCGCGGCACGCCTCGACGAAGGTGCGCAGCTGGCCCTTGTCGTCCGAGGCGCCGCGGCCGACGATCGTCTTGGAGCCGTCCGCGCGGGTGTCGATCCACGGATCGAACGGGTCGCGCGTCCAGAGTTCGATCGGGTCGACCGGCTGGACGTCGTAATGGCCGTAGAACAGCACGTGCGGCCCGTCGCCGTCATGGTGCGCGACGACCATCGGATGCCCCGGCGTATCCGCGACGCGCGCGTCGAAGCCAAGGTCCGCCAGTTCGGCGGCGAGCTGTTCGGCGGCGCGGCGGCAGTCGGCGGCATAGGCCGGATCGGTGGAGATGGAGGGCACGCGCATCAGCGCGGCGAGGCGCTCGACGCTGGAATCGAGCTGCGCATCGGCGATCGCAAGGACGGAGTCGGTCATGGACGCCCAGCTATGCCTCGCCGCGCCCGCCCGCAACCCCGGCGGAGGGACAGCCTGTCTCGGAAGCGTCATGCGGCATGGTTAACAAGACCTTGGCGCCGGTGAGGGCGCGTTCAGGGGGAACAACATGCTTCGCAAAACGGGTATCGCACTGGCGCTTTCCTGCGCCGTCATCGCGCCGGCCAACGCCCAGCTGGTGCTGCTGGCGCAAGGCCAGCTGACCGGCAGCGCCGCCGGCACCGGCAAGGATCTGTCGGGCCTCGGCTACACGCTGGAGAACGGCCTGTCCGCCAACATCCTGGGCGGTATCGGCTCGGGCCTCAGCTATGCCGGCGGCAACACCTTCCTGGCGGTGCCCGATCGCGGGCCCAACGCCACGGCCTATAACAGCCTGGTCGACGACACGACCTCGTACATCAGCCGCTTCCAGACGCTGAACATGACGCTCACCGCCTCGGTCGGCGGCGCGCTGCCCTTCACGCTGACGCCGCAGCTGCAGAAGACGACGCTGCTCTACAGCCGCACCGCGCTCAACTACGGCACCGGCGCCGGGCTCGGCACCAAGGCAGACGGTACTCCGCTCGGCTCGGGCGCGCCGGTGGTGAACAGCGCGGGACATTATTATTTCAGCGGCCGCTCGGACAATTACGGCGCCGGCACCTCGGCCAACCCCGCCAACGCCCGCTTCGATCCCGAGGCGATCCGCGTCTCGAACGACGGCAAGAGCGTGTTCATCTCGGACGAATACGGCCCCTATGTCCGCCAGTTCGACCGCGCGACCGGCGCGCTGGTCAAGACCTTCACGCTGCCGACCAACCTCGACGCCGCCAACCTCTCTCCCCACGGTGATACCGAGATCACCGGCAACACATTCGGCCGCGTCGCCAACAAGGGCATGGAAGGCCTGGCGATCACCCCCGACGGCAAGACGCTGGTCGGCATCATGCAGGCGGCACTCGAGCAGGATGCTGACAAGGCGGGCAAGCTGGTGCGCATCGTCACCATCGACATCGCGACGGGCACGACCCACGAATATGGCTACAAGCTCACCAACGGTTCGGGCGTGAGCGAGATCGTGGCGCTGAACGACCACCAGTTCCTGGTCGACGAGCGCGACGGCAAGGGCCTGGGCGACGGCTCCACCGCCAAGGTGAAGCAGCTGTTCCTGGTCGACCTGGCCGGCGCGACCGACATCACCAACCTCAGCGGCAAGGCGGCGCTGGAAAAGGCGGTGGCCAAGTCCTCCACGCCGTTCCTCGACCTGGTTGCCGAATTGGCCAAGCACGGCGTCACCGGCGCCAACGTGCCCGCCAAGATCGAAGGCGTCAGCTTCGGGCAGGACGTGGCGTATAACGGCGGGACCTATCACACGCTGTACCTCGCCAACGACAACGACTTCGTGCCGGGCGTGGCGGGCGCCAACCAGTTCTATGTGTTCGGCTTCCAGGACAAGGACCTGCCGGGATACGTCGCCCAGTCGGTGGCGGCGGTGCCGGAGCCGGGCGTGTGGGCGATGCTGATCGCCGGGCTGGGGATGATCGGCGGCATGCTGCGGCGTCGCGGCAAGGTCGCGCTGGCCTGAGACGGAGTGGGTGCGGGGCTCGGGCGGGCCCCGCATCGGCTGGCGCGCATAAAAATAACGTTTGCGCAACAAGCCTTTGTTTTGCGCGCTTGTGATGGATTTTCGACGCGCGTAGCACGTTCGGCGTCCATCCGGACGTCACGAAAGGGATTACGATGCGGAAGCTTGTCGTAACGATGGCGCTCGCCGCGGCCGCGCTCAGCACGCCGGCCCTCGCCAGCACTGATGCGCAGCACCTGCGTGCAGAAGGCGGCACGAAGCTCGCACTGCTTGGTATCGGGGCATCGAAGTTCCTGCCCGACGTGGAGAACCAGGGTGGCCATGTTCCGCCGAAGGTACTGCCGGATGGATCGAACTCTCTGCTTGATTTGGATCTGTCGGACTATTTGCCCGATGCGGAAAATCAGCACGATGAGCCTGTAGAGCCGACGCAGCCGAAGTAAGCATCCCCTGGCGGACGGGTTGTGCTGCGTTTGATTGCAGCTTTTCCCGTGCGGCGGCTTCAAAGGGCTGTCGGCGGAAGCGATCCCGCCGCTAGCGCTGGCGCCAGTGACGCGCGGCCGTATCGTCTCCTTTCTGGCGATCGGCCGCGCTTGGTCGGCTCGTAGCCCAAGTCGCTCCGACGGATTGGCGGAGGGGTTGCCGGTCTCCCGGCGCTCTGAGATAGTCGCGGCCGGGGAAGGGACCGCGTGACAATCACAGAATCGGGCGCGAGCGCGCGGTACGGCGCGTTCATCAGCTACAACCATGCCGATCGCGCCCGCGCGCGCTGGCTGCACCGCGCACTGGAGCGCTATCGCATTCCCGCCAAGCTGGTCGGGCGCGAGGCGGCGTTCGGGCCGGTGCCGCGGCGACTGGGGCGGATCTTCCGCGATCTCGACGAACTTTCCGCCGCCAGCGACCTCAGCACCGAGGTGCGCGCGGCGCTCGCCGACTCCGCTTGCCTGATCGTCGTCTGCACGCCCGCGGGTGCGGCCTCGCAATGGGTGGCGCGCGAGATCGCGCTGTTCCGCGAACTCCATCCCGATCGCCCGGTGCTCGCCGCGCTGTTCGCCGGCGAGCCGGCCGAGGCGCTGCCGCTGCCGCTGCGGCGCACCGCCGCCGGCGCGGAGACCGAGCCGCTCGCCGCCGATTTCCGCGAGGGCAAGGACGGCAGGCGGCTGGCATTGCTCAAGCTGGTCGCCGGCGCGGTGGGGGTGCCGCTCGACGCGCTGGTGCAGCGCGACGCGCAGGCGCGGGTGCGGCGCGTGACGGCCGTCACGGCGCTCGCGATTCTTTTGCTGCTAGCCATGGCCGGATTGACGATCCTGGCCGTGCGGGCCCGCGGGGAGGCGGAGGCTCGGCGTGCCCAGGCGGAGGGGCTGGTGGAATTCATGCTGACCGACCTGCGGGGCCGGCTGAAAGAGGTCGGCCGGCTCGACGTGCTTCGGGAAGCCAATGCGCGTGCGCTGCGCTATTATGGCGAGCAGGATCTGGCGACGCTGCCCCCCGACGTCCTCGCCCGCCGCGCCCGCGCGATCATGACGATGGGCGAGGATGCGATGGAGGCCAAGGAAACCCCCCGCGCCCGCGCCGCCTTCCTCCAGGCCAACCGCATCACCCATGCGCTGATCGACCGCCAGCCGAATCAGTACGATATCGTGTTCGCGCATGCGCAGAGCGAGTTCTATCTTGGCCTGCTGCACTTCAAGGCTGGGGAATTGGCGGCTGCCGAGCCACATTTAGAAGCTTACGCTACGCTTGCGCACCGATTGATGGCAATCAATCCTGTCGATCCGCGCAGCTCGGAAGAAATTTCCTATGCCACTGGCAATTTATGTGCACTTCGAATGAAGCAGCACGTGGCGGACCGGGCAGTAATACTCTGCAGCGAGGCTCTCCACATCACCGAGGCGATTGCGCGGCGTGAACCAAATTCGGAACAGAGGTGGAGGGATGTCGCCAACCGACAGGGATGGTTAGCAGATGCTCAGATAGACGCGGGTAAGCCCGATGCGGCACTCGAGCTGCGTCGGCAGCAGGTCGCGTTGCTCAAGCGATTGTTGGCGCAGGATCCACGCAACGCGCTCAATCGGCGTGTGTTGATCTGGGCAGAACGCGCTCTCGCTTCGGGAGAATACCGCCATGGCGACTCTGCGGGGGCAGTGCGGCGGATGCGCGCAGCAATTGCGGACCTCCGTACGATGACGGAGGCGGATACAGAAAATCAAGAACTCGCGGCTAGGTTGGGGGAGATGAAGGCTGAGTTAAGCCGAATCGAGGGGAAAAGTGAATGAATGGTCAATATCCGCTATCGATACTTCCGCCATCGTACATAAAACTGGTCAAGCGGTATCAGATATTTGCTAGCAGCAAGGGCGGTTACCCACTGAGTGATTTGAATTTTCATATCGAAGGGTATGAGGATGTCGATCGCTTTGGTAACGGAAAGCAAGTGACCGCGACGGATGACTTTACCAAGATCGTCCGCGACTTCGTGGCCGCGCCGCCGAACATCACGCCTATCCTCGTCGGCCCGACCACTCCCCCACCAACGCCGCTCGATATCGTCGTCCGCGAGCCTTGCTGCGTCATCTTCAAGCTGATCGGCGATTTCTGGGAATATACGCCGAATAGCCTCTATGTCAGCACGAAGCACGAATATCCGGACGGCAAGTATCGCCGTGCCTTCCCGCTGCTCGATAACAACGGCCGGATTTCTGCTGTCGGATTTTTCGTGGAGTACGTCACCAATCCGCAGGACCGCAAGACGTGCGAAGGGCTCAATCTGTACGTGGACTTTTTGCAAGGAGATATGCGCATGCCGACGATCATCGACCCGGATATTGAGAATCAAGGCGGCAACCATCCGCCGAAGCCGCCACAGCCGCCGCAGCCCGATGGCGACGAGTAATCGGCGTTTCACTGCAACGCTTTAGGGGAGTATGCCGGGTAGGATGACGTCGAGTGTGCTAGCGATAACGGCCCAGGCGCGTGCCGGTGCGCTCGATCTCGCCTGGCGGATGTTTCGCGACGCGGGGTATGACCGCGTCGCGGACGATCCCGCCGTGCTCAGCCTGCGCGGCAGGCTCCTCAAGGACGAGGCGCTGCTGCTCGCCGGCGAGGCCCGGCGGCAGCATGCCCGCGAAGCCGCCGCCGCCTATAGCGCGGCGGCGCAGCTGGCACCGGCCCCATACCCCCTCATCAACGCCGCGACGCTCGCGCTGATCGCCGGGGACATGGCGGGCAGCCGGGCGCTCGCCGCCGATGTCCAGGAACTGCTCCAGGCCGGCGTTCCCGACGAAACTCCCTATTGGCTCGGCGCGACCGAGGCCGAGGCGCTGCTGCTCGCCGGCGATCGCGATGCCGCCGAGACCGCGCTCGCCCGCGCGATCGGCGCGGCGCCGCTCGCCTGGGAGGACCATGCCTCGACGCTGCGCCAGTTCGGCGTGATCCTCGCCGAGCAGGGCGCGCCGGCGGCATGGCTCGATGCCTATCGCCCGCCGCGCAGCCTCCATTTCGCCGGCCATATGCGCCTGCCCGAGGACGTGGCGGCGCTTTCCGATTCGATCGATGCGCTGCTGGCGCAGGAGCGGGTGGGCTTCGGCTATGGCGCGCTCGCCGCCGGCGCCGACCTGCTGATCGCCGAGCGGCTGATCGCGCGCGGCGCCGAGCTCCATGTGGTGCTGCCCGGCGACGTCGCCGCGTTCGTCGATCGCTCGGTGCGCCCGCATGGCGACAGCTGGGTGACGCGCTTCGAGGCGGCGCTGGCCGAGGCCGCCAGCGTCCAGGAAATGGGCGAGGCGAGCCCGGGGGCGTTCATGCCCTCGGTCCGGCTCGCCGATCTCGTCGCGATGGGGCGCGCGGCGATGCATGCCGGGCTGCTCCAGTCCGAGGCGGTGCAGCTGCTGCTCGGCCCCGCCTCGGTCGACGAGGTCGGCCAGAGCGCGCATGCCGGCGGGCTGTGGCGCAAGGCAGGGCGGCGCCAGCACCTGCTGCCGCTGCGCGCGCCCTCGGGCCCGCAGGGCGCCGATCGCACCGCGCCGCAGGTGATCTCGGTGCTCGCGGTCGACCTGCTCGGCGGCGAGGGCGAGGACTTCGCCGCGCTCGACCGCGATGTCGCCGGGCGTCTGCCGGCGCTGCGCCAGGCGCTGTGCGCCACCCCGACGCTCGCCATCCGCTGGACCTCGCGGCGGCTGCTGATCGCGTTCGAGGGCACCAGCCATGCCTATGCCGCGGCGGTGCGGCTGTCGGCGACGCTGGGCGCGAGCGGGCCGTTCCGCCAGGCGCTCCACATCGGCCTCGCCACCTCGATCGACGATCCGGTGACCGGTGCGCCGGTGCTGCTGGGCGGCGCCTTCGACCTCGCCGAACGCCTGCTGGGGGTGACCACCGCCGGCGCTACCTTCGCCAGCGAAGCCTTCGCCGCCAGCCTCGCCGCGTGCGAGGCCGATGCCGGGCGGGCCGAACTGGTCGGCGAGATGGCGCTGGTCGGCCAGGCGCCGACGACGGTCTACGCGCTCAAGCCCCGGTTCAGACGATAAGCGCTTCGAGGCGGGCGGGGGCGACGATCTCCAGCCCGTCCTCGTGCCGCTGGACGATGCCGCGCCGCTCGAGCGCGGAGACGGCGCGGGACACGGTCTCGCGCGCCGTCTGTACCCGCAGCGCCAGGTCGGACAGTACCGGCAATGGGCGAATCCAGCGACCATCCTGCTCGCGGGCGAGGCGCAGCAGTTCGGCATGAACGCGGCCATTGGCGGAAAGCGTCAGCCGCGCGGAAACCAGCTGGCTGAGCGCGCCGAACTGGCGCACCATCGTCCGCGCGAGGACAAGCCCGACACAGGCATGGCGTTCGGCGAACGCGTAGAAGTCGGTGGTGGCGAAGCTGGCGATCTGGGTCGCCATAGTGGCGGTGCAGTCGCTCGCCTGCTCACGGCCGGGATCGACGCCGCCGAAGATGTCGCCGGGATGGTGCTCGGCGATCTGGAGCACGCGGCCGTCCAGCGTCACCATCGCGGCGCGGACATGGCCTTCGAGCAGCACCAGCACCCGCGCCAGCCGCTCGCCCTGGTGGACGACGGTGGCACCTTGCGGGCAGCGACGGAGCACCGCCGCCCCGGCCAGTTCGGCCGCGACCGCTTCGCTGCACGCGAAGAGTTGGGCGAACCGCGTCGCCAGGTCGATCTCGCTTGCCCCCACGCCCTGCGTTTCGATGTAAAACTGTGTTGCCACCATGTTGGCTGGCGCGCGGCATGGCAAGTCCGATCCGGAGGCAGGGGGTCGGATTTGGATGTTTTATCCTATATTCGTGCGGTCCATTCACACCGGCTGAAGATCGACCGCGAACAGCGCGCCGCCGCCTTCGGCGTCCATCGCTCGAATCGGCGCGGACATCGCACCGGCAAAGCCCTTGGCGATGGCGAGCCCCAGCCCGCTGCCGCCCGCCCGATCGCTGCCGGTGCCGCGCGCGAAGGTCTCGAAGATCGTCGCTTCCTCGCCAGGGGGCAGGCCCGGGCCATGGTCGCGCACCGCCAGCCGCACCGCATCGAGGCGGCGCTCGCCGAGGATCTCGATCGGGCCGTCGCCGCCATGCACCGCGGCGTTGGAGAGGAGGTTGAGCAGGATATGGTGGAGCAGTCGTGGATCGGCGCGGACCAGCGGCAGGTCGGGCGGCACGCGCAGCACCAGTTCGCGACCCGCCAGCACGTCGCGCAGGTCGTGAACGGCGGCGGCGGCGGCATCGGTGAGGTCGATCGGCTCGAGGCTGAGCGCCACCGCGCCGGCATCGATCCGCACCATGTCGATCAAATTGTCGAGAAAGCGCCGCAGCCGGGCGACTTCGGCGCGGGCGATGGCGGTGGCGGGCTCGTCGGGATGGGCATGGGCGAGCGCGTCCACCGCCGCCGCGACCGAGGTGAGCGGCGTCCGCAAATCATGGCCGATCGAGGAGAGCAGCGCCGCGCGCAGCCGATCGCGCTCGCGCAGCACCGAGACTTCGCGCACGTCCTGCTCCAGCCGCAGCCGCTCGTGCGCCAGCGCCGCCTGGCCGAGCAGCGTGGAGAGCAGCAGCGCCCGATCGGCGGTGATCGGCTCGCGGCCGTCGGGGGCGGCGAGGCCGATCACCGCGAGCACGCCCAGGCTGGTGCGCAAGGGGTGGAACTGCCAGTCCGCCGCGATCAGCGTGCCGGTCCCGACCCCGCCGGCCTCGCCGCTGCTCCACGCCCATTCGGCGGCGGCATGGTCCACCGCGCCCATCGGCGGCGCATCTTCCGGGCAGCTGGCGAGCCGCGTCAGCGCGCCGTCGCGCCGGATCAGCAGCAGCACCGACACGTCGAGCAGCCGGGCGATTTCCTCGCACACCACGCGGCTGGTGGTTTCGGTGTCGGAGGCGCGGGCGAGCGCCTGGCCGAAGGCGGCGACGGCGGCATTTTCCTGCGCGCTGCGCGTACCCAGCGTCGCCCGCGTGCGCAGCCGCCCGGTGAGGTTGGCGGTGAACAGCGCGATGCCGGTCAGCACGAAGAAGGTGAGCACGCTCTGCGGCTCGCCGATGGTGAAGGTGTAGAGCGGCGGCAGGAAGAAGAAGTTATAGGCAAGGCCCCCGATCATTGCCGTCGACACGCCCGGCCCGAAGCCCGAGCGGAAGGCGATCAGGATCACCGGCAGTAGAAAGAGGAGGTCGGTGCCGCCCGCGCCGATCAGCGGCAGCGTCAGCCGGCCGAGGATCACGGTCAGCGCCACGGCGAGCATGCCGAGCAGATGCTCCTGCCAGCGGCCGAGCGCGGGGAGGGCGGGGGCGCGTCGTTCGCGGACCCGCTCCTCGGTCGAGGGCAGGACGTGGACCGCGACGCCCTGGCTGGCGCGCAGCATCGACTCCACCACCGAGCCGTGGCGCAGCTCGAACCACCAGCTGCGGCGCGAGCGGCCGATCACCAGCTGCGTCGCGCGCATGCCGGAGAGGTGGGTGCGCAGCCCGTCGATCACGGTGGCGGCGGGCACGGTGGCGACCGTGGCGCCCAGGCTGCTCGCCAGTTGCAGCGTCTCGGCAACGCGGTGGCGCTGCTCGGGGCGGAAACGTTCGGCGCGCGGGGTCTCGATGAACACCACCTGCCAGGGCGCTTTCAACGCGTCGGAAAGCCGTTTGCCCGCCCGCACCAGCCCGTCCCCGCCGGGGAGTTCGCTCACTGCCACCAAGACGCGCTCACCCGCGGCAAAAGTGCCGGGCATCGCCAGCGCATCGAGATGGTCGAGCATTGCCCGATCGACGCTGAGCGCGGCGCGGCGCAGCGCCATTTCGCGCAGGGCCGACAGGTTCGCCTTGGAGAAGAAGTGCGCGAGCGCGCGGCTGGCCTCGGCGGGGACGTAGACCTTGCCCTCCTTCAGCCGGTCGATCAGCTCGTCGGGCGGCAGGTCGACCAGTTCGATCTCGGCATCGTCGAAGATCGCGTCGGGCACCGTTTCGCGCACCCGCACCCGGGTGACGCTCGCCACCACGTCGTTGAGGCTTTCGACATGCTGGACGTTGAGCGTGGTGTAGACATGGATGCCGGCATCGCGCAGCTCCTCCACGTCCTGCCAGCGCTTCGGGTGCCGGCAGCCGGGGGCGTTGGTGTGGGCGAGCTCGTCGACCAGCACCAGCGCCGGGCGGCGGGTGAGGATCGCGTCGAGATCCATTTCCTCCAGCCGGTGGCTCTGATGCTCGACGGCCTTGCGGGGCAGCACCTCGAAAGGCGCGACCAGCGCCTCGGTTTCGGCGCGGCCGTGCGTCTCGACCACGCCGATGACCACGTCCTTCCCGTCGCGCAGCCGCTCGGCGCCCTCGCGCAGCATCTCGAAGGTCTTGCCCACGCCGGGGGCCGCGCCGAGGAAGATCTTCAGCCGCCCGCGCGCCTCGCGCCGGGCTTCGCGCAGCAGCGCATCGGGATTGGGGCGGTCGTTCATCGCCGCACTTGGTAGTGCGGCCGCCCGCGCTGCGCCACGCCCCAACGCCTGACTATATGGAATCTTAATGCCCGGCCCCGGCATTCGCCGTCGAAGCTTAACGGCCGGCGGACCTAGATCGCGTGCCACACCGCCACCCGGCGGCATGAAGCAAGGGCCAACCCCATGTCCGACATTCTCTGGCTCGCCGCGCTCGGCGGGCTTTTCCTGCTGACGCTGGCCTTCGTCCAGCTGTGCGTGAAGGCCTGAGCGCATGGGCCTGCACCTGATGCTCGCCGGCGCGACCGCAGTCGCGCTGCTCCTCTACCTGGTCGCGGTGCTGCTGCGGCCCGAGCGTTTCTGACGAGGGCCGCATGACACTCCAAGGCTGGGGCTTCATCGCCCTGTTCGTCGCCATTCTGGCGGCCGCGGCCAAGCCGATGGGCCTGTGGCTCTTCGCACTCTACGAAGGCCGCCGCACCCCGCTCCACCGCGTGCTCGGCCCGGTCGAGCGCGGCATCTACCGCATCGGCGGCATCGACCCGAACGCCGAGCAGGGCTGGCGCGCCTATGCGCTGCACCTGATCCTGTTCAACCTCGCGCTCGCGCTGCTCACCTATGCGGTGCTGCGCCTGCAGGCAGTGCTGCCGTGGAACCCGCGCGGGCTTGCCGGCATGGGCGCGGACGGTGCGTTCAACACCGCGATCAGCTTCGCCACCAATACCAACTGGCAGGGCTATGCGGGCGAATCGACCCTCTCCAACCTGTCGCAGGCGCTGGGGCTGACGCTGCATAACTTCACTTCGGCCGCGACTGGCATCGCCATCGCGTTCGCGCTGTTCCGCGGTTTCGCGCGGAAGGAAGCGCGCGGCATCGGCAATTTCTGGGCCGATTTCACCCGCATTGTCCTATACCTGCTGCTGCCGATCTGCCTCGTCTACGCGCTGTTCCTGGTGGCGAGCGGCGTTCCGCAGACGCTGGCCAGCAGCATCGATGCGACCACGTTGGAAGGCGCGCGCCAGACGATCGTGCTGGGCCCCGTCGCCAGCCAGGAAGCGATCAAGATGCTTGGCACCAACGGCGGCGGCTTCTTCAACGCCAACTCCGCGCATCCCTTCGAGAACCCGAGCGCGCTAACCAATCTGGTGCAGATGCTGTCGATCTTTCTCGTCGGCGTCGGGCTAACCTGGACCTTCGGCAAGGCGGTGGGCGACACCCGTCAGGGCTGGGCCATCCTCGCCGCGATGGCGGTGCTGTTCCTCGGCGGCGTCGCGGTGACCTATGCGGCGGAGTCCGCCGGTAACCCGGCGCTACACGCGCTCCATGTCGCGGGTGCGAACATGGAGGGCAAGGAGACCCGCTTCGGCATCGTCGCCAGTTCGCTGTTCGCCGTAGTGACGACGGCAGCCTCGTGCGGCGCGGTCAATGCGATGCATGACAGCTTCACCGCGCTGGGCGGGCTGATCCCGCTGTTCAACATCCAGCTTGGCGAGATCGTCGTCGGCGGCGTCGGCGCGGGTATCTACGGCTTCCTGCTGTTCGCGATCCTCTCGGTGTTCGTCGCCGGGCTTATGGTGGGGCGCACCCCCGAATATGTCGGCAAGAAGATCGAGGCGCGCGAAGTGAAGCTGGCGGTGCTCGCCGTCGCGGTGCTGCCGCTGTGCATCCTGGGCGGCGCTGCGCTGGCCTCGGTGCTGCCGGCCGGCCTTGCAGGCATCGCCAACAACGGCCCGCACGGCTTCTCGGAAATCCTCTACGCCTTCACCTCCGCGACCGGCAACAACGGCTCGGCCTTTGCCGGCCTCTCGGCGAACACGCCCTTCTACAACGCCATGCTGGGCATCGCGATGTGGCTCGGCCGCTTCTTCGTGATCGTGCCGGTGCTGGCGATCGCCGGCAGCCTCGCCGCCAAGAAGCAGGTGGCGGGCGGCGTCGGCGCCTTCCCGACCACCGGCGTGCTGTGGGTGGGGCTGCTCGTCGGCATCATCCTGATCCTGGGCGGGCTCACCTTCCTGCCGAGCCTGGCGCTGGGGCCGATCGCCGATCACGTCACCCTGCTCCGCGGCCAGCTCTTCTGAGGACACGACCATGTCTGCACCCAAGTCCATTTTCGCGGCCGAGCTGATCGGCCCGGCCATCGGGGACGCGTTCCGCAAGCTTTCCCCACGCGAACTGATCCGCAACCCGATCCTGTTCACCACTGCGGTCGCAGCGCTGCTGCTCACCGTCCTGCTGGCGATCGGCGGCGAGCCGCTGCCGGTGGGGTTCCAGGTCCAGCTGATCGTCTGGCTGTGGCTCACCGTGCTGTTCGGCACCTTCGCCGAGGCGCTGGCCGAGGGCCGCGGCCGCGCCCAGGCGGCGTCGCTGCGCGCCACCAAGTCCGAGCTGGAGGCCAAGAAGCTCACCGGCGTCGGCGAGACCTGGCGCAAGGTCGAGGCGCATCTGCTCCAGCGCGATGACCTAGTCCTGGTCGAGACCGGTGACCTGATCCCGGCCGACGGTGAAGTCGTCGAGGGCGTCGCCTCGGTCAACGAGGCCGCGATCACCGGCGAAAGCGCGCCGGTGATCCGCGAGGCAGGTGGCGACCGCTCCGCCGTCACTGCCGGCACCCGCGTCATCTCGGACAAGATCATCCTCCGCGTCACCCAGGATCCCGGCAAAGGTTTCCTCGACCGGATGATCGCGCTGGTCGAAGGCGCCGAGCGCCAGAAGACCCCGAACGAGATCGCGCTGACCATCCTGCTCGTCGGCCTGACGATCATCTTCCTGATCGCCGTGGGCACGATCCCGGCCTTCGCCACCTATGCCGGCGGCGCGATCCCGGTGGCGGTGCTGGCCGCGCTGCTGATCACGCTGATCCCGACGACCATCGCTGCGCTCCTTTCCGCGATCGGCATCGCGGGCATGGACCGGCTGGTGCGCTTCAACGTGCTCGCCAAGTCCGGCCGCGCGGTGGAGGCGGCGGGTGACGTCGACGTGCTGCTGCTCGACAAGACCGGCACCATCACTATCGGTGACCGCCAGGCGAGCGCCTTCCATCCGCTGACGGGCGTCGAAGAACGCACGCTGGCCGAGGCTGCGCTCACCGCCAGCCTCGCGGACGAGACGCCCGAGGGCCGCTCGATCGTGACCCTGGGCCGCGAGAAGTTCGCCTTCGACGCGAAGCTGGATGCCGCGGCGGAAGTGATCCCTTTCACCGCGCAGACCCGCAGCTCGGGCGTGCGCCAGGGCGACACGGTGATCCTGAAGGGCGCGGTGGACTCCATCCTCAAGATGGATCCGGACGCTGCCGGTGCCGCCGAACTCAAGCGCATCACCGACGGCATCGCACGCGGCGGGATGACCCCGCTGGCGGTGGTCCGGAACGGCCGTCTGCTCGGCGCGGTGGCGCTGAAGGACGTCGTCAAGGCCGGGGTGCGCGAGCGCTTCGCCGAGCTGCGCCGGATGGGCATCCGCACAGTGATGATCACCGGCGACAACCCGCTTACCGCAGCCGCCATCGCTGCCGAGGCGGGCGTGGACGATTTCCTTGCGGAAGCTACCCCCGAGGACAAGCTCGCGCTGATCCGCCAGGAACAGCAGGGCGGCAAGCTCGTCGCGATGTGCGGCGACGGCACCAACGACGCACCGGCGCTCGCCCAGGCCGATGTCGGCGTGGCGATGAACACCGGCACCCAGGCGGCGCGCGAGGCGGGCAACATGGTCGATCTCGACAGCGATCCGACCAAGCTCATCGAAATCGTCGGGCTGGGCAAGCAGCTGCTGATGACCCGCGGCGCGCTCACCACCTTCTCGATCGCCAACGACGTCGCGAAATATTTCGCGATCATCCCGGCGATGTTCGTCGCGCTCTATCCCGGCCTCGGCGTGCTCAACGTGATGGGCCTGTCGAGCCCGACCAGCGCGATCCTGTCGGCGGTGATCTTCAACGCGAT
The DNA here is from genome assembly GCF_040545965.1 of Sphingomonas trueperi. GTDB lineage: Bacteria > Pseudomonadota > Alphaproteobacteria > Sphingomonadales > Sphingomonadaceae > Sphingomonas > Sphingomonas trueperi_C. The sequence continues at coordinate 219,577 of NZ_JBEPMV010000004.1, read as the reverse complement.
CATCATCCCGTTCCTGGTGCCGCTGGCGCTCAAGGGCGTGACCTACAAGCCGATGGGCGCTGGCCAGCTGCTTGCCCGCAACCTCGCAATTTATGGCCTGGGCGGCCTCATCGCTCCGTTCATCGGCATAAAAGTAATCGATGTGGCGGTCGCCGCGCTCCACCTCGCCTGAGGATTTTAACTCCCATGTTCCGTACGTTTCTTTCGTTCGCGTCGCTCACCGTCGCCGCCGCTCCGGCCTTCGCGCAGGACAGCGTGCCTGCCGGTCCGGCGGCCGCGCCGGCAGCTCCGTCGCTCTGCACCGACCGCCCGACCAAATCGAACTTCGCGTGCACCGTGCCCCAAGGCATGGTCCAGCTCGAGACCGATCTCGGCAACTGGACCCGTACCGATGCAGGCGACACCCGCGTCGACACGATCCTCTACACCAACCCGACGCTCAAATACGGTCTCACCGGCTCGACCGACATCGAGGCGAGCATCGCGCCCTATGCAACCGTCCGCACCCGCACCGCGGAGGGCACCCAGACGCTGCACGGCGTCGGCGACCTCACGCTGCGGCTGAAGCAGCGGCTCACCGATCCGGCGGGGCAGGTGCAGATTGCGCTGCTGCCCTTCGTCAAGATCCCCACGGCGAGGACGGGCATCGGCAATGGCCAGACCGAGGGCGGCGTGGCCGTGCCGATCAACATCGCGCTGCCCAAGGGCTTCACGCTCACCTTCGGCCCGGAAGGCGATGTGCTCGCCGACAGCGACGGGCATGGCCATCACGCGCAGCTCGTCGGCACCGCCAATCTCGGCAAGGCGATCACGTCGAAGTTCACGCTGATCGGCGAGTTCTGGGTGGCCCGCAACTTCGATCCGGCGGCCTATGTCACCCAGACCTCCGCCGATGTCGCTGCAAGCTATCTGCTGCGGCCGACGCTGCAGCTCGATCTCGGCGCCAATTTCGGCCTGAACCAGTCCACCCCCGATGCCCAGGTCTATCTGGGCGTCTCCACCCGCTTCTGAGGAGGCTTTCGCCATGCGTTCCGATCTCGTTTCCGGCCTCCGTCCGACGCTTCTGTTCACCCTGATCTTCGCCGCGCTGCTGGGGATCGTCTATCCGCTCGTGGTGACCGGCGCGGGGCAGCTGCTCTTCCCAGCCCAGGCCAATGGCTCGCTGGTGCGCGACGATGCCGGCACGCTGCGCGGCTCGATGCTGCTGGGGCAGAGCTTCGCCGGGCCCCGCTATTTCCAGGGTCGGCCGTCGGCGGCAGGCAATGGCTATGACCCGCTGGCCTCGAGCGGCTCCAACCTGGGGCCGGCCTCGAAGAAGCTGGTCGACCGGGTGACCGCCGACCAGAAGCGCCTCGGCGCCGATGCCCCGGCCGATCTGCTTCAGGCATCGGGCTCGGGCCTCGATCCTGAGATCAGCCCCGAAGCGGCGCGCTTCCAGGTCGCCCGCGTCGCCAAGGCGCGCGGCATCGCGCCCGATCGCGTCGCGCAGCTGGTCGACGCCAACGTGCAGGGCCGCCTGTTCGGCATTATCGGCGAGCCGCGGGTCAACGTGCTCGCCCTCAATCTGGCGCTCGACCAGCAGGGCGGCGCTCGCTAAGCGACGCTATGGCGAGCGCAACCAAGGTCCTGATCGTCGAGGACGACAGCCATATCCGGCGGCTGCTGCGCGGGGCGCTCACCCGCGCGGAGCACCAAGTGATCGAAGCGGCGACCGCGCGCGAGGCGATCGCCGCCTTCGGCATCGACAAGCCCGACGCCGTGCTGCTTGATCTCGGCCTGCCCGATCGCGACGGCATCGAGCTGATCCAGCAGGCCAAGGCGGGCGGGGCGGCGGTGATCGTCGTCTCGGCGCGTACCGACACCAGCGAGAAGGTCGCCGCGCTCGACCTGGGGGCGGACGATTACTGCACCAAGCCGTTCGACACCGAGGAACTGCTCGCCCGCCTGCGCACCGCGCTGCGCCACCGGATCGCCGGATTGGCCGAGCGCGAGCAACTGGTGGTGGGAAGCGTCGAGATCGACCTGCTCCATCGTCGCGTGCGCAAGGATGGGGAGGCGGTGCATCTGGCCCCCAAGGAATATGGCGTGCTGGCGCTGCTCGCGGCGCATCCCGATCGGGTGATCGCGCATGGCCAGCTGCTCCGCGACGTATGGGGCCCTGCGCATGTCCAGCAGCTCGACTATCTGCGCATCGTCGTGCGCAACCTGCGCCAGAAGCTGGAGGCGGACCCGAGTCGGCCGCAGCTGATCGTCAACGAGCCCGGCGTGGGCTACCGGCTTGTGGTGGCCTAGGCTCCGTATCCTCCGGGGGAGGATAGGTGCGCACAGCGGCCTCTTCTTCTTACCCGTTCTTTCCCCGAGCCGCGCGCGAATGACAACGTTTGCACAACAAACTCAGTTTGTTGCTGCCCGCTGCTGAAAAGCCACAACAGCCCGCTCGCATTTAATTGACAATTTGTTTTTCTATTGCGAAACCCTCCGCAAGAACCGCGAACTCAGATCTGACAGCGCGGTCACAAACAACCGACCGGGCCTGGGGGTCGTCGGGTGCAAAGAGGGAGAAGGATCGTGTCCTACGGCAATCTGTTTCGTTCGTCGGTGTCTGCGCGCCAGCGGCTGCTGACCCAGCTGATGCTCGGCACCAGCCTGTGTGCCGCGCTGCCCGGGCTGGCCTTCGCCCAGGCCGCGACGCAGCAGCCGCAGGCCGGCAACACGTCCGCGCCGCAGAACGCCGCGCCCGGCGACAGCGAGGGCGACATCGTCGTCACCGGCTACCGCGCCTCGATCGAGACCAGCCTGGCGCAGAAGCGCGATGCCAATGCGTTCGTCGACGTGATCACCGCCGAGGATGTCGGCAAGTTCCCCGACAAGAACGTGGCCGACGCGCTCCAGCGCGTGCCCGGCGTGGTGATCGAGCGCGACGGCGGCGAAGGCAGCCGGGTGAGCATCCGCGGCCTCAGCTCCGACCTGACGCTGACCGAACTCAACGGCAACTTCATCGCCTCCGCGGATTCGGGCGATCCCTCGCGCAGTTTCAATTATCTGCTGCTCCCGGCGAACCTGATCGGCAGCGTCGAGGTGTTCAAGTCGTCCGAAGCCCGGCTCGACGAAGGCGGCGTCGGCGGCGTGATCATCAACCACACGCGGCGCCCGTTCGACCTCAAGCCCTGGTCGGGCAACGTCCAGGTCGAGGGCACCTATTCGGACGTCACCAAGAAGGTCGAGCCCAGCGTCTCAGGCTTGCTCTCCTGGCACAACGAGGCAAAGACCTTCGGCTTGTTGCTTGGCGCCACCTACCAAGTGCGCACCAACCGCACGCTGAGCGCCGCCACCGAGAGCTGGCACTGGTGGACGGACAAGGCAAATCGCAAGGCGGCGACAGACGTCAACGGCAAGACCTACGCCAATGACAGTGCCATCTCCTATTGGGACGGGGGCGTGACCACCCAAGGCGGCACGCATTATAATGGCTATTGGGCGCCGCAGTCGGTCGACGAGACGGTGCTGATCGAGAAGCGCAAGCGGCTGGGCATCCAGGCGACCGCGCAGTGGCAGCCGTTCGAGGGCCTGAACCTCACCGCCAACTATTTCCGCTTCCAGCTCAACGGCGACAACGTCTCCAACCTCATTAAAATCCCAGAATGGGGCTATGACAACTTCTTCACCGGCGCGAAGTTCGACAAGAGCGGCACGGTTCTAACTTCGGCGACCTTCCAGGTGCCGCCGGACGGCACCGCCTGCCGTACCGGCGACGATGCCTGCACGATGGAAACCCCGGCTATGCAGAGCTATTATGCCCGCCAGAAGACGGTCTCGAACACCTACGACCTGCACGGCGACTATACGCATGATCGCCTGACCGTGTCGTTCGCCGGCGGCAAGACGCGTGCGACCGGCGGCCCGTCGTTCCAGTTCTATGCCCAGGCCAAGCCACGGCTGGTGGTCGGCAATGGCCTTGCTAATCGCGTCAACGGCAACATGCTCAGCCAGTGGAGCTTCACCGACCAGTCGGTGGCGATGCAGTTCTCGCCGGAACTGCAGCAGAACCTGATGAAGGGCATCTCGCAGGTCGACCTCGGCTCGACCGGCTCGGGCTATACCAACAGCGCGATCGAGCAGAAATATGCCCAGATCGACCTGACCCGCCGGTTCGACAGTTTCATCGACTCGATCCAGGTCGGTGCCAAGTGGCGTGAGGGCAAGGTGGAGCGCCAGACCGGGCGGTTCGAATGGTACTCGGATGCGGCAGGCACGCTGCGCTACCAGGATACCGCGGGCGCCGCGGTCACCCAGCCGGCCTTCTTCCAGACCCAGCCGATCGGCAACATCGCGGGTGGCTTCTCGACGAGCGTTTTCCCGGCGTTCAACATGGACAACTACCTGGCCTATCTGAACAAGACCTATAACGGTCCGGTCCGCGTGCCCGAGCCGGAAAACCGCTACGACATCAAGGAGCGGATCTGGGCGGGCTATGCCCAGGCGAACTTCAAGATGAACAATGTGCGCGGCAATATCGGCCTGCGTGTGGTGAGCACCAAGCAGTCGGGCGTCTCGACCGACGTGATCTATTACGAGAATGACTATTGCGAGAATCGTAACGGTGACCCGTTCACGCCGCCCGAGGTTGGCCCCGACGGGAACTGCAAGGTGCTGAAGCTCGATCAGCGCGAAGTGAAGGTGTTCAGCCCGAATGACGAGTCCAAGCGCTACACGGACTTCCTGCCTAGCTTCAACATCTCGTGGGACGTTACGCCGAACCTGCTGGTCCGCGGTGCGGCATCGAAGGTTATCGCGCGGCCGGGCTATGGTGATCTGGCCGGCTCGCGGTCGCTGACGTTCAATTCCGACGCGTTCGTCTATGACCGCGCCCAGTTCGGTGCGCGGCCCGGCTGGTTCGGCAGCGGCGGCAACTTCAACCTTAAGCCGTTCAAGGCGTGGCAGTATGACGTCGGTGTGGAATGGTATTTCCACCGTGGCTCGGTGCTAGGCGGCACGCTGTTCCGCAAGGACGTGTCGGACTTCATCGTGCCGCTGGTGCTCGACGTGCCGAGCACCGTTGCCGGCAACACCGTGACCGTGCAGCAATATTCGACCCAGGCGAACGGTTCGAACGCCGTGTCGCAGGGCGTCGAGCTCTATGCGCAGCACACGCTGCCCTTCGGTCTCGGCGCGCAGGTGAACTTCACCTATAACGACACTTCGGTCGCCGAGATCACGCTGGACGGCAAGAAGGTGGGCGACTCCCCGCTGGTCGGCAGTGCCAAGACGCAGATCAACGGTTCGATCTTCTACGAAAACAAGAAGCTACTGCTGCGTGCTTCGTATAATCGTCGCGGCGAGCGGGTCGGCGGCATCCAGTCGGGCCTGAACGTCTATTCGGATCCGTACGAGCAGATCGATCTCAACGCCTCGTACAATTTCTTCGAGAACCTGCAGCTGACTGCCTCGGTGATCAACCTCACCAAGTCGGAGGAGCGGGCGCATCTCGGCAACGACACCGACGCCCGCTTCATCAGCAACCAATATACCGGGCGCCGCGCCTATCTGGGCCTCGCCTACAAATTCTGATCAACCCCCCCTCTGGCGGGGCGGCCATGTGCTGCCCCGCCACCTTTTTAATCCGCTTTTCACGCCGCGGATCGGCCAAGGAGAGGCTCATGCGATCGAAGCTCCGCCGGGCGCTCGCCCTTCTCGCCCTGATGGCGCCGCTCGCCGCCTCCGCGTCCAACCCGATCGTGCGCGGCTGGTATGCCGATCCCGAGATCCGGGTATTCGACGGGCAATATTGGATCTACCCCACCTATTCCGCCGATGACGGCGCGCCCGATCGCACCCGGCGCTTCACCCCTGGGCAGGAAGAGGCACGCAAGCGCAAGACGGTGCGGCCCTCCTACGCCTACCAGACCTTCTTCAACGCCTTCTCGTCGCCCGATCTCGTTCACTGGACCAAGCACCCCCACGTCCTCGACGTGACGCGGATTTCCTGGGCGGCCTATGCGATCTGGGCGCCCTCGGTGATCGAGGCGCAGGGGCGCTATTACATGTTCTTCTCCGCCAACGACATCCAGAGCGACAAGGAAGAGGGCGGCATCGGCCTCGCGGTGAGCGACAAGCCGGGCGGACCATTCCGCGACGCGCTCGGCAAGCCGCTGATCGGCGGATTCCACAATGGCGCGCAGCCGATCGACCCCTTCGTGTTCCGCGACACCGACGGGCAGGTCTATCTCTATTATGGCGGCTGGCGGCACTGCAACGTGGTGCGGCTGAGCAAGGACCTGCGCCGCGTCCTGCCCTATCCCGACGGTTCGACCTGGAAGGAGATCACGCCGCCGGGCTATGTCGAGGGCTCCTTCGTCATCAAGCGCAAGGGGGTCTATTATTTGATGTGGTCCGAAGGCGAATGGACGGGATCGGACTACCGCGTCGCCTATGCGACCGGGCCGAGCCCCATCGGTCCGTTCACCCCGCGCGGCACCATCCTCCAGGAAGATCCCAGTATCGCACGCGGGGCGGGGCACCATTCGGTGGTCAACGTTCCCGGCACCGATCGCTGGTACATCGCCTATCACCGCCGTCCGCTCGCCGACCAGCAGGGTGAGCATCGCGAGCTCGCCATCGATCGCATGACCTTCAATCCGGACGGCTCGATCCAGCCGGTTCGGCTTACCAACGACGGCGTCGCGCCCGAACCGCTCCGCCGTACCCGCACCCATTGACGACGCGCCCAGCCAAAGGAACCCTCGTGCCCCTTTTCTCCGCCAAGCCGCTCCGCGCCGCCGCCTTCGCGCTTCTCGCCAGCGTCGCCACGCTGCCCGCGATCGCGCAGCAATCCGATCGCAGTGAGGCGCTGGTCGATCTGGTCAACCCGCTGATGGGCACCGATTCCACCTATGAGCTGTCCTACGGCAACACCTATCCCGCAGTAGCCGTGCCCTGGGGCATGAATTTCTGGACGCCGGTCACCGGCAAACCCGGGAGCGGCTGGGGCTATATGTACCATGACAACAAGATCAACGGGATCAAGCAGACCCACCAGCCCAGCCCGTGGATGAACGACTATGCCGCCTTCTCGCTGATGGCGGAGACCGGCCCGGTGCGGATCCGCGAGGCCGAGCGTGCCTCCTGGTACAGCCACAAGGCCGAGGAGAGCCACCCGTACAGCTACCGCGTCTACCTCGCCGACTATGACGTGACCGCGGAAGTGGCACCCACCGCGCGCGCCGCGCAGTTCCGCTTCACCTTTCCCAAGGCCGACGACGCGCACATCGTGCTCGACGCGTTCGCCGGCGGATCGAGCGTCACGATCGATCGCGCGCGGCGGCGGATCAGCGGCTGGGTGCGCAACAACCATGGCGGAGTGCCGGGCAATTTCCGCAACTATTTCGTCGCCGAGTTCGACCATGACTTCACGGTCAGCCGCAGCTGGGACGACAATTGGCAGCTCACCGCCGACGCGCAGCGCGAAGGCAACCATGTCGGCGCGGTGGTGAGCTTCGCCACCCGCGCGGGCGAGCAGGTGCACGTCAAGGTCGCCTCGTCGTTCATCAGCCCCGAACAGGCCGAGCGCAATCTCGCCAGCGAGATCGGCGGCGACGGCTTCGAGCAGACCAAGGCCAAGGCCAAGGCGGCATGGGAAAAGGAGCTCGGCCGCGTCCGCGTGACCGACCCCAATCTCGACAATCGCCGCACTTTCTATTCGGCGCTCTACCGCATGCTGCAATTCCCGCGCATGTTCTACGAGATCGATGCGCAGGGCCGCCAGGTCCATTACAGCCCCTATGACGGGCAGGTGCATCCCGGCCCGATGTATACCGACAACGGCTTCTGGGACACGTGGCGCGCGGTCTTCCCCTGGTTCGCGCTGATGTACCGGGAACGCGACGCCGAGATCATGCAGGGCCTCGTCAACACCTACAAGGAAGGCGGCTGGCTGCCCGAATGGGCGAGTCCGGGCTATCGCGACGTGATGATCGGTTCCAACTCGGCGAACCTGATCGCCGATGCATACCTCAACGGCGTGCGCGGTTTCGACATCGAACCGCTCTACGAGGCGATGGTCAAGAACGCGACGACCAGCCAGGGCCGGCCGAAGGACAAGAACGGCAATGTCGTCGGCGCGGTCGGGCGCGAGGGCGTCGAGTACTATAACCAGCTCGGCTATGTGCCCTATGACGTCGGCATCAACGAGAATGCCGCGCGCACGCTCGAATACGCCACCGCCGATTTCTCGCTGTCGCGACTCGCCGCGGCGCTGGGCAAGAAGGACGATGCCCGCCTCTATGCCGAGCGCGCGCAGAACTTCCGCAAGCTCTACGATCCCGAGAGCGGCTGGATGCGCGGCCGCAACAAGGACGGGTCGTGGGAGACGCCGTTCAATCCGTACAAATGGGGCGACGCCTTCACCGAGGGCAATGCGCTGCACTACAGCTGGTCGGTGATGCAGGACGTCCAGGGCCTTATCGACCTGATGGGCGGCGACGCCAAGTTCGTCGACCGGCTGGACTCGGTGTTCGCCACCGCACCGATCTTTGACGACAGCTATTACGGCCAGGTGATCCACGAGATCCGCGAGATGCAGATCGTCGACATGGGCCAGTACGCCCATGGCAACCAGCCGATCCAGCACATGATCTATCTGTACGACTGGGCCGGCGCGCCTTGGAAGACGCAGGCCCATGTCCGCGACGTGATGCGCAAGCTCTATGCCGCGACCCCGGACGGCTATCCGGGGGACGAGGATAACGGCCAGACCTCGGCCTGGTACGTCTTCTCGGCGCTCGGCTTCTATCCGGTGACGCCGACGGTCGGGCAGTATGCGGTCGGCAGCCCGCTGTTCCGCAACGTGAAGCTCACCATGCCGGGCGGCAAGGTGCTGACGATCGAGGCGACCAACAACAGCGCCGAGAATGTCTACATCCAGTCCGCCACGCTGAACGGCCGCGCCTACACCAAGCCCTGGCTGTCGCGCGAGGCGCTGCAGGCGGGCGGCACGCTGCGCTTCGTAATGGGGCCGACGCCGAACAAGGCCTGGGGCGCGCGCAAGGCCGATGCGCCCTTCTCGATGAGCGCGCCCAAGTGAGCGCGGGGGAGAACAAGATGCACTTCGATCGACGTTCGCTGATGGCCGGCGCCGCGGCGCTGGGTGCCGCCGCCGCGCTGCCGGGCGCCGCGCGCGCGGCTTCGGGCTTCGTCAGCAAGCGCCCGCCGCTGGCCAAGCGTCGCTTCGTCAGCAAGGCGGTGGAGGCCGAGATCGCGCGGGTGAAGGCGCGCATCGCCGATCCCGAACTCGCCTGGCTGTTCGAGAATTGCTACCCCAACACGCTCGACACCACGGTGGAGATCGGCACGCTCGACGGCCGGCCCGATACCTTCATCATCACCGGCGACATCAACGCGATGTGGCTGCGCGACAGCTCGGCCCAGGCGCAGACCTATGTCCATCTCGCCGGGCAGGATCCGGCATTGCGCCAGCTGTTCGTCGGGCTGATCCAGCGCCAGGCGCGCTGCATCCTGGTCGATCCCTATGCCAATGCGTTCGAGAAGAACCCCAAGGCAAAGTCGTCGCTCGAATGGTCGCAGGTCGACGTCACCGACATGAAGCCGGGCGTCGCAGAGCGGAAATGGGAAATCGATTCGCTGTGCTACACGATGCGGATCGCGCATGCCTATTGGACCCATACGCGCGACAAGACGCCGTTCGACGATCTCTGGTCGCAGGGTGCCAAGCTGGCGGTCGCCACCTTCCGCGTGCAGCAGCGCAAGGCCGGGCCGGGGCCATACCACTTCCAGCGCCAGGCGGTGGCGCCTACCGACAGCGTGCCGATGGGCGGCTATGGCGCGCCGACGCGCAAGATTGGGCTGATCCACTCGATGTTCCGCCCCTCGGACGATGCCTGCGTCTACCCGTTCCTGATCCCGTCCAATCTCTTCGCGGTCTCGGCGCTGCGCAAGGTCGCGCAGCTGCACCGCGAAACGCGCGGCGATGAGACCGCGGCGAAGGACGCGGAGGCGCTTGCCGACGAAGTCGAGAAGGCGCTGCACGAACACGCGCTGGTGCCCGACGGCAAGGGCGGCAAGGTCTGGGCCTATGAGATCGATGGCTTCGGCAACTGGATCTTCATGGACGACGCCAACGTCCCCAGCCTGTCCGGCCTCGCGCTGATCGACGCAGCGCGCCGCGACGATCCGCTGTTCCGCCGCACCGCCGACCTCGCCTGGAGCGACCGCAACCCCTATTATTTCGAGGGCAAGGCCGCGAAGGGGATCGGCGGTCCGCATATCGGGCTCGACATGATCTGGCCGATGTCGATCATCACCCATGCGCTGAACAGCGACGACGATGCCGTGATCGCCCAGTGCCTTACCTGGCTGAAGACCACGCATGGCGGCACCGGCTTCATGCACGAGAGCTTCAACAAGGACGATCCCGCCAAGTTCACCCGCGCCTGGTTCGCCTGGACCAACGGGCTGTTCGGCGACCTGATCCTCGATCTCGAGCGCCGCCGCCCCGCGCTGCTCGCCCGCACCTACTGATCCCCTTGCTTCTACGGAGCCGATGCCGATGACCGTCGCCACACGCCGCCAACTTCTGCTGGGCAGCGGCACCGCCGCGATCGCCGCAGCGCTGCCGCGCACCGCCTGGTCCGCCGCCTTCGAAGCGGCGCGGCCCGATCTGTTCATCGGCACCGGCGGGCACGGCCATACCTTCCCCGGGCCGGCGCTGCCCTTCGGCATGGTCCAGCTGGGGCCGGATACCGACAACAGCCGCTGGGACGCCTGTTCGGGCTACCACAAGGACGATGCGACCATCATGGGCTTCTCCCATACGCATCTGTCCGGCACGGGCATCGGCGACATGCTCGACGTGCTGGTGGTGCCCAGCCGCGGGCCGCTCAAGCTCACGCCCGGCACGCTGGAAAAGCCCGAGGGCAGCTATCGCCAGCGCTATTCGGACGAGCATGCCGAGCCCGGCTATTACCGCGTTCGGCTGGAATCGGGCGTGCTCGCCGAGCTGACCGTCACCGAGCGGACCGGCCAGCACCGCTACACCTTTCCCAAGGGCGAGGGGCATATCCTGATCGATTTCGCTCATGCGATCATCGACAGCTGGGACAAGGGCACCTTGGTCGAGGACGCGTCATTGACGCTCTCCCCGGACGGGCTGCTGACGGGCAGCCGCAAGGTCAATCGCTGGGCCAAGGGGCGGCACATCCATTTCGCGATGCAGCTGTCGCGCAAGCCGAGCCGCGTGCAGTTCTTCGGCGACGATGATGCGCCTGCGCCTGCAGGGGCCACCGGCGTCACCGGCAAGCGGCTCAAGGTCGCCTTCTTCTTCGACGATGCGGGTGCCGCGCCGATCGAGATCAAGACCGGCATCTCGGCGGTCGACGTCGCCGGTGCCAAAGCGGCGCTCGCGGCCGAGGCACCCGGCTGGGCGTTCGACGCCACCCGCGCGGCGGCGGCCCGGACCTGGGCGCGCGAGCTCGACAGCATCCGCGTCGAGGGCGGTACGCCCGCGCACCGCACGATCATGGCAAGCGCGCTCTACCATGCCTCGCTGTCGCCGACGCTCTTCACCGATCGCGACGGCCGCTATGTCGGGCTCGACCGGCAGGTGCACCGGACGACCGGCGACGCGCCTGCCTACAGCACCTATTCGCTGTGGGACACCTATCGCGCGCTGCATCCGCTGCTCACCCTGATCCGCCCGGACATGGCGGCGCGCTTTACCCAAGACCTCGTCCGCCAGACCCAGCAGAGCCCCTATGGTCCGCCGGTCTGGCCGCTCCAGGGCGTCGAGACCGCGTGCATGATCGGCTGGCACGCCGTGTCGGTGCTGGCGGAAGCGCGCAACAAGGGCATCCAGGCCGACTATGCCGCCGCCTGGCCGAAGATCCGCGCGCGCGCCTTCGACCGCAATTTCCCGGACATCGACAGCACGCTCGGCCGCGGCTTCTATTACGATCTCGGCTATGTGCCCGCCGACAAGATCTGGGAGTCGGTCAGCCGCACTCAGGAATATGCCTATGACGACTGGGCGATGGCGGTGCTCGCCGAAGCGGCCGGGGCGCACGACGATGCCGCGGCCCTGCGCAAGCGCGCGCAGAACTATCGCAACGTGATCAGCACCGAGATCGGCTTTGCGCGGCCCCGCTTCGCCGACGGCAGCTGGTGGAAGGACTATGATCCGATCCAGCTCGGCCACAACCCCGACAAGCAGCGCGACTATACCGAGGCCAATGGCTGGCAGGCGACCTTCCTCAACCAGCACGATGTCTACGGCCTGATCGATCTGTTCGGCGGCGACCAGAAGTTCGAAGCCAAGCTCGACGCGCTGTTCACCGCGCCGTCGACGCTGCCCAAGAACGCGCCGCCGGACATCTCCGGCCTGGTCGGCCAATATGCGCATGGCAACGAGCCCAACCAGCACGTCGCCTATCTCTACGCCTATGCCGGCGCGCCGTGGAAGACGCAGGCGATGGTCCGCCGCCTGTGCAACGAGATGTACAAGGCCGATCCGGACGGCGTGATCGGCAACGACGATTGCGGCCAGACCAGCGCCTGGTTCATCCTCAGCGCGCTCGGCTTCTATCCGGTCGATCCGGTGAGCGGCGTCTATGTGTTCGGCTCGCCGCTGTTCGACCGGGCAGAGATGCAGCTGGGCGGCGGGCGGAGCCTGCGCATCCGCGCGGCCGGCAATGCTGCGGACCGGCCTTATGTCCAATCGGTAACCTGGAACGGCAAGCCCTGGACCCGCAACTGGATCGGCCATGCCGATCTCGCGCGCGGCGGCGAACTGGTCTTCACCATGGGTGCCAAACCGTCCCGCTTCGGTGCTGCCAAGGCGGACCGGCCCCCATCCTATGGCCGCCTGTCGCGCTGATGAAGGCACGGGGCGTCCATGGGACGCCCCGTAATCGTTTGCATGGAAACCAGATTGTAACCTTTCGGCAACGCTCCGCGAAATATCGCAATCAAATTGCTTTTTTAGGTAACCTGCTTGTTGCCCAGATGAAACCAGCATGACACCTTCTTGGAACCAAGCCCGGTAAGGCCGCTTGGGGCCCTAGACGCGAACACCGCGCAGCCGCGCTCCCCGGAGCATGGCGGTCCCGATCGGCCGGATGTTTCCGAGGCCTTGGCCAGCAAGAGGGGACTTGTTCATGATGCTACGGGGAGTTTGGGCCAGCAGTTGTTGCGTGGCCGCGTTGATGGCGGTGCCTGCCGCCGCGCAGACCAATGACAATCCGCCGGTCTCGATCGGCGATCCGGTCGCTTCGGCCAAGCTGGCGGACACGCCGGACCAGGATGCCGCCGGCGGCCCCATCGTGGTCACCGGCACGCGCATCGTCCGGCTCAACAACCGCTCGGCCGCGCCGATCGTCACCACCACTGCCGCCGAAATCGCCGCGCAGGGCGCGACCACGATCGAGGAAGTGACCAACCGCCTGCCGCAGGTGCAGGTCAATTCCGAACAGAATTTCAGCGACTCCGAAGGTCGCCAGCGCATCAAGCTGCGCAGCCTGGGCTATGAGCGCACGCTGATGCTGATCGACGGCCTGCGCATCGGCCTGCCTAACTCGGTCGACGTCGGCATCATCCCGAACGCGCTGGTCGATCGCATCGACGTGCTCACCGGCGGCGCCTCGTCGGTCTACGGGTCGGACGCGGTCGCGGGCGTGGTGAACTTCGTTCTGAAGAAGAACTTCACCGGCATCCGCATCGACGGCAACTACAGCTTCTTCAACCACAACAACCGCAGCAGCGCAGTGACCGATGCAGCGGAGCGCGCTGGCTTCAATGCGCCGACCGGCATGACCAATGATGGCGGCCGCGCCGATGTGAGCATCGCCGCGGGCACCAATCTGTTCGACGGCAAGGTCAACATCTCGGCCTTCGCCGACTATCGCCAGTCGAGCCTGGTTCGCCTGCGCGACCGCTCGAACGCCGTCTGCGAAGTGATCACCAGCAGCCGCACCTCGCCGCTCGCCTGCTCGCGCGCCAGCTACACGCCGGCCGGCACGATCATCCCGGGCGGGGTCAACGGTACGCAGTACGTCAACAACCCCAATGGCAATGGCACCTTCATCCCGATCAACAGCGGGGGCCCGGGCAGCTCGGCCAATCCGTATGACGACTTCGCGTTCCAGCGGCCGTTCCACCGCGTCAACGCGGGCGGTTTCCTCACCGCGCAGCTCGACGATCACATCGAGCTGTACAGCAACGTGCTGTGGTATCGCGACAAGTCGTACAACACCCAGCTCAACCGCACGCTTTCCTACAGCGCCTTCGGCAGCACGCCCTACCAGGTGAATTGCGACAACCCGTTCCTGTCGGCCTCGCAGGGCCAGACGCTGTGCGGCGCGAACGCTGGCCTGGCCGGGCAGTTCGCATCGCTCGACGTGCGCTATCGCTTCGATTCCCAGCCCCTGGTGCAGGACCAGTATATCAATGCAGGCTATCGCATCACCGCGGGTCTGCGCGGCCGGGTGCTGGACAATGTTTGGTCCTATGACGTTGCCGGCATGCTGTCGCGCGCCCAGCTCGATACGATCGACGAGCCCTTCGCCAGCCCGGTCAAGATCAATCGCTCGCTCAACGTCGTGAACGTCAACGGTCGCCCGACCTGCCGTTCGGTGATCGACGGCAGCGATCCGGCCTGCGTGCCGTTCAACGCCTTCGCACCGTTCAACAACGATTCGGCGCTGAACAACTATCTGTACGGCGGCGCGACCGGCGGCATCGCCAAGCGCATTCCGCGCCTGCTGCAGTTCGTCGGCACCGTGAGCGGCGATCTCGGCAAGTACGGCGTCACGTCGCCGCTCGCCGAACAGGGCATCGCGATCGCGATCGGTGCCGAATATCGCGACGAGATGGATCGCACCGACTACAACGAGATCTTCCGTCAGAACAACGGCAGCGGCGACAACGTTCGTGCCACCCAGAACATCCTGGAAGGCAATATCGAAATCCAGGCGCCGCTGGTCGAGCACCAGTCCTGGACCAACCTGCTGCAGCTGAACGGCGGCTATCGTCTGTCCAAGTACAACCGGCTGGACGACAAGTTCGGCACGTGGAAGATCGAGGGCATCTGGTCGCCCGTCGAAGACATCACCTTCCGCGCGTCGATCAACAAGTCGCAGGCGGCGCCGGGCGTCGGCGCGGCAGCCAGTGCTTCCAACGTGTTCTGGAACACGGGCTTCTATGCGGATCCGTGCGCCCCGCAGATCAATGCGTCGAACCCGAACGGCCCGCGCGTCGCGCCGTCCTGGACGCCGCAGCAGTGCGCCCGTACCGGCCTGCCGACCAACCTCTACAACAGCACGACGCTGATCTGTCCGAACGACGCCTGCACCGTGCGTGAGGGCGGCTTCTCGCTGCGGCCGGAAACGGCATACAGCAAGACGTTCGGCGTGGTGCTCCGCCCGCGCTTCGTGCGGGGGCTCACCGTGTCGGTTGATCGTTGGCTGATCGACCTCCAGGACCAGCTCGAGTTCTTCAACCCGCTCGACTGGCTCAACGGCTGCCTGACCACCGGCAATGACTATTACTGCCGGGGCATCAAGCGCAACGCGGACGGCACGCTGTCGAGCTCGCCGGCTACCAGCCCTGCGACCGGCTGGGTCTCGCGCGGTTCGACCAACGGCTACAAGTCCAAGTCGCATGGCTGGGATTTCCAGGGCCAGTACAATACCGGCCTGGGCAGCATCGGTTCGCTCGACGTGAGCTTCAACGGCACGCTGATGACGCTGGTCGGCAGCCAGGGCGCGCCCGACATCGAACCGCGTGACTGCACCGGCTATTTCGACAGCGGTTGCGGCGAGAGCATGCCGACCTGGGCGCACCAGTTCCGCACCACCTGGACGGCGCCGAGCCGCGTCGCCAGCCTGTCGCTCAACTGGCGTCACCGCAGTGGCATGCCGCGGACGGTCTACGCGCCGGCCAGCACCGGCATCCCGGCGCTGCCGGAAGCCGACAAGCGCGATGCGTTCCAGGGCATCAAGGCCTATGACTGGTTCGACCTCGCGCTCACCTTCGACATCAACAAGCGCATGACGTTCCGCCTCGCGGCGAACAACATCTTCGATCGCGATCCGCCGATCGTGCCGGACAGCCGCAGCCGCATCGGCCTGCTGCGCGGCAACACGATCATGGGCTACGACCTGCTGGGCCGCCAGCTGGTCGCGGGCGTCTCGCTGCGCCTCTGACGCACGGGTTGCGTTCCTCCGGAACTTCGGTTCCGGGGGAACGTACGCAGCAGGGCTTCACCCTGCGACGGACGACCGTTCCAGTCCCAAACGCAGCAGATACTCGCCTGTCGGAATCATTGGCTAGCGGCGAACAACATTCGTCCGCTCTCCGATAGCCAGCAGCTTGTCCGACTTGTCTGCACGAGGACGGCGGCGAGTTCCGCGAGCGCCTCACGGAACAACAGGCTCGTAAGAACATCGTGCGCGTCGTGGCGCTGCCCGACCAGAGCCGCGCCAGCCGGGCGACCCCAGCGTTTGCACAATCCACATTGATACGCCCTTCGGCGCTCAGCATCGCAACGCGGGTGGCGCTTGCCGCCAGGTCGATGACATTGCCGGCGATCTGCGACCGCGCCGGGGAAGCGTGCTCGCGACACCCCAGCGCCGCGAAGCACGGGGCGTAGAGCACCCCCGGGCGGTCCGTTCATCCGGCAACGGTGCGGAACATGGCGAAGCTTCTTTCAAAGGTCGCGGACATAGCGGAGCGCCAGCGCGCCATCGGCCTCGATTGGCAGTCCGTTGGTATCCGCGATGCCCGAGGTGCCCTTCGCGATGAACTCGGCCGAGGCCGGGTTGCCGGCGATATGGTAATAGCCGACCGCCGCCAGACTGACATAGCTGCCGAATTCATATTTGCCGCCGAGCTGCGCGCCCAACGGTCCGTCGGTCAGCTGGTCATAGGCTTTGTCCGGTGAGGGGAAGCTGTCGAACAGTCGCTGCCAATCATCGCGTGACGGGACGCGCCAGCCAGCCGGGGGCGACAGCACCGAAGCCGATGTGGGATTGTATAGCCGGCCGTAGATCGCGCCATTGCTGTCCATGTCGTTGTATACGCGCGAGCCGGGCTCGGCGTAGTCCAGATTTTTTGCCATCCACAACAGATTGTTGAGCAGCACGATCGGGTAGGTCTGGTTATCGCGCGGATCGACGAAGACCATCATCTGCAGATAGACGCTGTACTGCATTGCGTTCAAATACGCGCCCTGCCCGTTCCGCGCCTGCAGCGTGAAAAGCACCTGCTCGCTTTGCGTGACGGTGGGTATCGTGATCGTCGCCTGATCGCTGTCGAGCGGCATCGGCGTTGCCGGAAATACTGCATATTGTCGCGAATTGGGCGCAACCAGCGGCTTGCCGTCGGATGTCGCGGTTGGGTAGCTCGAAAAAAGCTGGACGCTGTTCACGTCCGCCATCGTCCAGCGGAGGGCGATCGGCACCGGTATGTTGGGTCCCGGCACCTGCACCACCGGAGAACCGGGTCCGAAGAAGTTGAGCAGTCCGCGCGTCGGCGGCGGCGCCTGTTTGATGATGTCGAGCACCACCACCCAGGGATCGAACGCCTTGCCGTCGGATCGGCGGAAACCGCTGAAGTTGAGGACCATCTGAGTGTGCCCAATCGCCGTCATCGAGACGATCTGGCTGAGGCTGAACGTCACATTGGCCTCGGCGCCCGTGCCGAACAAATTGGTGTTGCCGCTCGCTGGCGAGATCCGCCAGATCGGCTGCGGATCGTTCGCGGTGGCCCCCACGATTCGCCAGCCTTCCGTCTGGTCGATGTAAACGCCGCCCAGGATGTTCCAGGCCGATCCTATCGGTGGATTGGCGCGATCGGCCGCGTCCGCCGGCGCGATCGCGCCGGAGGTGCTGCCGTAGACAAAGCTGACCGAGACTTGCGCCGTGGTGGGCGGCGCTTCTCCGGTGTAGAGCGGCCCCGGCCCGACATTCTTGATGTTCAGGTAAAGCGTGTTGGCGAGCGGGTCTTGCGCGCCCGAGACATAGATGGCGCCCTGATTGTCCAGCGATATCTGCAGCCAATCGGAGAGCTTGGGATTGCCCTGCTGTGATTGGGCGATCAGCGGCAGCGGCGTGGTAATCTGGCGTGGCGCATTGGCTATATTGGCGATGTTGACCTGGAAGGTGCCGTCCGCCGGCGAGGCGCTGCTGAACACGCCGACGATGTCGAAGGCGAGCTTGCCGAGCCATTGGCCGCCATCGCCGCCCTGATAGGTGAGCGTCAGCATCCCGCTCGCGGCGGCAAACTGCCAATCCGCCAGAACGATCGACATCTGCTGATATTGGCCGGCGTCGATATAATCGGGCAGGTAGATGGTGAGTTTTGATGCGCCGGGCGTTAAAGGCAGCGCAGCACCGCCGTTATCCAGTGAAACCGACACCGTGGTGTTGACGCCCGTCTGCACGGCCGGTTGGCCGGTCGCGGCGTCAACCGCGGTCATTGCGATTTGCACGGTCGCGCTGGCGGCAAGCGACGCGGCGGCGGGGTCAGTCAGATACATCGATCCTCTCCTCAGGCGTCGGACGGCTCGACGTCGGCGGCACGATCCGGCTCCTTTTGCAGCCGCGTCCAGCCTTCCAGCAGCTGCTGCGGGGTGTAGCCGAAGGCTGCCACTTCGGTACCGGCATTGGCGCTGAGCGGTAGCGGCTCGGCCTGGCCCTGCTGAATCCAGCTCCAGCCATAGCCGGATTCAAGCGGCAGCGGCAGCACCAGCCCGCCCGAGCGTCGCAGCACCGGTCGAGTAATGAAGCTCACCTCCAACCGGTTCAGCGCAGCGCCGTATTGATCCGGGGGCACCGCGATCTGCTCGACGGGAAGAATGCCCGACGTGACGTGCACCGGCGCGCGCGGGTCCATCAGGAAGGTGATCGCGATTGGCGTGGCGTTGAGCGTCACCGATAGCGTGTCGGGGGACGGCTGCACGACGCCGTGGTCACCGCTCGCCGGCGCCTCGGGCGCATAGAACGTACCATAGGGTCCGACGCTTCCCTGCCCGTCGATGAAGAAACCGATCATGCCATCGTCGATATTGGCGAGGTTGCCCAGTTGCAGCGGAATCGCGAGCGATTGCAGCCCGGCCGCGCCAGTCGCTTCCCGGTCGGGATAGCGGAAGCGGTTCGCCTCCACATCGTTGGTGAAGTCGGGATGGACGCTCGTGTCCGCTTGGCTCACCGGTAGCACCCCGCCCGCGGTCTCGATACCGATCACCGCCCGCGTGATTACCAGCGGCTGGCCGATCAACACGGCGAGGTTGACGTTCTGGGCGTAATTCGCCGGATTGATGAAGCCGGACGAGGCCGCGATCGTGGCTAGCAGATCGCTCAGGAAGTCGGCGTCCTGCCGGTCGATATGCCACATCAAATCATAGAGGTGTGGGTTGACCTTGGGTGGAGTCTGCCAGGCGCCGATGTCGATCGCGAGCGAATCCCCCGGATTGTCCGAGTTGTCGGCACGGGTGCGATAGACGAGCGCGCCATGTTCGACGCCGAAGGAACCGATCTCCTCGCCGCCCGGCTGATAGAAGACGAGCGTTTCGTCGAGGTGATTGGGCAGAACGATACCGCAAATCGGCGAGGTTGCCGGGTGACTGTTCGTCTCGACAAAGTCGGCGCTGAGCGAACTGTCGTGCGTTGCGGAGAGGAACTTGAACCAGACGCGCGCGGGCGGGATCAGCCGCGGGGGCAAATACAGGCTCTGCGCATGGGCGGTGTCGCCGGCCACGGGCGCCAGCGGGAAGGCGGGGATCGCGTCCTGCGAGCCGTCCGCCCGCATCGCCGTGGTCTTCAGCGTCATGCGCTGGCCGAACACGTCGACCACCTCGAGCGAGCGGATCGTTGCGAAGCCTCCCCGCAACGGCCCGAAATTGGCCTCGGCGAGCGGCCCGAACGATATGGGCGCGACCGCGTTGAACGCGTAACTGTACCAATTGTCGTAGCGCACCGCGCGGGCCGCGTCGTCAAGGTCGCTGGTGACGGTGTCGCGGCCGCCCTTGATGAGATCCTCGACCGGCACCCGCGCGATCTGCGTCCGCAGCAGCATCTCCTGATTGTAGCCGCCAATACCCTGCGACATGATCCGCGCCTGCGAATAGAGCGCCCGTGCCTTGTTCAGCGTGTCGTTACTCGGGTCCTTAGGGTAAAATCTCTCATATTGGTCGATCTGCGCGGTCAGGCTGCGCGTCGTCTGCCGCGATAGCGTGACCGAGCCGCTATAGGTGAGCGGCGTGCCCGTCGTGAAGTTCGCGCCCGGCGCGTAGGTGTAATCGACGCGGTCCCCATTCAGAGCGAAATTGGTGGTGATCGTGCCGGGCGCGTAGGTCCAGCCGGAAGCGCGACTGAGCGGATCGAGGGTCGCTTCCCAGATCAGGAACACCGGTAGGAACGGATCCACGCGCGTCGGCGTGAACTCCGGCAAGGACGTTTGCGCGCTGAGCGCCGTGCCATAGGGCGTCCAGCCGGTGCCGGCGGCGTTGGTGAAGGTGAAGCCGAGCGCGATTGGCGCGGTAACCTGTTGCACGGCATTTTCGATCGGTGGCGCTCCTGGCGCCTGCAACCGCGTATAGAGGCTTTCGGGCTGACCCGTGGGCGATGGCGGATCCAGTGGGCTCAGGCCGCCTTGCGCCGCGTTGAGCGCGGCGACGAAGCCGGCCGGATCGGATATGGCCGGGTTGCCGTCGCCGGGCAAGGCCGCGGCTGCCGTGGCGACATTAGCGGCGAGCATCGGAATCAGCAGCGCGCCTTCCGCGACCAATGCCTCAACCTGCCGCCGCATCGGTGTCGCCGCGGTGATCACCGGTTGGCCAGGCACGGCCGCCGCCGCCAGCGTGAAACCGGCGGTACCCGCCTGGATGTCCAGCTGATCAAGGATCTCCGCCGCGATCCGCGCCGGGGTGTTGGTGGCGTCGCCATTGCGGCGAACGGGCTCGATCCGGTCGCCTTCCATCACCAGTACGGGATCGGTCGGCGCCCAGAACGGGCGCTCCGGGGTGGCCTGCAATACCCAGTCACTTTGATCCGGCAGCGCCGCGCGCACCGCCTGCCATGCGGTCCATACCTGCGCGGCGAGTGCGGGGCCACTCGACCCGCTCGGCGGCGGGTTCATGCTGGTGACCGCGCCGGTGGTCGCGTCGACGACATAGTCGAGCATGCCCACCGCTTCGCCTCGTGCCTGCACATAGCCCAGTTCGCAATCGGGGCCGTTACTGTCGATGAAGGCGGCGAGGTCGTCGATCGTGACCTTGAGCAGATTGCCGTTCGGGTTCACGTAAGCGGCGACATAGCGCAGCCAGTCCATGAACAATTGCCGCCGGATCGTATCCAGCTCTGCGCGGCCCTGATCGTAGGCTTTTTGCGCGGTGTTGAGTTGGGCGAGCAACTCGGCAAGCGCGAGCGGCAGCGTGACTTCGTCCTGGCCCGGTGTACCGAGCGTGGCGCGTGATTGGATCGCCCAGACATAGCCGCCGAACTCTTTGGCGAAGCCGCGGCTGTGCAGCGTTTCGTCGAGCACGATCAGGCTGTTGCCTGCCTCCTCCAGATCGTGGAGCAAGCCGAGCTGTAGCGCGTCGAGTAGTTGCTCGACGTCGCTTAGCTGCTGCGCGGTCGCATCAGGTGGTGCCAATTGCGACTTGATCAGCGCCGACAGTCCCTCGATCGCGGTGTTGCCGGCCGCGAGGGTGATCTGATCGTCGCTCCACACCGCATTGGGCTGGGGTCCGTCGGGATTGTTGAGAAAGTAGGTGGTGCCGGGTGTGGCCAGCATGTCCCACACCAGCTCCTGCGCGATTCCCGAACAGAGGCCCTGTTCCGGCGCGTCGAGCGTCGCGATCGTCTTGTCGGGGTTGATCGTCCAGGCGATGTCGGCGGTGTTGAACGCGAGCCGCCAGTTTTGCTGCGCCAGCCGGGCGAGTTCGTCGGCCGGCGTGATCGCGACGGTCGCATTCTGCGCATTCGCCGAGGCGACATACGCATCATACGCTTTGATGACTTGCGCACCGAAGCCCGCGAACACGTCTTTGGTCGGATCGCGCAGCCATCCGATCACCTGGTAGGAAACACGAAAGCGGATCGCGCTGTTGTTGTTGATGGCAGCCGCGATGTCCGGCGCGTCGGCGAAGCTGTCCCAGAAACCGAAGACGGAATTGCATTCCGGATAATAGGATGAAAAGGACGGGCCGACGAAACCGATCGAGTTCAGATAGCAGGGCGGGTACGCGGTCAGATAAGATCCGGCGCCGTCCGGCCCGTTCCAGTCGGCATAGTCGCGGACCCGGCCCATGTAGCGGAACGGCTGCTCGCCCGCCTTCGGCGCAAGCGGCAGCGGAACCGTGATCGCCGGCCGAGTGACGCCCCAGGGGTCGGGGGCCAACTGCGGCTGGACGAAGTCGCTCTCCACGATGAAGGCCTTCGCCTCGACCGGGCCATAGCTTTGCGCGTTCGTGTCCCAGCGTTGGAGGTAGCGGATCACCAGCCAGGTGTCCGGCGCGGCCGGGAAAACCGGATCGCCGCCTTCCGGTCCCTGTACGCCGCGGCGATAGACGTCGGGCAATTCCCAGTGCAGGTGCATGCCCGCCTTTAGCGGCGCGATCGGCGTCGCGTCGCTTTCCAGAGGCTGGAAGATCGCAGCGCCGGTGCTCGGTACGGTCGAGCTGCTGGTATACGGCATGGATTCGAACTGCGCGACGCGGCCCTTGTAGTTGCTGGTGAGCAGCTGGGCGTCGTTGAGGTTGACGCGCAGCGCGCGCACGTTGAGCGGCAGGATCGCTTGCGTCATGAGCCGTAATCCTTGATGAAGCTGACCGAACCGACACCCTGCGTCATCTCGAAGCCCATTTCAGCGGCGTCGATCTGGGCACGACCGTTGACCTTGGCGATGCAGCCGGCGAGCGCGGTCATGTTGGCGACGCGCAGGTGGTTGCCGCGAAAATCGTCTGAGACGTTCTTGGTGACGAACTCGGGACTGAGCGTCACCTCGCCGTCCTGCACGGTGAAGGTGTGGATGTTCTTGCAGGCGTTCACGCTGCTGCTGCTCTGGCTGAAGGCGTCGAGGCCATAGTGAAGTTGTTCTGGCGGCTGATGAATGTCGACGCGAAAGGCGTCGCCTTTCACAAGACAGATCAGCACGTCCGACTGGTCGCCGAGCGTCTCGTACCGCAGAATGTCGAGCAGGACGATCTTGACGGAAGGATCACGGTCGTGGTCGGCGGGCGTGTTACCTTTGGGATAGACGTTGACGCCCATGCCCGGCGTGTTGGAAACGAGTTTCGAACGGAGCAGAAAGCCGGTGATCACGCTTTCCGGCGGATCGACCGCGGGTACGCCCAGCGCGCGGGCGCGCAGATTGGGCGTACCGGCGAGCCCGAGCGGCGTCGCGTGCGCGGTCGCAGCTGCCTCGATCGCTTGGCGGGAGACCTGGGCCTGACGGCCAAGGGTGCGGCCGATGCTGAGCGCGCCGTCTGCCAGCGTTTCCGTCCAACCGAAATCCAGCGTGAAGAAGCGGATCGATTCCGGCGGCAGCATGCGCTCGTCCGGGACCAGATAGGCGAACGGCACGCCCTTCAGCAGTTGCAGGCGCGATAGCCAGTCCTGCAGTTTCTTGGGCAGCGGCAGCTCCTCGGCGGCGGCTGCTGCGCGCGGAGGGCTGGCAAGCGCCGCCCGGGCGGTCGCGACGAAGGACAATCGTGCTTGCAGATGATCGGCCATCTCACTCCCTCCCGGCGAGCGCGTGCATCAGCAGGGGATATGCGCGCTCGAAGCTGGTGACGCCAGGTTGCTCCAGCCGCAGCGAGACATGTTCCGGCAGCACCGGCGGTGACAGGGACGCGAGCCGCTCGGCGAGTATCTGGCCGGACACGTGCGTCATCAGCTGCTGATGCAGCCCCTGTTTCCAGCTGTAGAGCGGCACCGAAAAACTCTGGTCCTGAAGGGCGACGAGGCGCCCGATCGTCCAGGCTGCGGCATAGGACATGTCGAACATGCCCGTCGTCGGATCGAAGATCAGCCCGGCATCGGGGGCGGGCAGGGGGAGCACCGGCGGCGCGGCGGGATTAGGATACGGCGCGAGAGGGCCGCGATACCAGGAAATGGTCTGCTCCCCGGTGCGCATCACGGTATCGACCGGCACATAGCCCATCTCGAAACCCGCCTTCAGGGCCGCATTGTCGCCGGCATAGGGAAGCTGCAGCACGGTACGCTTGTGCCCATTCGGGCCGATAGCACCCTCGTTGAGCGCAAGCAGAGAATCGACAAAGCTGGCCGGGCTGCCGGTGCTGCGGAAGCGCCACGCACGGAGCACCGCCAAGCGGATCGCCCGCCCCTCGTCACCTGTCTGCACCTCGGCCTTGCAGTCCGCCGGGAGATAATCCTGCAGTCCCTCCAGCGACACCAAATAGCAGCGGGTATTGGAGCCGTCCTGTGGCAGTCGGTTCCCGAATACGATCGAGAAAGCGCCGGCGGGCTGGCCGACATCGGTCACCGACGTGATCGTCGGCTTGGTGAGGAAGCTGACTTCGCGAACATGCGCCATCAGCCGCAGGTCATCGATGGTGGGCGCGATCTGGCGGAACAGCGCCAACGGCACATCCACGAACTGGATCGCGCTGTCCATCGCCTGGCCCGGCTCGAGATCGGAGGCGTCGCCGCCATTCGAAAAATAGGAGACGTTGCCGCCCAATGTGCTCTGCGGGTAGACCGAGATGGGGAACAGATCGCCGATCACCCCGGTTACCGGATCGAGCACGAAGCTGCCATTGTTGGCCGCATCGACATCGTCGAGCAGCATGACCCAGAGCCACGTGGGGATGTCGCCCACCGCGTCGGGCTCGGGATGCGTCTTGGTGGGGCTGCGCAGCCAGGGCAGGTTGGTGAGCGGGAACACCGCATGGGGGAAGACGGTGTCATATTGGCCGCTGGAATTGTCCGGCGGAAAGACCGCGAAAACCGCCGAATCCGGCTTCGCGAAGGCGAAGCGATCGCCCGCGACGGCGAAGTCATAGTGCAGGTCGATCGGCTCTTCATTGATCGTGGCGCCGTTCGAGTCGGTCAGCGTCTGGGCGATTTTCAGCCGATAGGTGCCTGCCTCGAAGCCGGGTATGTCGTTCTGGATGAAGGTCACCACTTCGTTCAGAAGCTGGTCGGTCGAGCTCGTGTCGCTCATCGTGAAAACGCTCCTGTCAGGCCCCGAGCTGGCGGATCATCGGCCAGCCGGTAAGGGCCTTCACTTTGGCCATGGTGGTGAGATCGATGGCATCGGCCGGCAACGTGCCGAAGCCGGCGGCGACGAGATCGGTGGCGACGGCGGCGCGCTGCGCTATAACCCATGGGTCGACGAGCGATTGGAGATGGTAGCCGTCGTTTTCGAGCGTGTGCGTTTCGTTGCCGCCGATCTTGATCTTCAGATCAGGGGCGCTCCGGTCGGGCGGATCGAGCGCGATCGTCCAGCCCGGCACGATCGCCTGCTCGGCATCGTAAAAGCCGGTATCGTTGCCTTGCGCGAAAAGCAGCTCGATCATCGGCACCGCGCTGACCCTGTCTGGCTTGCGCGGCACCGGCGTCAACGTCAGCCCGACCAAGCTCTGCGGCAACAACGCCGGCAGGTTCGGGTCGGAAGAGACGTCCTGGACCTTCCACATCGCGGTGTTGGATGCCAGCAGCACCGGGGCGACTTGAACGTCGGTGATCGGATCGGCGAAGCCGTCGCCATCGTGTTTGAGCAACGAGATCGACAGTTCGGAGGTGACGTTCTTCTTGTTCATCGGCCCAACATCGAGCGTCGGATACCAGACTTGGGTGTCGCTGTAGGTCTTGAGGCCCGTCGGCAGGGACAGGAAAGGCTGACCGGGCGTCGGATCGGACACGCGCCAGGCGGCGACATCGTTCTGCAGCTGGAACTCGGCATTCTCCGGCTGCTGCCATCGCGCGGCATTGGCCGGGATCGTCGTCGAGATCTCGATCGAAAAGCCGTTGGCGGCGATGATTGCGTCGTACCCGGGTACCGCCGTGCTGACGAGGCCGGACGACACCGTCACCTTCGCGATGTTGGTGGTCGGTGTGGGGTTCGGATCGGTCGCGAGCCGGAGCGCCCGGCTCGGCGCGGCCGCGAGCGCGATTGGGGCCGGGCCGGGCGTGGGCGACGGAGTCGGCGTCGTATCCGGTGGGAGAAAGCTTTGCTGGAAGCTCGACCAGCCGACCGGTTGCGGCGCTGCAGGCGCTGCACCGAAGTTGATCGTGAAGGAGACGACGTCGAGATCGACATCGGCCTTGCCGCCGAACTCCGGCCCCCAGATGAACAGGTCGGCGCCTGCCTGCAGCTTGATCGTGAACAGGCCAAGATCGACCGAAACGCCCAGGCTGACATAGCTGTCTGCCTCGTAATGGAAGGGCGCCCAGGCGATCAGCAGATCGATGCCAGCGTCGAACCAGGCGCGGATCGGACCGCCATCGAACACGGCGTTCATCTGGAAGCCGGCCATCAGCATCGCCGGCGTCAGCGCGAAATATGCGCTGCCACTGACGCTGAGCGGCCCGAGCGCATAGCCGATCTTGATCCGCGGCACATTCGGATAATGATCGGGCCGCTTGAAAGAGGGGAAATAGCCCCCGACCGAAACGACGAAATCTCCGGCATTCGCGCCGCTGAACCACAAGCAGAGCGCAAACCCGCCCTGCACTTTGACGAAGCCGCCAAGCACATAGGATTGCGGGGACAGCACGCCTTCGAACGACAGCAGCCCGCTCGCTGGCGCGAAGCTGGCGACGAGATCGGCTTCGATATAGGCGATCGGTGTCGCGCCATCGGTCGGGAGAGTCGCGGCGAGGCTGCCCAAAATGCCAATCTGGAAATCGACTCCGAACGAGACCGTGACCAGAGCGAACGCCTCGATCATCTCGAACGAGCTGAACTCGATCCCCACCGCGATCCAATATTCGCCGGGCTGGTCGACGAAATACTTCTGCAGCTTGGGCAAGACGCTCTGGACCGTTGCCACGGGCGTGGCCGCAGCCGGAGGCGCGTTCTTGGGCAGCAAGACGTAGCCGGCGAGATCGTCGATCGTCGGCAGGATCAGGCTGCGGTTGATGCCGATGCCGCCGGCGATCGCCTTCAGCTGCAAGTAGGGCGGACCACCCAGCGGAATCTCGACATTGGCGTAAAGGAAGAACGATGCCGGATCCGCATCAGGGCTCCAGCCGCCAAGCGCCGAGAAGCCGATATTTGCGACCTTCACGGTCACCTGGCCGTAATAAGAGGTTCCGCTCGTCTCCTGGACCTTCAAGAAGCCGCCGGCGATCTGGATGGGCGGCCTGGAGAGAGTGAGGCCAAGTCCGTTCAGCGAAAAAACGGGCGCGAACTTGTCCAGAGGGCTGCCGACCGACAGCCCGATCATCGAGAAGGTAAGCGGCCCGAGCGAGACGCCTGCGTCGAGCGCGAGCGTCAACCGGTTGTCGATATAGCCGGCACCGATCCGGTCGAACTGGAAGATGCCGATTTGCTTGTTGACGTTGATCCACTTGTAGGACGCGTCTCCGGGCGTGGGCGTGGGCGTGGGCGTGGGCGTGGGCGTGGGCGTGGGCGTGGGCGTGGGCGTGGGCGTGGGCGTGGGCGTGGGCGTGGGCGTGGGCGGGACCAATGCGCCGCCGCTCGAGCTGGGCGTGGGCGATGGCGCTGGTGCGGGCGTGCCTCCGCTCGGCGGCGGCGTGCCGGCGAGTTGGAAATGCTGCGTCCAGCTGCCCACCCGCACGTCCGCGGTGACGTTGACGCCCGCCCCCAGACCGTCCGCCGGAAACGGCACCACGCCCAGGGGCAGCAGCGCGTTCACCTCCCCAGCCACTGTCTTGTCGAAAGCAGCCGTCGCGTAGACGCCTTGCAGGTCGGTTACCGCCAAGGCGAAATCGGCAGGCAGCTTGTTGCCGACGATCGGAATGTTGGAAAGGTCGATTGGAATCCCGACGTCCAGCCCGAAGGCCATCCGGTTTTGGGTGTCTCTATAGAAGACGAACTTCACATCTTTCAGGTCGATTTCGATGTCGATCGGGATATCGTCCGCCAGGCTGGGCGAAATGCCTGCGATCAGTTCCTTGAGCGTAACCGCGTCCCGACCGCCGGCGGCCGGCTGATAGGTGGCGATCAGCGTGTCGCTCTGCTGGTTCTTCGCGTCGAATACGATGTCGAACTGATATCGCGAAACCTGCAGCGTCCCGCGCAGCGTCGTCTCATATCCGCTCGCGCCTGGCAGAGGCTCGACGTCGAGCAGCACCGTCAGAGTGACGACGATGTCTTCGGAGAACGGCATGATGATCTGCGCGCCGAAATGAAAGGACTTGTCGGCGGTGTTGAATTGCAGATCGAGATTCTCGACGCCCAGCGCGGCAAGGAACCCCGGTACGTCATGTTTGCTGCCGAAGGTGTTGAAGATCGCGCCGAACAGATTGCCGACCGGGATGATCTGATCGGGGCCGGTCTGACCCGAAAGTATCCAGCCGTCCGCCCCCTGCGGCTTCACCGCCGACAGCGTGATGATGATGTCGTTGTCCGGATTGGAATCGACCTTCATGCCGAAAATACCGACGATGCCGCCGGACGTTTTTGGGGTCAGTTTGGGATCGTAGAGCGCGGCCACGTCGATTTCGGTCAGCGTGATCGAAGGAGTGTGGATGACTTCCCAGTCCGACTTGATCACCGCGTCGAAATTATACTGGTTAGTGTCGGGCAGGATCGTGAGCCCGAATGTCTCCACGTCGAACGCCGGGAAGTCCGTCAAGTCGGGTACGAACGTCTTGAGCGCATCGGACAGGTGCAGGACCGAATCCGTGGCCTGCGCGACTGACAGCTGATAGCCTCCGGTCGACATGGTCTGGAAGGAGAGGATGACGTGATAGCTGCCGTCAATCTCGATCGTAGCGGCCGCGCCGTAGGTCACGGAAACGGGCTGCGCCGCATTGTTGACGGTGAGCTGGAGATCAAGCTCCGTCACCGCCAGATCCGGTATCAGGCTGAAGATCTCGAAGCCCTTGAGATCCACGGTGACGCCGACGGCGACCGCAGGAAAACTGATCTTGTCGGTGTCGATCTGCAGTTGCAGCGATGTGAGCGCGAAGCTGTCCGTTACCTTGTCGATTTCGGTCTTGATCGGGGACGGCAGCGCATCGAACGGATCGACACCGCCGATGAAGGTGGCAAGTTCCTCGAAACTGGTCAGCGTCAGCCCGACAAAGTCGATATGCAGGGTCAGCAACGACCCGCCCGAGGGCAGGCTCGCGCGGACGGTCCCGGTCACGCCGCCGATCGTCATCCCGGCGATGAGGACGGCCCGGCCCAGCGCGATCGGGGCACCCGGCTGGTCCTGAATGTTGACGGATTCGAATGCGAATGACACTGCCGGCAGCGGCACGCCGACGAGCTCGGAATTAACGGAAACGGTGGTGAGGCTGAACAGCGGTAGCGTGAAATCGGCGATCGGCCCCGCGAGCGCCATCTGCGTCCCTGACGGCAGCACCGCCGTCAAATAGGGAAGCACCGCCAGCGGATCGATCCCGCCGGTGAGGCTGAGCCCAGGGGCAAGCGTGCGCCCGGTCCCGGCATCGGCATAAGGCAAGGACGATAGGACCAGCGCGCCTGTGCGCACCGCGATCGAGATCAACGTTCGGTCGAGGAGCGTCGGGAAGAGCGCCCCAAGCGCGGTCCCGGGGGGCAGCGCGATCGTCGCCTGCATCTGAAGCGTGCCGCCGGGCTCGGTAAGAAGCACCGTCGTTACCGCGTCTTTGATCGCTACGATACCAGTCGTGCCGCCGACCGTCAGTTGCGTGCCGTCGTTCGAAAGCGCAACCGCGGCGCCCGCCACCTTCAGCGTGCCGGTTTCGGGATAGAGCCGACCGATCAGATCCCCAAGCGCGGAGGCGCCAAGCAGGGCGCCGGTAAGCGCCAGCGACCCGTCGGACTGTATCGCGTCTTTGAGCGTCTTTTCGAGCTGTTGCAGGCTCATTGGATTGTCCCCGCAGTCACGGCTGATATCGGAAGAAATGCAGGCCGAAATGGTAGAGTTCGGTGACTGCATGGTTGGGGTTCAGATCGAGTTCCTGAAAAATACCGTCGTTGAGGAAATGCAGCCTGATGGTGATACCCTGTTGCAGCGCAAGCATCGCCGCTTCATCCACCCACAGCATCCGGCCATTGACGATGCCCTGGAGGTAGTTGAGCACCATCGCATCCCAGAAGCCGTAGACGGCGGGCGACAACCAGGCGTTGGTGAGCAGATTCTGGGCTGCCGCCAACCATGCCGGCACGCCCTGAAACTCGTTGATCATCACCGAAAGAACATGCTGCCGCACCGCGCCAAAGTTGGTCGCGATCGCATTGGCGATCCAGTTGGCGAGATTGGTTCGGCGCGTTGCCGCGGTCGCATCGACGTACACGCCGCCGAATAGTGTGCCGAACAGCGCGTGGAACAAGCAATTGTTGTCGGCGCCTGAAGTCGGCAAGATTTGCTGGTTCTGCGCCGACCCAACGCCGATGTCGAAGTCCGCATAGACCGGGAGATGATCGCTGACGCCGTAATAGGCGTGCTGCCTTTTGTAGAAGTCGAGGTAGCAGACGTACCACGCTGCATCGTTAGCGAAATAGGCCAGCTCGATCTGCGACCCGAGCTTTCGCGCCTGGTCTGCGATGAAGTCGAATGCGCCAGATGTCCCGTTGAAACTGAGGGACTGTGTAAATTTGCCCAGCCGCGAGCGTAGTACGAAAATGTTATCGTACGAACTTGACTCGGCGAACGGCTTGGAGGGATCGGCACTGTAGGTCGTGTTGACGATGTTTCCGAACGTGCTGACGCATGGTTGATAGTTAGTGGTGAGGTTATGGTAGACGACATCGGCCTTGCTCGCCGCCATCGTGAAATTGCAATCGCCGACAAAGATGGTGTCGAGCGCCGGTAGTTCGTTGACCTCGACCCAAACATAATCGCCCCAGCCACCGCTGCGATCCTTGCGCAAGACGCCGCCGATCTCGGTGAGGGTCGCCAGTTGCATCAGGGCCCGACCGGAGCTCGCGCCGTTCGCCGCCTTGCCGATCACGTTGCACGGCGTCGCCGCGTGCCACGAGATCAGATTGAAGACGACCGGCAGAGCCGAATCCTCGCCCGTGACTTCGAAGGTCATCATGCCGGGCCTGCGGCCGGGAAACAGATCCTGCTCCGGCTGCCGCAGAATGACCGGAGAGCCGAGCGCGCCGATCAGCGCGGGCGCATCCGCATGGGGGTTAGCCGAGCGGCTGGGCCGTTCCTTCCAGAAGAAGGCATAGGCGTCGCGCATCGTCTTGGCCTTGGCCGAGTTGTTGACCCCGGAAAGCTCATATTGCCAGAGCGCGTTCGGATCGGCCGCGCGAAGCTTGACCAACAGATTGTCCAGCGCGCCGACGATCGCGGGAGATACCGGGCAGCCGATCGTGGTGGTGACATTGGTCCCCGCCTGGATCTCCTGCAGGCAGATGATATCGGCCTGAAGGTTCACCAAGATTATCTCCGCCATATAGCGGAGCGCGACGTCCGGCGGAATGGGATCGCCGAACGTTCGCAGGTTCCAGCTCACGATTCTCAACTTCTTCATCGGTGTCCCCGACTGAAAGCGGCGAGATAGCCCGTCCGCGCGATCGCGGCGCGGACGGGCCGAAAGGATCAGGTCGGCTGGATGAAGATCTCGCCCGGCTTGCCTGTCACCGTGCTGGCGACCCCGATCGGGCCCTGGTTGCCTTGCCCGCCGCTGCCGCCGGCGCTGCCGCCATCATTGTGCTTGCCGCCGCTGCCCGCGCCGCCGCCGTCGCCACCGTCGCCGCCCGAGCCGCCCTGACCGCCGGCGCCAGGCGTCGCCGTCAGCTTCACCGGCGGAAAGCGTGATGCGACGGCGCTGGGGAGGAACGCGGTGACGTTGCCCGCTGCATCCACGGCATTGCTGCCCGGGCCACCCTGACCACCATCTCCGCCTCGGCCGCCCTGTGCGCCGGAGCCGCCGGAACTGCCCGTGCAGCCGCAGGTGGCACCGTTGCCACCATTGCCGCCCCGTCCGCCATTAGCCCCGTCGCCGCCGACACCGCCCGTCCCGCCGCAGCCCGACTGGGTGACGATGGGCAGGTCGATCGAGGTCGTCACCGCGCCCAATCGGATGCTGGCAAGCATCGAAGGGCTGGCCGCACCGCCCGGGTTGCCTGTATTGCCCGGAGAACCCGGGTCGCCCGGCGTTCCGTCGCCGCCCGAAGATCCCGCGATTCCTGCCGAACTGCAATCGCCCGGGCTCCCGCTCTTGGCTTGCCCGGGGGAAGCGGGCGTGGTTCCCTTGGTACCAGTTGTCCCGTTCTTGCCAAGGATGTTGAACAATCCGACGCCGCTCGGCAGCGTTGCCGTGCCGTCGCGGACCAGCGCATCGGCGGTGAAGTCGAGCGCCTGACCGTTGATGACGATATAGCCGCCGTCCTTCACCGTCAGGGTGCCAAGCGATACCACGACCGGACCGCCACCCGACTGGGCCGACAGGTTCCATTCGGAACTAATCGTCATGTTAGGGTTGGAAACGAGGTAGACGTCGAGCGGGAATACCTGATCGGCGAGCGCGCGATCCTCCGTTGAAAGCGTATCGCCGTGGATGTGCCGTGCCACCGCGTCGCTTGCCCGATCGATGAACGCGTCGCCGACCGGCGCAAGCCCTTGACGAAGCGACTCCAGGGAGGGGTTAATGCCGGACGCGGTTAAAAACGACGTCAACTTCTCGAGCGTATCGATTGTGATGATGCCGGCATAACCGGCTTCCGGTGACAGGCCGAATGCCGCCGCCCGTTCTGCGAATGATGTCATTGGGTTTCCTCCTCCTGATTGCGCTTCGTTCCGGACTGGCCACCAGGCCGGCCGTCGCCAGCCACCGCCACTTCGTTCACGTAGATCCAGGGCGCTGCGCGCCCGCGCCCAGGGGCGCCGGGGCGGCCGTCCTCGCCGGCGGGCGCGCGCTCATCCGGATGTAGCGGCCGGCCGCCGCGTCCGCCGATGCCGCCGCGCCCGCCGGAGCCGGCTGCTCCCGGCACCGAAGCGAGCGAGCGGCACGTCAGGCGCGCCGCCGCCGCTTCAGGCACGGTGATGTAGATGCTGGACGCGATGCCGCCGCTGCCCGCCGCGCCGCCACAGCCACCCGCGCCGCCCGTGCCCCCCGTCCCGGGCCGGCCGTCATCGAGCTTCGCGCCGACCAGCCGCGGTGCCGGAACCGCGTCGCCGCCGTCGCCGCCCGGGCCACCATCGCCGCCCGCCCCGCCGTCACCGCCTGCGCCCGCCTGCGCGAATACCGTCGCCGCGCCGACAAGCTCGCGAATGGCGATGTCGGCCAGCTTGCACATACCACCGTTTCGGCCGTGCAGTCCGCGTCCGCCGCCGCCACCCGGCTGCCCGTCTTCGCCGTCGAGCTGGCCTGGTTCGATCGGACCGTCGAGCGTTTGGCCAATGAAAAGCGCGCGTGTCTGGGCTGGCCGGCCATGGCCGCCTGCCTTGCCGGCTGGGCCAGGAGCGCCGGATGCGCCCTCCATCGGGCCATCGCCGAAATCGACCGAGTGCGGCGTCGGCAGGATGCCGATTTGCCATTCCGCGCGCGGCTCGTGCACGATCAGTTCCTGGCAGATCATAACGAAAACGTTGCCGCGGACGACCAGCCGTGCCCTGGGGGCGAGTTCGAGCGTGCCAAGGTTCAGGACGACATAGAGCTCCTCCATGTCATCGAGGCCCCAGACATCGCCACGCACGCTCACGTCCCAGGTCTCGCCGGGGCCGACGCGCTTCTCGGCGATACTCAGCGCCTGAACGTGGAGCGGCAAATGGTGGCCAAGCGCCTCCCGGTCCGCATCGTCGAGTGCATATTCTGCGAACACCGATGCTTCACCGCGGTCGTGGAGGCCTTGCCCCAGTCGGGCCCTGATTGCCACCGGCGGATTGAAGAAGCTGGCAGCGCGCCGACGACGCTGCTCTTGGGTGGAGCCCGGAAAAGGTCTGAACGACTCGAGATCGGGTACGAGAATTTGGCTGAGTACGCCGTCCGGTCTCCATGAATCGACGAGTTCATGGCCGAGAAGCTTTGCCTTTTCAGCATATTCGGCGCCCAGACAAACGATGTCCGGCGCGAACGAAGAATCGTTTTGCCCCATAACAACGCATTCTCCAAAAAGGAGTATTTACAATTTGTTATGTGGCCCCGATACGAGACTCGCTGATCTCGTGCCTTATCGTCCTTCATTTGGATTGCTTCTGTCAACGGGCTTTATTGCGAAAATCTAATATTCTACGAGGCGCCGAGTTCAGCCTTAGCGGATGTATCGATTTGGAAATTAAACTGTGGATCGTCGCGATTCCGGCGCCCAGGCAGCGAAATTGTCGAGGCGCGTCTGGTGTTACCTGCGAGGCGGCGATCAAGCCGGGATCGGGAAACGCGGACTCTTCTTCCATGCCACCCTACAAGTAGAAGGCATAAAACGTACGATCCTCAGCTGAGGGGCGTGACGCCTGTTTTGGCGCAATCGCCCGCGGCCGGTGCAACCGTAGTTGTGGCGCACGGCGACTACGCCGACACTGTCTTCCCGTCGCCAGCGCGCGGCGGCGATCCGCGCCGACCGCGGGGCTGTGCACACGTACTTTGGAGCCGCACCGAGGCGCACACGACCGGCAGGCTGCGCTTCGGCGTTCATCCTAATCGGCGTCGCTTGGACGTCGGACCACCATGTGCGTCCGTAGCGGCAGGCGTGCTGCAATGCGCATCCGACGCGTCGTTGACAGATTTTGCGCCGGGCCGGCCAAGCCATGAAAACTGGCGCACCCGACAGGATTCGAACCTGTGGCCTCTGCCTTCGGAGGGCAGCGCTCTATCCAGCTGAGCTACGGGTGCCTGGAAAGCGGCGACTAGCAAAGCCTTTGGCCGAACGCCAGCCCGTTTCGGCAGGCCGCTGCGCAAAAGCTCAGGCCGGCTCGGCGGCCTTCTTCGCCTTGGGGGCGGGGGTCTTCGGCTTGAAGGCGCAGAGCTCGGCCACCGGGCAGCGCCAGCACTCGGGGGTGCGCGCCTTGCAGATGTAGCGGCCGTGCAGGATCAGCCAGTGGTGGGCGTGCAGGCGGAAGGGCTGGGGGACGACCTTCTCCAGCTTCAGCTCCACCGCCAGCGGCGTCTTGCCCGGCGCCAGGCCGGTGCGGTTGCAGACGCGGAACAGGTGGGTGTCGACCGCGAAGGTCTCCTGCCCGAACGCCACGTTCATCACCACATTGGCGGTCTTGCGGCCGACGCCCGGCAACTGCTCCAGCGCGTCGCGATCGGGCGGCACCTCGCCGCCATGCTCGCGGATCAGCGCCTCGGAAAGGGCGATGACGTTCTTGGCCTTGGTGTTGAACAGGCCGATCGTCTTGATGTGCTCTTTCAGCCGCGCCTCGCCGAGCGCGACCATCTTTTCGGGCGTATCGACCTCGGCGAACAGCGCGCGCGTCGCCTTGTTGACGCCGGCATCGGTCGCCTGGGCGGAGAGCGCCACGGCGACGAGCAGGGTGTAGGTGTTGACCGACTCGAGCTCGGTCTCGGGATGCGGATTGTCCGCCGCCAGCCGCGCGAAGAACTCGACGACCTGCGCCTTCTTCACACGCCGAGCACCTCGGCCATGGTGTAGCGGCCTGCGTCGCGGCCGGGAAGCCACAGCGCCGCGCGGATCGCGCCCTTGGCGAAGATGGCGCGATCATCGGCGCGGTGGGTGAGCTCGATCCGTTCGCCGTCGCTGGCGAAGACGGCGGTGTGGTCGCCGATCACCGATCCGCCGCGCAGGCTGGCCATGCCGATCGTGCCGGCGGCGCGCGGGCCGGTGAGGCCGGCGCGGTCGCTCACCCCTGCTTCGGCCAGCGTGGTGCCCATCGCTTCGGCGGCGGCGGCGCCCAGCATCAGCGCGGTACCCGAGGGCGCATCGGCCTTGTTGCGATGGTGCATCTCGACGATCTCGATGTCCCAGTCCGCTCCGAGCCGTGCGGCCGCCTCCTGGACCAATCGGGAGAGCAGGCCGATGCCGAGCGAGGTATTGCCGGTCTGCAGCACGGCGATCTCAGCCGCAGCGGCGTCGATCATCCGGTGGTGACGCTCGGCGAGGCCGGTGGTGCCGATCACGATCGGGGTGCGCGCGGCGCGGGCGGCGGCGAGGTTCGCCTCCAGCGCGGCGGGGGCCGAGAAATCGACCAGCACATCGGCCTTGCGGGCAAGCTCGGCGGGATCGTCGCCCACGTCCGCGCCGCCTGCGAGGCGGGCGCCGAAATCGGGAAGGGCGGCGGCGATCGCCTGGCCCATCCGCCCCATGCTGCCATAGATGCCGATGCTGGTCATGCTGCGGGCTGTTGCACGATCCTGCGCTCAAGCGACAGAGGCTATTTTTGCGGATCGTCCGGCTTTTTCTTCTTGCCCCCCAGCGGAATCCGCACGCTCACAAAGGCCGCGGGGGCCGAGGCGATGCCGGCGCTGTGCTGCTGCGCCTCGGCGCGCACCTCGCCGCCGCCGGGCAGCCGGATGCTGGGATCGAGCGCGCGTCGCTGCGGCGGCGCCGCCAGCTGCGGGCCGATGCGGTAGCGATCGGGCTCGTCGCGCTTGCAGACGACGATCTCGTCGGGATCGGTCGGCACCGGGCAGCGCTGCCGGGTGATCGGGCGGGAGACGATGCCGGTGCCGTCGTCATCGCCGACGGGGCCGCGCGCCTGTTGCGGCAGCAGGATCGCGAGGACGGCGAAGGCGAGCAGGGCCATGGATTTGTCTCCGATCCTTGAGGCATCAGAGAAACCAGACTTTGCGGCGCTGGCATGGCGGGCCTAGGGTCGCGGCATGGCCAGCCTTCGCAATCTCGTGATTCTCACCGGCGCCGGCGTTTCCGCCGAAAGCGGCATCGCCACCTTTCGCGGCCCCGGCGGGCTGTGGGAGGGGCACCGCGTCGAGGATGTCTGCACGCCCGAGGCGCTCGCGCGCGATCCCGAACTGGTCCACCGCTTCTACGATCTGCGGCGCGCGGCGCTGGAGACGGTCGAGCCCAACGCCGCGCACCATGCGCTCGCGCGGCTCGATGCGGCATGGCCGGGCGAATTGCTGATCGTGACGCAGAATGTCGACGACCTGCACGAGCGCGCCGGGGCGACGCGGCTGCTCCACATGCATGGCGAGCTGCGCTCGGCGCTGTGTGCGGCCTGCGGCGTGCGCGAGCGCTGGGAGGAGGCCCTGCCGCCCGAGAGTGAATGCCCCAATTGCGGCATGCTCGCGCTGCGCCCCGACATCGTCTTCTTCGGCGAGATGCCCTACGAGATGGAGCGGATCGAGGCGGCGCTGGCGGACGCGGACCTGTTCGTCTCGATCGGCACCTCGGGCGCGGTCTATCCGGCGGCGGGGTTCGTCCAGACCGCGCGGCACTATGGCGCGGCGACGCTGGAGATGAACCTGGAGCCCTCCGGCGGCAGCCACTGGTTCGAGGAGAGCCGGATGGGCCCGGCGGGCACGCTGGTCCCGGCTTGGGTCGACGAACTGCTCGCCACAGCCTGAGCCTGCGCAACATCGCGCTAGCATTGCGCAGCATCCTGCGGAAGGATGCGGCCAAGGCGTCGCGACAGGCGCCAGCGATATGGGAGAGGCGGGCTATGCCCCAGCAGGCGATCTTCATTACCGGCGGTGCGTCGGGCATCGGGCGGGCGGTGGCCGTTCTATTTGCGCAGCGCGGCTGGCGCGTCGGATTGGCCGACGTAAATGCGGCGGGGCTGGCGGAGACGCTGGCGATGCTCCCGGTGGGCAGTGCCACGACGCACCCGCTCGACGTGCGCGACCGGGATCAATGGGTTGCGGCGCTCGCCGACTTCGCGGCAGCGAGCGGCGGGCGGATGGACGTGCTGTTCAATAATGCCGGGATCGGCACCAGCGGCCCCTTCGCCACGACGCCCCCGGCCGAGCTGGAGCGCTGCGTCGCGATCAACCTGCTCGGCGTGGTCCACGGCGCGCATGCCGGCTTCGAGCTGCTCGCCGCGACACCGGGGTCGGCGATGCTGATCACCAGCTCGGCGGCAGGGATTTACGGTGCCTCGGGCGCGGCGATCTATTCGGCGACCAAGTTCGCGGTGCGCGGGCTGGCCGAGGCGCTGGACGGCGAATGGGCGTCGGCGGGGGTGAAGGTGCGCACGCTGATGCCGTCGTTCATCGATACCCCGCTGCTCGACCAGCCGGCGGGCGGCTCCAACCAGCATATCCGCGAGAATGTGCGGCGGGCAGGGCTGGAGATCACACCGGTCGGCGACGTCGCCGAGGCGGCATGGGCGGCGGTGCATGGGCAGGTTCTCCACACCCGCGTCGGCAAGACCGCGCGGAAGCTGTGGTTCGCGGCGCGCTGGATGCCGGCGGCACTGCGCGAGCAGGCGCAGCGCAGCAGGCTCGGGCGGCGCTAGGGTTGGCAGTCGTGCCGAGTTCGCGATACGGGCGACGCTCGCGTAACGACGGGAAGGGAAAGCGCATGAAGATGGGGGTGCTGATCGGCCTCGGCCTGCTGGCGGCGGTGCCGGCACAGGCGCAGGTGAAGTCCACCGATCCGCAATCGGTAGTCAAGGCGCTGCAGGACGCGGGCTACAAGGCGGAGCTTTCGAAGGACAGCGACGGCGATCCGATCATCCGCAGCGGCGCGCAGGGCTATAAATACACCATCTTCTTCATGAGCTGCGAGAAGGGTCGCAACTGCGGCGACATCCAGTTTTACGCCGGCTGGACCAACAAGCTGTCGGCCGAGCGCGCCAATGCCTGGACGCAGAAGCATCGCTTCGCCCGGGTCTATGCGGACGACAAGGGCGAGGCGGCGATCGAATATGACCTGAACTTCGAGGACCAGCCGATGACCACCGCGCTGTTCCGCAAGAACCTGGAGCTATGGGACTCGCTGGTCGGCAGCTTCGTCGACTATATCAACGAGCCGGACGAGACGGCCAAGAAGTGACGAGGCGGACGGGCTGTTCAGAACAGCCCGTCCTCGTCCTGCTGTCCGGGGCTCGACGCGCCAGAGCCGGGCAGCGCGAAGCGGCCATGGATCTCGCGTTCGCGCGCCATGGTGTAGCTGCGCGCCATGCCGTCGAGCTGGCTTGCAAGTGCTGCGGCGACATCGCCCTGCGGCGCCGCGCAGGGGCTGCCGAACAATTTCAACTGGAGCACCGCGCTGCGCAGCGAATCGCCGAACGCGGCTTCGCAATCGACGTGCTTGGTGCTGCTCTCCAGGATGCGGTGCACGGCCGCGGCATCTTCGCCCAGCCCAGCCAAGCCCTCGCGCATGCGCACGGCGCCTTCATGAATGCAGGCGAGCGATTCGGTGAGCGCCGCGGCGGGGTCGGCGCCTTCTTCCGCCTGCGGATCGCGTAGCGCCGTCACCGCGGCGACCATCGCCTCCACCGACTGGCGGATCTCGCCCGAAATCGTCGCCAGCGTCGTCGCGAAGCCGCGGATCTCGGAGGCGACCATCGCCAGTGCCTTGCCTTCGTCGCCGAGGCGGTGGCAGCGCAGATCGGTGTTCCACGCCATCAGGTGCACGTCCTCGTTCACCCGGTGCACCACGCGCAGCCGCTCGGCCAGGCGTTCGGCGCTGTCCGAGGTCGAGCCGCCCAGCGCTTGTGCCTTGGCATCGGCGTCGCGCAGCCGCGCGGTGACCTGCGCCACATCGGCGACGCTCTTTTCCAGCGCGGCGAGGAACACGCCGCCATCGTCGCGCCGCTCGCGATCGCCTTCGGCCTTGATCTCCAGCAGCTGCGCCGCGCTCGGCGCGATGCCGCGCAGGCTGTCGGCGAGGCGCTGCGACTCGCGGTGGAAGGCCTCGACCGTGTCCGAAGTCTGGGCGGCGAACAGCGCGACCATATGGCCGACCACAGAAATCGCTGCGGCGGGATCGGCGCGGTCGCGATAGGCGATCAGCGCGCGGATGCCGGCGGCGATATGCTCCAGCCGCTGGCGGGTGATGTCGCCGATCTGCATCGCGTCGATCGCAGTCGCCACCTGGCCGTGGATTTCGCGCGCGACGACGGCGATGCGGGCGGCCCGGGCGGCGTCGGCCGCCTGGTGGCGCTGCAGCGCCTCGGCATCCTCGGCGAGCTTGCGCGGGACGTGCGGGATCACCTTGGCGCATTCCGCCGCCAGCTGGCGATCGACGTCGATCAGCGCCGGGATGCTGGCGGTGAGCCGTTCGATCTCGGTGCCGATGCCGCCGATCTCGATCTCGCCCACGTCGAGCCGGACGTTCATCGTGTCGGCGAAATCGGCAAAGCCGTTGCGGCCCGCCGCCGCCACCTTGATGTTGAGCCCGCAGATCCGCAGGAAGTCGAGCGTCCGCTTGATCTGCGCGATGTGGTTGGCGAGCGGCCGTGCGCCGGCGGCAATCCGCTCCAGCCCGGCCTGTCGCGTCGCCTGCACCGCAGGGAGCCGCTCCAGCCGTTCGGCGGTGGTCCGCATGTTCCGCACGGCTGCTTCGGCGGCATCGCGGCCCAGCGCATGGGTGATGCTCTCCAGTGCGCCGATGAGCCGCTCGACGATCGCATGCGCCTGCGCCAGCGCTTCGCTTGCGGAGCCGAAGCGCGAATCGAGATTGCCGGCGACCTGGCGCAACGTCGCCTCGATCTCCGCCAGCGACAGCTCCGATTCGGGATTGGGATCAGGAATGGGCGCGGCGTACATGGCCGTCTCCTTGGCAAGCGGTCCTGGGGCCGGGGCGGGGGGACGGATCCAGCGCTGGTACTGCGGACAAGGGCTGCTCCGTGGGGCGTCGGCATCCGCGCGGGCGGGGTGCCCGTGCAGCATCCGACGCAAGGATCGTCGGTCTGGCGACTAGCAGTCCGAATCCTTAGGACCGCTTAACGCGTCGGCAGAATGCGCCGAAGAATGCATGGGGGAGGCTCTGGTGCTGCTGGCCCTTTGGCTGCGCATCGGCTAGGCGGTGCGCAATCATGCTCAATCTGACCGACATCACGGTGCGCCTGGGTGGCCGCACGATCATCGACGGCGCCACCGCCAAGCTGCCGCCGCGCGGGCGCATCGGCCTGATCGGCCGCAACGGCGCCGGTAAATCGACGCTGGTGAAGGTGATCGCCAGCCAGCTCGAACCCGATGGCGGCAGCGTCGACATGCCGCGCGGCGCCAAGCTCGGCTATATCGCGCAGGAGGCCCCCGGCGGCACCGCGACGCCGTTCGAGACGGTACTCGCCGCCGATGTCGAGCGCGCCGCGCTGCTCGAGGAGAGCGAGACCAGCCACGATCCCGATCGCATCGGCGAAATCCATGAGCGGCTGATCGCGATCGACGCGCATGCCGCGCCCTCGCGCGCCGCGCGCATCCTGGTCGGCCTCGGCTTCGACGAGGAGATGCAGCATCGCGAGCTGGAGAGCTTCTCGGGCGGCTGGCGGATGCGCGTGGCGCTGGCTAGCCTGCTCTTCTCGCAGCCCGACCTGCTGCTGCTCGACGAACCGTCGAACCACCTCGATCTCGAAGCGGTGCTGTGGCTGGAGGACTTCCTGAAGTCCTATCCGGCGACCATCCTGCTGGTCAGCCACGAGCGTGATTTCCTCAACAATGTCGTCGATCACATCCTGCACCTGGAGCGGGGCAAGCTGACGCTGTACCCGGGCGGTTATGACGCGTTCGAGCGCCAGCGTGCCGAGCGCCAGGCCCAGCTCGCCGCCGCGCGGGTCAAACAGCAGGCCGAGCGCGAGAAGCTGCAGGATTACATCGCCCGCAACTCGGCGCGTGCCTCGACCGCCAAGCAGGCGCAGAGCCGGCAAAAGGCGCTGGCGAAGATGCAGCCGATCGCCGAGCTGGTCGACGATCCCTCGCTCAGCTTCGACTTCCCCAATCCGGACGAGTTGCGCCCGCCACTGATCACGCTCGACATGGCGAGCGTCGGCTATGGCGAAAAACCGATCCTGCAGCGGCTCAACCTGCGCATCGACCCGGACGACCGGATCGCGCTGCTCGGCCGCAACGGCAACGGCAAGACCACGCTCGCCCGGCTGCTCGCCGCGCAGCTGACGCCGATGGACGGCGGGATGAACAGCAGCGGCAAGATGAAGGTGGGGTACTTCACCCAGTATCAGGTGGAGGAGCTCGACCGCGACGACACGCCGCTGCAGCACATGACGCGCAACATGGCCGGGGCCAGCCCCGGCGCGGTGCGCGCGCAGCTCGGCCGCTTCGGCTTTTCGGGCGACAAGGCGACGACCAAGGTCGGCAAGCTTTCGGGTGGCGAACGCGCGCGCCTGGCGCTCGCGCTGATTACCCGCGACGCACCGCACCTGCTGATCCTCGACGAGCCGACCAACCACCTCGACGTCGATGCGCGCGAGGCGCTGATCCAGGCGCTCAACGGCTATTCGGGCACCGTCGTCGTGGTCAGCCACGATCGCCACATGCTCGAGATGACAGCGGACCGGCTGGTGCTGGTCGACCAGGGCACCGCGAAGGAGTTCGACGGCAGCCTGGACGATTACATCGCCTTCGTGCTCTCGAAGGATTCGAGCGGCGGCGGCAAGGGCGGCGCCTCCAAGGCCGATCGCAAGGAAGCCCGCCGCGCCGCCGCCGAAGCGCGCGAGAAGGGCACCGCGCTGCGCAAGGCGGCCAAGGCGGCGGAGACCGAGCTTGCCCGGCTGCAGGCGCAGCTTTCGGCGCTGGAAAAGGCGATGTTCGATCCGGGCAATGCCGATGCCGCGCTGACCAAGCTGACGATGACCGATCTGATGAAGCGGCGGGCGGAAGTGAGCGCGCTGATCGAAACGGCCGAACTGACCTGGATGGAAGCCAGCGAGGCGCTCGAAGGGCTGGGGGGCTGATACGGACCTTTATCCCCCTCCCGCAAACGGGAGGGGGACGAGAAGGGAGGACCTTGCCTCAAGCGATCGTCGGCACGATTCCGCCTTCCACCCGGATCGCCGCGCCGTTGGTGATCGCCCCCAGCGGGCTGGCGAGCAGCGCCACCTGCGCGGCGATCTCGTCGGCCTCGATCAGCCGGCGGATCAGCGAGAGCGGGCGCATCTTCGCGAAGAACTCGGCTTCGCGCTCGGCCTCGGGCGCATCCTTGTTGTCGACCACCGAGCGGATGAACTCCACGATGCCTTCCGAGCGCGTCGGCCCCGGCAGCACCGAATTGACCGTCACGTTCGTGCCCCGGGTCTGCTCGGCAAGGCCACGGGCGATCGCCAGCTGGGCGGTCTTGGTGGTACCGTAGTGGATCATCTCGCTGGGGATCACGAGCCCGCTCTCGCTGGCGATGAACAGCACCCGGCCCCAGTTCCGCGCCAGCATGCGCGGGAAATAATGCCGCGCCAGCCGCGCGCCGCTGACCACGTTGACCTCGAACAGATGGTGCCAGTCTTCGTCGGTGATCTCGGTGAACGGCTTGGCTTCGTAGATGCCGAGATTGTTGACGAGGATGTCGGTGTCCGGAACCGCCGAGATCAGCGTCGCCGCGCCGTCCGCAGTCGCGGGGTCGGCGAGGACGGGGTTTACGGTGCCGAGCTTGGCGATGCGCGCGGCGGCCTCGTCGAGCTTGGCCTGGCTGCGGCCGGTGATCGTTACCGCCACGCCTTCCTGGGCGAGCCGTTCGGCGATGGCGAGGCCGATGCCGGCGGTGGAGCCGGTGACGAGGGCGGTCTTGCCGGTAAG
The DNA here is from genome assembly GCF_040545965.1 of Sphingomonas trueperi. GTDB lineage: Bacteria > Pseudomonadota > Alphaproteobacteria > Sphingomonadales > Sphingomonadaceae > Sphingomonas > Sphingomonas trueperi_C. Next base: position 175,868 of record NZ_JBEPMV010000004.1, on the reverse strand, counting down.
CTGCAGGTCCATGGGGTATCTCCTTCCAATGTCGAAGCGGAAGGTAGGCGCGCGCGCCATTGCTGATTAGATTGCCGGGAAGCATCACAGAAGTGCATGGGAATCACGGATGGACAATCGGCTCGGCGAGATGGAGATGTTCCTGGCGGTAGCAGCCGAGGGCAGCCTTGCGGGTGCCGCCAAGGCGCTGCGCATCACGCCCTCCGCCGTCAGCCGCGGCATGGCGCGGCTGGAAGCGCGGCTCGGCGTCCAGCTCGCGACCCGCACCACCCGCGCGCTGGCGCTGACGCCGGAGGGCCAGGCCTATCATGCCCGCGTCGCCGGGCTGATGGCCGAAATCGACGCGATCGAGCACAGCTTCGAGCGCGACCAGGTCCCGCGCGGGCCGCTGCGGGTCAACGCCTCGGTGCCGCTCGGCATGCAGTTCCTGATCCCGATCCTGCCCGCCTATCTGCGCGCGCATCCGGGGGTGACGGTGGACCTCACCTTGTCCGACGCGCTGGTTGAGCTGGTCGAGGAGCGGGCCGATGTCGCGATCCGCGTGGGGCCCTTGCGCGACACCGGCATCAAGGCGGCCAAGCTCGGCCGCAGCAATATGGTGGTGGTTGCCAGCCCCGACTATCTCGCGCGCTGCGGCACGCCGCAGCATCCGAACGACCTGGAGCGGCACACCTGTCTGCGCTTCAATTTCCGCCGCTCGATCGACAGCTGGCCGTTCCGCATTGACGGCACCGCGGTGCAGCGGACGATGGACGGCCCCTTCCTCGCCAATTCGGGCGAAGCGGTGCGGCTGATGGCGCTGGCGGGCGGCGGCATCGCGCGGATGGGGCGCTTCCATGTCGCCGCCGATTTGGCCGCGGGGCGGCTGGTGGAACTGCTCGCGCCGTTCAACCCGGGCGACGGCGAGGACATCCACGCGCTGTTCGTCGGCCATGAACGGCTGGCGCTGCGGGTGCGCTCCTTCGTCGATTTCCTCAAGGCCAATCTCGTCCTCTAACCCGCCGTTAACCTTGTTCCGCTACCCCGAAGCGGCCCTGCCGGGCGTGTTTAAGGACCGGCCGTTGAACGACATTCGCGTACTCGACAATTTTCTCGGCGACGCGCGCCGCCAGCGCGTCTGGGACTATCTCGACCAGCCGGGCTGGGCGCATGGCGCCTATTCCTCGGGGGCACCCGATGCGCCGCGCTATTTCTACAAGCATTTCGCCGGGTATCAGAAGAGCGCGCAGGAGGATCGCAATCCCGATGCGATCGGCAACGAACTCCAGGCCGCCGCGCCGCTTATCGCCGAGGTGTGGGAGGCGCTGCTGCAAAAGCCGCTGCGCGCCCAGCGGCTGTCGCGCTGCTATGCCAACCGCATGCCGGCGGGGGTCGGCGGCGGGGTGCATCTCGATTCGGACTGCAAGGACCACCTCACCGCGATCTATTATCCGCAAGGAGACTGGAACGCCGACCAGGGCGGCGAGACGCTGTTCTTCAATCGCAGCGGCAGCGAAGTGGTGAAGGCGGTGGTGCCCAAGCCGGACCGGCTGGTGATCTTCCCCGGCACCATCCCGCACGCCGCGCGGCCGATCTACGCGGTCGCGCCCGAAGCCGCGCGGATCACGCTGATGTTCAAGACGCTGGGCCGCCGCGCCTGACAGATTGCTCCCCCGTACGACTCCTGTAGAAGCACAGCGAGACAAGCGGGGGACATAGAGGATGGCCGACGAGGTTTGCGAACCCAGCGCCAGCGAGATGCGAATGGTGATCAGCGCGTCGTCGCTGGGTACCGTGTTCGAATGGTATGATTTCTTCATCTGGGGCACGCTGACCGCCACCGGCATCCTTGGCCGCACCTTCTTTCCCTCGGGAAATGAAAATCTCGCGACGCTGCTCTCCTGGGCGACCTTTGCGATCGGATTCGGATTCCGCCCGCTCGGCGCGGTGGTGTTCGGCTATCTCGGCGACAAGATGGGGCGCAAATATACCTTCCTCGTCACCATCACGGTGATGGGGCTGGCCACTGCCGGCATCGGCTTGATCCCCAGCTATCGCGAGATCGGCGCCACCGCGCCGATCATCATTCTGGTGCTGCGCATCGCGCAGGGACTGGCGCTGGGCGGCGAATATGGCGGCGCGGCGATCTTCGTCGCCGAACACTCGCCCGAGGGGCGCGCCGGTTTCCACACCAGCTTCATCCAGGCGAGCGTGGTCGGCGGCTTCATCCTCAGCCTGGCGGTGGTGCTGCTGTTCCGCTTTGCCGCGGCGGACGTGTGGGAAAGCTGGGGTTGGCGGCTGCCCTTCCTCTTCTCGCTGGTGCTGCTCGTCATTTCGCTGTGGATGCGCTTCCGCCTGTCCGAAAGCCCCGTGTTCCGCGCCATGAAAGAGGCGGGCGAGACCGCGGGCAATCCGTTCGTCGAAAGCTTCACCTATCCGGGCAACAAGAAGCGGCTGCTCGTGGCGCTGTTCGGCATCGCCGGCGGCCTGACCGTGGTGTGGTACACCGCGATGTTCTCGGTCCTCGCCTTCCTCTCGGGCCCGATGCGGCTCGACCAGACCGCGGCACAGCTGATCACCGGTGCGGGCGCGGTGATCGGCGTGGGTTTCTTCATCTTCTTCGGCAAGCTTTCCGATCGGGTGGGGCGCAAGCCGCCGATCGTGATCGGCTATGCGCTCACCCTAGTGCTGCTCTTTCCCTGTTTCTACGTGATCGGCAGCGCCGCCAATCCCGGCCTCGCCAAGGCGTCGCGGCGGGAACCCGTCATCGTCGCCGGGCCGCACTGCACCTATGATCCCTTCGCCACCACCCAGGCCGACGACTGCTGGCGAATGCTCGACGATCTCTCGCGGCTGGGAGTCAGCTACAAGACCGCCAAGGCGCCCACCGTCGTCGTCACCATCGGCGGCCAGGTGGTCGAGAGCAACGATCCCAAGGCCGTGAAGGCCGCGCTCGAGGATGCCGGCTATCGCTTCGATCGCATTGTGCCCGAGCCGATCGACATTGCGATGATCCTGGTGGCGATGACGGTGCTGATGGCGCTGTGCGGCGCCACCTATGGCCCGGTGGCGGCGCTGCTGAGCGAGATGTTCCCCAGCCGCATCCGCTATTCTTCGATGTCGATCCCCTATCATATCGGCACCGGCTATTTCGGCGGCTTCCTGCCCTTCATCAGCCATTACATCGTCGCGCGGACCGGCAACCCCTATGCCGGGCTGTGGTACACCTTCGCGGTGGTGGCGATGGCGCTGGTGGTGACGGCGATGGGCCTGCGCGAGACGGTGGCGCTTCGCACGTCGCGGCGCTAACCGACGGGGGATGACCGACTCCCCCCTCCGCCTCCGCCTCGACGCTGCCGCCCTTGCTGCCAACTGGACGCTGCTTTCGCGCCTGAGCGGTGCTGCGGCGTGCGGCGCGGCGGTAAAGGCGAACGGCTATGGGCTGGGCGCGCGCGGCGTGGTCGAGCGGCTGGCGGCGGCAGGCTGCCGCGACTTCTTCGTTGCCACCTGGGCCGAAGCGCGGGACATCGCCGATCTTGGCATGCCCGTATCGGTGCTCCACGGCGTCCGGGCCGAGGACATGGCCGATCGCCCGGCGAACGCACGGCCCGTGCTGGCGAGCGCCGAGCAGGTCCGGCGCTGGCGCGAGGCGGGCGGGGGCGCGTGCGACGTGATGGTCGACACCGGCATGAACCGGCTCGGCGTGTCGCCGCAACAGGTGGCGGACGGACTGCTCGACGGGCTGGCGATCGACACGCTGATGAGCCACCTCGTCTCGGCCGACGAGGACGTGCCGCTCAACGCCCGCCAGCGCGACAGCTTCGCAGCCCTCGCCGGTCGGACGTCCGCACGGCGAATGAGCCTCGCGAACAGCTCTGGGATCGCGCTGGGTCCGAACTATCACTTTGACCTCACCCGCCCCGGCATCGCGCTCTATGGCGGCCGCCAGCGCGGCGCGCATGACGGCATCCGCCAGGTCGTCACGCCCGAGGCGCAGATCCTCCAGCGCCGCCTCGTCCGCGCCGGCGAGACGATCGGCTACAATGCCACCTACACGGCGCCGCACGACATGGACGTGGCGATCCTCAACCTCGGCTATGCCGACGGCTATCTGCGCTGCTTCTCGAACAAGGGGCACGCGCGCGCAGGCGATGCGGTGCTGCCGGTGGTCGGCCGCGTCTCGATGGACCTGACCGCACTTTGCGTCGACAGCGCGCCCGATCTGGCCGAAGGCGACTGGGTGGCGATGGACTATGCCTTGCCGGAGACCGCGGCGCTGAGCGGGCTGTCGCAGTACGAGCTGCTTACCGGGTTGGGCGCGCGGTTCGATCGGGTGTGGGCTTAGCCCAAAGAAAAAGGGCCGGGGATGGCGCCCCGGCCCTCCTTTCGCGAAGCGAGGCGCGACTCAGTCGCGCTCGACGCACATCGCGATGCCCATGCCGCCGCCGATGCACAATGTCGCGAGGCCCTTCTTGGCGTCGCGCTTGTTCATCTCGTGGAGCAGGGTGGTGAGGATGCGCGCGCCCGAGGCGCCGATCGGGTGGCCGATCGCGATCGCGCCGCCGTTCACGTTCACCTTGTCGGCATCCCAGCCGAGTTCCTTGCCGACTGACAGCGCCTGTGCGGCGAACGCTTCGTTTGCTTCGATCAGGTCGAGGTCGCCGATCGTCCAGCCGGCCTTTTCCAGCGCCTTGCGGCTCGCGGTGACCGGGCCGATGCCCATCACCGACGGGTCGACGCCGGTGCTGGCCCAGCTGCGGATGGTGGCGAGGATCGGCGCGCCGCGCTTCTCGGCTTCCTCGCGGCGCATCAGCACCAGCGCCGCGGCGCCGTCGTTGAGGCCCGAGGCGTTGGCGGCGGTGACGGTGCCATCCTTCTTGAAGGCCGGGCGCAGGCCGGCGACGCTGTCCACCGTCGCGCCGGCGCGGATATATTCGTCGTCGGCAACGATCGTCTCGCCCTTGCGGGTCTTCACCGTCACCGGCGCGATCTCGTCCTTGAAGCGGCCCTCGGCGCGCGCCTTCTCGGCGAGATTCTGCGAGCGCACCGCGAACTCGTCCTGCTCGCCGCGCGTCACCTGATATTGCTCGGCGAGATTCTCGGCGGTGATGCCCATGTGATAGCCGTTGAACACGTCGGTCAGGCCGTCCTTGATCATCGTGTCTACCAGGCTCAGATCGCCCATCTTGGTGCCCGGGCGCAGCGACTGGGCGTGGGTGCTCATCGACATCGATTCCTGGCCGCCCGCGACGATGATGTCGGCATCGCCGTTGCGGATCGACTGGAAGCCGAGCGCCACCGCGCGCAGGCCCGAGCCGCAGACCTGCTGCACGCTCCACGCCGGCACTTCCTTCGGAACGCCGGCGTGCATCGAGGCCTGGCGGGCGGGATTCTGGCCCTGCGCGGCGGTGAGCACCTGGCCGAGAATGACTTCGGAGACTTCCTCGCCCTTCACACCGGCTTCGGCGAGGGCGGCCTCGATCGCGACGCGGCCAAGCTCGTGCGCGGGGGTGGCGGCGAAGGCACCGAGAAAGCTGCCCACCGGGGTACGCTTGGCGGCAGTGATCACGACGTCGGTCATGCGGGTCTCCTGGGGTGTGTTTGGTCGTTATCTAGTGCGGGGAAGTGCAGTTAACCAGTCGGCAAGCGGCTCCCATACCGCCTTTCGCGCGCGGCCGCCGACGATCATGCCGACATGGCCCAGCGTCATCTCGCGCACCTCGCCCAGCCGCGCGGCGCTGGCGGCGGGGACGATGCGATCGGTGGTGGAAATCAGCGAGAGCGCAGGGACGGCCAGCGTCTCCGGCCGCGCGGTGATGCCCGCCACCTGCCAGCGGCCGGTTCCGGGCAGGTCGGCCGAGAGGAAGTCGTCGAACAACTGGCGCCCGGCCCCGAAGCTGAGCGGCGCGCCGGCATTTGCCCAATCCTCGAGCACGACGAAGGCGCGCGCTTCGGGATCGCGTGGGCGGAGGCGGCCGAAGCGTTCGTACTTCAGGATCGTGCGGCGCGGGTCGAGCTGCCAGAAACCGGTCTGCAGCACTTCCATCGGCACCACGCCCAGACGTTCGCAGGTGGGATAGGCCCCGTCCCACAGCGCCGCGAACCGCTCCAGCGCGGCGCCATAGCCGGAAAAGTGCCAGGGCGCGGCGATGGTGACGAGGCCGGCGGTCTCGATCGCCTGCGCTGCCGCGATCGCCATGGTGCCGCCCAGGCAATAGCCGGCGAGCACCGGCGGGCGCCGCAACTGGCGCAGCAAAGGGAGCAGCAATCGCTCGACATGGCCGTTGACGTCGAGCAGCGCCTCGTCGGGTGTCGGGCTCCCCCAGTCGACCAGCAGCGGCCGCACGCCCTGCCGCGACAGCCAGCGCAGCAGCGAATTGCCGCGGGCGAGATCGAGCACCACCGGCGGGTTGATCAGCGAAGGGACGAACACGACAGGCTGCCCATGCCCGCCATAATCGCGCAGCACGGCGCGACCGGCGCGCGCGACGATCGGCTTTTCGGGGCGCGGCGCGGGGCGGGGCGCGCGCTGATAGGCGGCCAGTCCCGCCAGCGCCGCTGCCCGCCTTTCGGGCGATGCTGCCGTTTCGTTGCGCAGCAATGCAAGAAAAAGCGGCAAAGGACGCGGTCCGTGTTGCGGCGCGTCAGAAACTGTAGTTAGGTGCGCATCTGTCACGCGCGGGGTTCCCCATGAAGAAAGCTGCACCTGGAAGCGGTCCGGTCATTATCAAGAAGTACGCGAACCGCCGGCTCTATAACACCGAGACCTCGTCCTACATCACGCTCGAGCATCTCGCAGCGATGACGCGCGAGGGCCGCGACTTCAAGGTCGTCGACGCCAAGACCGAGGAGGACATCACCCATAACGTCCTCACCCAGATCATCATGGAGGAGGAAGCGCGCGGCCAGACGATGCTGCCGGTGAACTTCCTGCGCCAGCTGATCTCGCTGTACGGCGATTCGATGCAGGCGATGGTGCCGGGCTATCTAGAAGCGTCGATGGACAGCTTCCGCCGCAACCAGGAACAGTTCAAGTCGGCGGTCGAGGGCGCTTTCGCCAACTCGCCCTTCGCCGAGATCGCCAAGCGCAACATGGCGATGTTCGAAGCCGCGGCGAGTGCCTTCCAGCCGGGCGGCGCGGTCAACCCGACGCCGGGTGCTGCGCCTGCGGCCGCGCCGGCTGCGCCCGAAGCGAGCAGCGCCGGCGACGGCGACGTGTCGTCGCTCAAGGCCGAGCTGGCCCGGCTGCAGGAAAAGATCGAGAAGCTGGGCAAGTAACGCCCGCGAGGGCCGTGTGGTGACTCCGTTTCCTCTCCCGCCAGGGGGAGGTGGGCCGCGGAGCGGCTCGGAGGGGGAGGAAGCACGACGGTCACGAGGTTCTGGCATCCTCCCCCTCCGTCGCGCGTCGCGCGCCACCTCCCCCTGGCGGGGGAGGATACGCTTTTCCCTTTCGCCCTTAAGGCTTGCGGAACTTGAGTGTCATGCGGTCGCTCTCGCCAATCGCGGCATATTTCGCGCGATCCTGGTCCTTGAGCGCATAGGTGGGCGGCAGCGTCCACACGCCGTTCGGCCAGTCGGCGGTGTCGGCCTTGTTGGCATTGACCTCGGACGCGCCGACGTACTTGAAGCCCGCCGCCTCGGCCAGCCGGCGCACGGTCGACACCTTCAGATAGCCGCTCTTCGTCTCGCGCTCGTCGCTGGCACTCTCGGGCAGGCGATGGTCCTCGATGCCGAGCGTGCCGCCCTTCTTGAGCATCGCGTACATCTGCTTGAACGCCTCGGGCGAATAGTCCTTCCCGTCCTGGCCGCCCATCCGCCAGTTGTGGACGTTGCGGAAGGTAAGCACCACGTCGGCGGTGCCGTCCGCCACCTTGGCCTGGCCCGCCGCGGCGGGGAAGCTGACGACGCGGATCGGACCGTAGAGCGCGGCGTCCTTCGCCTTCAGCGCCTCGATGCCCTTGGCGTTGCCGCTCGGCACCGCGGCGTAGAGCGTGCCCTTGCCCTTGGTGAGCGGGGCGAGAATCTCGGTGTACCAGCCGCCGCTCGGCCAGATCTCGACCACCGTGTCGCCGGGCTTCACCCCGAAAAAGGCGAGCGTGTCGGCGGGGTGGCGATATTTGTCGCGCGCGGTATTGGCGGGCGTTCGGCTGGGGGCTGCCACCGCGGCGTCGATCGCCTGGCGCAGCGACGCGGGTTGCTGCGCAGCAACGCTGGCGACGGCGGCGAGGGTGGTGACGACGGCGGCGGCGACAAGACGATGGCGCATAAGCGATGGCTCCCTGCTATCGGTGCGCGACTGTGACGCAACGGGATGACGATGCAACTAGAATTCTGGATCGGCGCCGGGGTTGCGCTGCTGGTCGCGATCGTGGCCGGGGTGGCCGAGCATCGCCGGCGCAAGCGGCGGAATCTCGAACAGGTTGGTTGGGTGCCGTGGATGGCGATCCAGATGGCCGGGCTGTTCGCCGCGCTGGTGCTGGTCAGCGTCGCGCTGCACGCGGGCTGAGGCTTACAGGCACGCCTCCAACAGCGCCTGGTCGAAACCGAACTGCTTGGCCTTGTCCAGCGTATAGGGCCGCAAGCCCATCGAGCGATATTCGCCGATGATCTTCCCGTCGGTGCCCTCGTCGAGATATTCGAACTTGAACAGCTCCTGGGTGACGATCACCGGGCCTTCCATGCCGATCACCTCGGTGACGTTGGTCACCCGGCGGCTGCCGTCGCGCAGGCGCTTCACCTGGATGATCAGGTCCACCGAATCGGCGATCTGGCGGCTGATCGCTTCCTTGGGCACCTTGATGTCCGACATCATCACCATGTTCTCCATGCGCGCCAGCGCCTCGCGCGGGCTGTTCGAGTGGAGGGTGCACATCGAACCGTCGTGACCGGTGTTCATCGCGGCGAGCATGTCGAAACACTCGGCGCCGCGGATTTCGCCGAGGATGATGCGATCGGGGCGCATACGCAGCGCGTTCTTGACCAGGTCGCGGATCGAGATCTCGCCCTGGCCTTCGAGATTGGCCGGCCGCGTCTCCAGCGGCAGCCAGTGCGGCTGCTGCAGGCGGAGTTCGGCGGCGTCCTCGATCGTCAGCACGCGCTCGCCGGGGTCGATCATCTTCGAGATCGCATTGAGCATCGTCGTCTTGCCCGAGCCGGTGCCGCCCGAAATGACGATGTTGAACCGGCTCGCCCCCGCGATCTTGAGCGCGGTCGCCATCTTCTCGGACATTGATCCGCCCTTGGCCATCATGTCGAGCGTGATCGGCTTGGCGGAGAATTTACGGATCGAGATGGCGGTGCCGCGCAGCGAAAGCGGCGGCACGATCACGTTGACGCGGCTGCCGTCCTTGAGGCGCGCATCGGCGAGCGGGGTGGTCTGGTCGACGCGGCGGCCGACCGAATTGCAGATCCGCTGGGCGATCTGGAACAGATGCTCCTCGTCGCGGAACTGGATGTTGGCGAGCTCGAGCTTGCCCTTGCGCTCGACATAGGTCTGCTCGGGGCCGTTGACCATGATGTCGGTGATCGCCGAGTCGGCGAGCAGCTCCTCGAGCGGCCCGAGCCCCAGCAGCTCGTCGACCAGCACCTTTTCCAGCGCGAACTGCTCGCGCCGATTGAGGGTCAGCTTGAGCTCGGCGAGCACCTCGCCGATGATCGGGCGGAATTCCTCGGCGAGTTCGTCCTTGCTCAGCGTCGCCGCCGCCTCGGGATCGACGCGCTCGAGCAGGCGCGGCAGCACCTGTTCCTTGATACGGTGGATCGAGGCTTCGAAGCCCTCGTTGCGCGAGCTGCCCTGGTCCGCAGGTGCAGCCTGACGATCGGCGAGGCGCTGCATCGCGTCGGCGCTGGCGGCGCTGGGCCCCAGCGGGTCACGCTCCAGCATCGGATCGGCGAAGTGCTGGCCGGGCAGGGGCACCGAATCGAGCGGCGGGAACTGCTCGCCGCCCAGCGGCAGCGGCTCGGCGCGCTGGAAGCCGCCGCCCTGCATCGGCCGCGCTACCCCGAAGGCCGGACGCCCTCCGGTTCCGCCCCCAATGCCGCCACGACGCCCGAACGCGCTCATCGAACTTCAGTCCTCCACGAAGCTACGGGGACTAAAGGAGAAGCCTTGCGATTTGGCTAACTATGCGGGGGAGCCCCAAACGCAAACAGCCCCGCTTGCGCGGGGCTGTCTGACGGCCAGCGGCTGGGAGCCGGGCTTATTCGGCGCGTTCGGCCAGCACGGTCAGCCCGCGCTCGTTGACCTCGGCGAAACCGCCTTCGACGCGGATCAGCTCGGGCGTGGTGGCGCCGGGCTTGTACAGCTCGATATTGCCGTCGCGGATCGTCGACATGATCGGCGCATGGCCTTCGAGCACGCCAAAATCGCCCTCGCTGCCGGGGACGACGACCATGTGGACCTCTTCCGAGCGGACGAGACGTTCCGGAGTGACGAGTTCGAAGTGCAGCATCTTCTCTATCCTAAGCCCCTCTCCTTCAGGGGAGGGGTTGGGGTGGGGGACACTGCCCCCGACGTCGGTATTCGCTGGGGTTACCGGACGCTCGCTTGCGCTCGCGCCCCACCCCAGCCCCTCCCCTGAAGGGGAGGGGCTAGTAGTCGTTCTTACGCCTCGTCGGCGAGCTTCTTGGCCTTGGCGATCGCGTCGTCGATGCCGCCGACCATGTAGAAGGCCGCTTCCGGCAGATGGTCATACTCGCCGTCGACCACCGCCTTGAACGAGCGCACCGTGTCTTCCAGCTGCACGAAGGCGCCCGGAATGCCGGTGAACACTTCGGCGACGTGGAACGGCTGGCTGAGGAAGCGCTGGATCTTGCGGGCGCGGGCGACGGTCAGCTTATCCTCTTCGGAAAGCTCGTCCATGCCCAGGATCGCGATGATGTCCTGCAGCGACTTGTACTTCTGCAGGATGGCCTGCACCGCACGTGCCGTCTCGTAATGCTCCTGGCCGACGACGCGCGGCTCGAGCACGCGGCTGGTCGAGTCGAGCGGATCCACCGCCGGGTAGATGCCCAGCTCGGAGATGGCGCGGTTGAGCACGGTCGTCGCGTCCAAGTGGGCGAACGAGGTTGCCGGCGCCGGATCGGTAAGATCGTCGGCGGGCACGTACACGGCCTGCACCGAGGTGATCGACCCCTTGGTGGTGGAGGTGATGCGCTCCTGCAGCGCGCCCATGTCGGTCGACAGGGTCGGCTGATAGCCCACTGCCGACGGAATGCGGCCGAGCAGTGCCGACACTTCCGCGCCCGCCTGGGTGAAGCGGAAGATGTTGTCGACGAAGAACAGCACGTCCTGGCCTTCGACGTCGCGGAAGTACTCAGCGATCGTCAGGCCCGACAGCGCGACGCGGGCACGGGCGCCCGGCGGCTCGTTCATCTGGCCATAAACGAGCGCGACCTTCGAGCCCTCGGTGATGGCGTTGCCGTCGGCGTCCTTGGCGATAACGCCGGCGTCGAGGAACTCGTGATAGAGATCGTTGCCCTCACGGGTACGCTCGCCCACGCCTGCGAACACCGAGGTGCCGCCATGGCCCTTCGCGATGTTGTTGATCAGCTCCTGGATGAGCACGGTCTTGCCCACGCCGGCGCCGCCGAACAGGCCGATCTTGCCGCCCTTCGCGTACGGCGCGAGCAGATCGATCACCTTGATGCCGGTGACGAGAATCGCGCTGTCGGTCGACTGGTCGATGAACTCAGGCGCCTTGGCGTGGATCGGCGCGCGCAGATCGGTGCTGACCGGACCACGCTCGTCGATCGGCTCGCCGACGACGTTGAGGATGCGGCCGAGCGTCGCCGGGCCGACCGGAACCTGGATCTGGTTGCCGGTGTCGGTCACGGTCTGGCCGCGGGTCAGGCCCTCGGTGGCGTCCATCGCGATCGTGCGGACGGTGTTCTCGCCCAGATGCTGTGCGACTTCGAGAACCAGGCGGTTGCCGTTGTTCTGGGTCTCCAGCGCCGAAAGGATCGCCGGCAGGTTGTTCTCGAACGTCACGTCGACGACCGCGCCGATCACCTGGCTGATGCGGCCGACATTGTTGGTGCCCGTGGTCGGGGTCGTGTCTACAGCGGCGGTTGCCATTGTTGCTTTCCTTGCTTCGTGCAGCTTTTAGAGCGCTTCGGCGCCCGAAATGATTTCCACCAGCTCGGTCGTGATCGCGGCCTGGCGGGAACGGTTATACTGGATCGTCAGACGATTGATCAGGTCGCCGGCGTTGCGCGTGGCGTTGTCCATCGCGGTCATCGACGCGCCCTGCTCGCTGGCCTGGTTCTCCAGCAGCGCCTTGAAGATCTGCACCGTCAGGTTGCGCGGCAGCAGATCGGCGAGGATCGTCTCTTCGTCCGGCTCGTACTCGACCGAAGCACCCGCACTCGCCACCGTCGTCTCCGGCACCGAGACCGGGATCAGCTGCTGCTCGGTCGGCACCTGGGCCAGCGCCGAGCGGAAGTGCGAGTAGAACAGCGTCGCCACGTCGAACTCGCCCGCGAAGAAGCGGTCGGTCACGTCCTTGGCGATCACACGCGCCTCGTCATAGCCCGGCGTCCGCACGGCAGTCGTGTCGAACTGGCCGACGATCATGCCGGGGAAGGTGCGGGCGATCACCGCGCGGCCCTTGCGGCCGACGAGGTAGAACTTCACCGTCTTGCCCTCGGCGATCAGCGTGCGCGCCTTGAGGATCGCCGCCTTGACGATGTTGGCGTTGAACGCGCCCGACAGCCCCTTGTCGCCATTGGCGATGATGAGCAGCTGCGTGTCCGCCTTGCCGGTGCTGGCGAGGAGACGCGGCGCATTGTCGCTGGCCCCCACCTTGCTGGCGAGGCTGGCGACCACGCCCTCAAGGCGCTGGGCATAGGGACGCGCGGCTTCTGCGGCGGCTTGCGCCTTCCGCAGCTTTGCCGCCGCGACCATCTGCTTGGCCTTGGTGATCTTCTGGGTCGACTTGACCGAGGCGATCCGGCCCTTGAGTTCCTTGAGGTTGGCCATCCGGCGGCAGTCCCTTAGGCGAAGGTCTTGGTGAAGGCGTCGAGCACGGCCTTCACCTTGTCCCGCGTACCGTTCTCGAAGGCCTTGGTGTCGCGGATCTCGGCGAGCACCTCGGCATGCTGCGAACGGAAGTGCGCGAGCATCGCGGCTTCGAAGCGGACCACGTCCTTGACCGCGACATTGTCGAGGTAGCCGTTGGTGCCGGCGAAGATCGAGATGGTCTGCTCTTCGAACGACAGCGGGCTGAACTGCGGCTGCTTGAGCAGCTCGGTCAGGCGCGCACCCCGGTTCAGCAGCTTCTGGGTCGAGGCGTCGAGGTCCGAACCGAACTGCGCGAACGCGGCCATTTCGCGATACTGGGCCAGCTCGAGCTTGATCGAGCCCGACACCTTCTTCATCGCCTTGGTCTGCGCGGCAGAACCCACGCGCGACACCGACAGACCCACGTTGATGGCCGGACGGATGCCCTGGTAGAACAGGTTCGTCTCGAGGAAGATCTGGCCGTCGGTGATCGAGATCACGTTGGTCGGGATGTAGGCCGACACGTCGCCCGCCTGGGTCTCGATGATCGGCAGCGCGGTCAGCGAGCCGTTGCCGTTGGCGTCGTTCATCTTCGCGGCGCGCTCGAGCAGGCGGCTGTGGAGATAGAACACGTCGCCCGGATAGGCTTCGCGGCCCGGCGGACGGCGGAGCAGCAGCGACATCTGACGATAGGCAACGGCCTGCTTCGAAAGATCGTCATACACGATCACGGCGTGCATGCCGTTGTCGCGGAAGAACTCGCCCATCGCGCAGCCCGTGTAGGGCGCGAGGAACTGCAGCGGGGCCGGCTCCGACGCGGTCGCGGCAACGACGATCGAATACTCCATCGCGCCATTCTCTTCGAGCTGGCGGACGATCTGCGCGACGGTCGAGCGCTTCTGGCCGACGGCGACGTAGATGCAGTAGAGCTTCTTGCCTTCGTCGCCCGAGCTGTTCGGGCCCTTCTGGTTGATGAAGGTGTCGATCGCGACGGCGGTCTTGCCGGTCTGGCGATCGCCGATGATCAGCTCGCGCTGGCCACGGCCGATCGGCACCAGTGCGTCGATCGCCTTGAGGCCGGTCTGCACGGGCTCGTGCACCGACTTGCGCGGGATGATGCCCGGCGCCTTCACTTCGACGCGGCGACGCTCGGTGTACTCGATCGGGCCCTTGCCATCGATCGGGTTGCCCAGGCCGTCGACGACGCGGCCGAGCAGGCCCTTGCCGACGGGGACGTCCACGATCGTGCCGGTGCGCTTGACGGTGTCGCCTTCCTTGATCTCGGCGTCCGAGCCGAAGATCACGACGCCGACGTTATCGGCCTCGAGGTTGAGCGCCATGCCCTGCACGCCATTGGCGAATTCGACCATCTCACCGGCCTGGACATTGTCCAGCCCGTGGATGCGCGCGATGCCGTCGCCGACGGACAGCACCTGGCCGATTTCCGAAACCTGCGCTTCGGTGCCGAAATTGGCGATCTGGTCCTTGATGACCTTCGAGATTTCTGCGGCGCGGATATCCATCTTCTTGCCTTCAGCCTTTCATCGCGTGCGCGAGGGAGTTCAGTCGGGTCTTGATCGACGAATCGATCATCTGGCTGCCGATCTTCACGACCAGGCCGCCGAGCAGCGAGGGGTCCACCGACAGGTCGACCGAGACCTCGCGGCCGATACGGGTGCGAAGCTGCTGCTTGAGCGCGTCGACCTGTTCGGCATTGAGCGGGTGTGCCGAGGTCACTTCCGCGGTCGTCTCGCCGCGGTGGCTGGTGGCCAGCGCGCGGAAGGTGCGGATGATCGCCGGCAGCTGCGCCAGACGGTGGTTCTCGGCGAGCACGCCGAGGAACTTGGTCGTCGTCGCATCCAGGCCCATCACGCCCGCCGCAGCCGCGACGGCCTTGCCGGCGTCCTTGCGGCCGATCAACGGGCTGGTGGTGAGCGCCTTGAACTCGGGCGATTCGTCGAGCGCCGCCCGCACGGTCGCAAGGCTCGCTTCGACGGCCTCGATGGCCTTGGCGTCACGTGCCAGCTCGAAGAGCGCGGTTGCGTAGCGTCCGCTTAGGCTGGCCTGAATACCGCCGGAATTCTCCACGCGATTCGTTTCCTCTCGGAGGGTCGGAAGTGACCCCATGCACAAAAGGGGGGCGACGCAAACTGCGCCCCCGATGGGTTGCCGGGCTGCTAGCATCGCGCTTGGCCGTATGCAACCCGAGTCGCCGAAACGTCACAGGCTGGTTTCATGTTTGCGTTTCGACGTGTCTGGAAGCGCCCAAGAAAAAGGGCAGGCGATGGCCTCGCCTGCCCCGAAATCATGGGATTAGCCGGCCTCAGGCGACTCGCAGCGCCGCCGCACGCTTGCGCCGGAACATGCCGCCGACCAGCGCGAAGCCGCCGATCATCGTCGCCCAGCTGGCCGGCTCGGGCACGGCGCTGAGGAACACCTGGCTCTGCTGGTCCTTGGAGAAGAGCAACTGCAGCTTGTGGCCGGCGATCGCGGTCCAGCCGCCGGTGGTGATCTGGGTCAAGTAGCTGTTGGCGAGCGCACGGGCATCATCGCTGTTGCCGCCGACGGTGTAGAACTGGCCGCTGGTGGTGTCGTAGTTGCCGCCATGCTCTTCGAGGATCTCCCACACCGCCAGCTGGGTGGCGGCGGAAATCGTCTTGCGGGCGAGCAGGTCCTGTTCGTTGCCGAGCAGCACCTCCGAATGGGTGAGCAGGGTGAGCAGCTGCTGCTGGCGGGTGACGTCGCCGAGCACGGCGGAGATGCCGGTGCGCTCGAAGCTGCCGGTGCCGATCGCGGTGAAGGCGTCGGCGCAATAGGTGAGGAACTCCACCGTCTTGCCGTTCTCGGTGCCGGTAAAGCGGAAGCGGCTCATGCCCGGCCAGTTGCCGACGAAGCCGGTGGGGGTGTAGACCATCTGGTCCGCGGCGAGATAGCCGGGATCGTCGTCATAGCCGGTGATCACCACCGTCGCATGGGCGGCTGCCGGCACCACCGCGCCGAGCGCCAGGGCTGCGGCCATCAGGGCATTGCGCATCATCGTCTGTTCCCACCTGTTGTGGGGACGAGCGCTAGCGGGCGCGCGGGGGGCGGGGCTAGCTTATTGAAACTGGTGAATGACCGGCTTTGGCACAGCCGTGCCGGGTTGGGACGGGTGCGGCGCGTCCCGGCTCCTAAACGCGAAAGACCGCGCCTTTCGGCGCGGCCCCTCCACCACGCGGCTGCGCCGCGCGGTCCCCCTCCCCGTGCCGGGGAGGAGTTTAGGTGTCAGCGCGAGCGACCCGCGCCGCCGCCCTGGCCGCGATTGCCGCCGCCGGGGCGACCCTGGCCGCTGCCGGCCGGACGCGCGTTGAACTTGCGCTTCGGCGCACCCGGACCGCGACCGGCGCCAGCACCCGCACCGGCGTGGCCGGCACCTTCCGCGCGACGCGGCTGGTCGCTGCGCGGACCGCCCTCGGCGCGGCGCGGCTCGCCGCTACGCGGTGCATCGCTGCGCGGACCGCCGCGACCGCGACCGCCCGGCTGGCCGTCGCCACGACGACCCGACGCGTGCTGCATCGCGCGGCCGTTGCGGCCGTTCTGCTCGTCGCGGCTTGCCGGCATCGGCGAACGAGTCGACTTGATCTTGTCGGCCTCGGCCATGAAGTTCTCCGGCAGCGGCTGCACGGTGAGTTTCTGGCGGGTCAGTCGCTCAATGTCCTTCAGGTACGGACGCTCGTCATCGGCGCAGTAGCTGATCGCGATGCCGTCGGCGCCGGCGCGCGCGGTGCGGCCGATGCGGTGGACATATTGCTCCGGCACATTCGGCAGCTCGAAGTTGAACACGTGGCTGACGCCCGACACGTCGATGCCGCGCGCGGCGATGTCGGTCGCGACCATCAGCTTGACCTTGCCCGAGCGGAACTCGCCCAGGGCGCGCTCACGCTGGGGCTGGCTCTTGTTGCCATGGATCGCGTTGGCGGCGATGCCGTTGCCGGCGAGCAGCCGCACGACGCGGTCGGCACCATGCTTGGTGCGGGTGAAGATCAGCGCGCGATCGATGTCGGGGTTGCGCAGCTGGATCGTCAGCAGCGCCTGCTTCTCGGCCTGCGTCACATAGGTGACGAACTGCTCGACACGCTCGGCGGTGGTGGCGACCGGGGTCACCTTCACTTCGACCGGATTGTGAATGAACTGGCTGGCCAGCTCGCGGATCGTCTTCGGCATGGTCGCCGAGAAGAACAGCGACTGGCGCTTGGTCGGCAGCTCCTTCACGATGCGGCGCAGCGCATGGATGAAGCCGAGGTCGAGCATCTGGTCGGCTTCGTCGAGCACCAGGATCTCGATGCCCAGCAGGATCAGGAAATGCTGATCGAGCAGGTCAACGAGGCGGCCCGGCGTGGCGACGAGGATGTCGACGCCGCGCGCCAGATCGGTCTTGTTCTTGTGGACCGAAGTGCCGCCGAACACGGTGGCGATGCGCAGGCCGGTGCCGCTGGCATAATGCTTGGCATTGTCGGCGATCTGGGCGGCGAGTTCCCGCGTCGGCGCGAGGACGAGCATGCGGCAGCCGCGCGGCTGCGGACGCTTGGCGCTGGCGATCAGGCGATCGATCGAGGGGAGCATGAACGCCGCGGTCTTGCCGGTGCCGGTCTGGGCGATGCCGAGCAGGTCGCGGCCTTCGAGCAGCGCGGGGATCGACTGCGCCTGGATCGGCGTCGCGTCGGTATAGCCCTTGGCGGCGAGCGCAGCCAGGACGGTCTCGGAAAGGCCGAGTTCTTTGAATTGCATGGTAGTACCTTATAGATGCGGCCGGCGCGCACGCATCTTCAAAGGGCGCACGCGAAGGCGGGGTCAACAAGTGACGCCCCGCGTGATTTGGGAAGCCGATAAGCGACGAAGCAGAGCCTAGCGGAGCAGGTCCCCGTCTGGGGCGCGCCGCCGATCACGCTGCATATAAATGCCTCGTCGTGAAGGTGCATATGGCAGTGATGCTGCGCCGCGTCAAGAAGCGTGTGGGCGTTGGTCAGGCGTTAACCCCGTTTGTCGTAGAGGCGGAGCTTCCGGGGCAAGGGAACAGGTGCTGGTGCTCGTCGCGAGGCTGGAAGTTTGGGGAAGCATGGACGCGCGCGGCGCGGTGCGCTTCCTGGTGTATCGGGAAACCACCGTGCGCGGCATGGACGGCCGTCCGTTCGACGCGGTGGTCGAGAATTTCTCGCGTACCGGCTTCCTGTTCAACGCCGAGGTGGCGCTGCCCGAGGGCACGCTGATCTGGATCGGCATGTCCGGCGCCGGCGCGCGTGAGGCGCGGGTGGTGTGGCGCGAGGACACCCGCCACGGCTGCGAATTCCTGATGCCGCTCAGCCAGCGCGACCTGCAGCATGCGTTCCGCAGCCGGGAGCGGATGGTGGAGGATCTGGAGGCGCGGCTGCGGCGGGCGAGCATGTTGCGCGAGGGAGAGTAGGGGGCTGGGTCGTCGAGGTTGAGCATCCAGAGGGCGCGCTCCTCTATGTCGTAGCCGTCGAGGAGCCACGCGCCTATAACCCGAACGCAAGAGTTAAACGTCACCTTTTGAGCGTGCACCAAGCTTTGTCGCCGAGCGCCAATGGAGAATATGATGCTTCATGCTGGAGCGTGCGATTTTTGCAGTCAGCAAGGCTGGCTAGGATTCTACCTTTGCGGTGACCACGAAACCATCGTCCTTCTCTGCGACGAGTGCGAGACCGTGTATTTGTCTCCGGAGGATAGCGATAGAGGGAGTCGCGCGCGAGTATCGGATACCCTGCCATATATCGTTGAGCCGATTAATGTCCCCATCGCGGGCGGACGCGATGCGACAAACGCTGAGGTGACGGCGAGAGGGTGGGGCGCTCGTATAGAGGGGTATACCGGCACCACCTCGTCGGAATTATAGTTTTTGGGGCGCGATGCCGCGCCTAGGTGCGCTTTAGCGGTCGTCAAATATCTGGGTCAGTTCGAGACTTTTAGAAGTAATCTGACATCACGAAAAGGTACGTCGAAAGCGCCCCCGCATCATCGGAGAGATCCGCAATCATCCGCACATCGCCCCACTTGCTGATGGCATACGCCCAGTCGGCCTCTAGCGACTGCTCGGGCGGGACCGAAATGTCCTTGGCGCGAAAGAAGAACCAGCAGTTGGGCGCTTCTGCATGCTCCTCGCGAAGATATGCCTCGCGATCCCCGGCGAGGCTCCGCAGGCACGCGCGAGCGAGCGTCTCGGCAAGAACGCGCGCAGAGGCGATGTCGATAGCCATGATCTAGCTTATAGTGGGATCCGCCTCAAACGCCCGCTCGCGATACGCGAACCAATCGAAATCCGCCGCCGTCCCCGTGCTGCCCCTGTCTTGGCAGGCCATGCCGATGAACGCGCCGATGAAGTTGGGCAGGCCGCGCGGCGCCTCGCCGCAAGTGCGCCTCGCGCCTCGCCATGATGGCAACCTCGGCGTCCCTTGCGACAAAATGCGACAATTCAACCGTGGTTAATTCAGAAACCCGACATGCGCTGTCGTGTTCTTTCTCGCTCTCACAATGGAGGACGAGATGACCATCAAGCATATCGGATCGATCGGCGCCATGTTCGCCGCCGCCATGATCGTGTCGGCACCGGCCGACGCCGCACCCCGCCACTATGGCAAGAAGCAGGTCTGCAAGGTCGAAGTCCGCGGCCATGGCCATCACAAGAAGCGCGTGCGCGTCTGTCACTGGGTTCGCCACCGCTGATCGCGGGTAGTTTCCAGATCACGACATAGAGGGAGATCCCGCGACATGAAGAATATGATCACATCGACCGTCAAAGCCCTGGCCTGTGCAGGCCTTATCGCCTCGGCGAGCGCACCGGCAGTCGCTGCACAGCACGATCAGCGCTGGCACGGCGAGCAGAAGAACTGGGATCCGGCCCGATCCTATCGCGACACCAATAGGTCGCCGCGACGGCTTTCCCGAAACGACCGCATCTATCGCGGCCGCGACGGCAGGACCTATTGCAAGCGCTCCGACGGCACGACCGGCCTGGTGATCGGCGGCGTCGCGGGCGGCGTGCTCGGGAACGTCGTCGGCGGCGGGACGCTGGGGACGCTGCTCGGCGCAGGCGGCGGCGCGCTGCTCGGCCGCCAGATCGACAAGGGCAACGTCAAGTGTAAGTGAGCCGTGGGAGGCGCTACGGCGCCTCCCGCCTCCAGGCCTAGCCGGTCGTCGGGTCCGGCGAAAACGCCCGCTCCCGATACGCAAACCAATCGAAATCCGCCGGTGTGCCCATGCCGCCCATGTCCTGGCAGGCCATGCCGATGAAGGCGCCGGTGAAGTTGGGCAGGCCGGGGGCGCTCGCCTCGTCGGAGAGGATCGAGGCGTCGAACAGTTCGGGGAGCCAGTGCCAGGCCTCCGCCCCCGCCATCCGCCAGCCGAAGCGCAGCCGCTCGTAATCCACTTCGCAGCGGAGCTCGACCGGCCCCGCCGGCAGCGGGATCGGCGCGGTGAAGGCGTCGCCCTGCGGCGCGTCGGGCAGCGCTGTCATCACGCGGAGATGGCGGCCCACCTCCTCGTCGTGGCTGACATGGAGATAGTGGAACTTGGTGCTGTTGTAATAGACGACCAGCCCCGCTGCCTGCTGGAAATCCTGCGGTTCGAAGTCGAGCACACAGCGGGTCGAGGTGCAGAAGGCCTGGAGCCGCCGCGCGACCAGCGCCTGGGTGAACACGCTGCCGATCGTCTCGCGCCCGAACAGGCGGAGATGGCCGGGTCGCGCGGTGAGGCTGAAGATCCGGTTGGGCTCGGGGGTGCGCAGCCATTGCAGGTCGATCGGCAGCGTGGCCGAATCGAAGTCGTGGCGCTCCTCGGTCGGCCGGGCGGGCGAGGGCGTGTTGCTGAGCGCGGGCACTTCCAGCTCGGGCAGGCCGCGGCCGTCGCGGGTGTAGAGCCAGCCATCCTCGGCCCAGCGCATCGGCTGGATCGCAGTCTCGCGGCCGAGCACGCAGCGCCCGCGACTCGGCAGCGGGCGCCCGCACAGATAGGCGAGCCAGGGTTCGCCCTCGGCGGTGTGGACCAGATCGGCATGGCCGGCGCGCGCCAGCACCGCATCGGGGCGGGTTCGGCTGGAGAGGATATAGGTGTCCGGATGCAGCTCGTACGGTCCGGTGATCGCCCGCGACCGCGCCATGGTGACGGCATGGTTCCAGCCGGTGCCGCCCTCGGCGGTGAGCAGGTAATAGAACTCCCCGCGGCGATAGAGGTGCGGCGCCTCGGTCAGCCCGAGTGCGGTGCCGGGGAAGATGTTGGTGCGCGCGCCGACCAGCTTCTCTGTCGCCGGATCATATTCCTGCAGCACGATTCCGGCGAAGCGGTTGCGGCCGGGGCGATGGTCCCAGAGCTGGTTCACCACCCATTTGCGGCCGT
Organism: Sphingomonas trueperi; assembly: GCF_040545965.1. GTDB lineage: Bacteria > Pseudomonadota > Alphaproteobacteria > Sphingomonadales > Sphingomonadaceae > Sphingomonas > Sphingomonas trueperi_C. The sequence continues at coordinate 154,504 of NZ_JBEPMV010000004.1, read as the reverse complement.
CGTCGTCATGGAACATCGAGGGGTCGAACCCGCTCGAATTGAGGTGGATCGGATCGGACCAGGTGCCGTCGATGGTGTCGCAGGTGACGAGGTAATTGTGGAAGTCGCGCAGCGATGCGCCCGAGGCGCCGCCCATCGTCGTGCGGCCATAGCGCTTCACGTCGGTGTAGAGCAGGTGGAAGCGCGTGCCGTCATGGGTGAGGCAGGGCGCCCACACCCCGCAGCTGTCCGGATCGCCGCGCATGTCGAGCTGTGACGCGCGCACCAGCGGCCGGGCGACCAGCGTCCAGTTGGCGAGGTCGCGGCTGTGGTGGATCTGCACGCCGGGGAACCACTCGAAGGTCGAGGTCGCGATGAAATAGTCGTCGCCGACGCGGCAGATCGACGGATCGGGGTTGAAGCCGGGAAGGATCGGATTGCGGATCATCGGGGCGCCTTGACGAGGGTCCAGAGAAGAAGGGCGGCGACGAGGTCGAGCAGCCCGAGGGCGATGAAGAAGGGGCCGTAGCCGAGCGAGGCGACCAGCCCGCCGATCAGCAGCGTGAAAATGAGGATGCTGCCATTGGCGAAGGTGCCGGCAAGGCCGGCGACGGTGCCGAGCTCGTTGCGCGGGAACAGGTCGGTCGCCATGGTGATGACGGTGACCGAGAGGGTCTGGTGCGCGAACCCGCCGAGGCAGAGCAAAGCGACGGCCGCCCACGCATTCTCGACGCTGGCGACGAACACCATGCCGGTCATCAGCAGCGCGCCGAAGGTGAAGGTCCAGCGCCGCGCGTTGATCAGGCTGATGCCCCGACGCTGGAGGAACAGCGCCAGCGCGGGTCCGAACATGCAGCCCAGGTCCGCGGCGATGAAGGGGAGGAAGGCGGAGACGGCGATCTCGCCCAGGTTGAAGCCGCGAACCTTCACCAGATAGAGCGGCATCCAGAAGGTGAGCGTCCCCCAAGTCGGGTCGGCGAGGAAGCGCGGAAGGGCGATGCCCCAGAAGTTGCGCTGGGTGAGCAGGCGGAGCGGCGAGGGGCGTTCGGCGCGTTCCTGGATATGGGCTTCCTGGCCGCTGAGGATCAGGTCGCGTTCCTGCTCCGAGATGCTCGGATGGGTCTGCGGCGTGCGATAATTGACCAGCCACAGCAGCGCCCATAGCAACGCCAGCACGCCGGTGACGACGAAGGCCGCGCGCCAGTTCCACAAGGCGATCGATCCCGCCACCAACGGCGCCGCCAGCGCCGCGCCGGCCGAGGCGCCGAGATTGTAGATGCCGCCGGCGAAACCGCGCTCGCGCGCCGGGAACCACTCCGAGACGACCTTGAGGCCCCCGGTATGCGAGGTGCCCTCGGCAAAGCCCAGCATCCCGCGCAGCGCGAACAGCCATTGCCAGCTGAACGCTAGGCCATGCGCCATGCTCAGCAGCCCCCAGCCCGCGGCGAACAGCGCCATGCCCGAGCGCAGGCCGACCACGTCGAGGATATAGCCGACCACCGGCTGCAGCATGATGCCGCCCTGGAAGGCGGCGGTGATGTAGGAATATTGCTGCTCGTTGATGTGGAGATCGACCATGAAGCTCGGCGCGGCGACCGCCAGCGTGCTCCGCGTCAGATAGTTGAGCATCGTGCCCAGCATGACGATGCCGATGATCCACCAGCGCAGCGCGCTCGTGCGGTGCCAGAAGGACATGCACTCTCCAAACTTCCGCGCCGACACGCGTGTTAACGTTAACGTTGCCAGCAAAGCGCGCCGACTGCAAGAGCCGGGGCGGCTTTGCGCGCAAGCGACGGGATGCCGCAACTACGCCAATGGGCGTATAGCGAGTGCATGACCGATGCCGCTGCCCTGCACGATGCCCGCTGGAACGCCTTCGCCGCGCGCGACCGGGCGCAGGATGGCCGCTTCGTCGTCGCGGTGACCACCACCGGAATCTACTGCAAGCCGAGCTGCCCGGCGCGGCGGCCGCGGCCGGAGAATGTCCGCTTCTTCGATGCGGGATCGGATGCGGCGGCTGCGGGCTTCCGCGCGTGCCTGCGCTGCAAGCCGGACGAGGCGGCGCGCGATGCCACTGCCGTAGCGCGTGCCACCGCGCTGCTCGATGCGGCGGAGGAGACGATCGGGCTCGAGGCGCTGGCCGCGGCGGTCGGCTATGCGCCGCACCATTTCAACCGGCTGTTCAAACGCGCGACGGGCGTGACCCCCGCCGCCTATGCCCGCGGCCTGCGCGCCCGGCGGGCGGCGGCGGCACTCGACGAGGAGGACAGCGTGACCCAGGCGATCTATGCCGCCGGCTATTCGGCCCCCAGCCGCTTCTATGCCGAGGCAGGCGCGCGGCTCGGCATGGTGCCGAGCGCCTGGCGCGCGGGCGGGGCGGGGGTGACGATCCGCTGGACGCTTGCCGACACCAGCCTCGGCCCGCTGCTCATCGCCGCGACCGACAAGGGCCTGTGCCGCATTGCCTTCGACGAGGATGCGGACATGCTCGCCCGCCGCTTCCCCGCCGCGACGGTGGTGCCCGGCGACGCCGACTTCGCCGCGCTGGCGGCCGAGGTGGTGGCGCTGGTCGAGGACCCCAATCGCCAGCGCGACCTGCCGCTCGACGTGCAGGGCACCGCCTTCCAGGAGGCGGTGTGGCAGGCGCTGCGCACGATCCCGCCGGGCGAGACGCGCAGCTATGCCGAACTCGCGGCGATGGCCGGCAACCCTGGCGCCGTCCGCGCGGCGGGCACGGCGTGTGGGGCGAACCCGGTCGCGCTCGCCATCCCCTGCCACCGCGCCCAGCGGGGCGACGGCAGCATGGGCGGCTATGCCTATGGGCTGGAGCGCAAGCGCACGCTGCGATCGCGCGAAGGCGTGCGCGAGCGGAAGTAGCCTACTGCGCCCCGCCCGGCGCGCAGTGATAGACCAGCTTCTCGTTATAGGCCGGCGGCAGCGTCGCGCGCATCAGTTGCTGGAGGCTGGCGAGGCTCGCGCGCTTGGCTTGGTCGGCGGTGCACTGGTTGACCGGCACCACCGGCTTCACGTCGCGCACCTTCTGCATGTCCGCCGCCGAGAGGAAATAGCGCGTGTCGGTGAGCGTGCTGCTGTCCGGATCGAACTCGCGCACCGTCACCGTCTGCTCGTCGGCGGGGACGAGCACGCGCTGCCAGCGGCGGCCGGATTCGGCGTACTGCGTGCCGCCGTCGATGCAGCCGTCCGGCCCGACATTCAACTTCACCGCTTCGCCGGGCGAGACGGTGATCCGGCTGCGATCGGGCTGGAGCGTGCAGACCAGCGGGCCCTCCGCCGCATCCGCGGGCAGCTTGGCCTCGGCGGTCTGGTTGCCCTCGCCCGGCGCGGCGATGCTCGCCTCGTCGAAACTTGGGCGCAGCACGAACAAGGCGACCGCACCGAGCAGCAGCGCGCCGCCGCCCACCGCGGTCCAGATGCCCGGGCGCTGCTGGTCGCGCGAGAGCAGCAGCCCCGCCGCACCCAGTGCCAGCGCGCCGAACACCAGCAGCACCGCGGCACCCGCCATATAGGTTTCGCGCGCGGACTCGTTGGCCGCCCGCGCCTTGTCGATCGCCGCTTCGCGCGCACGTGCGGCGGCGGATTCGGCTTGCGCATTGCGGTTGGCGATGTCGGCGCGGTCCTTCTCCTCGGCGGCCTTGTCGAGCGCATTGCGCTGCTCGACGCTGATGCACGGCGCCGCGATCGAGACGAAGGGCTGCTTGGCCTGGGTGAGGAAGGCGGTCAGTTCGGGGTACGAGATCGCGAAGGCAAAGGTCGAATCGCCTCCCTCGCTGTTGGTGATCGCCGAGTTGACGCCGAGCACCCGTCCGCACGCATCGAGCAGCGGCCCGCCCGAATTGCCGCGCGCGATGTTGGCGGTGTGGAGCAGCACCGAAATGCCCTCCAGCGTCCGCGTGCCGGCAAAGCCGCCCTGCGAGCGCACCGGCGATTGCGGGGTAATGAAGTCGGCGGCAGAGCGCGCCGTGGCGACGTCGACATTGCCCGGATAGCCGAGCGCGAACAGCGTTTCGCCATCGGTCACCGCGCCGCTCGATAGCGCGAGCGTCGGCAGCTTGGCGCCGCTGAACTCGATCAGCGCCAGGTCGCGCTTGGTATCGATCGCGATCAGCTTGCCCTGGAAGGACTTGCTGCCTTCGGACGGTACCACCCCGATCACCACGTTGCCGGGATAGCGCGAGGCGAGTTCGACGACATGCGCGTTGGTGACAACCCGGTTGGGCGCGACCGCGAAGCCGCTGCCATGGCCGAAGCCGACCACTTCGTCGTCGGCCACCGCGATGGTGACGATCCGCACCACGCCGCGCCCTGCCGCCGAGATGTCGTCGGCATGCGCCGGCACAGTCCAGGCGAGCAGCATCGCCACCAGCATGATCACCTGCCGCATGCGCGGAAACACCCCGGTTCTAGCCATGGCCCGCGCTTTCGGCGAAAAGTGCCGCGGGTTCAAGCGGCGCCGCGCCAACGCCGCTACTTCGCGCCGGCAGCCGCCGGTGCTGCAAAGACACCCGCCCGGATCTGCGCGTCAATCTTATCGATCATTCGGGAAGCCGCCGCGCCAGCGCCGGAGGCATGCGGATCATAGGTGAGCACCAGCAACATCGCCCGCGCCTCGGCCAGCTTCTTCTCGCCGACCAGCATGCCCGCGACCTGCATGCGCAGTCCCCGATCCTGCGGCGCGAGCGCATAGGCGTGCATCAGCCCCTTCCGAGCGGCCTCGGGGGGCCATTGGCGGCGATCGGCATAGCTGCGGTACAGCAGGATCAGCGGCCGCGGATCCTCGGGATCCAGCTGGCCGGCACGGTCGATCATGCGGCGAATTTCGGCCCAGGTCTCGGGCGTGTCGTCCTTCGCCGCCTCGGCGATCGCCATCTGTGCCATCGCGCGATAGCAATGCGCCTCGACATGGTCCGGATCCGCGGCGATGGCGCGGTCTGCAACTGCGAGCGCGGCGGCATAGTCGCCGGCGTCATAGGCGGCCTCCGCCAGCACGCGCTGGACCTCGGGATCGTCGGGAAAGCGCGCGGCGATCGTCTTCGCGTCGGCAAAGAGGCCCGGGGCAGTCTTGTCGTCGACGCCGGCGTCCAGGCGGATCCGCACCGGCAGGATTGCGGCCTCGCCCGGCCGCAGCGGACGGATGGTCACGGGTGGGATGACGAGGTTTTCCGCCCGGATGCGGAAGCCGCTGATCCTCGGCTGCTGGAGAAAGCGTTCCAGCTCCTTGTTCAGCGCATCCAGGTCGCCGAACGCGACCGCCGCTGCCTCGGGCGACGTTCGCTCCTTGGTGATTGCATCGAGATAGGCGCTCAGCTGGCCCCTGCGGCTCGGCTCGAAGCTCAGATAATGGACTAGCGCCCAGCCCCGCCCATAGAGCGCCTCGCGCTGATCGGCGCGCAGCCTGCCCGCTGCGCCCGCGAGGATCTGCCGGATCGGCAGCGGGTCGGCCGTCTGCAATCCGCGCGTGCGGTAGAGCGGCGCGGCGCCGAACCGCAGGTTGCCCGCGCGATCGAAGCTGGCGGTGGCATGGAACTCGGCCCAGCCTTCGGACACCCAGGACGGAAAGGCGGCATCCGACCAGGTGGTCGCCAGGAAGTGATGGGCATATTCATGCTGCAGCACCTGTTGCGAGCCGAGCGCGAGCGGGCCCTCGCCGAACAGGTCACCCGGTACGAATGCCACCGAGGCGCCGGCACGCGGGATGTAGAAACCGGCGACGTTGGCGGTACCGGCAAGGGCGGCGACGCGCCCCTTGGTGCCGACGAAATAGACCGTCAGCCGCCCGGCCTTGCCCAGCGAGGATTCCAGGATGCCGCGCGACAGGCGCAGCGCCTTGTCGAACTTCTCCAGCCGTTCGGCATTGCGCCGCAACGCCGCTTCGGAGGCGTTGGCATAGACGATGAAATGCGCCGTCTCGGCGACCCGCCAGTCGGCATGGGAAGGTCGCGCGGCGAGAACCGCCAGGAACAACGCCAGCAAGGCAAAGCACCGCATCCACGGTCCCCCGTCGCCCCCGGCCGCCACGATATCGTGCGGCGGGGCGATGGCAAACCGAATCGGCGTGCTCAGACGAAGCTATAGGGGTCCACGTCGACCGCGACCCGCACGCGCGGGCTCCAGCTGAGCCCGCCCAGCCAGTCGCGGAGCACGTCCTGCACGTCGAAGCTCCGCTTGGCGTGGACGAGCAGGCGGAAGCGGTGCCGCCCGCGCAGCATCGCCAGCGGCGCGGGGGCGGGGCCGTAGACGTGCATCTCGGCCAGTTCGGGCGCCGAGCGGCCGATCATCCGCGCGGTTTCCTCCGCCGCCGCCTTGTCCTCCGAGGAGACGATGATCGCGGCATAGCGGCCGAAGGGCGGGGCATCTGCCTCTCGTCGCGCCTCGGTCTCGGCGGCGTAGAAGGCCTCGGCATCGCCCGAGACCAGTGCCCGCATCACCTGCGCCTCGGGCGCATGGGTCTGGATAAACACCGTGCCCGGCTTCTCGCCGCGCCCGGCGCGCCCCGAGACCTGCATGATCTGCTGGAAGGTGCGCTCGGAGGCGCGCAAATCACCGCCGTCGAGCCCGAGATCGGCATCGACCACGCCGACCAAGGTCAGGTTGGGAAAGTGATAGCCCTTGGTGACCAGCTGGGTGCCGACGACGATGTCGATCGCGCCATGCTCCATCCGCGACACGAACTCGGCCGCCTTGGCCGGGGACCAGAGCGTGTCCGACGTCACGATGGCGGTGCGTGCCTCGGGCCACAATGCCGCCACCTCGTCTGCGATGCGCTCGACGCCCGGGCCGCAGGCGACCAGCGTGTCGTCGGACTTGCATTCGGGGCACATGCTCGGCGTCGGCATGGTGTGGCCGCAATGGTGGCAGGAGAGGCGGTGAAGCAGCCGGTGCTCGACCATCCAGGCCGTGCAGTTCGGGCACTGGAAACGGTGGCCGCAATGCCGGCACAGCGTCAGCGGCGCATAGCCGCGCCGGTTGAGGAACAGCAGCGACTGTTCGCCGCGCTTGAGCGTTTCCTCGATCGCCGCGACCAGCCGGGGTGCCAGCCAGCGGCCGCGCTCCGGGGGCTCGCGGATCAGGTCGATGGGCTCGATCTTCGGGAGTTCGGCGGCACCGTAGCGGCCGGGCAGCTTGAGTTCGGCATAGCGGCCGACCTCGACCTGGTGGCGCGTCTCGATCGCCGGGGTGGCCGAGGCGAGCACCACCGGGCAGCGCTCGAACATGCCGCGCATCACCGCCACGTCGCGGGCGTGGTAATGCACGCCCTCTTCCTGCTTGAAGCTGGTCTCGTGCGCCTCGTCGACGACGATCAGGCCGAGCTTGGGGTAGGGCAGGAACAAGGCTGAGCGCGCGCCCACCGTCACCATCGCCTCGCCGCCGGCGATCGCGCGCCAGGCGCGGCGGCGCTCGGAGCTGCGCAGGCCCGAATGCCACGCTACCGGCTCGCAGCCGAAGCGGCCGGCGAAGCGGGTGAGGAAAGGTTCGGTCAGCGCGATTTCGGGGAGCAGTACGAGGGTCTGCTTGCCGGCCTCGATCGTGGCGGCGACCGCCTCGAAATAGACTTCGGTCTTTCCCGATCCGGTGACGCCGTCGAGCAGGAAGGGCTGGAAGGCGGCGGTCTCCACCGCGGTACGCAGGCCGCCCGCCACCGCCGCCTGAGCGGGATTGAGCTCGGGGGGCGCGAAGGCGGGGTCGGGGAGCGGGTAGGGGGCCTGGGTGTCGACCGTCACCGCTTCGATCGCGCCGGTCTTCACCAGCCCGCGAATCACCGCGTCGGAGACTTCGGCGATGGCCGCCAGCTCGCGCACCAGCCCCTGGCGTTCGCCGATCCGCTCCAGCGCCTGCGCGCGCTGCGGCGTCAAGCGATCAGGGATTACGCCGGTAGCGCGATATTCGGTGATCGTCGGCGCCGCCTCGAATGCCGCCGAGGTGCGCAGGGTCATCGCCAGCACCGAGGAGGGCGGGGCGAGATAATAGTCCGCGGTCCATTCGATCAGCCGCCGGACGGGCGCGGGGATCGGGGGTGCGTCGGCGACGGCGAGGATCGCGCGGAGGCGATTATCCCCGATTTCGTCGGTAGGTAGCCGTTCGGGCTCCCATACGACGCCGGCGAACTGGCGCGGGCCGATCGGCACGATGACGATGCTGCCGGGCTCGACCGTCATGCCGTGCGGCACGCGATAGTCGAGCGGCCCCAGAGCCGGATGGAGGACGAGAATGCGCGCGCGGGACATGATCGGCCCCTCATATGGGCATTTTCGGCGGAACGGGAATCCCGTATCGCCGGTTCGTCGTCCAAGGAGACCTGCCGATGCTGTTGCTCGCCCTGCTGCTCGCCCAGACTGCGCCCGCCCAGGCGACCACCGCGTGCAAGACGCCCGACGCCAGCCTGCCGGTCGCGCTTGCCGGCTGGAGCACCCCCGGCGACGAGCTGGTGACGGACAAGGCGGTGTCGCTGGCGACGGTGGATGCGTCGACGCTCAAGGGGCTGCCCAAGGGCGCCAAGCCGGGCCGCGCGGCGACGATCGAATTCCGCATCGCCAAGGCGGGCACCTATGGCATCGCGCTCGACCAGCCGGGCTGGATCGACGTGGTGCCGGGCGCGGCAGGCGGCGCGCCGCTGACGTCGGTGGCGCATGGGCATGGGCCGGACTGCTCGACGATCCGCAAGATCGTCCGCTTCGAGCTGGCGCCGGGGACCTACCGCGCGTTCGCCAGCGGTCTGCAGCAGACCAAGGCCAAGCTGATGCTGGTGCCGAGCTGAATCGGCTTGTTCTTTAGGTGGAACGAATATAGAACAGCGACTCGCTGAACAGGGGAGTCGGCGATGCTGATACTGATAGCTGGACTGGCCATGACGGTGCCGCAGTGCACCGATCTTCCGCGATCCTTGTCGGGCTGGGAACGCAGCGCCGACGGTCTCGATACCCGCCACGCAACGACGATTGCCGCGAAGAACGGCGCGGCGGAAACCCAGGTGACGATCCGCAAGGCGGGCACCTTCGGCATCGCCGCGGACCAGCCCGGCTGGATCGACGTGGCCAGGGGCAGCGGCCCGCCCTTGCGCATGGCCTCCCGCGCGCCGGGTGTCACATGCGCGAAGATCGAAAAGATCGTGTACTACCGCCTCGAACCCGGCACCTACCGCGTCACCGTGGGCAAGCTCCAGAAGCCGCAGGTGAAGCTGATGCTGGTCTATGGCAACCGCGCACAGGGGTTTGCCCGGCGCGGCCGGGTCGGCTAGGCGGGCGGGAACGCTCCACTGGAAGGTTCTGCCATGAAGTTCTTCGCCGACACCGCCATCATCGACGACATCCGCGACTTGGCCGATGCCGGGCTGCTCGACGGCGTCACCACCAACCCGTCGCTGATCGCCAAGTCGGGCCGCAACTTTCTCGAAGTGGTGGCGGAGATCTGCGGGATCGTCGAGGGGCCGGTCTCGGCCGAGGTCGTCGCGCTCGATTTCGAAGGGATGATGCGCGAGGCGGAAATCGTCCGGAAGATCGCCGACAATGTCGCGGTCAAGCTGCCGCTGACGATCGACGGCCTCAAGGCGTGCAAGGCGCTGACCGACGACGGCACGATGGTCAACGTGACCCTCTGCTTCTCGGCCAACCAGGCGCTGCTGGCGGCCAAGGCGGGCGCGACCTTCATCTCGCCCTTCGTCGGCCGCCACGACGATATCGGCTTCGACGGCATGGACCTGATCGAAGACATCCGGCTGATCTACGATAATTATGATTTCGGCACCGAGATCCTGGTCGCCAGTGTCCGCCACCCGATCCACGTGCTGCAGGCCGCCAAGATCGGCGCCGACGTGATGACCGCGCCGCCGGCGGTGATCAAGCAGCTGGTCAAGCACCCGCTGACCGACAAGGGCATCGAGTCGTTCATGGCCGACTGGGCGAAGACCGGCCAGACGATCGCGTGAAATCCGGCGCGCTGGCGGCGATCAGCTCGCCAGCGCGCTGCTGCCCAATGACGGGACCGCAATCCGGCCGTCTTCCATGATCGCTCGAAAGTACTGCATGTGCGGGCGGGGGCCTTCGTCCAGATCGAGCGCGAGCCAGCCGAGATCGCAGGATCCGGGGTGCACGCTGGATGGCGCGGAACGATCATCCTCCTGTTCCACCAGATCGATCTGCGCCGGATATTCGGGTAATCCCAGAAATGGTATGGCCGCATATTGTTTCCGCCGCGCGCCCCGTAAGAACATCTTGGTGAATTGCGCCGCGTTGGCGTCCGCCTCGACCGAGAAATGGCCATCGATCAGGTAATGGGCCTCGGCGAGCACCAGCCTTCGGTTCGGCAAATGCTCTTCGATGAACCGAATTGGATTTAGTACCTGGATGGCGTCGATGTGCCATCGCATGGAGCTACGCCAGTAGATGGCATTGAAAATAGCGCGGGCGTGAAATGGCGGTATCACATCATAGCTGATTTGATCCCGTCGGAATTCAGGCCGAGGGAAGCACGCGCGAGGCCCTTGTACGCGCAAGCGGAACGGCATCTGTTCTCCCCTAGACCCTCCAATGTTCTATACATGTTCGTATCACATGTGACAAGCATCACACCTCCAGAATGAAGACTTCCTTCAGCGCCGTTCGGGGGTGGCGAGTGGTACTGCGCTGCTGCTGCTCGCCGCTTCGGCGAGTCTTTTTTGAGGAGTCCTCGGCATGTTCGGGTTGAACCAGATCTCTCTGGAGATCCGCTTTGCGCGTCTCGCATTCAAGCTCGTCCTTTCGATGACGGGGCGCTCCCGTGGATGAGCGGCGAGAAGGATGCTAGCGATAGGCCATGACCGACCTGCCCCTGCCGCGCCGGTTCGCCGAGCATCTCGGTCGCGACCGGCGACGCTCGGCGCACACGATCCGCGCCTATGAGGCCACTGCCATCCGGCTGCTCGGCTTTCTCCAAGGACATTGGGGCGGTCCCGTCGCGCAGGACGCGCTGGCCAAGCTTGGCGCCGCCGATCTTCGTGCGTACCTCGCTCACCGACGGGGCGAGGGGCTGTCCAACGCCTCCGCCGCGCGCGAGCTTTCCGCCGTCCGCGCCTTCCTGAAATTCGCTGGCGGCGACGATGCGCAGCTGCCGCGCCTGCGCGGCCCGAAGGTGAAGAAGGGCTTGCCGCGCCCGATCGCGCCGCACGAGGCGGTGGCGCTCGCCGAATGGGCGTCGGACGAAGCCAGCGAGCCCTGGATCGCCGCGCGCGACTGGGCGGTGCTGCTGCTGCTGTACGGCGCGGGCCTGCGCATCGGCGAGGCGGTGGCGCTGACCGGCGCGGCCTTGCCGCTCGGCGCCACGCTCCGCGTCACCGGCAAGCGCGACAAGACGCGCGATGTGCCGTTGCTGCCCGAGGTGCGCACCGCGATCGAGGCCTATGTAGAGGCCTGCCCCTGGAGCACCAGCCGCGACCTGCCGCTGTTCCGCGGGGCAAAGGGCGGGCCGCTGCCGCCGGGGGCGATCCGCAAGGCGGTGCGTTCGGCACGGACCAGCCTGGGGCTGTCCGATCGTACCACGCCGCATGCGTTGCGCCACAGTTTCGCGACGCATCTGCTGGGTCGGGGCGCGGACTTGCGCGCGCTGCAGGAACTGCTCGGCCATGCGAGCCTGAGTTCGACCCAGGTCTATACCGGGGTGGATGCGGCGCATCTGCTCGACGTCTACCGCGCCGCCCACCCGCGCGCCTGATTGGGAAGGGAGGAGGCAGGCTGGAGCGGGGCGCACCCGCTCCAGCCCGAACCCGTCAGCGCTTGGCCGAGTCGGCGGCTTCGCGCTTGGCATAGTCGCCGGCGAGCACGTCGAAGGCGAGCTTGTGTTCGCCGGTCTCGGAGATCAGCCCCTTGCGGTTCCAGCCCTGCTGGTAGATCGGGTGCTGGCGCCGCGGCGAGCGGAAGTCCTTGAGGATCCAGGGGCTCATCCCGCGCAGGAACGGCACCTTGGCGGCCATGGCGAGCGTCGCGCGGTAATAGGCCGCCTGATATTCCTCGCTATATTTGTGCGGGCTGGCGACCGGATCGTGATAGCCGGCGCGCGCATCCGCCCCGAATTCGGAGAAGATCAGCGGCTTGTTGGCCGGCCCGCGCCATTCCTGGCTGGCCAGGTCCTCGAGCGCGTCGTCGGTGTACCAGCCGTTATAGGTGTTGATCGCCATGACATCGAGATCCGCGGCAAGCGGATCGTCGATCTTCATGATCTTGTTGCCCTCACGTCCGCTGAGCAGCGCGGCGGTGACCAGGCGGCTCGAATCGAGAGCGCGGACGTCGCCGATCATCGTGCGCAGGAAGGCGTTGCGCGCATCATTGGTCGGCGTCTCGTTTGCGACGCTCCACAGCACGATTGCCGCGCGGTTGCGGTCGCGGTGGATGTTTTCGGACAGGATGCGGCGGGCATCGGCCAGCGTGTCCGGGTTGTTCCAGTTGACCAGCCAGTAGAGCGGGATCTCGCTCCACACCAGCAGGCCCATCTCGTCGGCGAGGCGGGTGGTCAGCTCGCTGTGCGGATAGTGGGCGAGGCGCACGAAATTGCCGTGCAGGCCGTATTTGATCTCGCTCAGCAGCGCGCGGGCGGCGGCGGGCGTCATCGCGCGCACCGGGTTCGCGCCCAGCTCTTCCTCGTGCATCGAGATGCCGCGCAGGAAGATCGGCTTGCCGTTGAGCAGGATGTCGGTGCCCTTTACCGCGATGGTGCGGAAGCCCATCCGGTCGGCGAAGTGATCGGCGCCGGCATCGATGCTGATGTCGTAGAGCTTGGGGTTCTCGGGCGACCAGCGGACGAGATTGCGGGGCACCGGCAGCGTCGCTTCCCACTTGCCTTCGCCATTGGTCTTGCCGTCGAGCGTCGCGCCGAGCGTGGGGATACGGAACTTGAGCGCGGTGTTCGCCGCCTTCGGCCCTTCGAGCTTCACCGAGACTGCGATATGGCTGCCGTCCGGCGTCAGGCGCACGAAGGCATCGTCGACATAGGTGTCGGGCACCGTCACCAGCGTGATGCTGCGGGTGATGCCGCCATAGGTTTCCCAGTCGGTCACCGGCGGCGGCACGTCGTTAGCGGTGCGCACCGAATCAACGCCGATGGTGATCTGGTTGCGGCCCGGCCGCAGCAGCTTGGTCACCTCGAAGGCGAAGGGCGTGTAGCCGCCGCGATGCTCGCCCAACGGCTTGCCGTTGAGATAGACGTACGAGCGGTACTCGGCCGCGCCGATGCGCAGGAACACGCGGTTGCCGGGCTTGGGTGCGGTCGTGGGGAACTCGCGCTGGTACCAGACCAGGCCCTGGTACAGCCGCATCTCGGGCGAATGGCCGATCCACGATCCGGGCAGGCTCACCACCGGCGATAGCTGCATGTCTTGCTCGAAGAAGGTGCGCGGCTTGGCCTGCATCACGTCGGCCGCGATCACGTCGGCGGCGCGGTTGGTGCGCGCGTTCGGGGGTTCACCGTGGAAGCCCGCGAGGCCGTCGCGATACGGATCGATCGACCAGTGCCACGGGCCGTCCAGGCTCTGCTGCTGACGAAGGTCCGCCGCGACGAGCACGGGCTGCGCCCAGGCCGAGGATATGTTGAGAACCGCGAGCCCCATGGCCGCGAGCAGGCGCAAAGGCCGCATCATTGTCTCCCTGTTCCTCCGGTAAATCCCGGAGCCCGTTGTTATTTTAGAATCGGGAGAGTGGACTTACAACGTGGTCTGATCAATCGGCTCCGTGACCCTTGGCGAGATAGTCATCCGATTGCATCTCGAGCAGGCGCGAGACGGTGCGCTCGAATTCGAACCGCCCGTCGCCGCTTTCGTAGAGATGCTCGGGTACCGCATCGGCGGCGGCGAGCAGCTTCACCTTGTGCTCGTACAGCGCGTCGACCAGCGTGACGAAGCGCGCCGCCTCGTTGCGGTTCTCCGGCCCCAGCTTGGGGATGCCGACGAGGATGACGGTGTGAAAGCGCCGTGCGATCGCGAGATAGTCGGGTGCTCCCCGTGCTTCGCCGCACAGCCGCTTGAACGAGAAGACCGCGACGCCCTTCACACATTTGGGCACATGGATCTGCCGACCGCCGGGAATCGGCACCTCGCAGGTGGGCACGCGGGTGCGATCCTCCACCGGATAGTCGGTAAGGCGGAAAAAGGCGGCGGAGAGTGTCGCGGTCGCCTCGGGTCCATTGGGCACCAACCAGGTATCGACGCTGCCCAAGCGGTCGCGGCGGTAATCGACCGGGCCGTTGAGCGCGAGCACATCCATCCGCTCGCCGATCAGGTCGATAAAGGGCAGGAACAGCTGGCGGTTGAGCCCGTCCTTGTAGAGGTCCTTGGGCGGCCGGTTCGAGGTGGCGACGACGGTGAGGCCGTGCGCCATCATCGCGGTGAACAGCCGCGAGAGGATCATCGCATCGGGCGGGTTGTTCACCACCAGCTCGTCAAAGGCGAGCAGCCGGGTGTCGCTGGCCAGGGCATCGGCAACGGCGACCACCGGATCGGCAGTATCCTTCTGCCGCTCGACGTTCAGCCGCTCGTGCACCTCCAGCATGAATTCGTGGAAGTGGACGCGGCGCTTCCGGCGGATGTCGAGGCTGTCGAAGAACAGGTCCATCAGCATCGACTTGCCGCGACCGACATCGCCCCACAGGTACAGCCCGCGCGGGACCGGCGGCTTGCGGCCGGTGAGTTTCCACAAGACGCTGCCCTTGCGCGGTGCGGCCTGCAGCTCCTCGGCCAGCGCATCGAGCCGGGCGGCGGCCGCCTCCTGCTCGCGATCGGGGCGAAGCTCGCCAGCGGAGACGAGGGCGCGGTAACGATCGAGAACGCGGGTCATGGGGCAGGTCTACCAACGAAAACGAGCTGCCGGGCCAAGGGCCAGGCAGCTCGGCGTCTCTCAAAATCGTGAAGAAAAGGCGCTCAGAGCACGCGCTCGGCCGCCAGCTTCTTCACTTCGGCGATCGCCTTGGCCGGGTTCAGACCCTTGGGGCAGGCGTTCGCGCAGTTCATGATCGTATGGCAGCGATACAGGCGGAACGGATCCTCGAGCTGGTCGAGCCGCTCGCCGGTCATCTCGTCGCGCGAGTCGGCCAGCCAGCGATACGCCTGGAGCAGGATCGCCGGGCCGAGGAACTTGTCGCTGTTCCACCAATAGCTCGGGCACGAGGTCGAGCAGCAGGCGCACAGGATGCACTCGTACAGGCCGTCGAGCTTCTCGCGGTCCTTCGGGCTCTGCAGCCGCTCCTTGCCCGAAGGCGTGGTGGTGACGGTCTGCAGCCAGGGCTTGATCGAGGCATACTGCGCGTAGAAGTGCGTGAAATCGGGGACCAGGTCCTTGATCACGTCCATGTGTGGCAGCGGGGTGATCTGCACCTCGCCCTTGATGTCCTCGATCGCGGTGGTGCAGGCGAGGCCGTTCTTGCCGCCGATGTTCATCGAGCAGGAGCCGCAGATGCCCTCGCGGCACGAGCGGCGGAAGGTCAGCGACGAATCCTGCTCGCCCTTGATCTTGATCAGCGCGTCGAGAACCATCGGGCCGCAATCGTCGAGGTCCACCTCGAACGTATCGTAGCGCGGGTTCTCGCCCGAATCCGGATCGTAGCGGTAGATCTTGAACTTCTTCACCCGGGTGGCTTCGGGGCTTGCCTTGTGCTCCTGGCCCTTGGTGATACGGCTGTTCTTGGGCAGGCGGAATTCGGCCATTCCTGAAACTTCCTCTTTCGCTTCGGCGCGACGCGTCGGTTTTGCGGCGCGGGCTATGCCTTTCGCGGGCGCAGCGCAAGTGTCCTTTGGGCTGGGCCCTCAGATCACGTCGAGCACGAGCCCCAGTTCGCGGGCCTCTTCGGCCTCGATATACCAGTTATAGGGCGCGCGGCGGCGGAGCTCCTCGAAATCGACGCTGGAGCCGGCGACCAGCGCCTGGAAGCCTTCTTCCTCGATCGCGATCGAATGTTCGATTTCGGCGAGCTTGGCCTTGAGGATCGCCGGCAGCATGCGCAGCGGGCCGGACAGTTCCAGCGAAGACTGCATCTGCCGCTCGTGCAGCATCAGCCGCGTGCCGCGGGTGAGGAAACGCTTGTCGACCGGGAAGCCCGACATGAAGGTGGCGCCCGCCGAATAGACCGCGACCTTCCCGAGGAACAGCAGCTCGCGCCCCGTGGTTTCGTGGAGCAACCGGAGTTCGTCGGCCATCAGCCGCGCGACTTCGGGGTCGCCGCCGAGCGTGGAGAGGGTGACGACCAGCGGGCCGTCGCTCGGCGCGGCGAGCAGCTGGTCGCGGAAATTCTGGTACATCGAATCGTCCACCGTGCCCTGCAGCCGGACATGCGGGGTGGCGAGCAGCGGGTAGCGCTGGAGCAGACTCTGGGAATCGGACATGCGCGGCCAACCGGCGAGAGGCGGGGGAGTTCCGCGCCAAAGTCCCCTCCCTCAGGCAGGGGGAGTAGGTCTACGGCTTTAGCGCATCAGTCGCCGGTGCGCCCACCGGCGCGGTGGTCGTTTGCGGCATCCGCGCCTCCAGCGGTGCGAGCCACGCGCCCACCCCGTCGCCGATCGTCACCTGCGGCATCGAAGGATCGAGCCGCCCCGCCCGCTCCCAGCCGATGATCGTCTTGCGCGCCTCGGCGGCCGCGTCCGCCAGCGGCTGGGGCTTGCGCAGCGCATGGTTGACCAGCGCATCGCCGAAGAAGGTCCAGTCATTCTCCGCCCTGCAGCCGAAGGAGGAACGCGTCGCCGAGGCGGCGGTAAGGATGGCGGTGGTGTCGCTCATCAGTCGCTTGACGAACGCGCCCGAATAGCAGGCAGAGAGCAGCAGCAGCCGATTGCGGATGCCGAGCCCGTCGAGAAGCGCAGCCAGCCGGGCCGGCGGCAGTACGCCAAAGCCCTGATCGCCGTCATGATAGGCGATGCCCGCATCGGGGGCGCCATGCGCGGTAACGTAGAGGATCAGCACGTCCTCGTTGCGGTCCATCAGCTCGGCGACGCGGGCGAGCGCCAGCGTCAGCGCGGTGAGGCTGGCGGAGGGGAGCGTGGCGCCGCCGCGCCCGTCCGACCCGGCCAGCACCAGCGTGCGGCCCTCGGCATCGTAGCGACGGGTGAGCACCCGGCCGCTCTCGCGCGCCTCGCGGGCGAACACCGGATCGCTGTCGAGCGCGACGCTCAGCACATAGGCATCGACCACGCCCTTGCGCTCGGGCTGGAGCGCGGCAAGCGCCGCGCCCAACCGCCGCTGGTCCGCCAGCATCGCGCGGGGCTCCCGCCCCCGCTGCAGCTCGGGGCCGCCCTCCAGCCCGTCGATGCCGTCGTCGCCGGAAACGAGGCCGGGCCATTCGGTGTGATGCTCGGGCGGCTGTTGCTGCGCGAAAGCGGGAGGGGCGCTGGACAAGGCCAGCATCACGGCAGACGCACGCAACCAGAACCGCATTCGGGCCGATCCCCCCGGAACAGGTGAACCGACACTCTTGCCCGCGCTCGCGCTAAGTCAAGCGCCGCCCGCAGAATCGCATTGGATTCGCGCGCGTCGCCCCCTATCGCTGGCGCCATGCTCAAGCGCCTCCTGATCGCCCTCGCCATCCTGATCGTCGCCGGCGGTGCCGCCTGGTACTGGCTCGGCCGCCCGGACATCGCCACGCTGCCCGAAATCGCCGTCACCGGCCGCGAGCCTGAAATCAGCGCCCCGCGCTATCAGAACATCCCCACGACGGGCGTCGCCAAGGCGGTCGGCTGGCCAGCGGGTGCCACACCCAAGGCCGCGGCGGGTCTCAAGGTGCAGGCATTCGCCGACAAGCTCGATCACCCGCGCTGGCTGTATCAACTGCCCAATGGCGACATCCTGGTGGCGGAGAGCAACTCGCCGCCGCGCGACAAGGGCGGGATCACCGGCTGGGTGATGGGCATCCTAATGAACAAGGCGGGCGCGGGCGGCGCCTCGGCCAACCGCATCACCCTGCTGCGCGACAGCGACGGCGACGGCGTGGCGGATATGCGCACGGTCTTCCTCACCGGACTCAATTCGCCGAGCGGCATGACGCTCGCCAACGGCGCGCTCTACGTGGCCAACACCGATTCGCTGGTCCGCTATCCCTATCTGGAGGGGCAGACCAAGATCACCGCCAAGCCGGAGAAGATCCTGTCGCTGCCCGGCGGCGGCAATCATTGGGCACGCAACGTGGTGGCCTCGCTCGACGGCAAGCACCTCTATGTCAGCATCGGCTCCTCGTCGAACATCGCCGAGGACGGGTTGGAAGCCGAGGGCCCGATCTACAGCGCGGGCAGTCCCGGCCAGATGGCGGCAGCTGCCGCGCAGCCGACCAACCGCGCGGTGATCCTCGAAGTCGATCCCGCGACCAAGACCAGCCGGATCTTCGCCTGGGGCATCCGCAACGCCAACGGCATGGCGTTCGAGCCCAAGACGCAGGCGCTGTGGGCGGTGGTCAACGAGCGCGACATGCTCGGTTCGGACATGCCGCCGGACTATATGAGCCGGGTCGATCTCGGCGCCTTTTTCGGCTGGCCCTGGCAATATTGGGGCGGATACGAGGACAAGCGCGTCGAGCCCGGCCGCCCGGACCTGCGCGAATATGTCCGCCGTCCCGACTTTGCGCTGGGCGCGCACACCGCGCCGCTGGGCCTGACCTTCGCGGATGGCGCGCGACTGGGCGGTGCCTATGCGAACGGTGCGTTCGTCGGGCTGCACGGTTCGTGGAACCGCCAGCCGCCGTCGGGCTACAAGGTCGTGTTCGTGCCGTTCGGCGACAACGGCTTCCCGGCCAAGGGCGCCAAGCTGCAGGACGTGCTGACCGGCTTCCTCAACGCCAAGGGCGAGGCGCAGGGCCGCCCGGTCGCGGTGATCACCGGTGCGGGCGGCGCGCTGCTCGTGGCGGACGATGTTGGCAACATGGTCTGGCGGGTGAGCGCGGCGCGCTGACCCGTTCAGGGGCCCTCAGGCGAGCAGCCGGGGGCCTTCCTTGGCCAGCATCTCGCGGATCTTGCCCGCGAACAGCGCGAGCATGCCGGGCAGGGCGATCTCGGCATGGACCTGCGCATCCTGCACGTCGAGCCGGCTGACCACCTGCTGGCCCATGGCCGCGACGGTGAAGTGGAGGCTGTCGCCCTCCCAGCGATGCTCGACGGTGGCGCCGCCGGGGATCTTGTCGGCGAGCCGGCCGATCTTCGAATCGATCCGCGCCCGGGCGCCCTCGCGGCCGAGCTGGTGGGGAATGTCGACGCTGATCGTCTGGGGGATCATTTTGCAAATACCATGGCGTCATCGGCGAACGCCTTGAATTCCAGCGCGTTCCCGCTGGGGTCGCGGAAGAACATGGTCGCCTGCTCGCCCACCTGGCCCTGGAAGCGAATATGCGGCGCGATGCCGAAGGCGACGCCGGCGGCTTCCAGCCTGGCGGCGAGCGCGTGCCAGTCGTCCATCGTCAGCACCACGCCGAAATGCGGCACGGGCACGTCATGGCCGTCGACCGGATTCGTGGTCGCGACCGGCTTCGCGGCGGGATCAAGGTGCGCGACGATCTGATGGCCGAACAGGTCGAAGTCGATCCAATGCTCCGACGAGCGCCCCTCGGGGCAGCCGAGCAGATCGCCGTAAAAGGCGCGCGCGGCGGCGAGGTCGTGGACCGGAAAGGCGAGATGGAAGGGGCGTGGCATGGGCTTGGCTTAGCCGCCTGCCGCTGTCCCGACAACGCTCAGGCGTCGGCGATGCTCTCGCCACGATGCCACCGCCGCAGATTCGCTCGCGCCTCCTGCACGAAGGCCGAGCGGCGCAGAACGCCGAGCAGCGTATCGGCGATCCAGCGACCGGGATTGCGCAAGGGCCGGCGGAACTGGATCAGCAGCACGATGCGGGTATGCGCGCTGTCGTTCCACACCTCATGGTCATAGGTGTCGTCGAACACGAGGGTCTCGCCTTCGGCCCAGCGCACGGTGCGGCTGCCGATCCGCATGCGGACATCACCGTCGCGCGGCACGACCAGCCCGAGATGGCAGGTGATCAGCCCCTTGGTGACGCCGCGATGCGCCGGGATGTGCGTGCCGGGCGCGAGGATCGAGAACATCGCGCTGTTGAGGCCGGGCACCTGCTCGATCAGCCGCGAGGTGTGCGGGCAGCGCGCGAGATTCTCGTCAACCCGGTAGCCATAGCCGCACAGGAACAGGCTGCGCCATTTGCCGAGCGGCGCAATCGCGCGGTGATCGGGGGAGATAGCGGCGAGCGACGGCGCGCCCGGCTGGGTGCCGATCGCTGCCAGCGCCTCGTCGCGGATCGCTTGCCAGTCCGCCCGCAGCGCCGCGGTCCAGGGAAAGGCGCGCATGTCGAGCACCGGGGTGTTGGGCACCAGCGACGAGGCGGCGATCAGTCGATCGAAGGTACCGCGCAGATGCTTGCCCCAGCGCAGCAGCAGCGGGCGGGGGCGCGGGCGAGACTCGGGGAGAAGGGCAATGTCGCCCATCCGCCCGATCGGCGCCTCGCTGGTGGCAATGTCCACGCGCAACTTCCCCGCAGCTTCCACGTTACGCCCGCAGTTCGGTGCTGCAACGCAACAATCTATCCTTTGGGTCTAGGCCGTCACTTGGGTCCAAAACATGGCGGGTCCATGGATTCTTGTGGCGTACATCCGGCAGAAAGGTTGCCGGTGGCATGCCGCGCCACTCGCCTCTAGAAAGGGCTTCATGTTCTCACGTCCGCGCATGCCGCGCTTCGCCCTGCTTCTCCTCGCACTCGCTGCCCCGTCGCTGCCCACCCCGGTGCTGGCGCAAGGCCGGCCCGAGGGCGTCCAGACCGCCGAGGATCCCTGGCTCTACAAGGGCAGCGACCTCGTCCATGACGACAAGTGGAAGTTCGGGCGGCTTTCCAACGGCGTGCGCTATGCGGTGCGCAAGAACGGCGTGCCGCCGGGGCAGATCTCGATCCGGGTGCGCATCGATGCGGGCTCGCTGATGGAGCGCGATTCGGAACGCGGTTTTGCCCATCTGCTCGAACATCTCAGCTTCCGCGGCTCGACCTATGTGCCCGACGGCGACTCGAAGCGGATCTGGCAGCGGCTGGGCGTGACCTTCGGCTCGGACAGCAACGCCGCGACGACCTTCATCAGCACGACCTACAAGCTCGATCTGCCCAATGCGACGCCGCAGGGCCTGGACGAGAGCTTCAAGATCCTCTCGGGCATGATGGCCAACCCGGCGATCACCCAACAGTCGCTCACCGCCGAGCGCCCGGTAGTCCTGGCGGAGGGACGCGAGCAGCCCGCGCCGCAGAAGCGGATGCAGGATGCGCTCTATCAGCTGATCTTCGCCGGCCAGCTGCTCGCCGATCGCGAGCCGATCGGCACGGTCGAGGCGCTCAACGCCGCCACGCCGGCGAGCGTGCAGGCCTTCCACGATCGCTGGTACCGCCCCGAACGCGCCACGGTGATCGCGATCGGCGACGTCGATCCGGCGGTGCTCGAGGCGATGATCAGCAAATATTTCGCGAGCTGGCAGGGCAAGGGCGAGGCGCCCAAGACCCCTGATTTCGGCAAGCCCGAGGCCGACCACCCGATCGCCGCCAGCATCGTCGAGCCCGCGCTGCAGCCGGTGGCGCTGATGGCGATCGTGCGGCCCTGGACGGTCTATGCCGACACGGTGATCTTCAACCAGAAGCGCATGATCGACATGGTGGCGATCCGCATCCTCAACCGCCGGCTCGAATCGCGAGCGCGCTCGGGGGCGTCGTTCATCGGCGCCGGGGCGGATCTCGACGATATCGCACGTTCGGCCAATGTGACGACGCTCACCGTGCTGCCGACGGGCGACGATTGGGAAAGCGCGCTGCGCGACGTCCGCGCCACCGCTGCCGAGCTGATGGCCGCGCCGCCCAGCCAGGCCGAGATCGACCGCGAGCTCGGCGAGATCGACGCGGTGATGCGCAATCGCATCTCCACCGCACCCGTCGAGTCTGCGGTGTCGCTGGCGGACGACCTCGTCCAGGCGGTCGACATCAACGAGACGGTGACGACGCCCGAGGCCTCCTACGCGATCTTCAAGGGCGCGATCGCGGCGCGCATGTTCACGCCGGCGGCCGTCCAGGCCTCGGCCAAGAAGGTGTTCGAGGGCACCGCCACGCGCGCGCTGGTCAACACCCATGCGCCCGATCCCGACGTGGTCCGCAAGGTGACGGCTGCGCTGCAGGCGGACGTGAAGGCGGCGGTGATGAAGCGCCGCTCGCTCAACGTGAAGTTCGATCAGCTGCCGCGCATCGGCGCACCGGGCAAGGTGGTGGAGCGCAAGCGGATCGACCCCGATCTGGCGATCGACGAGGTCACCTATGCCAATGGCGTCAAGCTGCTGATGCGCGAGGACACGTCCGAAACCGGCAAGGTGTGGGTCAACATCCGCTTTGGCCGCGGCCTGCGCGCGCTGCCGGGCGACAAGCGCGTGCCGGGCTGGGCGGGCAAGACCGCGCTGATGGCCAGCGGCATCGGCAAGTTCGGCCAGGAGGAACTCGACGCGCTGACCGGCAACCGCCAGATCGGCCTTGGCTTCGACATCGAGGAGGACGCCTTCGTCTTCCAGGCGCAGACCAACAAGCAGGACCTCGCCGACCAGCTCCGTCTGTTCGCGACCAAGCTGGCAGCACCCGGCTGGGATCCCAACCCGATCACCCGCGCCAAGGCGGCGACGCTGGCCTCCTATGCCGGCCTCTCGGCCTCGCCCGACGCGGTGCTCGGCCGCGACCTCGACGCGCTGCTTCACGACGGTGATCCGCGCTGGGGCGTGCCGAGCCGCGAGGAAGTGTCGGCGCTCACCCCGCAGGCGTTCCGCGCCTTGTGGGAGCCGCTGCTCCAGACCGGCCCGATCGAGGTCGAGATCTTCGGCGACATGAACGCCGAGGCGACGGTGCAGGCGGTGGCGGCGAGCTTCGGCGCGCTCAAGCCACGCGCCGAGGGCAAGGAAAGCGGCGCCCCGGTGCGCTTCCCGGCGCATGTCACGACGCCCGTGGTGCGCACGCACACCGGTGCGGTGGACCAGGCCGCGGCGGTGATCGCCTGGCCGACCGGCGGCGGCAGCGCCGGCCTCGCCGAGAGCCGCAAGCTCGAGATCCTGACTGCGGTGTTCCGCGACCGGCTGATCGAGCAGCTGCGCATCCAGGCGGGGGTGAGCTATTCGCCCAATGTGATGAGCGACTGGCCGCTGGGCCTGTCGACCGGCGGCAAGCTCGCCGCGCTGGGCATGGTGCCGCCGGACAAGACCGACTTCTTCTTCAAGCTCGCCCGCGACATCGCGGCGGACCTGGTGGCGAAGCCGATCGACGCTGATGAGCTCAACCGCGCGCTCACCCCGCTCAAGCAGCAGCTGCTGCGCATGTCGAGCGGCAACATGTTCTGGATGAACCTCGTCGAGGGCGGCACCCAGGATCCGGCGCGGATCGCGGGCATGCGCAGCCTGGCCAAGGATTACGCAGCGACGACGCCGGCCGAGCTGCAGGCACTGGCCGCCAAATATCTGCGGCCCGACAAGGACTGGACCATGGTGGTGCTGCCGGAAAAGGCGGCGAAGTAAGGTTTGGATCCTCCCCCTTGTGGGGAGGATCTATCAGTACAGCCCGTCCAGCCGTTCCGCGTAAACCGCCTTCAGCACATGGCGCCGGATCTTCATGCTCGGCGTCAGCTGCTCGTTCTCGATGGTGAAGGGCTGATCGGCGAGGATGAACTTGCGCACCCGCTCGATCACCGAGAGATCCCGGTTCACCCGTTCCACCGCCGCGCCGATCGTCGCTTTGAAGTCGGCGTCCCGTGAGAGGTCGCGGAACTTGCACGGCGTCGCAGTCTTCGCGCAAAACTCCTGCACCCATTCGGGATCGGGGACGATCACCGCGGTCATGTAGGGGCGCTTGTCGCCATAGATCATCGCCTGCAGGATCTCGGGCTGAAGCGTCAGCATGCCCTCGATCTTCTGGGGCGAGACATTGTCCCCCTTATCGTTGACGATGATGTCCTTCTTGCGATCGGTGATCTTGATGCGACCTTGGGCGTCGATCTCGCCGATGTCGCCGGTGTGGAGCCAGCCGTTCTTGAGCACGCGTTCGGTCTCGGCCTCGTTGCGCCAATAGCCGTGCATCACCAGCTCGCCGCGCACCAGGATCTCGCCGTCCTCGGCGATCTTCACCTCTACGCCGTCGAGCGGCGGGCCGACCGTGTCCATCTTGAGCCCGGCCTTGGGCCGGTTGCACGAGATTACCGGAGCGGCTTCGGTTTGGCCATAGCCCTGCAGGAAGGTGAGGCCTAGCGACTGGAAGAAGATGCCGACTTCCGGATTGAGCGGCGCCCCGCCCGAAACCAGCGCCTTGATCCGCCCCCCGAAACGCTTGGCGAGTTTCGGCCGCAACGTGGCATTGAGCAGCAGGTTCATCGGCGCATCGGCGATGCCCGATTTGCCCACGGCCTTGCGGGCGCCGATCGCCACGGCCCTTTCGAGCAGGAAGCTGGCGACGCTGCCCTGCTTCTCCACTTGCTTGGCGATCCGGGTGCGCAGCACCTCGAACAGGCGCGGCACCACCACCATGATGGTGGGGCGCACTTCCTCGATGTTCGAGGCGAGCTTCTCGAGGCCCTCGGCATAATAGATCTGCCCGCCCAGCGCGATCGGGAAGAACTGGCCGCCGGTATGCTCATAGGCGTGGGAAAGGGGGAGGAAGGAGAGGAACACCTCGTCCGCCCAGCCGAAATCCTCGGAAATGATCGCGGTGCAGCCCTGACAATTATGCAGGATCGCACCGTGATGCTGCATCACCCCGCGCGGCGATCCGCCGGTGCCGCTGGTGTAGATGATGCAGGCAAGATCCTCGCGCTTGAACGTGGCGTGCGCGGCGGCGGTGGCGGCGTCGGTGGAATGCGCGGCGATCAGTTCGCGGAAGTCGTGGAATTCCAGGCTGCCGTGCTGCGCCAGGCGGACGTCGTCGATGCCGATCACGATGCGCCCGGCGGAGGAGCGCAGCATCGCCGGCAGCAGCGTCTTGGCGAGCTTGGTATTGGAGACGATCACCGCGCAAGCGCCCGAATTCTCCAGGATGTGCTGGTGATCGCGCTCGGTATTGGTGGTGTAGGTGGGCACGGTCACGCAGCCCGCCGCCATGACCGCGAGGTCGCTGATGCAGAATTCGGGGCGGTTCTCGGAGACGAGCATCACCCGGTCGCCGGGCTTCAGCCCCAGCGCCTTGAGCGCGGTGGCGAGGCTCGCCACCTGCCGCGCCGCCTCGGCCCAGCTGGTCGGGTGCCAGGTGCCCCCGGCCTTGTGGCAGAGGAACGGCGCGTCGCCCTTCTCCGCCGCCCGCGTGAAGAACATCGCCACCAGATTATCGAAACGTTCGAGCTTGCGCATTCTCTCTCCCCAGCGAGCGCCGCCTGTTACCTGCGTGCGTCCCGCGTCATTCCGACGGGCGGTTGGGCCTGGCGCCCACCCGCTGTATAACCGTTACCGCGCCGTTCTGATCCATCGCCACGCCTTCGCTGCGCGGATCGGCGGCACCTACCCAGCGGCCGCGCACGCGCTCGATCGCATTAGCCTTGAGGCCCATCGGCGCGGTGCGGACGTCCTCGCCCAGCGCGCGCAGCGCCGGCAGCATGGCGTCGAGCTGGGTGCCCTGCTCGGCAGTGGCGGTCTTGCCCGGCGCATAGAGCAGCCCGAGGCCGATCGCGTCCTGCGCGGAGAGCTTCCAGTCGACAACGCCGACGATCGCCTTCGCCACCTGCGCGATGATCGTGGAGCCGCCCGCAGCACCCACCGCAAGGCGAACCTTGCCGTCGGGGCCGAACACGATCGTCGGCGCCATCGAGCTGCGCGGGCGCTTTCCGCCTTCGACCCGGTTGGCGACCAGATACCCATCCTTCACCGGCACGATGTCGAAATCGGTCAGCTGGTTGTTGAGGATCATGCCGTCGACAGTGAGGCCAGAGCCGAACGGGCCTTCCACGGTGGTGGTGACTTCGACGACATTGCCCGCACCGTCGGTCACCGCGAGGTCGGTGGTGCCGGCGACTTCCTGCACCTTGGCCAGCACCCGCTTCGGCGCACCCGGCGGCGTCCCGGCGGCGATGCGGGTCATCGTCCTGGCGGGGTCGATCAATTTCGAGCGGCTGGCAATATAGCGGCGGTCGAGCAGGCCCTTCAGCGGTACCGAGACGAAGTCCGGATCGCCGAGATACAGGTCTCGATCGGCATAGGCGAGCCGCGAGCTTTCGGCGAACAGGTGCCAGGCGGTGGCCGAGTCCTTGCCGAGCTTGGTCATATCGAAGCGTTCGAGCTGCGCCAGGATCATCAGCACGGTGATGCCGCCCGAGGAGGGCGGGCCCATGGAACACACCTTGTAGCCGCGATAGCGCCCGCACAGCACCGGCCGGGCCTTGGCATCGTACGCCGCGAGGTCGCCGGTGGTCATCTTCGAGGGATTGCGCGCCGCGCCGTTAACCGTGGCTACCAGCTTGGCCGCTTGCGGACCGACATAGAAGCTGTCGGGCCCCTGGCTCGCGATGCGCTCGAGCAGCGCGGCCTGCTCCGGGTTGCGCACGGTGGTGCCCGCCGGCAGCGGCTTGCCGTCGGCGCCGAAGAACAGCGCGCGATAGGCTGGATCGACATGGCCCGCGAACTGGGTCAGCGAATTGTTCATCCGCGGGCTCAGCACGAAGCCGTCGCGGGCAAGGCGGATGGCGGGGGCGAACAGCCTGGCCCAGGGCAGCTTGCCCGACTGGCGATGCGCCAGCGCCATTGCCCGGACGGCTCCCGGCACGCCGACGCTGCGCCCGCCCGGCACCGCGGCGAAATGGCTGAGCGGCTGGCCGTCGGCGCCATAGAACCAATGGTCGTCGGCCGCCATCGGCGCGGTTTCGCGGCCGTCCACCGTGGTCATCGCCTTGGTCTTGGCGTCGTACAGCACCAGGAAGCTGCCGCCGCCGAGCCCCGAGCTCTGCGGCTCGACCACGCCCAGCGCCAGCATCGTCGCGATCGCCGCATCGGTGGCGCTGCCGCCCTCGCGCAGGATTTCGACGCCCGCTGCCGCCGCACGCGGATCGGCCGCGCTCACCATGCCCTGCGCATGGGCAAGCAGCGGCGTGAACAGCAGGAGGAGTAGCGCGACCGTTTTTCTCATGGGCCTAGGCGTAGCGCGCTTTGCCCCGGAGGCAAACCGTCAGGCGAATGCCCTGGCGATGCTGCGTGCCAGACCGGGCCCGTGATAGACCAATGCCGAATAGACCTGCACCAGCACCGCGCCCGCATCGATGCGGCGCTTCGCCTCGTCCGGCCCGTCGATGCCGCCCGCCGAAATCAGCGGCAGCTGCCCTGCGGAGATCGCGCGCGTTTCGATGAGTTTGGCGCGGGCAAGGTCCTTGAGTGGCTTGCCCGACAGCCCACCCGCCTCGTGCGCCCGGTGCGACGCGAGCGGCGGACGCGAGATGGTCGTGTTCGAGACGATCAGCGCATCGACATGGTTGTCGATGGCCGCCCGCACCACGCCCTCCAGCCCGGCGCGGTCCAGATCGGGCGCGATTTTCAGGAAGAGCGGGGTGCTGCCGCGCGCAGCATGCGCCGCCGCCAGCAACTCATCGAGCGCGGGGCGGGATTGCAGGTCGCGCAATCCCGGCGTGTTGGGCGAGCTGACGTTGATCGTGACATAGTCGGCGTGCGGCGCTGCCTTGCCGACGCCGATCGCATAGTCGGCGACCCGATCGGCCGAGTCCTTGTTGGCGCCGACGTTGATGCCGAGCACGCCCGGCCCCCATTGCAACCCGGCGATCCGCGCGAGGGCCGCATCGATGCCGCCATTGTTGAAGCCCATGCGGTTGATGACCGCCTCGTCTTCGGCGAGTCGGAAGAGGCGGGGGCGTGGATTGCCCGGCTGCGGCTGCGGGGTCAGCGTGCCTACCTCGACCGCGCCGAAACCCAGCCCGAACAGGCCGGCAATCGCCTCGGCATCCTTGTCGAGCCCGGCCGCAACGCCGACGACGTTCGGAAATGTCACGCCAGCGATCGTCACCGGATGTACGCGTTCAGGGCCGCGCGCAAACGGTGTGCCCGCCTTTCCCCAGACAGCGAGCGCGCGAATCGCGGCGCGATGCGCCTGCTCGGCGTCGAGCGAAAAGATCGCCTTGCGAAGAATCTTGCCCATGAAAGCGCTCATGCATCGCAAGGCAAACGTCGTCAAAGGCTGGAATGTCGATTCCGTACAATACCGGGCGTCCCGAATCGGGTAGAGCATCCCTGCGACCCGAGGGGTTCCGCTTAACGGGGGGAACCCTTTCCTTTGGGCCCGGCCGGGCAACCGGCCGGGCCTCTTTTCCGTTGCGCTTTTTGCGCAGCCATGCTCCAGCTGTGCGACGAACCGAAGCACAGGGGAACAGCTTCGCATGCGTGGCACCGAAGAGGGCCAGGTTGCAATTGCCGCGCGCACCAGCGCCGGGGCACGCCCGCCTTTCGACATTCGCTTTCAACCGTCCGGCGGGCGGCTGATACCGCATGTCGAGAGCTTTTATCTCGCTTATATCGACGCACCGTGCATCGAGGGCGTCGAGCGCGTCGATCTCGGCCAATGGCGCTTCTGCCTGGAGGGGCAGGGCACCGTCCGCTTCCCCGACGAGCACAACGAGACAACGCTGCCGGTCATGGTCAACGGCCCCGGCACCGCGCACTGGACCTATCGAATCGAGGGGCCCTTCCGCTGTTTTGGCATCTCCCTGCGCGGCATCGGCTGGCGCACGTTGGTCGGCCGTCCGGCGGACCAAGTGGCCGATCGGCTGGTGGATGGCGGCGAGATCTTCGGGGCGGAGGTCCACGCGCTGCACGCGCAGCTCCGCGACCTCGACACGCTGGAGGAGATGGTGGTCGCGGTCGAGCCCTTCCTGCTGCGGCGGATCGATGCCGCCCGACGCGTCCCCAAGGCGCATATCGCCTTTCTCCGCATCGTCCGCGAATGGGCGGCATCGGGCGATCCGACGATCGATGCGCTGTACGACGCGATGGAAGCCGAGACCGGCATGGGGCAGCGCCAGGTCCAGCGGCTGTGCAAGGAATATTATGCCGGGCCCCCCAACCATCTGCGGCGCAAGTTCCGCGCGATCGGCGCGGCGATGCGCATCCACCAGGGCGCGCCGCTCGCCGAGGTGATGGCGCCGTTCGCCGACCAGTCGCACATGATCAACGAGATCAAGCATTTCACCGGCCAGACCCCGGGCTCGCTGCGCGACGGCATCGATCCGGTGCTTGCCGCGACGCTCGAGCACGAGAAGTTCCACTTTCTCCCCGATGTGATCCCCGAGACAGTTGACCTCAGCGGTCGCTAGGCCCACATGCCCAATCGGATCAACTTTGTCCGATTGGGAGTCGATGCGTCTTTCGAGCCTTGCCGACTATGCCGTGGTGATGCTGGCCGCTGCTGCGCGCCACTGCGGTGCGTCGTGCCGGCTCAACGCGACGCTGCTGGCGAGCGAGACCGGCCTGCCGCTGCCGACCGTACAGAAGCTGGTGAGCAAGCTTTCCGCCGCCGGCCTGATCGAAAGCGCGCGCGGCACCGGCGGCGGCTTCCGGCTCGCCCGCCCGCCCGCGGCGATCAGCCTTGCCGAGATCGTTGAGGCGATCGAGGGGCCGATCGCGCTGACCGTGTGCGTCGACTCGGCGCGGCATGATTGCGCCGTCGAGGGCAACTGCCGGGTGAAGCCGCATTGGGGTGTGGTGAGCGGCGCGGTGCGCTCAGCGCTCGCCCAGGTCAGCCTCGCCAGCCTCAGCAATCCCCCGGCGCTTGCGGGGCTCGCCGCACCGGTGCATGGGCACGCGCCTTCCGCTTCCGACCTTTCTTCTCCTTCTCCGGTGCTCGCCGGGGAAAGCCAGGTATCTTTCTGATGGCCACCAAGAATGCCGAGGCGCTCGCCGCCGCGAACAAGAAGTATGAATGGGGCTTCGCCTCCGACGTCGAACAGGAGTTCGCGCCCAAGGGGCTGAGCGAGGATACCGTCCGCTACATCTCGGCGAAGAAGAACGAGCCCGAATGGATGCTCGACTGGCGCTTGAAGGCCTTCCGCCTGTGGCAGACGCTGGAGGCGCCGGACTGGGCCAAGCTCGATGTGCCGCCGATCGACTATCAGGACGCGTATTATTACGCCGAGCCGAAGCAGAAGAAGACGATCACCAGCCTCGACGAGCTCGATCCGGAAATCCGCCGGACCTATGAGAAGCTCGGCATCCCGATCGAGGAGCAGAAGGTGCTCGCCGGCGTCGAGGGCGCGCGCAAGATCGCCGTCGACGCGGTGTTCGACTCGGTGTCGGTCGCCACGACCTTCCGCGCCGAGCTGAAGGCGGCGGGCGTGATCTTCCTCTCGATCAGCGAGGCGATCCGCGAATATCCCGAGCTGGTCCAGAAGTGGCTCGGCAAGGTGGTGCCGCAGCGCGACAATTATTTCGCCACGCTCAACAGCGCGGTCTTCTCCGACGGCACCTTCGTCTATGTGCCGGAGGGCGTGCGCTGCCCGATGGAGCTCTCCACCTATTTCCGCATCAATGCGGAGAATACCGGCCAGTTCGAGCGCACGCTGATCGTCGCCGACAAGGGCGCGTACGTCTCCTATCTCGAAGGCTGCACCGCGCCGATGCGCGACGAGAACCAGCTGCATGCCGCGGTGGTGGAGCTGGTCGCGCTCGACGATGCCGAGATCAAATACTCCACGGTTCAGAACTGGTATCCGGGCGACGAGAACGGCAAGGGCGGCATCTACAATTTCGTCACCAAGCGCGCGCTGTGCCAGGGCCGCAACTCCAAGGTGAGCTGGACCCAGGTCGAGACCGGCTCGGCGATCACCTGGAAGTATCCGAGCTGCGTGCTCGCGGGCGAGAACTCGGTCGGCGAATTCTATTCGGTGGCGGTGACCAACAATCGCCAGCAGGCCGATACCGGCACCAAGATGATCCATCTCGGCAAGGGCAGCCGCTCGACCATCGTGTCGAAGGGCATCTCAGCCGGTCGCAGCGACAACACCTATCGCGGGCTGGTCCGCGTGGCGGCGAGCGCGGAGAATGTCCGCAACTTCACCCAGTGCGATTCGCTGCTGCTCGGCGACCAGTGCGGTGCGCATACCGTGCCGTATATCGAGGTGAAGAACCCGAGCGCGCAGATCGAGCATGAGGCGACGACCAGCAAGATCAGCGACGACCAGCTGTTCTATGCGCTCCAGCGCGGGCTGGACCAGGAAGCGGCGGTGGCGCTGATCGTCAACGGCTTCGCGCGCGAGGTGCTGCAGCAGCTGCCGATGGAGTTCGCGGTGGAGGCGCAGAAGCTGCTCGGCATCTCGCTCGAAGGTTCGGTCGGGTGATCCGCCCCGCTGCCTCCGCTCAGCCTGCGCTCATGTCGGCTGACGTATCGACGACGCAGGGCCGCGTTCCGGGCCCGCAGGAGTATCGTGCATGTTGAACGCCCTTCTTGCCGCAGCCTTCGCCCTCCAGGGCGGCGTCGCGATCGACAGCGCGGCGCAGTTCGGTGCGGCGACCAACCATGCGCGCTGCATCGTCCGCGCGATCGGCACCGCGCCGGCGGACGCGGGTGCGCGCTCGGCCAAGGTCGCGGGTGCGATCAAGCAGTGCCGCGACTTTCTCGATTCCGATTTCCAGGCCGGCCGCCTGCTGCTCAACGATCGGCCCTATCAGCCGAGCGCGTGGCACAAGCTGACCCCGGTGCTCGACGCGATCGAAGCCGACATCAAGGCCAGCGTCACCGCGCCCAAACAGTACAAGATCATGTGGAAGCTGCCCGATGGCTCCCTGGTCGATGCCTATGACGCGGGCGCCAAGCCCAAGACCCTCTCTCTCGTGACCGTGGCGATCTGAACCCCATGCTGAACATCCAGAACCTGCACGCCGAAGTCGACGGCAAGGAAATCCTCAAGGGCCTGACCCTGTCGCTGAACGCGGGCGAAGTGCACGCGATCATGGGGCCGAACGGCGCCGGCAAGTCGACGCTGGGCTATGTCCTCGGTGGCCGTAACGGCTATGAAGCGACCAGCGGCAGCGTCACCTTCGACGGGCAGGATCTGCTGGAATTGGAGCCCCACGAACGTGCCGCTGCCGGCCTCTTCCTCGGCTTCCAGTATCCCGTCGAGATCCCCGGCGTGTCCAACGTCCAGTTCCTGCGCGAGGCGGCCAACGCCCAGCGCCGCAACCGCGGCGAGGCGCCGCTCTCGGGTGCCGAGTTCCTCAAGCTGGCGCGCGCCCAGGCGGCAGCGCTCGGCATGGACGCAGAGATGCTCAAGCGACCGGTGAACGTCGGCTTCTCGGGCGGCGAGAAGAAGCGCAACGAGATGGTGCAGATGGGGATCCTCAACCCCAAGCTCGCGATTCTCGACGAGACCGACAGCGGCCTCGACATCGACGCGCTGAAGGCGGTGGGCGAGGGCATCAACCGCATCATGCGCGCGCCCGACAAGGCGGTGCTGCTGATTACCCATTATCAGCGCCTGCTCGATTATGTGCAGCCGGACTTCGTCCATGTGCTCGCAGCCGGCCGGATCGTCCGCTCGGGCGGCCCCGAACTCGCGCTGGAGCTGGAGCGCGAAGGCTACGGAGCGCTGGCGGCGTGACAATGCTCGATCTTCCCACGAAGAAGGCGGAGGCATGGCGCTGGTCCGACATGGACACACTGCGCGCCGCGGCCGAGAGTCCGCAGGCACCGGCGGGTGTCGATCCGGCAAGCCTGTTCCTCGACATCGACGGCCCGCGGCTGTGCTTTATCGACGGCGTGTTCCAGCCCGCGCATAGCCGCCCGGGTCCCGTGGAAGTCACCCGCCAGATCGCCGCGACGGACCATCCGCTCGGCAGCCTGGCGATCGGCGAGGGCTGGGCGCTGCACCTCGGCCCCGAGCATGCCGCGACCTGCATCCAGATCGTCCACATCGGCACCGGCGGCGAGAATCATGTGCCCGCGCGCATCCTGCTGGCCGACGACGCCGTCGCATCGGTGGTCGAGACCTTCGCCGGCACCGGCTGGGCGAACCGGTTGACCGCGATCGCGCTCGGCAAGGGTGCGCGGTTGATGCGCTCGGTACGGCTGGTGCAGACCGGCGGGTTCGTCTCGATCCGCGACGAGGCGGAGATCGGCGAGGCGGCGAGCCTCGTGTCGATCTTCCTCGGCGCCGGCGGCATGGGCAGCCGGATCGACGGCGCGCTGACGCTCACCGGCAAGGGCGCCTTTGCCGAAATGGGCGGCGCGCTGCTCACCAGCGGCACGCAGCGGCAGGAAGCCGCGGTCGCGGTGCGCCACGAGCAGATCGAAGGCACATCGCGCCAGATCTGGCGCGCGGTCGCGGCCGACCAGTCGGTGGCGAGCCTCGCCGCGCGGGTGGAAGTCGCGCGCGGCGCGCAGCAGACGGACGGCGAACAGTCGCTGCGCGGGTTGCTGCTCCAGCGTACCGCGACGGTGAACCTCAAGCCCGAACTCGAAATCTTCGCGGACGACGTGAAGTGCGCGCATGGCGCCACCGTCGGCGAGCTCGATCGCAACGCGCTCTTCTACCTGCAGAGCCGGGGCATCGAGGAACCGCAGGCCAAGGCGCTGCTGACCCACGCCTTCGTCGCGGATGCGCTGGCGCGGATCGGCGAGGAGTCGGTGCGCGATGTCTTCGCGGCGGATGCGGCGGCTTGGCTGGAGGCGGCGCTGTGAGCGTGCTGACCACCGCCGCCCCGCTCGATGTCCTCGCGGACTTCCCTGCGATCCCCGCCGGCTGGGCCTATCTCGACACCGCCGCGACCTCGCAAAAGCCCCGCCCAGTGCTCGACGCGATCGCGCGCGGCTATGGCGAGACCTATGCCACCGTGCATCGCGGCGTGTACCAGCGCTCGGCCGACATGACGCTCGCCTTCGAGGCGGCGCGCGCGCGGGTGGCGAAGTTCATCGGCGGGAAGTCCGAGGAAGTCGTATTCGTCCGCGGCGCGACCGAGGGGATCAACCTCGTCGCCCAGTGCTACGCCGCCACCCAGCTCAAGGCAGGCGATCGCATTCTGCTTTCGGCGCTGGAGCATCATTCGAACATCGTGCCGTGGCAGATGGCCGCCGAGAAGATCGGCGCGCAAATCGACGTGGTGCCGCTCACCGAAGATCACCGCATCAACCTCGACGCGATGGCTGCGATGCTGACCGACCGGCACAAGCTGGTCGCGCTCGCCCATGTCTCGAACGTGCTCGGCTCGGTGCTCGATGTCCGCCGCGCGACCGAACTGGCGCACGGCGTCGGCGCCAAGATCCTGATCGACGGCTGTCAGGCGGTCGCCCGGCTGCCGGTGAACGTCGCCGAGCTCGGCTGTGACTTCTACGTCTTCTCCGGCCACAAGCTCTACGGCCCGACCGGCATCGGCGTGCTGTGGGGGCGCTACGACCTGCTCGACGCCATGCCCCCTTATCAGGGCGGCGGATCGATGATTGATCGCGTCAGCTTCGCCAAGACCACCTACGCCCCGCCGCCGGGCCGCTTCGAGGCGGGGACTCCGCATATCGTCGGCGTAGTCGGACTGCATGCGGCGATCGATTATGTCGACGGCATCGGGATGGACCGCATTCATGCGCACGAGACCGCGCTGGTCACCGAGACGCGCGCCGCGCTCGCGGGCATCAACAGCGTGCGGCTGTACGGGCCGGCCGACAGCGCCGGCATCGTCAGCTTCGCGGTGGAGGGCGTGCATCCGCACGACGTCGCGACGATCCTCGACGAGGGCAATGTTGCGATCCGCGCCGGGCATCACTGCGCGCAGCCGCTGATGGAGTTGCTGGAGGTTCCCGCCACCGCGCGGGCGAGCTTCGGCGTGTATAACGGGCCGGCGGACGTCGCCGCGCTCGTCAAGGGTATCGAACGAGTGACGAGGATCTTCGGATGAACGAAGAACGCAGGATCGTGGTGGAAGAGGTCGAGGCCGTCGAGGCACCGCCCAAGGCGCGCGTCGACGAGGCCGTCGCCGAGCCCGCCGCCGAGCGGCAGCGCGACTATCTCTCCGGTTTCCTCTCGCAGAAGCCCGTCGAGCCTGGCGCCGGCGAGCCAGGTGGGCCGCTGTACGAGGCAGTGATCGATGCGCTCAAGGAGATCTACGACCCGGAAATCCCGGTCAATCTCTACGACCTCGGGCTGATCTACGGCGTCGACATCACCGCCAATGGCCATGCCGCGATCACCATGACGTTGACCACGCCGCATTGTCCGGTGGCGGAATCGATGCCGGGCGAGGTCGAGCTTCGCGTGAGCGCGGTGCCGGGCATCGCGACGGCCGACGTCAATCTCGTCTGGGATCCGCCCTGGGACCCGCAGAAGATGAGCGACGAGGCCAAGCTGGAACTGGGGATGCTGTAATTCTAGCCCCCTCCCGCGTGCGGGAGGGGGTTGGGGGTGGGCCCCCGGCACCCAATATCCGGAGCGCTCGCGGAGAGCGGGCGCCCACCCCTCGGTCCCCTCCCGCACGCGGGAGGGGAAGAAGGTTAGAAGACAGACGATGACCACCGCGACCACTTCCCGCCAGCGCCCCGCCGCGCTGCTCCTCACCCCCGCCGCCGAGGCGCGCATCGCCGCGTTGATGGCGAAGGCGCCGGAAGGCACGGTCGGCGTCAAGCTCTCCACCCCACGGCGCGGCTGCTCGGGGCTCGCTTACTCGGTGGATTATGTCGCGGAGGCCAAGCCGCTGGACGAAAAGATCGAGACGCCCGGCGGCACCTTCTTCGTCGACGGCGCCTCGGTGCTCTACCTGATCGGCTCGACGATGGACTGGGTGGAGGACGATTTCACCGCCGGCTTCGTGTTCACCAACCCCAATGCCAAGGGCACCTGCGGCTGCGGCGAAAGCTTCATGGTCTAATTGCGCCGGCTGGAGTAGATCCGCCGAAATGACTGAAGCTGCGGACACTGCCGCGCTGCCGATCTGCGTGGCGGCGCTCTACCAATTCACTCGATTCGACGATCCGGCGGCGCTGCAGGGGCCGCTGGCCAAGCTCTGCTGCGCGCGGGGCGTGAAGGGCACGCTGCTGCTCGCCCGCGAGGGGATCAACGGCACGATCGCGGGCAGCGACGACGCCATCGCCGCTGTCGTCGCGCACGTCCGTGCGCTGCCGGGTTGTGCTGAGGCCGATGTGAAATATTCCCGCGCCGCCGAGCAGCCCTTTTACCGGATGAAGGTGCGCCTCAAGCGCGAGATCGTGACGATGGGCCAGCCGGACATCGATCCGCTCGCCAGCGTCGGCACCTATGTCGCGCCCGAGGACTGGAACGCCCTGATCGCCGATCCGAACACGATTCTGATCGACACGCGCAACGATTACGAGGTTGCCGCCGGTACCTTCCGCGGCGCGATCGACCCGCACACCAAGAGCTTCCGCGACTTCCCAGACTGGTTCCGCGCGCACCGCGAGGACCTGCTGGGCAAGGGCGAGACGCCGCCCAAGGTCGCGATGTTCTGCACCGGCGGCATCCGCTGCGAAAAGTCGACCGCATTCCTCAAGTCCGAGGGCATCGAGGATGTGTTCCACCTCAAGGGCGGCATCCTCAACTATCTGGAGAAGGTGCCCGAGGCGCAGAGCCTGTGGGACGGCGAATGCTTCGTGTTCGACCAGCGGGTGACGGTGGGCCACGGCCTGGCGCCCGGTAGTTACAAACTCTGCCATGCCTGCCGCCGCCCGGTCAGCGCCGACGACCGCCGCTCGCCGCGCTATGAGGCGGGGGTGAGCTGCGCCGCCTGCTATGACGAGCGTACCGACGAAGACCGCGAACGCTACCGTGAACGCCACCGCCAGGAGCGCCTGGCGGCGACCCGCGGCGAGCCGCATGTCGGCAAGGTCTATCCCGCCGACCCCGACGCCTGAGCGGAACTTCAGCGCCGGCAACACAGGGTTTCCCGCGCGCCGCTTGATCCGGCGCAAGGACGCGCCCATGTGGGCGGCATGCTGATCGAGACCGAAGCAACACCGAATCCCGCCACGCTCAAGTTCCTGCCCGGCAGGATCGTGATGGAGGCGGGCACCCGCGACTTCGCGAGCCCCGAAGAGGCGGAGGCCTCGCCGCTCGCCACCGCGCTGTTCTCGCTGGGGGACGTTACCGGCGTGTTCTTCGGCCGCGACTTCATCTCGGTGACCGCCGCGCCGGGCGTCGAGTGGCTGAGCCTCAAGCCCGACGTGCTCGGCATCCTGCTCGATCATTTCTCGGCCAACATGCCGCTCTTCCTGCAAGGCTCGGCAGCCGGCTTCAGCGTACCGCCGGAGAGCGCCGATTTCGGCGACAACCCCGAGGACGCCGACATCGTCGCGCAGATCCGCGAGCTGATCGACACGCGCATCCGCCCTGCGGTCGCCAATGACGGCGGCGACATCGTCTATCGCGGGTTCAACGAGGGCAAGGTGTTCCTCCAGATGCAGGGCGCCTGCTCGGGCTGCCCTTCGTCCACCGCGACGCTGAAGAACGGCATTGAGCAACTGCTGAAGTATTACGTCCCCGAAGTCACCGAGGTGCGCGCGATCTGATCGCGCACCCGCTTCCCGCCTCTCCAGCACGAAAGGACCGCAGGCCATGGGCCAGCCGCTGAACGACGTCGCCCTCGATACGATCTTCCGCACTGCGCGGAGCTTCAACGGTTACACCGATACGCCGGTGACCCATGCCGATATCGAGGCGATCTACGACCTGCTCAAGATGGGTCCGACGTCGATGAACCAGCAGTCGGCGCGGTTCGTGTGGGTGACGAGCCAGGAAGCCAAGGACAAGCTCGCCAGCCTGTCGAGCGGCAGCAATGCCGAGAAGATCCGCAAGGCGCCGGCCAGCGTGATCATCGGTTATGACGTGAACTTCACCGAATATCTGCCCGAATTCTTCCCGCATGCGCCGGAAGCAAAGAACTGGTTCCCGACCGAAGAGTCGCGCCAGCCGCACGCCTTCCGCAACTCGTCGCTGCAGGGCGCCTATTTCATCATCGCCGCGCGCGCGCTGGGCTTCGACACCGGCCCGATGTCGGGATTCGACAATGCCAAGGTCGACGAAGCCTTCTTCGCCGACCAGCCGGGCGTGAAGTCGAACTTCATCTCGACGCTGGGCGTCGGCGATCCGTCGAGCGTCCATGCGCGACTGCCGCGTCCGGCGTTCGACAAGTTCAACCGGGTGATTTGACCTGCACCCAATTCTTTGGCTAGCGCGGGGCGATGGCTGAAGCCCCGCGACTGCTCGTGATCGAAACCGCCACTGCCGCCTGTTCGGTGGCCTTGCTGGCGGATGGTGTCGTTCTTGCCGAGCGGCACGAACTGGTCGGCCGCGGCCATGCCGAGCGGCTGATCCCGATGATCGGCGAACTGCCCGGCGGCGGCCGCGCCGATGCGATCCTGGTCGATGTCGGTCCCGGCAGCTTCACCGGGGTGCGCGTGGGGCTCGCCGCCGCGCGGGGCCTCGCAATCGGCTGGGGCGTGCCGGTGCACGGCTATTCCTCGCTCGCCCTGATCGCCGCCGCCGGGTTCGCCGGCGATCCCGCGCTGGACCGGCTGTCGGTGGTGCTCGAAGGCGGCCACGGCGAAGTATTCGTACAGCATTTCGCGACACCGCTGATCGACACCGCGCCGCTCGCCTCGCTGCAGCCCGAGGCCGCGTTCGCCGCGCTCGACGGCCGCCCAGCGTTCGGCAGCGGGATCCGTCGTCTCGCTGCGCTGGCCGACGGGCTGGACCTGCGCGAGGTACTGCCCCGTGCGGCGGACGCGGTGCTGCTGCCGCCCGACTTCGCCACGCTGCCGCCGCGCCCGCTCTATGGCCGCGGTCCCGATGCCAAGACGCTCGCCGAGCGGGGCCTCGCATGAGCGCCGCGCCGCACGCGATCGAACTGCGGGAGGGAGGGGTGCACGACCTGATCTCGGTCAACCGGATCATGCAGTCGGCCTTCGATCCCGAATTCGGCGAGGCCTGGACCCAGTCGCAATGCGTGGGGATGATGGCGCTTTCGGGCGTGTGGCTCGTCGTCGCGAGCATCGGGGGGCGCGACGTCGGCTTCGCGATGGCGCGGGCGATGCTCGACGAGGCCGAACTGTTGTTGCTGGCGACCAGTCCCGGGGCGCGGGGACTTGGCGTGGGTGGAGCGTTGTTGCGCGCGGTGATCGCGGAGTCGCGCAATCGCGGTGCGACCAAGCTCCATCTCGAAGTCCGCGCAGGCAATGAAGCGATCCACCTCTATCACCGTGAGGGTTTCGAGAAGATCGGCGAACGACGCGGCTATTATCGCGGTACTAGCGGTCTGGCTCTCGATGCTCTCACTTTGGCACGTCCGCTAGCGTAAAAATTACAACCATTGCGACGTTGATCTCTTGCCAATCACGAAGCTTCGCACGATAGGACGCTGCAGGCGACATCCAGAATAGTCGCCATGAACGGGTCGAAAGGAATATCATGGAAGCTTCATCTGAAATTCAGGAAACCCTGATCGCGCTGACCGCCGATATTGTCGCTGCGCATGTCAGCAACAACAGCGTCGCCGTGTCGGACCTGCCGCAGCTCATCCAGAACGTGCACGGCGCGCTCACCGGTCTAGGCACCGTGCAGCCGGAGCCGGAAGTGAAGCAGGAGCCGGCGGTTTCGGTGCGCGCTTCGGTGAAGCCCGACTATATCGTCTGCCTCGAAGACGGTAAGAAGCTGAAGATGCTGAAGCGTCACCTGATGACCCACTATCAGATGACCCCGGAACAGTATCGCGCCAAGTGGAACCTGCCGGCCGACTATCCGATGGTCGCCCCCAACTATGCCGAGCAGCGCCGCAGCCTGGCGAAGAAGATCGGCCTCGGCACCAAGCGTCGCAAGACCCGCTGAGCCAACGTCCCCAAGGACAAGGCTTGAAGCGCCGGCCCGGACCCCGTCCGCGGCCGGCGTTTTCGCATCTGCTCGATCAGCATGAGCGAGCCGCTTGCCCTTTTCCGATGACGTCAATGGCGCTACAGCGGTGTCATGGTTCGCAAGATTGATCTCGAAGCGCTCTGCCACGAAAAGGGCCTGCGCATCACCGAACAGCGCAAGGTGATCGCGCGCGTGCTTTCCGACGCCGACGACCATCCCGATGTGGAAAAGGTCTATGAGCGCGCTGCCGCGATCGATCCCGGCATCTCGATCGCCACCGTCTATCGCACGGTGCGGCTGTTCGAAGAGGCCGGCATTCTCGACCGTCATGACTTCGGCGACGGTCGCGCGCGCTACGAGCCGGCGCCCGAGGCGCATCACGATCACCTGATCGACGTCGAGAGCGGCAAGGTGATCGAGTTCGTCGATCCCGAGCTGGAGCTGCTGCAGAAGCAGATTGCCGAGCGCCTCGGCTTCCGTCTCGTCGACCACCGCATGGAACTCTACGGGGTTGCGCTCGAGCGCAAGAACTGAGCGCGCCCGGCGCCGCCGCGAGGAAGCGACCCAGGGACTGTCGACCCGGCTGACCGGGGCGGAGCAGGTGCGCCTGTGGTTCCGCATCGCGCGGTTGGCGCTGGCGCTGCTGGTGCACGTGCCGCTCCACTATCTGTTTCGACTGGTGCGGCTGCCCTCCCCTTGGCCGCGGCTGTTCCTGGCGAGCGCGGCGCGGATCGCCGGCGCCAAGGTGAAGCGTGTCGGCACGCCGCTGAAACGCGACGTGTTCTACGTCTCCAACCATCTCAGCTGGATCGACATCCTCGCGCTCGGCGGGGCGAGCGGCACGGCGTTCGTCGCCAAGGCGGAGATCGGCGCCTCGCCGCTGGTCGGCTGGCTCGCGAGCCTCAACCGCACCGTGTACGTGAAGCGCGAGAACCGTATGGGTGTCGCCGAGCAGATCAACCAGCTGCGCGAGGCGCTGGCCGAGACCTGGGCGGTCACCATCTTCCCCGAGGGCACGACGACCGACGGCAAGTCGCTGCTGCCGTTCAAGACGCCGATGCTGCGCGTGCTGGAGCCGCCGCCGCCGGGGGTGATGGTGCAGCCGGTGATGCTCGATTACGGCGCGGCGGGCGAGGACATCGCCTGGATCGGGCAGGAGCGCGGCCTCAACAACGCCAAGCGCGTGCTGGCGCGCAAGCAGCGCTTCCGGCTGCGGGTGCATTTCCTCGAACCGTTCGACCCGCGCGACTTCCCCGGCCGCAAGGCGATCGCGGCAGAGAGCCGGCGGCGGATCGAGCAAGCGATGGTCCGCACGCTCGGGCATCCGCTGCGGCCGTTCCGCTTCGCCGACGATCCGATCGGCTACAAGGCGCCGGTGCAGGGTGCGTCTGCGCCGTCCTCATAAGCCGTCATCCCGCCGAAAGCCGGGATGACGGTGGTAGCGCGGTCCTTTCGCAAACGCGGGCAAGGCCTGTTTTTCGCCGCCTTTCCCGCGTATAGGCGCGCCGATCATGACCACCCCCAAGACCTATCACGTCAAGTCGTACGGCTGCCAGATGAACGTCTATGACGGCGAGCGCATGGGCGAGCTGATGGCCGCCCAGGGCCTCGTCGCCGCGGAAGCCGACCAGGCCGACCTCGTCGTCCTCAACACCTGTCACATCCGCGAAAGGGCGACCGAAAAGGTCTATTCGGAGATCGGCCGGCTCAAGCTGCGCGAGGCGGGCAAGCCGATGATTGCGGTCGCCGGCTGCGTCGCGCAGGCCGAGGGCGAGGAGATCGCCCGCCGCGCCAAGGTGGACGTGGTGGTCGGCCCGCAGGCCTATCACAACCTCCCGGCGCTGGTGGACAAGGCCGCCAAGGGCGAGCTCGGCCTCGACACCGACATGCCGATCGCCAGCAAGTTCGGCAAGCTGCCCACCCGCCGCAAGGTGGGCGCAAGCGCGTTCCTCACCGTGCAGGAGGGGTGCGACAAGTTCTGCACCTATTGCGTGGTGCCCTATACCCGTGGCGCCGAAGTGAGCCGGCCCTACGCGTCGATCGTCGATGAGGCCAAGGCGCTGGTCGATGCTGGCGCGCGCGAGATCACGCTGCTCGGCCAGAACGTCAACGCTTGGGGCGATGACGACGGCCGAGGGCTGCACGATCTTATCGTGGCGCTCGACCGGATCGAGGGGCTGGCACGGATTCGCTATACCACCAGCCATCCGAACGACATGGCCGAAGGGCTGATCGAGGCGCATGCCTCGGTGCCCAAGCTGATGCCGTTCCTGCACCTGCCCGTGCAGGCGGGCAGCGACCGCATCCTCAAGGCGATGAACCGCAGCCACACGCGCGATTCCTATCTCCGCATCATCGAGCGCGTTCGGGCCGCGCGGCCGGACATCGCGCTGTCGGGCGACTTCATCGTCGCTTTCCCCGGCGAGACCGAGGCCGAGTTCGAGGAAACGCTGCAGCTGGTCGATGCGGTGGGCTACGCCCAGTGCTTCAGCTTCAAATATTCGCCGCGCCCGGGCACCCCGGCGGCTGATCTGGTCGACCAGTATCTGCCGGAGGCGGTGGCCGACGAGCGGCTCCAGCGGCTTCAGGCGGCGCTCGGCCGCCATTCGCAGGCGTTCAACGAGGCCAGTGTGGGCAAGCGCTGCGCGGTGTTGATCGAACGGGTGGGGCGCCGTCCCGGCCAGCTGATCGGCAAGTCGCCCTGGCTGCAGTCGGTGCACTTGGAGACGAACGCCAGGATCGGCGACCTGATCGAGGTCGAACTGGTCAGCGCCGGCCCCAATTCGCTGGCCGGGCGGGAGCTGCTCACGGTTTCGGGATGACCCGCCGCGCCGATCTGGCCTAGGGGTGCTGTCTCGGATCCGGGGGAATCAGAATGTTCAGGCGCGTGGGGGCGTTCGCGATGCTGGCATGCGGGGCGGCACGTGCCGCCAACGCGCAGGGCATGCTGCCGCCCTCCAGCGAAGGCCTGACCTTCGCTGCCAGCGAGCGCGTCCGCTACGAGGCGATCGACGGGCAGGCGCGGGCCGGCTTCAACGAGAGCGACCAGCTCGTCAATTTCCGTACGACGCTGCTCGCGCGCTACCAGCACGGCCCGGTGAGCGTCGTCGGCGAATTGTGGGACAGTCGCATCTATAACGGCAACCGCGGTTCGCCGGTGACGACGGGCGAGGTCAACACGCTGGAGCCGGTGCAGGCCTATGTGCAGCTCGATCTCGGCGCGGCTCTGGGGCGCGGATCGAAGCTAAAGCTGCAGGCCGGGCGCTTCATGCTCAACCTGGGCTCTCGGCGGCTGGTCGCGGCCGACGATTATCGCAACACCACCAACGGCTATACCGGCGTGCGGGCCGACTGGAGCAGCGGGCGCTGGGCGGCGACCGCGATCTACACCATGCCGCAGCGCCGGCGGCCCGACGATCTCGATTCGCTGCTGTCGAACGCGCCGGCGATTGATCGCGAGGGCTCGGCGCTGGTGCTCTGGGGCGGGCTGATCAGTCGCGCGCGCACCATCGGCCAGGCGCTGGTCGAGACGAGTTACTTCCACCTCGGGGAGCACGACACCCCCGGTCGCCCAACGCGGGATCGATCCCT
Organism: Sphingomonas trueperi; assembly: GCF_040545965.1. Classification (GTDB taxonomy): domain Bacteria; phylum Pseudomonadota; class Alphaproteobacteria; order Sphingomonadales; family Sphingomonadaceae; genus Sphingomonas; species Sphingomonas trueperi_C. The sequence goes on along the minus strand of NZ_JBEPMV010000004.1, from coordinate 111,118 downwards.
AGACACCGCCGCCATCCGCATCGTGCGCGATCCAGCGCCGGCCGGACTCGACTATGAAGTCGAGGCGATCGGCCAGACCGGCTCGCAATCGGTGAGCCTGGTGGCGGGTGCCGCGCGCCAATCGGTGCGGGCGTGGTTCGTCCATGGGCGGGTCGGCTATAGCTGGAAGGGCGATTGGAAACCGCGCCTGATGGCCGAGTTCGACTATGCGAGCGGCGACGCACCCGGCGGGCGCTATGGTCGCTTCGACACGCTGTTCGGCATGCGCCGCGCCGATCTGGCGCCGGCAGGGCTCTACAACGCTATCGCGCGCAGCAATGTCGTCGCGCCGTCGCTTCAGGCCGAGGCGGCGCCCGATGCGCGGACCGAGTTGATGCTGAGCTACCGACCGATGTGGCTGGCGGCGCGCACCGACAGTTTCTCCAGCACCGGCGTGCGCGATGCGATCGGGCGCTCCGGCGACTTTGCCGGACACCAGCTCGACGGGCGGGTGCGCTACCGGCTGAGCAAGGCAGTGCGGCTGGAGGCCGATGCCGTGCTGCTCGCCAAGGGCCGCTTCCTGCGCGATGCGCCGAACGCCCCGCCGGGGCGCTGGACGAAATACGGCGCGCTCAATCTGATGATCGCCCTCTAGCGGGGACCGGCGTCGCGGTCCCGGCCCGATCGGGGTCTCAGGCCAGCGCTGCGGGGCGCTTGCGGCGGGTGCGGATCGCGCCGCCGGCAAGGCCGAAGCCGCCGATCAGCATCGCCCAGGCGGCCGGCTCGGGCACCGCGCCGCCGGTGGTGCCGGTGAGGCGGATGCCGAGATTCTGCTCGCGCAGGCGGCGCCAATTGCCTTCGCTGCCGTGGAGATAGGCGACCAGCGGGTTCGACGCGCCGCCGGGCATGTAGCTCTTCGACTCGTCGGTTGCCGAGAAGACGACGAAATAGGAGCCTGCGCCCAGGGTCCACTTCAGCGAATCGGCGCCCTGCCAGTCGACGCTGCCGCGGTTCACGAAGTCTACCGAGTACAGCAGATTCGCCGGCACAAAATCGATCTCGCTGTAGATGTTGGCGGTGAGGCGCGCGCCTTCGTCGCCGCCGATCCAGCCATAGATGCCGTCGACGGTAACGGCCTTGTCGAGGCTGAAATAGCCTGCGAGGCTGCGCGTATTGGTGATCGACATCGCGCTCGAGACGCTCGTGGTGCCGGCGCCGGTGTCGAGGATCGGCGCAGCCTGCGCTACGCCGGTGGTGGCGAGCAGGGCAGCGGCAATGGCAACGAATGCGGACTTCATTGTTCTTTTCCTTCGCAACGAATGTTAGGGATCTTCTAGCGATCGTGCGGTTCGGGCTCGACCGCGGCGTTGCGGGAATTCGTCTCACTCTCGCGGGATTGCGTCTCAGCGCTGTCCCGATTCGAGCGGCACGCTCGGCGGGACTGCCAGCGCCGAACCGGCGTACAACAAAAGCGCGCATGCGAACGCGCCCCGAAGCAGATACTTCATCGCGGACCTAGATTGTTACTGGTGTGTGACGGCGCGATTAGCCGCTCGCCAGCGCGCTTCCAAGCCGGCGATGGCGCGCGCTGATCCCGTTTCGGCACGTGCGGGGCAATTGGGCCGCGCGGGCGCGGACGATGCGCGGTGTCGCACCCGCGTCACACACCTGCGCGATAACGCGGGGGACGCGATCTGCCCCCTGTGCAGCCGCGCCCGCGTCTGCCATCTTGTTTCCCGACATGCGCCAAGGAACCTCCGCACGATGCCAAGGTTTGCCCCTTCGGGGCCGCGTGATCCCCGCGCCCCGCGCCAACATCGAAAGGACCGCATGAGCCGCAAGCCTGTCCCAGCCCAGTCCGGCGAACGTTCCCGGGTAGAGGTGACCTTCGACAAGCCCCAGCTCCTGCCGCAGCTCTTCGGAGAGTTCGATTCCAACCTGCTGATGCTCGAGGAGCGGCTGGGCGTGTACATCCACGCCCGCGGCCAGCGGGTGGTGATCGAAGGCGGCACCGAAGCCGTGGCCCATGCCCGCGAAGTGCTCCAGGAACTGCACAGCCGGGTGATCCGCGGCGAGGAAGTGGACGGCGGGCTGATCGATGCGGTGATCGCCATGTCGACCGAACCGATGTTCACCGGCATCGTCCGCGCCGAGCCGACCGGCAATAGCGGCCCTAAGCCGTCGATCATGATCCGCACGCGCAAGAAGACGATCGTGCCGCGCTCGGTGACGCAGACGCATTACATGCGCGAGCTCGCCTCGAACGACCTGATCTTCGCGCTCGGCCCGGCGGGGACCGGCAAGACCTATCTGGCGGTGGCGCAGGCGGTCGCGCAGCTGATTACCGGCAGCGTCCAGCGGCTGATCCTGTCGCGCCCCGCGGTGGAAGCGGGCGAGCGGCTGGGCTTCCTGCCGGGCGACATGAAGGAGAAGGTCGATCCCTATCTCCGCCCGATCTACGACGCGCTCTACGACTGCCTGCCTGCCGAGCAGGTGGAGCGGCGCATCGCCAGCGGTGAGATCGAGATCGCACCGATCGCGTTCATGCGCGGCCGTACGCTGGCCGACGCCTTCGTGATTCTCGACGAAGCGCAGAACACCACGCCGATGCAGATGAAGATGTTCCTCACCCGCTTCGGCCAGAATAGCCGCATGGTGATCTGCGGCGATCCCAACCAGACCGACTTGCCCGGCGGCCCCAATGCTTCGGGGCTGAACGACGCGGTCAACCGACTGGAGGGGGTCGAGGGCATCTCGATGGTGCGCTTCGGCGTGGGCGATGTGGTTCGCCACCCGATCGTCGGCCGCATCGTCGCGGCCTATGAGGGCGAAGGTTGAAGGCTGGGATATCCCGTCCTACATTCGGGATATCCCTTCGGAGGCGCGGCGTGGCATCGCTCTACATCAAGGACAGCGAGACGAACGAGCGGGTAAGTCGGCTTGCCAGCCGTCTTGGTTTGTCGAAAACTGAGGCGGTTCGTCGTGCGGTGGAGGCGCTGGAAGCGCGCAGCGACGATGACAAGGCTGCGCGCGCCCATGAATGGCTTGCGCGTTTTGACGCGCGTTTCCCGTTGCCCGCGCCGCGGGAGAGGCCTGCCGACAAGGCGTTCTTTGATTCGCTTTCCGGCGATCTGTGACCCTGTTCGTTGACGCTTCTGCGGCCATCGCGATCTTGGGCGGTGAGCCCGAGAGAGAAACGATGCTGATGCGTCTGCTTGACGAAGACGCGATCTGGTCACCGGTCGCGCGCTGGGAAACCATTGTCGGGCTGCACAAATCCTATCGGCTATCGCTACCGGAGGCGACGCAGCGCGCCTTTGCTTTTGCGGACGAGCTCCGCATTCGCATGGTCGCTATTGGCGAGCGGGAAGCCGATCTGGCCCTGCGGAGTTATGCGGTCTACGGCAAGGGCGTGCACCCGGCTGCGCTCAATATGGGGGATTGCTTCGCCTATGCGTGTGCGACCGCGAACAATGCCCGCTTGCTCTACAAGGGAAATGACTTTGTCCAGACGGACCTCGCCTGATGCTTGACGTTGCCGCCCTCCTCGAAACGCCCTGGCCGGAAGGCGAGTGGGAAGCGCTTGCCCTGCGCGCGGCCGAGGCAGCGATCGCGCAAACGCCCTATGCCGAATGGAAGGGCTGGCCCACCGCAGTGGAAGTCGCGGTGCGCTTCACCAGCGACGATGAAGTCCACACGCTGAACCGCCAGTATCGGCAGAAGGACAAGCCGACCAATGTGCTGTCCTTCCCGATGATCCAGCCCGATCTGCTCGATGCCGTCACCCAGAACAGCGATGATGGCGAAGTATTGCTGGGCGATATCGTGCTTGCGCACGGCGTCTGTTCGGTGGAAGCCGAGGAGCGCGGCATTTCCGTGGAAGACCATGCCACGCATCTGATTGTCCATGGCATGCTGCATCTGCTAGGCTATGACCATATCGAGGATGGCGAGGCGGAAGCCATGGAGGCGATGGAACAGGCCGCCATGGCGGCGCTGAACCTGCACGATCCCTATCCCGTACGCGAGGACTGACCACCAACATGAACGAGGGCCCTAGTACCGGCTCGCCCGAACACCGACACGAAAATGGGGGCATCTGGCGCAGTCTGCGCGCACTCCTGTTCGGCGAGGAACAGGAAGAAACGCTGCGCGAGCGGCTGGAAGAAGCCATCGACGAGCATGAGAGCGACGGCGGCACCCCGCCGGCCGGCGACCTTGCCCCGATCGAGCGCCAGATGCTCAAGAACCTGCTGCATTTCGGCGAGCGCGATGCCGGTGATGTCGGCGTGCCCCGCGCGGATATCATCGCCGTGGAAGAACAGACCAGCTTCGCCGATCTCGTCCAGCTCTTCGCCGAGGCAGGCCATAGCCGCCTGCCGGTCTATCGCGAGGAGCTCGATACGATCATCGGCATGGTCCACATCAAGGACGTGTTCGAGATCCTCGCCAAGGGCGAGGCGCACCCGTCGAGCATCGCCGCGCTGATCCGCCAGCCGCTCTACGTGCCGCAATCGATGGGCGCGCTCGACCTGCTCGCGCAGATGCGGGTGAAGCGCACGCACCTCGCCGTGGTGCTCGACGAATATTCAGGCACCGAGGGGCTGATCACCATTGAGGACCTGATCGAGGAGATCGTCGGCGAGATCGAGGACGAGCATGACGAGGCACCCGCCGCGCTGATCGTGCCGATCGACGGCGGCGGCTGGGAAGCCGATGCGCGCGCCGAGTTGGAGGACGTGGCGGAAACGGTCGACTCGCGGCTGGGCGAAGTGGAAGAGGATGTCGACACAATCGGCGGCCTCGCGTTCGTACTCGCGGGGCATGTGCCCGAAGTCGGCGAGTGCCTGGAGCACGAAAGCGGCTGGAAGCTCGAAGTCATCGATGCCGACGAGCGCAAGGTGAACCGCCTGCGGCTGCATCCGCCCGAACTGCGGGTGGAAGACGCGGCGTAGTCGTCCTGCGAACGAACTTCGTTTCGTTCAGGGCGTGTTTATATTGATCGCATTAGCTTAAAGTTCTCTGAGGGGGAGGACATCATCTTGCGATTGATAGCAACTGCCGTCGCGCTGTTCGGCGCGGCGACTGCCCATGCGCAGCAAGCACCGTTTTCCGGGACCTATGCCGGCGTCGAAGCCGGGGTGATCGAGCACCATTTCTATCTCGACGTAACGGTGAACGATCGGCCCTATTCCAGCCGCTACTATCGCGACACCGGCTTTGGCGGGGGTGGCTTTGCCGGCTACGACCTCGCTATCGCCCCGCGCTGGCGGATCGGCGGGGAAGTGGAGGGCACCGTCGGCGGCGGCTCGCCCGAGGCGGTGATCCGCGACGACTACCGGTACGGCCAGTCGCCGCGCGTCGGCTATCGGGTTACCGGACGGCTGGGCTTCGTCGCGACACCCAGGCTGCTGCTCTATGGCAAGGGTGGCTATGGCGGCAATCGCTACCGCCTGACCGGCAATGCCGGGGTGCAGGACGCGCATGGCTGGAGTAGCAGCTTCGTCGTGGGTGCGGGCGCGGAATGGCGCGTGACGGACCACGCCGGGTTGCGCCTCGACTATACCCATGTCGACAATAGCAGCCACCAGTTGATGCTGGGGGTGCCAATCCGCTTTTGATGCCTAGGCCGGAAGCCCGATCAGGCTGATCTGCCGGCCGTAATCGGGCTCGCCACGATGCGTGGCGCGGCGGAAGCTGAAGAAGCGGTCCTCATTGGCGTAGGTGTCGAGGCCGAGCGCCTCGATCGTCCGCAGCCCGGCCATCGCCAGCCGGTGGACGACATAGGCCTCGAGGTCGAACTGGAAATGCTCGGGGCGGCCATCGGCGAAGAAGCGTTCGTTGGCCGGGTCCTGCTCGCAGAAGCGCTGGAAGAAGCCGGCATCGACCTCGTAGCTCGCGCGGGCGATGCAGGGGCCGATCGCGGCGGCGATACGCTCGCGGCGGGCGCCGAGCGCTTCCATCGCGGCGATCGTCGAATCGGTGACGCCGCCGATCGCGCCCTTCCACCCGGCATGCGCGGCCGCGACCACGCCCGCCTCGCGATCCGCAAACAGCACCGGCGCGCAATCGGCGGTGAGGATGCCGAGCACCAGCCCCGGCTGGTTGGTGACCAGCGCGTCGGCCTTGGGGCGCATCGCCTGATCGAACGGCGCGATCACCGTCACCGCATCGGCCGAATGGACCTGATAGACGGTGACCAGTCGTGCACCCGGCAGCACCGCCTCGACCGCGCGAGAGCGGTTCTCGGCAATCGCCGCGGGATCGTCCTGGGAGCCGGTGCCCACATTCAGCCCGGCGACCACGCCCGTCGACACGCCGCCGATCCGGCCGAGAAAGCCGTGCGGTATACCGTCCAGCGCGCGGGCGCGGGTGACTTCGACCTCGCTCACAGCGCGAGCCGCATCAGCCGATCCTCGTCGGCATGGTTGCCCACCATGAAGGCATAGGGCCCCCGATCCTCGAAGCCGTAGCGCTGGTAGAAGCGCTTGGCGCGGTGGTTGTCGATATAGACGGAGAGCCAAAGCTCGGCCGCACCCCGCGCGCGGGCGGTGGCGAGCGCCCAGTCCATCAGCGCCTGCGCCGCGCCGCTGCCCTTGGCGCGATCGAGCAGATAGAGCTGGCGCAGCTCGATCGCCGGACCCTCGGGGGTGGCGGGCAGGCTGATCGGCCCGAGCTTGCAATAGCCGGCGATGCCCTCCGCATCCTCGATTACGCGGAAGGCGAAGGCGGGATCGGCGATCTCCTCCGCCCAGCCCTCGACCGTAAACTGGGCGAGAAAGGTCGCGAGGTCCTCCGACGCATAGAGGTGTGCGAAGGTCGCCTGGAAGCTCTCCCGGAACACTGCGTCGATCGCGGTAGCATCGACGGGGGTGGCGTCGCGGAAGGTCATGCGAACCCCGCCGGGACCGGCCAGCCCGGCGCGGTGATCGCGAGCACCTTGAACAGCGAACCCATCTGATCGTCTCCCACCAGCCGATTGCGATCGGCCGCAATCGCGTCGCCGCGTTCGGGCGCGGTCCGGGCCAATGCCCGCGCGCGCTCGTCGATGCCGAGCGCCTTGAGGAAATCGCCCTGGGTCACCGGGCCGTGGACGGTCAGTCCCTCGGCCTCGGCGGCTTCCTTGAGCGTGCCGAAATCGACATGCGCCGTCAGGTCCGCTTCGCCCGGCGCGTCGAACGGATTGGCGAAGGCGTGGCCGCGCACCGCCTGCAGCGTGTCACCGATCGCGGGGCCCTCATAGCCATAGTCGAGGATCAGCGCCGCGCCGCCCTGCACGAGCAGCCGCTGGGCCAGCGCGCGGAGCAGTGAGACGCTCGCCGGAGAGGTCTCCAGGATCGAACCCGGTGCGGCATCGCGCAGCGCGGGCGGGATCACCGGATCGAAGCCGCGATCGCCGGTCACCGGCAGGAACAGCGTGTCCTGGCAGGCGACCAGCCGCTCGCGCCAGCCCTGGGCGGTATGGACCAGCTGGCGGATCGGCAGTGCGTCGAAAAATTCGTTGGCGACGACCAGCAGCGGCGCGTCCTCGGGCAGACCGACCAGGTCGAGATGCCATTCGGCGTGCGGCACGCGTTCCTTCTGCGCGGCGCGCAGCACCGGGCTGGTCTCGAGAAAGTCGACCGGCGGCGCGAACCCTGCCTTGCCCATCGCCCGCAGCGCATCGCTCGCCAGCGTGCCGCGGCCGGGGCCGAACTCGACATAGCGCGCGGCTTCGGGCCGGCCGGCGCGATCCCACAGGTCCGCCAGCCACAGCCCGATCAGTTCGCCGAACATCTGGCTGATCTCGGGCGCCGTCGTGAAGTCGCCGCGCGCGCCCAGCGGATCGCGGGTCGCGTAATAATGTGCGTTGGCCGCGCCCATGAATTGCGAGAGCGGGATCGGGCCGGCGAGCGTGATCGCCCGCGCCAGCCGCTCGGGGAGCGCGGGTTCGGCGGCGTTGTCGCGGCGTTCGTCGGGCTGGGCTTCGAGGGGGTTGGTCATGGCGGCGACGTCAGGCGACGCTCGGCCCGGTGATCGCCTCGATCCGCTTGCGGCGGCCCGGCGCGGTGGCGATCAGGAACAGGCCGCCCGCGATCATCGGCAGGCACAGCCACTGGCCCATGTGCAGCCCGGTGAGATCGACCAGCCAGACCAGCTGGCGATCGGGCTCGCGGAAGAACTCGACGAAGAAGCGGCAGAGGCCGTAGCCGAGCAGGAAGATGCCGGCGAGCTTGCCCGGCTGGTAGCGCGCATCGGTTCGCCAGAAGAAGAACCACAGCACCGCGAACAGCAACAGGCCTTCCAGCCCCGCTTCGTAGAGCTGGCTGGGATGGCGCGCCGGCTCGGGGATGCCCGCCGACACGGTGCCGCGGAAGATGATCGCCCAAGGCACGTCGCCCGGCTTGCCCCACAGCTCCCCGTTCACGAAATTGGCGAGGCGGCCGAAGAACAGCCCGAGGGGCGCGCAGCATACCACATAGTCGTGCACGCGCAGCCAGTTGAGCTTGTTCTGCCAGGAGAGATAGAGGATCGCCAGCGAGGTGCCGATCACCCCGCCATGGAAGCTCATGCCGCCTTCCCACAGCATGAGGATCTGCAGCGGGTTCTGGAGCATCTCCGGCGCGTAGAACAGCACATAGCCGATGCGGCCGCCGAGGATGATGCCGAGCGTCGCGTAGAACACCAAGTCATCGGCATGGCGCCGGGCCATCGGCGCGCCGGGCTGGGCCAGCAGCTTCATCAGATACACCCAGCCGAGCAGGATGCCGGTGATATAGGCCAGCGAATACCATTTGATCTGGAAGAACCCCAGATTGATCGCCACCGGATCGAGGTGGAGATCGGTGAAATGCAGATGTCCGCCGGCAGCGGCAAGCAGGGTGGGCAGCACGGTTATCCCCGGCGTGAGAAGCGACTTTGCCCCGCGATAGAGCCAAAACGCCGCAAACCCAAGGGGGAGCGATCAGGCTGATCGAAAGCCCATGCTGGCGTGGGCGCGCGGCGCGCGATAGAGCCGGGGAATGGCTGGCAAATCTCCACCCCGCATCAGGCTCGATCGGCGCAGGCTGTTGATCGGTGGCGGCGCGGGACTGGGTCTGGTGGTCGCCTGGGGACTGTGGCCGCGCAGCTATGCGCCAAACCTCAGCGCGGGCCCGGGCGAAAGCCTGTTCGGTGCCTGGCTCAAGATCGGCAAGGACGGGCAAGTTCGGGTCGCGGTGCCGCAGGCGGAAATGGGGCAGGGCGTCTACACCGCACTCCCGCAGATCCTCGCCGACGAACTGGGCGCGGACTGGAAGCTGGTCGGCGTCGAGCCCGCGCCGCTCAACCCGCTCTACGCCAATCCGCTGGCGGCGCAGACACTGTTCGCCGCCGCGCTGGGCGGCCTGCCCGAAAAGGTGCAGCGCAGCCATGCCGCGCGCGCCGACCTGATGCTCACCGCCGCCTCCACCTCGGTCCGCGCCTTCGAGGAGGATCTGCGCCAGGCGGGCGCCGCGGCGCGGGTGCTGCTGTGCAAGGCGGCGGCGCGGCGCTGGGGTGTCGACTGGCAGGCCTGTGGCACCGCCGGCAGCATGGTGATCCATGGCAACCAGCGGCTGGGCTTCGGCGCGCTAGCGGAGGCGGCGGCGCAGGAAAAGGCACCGACGCAGCTTCCCTTGCGCGGCGGCGAGGCCGGACGCCTGCTCGGCCAGCCGCTGCCGCGGCTCGATGCGCCGGCCAAGCTCGACGGCAGCGCCAACTTCGCCGCCGATGTGCGGCTGCCCAACATGGTGTTCGCCGCGATCCGCCAGGGGCCGGTGGGCGAGACCGAACTCGTGCATGTCGATCGCGAGGCGGCGAACCGCGTGCGCGGCATGCTCTCGATCGTCACCACCAAGCAATGGGTGGCGACGGTGGCGAGCAACTGGTGGGCGGCCGAGCGCGCGCTCCAGGCGTTGCGACCGCGCTTCCGCAACCCGGCGACGGTGGTCAACGACGACAGTATCGACGCCGCGCTCGATGCCGCGCTGGACGGCGAGGGCGCGCGGATCGAGGCCAAGGGCGATCTGGCCGCCGAGTTCCGCGGCGCGCGGGTGGTGACGGCGGACTATCGCGTCGGCCTCGCCCCGCACGCGCCGCTTGAGCCGATGACCTGCACCGCGGACTATGCGCATGGCCGGCTGTCGCTGTGGCTACCGACCCAAGCGCCGGGCCTCGCCCGCGCCGCCGCGGCCAAGGCGCTGGGCATCGATCCGGCGCGGGTGACGCTGCATGCGATGCTCGGCGGCGGATCGTTCGGCGAGAAGCTGGAGGTCGATGCGGCGGTACAGGCGGCGCTGATTTCGCACGCCGTGCAGCGCCCGGTGCAGCTGACCTGGCCGCGCGACGAGGATTTGCGGCGCGATCGCTTCCGCCCGGCTGCCGCAGCACGGCTCACCGCCAAGCTGGGGCAGGGCGGCACCATCTCCGCCTGGCTCGCCAAGATCGCCGTGCCGTCGACGGGCCGCGAGCTGGCGGCGCGGCTGCTCGCCGGTGACACTGTCGCGGCGGCCGGGCTGGCGCTGCCGGGCAAGGAAGACCCTTCCGCGGTCGAAGGCGCGGCGGCTGCCTATGCGATTCCGAACCTCGCGGTGGACCACCACCCGGCCGAGATCGGCGTGCCGACCGGCTATTGGCGATCGGGCGCCCACAGCTACACCTGTTTCTTCACCGAGAGCTTCGTCGACGAGCTGGCGCATGTCGCCAATCGCGATCCGCTGTCGTTCCGCATGGCGATGCTCGGCAACCAGCCGCGGCTTGCCCGCTGCCTGCAGACCGCGGCGCAGCTCGGCGGCTGGCAGGGTGGCGAGCCGGGCAGCGGCCAGGGCATCGCGGCGCATGCCTTTTGCGGCTCCTACATCGCGGTAATGGCCGAGGCACATCTGACGCCGCAGCGCGAGATCGTCGTCGAGCGGCTGGTCGCGGCGGTCGATTGCGGGCGGGTGGTGAACCCCGATCTCGTCCGCCAGCAGATCGAGGGCGGGCTGTTGTTCGGCCTAGCCGCCGCCCTGGGCGCGCCGACGACGTTTAGCGAGAACATCGCCGACGTGCAGACTCTGGCCGATCTCAACCTCCCGATGCTGGCAAACACGCCGGACATTACCGTGGAGATCGTGCCCAGCGGATCGGACCCGGGCGGGGTGAGTGAGCTCGCCGTGCCGCCGACCGCGCCCGCCATCGCTAACGCGTTGCAAACCGCCACCGGCACGCGATTCCGTCGCCTGCCCCTTCTATCGGATGCCGAATGACCTTGCCTGCCGACCATCCGAAGATCCCGCCCGCCCGTATCGGCGTGCTGCTGGTCAATCTCGGTACCCCCGATGCGCCCGATCCCGGCGCGGTGAAGCGCTATCTGGGCGAATTCCTGTCGGATCGCCGCGTGGTCGAGATCCCGCCGCTTCTCTGGCAGCCGATCCTGCGGGGCATCATTCTGCGCACCCGGCCGAAAAAGTCCGCGCATGCGTATGGCCAGGTATGGCGCGAGGACGGCTCGCCACTCGCCGCGATCACCAAGGCGCAGGCGCGCGGGCTGGAGGGCGCGTTCGGGCCGGGCGTGACGGTGCTGCACGCGATGCGCTACGGCAAGCCGTCGGTGGGCGAGCAGGTCGCCGCGCTCAAGGCGCAGGGCTGCGAGCGCATCTTGGTGGCGCCGCTCTACCCGCAATATTGCGCGGCGACGACCGCCACCGCCAACGACGTCGCCTTCGCCGCGCTGATGGCGATGCGCTGGCAGCCGGCGCTGCGCACGCTGCCGCCTTATTATGACGACCCGGCCTATATCGCGGCGCTGAAGACCAGCGTCGAGGAAGGGCTGGCCGGGCTCGACTTCACCCCCGATGCGGTGATCGCCAGCTTCCACGGCATGCCGCAGCGGACGCTGGAGCTGGGCGACCCCTATCATTGCCATTGCCGCAAGACCGGGCGGCTGCTCGGCGAGGCACTCGGGCGCGAGCTGATCGTCACCTTCCAGTCGCGCTTCGGCCGGGCCAAATGGCTGGAGCCGGCGACCGACACGACACTCGAAGCGCTGCCCGCCAAAGGCATCCGCCGTATCGCGATCGTCGCGCCAGGTTTCTCCGCCGACTGTCTGGAAACGCTGGAGGAACTGGCGATCCGCGGCCGCGAGGCGTTCCTCCAATCCGGTGGCAGCGACTTCGCATATTTACCTTGTCTTAACGACAGTGCGGCGGGCATGGGGTTGCTGCGACAGATCATCGGGCGCGAACTTGCCGGCTGGGTGGACCCCGCCTAGCCATTTCTTGGGTTTGATTTGGAGAGGAATGTACATGGCACGTGTAGCGGTCGTCACTGGCGGCACCCGCGGTATCGGCGAGGCGATCAGCCTGGCGCTCAAGGAGGCCGGGGTCACCGTCGCCGCCAATTATGCCGGTAACGACGAGAAGGCCGCCGCCTTCACCGAGCGAACGGGGATCAAGGCGTACAAGTGGGACGTGGGCGATTTCGACGCCTGCGCAGCCGGCGTGCAGCAGGTGGAAGCCGAACTCGGCCCGGTCGACATCGTCGTCAACAATGCCGGCATCACCCGCGACGGCACCATCCTGAAGATGACCCGCGAAATGTGGGAAGACGTGATCCGCATCAACCTGGGCGGATGCTTCAACATGGCGCACGCGGTGTTTCCGGGCATGCGCAGCCGGAAGTGGGGCCGGATCGTCAACATCGGCTCGATCAACGGGCAGGCCGGCCAGTACGGCCAGGTGAACTATGCCGCCGCCAAGTCCGGCATCCACGGCTTCACCAAGGCGCTGGCACAGGAAGGTGCGCGATTCGGCGTGACCGTCAACGCGATCGCGCCGGGCTATATCGATACCGACATGGTCGCCGCGGTGCCTGCGGACGTGCTGGAGAAGATCGTCGCCAAGATTCCCGTCGGCCGTCTTGGCCAGGCGCACGAGATCGCGCGCGGCGTGGCATTCCTCTGTTCGGACGATGCCGCTTTCGTCACCGGATCGACGCTGTCGATGAACGGCGGACAGCACATGTACTGAACGAACAAGGGGGCCGGATCCTTGCGGATCCGACCCCCAACGTCTCTCGATACGCTACGCGAGAGCAACTGTACGCGTACAACCCGTTCTGGTTAGAGCGGTTCCCTTGAGCGAACGCTGAACGACTTGGTTATTTCCCGTTCATCTTCGCACCTGCAGCACTGGCGGGCGACACGGTAGCCGCTAAGAGAGGCGGATGCGCTTCCGGCTCCGTTTTCTCGCTTATCCGCCGATGGCGCTCTCGATTCTTTTCCTGACTGCATCTGGCAAGGAATTGCGGACGCCGATTGGCAGCGATCCGGTGATGCACGCCACACGCGTCCCGCTCGTACCCGGCGATCCCGGGCGAGAGACGGTGGGCCGGATGCGATATCTAGGAGGGGTGCGGCTCACCAGCCCGGATCTCGGCTTTTCCGGCTTCTCCGCGCTCAGCGTCGTCGGCGATCAATTCACCTTGCTCAGCGATCGGGGGAATCTGGTCCAGTTCCGCATGGGCGCGGACTGGAAGCCGGCGCAGGTGCGATTCGCGGAAGTGCCGGGCGGGCCGGGGAGCAGCGCCTTCAAAGGCGACCGGGATTCCGAATCGCTGACACGCGATCCGGTGACCGGCGAATTCTGGGTCGGCTTCGAGTCGCAAAATGCGATCTTCCGATTCGATCGCGATCTTCGGCGCACTTTGGGGCAGGCCTATCCCGAGGCGATGCAGCGCTGGCCGCGCAACGGCGGTGCCGAATCGATGGTGCGACTCGCCGACGGGCAATTTCTGGTGATCGGCGAGACGGCGCGGCTGCGCGGAGGCCCCGTCGAGCAGCGCGAGGTTCTGCTGTTTCCCGACGATCCCACCGTGGGCGATCGGCAGCCGATCCACTTCGCCTATATACCGCCCGCGGGCTATGATCCGAGCGATGCGGCGCTGCTGCCAGACGGTCGCCTGCTAGTGCTGGTGCGGCGATTTGCGGCGCGTTCGCTGTTCACCGTAAAGATCGAACTGGTCGATATCCGAGGCGTCAGGGCCGGCCAGGTGCTGCACGGCACCGAGCTCGCCGATTTCTCGCCGCCCTTCCAGCACGACAATTTCGAGGGGTTGGCGGTAAAGCGCGAGAACGATTCGCTGGTGCTGTGGATGGTCTCGGACGACAATGAGCAATGGTGGCAGCAGACGCTGCTGCTCAAGTTCCGGCTGGATCTCTAGGCTCCGGGATTCCGAACGCCGGACACGGAAAAACCCGCCACTGCCGTGCAGTAGCGGGCCAAACCGTTGATCTGAAGAGAGATCAGGCCGCTTCGGCGGTGCCGGCGGTCGCCTTGCGCACTTCGCGCTTCAGGCGACGGGCGCGGAGCGACAGATCGTCGTCGCTGCTCTTCAGGAGCCAGTTGTCCAGGCCGCCGACATGCTCGACCGAACGCAGGCCGTGCGTCGAGACGCGGAGACGGATGCTCTTGCCGAGCGAATCCGAGATCAGCGTCACGTTCTGCAGGTTGGGCAGAAAGGTGCGCTTGGTCTTGTTGTTGGCGTGGGAAACATTGTGTCCCACCTGCCGGCCCTTGCCGGTCAGCTCGCAAATGCGCGACATCGCTTCAAATCCTGAGTTGGGCGGTAAGCCGGAAAGGCCGCGCTGTTAGCGTCGATGCGCGTCGCAGTCAACCGATTCACGGCGGAATGCGCGCAACCTGCTCGCCACCGGGGCGTTGGGCAGGTGAAACGATAGGAGGAGATTGGGATGCGCGCAATCCTGGGGTTGCTGGGAATTCTGGTACTGGTCGCCGTCGTGCTGATCGCGCTGGGCTTTCTCAATGTCGACGTGCGCGGCGGCAAGCTGCCGACGGTGGCTGCCGAAACGGGCAAGGTCTCGGTCGGCGAATCGAACAGCACGGTGCGCGTGCCCACCGTCGAGATGAAGGACAAGCAGGTGAAGCTGCCGACCCTCGACGTGCAGAAGGCGCCGGAGCCGACGGCTACGCCGGCAAAGTGACGCCGGCAGCAAGTCGAATCGCGGCGGCGGCGTTGCTGCCGCCGTTCGGCGTCTATCTGGAAGAGGGTGCTGGGCGCCCCTTCCAGATCGCCTGCGGGCTGACCTTGCTCGGCTTCCTGCCGGGGGCGGGTTACGCGGTGTGGCGGCTGTTCCGCCGGCCGCAGCCTGCCGCCGCCTGAGCAGGGCGTGACCGCGCGGCGCGCGGCGGCTAAGCCGGGCGCGATGTTTCCCTTACCCCCTCCCATGCGTGCCGCGCTCGCCGCCGCCCAGGCTGCCGCCGAGCATGGCGAGGTGCCGGTTGGTGCAGCGATTGTGCGGCAGGGCGAGGTGATCGCAACCGCCGCCAACGCCCCGCGCGCGCTCCATGACCCCACGGCCCATGCCGAGATGCTGGCGATTCGCGCGGCGGCGGCGCTGCTCGGCCGTGATCGGCTGGAGGATTGCGACCTGTGGGTCACGCTCGAGCCCTGCGCAATGTGCGCCGGTGCCATCGCCCATGCCCGAATCGCCCGGCTCTATTACGGCGCGAACGATCCCAAGGGCGGCGCGGTCGAACATGGCCCGCGCCTGTTCGGCCAGCCCACCTGCCATCATCGCCCGGAGGTCTATCCCGGTATCGGCGAGGCCGAAGCGGGCGCGGTGCTGCGCGACTTTTTCCGCGCCCGGCGCTGAACCGCTGCCGCTGGCTGGGCGGCGGGAAAGGGTGTATCCTCGCGAAAAACGGGAGAGGTGCCGATGCCGCCGCTGCGTTGCCTTGCCGGAATCCTGCTGCTGTTGCCTGCCGCATCGTTCGCCAAGGAGCGGCCGATGCTGAGCTGGGGCAAACCCGGCGTCACGCTGGAGGCCTATCGTGCCGATGCCGTCGCCTGCGGGCGCCAGGGCTATTATCTCGACGTGTCGAACACCGAGGCGGCGAAGGTGTTCAAGCAGGCGTCGTCCCAGCTGGAGAATAACGAAGCCAGCATGTCGATGGGCGGCAGTCTTGATCGGACGATCCAGATCGCGAACGATTCGAGCCGAATCGTCGAGCGCACTCGGCCCGCGCAGCGCATCAAGGAAGTGCGGACGCTGCTGGAAGACACCGTTTCCAGCTGCCTGCGGGCGCGCGGCTATACCCAGTTCCAGCTCACCCCCGAGCAGCAGCGCTATGTGCAGTCGCTCAAGATCGGCTCTCCGGCGCGGCACGCCTATCTGCACGGGTTGGCCAGCAACCCCGCCGTCCTGGCGACACAGAAGCTCTAATTGGCCTTCGCTCTGCAAAAGGTTGTGAACAGGGCGCCGCTGCGGATATGAGGGCGGTGCACCATGAGCGCACCTTTTCCCTGGATCGACGTAGCGATCATCTTCGTGCTGATCGCGATCAACGGCATTTTCTCGATGTCGGAGCTGGCAATTGTCTCCGCCCGCCCTGCGCGGCTGGAGGCGCTGGCCCGGCTCGGCAATCGCGGCGCCAAGACCGCGATCGAGCTCGCGGAGGATCCCGGCAAGTTCCTCTCCACCGTCCAGATCGGCATCACGCTGATCGGTATCGTCTCGGGTGCCTATTCGGGCGCCAGCCTGGGTGAACCGGTGGCGCAGCGGATCGAGGCGTTCGGCATTTCCGCCGGGCTTGCCCATACGCTGGGGATCACGTTGGTCATTGGCCTGACGACCTATGGCTCGCTGGTGATCGGCGAGCTGGTGCCCAAGCAGTTCGCGCTGCGCTCGCCCGAGCCGATCGCCGCTGCGATGGCGCTGCCGATGCGCTGGCTTTCCTGGGGCACCGCGCCGATCGTGTGGCTGCTCGATTCGTCGAGCGGACTGGTGTTCCGCCTGCTCGGGCTCAAGCGCGAATCGGAGAATCGGGTCACCGCCGAGGAGCTGCACCTGATCGTCGCCGAGGCCAGCAAGTCGGGCGTGATCGAGGAGCATGAGCGCTCGATCATCTCGGGCGTGGTCCGCTTGGCCGACCGCCCGGTGCGCGAGGTGATGACGCCGCGTACCCAGGTCGACTGGCTCGACGTCGATCTGGACGGCGCGGGCATCCGCGAGGAACTGCTCGCCACCCCGCACACCCGTTTGCCGGTGGCGGAAGGCTCGATCGACGCGGTGATCGGCGTGGTGCAGGCCCGCGACATCGCCGCCGCGCTGTTCCGCGGCGAGCCGCTCGACCTGCGCAAGCTGATGCGCAAGGCCCCTGTGCTGCCCGACCAGGTCGACGCGATGGACGCGCTGACCGCGCTGCGCCAGGCCGAGGTTCCGATGGGGCTGGTGCATGACGAATACGGTCATTTCGAAGGCATTGTCACGCCCGCCAACCTGCTCGCGGCGATTGCGGGTGAGTTCGCCTCGGACGCCGAGCCCGGCGACAACCCCAATATCGTCGAGCGCGAGGACGGCTCGCTGCTGGTCGCGGGCGCGACCCCGGCGGACCAGTTGGCCGAGCGGCTAGGCATCGACCTGCCTGAGGATCGCGACTATGCGACCGTGGCGGGCCTCGCGCTCGCGGTGTTCAAGCATCTGCCGGTGGAAGGCGAGGTGTTCGAGCAGCAGGGCTGGCGGTTCGAGATCGTCGATCTCGACGGCCGCAAGATCGACAAGCTGCTGGTGAGCCGCGAGGGGGCGTAGGCATCACGACCCGGCGCGGGCAGTATCGTCCAGTTTCGGAAATCCCGCCTCCGCCCCTTATAGTTGCGCCCTCATTCGCCGCATGGTAGCGCCCGCGGCTTGAATGGGGCCATTCCGCGTCCCTAACTTCAGGCTTTTCGGGAACCCATGTTCGCCACTCCAGCATATGCACAGGCCGCAGGCGCGGCTGGTCAGGGTAGCACTCTGGCCGGGATCGCGTCGGTAGCGCCGCTCGTCCTGATCTTCATCGTCTTCTACTTCCTGATGATCCGTCCGCAGCAGAAGCGGATGCGGACCCTGCAGGACTCGCTGAAAGCGGTGAAGAAGAACGACACCGTGATCACCGCCGGCGGCCTGATCGGCAAGGTCACCAAGGTCGACGAGACCGAGGTCGAGATCGAGCTCGGCCCGAACGTCAAGGTCCGCGCGATCAAGTCGACGCTCGCCGAAGTGCGCCCGCACGGCGCCAAGCCCGCGAACGACTGATGCTGGATTTCCCGCGCTGGAAGGTCTGGTCGATCACCCTCGGCCTTGCCCTGATGGTCCTGCTCGCCGTGCCGAGCCTGGTGCCGGAGAGCATCCGCAACACTTGGCCGCACTGGGTGCCCAAGCCCGCCGTCAACCTCGGCCTCGACCTTGCGGGCGGTTCGTATCTGCTCCTCGAGGGCGATACGAGCGACGTCCAGCAGACCAAGCTCGAGCAGATGCGCGAGCAGGTCCGCCTGGCGATGCGCCGCGACCCGCGCGTGGACATCGGCGACATCTCGATCGCCGGCGGCAAGCTCAGCTTCATGGTCCGCGATCCCGGCAAGGTGGACGCCGCCCGCGAGAAGCTGCTGCCGATGACCAATGGCGTCGGCACCACCGGCCAGCGCGACTGGGAAATCCAGGTCGTCGATTCGACCCGCTTTGTGCTGACCCCCACCCAGGCGGGGCTGGCGCAGCAGATCGAAACCGCCATGAACGACGCGCGCGAAGTGGTCGACAAGCGCATCAACGCACTCGGCACCCGCGAGCCGACCGTGATCCGCGAAGGCAGCAACCGCATCGTCGTGCAGGTCCCCGGCCTGCAGGATCCCAGCCAGCTCAAGGCGCTGCTCGGCAAGACCGCCAAGCTCGAGTTCAAGCTGGTCGACACCAGCGTGACCCCGCAGCAGATCGCCGCGAACGACATCCCCGTCACCTCGCAACTGCTCCAGTACGAGAATGGCGCGCCGATCGTGGTCAACCGCACCGCGATGATCACCGGCGACATGCTGGTCGACGCCAAGCAGAGCTATGACCAGCAGGGCCGTCCCGACGTGACGCTCCAGCTCGACGGCGCGGGCGCCAAGCGCTTCGCCCGGGTGACGACCGAGAACACGCAGAAGCCCTTCGCGATCATCGTCGACAACAAGGTGATCTCGGCGCCGAACATCAACGAGCCGATCCTCGGCGGCAGCGCCTCGATTTCGGGCGGGTTCACCGTTGACAGCGCCAACCAGCTCGCCATCGCACTGCGCTCGGGCAAGCTGCCGATCAACCTGAAGGTCGTGCAGGAATCGACCGTCAGCCCCGAGCTCGGCAACGACTCGATCCGCGCCGGCGTCACCGCATCGGTGATCGCGATCGTCGCGGTGATCGTGTTCATGGTGCTCACCTATGGCCGCTTCGGCGTCTATGCGAACATCGCCGTGACGCTCAACGTGCTGGTGATCCTGGCGGTGATGGGCATGCTCAGCGCGACGCTGACGCTGCCCGGCATCGCCGGCTTCGTGCTGACCATCGGTACCGCGGTCGACGCCAACGTGCTGATCAACGAGCGTATCCGCGAGGAACGCCGCCGCGGTCGCAGCGTGATGCAGGCGGTGGAGCTCGGCTACAAGGAAGCTAGCCGCACCATCTTCGAGGCCAACGTCACCCACGCGATCGCCGGCGCGATCATGCTGGTGCTCGGTTCGGGCCCGATCCGCGGCTTCGCGGTGGTGCTGCTGATCGGTATCGCCAGCTCCGTCTTCACCGCCGTGGTGTTCACGCGCATGCTCGTCACGCTCTGGCTGCGCCGCAAGCGCCCGAGCGAGATCCACATTTAAGGAAGCGCCGACATGCGGCTCCTCAAGATCGTTCCCGACAACACCAATATCGGCTTCGTCCGCATCCGGTTCATCGCGTTCGCGATCACCGCGCTGCTGACCGTCGCCGCGATCGGTCTGGTCGCGGTGCACGGCCTGAACTTCGGCGTCGACTTTGTCGGCGGCGTGTCGATCGAGGAAAAGTTCACCTCGGCGCCGCCGCTCGACGAGCTGCGTTCGACGGTGAACCAGCTCGGCTATGGCGAGGCGGTCCTTCAGGACATGGGCGGCAAGAACGTCGTCACCATTCGCCTGCCGGTGCCCAAGTCGAACGATGCGGGCGCGACCAACGCGATGGTCGAGCGGGTGAAGGGCGCGGTCGCGGCCAAGTTCCCGGGCGCTACCTTCTCGACCTACTCCACCGTCTCGGGCAAGGTTTCGAACGAGCTGATCCGCAACGGCGTGCTCGCCGTGGCGCTGGCGATCATCGGCATCGCGATCTTCTCCTGGCTGCGCTACGAATGGCAGTTCGGCGTCTCGACCGCGGTCGCCATCCTGCACGACGTGCTGATGACGCTGGGCTTCTTCGCGGTGACCGGCATGGTGTTCGACCTGAACATCGTCGCCGCGGTGCTCACGATCATCGGCTATTCGATCAACGACAAGATGGTGATCGACGACCGCATTCGCGAGAACATGCGCAAATACCGCAAGATGGGGATGAGCGAGCTGATCGACCTGTCGGTCAACGAGACGCTGCCGCGTACCGTGATGACCTCGCTCACCATCCTGCTGGCGCTGGCCTCGCTGCTGGTGTTCGGCGGGCATGTGCTGCGCGGCTTCACCTCGGCGATGATGCTGGGCATCGTGGTCGGTACCTATTCGTCGATCTACGTCTCGTCCTCGCTGCTGATCACGCTGGGCCTCAAGCCCGGCGTGAAGCCTGAAAAGGGCGAGTCGATCGCCGACAATGCCGAGCGCGTGGCGCCGCGCGAGCGTCCTTGACGTGAAGATCGAGCGGCGCAGCGCCGAAGGGCCGCTGATCTCCGGCTTTTCGGGCGGCGGCTTTCGGGTGGACGAGAATGTCTATCACGGGCTGATCATCACGCCGCAGCGCGCGGACGGATGGTCGCCCCCCGCAGTGGCCGCGCTGACCGAGGCCGATCTCGAACCCGCCTTCGCGCTCGATCCCCGGCCGGAATTCCTGCTGCTCGGCACGGGTGCCACGCTGATCCGGCCGCCGCTTGCCCTCGTGAAGGCGCTGGAGAAGCGCGGTATCGGCATCGAGGCGATGGACAGCCGCGCGGCGGCGCGTGCCTGGGGCGTGCTGCGCGCCGAGCTCCGCTGGGTCGCGGGCGCGCTCTACCCGCTCGCCTGAGCTTCCTCGGCGAACAGCGCCGGTAGCGTTCGTTCCAGCCGCGCCAGCGCCACCTCCCAGCGATCGGGATCGAACGGTCGGGCAAGGCGGGCGAGCAGGTCATCCTCGGGCGCTAGCGGATCGAAGGTATCGTTCAGCAAATATTGCGCGAACCAGAGCCGCGCCGCTTCGGGATCGGGACGGCGCGCGCGACTGGCGGTGATGTCGGCAACGAACGGCTCCAGCGCATCATAGCTGTTGAGCCAGGCGCCGCTGTCGAAGCGCGAATGGCGGTGCATCGGCACGCCGAAGAACGCGGCCAGGGCAAAGGTCTTGGAGTCGCCGACCAGCATGCCGTCGGCATGGCGCGCCATCGCCAGCGTGGCGGGCTGCATGCCAATGCGAGGGGGCAGCAGCACGACACTGTCGCAGTCGGTCACCGCAGCGATCAGCGGGGCGGCATCGACATGCGCGTCGTTGAGCGGATGGTTGGTCACCGCCAGCGTGCAGCGACCGCCCAGCAGCGCCGAGATTTCGCGGACCAGCGCAGCATTGGGTTTGGTGCCCAGCCGGTGCATCGCAAAGAAATTATCCTCGGTCTCGCATTCGAGCGGGAGCAGCAGCAGCGGGCGATCCTCGGGGATGTCCAGCCGCGCGAACAAGATGGCGCGGTCGTCCGGCGTCGGCGCGAGGCTGCGTTGGAGCCGCTCCCAGGCAGGCGCGACCCCGGCCCGCAGGCGATCGGCCTCGGCGGGCGTCATCTCCGCGAGCAGGCCATGGTCGTGCGGGCGCTCGGCAAGCAGGATCCAGCGCGGCGGGGGCGCGAAGGGCTCGTAGCGGCCCTCCATCAGCAGGCGGACGGTGCCGGGGAAGTGTCGCACGGTCTCGTGATCGGCGGTGCGGCACAACACCACGTCGGGCGCGAGATCTCGGACGAAGCCGATCAGCCCCTCCGCATCCTCGGGCGCGGTGCGGGTGCTGGGATGGTCGGGGCCGTCCATGATGTACCAGCGCAGGTCCGGCAGATCGGCGCAGCGGGCGAGTTCCTCCGGCCCGATGCCGGTGCCGCGCCAGGGCGCGGGGGCGAGGACATGGAGCTCATGGCGCTCGGCGGCGAGGCGGCGCAGCATCGGCTCGACGATGTGGACGAACCACCAGTTGGTCACCATCGGCAGGTAGAACAGGATTCGCTGGCGCTGCTCGGGGTGCGGGAGGGGCGGCAAGGGAACTCCGTCGGCGAAGGGACCTGCCTTGCTTATAGGCCCGCATAGCCGAGGATAACATGTGGCCGGCGCAATTTGCCGCAGGCGGCCCGTGCGTGGGCCTCAGGCGTGCCCTACCGATTCGAGCGCTGCGTCGGCCGTCATGGCATCAGGCGCCAGCAGCCAGGCTTCGGCGCCTTCGATGCTGTCGAAATACTGGGCGTCGCGGTCGCTCGCCGCGCGCTTGATCTGCATCCGCGCCAGCGACTGCGCGACAACGATGGCGAGGCGCCGCGAAGCGAATTTGGGATTGTTCAGCACATGCTTGAACGATTCGACGCTGTCCTGCGACTGGATCTTCATGCCGCGGATATCGACCAGCGTGACATGCGCGTTGGCCGGGCATTTCAACTGGTGATGCGCGTGATCCCGCGCCGCGACAAAGCGGACGATATCCTCCATCGCGAAGAAGCCCGACATCTCGATTCGGACGAGGCTCTTGGACGCGTCGACGTCGATGGAGAAGGTAGCTTCCATGGGTTCCGATCCGGCAGCATTGCGAACCCGCGCGACGCGGGCTTGGCGGTCGGAGCCTATGGACGCGCACGGCCGCGCTCAATTCCGTATCGTTCCTAAGGGCTTGTGAAGGTACGGTCCGTCCCGGTCACGATCCAGACGCTAAATTCCGCGCCCGGCACCCTCGGCTGCTGGCAAGATCGTCACAATGATCCGCCGATACCGCGTGAGCGCCGGCGTGCCCTTGTCGGTCACCGCCACGACGAAATGCAGGGTTTCGGGCTTCTCCACCACCGGTGCCGTCGCATTGGCGCGGTAAACATTTTCGGGGCGGTTGATCGGCACCGGCGGCTTCCAGCTGCCCGCCTCGGGATAGGGGAACCAGGCGAAGGACAGGCTGTCGCCGTCCGGGTCGGTGCTCGGCGAGGCGTCGAGGAGGATCTTCTCGCCCGATTGGACGGTCAGCCGGTCGGCATGGGCGAGGCGGGGGACCGGCGGGTGGTTGGCCTCGGCGAACGGACGCGTCGTCCAGGCGATGCGCGCGGCCATGTCGTTCTGATAGGCATCGCGCCAGCGCCACACCGTCACCATCGGCCCGCGGAAGGTCTTCTCCGACGCGACCGGCCGCGAATAGTGCGTCGGCATCATCGGCGTGTAGGCGTCGTCGGCGTTGGTCCAGATCGGCCGCGTCTCGGGCGCTAGCGGGATGCCGCCGGTGACGGTCTCGCCGGGCGGGAAGGGGCGGGGGAGATAGCGCTCGTAGCGCCCGCCCCAGCCGCCCCATTCGGGATGCTCGGGCGTGCTGAGCCCCGTGGGGATCAGGTTGAGGAACGAGGGCGTGTCGCCCTCCACCGTCCAGGCGACGTCGGGGTAGAGCGCGCCCAGGGGGCCATGCCCCTGCTGGATGTTGCGGGCGATCCAGTCGTTGGAGACCACGCCATTGTCGGTCCCCTCGATCGGCGTGCTCATGCCCGTCCAGCTGCCGTTGCTGTAGGGGCCGGTGCTGACGATGTAGAAGAGGTCCGGAAATTCGCGGCGCAGCCAGGCACCCGAATCGTCCTGGTCGGAGATGGTGTAGACGCGCAGCTTGGCAATCAGCCGTGCCGCCTCGGCGGGGCTGCGGGTGGCGCGGAGGGTGTACAGCGCCTGTGCCAGCGTGTTCGCGCCGCCCCACACCGCCACCCACAGCGGCCGCGGATCGGGGCGTTCGAGCGCGCGGAGCAGCAGCGCGGACCCGGCGCTGTCCTTGCCCGTGCCGACGCTGGCCATGCCATAGCCGGGCTGGCCGCTCTGGATCAGCGCCAGCAGTTGCGTGGGCGACGGATAGCCGGGCGCATTGCGCAGCAGGTTGGGCTGGACCTTGCCATAGCCGGCGACGATCCGTCGCATCGTTTCGGGCTGCGGATCGGTCTTGAGCCAGATCGAGGTGGTGGCGATCAGCCCCTCGATGTCGATCTCGTTGGCGTAGAGCAGCAGGCGGATCAGCGACTCACTGTCGTCTGCCTCCGCCTCGATGTCCGACAGGACGATCAGCCGCTGCTTCTCGATCACCGGATCGCTTGCCGCGTGCGCGGGTACCGCCACGGCGAGCACCGCCGCCAAACCGATGCCAAACCCTTGCATGCGCCACCCCTCTCCCGTTTCCGAAGCCTAGAGGGGCGGGGCGGCGCCTGTCACGGAAAAGCTGCGGGCCTCAGCCCTTCGCCGCCTGGTACTTCGCGCGGAAATCATTGGCGAAGGCGGTGAGCCGCTGTTCCTCGATGGCGGCGCGCAGGTCCGCCATGAGGGCCTGGTAGAACCAGAGATTATGCTCGGTCATCAGCATCGCGCCCAGGATCTCGCCGGCGCGGACGAGGTGGTGGATATAGGCGCGGCTCCAGGTGCCGCACACCGGGCAGGGGCAGGCGGGATCGAGCGGGCCCTGGTCCTCGGCGAACTTGGCGTTGCGGATGTTGATCGGACCGGTGCGCGTGAACGCCTGGCCGGTGCGGCCCGAGCGGGTGGGCAGCACGCAATCGAACATGTCGATGCCGCGCTCGACCGCGCCGACGATGTCGTCGGGCTTGCCGACCCCCATCAGGTAGCGTGGCTTGGTCTCGTCGAGCTGGCCGGGAGCATAGTCGAGCACGCCGAACATCGCCTCCTGGCCCTCGCCGACGGCAAGGCCGCCGACCGCATAGCCGTCGAAGCCGATGTCCTTCAGCGCATCGGCGCTTGCCTTGCGCAGCCCCTCGTCGAGTGCGCCCTGCTGGATGCCGAACAGCGCTGCGCGGGCGGCATGCTCCTCGCCCGAATCGAAGCCGGCGCGGCTGCGCTTGGCCCAGCGCATCGATCGCTCCATCGCCTTGGCCTGCACCTCGCGGGTCGAGGTGGTCGGCACCAGCTCGTCGAACGCCATGACGATGTCCGAGCCGAGCAGCCGCTGGATCTCCATCGAGCGCTCGGGGCTCATCATGTGGCGCGAGCCGTCGAGGTGCGAGGCGAAGGCGACGCCTTCCTCGCTGCGCTTGGTCAGCTCGGAGAGGCTCATCACCTGGTAGCCGCCCGAATCGGTGAGGATCGGGCGATCCCAGCCCATGAACTTGTGCAGGCCGCCAAGGCGCGCGACGCGCTCCGCGGTGGGGCGCAGCATCAGGTGATAGGTGTTGCCGAGCAGGATGTCGGCGCCCGACGCGCGCACGTCCTGTGGCTTGACGGCCTTGACGGTGGCGGCGGTGCCCACCGGCATGAAAGCGGGGGTGCGGATCTCGCCGCGCTGCATGGCGATGGTGCCGCGACGCGCCTTGCCGTCGGTGGCGTGGATGGTGAACTGGAAACGGGGCATGCGTGGCTATTGGCGCGTTTGAGGCCGGAATCCAAGGGAGGGCCGTGTGGCGGAACAGGACGACGAGTTGCGGGCGATGGCAACGCATCGCGGGCTGAAGCTGGTCAAGTCGCGGCGGCGCAAGGCGGGGGGGGACTTCGGGCTCTATGGGCTCAAGGATGCGGGCGGGGCGGAGGTGTTCGGCTTCGGGGCGGACGGGCTGACGGCGGATGCCGAGGCGATCCGCGGTTTCCTGCGCGGGGGCATGCGGAGCGACTGGAGTACGTCGGTCGAGACCACGCCGGGGCCGAAGCGTGCGGCCAAGCCGAAGCCAGCGCCGAAACCGAAGCCCGTGCCGCCGCCCAAGCCGCGCTTCAAACCGGAAGTTTCCAACCTCCTGCGCGATCTGCCCGAAGCGAAGGAGGACGAGGCGTTCGACGATCTGCTCAAGCGCCCGGGCGTGCGGATCGAGCGGATCGTCTCGCGGGGGCAGGCGACGCCCGAGGATGCGCCGATGGTACAGGACTGGGACGAGTGGGTGGTGCTGCTCGAAGGCGCGGCCGGCATCCGAGTCGAGGATTCGGCCGAGGTGCGGCTCGGGCCGGGCGACCATCTGCTGATCCAGGCGGGCCAGAAACATTGGGTGACATGGACCGCGCGCGACCGGCCGAGCGTTTGGCTCGCCGTACACCTCGATGGATAGGAGCAGCACCCATGGCCGAACCCCTCAACCCCGGCGACGACGCCGCCCCCGGCACGCCCGGCACCGGCGAAGACATCTGCCGACGCTGCGGCGGCTCGGGCCGGATCAATAGCGGCGAATGCCCGAACTGCGGCGGTAGCGGCAAGGTGGTGGAGGGTATCGGCGGGGGCTAACCATGCCTCTGCGAAAGCAGGGGCCTAGGGTCGCGGGCGACTCACTCTCCGACCCTGGGCTCCTGCTTTCGCAGGAACACTAGGAATTACGGCAGCAGCAGCCCTGCCAGCGCAGCCGACATCAGGTTCGCGAGGCTCCCCGCGATCAGCGCCTTGATTCCCAGCCGCGCGATTACCGGGCGCTGGTTGGGCGCCAGGCTGCCGGTGGTCGCCATCTGGATCGCGATCGAGCTGAAGTTGGCGAAGCCGCACAGCGCAAAGGTGATGATCGCCTTGGAGCGCGGCGCAAGGTCGGTCGCCTTGCCCAGCTCGATGAAGCCGACAAATTCGTTGAGCACCACCTTGGTGCCGAACAGCCCGCCTGCCGTCAGCGACTCGTGCCACGAGATGCCGAGCAGATACATCACCGGCGCGAAGATCGCCCCGATGATCGCCTGGAAGCTGAGGCCCGGATGGCCGAACCAGCCGCCGACCATGCCGAGCAGCCCGTTGGCCAGCGCCACCAGCGCCACGAAGGCGAGCACCATCGCGCCGACCGCCACCGCGATCTTCACGCCGGTCGACGCACCATTGGCCGCCGCCATGATGATGTTGGCCGCGCGTTCCTCCTGGAAATCCTCCTCGGCGACGCGGATCACCTCGTCCTCGCCCGACATCGGGGCGTCGACGACCGCGGGCTCGTCCGGCATGATGATCTTGGCCATCATCAGCCCGCCCGGCGCCGCCATGAACGACGCGGCGAGCAGATAGGGGAGCGACGCCGGCCCGAGCAGGCTGGCATAGGCAGCGAGGATCGTCCCCGCGACGCCCGACATGCCGACGCTCATCACCGCGAACACCTGCGAGGGGGTGAGGCGGGCGAGATAGGGGCGGATGACCAGCGGCGCCTCGCTCTGGCCGACGAAGATGTTCGCCGCCGCGCAGAGCGATTCGACCTTGCTGACCCCGGTCACCTTCTCGATCGCGCCGCCGATCCAGCGGACCACCAGCTGCATGATGCCGACATGGTAGAGGATCGAGACGAGCGCGGCGAAGAAGATGATCACCGGCAGCGCCGCGATGGCGAGGCTCTGGCCCCCCAACTCGGGCTTGGCGAGGTTGCCGAACAGCAACTGGGTACCCGCGCTGGCATAGCCGAGCAGTGCCGAGACGCCGTTCGCCATGCCGTGCAGCGCCACCTGGCCCCAGCCGGTGCGCAGGACGATGATCGCCATGCCCGCCTGGAGCAGGAAGGCGGGGACGACGACGCGCAGGCGGATCGCCCGGCGGTTGCTGGAAAGCAGGAAGGCGATCGCCAAAATCGCCAGCACCCCGAAAATGCCGATCGGGAAATGAGTCATTCTGAAGTCGATAGTCCCCACCGCCGGCGGAATCGCGGCCAGCAAACCCGCCGACCATACACGCGACGGCGCATCTTGCCAGCCGCTTGCGTTGGTCGGGGCTGGGACAGGCGTGCTGCTCTAGTCGTCCAGCCCGACGGCGAAGGCTAGCCGCAGCGCTTCGGAGAGGCTGCGCGCCTCCAGCTTGGCCATGGCGTTGGCGCGGTGGACCTCCACCGTACGCGGCGAAATGCCCAGGTCATAGGCGATGGTCTTGTTCGGATAGCCGCGCGCCAGCCCGCGCAGCACGTCCTGCTCGCGCGGGGAAAGCAGGGCGATGCGCCGTTCCGCCTCCGCCCGGCTGGCAAGCGCGGCGTCGCCTTCCTCCAGCCGCTCGAAGCCGCGTTCGAGCGCCTCGACCAGCGCGTCCTTCTCGAACGGCTTTTCGAGAAAGTCGATCGCGCCGCCCTTCATCGCCGCCACCGCGGTGCCGACATCGCCGTGGCCGGTCAGCACGATTACCGGCAGCTTGACGCCGCGCTTGGCGAGTTCGGCCTGAACCTCGATCCCGTCCATCTCTGGCATGCGCACGTCGAGCAGGATGCAGCCGGGTTTGGCGCCGCCCACCTTGCCGAGGAAATCGACGCCCGAGCCATAGGTGTCGACGTCAAAGCCCGAGGTGCGCAGCATGAAGCTCGTCGAACGGCGGACCGACTCCTCGTCGTCGACCAGATGGATGCGCTTGCGCTCGCTCATGCGGGTTCCTCGTGTGCGGACATCAGGGTGAAGTTGAAAATGGTCCCGCCCTCGGCACGGGGCTCGGCCCAGATGCGGCCGCCATGTGCCTCGACGATGGTGCGGCAGATGGACAGGCCGAGGCCCATGCCGCGCTCCTTGGTGGTGGCAAAGGCCTGGAACAGCTTCGGCGCCTGTTCGGGGGCGATGCCGGGCCCGGTATCCGCGACCCAGACGCGGACCAGGTTGCGCGGTGCCACTTCGGAGCCGATGGTGATCTCGCGCACCGGGCTTTCCGCCATCGCCTCGATCGCGTTGCGGATCAGATTGACCAGTACCTGCTGGATCTGCACCCGGTCGCACAGCACCGCGGTGGCGTGCGGATCGAGCGCGTAGAAAGCGCGCACGCCGAGCTCGCGCGACCCGGTGAGCGCCAGCCGGCTGGCCTCGTCGATGAGGCGGGGGAGGTCGACCAGCCCCATGTCCGCCTCGCCCCGCGCGACGAACTCGCGCAGCCGCCGGACGATGTTGCCGGCCCGCAGCGCTTCCTTGACCGATTCCGCCATCGCTTCCTGGATCATCGCCTGATCCTCGGGATCGTCGCTGTCGCGCGCCATCAGGTTGCGGCCGGCTTCGAGATAATTGGCGATGGCGGTCAGCGGCTGGTTGAGCTCGTGCGCCAGCGTCGAGGCCATGGTGCCCATCGCCGAGAGGCGCGAGACATGGATCAGCTCGGACTGCAGCTCCTTGAGCCGCAGCTGCGAGCGTTGCTCGTCGGTCAGGTCGCGGATGAAGCCAGTGAAAATCCGCTGGCCTTCGCTGCTCGCCTCGCCGACCTGCAGCTCCATCGGGAAGTCGGTGCCGTCGCGCCGCTGGCCGACGACGATGCGGCCGATACCGATCACCCGCCGCTCGCCGGTGGTCAGGTAGCGCGCGAGATAGCTGTCGTGCAGCTGCGCGTCGGGTGCGGGCATCAGCATGCTGACGTTGCGGCCGATCACCTCGGCTTCCGTCCAGCCGAACAGCCGCTCGGCGGCGGCGCTGAACGAGAGCATGGTGCCCTTGGCGTCGATCACCACCATCGCCGAGGGCACGGTGGCGAGGATCGAGCGCAGGTGGAGCGCGCTACCGGCGAGCGCGGTCTGCGAAGCCTTGTGGTCGGTGATGTCGCGGAACACCTCGGCATAGCCGCGCAGGGATCCGTCCGCATCGACGAGCGCCGAGAGCTGCACTTCCGCCAGATATTCGCTGCCGTCGCGCCGGATGCGCCAGCCTTCCTCGATCAGCCGGCCGGCGGCGCGGGCCCGTTCCAGGTCGCGCGCGGGCTTGTCGGCCTTGGCCTCGGCGGGGGGATAATGGACCGCGACATCGGCGCCGCTCAGGTCGGCGGGTGTCCAGCCGTCGAGCAGCTCGACGCCGCGGCTCCAGCTGGCGATCCGGCCATCGGCGCCGAGCAGGAGCACGCCGCGATCGGTCGATGCTTCGAACAGCAACGCCATCGCCGCGGGATCATGAGCGGGCCGATTCGTCATAAACTCCGATGCTTGAACGGTTTCCTTCGCATGCCTGTACGCGCCCTCCTGCTTACACGCTAGGATTTGATCGCGGTCAAAGTAAAGGACGGGTAACTACGGGATACTTCCGCCCTTACTTGATGGAGGCGGAAATGCTCGACGTCATCGGCAGCAATTACCTCTACATGGTGATGGGGGCGATGGGCGTGTTCACCCTCGCGCTCGCGTTCGTCAGCCTCAGCGAGTACATGCATCCGCGCGATCAGTGAGCGCACCGGGCTTCCCCCGCGCGGCGCGGGGCGCTAGCGCGGTTGCATGACTGCGAACCTGTCGATCGCCGGCCTCGAACTGGGCGGCACCAAATGCGTGGCCACTTTGGGCAGCGGCCCGGGCGACGTGCGCGAACAGCATGTCGTGCCGACCACCGATCCGGCGACCACGCTCGCTGGACTCGAGGCCGTGCTCGACGGCTGGTCCTTCGACGCGATCGGTATCGCGAGCTTTGGCCCGATCGAACTCAATCCGGCGCGGCCGAATTTCGGGTCGATCATCGCGACGACCAAGCCGGGGTGGAACGACACCGATCTCACCCGGCGCCTGTCCGCGCGCTACGGCAAGCCGCTGGCGATCCAGACCGACGTCAATGGCGCCGCGCTGGCCGAGGCGCGCTGGGGTGCCTCGGCGGGGCTGTCGACCCATGCGTACATCACCATCGGCACCGGCGTGGGTGTGGGGCTGGTCGCCAATGGCCGGCCGATCATGGGCTATGCGCATGGCGAGGCGGGGCACATGCGCTCGGCCCGCGCGCCCGGTGACAGCTTCGCGGGCTGGTGCCCCTATCATGGCGACTGTGCCGAGGGGCTGCTCTCCGGCCCGGCGCTGGCGGCGCGATTCGGTCGGCCGGGGCAGGAGGTTGCCGACGACGCGCCCGAGTGGGATTATTTTGCGCACGACCTCGCTGCGCTGCTCCACAATCTGATCGTTAGCCTCGCGCCCGAGCGGATCGCGATCGGCGGCGGGGTGATGACGCGGCGGCCGCAGCTGTTCGGCGCGGTACGCGCGAAGGTGGCGGCGAGCATCAACGGTTATGGCGCGCTGGCGGGCTACACCGCCGAGCTCGACACGCGCGTCGGTCCGCCCGGACTGGGCGACATGGCGGGACCGCTGGGCGCGATCGCGATGGGGCTCGAAGCGCTCGATCGGTGAGCTTGGGCGCTTTGGGGGTTGCGTCCTGCGGCCAAGCGGCATACAGGGCGCACCCTCGGTCGGGGCGTAGCGCAGCCTGGTAGCGCATCACACTGGGGGTGTGGGGGTCGCAGGTTCGAATCCTGTCGCCCCGACCAAGCCACACCCAAGCAATCCTAAAAATCGCCGGATCGTTGCGCGGATGCGCCCTTAGGGGAACGCCCCCTTTGCACGCTCGCACCCGCCACCCATATGCGCGTCCATGAGTGACAAGAACGCTGCGTGGCACGGCACGACGATCCTCTCCGTGCGCAAATCCGGCAAAGTGGTGATCGCAGGTGACGGCCAGGTTTCGGCCGGCAACACCGTGATGAAGCCCAACGCCCGCAAGGTCCGCCCCTTAGGCGACGGCAAGGTGATCGCGGGCTTTGCCGGCGCCACCGCCGATGCCTTCACCCTGTTCGAGCGGCTGGAGGCCAAGCTGGAGCGCCACCACGGCCAGCTGCTGCGCGCGGCGGTGGAACTCGCCAAGGACTGGCGGACCGACAAATATCTCCGCAATCTCGAAGCGATGCTGCTGGTCGCCGACAAGGACGTGACGCTGGTGATCACCGGCAATGGCGACGTGCTCGAGCCCGAGGCGCACGAGCATGGCACCGTCGCAGCGATCGGCTCGGGTGGCAATTTCGCGCTCTCCGCGGCGCGCGCGCTGATCGAGTATGAGCCCGATGCCGAAGTCGTCGCGCGCAAGGCGATGGCGATCGCCGGCGAGCTGTGCGTCTACACCAACGACCGGCTGACCGTAGAGACGCTGGACGCGGCCAACTGACTTCTTCTCCCCTCCCGCGTGCGGGAGGGGCCGGGGGTGGGCGCTCGCTCTCCTCCAAAGACTTCGCTCGCGGATGGCGGGCGCCCACCCCTAGCCCCTCCCGCAAGCGGGAGGGGGATGAGTACGACATGAACCAGAACCTCACCCCCAAGACGATCGTCGCCGCACTCGATGCGCACATCATCGGCCAGAAGGACGCCAAGAAGGCCGTGGCCGTCGCGCTGCGCAACCGCTGGCGCCGGCAGCAGCTCTCGGCCGACCTCCGAGACGAGGTGACGCCGAAGAACATCCTGATGATCGGGCCCACCGGCTGCGGCAAGACCGAGATCAGCCGCCGCCTTGCCAAGCTGGCCGACGCGCCCTTCGTGAAGGTGGAAGCGACCAAGTTCACGGAAGTCGGCTATGTCGGCCGCGACGTCGAGCAGATCGCCCGTGACCTGGTCGAGGAAGCGATCCGGTTGGAGAAGGAGCGTCGTCGCTCCGCCGTGAAGGACAAGGCCGAGGAAGCGGCGATGGGCCGCTTGCTCGACGCGCTGACCGGCAAGGATTCGAGCACCGCGACGCGCGAGGCGTTCAAGCAGCGCTTCAACGAGGGCCTGCTCGACAACACCGAAGTCGAGATCGAGGTCGAACAGGCGCCGCAGATGCCGTTCGACATCCCCGGCGGCGCGCCGCAGATGATCAACCTGTCGGAGATGATGAAGGGCCTGACCGGCACGCCGCTCAAGCGCCGCAAGCTCAATGTCCGCTCCGCCTGGGAAAAGCTCGTCGAGGAAGAGGCCGACAAGCGGCTCGACCAGGACGAGGTGAGCCGGGTGGCACTGGCGGATGCCGAGGCCAACGGGATCGTCTTCCTCGACGAGATCGACAAGATCGCGGTGTCGGACGTGCGCGGCGGATCGGTGAGCCGTGAGGGCGTGCAGCGCGACCTGCTGCCGCTGATCGAGGGCACCACGGTCGCGACCAAGTACGGCCCGATGAAGACCGACCATATCCTGTTCATCGCGAGCGGCGCCTTCCATGTCGCCAAGCCTAGCGACCTGCTGCCCGAGCTGCAGGGCCGCCTGCCGATCCGGGTGGAGCTCAAGGCGCTGACCGAGGAGGATTTCGTCGCGATCCTCTCCGACACCAAGGCGAGCCTGGTGCGGCAGTACGCCGCGCTGCTCGGCACCGAGGGCGTGTCGATCGACTTCACCGAGGACGGCATCCGCGCAGTGGCGAAGATCGCCGCCGAGGTGAACGCCGAGGTGGAGAATATCGGCGCCCGCCGGCTGCAGACGGTGATGGAGAAGCTGCTCGAAGAGGTCAGCTTCGAGGCCGAGGACCGCTCGGGGAGCGCGGTGGTGATCGACGCGGCCTATGTCGACCAGCAGCTGGCCAGCGTGGCGCGGAACACGGACCTGAGCCGCTACGTGTTGTAAGTTGAAATGTTTAAGCCCCTCCCCTTCAGGGGAGGGGTTGGGGTGGGGCAGGGTCTCACCGAGACCAACCTAGGTTCTGGAATCCCTCCACCCCCAACCCCTCCTCCGAGGAGGAGGGGCTTAGTTCTTTACAACTTCATCCCCCCTTCGCGCGCGTGTACGGCGTGAATTTCCCCATCCGGCAATACGCACTCGGGATGCTCATCCCTGGCGCCAGCACGCGGAACTGGTCGTTGCGGCAGAGCTGGCTGCCGCGCATCTCGACGATCACCGTGCTCAGCGGCGCGAGCGACGGGCATTCGGACGCGAGATCGTTGCGATAAAGCCGCGCGCCCTGGCGATACACCAGGGTCCGCGTGTCGATGATCTGCGGGCCGTCGGTAAAGCCGGGGTTGATGCAGTCCTGCGGCTTGCCCGGCACCCGGTCACCTAGCGCGCTGGCCAATTCGCGGCGCGCCTGCGCATCGCGGCTGGCCTGGTAGTCGGCATTCTGGGCGCAACCGGCAAGCGCGAGCGCGCCGATCGTGATCGTAATGGCGAAGCGCATTGTCTCTCTCCTCGCCGATCCTACGACTCAGCCGGCAAAATTATCCTTCGCGGCGCGGCGTTCGGCGAGCATGCGCGCATCGGCGGCGCGGAGAAAGGGGTTGGTCGCCCTTTCGGCGGCGATCGTGGTCGGCACCGTCGCCTCGCCCGCGGCGCGCAGCCGCTCGACCTCGGCCATGCGGTCCCGAATCGCCGCATTGTCCGGCTCCGCCACCAGCGCGTAGCGGCCGTTCGACAGCGTATATTCGTGCGCGCAATAGACGATGGTGTCGTCGGGCATCGCGGCGAAGCGCTGCATGGCGGCGAACATCTGCTCAGGCGTTCCCTCGAACAGCCGCCCGCAGCCCATCGCGAACAGCGTATCGCCGACGAACGCCAGCGCGTCTTCGGCGAAGTGATAGGCGATGTGGCCCGCCGTATGCGCGGGCACTTCCAGCACCGTCGCGACATGGCGGCCGATAGCCACCGTATCGCCCTCGCCGACCAGCCGGTCGGCGGTGGGGATCTTCGCGGCCTCGGCGGCCGGTGCGATCACGGTGCAGCCGGTCGCCGTCTTGAGCGCGGCGTTGCCGCCGGTGTGATCGGGATGCCAATGGGTGTTCCAGATCGCCGAGAGCTGCCAGCCCTGTTCGGCCAGCGCCGCCAGCACCGGCGCCGCGTCGCCCGGATCGACCACGATCGTCTCCGCCGACTCGGTATCGTGGACGAGCCAGATGTAATTGTCGGTAAAGGCGGGGACGCGGACGATCCGGAGCGTGGTCATGGCCTCACCACTCGCCCGTGTTGGGCATCGACGCCCAGGGCTCCTGCGGCGGCAGGCTGCCGTTCTGGAGCAGCTCGATCGAGATCTTGTCGGGCGTGCGGACGAACGCCATGTGACCGTCGCGCGGCGGGCGGTTGATCGTCACGCCGGCGTCCTGCAGCCGCTGGCAGGTTTCGTAGATGTTGTCGACCTGGAAGGCGAGGTGGCCGAAATTGCGGCCGCCGGTATAGTCCTCCGGATCCCAATTGTGGGTCAGCTCCACCTCGGCGGTGCCGCGGCCGGTTGCCGGATCGATATCCGCTTCGCTGGCGAGGTAGATCAGCGTGAAGCGGCCCTTCTCGCTGGTGATGCGGTGGGTCTCCTTGAGGCCCAGCAGCTCGAAGAATCGGATCGTCGCGTCGGGATCGGTGACGCGGATCATGGTGTGGAGGAACTTCACGGGGCACTCCCTGGCTTGTCTCTGCCTGCCAGATAGGGGCGCCCCGTGCTGCGTTCCACCGCTACTTGGCCGGCGCCGCGTCGAACTGGGCAAGCGCGGCGCGCGCTGCGGTCGCCTGCGGGCTGCTCGGCGCGGCGGTGACCACCTTGTTCCAGGCCACCTTGGCACCGGCTTCGTCGCCGCTCGCGGCAGCGATGTTGCCGGCCTCGAGCTGGACGGCGGCATCATCGCCGGCGCGCTTCACCGCCTCGGCGATGTCCTTCTGCGCGCGGGGCAGGTCGTTCATCCGCCGGGCGAGCGTGGCCGAGAGCAGCCAGGCGAGCGGATCGTCCCCGGCCTTGGCGATCGCCACGTCGATATCGGCCCGCGCTCCGACATTCTCGCCCGAGGCGACGGCGGTGCGGGCGCGGTCAAGATAGGCCTCGCCCAGCGCCAGGCCCTTCAGCTGCCCGCTGGCCAGCGCGGCGTTGATCGCGGCGCGCGCCTTGGGCGGCTTCTTGGCGGCGAGCCAAGCATTGCCCGCCTGGGTCCAGTAGACTGCGGCGCGGGGGCCGTCCTTCGCGGTCTCGGCCTCGCCCGCGGCTTCCTCGAAGGCGGCGGCGGCCGAGTCCCAGCGGCCCTGGTTGGTATAGGCAACCGCAAGGCACTGGCGGGCGAACATGCCGCCCTTGTCGGTGCCCCATTTCACCGCCTCGTCGATCGCGGCGGCGGGATCGCCGGTGGCGAGGTCCATGCACTTGGTGAAGCGCGGCGGCTCGCCGGCGGGGGCCGGCGCGGCGGCCTTGGCGGCGGCGGCGCGCGCGCGCTCGGCATCGCGCAACACCGGGCCGGACCTGGGCGCGATGGCGGCAGGAGTCTGCTGCTGGGCGATCAGCAGGAGGAGGGGGAAGAGCATGCGATCAATACGTCCTCGGTAGCGCGGAGCAGCAGGCGGATGTCGGCGTCGCGCGACAGGCGGTGGTCACCGCCCTTGACCAGCGTTACCTGCACATCGTCTGAACGAAGCGTGTCGGCAAGCCGCAGCGCCAGTTCCCATGGCACTTCCGCGTCGCGCTGGCCCTGGAGCAGGCGCACCGGTCCGTCAAAGGCGATCGGCGCTTCCAGCATCAGGTTCGCCTCGCCCGAGGTCCAGAAGGGCAGGGTGGTGACCATCGGCTCGGGGCCATAGTCGCTCGGCTGCTCCAGCCGGCCCTCCGCCGCGAGCGTCGCCTTCTCCGCCTCGGTGAAGCCCCAGCGGGTGAAATCGGGCGCGGCGGCGATGCCGACCATGCCGACCACGCGTTCGGGCCGGGCCTGCGCCACCAGCAGCATCAGCCAGCCGCCCATCGACGAACCGACCAGCACCACCGGCCCTTCCACCAGCGTGTCGATCATCCGCAGCGCATCGTAGCGCCAGCTCGCCAGCGTCTGGTCCTCGAAATCGCCCGGGCTTTCGCCGCAGCCTGCATAGTCGAAGCGGAGGAATGCCTGTCCGCGGTCGCGTGCCCAGGCCTCCATCGCCAACACCTTCGATCCCTGCATGTCGGAGCGATAGCCGGGCAGGAAGACGAGGGTGGGGGAGGCACCGGGCGTGTGGTGATGGGCGAGCTTGGTCATGCCCGGCGGTGTAGCCGCTCCCGCCTTTCGCCGCCAGTGACGGAACCGATCACTGCCATCGGGATTGATCGTAAGACAACGGTCTCGGCAAGGAGCATCTAAGCGTCATGAGCAAAGTCGAGAAAGCCATCGCCCTGCCGGTCCGCCGGTTCGTCCCCAGCAGCCAGCTCGTCTTCGGCGCGGCCATCGCCGTGTCGGGCCTGTCGGTCCTCGCCGGCAAGCTGATCGGCGCGCTCGCCTAAGCGCCTGGCGCGCCCCCGCACATGCCGCGGAGCGCCTGCCACTGCGCAGCGTCGAGCGCAGGCGTGTAGCGCACGGCCGGATCGGCGCTTGCCCGGTAGGCGCGTTCGCGCGATTGCGACAGCGGGTGTGCCGACACGTAGGTCAGCAGCTTGCCTGCATTCTCCGGAGACTCGTCCTGTCGCGCCAGTCGCGCGAGCAGCGCTGCGGTGGGAAGCGGCGAAATCTTCGCAAATTGCAAGCGGCCGATCGCATAGCCGTCCGCGCCGGCCTCTGCCTTGTACGAATGGCGGGCATGGAGCAGCGCGCTGCTATAGCCGCTGACGTTGCGCTCGAACCCGCCGAACAGCAGGTCCAACCCATAGTCGCGGATCAGCGCTTCCATCCCGTCGCGATGCGCGACGTGACCGAGTTCGTGCGCGAGAACGCCGGCGATCTCGTCCGGCGATTCCGCGCTCTGGACCAGACCGTCGAACAACACCACCTCGCCGCCAGGGAACGCCGCGGCGTTGATCATCGGCGCGTGGACAACGCGGATGGTGACGTCATCGCCTTGGCGCAGGCGGGCGGCGAGCACCTTGAGCGCTGCCTCGCCCTGCGGAGTCGAGCAAGCATAGGCGCCGAGATTCGCGACGACGAGCCGACCCATCCGCTGCTGGGTCGCCTGCGGGATGAGCCGGGCGAGCAGCGGCGGCAGCTTCAGCGTGAGGCCGAGCACGAACAGGGCGAACACGGCCAGCACCGCCGCTACCCATCCCAGCCTTGCGCGCGAAAGCCACGGGCGTTCGCGGCGCAGCTTGGGTAGGCGGACGGCAATCTCCGCCGGCGGGAATTCGAGGAAGGTGATCCGCCATCCTGGCCGCCCCTTCAGCCCGAAGGCGCGCTCGTGATGCGAATGCCCCTCGGGCTGGAGATCGGCAAAGGCGTAGGGGCCGGGGGCCGCACCGTCGCCCTCCAGGGTGAAGCGCGTCTCGTCGGCGCTCGGTACCAGCGTCGGCATTCGCCGCTGCTGGCTTCGGCCGTCATAATGCCAGACGCGCGTATCCACCGGTCGATCCCCCTTGGTCGCTACCCAATAGCGACCAAGGGTTGACGTCAAGTAACCATCTCGTCGCGGTCAGAGCGCGCTGTTGAAGGTGTCGCACTGGCGCGGGTCGCCGGTCTCCATGCCGCGCTTGAGCCATGCCATGCGCTGCGCCGAGGTGCCGTGGGTGAAGCTGTCCGGCACCACGCTGCCCTGCGCTTCCTTCTGCAGCGTATCGTCGCCGATCGCGTTCGCCGCGGTCATGCCTTCCTCGATGTCGCCCGGCTCCAGCCGGTCGCGGTTGCGCGCCGCCCAGACGCCGGCGTAGCAGTCCGCCTGCAGCTCCAGCTTGACCGACAGGCGGTTGCCCTCGGTCTTGGACGCGCGGGCCTGCGCCTGCGACACTTCGGTCGAGGTGCCGAGCAGATCCTGAATGTGGTGGCCCATCTCGTGCGCGATCACATAGTCGCGAGCGAAATCGCCCTTGGCGCCGAAGCGGTTCTGCAGCTCGTCGAAGAAGCTCGTGTCGATGTACACGCCGTCGTCGCTCGGGCAGTAGAAGGGGCCGACCGCCGAGGTGGCCGCGCCGCAGCCGGTGTTCGCGCCGCCCTGGAAGAACTTGATGGTGGCGGGGCGATAGTCGTCGCGGCCCATCTCCTGGAAGATCTTGCCCCAGGTATCGTCGGTGCTGCGCATCACCCGACACGCTTCCAGCCGGCGCTCGTTCACCCGACATACCTGCTGGCCGGACTTGCCCGCGGTGGGCGAGCGCCCGGCGCTGCCGCCGCCGCTCTGGCCCAGCATGCCGCCGCCGCCGCCCAGCCCGAACATCACCAGCGCGATGATGCCGATCAGCACGATGCCGCCGCAGCCCATGCCGCGGCCGAGGAACATCGGCAGCAGCCCCAGCAGCGGAAAGCCGCCGCCGCCACCGCCGCCGGAGCCCAGGTCCTGCGCATTGTCGGTCGGATCCAGATCATCGAGCCGCATCGGGCCTCCCCTTTTTGTTCGATTGCCGTCACAATGCTTCAGCCGCGCGTGCGTTGCACGTGCTTGTCACGCGGTTAGCCGCGCCACTAACGGCACTCGTATTGCTCCGCAGCATGCTTTGGGTCAGACCCGGTGCATGGCTGATGTTGAGTCCCGCCCGCCCCGTCGTCGTCGCCATGCCGCACCCGGGATGCCGCTGCCCGACACCGTCGCCCTGGTGCTGCAGGGAGGCGGGGCCCTCGGCAGCTTCCAGGCAGGCGTGATCGAGGGACTTGCCTCGGCCGAGATCGAGGTCGATTGGGTGGCGGGCATCTCGATCGGCGCGGTCAACGCCGCCTTGTTCGCCGGCAACCCGCC
This sequence comes from Sphingomonas trueperi, assembly GCF_040545965.1. Classification (GTDB taxonomy): domain Bacteria; phylum Pseudomonadota; class Alphaproteobacteria; order Sphingomonadales; family Sphingomonadaceae; genus Sphingomonas; species Sphingomonas trueperi_C. The sequence goes on along the minus strand of NZ_JBEPMV010000004.1, from coordinate 71,789 downwards.
CCAGCGGCGACTGGAGGCGATCCACGCCTTCTGGGACCAGGTGACCTCGGCGCTGCCCGAATTCCTGCCGTCGCTCAACGATCATGCGAGAGAGATCGCCCATGCCTGGTCGGCCGGGGCGGTGATGCTGGGCGGCGTGCCCGGCTTTTTCCGCCCACGCCCGATCCCGCCGGTCTTCGCCACGCCGGGCACGCCCGAGGCGCTGAGCTTCTACGACACCACGCCGCTACGCGAGACGCTGGATCGGCTGGTCGACTGGGACCTGCTCAACAACGGGCCGGTCCGCCTGTCGGTGGGGGCGGTCAACATCCAGAGCGGCAATTTCCGTTATTTCGATACGCGCGACGAACGCATCGACGCACGGCACATCATGGCCTCTGGTGCGTTGCCGCCGGGGCTGCCGCCGGTCGAGATTGACGGCTGCTGGTATTGGGACGGGGGACTCGTTTCCAATACGCCGCTCACCCACGTCCTCGATCGGCAGGAGGCCGAGATGCTCGTCTTCCAGGTCGACCTGTTCCCCGCCGCCAACGAGCTGCCGCGCACGATGACCGACGTGCTCGGCCGCGAGAAGGAAATCCGCTATTCCAGCCGCACCCGCGCCATCTCCGACGAGCGGCTGCGGCTGCGCAACGCCCGCGAGACGGTGCGGCGCCTGCTGGAAAAGCTGCCGGACCATATCGCCGACGAGCCCGAGGTGAAGGCGGTGCGCGAGCTGGTGACCGAATATCCGGTCAACATCGTCCAGCTGATCTACCGCGCCAAGCTGTGGGAAGGCGATTCGCGCGATTATGAATTCTCTACCCGCACGATGCGCGAGCATTGGGAGGCCGGGCGGATCGCCGTGGCCAATACCATGGCGAATTCGCGCCTCATTGCGCAGAACATCCTTGACGGCGACACCGCCGCGTTCGACCTCACCCCCCGCTAAAAGACTCAAAGGAGTATGCCGATGTTCCTCAAGGGCAAGTCCGCGATCATCACCGGTTCCACCTCGGGCATCGGCCTGGCCTATGCCAAGGCGCTTGCCGCCGAGGGTGCCAATGTGCTGATCAACGGCTTCGGCGACGCCGCCGCCATCGAGAAGGAACGTGCCGCGCTGGCCGAAACCAGCGGCGGCAAGGCGCTGTACGACGCCGCCGACATGACCAAGCCCGACCAGATCGCGGCGATGGTCGCGCGTGCCGAGGCCGAGTTCGGCGCGGTCGACATCGCCATTGCCAATGCCGGCATCCAGCATGTCGCGCCGATCGACGAATTCCCGATCGACAAATGGGATGCGATCCTCGCGATCAACCTCAGCTCGACCTTCCACCTGATGCGCGCGGCGATCCCAGGGATGAAGGCGCGCAAATGGGGCCGGATCATCTCCACCGCCAGCGCACACAGCTTGGTCGCCAGTCCCAACAAGTCGGCCTATGTCACCGCCAAGCACGGGCTGGCCGGTCTCACCAAGACGGCGGCGCTGGAAGTGGCGACCCACGGCATCACGGTGAACTGCATCTCGCCTGGCTATGTCTGGACCCCGTTGGTCGAGAACCAGATCCCCGACACGATGAAGACGCGCGGCCTGACTCGCGAGCAGGTGATCAACGACGTGCTGCTCGATGCCCAGCCGACCAAGCAGTTCGTGCAGCCCGAGCAGGTGGCGGCGCTGGTGGTGTTCCTGTGCCGCGACGAGGCCGCACAGATCACCGGCTCGAACTATTCGATCGACGGCGGCTGGACCGCCGAATGATGCTGCGCACTCTGGTCGCCTTGGGGCTGGGCGCAGCGCTGGTCGGCTGCACCGCCTATCACGAGGCAACCTCGCCGGGGATGGATACCCGCCTTCCCTGGCGCCGGATCGCCACCGACGTCGATCGCACCAAGCTGCGCAACTGGCGCAAGGCGTGGAGCGAGGCGCTGCCGCTCGCCCGCGCCGCCGACGTCAAGCTGATCGAGGGCGACCCCGCGCTGTTCGATCCCGATCGGGCGCTGGAAACGGCGATGCCGCCGGCCGGCGCCTATCGCTGCCGCACCTTCAAGCTGGGCGGCGGCGGCACCGCGGTGACGGCGATCGTCACCTATGACTGGCGGCCCTGCCCGATCACTGCAGACGGCGACCTGCGCCACTTCCGAATCGAGGGGGGCGTACAGCGGCCCGACGGCAATTTCTTCCCCGACGTGGCCGCCCGCGTGACCTTTCTCGGCACGCTGGAGGTGGGCGACGACAGCGCACCGCTCCGCTACGGGCTCGACAACAAGCGTGACCTGATCGGCTATGGCGAGCGGATCGGCGACAAGCGCTGGCGGCTGGTGCTGCCCTATCCGGCGTTCGAATCAAAGGTCGACGTGATCGAGATCGTGCCGACGGTTTGACAGTCGGGCGGGCAGGCGTGACACTCGGGCCCATGATGACAAAGGGGGCCCGATGTTCACGTCTTTCCTGCTGGCCGGGGCGATGAGCCTCGGCACGCCCGCCGCTGCTGGCGCCGCCGCCGATCCGGTGCGCGATGCCACGGCCAAGGCGATGCCGCAGCTGATGGTGCTCTATCGCGACCTGCACGCCCATCCCGAACTCAGCCTGCACGAGGTGCAGACCGCCGCCAAGCTCGCTGCGGCCGCACGCGAGGCGGGCTACGACGTCACCGAGAAGGTCGGCGGTACCGGCGTGGTCGCGGTGCTGCGCAACGGACCGGGCCCGGTGGTGCTGATCCGCGCCGACATGGACGGGCTGCCGGTGGTCGAGAATACCGGGCTGCCCTTCGCCTCCAAGGTCCGCGCGACCACCGACGAGGGGATCGAAAGCGGCGTGATGCATGCCTGCGGGCACGACACGCACATGGCGAGCTGGGTCGGCACGCTGCGCAACCTGGCAGCGATGAAGGATCGCTGGCACGGCACGGTGGTGATGATCGCCCAGCCGGCCGAGGAGCGCGGTCGCGGCGCCAAGGCGATGCTCGACGACGGGCTGTTCACCCGCTTCCCCAAGCCCGGCTACGCGATCGCCTTCCACGACAGCGCCAGCCTGCCCGCCGGGCAGATCGGCGTGACGCCGGGCTATGCGCTGGCCAATGTCGATTCAGTCGACATCGTGGTGAAGGGAGTGGGCGGCCACGGCGCCTATCCGCACACGACCCGCGACCCGATCGTGCTCGCCGCGCGGATCGTCACCACGCTGCAGACCCTGGTCAGCCGCGAGATGGATCCGCAGCAGCCGGCGGTGGTGACGGTGGGCGCGATCCATGGCGGATCGAAGCACAACATCATCGGTAACGACGTGACGATGCTGCTTACCGTGCGCAGCTTCACCCCCGAATCGCGCCAGCAGCTGCTCGACGGCATCACCCGCATCGCCAAGGGCGAGGCGATAGCGGCCGGCGTTCCGGAGGACCGGATGCCGGTGGTGTCGGTGAAGGACGAATATACCCCCGCGACCTTCAACACCCAGCCGCTCGCTGGGCGGCTGCAGGGGCTGTTCACCGCGCGCTTCGGCAAGGACCGGGTGGTGGAGACCAAGGCGGTGATGGGCGGCGAGGATTTCAGCCGCTACTGGCTGGCCGACAAGAGCATCCAGAGCACGATCTTCTGGGTGGGCGGCGTGCCCCAGGCCAAGTGGGACGCCGCCCAAGGCGGCAAGGCGATGCTGCCGTCGCTCCACAGCGCCGAATGGGCGCCCGATGCCGAGGCGGTGGTCAGCACCGCAACCGAGGCGCTGACCGCGGCGGCACTGGATATTTTGAAGCGCTAGGGGAGCGGGAAGGTCAGACGTCGTTATGCGGTTCGTTTCCGCTGCGGCAGAGCGCTCTCGCCAGTGCCCCGAAGATCGTCATCCCGACGAAAGCCGGGATCCATTCGCCTCTCGGCCGCAGCAAGAGCTGAAGGCGAGACCCCAATGGACCCCGGCTTTCGCCGGGGTGACGGTTTGGGAGTAGCGATGGCTGTTATCAGTGCGGCCTGGGATCAAAGCTTGCCGAACACAGCTTCATAGCCTGCCGTATCGCCGGCGGCGAGGAAGCGGGCCTGGTCGGTCCAGCGATCGCGAGTCATGCGGCCCTGGAAGCTGCCGAGCTGCGCATCGAGCGCCTTGGCGCTGGCTTCGTCGAGCGCGGCGAGCTGGGCGAAGCGGGTGATGCCGAGTTCGTTGAGCCGTGCCGCCAGCTTGGGGCCGACGCCCTTCAGTCGGGTGAGATCGTCGCCGCCCGCAGCGGGCGCGGGCTCGACGGGTGCCGGTTCTGCATTGGTGTCCGCCGCGAGCGCCGCCGACGGGGCTGCGACCGGCGCCGCGGCCGCGATCGGCTCGTCGGCGAGGGGGCTGGGCTCGGGCGCGGGGGCCGGCGCTTCGGGTGGGCTCGGTATTTCCGACACCGGTTCGATCGGCTGGGCCGGATCAACGACCTCGAGCTCGCCGCGCTCGTCCAGCTCCTCGCGCGCCTTGCGGCGGCGGATCGCCAGTCGCGTCCCCCAGATCAGGATGAACACCGCCAGCGCCGCGCCGAGCGCGATGAGGACGAAGGACGTGGTCAGCCAGCCGGTCTCGGCGGTCGCGGCGACCGCGCCATAGCCCTGGGAAACCTGATCGTTCATGCGTGCCGCTCCAAGGTTCGCTTGCCTTGCCCCACCCTTAGCGTGCGGTGCGGCCGCGTCCACCCATCTGCGCGGCGGAGCGGGAGGGGCAGGGGGTCAGCGGATCCGGGGCTCGGGCGCCCCGCGGGCGCGCAGGCGGAGCGCGAGCGCGTAGATGATGATCGCGACGCCTGCAAACAGGAACCACTGCACCGCATAGGCGAGGTGGTTGTTGGGCACGCTGGCGATGTCCGGTGGTGCGCTGGGCTGCAGCCCGGGCGCGCCTTGGTCGGAAACCAGCATCAGCGGCTGCGGCGCGGAATCGAAGATGCCCGCGATCAGCGGGCGATGGTCGGGCGCGCGGGTGAGCGTGCCGCTGACGATCCCGCCGGGCCATTGCGGGCGGAACATCGGGTCGCGGGTCACCCCCATGTCGACCAGCAGCGTCGCGTCGGCATGGGTGCGGCAGGTCGCGATCTGCCGCCAGCCCTGCAGGCCCTGCACCCCGCGACCGCCTTGGCGTGCCCAGCCGGTCACCGCCTGGCAGGCCGAACGGGCGTGGCGGAACAGCAGCGATGCATCGGCCGCGCCGCTCTCGATCGTGATCGTCGGCTGCAGCGTGTTGGCGGCGAACATGGCGAGCGCCGCCTCCTTCTGCGTCTTCCGGTCAAGCTGCCAGAAACCGAGCGCGATCATCGTCGCCACCGCCAGGCCGACGAGCAGGGTAGGGATGAGGGGAACGCCGCGCATCTCAGTCCTTGGCGATCCGGCCCTCATGGGCTCGGTTGCGATACTCCAGCGCGAGCAGCAGCCCCTTCGCCACCCGCAGCGAACCCACCACCATCGCCAGCGTGACCGGCGGCCAGATCAGCAGATGTACCCAGAAGGGCGGGGAAAGGCTGAACTCCAGCCACAGTGCCAGCACCGTCACCAGCGCGCCGATGCCAAGGGTGAGGAACACGACCGGCCCATCGCCGACGTTGAACTTCGTGAAATCGAGCCCGCAAGCGGAACAGCGTTCGGCATAAGCGGTGAAGCTGCGAAATAGCGTCTTCGCGCCGCAGCGCGGGCAGCAGCCATAGAGGCCGGAGGCAATTGGGGGCGGCAACGCAGCGCTGCCGCCCCCTTTGGGATCGGGTGTGGTCTCGGTCACGTCAGCCGGCGTGGACCGGCGCGCCCCAACCGCCCCAGACATAGATCGACGCGAACAGGAACAGCCAGACGACGTCGACAAAGTGCCAGTACCAGGCCGCCGCCTCGAAGCCGAAATGCTGGCGCGGGGTGAAGTCGCCGCGATAGGCGCGCACCAGGTTCACGATCAGGAAGATCGTGCCGACGATCACGTGGAAGCCGTGGAATCCCGTCGCCATGAAGAAGGCGCCGCCATAGCTGGAGCCATGCTCGCTCGCCGCCTTGAAGGGGAAGGGGGCTTCCAAATACTCGTACGCCTGCAGGCAGCTGAAGGTGAAGCCGAGGATCACGGTGAGCCACAGGCCCTTCTTCACCGTATCGTTCTCGCCCACGCCGATCAGGCCCCAGATCCCGCGCAGTGCGCCGCCGCGCTCGTTATGGATCAGCCCGTGGTGCGCCCAGGTGACGGTGCAACCCGAGCAGAGCAGGATCAGCGTGTTGAGCAGCGGGAACTGCCAGGCGTCGAGCACTTCCATTCCCTTGGGCGGCCAGGTACCGCCGACCGCCTCGACGGTGGACGGGAAGAGCGAGAAATCGAACCAAGCCCAGAACCAGCCGACGAAGAACATCACTTCGGAGGCGATGAACAGGATCATGCCATAGCGCAGATGGAGCTGGACGATCGGCGTGTGATCGCCGGCATGCGCCTCCTGGATCACCTTGCCCCACCAGCCGAACATGGTGAGCATCACCAAGGCGAAGCCGGTGACGAGCACCAGCAGCCCGTTGGGATATTTGTGCATCCACATCACGCCGCCCGAGGCGAGGATCACGGCACCGAGCGAGCCCAGCAGCGGCCAGATGCTCGGCGGCAGGATATGATACTGGTGGTTCTTTGCTCCAGCCATGGGCGTATCCCAATCCTCTCTCTATTTTGCGCGATGCTAGCTTGGTGTCTTCGGCGAATCCACTGGATAAAATGTATAGGACAAGGTGATCTCCTGGACGTCGCGCGCGTCCGGATCATTCAGGATTTTGGGATCGACGAAGAAGATCACCGGCATGCGGACGGTCTGGCCGGGCTGCAGCGTCTGCTGGGTGAAGCAGAAGCACTGGATCTTGGTGAAATATTTGCCGACCTGCGCGGGCGTGACGTTGAACGTCGCGGTGCCCGTGACCGCGTGATTCGAGGTATTGGTGGCGGTGAAGAACGCCATGTCGCGGCCGCCGATGTCGATCGTGTCCTCGCGGCGCTCGGGCGCGAACTTCCAGGGCAGCTTGGGGCTGACATTGCTGTCGAAGGCGATGGTGATTTTCTGGCCCGTGGCACCCGGTGCGCGCAGGCCGCGCTGGGTGGTGCCGTTGAGCCCGGTCGCCTCGCAGAAGATTCGGTAGAGCGGCACCGCGGCAAAACCCAGCCCGGTCATGCCGCACACCAGCACGGCACCCATCAGGCCGACGCGCAGGTTGCGGCTGATCCTCATCCGCCGTGGCCCAACTGCATCTTCACGATCGAGATCGCGAACACCAGCACCACGAACCCGCCGAGCAGCAGTGCCATCACCCGGGCGCGCGATCGCTGGCGCGCGCGGATCAACTCCAGTTCCGATGCCGGCATATGGTTCACATCCTCTCCGCGGGAATCGTTCATCCGATCCACCTGTCGATCACGAGCGCACCGAATAGCACGAACAGATACAATATCGAGAATTTGAACAGCTGCTTTTCCGGGATCATACGGTCTTCCGGCTCGGTGCGGCGGGTGGCGACCTGGATCGCCATGGCGAGGAAGATGCCGGACATCACCGCGGCGGTGAGGCCATAGACCATGCCGCTCAGCCCCAGCGGCCAGGGTGCGGCGGCGGCGGCGATCATCGGCAGCGTGTAGAGGCCGATCTGGACGCGCGTGGTGCGTTCGCCCGCCACGACCGGGAGCATCGGCACGCCGGCATTGGCGTAATCGGTCTTCACGAACAGCGCGAGCGCCCAGAAATGCGGCGGCGTCCACAGGAAGATCAGCGCGAACAGGAGGACCGGCAGCGTCGCGACGTCGCCCGTCGCCGCCGCCCAGCCGATCAGCGGCGGAAAGGCGCCGGCCGCGCCGCCGATCACGATGTTCTGCGGCGTCCGGCGCTTGAGCCAGATCGTGTAGACGAACACGTAGAACAGGATCGAGACGGCGAGGATCAGCGTCGCGACGAGGTTGATCGCGACATACATCAGCACCAGGCTGAATACCGCGAGCCCCACGCCGAAATGCAGCGCGGACTGGCGGTCCATCCGCCCCGCAGGCAGCGGACGGCCCTGGGTGCGCTTCATCTTGGCGTCGAGATCGGCCTCATACCATTGGTTGAGCGCACCCGCAGCGCCCGCACCCAGCGCAATGCACAGAATCGCGGTGAAGCCGAGCACCGGGTGGATCGGCACCGGCGCGGCCAGCATGCCGCACAGCCCGGTGAAGACGACCAGCGTCATCACCCGGGGTTTGGTGAGGGCAAGGAAATCGCGCCAATCGGCGGGCAGTGCGGGATTGGCGTTGGTCACGGACATCATCGTTCCCGATATACGGCGCAGCCCGCGCGGGCGAAAGAGGTCAGCCGAGTCGCTTGGCGTTAGCCCGCACCTTGCGGCGATAATGTCGCAGAGTCTTGCTCGCCTGCGCCTCGGGCGTACTGCCCAGCCGACCCGTGGCGGCGGCGACCTGCAACTCCCAGGCAGCCTGCATCTTCTCGGCAACCATGCGCTGCGCCTCGGCCGTGGCGCCGGGACCGCCTGCGGCGAGTTTGGTCAGCCGCATCCCGATCACGGTCGACGCCTCGATGCCCAGCATCCAGCTGTCGAGGCCGATCTTCATCCAGTCGGCATAGGGGCTGCGCATCGACGTCTCCAAAAATACTACCGGACCAACGAGCAAACGCGCGAGCGACGCGTCCGGGGGCGTCGCGCAGGATAGCGGACAGAAGTTGCCGAAACCGCTGATGCGCCCATCGCCGCGGCGAGGCCAGCCGATTCGGCTTCGCTCTGCCATGTGGCCTCAGATGCTATTGCAACTGATTATTAGTACGCCTATGCGGCCATCCAAATCAGAACATCTGCATCGGGGCGCATCCATGAACCTATCCTCTCTTCGCCGGGACAGCATCCTGCTGGCCGCGCTGGCCAGCGGCGTCGCCATGCCCGCGGCCGCACAGGCGGTGCAGGGGGAGGACGGCATCGTCGTCACCGGGCGCGCCGCCAATGCCAGCATCCTCGGCGCCGACGTGCCCGCCTTCACCTATCCGCAATCGGTGCGGGTGCTCGACCGCGACCTGATCGACGCGGTGAACCCCACCCGACTCGGCGACCTGTTCGATCTGGCCGGCGGCGTCGCGCGGCAGAATGATTTCGGCGGCCTGTGGGACAAGGTCTCGATCCGCGGCTTTGCCGGCGACGAGAATGCCGGGCCGGACATCCGCCTCAACCGCTTCAGCAGCAATTTCGGCTTCAACGCGCCGATCGACTCGGCAACGATCGAGCGGGTCGAGGTGCTCAAGGGCGCCACCGCCGCGCTGTCGGGCATCGGCGAGCCGGGCGGGGCGATCAACATCGTCACCAAGGCGCCGCTCGATCGCTTCCAGGGCAGGGCCGATCTGAGCGCGGGCAGCTGGAACAGCTGGCGGACGAGCGCCGACGTGACCGGGCCGCTGGCGGAGGGGCTCTCCGCCCGGCTGATCGGCGTGGCGGAGGGGCATGACAGCTTCCGCGACCATGTCGACGGCTCGCGCCGGCTGATCGCGCCGTCGCTCGCCTGGGCGCCGACGGCGGGGCTACGGCTGCTCTATCAGGCCGAATACATGCGCAATACCAGTGTGCTGGACCGCGGTATCGTGGGCATCGGCGGCAATGCTCGGGCGATGGACCGCCGCACCTTCCTGGGCGAGCCGGCAGACGGGCACATCGTGCAGAACGGCTTCTGGCAGCAAGGCAGCCTCTTCGCCGATCTCTCCAAGGACGTGCGGCTCGAGCTCGGCGCCAGCCAGCGCGACGGATCGCTGCGGGGGTTCGGCACGATGGTCGATTTCGGGCCGCGCGGGCTTCAGGCCGACGGCCGCACCGCGGGGCGCGACCGGCGCTATCACGATTTTGCCTGGAACGACCTGTCGCTCCGCGCCGAACTGGCTGCCAAGCTCGAGCTGCTGGGCACGACCCACGATCTGCGAGTCGGCGCCGACCGCGTCCGCTACCATATGGACTTCGTGCTCGACCGCGCGCGCGGCACCCCCACCCGGCCGCTGCTGCCGATCGACCTGTTCGATCCGGTCTATGCCACCACCGCGCTGCCCGTGCCGCCGCCCTTCGCCAGCCGCGACAGCCGCTTCCGCAGCGAGAGCGTCTATGCGCAGGACCTGATCGGGGCGGGGCCGTTCACGCTGCTGCTCGGCGCGCGGTGGAACAGCTTCCGCGAGTCGGTGGTTAACCGGCTGACCGGCGCCAGGCTGAACACGGTGGACAAGGGAGTCACGCCGCGCGCGGCGCTGACGTGGAAGGCCAGCGAGGCGCTGGCTTTCTATGCGAGCTGGGGCGAGTCGCTGCGGCTCAACCCCTCGGACGGCACCAGCACCTTCGATGCGGAGCGTAGCCAGTCGATCGAGGGCGGGGTGAAGTTCGCGCTGTTCGGGCAGCGGCTCACCGGCCAGGCGGCGCTGTTCGACATGATCAAGCGCAACGTGCTCAATCCCAACGCGATCGATCCGTTCGAGAAGACCCAGATCGGGCGGCAGCGCTCGCGCGGGGGCGAGCTGGAGCTGAACTGGAAGGCGGCGAACGACCTGCTCGTCACCGGCACCTATACCCATCTCGACGCCAAGGTGCGCAACGACGTTAATCCCGCGCTGATCGGCACCGCGCTGAGCAACGTGCCGACCGACATGGGCAGCCTGTTCGTGCAGAAGACGCTGGGCCGGGTGGCGCTGGGCGGCGGGGTGACGCATGTCGGGGAACGGGCGGGCGATCCGTTCGGGACCAGCTACCGCCTGCCGGCCTATACGATCGCGCGCGCCAATCTGAGCGTCGCGGTGAACGACCATCTCACGCTGCGAGCCGATGTCGATAACCTGTTCGATGCGTACTACATCGCCAGTTCCTACGCGAATGTCTGGACCACGCCGGGCGCGCCCCGCAGCTTCCGGGTGACGGCGTCGACGCGGTTCTAGCGCCCGGAGCGCTGATCCCGTAGCGAGGGGCGATGGCGGAAAGCGTGTTCCAGTTTCGACCCGAGTGGAAGGAACGGCTGGTGGTGACCGGGCCCGGGGGCGCCTTCGAGCTCGATCTGCCAATGGGCGTTTTGTCGGCCCATCTGCCGAGTGCCGTCACTTGGGCAGAGACGGCACCGGACTGGGCGCGGGACCTGTGGCCGGTGCTCCACGAAGAGCTCGCCCAATGGTGTCTCGACCATGGCGCCGATCTTTATGTGAGCCACGCCGCCACGGCGATCTGGTTGTAGCGTCGGCGCCCCGACCACCGGCATAGAAAAAGCCCCGGAGGCTTCCCCCCGGGGCTTTTGTCGTTCGGCTGCCGCCCGATCAGTCGATCTTGGGCAGCGTCTCGAACTGGTGGAAGGGCGGGGGGCTCGACAGCGTCCATTCGAGCGTGGTCGCGCCTTCGCCCCAGGGATTGGCTTCCGCCTTCTTCCCGGCGAGCAGCGAGTAGATCACGTTGACGAAGAACACCGCCATGCCCGCCGCCATGATCATGTAACCCACGGTCGCCGTGTGATTCCAATAGGCATACTGGTCCGTATAGTCGGGAATGCGGCGCGGCATGCCCTGCAGACCCAGGAAGTGCATCGGGAAGAACAGCAGGTTCACGCCGGCGAAGAACACCCAGAAGTGGATCTGGCCGAGCAGCTCGCTGTACATCTTGCCCGTCATCTTCGGGAACCAGTAGTAGAAGCCCGCGAACAGGCTGAACACTGCGCCCAGCGATAGCACATAGTGGAAGTGGGCGACGACGTAATAGGTGTCCTGCATATAGTCGTCGACGCCGCCATTGGCGAGGACGACGCCGGTCACGCCGCCGACGGTGAACATGAAGATGAAGCCGATCGCCCAGACCATCGGGGTCTTGAAGCTGATCGAGCCGCCCCACATCGTCGCGATCCAGGAGAAGATCTTCACACCGGTCGGCACCGCGATCACCATCGTGGCGGCGGTGAAGTACATCTTCACCTGCACCGGCAGGCCGGTGGTGAACATGTGGTGCGCCCAGACGACGAAGCCGACCAGCCCGATCGCCACCATCGCATACGCCATGCCGAGATAGCCGAACACAGGCTTGCGGCTGAACGTCGCGATGATGTGGCTGATGATGCCGAAGCCCGGCAGGATCATGATGTACACTTCGGGGTGGCCGAAGAACCAGAACAGGTGCTGGTAGAGCACCGGATCGCCGCCATATTGCGGATCGTAGAAGGCGGTGCCGAAGTTGCGATCGGTGATCAGCATGGTGATGGCGGCCGCCAGCACCGGCAGCGCCAGCAGCAGCAGGAAGGCGGTGACCAGCACCGACCAGGCGAACAGCGGCATCTTGTGCAGCGTCATACCCGGCGCGCGCATGTTGAAGATGGTGGTGATGAAATTGATCGCGCCGAGGATCGACGCCGCACCTGCGAGGTGGAGCGAGAAGATCGCGAAATCGACCGACGGTCCCGGCTCGCCATAGGTGGAAAGCGGCGCATAGACCGTCCAGCCGGTGCCGGCACCCACACCGACGAAGGGCGAGAGCATCAGCAGGATGAAGCCCGCGACGGTCAGCCAGAACGAGATGTTGTTCATCCGCGGGAAGGCCATGTCCGGCGCGCCGATCATGATCGGCACGAACCAGTTGCCGAAGCCGCCGATCATCGCCGGCATCACCATGAAGAACACCATGATCAGCCCGTGCGCGGTGATCAGCACGTTCCAGAAGTGCATCGCCTCGTCGAACGTGCCTTCGCCGTGCAGCTTGGCGACCCACCAGGGCAGGTACTGGATGCCCGGCTGCATCAGCTCAGCGCGCATGATGCCCGAGATCGCGCCGCCGATGATCCCCGCGAAGATCGCGAAGATCAGGTAGAGCGTGCCGATGTCCTTGTGGTTGGTCGACATGAACCAGCGCGCGAAGAAGCTGGGCTTGTGATCGGCGTCATGGTCGCCATGCGCATGGTCGTGCGCGGCGGAATAGGGGAGCGCGGTATCGGTCATGGCTCAGTTGCCCGTGTTGCCGGCGCCGGCGGGATTCGCGGTCGCAGGCTTGTTGGACGGTGCCGGAGTGGCGGTGGCGTCGACGGTCGGGGCGGCTTCCACCGCGCCGTTGGCGGTGGCGTCGGTCGCGTCGTTGCCGATGGCGGTGGTGCTCGCCGGCTCGGCCTTGGCGCCCGGCATGGTGCCGCCCTTCGAGGCGACCCACTGCGCGAACTTGGCCGGGCTCACCGCCTCGACCGCGATCGGCATATAGGCATGGCGCGCGCCGCAAAGCTCGGAGCACTGGCCGAAATAGACGCCTTCCTTTTGGATGACGAAGCTCGTCTCGTTGAGCCGGCCCGGGATCGCGTCCAGCTTGATCCAGAAGGCGGGCATCGCCCAGCTGTGGATCACGTCGGTCGCGGTGGTGACGAGGCGGATCGGCACGCCCACCGGCAGCACCACGCGCTGGTCGGTGGCGAGCAGGCGGGGGCCGTCGGCATCGGTGCGATAGCGCTGACCCTTGCCGACCTGCCCCTCTTCCTTGAGCATGTTGGCGGTCAGCTGGATGTTGCCGTTGTCCGGATATTCGTACGACCAGAACCACTGGTTGCCGATCGCCTTCAGCGTCACCGCGCCCTTGGGGGCCGGCTTGAACTGGGCGGCGAGCAGCTTGATCGAGGGGATCGCGATCGCCACCAGGATCAGCACCGGCGCCAGCGTCCAGACGATCTCGATCGCGGTATTGTGGCTGGTGCGCGACGGCGTGGGGTTTGCCGCGCGGCGATAGCGCACGATCACCCAGACGAGCAGCAGCAGCACGAAGATCGAGATGATCGTGATCAGCGGCAGCAGGATGGTGTTGTGGAACCAGTGCGCTTCCTGGCCGGTGGGGGTCACCTGCTGCTGGAGCGAGAAGGCCTTGTCGACCGGCTCGCCGACGCCGGGCACGGCCGTGTGCAGCGGCTTGCCGGCAGCATCGAGCGTCGGGTCGGCGACCTTGGGAGCGGGTGCGGCAGGCGCTGCAGCGGCGGCCGGCGATGCGGCAGGGGCCGGGGCGGCGGGTTGCGCCAGTCCCGGGGAAGCGAAGGCCAGCGTTGAGGCCAGCAAGATCGTCGGTACCAAGAAACTGCGCATAAGGTGTTGTCACCCCTCTCCAGGAACGCACAACCGGGGCATCCTAGCGGCCCTTTGTACCAAAGGTATAGCTGGGAAAAGGCCATGCTCAACCTTTTTCGCGTGCGGTTGCGGTAGCAGCCCCCGCCACTTAAAGGATCGTTCCACCGTTGACTTCAGGAGCCCAGACATTGACCGGAGACGCCATCCTCGACGAATTTCGCGACGCAGGCGCGTTGCTTGAGGGGCATTTTATCCTGTCTTCGGGTTTGCGATCTCCCGTATTTCTCCAGAAGATGCGGATCTTCGAAGACCCCGTCCGCACCGAGCGGGTATGCGGCGCACTGGGCAAGCTGATTCGCGAGACCTTCGGCGAGGTCGACATCGTTGTCTCCCCCGCGATCGGCGGGATCATCCCCGGCTATGAGACGGCGCGCGCGCTCGGCTGCAAGGCGGTGTTCGTCGAGCGCGAGGACGGCGAGTTCCAGCTGCGCCGCAGCTTCGAGATTCCCGAAGGTGCACGTGTCGTGATGGTGGAGGACATCGTCACCACCGGGCTCTCCTCACGCGAGTGCATCGCGGCGATCCGCAAGCACCCCGGCACCCTGGTGGGTGCGGCGTGCATCGTCGATCGCTCGAACGGCAAGGCCGATGTCGGCGTGCCGCTGATCTCGCTGACCAAGCTCGACGTGCCGGCTTATCCGGCCGACCAGCTCCCGCCCGAGCTGGCGGCGATCCCGGCAATCAAGCCGGGGAGCCGGGCGATCACCGCATGACCGGCAAGCTGCGCCTCGGGGTCAATATCGACCATGTCGCGACGGTGCGGAACGCGCGCGGCAGCGGCTATCCCGATCCCGTACGCGCGGCACTGCTCGCCGCCGAGGCGGGCGCGGACGGCATCACCGCGCATCTGCGCGAAGATCGCCGGCACATCACCGATGGCGACATCGCCCGCCTCTCGTCCGAGCTGACCGTGCCGCTCAACCTCGAGATGGCCGCAACCGAGGAGATGCTGGCGATCGCGATTCGGCATCGGCCGCACGCGGTGTGCATCGTGCCGGAGAAGCGTGAGGAGCGGACGACCGAGGGCGGGCTGGATGCCGCGGGCATGTTCGACCTGCTGGCGCCGATGGTCGCGAAGCTGCGCGACAATGGCAGCCGGGTGTCGCTGTTCATCGAGCCCGAGGCGCGTCAGATCGACGCTGCGATCCGCCTCGGTGCGCCGGTCGTCGAGCTGCATACCGGCCGCTATGCCGAACTGGACGGCGAGGACCTCGCGGTGGAGCTCAAGCGGCTGTCCGACGCGGCGGCGCTGGCGGCGCGCAACGGCATCGAGCCGCATGCCGGCCATGGCCTGACCTTCGATAACGTGGTGCCGATCGCAGCGATCCCGCAGGTGATGGAACTCAACATCGGCCATTTCCTGATTGGCGAGGCGATCTTCAACGGACTCGGCCCCGTCGTGCAGCGGATGCGTGCACTGATGGACTCGGCGCGGTGAACCTCTCCCCCTTTCTCCCTCTTCCGCCTGCGGGGGAGGGCCGGGGTGAGGGTGAGTCGGGTGCACACCGGCCGACCTGCTCGCTTGTCCCACACACCCTCACCCTTCCGCCGCCCGCGGCGGCTCCCACCCTCTTCCGCAGGCGGGAGAGGGAAATATGATCCTCGGGCTGGGATCGGACCTGTGCAACATCGAGCGGATCCAGAACTCGCTCGATCGCTATGGCCAGCGGTTCGAGCAACGCGTGTTCACCGAGGTCGAGCTCGCCAAGGCCGCCAAGCGCCCGCACAATTACGCGCCGACGCTCGCCAAGCGCTTTGCGGCCAAGGAGGCATTTTCCAAGGCGGTCGGAACCGGGTTCAGCCGGGGCGTGTTCATGAAGGATATCGGCGTGGTTAATGCACCGTCTGGCGCACCCACGCTCGCGCTGACCGGCGGGGCCAAGGCGAGACTTGACGCCATGACGCCACCGGGACACGTGGCCAAGGTGCACCTGACGCTTACGGACGACATGCCCTGGGCGTTCGCAATGGTGATGATCGAGGCCGTGCCGGCGGAAAAGGATATGTAATGGGGGCGGACGAACTGGCGTTGAGCAGCAAGCGGAGCGAGCGACGCCAGAGCGCCACACGCCAGGGCACCGATTGGTGGGCCGAACTGCGCGGCCTCGTCTGGCTGGTGCTGGGCGTGCTGGCCTTCCACAGCCTGATCGCCAAGCCCTTCTACATCCCCTCGGAGTCGATGCTGCCCACGCTGCGGGTAGGCGACCAGCTGATCGTCAGCAAATATCCCTTTGGCTATTCGTTCGTCACGCCGACCTTCCATCTGCTGCCGCCGATCCCCGGGCGCATCCTGGGTCGCCTGCCCGCGCGCGGCGACATCGTCATCGTCACCCCGCCGCAGCACAGCACCGATTATATTAAGCGCGTCATCGGCCTGCCGGGTGACACCATTGCCGTGCGCGACGGCATCGTCTGGCTCAACGGCAAGGAGGTGGCGCGCGAGCCGCTGGGCGAGCGGCTGGTGCCGATCGACGGCAACACCCGCTGCGATCCCGATCCCGAGCGCGGCGGATCGATCTTCTACGAAGGCCGCCGCGTCGTCCACCAAGGCAAGGCCTATTGCAGCCTGACGCTGTTCCGCGAGACGCTGCCGAACGGCGCCAGCTACGACGTCGCCGACCTGGGGGATTCTGCCGGCGACAATTTCCCCCCGACCGTGGTGCCAAAGAACCACGTGTTCCTGATGGGCGACAATCGCGACAACAGCGCCGACAGCCGGTTCAGCCTCGAACAGGGCGGGCTGGGCGGGCCGGTGCCGTGGGAAAATATCGGCGGCCGCGCAGAGTTCATCACTTTTTCGCGCGACGGCTCGTCGACATGGAACCCGCTGACGTGGTTCACGGGTTTCCGCGGGGATCGGTTCGGCATTTCGCTGCACCCTACCCACGAGGATAAATGAGCAACGATCCGCTGGAATCCGCGCACGTCCGCGTCGTGCGCGAGCCGGGCCCGAACGAGTTTCGCGACCCCGCCACCCGCGCCGAATTCAAGAAGGCCGCGGTATGGCTGGGCATGGCGGTCGGCATCGCGCTGATCGTGCTGTTGATCCAGCCGCTGCTGATCATCTTCGCGGGGCTCGTCTTCGCCTCGATGCTCGATGGCGGCGCACGGTTGCTCGGCAAGGTGCTGCCGATCCCGCGCGGCCTGCGCATCGGCCTGGTGCTGATCCTCGTCTTCGCGTTCTTCGGCCTCGTCTTCTATCGCACCGGCATGCAGATCTCGGAGCAGGCCGAGCAGCTGCGCACCACGCTGGAGGCGCAGGCAAATCGCGTTGCCCGCTGGGCCTCCGACATGGGGCTGATGCCCGGCCGGTCGGACATCAACGGCATGCTGCGCGAAGCGCTGGGCTCGGTGGGCAAGCTGACCACCGCCGTGGGTACCGCGATCGGCGCGGTGACCAGCATGATCATGATCCTGATCCTCGGCCTGTTCATCGCGCTCGAGCCGCGCATCTACGAGCGTGGCCTTCAATGGATGGTGCCGCTCGATCAGCGCCACGCCTTCGCCCACATGCTGGGCGGCATGGCGACGACGATGCGCCGGCTGCTCGCCGGGCGCCTGCTAGGCATGCTGTTCGAGGGCGTGCTGACCTGGATCTGCCTCAGCGTTGCGGGCGTGCCGATGGCGCTGCTGCTCGGCATCATCACCGGCGTGCTGGCCTTCATCCCCAATGTCGGCGCGATCATCTCGGGCGTGCTGATGGCGGCGGTGGGCTTCAGCGCGGGCCAGGAAACCGGCATCTGGGCGATCATCATCTATTTCGCCGTGCAGAATTTCGACGGCTATGTGGTGATCCCGATGGTCGCTAAGCGCACCGTCGACCTGCCGCCGGCGCTGACGCTGTCCTCGCAGATACTCTCCGGCACGCTGTTCGGTGTCCTCGGGCTGGCGCTGGCCGATCCGATGGTGGCGATGATCAAGGTGGCGCTGGAGAGCAATGCCCGGCTCAACGGCAAGAAGCCCAAAAGCGACGACGACGCCGAAAAGGACTGAGCCGATGCTCGTGCTGCACGACTATTTCCGCTCCTCGGCAGGGTATCGGGTGCGGATCGCGCTCGCCCTCAAAGGGGTGGAGCATGTGCGGCACGAGGTTCCGCTGCTGGAGAACGCCCAGCGCAGCCCCGAGCATCTCGCCCGCAATCCGCAGGGGCTGGTGCCGGCGCTGGAGGTGGACGGGCGCATCCTCACCCAGAGCCTGGCGATCCTCGACTGGCTCGACGCGCGCTATCCCGAGCCGCGGCTGATCCCGGCCGATCCCGATGCACGGGCCGACGCGCTGGCGCGGGCGATGGTGATCGGGATGGACGTCCACCCGATCAACAATCTGCGGGTGATGCGGCATCTGGAGCATGGCGTGGGCGCCGATGCCGCGGCCCGCTCCGCCTGGACGGCGCACTGGATGACCGAGGGTTTTTCTGCGCTGGAGGCGATGGTGCGCAACTCCGGCGGCGACGGTCCGTTCCTCGGGGGTGCCGCACCCGACATCTCGGACTGTTTCCTGGTCCCGCAACTGTTCAACGCGCGGCGCTTCGCCGTGCCGCTGGATGCCTATCCTTTGCTGCGCCGCGCCGAAGCGGCTGCCGTCTCCCATCCGGCCTTCGTCGCCGCCCATCCGGATACCGTCGCGCCACATGCTTGAAAAACTGGGATGCGCGGTTGCCGCGCTGTGCGTGGCGGCTCCTGCCACCGCGCAGGATCGTTCGCAGGACGAGATCGTCGTCACCGGCCGCGGGCTCGACGTGCCGCCGGGCGACGCCGCCTACGACGTGGTGACGATCGACCGCGCGCGGCTGGCCGATACCGCGAGCAACCGGATCGAGGACGTGCTGGCCGATGTCGCGGGGCTCGCGCAGTTCCGCCGCTCGACCTCCACCTCGGCGCATCCGACGAGCCAGGGCATCACCCTGCGCGGCTTGGGCGGCAACGCCTCCAGCCGCGCGCTGCTGTTGCTCGACGGCGTGCCGCAGACCGATCCGTTCGGCGGCTGGGTGCCGTTCCCGGCGTACATGCCCGGTCGCCTCGCCGGCGTGCGCGTGACGCGCGGCGGCGGCAGTGGCTTTGCCGGGCCGGGCGCGCTGGCGGGGACGGTCGAGCTGGAGAGCGGCAGCCCGGCAGAACTGGGCTTGCTGAATGTCGGCGCTTTCTACGGCAGCCGGAACAGCGTCGACGCGAACGTGGTCGCCGCGGTGCCGGTCCGCAGCGGCTTCTTCACCGTCGCCGGGCAATATGGCCGCAGCGATGGCTTCGTGCCGATTGTGAACCCCGGTCGTGTTGATCGTGCCGCGCCCTATGAGCAGGCGAGCGTCGCCGTGCGCAGCGTGACGGATGTTGGGGGCGGCACCGAGCTACAGACCGACCTTTCCGGCTTCACCGACCAGCGCGACCGCGGCACCGCCTTCACCGACGTGCTGAGCAAGGGCGCCGATGCCAGCGTGCGCCTGGTCAAGCGCGGTAACGGGCAGAAGGGCGAATGGGGCTGGTCCGCGCTCGCCTATCTCCAGGTCCGCCAGTTCGAGAGCGGCTTCGCCAGCATCTCCGCCGCGCGCGATACGGTGAGCCCCGTGGTGCAGCAGGAAGTCCCCGCGACGGGCATCGGCGGCCGCATCGAAGTCGCGCCGCCGGTGGGCGGGGGCGTGACGCTGCGGCTTGGCGGCGACCTGCGCCGCGTCTCGGGGGAGACTCGCGAGCTCTACACCTTCGTCGGTACCAACCCGACGCGGCGCCGCATTGCCGGGGGCGCGAGCCTCACGACGGGCGGGTTCGCCAACGCCAGCTACAATAGCGGCGGCTGGACGCTCGACGCCGGCGGGCGGCTCGACCATTGGACGATCTATGACGGCAGCCTGTTCGAGGCGCCGCTCGCCGCCGGCCCGGTGCTGACAGACTCGCGCTACGCCAATCGCCATGGCTGGGAGCCGACCGGACGGCTGGGCGCTGCCTATGCGATGGGCCCGGTGACGCTACGCGCGGCGGGCTATCGCGGCTGGCGGCTGCCGACGCTCAACGAGCTCTACCGCCCGTTCCGCGCGGGTGCCGATGCGACGGCGGCCAACCCGGGCCTGAATCCCGAGCGGCTGTGGGGCGGCGAAGTCGGCGTCGACCTGCGGCCCGCGCCCGACCTCGTCTTCCGCGCGACCGGCTATTGGAACCGGCTCGACGGCGCGATCGCCAATGTGACGCTGGCGCGTGGCCCGGGCACCTTCCCCGGTGTCGGCTTCGTCTCGGCGGCGGGGGCCTATCGCCAGCGGCAGAATCTCGATGCCGTCGAGGCGAAGGGCATCGAGCTGGACGGGCAATGGACGCTCGGCGCCTGGAGCCTTGCCGGTTCCTGGGCCTATGCCGACAGCCGCGTCCACGCCTCGGGTGCGGCACTGTCGCTCGACGGGCTGCGGCCCGCACAGACGCCGCGCTTCCAAGGATCGGCGACGCTCGCCTGGCGCGCGGCGCTGGCCAATGCGTCGGTGACCGCACGTTATGCCGGCGCGCGGTTCGAGGACGATCAGAACAGCGCCCGGCTCGATCCGGCCTGGACCGTCGATGCGACGCTCGGCGTGCCGGTCACCCGCACGCTCCGCATCGAGGGCCGCGCCGAGAACTTGTTCGATGAAGAGGTGCAGGCAGGGATCAGCGGCGGAAACGTGATCGAACGCGCGACGCCGCGCACGCTATGGATTGGTCTGCGCTACGCGATGCGCTGACGGTAGGGGCAATCGGCCGCAGCAGCATCTACTTGCGATTTGCCTTTCTAGCGCCCAAATCGCTGCCGGAATAAACCGCAATGTGGTGGGAAAGACCCATTATGCCGCGACGCGCCGGGCGACCGGGGAGACGCCAGGACGCGGGGTAATCGAGATTGTTGCGGTCTTTTCGGTGGCGCTTTTGAATCGATTGAACAGACAGGCGGGGGAGGCTTCGGTGAATACGCGCATGGCCGAGGCTGCGGTACCGGCTGCACCCGATCTTGCGGGGCTCGAGCCCGTCGAGAAGATCAAGCGGCGCTGGCCGATGTGGCTCGGCGCGGGCCTCACGCTGTTGATGGTGGTGGGGCTGGGGCGGGAGCTGTTCGGCGGCGGGTTGACCGGGCTGGCGCGGGCATTGCCCACCAACCCGCTCTTCTACCTGGCCTTCGTGCTCTACTACCTCACCTCGCCGACCTTCGATTTCATCATCTTTCGGAAGCTGTGGCGGATCCCGATCGACGGGATGATCGCGCTCAACAAGAAGCGGATCGCGAACGAGGTGCTGCTCGGCTATTCGGGCGAAGCCTATTTCTACGCCTGGGCCCGCCAGCGCACCCAGATGATCGCGGCGCCGTTCGGGGCGGTGAAGGACGTCACGATCCTGTCGGCGATCGCCGGCAATGCGATGACGCTGGCGGTGGTCGCGATGGCGCTGCCGTTCGGGATCGACCTGCTGAAGCCGGCCGAGTTCAACACGCTGATGGGCTCGATCGCGGTCATTTTCGCGATGTCGCTGCCCTTCCTGATCTTTTCCAAGCGTGTCTTCTCGCTGCCGCGCGGCGAGCTCTGGTGGGTGTTCGGCGTGCACTGCGTCCGCATCATCACCAGCTCGGTGCTGGTCGCCTTCGCGTGGCACTTCGCGATGCCGCAGGTTTCGCTTGGCATCTGGCTGCTGCTGTCTGCCGGGCGGCTGCTCGCCTGGCGCCTGCCGCTGGTGCCCAACAAGGAACTGCTGTTCGCCAGTTTCGCGATCATGATCATCGGCCAGGGCGAGGCTTTGTCCGAACTGATGGCGCTCATTGCCGGCCTGTCGCTGGCCGCGCACATCGTCCTGATCGCAGGCTTCGGCCTGTATGCATTGCTTACGAGGAAAACCGCATGAAGCGCACCGACCTTCTGGCCGCCACGCTGCTCGCCGCTGCTGCCGCCACGCAGCCAGCATCGGCGCAGACGCTGGGCGAGGATGCCGGCGCCTGCACCGGCGGGCGCGGGCCCGCGATCCAGGCCGAGATCACCGGCCTCAAGGACCGTACCGGCCGGCTGAAGCTGGAGCTGTACCCGGCGACCGAGGAGGACTTCCTCAAGGACGACCGGGACTTGCTCAAGGAAGGCAAGACCTTCCGCCGCATCTGGGCGAACACGCCGCCCTCCGGTCCGGTCATCCTGTGTATTCGCGTGCCGGCGCCGGGCGAATATGCGGTGCTGTTCACGCATGACCGCGACGGCAAGAACAAGTTCAACTTCTGGTCGGACGGCGCCGGCTTCCCCTCGAACCAGCGCCTGGGACGCAGCCGTCCCAAACTGCGTCAGGCGATGGTGCGCGTCGGGAACGGAGTGACCACGGTGAACATTCGGGCGCAGTATCTACGCGGCCTGGGAGGGTTCAGCCCGCTCGATTGAGGAACGGCATGCGCATCGTCGACGTCAACGAGTTCTACTCTCCCACCGGCGGCGGTGTACGCACCTATCTCGATCGCAAGATGGGCCTGATGGCCGATCTGGGGCACGAGCTGATCGTCGTCGCCCCCGGTGCGGAAAATGCAGTGGAGGAGCGGCCCGGCGGCGGCGCGATCCATTGGATCAAGGCCCCGCCGCTGCTGCTCGACCGCAACTACCGCATCTTCGTCAAGGACGAGCCGGTCTGGGCGGCGCTTGATCGGCTCAAGCCCGACATCGTCGAGAACAGCTCGCCCTGGCTACCCGCCTGGACGGTGGGGCGGTGGCAGGGCGATGCGCTCAAGGTCTATTTCGCGCATGGCGACTTGGTCGGCACCTATCCGCAGCGCTGGCTCGACAATGTCGCGACCCCGCTGCAGGTGGAGCAGGCGTTCGGCTGGTACACGAAATACATGGCGCGTTTCCTGGCCCACTATGATGCGTTCGTCACCAACGGCCCGGCGCTTGCGAAGCGGTTCGAGCGGCGCGGGCTCAAGGTCGATGCCTCGGTGCCGCTCGGCATCGATCGCGGCTGGTTCTCCCCCGATTTGCGTGACGAGAAGCTGCGGGTGTCGCTGCTCGCCCAATTGGGCCTGCCGCCAGAGGGGCACCTGCTGCTCGGGCTCGGGCGCCAGCACAAGGAAAAGCGCTGGCCGCTGGTGATCGAGGCGGTGGAGGCGGCGGCGAACGATCTTCCGGTGGGGCTGATGCTGCTCGGCGACGGGCCGCAGCGCCACCAGCTCGAGGCGCTGATCGCAGACAGCCCGCATATCCGCATCTTCCGCCCGGTCTATGACCGGCTGCGGCTGTCGCGCATCATCGCCAGCTGCGATGCGCTGATCCACGGATCGGACGCCGAACCGTTCGGGCTGGTCGCCTGGGAAGCGCTGGCTTCCGGGCTGCCGCTGATCGGCCCGGACGAGGGCGGGTTCGCCGAGATCGCCGAGCCGCCTTTCGCCGAGACCTATGCCGCGCGCGATACGCTCTCGGCCGCCGATGCGATCCGTCGGCTGTTCGCGCGCGACCAGACGATCCTGCGTCATGCGGCGCGCGTGGGCGCCGCCAAGGTGCGCAGCGACGCCGATCACGCCGCCGCGCTGATGGACTATTATGCGGGCTTGCTGGCGGCCCGGCGCGGGGGTGCGGCCGAGGAAATCTCTGGCGCGGCATAGACGGTGGTCGGCACCGTGCCGAGCAGATAGGTACCGCGCATCGAATAGCCGAGCCGGTGCAGATAGCGCTCCACGCGCGCGCGCACCGCCGGTCGCTCGCCGCGGAACGGGGTGCGCATCACCACCACCGCGGGGCGGCGGGCGAAGATGCGATCGACCTCCGCCAGCTGGTCGACGCCGAGCGCGCCGTCTTCCCGCTCGCGCGACAGGTGATCGGGGAACAGCCAGGGGCTCAGCGCGCAGCGATCCGTCGCCCCGTAGAGCATCGCGTTGCCCGAATGGACATAGAGGCAGCCGTCACCATGGCCGATGGCGTCGGCGATGGTCGCCAGCTGGGCGGCGTTCCCGCGCTTCGCCTGGACGATCAGGACCGAGAGCGTGCCGGCGATGAAGGCGATCGCCAGCAAGGTCGGCGCGACGATACGGCGACCCGGGCACTCGCGGGCGAAGAAGGCGGCGCAGCACAGGCTCGCCGGCACCATCGTCGGCAGCGCATAATGCGGATACCAGGAGCCGAACACGATCAGACCGACCAGCGCGGCGATCAGCCAGCCGAACAGCAGCGCATGGACCGGCCGCAGCGTACGGCTGCGACGCATGCCGAGCCAGGCCAGGCAGCTCAGCACCAGCAGCGGGGCAAGCGGCACCGAGACTTCGAAAAAGGCGCCTACCAGGTCGATGAACGGATCGCTGCGGCGATCGAGGATCGAGCCGAAATTGGCATAGGCCCAGGCGTCGAGATGGCCGAGCCAGGCATAGACGGCGGCAGCAAGCAGGGTCGGCAGCATCGCCATCGCCGCATAGCCGAGGCCGCGTCGTGCGAGATGGACCAGGCTCGCCCCAAGCACGGCCTCGCGGCGGAGCAGCCAGAGGCCGAAGAACAGGCCTTCGAACAGCACCGTGTACTTCACCTGCAGCGCCAGGCCGATCAGCAGCATTGCCAGCAGGTTGCGGCCGACGCGCGCCGGATCGCCGTCCCGGTCGCGCACGCGTGGCAGCAGCAGCGCGACTGCGCCGAGGGTCAGCAGGTTGTAGAAGACCGGGGCCTGCCCGCCTTGGCCGTCCGCGGTGTTGAGCATCAGGATGTACAGCAGCGCGGCCGGCAGCGCACCAGTGCCCCAGCCGACGCGATCAGCGATTCGCGCGATCAGGCCGGCGGTAAGTACGACGCAGGCGAGCGCCATCAACTGATAGGCGAGGATGCCCCAGGGCATGCCCAGCGCGGCGGCGGGCAGGTACAGCAGGAACAGGCCGACCGGCTTGCGATCCCAGATGTCGACGAAGGGGAGGGCGCCGTGCAGCATGCGCTCGGCGGTGACCCAGTAGAATTGCTCGTCCACCGCCACCAGCGGATTGCCGAAGGTGACGGCGCGCACGACCAGCGCGGCGGCGAGCAGCACCAGCCAGCGGGGAACCGCCGCCGCGGCTGCAGCCAGCCCGGTCCTCGGTTCGGCTTGGCCGAACCTTTCAATCTGTGTCGCCATCAGCCGGCGTTGCCGACCGCTGGTGCCGCACCGGTGCGGCGAGGCAACCGGGCGATGGCCGGCGCGGTTGGGAATGCTTTCACGTGCGCCTTCGTCTCCGTGCTGCCGGCAGTAATCCCGCTCGGCAGGGTGCGTTCCCCCAGTTTGTCACGCCCCAAAACCTGATTCGCCAAATTGCCTAGCCCAGCTTTGCGCCGCTGTCACGAACACGACACCTGGCGACGGCAGGGAGCGCTCGACCGAACAAGGGACGCGACAAAATGACTCTCCGACTCGACCGCCGATCGCTGCTGCTTACCGGAACGCTCGGCATCGGTGCGCTGGCACTTCCCGGCATTGCGCTTGCGCAAGCGACTGCGCGCGGCTTCACCCATTCGGTGGCGAGCGGCGAGCCGGGGCCGGACACGATGCTGCTGTGGACGCGCTACGTCCCCGCCGATGGCGGCGCGGTGAAGCTGCGCGCGCAGATCGCCACCAGCGCCGACTTCACCCGCATCGTCGCGGAGGGCGAGCAGATCACCGGCCCGTGGCGCGACCATACCGCCAAGGTGACCGTCGCCGGCCTTGCGCCCGATACGCGCTATTTCTACCGCTTCGTCGCACCCGACGGCAGCTTCTCGCCCGTCGGCCGCACCAAGACGCTGCCGCTGGGCGACGCGCGCCGCTTCGGGATCGCGATCTTCTCCTGCTCGAACCTGCCGTTCGGCTGGTTCAACGCCTATGGCCATGCCGCCGCCCGCGACGACATCGACCTGTGGGTGCATCTCGGCGACTATCTCTACGAATATGCCAAGGGCGGCTATGCGCCGGCGGGCGGTGCGATCGGCGGCCGCTGGCCCGAGCCGGCGGGCGAGATGATCCACCTCGCCGATTATCGCCTGCGCTACGCCAGCTACCGCGCCGATCCCGATCTGCAGGCGCTCCACGCCGCCAAGCCGATGCTGGTCCAGTGGGACGATCATGAAAGCGCGAACGACAGCTGGGAAGGCGGCGCCGAGAACCACCAGCCCGACACGGAAGGCGACTGGAGCGCGCGCAAGGTGGCGGCGATGCAGGTGTTCCGCGAATGGATGCCCGTCTCCGAGACGCCCTGGGGCACCTACGAGATCGGCACGCTGGCCACCTTCTTCCGCACCGAGAGCCGGTTGCTCGCGCGCAGCCAGCAGCCCGATGTCGCGCCGCTGTTCAAGGAAGCCGATCCGGTCAAGGCGCTCACCGCCTTCCGGGATGGTCCGTGGCACGATCCGGCGGTGACGATGCTCGGCAGCGAGCAGGAAGTGTGGCTCGACCATGCGATGCGCCGCTCCGTGCAGGCGGGCCAGCGCTGGCAGGTGGTCGGCTTCGGCACGATCATGGGCAATCTGTCGACCCCGGCCGCGGCCATGGACTGGCTGTCGCCCGACGCGGACCCGCGCGCCAAGGCCTATGTCCAGGCTGGCGTACTGGCGGGCAAGCTGGGCCTGCCGCTCGGCTATGACAGCTGGGGCGGCTATCCGGCGGCGCGGACGCGGTTCCTCAAGTCGTCGCAGAGCATGGGCGCCAACCTGCTCGTCGTGTGCGGCGACAGCCATAATGCCTGGGCGTTCGACCTGGCGCAGGACGGCAAGGCGGCGGGCGTGGAGTTCGCCGGGCAGGCGGTGACCTCGCCGGGCTTCGAAAGCGCGCTCAAGACCGATCCGAAGGTGATCGCCGCGGCGATGGTGAAGGCGAACCCCGAGCTGAAATGGTGCGACACCAGCCGCCGCGGCTACATGGCGTTGACGCTCACGCCCGAGCAGGCGCGCAACGACTGGGTGTTCGTGGACACGATCTCCGAGCGCAGCCTGAAGGCAAGCGTGGGGCATAGCGCGATCGTGCAGCGCGGCCGGAACGTGATGGGGTGAGTGCAAGCATATCCTCGCCCTGGCGGGGGAGGATATGCTGTTTCAGTGCAGCCAGAGTGCTGCGGCCAGTAGCCCTGCACCGACCACCAGCGCCGTCGCGATCCACCCGCCCGCCTTCGTGATCGCCTGCGCCATGCCGGTATCCGCAGCCGGTGCCTCCAGCCGAGCTGCCGCCGCGCGCAGCAGCCGGGGCGCATCCTCGCCCAGCTCCACCAAGGCCAGCGCCAGCGCCGCCGAACTCGCCGCCATCCGCGCCGGCCCGAAACGGTTCGCCAGCAGCGCCACCTGCGCCCGGCCGATCGCGCCCGACAGGTCGAAGCCCGGCGCGATGCGATCGAGCACGCCGTCCATCGTCACCATCGCCTTGAACACCAGCAGCAGGTCGGGCGGCAGCACCAGCCCTTCCTCGCGCAGCAGTCGCAGGAAGTCGGGCATCATCGCCGACAGAACGAGCTTGCCGCCGCCGTGCCGCTGGACGATCGCCTCGGCCGCGCGGTCGATGGTGCGGCGGGGGATATCGTGTCCTTCGCTCCACAACGACAGCGTGTCGGCGAGCGCGCGCGCGTTGCCGCCGGTCAGCGCTAGGACGAAGGCGATGAACTCGTCGCGGCGCTTGGGCCCGACATGGCCGATCGAACCCAGGTCGAGCAGCGCCAGCCTGTCACCGGGCAGGCAGAGCAGGTTGCCGGGGTGCGGATCGGCATGGAAGCGGCCGTTGACCAGCACCATCGCAATCACGGTATCGGCGCCCAGCTCGGCGATGGCTTCGGGATCGATGCCGGCGGCCCGCAGCGCTTCGCCCGAGACCGGCTTCACGCCGGCGATATAGTCCATCACCAGCAGCGTCTCGGACGTCCATTGCCAATGGATCTCGGGCACCACGACGTTCGGTGTGTCCGCCATGTCGGCGCGCAGCAAATCGGCGTTGCGGCCCTCGTTGGTGAAGTCGAGCTCTTCCAGCAGCGCCTGGCGGAGCTGGCGGGCGAGCGCCACCGGCTCGAGCCGCCGCGCCTCGGCGCTGCCCTTCGCGACCAGCGCGGCAAGCTCGCCGATCAGCCGAAGGTCCGCTTCCATCGCTGCGCGGATGCCGGGGCGGCGCACCTTCAGCACCACCTCGCGGCCACCCGCCAGCCGCGCGCGGTGGACCTGCGCCATCGAGGCGGCGGCCAGCGGCCGCGGATCGAACCAGGCGAACGCCTCTTCCGGCGGCATGCCGAGCGCGGCTTCCACCTCGGCGCGGATTTCCTCGAAGGGCAGCGTCGGCGCGGCGCTCTGGAGCAGTTCCAGCTCCGCGATCCACTCCGGCGGCAGCAGGTCGCCGCGGGTAGCGAGGATCTGGCCGATCTTCACATAGGTGGGGCCCAGCGCCTCCAGCGCCAGCCGGGTACGGCGGGGCAGGGGCAGTGCACCGGTCTCGGCATCGGCGGCATCCGCCTCGCCCGTGAAGCCGAGCTTTTCCAGCAGCACGCCCAGCCCGAAGCGCGCCGCCACGGCGGCGACGGTCCGCACGCGGGCGGAGTCGCGCACCGTGGCGGTGAGCAGCCGGAGCATCAGTCGAGCGACTTGGTGGCCTGCTCGAACATGTCCTTGCTGAGACCTGGGCTGGCGACGATCCGCTCCAGCTCGCCCCGCATCAGTGCGGCGCGGGTGGGATCGAAGCGCTTCCAGCGGCCGAGCGGCGGCACCAGCTTGGCGGCGGTCTGCGGGTTGAGCTTGTCGAGCGCGATCAGCTGGTCCGCGACGAAGCGATAGCCGCGGCCCGAGGGATCGTGGAACGCCCGCTGGTTGATGCTGAACGCGCCGACCAGCGCGCGCGCCCGGTTGGGGTTGGCAAGCGTGAAGTCGGGGTGCCGGGCCAGCTTCTCGACCGCGGCGAGCGTATCCTCGCGCGAGGAGAGCGCCTGGGTCTGGAACCACTTGTCCAGCACCAGCGCGTTGCCGGCATAGCGCTGGTAGAAGGCCTCGATCGCCTTCTCCCGCAGCGGCGACGTGCCGTTGACCAGCGTGGCGAGGCCGCCCTGGCGATCGGTCATGTTGTCGGCCGCGTCGAACTGGGCAAAAGCGAGCTCCGCCGCATCGGCCGCGCCGCTCGCGGCGATATAGCCGAGCGCGACGTTCTTCAGGCGGCGCGCGCCCTTGGCAGCCGGCGAATATTCAAAGCGGTTTGCCCGGGCGCCCTCATAGGCAGCCCGCCATTCGGCCTCGAGCAGGTTGCCGAGATCGGCGCGCAACGCCTCCCGGGCCCGGAAGATCGCGTCGGGATCCACCACCGCCATCTGGTCGCCGATGAAGCTGTCCGAGGGGAGCAGCACCGCCTCGGCGATGAATGCGCGGTCGAGCGACGGATCGGTCAGCGTGTTGCGGACCGCGTCGATCAGCGCGCCATGCTCGCCCTTGCCGGTGGTCACCGCGGCGACCAGCGTGTCGAGCATCAGCTGCTGCATCGCCTCGTAGCGCGCGAACGGATCGTCGTCATGCGCCGAAAGGAAGGCGAGGTCGGCCGCGCTGCGATTGGCGTCGACGATCACCGGTGCCGAGAAGCCGCGGTTGATCGAGAGCACCGCCCGCTCGGGCAGGTTCTCGAAGCGCAGCTCCTGCTCGGGCTTGTCGAGCAGCACCAGTTGCTCGTCGATCAGCGGCGCGCCGCTCTTCTCGCCGAACAGGCGGATCTTGAGCGGGAGGACCATCGGCTCCTTGACCGGCTGGCCCGGCGTCGGCGGCACGGTTTGGGCAAGGGCGAGGCGGGTGGTCGCGCCGTCCTGCACGAGATTGGCCGAGACGCGCGGGGTGCCGGCCTGGCTGTACCAGCGGCGGAACTGGCCGAGATCGACGCCGCCGGCTTCCTCCATGCTCGCCACGAAATCCTCGCAGGTGGCGGCGGTACCGTCGAAGCGATCGAAATAGAGGTCGGTCGCGGCGCGGAACTTGCTCGGGCCGAGGATGGTGGCCATCATCCGGATCAGCTCGGCGCCCTTGTTGTAGATGGTCGCCGTGTAGAAGTTCGAGATCTCGATATACTCGTCCGGGCGCACGGGGTGCGCGAGCGGACCGGCATCCTCGGGGAACTGGCTGGCGCGAAGCGAGCGCACATCCTCGATCCGCTTGACCGCCGCCGAGCCCTGGTCGGCCGAGAAGCTCTGGTCGCGGAAGACGGTGAAGCCTTCCTTGAGGCTCAGCTGGAACCAGTCGCGGCAGGTGACGCGGTTGCCCGACCAGTTGTGGAAATATTCGTGGGCGACAACGGCGGCGATCGCGTCATAGTCCCAGTCGGTGGCGGTATCGGGGTCGGCGAGGATGTAGCGGCTGTTGAAGACGTTCAGCCCCTTGTTCTCCATCGCGCCGAAGTTGAAGTCGTCCACCGCGACGATGTTGAACACGTCGAGATCATATTCGCGGCCATAGACATCCTCGTCCCACTTCATGCTGAGCTTCAGCGCGTGGAGGGCATGGTCGGTCTTGGGCAGGTCGGGCGCGCGGACATAGATGCCCAGCTGGACCTCGCGGCCGGACATGGTCGTGAAGCTGCCGTTGTTGGCGACAAGGTCGCCGGCAACCAGCGCGAACAGATAGCTCGGCTTGGGGAAGGGATCGTGCCACTCCGCCCAGTGGCGGCCGCCCTCGGCATCGCCCAGCGCGATTGGATCGCCATTGGCGAGCAGCACCGGGAAGCGCGCCTTGTCCGCGGTCATCCGCACCTTGTACTTCGAGAGCACGTCGGGGCGATCGGGGAAGAAGGTGATGCGGCGGAAGCCCTCGGCCTCGCACTGGGTGCACAGCATGCCCGACGAGGCATAGAGGCCCTGGAGCTGCGTGTTGCGCTCGGGCGCGATCACTACTTCGGTTTCGATCGTGTGGGCATCACCCGTGAGCGGGATCACCAGGTCCTCGCCGTCCATCCGCCAGTTCTGCGCGGCGACGCCGTCGACCTTCACCGCAGCGGCTTCGAGCCCGTCGCCGTTCAGCACCAGCGCGCGATCGTGCGCGCCGTTGCGGGAGACGTGGAGCGTGGCACGCACCCGGGTCGCGGCCGGGTCGAGGTCGAAATCGAGCGCGATTTCGGGCACCAGCCAATCGGGTTGACGATAATCCTCACGGCGAATGGCCTGGGGAGCTGCGGCGGCGATGCGGGCGTCACTCATACCGGTTCGATATAGGACAAGCTGCCCCGGCTGCTACTCTATTCTCTCGATTACCTTCAGCGAAACCGTCATCCGTGCTTCGCTTCGCCGTTGTGGAATCGCAATGGTCGCCCGGATGCTCGGGTGGGAATTGACCACCCTGGCATCCCTGCTAGGCTTGAAATATTCTTGCGATCCACAGGGAAACCCGATGCTCCGACAGACTGCGCCGCTTGCCCTTCTCCTCGTCGCGGCGTCGCCCGCGCTCGCTCAGACCGCAGCCGAGCGGAACGCCGTCATCACCGCGCCGCTACCTGCCGACCAGGCCGCGTTGAAGAGCCATGTGATGTTCCTCGCGTCCGACGCACTGAAGGGCCGCGAGGCGGGGTCGCCGGAGTTCGAGATCGCGGCCAATTATGTCGCTTCGCAATTCTATGCCGCGGGCCTCAAGCCGGCGGGTGACGACGGCGGCTATCTCCAGAAGGTGCCGCTGGTCAGCTACAAGCTGGACGGCACCGGCGCGATGTCGATCGGCCGCGGCAAGGGCGCGCCGGTCACGCTCGAAGCGGGCAAGGACTTCATCGCGGGTGCAAACCCCGAGAAGCCCGAATACAGCGTCACCGCCCCGGTGGTGTTCGTCGGCTACGGCATCGTCGGGCTGGGGCGCGACGACTACAAGGGCGTCGACGTGAAGGGCAAGATCGTCGCCTTTTTCGGCGGCGCGCCGTCGAGCTTCCCGGGTGAGGAAGGCGCACACTTCCAGAACCCGGCCGCCAAGGCAGAGATCGCGAAGAAGCACGGCGCGGTCGGCTATATCACGCTCGAATCCCCGCTCACCGCCAAGACGCGGCCGTTCGCGATGTACGCCGCCTATGCCAACCGCCCGCGCGTTACCTGGGGCAATGCCGATGGCACCGGCCATATCGCCGCACCCGGCACGCCGGGCTTGGGGCTGCTCAGCCTCGCCGGTGCCGAGAAGCTGTTCGCCGGCGCCAAGACCCCCTGGTCGGCGATCGCCAAGGCCGCCGCGGTCGATGGCGCGACCTTCAAGGCGATCCAGCTGCCGGGCACGCTGACGATCGCGACCAAGACCGCGCTGACCCCAATGCCCAGCTTCAACGTCGCGGGGATGATCGAAGGCAGCGATCCCAAGCTGGCCGGCGAGGTCGTCGTGCTCTCGGCGCATCTCGACCATATCGGCGTGGGCAAGCCCGATGCGAAGGGCGACACGATCAACAACGGCGCGCTCGACGACGCGATCGGCACCGCTTCGCTGATCGAGGAGGCCAAGCGCTTCAAGGCGGCGGGCACCAAGCCGCGGCGCTCGATCCTGTTCCTGGCAGTGACGGCGGAGGAGAAGGGGTTGGTCGGCTCCGACTATTTCGCCAACAACCCCACGATCAAGAACACCATCGTCGCCGACGTGAACCTCGACATGCCGATCATCACCTATCCGTTCGAGGATATCGTGGTCTACGGTGCCAACCATTCGACGCTGGGGCCGATTGTCGCCAAGGCGGCGGCCGAGATCGGCGTGAAGATGTCCGACGACCCGCTGCCCGGCGAGAATATCTTCGTGCGTTCGGACCATTATAATTTCGTGCGCAAGGGCGTGCCCTCGGTGTTCCTGTGGCCGGGTGCCGGCGGCCCCGGCCGCGCGGCGATCGACCACTTCATGAAGAACCACTATCACCAGCCTTCCGACCAGATCGACCAGCAGCCGGCGATCAACTGGCAGTCGGGCGTGCGCTTCGTCGACGTGAACTTCCGCATCGCCAATGCGATCGCCAATGGCGACGCTAAGCCGGTGTGGAACAAGGGCGACTTCTTCGGCCTCACCTATGACGGTCCGGGCGCGAAGTAAGTCTTGGTGAAGCGTTCGCTGCTTGCCCTGCTCCTGCTCGCCGGCCCCGCGCTGGCGCAGCAGGCAGCACCGCTCACCCCCGAACAGGCGGCGATCAAGGCGCATGTCCAGTTCCTCGCCTCGGACGCGCTACGCGGTCGCGAGGCAGGGACGCGCGACTATGACGTGGCGGCAGAATATGTCGCCGCGCGGATGCTGGCGATCGGCCTCAAGCCGGGCGCGAACGGCGGCTGGTTCCAGCCGGTAAAGCTCACCACCTATCGCCCCGCCGAGAAGGCGAGCTGGGTGCTGAAGCGCGGGGGGAAGGACGTGCCGTTCGCCTTCGGCAAGGATTTCGTCAACGAGCCGGTGCCCTCGGCGCCCGACTTCAAGGCGGAAGGCGAGCTGGTCTTTGCCGGCTACGGCATCGTCTATCCGCAGGGGAAGCGCGACGATTACAAGGGCCTCGACGTGCGCGGCAAGATCGTCGCGATCCTCGACGGTACCCCCAAGGGCCTCCCCAGCGAAGTGAACGCCCATTTCGGCGATGACGGGCAGAAGGCGCGGCTGGCGGCGGCGCGCGGCGCCAAGGCGGTGCTGATCGTCGAGACGATCGCACGCGCCAAGGACTTCAGCGTCGAGAAATTCGCGCCCTATTATGCCTATCCGCGCACCGGCTGGGCTGGGCCGGACGGCGTTGCCAACGCAGTGTCCCCCAATGCGCCGGTAGTAGGGCAGGTGAGCCAGGCGGGCGCGGCCAAGCTGTTCGAAGGCGCCAGGATCCGCTGGTCCGATGTGCTCGCCGCACAAACGAAAGGGAGCCGCATGCCGACGGGCGCGCTCACCGGCACGCTCGCGGTGGCGAGCAAGACCCGGTTGTCGACGCGCGACAGCCGCAATGTGGTGGGCAGGATCGAAGGCAGCGATCCCGCGCTCAAGGCGCAGACGGTGGTGCTGTCGGCGCATCTCGACCATGTCGGCGTCGGCGAGCCGGTGAAGGGCGACACGATCTACAACGGCGCGATGGACAATGCGATCGGCGTGTCGATGCTGCTGGAGATCGCGAAGGCCATCGAGGAAAGCGGCAAGCGGCCGCGTCGCTCGCTGCTGTTCGTCGCGCTGACCGCCGAGGAGAAGGGGCTGATCGGCTCCGACTATTTCGCGCATTTCCCGACGGTGCCCAAGGGCTCGATCGTCGCGGACGTCAATTTCGACATGCCGATCCTCACCTATCCGCTGGTCGACCTCGTCGTGCTGGGCGGCGAGCGCTCCAGCATCGGCCCGGTGGTCGCCGCCGCGGCCAAGGCGGAAGGGCTGGGCGTGGTGCCCGATCCCGAGCCGGAGGAGATGTTCTTCGTCCGCTCCGATCACTACAGCTTCGTGCAGGCGGGCATCCCGGCGGTGTCGATCGATACCGGCCCCGGCCGCACCGGCGCGGTGGCGGCGCGCAAGTTCCTCGACGAGAATTACCACAAGCCCTCGGATCAGATCGACCTGCCGTTCGACTGGAATTCGGCGGTGAAGTACAAGCATGTCGGCCTCGCCACGGTGCAGACGCTGGCCGACGGCGACGCGCGGCCGAGCTGGAACCAGGGCGACTTTTTCGGGATGCTGTTCGGGAGCGCGCAGTGAGCGTCGTCCGGCTGCTGGTCTTCGGGCCCGGCTATACCGCGTCGCGGCTGATGGCGGCGGTGGAGGCTGGCGGCGGAGTCATCGCCACCATCACCCGCGCCACCTTCGCCGATCAGGCACGCACGCGCGCGGAAATCGCGATGGCGACGCACATCCTCTCCAGCATCCCGCCGGGCGAGGCCGATCCGGTGCTCGCTGCCTATGGCACCGATCTCGCGGCGAGCGGCAAATGGCTCGGCTATCTCTCCTCGACCGGCGTCTATGGCGATACCGGCGGGGGCTGGGTGGACGAGAGCGCGCCGCTGCGGGGGCGTCGTGGCGGCCGGGTCAAGGCGGATCTCGGCTGGGGGGCGCTGCCCAATGCGCATGTCTTCCGCCTGCCGGGCATCTATGGCCCCGAGCGCTCGGCGCTGGAGCGGATGGCGGCCGGAGCGACGCGCGTCTATTTCCCCGGCCAGGTGTTCAGCCGGGTGCATGTCGACGATCTCGTCGCCGGGGTGATCGCGGCGTTCGAAGGGCCGCCCGGCGCATACAACCTCGCCGACGATCTCCCCGCGCCCCAGGCCGAGGTGCTCGCCTACGCCGCCGAACTGCTGGGCATCGATCCCGGCCCGGCGGTGACGCCCGACGAAGTGGCGCTCAGCGCCGCCTCGCGTGCCTTTTATGCCGAGAACCGGCGGGTGGCGAACGGCAAGGCGAAGCGGCTGCTCGGCTGGCGACCGCGCTACGCCGATTACCGATTAGGCCTGCGCGCCCTCAAGGCCAGCACCAGCCCGACCAGCACCAGCACGCCGCCGCCCACCGCCAGCAGCGACCAGCGATAGCCCTCGAACAGCGTCGACAGCAGCATCGCGATCACCGGGATCAGCACGCTGGTGTACGCCGCCTTGGCCGGGCCGATGGTGCGGATCAGCTGGAAATAGATGGTGAAGGTGATCGAGGAGCCGATCACGCCGAGATAGACGATGCCGAGCAGATAGGCCGGCCGCGTCTCGATCACCGGCGGCCCAACCGTGGCGAGCGCGAAGCTCGCATCGAGCGCCGACCCGATCAGCATCGCCCAGCCCAGGGTGGTCGCCATCGGATAGGCCTTGGCGGTGCCGGTCGCCTGCATGACGTTGGCGACCGAGGCGGAGAGCACGCCCGCCAGCGCGATGCCGATGCCGAGCAGCGCCTCGTGCGGGCCGACGGGGTTGAGCCGTGCCTCGTGGAGGAACAGCAGCGCCACGCCGGCCATCGCGACGATCGAGCCGATCAGAAGCTGCCGCCCCATCTTCTGGCCGAGGAAGATGCGCGCCAGGATCGCATTGGGCACGAGCAGCAGCGCGTAGACCACCGCGACCACCCCTGAGGTGACGTGCGATTCCGCGCGGTAGACGAAGTTGAAGTTGAGCACGAACTGCGCGAGCCCGAGACAGGCGGCGAAGGCGAAGCCGCGCGCATCGAGCAGCAGCCGGTCGCGCCGGAACGTCGCCCAGAGAAGCGTCGTCACCCCGGCGACGAGGAAGCGATAGCTTACCGACCAGCTGGGCGGCACCACTGCCAGCTGGTCCTTGATGACGAGCCAGGTCGAGCCCCAGATCAGCGTCACCAGCAGGAAGGGGATCAGCACGGTGATCCGCGCCGAGCGCGGCAGGGCCGGTGCCCCGATCACAGCGCCGCGATCGCCTGGGCCAGCGGGCGGATCGCATCTTCCGCCTGGTCCCAGCTGGTGACGAGGCGGACTTCGCCCTCGGCCCAGTCGTAGAAGTCGAAGCCCAGCGCGCGCAGACCCGCTGCTTCGGCGGGGTTCGCCTTCAGGAACACCTCGTTCGCCTGCACCGGGTGGACCAACCGGTCGCCCGCCGCCTCGGCCAGCAGTCGCGCACCGGCGTTGGCGGCGCGAGCATTGGCGAGCCAGACGTCGTTCTCCAGCATCGCCAGCAGCTGTGCGGCGAGATAGCGACCCTTGGAGAAGAGCAGTCCGGCGCGCTTGCGGCGGTACAGCGTCACGTCGGCCAGTTCGGGCCGGAAGAACACCAGCGCCTCGGCGCTCATGCCGCCATTCTTGACGAAGCCGAAGCTCAGCGCGTCGACGCCTGCCCGCCAGGTCACGTCGCCTGGATGACAGCCGAGATGCGCCACGGCATTGGCGAAGCGCGCGCCGTCCATGTGCAGGCCCAGCTTGCGGGCCTTGGCGAGGTCGCCGATCGCCGCGACTTCGTCGGGCGTATAGACCAGGCCATATTCGGTGGCGTTGGTGATCGAGATCGCGTGCGGCTGCACCTGATGGACGTCGTTGCGGATCGGATCGATCACGGCGTGGATCGCCTCGGGCGTCAGCTTGGCGCCGGGGCCGGTGGCGGTCAGTAGCTTGGCGCCGTGCGTGTAGAATTCGGGCGCGCCGCCCTCGTCGCAATTGATGTGCGCGTCGCGGTGGCAGACGATGCCGCCATGCGGCGGGCACAGCGCGGTCAGCGCCAGGCAGTTCGCCGCAGTGCCAGTAGGCACCCACAGCGTGCGCACCTGGGTGCCGAACAGGTCGGAAAAGGCGCCGTCGAGCCGCTTCGACCAGGCATCGCCGTCATAGGCGGTATCAAGCGTGTTGGCGTCGACCAGTGCCTGGAGCACGGGCGGGCAGACGGCGGCGGCATTGTCCGAAAAGAAGCGCATGGCCAGACCCTTGCGGCCTGGCACACGCCCGGTCAACGGTCTGTTACGGCGCCCGGCGCAGCGGCTGGGCTTCGCAGAGGATCAGCGCGAACCAGTCCTTGTCGTCGGTCCATTGCTCGATCGGGGTCCAGCCGCCCGAACGGAGCAGCTGGCGCGCGCCGTTGGGGCCGTATTTGTGGCTGTTCTCGGTGTGGATCGTCTCGCCCGCCGCCATCGTGAAGGGGCGGCCGTCGACGGTGAAGTCGACGTCGCGCTGCGCCTCCAGATGCATTTCGATCCGGGCATAGTCGGCGTTCCAGATCGCGCGGTGGCGGAAGGCGTCGAGCGGGATCGTGCCGTCGAGCTCGCGGTTGATCCGGGTCAGCAGGTTGAGGTTGAACGCCGCGGTCACCCCCGCCGCATCGTCATAGGCGGGGACGAGGATCTCGGGCGACTTGACACGGTCCATGCCGATCAGCAGCCGCGCGCCCTCGCCGAGCCATTCGCGCATCGCGCGCAGCAGGTCGACCGCGTGCCACGCGTTCATGTTGCCGATCGTCGAGCCGGGGAAGAAGCCGAGCTTAGGCATCTTCGACACCTGCTCAGGCAGCGGCACCGGCCGCAGGAAGTCCGCCTCGACCGGGTAGACCGGCAGGCCCGGGAATGCCTGGGAAAGCTGCGATGCCGAATGACGCAGGAACTCGCCCGAGATGTCGATCGGTACATAGGCGGCCGGCTCGATCGCGCGGAGCAGCCGCGGCGTCTTCACCGAGGAGCCGGAGCCGAATTCCACTACCGCTGCATTGGGCGCGGCAAGGTCGCCGAGATCGCCGGCGATCGATTCGAGCAGCGCCGTCTCGGTGCGGGTCGGGTAATATTCGGGGAGCTCGGTGATCTCCTCGAACAGCTCCGAGCCGCGGCGGTCGTAGAACCAGCGCGCCGGGATCGCGCGCGGGCTGGCGGCGAGGCCGGTCAGCACATCGGCGCGGAAATGGGGGTCGGCAAGGCTGGCCTGGCCGTCTTCGAGTTCCTGCTTGAGCATCAGAGGTCCTTCGCCAGACGTACGCCGGTGAACTGCCAGCGCTGGTGGGGATAAAAGAAATTGCGGTAGCTGGCGCGGACATGGCCGCGCGGGGTGGCGCAGCTGCCGCCGCGCAGCACGAACTGCCCGCTCATGAACTTGCCGTTATATTCGCCAACCGCACCCTCGGCGGTGCGGAAGCCAGGATAGGGGCGATAGGCGCTGCCGGTCCATTCCCACACGTCGCCGAACCAGGCGGGGCCGCCGGTGGACGGACGCGGCTCGACCGGGCCGGCGGCATCGAGCTGGTTGCCGCCCAGCGGATCGGCGCTCGCTGCTGCGGCTTCCCATTCGAACTCGGTCGGCAGCCGGGCGCCGGCCCAGCTGGCATAGGCATCGGCCTCGAAGAAGCTGACATGGGTGACCGGCGCGGCCGGATCGATCGGGCGGCGGCCGTCGAGTCCGAAGCGGGTCCAGACGCCGTCAATGTCCGCCCAATAGAGCGGCGCGGCGATGCGGTTGGCCTGCACCCAGGCCCATCCGTCCGACAGCCAGTGGCGCGGATCGGCATAGCCGCCATCGGCGATGAACGCCGCCCATTCGCCGTTGGTGACCGTGCGATCTGCCAGTGCATGCGGGTGAAGAAGGGTGGGGTGGCGCGGCGTCTCGCAATCGAAGGCGAAGCCCGCCAGATCCTCGGGCATATCGATGCCCGCGCTGGCCTGGCCTGTCGCGCCTTCGATCCAGCCGATCGGTCCGGGCATTGCTACCGGGACCTTGGCGGCGCCGGGCCACATCGCGGGCTCGAGCGGGTTGGCCGAGAAATGGTGGAGAATGTCGGTGAGCAGCAGTTCCTGGTGCTGCTGTTCGTGCTGGCAGCCGAGCGCGATCAGCGTCAGCGCCTCGGGCGGCAAGGTCGGCATCGCCGCGACGATCGCCGCATCCACCGCGGCGCGATAGGCGTGGACCTCGTCCAGCGTCGGGCGCGAGAGCATGCCGCGGCGGGGGCGGGCGTGGCGCTGCCCCTCGGCTTCGTAATAGCTGTTGAACAGGAAGGGCCAGCGTTCGTCGAACAGCCGATAGCCGGGCACATGATCGCGCAGCACGAAGGTCTCGAAGAACCAGGTCGTGTGCGCGAGATGCCACTTGGCCGGGGACGCGTCGTCCATCGACTGGAGTGTCGCATCGGCATCGGAGAGCGGTGCCACCAGCGCGGTGCTGAGCGCGCGAACGCCCGCGAACTGCGTCGCCAAGGCGTCCGGGGTGGCGGCATTGGCGGGCATCGTTCGCATTCTGTTCTCCTACCGCAGGCCGGTTGCGGGGGCAACCCATACGGAGGGATGCGCGCAGAACGGGCTATTGGTTACGAGGTCCCCCAGGGACCCACAAAACGTCCGCCGCACCCTTTTGGTTCATGGTGCGGGCGGCCACGAACAAAAAATCTGAAAGTCTATTGAGATAGACAAGCGCGTTGCTGCTCAGCGTGCCCTGGTCGTTGGCGGCGACCGCGGCGCGCTCAGCACGGCGGGTGATCGCGCGGGCAAGGTGGATCGCCGCCGCCGCCGGGCTGCCGCCGGGCAGCACGAAGCTGTTGAGCGGTTGGAGATCGTCGTTGAGCGTGTCGATCGCAGCCTCCAGCCATTCGATCTGCTCCGGCGTGATCCGCAGCGCGCCCTCCCGCTCGCCCGGCGTGGCGAGATCGGCGCCGAGATCGAACAGGTCGTTCTGGATGCGGGCGAGCGTCGCGTCGAGCGG
This sequence comes from Sphingomonas trueperi, assembly GCF_040545965.1. Lineage (GTDB taxonomy): Bacteria > Pseudomonadota > Alphaproteobacteria > Sphingomonadales > Sphingomonadaceae > Sphingomonas > Sphingomonas trueperi_C. The sequence goes on along the minus strand of NZ_JBEPMV010000004.1, from coordinate 31,797 downwards.
ATCGCCGGCAGCCAGCGTGGTGCGCGCGACGCCGATTGCGCTGTTCGCCTCGTCGACATCGCCGATCGTCTCCATCCGGGCCGAAGCCTTGGAAACGCGCGAGCCGTCCGCCAGCCCAGTGGTGCCGGCGTCGCCGGTGCGAGTGTAGATCTTGTTGAGCTTGACCATGGGCCGGGAAGGTAAGGCGTATGCGGGGCTTGGGCTAGGGGCTTGAGGGGAAGCGACGGAACCCCTTGAAAGCGCGACCGTTCGAAGGACCTGCTTCGTCTGGGGAGACGTCCCGTGCCCGATCCCGTACCGCTTCGCACCCGATCCTATGGCCTGCCCTTGCACCCGATCGTGCTCGGCCTGCCCTTTGTCTGCTTCTTCGCGGGCATGATCACCGACATCGCCTATTTCCGGACCTATGACATCGCCTGGAAGAATTTCTCCGACTGGCTGATCGCCGGGGGCATGGTGCTGGGCGCGCTTGGCGCGATCGTCGGCATCGTCGACCTGCTGCGGCCGGCAGTGCGGGCGAATCGGCTGCTCACCCCCTATGCGATCGCCTATGCCGTCGCCATGGTGTTGGCGCTGCTCAACAATTTCATCCACAGCCGCGATGCGTACGGCGCGATGCCGGCCGGGCTGATCCTGTCGGTGCTGACCGTCCTCATCCTCACCGGCGCCTCGGCGCTGGGTGCGATCCTGCTGCGCCAAAGCCTGTTCGGAAGGATCCGCTGATGCGTGCACTGCTTCTCGCCGCGAGCGCCACGCTCGCGCTCGCCGGCTGCGCCAGCAAGGGCGGCGATACCAGCCAGCAGATCGGCGGCGATCCCAAGCTGCCGGACATCCAGCAATATCTCGTGCCGCCGATGCACGTGGTGCCGCCCGCCCCCTGGGGCAGCGGCAAACCCAAGGTGCCGGCAGGCATGAAGGTCCAGGCCTTCGCCACCGGGCTGGCGAAGCCGCGCTCGGTCTACACGCTGCCCAATGGAGACGTGCTGGTCGTCGAGACCGACGGCCCGTCCGAGCCGATCCATCGCCCCAAGGACGTGGTGATGAACCTGATCCAGGCGCACGCCCATGGCGGCGGCAAGGCAGGCATGGACATCATCCTGCTACGCGACGCCAACGGCGACGGTGTGCCCGAGCTCAAGACCAAATTCATCACCGGCCTCAACTCGCCCTTCGGCGTGGCGCTGGTCGGCGGCGACCTCTACGTCGCCAATACCGACGCGATCCTGCGCTTCCCCTACCAGACTGGGCAGACCAGCATCACCGCGGCGGGCACCAAGCTGGTCGACCTGCCCGGCGGCCCGATCGACCATCACTGGACCAAGAGCCTGGTCGCCAGCCCCGACGGCACCAAGCTGTACGTGGGCGTGGGCTCGAACAGTAACATCACCGAGAACGGCATGGACGCCGAGCGCGGCCGCGCCGCGATCTGGGAAGTCGATCGCGCGAGCGGCGCCTATCGGCTCTACGGCACCGGCCTGCGCAACCCCAATGGCCTGCAGTTCGAGCCGCTGACCAACGTGCTGTGGACCGTGGTCAACGAGCGCGACGAGCTGGGACCGGACCTAGTGCCGGATTACCTCACCTCTGTGCGCGACGGCGGCTTTTATGGCTGGCCGTACAGCTATTGGGGCCAGCATGTCGATCCGCGGGTGAAGCCGCAGCGGCCGGACCTCGTCGCCAAGGCGATCAAGCCGGACTATGGCCTCAGCAGCCATGTCGCGCCGCTGGGCATGGTGTTCGCCGCCAATGCCGCGAGCCTGCCCGCGCAATGGCGCTCGGGCGCGTTCATCGGCGAGCATGGCAGCTGGGATCGCGGCCATCTCAACGGCTACAAGGTGATCTACGTGCCGTTCGCCGAAGGTCGCCCCTCGGGCAAGGCGGTCGACGTGGTGACCGGCTTCGTCGAGGGCGAGAAGGCGCATGGCCGCCCGGTCGGGCTGGGGCTCGACAAGACCGGCGCGCTGCTGATTGCCGACGATCTCGGCAACACCGTGTGGCGGGTCAGCGGCGGGTAAGCGTTAGGTTCCAGCGCACTTGCCAAACCGTCATCCCGGCGAAAGCCGGGATCCAGTCGCCTCACGGTTTCGGCTCAAGCCGGAACGTCCTGGCAAATGGATCCCGGCTTCCGCCGGGATGACGCCTTTGGGTAAAGGGCCCGCTTCAGCTCTTGGCGGAGGCGATCAGCAGGATCAGCGCGGCGACGCCGATCGCCACTGCCTGGAACAGGATGCGCTTCTGCATCAGCTTGTTCGATCGCAGCGCGCGCTGGCTGGGGCCGTCGCCCTCCAAGTCCTGCGTGGTGGTGCCGGCCATATTGACCAGCCCCTTGATGAGGAAGAACAGCGTCGCCAGGACCGCTGCGAGGAACAGGATCGCGAGGAACAACATCGCGGTACCCTACGCCTGGATCGGGCCGAAGCCAATCGGTACTTCCCCTTTGCGCAGTTTGTCGGAAAGCGCGCGGCCATCCTCGCCTGCCAGCCGCAGCGATTCCAGCGTGGGGGCGCCGTGCCGCTTGGCGAGGCGCTGGCCGTCCGGGCCGGCGAGCAGCGCGTGATGGCGGTATTCCGGCGTCGGCAGGTCGAGCAGTGCCTGGAGCAGGCGGTGGACATGCGTGGCGGCGAACAGGTCGGCACCGCGCACGACATGGCTGATGCCCTGCGCCGCATCGTCCACCGTGACGGCAAGGTGATAGCTGGCCGGTGCATCCTTGCGGGCGAGGATCACGTCGCCATGGCTCAGCGGATCGGCGGTGACCGTGGCGGCATGGGCGTCGTGCCAGGTGAGCGGCCCGGCCCGCTCGGCCGCCTTCGCCATGTCGATCCGCCAGCTATGCGGGCGCGTGAGGTCGGGATCGACCAAGCCGCGGCAGGTGCCGGGGTAGAGCGGGCCGTCGGGTCCATGCGGCGCGGAGAGACTCGCGGCGATGTCGGCGCGGGTGCAGAAACAGGGGTAGAGCAGCCCCATCGTCCGCAGCCGGTCGAGCGCTTCCTGGTACAGCCCCAGTCGCTGCGACTGGAAGGTCGGCGCTTCGTCCCATTGCAGCCCCAGCCAGTCGAGATCGGCGAGGATCGCTGCAACATGCTCGGGCCGCGATCGCGTTCCGTCGATATCCTCGATGCGCAGGGTGAAACGACCGCCTGCGCCCCGCGCAAAGTCGTGCGCCTGCAGGGCGGAATAGGCATGGCCGAGATGGAGTCGACCGGTGGGGCTGGGGGCAAATCGGGTGTGGATATTCATGAATGTGGCTCTTGACCGTGAGTCGCGGCATATGCTGTCATGCGGGCGTCACGCTTCTGCGCAAGAGGCGAGGCACCGAAATCGAGGGTGAGGTTCTTGCATGTACCATCCCGATCTGATCCGCCATCCGGATGGGTGCCCGGCGCTCGTGCTGAACGCCGACTACACACCGTTGAGCTATTATCCCCTCAGCGTGTGGCCCTGGCAGACGGCAATCAAGGCGATCTTTCTCGAACGCGTCGACGTCGTCTCCTATTATGAACGCGAGGTGCGAAGTCCCAGCGCGGTGCTGAAGCTTCCTTCGGTCATCGCGCTCAAACAATATGTACGGCCTTCGCAATTCCCCGCCTTCACCCGGTTCAATCTGTTCCTTCGCGACAAGTTCGCCTGCCAATATTGCGGATCGCACCGGGATCTCACCTTCGACCATGTCATTCCCCGCGCCCAGGGCGGCCGCACCACCTGGGAAAATGTCGCTACCGCCTGCGCCCCCTGCAACCTCAAAAAGGGTGGCCGCACTCCCCAGCAGGCCGGCATGCCGCTCTACATCCAACCGATTAGGCCGACGAGCTGGCAGCTCCAGGAACATGGCCGCCGCTTCCCGCCCAACCATCTCCACGATACCTGGCGTGACTGGCTCTATTGGGACATCGAGCTGGAGGCCTGAGCAACCGCCCTTGCGCAAAATCCCTGTGTGTTATTGCGATAACACAGATAGTCGGCTAAGGCGGAGGTATGGCGCGCGAGCCCGGTATCCCTGACAGTCGATTTCCGTTGCGGCGCGATGGCGCCGACGACGATGTGGTGCAACCCCAGGGCTGGCGTCCGCAGGGCCGGCGCGACAAGCGCGAGCCGATCTGGCGGCCCGGCATGGGGGCGGGGGAAAGCGCCGCGCCGCACGAGCCTTATCGCGGCGGCTATGGCGCAGGCGGCGGCTTCGATGGCGGCGACGACCTGCCGCCCGCCACATCGGGAAGGCGCCGCATTCGCTGGGGCCGCTGGATCGTCCGCGGGCTCGCCGTATGCATCCTGCTGTTCATCGCCGCGGTCGCCTGGCTGGCGATCACCGCGCCGCTTTCCAAGTCGCTGCGGCCGCCCGCGCCGCCATCGATCACGCTGCTCGCCTCTGACGGCACGCCGATTGCGCGACGCGGGGCGGTGATCGGCAAGCCGGTCGACGTATCCAAGCTGCCCGACCATGTCGCGCAGGCCTTCATCGCGATCGAGGACCGGCGCTTCTACAGCCATTGGGGCGTCGATCCGCGCGGCATCGCGCGCGCGGCGTTCCACAACGTCAGCTCGGGCGGGGGATCGCAGGGCGGCAGCACGATCACCCAGCAGCTCGCCAAGAACGCGTTCCTCAACTCCCGCCGCACCTTCGGGCGCAAGGCGCAGGAAGTGCTGATCGCCTTCTGGCTGGAGGCCTGGCTGAGCAAGGACGAGATCCTCTCGCGCTATCTCTCGAACGTCTATTTCGGCGACAACGTCTACGGCCTGCGCGCCGCCGCTCAGCATTATTTCTCGACCACGCCCGAGCATCTGACGCTGAGCCAGGCGACCCTGCTCGCCGGCCTGGTCAAGGCGCCGAGCCGGCTGGCGCCGACCGGCAATCTCGACGGTGCCCGCGAGCGCCAGCGGCTGGTGATCGGCGCGATGCAGGAGGCCGGATTCATCACCGAGGCCGAGGCGCGCCGCGTTCGCCCGGCGGTGCTCCACGTCCAGGACAGCGACGAGACCCTGCCTAACGGCACTTATTTCGCCGACTGGGTGCTCCCCGAAGCCCGCGACCGCGCGGGCGGCGTCGCCACCGAGCAGACCGTGACGACCACGCTCGACATGCGGCTGCAGACCGCGGCCGAGCGGGTAATCAAGGCCTCGGGGCTCGGCAAGGCCCAGGTAGCGCTCGTCGCGATGCGACCCGACGGCCGCGTCGTCGCGATGGTCGGCGGTCGCAACTATGCCGCCAGCCCGTTCAACCGCGCTACCCAGGCGCGGCGCCAGCCGGGCTCGGCGTTCAAGCTTTTCGTGTATCTCGCCGCGCTCCGATCGGGAATGACGCCAGACACGATGGTCGACGATACGCCGGTGCAGATCGGCGACTGGAAGCCTTCGAACAGCGATGGCCGCTATGCTGGCCGCATCACCCTGCGCCAGGCGATGGCCAAGTCGAGCAATGTCGTCGCGGCGCGGCTGATCCAGAAGCTGGGCGTCGGGCGGGTGACCCAGGCGGCGCGCGACCTCGGCATCTCGACCCCACTCGGCAACGACGCCTCGATCGCGCTCGGCACCTCGACCGGCTCGCTGCTCGAACTGACCGCGGCCTATGCGGCGGTGGCGAACGGCAGCTATCCGGTCCGCCCGCGCGGGCTGGACGAGGAGGAGTCGGCCGACGACTGGCTGGCGCGCCGGCTGGGCGGGCCGAGCCGCTTCGACGAACGGTTGCTCGAGGATCTGCGCTCGATGCTGGGCACGGTGGTCCAATCGGGCACCGCCCGGTCGGCGGCGCTGCCGGTGCCGGCGTTCGGCAAGACCGGCACCACGCAGGACGGGCGCGACGCGCTGTTCGTCGGCTGGGCGGGCGACCTCGTCGTCGGCGTGTGGATCGGCAATGACGACAACAGCCCGGTGTCGGGTGCCTATGGTGGCGGGCTGCCCGCGCATATCTGGCGCGACTTCATGGTCCGCGCGCTCGGCCTGACCCTGCCGCCGGCGCCGGTGGAGGAAGACAATGCGATCGACGAGAACGCGATCGGGCTGGACGAAGTGCTGAACGGGACGGGCGTCCAGGTCGACCAAGACGGCGTGCAGCTGGATCTCGGCCGGGTGCGCGAACTGGTACCTGAAGGCGAGGCGCGCGACGCGATCCCGCGCAACGTGCGGATCCCGGTGCCCGGCAGTGACGCCGACCGCCGTCGCCGCGACGCCCCGCGCGAGGACCCCGACGGCGAGGAGTGACGCAGCTCAGCGGCGGCGCACCTCGGCGCGCCAGACGGTGAGCCAGTTGGCCGAGCCGCGGCACTCGTCCATCCGCGTTGCCTCGGTCAGGCGGAAGCTGCTGCCGTCCCAGACATAGCTGGCGCCTTCCCCGCAATCGCCGATCCCGCGGCCCTTGCCGTGGGTGGAGAGGGTGCCGCTGCTCGGGTCCCAATCCGTGTTGATCAGATCCGTGTCGTAGTCGAAGCTGGCCTCCGTTGCCTTGCCGTCCCGCACCACATAGGCCGCGCTCGTGAGGTTATAGGCGCCCGATCCGCAGGCGAGCAGCACCAAGGTCGCGCCGCCACCCAGCGCATCGATCTCCGGCTCCGGCTGGGGAAGCGCCTCGGCATAGTTCTCGCCGCAGCCGGATTCCTTGTTCAGCCGGGCGATCAGTGTGGGGCTAACGGCGGCCGCTCCGCCAGTTGGCGCGATTGCGGGAACAACCGGAAGGGGTGCCTCGGCAGGCACCATGCTCGCCGGCTTGGGTCCCCGCGCAACTATCGCCGTCACGCCGCCCGCCCGGCCCTGCCGCGCGTCGATGAAGCGCAGCGCCGCCGATGCGCCCGCCAAGGAGATGTCGCCGGTCTTCTCGCCCGCCCCTGCAACGATTCGTGCAGCATGGCCATTGGCAAGCACCGTTGCTAGGCGCTGCGCCGCAACGCCGCTGAACTCTAACGTTCCCTGCCGAACCCTGCCGCCTTCGACGCGTGCGCCGTCGATGGTGAGGGAGGGTGCGCCCTTGGCATCTTCGGGGGGCCAGACGGTGATCGACACTTCCCCCGCCGGTCCCGGCTCGCGGACCAGCGAAAGTTCGGCGCCATTGGGCTCGGTTTCGCCGTCTGCTGGGAGCAGCGAGGTCATCTCGCAGCGGCGGACATTGTCGCAGGCTACCGCCCAGTCGCCGAAGGATTCGAACGGGCCGGGCGCGACCTGCGCGGCGAAGGCGGTTGCAAGGGCAAGCAGGAACATGGCGCGCACGCTAGCGAAGCCGCGCCGGCTTGCGTAGTAGGGCGGCAACAGAGTTTCAGGAGACGGACATGAAGACGGTAGGCGTGATCGGTGCGGGCCAGATGGGGGCGGGTATTGCCCAGGTGTCGGCGCAGGCGGGCTATGCCGTGCTGCTCTCCGACGTCGACCAGGCGCGTGCCGAGGCCGGCAAGGCGGGCATCGGCAAGCAGCTCGCCCGCGCGGTCGAGAAGGAAAAAATCACTGCCGCCGATGCGGAAGCAGCGCTTGGACGGATCACGCCGATCGGCGACCTCGCCGCGATGGGCCCTTGCGACCTCGTCATCGAAGCAGCGACCGAGCGGGAGGCGATCAAGCGCCAGATCTTCGAAACCGTCGGCAAGGCGCTCGGCAGCGAGGCGATCCTGGCGAGCAACACCTCGTCGATCCCGATTACCCGGCTGGCCCAGGCGGCACCCGATCCGGCGCGCTTCATGGGCGTGCACTTCTTCAATCCGGTGCCGGTGATGGGCCTGATCGAGCTGATCCGCGGCCTCGCCACCAGCGACGCGACGGTCGCGGCGGTGGAGGCGTTCGGCCAGTCGCTCGGCAAGCGGATCGTGCACGCCAACGACGCGCCGGGCTTCATCGTCAACCGCGTGCTGATGCCGATGCTCAACGAGGCGTGCTTCGCGCTGGGGGAGGGCGTGGCGACGATCCCCGACATCGACGCGGCCTGCCAGCTCGGCCTCAACCACCCGATGGGGCCGTTCACGCTTGCCGACTTCATCGGGCTCGACACCTGCCTGGAGATCACCCGCGTGCTGTTCGAAGGCACCGGCGATCCCAAGTTCCGTCCCGCGCCGCTGCTGGTGAAGTATGTCGAAGCCGGCTGGTACGGCCGCAAGACCAAGCGCGGCTTCTACGACTATACCGGCGCCGAGCCCGTGCCGACGCGCTGACCCCTTCCCGCGGGAGCGGTGCGGTGCCGCTTCCGCTGACCCTCGGCACGGTGGAAACGACCCGCGGGGTTTCCAATACTCGGGCCGCGCGATAGCGAGCGGCATGCATCTCACCGTCGAAGCGATCTCCTTTCTGCTGCTCATCGCCTTCCTGGCCGGCGGCATTGATGCGCTGGCAGGCGGGGGCGGGCTGTTGACGATCCCTGCGCTGATGGCCGCCGGCGTCCCGCCGGTCGCGGCGCTGGCGACCAACAAGCTGCAAAGTGCGCTCGGCACCGGATCGGCGGTGCTTGCCTTTTTCCGTGCGGGGCGGATCGACGTGCAGGCGTTCGCCTTGCCTGCGGCGGCCGCGTTCGCCGGGTCGGTGCTTGGCGCGACGATCGTCCAGCATGTCGACCCGAGCTTCCTCGCTGCCTTCGTGCCGATCCTGCTGATCGCGATGGGGTTCTACTTCCTGCTCGCGCCGAAGATGAGCGAGGAGGATCGCCACGCGCGGCTCGGGCGGATCGGGCTGACGCTGGTCTGTGGCGGCATCGGTTTCTACGACGGCTTTTTCGGCCCGGGGACGGGGTCCTTCCTGACCACCGCGCTGGTGGCCCTGGGCGGGCTTGGCCTGGTGCGCGCGATCGCGAACACGAAGTTCCTCAATCTGGCGACGAACATCGCCGGCCTGCTCGCGATGATCGCCGGCGGCAAGGTGCTGTGGCTGCTCGGCTTTACCATGGCTGCGGCAAATATCGCCGGCAACCAGGTCGGGGCCTGGCTGGCGATCCGCTTCGGCGGGCGGGGCGTGCGCCCGCTGCTGGTCGTGATGTCGTTCGCGCTGGTCGTGAAGCTGCTGGCGAACCCGACCAACCCGCTTTGGAAGTTCCTCCACGGATAGTCGGCGCGCCATCAGGCGCGCGGGTTACTCCGCCGCCTGTGCCGGCTCGGCGGCCGCTTCGATCTCGGCGGCCTTGGCTTCGACCAGCTTGACGATGTGATCGAGCATGTCGGCATCCTCGACCGTGTGGTCGGTCAGGCCGGACAGATAGACCATGTGCTTGCCGTTGCCGCCGCCGGTGAGGCCGATATCGGTCTCGCGCGCCTCCCCGGGGCCGTTGACCACACAGCCGAGTACCGAGAGCGACAGCGGCGTGCGGATGTGCTGGAGCCGTTCCTCCAGCGCCTGCACGGTGCGGATCACGTCGAAGCCCTGGCGCGCGCAGCTGGGGCAGGAGACGACCCGAACGCCGCGGTTGCGGATGCCGAGCGCCTTGAGGATCTCGAAGCCGACGCGGACCTCTTCCTCGGGCTCGGCCGAGAGGCTGACCCGGATGGTATCGCCGATGCCGAACCAGAGCAGCGAGCCGATGCCGATCGCCGATTTGACCGTGCCCCCGACGAAGCCACCCGCCTCGGTGATGCCCAGGTGCAGCGGGCAGTCGACCGCATCGGCCAGCTGCTGATAGGCGGCGACGGCGAGGAACACGTCGCTCGCCTTCACCGCCACCTTGAATTCGTGGAAGTCGCGGTCCTGCAGCAGCTTGATGTGATCGAGCGCGGATTCGACCAGCGCCTCCGGGCAGGGCTCGCCATACTTCTCGAGCAGGTCCTTTTCGAGGCTGCCGGCATTCACGCCGATGCGGATCGCCGCGCCATTGGCCCTGGCGGCGTTGACCACCTCGTTCACCCGGTCGGCCGAACCGATATTGCCGGGGTTGATGCGCAGGCAGGCGGCGCCGGCGTCGGCGGCTTCCAGCGCGCGCTTGTAGTGAAAATGGATGTCCGCTACGATCGGCACGCGCGCGGCGCGGACGATCTGCTTGAGTGCCGTCGTGCTTTCGACATCCGGGCAGGATACGCGGATGATGTCCGCACCGGCTTCCTCGCAGCGGCGGATCTGGTCGATCGTCGCCTTCACGTCGGACGTGGCGGTGTTGGTCATGGTCTGCACCGTCACCGGGGCATCGCCGCCAACGGGCACGTTGCCCACCATGATCTGACGGCTTTGCCGCCGGACGATATCGCGCCAGGGTCGTACGGACATGGGCGCCATATAGGCGCATCGGGGAGGCAGGGCTAGGGCGGATGGTATCCGCTGCCACCTTAGTGTTTTCTCCCCCTGGCGGGGGAGGATACGGCTTTCAGGTCCTGGCTTGGACCCTCCGTCCGATCTGCTAGGGGACGGCGCAAACCCTATCCGCAGGAGCCCTCCGCCATGTCCACCGCTACCCCCAAGCCCCGCTGGACGCTGATGATCCACGGCGGTGCCGGCAGCATGCGGCGCGGCGAGCTGCCCGCCGAGCAGGAGTCGGGCGCCGAGGCCGGCCTCACTGCCGCGCTCGACGCCGGCGCGGCGGTGCTGGAGTCGGGCGGCTCGGCGGTCGAGGCGGTGCAGGCGGCGGTGCAGGTGCTGGAGGATGATCCGCACTTCAATGCCGGGCGCGGATCGGTGTTCACCTGGGAGGGCGGCCACACGCTCGATGCCGCGATCATGGACGGGCGCACCCGCGCCGCTGGCGCAGTGGCGGGGTCGACCACTACGCGGCACCCGGTCGCGCTCGCCCGCGCGGTGATGGAGAAGAGCCGCCACGTCCTGCTCGCCGGCGAGGGTGCCGATCAGTTCGCCCGCGAGCAGCAGCTGGAGCAGGTCGACAACAGCTGGTTCGGGACGGAGGAGCGCCGCCAGCAGCTCGAATCGATGAAAGGCGACACCGCGCGGGGCGGCTTCGATGTCGACATGAAATACGGCACGGTCGGCGCGGTTGCCATGGACGCGCAGGGCCATGTCGCCGCCGCCACCTCGACCGGCGGGCTCACCGGCAAGCGCTGGGATCGGGTGGGCGATTCGCCGCTGATCGGCGCGGGCACCTATGCCGATGACCGCGCCTGCGCCGTCTCTGCCACCGGCTCGGGCGAGTTCTTCATCCGCGAGGGCGTCGCGCACGAGATCTGCGCGCGGATGCGGTTCAAGGGCGAGACCGCCAAGCAAGCCGCCGACGTGGTGATGGCCGATGTGAAGGCGATGGGCGGCGTCGGCGGGGTGATTCTGGTCGCCCCCACCGGCGAGCTCGACTGGAGCTTCACCACCCCCGGCATGTATCGCGGCAAGGCCTCGGCAGGCGGCGAGCGTACGGTCGCGATCTACGAGGATCGGCGCGGCTGAACCCCCTTGCCTCGCGGAAATTCGCGAGCAACAATATTGCCCGATCCGCGCCGTTTCGCGTTCGCGAAGATCAATCAAAAGGGGCCGTCACATCATGGTTCGTGCCATTTCGTTCGCCAGCCTGTTGCTGGCCACCACCGCGCCTGCGTTCGCGCAGAATTCGATGCCGCAGCCGGTGCCGATCGTCGACACCATCCCGGCGGCGCGCGACGTGGCCTATCCCGGCACGCTCAAGATCGATGTGGACGCGACCGACACGGTGCGCGGCATCTTCCGGGTGCGCGAGACGATCCCGGTCGCGAAGGCCGGCCGCCTGACATTGCTCTTCCCCGAGTGGCTTCCGGGCAAGCACGGCCCCCGCGGCGAGATCGAGAAGCTGGCGGGCCTGCAGATCAAGGCCAACGGCAAGCGCATCCCCTGGACGCGCGACACGGTCGACGTGTTCGCCTTCCATGTCGACGTGCCCGCTGGCGCTAAGACGGTCGAGGCCGAGTTCCAGTTCGTCTCCGCGACCGACGGCAACCAGGGTCGCATTGTGATGACGCCCGAGATGATGAGCGTGCAGTTCAACTCGCTCAGCCTCTATCCGGCGGGCTATTTCACCCGCCGCATCCCGATCCAGGCGACGGTGAAGTATCCCGAGGGCTGGACCGCCGCCGGCGCGGTGCCCGCCAAGGTCTCCGGCTCGACCTATGCCTATGAGACCACCAGCTACGAGATCCTGATGGATTCGCCGGTGATCGCCGGCCGCTACTATCGCAAGTTCCCGCTCAGCGAACGCGTGACGCTCGACGTGGTGGCGGACAGCGCCGACGAGCTGGAAGCCAAGCCCGAGCAGATCGAGGCGCACAAGCGTCTGGTCGAGCAGGCGGTGAAGACCTTCGGCGCCCAGCATTACGATCACTACCATTTCCTCCTGTCGATCAGCGACAAGATGGGCGGCATCGGCCTCGAGCATCACCGCAGCTCCGAGGACGGCGTGGGGCCGGGCTATTTCACCAAATGGGCCGAGCAGGCGGGTGCGCGCAACCTGCTGCCGCACGAATATACCCATAGCTGGGACGGCAAGTATCGCCGCGGTGCCGAGCTGTGGACGCCCGATTTCCGCATGCCGATGCGCGACCAGTCGCTCTGGGTGTATGAGGGGCAGACCCAGTTCTGGGGCTATGTGTTCCAGGCGCGTTCGGGCCTCGTCACCAAGGAAGAGACGCTGGAAGGCTATGCCAACATCATGGCGAGCCTCGACAATCGTGCCGGCCGCCAGTGGCGCCCGATGATCGACACCACCAACGATCCGATCATCACCGCCCGCGCGCCCAAGGGCTGGACCAGCTGGCAGCGCAGCGAGGACTATTACAACGAAGGCCTGCTGGTGTGGATGGAGGTCGATTCGATCCTCCGCGAGCAGAGCAAGGGCACCAAGTCGATCGACGATTTCGCGCGCGCCTTCTTCGGCGGCCGTGACGGCGATTATGGCGAGGTGACCTACACGTTCGACGATGTGGTGAAGGCGCTGGAGGGCATCCAGCCCTATGACTGGCGCAAGCTGCTCACCGCCCGCCTGCACGACGTATCCGAGCGCGCGCCGCTCAAGGGCTTCGAGCGGAACGGTTACAAGCTGGTCTACACCGACGTGCCGAACAAGATGGGCCGCCCGGGCACCGCGGACCTCAGCTATTCGCTGGGCCTCGCGGTCGGCAAGAAGGGCATTGCCGGCGTTATGTGGGACGGTCCGGCATTCAAGGCGGGGATCACCGTCGCCGACGAGATCGTCGCGGTGAACGGCCGCGCCTATGCCGTCGACGCGCTGATCGAGGCGGTGAAGGCGGCCAAGGGCACCAAGGCGCCGATTCGGTTAACCTTGAAACGGGACGATAGTTACCGAGAGGTTAGCATCGACTATCATGACGGGCTGCGCTATCCGCATCTGGTCAAGACGGTCGAAGGAGAGGCTGGCCTCGACAAGCTGCTGCAAGCCCGCTGAGACGGGCGTAGCCGCCAACCACAGGTTAGAGAAATCATGCGCATCGATCTCATTCCCATTGGCGATGATCCGCCGAACAATCTGAACGTCATCATCGAAGTGCCGGTCGGCGGCGAGCCGGTGAAGTACGAGTTCGACAAGGCGAGCGGCGCGCTGTTCGTCGATCGCATCCTGCACACGCCGATGCGCTATCCGGCGAACTATGGCTTCGTGCCGCACACGCTGTCGCCCGACGGCGACCCGCTGGACGCGCTCGTCATCGCCCGCTCGCCCTTCGTGCCGGGTTGCGTGGTGCGTGCGCGCCCGATCGCAGTGCTCAAGCTGGAAGACGAAGCCGGCGGCGACGAGAAGCTGGTCTGCGTGCCGGTCGACAGCACCTTCCCCTACTATGCAGACGTGGGCGAGCGCACCGACCTGCCGACCATCGTGCTCCAGCAGATCGAGCACTTCTTCACCCACTATAAGGACCTCGAGTCCGAGAAGTGGGTGCGGATCGGCAATTGGGGCGATGCCGCCGAAGCGCGCCGCATCGTCCTCGAGGCGATCGAGGCCGCAAAGAAGGCCAAGGCAGCCTGAGCCAGAATATGCGGCGGCGCGGGGCGCGACCCCGAGGGGTCGGCAACGTCCTCGCGCCGCCGCGTTTCCTTGCCTTCGCCGCGACGACACTTGCGGCGGGCTTTTTCCTGGTGCCGCAGTTCGGCATCCGGATGGGCGCGATGCTCGCCTTCGATATCGGCGCGGCGCTGTTCCTGGCGCTGTGTGTCCCCATGCTCAAGCATCAGTCCGATGCGATGCGGCGCTCGGCTTGCAACAACGATGCGAACCGGCTGGTGCTGCTCGGCATCACCGGCGCGGTCACCGTCATCATCCTGATCGCGATCGCGAGCGAGCTGATGGAGCGCAAGGCGCCCCAGCCCGCGCAGCTCGCGCTGATCATCGGCACACTGGGCCTTAGCTGGACCTTCAGCAACGCCGTCTACGCGCTCCACTATGCCCACCTGTTCTACAGCGAGGCACCGGGCGGGCGCGACAAGGGCGGGCTCGATTTCCCCAAGACGCCCGAGCCCAACTACTGGGACTTCATCTATTTCGCCTTCTGCCTGGGCATGACCTTCCAGACCAGCGACGTCTCCGTGGAGACGCGCCAGCTGCGCCGCGTGGTGACGCTGCATTGCCTGGCGGCCTTCGTGTTCAACCTTGGCGTGGTGGCCTTCACGATCAACGTTCTCGGGGGTAGTTGAGGCGCCGGGCGTCCGCCCGAACCCAGCCTGCCGGAGAAGTCATGTTCCGTGTTGCCGCCCTCGCGCTTGCCGCGCTGCTCGTGCCTGCTGCCGCTTCCGCCCAGACCAACGACAAGTTCGTCGTCGCCAGCCTGACCGAGGGCGTGTGGATGAAGGGCGACCTCCATGTCCATTCGCGCCACAGCAGAGATTCGACCAACCATAGCGAGACGCGGATCATCGCCGACGCCGAGCGGGCGGGCTTCGACTTCCTGCTGATCAGCGACCACGACAACCATGTGAACGGCGACACCGCCCACAACAGCTGGTCCGACCCCGAATTCCATTCCGACAAGCTGCTGCTGCTCTACGGCGCCGAATGGACCACGGTGCGTGGCCATGCGGTGATCCTCTCGGCCAAGCCCTATGATCACCAGAAGCTGTACAACATCCGCGACGCGCGCGACGTGCAGGTGCAGAAGGTGAAGGACGGGCTGGGCGTGCACCTTTCGGCCAATCACCCGACCAACAAGGATCATTTCGGCTATTCCTACGACCTGGTCGATTCGATCGAGGTGTGGAACACCGTCCGCTGGGCGCCGAACAAGACCAACCTGATGGTTTGGGACGACATGCTCAGCTCCGGCCGCAAGATCGGCGCGCGGGGCGGCAGCGATTCGCACCATGGCACGGTGCCGGGCAGCACCGCCCCGCAGGCGATCGAGGCGACCGCCAACAATGTCGGCACGCCGACGACCTGGGTGTTCGCACCCGCCCGCACCCGCGAGGCGGTGATCGCCGCGATCGGCCGCGGGCGCGCCTCGATCAGCGCCAATCCCTATGCGCCGCGGGTGGAACTCACCGCCGACGTGAACGGCGACAGCAAGGCGGACATGCTGATGGGCGACAATGCCAAGGCGCCCGCCGGGCCGGTGCGCTTCACCGTACGGCTGGCGGGGAAGCGCGAGGACGGCGCCTATCACGTCCGCGTGGTGAAGAATGGCGAAGTGTTCGCGATGCTCGACATCGGTGCCGACGGCAGCGTCGGCTTCACCGACACGCCCGATGCGCGGGGCCGCAGCTACTATCGCGTCGAGGTGGAAGGGCCGCAGACGCCCTATCCGGGGGTGGAGAATTTCACCAAGATCGCCGGGCCGATGGTGGCGATCTCCAACCCGATCTTCTTCAACTTCGACCCGGCATTCTGAGCGTCTCTACCCCGCTGACGGGGGGAGCAACCTCTCGCGTTCGAGAGCAGCGTAAGGGCATGAAAAAGGCCCGCCTCCTCATCGGAAGCGGGCCCTTATCGGTGCCGGTTGGCCGTCGCCTCAGGCGGCGGGTGCCTCGGCCTCGTCGCTCTTCACAGTGCGGCGGCGGCGGGGCTTCTTCGGTGCTTCCTCGTCCTCGGCGGGTGCCGCATCGGCACCGATCGCGGGCGGGAGGATGGCGACATCGATGCCGTGCGACGCTTCGGCTTCAACCGGCGCTTCGCGACGCGGACGGCCGCGGCGGCGCGGTGCTTCGGCGACGTCCTCGCTCACCGGCGCTTCGATAGGTGCGCTCGGCTGGACCGGCGCGGCCTCGGCGACATTGCCGTTGGCCTGGCCGTTCGCGGCACCGTTGCTGCGCTCGCGACGATCTTCGCGATAGCTGCGCGGCTCGCGCTCGGCGCGGAGCTCGCGGGCTTCGCGCTCACCACGGGGGTCGCGGTCGCCACGGGCTTCGCGCGGTTCACGCTCGGCACGCTGCTCGCGATCGCCGCGGGGTTCGCGCTCGTAGCGGGGTTCGCGCTCGCGACGGGGCTGCTGCTGCTGCTGGCGGGGGGCGTCGCCCTCGTCCTCGCGGCCGGCTTCGCCTTCCATCTCGAACTCTTCCTCGTCGCCGTCGAAGTCCTCGCGCTGGCGGCGCTGCTGGTTCTGTTCTTCGAAGCGCGAGCGATTCTCGTTCAGTACGCGGAAATAATGATCGGCGAACTGCAGATAATATTCAGCGTTGACGCGATCACCCTGCATCTGCGCATCGCGCGCCAGGTTCTTGTATTTCTCAAGCAGCTGGGCGGCATTACCACGGGCGCGGTTATCGATCCGACTACCATTGCCCTGATTGTTCGAGCTTCCGCCCTGGCGCTGTTGCTGGCCGCCCCGACCGCGACGGCGGCCGGCCTGACGATTGTTCATCAAGGTCTCGTTGTCCTGTCTTTACAAAGCCGTCCGTCGATTCATCGAGGTTCCGGATGCAGGGTTACATTCGCGGAGGGTTCCGGGCGTACCCAGAGCCATCCGCTTGCCACGGCCGCCGGACTGCAGCGGCACACATGACCATGGAGTCGGGCCTCAGCCCTTTATCTCAACAACTTGGTTGAAGGTGCCTCGCCCCGGCCTTCTTCTAGCCGCTGGCGTACCAATCTCCAAGCAGAAATATGTGACGTTTGCGCGTAGTTTCAAGTCAGCCGGACCACGCGCGGCCGTCCACCCATGTCTTTATAGACGCTTGAAGACAGGCCGTGTTCCTGGCCGAGCAAAGAAACTGCATCGGCTTGCGTCCATCCGATTTCGAGCAATGCCGCCCCGCCGCGCGCGAGGAGCGCGGGGAGGGCGGGGACGATACGGCGATAATCGTCGAGCCCGTCGGCACCTGCGAACAGCGCCTCCGCCGGCTCATGGTCGCGCACCTGCGGGGGGAGGGGCTCGTCTGTCCCGATATAGGGCGGATTGGCGAGGATCAGGTCGAACTTGCCTTCGATGCCCGCAGTCCAGTCGCCCAGGCGGAATTCGGCGCGGTGCATCATGCCGAGCGTGTCGGCATTGCGGCGGGCATAGCCGAGCGCGGTCTCCGAGGCGTCGACGCCCAGCCCCTGCGCCTGCGGCCATTCGGCGAGTGCGGCGAGCAGCAGCGTGCCGGGGCCGGTGCCGAGATCGAGGATGCGCGACGGCGCGCGGTCGCCGAACCAGGCGAGCGCCGTCTCGATCAGCGTCTCGCTGTCGGGGCGGGGGATCAGCACCCCGGGGCCGACCGCAAGGTCGATCGTCCAGAAGGCGCGGGTGCCGGTGATATAGGCGATCGGCTCGTGGGTCAGGCGGCGGGCGAGGAGCGCGGCGAAGGCTTCGGGCGCGGGATCGTCCAGTCGGCCGAGCAGGAGCCTGTCGCGCGTGGTGGCGAGGGCATGGGCCATCAGCAGCTCGGCATCGAGCCGGGGGGTGTCGGAGACGGTTTCCAGCTGGCGGGTCGCCTCCGCAAGGGCGGCCCTAACGCTCCTTCCGCTTGCGGGCGGGGTCGGGGGGAGGGGTGGCAGCGTCATCGCGCACCGTCCACGTCAGTCCCTCCCCTAGCCCCTCCCGCGAGCGGGAGGGGAACTGAAGGGAGGATATCAGCCATCCAGCTGGGCGAGCCGATCGGCCTCGTCCTGCGAGACCAGTGCGCCGACCAGTTCGTCGAGCTCGCCTTCGAGGATCTCGGGAAGGCGGTGCAGCGTCAGGTTGATCCGGTGGTCGGTCACCCGCCCTTGCGGGAAGTTGTACGTCCGGATCCGCTCCGAACGATCGCCCGAGCCGACCATCGAGCGCCGCGCGCCGACGCGCTCGGCCGCCAGCCGCTCGCGCTCGGCCTCGTACAGGCGGGTGCGGAGCACCTTCATCGCCTTGGCCTTGTTCTTGTGCTGCGAGCGCTCGTCCTGCTGGATCACGACGATCCCGGTGGGCAGGTGGGTGATCCGCACCGCGCTGTCGGTAGTGTTGACCCCCTGGCCGCCGGGACCGGAGGCGCGGTAGATGTCGATGCGCAGGTCCTTGTCGTCGATCTGCACGTCGGCCTCTTCGGCCTCGGGCAGCACCGCGACGGTGGCGGCGGAGGTGTGGATGCGCCCGCCCGCTTCGGTGGCGGGGACGCGCTGCACCCGGTGCACGCCGCTCTCGAACTTGAGCTTGGCGAACACGCCGGTGCCAGTGATGCCGACCACGACTTCCTTGTAGCCGCCTGCTTCCGAGCTGCTGGCCGAGATCAGCTCGGTCCGCCAGCCGAGCCGATCAGCATAACGCTGGTACATGCGGAGCAGATCGCCTGCGAACAGCGCGGCTTCGTCGCCGCCCACGCCGGCGCGGATTTCGAGCAGCGCCGGGCGCTCGTCGGCCGCGTCTTTGGGGAGCAGGGCGAGCGCCAGCTTGCGTTCGGCCTCGGCGAGCGTGCCTTCGTTGGCGCGGAGTTCCTCCACCGCCATTGCGCGCAGCTCGTCATCGGCGTCCTGCGTCATCTGCTGGAGCGACTGGCCCTCGGCGCGCAGCTGCCGGACCTTGCCCGCCGCGACCGCGACCGGCTCAATCTCGGCATATTCCTTCGAGACCTGGACGAAGCGATCGCCGCCGAGCTCGCCCGACGCCATCAGCGCCTGCAACTCGTCGCGCCGCGCCTCGATCGCCGCGATGCGGTCCGGCGGGATACGGGTCATTCGGTCGGGCCGCCCCAGGCAATGCTGCCGAGCACGGCTTCGATCGCAGCCGCATCGCCGACATTGATCTTGAGCCGCTTCGAGGTCGCGCCGTCCGTCACGGCCAGCGACAGCAGTGCATCGGGGTTGCTCTTCATCGCCTTGTCGAACCGCTTGCGCGGCGAGCCCGTGGCAAGCAACTCGGCTGCCAGCCCGCCGCGACGCAGCGCGGACACGGCGCGCACGCCATCGGCCTGCACGCGATCGTCCTCGACCACGACATAGACCTGGATCGCCGCCGCCTTGGGCTCCTCGATCAGCATCGCCAGCCGTTCGACACCGGCTGCCCAGCCCACGCCCGCGGTCTCGGGACCGCCGAGCGAGCCGATCAGCCCGTCATAGCGGCCGCCGGCCAGCACGGTGCCCTGCGCGCCCAGCCGATCGGTGACGAACTCGAACGCGGTGTGGCGGTAGTAATCCAGCCCGCGCACCAGCCGCGCATTGCGCGTCCAGGCGACGCCGGCGGCATCCAGCCCGTCGGTCACCGCCTTGAAGAAAGCGGCGGCCTCTTCGGTCAGATAGGCATCGATGTCGGGCGCGCTGTCGGCGATCGGGCGGTCGCGCGGGTCCTTCGAATCGAGGATGCGCAGCGGGTTCTTTTCCAACCGCGCCAGGCTGTCCTCGGACAACTCCGCCTTGTGCGCCTCGAAATGCGCGACCAGCGCGGTACGCCAGGCGTCGCGCGTCGCGGCGTCGCCCAGGGTGTTGAGCTGCAGCGTCACGCCCTCGGCGATGCCGAGGTCCTTGAGCAGCTGGTCGGCCAGCACCAGCAGCTCGACATCGGCGGCGGGTTCGGGCGCGCCGATGATCTCGGCGTCGATCTGGTGGAACTGGCGATAGCGGCCCTTTTGCGGACGCTCGTAGCGGAACACCGGGCCGGACGTGGCGACCTTCAGTGGCGCGAACTGCTGCCAGCCCTCGCTAATATAGGCGCGGGCGATGCCGGCGGTGAATTCCGGGCGCAGCGTGATCGAATCGCCGCCGCGATCCTCGAAGGTGTACATCTCCTTGGAGACGACGTCTGAGGTCTCGCCCATCGAGCGGGCGAATACGCCGGTCGCCTCGAAGATCGGGATCTCGAGCCGCTGGAAGCAATAGAGCTTGCGCACCTGGTCGAACTTCTCGAGCACCGCGGCGAAACGCCGCTGGTCTTCACCGAAAATGTCCTGGGTGCCCCGGATTCGCTGGGGGGTCTGGATACGTGCCATTTGGGCGCGGCTATTAGGCCGGTTTCCGGTCCGCCGCAATGCAGGCGAGGGGAAGCCGCCATGTTGATGCGGACGCGCGGCGGGCCTAGGGCGATCCCCCATGAGTCGTATCCTGTGTATCCTCGCCGCGCTGCTCGGTTTCGGCGCCGCTTCGCCCGCTTCCGCCTATTGGGAATATGGCCACGAGACGGTGGGCGCCATCGCCTACAAGAACGTCACGCCGGCGGTGCGCGCCAAGATCGACGCGCTGCTCAAACGGCAGGCGCTGCTCGAGACGCCGACCTGCCCGGCCAAAACGATCGAGCAGGCTGCGGTGTGGGCGGATTGCGTCAAGACGCTGGGGCCGCGCTTCAGCTATGCCTATTCCTGGCACTATCAGAATATCGACATCTGCCAGCCCTTCGACCTCAAGCCGCCCTGCCGCGACGGCAATTGCGTGTCGGCGCAGATCGAGCGCGACGTGAAGCTGCTCAAGGACCGCAAGGTGCCGGTGCGCGAGCGGGTGATGGCGCTGGTGTTCCTCGTCCATTTCGTCGGCGACCTTCACCAGCCGCTTCATGCGGGCGATCACAGCGATCTCGGCGGCAACAAGGTGAAAACCAATTACGGCGCCTTCACCAGCGCCAAGCTCAACCTCCATTCGGTGTGGGACGGCTATCTCGCCGAGCGTGGGATCTCGCAGCCGCCCTCGCCCGTGCGCGCCTATTCGGCGGCGGAGCGGAACGCGGTTTGGGGCGGCAGCGTCGAGGACTGGAGCCGCGAAAGCTGGCAGGTCGCGCGCGACGTTGTCTATCCGAGCGCGGCCGGCGAGGCCGTGTGCACGCCGGGCGATCATCCTGCGCATCTGGACGAGGCGACCATCGCCAAGCTGGTCCCGATTGCCCGTGAACAGGTGGTGCGCGGCGGGCTGCGGCTGGCGAAGCTGCTCGACGAGGCACTGGGCTGACGTTTCGCTCCTTCGGACGGGCTGCTATATCCTGTCCATGAAGAAAGAAACGCATGTGCTGGAGAGGCCGCCCGAGGGCGCGGCGGCGGACTGGACGATCTCGCAGGACTGGGCCGCGTACACGGAGGAAGAACACGCCACCTGGGACAAGCTGTTCGCGCGCCAGGCGAAATTGCTGCCGGGCCGCGCCTCCTCGGCCTATCTCAAGGGGCTGGAGGCGCTGCGGCTCTCCGACTCGGGCATCCCCAATTTCGAGGAATTGTCCGAACGGCTGATGAAGCTCACCGGATGGCAGGTGGTCGCGGTGCCGGGGCTGGTGCCCGACGACGTGTTCTTCGATCACATGGCGAACCGCCGCTTCGTCGCCGGCAACTTCATCCGCCGGCCGGACCAGCTCGACTATATCCAGGAGCCGGACGTGTTCCACGACGTGTTCGGCCATGTGCCGATGCTCGCGGACCCGGTGTTCGCCAATTATCTCGAAGCCTATGGCCGGGGCGGCATGCGCGCGCTGGAGCTGGGGGCGCTCAAGCAGCTCGGCCGGCTCTACTGGTACACGGTCGAGTTCGGGCTGGTCGAGGAGGCCGAGGGGCTGCGCATTTATGGCGCGGGAATCGTGTCGAGCTCGGCCGAAAGCGTGTTTGCGCTGGAGAGCGACAGTCCCAACCGCATCCGCTTCGACATGCAGCGGGTGATGCGCACCGACTATCGGATCGACGATTTCCAGCAGAACTACTTCGTCATCCCCAGCTTCGAGGCGCTGCTGCACGAGACGCTGGAGACCGATTTTGCACCGCTATACGCAGAGATCCTCGCGCAGCCGGACATTCCGATCGCCGCGATCCTGCCCGGGGACGGCGTGATTACCCACGGGACGCAGGCGTACGCGAGCGGAAAGGCCTGAAGCGGAAGCGCTTGAAGGGGCTCGCAATCTGAAACCCCGCCCGCTACCCGACCCTGCATGTCCGGTTCGCCCCGCCTTGCCTTTCTCGTCGCCGCGCTCGGGATCGCCAATTATTCGGTGATGGACGCGGTGATGAAGGGCATGTCGATCGCGCATGGCGCCTATAGCGCGGTGCTGTGGCGCTCGGTCGGCGCGATCGTGCTGCTCGGGCCGATCTTTCTGCTGCGGCGAACCCCCTGGCCGAGCCCCCATGCGCTCAAGCTGCACTTCGCCCGCGGCGTGCTGGCGGGCAGTTCGGTGGTGCTGTTCTTCTGGGGCCTCGCCCGCGTCACCATGGCGCAGGGCATTGCGCTGACCTTCCTCGCGCCGCTGATCGCGATGTTCCTCGCCGCCGCCTTTCTCGGCGAGCGGATCCGCCGCGCGGCGATCGGCGGCTCGCTCGTGGCCAGCCTCGGGGTGCTGACCATCGCCGCCGGCCAGGCGCAGGCCCATGCCTCGACCGAGGTCGTGCTCGGCTCGATCGCGGTGTTCGCCGCCTCGATCCTTTATGCCGGCAGCCTGATCCTGCTGCGACGCCAGGCGCAGATCGCCGATCCGATCGAAGTCGCGCTGTTCACCAGCCTCGTCCTTGCGCTGGTGATGCTGCCCGGGGCGCCGTGGTTCTCGGCGATGCCGTCGGTAAGCCTCTGGCCGTGGATCCTCGGCGCGGCACTAGTCGGCTCGATCTCCGCCGTGCTGCTCGCCTGGGCCTATGGCCATGCCGAGGCGCAGCTGCTGGCGCCGGTGGAATATACTGCCTTCGTCTGGGCGGCGCTGCTCGGCTATGTCGTGTTCGACGAGCGCGTCTCGGCCTGGACGGTCGCGGGCGCGCTGCTCATCATCCTCGGGTGCCTCGCCGCGATCCGCGGCCGTGTCGCCCCCGCTCCCCAGACCGAGGCCGCCGCATGACCCAGATCCGTTTCGCCACCCCCGCCGACGTCCCCCAGATCCTCGGCTTCGTCCGCGAACTGGCGGAGTTCGAGCGCGAGCCCGACGCCGTGGTCGCCACCGAGCCGATGCTGGAAGCCGCGCTGTTCGGCCCGCGCCCGGCCGCCGAAGCCGTGATTGCGGAGACCGAGGACGGCGTGCCCCTCGGCTTCGCGCTGTTCTTCCAGAACTTCTCCACTTGGACCGGGCTGCCCGGCATGTACTTGGAGGACCTCTACGTCACCCCCGCCGCGCGCGGGGCCGGGGTCGGCAAGGCGCTTCTGCGCCATTTGGCCGATATCGCCGTCACGCGCGGCTATGCCAGGTTCGAATGGTCGGTGCTCGACTGGAACCAGCCGGCGATCGATTTCTACCGCGCGATGGGAGCCGTTGGCATGGACGAATGGACGGTGCAGCGGGTGACCGGCGACGCGCTCGCCAAGTTGGCCGGGCGCTGATGGGCTGGATCTACCTGCTGCTCGGCGGGCTGTGCGAAGTGGGCTTCACCACCTGCATGCGCTTCACCGAGGGCTTTCGGAACATCCCCTGGACGCTCGCCTTCCTCGTCTGCATCGCGGTATCGATGGCGCTGCTGGAGATGGCCTCGCGCACCGTGCCGCTGGGCACCGCCTATGCGGTGTGGGGCGGGATCGGCGCGCTCGGCACGGTGATCGTCGGCATGCTGTGGTTCGGCGAGCCGGTGAGCGCGATGCGCATCCTGCTGATCCTCGGGCTGGTCGGCTGCATCGCCGGGCTGCGGCTGGCGGGCGGCGGGCACTAAGACCCCTAAGGGCTAGGCAGGCCCGTTTTTGTCTGACAAGATCGGCGGCAAGACCGTCGTGTCAGGGGAGAGAATGTCCGTGAAAGCCAAGTCGCCTCTGCTGCTGGGGGCAGCGCTTGCTGCGAGCATTGCGCCGAGTTTTGCCGCGCAGGCCGCGCCGGTGCAGGCCGCCGCCGCCGAGGGCGCGACGTTGCTCGCGCAGAACCCGACCGGCGCCAGCTTCCGCACCGCGCAGGGCGTGCTCGCGCTCACCATCTGGGGCGACCGGATCGTGCGGGTGTCACTGCTGCGCGACGGTGCCGAGCGCATGCCCGACCTCGCGCTGGTCGGCCAGCCGGCCAAGACGGCGTGGACGCTGGATCAGCAGCCCGATCGCTATCTGCTCGCCACGCCCGCCATGCGGATCAGCGTCGATCGCAAGACCGGCGCGGTGGCGCTGCTCGGTGCCGACGACAAGCCGCTGGTCGGCGAGACCGATCTCTACCGCCGCAAGCTGGGCGGCACCCCCGACGCCGACGGCGCGGTGCGCACCGCCTTCACCCTGCCCGAGGGGCGGGCGGTCTATGGCCTCGGCCAGCACCAGGCGGGGCTGCTCGACTATCGCGGCGCTATCGTCCGGCTGCAGCAGGCGAATACCGATGTCGGCGTGCCCGTGCTGGTTTCGCCCGCCGGCTTCGGGCTGTTCTGGAACAATGCCTCGGTGACCGAGGTCGCGGTGGACACGCCGCAGGCGGGCAACCGGATCGTGTTCCGCTCGGCAGCGGGCGAGGGCCTCGACTATTTCCTGTTCGCCGGGCCCGATGTCGACCAGGTGATCGGCGCCTATCGCCAGCTTACCGGCGCCGCCTCGCTGCTGCCGCGCTGGGCCTGGGGGCTGTGGCAGTCGAAGGAGCGCTATGCCTCGCAGTCCGAGCTGCTGGGCGTGGCGGCCGAATATCGCCGGCTCGGCATCCCGCTCGATGCGGTGGTGCAGGACTGGCAATATTGGCCTGAAGGGCGCTGGGGCAGCCATGAGATGGACCCGGCGCGCTATCCCGACCCCAAGGCGATGCTCGACACGCTGCATCGGCAGAACCTGCACAGCATCGTCTCGGTCTGGCCGCGGCTCGATGTCGGGCTGGAGAACACACGAGCGCTCGACGCGATCGGTGGGCTCTACCCCAAGACCTACCCCAATGTGTATCCGGCGGGCGAAGGGCGTTGGTATGATGCCTTCTCGCCCAAGGCCCGCGCGCTCTACTGGAAGCAGATCTCCGACCGGCTGGGGAAGGCCGGGTTCGACGGCTATTGGCTCGACGGCAGCGAGGCCGAGCTGGGCGGCCATTGGGGCGAGATGGCCGAGGTGGCCACCGCGGCGGGACCCGGCGCGCAGGTGTTCAACGCCTATCCCTTGATGCACACCACCGCGGTGCATGACGGCATGGCGGCCGACTATGCCGCCAAGCGCCCGCTGCTGCTCACCCGTTCGGCCTGGGCGGGGCAGCAGCGGAATGGCGCCTTCACCTGGTCGGGCGACGTCAGCGGGCGGTGGGACGTGTTCGCCAAGCAGATCCCGGCCGGCGTCAATTTCTCGATGACCGGCAATCCTTTCTGGTCGGCGGATATCGGCGGCTTCTTCGGCGGCAGCCCCAAGGATCCCGCCTATCAGGAGCTGTTCACCCGCTGGCTGCAGTTCGCCGTGTTCAACCCGATGTTCCGCATCCACGGCACCGGCGAGGGCAAGGAAGTCTACAGCTTCCCCCAGAGCGTCCGCCAGCCGCTGCTCGATGCGGTGGCGCTGCGCTACCGGCTGCTGCCCTTCCTCTATGCGCAGAGCTGGCAGGTGGCGGACGGCGGCGCCTCGTTCCTCTATCCGGTCGGCATGGTCTTCCCGCAGGACCGCGCGGTGCAGGACCTGCGCGACCAATATCTGTTCGGGCGCAACCTGCTGGTCAGCCCGGTGATCGAGCCGGGTGCCACGTCGCGTTCGGTATATCTGCCCGCTGGCACCGAGTGGATCGATTTCTGGACCGGCACCCGCCATGCGGGCGGGGCGAAACTCCAGGTCGCCGCGCCGATCGGCCAGATTCCGGTGCAGGTCGCAGCAGGCACGATCCTGCCGCTGGGATCGCCCGTTCAATATGCCGACCAGTCCCCCGATCGCCCGATCGAGCTGCGCGTCTATCGCGGCGCCGATGGCCGCTTCACCCTTTATGACGATGCCGGCGACGGCCAGGGTTGGCGCCGCGGCGAGCGGGCAACGATCGCGCTGGCGCTGGATGACAAAGCCGGCACCCTGACGATCGGCGCACGGCAGGGGCGCTATCCCGGCATGGCGAAGTCGCGGCGGTTCCGGGTGGTGACGGTGGCGTCGGGCGTCGGCACGGGGCTCGCCGAGGCGACTGGGCGTGAAGTGGTGTATGACGGGCGGCGGGTCGTGATCACGCTTTAAGGCGCCGCCCGCGAAGGGTCATCGCACCACCAAAGACTTGTCATCCCGGCGCAAGCCGGGATCCATTCGCGCCGATCTGACGGTTCCTTCCCCCAGCGCTGAAGGCAATGGATCCCGGCTTTCGCCGGGATGACGGTCGTTTTGAAGGCGACGTCCCTTCCACGTGGATGGCGAAATCCTGGGGGAGGAAACACTAGCCGCAGTCCTTCAATCTGCTACGCTCCCTGCAACTAAGGGGGAGGACGAGGATGCGGCGTGCGGTGTGGCTCTTGGCGGCGGCATGGCCGACGCTCGCGCAGGCACAGCAACTTCCCGCCCCGGACAAGACCGCGCAGGGCGATCTCGCCATCACCATCTACCAGAACGGCCAGGCGCTGGTGCAGGACGCCCGCACCCTCCCGCTCGAGGCCGGCCGTACCCGCCAGGAATTCGCCGACGTTTCCGCCAAGATCCGGCCCGAGACGGTGACGCTCGCCGGACCCGGCATCGGCATCGTCGAGCAGAATTTCGATTACGACCTGCTCACCCCCTACAAGCTGATGGAGAAGGCGGTCGGCTCGGTCGTCACCATCGTCCGCACCAACCCCGCGACCGGCGCCGAGACGCGCGAGCAGGCGCGGATACTCTCGGCCAACGGCGGCATCGTGCTCCAGATCGGCCCCCGCATCGAAGTGCTGCGCGATGACGGCCTGCCGGTCCGGGTGATCTTCGACAAGGTGCCCGAAAATCTCCGCGCCCGGCCCACGCTCTCGGTCACGCTCCAGGTCGCTGGCGGCGGCCGGGTGCCGGCGACGCTGAGCTATCTCACGCCGGGCCTCGGCTGGACCAGCGACTATGTGATGCTGTTCGACGAGGCGAAAAGCGCGATCGACATGCAGGGCTGGATCACGCTCACCAACGATACCGGCACCAGCTACCAGAATGCCGCGGTGACGCTCGTCGCCGGTGCGCCCAGCGGCGCGAAAGCCTTCGGTCGGCTGGCGGGCGACGATACGACCATCGACCAGCCCGGCACCGAGACCGGCCCGCGCGAACGGCTGGGCGACTATATCTTCTACCCGCTCGCCCAGCGGACGACGATCGCCAACGCCCAGCAGAAGCAGGTCAGCTTCCTCGACGTGAAGGCCGCGCCGGCGCGCAAGACCTATGAGTGGATCAATGGCTGGCTGGGCGCCGACACCGATCCGCGCAGCGCCGCCTCGGTGCTCAAATTCTCGACGTCGAAGAATGGCGGCCTGGGCGACCAGCTGCCGAGCGGCACGATCCGCGTCTATATGCGCGACCGTAAGGGCGAGCCGCAGTTCATCGGCGAGAGCCGGGTCGATGCCGCGCCGATGGGCTCGGCCATGTCGATCCGCACCGGCGAGGCGTTCGACGTGAAGGGCGCCGCGGTGGTGGTCGAGCGCAAGAAACTCTCGGCGCGGCGCTGGAAAACCACGATGCGCTACGACTTCACCAATGCGCGCGCCGAGCCGATCACCGTCGATCTTGCCCAGACCGGGCTGTGGGGCGATGTCCGCGTCACCGACCAGACCCTCGCCGGCGAGCGCGTCTCCGCCGATCGGATAGAGTGGAAGGTGCCGGTGCCTGCCAATGGCAAGGCATCGGTGACCATGGTGTTCGACAGCCGCTACTGATCCGATGCTTGCCCGCATCGCCTTTGCTGTTGTCGCGCTGCTGACCGCACTGCCGGCGGCGGCGCAGACGCTCGTCGTCTCGGACAAGCCCGATGCGGTGGCGGTCACGGTCTATCGCGATCCCAACCGTCGCGAAGGGACGATCCGGCGAAGCTGGCCCGGGGGCTATGCGCTGGTCACTGAGACGCGGACGCTGCAGCTGCCCGCCGGTGCGTCGGTGATCCGCTTCGTCGGGGTGTCCGAGGGGATGATGCCGGAGACCGCGATCGTCATCGGCCTGTCGCGCGGGGTGGGCGAGAAGAACCGCGACGCCCGGCTACTCGGCCCGGCGACGCTGATCGATGCGTATCTCAAGCGCCGCGTCACCGTGCGGCGCACCGATCGCGCCACCGGCAAGGTCACCGAAAGCGAGGCGGTGATTCAATCGGGCCCGGTGGGCGGCGTGCTGCTCACGACCGATCAGGGCGTGGAGGCGCTGGGCTGTTCGGGGCTGCCGGAAACGCTGGTCTATCCCGGCGTCCCCGCCGATCTCGCCGCCAAGCCGACGCTGTCGGTGACGACCGACAGCCCCCGCGCGCAGACGGTGACGGTGCAGCTTTCCTATCTGGCGCAGGGGCTCGACTGGTCGGCCAACTATGTCGCGCAGCTGGGCGAGGGCGACATGCTCGACCTGTTCGGCTGGATGACGGTGGTGAATGGCGGCAGCCAGGGCTTTGCCGATGCCCGCACCAGCGCGGTGGCGGGGCAGCCCAACAAGGAGAAGGCGGCGCGGCTGCCGCGCGGGGCTTCGACCGCATTGCGGCTGGAATGCTGGCCGATGGGGAAAACCAGCGACGCCCCGGCGCCAGGCGCGCCGATGGCGCCGCCCCCGCCTCCACCCCCGTTGCCGGTACCTGCACCGATGGATCGAGCCGAAAGCATCATCGTCACCGGATCGCGCATCGCCTTCGCGCCGGTGATGATGGCCGAGCAGGAGGATCTGGGCGACCTCAAGCTCCACCGCGTCCCCGAACCGGTGAGCGTCGCCGCGCGCGCCACCAAGCAGGTCGCGCTGCTCCACCGCGAGCGGGTGCAGATGGCGCGGATCTATGCAGGGACGTTCCAGCCCTTTGCCTATGATCCCGATCGCGACACCGAGAGCGAACCGGCCGCCATCCTCCTGCGCGCCGAGAATCGGACGAGCACCGGGCTCGGGCTCCCCCTGCCAGCCGGGTCGGTCGCCCTGTTCGCGGCGCGCGGCGACCAGCCGGTGCTGCTCGGCGAGTCGGCGCTCCAGGATCGCGCGATCGGCGACGAGATCGAGCTCCGGCCGGGGGACAGCAGCGAGGTCCGCTACACGGTGGTCGGCCAACCGGGCTCGAAGCGGCGCGCAAACTACCGGGTCGAGGTGACCAACGCACTCGCCGCCCCCGTCACCTTCGAACTGCCGATTCCCTATCGCGACGCCAAGGCAGGCGCGCCGCTTGTGTCCCACAAGGGCGTCCCCACCTGGCGGGTAACCGTGCCGGAGAACGGCACCGCGAGCCTCGACCTCACCCTCAAGCGCGCGCGCTGAGACCTTAGTCCAGGTCGACCTGGTCCTTCAGCGGGTCTTCCACCTGCGCGTCATGGCCGCTGCCCGAGCTGAGGAACATCAGCCCCATCAGCGCCGCCGCCATCATGATGGTGAAGAACACGCCCAGGAAGGTGGCGATCGCGGTGACGATGTGGAGCTCGCCCATCGTCGCCCATAGCCAATATTCCGCCACGCCAGCGGCGAGCACGGCCACCGCCGCCATCCCCCACAGGATGCGGCGGAACCGCCCCCAGGCGAAGGCGGCGTACCGTGGATCGTCGAGTCCGTCGGGCTGTTCCATCGCTTTGCAAGTTGGGCCGATTCGTGGGATAAACAACGCCTAAAAAATGAAAGCCAAGGAGAGAAGGCGATGACCATCGCGGCAATCCTCGAAGGCAAGGGGCGAGACATCGTGTCGATCGCCTCCACCAGCACCGTCGCGGAGGCGGTGGCACTACTCGCGGCCCGCCGGATCGGCGCGGTGCCGGTCCTCGAAAACGGCAATGTCGTCGGCATCTTTTCCGAGCGCGACGTGATCCATTGCATCGAGCGCGAAGGCGCGATCGGGCTCGAGCTGCCGGTCAGCCGCGTGATGACGGCGCCGGCGATCACCGTCGGGCCGGAGGAGACGGTGCTCGGCGCGCTGGCGCTGATGACGCGGCGGCGCATCCGCCATCTGCCCGTGCTCGACGGGCAGGCGGTGGTCGGCTTCATCTCGATCGGCGATCTGGTGAAGTACCGGATCGATCGCATCGAGTCCGAGGCCGAGGCGATGCGCGCCTATATCCAGGCGGCCTGACGCGGCTCAGCCGGCCCGGTTGCGCACCAGCGCGATCGCACCGGCGAGCGTCTCCCGCGCAAAGGCGAACAGCAGCGCCCCATAGCTCGCGCCACCCACACTGACGAGCAGTGCCAGCCGGGGCAGGGCGGCGAGCGGCGGCAGTTCGCGATCGACGAGGGTGACGATCAGCCCCATCGCCAGCGCCGCGAACACCGGCGCCGCAATCGCTCGGCCCAGCCGCGCATAGGTCACGCCGATCGCCGGCAGCGTGCGATGCGCCGAAAAGGCGAGGTAGAGCGGATAAGCGACGTACCAGGCGGCGACGAGGCCGAGGATTCCCCAATGCACGCCGACCAGAAAGGCGATCGGCAGGAACAGCGCGCCGGTCGCCCCGTTGCGCGCGCTGATGCCGGGGCGTCCCCGCGCGTCGCTGGCGGGCGCGAACAAGATTTGCAGCGTCATCAGCGGCATCACCAGCGCCAGGCCATGCACCACCGGCGCGGCTTCCGCCCATTTCGGCCCGAGCACGACCGCAACCAGCGGCTCGGCGGTCGCGGCCAGCCCGATATAGAAGGGCATCGCGGCAAGCAGGATCAGTTGCGCGCCGCGCACGAACGCCGCCGCCACCGCCTTGGGATCGTCGCGCATCCGCGCATAGGCCGAGAAGGCGACCTCGTTGAGCGGCGGCACGAACTTCGAGACGAAGATCTGGGTGAGGAACAGGCTGGTCGTATAGATGCCGAGCAGATGCGGGTCGAACATGCGCCCGGCGATGAACACGTCGGCCTGGCTCTGCAGGAACCAGAAGACCTGCCCCGCCGCCATCACCCCGCCATAGCGCGCCATGTCGCCCGCGCCGCGAAAGTCAAAGCTCGGCCACACCAGCGCGCGCGCCGCCACCGTCATGCCGATCGCGCGGCTGGCGAACAGCACGATGGGGGCGGCGACCAGGGTCCACACGCCCCAGCCGGCATAGGCCCCGGTCAGCGCGGTGATCGCGCCCGCAAGCGCCGAGACGAAATTGACTTGCGCCTGCTTGGCGAAATCCATCGATCGCGCGAGCAGCGCATACGGGAGCGCGATAAACGGCGTGCAGAGATAGAGCAGCGCCTGCACCCGCAGCAGCGCGGCAACCATCGGCTGGCGATAATAGGCAGCGGCCAGCGGCGCGGCGGTGAGCTGGAGCAGCGCCAGCCCGCCGTTGAGCAGCAGCAGCATCCCGAACAGCTGGCGCTGCGCCCGGTGCCCGGCGTCCGCACGCTGGATGAGCGCGCTCGCCAGCCCATAGCCGTTGAGCATGTTGAGCAGCACCAGCACCACCTGGGTCATGGCGAACAGCCCGTAATCGGCGGGCGCGAGGATACGGATGACCAGGAAGGTGGACGACCAGGTGAGCAGCTGCCCCAGAATCTGTGTGCCCGAACGCCAGATCACGGCCTTTCGCACCTGATTCCGGAGCGATTCCGGGGCCTGATTCGGCGATTCGAGCGTTGATTCGGTCACCAGCGGCATATCGCATGCCCCGATTGAGAAGCCGTAAACCGCAGATTTCTGCGGATTTCAGGGCTGCCTGTCACGAAAACGACAGAAAGTTTCATTTTCTCGTTGACGGTGTTGGGAACCGCGCATAGAA